>CAWBDE010000001.1:0-581958 GCA_963787595.1 uncultured Actinomycetota bacterium
CCGCCGATCCGGTGTGCCGGTTCTCGGCGCATCACGACCGCGTCGTCGCGGCGCGGGAGTCGGCGCAGACCGATGAGTTCGTCTATCGCACGATGAGGCGGCCGGTGCGCACCTGAACGCGCAGGACCGGCGCGTGCACGACGACGGCGTCGCGTTCGCCAGGGAGTAGGGACGATCCAGGCCTCGCCTAGGGCGCCGAAGCCGGCGCGCATTCCGGCTTCGGGAAGCCGTGCAGCGCCACGCTGACGCGGGGCCGCTGGATCGCCGATATCGAGAATGAGCTGCAGCGGTCGACTACCGCGGGGAAGGAGATGGTGAACCCGCCGGTGCCAGTGGCTACGGGGTTGCGAGCGAGCGTTCGCCCGTCGACCAGGCGCACATGCACCCGAAGGCGGGGATGGAAGTGGAGCCCGCTGACGGTGACCGGGTCACGGTTGGTGAGCCGCAGGCTCGGGGCCGGAAGTTTGCCGGGCGCGGCCGACGCGTCGCTCAACATAGATGTTGTGCCGATGGTGAGTCCGAGCGCGGCGACCGCGGCCGCTGCGCGGCGAGCCGACGGGATCCGCGCGATACGCATTGACGTCACCTCTCCATCAGCGTACTGGAGCGGCGGGGCCCGGCTGCGCCGGGCCCCGCCGCCAGTTGCCCTGGGTTCAGTGGTGGTTGCCGGAAGGCACCCCCAGCGTTGCCGTGAAGGTGTCCTCGTCGTTGGCGGTCTCGCCGTTGGTCTCCGTCGCACTGCAGAGGGTCGGCGGTTTGCCCGGCGTCGCACTCCCGGGACACACGAACAGGTCCGGCGAGCGCGTGTCAGACCAGATCGGGTGCGCCTTGTCGATTGCCGCCAGCCCGACGTAGTCGCCATAGAACTGGCCGCCCGCCGGACCCTCGAACTCAGTCGGTGCGGGCATCGAGGTCGACGTCACGCGGGTCTGGCCGAAGTCGACGAGGTTCCTGCTCCCCGAGAGGCTGAAATCCGAGGAGCCGTTGAACTCGTCGCGGCCATACTGGCGATCGTAATAGTCGACCGCCAGCTGCCCGGAGCGCGTGAACGCGCTCCACTGCCAGTACTGGTCGGTGTGGGCCTGCCCTGGCGACTGCGTGACGACCAGCTCCCTGCGAGGATCGGTCGTCGTGCCGGTGAACGACGTGCCGCCGTTGGTGGACACGCTGAGCAGGATCTTGTTGCTGCATGCCCCCGGCGTCTTGACGCCGGTGTAGGTGGGGTTGCCGTCGGCGGCGAAGCCGGCCGGCACGCACCCGTTGCTCTCGTTGGAGTACCGGTTGATGTAGGAGCCGAAGGCGACTGTCACCCGGTTGGCGTTCTGCGGATCCACCTGCCCCGACGGGTAGTTGGTGGCCCGGAAGACCGATACGGTCGAGGAACCCTTCTCGGGCACGCATGAGCGCCCGGGATCGGCACCCGCACCCTGATAGGTATCGCAGTCGGGCAGGTCGTAATAATCGCTGACCTTCACCGGCGACGAGAAGCTCTGGCCGCCGTCGGTCGACTTCGACAGGAGCACCTGGTAGTGGTTGTCGCTGCCACTGGTGGGCTGGTTGTTGAAGTTGTCATAGGCCACGTACAGGTTGCCGTCAGGACCGACGAACGGATCGGAGAATTGGTTCTCGTTGCACGCGCCGTTCGGCGTCGCGGCACCGAAGGTGTTCGTGCAGTCCGGGCTGTCCTTGCTCACCAGCGTCCGGGTGCTGAACGTCTCGCCGTAGTCGTCGGAGTGGACCTCATAGATGTAGGCCGTCCCGTCGGCGGCAAACTCGGTCCAGGTCACG
The DNA here is from genome assembly GCA_963787595.1 of uncultured Actinomycetota bacterium. Lineage (GTDB taxonomy): Bacteria > Actinomycetota > Thermoleophilia > Solirubrobacterales > Solirubrobacteraceae > Palsa-465. Next base: position 1,789 of record CAWBDE010000001.1, read on the forward strand.
TAGATGCGATCTCGGTACGGGCTGTGCACGTTGTCATCCACGGTCATCAGCGCCTTGTCCTCGAGCACCCCGCTGGTGCCGCTGGGATCGAAGAACACCGTGGTGTAGCGGCCCGGGAAGTTCCAGGATGCTCCGTCGTTCTGAGTCGAGCGGAAGATCACGAACGAGCTCGACTGATCGGGATTCGGCGAGGCGACCGTCCCGCGGTTGAACAGCTGACAGCTCAGATAAGCGTTGCCGCGGGTGTCCCACGCGACCGACGTGTCGCCACCGGCCTGCCAGTACTCGCGCGCGAATCCCCCCAGGCCCCTGGTGAACCCGTTGGGCACTGTCGAATCTGCCCAGTTGCCGCCCCCGTCCAGAGAGAAATGGGCGCCGCAGGTCCCATCGCCGCGAACGTAGTTGTTGTCGCTGGCGACGAGATTCCGAGGATCCATCGGATCCTGCGCGATCGACGGCTCGTTGTTGGCCTGCGCGCGGCCTTGCAGGTCGGGGTCGGAGATGTTCAGGCAGTTCTGGTTGACCTTCACATCGGCGCCAAGGCGCTGTGAGCATTGTCCCTGGGCCGACGGCACATACGTGCCGGTCCCGCCGCCACCTCCGGCGGCCGTCTGATAGGACTTCGGCGGGGTGAACGGGGCACCGTCGGGGCCGCCGCCTTCATCATTCCCGGGCGCCTGGGTCGACGACGACGGGCTGAGCGCGCTCGCCAGCGCCTGGGAGACGATGCGTTTCTGAATCTTGTTGAGACGCCCGTAACTCAGCGACTTGCTGGCGCTCGCGGGCGATTGCGTCAACAGCAGCAGCAGACAGATGGTTCCCAAGAAGCCGGCGCATGCCAGCGGGAGCGCAACACGACGTTTGGACGACATCAGACTCCTATGTGATCGGGCTCACCAGGCGAGCACGAAGCGTCTTGCCCGAGCCTCGCTGCCGAGGTCGGACAAGCTCCCGCGTGCTCCGCGTCTGGCTGGACACGGCCGAGAACCGGCTCCTCCTGCCTCCTTTCGCTCGCCTCCCGGGAACGGTCGCGCGTGCAGCCTACCTCGCGGCGGTTGCGCGATCCAACAAAAAAGCTTCAGCGCTACGACAGGTTGAGCCCGAACTCGCTGAGCAGCTCAGCCTGGCCGCTGTCGGTCACGCGCACGGCCCGTGTACTTGGTAGGCGCTCGAGCCAGTGCCGCTGGAAGAGGTGCTCGGCCAGGCCGGCGCCGAGTCCGCCGGCGAGATGGGGGCGGTGCTCGGTCCAGTCCAGGCAGGGCCGGGCGAACACGCGCCGCTGCCGGCGGAGCGTGGCGACGTCGAGGCCGATGGCCTCCAAGCGCTGCTCGCCGGACGCGGTGAGAACGTAGGCGCCACCGGCGGGGGCGATCACGTGCTGGCGCTCCAGAGTGTCGGTCAGGGCGACGCCGACGGCGCCCGCGAGATGGTCGTAGCACGTGCGCGCGTGGCGGATCGCGCGTCCACGGGCGGATTGGCGCAGGCTCGACGCGCGGCGAACCGGAGCCAGGGTGAGCATCGCCTCGATCACTTCGGCCACGTGCGGGCTGGCGATCCGGTAACGGCGCTGGCGCCCCTCTGGCGTCACGGCCACCAGCCCGCCGTCGAGCAGACGGTGGAGATGAGCGCTGGCCAGTGACGGGGAGATGCCGGCGCGAGCGGCGAGCTCGCCGGCGGTCAACGGCCGGCCGCCGATCAGCGCGAGCAGCATCGACGCGCGGTGGGCGGTCATCAGCTCGGCCACGGCGGAGAGATCGGCATCAGCGAGCACCGGGTTCAGCATAGGCGCTAGACGCTTCAACTGAGGTTGAAGCATTTCCCGCATACCATCCTCGCCACCCGACGATGAGCACGACGAATCAAGAGCGAGGTGGTCCACCGAAGGCCCACGCCCGGGTCACCGCCGCGCAACCCCCTGGCCGGCACGCTGCCGCCTGGACCCTGGTGGCCACGAGCCTGGGCTTCGCGGTGGTACAGCTCGACGTCAGCGTGGTCAACGTCGCGATCAAGCCGATTGGCGCGGCGCTGGGCGGCGGGGTCAGCTCTCTGCAGTGGGTGGTCAGCGCCTACACGGTCGCGTTCGCGGCCCTGATCCTGAGCGCGGGCGCGATGGGCGACCGAATCGGCGCCAAGCGGGTGTTCATCGCCGGGTTCGGATTGTTCACGGGCGCCTCGGCGGCATGCGGGCTGGCGCCGAGCCTGGGAGTGTTGATCGCTGCCCGCGCGGTGCAGGGCGTCGGCGCGGCGGTCCTGGTGCCGTGCTCGCTGACCCTGCTGAACCACACGTATCCCGAGGCGCACGAGCGCTCGCAGGCGGTCGGCCTGTGGGCCGCCGGAGCGAGCGTCGCGCTGTCGGGCGGCCCGCTGGTCGGCGGCGTGCTGACCGCCACGCTGGGGTGGCGCGCGATCTTCTTCATAAACGCTCCGATCGGCGTGATCGGAATCGTGTTGACCTTACGCTGGGCCGATGAAACCTCGCGCTCGCCTGACCGCGGCATCGATGTCCCAGGACAGCTGGCTGCGATCGTGACGCTGATCGCGCTGGCGGCGGCGACGATCCGGGGCGGGGCGCACGGCTTCACCAGCCCGCCGGTCCTGGCCGGCTACGCGGTCGCGATCGCGGCCGGGGCGGCGTTTCTGGCACTCGAAGCCAAGCGCACTGCGCCGATGCTGCCGCTGGGGCTGTTTCGCTCGGGCACCTTCAGCTCGACCTCGGCGATCGGGCTGCTGATCAACGTCGCCTTCTATGGCCTGATCTTCGTGCTCAGCCTGTTCTTCCAACGCGCCCAGCACCTCTCGCCGCTGCAGACCGGGCTGGCGTTCGCGCCGATGACGGGCGTGGTCCTGGCGGCGAACCTGCTCGCCGGCCGCCTCGCCGCCAGGTTCGGACCGCGGCGGGTGATCGCACTCGGCGGAGTGCTGATGGCGGCCGGCGCCGCCGCGCTGTTGGGCGCCGGCGCGGGCAGCTCCTACCCGACGCTCGTGGCCCAGCTCATGGCCGTGGGCTTCGGGGTCGGGCTGATCGTCCCGGTCATGACCGCCTGCCTCCTGGGCAGCGTCGAGCGCTCCCGCTCCGGGATCGCGTCGGGAACGCTGAACACCGCACGCCAGACCGGCAGCGTGATCGGCGTCGCCCTGTACGGATCACTGATCGCCGGCGGGCAGCTCGTCCCCGGCCTGCACGCGGCGCTGGCGATCTGCATCGGGCTGGCACTCGCCGTCGCGGCGCTCAGCGTCGCGGTGTCGTGAAGGGCGCACACTCTAAGTGCTCCAAGTCCGGGCGAGCTCGGCGACCCGGTCGCCGGCCAGCTGCGGATCATCCGGTGCAGCGTCGACGAGAACGAGCTCGGTCACGCCCAGGGCGGCGAGGCCAGCCACATCGCCGGGTTGACCTCCGTCGAGCGCGACCGCCAGTTCCAGCTCGCGCACATCCCGTCCCAGCCGGTGGCACTGCTGGCGCAGAAACGCGATCCGCTCGTCGACCGCCTCAACCCCCGGCAGGTTGAAGCCGTACCAGCCGTCTCCCAGCTCGGCGACGCGTCGCAGCGCAGCGTCGCTGTTGCCGCCGATCACCACCGGTATCCGCCGGCTGTGGACCGGCTTGGGGTTGACCCGCACGGCGGAGAACGCGACGAACTCGCCATCGAACGAGGCGACGTCCTCGCGCCAGAGCACGCGCATCGCGCGCAGGTACTCGTCGGCGCGCCGGCCGCGGCGGGCAAACGGGACGCCGAGCGCGGCGAACTCCTCCCGTGACCAGCCGACGCCGATGCCGAGCGTGAGCCGGCCACCGCAGAGAGCGTCGAGACTTGCCGCCCGCTTGGCCAGCGCCACCGGGTTGTGCTCGGGCAGCAGCAGGATGCCGGTGGCGATTCGGATGCGCTGGGTGGCGGCGGCGGCAAAGCTCAGAGCCACCAGCGGATCGAGCCAGTCGGCCTGCGCCGGCACCGCGATCTGTCCGTCCTGCGAATACGGATAGCGGGAGTCGGGGTGGTCGATCATGACCACGTGCTCGCCCGCCCACAGCGTCGAGAATCCGCACGCTTCGGCGGCCACGGCCACCGCGTCGATCACCTCACGGCGTGCCCCCGGCCCGATCCCCAGCGCGTGCAGCCCCAGCCTCATCGATCAAGATGCTTCCACAGCCGCGGTCGGCCCGCGTCAGCCCGCCGCCGGTTCGCCGGTGCTGGCCACCCGCTCGATCAGATCGGCCGCGGCCACCGTGCCCGGCCGTGTCCGCAGGCGCTGCCCGGCGGCGACGGCGCGGTGGCGCAGCGGCGCCGAGTGCAGCACGGTGTCGAGCGCGTCGGACAGCTGTTCGCGCGTCAGCGCGTAGGTGGGCAGCCGGATGCCGTAGCCGGTCTCGTGCACGCGCTGGGCGTTGTCGTGCTGATCCCAGAAGATCGGCAACACCAGCATCGGCTTGCCGAACCAGAGGCACTCGGTGACCGTGTTGTTGCCGCCGTGGGTGATCACGGCGTCGACGTGGGGCAACACCGACGCCTGGGGCAAAAACTCGGCACCCAGCATGTTCTCGGCCAAGGCGTACTCGTCGTGGCGCGGCCCCCGGCTGACCACGTAACGATGCGGAGTGTCCGCCAGCAGGCTCACCAGCTCACGCATCAGCTGCACGTCGGCCGAGCCGAGCGAGCCGAGGCTGAGGTAGACGAGCCGGCGGCCGTCGCCCGCCGGCGGCTCCCAGGGATCGTCGGTGGCGCGGACGCTCGTCTGCAGGTTGTGCCAGGTGGGGCCGAGCGCGCGGCTGCGGGGGTAGTCGAGCTGCTCGGGGAACAGGTACAGGTTCAGCCACGGCGATTCGTGGATCATCTCCAGGTCCGGGAGGGGTGCAGCGCCCCGTTGGACGCAGAAGTCCGAGAAGGAGGCCTGCAGCTCTGAAACCTGGCGGGCGTACTGGGCCCGGAACGAATCCCATCTCGACCGGTCGCCGAGGGGCAGCCCGGAGAAGGCCGGAGGCAGGGCGCCGTCGCCGACCTCGAGCGGGTTGCAGGAGACGATCCGCACCCACGGTCGCCCGCCGGCGGGAATCGCCGGAAACGCGCAGACGTTGTCCTCCACGATCGCGTCGGGTTCGAGCTCGCCGAAGATCTCGCGCAGACGATCGTCGACGTAACGGGCCCCGTCGGTCAGCGCCTGCCAAGTGGGCAGGATGAAGCTCTCCAGTTGCTCGAACGTGTCCGCGCGGAACACCGGCGCCGTGTCGCGGATGAAGTCCTTCCAGAACTGACCGGGCACCTCGGGCGCCTCCGGCGGCGGACCGAGGCGCATCAGCCGCTCCTCGAAGCCCTTGGCCTCGAGCCCGCCGGCGAACGACTCCTCGACCACGAACACGACCCGGTGCCCGCGGCGCCGCAACACGTCGCCGATGCCTACGCAGTTGTTGGTTGGGCCGAACGCGCCCTCCGGGAAGAAGACGATCGTCCGGCGGTCTCGCGCATCGATGACGCGGCAGCCTAACGCGGAGGCGGACTGGCTAGTGTTCCGTCTGCCGGCGAACTTGCCTGACGGGACACTAGGACAGACGTCCGCCGGCGCCGCGCTCGAGCGTCGCGTTGGCGGCGACCAGGGCCAACTCGGCGGCGAGATTGAGGGCGCCGAGTCCGTTGACGAGGTGCTTGAGCGCGGCGGCGCGGTTCGACGTCTCCGCTGCCGGCGAGGAGCCGGATTCCATCGGCACGGCGCCGTCGGGAGCCTGTTGCGCGAAACCGACGCCACCGGCGGCCGAGGCCAGCCCGCTGACCACCACCGCCCCGACGGAGATGTCCTTGGCCAGGATCAGCCGCCGCCGGCGGGCAGTGGTCACCAACCGTCCCGTCTCGTCGCCGCGCGCGGCCAGCCATCCGGCGACCAGCGCCGCCAAGGCCGTCGAGTTGACGGTGCCGTACCGCCGCCAGGCCCGGTTGAGCACCACCCCGCGCTCCTGCTTGTCGCTGATGTCCGTCAGCGCGGGGTGCATCGCCACCCGGCCGAACAGATTCCCGCCCAGCAACGCCGCCAGGGCCGCGTCCTGAGCGAACTGCGACACCACCGAACGCACGCGGCGGGGCGGGATGGTCGTGGCGGGACCGGGTCGCCGGCGGATGGGCGGCAGATTCATGGTGCGGCGCCTACCCGGCCACCGGGCGCCGGCAAACCCTCCGTCAGCTCTGCTTGAGCGGGACCGCCGCCTCGGGGGTCGCGATGTGGAAGCTGAAACTCTGCTCCAGGTAGAAGCGGACGACCTCGCGGTCGTGGTCCTGGTAGCCGATCGAGAGATCCTGGCCGGACTCGAACAGGAAGTCGCCGCCGCGCATGCTGACCACGACCGCCCCGTCCACGCCCGGCGCCCAGATGATCTCCCCCTCGAGGATCTTGCGCAGGTGGTCGAGCAATGGGTAGCCGCCGTTCTCGGCGGTCTCCACCACTCGCTTGTACTCCTCGCTGCCCAGTGCCAGGGCATAAGGTCCGGCGATCCCGCCGCGCAGCAGCAGCTCGACGGCGCTGGCGACGGGCCGGGGATAGCTCCCGGCCTCGGTGCCGAGCTGCAGTCCCTGGTGCGGGGACGCCTCGGCGATTCCGGTCATCGACGCCTCGGACCAGCCGTGAAGCACCGCCCGGTTCTCGGCCACCGCCATCTGGTGAGCGGCGCGGTCCAGCGAGTCCAGGTCGGTGTCGGCGGCGCCACGATCGTCGTCGCGCAGCTCCGAGCGCAAGATCTCGAAGTCGGCCCGAACCTCGGCCAGTGGCAGCACTCGCCGTTGGACGGCCGTCACTCCCTGGCAGGGGGCGGCGGTTACCGGCCTGATCCGCCCGAGATTGGTCGCGGAGTGCTCCCATCCGCGAGGACCGGAGAAGTCGACCAGCTTGCGCGCGGCCAGAGCCACCGCCAGCCGGTCACGTGCCTCGTCGTCGAGCAGCTTCCAGTTGGAGTCGCTGATCGGGGCGTGGGAGCGAAGCAGATGGTTGCTCATCGCGTTGCTCCCTTCAGGCTGCCGATGCCCAGCGATGCCGTCCCATCGTCGGCGCCTGCGCCGCCGGCTTCGTCTCCGGCCTCGGCCTCGGCCGCCTCCCCGTGGGCGACGATGTCGCCGCTGCGAAACAGGACTCCCTGGGCGATCTCCCGCCATGTCGGAGACCGGCGCAGGAGGAACTCGAGGTCCATGCTGAAGTGCTTGAACTCCTCACCCTGGGCGTCGCGCATCACCGCGGACGCCTCGGGATCGCGCTCGACCGCGAGTCGCTGCTCATACCAGCCGATGGCCTCGGCCTCCTCGGTGAGCGACGCGCACAGTCGGGCGAAGGTGCGTGTCTCGGTTGGGAGCTCCTCCGGCGGCTCGTGGTACTGATCAAAACCCATCTGTTCTCCTGTCGCGGTGGCTGTCTCGCAAACGCTACCCAACACAGCCGGGCCGGACCCAGATCCGCCCGGCCATCTGTGAGATCATCGCCGAGATGGGCGCCGACCGACTCATCTCCGACGAGCTCACCGCGCGCGTGGCGACGGCGCCGATCGCCGCTACGGGGCTCGTCGCCGGCTTTGCGGTGGCGCTCGCCACCGGCTCGCGGCCGCTCGGCGGCGTCGTCCTCGCTGCCTGCGGGTTGGGCTGCATCGCCATCTGGCTGCGCCGCGACGGCCGCCGGGTCACGATCCAGCTGAGCGTCGCCGGCGTGCTCGCGTTCGCCCTCTCACATCTGCTCGGACTGCTGATCGGGGCGTGGCCGTCGGTCCTGGTGGTCGCCGCCGCCACCGCCGCCCTGTGCTGGCGTCTGTCTGACTCGCGGCGCAGCTCGGGTGTCACGGTCGGCCCCCGAGCCGCCGCTGACTGACCGAGAATATCGCTCCGGGCCGCCCGCTCCAGGACGCTTGCGCCGACGTCGATCGGTGCCTGGCGATTTCGACATCCGGGCCAACTAGTCTGCACGACATGGCATACACGACCGCCGAAGGCAGAGAGCAGGTGCTGACCGATCTGGCGGTCGCCATCGAGCAGATCGCCGATGCCCTCGCCAGCCTCGGCGAGGCCTACGAGCAGCTGGACGAGCAGCACGCCGACATCCTGGAGGAGGAGCTGTTTCGACCGGTCCAGGCAGCCTACGGCCGGGCCCAGCGGACCCACTCGGAGTTCGCGACCCGCGTCGGACTGAGCACGCGATCGTTCGCCGCGCACTCGCCGGGGCTTCAGTCGCAGTCGGTGCAGCAGCTCATCGAGCGTGCCGCCGACGCCAGCGAGGACGCCGACCAGTCGATCGCCGATCTGCAGGACTCGATGCTCCCCGTGGAGGTCGGGGATCCGGAGCTGCGCGCGGGGTTGTCCCAGGTCCGCGAGACGCTGGCCGCCGTGCCGGGACGGGCGCGATCGCTGGTCCGCACGGTCGGACGGTAGCTGCCCGGCGGCGGGTTGACCGCCCGCCGGCAAGCTGACAATCGGGGCGAAGTACGGATCCACTAGGTTGCCCGGATGCGGAAGGGAAGGACATGGACGCCGGGCGTCATGGTGGCGGCGTTGCTGGCGGTTGCGGCCATCCTCGGCATCGCGGCGGCGCCCAGCCAGGCGGCGGCGAAACGGGCGCTCCGCGCTCACGGCAGCGTGGAGCAGGTCTACGCGGTCGGGCTGGCGCCCGAGCAGACGGTGGCGCTGGTCAACCGGGCGGGGAAGGTGGTCGCGGATCGCCGACCCGACGCGCTGGGCGGGATCGTGTTCCGGCGTGTTCGTCCGGGCCCCGGCTACCGGATCCGCGCTGCGGGCGAGCGCTCGGCCGCGGTCACGGTGCTCCCCGACCGCTCAGCGCCCCCCAGCACCCGGATCTATGACCAGCGGCTGCCGCGCGGCGGCTACGGCTATGTGCGGACGCGGGACGGGACTCGTCTGGCGATCGATGTCCGGCTACCGGCCGCGCCGGCCGGCGGCCCGTACCCGACGCTGGTGGAGTACGCGGGGTACGGTTATGCCGATCCCGCCGGCGCCGAGAACGGGATCAGCGCGATCGCCACCCTGCTCGGGTTCGCGGTAGTCGACGTGAACATGCGGGGCACGGGCTGCTCGGGCGGATCGTTCGACTATTTCGAGCCGCTCCAGAACCTGGACGGATACGACGTGGTGGAGGCCGTCGCCCACCAGCCGTGGGTTCTCGGCCACCGGGTGGGGATGCTCGGCATCTCCTACGGCGGCATCAGCCAGCTGTTCGTCGCCGCCACCGACCCGCCGCACCTGGCGGCGATCGCGCCCCTGTCGGTGATCGACAGCACGGCCACGACGCTGTACCCGGGCGGAATCCTCAACACCGGGTTCGCGGTCCCGTGGGCACAGCAGCTCCGTCACGACGCCCTGCCCGCCTCGCCCCGCGGGGGCCAGCCGTGGGCGCTGCAGCGCATCCGAGATGGCGATCGGACGTGCCGGGCCAACCAGGTACTGCACGGCGAGGCGCCAAACCCGATCGCAGCGATCGCTGCCAACCGTTACTACCGGCCGTCGGTCGCCGATCCGCTGGCTCCGGTCACCTTCGTGCACCGGATCCACGTGCCCGTCTACCTCGCCTGCCAGTGGCAGGACGAGCAGACCGGAGCCCACTGCGCCGACCTTGCCCAGGAGTTCACCGGAACCCGCCGCAAGTGGTTCACGTTCACCAACGGCGCCCATATCGATTCGCTGGATCCCGACACGTTCGTCCGCTGGTACGACTTCCTGGCGCTGTACGTGGCTCACCGCGCTCCCCGGCTCTCGCCGACCGTGAGGGCCCTGGCGCCCACGTTGTTCGAGCAGGTGATGGGGATCGCCGGGGTCACCCTCCCGCCTGATCCGATCGAGTCGGCCCCCAGCTATCGGTCGGCCCAGGCGGCCTTCCAGCGGCTGGCGCCGATCCGCGTGCTGTTCGACGACGGCGGGGGAGGCTCGGTCGCCGGGGCCCCGTATCCCGCGTTCGAGCGGTCGTTCTCGGCCTTCCCGATCCCCGGCACCAGGGCGCGTTCCTGGTACCTGAACCGCGGCGGAGCGCTGACCGCGAGCCGGGCGACGCGCGGCGCGAGCGACACGTTTACGTGGGATCCGCGCGCCCGGCCGGCGACCAGCTTCACCGGTGGCAACGACACCGCACCGGGGGGCCTGTGGACGGCCAAGCCCAGTTACCGCTGGCGGCAGAGCCCGGCCGGGACTGCCGCTGCTTACGTGAGCGCGCCGCTCACCGCCAACACGGTGGTCATCGGCGGCGGCGCTGTCCGGTTGTGGGTGAGGGCGTCCGCGCCGAGCGTCGATCTCCAGGTGACCGTGTCCGAGGTCCGGCCGGACGGCGAGGAGACGTTCGTGCAGAACGGCTGGCTGCGCGCCAGCGTCCGCAAGCTCGATGCGGCCAAGAGCACGCTGCTGGAGCCCGTCCCCAGTCTGCGTCGAGCCGATGCTGCGCCGCTGCCCGAGGGCCGCTACACCGAGCTGACGGTGCCGCTCTACTACGAGGGCCATGCCTACCGCCGCGGCTCCCGCATCCGGCTGACGATCCAGGCTCCCGGCGGCGATCAGCCGGCGTGGGCATTCGCGGACACGAGCCCGCGAGGGACGGCGCAGGTTGCCATTGCCCATTCGGCGCGAATGCGGTCGCGGCTGATCCTGCCGGTGGTGCCGGGGGTGAGCGTGCCGACCGGCCTGCCGCCGTGCCCCGGCTTGCGCGGAGAGCCCTGCCGCAGATACGAGCCCTATGCGAACCGCTCGCGCCCGCTCGGCCAGCCGGGCCTCACCGGTGCCCGGCGCGATACATAAAGAGATTCTTATGTGCTCTGAGCGGGTAGAGTCACGCCACGCCATGGGCTCCGATCCCCCTACTGCGGTGGCGGCGCCCGTAATGCCTGAGGGCGCGGGCATCGACTCGCCGCCCGCAGCCACGCCGGACGACCCGTCCGCCGGACAGGTTCGCGCGGTCAAGATGCCGCTGGTCGACCGGATCGCCAGCGCAGTCGTCACCGGGGCTCCGCCGATTCTGGTCGGGCTCGGGATGTGGCTCGGCTGGAGCAACGGGCTGCTCGTCTGGCAGGACCTGTTGGTGCTGGCAATCTTCTATATGGTCATCGGCTCGGGCATCACGGTCGGCTTTCACCGGCTCCTGACCCACCGCAGCTTCAAGACCAGCCGCCTGCTGCGCGCCGGGTTTGCCGCCCTCGGCTCAGCCGCGGCCGAGGGACCGGTGATCGACTGGGTGGCGACCCACCGCAAGCATCATCGGTTCTCCGACGAGGCCGGTGACCCGCACAGCCCGCACCTGGATCACGGCGACGGCTGGCGAGGGCAGTTGTGGGGACTGGTGCACGCCCACATCGGGTGGGTGTTCTCGGACATGGAGGTCGCCGACGAGACGCGCTATGCCAAGGACCTGCTCGCCGACCCGTGGCTGACGTTCGTCGACCGGACCTTCGTGCTGTGGGTGGCGCTCGGGCTGGCGGCGGCGTTCGGGCTCGGCGTCGCCCTGACCGGGACCGTCACCGGCGGGCTGACGGCGTTGCTGTGGGGCGGCGCGGCCCGGATCTTCTTCATGCACCACGCCACCTTCAGCATCAACTCGATCTGCCACTACTTCGGGCGCAGCGACTACGACACCGGCGACGAGTCACGCAACGTGTTCTGGCTGGCGATCCCTACGTGGGGCGAGGCGTGGCACAACAACCACCACGCTTTCCCCACCTCGTATCGCCACGGCCTGCGCCGCTGGCAGCTGGACCCGTCGGCGGCGATCATCCGCGGGCTGGAGCTCACCGGCCTGGCCTGGAACGTCGTGCGCGTCGATCCCGGTCGCGTGCAGCGCAAGCTGGCAGCGCAGCAAACCTGACCCGGCCTTGGCCTTCGCCCGTACGGCCCCGTTGCGCCGCGAGCTGGCGGCTGCCCTCCCTGAACGCCCGTTCGCGATCCGCTTCTGGGACGGCACGAGCGTTGCGGCCACGCAGCCGGGTGCCCCGACCTTCAGCTTCCGGTCGCCGCGGGCGCTCGCTCACGTGATTCGCGCTCCCGGCGAGCTCGGGCTGGGCCGGGCGTACGTATTGGGGCTGATCGACACCGATGACATCGAGCGCTCGCTCCGGGTGGTGGACACATTCGTGGCGCCGCGCCTCTCGGTGACCCAACTGGCCCGGCTCGGGATCGCGCTGATTCGCGCCTGCGGGCTGGTCTCACCGCCCCGGCCGCCGGCATCCGAGCTGCGGCTGAGGGGCGAGCGCCACACCCTGGGCCGCGACCGGCGCGCCGTCCGCTACCACTACGACGCCGGCAACCAGTTCTTCGCGTTGTTCCTGGACGCGTCGATGACCTACAGCTGCGCCTACTTCAAGGGCGGCGCGACCACGCTCCAGGACGCCCAGCAGGCCAAGCTGGACCTGGTGTGTCGCAAGCTCGGCCTGAGCGAATCCGAACGCGTCCTCGACGTCGGCTGCGGATGGGGCAGCTTTGCCATCCATGCCGCCCGGGAGTACGGCGCCCGGGTGCTCGGCGTCACCCTGTCGGAGGAGCAGGTCAAGCTCGGCCGCGAGCGGGTGCACGCCGCCGCCCTTCAAGACCGGGTGACGTTGCGCGTCGCCGACTACCGGGAGCTGGCCGGCGAGTCGTTTGACGCCATCTCCAGCATCGGCATGGTCGAGCACGTGGGGGAGGAGCGAATCGACCTGTACATGCGCACGCTGCACGGAATGCTGCGCCCCGGCGGCCGCCTGCTCAACCACGGGATCGCCAAGCTGACCGACTTCGACACCAAGGACGAGGGCGCGTTCTCGGAGCGGTTCGTGTTCCCGGACGGGGTGCCGCTGCCACTGTCGCGGATCGCTACGGCGATGGAGCGGACCGGCCTCGTCGTCGAGCACGTCGAGGGCCTGCCCGAGGACTACGCCGAGACGCTGCGCCACTGGATCGACCGTTACGAGACGCGTTACGACGATGCGGTGGCGCTCGCCGGCGAGCAACGGGCGCGGGTGTGGCGGCTGTACCTGCGCGCGGCTCGGCAGGGGTTCACCACCGGCTGGGCCTCCGTCTACCAGGTACTGGCGCACAGGCCGCGCTGACCCCGGGTACGATCGGCGAGTGACGACGATCGTCTGCCAGCAGCTCGCCCCGGTGCTCGGCGACCTGGACGCGAATCGACGCCTGTCGCTGGAGGCGATCGCCGCCGCGATCGGCGACGGCGCCGACATCGTGGTCCTCCCCGAGCTGGTGACGTCCGGGTACATGTTTCAGTCGCCCGACGAGGCGGCCGCGGTTGCAATCCCGGCGACTGACCCGCTGTTCGCGGAGTGGGCGGCGCGGGCGGCGCCGGGCGGCGCGGTGGTGATCGGCGGGTTCTGCGAGCGCGCCGACGACGGCCGGATCTACAACAGCGCTGCCGTCGTCGACGGGTCCGGAGTGATCGGCGTCTACCGCAAGGTCCACCTGTGGGACCGCGAGAAGCTGTGGTTCTGTCCCGGAGACGATCCGCCGGCGGTGTTCGACACGGCCGCCGGGCGGATCGGGGTGCTGGTCTGCTACGACCTCGAGTTTCCGGAGATGACCAGAACGCTGGCGCTGGGCGGCGCCGAGCTGATCGCCGTCCCCACCAATTGGCCCCGGGTGCAGCGCCCGGCGGGGGAGCGGCCGCCCGAGGTCGTGATCGCGATGGCCGCCGCCCGCGTCAACCGGGTCTCCGTCGCCTGCTGCGACCGGACCGGGACCGAGCGCGGTCAGGAGTGGAACGCCGGCACCTCGATCATCGACGAGCACGGCTGGGTGCGGGCGGCCCAGACCGGCGTGGGCGCGGCCACGGCGAAGCTCGACCTGACGTGGTCACACGACAAGAGCTTCACCGAGCTGGCCGACGCGTTCGCCGATCGGCGGCCCGAGCTCTACGGAGCGGTCGCGGCGGCGGTATCCGGAGCGGTCGTCGCGCCATCGGTCGGGGCGGCCGCGGGCTCCGGAGCGGGAGCCCGCTCGGCGACCGCGTGAGCGCCGGCGGCACCGAGCGCCCCGCCCAGCAGCGCCAGCAACGCCCATACCGGACCGTGCGCCCGGAGACCGCGGGCGTCGTCGACCGACGGGCTGCCCGGGCCGGTCTCGGCCAGCGACAGGACGGCGGCGATCAGGACCAGGTTGTACTCGTAGCCCTGATTAGCGACCCACGGGCCGTTCTTGAGGTGTACACGGTTGATGGCGGTGATCATCACCGAGGTCAGCGTCGCCGCCGCCAGCGGCGTGGCCGCGCCGAGCGCCAGCAACGCTCCCCCTCCGGCTTCGGCGGCGCCGGCGGCGAGCGCGTGGCGCTTGCCGGGCCGCAGACCGAGGCTCTCGAACATCTGGCCGGTGGCATCCGGGCCGTGGCCACCGAACCAGCCGAACAGTTTCTGGGTGCCGTGGCCGAAGAAGTAACCGCCAACGACAATGCGGAGAAGCAGGCGTCCAAGTTTCATGTTCGGGACCTTATCAGGAAGTTGCGTGCGCAACCGACGTGCTTCGCAGCCGGCCACTCGGGGAGGAGTATCTTCCCGCATCAGCCGTCACCGAACCAAGGAGAGTGGGAATGAGCAGCACCGTCAATGTGCGTCTGCACGTGAACGGCGTGGAGCACGCCCTCGAGGTCGAGCCCCGTCTGCTGCTCGTCCACGCGCTGCGCGATCGCCTGGGGCTGACCGGCACCCACGTCGGCTGCGACACCTCCAACTGTGGCGCTTGCACCGTTCATCTCGACGGCGAGTCGGTCAAGTCGTGCACGGTGCTGGCCGTGCAGGCCGACGGCGCCGAGGTGACCACGATCGAGGGCATCGGGACCGAGGACAACCTGCACCCGATGCAGGAGGCGTTCTGGAACAACCACGGTTTGCAGTGCGGATACTGCACGCCCGGGATGATCATGGCCGCGACGGCGCTGCTGGCTGAGAATCCGGACCCGACCGAGACCGAGGTGCGCCACGCGCTGGAGGGGAACCTCTGCCGCTGCACCGGTTACCACAACATCGTCAAGGCCGTGCTCGACGCGGCCGGCAAGTCTTCAGAGGTGACGGCATGAGCGTCACGGAGCAGACGCCGAGCGGCAGCGTCGGCCGCGAGCTGCGGCGCAAGGAGGACCCGCGGCTGATCACCGGACGCGCTCGCTACGTCGACGATATCTCCCTGCCGGGCACGCTCTGGGCGGCGTTCGTACGCTCGCCCGAGGCTCACGCGAGGATCGTCTCGATCGACACCGCGGCCGCCGCCGCCCGTCCCGGGGTGCGCGCCGTGTTCACCAACGAGGACATGTCCGATCTCGGCGGTCCGCTGCCGATGGCGTGGGCGCCCCCGGGCGTGGAGGTCAACAATCCCGAGCACTGGCCACTGGCCCGCGGCAGCGTCAAGCACGTCGGCGATCCGGTGGCGGTGGTGATCGGCGAGGATCGCTATGCCGTCAACGACGCCGCCGAGGACGTGGTGGTGGAGTACGACCCGCTGCCAGTGGTGGTGGACCCCGAGGCGGCGCTCGCGGGGGAGGGCGGCGCATACGTCCACGATCAGCTCGGCACCAACAAGGTGCACGAGTGGTCGCTGGCCGGCGGCGACGTCGAGGCCGGGTTCGCCGAGGCCGACGTGATCGTCGAGCGGCGGGTGGTCAACCACCGCATCGCCGGGGCTCCGATCGAGTGCCGCGGCGTGCTGGCGGACTACCGGGCCGGGTCGTTGACCCTGTACTCGGCAACCCAGGTGCCGCACTTCGTGCGCCTGTTCATGGCGCTGCTGCTGGGCATCGGCGAGGATCGCGTCCGGGTGATCGCGCCTGAGGTGGGTGGCGGCTTCGGCCAGAAGCTCCAGGTCTACGGCGAGGAGCTGCTCGCCTGCTGGGCGTCGCGCCGGCTCGGCCAGCCGATCAAGTGGATCGAGTCGCGCTCGGAGAACATGTCGGTCGCCCATCAGGGGCGAGACCAGATCTCCCAGGTGAAGATGGGAGCCACGCGCGATGGCACGATCACCGCCTTCCACGTCAAGATCCTGGCCGACTTCGGCGCCTACAACATGATCCTGACGCCGCTGATCCCGTCGCTGGGGGCGTTCGTGATGGGCGGTTGCTACAAGATCCCCAACGTCAAGACCGATATCACCGGGGTGTTCACCAACAAGTGCCCCACCGATGCAATTCGGGGCGCGGGACGGCCGGAGGCGACCCAGATGATCGAGGTCACCCTGGATCAGCTCGCCCACGAGCTGGGCATGGATCCGCTGGAGATGCGCCGCAAGAACTTCATCCCCAAGGAGGACTTTCCGGCCGCGACCGCGACCGGGGTGATCTACGACTCCGGCGACTACAACGCCACGCTGGACAAGCTGATGGAGCACGTCGACGTGCCGGCGTTCCGCGCCGAGCAGGAGTCGCTGCGCCAGTCGGGCACCTATCGCGGGATCGGGTTCTGCACCTGGACTGAGATCTGCGGCCTGGCGCCGTCGCGGATCACCGGGCCGGTCGGGGTCGGGGTTCAGGCCGGGCTGTGGGAGTCGGCCCTGGTGCGCGTGCACAACACGGGCGCGGTCACCGTGTACACCGGCACCTCGCCCCACGGCCAGGGCCTGGAGACGGCGATGGCGCAGATCGTCGCCGACAAGCTCGGCGTCGATCCCTCGGTGGTCGAGGTGGTCCACGGCGACACCTCAATCGGGCCCGAGGGCCGCAACACATACGGGTCGCGCTCGCTGGCCACCGGGGGAGAGGCGGTGGCCCGGGCCACCGACAAGGTCGTGGCCAAGGTCAAGGCGATCGTCGCCGCCGAGCTGGAGGCGGCTGTCGAGGACATCGACGTCTCAGGCGGCAAGTTCTCGGTTCGGGGATCGCCGGACAAGGGCATGGCGCTGGCCGATGTCGCCGGCGTCGCCTACGTCGGCGCCGTGCCCGAAGGGATGGAGCCGGGCCTGGAGGAGACGATGTTCTACGACCCGGAGAACTTCGTGTTCCCGTTTGGCGCCCATGCCTGCGTCGTCGACGTGGACGTCGATACCGGAAAGGTCAAGGTGGTGCGCTACGTCGCCGTCGACGACTGCGGCAAGCCGATCAACCCGTTGCTGATCGACGGTCAGATTCACGGCGGTGTGGTCCACGGGATCGGCCAGGCGCTGTACGAGCGGGTGCACTACGACGCCGACGGTCAGCTGACCACAGGCACGTTCGTCGACTACGCGCTGGCGACGGCGGCCGAGCTGCCCAGTTTCGAGACCGATCGGACGGTGACTCCCTCGCCGGTGAACTCGCTCGGCGCCAAGGGGGTCGGCGAGGCCGGCACCATCGCCGCCTCGGCGGCGGTCACCAACGCCGTCATCGACGCCCTGAGACCACTCGGCGTGTCTTACATCAACATGCCGCTGACCCCGATGCGGGTGTGGGAGGCAATCGCCAACGGCCAGGGCGCGAGCCCGGAGGGAGGCCCGCAGTCATGATCCCCGCCGAGTTCGACTACACCGTCGCGGAGTCGCTCCAGGACGCGATCGGCGCGCTGGTGGACGGCGGCGAGGACGCCAAGCTGCTCGCCGGCGGGCACTCGCTGCTTCCGCTGATGAAGCTCCGCCTGGCGGCCCCCACGCTGCTCGTCGACATCCGCAAGGTCCCCGGTCTGCATGGCATCGAGCGCGAGAACGGCCACTGGCGGATCGGCGCGCTGACCACTCACTCCGTGCTCGAGCATTCGCCCGAGCTGGGGGTGGTGTCCGCGGTGGCGGCGACCATCGCCGATCCTCAGGTCCGTCACCGGGGCACGATCGGCGGCTCGCTGGCTCACGGCGACTCGGCGTCGGACCTGCCCGCGGCAATGCTCATCACCGAAGCCGAGGTGACGCTCCAGGGCCAGGGCGGCCAGCGGACGGTGGTCGCCGCGGACCTGTTCGAGGACTACATGACCACGGCGGTCGGCCCCGACGAGGTTCTGACCGAGATCCGTCTCTCGGCTCTGGATGGCTGGGGCCATGGTCACCACAAGTTCAACCGCCGCAGCGAGGACTGGGCGATGGTCGGCGTGACCGCGGTGGTCAAGGTGAACGCTGGAACCTGCGAGGACGTGCGCATCGGCCTGACCAACATGGGGTCGGTGCCGCTGCGGGCGACCGCCGCCGAGGAGGCGCTGCGCGGGCAGGAGCTGACCGAGCAGACCATCGCCGCGGCGGCCGAGCAGGCCGCCGAGGGCACCAGCCCCCCAGCGGACCTGAACGCCAGCGCCGACTACAAGCAGCACCTGGCGCGCGTGCTCACGCGGCGGGCGATCACCGACGCGCTCGGAGGGGCGGGATAGACTGCAGGGCAAGGTGACGCTCGCGGAGCTTCAGACGGTCGGAGCCGCGGGCGAGGCCCTCGCGGGACAGCGATATCTGGCCGATCGCCAGCTGGCGATGGCGGTCAGCCTCGCGTTCGTGCTGGAGCAGCCGCTGCTGCTCGAGGGCGAGGCGGGAGTCGGCAAGACCGAGGTGGCGCGGGCGCTTTCGGCCGCCATCGGGGCGAAGCTGATCCGGCTGCAGTGCCACGAGGGCATCGATCTGCACCACGCCGTCTACGACTGGGACTACGCCCGCCAGCTGCTGGCGCTCCGCGCCGCCGAGGGCGGAGTGGACGAAGGCGAGCTGTTCTCCCGTCGCTTCCTGCTGCGCCGGCCGCTGCTGGAGGCGCTGGAGTCAGATCCGGCGCACCCGGTGGTGCTGTTGATCGACGAGATCGACCGGGCCGATGACGAGTTCGAGGCGTTCCTGCTGGAGTTCCTGTCGGACTTCGCGATCACGATCCCGGAGCTCGGGACGATCACCGCGCAGCGACGTCCGATCGTGGTGCTGACCTCAAACCGGACGCGGGAGCTGCACGACGCGCTCAAGCGCCGCTGCCTGTATCACTGGATCGATTACCCGAGTCCGGAGCGCGAGCGCGAGATCGTGCGCGCCCGGCTTCCCGGCGTGCCCGAGTCGATCGCCCTGCGCGTCGTCGAGGCGGTGGCGCGGTTGCGCGAGCAGGGGGATCTGTACAAGCTGCCCGGGGTGGGGGAGACGATCGTCTGGGCGCAGGCGCTGCTGGCGCTGGGCGACGAGGTGACGCTGGACGAGACGCTCGGGGTGGCGCTGAAGGTGCACGAGGATGTGCTCCGGGTGCGCGATCGCGGGGTGCTCGAGGGTGTCTGAGACCTCCTCGGTGGACATGACGCTCGCGCCGCTGGCGCCCAGCGGCGACGTCCTGGTCGGCCGGCTCGGGGACCTGGCCGCCGTGCTCCGCGCCCAGGGGTCGCGGGTTGGCGTCGGCGAGGTGCTGGCCGCGGTGCGCTGCCTGGACGCCGTCGACTGCACCTCGCGGGAGGACGTGCGCCTGGCCCTGCGCACCGTGCTGTGCTCGGCGCGCCGAGACCTGGAGCGCTTCGACCTGGCGTTCACCGCGGTGTTCGGCGCTGGCCGGCCTCCGAACGATGGGGATCCCCTGTCCGAGCTCGGCCAGATCGAGAAGGCGGCGCTGCCCCGCATGGGCGTGGCCGACCCGGGGGGCGGTTCAGTGGAGCCCGGCGCCGAGCCTGTACCGGCCGCCTACAGCGATGTCGAGCTACTCCAGGAGAAGGACTTCGCCCGTTACACCCCCGCCGAGATGGCCCTGGCACGGGAACTGATCGCCCGGCTCGCCCGCCGTCACCCCACCCGGCTGTCCCGGCGGACCCGGCCGTCGCGTCGCCGCGGTCACGTCCCGGACCTGCGCAATACGGTCAACGCCTCGTTGCGGACCGGCGGGGAGCCGGTGCGCCGCCGCTGGCGGGTCCCGACCCGCCGCCCCCGGCAGGTGGTGCTGGTGTGTGACGTGTCGGGTTCGATGGCGCCGTACTCGCGGATGCTGCTGCAGTACATGCACGCGTGCGTGGCGGCGCGCCGCCGGGTCGAGGCGTTCGCGTTCGGGACCCGGCTGACCCGGATCACGCAGGAGCTCGCCGGCCGCGACCACGATCATGCGCTGGAGCGGGCCGCCGCCGTCGTCACCGACTTCTCCGGCGGCACGAGGATCGGCGCCGCGATGGCCGAGCTCAACCGGGTCCACGGCCGGCGGCTGGGCCGCGGCGCGGTGGTGGTCATCCTGTCCGACGGCTGGGACCGCGGCGAGCCCGAGCAGCTGCAGACCGAGATGGCGCGGCTGCGCCGGGCGGCCCACCGGCTGGTGTGGCTCAATCCGCTCGCCGCCCACCCCGACTATCAGCCGCTGGCCCGCGGAATGCAGGCCGCGGTCCCCCATACCGACCGGCTGCTGGCGGGGAACTCGCTCGCCTCACTGGAGCAGCTGGCGGAGATCCTGGAGGAGATGTGAGCGACGGTGACTGGCTCACCGAGTCCGAGGTCCACGGCCCAGCGTTCATCGGGCTCGAGTCGCCCCCGAAGCTGATCCTGTGCGGAGCGGTGGAGCTGTCCGGCGCCCTCAGCACGCTGGCGGTGGCGATCGGCTGGCGCTCCTACGTGGTCGATCCGCGCCCCCGGTTCGCTACCGGTGACCGGTTCCCGCACGCCGACGGCGTGATCGTGGAGTGGCCGGACGAGGCATTCGCGCAGCTCGAGATCGACGAGACGACCGCCGTCGCGGTGCTGACGCACGACCCCGTCCTCGACGATCCGGCGCTGGAGATCGCGCTGCGGTCACCGGCGATGTTCGTCGGGGCGATGGGCTCCCGGAGAACGCAGACAGCCCGACGCGAGCGGCTCATCGCGGCGGGGATGAGCGACGCGGAGCTGGCGAGGCTCTCCGGTCCGATCGGACTGGACCTGGGCGCGCGCACCGCGATGGAGACCGCTCTGTCGATCCTCGGGGAGATCGTCGCGGTTCATCACGGTCGCGCCGGCGGACGACTGACCCCCGGGGAGGGAGCGATCCGGGAGGCCCAGGTCTAGATGATGACCCCCGGCCGCGTTGGGGCCGGCCCGGTGCCGGGTGCCGGCGGGGTGGCCGGGCTGGTGCTCGCCGCGGGCGGCGGCAGCCGGTTCGGCTCAGAGCCGAAGCAGCTAGCCGATCTGGGCGGCAGACCGCTGTTGGAGTGGGCGGTCAGCGCCCAGTGCGCCGTGCCGGCGCTGGGCCGCGTCCTCGTCGTGCTCGGCGCTCACGGCGACGCGATCGCCGCCGCGACCGAGCTCGGGCGCGCCGAGATAGTCGTCTGTCCCGAGTGGGAGACCGGCCAGGCGGCGTCGCTGCGCCGTGGCTTGGCGGAGCTGCGCTGCGCATCGAAGGTGATCGTCACCCTCGGCGACGCCCCGCTGGTCACCCCCGAGGTGATCGCCCGGTTTGTGGACGAGCCCCCCCGCACTCGCGCCGTCTACGGCGGCCGCCCCGGGCACCCGACGGTGCTCGGCCCCGAGCAGATCGCCGCGCTTGAGTCGCTGCACGGTGACGCGGGCGCCCGGAACCTGCTGCGGGGAGGGCCGGTGCTGGAGGTAGGGCACCTATGCTCGGGGCGCGACGTCGATACCCCTGAAGACCTGGAGGAGATCCGAGATGAAGCTAGAGCAGTCATTTGAGGTCACGGCCCCGCTGGAGCGGGTGTGGGACGCGCTGATCGACGTCGAGCGGGTGGCGCCGTGCCTGCCGGGCGCCGAGGTCACCGGACGCAACGAGGACGGCACCTACAACGGGACGTTCAAGGTCAAGATCGGCCCGACCGCGGCCGCCTACAGCGGCAAGCTGGAGATGCAGCAGGTCGACGAGGGTAGCCACACGGCCACCATGAACGCCCAGGGCACTGACCGCCGCGGCCAGGGCGGGGCCAAAGCGGCGATCGTCTCGTCGGTGAGCCCGGCAGGCGAGGGATCAACCCAGGTCAACGTGGCCACCGACTACCACATCACCGGACGGCTGGCGCGGTTCGGTCGCGGGGGGATGATCGAGGAGATCTCCAACCGCCTGCTCAAGGAGTTCGCCTCAAACCTCCAGGCCATGCTGGCGGGCGGCGAGGCCGCGCCGGCGCTGGCCGCGGAGGCAGGGGCGCAGGCCGCAGCGGCGCCGGCCGCCGCGGCGGGGGCAGAGGCTGCGGCCGACTCCGCCACCACCGAGCCGGTTGCCGAGCCCGCGCCGGATGCCGAGCCCGCGCCGGCTGTCGAGCCCGCGCCGGTTGCCGAGCCCGCGCCGGCAGCCGAGCCGGCCGTCGAGGCCGAGGCCGCGGCCGAGCTGGCCGAGGTCGTGCCCGAGGCCGGGACCGACTCCGAGCCGCCGGCTGAGCCTGCCCCTTCCGCCGAGCCGCCGCCGCCACCTTCGCACGCCGCGACCCCACCGCCACCACCCGCCGCGCCGCCGCCCCCGCCACCCGAGGCCGCCCCGGCGCCGCCGCCTCCGCCACCCGAGGCCGCCCCGGCGCCGCCGCCCCCGCCACCCGAGGCCGCCCCGGCGCCGCCGCCCCCGCCACCCGAGGCCGCCCCGGCTCCACCCACGGCCGCCACGCCGCCGCCGCCGGCCCCGCCCCCGCCGCCCCCGTCCAGCGAGCCCATCCAGGGTCTATCGCTGATGGGCTCGGTGATGTGGTCGCGGGCCAAGTCCAACCCGGCGCCGCTCGCCGCGATCGTGCTCGGTCTTCTGTTCCTGCTCGGGCTTCTGCGTCGCCGGCGTTAGCGAGCCGACTGATGCATCTTGGTTGCGCTATCCGCTACCAAGATGCATCACCCGCCGGTCAGGCCCGCTCAGCCGGCTCGTCGAAGCTCGCCGCCGGCGCCACCGCCACCAGTCCGGACGGGTTGATCATCGGGTGGGTACGGTAGTAGTGGGCGCGGATCTCGTCGAAGTCGACGGTCTCGGCGACCCCCGGCCACTGGTACAGATCTCGCGCGTAGGGCCAGAGGTTGGCGTACTCGACGAGCTTGCGGACCGAGCACTTGAAGTGAATCTGGTAGACGGCGTCGAAGCGTACGAGCGTCGTGAACAAGCGCCAATCGGTCTCCACCGGCTCGTCCCCGAAGAGGAAGCGGCGGTCGGCGAGCCGGGCGTCGAGCTCGTCCAGGGTCCGAAACAGGGCCGCCACCGCCTCCTCGTAGGCCGCCTGGCGGCCGGCGAAGCCGGACCGGTACACGCCGTTGTTGACGTCGTCGTAGATGTGCTGGTTGAGCGCGTCGATCTGGTCGCGCAGCGGCTCGGGATACAGCACCACCGGATGGGCGGCCAGCGGTGCGAACACGGTGGAGAGCATCCGGAGGATGTCCGCTGACTCGTTGTTGACGATCGTGCCGAGCTCCTTGTCCCACAGCACCGGCACGGTCACGCGCGCGTCGTAGGCCGAGTCGGCGGCCGTGTACGCCTCGCCCAGGTAATGCCATCCGTTGATCGGGTCGACGTAGCCGTCGCCCGAGAACCTCCATCCGCGGTCATCGCGGAGCGGGTCCACGAACGAGACGTCGATCGCGTCCTGCAGCCCCATCAGCCGGCGGCCGATCAGGGTCCGATGCGCCCACGGACAAGCGCGGGCGACGTACAGGTGATACCGGCCGGCCTCCAACGGGAAGCGGGTCGACCCGTCGTCGGAGACGACCTCCCGGAAGCTCGACTGCTGGCGCTGGAACGATCCGTCCTCGCCGCCCTCACGCCCGAGGGAGAATGCGTGTGCTTGAGTGCTCATCCATCGAGCGTACGCCCCGTCGCCGGCGGGCGCCGGTCGCGGGCCGCGGGCGCCGCTATAGGCTCCCGGGGATGTCCGACCAGGCGGCCCGAGCGCGGCGCTTTCGGGAGCTGCACGAGCCCGGCCGACCACTGCTGCTCCCCAACCCGTGGGATACCGGCTCGGCCCGGCTGTTCGCTTCGCTGGGTTTCCACGCGCTGGCCACTACCAGCAGCGGATTCGCCGCCACGCTGGGGCGGCTCGACGGCTCCGTGACCCGCGAGGAGGCGCTGGCGCATTCCGCGGTCATCGTCGCGGCGACCGACCTGCCGGTGTCCGCCGATCTCGAGAGCGGCTTCGCCGACGCTCCCGCGGGAGTGGCTGAGACCGCCCGCGGAGCCGTCGCCGCCGGCCTCGCCGGGTTCTCGGTGGAGGACGCCACCGGCGACGCGACGAAGCCGATCTTCGGACGGGAGGAGTCGGCCGAGCGGGTCCGAGCCGCCGCCGAGGTGGCCCACCGCGGCCCGGCGCGGCTGGTGCTCACCGCCCGTGCTGAGAACTACCTCCACGACCGGCCCGATCTGGATGACACGATCGCTCGTCTACAGGCGTATCAGGAGGCGGGAGCTGACGTGCTGTATGCGCCGGGCCCGACCGACGCCGGGGTGATCCGCGCGATCGTCTCCTCCGTCGATCGTCCGGTCAACGTGCTCGTGCGGCGCGGGGTGCCGTCGATCGCCGAGCTGACCGAGCTCGGCGTCAGCCGGATCTCGGTGGGCGGCGCGTTCGCGTTCGTGGGGATCGCCGCGGTGACCGCGGCCGCGATCGAACTGCGCGATCACGGTACCTACGGATTCACCGAGGGCTCGGCCGCGGGCGCCGCCGCCGCGCGGGCGGCCTTCGGCGGCGGTTCGGGCTGATCGAGGGTCACGGAGCGTCGCGGCCCCGCCGTTCATTAGCATCTGGCCCGAGACCGCGGGGGCGGGTCGGTATGCCGAGGCCCAGCGGGGGCCGGCAAGGAGCCATACGTGTCGCATACTCAGTTGATCTGCAGGGGTCTGGCCGCTTGACGCGGAGCCTGCGCCTTCCCGCGTTCCGGCGCCTGCTGGCGGCGTATGTGATCAACGAGCTCGCCTGGGCAGTGGGCACGCTGGCGCTGTCGGTGCTGGTTTATCGCAGGACGGGCTCGGCGATCGGGTCCTCCGCCTTCTTCATCTGCTCGATGGTGTTGCCGGCGCTGCTGTCCCCGGCTCTGGTCGCCCGGCTCGACCACTCTGCACCGCGAGTGGTGCTGCCCGGCCTGTACGCGGCGGAGGCGGCTCTGTTCGCGGCGCTGGCCTGGACCACGCACCATTTCGCCCTCGGGGCGGTGCTGGCGCTCACCCTCGCCGATGGAGCAGTGGCGACCACGGCACGCGCGCTGGCATCGGCGACGCGGACGGAGATCCTCAAGCCGCGTGACCTCCTGCACGAGGGCAATGCCGTCACCAACGTCGGCTTCTCGATCATGTTCATGGGGGGGCCGCTGATCGGCGGTCTCGTCGTGGTCGCGGGGGGGACGATCACCGCGCTGCTGGTCAACTGCGGCCTGTTCGCGCTCATGGCCGTGGTGCTGTCCGCCACGCGCCTGCCGGCGGCCAGGCCGGAGCCGGGTTCGGTGCTGGCACGGCTGCGGGCCGGCCTCGCCCACACCCGCGTCGACCCGACGCTCGGCCGGCTGCTGCTGATGCAGGCGCTGGGCCTGGTGTGCTTCACGGTGACGGTCCCGATCGAGGTCGTCTACGCGCAGCACACCCTGAACGCCGGGGCCGCCGGCTACGGTGGACTCCTCGGCGTGTGGGGGGCCGGCGCGATCGCGGGCAGCGCGGCATTCGCGCGGTGGCGGCGCCGGCCTCCGGCGACGTTGATCGCCGCCGCTGCCGCCGCCCTCGGCGTGGGGTTCGCGGTGATGACTGTCGCGCCGTCGCTGGCGGTGGCTCTGGCCGGCGCAGCACTTGCCGGGGCGGGCAACAGCGTCGAGTGGGTGGCGGCGCGAACCGCGATCCAGCAGCGCACGCCGGACCGCTGGATGACGCTGATGATGAGCCTGACCGAGTCGATTTCGCTGTTGGCGCCCGGCATCGGGATCCTGCTCGGCGGCGTGATCACCGCGCTGAGCAACCCGCGGGTGGCGTTCGCGGTGTCGGCCGCCGGCTCGCTGCTGTTCGCCGCCGCGGTCCCGTTCGTGTTCCGGCGCGGCCTCGCGGCACCGACGCTCGAGTCGCGGCCGGCTGACATTTCCTCGGAGGTGGAGGCGACCGCCCAGCGCGGCAAGTCGCTCGTGTAGTGCGCGACCGCGAAGAGCGATAGGCGTGCGGGCCGCCTGCATCGACATCGGCTCCAATACGACGCGGCTGCTGATTGCCGATCGCATCGGAGACCGGCTGGTGGAGGTTCACCAGGAGCGTGCATTCACGCGCATCGGCCGCGGACTTGCGGCATCCGGAGCGATCGGCGAAGCAAAGATTCGCGAGGTCGTCGCCGTCGTCTCAGGTCAGCTGGCGCGGGCCCGCGAATGTGGCGCGCGGGAGCTGCGCGGTGTGGCCACCGCCGCGATCCGAACCGCGACCAACGGCGCCGAGCTCGTGGATGCGATCGCTCGCCATACCGGCCTGGAGGTGGCGATCCTCTCCGGCGAGGAGGAGGCGCGGCTGGCGTTCATCGGCGCCGCGGCGATGCTCGACACGGCGCCGAACGGCGACCTCGGAGTGATCGATGTCGGCGGCGGGTCGTCGGAGATCGTGGTCGGGCAAGCGCCCGCTGACGTCAGATGGTGGACGTCGGTGGCGATTGGTTCGGGAGCACTGACCGAGCATTGCCTGGCCAGCGATCCGCCCCGGGGGACCGAGATCGCCGCAGCGCGCGCCCAGATCGCCGCCGTTCTCGCGGGCGTCGCGCCGCCGCGGCCCGAGGTTTCCGTGGCGGTGGGCGGCAGCGCCACCTCGCTGGCCCGGCTGGGCGGAGTCGAGCTCGGCGCCGCCGCGCTGTCTCGGTCGCTGGCGATGCTGACGGCCGAGCCCGCGGCCACGGTGGCACAACGGTTTGCGATCGATTCGCAGCGAGCGCGTCTGCTGCCCGCGGGGCTGCTGATCCTGGAGGCGACTGCCGATCTGCTCGGCGCAGGCCTGAAGGTCGGTTGCGGTGGTATCCGCGAAGGCGTGCTGGTAGAGGCTCTCCGGGTCTGAGCACAGACCCACCGCTCGAGGTGTTCAGGCTCTGACCGCGACTGCGAGACCGGCTACCAGCCGCCGCGCCAATCGGCGTTGCTCTCGCGCGCCTTGACCGCATCCTCGCGCGCGTGCTTGCGCTTCTCCAGCCGCCATTGGATCACGGAGAACAGGATGATCACCGCGGGAAAGAACGCGATCGTGATGAACATCACGCTCGTGATCTGGGAGTCCGTGGTCTCGCCCCACCACCCCTGGCCGCCGTCGTCACGAGCCAGCGCCACCGGCGCAAACACCAGCAGAGTGCCGGCGAACATCGTCAGCGCGATCATGAATCGGGCGCGGCGCATCTGCCCTGACAGCGTACTGGATCGTTACGCCGCGGCGACCCGGTGACGGGCTCCGACGGCGGCGATCGCGGAGATCAATGCCGGGTTGTACTCCGCGGTTGCGGTGGCCACGTCGAGGTGATCGATCGCGACCTCGAACACGGTGGCGCCGATGGCATCCGCCAGCTCGCGCTGCTTGGCGGGGTGCACCGCGGTGTCGCGTGTGGTCAGCACCATCGCGGCCGGGACCTGCACTGCCTGCAGCCAGGGCCGGGAGTCGAAGCGGCCGAGCTCGCGCCCGGCCTGGGCGATGTTTCGCGCATCGTGGCGCATCAGCTCGGACAGCCACCACGCCGTGCGTTCGTTGACGTCGATCCTTGAGCGCTTGAAGCCGGCGGTGTAGAACGAGCGCGGCGCGATCGCGATCATCAGCCCGAACGCGCCCATCCACTTCCACACCCTTCGCGTCTCCGGATCCTGGAAGTGCTGGCAGGTGGCGCTGAGAACCAGCCCGGAGACGACGTCGCGATGGTCGCGCGCCATCAGCTGGGCGATCGTGCCCCCCATGGAATAGCCGACGACGGTCGCCGTCAGGTCCAGGTGGCGCAGCAGTGCCGCCGCATCGTCGGCGCAGTCGAGCAGCGCAAACGGCTCCAGCGGGCGCAGGCCGCGCCCGTGGCCCCGATGATCCAGCGCCAGCACCCGATAGCCGGCCTGAGTCAGTGGCTCGTAGGCGCCCGACCAGTTCAGATCGGCGCTGACCAGCCAGCCGTGGAGCAGGAGCACCGGCGGGCCGTCGCCGCCGGTGTCGCGGAAAAAGAACTCGCCGCGGCCGGGAACGACGACGGTGCGCGCCGGCGCCAGCGGGCGGGGTGGCAGCGGGGGATAGCTACGCCGGCGCAAGACCGCCATGCTAGCCACGGCGGTTTCGCCGCCTACCATCTCACGTCGTGGCGGTGGTGATCGCATCGGATCTTGGTAAGGACGTGGCCGGGGAGGCCCTGCTGCGCGGAGTCTCGTTCAAGCTGGAGCCGCGCGACCGGATGACCCTGTCGGGACGAAATGGCGCCGGCAAGACCACGCTGCTGCGGATGCTCGCCGCCGAGGCGTCGATCGACTCCGGAGAGCTGGTGCTGGGCAAGGGCACGAAGGTCGCGCTGCACGACCAGCGGCCGCCGCGCGAGCGGAGCCTTTCCCTGCGGGACTACATCCTGTCCGGCGCGCCGGACCTGGTCGCCATCGAGCAGGAGCTGGCCACGCTGGAGCAGGCGATGGCCGGCGGTGCTCACGATGCGCTCACGCTGGACCGCTACGCCAGGGCGCAGGCGCGGCTCGAGCACGCGGGCGGCTATGGCTGGCGCGACCGGGCGCTGGCGACGCTGCACGGACTCGGCTTTCGCCACGTCGCCGACCTGGACCGGTCGCTCGAGACCTTCTCCGGTGGCGAGCTGACCCGCGCCTCGCTGGGCCGGGCCCTCGCCGGCGCTCCCGACCTGCTGCTGCTCGACGAGCCGACCAACCACCTGGACATCGAATCCCTGGAATGGCTCGAGGCCCACCTGGTGAGCCTCGATGCCGCGATCGTGCTCGTCGCCCACGACCGCTGGTTTCTGGAGTCGGTCGGCACATCCGTGCTGGAGCTGGAGGCAGGCCGCGGCCGATTCTTCGCCGGCACCTGGCACCAGTGGCGCCGCGAGAAGGCCGCCCGCGAGCTCGCGCTCGGCCGCGCGATCGAGCGCCAGCAGGCCGAGATCGACCGATTGGAGCGATTCGTGACCCGGTTTCGCGCCGGTACGCGGGCGCGACAGGCCCAGTCCCGGGTCAAGAAGCTCAATCGGATCGAGCGGATCTCCGCCGAGCCGACCGACGGCGCCGCTTTGGATTTCGCGTTCAAACCGCCCGAGCGCAGCGGCCGGGTGATCTTCGAGCTCGAGCATGCCGACCTGTCGGCCGGCGACAAGCAGCTGCTGGACGACGCCGAGATGTGGCTGGAGCGCGGCGAGCACGTCTCCCTGGTCGGCGCCAACGGCGCCGGTAAGACGACGCTGATCGAAACGCTCGCGGGTCGGCGCGAGCTCCCTCACGGAAAGCTGCGCACCGGCCACAACGTCAAGGTCGGGTTTCTGTCTCAGCACGCCGACGATCTGGCGAACGGAACCGCCCGCACCGTGGTCGAGGCGGCGCAGCGTGCGACGGGGCTGACTCCCGGAAAGGCCCGGGCCCTGCTGGGGCGCTTCCTGTTCTCCGGCGAGGACGCCGAGAAGCCGCTTGAGGGGCTCTCCGGCGGGGAGCGCCGCCGCCTGTCGCTCGCGATCCTCGTCCATTCAGGCGCCAATGTCCTGATCCTGGACGAGCCCACCAACCATCTCGATCTCGAGAGCCGGGAGGCGCTGGAGGCGGCGCTGCGGGCGTTCCCGGGGTCGCTGCTGCTCGTGTCCCACGATCGGGCGTTGCTGGACGCTATCGGGACGCGCACGATCGCGCTCGAGGACCACGAGCTGCACAGCTACGTCGGGGGCTGGCCGGAATACCTCCGCGTGCGGGCGCAGCGCGCCAGGACGCCGGCCGCGCCAAAGCCGGACACGCCCAAGCCGGACACGCCCAAGCCAGACACCCCCGAGCCGGCCAGGCCCAAGCGGACAGCGGCGACCAAGCCGGCGGCGACCAAGAAGCGCAACCCGCCGACGGCGAAGCCCGGCGCGAACGGCCAGCGCGGGCTGGAGAGCCAGATCGAGGCCGCCGAGGCCACGCTGAAGGCGGTCGAAGACGAGCTGGCGGACCCCGCCGCCTGGTCAACGCCGCAGGCCACCGCGCGCTCCGCGGCTCGACACGAGGAGGCCAAGCGGGCGGTGGCCGAGCTATACGACCGCTGGGAAGCCGTCGCCGGCTGAGCGGTCGGGACCCGTCGCCGGGCGCAACTACACTTCTCGCCAATGGCCCAGTCCGCCCAGGCTTCGGCTCTGCGGATCGCGCTGATCGACGACGACAGCGGATTGATCACGGTATTGGACCGGCGATTTGCGGCTCTGCGGTGGGACAGCCGGGTGATCGGCTACGCCGCCGACCCCGAGCAGCTGACAGCGCTCAAGATCCACGCGCTGATTGTCAACCCGGCGATCACCGGGCTTGGCTACATCGAGTGGGTGTCGGACCGGATCCCCGGTCTCGCCCTCCTGGTGTGCGGCCGGCCGGCGCCGGTCGCCGATCGGGTGCGGGCGCTGCGAACCGGCGCCGACGACTGGATCACCAAGCCGTGCCATCCCGAGGAGCTCGTGGCCCGGATCGAGGCCGTCCTGCGCCGCCGGCGCACCGGCGAGCTTCCCGCCCAGGATGACGCCATCCGCGCCGGCGAGCTGGCGATCCGCCCGGATCGCTTCGACGCCTACGCCGAGGGGGTTGCGGCGGCACTCTCCCGCAAGGAGTACGAGCTCCTGGCCCAGCTGGCCTCCGTGCACGGCCGCGTCCTGGAGCGCGAGGACATCTATCAGCGGGTGTGGGGCTACACCATGGCGCGCGGCGATCGCTCCGTCGACGTGTTCGTGCGCAAGCTGCGCCAGAAGCTGGACGCGATCTCGCCGGGCTGGCGGTACGTGCATACGCATTTCGGGGTCGGGTACCGGTTCGCCGCCGAGGCGGTCGACGGCGTCACGGGCGCCGCACCGGCGCCCGCCCCGCTGCCGGTCGCACCGGAGCCCGCCGCGCTGCCGTCGGTCGCACCGGAGTCCGCCCTGCTGCCGCCGGTCGAACCGGAGGCCGCCTCGCCGGCGCGCTCTTTGCCCCAAGTCTCCCCGGAGCGGCGTACGCTGTCGGTATGACCGCCAACCTCCGCAACATCGCGATCATCCTGGTGCTGGCCGCGCTGGTGGCGATCGTTCCGGGCGGCGGCACGGTGGCGTCGGTCCTGCTGGCGGCGGTCTACTTGGTGTTCCTGGGCGCGATCGGGTGGGTGGCGTCGATCATGTACCGGGAGCATCGCGGTGCCCTCTACCTGCTCGGCGATGGCAGACGTGCCCTGCTCTATGCGGCGGCCGCCGCGCTGGCGGTCACGCTGACGGCCACGCACCGCCTGTGGAGCACGTCCGCCGGGTCGGTCGCCTGGCTGGTGGTGGTCGGACTGTCGATCTACGCCGTCTGCGCCGTTCTCTGGGCCGCGCGCCGGTACTGACGCTCACCCGCCGTCGCTCGGCGCGGACACCGCCGCCGGTACGTACACTGCCGCCGCCGTGAGCAAGGCGACGCGAGAGATGGTCTCCGACTGGCTGATGGCGCTGGCCGGCCCGATCCTCCTGGGTTCGCTGTTTCTGACCTGGAGCCATCAGTTCTCGGCAGGTTTCCTGGCCCGGTACGGCGCCTCGGCGGCGGTAGAGGGCATCCCGCGCGATCCGACCGCGTGGCAGGTCTACTCGGCGGCCGACGTGCTGCTCGCGCTGGTGGCCGGCGGCCTGCTCGTCCTCGCTCTGTGGGGCGGGCGACGACGCCGGTTGGCGGTGGCGCTCGCCGTCGCCGTCGCCCTGGCGTTCACCGCCCATGCCATTGCGGTGCCGCCGACCAACAGCGTGTCGGTGTTCGACCCCAGCGCCCGCCCGCCGCGGTACGCGGCCAACTACCCGGCCGCGGGCTCGGGTGAGATCCTCGCGCTCGTGGCGCTGATCATGGGCGCCGCCGGAGTGGCGATCTCGTTCACGGCGGATTAGATCCCCGGTCCTATCCTCGAGTCAGCAGATGGCAGTCTTTCCCGCCGACCGTCGCCGCGAGCTCCCGGACCAGCCCGGCGTGTACCTGTTCCGTGACGAGCGCGGCAAGGTGATCTACGTCGGGAAGGCGAAGTCGATCAAGAAACGGGTCGCCTCGCACTTCTCCAACCCCAGTACCCGCGCCGGGCGCGATCTGGTGCCGATGATCGAGCAGATCGAGGCGCTGGTCGTTCAGACGGAGTCCGAGGCGCTGCTGGTGGAGCAGAATTTCATCAAGCAGTACAAGCCGCGGTTCAACATCCGGCTGCGCGACGACAAGTCGTATCCGTACATCGCGATCTCGCTCGATGAGGAGTTTCCCCGGGTCTATTTCACCCGCGAGCGCCACCGGCGAGACCGCGCCTACTTCGGGCCCTACAGCAACGCCAAGCGCGTCCGTTCGACGCTCGAGGTGCTCGGCAAGGTGTTCATGTTCCGCTCCTGCGACGGCCCCGAGCCCGGGCGGCGCAGCGGGTCGCCGTGCCTGGACTACTACATCAAGCGCTGCGAGGCGCCGTGCGTCGGCTACGTCGACCGCGAGGGGTACCGCAAGGCGATTGACGGCGTGATCGCCTTCCTCTCCGGCCGCTATAAGGAGATCGAGCGCGACCTGCAACACGAGATGCGGCTCGCGGCGCAGGAGCAGCGCTTCGAGGATGCCGCGCGCGAACGCAACCGTCTGCGCGCGGTCCGGTCGCTGCTCGAGCGCCAGCGGGTGGCCCACGACGGCGACGGGTCGATGGACGCGATCGCGGTGGCGGTGGCCGAGGGCGAGGCCAACGCTCAGGTGTTCCAGATCCGTGACGGGGTGCTGTCGGACCGCCAGAGCTTCTACCTGGACAACGCGGCGGGGGCGGAACTGGCCGAGGTCGGCGAGGCGTTCATCCTGCAGTACTACGCCAGCGCGATGTCGGTGCCGCCGCTGGTCATCGTCCAACGCGAGCTCGGCTCGCTTCCCGCCCTGGCCGAGGCGCTGTCAGCGCGGCGCGGCGGGCATGTGGAGATCCGTCCGGCCGAGCGCGGCGACAAGCGGCGGATCCTGGAGCTCGCCGAGCGCAACGCGAAGCTGGCCATCGACCAGGAGAAACTGCGCTCCGAGCGCCGTCGCCAGCAGCGCGTGGAGGCGCTGGACGGGCTCCAGCACGCGCTCGGACTGGACACCATCCCCCTGCGGATCGAGTGCTTCGACATCTCGACGCTGATGGGCACCAACACGGTGGCGTCGATGGTGGTGTTCGAGGGCGGCGCGCCCAAGAAGTCCGACTACCGCCGGTTCCGGGTGTTCACCGTCGGTGACTCCGCCAACGGCAACGGCGACTACGGGCCCGACGACTTCGCCGCGATGGAGGAGGTGCTCGGCCGGCGGATCAACCGCTGGGAGCGCCAGCGCGACGTCTCGCCGCACGACAAGGACTACGATCCAAGCTTCGCCGCGCTGCCCAACGTCGTCGTCATCGACGGCGGCCGCGGCCAGCTGTCGGCCGGGCTGCGGGCGCTGGAGGGGTTCCGTGAGCGCGGCGTGACCGTGATCTCGCTGGCCAAGCGGATCGAGGAGGTGTTCATTCCCGGTCGCGACCTACCGCTGGTCCTCGCCCACGACACGCCCGAGCTCCAGCTGCTCCAGCGCGTCCGCGACGAGGCCCACCGGTTCGCCATCACCCACCACCGGATTCGCCGCGACCGGGCGATGACCGCCTCAGTCCTGGACGACCTGCCGGGCGTGGGGCCGGCCCGCAAGCGCGCACTGCTGGCTCACTTCGGCTCGCCCGACGCGATCCTGGCCGCCTCCCGCGAGGAACTGGAGTCGGTGCCGGGGGTACCCGGCAAGCTGGCCCGCGACGTATACCGGGAGCTGCACAAGACCGGGGTGTAGGCGCCGGCGAACCGACGTGGATGACGAGCTGGCGGCGAGCCGACGGGGATGACAAGGCGCCGGCGAGCCGACGTGGATGACGAGCTGGCGGCGAGCCGACGTGGATGACAAGCCGCCGGCGAGCCGACGTGGAGGGCAAAAAGGTTCCCACAGAACCGGATTGCCATCAACGTGGGGCGATCCCGGTTGCGCTACGGCGCGGAGCCGCCGCCGCCCACTCCGCCGCCGCCGGACCCGCCCGACCCGGACCCGCCCGACCCGGACCCGCCCGACCCGGACCCGCCCCCCGACCCGGACCCCCCCGACCCGGACCCCCCCGACCCCGACCCGCTCGAGCTGGGCGGCGCGCCGCCGATCGTCATCAGCGTGGCCGAGCCCGGGGCCAGCGGCACCGTGTAGAGGCCCTGAGCGGGAGCCACCGGGGTGGCCGCCGGCGTCGGCAGGGTGCCGGTGGTCGTCTCCGCGCCGTACGACTGTCCGCCCAGGCTGATGGCGGAGGTGGAGCTCACGTTTGGCGCCTGGAGCGTCTCCAGAGAGCCGGCGATGCTGGCTCCGGGGATCGAGACCTGGACGTCGTGCTCGTTGAGCGTGTCCTGATTGATCAGCGTCACCCGGATCGCGCCGTCGGAGCCGAGGGTGGCCCACACCTTGACCGATCCGCTCGGCGCCGTCACCGGCAGCAGCCGGGCTCCGGGCGGGAAGGCCTGGGCGAACATCTGCAGTCCGTAGTACTCGGGGTGGACGAACGCCTGCCAGGTGCCAGAGGCGGTGTGCGAGACGGTGAACAGCTCGTAGTTGGAGCCGGGGAGCATGTGCAGGTTGACCCCGTCGACCCCGACCGCCGCAAAGTTGAACATCGTGTCCAGCGCCCACAGCGCGGACGCGAACGTATCGCTGACCCCCTTGCCCCCCTGGCACGAGGCAGAGTTCATCTCGGCGACGCGGAACGGCAGCCGGTGCTGGTGGGCGGTCCGCACGTAACCGGCCATCGGCGCCGCCAGGCCGGCGGACGAGCTGTCGGCCAGCAGGTTGGTGATCGACGGAAAGCCGGAGCCGCTTGGATCGGTCACGCAGGCGCGCAGCGCGTAGCGGTGGTAGGTGACCAGCTTCAGCCGCTTCTCGGCCGAGAGGAAGCGATTCAGGCCGCCCATCCACGCCGGGCCCGAGGTCGCCGGCCCGGCCAGCGGCAGGTTCGGCAACGTCTGGCTCCACTGGCTGAACTGCTTGGTGTAGGCCTTCATGTCATAGCCACGCTTACGGGCGTGGAAGATGTGGCCGCGGCGGTCGCGATACCACGGGAACACCCCGTAGAGATCCGGCTCATTGCCGATCTCCAGCGCGTCGATGTACCGGGCGCCGATCCCCTCGGTGAACGCCCGGGCCTCGGCGGCGGCGATCGCCGGCCGCCCCGCGGCGAGATTGATTCCGAGGATCAGCTTCGCGTTCAGATCCTTGGCCAGGGCCTGGGTGGTGCGCAACCACCCCTGGGTGATCGGATAGTAGATCCCGCCCGGCGGGATCATCCCGCGGATCGGCCACCAGCTCCCGTCGGTGCTGTCGCCGCCGATCCGGATCACCGGCGACTGGCCGGGGGCCAGGCCACGGAGCAGGCCGAGCAGCACGGGATCGACAGCCCGCGGATCGCGGCCCGTATACGTATGCAGCGCCCGGTACTCGAACGAGACCCCGACGAAGCCGGGCGCCATGGCCTGGCCGCTCGGCGTCGTCGCCACAGTCGCGCCGATGACGTCGGCCTGGGCACCGACGGCTCCCGACATTGCGAATCCGAGCGCCGCCACGATCGCGATGCAGACGCGGCGGCGAAGCACGCGGGCCATAGTGGCACAGGTCCGACGATCGTGCGCAGGGACAGACGCCACCCCCGTCCGCCACAGGCGTCAAGCTTCAAGGTGGATGGAGGCGTCGGCGCTAACCGATCTGGTGGTCATCACGGGATTCTCCGGGGCCGGGAAGTCGACCGCGATGGCCGCATTCGAGGACGAGGGCTACTTCTGCGTCGACAACCTGCCCTCGGAGATGATCCGGTCGCTGATCGATCTGTTCATGCACGTCGGCTCCAAGGTCGCGCGCGCCGCGGTGGTCTCCGACGCGCGCGGGGGGAGCTACTTCGAGGGGCTGGCCGCGATGCTGGAGGGTCTGCGCGCCAGCGGAGTGAGGCACCGGGTCCTGTTCCTGGAGGCCGACGAGGAGACGCTGCTGACGCGGTACAAGGAGACGCGCCGGCGCCACCCCCTGGCACCCAGCGGGAGCGTGACCGAGGGGATCATGCGCGAACGGGAGCTGCTGGCGCCGCTGCGGGCCGGCGCCGACGTCGTCATCGACACCAGCCAGCTGACGGCGGCGATGCTGCGGCGCAAGCTGACCGACGAGCTGCTGCCAACCCGGACCCCAGGCCGCCTGGCGGTGACGTTCCAGAGCTTCGGCTTCAAGTATGGCGCCAGCCGCGACGCCGATCTGTTGTTCGACGTGCGCTTCCTGCCCAATCCCCACTATGAGCCCGACCTGCGACCGCTCACGGGAGTGGATCCCGCCGTGGTCCAGTTCATCAACCAGGACGGCGCTCTCGACGCGTTCTACGCGCGCCTGCACCCACTGCTGGACTATCTGCTGCCGCAGTACCTGGCCGAGGGCAAGGCGCACCTGGTGATCGCCGTCGGCTGCACCGGAGGCCGGCACCGATCGGTGGCGATCGCCCACCACCTGGCCGACCGCTACGGTGACCAGAACGGCTACCTGATCGACGTGACCGACCGCGACGTGGACGAGCCGGCGTGAGCGACTACGACCTCGACACGCCGGCGTGATCCGCTCCCCCGGGGACGCGCCGGCGTGATCGACCACGTCGGCTACGAGGTGTCGGACCTGAAGCGCACCGTCCGCTTCTACGATGCGGTGTTCTTCGCGCTCGGCGCGCGGCGGATGCTCGACGAAGAGCAGATGGTCGCCTACGGCGTCAACGGGCCGCTGATCTTCTTCACCGAGCGGGGGCGGGCGCCCGCGCCCGGCTACGGCCATCTGGCGCTCCAGGCCAGTGGCAAGGCGGCCGTCGACGCCGCGTACCGAGGAGGGCTGGGCAATGGCGGGGACGACGACGGGCCGCCCGGACAGCGCCCCCAATACGGCCGGCGCTACTACGCCGCCTATCTGCGAGATCCCGATCGGCTGCGGATCGAGATCGTCTCCCGCCGCTGAGCCGGGTCACGTCGATGGAGCCGGCGCCCGGATCGCCACTCTGCTTCAGATAGCC
The DNA here is from genome assembly GCA_963787595.1 of uncultured Actinomycetota bacterium. Lineage (GTDB taxonomy): Bacteria > Actinomycetota > Thermoleophilia > Solirubrobacterales > Solirubrobacteraceae > Palsa-465. Next base: position 38,707 of record CAWBDE010000001.1, read on the forward strand.
TGTCGCCAGCCGGGCTCGGCGCGCCGCGCCGGACGTTTTGATCGAACCTCAGTCGGGCAAGGAGGCAGTGCGCATGGCTGTACGCGTGGCAATCAACGGCTTCGGGAGGATCGGTCGCAACGTGTTTCGGGCGGCCTACGAGCGCGGCGCGGACATCGAGTGGCTGGCGGTCAACGATCTCGTCGAGCCCAAGACGATCGCGCACCTGCTCAAGTACGACTCCAGCTACGGGCCGTTTCCCGGCACCGTCGAGGCCACCACGGCCGGTCTATCGGTCGACGGCAAGGAGATCCGGGTGCTGGCCGAGCGCGATCCGGCGGCGCTGCCGTGGGGAGATCTGGGCGCGGAGGTGGTGATCGAGTCGACCGGGTTGTTCACCGACCGCGAGAACGCCGCCAAGCACCTGGAGGCCGGGGCCGAGAAGGTCGTGATTTCGGCTCCGGCCACGGATCCCGACGTCACCGTCGCCCTCGGCGTCAACTTCGACGAGGTATATGACCGCGACAACCACCGGGTGATCTCCAACGCCTCCTGCACCACCAATTGCCTGGCCCCGATCGCGAAGGTCGTGCACGACACGGTCGGCATCAAGCACGGCCTGATGACCACGATCCACGCCTATACCGCCGACCAGCGCCTCCAGGACATGCCCCACCGCGACCTTCGGCGGGCGCGGGCCGCCGCGGTCAACCTGATCCCGGCCTCCACCGGCGCGGCGAAGGCGATCGGTCTCATCATCCCCGAGCTGAACGGCAAGCTCAATGGATTCGCGGTGCGCGCACCGCTGCCCACCGGCAGCGTCGTCGACTTGACGGTAGAGGTCTCGCGCCCGACGAGCGTGGACGAGATCAACGGCGCGCTGAAGGCCGCCGCCGACGCCGGTCCGCTACAGGGCCTGATGGCCTACACCGAGGACCCGATCGTGTCCTCGGACATCGTCAAGAACCCGGCCTCGTCGATCGTCGACTCGCTGCTGACCTCGGTGATGGATGAGACCATGGTCAAGGTCGTGGCCTGGTACGACAACGAGTGGGGCTACTCCAACCGCGTCTCCGATCTCGTACAACGGCTGCTGTGAGACAGCTTTCGGACCTGGGCGACCTCCGAGGCAGGCGGGTCCTCGTCCGGGTCGACTTCAACGTCCCGCTGCACGACGGCGAGATCACCGACGACATCCGCATCCGGTCCGCCCTGCCGACGATCGAAGCGCTGCGCGACGGCGGCGCCAGGCTGATCCTGGTCTCGCATCTCGGCCGGCCTCAGGACCGCGAGCCGGACCTGTCGCTGCGCCCGGTCGCCGAGCGCCTGTCGGAGCTGCTGCGCGCGCGGGTCAGGCTCGCTCCCGGGGCGCGGGGGCCGGCGGTCACCGAGCTGGCCCACGAGCTCGGCGATGGCGAAGTCCTGCTGCTGGAGAACATCCGGTACGAGCCGGGGGAGACCGACAACGATCCCGCGCTGGCCGCCGACCTGGCGCAGCTGGCCGACGCGTACGTCGACGACGCGTTCGGCGCGGCGCATCGCGCTCACGCCTCCACCGAGGGTGTCGCCGAGCTGATCGCCGACCACGCCGCCGGGCTGCTGCTGGAGCGCGAGGTCAGCACCCTGAACGGACTGCTGGACAACCCGACGCGACCGCTGGTGGCCGTGCTGGGGGGCGCGAAGGTGAGCGACAAGATCGGGGTGATCGGAGCGTTTCAGCGCGTCGCCGACACGATCCTGATCGGAGGCGCGATGTGCTTTCCGTTCTTCAAGGCCCGGGGCCATTCGGTGGGCGACTCGCTGTGCGCCGACGAGGACGTGGAGCTCGCCCGTCAGGCGATCGCCGCCGGATCCGATGACACGGCGACGATCCAGCTGCCGTCCGACCTGGTGACCGCCGAGCGCTTCGCCGCCGACGCGACCGCCGTCCCCCTGGACGGGGTGGACGTGCCCGAGGGCATGGTGGGACTCGACATCGGCCCCCGCAGCGCCGACGCCTACGCCACGCTGATCGCCACCGCGGGCACGGTGTTCTGGAACGGGCCGATGGGCGCGTTTGAGCTGGAGCCGTTCGCCGCCGGCACGCGCACGGTGGCCGAGGCGGTCGCTCGCAGCGCGGCGGTGACGGTGGTGGGGGGCGGCGACTCGGCGGCTGCGTTGCAGCGGTTCGGGCTCGCCGACAAGGTGACGCATCTGTCGACGGGTGGCGGGGCATCGCTGGAACTGCTGGAGGGTCGGACACTGCCGGGCGTGGAGGCGCTGGGATGAGCGGTGAGTCAGTCTCCCCCCGGACGCCGCTGATCGCCGGCAACTGGAAGCTGCACAAGACCGTGGCGGAGGCCGAGCAGTTCATCCAGGCGCTGCTGCCCCGGGTCTCCTCGGTCGACCGGGTCGATGTCGCCATCTGCCCGCCGTACACCGCGCTGGCGGCGATGGTCGACTCCACCCGCGGCTCCCGAGTCGCGGTCTACGCCCAGAACATGCATCAGGATGACGCGGGCGCGTTCACCGGAGAGGTGTCGGCGCCGATGCTGACCGAGCTGGAGGTGCAGGGGGTCATTCTCGGCCACTCCGAGCGACGCGAGATGTTCGGCGAGACCGACAGGGCGCTGTCGCTGAAGGTACCCGCGGCGCTGGACGCCGGGCTGCTCCCCGTCCTGTGCGTCGGCGAGACCGAGGAGGAGCGCGAGCGCGGGGACACCGAGCGAAAGCTCCGCCACCAGGTGCAGGAGGACCTGGCGCGACTCGACGCTGACCGGCTGGGGGAGGTCGCGATCGCCTACGAGCCGATCTGGGCGATCGGAACGGGGCAGGTGGCGACCGCGGAGCAGGCCCAAGAGGCGATCGCGTTCGTGCGGGCGCTGGTTGCCGATCGCTCGCAGGCGCAGGCGCAACTGACTCGGATCCTCTACGGGGGCAGCGTCAAGCCCGACAACGCCGCCGAGCTGCTGGCGCTGCCCGACATCGACGGCGCGCTGGTGGGCGGAGGGAGCCTCGACGCCGACGACTTCGCCGCGATCGTGTCCGCGGTTTCGCGGTGAGCGGCGCGTCCGGGCCGGGTGGCCTGCCCGTGCCGCGGGCGACGTTGATCGTTCTCGACGGCTGGGGACTGGCCGATCCCGGACCCGGAAACGCCGTTGCGCAGGCTCAGACGCCGGTGTTCGACGAGCTGTGGTCGCGATTTGCCACCACCACGCTGACCGCCTGCGGCCGTGCCGTCGGACTCCCCGCCGGCCAGATGGGCAACTCCGAGGTCGGCCACCTCAACCTGGGCGCCGGCAGCGTGATCGAGCAGGACCTGACCCGGATCGACGCCGCCGCGCAGCGAGGCGCGTTCGCCGACAACGAGGCGCTGCACGCGGCGTTCTCCGACGCCGAGCGGGTCCACGTCATCGGGCTGGTGTCCGACGGCGGGGTGCATTCGAGCCTGGAGCATCTGCGCGCGCTGATCGCGCTCGCGGAGTCGCTTCAGGTGCCCGATCTGGTGCTCCACGCCTTCACCGACGGCCGGGACACGCCGCCGACGTCGGGCGCCGGCTTCCTGGAGCAGGTGGAAACGTGGATGCAGGAGGCCGGGCATGGGCGGATCGGCACGGTCGTGGGGAGGTACTACGCGATGGATCGCGACGATCGCTGGGACCGCGTCAAGCTCGCCTACGACCTGCTCGTCCACGGTGACGCCGAGCATCGGGCCGACGGCGGAGCTCAGGCCGCCCGCGACGCCTACGGGCGCGACGAGACCGACGAGTTCATCAGCCCGGTGGCGGTGGGGGATGAGGCGTGTATCCGGCCCGGCGACAGTGTTCTCGGCCTCAACTTCCGCCCGGATCGGATGCGCGAGATCACCCGCGCGCTGGCCGAGCCGGGCTTCGCCGAGTTCGATCGGGGTGGCGCCGAGCCGGTGGCGCGGTACACGGCGATGACCGAGTACGAGGAGGGCTGGCCGTATCCGGTTGCGTTCGCGCCGCAGCGCCCGCAGACGACGCTGTCCGCGGTGATCGCCGCCGCTGGCGGGCGCCAGCTGCACGTCGCCGAGACCGAGAAGTACCCGCACGTGACGTACTTCTTCAACGGTGGCGAGGAGACCCCGTACGACGGCGAAAAGCGCGAGCTGGTGCCGTCGCCGCGCGACGTTCCCACCTACGATCACAAGCCGGCGATGAGCGCCCCCGAGGCGGCGGCAGCGTTCACGCAGGCGTGGCGGGCCGGGCCGGAGGACCGATACCGCTTCGGGATCATCAACTTCGCCAACGCCGACATGGTCGGCCACACCGGCGTGATCGAGGCGGCAATCGAGGCGGTGCAGACCGTCGATCGCTGCCTCGGTGAGGTCGTGGAGGCGGTGCTGGAGTCGGACGGGGCGTGCCTGATCACCGCCGACCACGGCAACGCCGACAACATGCTCGAGCCTGACGGCAGTCCCAACACGGCGCATTCGCTCAGTCCGGTGCCGGTGATCGTGACCGTGCCCGAGCTGTCGCTGCGCGACGGCGGGGTGCTCGCCGACGTGGCGCCCACGCTGCTGCAGATGCTCGGGATCGAGCAGCCGGACGAGATGTCGGGACGATCGCTGATCGAATAGGCGTCGCCCCGGGGGCCGCGGGCGGGGTCCGGGGTGCGTGCGCATTGGATGCGAGCGGTTTCGCCGGCGCCCGGAGCGCACCCAGCCGTGCGGGCGCTCAGCCGACCGACCTCTCAGAAGAAAACTTGACATTGCTAGACTAAGATTTCATAATGCAGTCACGGACAACTCTGAAGTCTTCACAAAGCGAGGTTCTGATGGCACTTATCCGCTGGGAGCCGGTCCGCGAGCTGGGCACGATCCAGAACGAGATGAACCGGCTGTTCAACACCTACTTCGACACCCCCACCGCCACCAACGGCGGATCGCTGCGCCGCTGGCTGCCGGCGATGGACCTGGTCGAGACCGAGGGCGACTTCGTCCTCCGGGCCGACCTGCCCGGAATGTCGGAGTCCGACGTCAACCTCGAGCTCGACGACAACGTGCTGACCATCTCTGGTGAGCGCAAGACCGAGCACGAGGATCGCAAGGCCGGTTACTACCGGGTCGAGCGCAGCTCGGGCTCGTTCCGCCGGTCACTGACCCTTCCCGAAGGGGTCGATCCCGAGTCCGTCCACGCGACCTTCGACAAGGGCGTGCTGGAGGTGACGGTCCCCAAGCCCGCGCAGCGCACGCCGCGCAAGGTCCAGATCTCGGTCGGCGCTGCCGGTAGCGAGCCAGAGGCGATCGAGGGCGCCGAGCACGCGGCCTCTGAGACCGACGAGGCCCCCGCGGCATAGGTTCGGCAGGCTCCGCGGGGTTCGGATGCGAGTCGCTCCGAGCCCCGCGACGCAGCGCCGCGGGGTTCGGATGCGCGAGCCCCGCGACGCAGCCGGCGCCGTGGCCGCCGGCGTTGGCGATGCTCAGCGCATGATCCCGGTGTGGCCGAGCGAATACCGACCTGGCTGCGGCCATACGCAAAGGCCGTGTGGCCCCTCGCCGACCGGTATCGCGGCCCGCAGGCGACCGGTGCGCGTATCGATCGCGTACACCACGGCGTTGTAGCGGCCGCTCAGCCAGAGGGTGGAGCCGTCCGCCGAGACACCGCCCATGTCCGGGCTCGCCGGCAGGGGAAGCTGCCACGTGTCGATCACCCTTCGCGTCCGGAAGCTCACCACCGAGACGCTGCCGGCCACGCGGTTGGACACGTACATGACCTGGGCGTTGCGACTCGGGTACAGGCCATGGGCGCCGGCGCCGGTGCGCAGGAAGCCGATAACGCGAAAGCTCGCCGGATCGATCTCCCACAGGCCTCCCGCCAACTGGTCGGCGGTGTAGAGCGTGCGTCCGTCGGGCGACAGCTTCACGTCCTGGGGGCTCGAATCCCCGTGGTTGAGCATCAGCGTGGCGATCACCCGCTGGGTTCGGAGATCGACCTCGACCATCATGCCGCTGAACTCGCAGCTGGCGAAGGCGTACCGGCCGTCGGCTGAGAAGTCCATGTGGTCGATGCCCCGGCAGCTCGGGATGTACAGCGAGTGGACCAGGCGCATCGTGTTCGGGAGCCGGAAATCCAGGCGCTGCAGGCGTTCGGCGACGACGATCGCGTACCGCCCATCCGGGGTGAAGTACAGGTTGTAGGGATCCTCGACCGGGATCGGGCGCCCCGGAGCGCCGGTTCGCGGACTGATCGGGGTCAGGGTGTTGCCGAGGTCGTTGTCGACGTACAGCGTCTTCAGGTTCCACGCCGGCGTGACGTGCTGGGGCAGGGCTCCGGTCGGGAACTGCCTGACGATCTTCAGCGTCCGCTGGCTGATCACATCAACGGTGTTGCTGAGACTGTTGGGCACGTAGACGAGCGCCGGATCGTCACGGACGACCGGGCTCAGGTTGCCGGGCGCGTCGGCGCGATAGACATCGACGCCGCCCGCCGGATCGCGGTCTGCCGGGGAGGCGGGATGCGGCAGATCCACGGACGTAGCGGTGCTCGTGGTGGGGCGATGGGAGCTGCCCCCACAGCCCGCGAGTCCCACCGCGGCGGCCACCGCGAGGAGGGCAACGACGCGGCGAGCGGGCACGCGGCGAGTGTTCCCGCCGCCGATCAAGTCGGCGCCTGCGCCGGGTGAGAGTATTCACAGATGAGCCTGGCGCGCGTGGGCTACGCTCGCGCCATCGTCGCTCTCACAGCCAGCAGGCGGGCGGTGCTGTCGGGGGTGCTCGGGCTGGCCCTGCTCCTGACCGGGTGCGGCGGCTCCGGCGCCGGCTCCTCCACCACCGCCACGAAGCGCCCAGCCAAGCCCGCCCGGACCCCACCGGCCATCGACCCGAGGCTGACCTACCGCTCGCTGTACTCGCTCCCGGCCCCGCTGCGCGATCCGGCGACCGCTGCGCTCGGCGGGGGCCGGTTCGTGATGCTGGGCGGGTTGGACGGCGCCGACGTCTCGAGCGCCGGCATCTTGGTGGCCGACCGCCAGCGGGTGCTGCACACCGGGGCCCTCCCGGGCCCCCAGCACGATGCCCAGGCCGCGGCGCTCGCCGGCAAGGTCTACGTGTTCGGCGGCGGCTATACGACCGAGCTCGACCACATCCTCAGCTACGACCCGGTCTCGGGGGCGGTGGGTCAGGCGGGCGCGCTGTCGGTGGCGCAGTCAGACGTCGCCGTGGCCCAGGCGGGCGGAACCGCCTACATCGTCGGCGGCTACGACGGCACCACCTACCTGAACACGATCGTCGCCTGGCATCCGGGATCGGCGCCGCAAGTGCAGGCCCACCTCCCCGTCGGGCTTCGCTATGCCGCGGTGGCGGTGGCGGACGCAAGCCTGCTGGTCCTCGGCGGCTCCACCCCCGAGGCCGCCAGCGACGCCATCTACCGCTTCGACCTGGTGACCCACCGGGTGCGACGGATCGGGACGCTTCCCGCACCCGACCACCCACGGCAACGCCGCCACCCTCGGGGCCAGCGTCTACCTGATCGGCGGCCGCGGCGATCTCCTCAACGCCCAGACCGCCGCCGTCTACGCGATCGATCCCGTCACCGGCCGGGTTCGGGCCGCCGGACACCTGCCGACCCCGACCTCGGATGCGGCGGCGATCACCATCGGTCACGCCATCCTCGTGGCCGGTGGCCAGTCACCGACGGCGACGCTGAGCGCGGTCGGCGAACTGGTCCCCGTCGGCGCGCGCTGACCGGCCCGGGCTGACCGGCGGCGGGTCAACCGGGGGCGCGGCCGCGCTCGGCGTCGATCACGAAGCTGACCACCGCCCGCAGCTGAGAGCGGGTGAGGGGGTGGGGGACCGGCATCTCGCGAGTCAGCTGGGTCATCTGGTGGCGGGAGGCGTGAAAGTGCAGCAGGTCGCCGCCCTGAAGCTGGGGATCGTGGGTGCCAGAGAGCGAATGGCAGGCGGAGCAGGCGTCGGCGAACACGGGCCGCCCCGCGGCGGCGTCCACCCGCGCCCCGGATCGCGCCGAGCCGCACGCCGCCAACGCCATACACACGGCCGCGCAAGCGGCCGCCCCAAAAAGCCTTATGGCGGCACTGGACGCGATTGCCTGAGGCTACGCGGCGCCCCCCGGATAGGGTCCGTCTCATGTTCACCGTCGCCACCCGGTGCCCCGGCTCCCGCGCCCGCACCGGCACGCTGCACCTCGCTCACGGCGCGGTCAGCACCCCGGCGTTCGTGCCCCTGGCCACGCGAGGCGCGGTCAAGACGCTCGAGCCGCGCGATCTCACCCAGCTCGGCTATGAGATGGTGCTCGGCAACACCTTCCATCTGTTCCTGGCCCCGGGTCCCGACCTGGTGGCGCAGCTCGGCGGCCTGAACGAGTTCATGCGCTGGAACGCCCCGATCATCACCGACTCGGGCGGCTTCCAGGTGTTCTCGATGGGCCACGGCGGGGTCGCCGACGAGATCAAGGGTCGCCGACGCCCCGGAGCCGGCGGCGACTCCACCGGCACGATCCTCGCGATCGAGGAGGCGGGGGTGCGATTTCGCTCCTATGTGGACGGCGGCGAACGCTTCCTCGGACCCGAGACGTCGATGGAGGTACAGGCCGCGCTCGGCTCCGACATCGCGCTCGTGCTCGACGAGTGCACGCCGTTTCACGTCACCCGCGACTACACCGCGCGCGCGATGGAGCGCACCCACCGCTGGCTGGCGCGCTGCCTGGACTGGCACGAGCGCGAGGGACCGCCCGGCCAGGTGGTCTACGGCATCGTCCAGGGCGGGGTGGAGCACGACCTGCGAATGCACTCCGCGGGCGCCGTCGCCGCCAGCGGCTGCGACGGGATCGCGATCGGCGGCTCGCTCGGCCAGGACAAGGCGCAGATGTACGAGGTGGTCGACTGGACTACGGCGGAGCTGGAGCGCATCGCATCTGAGCGCCCGCGCCACCTGCTGGGGATCGGGGAGGTCGACGATCTGATCGCGGCCGTCGGTCAGGGCGTCGACACGTTCGATTGCGCGATGCCGACGCGGCTGGGTCGCCACGGAGTGGCGCTCGTGCCCGATCCGGCGACGCGCTGGCGCGTCGACCTCGTCAAGGGAAGCTGGCGCAGCTGCGCCGAGCCGATCCTGGACGGCTGCCCCTGCCCGGCGTGCGCGGCCGGATTCTCCCGCGCCTACCTCCACTACCTGCTGCGCGCCCGCGAGCTCACCGCCCTGCGGCTGGTCACCCTGCACAACCTCGGCTTCATCGCCCGGCTGATGGCCGACCTGCGCGCCGCGATCGACTCCGGCCGGCTGGCCGAGGTCTCCGCCCAGCTGCGCGCCGGCGCCGCGCCCGGGGCTACTTCGTGTACTTGTTGACGAGGCCGCGCAGCTGATCGATCGCCGACTGGGCGTCGTGGGAGATGACCTTCTGATAGTGGACGACCGTGCTCGAGGTGCTGTTGGAGATCAGCAGGGCGGCGATCACGATCAGGGCGAGCACCGCGACCAGCGCCAGCAGCGCCATGAAGCGCCGCAGTCCGCGGCGGGCGCGAGCGGGGCGCGGCGGGACGGCGGGACGGCGCGTCGTCGGGGGCGCCTGCGCCCGCTCCGGTGGCCGTGACGGGACCTGACGGGGCGCTCGGGCCACCGGCGTCGTGGGATCGGTCGGCCGGGGAGCCACCCGCGTCGCCGCCGTGCGCCCGTCGGGCGTGACCCGGGTGGCGCTCGTCGCCAGGCCGGCCGCGGCGGCGGGCGCCACTCCGTGGGCTCCATCCCGCAGCGAGGCGGCGAGGACCATGGCGTCGCGGGGCCGCGCCCGCTGGTCGATCGCCAGCGCCACCGCCACCGCCTGGGCCAGTGAGTGCGGAACGTCGGGACAGAGGTCATCGAGCGGGGTCGGTGACTCGCGCTGCTGCTTGAGCGCCAGTTCGGACAGCGAGCCGGCCTCGTAGGGCAGGCGTCCCGAGATCAGCTGGTAGGTGACGACCCCGAGCGAGTACAGGTCGGCCCGCGGACCCGCCTCGTCGCCCCGAGCCTGTTCCGGTGACAGATAGGCGGCGGTCCCGAGGACCGAGCCCACCTGGGTGATGCTCGATTGGTCGGTTGCCCGAGCGATCCCGAAGTCCGCCAGCTTGACCACGTCGGAGTCAGAGACGAGCAGGTTGCCCGGTTTCACGTCACGGTGCACGACCCCGTTACGGTGGGCGTAGTCCAGCCCGCGGCACGCCTGGGTGACGATGTCCACCGATTCAGCGACGTCGAGATGGCCGCGGTCACGCAGCAGCTCGGCGCAGGAGTTGCCGGTCACGTGCTCCATCACGATGAAGTGCTGGTGGTGTCCGGAGTCAAAGCCGAAATCGAACACCTGCACGATGTTGGGGTGCACGAGGCGGGCAGCGGCGAGCGCCTCGCGGCGAAAGCGCGAGACGAAGGTTGGATCGTCGGCCAGATGCTCGGCCAGCAGCTTGAGGGCCACGTAACGCTCCAACCGATTGTCGAACGCCAGATGGACGGTGGACATTCCGCCCACGCCCAGGCGACCCTCGATCTTGTATCTACCGGCGATGGTGGTCGTGCCCGTCATTGTCCATTACCGCCGACGCCGTTGCCACCGCTGCCATTGCCGTTGCCGTTACCGCCGCCGTTGTTGCCATGTCCGCCGCTTTTCCCGTTACCCGGCGGGATTCCAGCGCCGCCGTTGTTGGTCGACGATGTGCTCGTGGGTGGCGGGGAGCTGGTGGGGGTCGTGGGGGTCGTGGGATTGGTGGGGGTCGTCGAGGTTGGATTTGTGAGCGTAGTCGAGGTGACGGTGGGGCTGGTCGGAGTGCTCGTGGTCGACGTCGAGGTACTGGTGGTCGTCGATGTCGTGGTGCTGGTGGTGGTGGTGCAGTCCCGACCCTGGAGCTGACTGACCGTCTCGGCGCCCTGACTGAGGTTCTTGGCCAGAGTGGTGTTCACGCCGGAGGGAAGGTTCGTGACCGCGTTGGTCAGAGCCGCGGCCGCGCTCGCCGCGGTCCCGCAGTCGCCGGAGGCCAGCGCCGAGGAGATCGAGTCCAGCTGGCTGTTGATGGCGCTGCCCTGCTGCGCCGAGAGCAGGCCGGCGCCGCCGCCACAGGCGACGACAAACGCGGCCGCAAACCCTAGGCCGCCGGCCAGGAATGCTCGGGTGCCAAAGCCCATCGGCCGCCTGACTTTAGAGGCTGGCAGGATTTCCTTGAAGTTAGGGCTACTGGCCGTAGAGCAGGCGCTCCGCCAGCGAGTCGGGCAGCCGGGCGGCGCGGATCGCGGCTGCGGCGCCGGCGATGTCGTAGTCGGTGCGGCGGTAGATCGCCCGCCATTCCGATAGGTCCAGCTCCAACCAGGCGGCCCTCGGGTCACCGTCCCGGGGTTGTCCGACGCTGCCGGGATTGACCAGCCATTCGCCTTCCCGGAGGTCGACCTCCTCACCGTCGCCGCGGGTCTGGCCGGTGGCCGGCTCGCCGGGAGCGCGGGAGAACGACAGGGCGACGTGCGAATGGCCGATCAGCGCCACCCGGCGCTTCTGGACGTCGAAACAGAGCTCCGCCTGAAGCGGCGACAGCACGTACTCCCACACCGGGTCCCGCGGGCTGGCGTGATAGAGCGCGACCGGCTCCTCGACGTTGACCGGCTCCAGCGCATCCAGGTAGGCGCGCGTCTGCGCGCCGATCTCGTGCTGGGTCCAGGTGGCCGCCAACGCCGCCCCGCGGGAGAACTGCTCGAGCGGGATCGTGCCCCGGACACCCAGGTCGTGGTTACCGGCGAGGCAGACCGCGGCGCCTTCCCGGGCCAGCGCCACGCAGGCGTCCGGGTCGGCCCCGTAGCCGACTAGATCGCCCAGGCACCACATCTCCGCGCAGTCGGTATCGGCGATGGCGTCGAGCACCGCGTCAAAGGCCTGCCGGTTGCCGTGGATGTCGGAGACGATCGCGACTCGCATGGCTACAGTCTCGCGGGTGAGCCCTACTTCGCGCTGGAACGTTCTCTGGCCGGTGCTCGCCGCCGCTGCCGCGGCTGACGGCGGCCGCCGGATGCTGACCCCGCGGACACCGACGGTGGCGCCCATCCGGGTCGATCCGAGCACCTACTTCAGCGCCGACGGAGATCGCGCGTGGCCGTCGTTTCGCCCGGCCACAGCTGGCGCTCGGCCTGAGCCGAGGCGCGATCGATCTCGGGACACTGGCGCTCGTCGCCCGACGGTCCCCGCCGCTGCTGCGCCGCCGGTGGGCGCGGCCGGCGCTGTCGGGCGCGGCGGGCGCGGCCGGCCTGTCGCTGGCCTTGTCGCTGCCATCGCTGCCGCTGCGGGTGATCGCCCGGCGGCGGGCGATGCGGGTCGGGCTGGACACCCAGTCCTGGGGCGGGTGGGCTGCCGATCTGGCCAAGGCGAGCGCCATCCAGACGGTGTTCGGCGCCGCCGGAGGTGGAGCCGTGGTCGCCGCCACTCGGCGCTACCCCCGCTCATGGTGGGCGCCGGTGAGCGCGGGATCGGTGGCGTTTGGGGCCGTGCTGGCAGCGCTGGCGCCGGTGGTGCTGGAGCCCATCTTCAATGACTTCGACCCGCTGCCCGAGGGTCAGACCCGCAGCGATGTGCTGGCGCTGGCGCGCGACGCCGGCGTGAACGTGGGCGAGGTCTACTCGGTCGATGCCAGCCGCCGGACCACCGCCGCCAACGCCTACGTCAGCGGCCTGGGCCCGACCAAGCGGGTCGTCCTGTACGACACGTTGCTGGATCGCTACGGCCGAGACGAGATCCGCCTCGTCGTCGCCCACGAGCTTGGGCATGTTCGACATCGCGACGTGCCGCGCAACGTGCTGTATGCCGCGATCGTGGCTCCGGCGACGGCGCTCGCCGTCCAGCGGGTGAGCGAGCAGCTGTCGGCGGAGCGGGGGACGGCGGCGGCGTTGCCGGCGATCGCGCTGGCCGCGGCGCTGGTCGGCGCGCCGATCGGGACGATCGGCAATCGCCTGTCGCGGGCGATCGAACGTCGCGCCGATCATTTCTCGCTGCAGCTGGCCGGGGCGCCGGACGCATTCGTCTCGTTCGAGCGGACGATCGCCCTACAGAATGTGGCCGATCTGGACCCGCCGCAGTGGGTGACGCGGCTGCTGGCGACTCATCCGCCGACCACCGAGCGGATCGGGGCGGCGGTGGCGTTCGCCCAGGCCGCCTAGCTGTAGCTCGACGGCTGGCGTGAGGGGCGCAAGCAACGTCTGGGCGCGCGCGGTTGCTCGGGCGAGATCGTGGGCTACGGGAGGCGGCGGCTGGTGGGGGGCCGGCAGGGCCGGCTTCGGAGCAGACCCCGCCGGCTTCTTGGGCGACGTTTGCGTCCCCAGCGTCGGCAAACGTCCGCCAGCGCGGTTGCCGCCCGGCAGGCCTCACGGTCGCGAACCGATCACGAGACTCCATGACGATCACAGGGCACACGAGACTCGGGAGCGGCGGAGCTAACGCTGCTGGGGCGTTCGGCTCGGCTGCCCGGAGTCGAGAGCCCGGATCACGATCACGCAGTTCTGGCCGCCGAAGCCGAACGCGTTGGCGGCGGTGACGCTGACCGGGGTCCGCCGCGCCTGCAGTGGGACGTAGTCGAGATCGCAGACGGGATCCGGGGTGTCGAGGTTGATCGTCGGCGGCAGCACCCCGTCGCGGATCGCGAGCAGGCAGACCATGGCCGAGAGCGCGCCGGCGGCGCCGATCAGGTGGCCGACCATCGACTTCGGGGAGCTCGCCGGCACGTCGCCGGCCGCGTCGCCGAGGGCGATGTGGATCGCCCGTGTCTCGGAGGCGTCGTTGGCGCGCGTCCCGGTGCCGTGGGCGCAGATGTAGTGGAGCTCGGCCGGCGCGACGCCGGCGCTGGCCAGCGCCAATTCGATCGCGCGAGCGGCGTGGGCCCCCGACGGCTCCGGGGCGCTGATGTGAAACGCGTCCGAGGTCAGGGCGCCGCCGGCGATGGTGCCGTACGCGGTGGCGTCGCGGGCGCGGGCGTGTCCGGCGGACTCCACCACCATCACGACGGCGCCCTCGCCGAACACGAACCCGTCACGATCAGCGTCGAACGGGCGGCTCGCCTGCGCCGGGGCGTCGTTGCGCTCCGACAGCGGGCCCATCAGCGACAGCCCGGCGAACATCGCCTTGGCGATCCCCGCGTCGGTGCCGCCGGCGATGACCACGTCGGCTTCGCCGCCGAGGATCAGCCGCCGTGCCTCGAGCAGCGCCGCCGTGCCGCTGGCGCAGGCCAGCGCGCTGGCGTTGACCGGGCCGTGGGCCCCGAGGTCGATCGCCACCTCGCAGGCCGCCATGTTCAGGATCGTCGACGGCACGAAGTAGGGGCTCAGCTCGCGCGGACCGCCCTCCAGCAGCGCGCGCACGTTGCGCTCGGTCTCGGGACCGCCCGCCACCGCGGCATTGACGACCACCCCGGTCCGCTCCGCCTCGGCGGCGGCCTGGAACCCGGCGTCGGCGACCGCCTCGCGGGCGGCGGCCACCGCCAGCTGGCTGAAGCGCGCCGAGCGCCGGGCCCGCTTGGGGCCGAGCAGCGCCTCGGCGTCGAAGCCGCGTACCTCGCCGGCGATCTGCACCGGCAGGTCAGACGCATCGAAGCTCTCGATCCGGCTCACTCCCGAGCGTCCCTCCACCAGCCCCTGCCACGTCTCGGGCGCGGTCAGCCCCAGCGGGGTGACGGCGCCGATCCCGGTGACCACCGGGTCGCCGCCCTCCTCGCGCGCGCTCACGGCCGCCGCTGCGCTCCGGTCACGGCCGCTGGAGCCGGCCTTCGGCGGCATCGCGCACGGCCTGCTCCCGCAGCTGGTAGTGGACCTTCTTGCCAGTCGCGGTCATCGGCAGCTCAGGCACGAACCGGTACGCCCGGGGGCGCTTGTACGCGGCCAGCATCGGATGACCGTGACAGTGGGCCTCGCAGGCGGCGGCGTCGAGCTCCGGGTCGGCGGCAACGACATACGCCACCACCAGCTCGCCCCAGCGCTCGTCGGGCACTCCGACGACAGCCGCGTCGGTGACGCCGGGATGCTCGGCGAGCACGGCCTCGACCTGGGTGGGATGCACGTTCTCGCCGCCGGAGATGATCATGTCGTCCTTGCGGCCGACGATGGTGACGTACTCGTCCTCGTCCCAGGTGGCCAGGTCGCCGATGTACAGCCAGCCGTCGCGAAATCGGGCGGCCTGCTCCTCGGGCTGGTTGACGTAGGCGTAGCCGGCCTTGACCGAGCGCACGACGACCTCGCCAACCTCGGACCCATCCCGGGCGGCGTGGTCGGCGGGATCGGCTGGGCGGTCCTCGTAGATCCGGACGACGGCGACGTCGTCGTCGGTGCAGGCGCGACCGGCCGAGCCGGCGTGCTCGGGCAGGTCAGTCGGCCGCAGAAACGTGTTCCAGAAGGCCTCGGTGGTGCCGTAGCCGTTGAAGATCCGCGGCGTCAGCACCTCCTGGTAGCGCAGGCAGGCGTCGCGGTCCAGCGGGGCGCCCATCGTCACGATCCCATTGAGGGTGGAGAGGTCTCGGGGACGCGCTTGCTGCTCGGCGGTCAGCAGCGCCAGGTTCGTGGGCGCGCCGATCAGAAACGTCAGCCCGTGCTCCTGCACCCAGTCCAGCACGGTCGCCGGATGAAACTGGCGCAGGGCGACCGCTTCGGCGCCGCAGTAGAGGACCGGATTGGGGCCCCCGGAGTAGAGGCCGCCGCGATGAAACCAGGGTGTCATGTTGAGCGTCCGGTCCTCCGGCGTGAGCGGGAAGTGCATGATCACGTCGTGAGCCGAGAGTGCATCGACGAGCCCGCTGAGCGACACGCCCTTCGGCATTCCCGTGGTGCCCGACGTGTACAGACGGGTCGTCTCCGCATACGTGCTCACCTCGGGCCAGGCGAGCGACGGCGCGGATGGGCCGGTCAAGAGCTCGCTGAACGGGACGTGGGCGGCCGTCGGATCGTCGCCCACGACCGCGATCAGCGCGGGCGCATAGTCCGCTCGCGCCAGCGCCGCGGCGGCGGTGTCGGCCAGGGTGACGTCGTAGACGAACCCGCGCGGGCGGCTGTCGTCCAGCACATGCGCCACCTCCCCGGGGGAGAGCCGGAAGTTGATCGGCGCCGCGATCGCGCCCAGGCGCTGCGCCGCCAGCCACAGCAGCACGAACTCCCCGCTGTTGAACAGCGAGAACACGACGGGGTCGCCCTGGCGCACGCCGGTCTGCGCCAGACCGGCGGCCAGCCGCCCGGCGTCCGCCCACAGCTCGGCGTAGGTCCAGCGCCGCCCGGTGGCGGGGTCGTGCAGGGCCTGGCGGGTGGCGAAGCGGTGGCTGTTTCGAGCCACGCCGGCCAGGTAGGTGAAATGCCGCTCGAAGACCTTCCGGAACGACGACGGGTCATACCGGTACGCGCTGCCGTCGGTCAACCGCGGGCCTCCGCCGGCGCCGGGCGGAGCCCCGCGTACAGTCGAGCGCGGACCTCGGCCAGCCGCTCGTACTGAACCAGCGGAGCTCGTCCGAGCGGCATCAGCACGAACTCCGAGACCCCCGCCTGGCGGTAGCGATCGAGCTGCTCTACGGCGCCGTCGATGCTATCCAGCAGCGTCCAGCGCTCGACCTTCTCCAGGCCCATCCGGTACTGGCCGCGGATGTGGGCCTCGGCCTCGGCGCGGGCCCGGCTGCGGTCGTCGTCGATGTTGACCCCCACCAGCAGGGCGGTCCCCGGGCACGGTCGACCGGCCTCGTCGGCGAGTGCCGCCAACAGCGCCGAGCGCTCGGCCAGCCGTCGTGGGGTGAGCCACATCGGCAGCCACATGTCGCCGTGGTGCGCAGCGCGCCGGATCGCCGGCTCGCTGCGGCCGCCGACGTAGAGCGGCGGCACGACGGGCAGGGCGGGCTCCAGGCCGGGCGAGGTGACGTGCACGCACGTCCCCCGATAGTCGACCGGCCGGCCGCAGATCAGGTCGCCGATCACGCGGAGCGTCTCGTCCAGCCGAGCCCCCCGTTGCCGGACGGGCACGCCCGCCGCGGCGAACTCCTCCGGAAACTCGCCGCCGACGCCGACGCCGAGCAGCAGCCGTCCGCCGGACAGGATGTCGATCGTTGTCAGCTGCTTGGCCGTCCACGCCGGCGCGCGCAGCCCGAGCAGCATCACGCTGAGGCCGAGCGCGATCCGGCCGGTGACCGCGGCCGCCGCGGCCAGGCATGTCGGTGCATCCAGGCCGGGCGCCGGACACGCCAGATGGTCGCCGACCCAGGCGGCGTCGAAGCCAAGCTCCTCGGCCAGCGCAGCCGCGCCGACGACCTGCGGGGATCCCCCCGCGCGCACCGCGTCGAAGGTGGGCAGCAGAATCCCGCAGCGCGGCACCGCGCCCATCGTCATCGCATTCTCGGGCTCCCCGCCCGCGTCGATCGCGTCCACTTTGGTTCGCTGCTTGCGCCGGCGGAGGCTTACGCCTCGTCGTCGGCACCGTATTCGGGCGCGCCGGCGTTCTCGACGCCGCCCGGGCCGAACTCCGGCAGGTTCTTGATCCCTTCCCGGGTCTGCCACTTGGAGTAGTTGTCCTGCATGGCCTCGATCAGCTCGCGCATGAATCTTGCCGAGAGGTTGACGCGGCTGACGACCACGCCGGGAATCTCCTCGTCCTCGACCTCGTGATCGACTCGGGCGAACGTGATCGTGAACTCGTAGTCGGAGTGACTCACGTTCGCGAAGTTGGAGTAGACGCCGGCCATGATGTCCGGCGAGAAGTGGATGTTGATGTGGCGCTCGGGCGTGTTGGGATCGTCCATATGGCCGTAGTATCCCATTGTGCGGATCGTCGTCGTCGCCGTGGGCAGGCTGCGTCCTCCGTTCGCCGACGACGTGCAGCACTATCAGAAGCTGCTGGCGGGGCACACCCGGCTGGAACTGGTGGAGGTGCGCGAGGACGATCAGGTTTATCGTCGCCTGCCGGACCGGGCGTTCGTCTCGCTGCTGGATCGTCGGGGGGAAACGCCCGATTCGCTGCAGTTCGCCGGCTTCTTGGAGGAGCGGCGGCGCAGCGGTCGCGACCTCTGCTTCGTGATCGGCGGCCCGTTCGGGCTCGAGCTGGACCAGGTCGATCACCGTCTCTCGCTGGGCGAGATCACCATGCCCCATCAGCTGGCCCGGGTGGTGCTGCTCGAGCAGGTGTATCGGGGCCACAAGATCCTCGCCCGCCAGCCCTATCACTATTAGTGTCCCGCTGCCGCCAGGAGCCTTTGGAGCCGTGATGCCCTTGCCGACACACGAGCGTCATCCCCGCCTGACGCATCGTCAGGCGCTGGAACAGCGCAGCCGGACACGGCGCGAGCTGCGGATGTTCGTGCGGCGGCTGGTCTTCCTCCTGGCGGCTCTGGTCTTGGTCGTCGTGACAGGTACGGTCGCGCTGTCGGTCACCGAGGGCACCTCGCTGGCCTACTCGTTCTCCTGGGCCATGGACACGGTGACCACCCTGGGAGCGATGGCGGACCCAACCGACACCGCCGGCCGGGTGGTCGTCGTCGTGCTGGAGCTGTTTGGCATAGGTACGCTCTTCTACGGGCTGGCGACCGTGGCCGAGTTCTTCGTCTCGGGCCAGCTCAATGGCCTGCTCGAGGAGCGCCGCAACCAGCGCATGATCGATTCCTACTCCGACCACTTCATCATCTGCGGCTTTGGCCGGGTGGGTCGCCAGGCCGCCCGCGACCTCCGGCTGGCCGGCGTGAGCTACGTGGCGATCGACAGCGATCCGTCGCACCGGGAAGCCGCGGAGTCTCTCGGGGTGCTCTACATCGAGAGCTACGCCGCCGACGACGAGGTGTTGCTGGGCGCCGGCATCGAGCGAGCCCGGGCGGTGATCGCCTGCGTCGACTCCGACGCCGACAACATCTTCATCACGCTGACCGCCCGTGAGCTGCGGCCCGACATCCTGATCATCGCCCGCGCCTCCGCCGAGGACTCCGAGAAGAAGCTGCTGCGTGCCGGAGCCGATCGCGTGATCTCGCCCTACAAGACCTCCGGGTCCGAGATGGCCCGGGTCGCGCTGCATCCACAGGTGGGCGGCGCCGTCCAGGTGGCCGATTACCGGATGGAGGAGATCGAGGTGCCGCCGGCGTGCGCCGGGGTGGGGCAGACGGTGGAGCGGGTCCGCGGCGACTCGGTGATCGTGGCCGTGCGTCACACCGACGGCCGGCTCGTGCCGCAGCCCGCCCCCGATACGGTGATCGACAGCGGCGACATGCTGGTGGCGATCGGGGCCCCGGCGGCGCTCGAGCGCCTGGAGACGCTGTTTCAGCCCGTTTCGGTGCCGAGCGGGTGAGCTCGCCGCTGGGGCAGCTGCGCGCCGCGGTGACGGACGCCGCCGCAGCGATCGTCGACGGTACCGCGAGGGTGCCGTCGCCGGTCCGGTTGGACCGCCCCAAGCGGGCCGGCCTGGGTGACTACTCCACCAACATGGCGATGCTGCTGGCGCCGCGGCTGGCGCGGACCCCGCGCGAGGTCGCCGACCTCGTCGGCGCTTCGCTGGCGGAGCGCCTCGGAGCTGAGCTGGTCCGCTTCGAGGTGGCGGGGCCCGGGTTCCTGAACCTGTTTCTGTCCGACGACTGGCACCGTCGGGCGCTGCGCACCGTGCTCGAGGCCGGGGAGCGGTTCGGCGCCGGCGGCGCTTCGCCGCCGCGACGGGTCCTGGTGGAGTTCGTATCGGCCAACCCAACGGGTCCGCTGGTGGCGGCCAGCGGTCGCCACGCCGCCTACGGTGACGCGCTCAGCCGGATCCTCGCTCACCACGGCCACACGGTGTCGCGCGAGTACTACTTCAACGATGCCGGCTCGCAGATCCGCCTGCTCGGCGAGTCGGTGCAGGCGCGGGCCCGCGGGCAGGCGGTGCCCGAGGGGGGCTATCAGGGGGAGTACGTCGGCGAGCTCGCGGACGGGATTGCCAACGTCGACACGCTACCCGTGGAGGAGGCCTCGGCGCAGTCGGTGGAGCAGCTGCTGGCCCAGATCAGGGCCACGCTCGAGCGCTACGGCGTGCACTACGACCGCTTCTTCAGCGAGTCGACTCTGCACGAGGGTCGTCCGAGCTACCTGGATCGAGCGCTGGCCGTCGTCGCCGACGGCGGCAACAGCTACGAGCGCGACGGGGCGCTGTGGCTGCGCACCACCAGCTTCGGCGACGACAAGGACCGGGTCCTGCGCCGTTCTGATGGCGCGCCCACCTACCTGGCCGCGGACCTGGCGTATCTGCTGGAGAAGCAGGAGCGCGGGGTGGAGCTGCAGCTGCTGCCGGTCGGCGCCGACCATCACGGCTATGTGGCCAGGATGAAGGCGGCTTACGCCGCCTTGGGTGGGGATCCGGAGGTCCTGGAGTTGCCGATTCTTCAGTTTGTCCACCTGATCGACGGTCAGGCGCGGGCGGCGATGTCCAAGCGACGGGGTGACTTCATCACGCTCGACGATCTGCTCGACGAGATCGGAGTCGACGCCACCCGCTTCTTCATGCTGCAGCGCTCCCACGACCGCACCGTCGACCTGGATCTGGAGCTGGCCCGCCGGGAGTCGCCGGAGAACCCCGTCTTTTACGTTCAGTACGCCCACGCCCGGATCGTGTCGATGCTGGGACGCTTGTCGGCCGAGCGGGTGGGGGAGGCCCTTGACCCTTCGGCTTGCTGGGGCGCGGGCTCGGGTTCGGAGGGGCTGCACCCCGCCGAGCGAGGGCTGATCCAGGCGTTGGTGGCGTTCCCCGACGAGGTCGCCGAGGCGGTCGAACGCCGGGCGCCGCATCGCATCGCCGCGTACGCGCTGGAGCTGGCCCAGCAGTTCACCGCCTTCTACCGCGACTGCAAGGTGGTGGGGGTAGAGCCTGAGTCGGTGGAGTCGTTCCGGATCGCGGTGTCTCAGTGCTCGCGCCAGACGATCAAGCTGGCCCTGTGGTTGCTGGGGGTGGGGGCACCGGACTCGATGTAGGCGGGGCGGCCGGTCGCGTGCACCCCTCAGGCCTGTCGCGCTAGGTCCTCTTCGAGGCGGCGGGCGTCGGCGGCGTCGAGGGTGGCCGACGTGTGGCGAGGCTCGGCCGCCGCGGCGCGCGCCCGGCGGCGCCACCGCGGGACGGTGATCACGAGGACCCCGAGGCCGAGAATCAGGACCAGGGGCGGGATCACGTAGACCAGGATGTCGAAGCCGCGGGCGGGGGGAAGGGCAAGTACGGACGGGCCGTACTGCGCGACCAGGTTGTTCTCGATCTGCTTGCGCGTCTCGCCCTGGGCGATCAGAGTGCGGATGTATTGACGCTCGGAGTAGGCCTCGGGTGACTGGGCGACGGCGAGGGATTCATGGCAGGCGACGCACATCACGTCGCCCTCGATCTGGGTGAACGACGCGCGCGGGGCGGCCGCCAGCGCCGTCGGGATCGGCGTGCCGCCCAGCGCCACGGTGAGCGCGACGACGAGAAGAGCCTTCAGTGAAGCGCGGCGACGCTTCACGAGCGCTCGGACAGGATGGGTGGGAGCGTCTGCCGCAGCCACTTGTTGGTCACGGGGAAGCGCTGCAGCGCTTGGATCCGGCCCTGGCGGTTGATCACGAACGTCTCGGGCACGCCGGTCGTCCCGTAGGACCGGACGAAGTCCCCGCTGACGTCGCGCAGCACCGGATAGGAGATGTGATATTGGCGGGCGAACTGCTCCGACGCGGACGAGTTGTCCAGATAGGTGACGCCAACCATGGTCGCGTCGTTCTTGACCAGCGTGTGCTGCTCCCTGGAGAGCAGCGGCGCCTCCGACTGGCAGGGCTGACACCACGACGCGAACACGTTGAGCACCACTACCTTGCCCCGGAAATCGGCGAGGTTCATGCGTCCGGAACGGCCCAGCACCGGCAGGTTCTGGTGCAAGCTGGGGGCGAACGGGAACTTGCCGCGAGCCACCTGTGCGTCGATCGACGAGGCGTCGCTCTGCTGCGAGACGCCGAACGTCAGCAACGCCAGCAGCGCGATCGCGGCAACCGCTATGAGACCGGGGAGGACGAACCGGCGCATACGCTCCTGATGGTAATGACCGCCGGCTCGGGGGGGCGCCGGCAGTCTCGGACGGCCCTCGGCGCTCCCCGCCCCAGCGGACCGAGACCAGGGCCTCGCGTTCAGACGCGTTCACGACGGCAGGGGCGGTGCCAATCTGTTAGCCGCCGCTGGATCTGGTCCGCGAGTGGCGCCCGGCGGGGCGGTAGTTAGACAACGCAGTGTTCAGTAGTTGAACGCTGTAGCCGGTGACACCCGCCAGTTCGGCGTGAGCGTCGACAACGGGTGCGATCACCAACCTCGCCGACTACGGGACCCCGCACGACTTCACCATCGAGCGGTGCTACATGGAGGGCGACACGGGCGCGGACCTCTACACGGGGAGGGGCTCCAGCTGCGGCACGCGAAACGTAGTGAACACAGACAATGCCTTCTCGAGCGACAAACGCCGCAGCGGAACTGACTATGTGAACTACTGGACACCCAGCGGCAACACGTTCACTGGAAACTACATTGCGGAGACGAGGGCGCCGTTCACCAATCCGCCGATCACTGCTGATGGTGCCCGGCGCTGCGCGGCGGCCCGGGATCGCCCGAGCCGCCGTCGGGCGCGCCAGAATAGGCCCGAATCCCTAGACTGCGCGGAATGCCGCGGACGTAGCTCAGTTGGTAGAGCGTCGGCTTCCCAAGCCGAAGGTCGCGGGTTCGAGACCCGTCGTCCGCTCTGACAAAAGTTGGTCACTAGCAGGATCTTTCTGAAGCGGTTGCGGTCTCGGCACACTCGCTTCCTTGGACACGTGTTCCCAACTCGTGTTCCCTATGTGCCCATGGATGTGTCGCGCGAGGTCCGGAGAACTGGCCATCTCCAGGTCAAAGGGCAGCGTGGCGCGCGTCGCTACTACGCCCTTTGGGGACGCTGACGGACGCCATCAGCGCCTCCTGGGCCCGGCGCATGTCAAGGACTCCGGACGGCGTACGCAGCGCGGAGCGGTGATCTGGAGAACGGCGGACGGGCCGCGGCCGGGCCCCGAGTGGCTGACGCCAAACGCTGCTGCCGCCGCGCTCCGCTTGCTGCTCGCCGAGGCGCCGGTGCGGCGCGTCGAGCCCACCTCGGCGCCGGTGTTCTCTGACGTCTGCGAGGAGTGGCTGCGCCACGGTGAGCGCGAGCGGCGACTCAAGCGGAGCACGCTGGTCGACTATCGCGCGGCTATATCAGCGCGCTGGAGCCGATGCTTGGTCCGCTGCGGATCGATGAGCTCACGCTCGAAGTCTTGGAGAACTGGCGCGACGAGTTGCTCGACGAGGCGGTGATCTCGCACTGGACGATCAACTAGCTGACGATGATCGTCGGCGCGGTACTCGAGCGCGCGCGCCGCCGGGGCCTGATCTCCGACAACGCGGCGCGGCGGATCGACAAGCTCAAAGAGCCCGCCTACGACGATCTCGACTTCTATGACCCTGACGAGGTGTGGCGGCTCGTGGGCGCGGCGGCTTCGGAGCAGGACGCCGTGATCTTTCTCATGCTGGCGTTCTCCGGCGTGCGCCGCGGCGAGGCGCTCGCCCTGAACTGGCGCGATGTTGATTGCGCCCGGGAGGTGATTCGCGTCCGCGCGAACTGGTCCCACGGCCGCCGGTGAGCACGAAGGGCGACCGCGTCCGGTCCGTGCCCTGGTGCCGCAGCTCGCACAGCGGCTGAAGCGATTTCACAAGATCGCTGGCGATCCCAATCCTGACCTCCCAGTCTTCTGCAACGAGGTCGGCGAGCGGCTCGACGGCAGCGCGCTCCGCCGTCGCTTCCTCGCGGCCAGGGAACGGGCCGGCCTGCGGCCCTTGCGCCTGCATGACCTCCGCCATACTTTCGCCTCGCTTGCGATCGGCATGGCTTCACCGGTGGAGGTGCAGGCCTGGGCCGGTCACCGCGATGCCCGCACGACCGCGCGCTACACCCACTACAAGTCGAGACGCGACGAGGCCCGTCGGCTCGCGCAAGCCTTCGGAGCTGTCCCTACCGACAAGCCGAGGGCGTCCGCTTTTCTGTGTAGGCGGGTTGATGGTCAGTCGGGAAGTCGGTCTCCGAATTGGATCTTGAACGCCAACAAGGCTTTCGTCCACCCGCGGGTTCGGGTCCACTGCGGGACCGCGTTCTGGATCGCGAGATAGATCAGCTTTCGGGCAGCGTCTTCGCTGGGGAAGCTGCCCTTCGTCTTCAGCGCTTTTCGGAGCTGCCGGTTGAGCGCCTCGATCGCGTTTGTCGTGTAGATCACGCGGCGGACTTCGTGCTCGTAGGCCATGAACGGGATCACGTACTCCCAGCGCTCCCGCCATGCCTGGCCGATCATTGGCAGCTGCGCACCCCATTTCTCCTCAAAGGACTCGAGCGCGTCCAGTGCGTGGTCGGCGTCGATCGCGGTGTAGATCGGCTTCAGATCCTTGACAACGGCGTCGTATCGCCGGCGCGGCACGTACTTCAGTGACTGGCGGATCAAATGCACGATGCACGTCTGGACCGTCGTCAGCGGGAACACGGCCTCGATCGCCTCGGGGAATCCCTTGAGCCCGTCGACGCAGCAGATCAGGATGTCTGAGACGCCGCGCTGCTTGAGATCGGTGTTGGGTCGGGTCAGGGCGCGGTGTCGGGCTCACGCCCGGTCCGTTTCCCTGACCCGCCCGCCGAACCGGACGTGCCCGTTCCCGAGCATCCGGCTCTCCCCAGGCTCATGCCGTGTGTCCTGTCGAGGTGGTGGCGGTCCATGGGTTCGGGATCTTGTTGCCCCGGTAGCGGTAGCGGGTGACCGACACCGTCACCGGGTTGAACAACGTGATCCCGTCGTCCGTCGGCACCCACCCCGGGAGGTAGCGCCGAAGGAGCCTCGCCCACGAGGCACCACGGTGTCGTTTGCGCAGCCAGCGGTTGACGCGCCGCCAGGCGAACACGCCGATTGCGCTGAACGTGCGCTTGGACACGCCGTGCTGGAAGTAGGCCGCCCAACCTCGGAGAGTCGCGTTGACGCGCGTCAGTAGAGCGGCCAGTGTCGGAAACGCCGATCTGTGGGTGAGCGCCCGCACCTTCGCCTTGATGGCCATGACAGCCTTCCGGGACGGATAGGTGTAGACGTATCGCTTGGACTGGCCTCGTTTGCGCTTCCTTTGGATCCGGAAGCCGAGGAAGTCCAGGCCCTCGTCAAGGTGGACCACTCGCGTCTTGGCGTCCGACAGGCGCAGGCCCATCGGTGCCAAGGTCGCCACGACCTGAGCGCGCAGCTGCTCGGCGTTCGCGCGGGTGCCGGAGACCATCACGACAAAGTCATCCGCATAGCGGACCAGTCGCCAAGTTCCGAGCCCTTTGCGACGCCGGGCATGCCGACGCCAGACCGTGCCCATCGACTCCCAGTCCTGGGCGAACTTCTCATCCAGGACACTGAGAGCGATGTTGGCGAGCAACGGCGAGAGGATCCCGCCTT
Organism: uncultured Actinomycetota bacterium; assembly: GCA_963787595.1. GTDB lineage: Bacteria > Actinomycetota > Thermoleophilia > Solirubrobacterales > Solirubrobacteraceae > Palsa-465. Next base: position 64,082 of record CAWBDE010000001.1, read on the forward strand.
GCGGAGTGCCGGTGATCGTCCCAAGCTCGGCCCCGTCAACCGTCATCAGGCCTGACTTCAGGAACGCCTTGATCAGGCGCAACACGCGCTTGTCCCCGACGCGACGGCGCACGCGGTCCATCAGAGCCGCGTGGTCGATCGTGTCGAAGCACGCCTCGATGTCGGCCTCCAGCACCCATTCATAAGAGCGGGTGCCGAGGTACTGGATCTCGGCGATCGCATCAAGCGCCCGACGCTTCGGGCGGAACCCGTAGGAGCACGGGTCAAAGTCCGCCTCGAAGATCGGCTCGAGCACCAGCTTCAGGGCAGCCTGGACCACCCTGTCGCGCACGGTCGGGATCCCCAGCCGGCGCAGCCGGCCGCCGGACTTCGGGATCAGCCGCTCGCGCACGGCCAGCGGAGTGAAGCGACCGGCCCGAAGGTCGGCACGCAGATCAGCGAGGAACGCGTCCTCGCCGCGGACATTGCTGATGTACCGGGCCGTCTGGCCATCCACACCAGCAGTTCGCGCCCCGCGGTTTCTCCGCACCCGCTCCCATGCGACCCGGAGGAAGCTGGGATCGGTTACGAGTCCGAACAGATCGTCGAACCGACGATCACCATCATCAACAGCCCAACGGTGCAGCTTCGTCTGGATCCCCAGTACCCTCGGCCACGCCTCGCGGGCGCTTGGCTCCGGCGCGCTGGTATTCACCGGCGACCTCCTGGCCTTCCAGTCCTGCCACTGCGAACCTGCTGCCGCCCTTCGCCATGTGCCGGGCTTTCCCCGACTCGGACTAATACGGCGGCTCCGCCCCGACCCGACGCTGCCAGCAGACGACGTGCCTGCCCGCCCCACAAGGGAGCGGGGTGCGCCGGGTCAGTTCCCACGTTCACCACGGAATCGATCGACAGGGTCGGTGCCCAGCTTTGCCCCTGCGGCCATCCACGAGTACGCCGCAGTCCTTCCTCATGGCCACCCGACCGGCTGGGACAACCGGTCCAGGCGCCCCAGCAACTGTCCTAAAGGCCGCCGGGGTATGCCGCTTCCCAGCCCAGATCCGCCAGGTTTGGAGCTGGTGGTTGCATTGAGGGGCGTTAGAACGCTGGTTCCTCACGTACACCTTTCTGTCTCGCTTGCCGGGCCCAGGCCGTCTGGCAGTACCGACCTGTCCCGTCGTTGTCAGGGCCGCTTTCCGCCCTCCCCGGCGTCTCCCGGTTCGGACTGCCCTCAGCTTCTGCCCAGCCGCTGCGACGGCCAGACGATGATGGTCTTGCACCTCCATTCGATTCCGTAACGCCTCGTGGCGCACCAGGACCTGCATCCAGAACTTCGCGCCCTCGTTGGCTTGAAACCACATCCCCAGCACCTCGCGCTCGCCGTCCATGGTGATCGCCATCGCCAGGTAGCAGGCACGACGTTGCACGCTGCCGCCGTCACGGATCTTGAGCACCAGCGCGTCCAAGAAGACCACCGGGTAGACGTCATCCAGCGGCCGGGTCTGCCACGCCCGGACATCCTCCATCACGGCATCAGTGACCTTTGAGATCAGGTCCCGACCAACCTTGACGCCGTAGATCTCCTCTAGGTGCGCCTCGATGTCCCGCGTGGACAACCCGCGGCTATAGAGCGCGAGGATCTTCTCGTCAAACCCCTCAAAGCGGCGCTGACGCTTGCGCACGATCTGCGGCTCAAAGCTGCCATCACGGTCCCGCGGCGTGTTGATCCGGGCCTCGCCGCTCTCGGTGATCAGCGTCTTCGACGTCGACCCGTTCCTCGTGTTGCCCGTCCCGCCTGGCGGTTCGTGGTGGGCCTCAAAGCCGAGGTGGTCGGTCAGCTCGACCTCCATCGCTCGCTCCACCAGCCGCTTTGTCAGCTGGCTCAGAAGGCCACCGCGGCCGGCGATCTCCTCCTCGGTCCGGGCGCCGGCCAACAGCTCGTCGATCAGCTCATCCGGCAACAGCGCTTTCACTTCATCGGCGAGCTCGGGCCGAGGGGGTGGCTGGCGGCGCGCAGCGCCAGCGCGTCGCTGCGCTCGCCCCCTCGGGGGCTCGCTCCGCGCCACGCCGGCGCTCCCATCCTCCGGTTCCGCGTCTTCCAACCTGGTTGTGATTGTGGTGGACATCGATCTCCTTTCGAGAATCGATGCCTACACAGAAGCCCGGACACTCCCGACAAGCCGAGCGCCTAGCGAAACCAGACAGCTTGTGGTCGAGGCCGCCGGGTTCGAGTTCATCACTCACCGTCAGCAAGTGTGCTGCTAACCCCCGGTTGCGAGTGGTCATGGCGAGCACATCTGACGCTAAGCCGGGGCCGACTACCGAAGATCTACCAAGCTCGTTGTCGGATCTAGAACGGCTCGTGGTCGCGGCGGATCCAGTGTCATCTCGGCGATCCGCCGCCTCTGTGGGAGCTCATTGCGCTTCGGCGTTGAGCGCGATGCGCTCGATTGCCAGAGTGCATCGGCGAGCTGGCGGTGGCCGGGGAGACGTAGGTTGCTTGGAGGAAGTCGGGATAAAGAACGGGTTCCCGGGTGCTGATGGTGGCGTGCAGGTGGTGGGCCTGGTCGTGACCGGGGAAGGGCAGTGCGTCGGGGGCGGCGCAGCGAGTGATGGAGTCGGGGTGCAGGAGATCGAGGGGGTGGCGGATGGTGAGAGAGAGGGTCTCGATGTCGAGTTTGAGCTGGGTGGCGAGATCGAGAACTACGGTGGCGGAGCCGGTCTCCGCGCAGGCGTTGGTCGGCTGCCGGGGGGTGATGGCGCCGAGGGGCTATTTTGCTGGCTGGGGTGTCGGTGGCGAGCAGGATGAGCGGCACGGCGGAGAGATCGGCGAGCAGCGTGATTTCCGGTGGGGGGCGATCACCGAGAAGGGGAGGGGGATGAGGCGGATGGAGGATTGCACGAGCTGCTCTCCGGCGAGCGCTTCGAAGCCGGCGGCCGAGACGGGTTCGACAAAAACCAACGCGCGCCACCGCGTGGGCAGCTCGCCGCGGTTCAGCCCGACGGTCTGGGCGAGCTGCGCGTATGGCGTCAGAGAAGCGGGCTGTAATGGGCCGATCTCGGCGTCGTCTGGCTCGTCAGTGCGGGTGAGTCGATAGGCGCGGGCGTGGGGGGAGGGGCTGGTGAACGCGATCGAGTGGGTGGCCAGCACGCATTGGGAGTCCCATTCGCTCATTAAGGTGGTCAGCCAGCGGGCGGCGCGGCGTTGTCGCGCGGGATGCAGGCGCTGTCCGGGCTCATCGACCAGACAGGCGGGGTCGCGGTGCGGCAAAGAATCGTGAGCCGCCTCGTCGGCGGGCTGCTCGTGCTTCTTCTCGTCCTCTTGGATGACGGACTCGATGTTGTCGGAACGGGGAGCGGGGGCCGCGCAGATGCCGCAGCGTGGCGCGCACGACGGCTCGGACGTCGTCGAGGGGGACATCGGACTCGTCGCTGCCAGCGAGCTGCAGATAGCGGCTGGCCCATATAGAGGATGTGGATGAGCATCCGGGCGCGGGCAAACGGGCTCGCGCAACGCCAGCTCCATCCATAGGCGATAGCCGCTGGCGGCGTCCTGGAGGTCAAACCGCAGTCCGTCCTCGTCATCGAGATCGCCGTTCTCGGGCACGGTGTCGCGCCGCAGCAACTGCACCCGCACTCGATCGCCCTGGGCGACCGCTGTCGGCGGGGCCGGGGTGATCTCCAGCCGGTAGTCGGTGGTGATAAAGCTCGGCAGCAATCTGGCGGCGATGTCCTGCACGGCGCGACAGGCCACCACCGCCGGCCGATTGACCCGGCTGGTGTCCAGGTCCTCGTCAATCAGCCAGCGCCACGACAGCTCTCCGCTGGCGTCCATGGGCCGCGAGTGGGCCCCTCGAAATCCACTCGGGGTCGGGCAGGTCAGGCCCGACCTCCTTCGGCTCGCACGCCTCCCCCAGTTCGGCAGCGACGATCCCCGCGACAAGCTCGTCAAGCCTGATGACCGTGGTTTGCCCGTCGGCTTCGCGCACCGCCCAGTCGGAGGCGATCTCGCTGAGCACGCAGGAAAGCGTCGTGGCCACCCGCCCGACCTCGCGCTGGATATCTCCCGGCGCTGTGGGGACCGACCACCGCCTTAGGCAGAACCCGTGGGTCAGCGCTGCCCAGGGACTCCAGCTTGACCGGCGCAAACGCCGTGTCCGGATCGGGGCGGCCAACGCCTCCTGCACCGCCTGGCTGCGCTCGTTGTCAAGCTCGGCCGGGCAGCGCCCATACCGCCAGGCGCTGACATACCCAAACACGCCCGGGCAGGCGGATCCCGACGCGCACCCCGCCATCCTCGAGCGCCGGCGCCTCCAGGTCGGCGGCAAACTCGTCCACCGCGTCGACCAGTTTCTGAATGCCCAACCGGACAAACGCCTCCGGATCGATCAGGGCGGCCACCTCCTCGGCGGACGCGACCGCGAACAGGTCGATCATGTCGCATGCCTCGGGATCGCTCAGCGCGACCTGGTGGCGGGTCAACGGCGGCAATGAAGAGCGGGTGAGGGATATGGCCGCTGTCGGGCACGCGCGGAGGAGACCGCTTCGCTCTCGCTTTGATCTCGCTGGCGCTCGATGGGGTTGACGCGAAGGAGGTGCTGCGCCGGCTCCGCCGATCTTCGGGGCAGCGCCATCCGGGGCGAAGGCGATCAGGGCCCGGGGCACTTCTGGCCGGATCCAGCAGAGCTCCGTCGCCAACGCGATCACGCGGCGCGGGGCGGCGGAGGGATCAAAGCGATCGCGCGGACCGAGCACCCGGACGATTGAAATTGGGCGGAAGCAGCCACGCGGCGTCGCGTCTACACGCTGCGGTCGCGCGCCCGCCGCTACGTCACGCGGCCACCCCAGCCGGACCCACTCGCTCTCCTGGCGCTGACTACTGCATCGCTGCAGTCGCCGCCACGTCCATGCCCGGGGATCGAAAATGCTGCACCAGGCGAACCAGCTGCTCCGCGCAGATGGAGTAGCGCGGCATCGTGCTTCCTCCTCGTCCAAAAGCAGTGACGAGGACCAGCGACGACGCTAGCTGTCGCTCGCCGAGGGGGAGCAGGCGGCGGCCTCCTGATATTCGCGAACGTTGGGTGCCCTGAAACGGGACACCGAGGTCCTGCCCGCGTGTCGAGGGGCGCGTGCAATTGCACGATGGCGACGGAGGCGATGCGAATGCGGCGGCAGGGTCGGGGGCGCGACTGTGCGGTGCTTCGTTCCGCGATCCGGGAGGTCGCGCCTCGGAGCGCGGGGCGGTCTTATCGCCGGTACTTGTCGATGCGGTCAGGTTTGCGGTTGGCGCGATGGCGAGTCTGACTGGGGCGTCGCGGGCACGCCGAGCAGGCGGGCGTGTGCTTGCTGGATCGCGCGGCCGGGGGTGATGCCGAGTTCCTGGTCCAGGGTGGTGCGAGCGCGGTCATAGACGCACATCGCTTCGGCGATGTTGCCTTGGGCGCCGAGGGCGTCCATGAGCAGGGCGTAGCCGGTCTCGCGCAACGGTGAGCGCTGGAGCAGGTTGCGGGCGGCGCGTTCGGCGCCGGGTAGCTCGGTGCCGCCGATGCCGAGGCAGCTGGCGGCGTAGGCTTCGAGCGCGCCGTCGTGCACGTCGTCGAGTCGTTGGCGCCATTGGTCAAGCCAGGGGGTGTCGTGCTCGGGCGCCAGCCGCCGGCGAGCGATGAACTGAGCGCGCAGGGCAGGTCCCCATGCCCGTCTGAAGTCTTGCAGGGCGATCGCTGACTGGGCCTCGTGGACCGCCGCGAGCGCGTCCTCGGCGTCGATGCACGCGTCCGGGGGGAGGTTCAGCCGCAGTTCGCTGCGGCCGCAGAGAACCTGAGCGGTCAGAACAGCTCGGAGCTTGGAGACCAGGACGGTGAGCGCGGACGGTGCGGCGGGCGGCGCGGCATAGGGCCAGAGTGCGTCCATGAGCTCGTCGCGGCTCAGCGCTCGGTCGCGGTTAAGCGCGAGATAGGTGAACAGCAGCCGTCCTTGGCGGCTGGGCAGGTGGGTCTCGATCCGCTGGCCGTCGAGCTCGAGGACGAAGCGGCCGCAGAGCTGGATTCGTGGGCGAGCGCTGGTTGGCACCAAATCCCTTCAACCTTTCTCCAAGGTTGCTGTCAAGATATGAGAAAGGACCGCCTTTCACAATCGCCGCGATAACAAGATGTCCAGGCAGATCAAATGCGAGTGTGGTTTCGTCGCCCGGGGCGAGACAGACCAGGAGGTGGTCACTCGGATCGAGGGCCACATCCGCAGCGCTCATCCCGAGCTCGCCGAAACGCTCACTCGCGACGAGATCTCAAGCTGGGTCGAGGTAGTCGAGTAGCGTCCATCTCGGCTCGCGGTGCCTGGAGCGAGCGAAGAACGGAGGCCGGAAATGGCGATCAGCGTGCCGCTGGTGAGCAGCGGAGAGCTGGCCGTGCATCTGCGCGACGAAGAGGTGTTGGTGTGCGACTGCCGGTTCGCGGGTGACGCGCAGACATCCCGCGGGCGATACGTGACCGGTCATGTTCCCGGCGCGATCCATGTCTACTGGCTCGAGGACCTGTCGGCGGCTGACACGTCGGTGACGACCTTCCTGCCCGACGCGGTGCAGGCGGCCGACCGGCTCGGGCGTCTCGGGATCACGCCCGACAAGACCGTTGTGGCGTATTCGGACGGTGGGAACTTGTATGCGTCGCGGCTCTGGCACGTCCTGGCCCACTACGGGCACGAACGCGTCGCGCTGCTCGACGGCGGGATCGAGAAATGGGAGGCCGAGGGCCGGCCGCTCGAGACCGGCACGCTTCACCCTTCGCCGGCCCGCTTTCAGCCGCGAGCGTCAGGCTGGATGCGGGGGATCGGCGCGCCGGAGATCCGCCAGCGGCTGCAGGACCGCGAGCTGCGGGTGGTCGATGTCCGGAGCCCGGCGGAGTTCTCCGGCGAGCAGCTGCGCGCCGCGCGGGGCGGCCACATCCCTGGCGCGATTCTGTGGCCCTGGGAGGAGAACCTGAGGCACGATCAGACGATGCACGACCCGGCCCAGATCCGCGCCCGAGCCCAGGCCGCCGGCCTGCTCCCCGGACAGGAGCTCGTGACCTACTGTCAGGGCGGAGTGCGTGCCGCTCACGCTGCGCTGGCGCTCCGCATCGCAGGCTACCCGCGGGTCAGGGTCTACGACGGCTCGTGGGCCGAATGGGGCAACGATCCCGCGCTACCGATCCAGGGCGGCGCCGCCGCGGCGGCCGCCTAGCCGACAACCCGGCGATTGATCAACCATTCCGGAGGGACCGATGACCACCCCAAACCGATACCCAAATCGATACCCAAATCGACCCTGACCGGCTCAACGCGCTGCTCGGCAAAGCCGGCGTGAGTTCGGCGCTACCGTCAATGCCGCGCTGGTTGTGATCGGCGATCGCCTTGGCCTCTACCGGGCTCTGGCCGCGGCCGGCCCGCTACACCCCCCCGGAGCTGGCGGGGCGGACAAGGACCGCGGAGCGCTAGGTCGAGGAGTGGCTGGGCGCTCAGGCGGTCAGCGGCTTCGTCGACTACGACCCTGACAGCGACACGTATGCGCTCAGCCCCGAGCAGGCGGCGGCGTTCGCCGACGAGTCAAGCCCCGCGTTCGTCGTCGGGGGCTTCCAGGTCGCGCTGGGCGCGGCCGCCGACGTCGGTCGCGTTCAAGACGCGTTCCTCATCGGCCACGGCGTCGGCTGGCACGAGCACGGCGACGACGTGTTCGAGGGGTGCCGGCGCTTCTTCGAACCCGGATACCGTGCGAACCTCCTGAGCTCGTGGATCCCAGCGCTCGCTGGCGTCCCTGACCGGCTGCAGACCGGCGGCCGTGTGGCTGATATTGGCTGCGGCCACGGCGTCTCGACGATCATCATCGCCGAGGGGTACCCGAAGTACGCGGTCGTCGGCTTTGACTACCACGAGGACTCGATCGCATACGCTGGGCGCCGCGCCCACGAGGCCGGCGTGTCTGACCGGGTGCGCTTCGAAGTCGCCCGGGCTGACGGATTCCCCGGCGCGGGCTATGACCTGGTCACCTGCTCTGACTGCCTGCACGACATGTGCGATCCGGTCGCTCTCCCGTCACGTGCGCCGGGTGCTCGCCGACGAGGGGGCGTGGATGATCGTCGAGCCCAAGGCCGGCGATCGCGTCGAGGACAACCTCAATCCGGTCGGCCGCGCCTACTACGCCTTCTCGACGATGCTCTGCACCCCCCACGCGCTCGCCCAAGGCGGCGAGCTTGCGCTCGGTGCCCAGGCCGGAGAGGCACGCCTCCGCCAGGTGCTCACCGCCGCTGGCTTCACCCGCGTGCGTCGTGCCGCTGAGACGCCGTTCAACCTCGTGCTCGAAGCACGCCAGTGAACCGGTTCTCGCTGTCAGAGCGGGTGGCGCTGGTCACCGGCGGCAACCGAGGCCTGGGACGCGCGATGGCGCTCGCGCTCCAGGACGCCGGCGCCAAGGTGGTGATCACCGGCCGCGACCGCGGCCATAAACGCGGCCGTCGCCGCCGAGCTCGCCGACGGTGACGCGGCGGTGCACGAAGCGGACGTTCGCGATGAGGCCGCCGTCGCGCGGACGGCCGCCGCGATCGTCGCACGCCTCGGGCGCCTCGACATCGTCGTCAACAACGCCGGGATCGTCGACGACGGCCTGACCACCGATATCTCCCGCGAGGACTGGGAGGCGGTCATCGCCGCCGACCTCACCGGACCGTTTCTCTGCGCCCGCCACGCCGCGCGCGCGATGATCGCCCGAGGCGGCGGCGGCAAGATCATCAACATCGGCTCCATCTACTCGCTGCTCGGGACGCCCCGCTACGCCAGCTACGCCGCCGCCAAAGCGGGTCTGCTCGGACTCACCCGAGGAATGGCGGTCGAGCTCGCGCCCCACTCGATCCAAGTCAACGCCATCCTCCCAGGCTGGTTCGAGACCGACATGACCAGCGACATGAACCCCGCTCGCCGGCAGGAGATCGTCGACCGAACGCCCGCAGGACGCTGGGGGCTTCCCGACGAGCTCGGCGGCATCGCGATCTTCCTCGCCTCCCGGGCCTCTGACTACCTGACCGGCGCGTCCTTGGTCGTCGACGGCGGGTTCAGCATCTCGCCACGGTAGAACTCGAGAACCGAAGCGCTCGCACGCGCCCGACGCGCAACCGCAGCGCCTGCTTTCCCTGTCGAGCACAAGCCCGGTTCGGGAGCCGGCTGCGCTCTCGCTCGGAACGACGACCAGCCGTCTCGGCGCCGATGCCCGACTGCTGCAACGGCCCGGCGATCCGCAACTCGCTGCACCCGGACGCCGATGACGCGCAGCCGCGGTGCCGCTCGGCGAGGCGAAGCGGCAGCGACCACGAGATTGCCCGAGGTGCTTGCTCGGACGCGACGACCGGCCATGAGCAAGCACCGGCCCGCGCGCCGGTTTCATCGAAGCAGCAGCGTGTAGACGCGACGCCGCGTGGCTTCCGCCCAGCAGGAGTCGTCACCTGCGCCGCGACCGGGCGACTGCGTTGCCGCGTGCGACGCGAGGTCGCACGCAAACGTGTGAACTAGTGGATTGAAGATCGACGGATGTGAGTAGGCCTCGTGGTGTCAGATCCGTGCTCGATGGCCTGTCCTCTCCGCGGCGGGCGTACCCAACCAGAGCCGCTGACCGGCTCCAGCCCGCGGTCGGCCGCCGCCAAGCTGGACTGGACCCACGCGTGATCGAGATCGCCTGGCGCGCAACGACGCCTCCACCAACGCCGGGGCCCACGTGCACTACCAGTGGCGCAGGCTAGCCGGCGTGGTCGCGATCGCGGTCGCTCGCGAGCTCGCCGGATTCTTCTGGGAGGCCGCCATCCTCGATGCCTGACCGCGGCACCCACGACGCGCCCGAGCGTTGTCGGGGCGAGCACGAGCACCCAGGAAGGCCCAGCGCTGTCGCAGGAGGCTCGCGCTGCTTACGATGGGCAACCAGCGCCCGTCTGGAGACAGCGAGTCGCGACGACTACCGGGTCTTGAGGTAGCCAAGCCGTCGAATATCAGACCCGATGTTGAGCAGACCGTGCCGCCCCGACAACGCCCCGCGACCCCACCATCACCATCCGACCACTTTGTCGGTTACGGCATTGCGGCGGAGGACAGTGGTCGCGCAGAGCCGCGGCCACGCTGGGCTGAACCAGATCTCCTGGAACGAGCGGCTGGGCAGTAGGCACGACCGCCGCGATCGCTGCATGCCGATCGTGACCGCGATCACCGGCGTCGCACCGCCTCGAGCGCGATCGCGGTCAGGCTCCGAGGACATGGCGGACACCGCGCCTCTCGAGGACCGAGAACGCACCGCCGACAGAGGACTTGGACGTCATGACCCTAATTGAGACTTATGCCAGTTCGCGGCGGCCCGCAGGTGAAGCGGCGGACCGCGCATTCGAAATCTGAGCGCCGCGACCCGCGCGGGCATATACTGCGCGCGAGCGGCAAGCGCGGTGGGGCTCTTGCCGGCGCCATTCGTTGGGGGCGCTCGGAGGCTGGAGGGGCTAGCGCGGCGCATGCGAAACCACAAGGGAGTGGCCGACGTGGCCACTGGAGGGCGGCAGCATGACTGAGCAATCGCATTCGCTGGACGTAGGCAGGCTTGAGCGCGCGCTGGGGAGGGCAGGTGCGCCGCGAGGCACCCGCCGCTGGCTGCTGGAGCGAGCCGCCGTGGGCACCGCGGGCGTCGCCGCGGGTGGAGCGATCGCTCCCGCGGGCGCGCTCGCCGCGGGCGGGCACCGCGGCCATCGGGGTGGCGAGAATCGAGCGATTCGTGAATTTGGCACGGTGGCGGTCACCACCGAGGCGCTCACCGTGACGCTGCTCACCGAGTTGCTGCGCCGCGTGAGCGTGAACACCGGTGTGCCGGCCGGAGTGACGGCGGTGTTCGAGGGAGCCTATGCCGCCGAAGTGGACCACTTTCGGTTCACGAAGGCGCACTGGCAGCCGACCACGACCAAGTTCTGGATCCCCGATGGGTTCTTTGGAGGGCCGGGCAACGCGCTCGATCTGACCGCGGTCGGCAAGGCGCTGGTCGCTGGCGAGACGCTGTTCATCAACCTCTACCTGATCGGGGTCACCGACTTCGCCGAGGCCGGCTTGGGGACGTTCGCCCGCTACGCCGCCGAGCTGGCGGGATGCGAGTCCGAGCATCGGGTGCTCGCCGAGACGCTGCTGAACGCCACCCCGCCGAACAATGTCGGGTTCGAGGCCTACTCGATCCACCGCCCGGCCGGGATCGAGCAGGCGCTCAAGGGGGTCGGGGTTGGGTTCGGGGTCCAGGGATCGGCGGCTGGGGCCTTCTACCAGCTCGCCAGGCCACCTATGCCACCTCCGCTTCCGATCAACTCCAACTACCCAAGCTGAGACTCAGCGACGCCGGCGCTGGTGTCGCTTTCGGGCGGCGTCAGCGCGGCACCGCGGCCGAAGATGCCGGCTGGCGGCCGATTCGCGCTCGGCGACGAGGTGCTTGCTCAGCCTCGTCTGCCACGGCGCCCAGCAAGCGCTGGTGCCTCACGACTCGACGACCGGAGCAATCGTCAGCGCGCGCGACGCGGCGCTTTCGCTCCCGCCTAAAAGCAGCGGCCGGCGGCGGCGCCCGCCACGCCGCCGCTGGCATCGCGTGCGAGCAACGTCCGGCAACCGCCGGTGCTTGCAGCGATCCAGCTAACGATCGGCCTGTCGAGCGAGCACGACTCTCACCACGGCGCCGACAATCTGTCTCGTCTTGGAACGATTTGGGCAGTCTGGTCGCCCGCCCAGTCGCTTCTGGATTGTCGCCCGATCGGCCACCAAGTTGGTGCTGCCGCTCCGGCTCGCCGCCGGCTTGAAGCAGAAGGGGGACCACTGGCCGATCTGAACCGCGAGAGGGTTTTGAGTCGTGGCAGCAGTCGTCGCGGACGTTCGTCGTGGCTACTGCCTGGTATGTGCACAGGGCCAGGCCCGCCGCCATTGTCCGACCGGCAGAGCGGGTGGGTTCCCCTCGATGCCGACGATGAGCTCGTAAAGCCTCGCTGTATTCTCACGCACCATGCGCTGGAGGAGACGTGAGTGACGAGGACAACAAGGAACTCGTGCGACGGCACTTCGACGAGATTTGGAATTGTCGGAACTTCGCGGCTTGTGAGGAACTCATGGCCACGGCGTTCGTCGAGCACGCCGCCGCTCCATTCGCCCAATCGGCGCCAGGCCGGGTCGATGGGCCGAAGGCCATGCGCGGCACCGTCGAGTGGCTGTTGACTCAGTTCCCAGACCTTCACATGACGATTGAGCACATGGTGGCCGAGGGCGACATCGTGGTCGCTCGTATCACTTCGGAGGGCAGCAACACTGGCAAGCTCAACGGTTTTCTTCCGCCGAGTGGCAAAAGGTGGCGTGCTGAACAAAGCCACTGGTTCCGTGTTCAAGATGGAAAGCTCGCGGAGCACTGGGCAACCCGAGACGACCTCGTCTCGATGCTGCAACTCGGGGTGATCACTCCGCCGCGGCTCGGCGCGCTGCTACGCCAAGCCCGAGCGGCGGCCCGCTATCGGCTCAGGGGCATGAGCTAGTGAGTCCGATCCGAACGTTGACCTGCAACGATCCATGCGCAACTCCGTGTTTGCGCCCGGCAGCAGCGACTCGGCGGTCGCGGTCGGCGCCGTTGCGGTGGGTGATGTAGTCAGCGATAGCGCGCTGGGCCGCGTCCCAGTCGCACAAGGCGCCACAGTGCTAGTGTCCTGACCCAAGATCAGGACCTCGCAAACGTTCGACGCGAACAAAGTGATTCGTGTCTGCGTAGCTCACCGGCTAGCTCTGACTACTTCCGCATCGTCGCCCCTGCGGCACTCTTCACGGCGACCGCCGAGCGCGTTTCTGCATAGGTGTAAGTCCCATCAAGGTTGGTTCCGCTCGCGAAGGCGAGCGATGGGCGGTTGGTGGCTGAGGGCTGAGTGTTTGCGGTGATGGTTGTAGTGCCAGAGCCATCGGTCAAGCGCAGCGGTGCGCTCGGCGCTTGAGCGGTAGATCGCGCCGTAGGCCCAGCCGTTCAAGAGGGTGCGGATGAACCGCTCGGCCTTGCCGTTGGTCTGGGGTCGGTAGGCGCGGGTGCGCAGGTGGCGGATCCCGAGGGTGCGGCAGGTCGCGGCGTGAACGGTTGAGCGGTAGGCGCCGCCGTTGTCGGTCAGCACCCGCTCAACGGTGATGCCGTGGCGGGCGTAGAACGCGACGGCGCGTCTGAGGAAGCCGATCACGGTACGCCGGCTCTGATCGGCCAGGACCTCGGCGTAGGCCAGCCGGGTGCAGTCATCGACAGCGATGTGCACGCACTCCCAGCCCGCGGTCTGGCGCCAGACGCCGAGAGGGTCCTTGCGGGTCGGACGCTTGCTGCGGGCGGCCGGTCCGGTGAAGCGGCAGCCAGCGCCGTGCTGGATCCGTCCCAGCCGCTTGATGTCGATGTGGATCAGCTCACCGGGCCGCTCGCGCTCATAGCGGACCGCGGGCTCAAGCCCGAGCCGGCCGAGCTTGCCCATCCCGATCCGCGTCAGGATCCCCGACACGGTCGACAGCGGCATGGCCAGGACCTCGGCGATCTCCGGGCCGGTGAACCGCACCCGCCGCAGCGCCGCGATCGCCTCCACCCGCTGCTCACCGGTTCGGTGCGGGATCTGATGCGGCGCCGAGGAGCGATCCCGCAGCCCGGCCGCCCCCTCGGCGCGGTAGCGCCCCACCCACTTGCGCGCGCAGCGGACACTGACTCCGGCGGCCTCGGCCGCCTGCGTCAGCGTCCGCTCCCGCTCAACCACAGCCCGGCAGAGCTCCCGGCGGCCTTTCAGACTGAGCGCCGCGTTAGCGTGAAGATTCATCCGGCGTCCTCCTTGGAACTGAGTGCTTGGCAGCTCTCAGCCTCCAAGGAGGCCCGGATGGACCAACCTACTCAGGAACTACACATAGGCACCCGCGGAGCGGCTAGAGCGCTGGCTGACGGTCGAGTTGCGCGAGGAGCACTAGCGACCTAGGCGGGTCTGAGAGAGCAGAGCTGCCCGCCGGGCTGGCGCGACGATCGGTGGATCAACCATCGTCCGAGGGAGGACGTATGCCATCCACCACGCTGCTGGACATCTGCGGACGACGCCGGTCGCCCGTCACGCTGTCTGGCTTGCACCAGGCCCTATCGCCTCATAACAAGGGCCAGCGCTACCCTCCTGACCCACCGACCGTCGAGGAGATCATTGCTGTGATGCACGCGGCCGGCGAGGACCGCGATGCGGTCCGACTCCGCGGCCTGATCGTCGTGCTCTGGCGAGCCGGACTACGCATCAGCGAACCGCTCGCGCTGGCACAGAGCGACCTTGACCTGAACCGCGGCGCGATCCTGGTCTGCCGCGGCAAGGGCGGCAAGCGCCGCGAGGTTGGCATGGACCCGCTGGGCCTGGGAGCAGCTCATCCCGTGGCTTGAGCTGCGCGCCAGGCTGCCGGTCGGCGCCTTGTTCTGCGTGCTGCGCGGCCCGACCGTCGGTCGCGCGTGGTCGCCCGCCGGGGTGCGCTCACAGCTTCATCACGCGGCCGCCGGTGGGGGGTGCGACGTCGGTTTGCGCCGCATCAGCTCCGTCACGCGCACGCCGTCGAGATGTCGCGCGAGGGCGTGCCGCTGCTCGTCATCCAGCGCCAGCTCGAGCATGCCGACCTGGCGATCACCTCGGTCTACCTGCGCGGGATCGACAACACCGAGATCGTCCACGCCGTTCACGAGCGCCCCGCGCCGATGATCCCGGCTGTTCACGGCCTGTAGACCGACTCGCAGCCTGGTGGGCCGTCCTGGCACGACCCACCAGGTCAAGAGCCTCGTTGGCCTCCTCGCGATGCTGCGGCGTCGGCAAGCAGCGCTTTGTCGCCAAACCAGTCCTGCGCCGACCGTCGCGGGCGAGGAGGAATGCGATCGTCCGGGAGGTGACGCTTTCGGTGCGAAGACGGGGAGCATGAAAAGGTTCGTGCGGACCCTGCGTCGAGTTGGAGTAGCGCTTCACTCGCTCAGACGGCTGTCGGCGCCTTCGCCACGATGAAGCGCGGCGACGTGACACGCGTTCTTGCACAAGTTAATGGGTGCCCGCGGCAGCGTAGGCCCATGATGGTTGACCGAAGCGGGCGCGTCCATGACGATCTGGCCCGGCCCCGGGGCACACGTCCGCAGGGGGTAGCGCACTGCGAGAGGAGTTCAGATGAGAGCGATGACGTGTGGTGGCGCGCTCGTGGGAGTGCTCGCGTTAGGGGCGTCCTCTGCCGCGGCGAGCGGTGGGCCGCCGACGCCGGATAACTGCACGTTCTCGAACGGCATCACAGTGTGCGCGACAACAACGACAACCACGACCACAGGCACCCAACCCGCGCCCGACTATGGCCCGGGCTGCACCCAGACTACACGACCACCATCACGTTCACGACGTATACGGCGCACAAGGGCGCGCCTGGGAGCACGGTGCGGCGGTCACAGCGCCGCCCGGCTATGGGACTGGGATGACGACACTGGGCCGCCGGTCTGTCCCAGCTCCTAACCCGGTAGACACAGCCGCACCGCGCGCGTCTTCGTGCAACCCCTATGCTGCGATGAGCGAGCGCTGGCGGCCATCGCTGATTCTCACGGCCGGCGGCAGCGCGGCTTGTGCAAGCCTTGAAGCGCGTGCGGAGCAGGACTGTTCGGTCGCCGTAGCGCTCGTCCGCCAGTCTTCCACGCGGGCGCAATCGGGTTCGCGGCAACGGAATCACGCGGCGCGGCCGGCGCGCACGATCCATATGTCGCCAAGGCGATGGCCCGCATAAGCGGCGTGTCGCGGTAGAAGCGATCGTCGGCCGTTTGACGGGGTACGGCTCTGCGCGCGGCGAGGCAAGCGTGATGGTGCGGCGCCAATAAACATTCTCGTGCTAGCTACAGCTCGGCGGTTGAGCTAATTCATGGGTGCTAGCCGAGTGCCGGTTCTGCGTGGATCCGGCAGCGCGACGTATTTCATCTGAACTTCTGCATCGACCTGATAATTAGCTGTGAGCGTGCAAGCACCGGTGCGCGGTTTTGGCGAATTGCGGGAGCTGACGGAGTACCTCGCTCACACCTGCTTCCCTGAGATCGCGGTACCTCAGGCGACAGCCGACCTGGTCGATGTCCGCGGCAACGGCGGGGCACGGCTTTTGCTCGGCCGGGCGGTTGCCGGCCGAGGCGACGGCGCGTCAGGACGCGTTCTGGCAGATGCACGACGCGTTGTTCGCCGACCGGGGCCGGCTTGAGGGCCCGCACCTGTGGGACACGCGCCGAGCGCCTGGTCTGGACGTCGAGCGCTTCGAGGTCGACAGACGATCGGACGTGGTGCGTGACGGCGTCCGAGACGACTTCCCGGGGGGTGAGGCAGGGGTGGCGACAACGCCGCCGCTGTTCGCGGCGGGCGAGCGGCACACAAAGCCCGCTCGACCTCGCCACTCTCGAGCGCCTGATTTAGCAGCCCTCGTAGGCCAGCTCCCCGGCCCGCGCCGTCGCCGCGGCCGCGCGCTTCTCGGACTGCACGACCAGTGCGGCGACCACGATCGCGGCGGCGACCAGGCCAGCGGCGATCAGGAACGCCAGGTGGTAGCCGCTGGTCAGCGCCTGCGCGTGCGCGGTGCCGGCGTGCGCTAGGTGGTTGCTGCGCGAGGTGGACACCGTCGCCAGGACTGCCAGGCCCAGCGCCCCGCCGACCTGCGCGGCGGTGTTGACCAGGCCCGAGGCCAGGCCGGCGTCGCTCGGCGTCGCGCCTGACATCGCCAGCCCCATCAGGGCGGGGAAGCAGAGGCCCATGCCGGTGCCGGTCAAAAGCAGCGCTGGCAGAACGTCGCGCACGTAGGAGCCGTCGACCGGCGTCTGGGCGAACAGCACCATGCCGGCGACCATCAGGCCCAGCCCCGGGAACTGCATTGTGCGGCCGCCGAACCGCTGGATCAGCTTCTCTGAGTAGCGCAGCGAGAGAGTGCCCATCACGATCGTGACCGGCAGGAACGCCAGGCCGATCTGCAGCGCGTCGTAGCCGAGCACTCGCTGCAGGTAGAGCGAGCCGAGGAAGAACATCCCGAACATCCCGGCGACGGTCAGCAGCTGGATGAGGTTTGCGCCGGTCATGTTGCGCGAGCGGAAGATTCGTAGCGGCATCAGCGGTGGGGCGGCCTGCGCCTCGCGGGCAACGAACGCGGCCAGCAGGGCGAGCGAGACGGCGCCGAGGATCAGCGTCGTCGACGCGCTCCAGCCGTCCTCGGCCGCGGGCTTGACGATCGTGTAGACGCCGACCATCAGCGCGCCCGTGATGAGCGCGGCGCCCGGCAGGTCGGCGCCTTTGCTCAGGCCGATGCCCTCGTCGGCGGCCAGCAGCCGGCGGGCGAATATCCCGGTCGCGATGCCGATCGGGATGTTGATGAAGAAGATCCAGTGCCAGTCGATGGCCTGGGTGAGCACGCCGCCGGCAAGCAGGCCGACCGAGCCGCCCGCCGAGGCGACGAACGCGTACACACCGATCGCCTTCGCCTGCTCCCGCGGATCCGGGAACATCGTCACGATCATGCCGAGGATGACGGCTGAGGTCATCGCGCCACCGATGCCCTGCACGAACCGCGCCGCGATCAGCCACACCTCACTCTGCGCCAGGCCGCACAACGCAGAGGCGCCGGTGAACAGCGCGAGCCCGGCCAGGAAGATGTTCCGGCGACCAAGCAGGTCACCAAGGCGCCCGGCGAGGAGCAGCAGCCCGCCGAACGAGATCAGGTACCCGTTCACGACCCACGCGAGACTGGAGGTCGAGAACCCGAGGTCGTCCTGGATGGACGGAAGAGCGACGTTCACGACGGTGACGTCGAGAACAATCATCAGCATTCCCAGGCAGAGGACGTAGAGAGCGATCCAACGGGAACGGTCGGCGGTCATGTCGGTCCTTTCCTTCGGCATTTGAACTTTCAGACCGGAGTCGGAGCCAGAACTCGTCGCTCGACATGTCGAGAAAGAGAAATCGGCTCCGATCTCACCGCGAACCCCCGAAAGGAGCGACGTCGTGAAGTACATGCTGCTGATCCACCACAACCCCAACTTCATGGAGGACCCACCAGAGCCGATGGACCAGATCGGGGCCGAGGTCGGGCGCCTGATCGACGAGCTGACGGCCTCGGGCGAATGGGTCGGAGGCGAAGGCCTAGCCGACGTCTCGCAGGCGAAGGTCGTGCGCGTGCGCGACGGCTTCCCGGTCGTGACCGACGGGCCCTACCTCGAGGCCAAGGAGCATCTGGCCGGCTACTGCATGATCGACTGCGACTCGCTGGACCGCGCGCTCGCGGTCGCGGCGACGTGGCCCGACGCGCGCTGGATGGGAATCGAGGTGCGGCCAGTGATGACCCCCGGCGGAGAGGAGATGTGAGCATCGAGGAGCAGCTACGCGGGCTGGCGCCGCGCGTCCTCGGGACGCTCGTCCGCCGCTACGGAAGGTTCGACACGTGCGAGGACGCCGTGCAGGAGGCGATCCTCGACGCGGCGCTGCAATGGCCGCGCGAAGGCGTGCCGGCCAATCCACGCCGCTGGCTCCTCACCGCCGCGCAGCGGCGGCTTATCGACGAGCTGCGCAGCGAGAGTGCACGCCGCCGGCGCGAGGAAGGCCTGGCGCGCGAGCCGCCGCCGGGCGAGGCGGCCGACGAGGACGACACGCTGGAGCTCCTGTTCATGTGCTGCCACGAATCGCTGACGCCTGCCTCGCAGGTCGCGCTGACGCTGCGCGCCGTCGGCGGGCTGACCACCGCGGAGATCGCGAGTGCGTTCCTAGTTCCGGAGGGGACGATGGCGCAGCGCATCAGCCGGGCGAAGGCGACGATCCGCGCCGCGGGCGCTCGGTTCGCGCCTCCCGCGCCCGAGGCGCTGGCCGTCGTCCTCCACGTCCTCTACCTGATCTTCAACGAGGGCTACATGGCGAGCTCCGGCGCGCAGGTGGCCCGCGTCGAGCTGAGCACCGAGGCGATCCGCCTGACGCGCGAGGTCCACCGCCGGCTCCCGGACGACGGCGAGGTGGCGGGGCTGCTTGCGCTGATGCTCCTGAGCGACGCCCGCCGGCCGGCGCGCGCCCGCGCGGACGGAAGCCTCGTCCCGCTCGCCGAGCAGGACCGCTCGGTCTGGGACCGCGCCAAAATCGCCGAGGGCGTCGCGCTGGTCGAGGAGTCGCTGGCGAGCAAGCCGGGAGGCCCCTACCAGCTTCAGGCCGCGATCGCCGCGATCCACGACGAGGCGCAAAGCGCGCGGGAGACCGACTGGCGGCAGATCCTTGCCGTCTACGAGATCCTCGAGCGCGTCTCACCGGGCCCGATGGTCACGCTCAACCGAGCCGTCGCGGTCGCGATGGTCCACGGTCCGCGCGCGGGACTGGAGTTGCTTCAGACGCTCGACGAGCCGCTGCGCGACTACCACCGTCTGGCGGCCGTGCGCGCCCATCTCCTCGAAATGGCCGGCGACGAGGCCGGCGCCCGCGCGGCGTACGAGCGCGCCGCTCGCCTCACCACGAGCATTCCGGAGCGACGGTATCTCGAGGCGCGAATCGCTGCTCTGTAGCGGTTCGGATCCGGAGACAAAGCGATGTTAACCCGCCGACCGAAGGCGGGGAGGGATAACCACATATGTCTGACGCCGTGAAACGCGTCTCCGCGGAGATCTCAGGAAGCGAGATCTCCGGTTCGCGCGACTTTCAGGCAGACCCCGCTTTGGCGTCAGGACGCGCATCCGGCACCAGCTGGGCCAGCCCCGCTTGGCGCGGACAGGAAGACGCGGTGCGGTGGCCGTCAGCTCTCCCAACGGGACGGCCGCTGAGTTCGAATAGCAGCGCACCGTCAACCTGTTCCCACCAAGGGAGGATTGATGGAATCCGTGCTGCTGGATGTCGCCGGTCACCGTCGCTCGCCGGCGACTAGGCCTGGGTACCACCGAGGCCGCTCGCCACGCAACAAGGGCGAGCAGTACCCGGCCGACCCGCCGACGGTCGAGGAGATCGTCGCGGTGATGCGAAGTGTCGGCGACCGTTCATACGGCGAGCGACTTCGCGCGCTGATCGTGCTGCTCTGGCGCGCCGGGCTGCGTATCAGCGAAGCGCTCGCCCTCCAGGAGAGTGATCTCGACCGAGCCCGTGGCGCCGTGCTCGTCCGGCGTGGGAAAGGGGGCAAGCGACGAGAAGTCGGCATGGATCGTTGGGCCTGGGAGCAGCTCGACCCGTGGCTCGAGCTTCGCCAACGGCTCCCAATCGGGTCGCTGTTGTGCGTGATTCACGGTCCGACTCGCCGGCCGGCGGTGGGAGGCGTCGGCCGCGCGAAAACATCTACATCACGCAGCCCGGGACGCGGGTGTCAGCGGCGGTTCGCGCCGCATCAGCTCCGGCATGCCCATGCGGTCGAGATGGCGCACGAGGGCGTTCCACTGGTTGTGATTCAACGTCAGCTCGGACACGCCAACCTCGGCATCACCAGCATCTACCTTCAAGGCATCGACAGCAGCGAGATCATCAGCACCGTCCACGGACGGCCATCGCCGACCATCTCCGCCAGCGCCGGCCTCAAGATCAGGCGGTAGGCATATGCGACCGGGTCGGCCAGGCGCTTGTCGGCCGACCCGCCGCCACACCTCAGGCTGGCGAAAACGAGGTGCGTCGCGAACCGACCTCGAAGACCCGCATTCTTGTTCGCGGGGTGCGCGAGTGGCGCCGGTTTCGTGACTCCGTCTGTCCGGGACCAGTCCCGCGCGGTTGGCGGCGTCGAGGTCGTGGCTGCTCAACGTCGTTGGCGATACCCGCGCAAGTCGTCCCCCCCTCTGGGCGTTCGTGCCAGAGCCCCCATCCAGCGTGTCCCGCCTGCCCACCAACACGTACTGCGACCGGCCAATGCCGAGCAACGTGCACCCCTTCGGGCGCTCAGGAGGTTCACCACCGACATCAGTCTCGCGGTTCAGGCGGTTTCTTTTGCTCAGTTCGTCTCGGTGGGGCGCCCGGGGTGGACGAAGCCGTGTTCGTATGCGAATACGACTGCTTGGACTCGGTCGCGGAGGTCGAGCTTGAGCAGGATGCGGGCCACGTGCGTCTTCACGGTCCCCTCGGTGATGTACAGGGCCGCGGCGATTTCGGAATTAGACAGGCCGCGCGCGAGGTGCCGGAGGACCTCCAGCTCGCGGTGGGTGAGCTCGGCGAGCGCGGCGGGAGGGGGTGCGTTCGGCGGGGCGGCTCCCAGGAAGCGGTCGATCAGCCGTCGGGTGATCTCCGGGGCGAGCAGCGCTTCGCCGGCTGCGATCAGCCGCACGGCGTCGATGAGCCGTTCAGGTGATTCGGTCTTTACGAAGAAGCCGGCCGCGCCGGCCTTCAGTGACTCGTACACATACTCATCGAGCGCGTAAGTGGTGAGCACCAGCACCCGGGCGCGGGCGCCAGCTCGGGCCAGTCGCCGGGTTGCCTCGATTCCGTCGAGTCCTGGCATGCGGATGTCCATCAGCACGACGTCGGGCTGGAGCGAGGTGACCATCGCTACAGCCTCGGACCCATCCCGCGCCTCGCCGACGACCTCGAGGTCCGCCTGTGCCTCGAGGATCATCCGCAGGCCGCCGCGCACCACGGCTTGGTCATCGGCCACGAGCACGCGGATCATTGCCTCAGTGGCAGCGCGGCACGAATTTGCCAGCCGCCCTCCGGCCGGGGGCCGGCTTCGAACCGGCCGCCGAACACCGCGACACGCTCGCCGATCCCCGCCAGTCCCCGGCGGCTGCCGGACCCGTTCGCCCACCCGGCGCCGTCGTCGAGCACCTCGACCTCGAGCTGCTGGGAGCCGTAGCGGACAATCACGCGCGCGTGCGCCTTGCCGGCGTGCTTCAGCGCGTTGGTCAGCCCTTCTTGCACAATCCGATACGCGGACAGCTCAATCGGCGCCGGCAGCTCGCACGGCTCCCCGGCCGTTTCGAGCTCCACGCTCAGGCCTGCTTCGCGGGTTCTGGCGAGCAGCTGCTCAAGGTCGGCCAGCGATGGCTGCGGCTGGCGCGATGCTTCGGCCTCGCTTCGCGCCAGCGACAACAGCGTTCCCATCTCGGCGATCGCCTCTTGGCCGGTGGCGCGGATCGAGCGCAGCACCTCCCGCGCGCGTTGTGGATCGCGCTCGAGCACCTGCTCAGCCGCGCCGGCCTGCAGCACCAGCACCCCCAGGCTGTGCGAGATGATGTCGTGCAGCTCGCGAGCGATCCGCCGCCGCTCGTCCTCCACCGCCACCTCAGCGGCCACGTCGCGCTCGCGCTCAACCTCGGCCGTGCGCGCCTGCCGGGCGCGCATTCCCAAACCGAACAGGAACACCAGCCCTAGCACCACGAACAGATACACCGCGTCCCCGAACGACGTCACCTGGCGCTCGCGCACGTCGTGCACGGCCGCCAACACAACCAGCAGCCCCGTGGCAACCCAGGGCTTGGAGGCGTACGCCGCGGCCGAATACGCGACCACGATCAACAAGAAGAACCCGGTCGGCGAGTCGGAGGAACCGAATGCCAGCGCCAACCCAGAGAAGACAACGACCGTGAACGCCAACACCGGCAACGGCCGACGTCGCCGCCACCACAAACACGCGGCCACCGCCGCGACGCACACCGCGTTCAGCGCCAGCGGTCCGCGCCATCCAGACCCCACGAACACGCCGATCTCCACGACCACACCGAGGACCACAGCGACGGCCGCGTCGACCATCCTTGGCTCGGCGGACGCACGTGCGCGGGCGACCATGCGCTAACGCTACTGCCGCTCCACGGCCGCGACATCCCCCTCCGGGCAGATCTTCAAATCTGCCTTCAGGCAGATCCAAGATCCACCTCCAGCCAGGCGACATGAGAGTCGTGATCTCGTAGCTTCAGCCCGGCCTGAACGCGGGCACTGGCCAAACCGAGAGGAGCAGCAAAATGATGGCAGCACACACACGACGCGCGGCGATCGCCCTCGCCGTCATCGGCGGCGCGATCGGGCTGGCGTGGGCAGCGGCCGCAGCGGCGGGCGCCACGACCGCCAGCGAGCGAATCACGCTCACCGGCACCAGCACCGGCATGACCAACAGCCCCATCCGGGCCGTGGCGACCGGTCCGATCAGGGGCATCGGAACCGCGAGGATCAAGTCGCGCCCAAACGGCACCGAGTTCACGACGCTGCGCTTTCGGGATGGGACCGTCCACGCGATCGCCGTCCAGAAAGCCCAACAGATTGAACTCAACTCGAAGAAATGCACCGCCACCAACGACAGCCGCGGCACGTTCACGATCACTGGCGGGACCAAAGCATTCCGCGGCGCCCGCGGACACCTGACGTACCACACGCGTGCCGTCCTCGTCGGCGCTCGCAGCCCCAGCGGAGCGTGCCTGGGCCAGAGCGCTCCACCACGCTCGACCTCGATCAAGTCCATCGTCACCGGCATGACAACCCTTCCATAAACGCGTCCAGCAGGCCTCACGCCTGAAGACGCACGGAAACCCACCCCGGCCCCGCCGCGGCTCCCCGGAGCCGCGGCGTCGCCGCGTATAACTCGACACTGGCCGAAGATCGAGTCATCCGGGCGGCCGCAAGGTCGCCCCGCCTGCCGCGCGGGCATCCCCCCGGCCGGAGGTTTAGGCGACGACGGCGGTCATGCGGATCGACACGAGCAATCCGGACAGATCTACTCCGAGCTTGGCTACCTACCGGGTTCGGTGGTTCTGACGGGAACCACTTTGCGTATTCCTCATTCAGGCCAGCAAAGTCGGCAGGGTCGAAGAGCAGCACGCCCACCTCGATGACATCGTCGAGGGCGGCACCGCCAGCCTCGAGGATTGCCGTGCAATTCGCCAGCGCTTGTCGGGTCTGGTCTTCGATCGTGTCCCCGGCGAGGTTGCCGGTGATGGCTCGATACCGACGATGCCCGAGACAACCACGTGCTGCCCGGCCTTAACTCCCTGGCTGTAGAGCGGCGAACTCGGCGCGTCCGCGCTCGTGATGATCTGCCGTGGCATGGCGGTCCTCCTGTTCGACCCGCGTCACTTGCCGCGGCTGGATCGCACGTCCAGCACGGCCAGCGCACCCGAGTTGCTCGGGATCCGCGGGCAGGTCAGGGTCACCCTGGGGCGAGCCCCGCATTCGTTCCCGTACAGGTCTCGCAGGCTGGACGCTAAGCGCTCCCGCTTGGCGCGGACAGGAAGACGCGGTGCGGTAGCCGTCAGCTCTCCCAACGGGACGGCCGCTGAGTTCGAATAGCAGCGCACCGTCAACCTGTTCCCACCAAGGGAGGATTGATGGAATCCGTGCTGCTGGATGTCGCCGGTCACCGTCGCTCGCCGGCGACTAGGCCTGGGTACCACCGAGGCCGCTCGCCACGCAACAAGGGCGAGCAGTACCCGGCCGACCCGCCGACGGTCGAGGAGATCGTCGCGGTGATGCGAAGTGTCGGCGACCGTTCATACGGCGAGCGACTTCGCGCGCTGATCGTGCTGCTCTGGCGCGCCGGGCTGCGTATCAGCGAAGCGCTCGCCCTCCAGGAGAGTGATCTCGACCGAGCCCGTGGCGCCGTGCTCGTCCGGCGTGGGAAAGGGGGCAAGCGACGAGAAGTCGGCATGGATCGTTGGGCCTGGGAGCAGCTCGACCCGTGGCTCGAGCTTCGCCAACGGCTCCCAATCGGGTCGCTGTTGTGCGTGATTCACGGTCCGACTCGCCGGCCGGCGGTGGGAGGCGTCGGCCGCGCGAAAACATCTACATCACGCAGCCCGGGACGCGGGTGTCAGCGGCGGTTCGCGCCGCATCAGCTCCGGCATGCCCATGCGGTCGAGATGGCGCACGAGGGCGTTCCACTGGTTGTGATTCAACGTCAGCTCGGACACGCCAACCTCGGCATCACCAGCATCTACCTTCAAGGCATCGACAGCAGCGAGATCATCAGCACCGTCCACGGACGGCCATCGCCGACCATCTCCGCCAGCGCCGGCCTCAAGATCAGGCGGTAGGCATATGCGACCGGGTCGGCCAGGCGCTTGTCGGCCGACCCGCCGCCACACCTCAGGCTGGCGAGGAGCGGTACCAACCGCGTTTGGATTCTGCGCCCTGGTTTGACGTCGGCACGGGCATCCGGGCTCGAGGCCTCCTTTGGCAGTTGGCGGATCGGAAGCGGTCGTTCTTGATGAGCTCCGCAGCGGCGGGGATGCGTTGGCTGCACCATCACTTGACGTAAATGGTGAGCGCTTAGGGCGGGGTGGTTTGTCGCGTTCGAGCGTCGCTGGGAGAGCGTCTTGAGCGCGCGATCTCACTCAGGTTGAATGTTCTCGAGGTCCTCGAGGAGGCTGGGGTGTGTCGGCTGCCACCCGAGCGCCTCACGGGTGTAAGCGCTTGAAGCTGGCTGGTCCATCGCGAAGATCGGGCCAAACGGGCCGAAGGTCTCCTCCGGTACCGCTTCGACCGGCAGGTTCAGTCGGCGACCGACGACGGTGGCAATATCCCGTACCTTGTCGCCCTCATCGGCGACGGCTTGCCACGCAGTGCCGGCTGGGGCCGACTCGAGAGCCAGCCGGAACAGGACAGCGGCATCGAGTGCGTGCACAGCCGGCCAGCGCTGGGTGCCGTCGCCCGGGTAGCCCGCTACGCCGGTTCGGCGTGCCTGATCGGTCAGCAGGCCGGCGAATCCGCCCTTGCCCTGGTTGTGGACGGTACGCGGCATCCGGACAGCCGTGGCGCGCACGCCGCGTGAGGCCAGATCAAGCAGCGCATTGACCGAGCGAGCTCGCCCCGCGACCGGCCCGTCGAGGGCTAGCGGATCGTCCTCGGTCGAGGCGCGACCCGCTACCCAGGGCGTCCCGGAGACGGTGACGATCGGGCGGTCGCTGTCGATCAGCTCATCCCCGAGCGCGGCGAGGGCGACGCTTTCCTCGGTGATGGCTGCCACTAGCCCGTCAGAGCTGTCGTAGTTGGGAGTGAAAGCGAGACTGATCACACCGTCAGACTGGGCGGCGGCGGCCCGCAGCACGTCGAGGTCGGCAAGCCCGCCGCGCAGCACCTCGGCGCCGGCGGCCTTGAGGGTCTGCTGGGAGCGGTCTGAGCGGGCCAGGGCGAGAACGGTGTGATCGTTAACGAGTAGTTCGGCGACGACTGCGGAACCGATGGTGCCGGTGCCGCCGGTGACAAAGACGTGCATGAGGGGGCTCCTGATGAGTGACGGGACTGATATCCCATCACTGTAGCGAGCGACGGGACACCTGTCGCATCGCTTAGGATGATGGCATGGCTCGATGGCAACCCGGGGCACGCGAGCGACTCGTCGTCGCCGCCGTCGACCTCTTCAGCGAGCAGGGATACGACACCACCACCGTGGCCCAGATCGCACAGCGCGCCGGGGTCACTAGAAGCACCTTCTTTCGACACTTCTCCGACAAGCGTGAAGTCTTGGTCGCCGGCCAAGAGACATTGAGTCGGCTCCTGGCCGAGGGGATCGCTGACGCGCCTGCCAGTGCCAGCCCACTCGATGCGGTTGCAGCCGGCTTGGAGCGCGCATCCCGCGAGATGGGGCCACTGAATCGGGAACTCGGTCCCCGCCTCAAAGCAGCCGTGGCAGCCAGCACCGAACTCCAGGAACGAGATGCGTTGAAAAGCGTCGGTCTCGCTGACGCCATGACAGCCGCGCTGCGCGCCCGCGACGTCCCCGACCCGACCGCGCAGGTCGCGGCCGAATTGGGGGTCCTCGCGTTCAAGCGTGGCTACGCCCAGTGGTCCGAAGCTGATCCTGACGACAACGTAGGACTGGCGCACCATGCGCTGGCCGCCCTGAACGACCTGCGCGCGGCAACCCTGTTGCTCGACTAAACCGACCCCGAGGTGGACTCCGATCAGCACAGCGCAACGATTCGGGCGCCAGCATCCGGCCGCTCACGTTGCTAGCGACCACGCGCCCCAGACGGGCACCCGCTCGAGCCGTTCGGTGTCTACGCAGATGAGCTGGCCGCTGTCGGGCGGATCAGCCGTTCCCCAGAGCTTTCGAGAGCGGCACCTTCACGATGGAACTCGACACGGTTCGATCGCTGCTCGTAGACGCCGGCTTTTCCGCGGTGGACGCCAGCCCGGTCACGCTGCAGGTCAGCTGGCCGGACGCTGCCACCACGGCGGCAGGAGTGACACGGGACCCCCTTTGGACCGGTGGTTGATGCGCTGTCTCCAGATCAGCGAAGCCAGTTTGATGCTGCGCTTGAGAGGCGGTGCGTGGCGGCAGGGCCGAGCGCGATCGTCCACCGTCAGACTGCGGCAGTGATCGCTCGCGCCACCGTCTGAGCCCGCTGCAGCCGGTAAGCTCCGGACGGCTCGCCAGCACATTCCGTTGACAGTGCTCCTTTGTTGCCAACCCGTCCGTGCGCGACTTGCCGCTGCTTCGCCTCGTGGTCGAGGTGAAGCAGAAGCGGCAAACGGCGCAGCCATTCGCGTCCGAGGTGGCCCCTGGTCATGGGAGCGGAGGAGCGGGAGCACGCGTGCTCGCGCGTGCGGTGCAAGCCGGTATAGCGTTGGAGGGGTGAGCGAACTGAGAGCGGTTCACGCCGCTTCCTGCTTTGGCCGCCGGGACCGATCGGGCATCTTGGTGGTCCTTCTCGTCTGGCTTTGGCTAGCGGCATCTTGCACGGCAAGCACGAAGACGGATCAGTGACCACATGGTTGACCGCCCATCCGAACGAGCCGACATAGCTGATATTGCCGGGCGAGTACAGGGCGCACGTCGAGCCGCTGGAGATCTTCGATGAGCGCGACCGACCGGTCGCTCGCGGTGGAGATGATGTCCACTCGTCGACGGGCAGGTTCCGTCGCGTGATCCACGACTCACCGCAGGCGGCCGGCTGTTTGTCGCGAGCCATGTCGCCGAGAAGGTCCGGCGGTAGCCCCCCGACTTAGTGGACCAGTCCCGCTTTGAAACCCGACCATCGAATCCGGTCTGTCGCCGTTCGAGCCGCCCCAGGCCAACTGCCGCCTCCATCGGCGGCTTGATCGAAGCGGAAGCGGGGGGCGCTCCGCCCTCCGAGAGCCTGAAGATTCGTGAAATGAGAAGTCGCTCGCGCCGGAGGCCGCACCGCGCGGGTGCCGTCAGGAGAGCGTCTCGACGGCAGTGACGAGCTCGGCGATACTTGAGAAGGGGTGGTCAGGGGTGGTGATGACCGATGGCGGTGGTGTCGCACCCGTGTCCGGCTGGCCCGTGCGACGCTCGATCCAGCAGACCTCGAAGCCGAGGCGCTTGGCGACACCGATGTCGTGATACTGGCTTTGCGCGACGTGGAGAAAGTCCGCGAGCGCGTAGCCGTGGACGCTTTGGCGACCGCGGCAGTACGCAAAGACCTGCGGGTCGGGCTTGTTAGCTCCGACCTCCTCCGCGGTGATACGGTCATCGAACGGCTGACCCAGCGTCTGACTCATGCATTCAAGCGCCCACTCATCCGCGTTGGTGAGCGCGACCAGCCGGAAGTGCGCCCCAAGCTTCGCCAATCCTTCGACCGAGTCGCTGAATGCCGGCCACTCCGGAATGGACGCGGCAAGCAGGCTGGCCTCGCCGTTCTTGCGGGGGAGCCCGAGCTCGCTGGCCATCCGCTCGTAGATCGGATGGAGCATCTGCGTGAAGGGCATTGCCGGAGAGAGGTGCTGCTGGGCGTCCTCGGCCCTGGCGAATGCGGTAAGTAACGTCGGATCCGATAGTCCATGCTGCTCCGGTCCGCGATCCTGCGCAGGCAGCCCAGGATCCCCGCCTCGAAGTCGATCAGCGTGCCGACGACGTCGAAGGTCAGGATCCGCCGGTCGGCTAAGGCCATCACAGCAATATCTACCACGGCTTCGAGGATGCGAGCCGTTCGAGCTCACGCGTTAAGTTCTGAGCCGCGCATAGACGTCTGCCACGACGTGCTCAGCACGAGTCGCTGGTCGTCATCGATCAACGACGGGCGACGCCTGACTCCCGGCTGGGGATCGGACGTGTTTCCCGGAAGGTCCACTGGACCGAATGACTCGATGTGCGGAGTGATCGCAGGGGACGGCGTCTGCTCCAAGTCAACGAGGCACAGACGAGATGCAGGCCTCTATGGCGCTCCGATCGGCTCCACAACACGGTCGCAGCCGCGTAGCGCAAGCGCCAAGAGCCGGCTGCGCAGGATCGCGATTGTTTTCGCGAGCTATTAGCTTTTGGTGTGCAGGGTGATCTGGTACCCGTCTGGGTCGGCGAAGGTGAAGGTCCGCCCGAACGGCCCGTCAAAGGGCTCGGTAACGATCGTGACCCCATCGTCAGCGAGCGCGTCGTGGATCTGCTGGGCGTCAGGCGCGTGCAACCACACCGCGATGCCTTCCCCGGGCTGCTCGATAGCGTTGAGATCGACTCCGGGCAGGGGATCGCGGACGGCAAAGGCGACCGGCTTGGTGTCAAAGACAACAGCGTGCGGCGGGCCTGCGGGGTTGCGGGCCAGACCGAGGTACTGCTCGTAGAAAGCGGCGGAACTTTCGAGGTTACGGACTTGAAGTGAGATGAAATCGGGCCCGGTAGCGGGCATCAGAAGCTCCCTTTGGAGGTGATTGGCACAGTAAAGGTTACGTCAAGACCCTGACAAATGTCAAGACATTGACGAATCCAGCCGCTCCATGGCCGCCGTGCGCGTCCTCGCCTCGCCTCGGCAGTCAGGCGTCATTGAGAGCTGCGGTGCACCTCTCCAAGTTGCTGTGCAGCCGCTGTCGCTCTGATGGCGGCAAGCCAGACAGCATCTGTTCCTCCACCGCTGCGACGGCCGCTGATGCGGCCGTGATGATTCGTTTTCCTTCAGGAGTCAAGGAGTAACGCTGCACGCGCCCGTGACCGCCGGCGCTGACAAGCCGGGCTTCTTGTAAGCCGCCCAGGAGCTGATGCATCGCCTGGCGGGTCACGAACACACCCCGGGCTAGGTCCGCGTTTGAGATGCCAGGCCGGGCGTCGAGGATCTCCAGGCATGAATACTGCGGCACGCTCAGCCCAAAGGGCCGCAGCGAAGCCTCCATCGCCGTCCGCAGCGCAGTGGCGGTCCGTTTCAAGGCGTAGCCGATTGAGGTGTCGATATCAACTCGCGGCACGTCAAGATCTTGACACAGATCCCAGGCGATACTACGTTCAGTGAGCGAACCCTGCCCGCTCTTGCCGAACGATGACCCCTTCACCGCGTCCAACCGCCACCTCGTACCCCGCTCAGTTGGTTCCCGTTGGACCGTTTTCGCTGGAGGCGGCCGCAACCTTTGGCTTTGGGCCGACTGAAGGCCAGCCGCTTCGCTTCGACGGCGCTATGCGTCTTGCGTTCCCGGTTGATGGGGGCAGCGGATACGCCGGTGCGGTCCTTCGCCAATCCGCTGCTGATCAGGAGATCACCGTCGAGCTGCAAACCACCAAAGGGGCAGACCCCGAACTCGCACTCAAACAGATCGCGCGGATCATCTCGATCGACTACGACGGCAACGCGTTCTTAGGCGTCGGCGAGCGCGACCGCATCATCGCTGAGCTGCAAACGCGGTTTCCCGGGCACCGACCGGTGCTCTTTCACTCCCCCTATGAAGCCGCTGCGTGGTCGATCATCTCCGCCCGGAAGCCGTCAGTGGCCGCCGCCCGCACCCGCGCCGCGATCAGCGAACGTCTCGGCTACAGCTTCACCCTCGCTGGTCAGACTGTTCATGCCTTCCCACAAGCCGACGCACTCGGCGACCTCACCAACTTTCCGGGGCTGGACCAGACCAAGGCACGACGCCTACACAAGATCGCCGACGCCAGCGCCGAGTTACAGGCCGACGTGCTGAAGTCCCGCGGACCAGAAGATGCATTCGTCTACGCACAGACCCTCGAGGGCATCGGACCGTTTTATGCGAGCCTCATCATTCTGCGCGCAGCCGGTTTCGCGGACGCGCCGCTCAGAATCCCTGAACCCCGAACGCTCAACTATGCCGCCGAGCTCTACGACGCCCCACAACTGTCGCTCGAACGCTTAACCCAACTCGCTGAGAACTGGCGACCGTTTCGCACCTGGTCCACCGTACTCATCCGCATCGCCGGCGCCCACGCCGAAGCCCAACAACACGTCACACCGTCCTAAGCGCGCACCCCAAGACATTAATAGACCGACGGCCGCCCAAAGGGCCCGTGACCGGCCGACCCGATGCGGTTGCAGTTGACGGCGAGTTGTCAGACGGCCTACCCGGCAGCCAGATCCGCCGCGAGCCGCTGGGGTCAAGCGGATCTGCGAGGTTTGGTTCAGGCCCACGGCCGGTCACCAAGGCAGAGCTACCGTCGCCAACTGCTTGGTCGAAATGCAACAGACTAGGAGCGGGAGTCGCGAGACGGCGCGGCTGGGCGGCACCGCGGCTGGTGGGGCGCTCGTTTCGAGCCTAGAGGCAGCGCTGGCACCGTTCGCTGGCTGCTCGCGGTCGATGATCAACGGCGTTGGTACAGCATTGGCGTATTTGAGTATCTTCGGGTCTAGTGGGCATCCGGACCGATCGTTCCAGCCCCCGTTCGCCCCCGAGCGGAAGCTCGGTCTGAGCGTGACCACGCCGGTCGTCTGGCTGGCCGGACCCCTTGAGGCGGAGCTGGTCTCGGACCTTCTGCTCGAGTTTCGCGACTGGGCCGGTAGCAGCTGGCCAACAGCGGACATGTTCCTAGATTCAGTCGGGAGTTTGATGCAGGATCCCCGGACGGCCTTTTGTTAGCCGCCTCGGGCGATCAACAACTGCCGCAGGGGGTGTGCCAGCTGCGGTTCCGGCTCTCTGTGTGGACCGCCGGTGAGGACTGCTGGCTTGAGGACATCTACGTCCGGGCGCAAGCACGAGGAACGGGTCTAGGTTGGGCCCTGCTTGGCGCGGCGTGCAAGCACGCTCGTGATCGTGGGTGTCGTCGCGTTGAGCTCGATGTCAACGAGGAAAACGTCCGCGCGGTGGAGTTGTATCGCGCAGTCGGCTTTTCCCCGCACAGCAAGGGCATGTCGAGCAGCGGTCGCGACGTTCTTATGGGGATGAAGCTCAGTGACCTCTGAGCAGGTGGCCTTGAATCGCGCGGGGCCAACATGCTTCTCAAATGGATCGAGGAGCGACTCGCCATCCGCTCGCAACGCGCTCCGCGCCCCACCACTCAACGCGACCACTAAGCGTTAGCGTCAGGGGGAGAGGATCTGGCGATGCTGGAACCGCGGTGTCATGGAGCTCCATCTCTCGGTTGCCATCCCGCGGCTGCGCACCGGGACCTCCGCTCGCGGCTGATGGCCCTGGCCGCATCGTCTCTAACGTCCGAGAACGCTCAGAGCGCATTATTTTCAGAGGAAGATTCCTCGAACCTTTATTGAGGGGACAGCGCGACCGACCCCAATTATCGAGGGGTGAGGAAGGTAGGGCCTGCCGCTACCAACGGAGCGGCCCGGCTTTGTCTTCGAAGGTCCCCGTCGGGCCGTCCAGCTCGATCGTGGCGAGGCGGACGATGACCTCGGCGCCCTCGGCAACCGGCTGTCCCCGGCCACCGGTGAGGTCGGTGGCGGTGAAGCCGGGCGCCGCCGCGTTGAACTTGATCTCTGGGACTGCTTTGGCGTACTGCACGGTCAGCATCGAGACGGCCGCCTTGGTGGCTGAATACACGATCACGGGTACCAGGGATTGGCTGAGCTCGGGGGTGGTGACGTTCCAAAACGAGCCGAGGTTGCTCGACACGTTGACGACGATCGGTTCTCAGATTTCCGCAGTAGCGGCAGCGCAGCCTGGGTGACGCGGATGACGCCGACGGCATTGGTGTCGAACTCCTTGAGGGCGCCGGCCCCTGCCAGCCCGTCCACCCCAACGCGGCCTTCCGAGAAACCGGCGTTGTTGACGAGGACGTCGAGAAGCCCTCACGCTCCTTGATCATCTGCATGGCCGACTCGACGGAGGCGTCGTTGCTAACGTCGAGCTGCACGTATCGGGCGTCGAGGGTTGCTGCCGCTGCCTCTCCCAGTTCGCGGTTGCGCGCGCCGATGTAGACGGCGTGCCCCCGCTGCGTAAGTTGGCGCGCGGTCTCATAGCCAAGCCCTTTGTTGGCTCCGGTGATAAGCGTTACGGTCATAGCTAATTCCTTGGTCGATTACTTCTTGGGCTCAAAAGGGGTAACGATGCGATGACGGGCTGGCCCTCGCGGGCGCTTGGCTGGTTGAGCTTGGCCACATCCCGTAGCTGAGCGGCGCCGCAGCGGGCTTCACCTAGGGACCGCCGACTGCACACCGCCCTGTCCGCCCTCAGGGGCTTGGTTTGTCGCTATTCGTTCCGGTGCCACGTCAGGGCGCGTCCGGGGTAAGGTGTCCCCGCACGGCTACAACGCGCCATTGGCCTAAGCGTCGACGCCGGCAGCTGGTCGCCAGATGTAGGACTTGGAAGGTCGACACTTCCGCGTACTCTCGAGGGAGGTTGATGTTGCGTCGGTCGCGGGGCACACGGACGGTGAGAGCTTGGGGGAACACGCCCGCCGGGCGCCAGGCTGCTTGCGGCGCTCAGCGAGCACGTCATGACGCCGTCTTCACACTTACGGCGCCCGTCGGGTGGGCAACCCCAGGCGCTGGCTCGGCTGGAGCGACGCCCAACCCACGCGCTCCTCGGTGGATGGCGATGAAGGCCAGAAGGGCTAGCAGGCAGAACACGCAGGCGATCCAGAAGTTAAGCCGCATTCCAAGGATGTAGTTGGAGAAGTCGATGCGCTGCGTCTCCTCAAAGATGCGAAAGCCGGAGTAGCCCGCGACGTAGAGCGCGAACAATCCGGGAGCGCGGATGTGCCGCCGCCGGCCGAGCCACACGAGGAAGCCCGCGAGCAGGAGGTCCCAGGTCAGCTCGTAGAGGAACGTCGGCTCGAAGGTTCGATAGGCCAGGTAGCCCGGCGGACGATGCGCGGGAGAGATCCGCAGTGCCCACGGCAGGTTCGACGGGGCTCCGAAGAGCTCTTGGTTGAAGTAGTTGCCGATGCGGCCAATCGCCTGCGCGACGAGCAGTCCGGGCGCGGCGACATCCATGAATTGGACGCGCTTGCCCGGCGGCAGTCGCTTGTGCAGCACATACCAGCCACCGGCGAGTCCGCCGGCGATCCCGCCCCAGATTCCCAGCCCCCCCTGCCAGATAGCGAACACGCCCCACCAGTGGTCGGGGATCTGGCTTGGCGTCGTGATGTCGAAGTAGACGCGGCCGCCGATTAGACCAGCGGGGAAACCCCATATCGCGACCTGGATCGGGAGCTCAGGATCGCCGCCAACCCGCCGCCACCCCCAGCGCGAGATCGCGATCGCGGCGGCCACCGCAACGACGTAGGCGATGCCGTAAGCGTGAAAGAACAATGGCCCAATGTAGAAGCCGTTGCTCGACGGGCTCGCGATCGACGCGAGGAGGTTCATGAGCTTGCCTGGAGATCGTTGGGCGGGAGGCTCACGCCGCAGCGCGCTCCTCTGAGCTACCGATCTTGGCCAGCTCTTCGCGGATGATCATGAGCCCGTTTGCCGCACGCGTAAATCCGGCGTAGATCGCGAGCAGTGCCGCGATTGCCTCGATCTCCGCTTGAGTGCAGCCATGCTCGATCGCCCAGCGGGTGTGCATCCGCAGTTGTCCCTCTGCTGCTCCCATCGTGATCAGAGACGCGAGGACGGTAAGGCTGCGATCGCGCAGACTCAGCTCATCGTCGGTCCAAGCCTGGGCCGCGGAGTAGATCGCTTCTGTTCCGAACCGATCGCCGACCGCGGTGAAGAACCAGTCCGCTACGTCGTCGCGTGGGATCTGAAACTGGCTGGCGTATGCGTCCAAACCCTGTTCCCACCGGTTGCTGTCGCGTTGCGGTGCAGCGTTGTGTGTGAGCTGTTCGTTCATTTCGGATCCTCTTCGTGTTGACACTGGTTGGTGTCATTGGGGCTTTGTGGGTGCTTACGTCGACCAGTTCTGAGCGCGTCTTTTCGGGGATCGGTCCACCTGCTCGATAGGCGGCGATCACGGTCGATGCTGAAACCGCCGGCCCCCGCAAAGCACCTCGAGCCATGTAGCGGCACGCAATTGTCAGCAAGAGAGCCATCGCGCCAAGTGATGCAGGTGTTGCCCTCAGCGCCGTTCCTCGGTTGAGGACAGCCGCGCACGTGGATCTTCTGTCGCGCCGACTCTGCGCCGCGCCACGTGGTTCACACAAGTGCCAGGCGGCCCGGTCGGGCGGGTACGCACCGCGCTAGTCCTCGTGAGTCAGCATTAGCGACGCGTTGACTCTGACCGAGCGTGGGAGGCCCTTCGGATTAAATCCGGCGCGCCTGTGGTCGACCTCGAAATCGGCGTCGACGCGCACGTCGTCCGCGCCGACCTGGACGATCGTGGCGGGGGTGTTGATCAGCTGCGTCTGATCACGGATCGTTAGCGACCCAGCGACGGTGACGCCTCCGCCTGCAGCCGGGGCCAGCGAGTTCAGGGCGAAGGAGATGTGCGGGTAGTGGTCGACCGCGAAGAACTTCTTGCCTCGCAGGTCCTTATCGCGCATCTTGATACCGGTCCTGATGGTCTCTGCGGAAATCGTCAGGCCTCCGCTCACGTCGCCTGACTGATCCACATGGACCTCGCCGTCGAAGCCGCTGAAACTGCCTCGCACAGGCAGCCAGCCCATTGCACGGGTGGAGAACCCGAGCGAGCTGTGATGGGAAGCGAGCTTCCAGTCGCCCGGGGCAAGCGACCCACGATGAACGGCTGGGTGATCAGTAGTGGCCATAGGAGGTGCTCCTCTTTAGATTCGGCAAGCGGATATATCTAAGCAGAAAATATCCGATATAGCGCAATTTATTTAGAAAGCGCATGTTGGCGGGAATAGGTGCTAATATATCCAAAACCGCAACGCAGCAAGGAGTAGCAATGAGCGACACCCAGGCCCCATCAGGCCCTGAAGAAGAGACAATGCAGCCGCCCGTCATCACCGGAAGTCCGACTGAGATCGCGGCTGGTGTGTTCGTCATCCCAGACCACGGTGTTGAGCTGGTGCCGAATGTGGGAGTCATCGTTGGCGACCGCGCAGCGCTGGTGGTTGATAGCGGCCTCGGTCCCCGCAATGGGGCGATCGTGCGGTCGATCGCGCAGGAGCTCGCTGGCGATCGGCCGTTGTTTCTCACGTTGACGCACTGGCATCCTGAGCATGGCTCAGGGGCTCAGGCGTTCGCCGATGACACGATCATCTACAACCGCACCCAACGCCAGGAGTACCGCGAGAAGGGAGCCGGCTTTCTCGGCATGTTCAGCCAGTTCGGGGAGGTCGTCGCGCAGGAGCTGTCAGACGTCAAGCTCGTCGACCCGCACATCGTGTACGACGGCGCCGCTGAGCTTGACCTCGGAGGCAAGACTGTTCAGCTGCGGACGTGGGGTCCCGGCCATACCCGCGAGGATCAAGGCATCTACCTCCCGGAGGAGAAGATCCTGTTCATCGGCGATCTGATCGAGTGCCGCTCGTTCCCCGTGCTGTCCTTTTTCCCGCCGCTCGACGCGGAGGTGGACGCCAGAAAATGGATCACCGTGCTCGATCAGATCAAGCGCATGGACATCACGACCGTGATCCCCGGACACGGCGAGATCGGCGACGTCGGACTTCTCGCCCGCTCCTACGACTACCTCGAGTTGGTGCTCTCGGAAACCAACCGCCTCGCCGACCAGGGCGAGGACCCCGA
This sequence comes from uncultured Actinomycetota bacterium, assembly GCA_963787595.1. Taxonomy (GTDB): domain Bacteria; phylum Actinomycetota; class Thermoleophilia; order Solirubrobacterales; family Solirubrobacteraceae; genus Palsa-465. The sequence goes on from CAWBDE010000001.1 coordinate 100,725, forward strand.
GAAGATCACAGCCACCGTCGTGCCCGAGCTCATCGCACGCTTCCCCGAATGGGACGCTCCACCCGAGTGGCTGCTTGCCGCCGGCGTGCAATCCGTCCTCGCGAACCGCAGCTGACCGCATTTCCAAGCGAGGGCCACGGTCGCGGGCCCTACGCAAACGCACGCCTGTGGAGGTGGACGGCCTCTCGCGCCGGCGGAAGCTGGCGCGAGAGGCCATCGGTCGCCTCAGCTCAACGACGACCTGCGCCGCCCAACGGAATTTCCGAGGGGAAGGGCTCATGCCAGACTTCACAATCACCAACTTCAAGCAGCTAGAGGACCGCCGCCGCAGCGCGGATGCTAGGCATCGAGGCCCGCTTCGCGCGCGAGCATCGTGGCTCCGAAAACCTGAAAGTCACATACCTGCGCTTCGAGCCTGGCGTCCGATCGCCGATCGCCCACGGCCGCGGCGTCTCGGACGAGGCATACATTGTCATCGGCGGATCGGGAACCATCGAGCTCAACGACAAGGGTCACCGCATCAGCCGCTTAGACGTCATCCGGGTCAACGCATCCCCCGTCCCCGTGCTGCAGACCCTCCCCGACGACCTGGAGATCACAGCCGCCGGCTCGGACCAATCTGCGGGCGGCGACACACTGTCTTGGGCAGGCACCGCATCTGAGGGCGGTGATGCATGTCCGGAGCGCGCACCGCACCGACGGCGACTCGTAGGTGATTAGCTAAAGGGAGATGAGGTATCGACTGATGAGACACCGAGATCGACTGGCCGCGGAGCCATCCCACCCCACCCTCCGGAGCTGCTGGCGATGACCACGACCGAGAGCTCGGCCAGGGGTCGGGACAGCGCCAGTGTTGCCACCGTTCATGACCGGTTGAGAACCGCGATCCTGCGGGGCGAGCTTGAGCCAGGCGCGGTCATCCCCCAGGGGAGCTTGGCGGCCGCGTTTGATGCCGGGCGTACGCCCTTGCGGGAGGCGCTGCGAATGCTTCAGCGCGAAGGGCTGGTCATCTCTGAGCCCAACCGACCGGTGCGGATCGCGCCGCTCTCCACCGAAGACTTCGAAGAGGTCTACATCATGCGTATCGCGCTTGAGACGGTCGCCATCCACATCACGATGCCGACGCTCACCTCGGACGACTTCGCCGACCTCGAGGGCTTCATGGCGCAAATGAACCATTACCAGAAGGCCATGGACCTCAGCGGATTTCGCGCTCCGCATCGGGCCTTTCATCACCGGCTGATCGCTGGGGCTGGGCTGCGGGTCAGCACGCAGATCGACGAACTCGCAGACCACTCCGAGCGCTACCGTCTACGCTTTAGTGACACCGAAAGCTGGCGGGAGTACGGGGACGAACACCGCGAAATCCTCGATGCGGCAGCCGCAGGCGACACCGATCTGGCGGCGAAGCGTCTCGTGGTGCACTACGCGCGCAACGCGGCCCGTACTTTCACGGTTCTGGATCCCGAGCACGACCCCGGCCGGCTGCGCTGCGCCATCGCAGCAGTGGCCCCCGGCGCAGAAGCCGCGCTTCATCCGCAGGCCGTCCCGGCGAAGTAGGTCCCGGTCTGCTCCGCGCGTTCGACGCTGCGGCAGGTGGCTCGCCCACTAGGCGGCATCCACCCCCGCTACTCAAAGGGAGGTGCCGCAGCACCAGCGTCTGATGCTCGTCGGGGCGGGCTGCTTCTTGACCGCTTCTGAGCGTGATTGGCAGGCCAGCCGGACCCATGGGTCAACGCCGCGACCCTGAAAGCCGGCCCGACCGGTCGCCCCCAAGTGGCGCAGCGGGAGTTTTGCGACTTCGATCTGTGGTGCGTAGTGGACGGCTCCGCGTCATCAGTCCGACCAGTTGGCAGACGCGAAGTCGGATGAGGGCGCCCCTCGGGCCAGCCATCCCGGCGATCCTGCACTGCATGTCGCTAACGCAGCACATTGGATATATCGTGCTATGTTGGATCGCACGACCCGGAGAAGACGACAACCGAGCTCTTGACGTTCGTCCTGCCTGCGATGCATGCAGAGCCGACCAGCGACGTCGGCGCGACGACTTAGAGGCGGAGGCGAGCAGCATGTCATTCAAGACCGGACCTCATTCTGAGAGCAACCGATGGGCCGTTCTCGCTCTCCTGGGCGTCGCCCAGCTGATGGTGGTGCTTGACGCAACGATCGTCAACATCGCCCTGCCCTCCGCTCAGCGGTCGCTGCATTTCTCTACCGATAGCCGGCAGTGGATTGTTACCGCCTACGCGCTGGCGTTCGGGAGCCTGCTGCTGCTCGGTGGCAAGCTCGGAGACCTGTTCGGTCGCAAGTGGACCTTCATCGCGGGACTGGCTGGGTTCTCAGTGGCCTCCGCGATCGGCGGCCTTTCGCAGTCGTTCGGGATGCTGGTCGCGGCCCGAGCGCTACAGGGGATGTTCGGCGCACTGCTGGCCCCGTCGGCGCTCTCGCTGCTGACCGTCACGTTTGCCGACTCACCCGACCGGCCGAAAGCGTTTGGGATCTTCGGCGCGATCGCAGGCGGAGGCGCCTCAGTCGGCCTGCTGCTGGGCGGGGCGCTCACCCAAGCACTCTCATGGCGTTGGTGTCTGTACGTCAACCTCGCGATCGGTATCCCGGCAGCCATCATCGCCTTCCGGCTGCTCCAGAACCACAGCGACCCTCATCGACCGAAAATCGACATCCCGGGCGTTCTCACTGTCTCCCTCGGGCTGTTCGCCATCGTGTATGGGTTCTCCAACGCCGAGACCCACTCCTGGTCGGCACCCTTGACGATCATCTCGTTCACGGTCAGCGTCGTGCTACTCGTCTCGTTCGTGGTCACCGAACGGCATCGGGTGCAGCCGCTGCTGCCGCTACACATCATCTGGGATCGCGCCCGCGGTGGCGCCTACTCCTCGCTCCTGCTCGCGGGCGCCGCCATCTTCGGCGTCTTTCTGTTTCTCACCTACTTCATGCAGCAGAACCTCCGGTTCTCGCCGCTGGGTACCGGTCTGGCGTTCCTGCCGATGACCGCGATGATCGTGCTGGCCTCGACAACCGCGCAGACCCGGATCCTGCCCCGCACCGGCGCCAAGCCGCTGATCGTCATCGGAATGACACTGGGCGTCATCGCGATGCTCCTGCTGACCCGCCTGCCGCCGGGCTCGACCTACACCTCAGACGTGCTGCCCTCGCTGCTCATTCTCGGCCTCGGCATGGGCATGATCTTCGCGCCGGCCATCGGCACGGCGACACTTGGCGTTGACGGCCGCGAGGCGGGGGTCGCCTCGGCCATGGTCAACACCTCACAGCAGGTCGGCGGCTCGGTCGGCACGGCGCTACTCAGCACCCTGTTCGCCAGCTCAGCGTCCGCGTTTGCGCACAGCCACCGGGCAACGCACCATCTCCAGGCCGCGGCGATGGTGCACGGCTACACCACCGCGTTCTGGTGGGCCAGCGGCATCTTCGCCATCGGACTGGTCATCGCGGTGCTCTTGCTTCCGGCCCGAATCCGGCCCCCAGCGCCATCCCCACCTGCGGAGGACGAAGCGCCCCAACAGCAAATCCCCGCGCTGGCTGCTGGCGAGCCCTGGCACCCCTCGACGACGCCCATGAGTGGCGAGCGCACGATCGCAGTCTGAAAGTTAGCCATGCGAGCTTTACGGTTGAGACTGACGCAGCGAGAGGTAGGGCCGATCACGATCGTCTCGCTCGTGATCGCCCTGGGTCTCCTCTGGGCGCTTGCACGGCCGACAGGCATCGCCGCGACTAACTTCGTTGGCCAGTTGCTGGGGGCGGAGGCGATCTTGCTGCTGTCGATTGGGCTGGTGTTGATCAGCACCCTGCCGTGGGTGGAAGCGTTATTCGATGGCATCGATCGCGCTGCGATCTGGCATCGCCGCGTCGCGATGACGGGGTTGCTGCTCCTCCTGCCGCACATTCTGCTGGCCACGGGGCACCGGGGCTCGGCCGGTGTGCCGTTCGCGGTGATCAGCGCGCTCGGCTTGTTGACCCTCGTCGTGTGGGCGATCCTGCCGCGGTGGCGATCAGTGATGCCCAGACCGCTGCGCCGGCTTGTCGTTGCGGCCCGCGAGCTTCCTCCCCTGCGCCATCTCCGCGGTCACTTCGGCGGCTATCAGCGCTGGCGAGCGGTGCATCGCACCACTGGACTGTTCGTGGGGTTTGGATTCATCCACGGGTTGCTCGACGGCACGGCGTTTGGACACGCGCCTGTGCTGCGCTGGACGTACGTCGCGGTCGGCGGGATCGGTATCGCCTTCTACATCTACCGGGAGCTCTTCGCACGCTTCTTTCAGTCGCTGCACGACTACCAGATCCAGGGGATGCGCAAGGTCAGCGAGAGCATCGGCGAGATCACGTTGCGTCCCATCGGGCGACCCATCGATTTCACTCCGGGCCAGTTCGTGACCGTCCACATCGAAGCCAAGGACGGTTGGCACCGTCATCCATTCACGATCTCCAACGCACCCGATGAAGGAGTCATCCGCATCACCATCAAGGCCCTTGGCGACTACACCGCGCGGTTGCCCGAGCTCCTCTCAGTGGGGATGCCCGCCGTCATTGACGGGCCGCATGGTCGGTTCAGCCACCGGCGCGGGACTGAGCACCAGCTCTGGATCGCCGGAGGCGTCGGTGTCACACCTTTTCTCTCATGGCTGCGCGGACTCGATGGCGAGCTGGGTGAGCACGTGGACTTCTTCTACGCCAGCGACGGGCCGGCGCCGTTCGCTCAAGAGATTCGCCAGATCGCCGAGCGCCACCCTCTTCTGCATGCGCACATCGTCGACACCAGAGTCGAAGGACGCCTCACCTCACTGGGTCTTCTCGCTGCCACTGAGGCGGATCCGCGCGAACTTTCGGTCTTCATGTGCGGACCCGAGGGCATGGTTCGCGCCTTCCAGCACGACCTCACGCAGGCCGGCGTCCGCTCCCGCAACGTCCACCGTGAATACTTCGACTGGCGCTAAGCCATGCACCGACTCCGACTCAGCCGAGACGACAATGCAACCTGCCGACAACCCGGCCGCATCGATGATCTTCGAGCGGCCCATCCGGCTTCAGAGAAGCTTCGGCCTCGACGCGCGGGTGTCGCTGGAGTGGGTCAGATCAGGCACGCCCCACGTTGCCGTACGAGGGCACGACGACCTGATGCCCCGGCTTGACGAACGTACGGCGTTGCCGGTCCTGACCCCCGTATGCCTTGCGCAGCTGCCGGCGTCGTATGCAAGACATTGGTCAGCGGGGGGTCCCGGGGTCGTCAGCTTGCGGCGCTCCAAGTTTGTTCGCGGATTGGATGGGCTGTGAGGCCGTTTCGCTACCAGCGTGCGTCGGATGTCGCTTCTGCGGTCGCCCTGGTGTCTCAGGATCCCGAAGCGCAGTTTTTCGCTGGCGGTACCAGTCAGGTCGATCTGATGAAGGAGGGCGTCCAGCGTCCGGCGCGGTTGGTCGATATCTCGCGGCTGCCGCTCGATACCGTGGAGAGGAAGTCCTCGGGAGGGCTGCGGATCGGTGCCAACGTGAGGAACACCGCCGTAGCAGACCATCCTCTCGTCCGGTCCATGTACCCCGCTGTCAGTGAGGCGTTGCATTCGGGAGCGTCGGTGCAGATTCGCAACGTGGCGAGTTTGGCGGGTAATCTGCTGCAGCGGACACGCTGTCCGTATCTACGGGATCCTGCTCAGGCCTGCAACAAGCGCGAGCCCGGCAGTGGCTGTGCCGCGGTGGCGGGCTTCAACCGGATGCACGCGATCTTCGGACAGAGCGATCACGGCGCGGCGAGCGCGGAGACGTGCATCGCGGTGCACCCGTCGGACGTGGCGGTAGCGCTGGCCGCCCATGAGGCGACCATCGTCGTGGAGGGGGCGGACGGTGGGCGCGTGATCCCCTTTGACGACCTGCATCGCCTGCCGGAGGGCCGGCCGGACGCCGACACCAACCTGCGGCACGGGGACCTGATCGTCGCGATCGACCTGCCCGCGTTCAGTGGGGCTTCCCATTACCTGAAGGTGCGCGACCGGGCTTCGTACGCGTACGCGCTGGTGTCGTGTGCCGTGGCGCTGGGGATGGATGGCGATCGGATCTCAGCGGGGCGTATCGCGCTGGGGAGCGTGGCTCATAAGCCGTGGCGAGTTCGCGGCGCTGAGGAGCTGCTCACCGGCCAGAAGCCGGGCCGGAAGCTGTTTGAGGAGGTCGCGGCGCGCGCGCTGGATGGCGCTCGCGCATACCCCATGAACGGCTATAAGCCGGTCCTGGGGCGGGCGTTGGTGCTGCGGGGTTTGCTGCAGACCTCCGGGCTGGAACCGCTGCCGGGTTGGGCGGGAACGGCGTTTGCGGCGAGCGTCGGGGGGATGGCGGGAACGGGTGATCGAGCGTGACGCGCACTGCAATCGCGGGGGGAGTATGAGCCGCTACCATCTTGACGCGGCGTTTGATCCGCGGGACTGCCGGATTCAAATCAACGGTCGGGAGCATCAACTCGTTCTCGATCCGCGCACGACGTTGCTTGACCTGCTGCGCGAGCAGCTGCACCTGACCGGCACCAAGAAGGGCTGTGACCACGGCCAGTGTGGTGCGTGCACCGTCCACATCGACGGGCAACGGGCGCTGTCGTGCCTGCTGCTCGCCGCGGCGGTCGAAGACCGGGAGATCATCACCATCGAGGGGATTGCCGGTCCGGAGGGTGAGCTTCATCCGATGCAGCAGGCGTTCGTCGATCATGACGCCTTCCAGTGCGGCTACTGCACGTCGGGTCAGATCATGTCGGCGACCGCCTGTGTGCGGGAGGGTCATGCCGGCTCCCGGACCGAGATCCAGGAGTACATGAGCGGCAATCTATGCCGGTGCGCCGCCTACCCCCACATCATCGCCGCGATCGAGCAGACGCGGGATGCGATGAACGCGGATCGTCATGAGTGAGGCGAGCGCGATGCCGACGTTCATGGCCGTCGGCCGGGCGCTGCCCCGTGTGGACGGGCCCGAGAAGGTCACCGGTCGCGCGACCTACGCGGCGGAGTGGCCGGTGGCGAACATGGCTCACGGAGCGGTGCTCGACAGCGCGATCGCGCGGGGGTCGATCCGGGAGATCGACGCGAGTGCCGCGTTGGCGTCGGCCGGAGTGATCGCGGTCCTCACGCACGAGAACGCTTCGAGATTGGCGCCCTATCCGCGGGAGAGGTTGGGGGGCCAGCAGCTCACCGGCGAGGGTGGTTTGGGCGAGGTGCGCCAGCCGTTGCAGGACGGGACGATCTACTACGGCGCCCAGTCGATCGGGGTGGTGGTGGCCGAGACGCTCGAGCAGGCCCACTACGCGGCGACCCTGGTTGAGGTCAGCTATGACGAGGAGCCGCCGGAGTTGGACTTGGAGACGGCGGCTAATCAGACGCTCCCGGAGTTGTTCGCCGGATTCGAGCCGTTGCAGAAAGGAGGGCCGGAGGTGCAGGCGGCGCTGCAAGCGGCGCCAATCCGCCTGACCCGCGACTACGAGACGGCGATCAACCATCACAACCCCATCGAGTTGCTGGCGAGCATCGCCGTCTGGGAAGAGCGCGACGGCGAGGACTTCCTGACGCTCTATGACACGACGCGCGGGGTCGATGTGGTGCAAAGCGTCTGCGCCTCGGCTTTCGATCTACCGCCCGCGAACATCCGGGTGATCAGCAAGTTCATCGGCGGTGCCTTCGGCTCCAAGATGTGGACCGTCTTTAACCCGGTGCTGGTGGCGCTCGCTGCCAAGGTGGCCCGCCGGCCGGTCAAGATCGAGCGGCGCCGCCAGCAGGTCTACTCGGTCGCCGCGCACCGTCCCGCCATCAAGCATCGCCTCGACGTCGGAGCCAACCGTGACGGGACGATCGCGGCGCTTCAGCACGACTCCCACACGCACGGCTCGAAGCTCAGCGGCTACATCGAGTTCGGCTCGCGGATGACCAAGATGATGTACGGGATCCCGCAGCTGGGCTACACCAACCGTCTCTCGCACCTCAACCTGCCGACACCGGGCACGATGCGGGGCCCGGGGTTCCTGCCGGGCAGCTTCGCGTTGGAGAGCGCGCTCGACGAGCTCGCTCATGAGCTCGGGCTCGATCCCGTCGAGCTACGCCTGAAGAACCACACTGATACGGATGCGGAGAGCGGCCTGGCGTTCTCCAGCAAGCACCTGCGTGAGTGCTACGCGCGGGGCCAAGAGCTCTTCGGTTGGAGCGATCGGCAGGCCACACCGCGTGGCAAACGGATCGGCGACAGCCTCATCGGCTACGGAATGTCGAGCGCAATGCACCCCGCCGCGCGGCTGGGGGCGACCGCGCGGGCGACGATCTTCGCCGACGGCCGGGCGCTCGTTCGCACCGCCACCCACGAGCTCGGAAATGGCGCCTACACCATCTTCGGCCAGATCGCCGCGGACGGACTCGCGATGGCGGTGGACCGGGTCCGCTTCGATCTGGGTGACACGAACTTCCCGGCCGCTCCGCCGACGCTTGGGTCGCTGTCGACCACCACCATCGGTCCCGCCGTGTTCGAAGCTGCGCGCGGCGCCGTCAAGGCGCTCACCGAGGTCGCCGTGCGGACTCCGGGATCCCCGCTGTGCGGGGCCGAGCCCGCGGCGGTGCAGGCCTGCGAGGGCCGCCTGCGGCTACGCGACCAACCTTTGGTCGGCGAGGACTACAGCGAGGTCCTGCGCCGTGCCGAGCTGACCCAGGTGGCAGCCGGGGCGGACGAGGCGCCCGGTGAGGAGCTCGAGCACTTCGCCTTCTACTCGTTCGGCGCGGTGTTCGCCGAGGTCCGGGTCGACGAAGCGATCGGCACCGTCCGGGTCGCGCGCCTGTGCGGGGTCTATGACGTGGGTCGCCTGATCAACCCGCGCACCGCCCATTCACAGCTGATGGGCGGCATGATCCTCAGCCTCGGCGCCACCCTGATGGAGGAAGGGATGTTCGACCCCAACAGCGGTCTGCCGGTGGTCCGCAACCTCGCCGACTACCACGTACCGACCTTTGCCGACACCCCGGAGATCGTCACTGAAACGCTAGGAATTCCCGACCCCCGCATCGGTGTGCTGGGGGCCCACGGCGTCGGCGAGATCGGCACCAATGGGGTTCCGGCAGCGATCGCCAACGCCATCTTCAACGCCACCGGAAAGCGCATCCGTCGCATACCGATCACCCCAGACCACGTACTGATGGCCTGAGCGAACGATGCGGCCGACCGAGCCGGGCCAGCAGGTGGCGCGCAACCGCGAGACCGTGCGTCGAGCCTTCGAGACGTGGGCAGAGGGCACGCAGGACATCTTCGAGCTACTGGCCCCGGACGCCAGCTGGACGATCATGGGGTCGGGCCCGGCAGCGCGCACGTACGATGGTCGGCAGGCCTACCTGGACGCGGCGGTCACGCCGGTGACCATGCGGCTGTCCAGCGGCGTGGCCCCGCGCCTGCGCGGCCGGTGGGCCGACGGAGACCACGTCATCGTGCGCTGGGACCAGGAGGCCTCCACCACAGACGGCCAAACCTACCGCAACAGCTACGCCTGGTTCCTCCAGATGCGCGACGACCAGGTGATCGCCGTCACAGACTTCTTGGACCTCCCCGCCTATGACGCCCTGCTCGCTCGGGTGAAACCCCGGACAGAGACGGGCGACTGACATGAAGAGCAGCCTCCGGGGAGGGATTATCGGGGTGGGCGCCGAGGGAGCCGGGGCCCCCGCCGTCCATGGGTACACCACGGCGTTCTGGTGGTCGGCCGCAATCTTCGCCACCGACCTCCTGTTGGCGCTCCCCATCCTGCCTGCGAAGGTCAAGCCCCGGGCGAGCGGCTGCGCGCCCCGACGCCGGATCATCCAAGCGGTCGCCTTCCAAGATGATGCATGCGCCAGCTTCGACATGGAGTTCTTCCTCCGCCGCCGCCCAACGAGTTGCTTTAGCGTCGCCCGCATAGCCGAGAACTAGTGACACGGCGTCTACTCTCGGTCGACGCCGAACCTGGGAGTGACGCCGCGGCCACGGACATCCAGACGTCGCGCAACCTGTCGCATTCCGCGGCGGCCTGTTCGCGCCCGGCTTGGTATGCGTCGGGCATGAGCGCGACGTCCATGATGTTCTGTCCCCAGCCGCTGACGTCGAGGTAGCTGGGCCCTGGAGGGATGACATGCACGGTCGCTCCGCCCGCTCGCAGAGCGGCGAAATCAGCATCCGTCGCGGCCTTGCGGAGCTCGAACGTTGGATCCTGGACGCCGCCCGGCAGCTCCAGCGCCCAACAGGAGACCGCCACGACGCGACCGTACCCGGTAGCCAGGCCAGCGTTGAGGGCGTCGCGCATGCCGCCGTCCATATACCGGCGGCCATCAACCTCCACAACGGGAAACATCGTGGGCACCGAACAGCTGGCAGCGGCGGCACGGTCGAGCGCGACCCCGCTGTTCGCGTCCCACACCACCAGTTCCGCTGTCTCGATGTCGATGCCCGTGCACCGGAAGGCCTCAGGCCACTGACGATCGTGGAGCGTCGCGAACGTCGGCCGCCCGATGAAGTCAGACTCGGAGACGGTCGGACTCGTAGCGGCTGCGCCACCAATCGCGATGAGGGCGTCATCCGGTGTCGTCGCGCCAGCCGCCGCGGCTCCCATCGCCGCCTGAAGGCTGTCCAGATCCGGTGCCCGCGCGCCGGCGGGGAGCGGAAGCGGGAGTTTGGAGAGCTCGACGATCTCCTGCAGGTCGGCGCCGAGCGCCAGCGTCGCGCCCGCGACGGACCCGGCAGACGTCCCGAGCACGAAGTCGGCCTCGCCGAGCGCGATGCCGCTCTCGGCGAGGCCGGTGAGCAGGCCGCATTCCCACGCGATGCCAAGGGGTCCACCCCCACCGAGGACGAGCGCGCGACCCATAATTCGATCGCCGGCCCCCCGCGATGCAGCACGGTTATCTGTCATGTGCGCCCCGCCGTCGGAGCCCATGGCCCCGCCCCTCGAGAGCAGCGGATAAACCTGCCGCTTGGCACCGGATCCGGCTGCCGTGACTCGCTGCGCGGATTGAGGCAATTTGCTGGCATGCCCAGCTCAGCCGAACAGGACGGCGCTGATCCCGCCGTCGACGGAGAGGGTTGCGCCGTGGACGCGAAGCGCTTCGTCGGAGGCAAGGTAAGCAACCGCAGCCGCTACGTCGTCTGGCTCGACCGGTACCCGAGCGGGCGTCATCGTAGCCATTGCATCGCGGGCCTCGGCGAACATTTCGTTGCCGGGCGTGCGGGTGGCTCCGGGGGCGACCGTGTTGACGCGGACCCCACGCTTGCCGTACTCGGCAGCCCAGTTGCGCGTCATTGTTCGAGGGCCGCCTTGGTCGCGGTATACATCGCGCCGGCGGAAGTGCCCATCCGCGCCATCCAGGATCCGATGTTGATGACCGCCCCGTGACCCCGATCGGCCATGGCCGGTCCCATTTGACCAACGAGGACGTGCGGGGCGCGGACATTGATGGCGAGCATTCGATCGAGATCGGCGTCGGGGAGTTGCTCGGTCGGGACGACCGGGAAGATCCCTGCGTTGTTGACGAGGATGTCCACCTCGCCGCCGAGCGCCTCGGTCGCGCCTGCGGCGAACGCTCGCAACTCGTCGTAGGAGCCGGCAAGATCAGCGGCCAGGAACTGCGCTTGCCCCCCGGCATCCCGGATACGCGAGATGACGGCATCACCGCGCGCGGTGTCACGGCCGCTGAGGAGCACGTGCGCTCCTTCCGCGGCGAGACGATGGGCGATGGCCTCTCCGATACCACTCGTGGCGCCAGTGATCACGACCGTGCGTCCCGCGAGGCGCGTCGAGAAGGGAAACTTGGCGGCAGTCCACTGGTTCATGTGAATTCCTTAACTACTTGCCGAGGAAAAACTCGTGACTGGTCCGGAAACGAAACGGCCGCGGAGTGATCTCACGCGGCCGGTTCGTAGTGGAGTGGGCTCTGATCGAGCTGGCCGGGAGTGTTTCACCGGCGTCGGACGGCGAGGGTGTCAGCGTTGTAGGCCAGGATCGACCATCCGCTCCAGATCTGGCGGCCCTGGTCACCCTTGAGCCTGCTGCGGTTCATGCCGTAGCCGCGTTTGAGGTGACTGATCCGGCCTTCGGCGCCGGTCCGGTATCGCGCCAGTCGGCGTTGGGTGCGTCTGGAGCCGGGTTGTTGACGCCCGGCGACGAACACCCGGTCCGGGGCGAGGTCGTTCAGCGCCTCGCTGGTCGGCCCGATGTTGAAGCCGCCGTCGAGCGCGAACTCTCTGGGTCGGATCCCGAGCCGGGCCAGTTCGCTGATTGTGTCGGGCAGCAGCGTGTCCTCGGTCGGGTTCCCCAACCTGGTCGCCGCTGGCAGGATCAGCCCATGGGCGCCGCGCCGGGTGTGCTCGGTGACCTCCGCCAGCTGGCTGACGTACCCGAACTCGTTCGGCTTGCCGAGCTTCCCTTTGCGGATCGGCCGGGCGTCCGGGTCGAGCGACACGATCCGGTCGGTGATCGCCTCGCCCGCGACTCGCTGGCGGATCTGTCGGGCGACCTTCTCGCAGCGACCCGCGAGCTCCTCCAGCAGGGCGGCCGCCTTCAGCTTGGTCTTCGCGCCACGCCCACGCGCCCGGCGCTTCGCAGCCTGCGCGAGCTTGCGTGTCTCGGCGACCGAGCGCTCCAGGAGCCTGCCGGTCTGCTCGGTCAACACCAGCACCTCCGCCTTCGCCTCGCCAGTGCGCCGGCGGATCGTCCGAGTGAGCTGCCGCAGCGCGCGGCCCATCGCCCGGGACCGATCCCGCACACGCTCGCGCTTCTCGCCGACCAGCCTGGCGAGCTTGCGGCCCTCGCGCGCGAGTGCCTTCACCCCGTGCGACGCCAAGTCCGCGTCGGTCGGGTAGCGCACATCCGCCTCGATCACGGTCGAGTCGATCCTGACCGCCCGCGGCCGGAACCGCTTCTCCCTCGTCGCGGTCTCGATCAGAGTCCGGGTCAACTCGTTCACCGTCTCCGCGCCGATCCTGCGCGTGAGCTTGCGGACCGTCGACTCGTCCGGCACCCGCTCGCTCAGCGAGATCCGGCAGAAGCGGCGCAGCGGCCCAGGTTCACGACGCGATCTGTCAGCCAACTCGAGGTGGTGGCCGTCAGGGTCGTCGAGGTACGTGCCGCGGGCCTGTGCGACCAGGGCGCGGCGTTCGCGCGTTACCGTCAGCCGCCTGCGGCGTCGCTGACCGGGAGCAATTCGAACGTCACGTGCGTCAGCTCCTCGGAGAGGGCCCACAGTCGCTGTGCGGTGGCGATGTCGCGCGCGCGGTCGCTGGGCATGACCTCGGTTACCGGTCCGCGCATCTCGCCGGGGCCGCGGGGCCCGAAGAACTGACCGCCTTGCACGTCGGGTGCGGTGGCGGCGTAGAGTTGCGGAAGAGCGCCGCGGCGGGCGGGCTGGGCGAGGATCCGAGCGGCAACCCTGACGAGCGCGCCGCTTAGGCCAGTCGGGCCGGACGTCGCAAGGCTGGTCGCCGAGACGCCCGGGTGGGCGAGCACGCTGATCGTCGGCGAGCCAGCGGCTTGCAGCCGTCGGTCGAGTTCGATGGCGAACATCGTGTTCGCGAGCTTGGACTGCTGGTAGGCCTTACGCGGGGCGTAGTCGCGATCGAGTTGCAGGTCGTCGAGATGGATGAACCCCGGCTTGTGCTCGGTCGAGCTGACGGTCACCACGCGAGCCGATGGGGCATGTTGAAGCAGTGGTAGCAGACGACCCGTAAGCGCGAAGTGCCCGAGGTAGTTGGTGCCGAGCTGGCGTTCGAACGCGTCCTCGGTGCGTTGCTTAGGCGTGCGCATAACGCCTGCATTGTTCACGAGCAGGTCGATGTGCTCTTTGGCGTCCGCGACCTGCTCGGTGAACTGAGCAATCGACGCGAGTGATGCGAGGTCCAATTGCCCGACCTCGAGCAGGGCGGACGGAGTCTCGCGAGAGATCTCGGCCGCGACACGGTGGCCGGCGGTCCTGTCGCGCACGGCAAGGATGACCCGGGCGCCCCTCCGCGCGAGCTCAGCCGCGGTAACGCGGCCTAGCCCGGAGTTAGCGCCGGTCACGATCGCTGTGCAGCTCGATTGGTCGGGGATATCGTCGGCGGTCCACTGGTTCATGTTGAGGTCCTTTAGATAGGTGGGCGTGCGGTCGCCAGACGGCGTCTCTGCGAATCGCGGGCTCGCGGCGCTGCGAAGTGCCTAGTAAGGCACTATAGCGCATATCTGGCACTTGATGACAATAGCGTCACGCCTATGCTGTTATCGATGCCAGATGCAGCACCACGACCCGGCCTCCGGAGCCGCACCCGTCAGGCCGTACGTGCGGAAATCAGCGCTCAGGCGATGCAGTTGTTTCTCGAGCACGGCTACGACGCGACAACGGTCGATCAGGTTGCCGAGGCGGTCGGAATATCCCGCCGTTCGCTGTTTCGTTACTTCCCGAGCAAGGAGGATCTCGTGCTCGGTGACCTCTCCGAGCTCGGTGAGGAGGTCGCGGAGGAATTGCGCCGCCGCCCGGCCAGCGAGCCACCGTGGGAGGCTCTCGGCCATGCGCTGCGGGTTCTTCAGCGCGACATCTCCCCGGAGACCGGGCTGCGGATCTCGACGATGCTGCTTCAGAATCCGACCCTGCGCGCGCGACGGATCGAGAAGTACGCGCGGTGGCATGCCTTGCTCGTCCCGGAGATTCAGCACCGCCTCGAATCGTCCTGCCGCCCGGGGCCCGACGTGCGCGCAGAAGCAATTGTCTCCTGCGCTCTGACCTGTCTGGAGATCGCCACGGTGACTTGGACCCGTAGCGGTGGGAGAGATGAGATCGAGGAGATTTTCGAGTCTGCCGCCAGCGCGATACGGGACGCGCTGCGCGCCAGTTAGCGCACTCGACACGACTTGGTGTCATGCCGAGCTCAGCCGAACAGGACCACGCTGATCCCGCCGTCGACGGAGAGTCGGGGACGAGGTAAGCCACGGCGGCCGCTACGTCGTCTGGTTCGACCGGCACGCGCGGGCGTCAATGGGTCGCGGGCGTCGGCGAGCATCTCGTTGACGGGCGTGGGGTGGCTTTGGGCGACCGTGTTGACGCGGGCCCGCGCTTGCGAGGATCCCCCGGCTTGAACGGAGGTGCTTTGCTTTGCATTACGCCGCCTCTTCGGAGTCCGCGAGCGGACGCGGGGTTGCGAGGACGACTCCGGCGATCAGAGCTGCTGTGAAGATGAGCAGGCTGAGGCGGGGCTCAGATATTGGGTCATCACCCCGAGACCAACGACCGGCATCGACAGGTCTCACTCGGGCGCGGAAGCCGCCGTCTCACTAGGACGCCCGTTCGCAGCGCCGGCGGGCATGCGCCGGCCATCGATGCCGTCTGGATCGCAACCCGCGGCGTACCCAACTTTGGCGCCGTTGCGTTCGGCGACATCGGCATTTTGCAGTTCTGGGGGCTCCGACCACCTGCCGTCAGCTCGGAACAAATGCCTCTGCACGCGTTCACAGGAACCTGACTCGGCGCCGTGCTGGCACGAGCGTCGCGGGCGAGAAGTTGAAGCGGCGCCCCGGTTCTGGCGATTTGCGAGAGCCGCTCGTCCCCGCGGGTCATGCGCAGACCTGCGTTGTCATCAGCGCGGGCTTCCTTAAGGATCAAGATGCGTCCCGCAAGGGGGATGGTGCTGCGGTCCGCGAAACTGGTCGCCGTTGCGAGCGTCTGATAGGACAACCAAATGTCCATCGCGATCGTCAGGCCGGCGGAGCTCGCCTACATCGATCACGTCACGCCGATGTACGGATGGCTGCTTTCTCCTCCGGGCTCCCGTCCTGCGCACTGGGACCCGCATCTGGCGGCGACGGCCGTGAGCCGCGCCGTGTCCTGCGAGGCGGCCGTCGTTCTCCTGGCCGTGCTGGAGAGCGAGTTCGTCGGCCTGTGCACCGCGTATGACGACATCGAATCGGTGCGGTTCGGTTGCCGCGTCTGGGTCGAGGATCTGGCGGTGGACGCGAAGCGATCGCTGGGTGTTGGCAAGCAGCTCCTCGATGAAGCCAAGCGGTGGGCGCGCGCTCGTGACGCCACGCGCCTGCGGAAGCCCGCGTGGACGCGCATCGGATCTACACGCGCGAACAACCGGGATGGCGGTCCGCCTGCTTCGGCTGGGAGCTATAGCGGGTGAGTCTGGCCGCCGGTCCCGCAGCGGGATCGTTGACCGGGGCGGCTCATCCCGACGTTTCTCAGGGCGCCGCGGAGGCCTCCAGACGGCTCCGCCTCGGTCGAGGATCCTTTGGCCGGACATATCCGAGGCTGCCTGTCGACTGGCCATTTGGCCAATGCAGGAGCTGGCTGATCCTTCCGGCCGGCGTTTACCGGTCTTCGGAGGCCGCCTCGGGTGGGGTGTGGTTGTCGATGTTGGCCACCAGTTGGTGGAGCAGGCTGTCGAGTTGGGTGAGCTGCTGGTTTGAGAGGCCGTGGCGCAGGCGCTGGTCGTAGGCCGCGGCGACGCGGGCGAGCTTGGCAAACGCGGCTTCTCCGGCTTCGGTGAGCTCGAGCACGTGCACGCGCCGGTTGTTGTGATCGCGACGCCGGGTGAGGAGACCGTCTTTCTCCATCGTGTTGAGGTGGTGGGTCAGCGTGGCTTCGCGGACGCCGACTGCCACGGCGAGCTCACGCTGGTTGGTGGTCGGCCGGATTTTGAGGTTGAGCAATACCAGCCATGCGGGCAGAGACCCTTCGGCTTGGGCGAGCGCATCGTCGAAGGCGCGACTGATAACGCGAGCGGCGCGGGCGAGCTGGAGGCCGATGGGCGTTGCGGCTGGTCGCATTCCAGTACCAGAGTACAGCAAGCATAGGCATCTAATGCATTGATATCTAAGTCTTTGATCTCTAAGCTATGTTGAGTGACCGCTTCCAGAGGAGCAATTCGAACGCCGATGATTGATCAGAGCACCGAGAGCCCCGTGTGCGGGCGGGCCGGCGTGGAGCCTCATTACCCCGACCTGGCCGGCCAGGTGGCCGTGGTCACCGGCGGCTCGCTGGGGATCGGGCAGGCCGCCGCTATGGCGCTGGCGGCCAACGGCGCGCACGTCGCGCTGGTCGCCCGCGAACCGCAGTCGCTCGCCGCGACCGCGCAGAGCATCGAGGCGTTCGGGGGTCGTGCGCTCGCGGTCAGCGCCGACGCCACCGCTCCGGCCGAACTCGAGCAGGCGGTTCAGACGATCGCCGAGCGGCTCGAGCCGCCCGCGATCCTGGTCGCGTTCGCTGGCGGGCAGGGCGCTCGGGTCCCCACGGTGACCGAAACGGCCGCGCATTGGGGGGAGGTGATCGAGGCGAACCTCACCGCGACCTTTTTGACCATCGGCGCGTTCTTGCCCGCGATGGTCAAACGCCACGACGGTGCGATCGTCACGACGGCGTCCTCGGCGGCCCGTCAGGCCACCCAGGCGTCGGCCGCCTAAGCTGCCGCCAAAGGCGGGGTGATCGCGTTGACTCGGCACCTCGCCGGCGAACTGGCCGGCCAGGGCATCCGCGTCAACTGCCTGGCTCCGGCGACCATCGAAAACGACCGCATCCGGGCCCACTTGAGCGACGACGCACGACGCGGCTTGGCCGCGAGCTTCCCGCTCGGGCGAATCGGTCAGCCCCCCGACGTGGCCGCCGCCACGCTGTTTCTCTGCTCCCAAGCCGCGTCGTGGATCACCGGGATCACCCTCGACATCGCCGGCGGAGCGGTGATGCCATGAGCCCCTGGTCCCCAGACACCCCGGATCCGCGACCGCAGGCCGACCCCACGGGTGAGCCGCCCGCGGTTCGGCTGGTCAACTCCGACGCTCGCTACCAATCAGCGCCGCGGCTGATCGAGCCGCTGAGCGCCGGCTACCTGTACCTGGGGCTGCAGACCGCAGCCAGACAGCGTCCAGGACCCATCATCTCAGGGCGCGAGCGGCGCGCCCGCGCGATCACGGCGCTCGCGTACCACGCGACAACACTACGTCGGTCAACCGATGTGCACGAGGTATCGGTGTTTCGCGCGGTGGCGCTCGCGCCGATGCCGCCCGCCATGCAGACCACGCTCCCCCAGCCCGACGCTGCGATGCTCATCCAGACTGCGACCCCAGACGCGGCCAGTCAGATCGCCAACAGCACCAGCCTCATCAGGCTCATCGAAGAGCTGGCCCGGGCCAGGTGTCGCACCCATCTCCTCGCCGCTTGCAACATCCGGCGGATCGCCGACATCAAACACCGCCCCGGCTCACTGTTTTTGTTCAACCACTTCCTGGCCGTTGACCAGCAGGTCGCCGTTGCGCTGTGGGTGCGTCTCGCGGCCTGGTATGAGCGAGAGACGGGGTTGCGCAACTCCGTCCTGCTCGCCCCGGCCGACGGTCAGGCCCCGGCGTTCACGCTGGTCAACCACGCGAGCTTTGATCTCAGCCTGCCCGCTCTGGCATGGCGCCAATTCGCCCGCCGCTCCTTTTACACCTATGTCAGAGCCAACCTCGCCGCCAACAATGTCACCGTGGTGCCCGGCCTTTACCGACTCGTCGAACCCAACCCGTGACCGGCCCCGTACGCGCGACTCGTCCACGACCATAGGAGATTCCGTCATGCCGATCATCAACGCCAGCACAGGGCCAATAAGCCGTCTCGAAGGCGCCGAACACGAAGCGACGATCTCGCTCATCCTCGACCGCTCCGACCCCGGCCAAGGCCCCCGCCTTCACCGGCACCCCTACGACGAGACCTGGGTCATCCGAACCGGCCAGCTCACCTTCCAGCTGGGCGACCAGCGCCTCCGGGCCGGTCCGGGAGAGATTGTCATCGCCCCACGCGTAACCCCCCACAAGTTCACCAACAACGGCTCCGGACTCTCCAGCCTCGTCTGCATCCACGCCAACCCCAGGATCATCGGAGAATGGCTGGAATGACCGGATCAAGCACTCGCCGCCGCCGTCTGCTGGCCAGATCTCGCGTCGCTAGCCACGGTCGAGGCCGGAATCACGCTCGACGTCGGCGCCGGCCTACTCCCGTGAGAATCTCCCGTTGATCGCCGCCACGCCGACCAGTGCCGATCAGTACGTGCACGAAGGTCCCTCCTCAGGCCTGCTCAGCGTGCGGCTCACAAGGGAACCTCCAGCGGCGCAGGTTTCCGACGTGGTTCCGGGGTGTCGGCACGGCATCCCGCCATCGCCGGTTGGGGATCGGCTACCGCACCGAGAGCCGCGGTGGGGCAAACGCGTGAACCGGCCGGGTGTGAGGTATTGATCACGCGGTAGCGTCGAGCAGGCTCAGGATCCGTTCGGTGACGAGCGTCGTGGTCGGTTCGTCGTAGTCGGGCAGGCTGTCATCGACGAACAGGTGCCGGTCGCCTGGGTAGAGGTGTAGCTGCGCGCCGGTGATCGTCTGCGCCAGCTCGCGCGCGACATCGAGATCGCCCTCCTCGGTGACCAGCCGGTCGCTGTCCATCATGTGGATATGCAGCGGCACGCCTTCTGGCCAGCGTCCGCCGAGCTCCGAGACTGGCACAGCAGCGGAAATGAACACGGCGGCGCGGGCGCCCGGACGAGTCTGGGTCAGCGTCTGCGCCGGCAACACCCCGAGCGAGAGGCCGGCGTAGACGATCTGCTGCGGCAGGCGCTCAGCGGCGAGTCGCCCGCGCTCGATGATCGTGTCGAAGCCGACCTCTTCGGCGTAGGCGAGCCCAGCGGAAAGCTCAGTGAAGGTCCTGCCCTCGTACAGATCTGGAGTGTGGACGAGGTGCCCCGCGCCCCGGAGCCGCTCGGCGAACGCGCGGCAACCCTCGGTCAGTCCTTGTGCGTGATGAAACAGAAGGATCTCGGGCAAGTCGGCTCCTCCAGGGATCGATCAGCCCGCGAAGCGGGTCACGAAGAGTGTGCATGGAGCGCTCCTATTGGCTGTGTAGTTAGTAGCTGACTAGGAAGGTATACCGGCGGGGGAGCCTTCCTGTCAAGCTGCTGTACCGGAAGCTAAAATCGGTTTGCCATGTCGCAGGCGAGTTCCCAGGCGTCTCAGCCCTCTTCGGCCTCGGTCGCTGCGAGCGATTCGATCATCGAGCATGTGCGGTGGGCGACGGCTACCTGGCCGCAGATCGACCCCGAGGTCGAGGGGATCGTGTCCCGCGTGGACAAGGTTCAGCGCTACCTGCAGAGCGCGTTTCGCGCCAGCCTGGGGCAGGTCGGCCTGACCAAAGAGGAGTGGAAGGTCGTGATGGCGCTGCACGGCGGCGTGCGCTCGCACGGCTGGCTGTGCCGCGACCTGGACGCCTCGACTGGCGCGATGACCAAGCGCCTGGACAAGCTCGAGCGTCGCGGCCTGATCACGCGCGCGCGTGACCCCCACGATCGCCGCGGCGTGCTGCTGGAACTCACCAAGAGCGGGCGGGCGCAGCTGGAGGAGTACATCGACGCAGGCGCCGCACGTGAGCGCGACCTGCTAGCCGACCTCACCCCGGCGGAGAAGCACAAGCTCAACCAGCTCTTGTCCAAGCTGCTAGTCACCATGCAAAGTCGCGGCGCAGACGCCCAGTAGACGACCGCTCAAGTCGCCGATCCGCAGCCGAAGCCGGGGGAACTAGTCATCGAGCCGCGCCTGCGGGCCGACTGGCCGACTCGTCACGAGCGCAGTCGAACAGTGCCCGAAACGAGATCGGCGGATTCCGGCGACTATCGCAACAGGAGCTCGGCGATCTGTTCGGTGGGCTTGTAGAAGCCTAGGCGTTTGCGGGGTCGGTCGTTGAGCTATGGCGTCAAGCTGCGCCTCGGTCACCGAGCGGCAAACCGAACCCCTTGGGGAAGTACTGGCGAAGCAGGCCGTTGGTGTTCTCATTGGTGCCGCGCTGCCACGGGGCGTGCGGGTCACAGAAGTAGACCTCGATGGCAGTGTCGATGTGAACCTGTTTCCAGTCGCGCATCTCGGGGCCCTGATCCCAGGTCAGCGAGCGGCGCAGTGACTCGGGCAGCGTCTGGATCTTGCGCGTGAGCGCCGGAGCGACCTGCTCGGGCTTGTAGCCGTCAGGCAGTGAGACCAGCATCGCGTAGCCGGTGGTCCGCTCCACCAGCGTGCCGATCGCCGTAGCGTTGCGCTTGCCGATCATCAGGTCACCCTCCCAATGGCCCGGGACCGCGCGGTCATCGGCCTCCTGGGGGCGATCGGCGATGTTGACCATGCCAGGGATGCGGTTCTTGCGCTGCCCGACACAGCGGCCAGGCTTGCGGAGCTGACGGCCGGTCCGCAGGCACTTGGTCAACTCGCGCCGCAGCGCGCCTCTGGAGGTCACATACAGTGACTGGTAGATCGTCTCGGTGGACACCCACATCTCCGGCTGAGCAGGGAATCTCATTCGCAACCGTCCAGCGATCTGCTCGGGAGAGTACCGGCGCTGAAGGTCCTGTTCGACGATCTCCCGCAGCCGCCGGTTGACCCGCAGCTTGGCAGGCTGCTCGCGCGCTCGTAGGCCAGCGCGTGGCGGTCGTCGCGCGGTAGCAGCCGCGACGATCGGGGTTGCGAGACAGCTCCCGGCTCGCCGTCGATGGTGAGCGGCCCAGCCCTCGCGCGATCGCGCGCATCGACTCGCCGGCCGCGCGCGCCAACGCGATCTCCTCGCGCTCTTGGAAGGTGAGGGCAGCGGCCCTTCAGGTCGCGGCCGCGGCGCGGCCGCACCCCGCCGGTGGCCGCCATCCACCGCGCGCCCTGCTTTGCGGTAACTGCCGACCTCCTCGGCCGCGTCGGTGATGAACTCGCCGCGCTGCCTCGCAGCCCAGAAGCCCTGGATCACCTCGGGCAGCATCCTGGCCTAAAAGACCGTCATCGGCCCACACTCCTATTCGTCGACTTTGCGGGGGACCCATCCTCAGACGCGCCCCGGACGCGACCGCCGTCACCGCCCTTCGCGCTACGCGCTCGGGCTCGACGACGACCGCGTCCGGGCTCCAGCCATCTCCCAGTCAGCCTCTACTCAGCCACGCCAGGCGAGAGCCCGACGGCGGAGGTGTTGCGATCACCGCGGGGACCCAAGGAACCCCCTACGGGCGTTCACCCCGCCCCAAGGCGACTTCCCGGATTTGTCCCGACGATCTTGGTCAGACGGATTCCCGTTTATCCCGTCCGGTGACGATTCCGGGAAGGGGGCGTCAACCGGGACACGGCGCCGCGACCGCGCAGGCCTCGCCTCGCTCCTGCTTCGCTCTTGAGACGGGCGTTGGGCGTCCCGACCGTACCCGGAATGCGCGGCCAGCAGGGAAATCGACATCGGCCGGTCGGCGCCGCGACCGGAGTTGCTGGTCGCGGTCGTGGCGACGAGCAGGTCGATCGCCGCCCCGATGGCTCAGCCCTCCTTTCCGAACGGTAAGCGCATCCTTGAACCGGTTGTCGCTGCTGCATCTTGCGGAGAGAGGCAGCCCTGTCGGGAATGCCGCTCGGGCGACGATCCAGCTATGTGATATCGGGCCTGAACGAGACCAAGGTGGTCGCGTTGGCGCCAAAGATCGCGCGGCGTTGCTCGTTTGCACGCTCCCGCTTCCGCTGGGGGTGGGCTCGAATACGATCGTCGCGTGTCGCTGCCGTGCGAGCTTCCCGAGCAGCCTCAGCTGCGAGCCGGTCCCACGGCGCTGCAGCCACCGGTCAGCGGGAAGTCGGTCATCGCCAGCGGTCCCTCCTGAGCTGCCCTCCTATCCCGTTCTGTTCACCAAGTGGGCCGGCAGCATGACCGCCGCAGGGGATCCCGTAGAGCTGCCTCCGGAGTCGGAAGAGGTTGACTATGAGGGGGAGTTGGCCGTCATCATCGGCCGCGCGGGCCGGCGCATCAAAATCGAGGACGCACTGGGTCATGTCGCCGGCGTGAGCATCGGCAACGACATCACGATGCGTGACTATCAGCGCCGCAGCCACCAGCGGCTTCAAGGTAAAGCGTGGGATGCGTGCATACCACTTGGCCCCGAGCTGGTGACCCTCGACGAAGTCTCGGACCCCAAGTTCACCATGGTCGAGCCGGGCGACGTGATCCTCACAGGCACCCCGGGCGGCGTCGGCGCGCGACGCGACCCGCCGGTACTTCTACAACCTGGAGACCTCGTGCGCGTCGCGATCTCAGAGATCGGGTTCTGGAGACCCCGATCACGGCTGCGCGCTGATCGACGATGGCTCGCTTGCAGACCAGTGACCTCACCGATCGGTTCATTGGACTCTCGGACCTCGACGGTCAGACGCCTCCTCGCCCGTGGCCCGTTCGTGCTCGAGCGGGCAGAAGTCTGCATCCGAACCGGCCGGTGTTCGGGGTGATCGCATACGGGCGAATCAGGTGCGCGCCAGAGCGCCGGTCGCCTCGATCGGCTGTCCCTAGGTCGCCGTCGCCGCGCGTGCTTCGGCGTTGGAGATCGCGCGGGCTGCAAGGATCAAAGTGAGGTGGCTGAACGCCTGGGGGAAGTTGCCGACCTGCCGCCGCCGTGTCACGTCGTACTCCTCCGCCAGCAGGGCGAGATCGTTGGCCAGGCTGACGAGTCGCTCAAACAGAGCTCGCGCGTCGTCTGCGCGGCCGTTGCGTGCGAGCGCGTTGACCAGCCAGAACGAGCAGGCCAGGAACTGTCCCTCATCCCCCGGTAATCCGTCATTGGTTTCGGCGGTCGAGTAGCGCGAAACGAGGCCGTCGCGAGCGAGCTCGCTCGAGATCGCGTCGATCGTGCCGGTGACGCGCTCGTGGGTTCCCGGCAGAAAGCCAACGAGCGGGATGTTCAGCACGCTGGCGTCGAGCTCTTTGGAGCCGAGTACTGGGTAAAGGTGCGCCGCTCGCGGTCATACCCGCGTTCGCAAACCTCCGCGTGGATCTCGTCGCGAACCTGCTTCCAGCGGTCGACCGGCGCGCGTCTAGCTCGAACCGCTCGGCCAGCCGCACGCCGCGGTCGAAGACGACCCAAGCCATCACCTTGGAGTAGGTGTAGTGTCGCCGCGGTCCCCGCGCCTCCCAGATCCCGTTGTCGGGAAGGCGCCAGATCGTCTCGACGTGCTCAATGATCGCCCGCCAGCGTGGCCACAATCTCGGGTCGATGATGCCGAGGCGTTCGGCGCTGATGAACATGAGGTCGGCGACCTCGCCGTATACGTCGAGCTGGAACTGCTCGGAGGCGGCATTGCCGACCCGGACGGGCGTGGAGCCCTCGTAACCCGGAAGCTCCTCGAGCTCGAACTCGGGCAAGCGCCGCTCGCCGCCGATCCCGTACATGACTTGGATCTTGCTCGGGTCGCCGGTAGCGACGCGCAGCATAAAGTTGCGGAACGCCAACGCCTCCTCCGTATAGCCAGCATCGAGCAGCGCCTCCAGCGCCAGCACCGAGTCACGCAGCCAGCAGTAACGGTAGTCCCAGTTGCGTACGCCGCCGATCTCTTCCGGAAGCGACGTGGTCGGCGCCGCAACCAACGCCCCCGTGGTCTCGGCGGTCATTGCCTTGAGCACGATCAACGAGGTCAACACCTCCTCGCGGTACGCGCCCTCATACCGGGAGCGATTGCTCCATTCCCGCCACCACGCCTCCGTGCGAGCGAGCGCCGAATCGGCGTCGTCAACCGGGGGTGTCTGCGCATAGGACAAATGCCAGGTCAGGGTCAACCGCTCCCGGGCGCCCTCGACCACCACGAACTCCGCCTCCACCTTGCCGTCCTGCAACACCAGCGGCAGCGGCGTGCTGAGACGAAACGCATCCGGACCCGCCGTTACGAGCACCCCATCGGACGCGCGCTCGACCCACGGCGTGACCGACCCGTAGTCCGGACGCAGCGACAACTCCATCCGCATCGGCACCCGCCCATCCGCATCGGCACCCGCCCACGCAACCCCTCGACGACGCGCATCACACGCGGCGGACCGGACCCACGCGGCGGCATGAAGTCGATCACACGGACTGCGCCCTCGGCGGTCTCAGAGTCAGTTTCGAGCACGAGCGTCCCGGCGCGGTAACGACGAGAGCTGGCGCGCACCGCGCCCGCGGGCGCCACCAGCCAACGCCCATGGCGCTCGTCCCCCAGCAACGCCGACAAGCACGACGCAGAATTAAACCGCGGCACGCACAGCCAGTCCACCGATCCGTTACGACCAACCAAAGCCGCAGACCGCAAGTCGCCGATCAAGCCATAGTCCTCAAGCAACATCAGCCGTCGACCGTTTCTTGCGGGGTCAGGACCGCTGGCTCCCTCGACGGCGGGTCTTTGTCCCGATCGGCGGTGCCGGCGGCTGCGCGCTTGGCGGCTGGGTGCTTCATCAGCATGGCCTGAGCATCCGAGAGATCGCCCGGCGGTTCGTGGTGCTGTTCGTGCTGACCAGCGCCGTGCACGTCTCCGCGCTGATCCCCGCCGGGCTTCCGCGCGCCACCGCGGGGCTCGCCGACCCCCGCGACCCGCTGCTCATCCTCGCACCCGCGGCCGCCGGAATCCTGGTGCTGGTATGCGCGACGCCCCGCAGGCCGGGGACGGCGAGGATCAGCGGGCCTATCAGGAGCCTGAGCACCGCTGCGAGCGCGATCCCACTGCGCAGCCGCCGTTTATGCGCTGAGCGCCCGGCGGGTCGGGCGGCGGCTGTCTTTGGTGGCGCCGTGACGCCATCTTGCTGGGCGCCGACTGGTGTGGTCCTGGAGTAACGCCAGGCCCGGCGGTCGGGAGGCGCTTGGAGGGTGGGAGAACGCATGGGATCGTAACTGCGGGGAGATCGTGCTCAATCGTGTCGTGGAGGTTCGCGGGCGATGGCGTAATGCGAGACGAACAGGCTTGTGACCTTCACCGACCAGCGCCTTCCGCCGACGGCACCCGGCCAGGACGAGGGTCTGCATTCCCCTTCGCCTGGCGCGAACCGGCTCGCGAAACGTGCCAGTGGACCAGAAAGTGCTCGGAGGGTCATCGTGTCTGCCTCCTCGGGGTCAGCGGGCGCCTACGGCGGGGGCGGCGCGCTCCGCGGCGATGGAGAACCCGCCAAGCAGGCCGCCCAAGAGCAGCAGAGCCCGGAACGCCAGCGCGTACCCCGTCACGAGCCACCGGCCGTCGGCGTTTGAGAACTGAAGCGCGCGCTGCGCGAGGGCCAGGCGCGACCTTGAGGACCGACGCGTCGAACATGACCATCAGCTGCGCCAAGCCGATCCCAACCAGGACCCACCACCCGCCCGAACTGGGACCTGCCTAGCTTGCTCAGCGAATTGCTCATCGGGACCCTCCCTTCTAAATGGAGGTCATATCTCAACTTCTGGTTGGGACTGTAGCACAAGCGGAGACATAGTCTCCGGATTTGTGTAAGATGAATCTGAGATGGCCAGCACCAGCCCGCCCGCCAGCGACCGCCCGCTCCGCCGAGATGCAGAGCGCAACCGCCTGCGGATCCTGCAGGCCGCGCGCGAGGTGTTCGCAGACCGCGGCTTCGACGCGACGCTTGACAAGGTCGCCGCCCACGCCGGGGTGGGGGTCGGCACCGTGTATCGCCGCTTTCCCGACAAGGACGCGCTGATCGACGCGCTGTTTGAGGAGCGGATCGGCGAGGTCGCCGCCGTCGGTCAACGCGCGCTCTCAGCATCGGACCCGTGGGAGGGTCTGGTCGACTTCCTTCAGCAAGCCAGCGCTATGCGGGCCGGCGACCGCGGGCTCAGGCAGGCGCTGGTGTCCCGCGGCGCGCACAAGACCGAGCGCGCGCGCGAGAAGCTCATCCCGATCGTAACTGAGCTCGTTGCCCGCGCCCAACAAGCCGGCGCGCTGCGCGCCGACCTCGACCCGCTCGACCTCCCGCTGATCGACATGATGGTCTCAGCGGTCGCCGACCTGACCCGTGAGGTCTCCCCCGAGCTCTGGCAGCGCGCGCTGACGATCATCATTGACGGGCTCGCCACCACCCGCCAAACCCCCACGCCCCTGCCCGGCAAGCCGCTAGACCGCGACCAACTCCCCGCTTTTACCGACTCCAAGCGCGGCCGCTCCTGACCCCACCACCGCGCCAGTCATTTCCCCGCCACGACGCGTACGCCTGGCCGAAGCGGGGCTATCCGGGGGCCGGCCGGAGTGGGCGAGGCGGTACCGGTTGCGGCTCGGGTGTCTGCGGGCCGTCGATCACGAACGCGAGGTAACGGCGCCAGACCTCGGGGGGCGTCCGGGGATGTGAGTTCGGCGGCCGCGCCGGCAATGAACTGGATCAGCGGCGCGTCGGTGGACACGAGGTCCGGCGGACGGCACCGCTGGCCTGCCCGGCGGTCCGGGAGCTGCTCGATCAGTGGGCCCACGCGGGCACGCGCGCGGTCAGCGAGCGCGGTGCCGTGATCGCTGCCGAAGTTAATCTCTTTGAGGCCGCGGCTGGAGATCTGCAGTTCGGCCGTCTGTTCGAGGAACCCAGCCAGACCGTCCCAGGTGTCGCGGGCCGCGAGCGCGTGTTCGCCTAGCTGGACCATGCGGCTGACACGCTCGTCAAGTAGCTCCTCGATCAGCTGGCGCTCATCGGGAAACCGCCGGTAAGCGGTGCCGACCCCGACGCGCCGCATGATGGGCGATTTCGTCCAGACCGACGGACAGCCCCTTGGTGGCGAACAACTCGGCGACCGCGTTGACCGCTGTGGATGCGGATGCGCTCGGCGCCGTCGTCGAGTCGCTCCTCGCCGGCCGCGAAACGAAACTTTTCGCCAAACGGAGAAAATGTCTCCGGTTTGGTGTTAGGCTCCTCCTCGCAGGCGGAGAATGCGTCTCCGCTTGACGAGAAGGCGAATCCAATGACACTCACATCCACATCGGCCACCAGCGCCTCGCGCGACTCGCGACGCTGGCTGATCCTTGCCGTCCTCGGCGTTGCTCAGCTGAGCGTCGTGCTCGATGTCACGATCGTGAACATCGCGCTCCCAAGCGTGCAGAAGGCTCTGGGGTTCTCCAACTCCAACCGTCAATGGATCATCACCGCCTACGCGCTGTCGTTCGGCAGCCTGTTGTTGCTCGGCGGGCGGATCGGCGATCTGGTCGGCCGCAAGTGGACGTTTATCGCCGGTCTCAGCGGCTTCGCGCTGGCCTCCGCAGTTGGCGGGATGGCGCAGAGCTTCTTGATGCTGGTCGCAGCCCGCGCGACGCAGGGCGCGTTCGCGGCGCTCTTGGCGCCGGCCGCGCTGTCGCTGCTCACCACTACGTTCACCGACGGGGGCGAGCGCGGCAAGGCATTCGGCATCTACGGCGCGATCGCAGGCGGCGGGGGCGCCGTCGGCCTGCTGCTCGGTGGCGTGCTCACCCAGTACCTGTCATGGCGCTGGTGCCTGTACGTCAACCTCGGCTTCGCGATCCCCGCGGGGATCGGCGGCTTGCTGCTGCTCGAGCGGCGCCCGGCCGGAACCAGGCCGAAGCTCGACGTCCCCGGCACGCTGACCGCCGTCGCCGGCTTGCTCGCACTGGTTTACGGGCTCAACAACGCGGAGACCTCCGGCTGGGGCGCACCCCTCACTCTCGCCTGCCTGGCCGCTGGCGCGGCACTGCTCAGCTGCTTCGTGCTGATCCAGCGCAGCTCCACGCACCCGCTGCTCCCGCTGCGGGTGGTGCTCGACCGCAACCGCGGCGGCGCGTTCTTGACGACCGCCGTGATCGGCGCCGGCATGTTCGGCCTGTTCCTGTTTCTCACCTACTACCTGCAGAACACGCTCGGCTTCTCCCCGGTAGAGACGGGCTGGCGTTCCTGCCAATGGCCGGGATGCTGATGCTCGCCGCTACCGCGACGAGCACGGCCGCTCTGCCGCGCATTGGCCCCAAGCCGCTGGTGACCACGGGCCTGCTGCTGGCCTCGGGCGGGATGCTGCTCCTCACCCAGGTCGGCGTCGACTCCAACTACGCCTCGCACGTCCTGCCGGGCCTGCTCGCGCTCGGCCTTGGCCTCGGCATGGCGATTGGTGCCGCGATGGCGACCGTCACGCTCGGCGTGCGCGCCGACGACGCCGGGGTCGCCTCCGCCAACGTCAACACGATGCAGCAGATTGGCGGGTCGATCGGCATCGCGCTGCTGAGCACGGTCGCCGCCAGCGCGACGAGCAGCTTCGCGGCATCGCACGCCAAAGGGGGCCACGCCACCGCGCTGGCCGCCGTACACGGATACACGACCGCCTTCTGGTGGTCAGCGGCGATCTTCGCCGCCGGAGCGATCATCTGCGGACTGCTGATAGGCCCGGGCACGCCACAGGTCAACCCAGCCGCCGAGCCCGTTCTCGTTCACTAACACCGGAGCCAGCGATGACCACTCCACACGTACCGAGCAACTCCTCCGAACACACCGCGAGTTCCCGGCCGGCTCCCGAGTCGGTGAGCGAACGGCCGGCGGAGACGGCGCCGACGGGCGCATTCGCGGCGAATGATCGCCTGCTGTTGTTCGCGTTGCTTGGTGTGCTGGTGCTCGCGTTTGCGCTGGTGGGCTCGAACGTGGCGGCCAACCACGCGCCCAAGCCACACCAGTTGCCCTTGGGGGTCATCGGAACCCCGCTGGTGGTTAGCGCTGAGGCTGCTTCGCTAGAACACCGCGCCCCAGGCGCCTTTCAGATACACGCGTACTCGTCGCTCGCTGCGGCGAAAGAGGCGATCCTGCATCGCGACGTCTACGGTGCACTTCAACCTGCTTCGACCCCGTCGCTGCTGGTTGCCAGCGCCGCCAGCCCCGCGGTCGAGGCGCTCTTGCAGAAGACCTTTACGGCGGCGGCTCAGAAGCAAGGTAAGACACTGGTGGTCCGCGATCTCGTGCCCTTACCGAGTTCTGACTCGCGTGGCGCGACGACATTCTCGATGCTCATCAGCCTGCTCGTAATCGCCATCATCAGCTCCGCGATCATCTATCTGCTCGGCCGCCACCGTTCCCCGCCCGTGCGCCTTGCGGCAATGGTTGCAATGGGAGTCTGCGCGGGGCTTGTGTCGGCGCTGCTGGCGACTGTCATCGTCGGCGCGTTTCATGGCCACTTCTTCGGTGTTTGGGGGGTGGCGACGCTGTTCGTGCTTGCAGTCGGCCTGCCGATTGCCGCCTTCCAGGTCTTCGTCGGCGCGAGCGGCATCGCAATCGGCGCACTCATGTTCCTGGTCATCGGCAACCCTGCATCCGGGGGCAGCTCGGCCCCCGAGCTGTTGCCCGGATTCTGGCGAGCTCTCAGCCAGCTCCTACCGCCCGGTGCCGCGATGACGGCCATGCGCGACGTCGTCTACTTCCACGGCCACGGAATGACCCACGCACTGCTCGTGCTCAGCATCTACGCCATCCTCGGCGCCACCACCGTCTTCACCCTCCAGATCCTCCGCACCCCCACGCGAACAGCCCGCGCTGGGCTGAGCACGGCTACGCGTCAATAGATCCTCCCAACCATGGCTGCGCGGAGCTTGCTACGACGGCTAAGCCTCGGTTTCTCGCACGACGCTGAGAATCTTCGCTGCGCGCGCATCACACTGCCGGAACGAGCAGAAGGCCTGGCACGCGAGACCGAGGATCGAGGACCGCTCCCGGTCGGGAGCGCCCGCCTGATGATCGGCGCGGTACGCGCGCCAATCATTCCGGCAGCGCAAGGCCTGCCGGCCCAGATCGGCGCCGCCCGCCACGCATCGCGCGGGCGGCGCCCGGCAGGCCTGCCCCCCCCGCCCGCCCAGCCCGCAGCCGTCGCCGAGCCGCGGCTGACCGTCGATGCTCGCGACGATCCTAAGCATTGGCGCGAACATCGGCTATCCCACCCTGTTCTTCTTCGTCGCAGCCGAGTCGGGCGGGATCCCGCTACCGGGAGAGACCGCGCTCGTCACTGGCGCGCTGCTCGCCGCCCAGCACAAGCTGCAGATCCCTCTCGTGATCGCGGTCGCCGCCGGCGCGGCAATCCTCGGCGACAACCTCGGCTACCTGATCGGGCGAAAGGGCGGGCGCTGGCTCCTCGACCGCCCCGGCCCGCTAGCCCGCTCGCGCCGGCGGGTGTTGAGCATCGGCGTCCCGTTCTTCGAGCGCCACGGTCCGCGCGCCGTGTTCTTCGGACGCTGGCTGATAGGACTGCGGACCTGGGCCTCGTGGTTAGCCGGCGCCACCCGCATGCCGTGGCGCTCATTCGCGATCTGGAACGCCGCCGGGGGCATGGGCTGGGCGACCAGCGTCGGACTGATCGCATACTTCGCCGGCCAGAGCGCCAAGAGTTTCCTCGCCGCCTTCGCCGTGTACGGGCTCGTGAGCACCGCCGTAGCGGTGATCGGCGGGCTAGTGTTGGCGACGACGGCGAGATCGCCCACGGCAGGTGGCGCCGGTGGCTCCTCGGCCGGCGCCGACCGCGGCGGCCACCACCCGCGTACCGCCGTGCGATAGCAGCAACGCAATCCTGCTGACCACGTTAGACGCGCCTCAGGCCGCAGCTTGCGCGCGACGTTCGCCGCGGGCAAAACGGTGTGTCAGCTAGCCACGCCGGAAGTGGCCGCTCCTTGCAACAGAGCCTCTCGGTTGCAACCGATTAGTGACACCTGCTCCCTACCCAGCGCGAGCATCTCGATGTTCCGTCAACCCTCCCTGGTTTGCGCGGAAACCGCGCATGGGTCCGTAGTGTGCTAGCAGCGTTAGAGCAGATAACCAGTCGAAGCGGAAGCCTCCTGCGCCGACGGGTGGCTCCTCCTCCGTCGCCAAACCGGTCACGAGGGCGCCGCTTCCCTTCGCTCGGCCGCGAACCGAGAGCAGCAGTCCGCGGGGCGGCCCAGCCGCTCACCGACGTGGCTGATAGTGCGTGTATCCGGCAGCACGGCGGACTTCGTCCGAGACTTCTGGATTGAACTGAGTGCTGATATGGGGGGGCGTTTGTCAAGTGGGGACGAGCGGGTCTGCTCGCCAGTTGGCGTGAGCTTTCTGCTATTGCGTCGGCGCGGTACTCGCCGGTGTAACTGGTTGCTCGTGTCGGACGGCCGGTTCCTCGCCGGTCGGGTGGTCCGGCGCGGGCTCAAGCGGCTTTTGGCCTGCTCAACGCCGCCACTTCTTTGAGAGCCTCATGAGGGGCGCGGTCATGAGCCGTGGGAGCAGTCGGGGGCCTGGGACGACTCGCAGGCCGAGCTGCTCGAACATCGTGAGCGTGTCCATCTGGAACCAGTGCTCGGCGGCCTTCCCGTCGACCATCCGGCTGATCTCCAGGCCGGAGAAGCGGACCTTCCGGCCGGTCGGTGGTAGGCCGCGGAATTGCCCAGTGTGGGTTCCGGTGAACAGAATCCGCTGCGCGTTCATCTCCTCATCGGCCACGGTGTCCTGCACCTCGAGGTGCAGGTCAGGGAATCCCTCGACAAATGTGCCTAGGAACGCGACCCACGCGTCGCTGTCGAGCGCGGGCAGGTGCATGCTGTCGGGAGCGTGCCCGATGTAGTCGGCGGTTCGCGCGTCGGCCTCGCCCTCGTCGTCGCGGGCGTTGAAGGCGTCGACCCACTGGGGGACGGCCAGCCGGTTCGCGGTCGACGCGGATTTGCCTAGGGTCTCGATGGTCATGTTTTGCCTCCTTCTGAAGTCAGGCCGGGATGCCGGGAGGGCCGAGGATCTCGAGGCCGTATTCGGCGGCGGTCTTCATCACCAGTTCCATGTCGGGCGGAGTTGGAGGGCCGGGCGGGAGCTCCGGGCCGGGGGCGGGCTCGGCGAGCGCGCGGACGAAGCCCGCGAAGTCGCCTGGCTCGGTGACCAGGAGAAACCGCGCCATCTCGGAGCTCACGATGAACGTGTGCGGGATGTCGCGCGGCCCGAAGATGAACGAGCCGGCTGGCGCGAGGTGGGTCTCGCCGTCGACCCAGATGGTCAGTTCACCTTCGAGGACGTAGAACCACTCGTCCTCGTTGTGGTGGACGTGGAGCGGCGAGCCGCTTCCGCGCGGGGCCGTCTGCTCGGTGACCAGGGCGCCGCCGCCGGCCGCCTTGATCGTCATCAGCCCGCCGAAGAACCAGAGGTGCTCGCCGGTGCCAGGCTGCTGTGCGATGGGGGTGAGAGTTGTCATGCGCGCAGCATGCTCCGCATGGCGCCGCGTGACCATCCCTCGCGCGCGGGGATCTTTCTTGCACGCGGTGAGACACTTGGGCGATGGCACGGTCCGTCGAAGCGCTGATCGACGAGATCGATCTCCTCGCGTCCAGGGGACTGCCACGCAAGGAGTTCTTCGCCGAGCTCGCTCCGAGGGTGCGCACGGTGGTAGACAACGACGCGAGCTGCTGGCACACGCTCGACCCGCACACGCGTCTGCTGACCAGCGACGACCCCGCGGAGCTGATCGGCCGCGGGATCCTCACCCCGGAGCAGACTCCCGACGCCGGCGAGCTGCTCGTCCGCAGTGAGTACATGATCGACGACGTCAACACGTTCGCCGGGCTCGCCGCCAAGCGGGTGCCGGTCGGAATCCTCGACCATGCCACTCGCGGCAATCCCGAGAACAGCCCGCGCTACCGCGATCTCCTCGTGCCGCTCGACATCCCGCACGAGCTCCGTGCCGCGTTCGTCATCCGCGGCCGGGTCTGGGGGGCAGTCCACGTCGCTCGGCGCGGGTCGAGTGGCCCGTTCCAGCAGCAGGACGCCGACGCCCTCGCCGCGATCACGGGGGCGGTTGCGCGCGGGATCCGCACTTCGCTGCGCTTCGACGCGGCTCGGCGCATCAATGGGCTCGAGGCGCCCGGCCTCGTCGTCCTCGGCCCCCGCGACGAGGTGGAACTGATCACGCCCCCGGCCCGGGAGCTGCTCGCCTCGATCGCCGCCAGCGACGTCCCCTACACCGACGACGACATGCCCGCCGCGGCGCTCTCGCTCGCGGGGTTCGTCCGGAGTGCGCCCCACGCGGCCCAGGGAGGCGCGAACGTCGTGACCGTGCCGGCCCAGGACAGTTGGGTAACCCTCCACGCGTCCCGTCCGGGTTCGGCTTCCGACGGCCGCGTGGCGATCGTGATCGAGCGCGCCAGCGCGGCCCGCTCGGCAACCGTCCGCCTCGAAGCGTTTGGCGCCACCGCCCGCGAACGTGAGGTCGCCACGCTCCTCGCTCGCGGGCTGTCGCGCGTCGAGATCGCCGAATCGCTCGTCCTCTCTCCGCACACGATCGAGGACCACACCAAGAGCCTCTACGACAAGGTCGGCGTCGCTTCGCGCCAGGAGCTCGTCGCCCGGGTGTTCCTGGACGAGTACCTCCCCGAGGTAGCCCAGAGCACGCCGCTCACCTCCCGAGGACGCTTCGACCGCGTCTAACCTCCGGGTCCGCATACAGCGGATGCGCCGGAACGGCTGATTTCGCAACGTCCGTTCCGCATCGCGCCACGTGGCCATCCTGCACCCCGAACACGGGCCGCACCAGTTCCGCGGGGTCGTAATCGCGCCGGTGAGCGAAGCCTCCCTCCCGACGATCTCGAACACTGCAGTCCCCGCCGAGACTGTGGCATCGATCGTCGACCGGCACCTGGTCGCTCGCGGCACGGCCCTGCTTCCGTTCCGCGACTGGGTCTTGCCGGTCTGCGTTTGGCGAACCTCCCATGCGCGGAAACGGCGACTCCGGGCGGCGTGGATCGATGTGCTCGAGATCGCTCGCCAGGAGCGGCGATCGATGCGATGGGGTCGCGCTGGGGTCAGGTCGGGGGGTAGGTCATGGCCGCGCGGCGAAGGAGCTCGTCGATCAACGCGCCGCAGCGCTCGGGGTCGTCGAGGAAGGGGGCGTGGCGCCCGGGGATGATCTCGATGCGCGCGTCGGGTAGGAGCGCGCAGGCGCGTTGGCCGATCTCTGGGCCGCCGTACGGGTCCTCATCGCCCCAGATCATCAGCACGGGCACCGTCAGCTGCCGCAGTTCGCCGTCCGAGAGAAAGTTCTCCGGGCGGGGCCGGCCGAGCCGCATCGCGAGCCCCATGTGGCTGAGCATCGCCGTCCGAAAACCGGGCTGGCGCATACCCTCGTGCACGACCTCGAAGAACCCGTCAGGCGCTCGCTCAACGGCGCGAGGGCCGATCACGCCGCGGGCTAGAGACCGGCGCGTCGTCGCGACGTTCGGTGAGCGGATCCGCGCGGCGAGCTGGCGCAGGCCGGGTGTGGACAGCGCGGTGAAGAACGGGTCGCCGTGCATGCCGGGCAGCGCGACGGCGGGAACTCCGAGCGACGCCACGGCGGCAACCCGATCCGGCGCATCGACAGCCAGGCAGAGCGCCCACATCCCCCCGAGCGAGGTACCGACGATCGGCACCCGCTCGAGGTCGAGCGCGTCTAGCAGCGAGGTGAGCTGGGCAGCCGCGTGCGCTCGCAACGATCGGCCGCTGTAGTCAAACGCGTCGCTGAGGCCGAACCCGGGGAGGTCGAAGGCGATCACACGGCGCGTTCCCAGATACGGCATCAGCGGCGCCCACGTCGAAGCGCTCATGCCACTACCGTGCACCAGGAGGAGCGACGGGCCCTCGCCCGCCTCCAGGACGCGCACAGCAACCGGCGGATCAGCCTGACGCACGCGCCGGCTCGCGACCTGCACGCCACACGCGCCAAACAGTCGGCGCTCGGCGAGTTCGAACGCCACGGTCGCGTGATCGCTTGCACGCTGGGGCATGGCTCGGTCCCTCCGTCGTCGTTGTCGGTGCTGAGATGATCCCGGTCATGGACACGATCGACAACCTGATCCTTGACCTCCTCGAGTGGATGGGGGTCCACGCCGCCGCCCCTACGCCGACGTGCTCGAGGCATGGCGGACTTCGTGTCCGCGGCTACCCGTGTGGGAGAAGGCGAACGACCGCGGCCTCATCGTGCGCCGGAGCGCGGCGTCGTTATCTCGGCGTCTGCCGCCGGCAGGGAGCACTTGCGGACCAACCGCCATCCCTCGACGGTCTGAACGAGGCCGCCCAGGCAGGCTCGTTCGCGTAGTCGAGCGCACGCACCGGCGACGCTCTCCCGCTCTTGGCGCGGGACAGGCATGTCCTGCCGCCCGCCGAGCGACCTGCCTTGCGCGGAAACCGCGACCGCTTCACGAGCGCTTTCGTCTCGAGGAAATCTCGGAGCTGGCGAGCGCAATGGCGACGAAGCGCTTTCCCGGGCTCTGAACCTCGGACGATTCCGTTGCCGCGAATCCGATTGCGCCCGCGTGGAAGACTGGCGGACGAGCGCTACGGCGACCGAACAGTCCTGCTCCGCACGCGCTTCAAGGCTTGCACAAGCCGCGCTGCCGCCGGCCGTGAGAATCAGCGATGGCCGCCAGCGCTCGCTCATCGCAGCATAGGGGTTGCACGAAGACGCGCGCGGTGCGGCTGTGTCTACCGGGTTAGGAGCTGGGACAGACCGGCGGCCCCAGTGTCGTCATCCCAGTCCCATAGCCGGGCGGCGCTGTGACCGCCGCACCGTGCTCCCAGGCGCGCCCTTGTGCGCCGTATACGTCGTGAACGTGATGGTGGTCGTGTAGTCTGGGTGCAGCCCGGGCCATAGTCGGGCGCGGGTTGGGTGCCTGTGGTCGTGGTTGTCGTTGTTGTCGCGCACACTGTGATGCCGTTCGAGAACGTGCAGTTATCCGGCGTCGGCGGCCCACCGCTCGCCGCGGCAGAGGACGCCCCTAACGCGAGCACTCCCACGACCGCGCCACCACACGTCATCGCTCTCATCTGAACTCCTCTCGCAGTGCGCTACCCCCTGCGGACGTGTGCCCCGGGGCCGGGCCAGATCGACTGCTACACGCCCCGGCAGCCTTCCGGGGCTTCCTCCGGATCGCTGCTGGCGTTAGGATCTGCGGCGGTGAGTCTTTCAGCTATGCGGGGAGGGGTTCGACGCCATCGTCCGGGGCGCCGCTGACGGACGTTGAGGCTGTGAAGGTGGGCCGGGCGGTGAGGCTGGCGGTCGTGTGGGGGCTTGTGTTCGCGGTCGGGATGGTTCTCGCCTGGCCCGCCGCAGGAGGGGCACGGGCGGCTACGAGAAGGCCGGTGGTGTTGGCGGTGTGGGCGCACGTCGACGACGACGTGCCGGTGGCCGGGGCGACGGTGCGGGTGTATGCGACGGCGCGCCCGCCGGCCAGTTGGAGGGGGCAGCCTGCTGAGAGGTTGCTGGTGGGTCAGTCTTCGGGAGGGGGGCCGCGGCGGACCTATCGCACTGGGGTGGCGCTGCTTGCGTTCGCTCGGCTGCCGCGGGCGTTCACGGTCACGGTGACGGGTGGGCGGGCCGGCGGACGGCGAGTGCCGGGCGCCTTCAGCGTCGTGGTCGGCGGCTATGTGTCGGGCACGGTGGTGGACGTCAACCCGGTGACCACGCTGATCACCGACGACCTCGGCGCTCACCGTCGGTCGGGCCGCTCGATCTCGGTCGCTCGCGCGACCACAGAGATCTACCGGCTGTTGCACATCCCGGGTTTTGTGGATCAGGTCGATCTGGGCTATAGCACCCGCTATTTCGATGGCGCCAGCTATCTGGCGGCAGCCCGGCGCGCAGGGGGGATCGAAAAGCTCGATCGGGCGCTGGTCGCGCAGGCGCGCCGCGGCGCTCGCCACCGCTTCCTGGGCGCCCAGATCAGGCGGGCACCCCGGCTGGTGGGGCCGGTCGCGTCGGTCGCCGCGCTACCCGTCGCCACCGCCCTGATCTCCCAGGCGTTCAAGTTCCTGGCCGTGCAGGCCGCGTCCTCGCTGGCCGGCGTGGCCGCCGAGAAGGCGGGGACGCCCGCGCTGGGCTGGCTGCTGGCCGCGTTCGGGTTCAAAGACGCGCTCGGCGACCAGACCGTGCTTGAGATCCGGCGGATCGTGGACCAGCTCAGCAAGCAGGTCGCCCAGCTGCAGGAGCAGGTCGGCCAGCTGCAGCGAGACCTCGGGGTGCACGCCTTCAGCACGCTGTTGCACCTAACTGATGGCACGCTCGGGCAGATCGACCACGCCACCGAACAGCTGGAGGTGTTGGCCAAACTGGGCGCCACGGCTCCCAACAAGGCCGAGTTCGCGCAGACGATCGTCGACTACATCGGCGCCCACCTGCTCGACGCCCCCGCGATCCTCAATCGCAGCCTCGGGTCACACTTCCCGCTCGCCCATAACGTGATCAAGGCGGCCTCCGGGGCGCTTGGGCAGCGCAAGTTCTTCGGCCCCCAGAGCTCGGCCGAAGCGCGCGGCGTGTATGAGTACTTTGCCGCCTATCAGGTGCAGCTGGCGATGCTGCTGCAGGAGTACTACCACGCCAAGCCGATCGACTACAGCGCCGACACCAACCGCGAGAACCTCGCCCTGCTCCGCGGCAAAGTCGAGTCCCAGGCCGGCGCGCTAAAGCCCGATGTGCCGCCCGACACCGTGATCGACACCAAGTCCCGGGAGATGTGGGTTACCAACCTGCCCGCCCCCAAGAGGCGTCTGTTTGACATCGCCCAGGTGCTAAAGGGATCGGGCGGGAGCGTCCCGCGGTTTTCGTGGCGCACCGGCGAGAATGTCAGTCCGTGCGGCGCTCGTCCCTTCGATGGCTCTACCGGTGTTCGCGGGTTTGCCTACTGCAACTGGGTGCTGCCCACCGCGGAGGCCTACCGGCGACTGATCGAGGGCTGGAACGGCAAGTCACCCGCGAGCTGGTTGGTAAACGTGGCTGGCTTCAACGCTGGGTTCATCGAGGCCTCCGGCCACGTGAAGTGGGTTCGAATGGATTACGGGATCGGACTAGGCAGGCCTTACTTACATCTAAGCGTCTATCAGTTCGATCTCTCCAACGCTTCTCTGTTTTCCCACAACCTGCTGTTCCGATCCTCCGAGTGGGGGCGGGAGTTCGAGCGCGTCTACGCGGCTCTCATGTACGTGCGCAAGCTAGCGCCCGACGAGAGCTATTGGTGGTCGAGCTAACCGATACGCGCTCGGTCACGACGCATCACCCCGACAATGAACCACCTCCAATACAGTTCGGACCCTGGCCGCTACTTCAACGCCTCGAGTGAACTTGAAACCTCAGCGGGTTTCCAACCCGACTTGCTCGCAGGCCCCGCGCCGGCCAGCCGGTCAAGCGCCGCGCCGGGCCCGAGCCGCGGGTGATTTGGCTTCCGGCGCGTCTGCGGTTAGGATCACCCCGGTATCGAGCCGATGAGGGTAGGGATGCGATGAAGCGGTGGGGATGGCCTGTTGGCGGTGGGGCGGTTGTTGGCGCCGTGCTGGCTTTGGTGTTGCTTGCGCCGGCCGGACTTTCCTCGGCGGGCGCGTTGACGCGGCCGGGCGCTGCGGCGATGGGGTCCGCGGCGGGGGGCGGGGTTCGGGTTCCGCGGTTGGTGTGGCGCGCGTGCGGTGGTGGGTTACAGTGCTCGCGGGCGGTGGTGCCGCTGGATTACAGCCGTCCGCGCGGAGCGACGATCACGCTGTCGTTGATTCGGCTTCCGGCCACCGATCGCCGGCGGCGGATCGGGTCGCTGTTCGTCAATCCGGGTGGACCGGGCGGTTCGGCGGAGTCCGAGGTCCGGGTCGCCAAGCTGCTGTTCTCCCCGGCGGTGCGGGCTCGGTTTGACATCGTCGGCCTTGACCCGCGCGGTACGGGAGGCAGCGCACCCGTTAGGTGCTTCGAGAGTCAATCGGATGCTGAGAGTGTCTTCAAGCAGGCGACGAGCGTCCCGAGCACTCTGGCGCAGTATGCCGCGGCGGTGGCCGCCGCTCGCAGCTATGCCGCGCGCTGCGTGGCGCGTAAGGGCGAACTGCTGGACCACCTGTCCACAGCCAACGACGCCCGGGACCTCGATCTCATCCGCCAGGCGGTCGGCGATCGAGGGCTGACCTACGACGGGATCTCCTACGGCACGGTGCTCGGCGCGACCTACGCCGCAATGTTCCCCCGCCACGTTCGCGCTCTCGTACTCGACGGAAATCTCGATCCTCGCCAGTACACGTCCGGTTCGGGCTCGGTGTTCCTGCGCGAGCACGGCAACGAGGGTGCGTTCAGCACGCTGCAGCAGTTCTTCCGCCTCTGCACGGCGGCCGCTTCTCGGTGTGCGTTCGCCACTGGGGGTGATCCGGCGGCCAAGTTCGCCGCGCTGGCGAAGCGGCTGCGCGCCACCCCGATCGTGCTTCCCGGCGGCCAGCGGGTCACCTACGGCGACCTGTTGGAGCTGACGTTCGACACGACGCTCTACTCGGCGAGCAAGTGGCGCGCCGGTGCCCAAGCGCTCCAGGACCTCTACACGGCAACCCACCTAAACCAGATTGGGCAACAGCTCGACGCCGTTGCACCGATCGGTGCCAGCCCGGCCGCGGCCGGGTACGACAACACCAACGACGCGCAGATCGCGATCCTGTGCGGCGAGAGCCCCAACCCGCGTCGGCCCGACGCCTACATCCGCATCGGCGAGCACGCGGACCTCGCGACGCCATACGCGGGCTCCTGGGTGACCTGGTTGGGGTTCGGCTGCACCTTCTGGAAGGCCTGGGACGCCAGCCGCTACACCGGCTCATACCGTTCCACGCCCGCCTATCCGGCCCTGATCCTCAACAACCGCTATGACCCGATCACGCCGTTGCGAAACGCCGTCACGATGTCACGGTTGCTGCGCGGCAGCCGCCTGGTCACCGTCAACGGGTGGGGGCACACGACGCTGACCAACCCCGGGCGCTGCGTCGCGCACTATCAGGACCAGTACCTGATCAACCGACGGCTGCCCCCATGGGGCGCGACCTGCGCCCCCGACTACGCCAACCCCTTCCTGGCACCGGACCCGGCCTCCAGGTGATCGGCCACCGGGACGGCCTTGCGACTCCTGGATGTGTCGGGCGAATCAGCTTGGTGGCTGGGCGACGCGACCTAGCTGTAGTTCCTGATCACGTTGTTCTGGTCTGAGGGGTAAGCCATCCGGTGCTCCTTGGAGGCTGACAGGTGCTCAAGCCAGTCAGTCCCAAGGAGGACACCGGATGAAGATGCACGCTAACGCCAGGCTCAGTCTGAAGGGCCGAGAGCTGCTGGTCGCTCGGGTTCAGAGTGCGGGGTGGTCGCTGAGCGAGGCCGCCGAGGCGGCCGGGATCAGTGACCGCACCGCGCGTAAGTGGGTTGCCCGCCACCGGGTCGAGGGGCGTGATGGGCTGATCGATCGCTCTGAACTCCAAGAGCGAAACCTGGTCGACTTGTGGGTTGATCGCCGGCTTGGCGCAGGTGATGCGCGGAGCTGACCGCGCTGAGGCCCGCGACGCACCGTGGGTGCACACCGCGCGCCGGCGCGGGCAAACGGAACGCGCTGCACCGGCGCCGGGCGGCGGGCAGCGCAGCCGTCTAAGCCGGGCGTGGATCTCGAGCCGCCACCGACCCCGTCCACCATCCTCCAAGAGAGCAGCGGAGGATCAGGCGACCGGCTCGTTCGGCGCACCCGTTCGCCGATTACGACCACCAACTCGCCCTCGTAGTCGATCGCGCTCGCTTCCGGCGGGCAGTCGATCGCGTCGAAGGGACCGGTGAGGCCGTTGGCGAACCTCGTGAACAGGACTGGGTACCCCGGCTCCTCGCAACCCGCCTCCGCGACGTGGGCACGATAGTTCAGGCCGACGCAGATCAACTATGTGGGCGGGGAACCACGGCCCGGGAACGCAGCTCCTCGAGCAGGACGGCCGCGGCTCGCCGGAGCGGCGGGTCGCGCAGGAGGTTCAATGGTGTGGCCGGACCGAGCTCGGGTGACCCGCCGGCAAGCGGGACAGCGAGTCCGTCCTGCGATCGCCACCGCCCGCGGCTTTCGTTCGATCAGCACAGATGCGGGCCGCAATGCCGAAACCTCTCATCAGATATCTATCGTCAGAACTCGGTCTTGCATACAGCTTAGCTTTCTGTCTATAGTTGCTGTGGCCCGCTGCAGCTCGAGACCCCCGCCCCGCGTGTGAACCGTCCAAGGGAGAAAACATGAAACTGGTGACATACGACGACGGTTGTGTCGGAAAGCTCGTCGACGGCCGGGTGGTGGAGCTGGATGTCCCGGACATGCGCCGCTACTTCGAGCGTGGCGGCGACGTCGGCGAAACGGGTCGCGAGGTCCGCCCTCGAGGACGTACGGCTGCGCGCTCCGATCGTCCCCAAGAAGTTCTTCCACACGGCCGGCAACTTCCGTGAGCACCACGAGGAGTCGACGCGCGTCAACTGGTCGCACCCGGTGCTCCCGTGGATCGTCTTCTTCCAGAACATTGACGCGATCATCGGCCCCGAGGACGCGATCGTCTATCCCGAGGCCATGACCAACGAGCTGGATTACGAGCTGGAGCTGGCGGTGGTGATCGGCAAGGCCGGCAAGTTCTTCTCGCCCGAGGAGGCGGCGGAGTACATCGCCGGCTACGTGATCTTCAACGACATCACCGCTCGCGACATCCAGCGCGAGGAGATGAAGTCGGGCGTGTTCTGCCTGTCCAAGAGCATCGACACGTTCTGCCCGATCGGGCCCTGGATCGTGACCGCCGACGAGCTCCCGGACCCGCACGCTCTGGCGATGGAGCTGCGCGTCAATGGAGCATCGCGCCAGACGTCGCATACCAGCCGCATGTCGGTGAGGATCCCGGAGATCATCAGCCACTACTCGGCGATGGGGTATAGCCCCGGTGACATCATCTCGACCGGCACCGTGGCGGGAGTCGCCGGCTTCAGCGATGACGCGGCGTCTCTGTATCTGAAGCCGGGCGATGTCGTCGAGGCGGAGATCGAGGGCATCGGGGTGTTGCGCAACAGAGTGATCTCGTGGGCGCAAGGGCACCCCGAGGCCGGCTCCATCGCGTCCGAAGCCGCCGGGGTCTGACGAGTCGCCCGCGGGCCACCGGCACACTCGGCGACGCAGCCGTGGAACACCCAGCAGTCGTCGAGACCTCCGGGGGATCGGTCTGCGGCGTCCGCCGGAGCGAGACGACGGCGTTCCTGGGTATCCCTTTCGCCTCGGCGCGGCGATTCGCCGCCCCGGAGCAGGTCTTAAGGTGGTCGGGCGTCAGAGCCGCCGTGGCGCCGGGTCCGGTGGCCCCACAGCCAGCGCGGGCCGCGGCAGTGTTCACGCACGGGGGGCCCGTCGCCAGTAGCGAGGACTGCCTCAATCTCAACGTGTTCACGCCCGGGCTCAGCGGCCGCCGACCTGTGTTCGTCTGGCTGCACGGCGGCGGCTTCGCCATCGGCCACGGCAGTGCGAGCCTGTACGACGGGTCTGCGGTTGGCGAGGTCGGCCGATGCAGTAGTGGTGACCCTCAACTACCGGCTCGGGAGCCTCGGCTGGCTGTCGCATCCCCGGCTCGCCGCGGCCAATGGGGGGCCGGCGGGCAACTGGGGCCTGCTTGACCAGATCGCAGCGTTGCGCTGGGTGGCGCAGAACATCGCAGCCTTTGGCGGTGACCCGGACGAGGTCACGCTGGCCGGCCAGTCCGCAGGGGCGCTGTGCGCAATGGACCTGCTCGTGGCGCCGCAGGCCGACGGTCTGTTTCACCGCGCCATCCTGCAGTCGCCGCCACTGGTCGACGTCGCGCAGTCGCCCGAGCGCGCGGTGCGGTGGGCCGAGGCGCTCAGCCTGGCATCGGGCGGCCGTGACGGTGAGTGCGACGTCGATCGCCTCCGCGCTCTGACTGCCGAGCAAGTCGTCGCCCTGCACGAGGAGGTGCTCGAGTCGCCCGAGTTCCGCGGGACGCGGGGCGGCGCGCTGCCAACGATCGATTCCGCGACCCTTCCCACCTCGCCGGCCGAGCACGCCGGCGCTCGCGGCGACATCGACGTCCTGATCGGCAGCACCGCCCAGGAGGGGACCTTCTTCTTCACAGCGCCGTGGCGTCCATCGCCTTCGCCGGAGCGCGTACCGGCGATCGTCGCCGACCTCTGTCACACCGACGACCCGCAGGCGGTCATCGACCGCTACCGCGAGGCGGCGGCCGAGGGGGGCCGGCCGACGGATGCGACGTCGCTGCTGGTCGAGGTCGCCACCGCCGCGATGGTGGGCGATCCGGTGGCCCGCTGGGCGTCGTCCCGAGCCGCCGCGGTCGCGACCGATCGCGGCCGGGTCTATCGCTACCGGGTCGACCATCCCGGCGCCGGGCCCATCCTCGGCGCGACGCACACGGTCGACGTGCCGCTGCTGTTCGGTACCTGGCGTGACGGGGGCGCGGGCCAGCGACTCGGCGGCCAGGCGCCGGATGCCGCCGAGGTGGGGCGCGAGCTCCAACTCGCCTGGGCCCGCTTCGTCCACGGCGAAGCGCCCGGCTGGGACGCCGTTGTGCCCGGAGCGCAGGGCGCCGAGATCGGCGTGTTCGGTGGCGAGCGCGCCGCCGGCGCTGCCCGGGCCGAGTACTGCTAACAGGATCTTTATCTGCGTCCGGTATTTGTTGCTGGACACAGGGTACAGAACTGTGTACAGTTATCCGCGTGACGTGGTGTCAGCTGTGGGATGAGGAGAGATGACCACACAGGCGAACAATCAAGCGCTGCTCGATGTCCGTGGCCTGCGCGTCACCTATGGCGGCGTCGTCGCGGTCTCCGACGTCGACCTGAGCATCCGGGAGGGCGAGGTGTTCGGCCTGATCGGGCCCAACGGCGCCGGCAAGACGTCGATGATCGACGCTCTCACCGGCTACACCCGCCCGTCCGGCGGAACGGTCGGCTTCCAGGGCCGCGAGATCACGAGGATGCGCCCGCACCGCCGCGCCCGCCTCGGGCTGGCCCGGACCTTTCAGTCGGTCGAGCTGTTCGACGACCTGACCGTCGACGAGAACCTGCTCGTGGCCAGTGAGCGCGCC
This sequence comes from uncultured Actinomycetota bacterium, assembly GCA_963787595.1. Taxonomy (GTDB): domain Bacteria; phylum Actinomycetota; class Thermoleophilia; order Solirubrobacterales; family Solirubrobacteraceae; genus Palsa-465. The sequence continues at coordinate 145,302 of CAWBDE010000001.1, forward strand.
GGCGTCCGTCACGCGCTACGCGATCTGTTCCTGCCCTCGAGCGCGCCCGAGCGGTCCGCCGTCGACTGGGCGATCGAGGTCTGCGAGCTGGGCACGGTCGCCGACCGCTATCCGCGGGAGATCTCGACCGGCCAGCGCAAGCTGGTCGGCGTGGGCCGCGCGCTGGCCCAGCAACCTCGACTTGTTCTCCTGGATGAGCCGGCCGCCGGACTCGACACCGAGGAGAGCCTGGAGCTGGGCCAGCGGCTGCGCTCGCTGCCCGACGAGCACGGTGTCACGGTCCTCCTGGTGGACCACGACATGGGGCTAGTGCTGACCGTCTGTGACCGGCTGATGGTGCTCGACTTCGGCGCGACGCTCGCCGAGGGCTCTCCCGCCGAGATCCGCGAGGACCCACGCGTGTTGGAGGCCTACCTGGGCAGCCACGGCGACTCGACCACGACCCCGGTCGGGGGTGGCGCATGACGGTCGCCACCATGCCGGTAGCAGGCGAGGCCGCGGCGGCTCTGGAAATCGAGGGTCTGGCCGCCGGCTACTTCGGCAGTCCGGTGATCCGGGACATCTCGCTGCGCGTCGCGCCCGGCGAGGTCGTGGCGCTGCTGGGGCCCAATGGTGCCGGCAAGACCACGACGCTTGAGACGATCGCGGGGCTGCACAAGCCGATGGCGGGCACCATCGCGGTCCACGGGACGCAGATCGGCGCTCGGCCCACCCACCTGCTGGCCCGGGACGGCCTCGCGCTGGTGCCCGAAGGCCGATCGCTGTTCTTCGGGCTAACGGTTCGCGAGCACCTGCGGCTGGCGCGCTCCAAGAACGGGGTCGGCCAGCGCGAGCTGCTCGAGATGCTGCCTGAGCTCCAGAAGTGCCTGGATCGGCGGGCCGGCCTGCTGTCCGGCGGCGAGCAGCAGATGCTCGCCGTCGGGCGGGCGCTCGTGAGCCGGCCCCGGCTGCTGCTCGTCGACGAGATGAGTCTCGGCTTGGCGCCGGTGATCGTCGAGCGCCTGCTGCCGATCCTGCGCCGGGTGGCGACCGACCTCGGCGCGGCTGTGCTGTTCGTCGAGCAGCACGTTGCGCTCGCGCTCGAGGTCGCCGACCGGGCCTACGTGCTCACGCATGGGCGGATCGTCTTGGAGGGCGCGGCCGAGCGGCTCCGGGCGGATCGCAACCTGATCGCTGCCAGCTATCTCGGCGAGGCGGCGACCCTGACCCCCGACCAGCCCGGCATCACGTCAACCACCCAAAGGACCCCCACAGATGAGATCACCCCGTAGATCCATTGCCGCCGCGGCAGTGCTCGGCGCCGCCGCGCTGGCCGTCGCCGGATGCGGAAGCAGTTCCTCGAGCTCGTCGAGCGGCTCGGCGTCGGCGTCCTCCTCCGGAAGCGCCGCGGCAAGCTCCAGCGTGCTCGGCACGCCGAAGAAGGCAACCGGCTCTCCGTACGTCTTCGGGCTCATCAACGACGAGACCGGCGCGGTCACCTTCCCGGAGGCACGTCAGGGCGAGATCGCCGCCGCCGATTACGTCAACAACTACCTGGGCGGCATCAACGGCCATCCGATCGTCCTGGACGACTGCATCGGCGACGGCACCGCCCCCACCAGCGCCCGCTGCGCCAGCGAGCTCGTGTCCAAGCACCCGCTGGCGATCCTCGGTGCGGCCGACACCGGCACCCCCGGCTCCGAGCCTGTGTACCAGCGGGCCAACCTGGCCTATCTCGGCGGGATCCCGTTCACGCCGGTGGAGCAGAACGCTCCCAACTCGGTTCAGTTCTGGTCGGTGAGCCTCGGCGACAACGCTGCCGCTTCGGTCTACGCTGCGAAGTCGCTGGGCGCCAAGAGCGCCGTGGTTATGTACTTCGACAACTCCCAGGGCAAGGTGGCCGGTCTCGGGATCATCCCGCCGGTGCTGAAGGCCGCCGGCGTCACCACCATCAAGACCATCGGCGTGCCCCCGACCACGCCCGACCCGTCTCCGGAGGTCGCATCGGCCGTGGCCGCTCACCCGGACGTCGTCTACGTCGACATCCCCAACAACTGCGGCATCGTGCTCAAGGATCTGAAGAGCCTCGGCTACAGCGGCAAGCTGATCGGGATCGATCCCTGTACCTCGCCGCAGGCGATCGCCTCGGCTGCCGGCGCCGCCCAGGGGATGTACGTCGCCTCCCCGTTCATCTCGCCGACCGGCGGCAGCGCCCAGGGCAAGGTGCTCCTGGCCGCGCTGAGCAAGTACGCGGCCCCGAACACGGCGATCGACTCGATCGCCGAGGCCGGATTCGCGACCGTGATGAACGTGCAGGCGGCATTCAAGAAAATCAAGGGCACACCGACGACGGCGAGCATCGTGAAGGTGTTCAAAACGGGCGCGAATCATCCCAACTACCTGTCGCACCCGTACACCTGCAACGGCCAGGCCATCGCCAAGGCCGTCTCGATCTGCAACGACTACTACCTGATGGAGCAGATCGAGGGCACCAAGCCGGTCCAGCCCAACACGACCGACTGGATCACCTCGAAGGGTTACTTCAAGGGCATCTGACCGCTTTCGGTAGCCACCACCGTGGGCCTGCCCGTCGGGAGGGCGGGCCCACCCACCCCGCGCCCACACCATCCTCCCTCCTCTCATGTCCAGCTACATCCTCTTTCTGATCCTCGGTCTCGGTTCCGGCGCGACGTACGCGATCCTCGGCCTCGGACTGGTGCTCAAGTACCGGAGCGGCGGCGTCGTCGACTTTGCTCATGGCGCGATCGCCATGTTCATCGCCTACGTGTTCATCAACCTCCGCTCACAGGGGGTGCTGCCGCTGCCGCTGATCGTGGTCCCCAACCACATCAGGCTCAGCTCGACCGGGATCGACACGACGCTCGCGATCGTCATCTCGCTGGTGTACGCCGCGGTGCTGGGCGCCATCCTCTACTTCCTCGTCTACCGGCCGCTCCGGTTCGCCACGCCGCTGACCCGGATCGCCGCCTCGGTGGGCGTGATGCTGTCCTTCGAGGCGATCGCCGTTCTCAACTTCGGGACCTCGTCGCAGACCACGCCGGCGATCCTGCCGACCTCATCGTTGACGATCGGGGGGTTGACCTTCCCAAGCGATCGGATCTTCTTCACCGGGATCGTTGTCGTGCTGGCGGTCGCGCTGTGGCTGATCTACCGTTTCACCCGCTTCGGGCTGGCGACCCGGGCCGGCGCGGAAAACGACCGGGGCGCGGCGCTGATCGGCATCTCCGCCAATCGCGTGGCCGCGATCAACTATGTGATCGCGACCGTGCTGGCCGGCGCCGCGGGCATCCTGATCGCGCCGATCGCGAATCTGGATCCGACCTCCTACACCCTGTTCATCGTGCCGGCGCTCGGAGTGGCACTCGTCGGCCGGTTCCAGTCCTTCTGGATCGTGGCCCTGGCCGGGATCCTGCTCGGCATGGGGCAGTCGGAGATCATCAAGTTCCAGGCCCAGTGGTCCTGGTTCCCCTCGGGAGATATCCCCGATGCCCTGCCGTTCATCCTGATCATCGTCACGATGGCCACCCGGGCCCGCAGCCTGCTGGCGCGGGGCGAGCGCGAGGAGCAGCGCAACCCATCGGTGGCGTGGCCTAAGAATCCCCTGGCGAGCGCGGCGTTCTGCCTCGTCGCCGGCACGCTGATCCTCGTCCTCCTGCAGGGATCGCTGCGCAATGCGTTCATCGCCTCGATGACGTTTACCTGTGTGGCGCTCTCACTTGTGCTGCTCACCGGCTACGTCGGCCAGGTGTCACTGGCGCAGATGACATTCGCCGGCTTCGGCGGCTTCATGCTCGGCCACATCTCCCATGGCTGGGGCCTCGGCTTCCCCTTCTCGCTGATCGCGGCGGGTCTCTGCGCGGTGCCGGTCGGAATCCTCATCGGTCTGCCCGCGCTGCGGCTGCGAGGCGTCAACCTCGCCGTCGTCACGCTGGGTGCGGCCTTCACCGCGGACGCGCTCATCTTCAACAGCCAGGGCTTCGCCGGCGGTCTCACCGGACTGCCGATCAAGGCCCCGCACCTGCTCGGCCTCAACCTCTCGATCGCCGCGGGTCACGCCTACCCGCGCGTCATCTTCGGCGTGATGGTGCTGGTGGTGGTCATCCTGATGGGGCTGCTCGTGGCCCGGCTGCGCCGCGGCGCCGCCGGGCGGATGTTCCTCGCCGTCCGCTCCAACGAGCGCGCCGCCGCCTCGGTCGGGATAAACGTGACTGAGGCCAAGCTGATGGCGTTTGCCATCGCCGCCTTCATCGCCGGCATCGGTGGCGGGTTGACCGGCTACCAGCAGGGCACCCTGACCGCGGACGGCTTTGCCACCTTCGTCTCGCTCGGCCTGCTGGCGGTGGTCTACGTGGCCGGGATCGGGCGGATCTCGGGCGCCGTGTTCGCCGGGATCATGATGTCCTCGACCGGCTTCTTCGTCACCTTCCTCGATGAGCGGTTCGGGATCGGCAAGTACCAGACCATCTTCGCCGGCCTGGCGCTCGTGATCACGGCGATCGCCAACCCGGACGGGGTTATGAGCACCAGCACCGGGAAGGGCCCGGCGGTCCTGTTCTTCAAGGCCCGGGACCGGGTGACCGCGCTCGTCTCCGGTGGGCGCCCGGCCGCCGAGGGAGAGTCAGATGCGTCCGGGCCGCCGTCGCCCTCCGCCGAGTCGCCTCCAGTCAGGCCCGCTCGCCACGTCTAGGCAGGTTCAGGCACGGTCCCACGTCTGGTTTCCCGGCGCGTCGCGACGTCTCGGTTCAGGCGCGCCGCGCCGCCTCGGCGCCGGCGATGCGCCCGAACACGATCGCATCGGTGAGCCCGCCGCCATGCTCGGTGAGGTGGCCCCAGATCGCGCCGGCGCCGCCGGCGGCATAGAGGCCGGCGACCGGCTCGCCGCCGGCGCGCAGGACCCGGGCCCGGGCGTCGCGGCGCGGGCCGCCTGAGGCGGTCGCGAGTCCGGGCGTGAGCTCGATCGCGTACAGCGGCCCGTGCAGGGGCACCAGGGAAGCGGCGGCCCGGCCGAATTCATCGTCGCGGCCGCGCTCCACGGCAGCGGCGTAAGCGGCGAGCGAGCACGCGAGCGTTTCCCGCTGAAGGCCAGTCGCGGCGGCCAGCTCGTCCGCATCCTCACCTCGTTTGATCCACCCGCTCGCCACCTCGGCCGCGTTGTCCGCGCTCCACGCATAGCCGTTGGGCGAGCCCACGATGCCGTGCAGCGGCCCGGCGAGCCGGGCAGCCTCGTCGAAGATGATCCAGCCGGGCATCCGGGGGCGGTTGGAGCGGTGGGGGAGGTAGGCCGTGACCGCGCGGACCCGATCGTGCACCTCCCACCCGGTCTCGTCGGCGAACCGACGCCCGTCACCGTCGACGTAGATGAAGCTGGGAGCATGGACGTCGAGGGTGAAGGCGGCCGGGAACTCAGGACGCTGGAAGGCAAACCATCCGAAGAAGGCGCTCATGTGCCACAGCGCGGCGCCGGCCTGCGCAGCCAGGCGCACCGAGTCGCCGGTGTTGCCGGGATGGCCCACCGGAACGAGCGGCAGCGGCAGGTAGGCGTCGCGCATCTCGGCGTCGTGCTCGAACGAACCGCTGGCTAGGACGACGCCGTGCCGAGCACGAATCTGCTGCTGGCCGCCGCCCGTCTCCACGACCACGCCGGTCACCCGCTCGTGTTCGAGCAGCAGCTGTCCCGCGCGGGCATCGACCGACACCGGGATGTCGCGCCCACCGACGGCGGCTTGCAGGCACCGCCACAGCCCGATGCCCGGCCGCTCCCCGTCACCGGGCACGAACTGGCGGTAGCGCACGCGGCCGGCGCCCGGGAAGTGCGGCCACGACGGCAGCATCCCGCCGAAGGCAGCCAGATCGACCGGCGCCGTCTCCCCGCCGAGCGATGCCAGCCAGCCGGGCACCTCGGGCAGCCCGGCGGAAAACGCCTCCAGCACCCGGCGATCGGTCTTGCCGAAGCAGAGGGCGTCGAGATGGTCCACGGCCCGCGGGCCGTCGACCTCGAACAGGAAGCCGCCGGAGTGCCGGCAGTTGCCCCCACCGGCGGAGGTCTTCTCGACGATCGCCACGGTCGCGCCGGCGTCGTGGGCGGCGATCGCGGCGCTTGCGCCCGCCACGCCGAACCCCACGACGAGGACGTCGACCGACCGGGGAAGATTCATGCGGGCGTCCCGACTTGCACCGACTGCAGAGGATTCACGCCGGGGGCCCCGTCATCACGCGGAGCGGATTGGAGCCGTCCCATCTCGCCGCCGCCTGGCGGATCATCGCGTAGAAGCGCAGCAGCTCCTCGCGGCGCTCGAGCACCTCGATCGGGTGCCCCAGCAGCGGCCCCCCTTCGAACCAGGTGGCGAATGCCGGGCCGGTCCGTCCGGCGTGGAAGGGCTCGATCCCGAGGGCGGCAAGCCGTGCCGTTTCCGCGGGCAGCGAGTCGGCCAGCCAGGCGACGTGGCCGACGCCGCCCCCGGGCGCGGTCAACGCGTCCCGGAGTCCGCTCGGCTGGGCGTCGTGTACCTGGGTCAGCTCGACCAGGATCGGGCCCCACTGGCCGAAGGCGGATGAGTGGTCGTAGACGGCCGGCTCGCCGCGGTAGCTCACCTCGTCGAAAGCGATGTGCTCCATGCCGTAGAACGGGCCGGCCCCGAACGCCGACGCGAACCGCTCGACGCCCGTCCGGAGGTCCTCGACGACGTAGCCGACGTGATGGACCGGCGGTAGGCCCGGCGCAGCATTCATTGTGGATAACTGTAGACGAATTACATAACTGTATGCAATAGTCCACTGTCAGCATGACTGCGTCATTCGACCACGTCGGCCTGTCGGTGGCCGACCTCGCCGCCGCCGTCACCTTCTTCGGCGCCGCCTTTGCCTTCGTGCCGGAGTTCGAGTTCGAGCTCGCGGCGCATCGGGTTTGCGGCGTCATGCTGCGACATTCATCCGGGATGCGGCTGGAGCTGCTTGAGCGGGCGGGCGCGACTCCCGGCATCCAGGGAGCGCGTCCGATCGAGGCGCTGGCCACCCGGGGCTATGGACACTTCGCGCTCCAGACGCCCGACATCGAGCCGGTCTTCGCGGGTGCGCTGGCCGCCGGGGCCAGCGCGGTGGTCGCCCCCTCGCCCTCGCCCGAGCCGGGCGTGCGCTTCGCGTTCCTGGCCGATCCCGAGGGCAACCTGGTCGAGCTCGTGGAGCGCCATCCCGAGGGCCACCCGGTCGAGCCTGTGGCGCGAGGTTGATGGGCCGACTGGACGGCAAGGTGACCCTGATCACCGGGACCGCCGGCGGCCAGGGCGCGGCGGCGGCGCGCCTGTTCGCCGCCGAGGGTGCCGTCGTCGTGGGCTGCGACCTCGACGCCGAGCGGGCGGCGGCGGTCGCCGAAGCGGTCGAGGCCGATGGCGGTGCCATGCGCTCGTTTGCGCCCGTCGACCTGGCCGATCCCGACGCCGCGTCTGCCTGGGTGACGGACGGTGTGGCCTTCGCCGGTGGCGTCGACGTGCTCTACAACAACGCCTCGGCCCCGCGGGTCGGCCCCTTCGACGAGCTCACCTGGGAGGACTGGCGCTTCACGCTGCACCACGAGCTCGACCTGATCTTCACCGTCACCCACGCGGCCTGGCCGCACCTCGTCGCCCGGGGCGGCGGCGCGATCATCAACACCGCGTCGGTGGCCGCTCACCGCGGAGCGACGTTCGTCGAGCAGTCAGCCCACGGTGCGGCCAAGGGCGGCGTGCTCGCCATGACCCGGCACCTGGCCGCCTCCGGGGCCCGCCACGGCATCCGGGCCAACTCCATCAGCCCCGGCCTGATCGTGACCCCGCAGATCGCTCCCTTCCTCCAGGAGCCCGGCCACCCGGTGCACGAGATGGCGAGCTCCCATCCGCTTGGCCGGCTCGGCGAGCCCGACGACGTAGCCCGGATCGCACTGTTCCTGGCCTCCGATGATGCCGCCTACCTCAATGCTGTCGACATCGTCGTCGACGGTGGCCAGTCGCTGATCTCGTGACCGGCCAGATCATCTGGCGCGGCGAGCCGGGTTACGAGGAGGCCCGGGTGGGACGGATGTTCAACGCCCGCCGCCCCGACCGCTTCCCGGCCGCCGTCCTGCTGGCCGAGACCGAGGCTGACGTCATCGACGGCATCAGGCTCGCCCGAGAGCGCGGGCTACAGGTGTCGGTGCGCTCGGGCGGTCACAGCTGGGCGGCATGGAGCCTTCGGGACGGCGCGCTGCTGATCGATCTGGGTGCCATGCGGCAGATGAGCTTCGAGACGTCCACCGGGATCGCCACCGCCAACCCGGCGGTGCAGGGCGGCGCCGAGCTGACACCGTTCTTGACTTCGCACGGGCGGACCTTCCCCGGGGGGCACTGTCCGAGCGTGGGGCTCGGCGGCTTCCTGCTGCAGGGTGGGCAGGGGTGGAACTCCCGCAAGGTCGGATGGGCCTGTGAGAACGTCGTCGCCATCGACGTCGTGACCGCCGACGGGGAGCTGGTCCGCGCCGACGCGGAGGAGAACTCCGACCTGCTGTGGGCCGCGCGCGGGGCCGGGCCGGGCTTCTTCGGGGTGATCACGCGCTTTCATCTGCGCACGCACCCCCGGCCGGCGGCGATGACCCACGACACGTGGATGTTCGAGCTCGACGAGCTGGACCCGCTGCTCACCTGGATTGACGAGCTGCTGCCGACGCTGGATCGGGTCGTGGAGCCGGTGATCGCCGCCACGCGCCTGCCCCGGCCCGCGGGTCCACCGGTGCTGCTCCTGCACACGACCGCGATGTGCGAGACCCCGGTGCAGGCCGAACGAGTGCTCGCTCCGCTGACGGCGTGTCCGCTGGCCGGCCGGGCCCTGGCTCACGAGCGCGGTCTCACCACGATCGAGGCGGAGAACGCCGCTCAGTCGCTCCAGAACCCCACCGGCCATCGTTACGGCGTCGATTGCACCTGGACCGATGCGCGGGCGGCCGAGCTGGTGCCGATCCTGCGTGAGCTCTGGTCGGAGCTGCCGACCGAGCACTCGTTCTCCATCTGGTACGGATGGGCGCCCCACCGCCCGCTCCCGGACATGGCCTTCTCGGTGCACGCGCGGGCGTACATCGCCACCTACGCGATCTGGTCTGATCCGGCCGACGATGAGCGCCATCGCCAGTGGGTCGTCGACCACACCCGCCGGCTGTCTGGCCTCGGCGCCGGCGTCTACCTGGGCGACACCGACTTCACCCGGCGCCCGGACCGGTTCCTGGCTGATGAGAACTTCCGCCGACTGCAGGAGATCCGGGCCCGTCGCGATCCGGAAGGCCGGTTCTGCTCCTACCTGATCGCCGAGGGAGCGCAGCTCAACGCAGAACCAGACCGCCGTCGGCACACAGCGTCTGCCCCGTGATCGCGCCGGCGGCGTCCGAGGCGAGGAAGGTGACGACACCGCCGATGTCCTCGGGAACCAGATCGCGATCGAGCGCCTGACGCCGGCGCACGTCGGCAAACGCCTCGGACGGCATCCCGGACTCGGCGGCCGGCGTGCGGGTGAGACCGGGAGCCACGCAGTTGACGGTGATCCCGCTTGACCCGAGCGCACGAGCGAGGGATCGGGCCACTCCGATCAGCGCCGCCTTGCTGGCCACGTAGGGGAGCAGGTCGTCGGCCGGGGGATCCCAAACGGTGTCAGAGACGACGAAGACGATCCGGCCCCACCCGAGCTCGGCCATCCCCGGCACCAGCGCCTGGGCGAGCCACACCGCCGACTCGACGTTCACCGCCTGGACCCGGCGCCAGGTTGCGAGATCGAGCTCGGCCAGGGAGCCCCGGTCAAAAGCCGCGGCGGCATGGACGAGGACATCGCAGCGACCGCGGCGCTGCAGGACCGCGGTGGCGGCGGCCTTGACCTGGGTGGGCTGGGCGAGGTCCAGCGGAGGATCCCCGTCTGAGTCGAGGATCGCCAGCTCGTGCCCGGCGGCCAGCAGGGCGGCGGCGATCGCGCCGCCGATCGCACCCGCTCCTCCGGTAACCGCGGCGACGCGGGTCATGGCCGCGGTCCCAGTATCTGCACGCATTTCATTGTCCTGTATACAATAGGCGAAACGAGTCGAGGAGAGCCCAGATGTCATTCCACGTCGATTCGCCGGTGCCGGTGCGCGAGCTCCCGGGCGAGGCGGTGCCCTACTGCATGGCGGATGGCGACGGTCGCTCCCATCTGCTCCTGGGACAGGTCGGTCGCGCCCTGGCCGGCTCCGAGGAGACGGGCGGGGCGATGTCGGTGATGACCGCTCTGGGCCCGGCGGGGCGGCCGATCCCGATGCACCGCCACGAGTCCGAGCATGACTACTTCTTCTGCGTGCGTGGTCAGATCCAGGTGTGGGCCGACGGTGAGAGTCGCATGCTTGCACCCGGGGACGTCGCCAGCGTCCCTCCCGGGGTGCTGCACGCCTACCAGTTTCACTCGCACTACAGCCAGTTCATCGGTCCGATCGCGCCGGCCGGATGGGACCGCTTCTTCGACTTCACGGGCACGCCCTACGCGGGTCCGGCGTACCCGCAGGTCGACCCTAGCCCGCCGCCGTTTGAGAAGTTCGGAGCCGCCGAGGCCAAGTTCGCGATGAAGTACTTCCCCGAGGAGCCCTACACCGAGACCGGCGCCGGACCCGATGACACGCTGCCCGGAACCACCTCGGCCTACTTCCTGCGGGCCGGCGAGGGACCCCGCCACCTCCTCTTCGGCCAGGTCGCCTACCAGGTCATGAGCGGCGCGGAGTCGGGAGGGCGCCTCGGCATGACCGTGACCGAGGGCCCGAGGGGACCGGCGATTCCCGCCCATGTCCACGAGCGAACCCACGAGGCGATCTACTGCCTGGACGGCCGGCTGCGGGTGCTCGTCGAGGGTGAGGAATACCTCTTGACCCGCGGTGACTTCGTCAGCATCCCGGCCGGGAGCGAGCACAGCTACGCGATGGAAGCCCACCTGACGCGCGTTGCCGCCATGTACGGGCCCGCCGGCCCGGAGCGTTTGCACGAGGTGGCCGGCCAGGTCGCCGAGCATCGGATCTTCCCCGAGGGCTCCGAGCCCGTCGATCACGATCGGCTGGCCGCCGCCGCGGCCGAGCTCGACATCGTCCTCGTCGGCTGAGACGGCCGGTATGGAATCGCTGCACGTGCTCATCGCCGGGGGCGGCATCGCCGGTCTAACGCTGGCCCACGGCCTGGGGAGAGCTCAGATCACCTGCCAGGTGTTCGAGCGCGACCCCGCCGGCAGCCGTCGCTCGGGCTACCGCCTGACCCTCGACGCGGACGGGGGCGACGCGCTGGAGGCGTGCCTCTCCCCCGAGCTCTACCAGCGCTACGTCCGGGCCTCGCATCGCACCCCTACGCGCCCCGACGTGGCGGTCGTGATCGACAGCCAGTGCCGTGAGCTGACGACCGCCCCGCACATCGGCCCGCCCAACGACGGGGACCGGCCGCACACCGCGATCGACCGCCGGACCTTCCGCGAGATCCTCACCTCGCGGCTCGACGGGATTGTCCACTATGAGGCCCCGGCGGCTGGATTCAACGTCGAGGACGGTGGGGTTTCGCTCCATCTGGCCGACGGCACGACCGTTCGCGGCGATGTGCTCGTCGCCGCCGACGGAGTCGGCTCGGCGATCCGCAGTCAGCTCATGCCGCAGGTTCCGATCGTGCCCGCTCCGGTCGGCGCGCTCGGCCTGTTCGGTCGCTCGCCGCTATCCGACGAGATCCTCGCCGAGCTGCCTGAGGTCCTGTCGGCGGCGTTCGTGATCGCCCGCGACGATCGCGGCGTCATGCTCTCGCTCGGACAATGCGTGGCCAGGGAGGCCGACCCGGGGGTGGCGCCGCCGTACATGATGCTCTCCGGGGGCGTGCTCCCGGGCACCCACATCCCGAAGCCGCGAGATTGGACGGCGGGTACGGCGCCAGAGATGCACCAGGCGATGAGGGCGGGCGTCGCGGGCTGGCATCCCGCCATCCGCGGTCTCGTCGATCGCGTCGAACCCGACACGCTGTTCTCCCACCCGTTCCGCCGCCTGGACCCAACCCCGCCCTGGGCGCCCTCCCGCGTCACGCTCGTCGGCGACTCGATCCACGCGATGCTCCCGACCCTCGGAAAGGGGGCCAACATGGCGATGCGCAACGCCGCCGTGCTGCGCGACCAGCTCGTCGCCGCACAGCGCGGGGAGCGTCCCCTGGTGCAGGCAATCGGCGCCTATGAGGCGGACATGCGGGCGGCCACCTACCCGCTGATGGAGCTCGCCTCCGATCACGGCAACTTCGGGGGTGGCGGTCTGCGCGGCGCCCCGACCGATGAGGTGTCGGCATGAGGGTCCTCGGGTTGGGCGCCGGAAACCCCGGGGGCAGCACCGAGATCCTGTTGCAGATCGCGCTCCGCGCCGCGGCGACCGAGGGCGCCGAGGTCGCGCTGGTGCGCCTCGACGATCTCGATCTCCCGCTTCGTCCCGTCGGTCCGGAGCAGGCAACCGGGGCCGACGACGGCCGCTGGCTGTGGGACCAACTGATGGAGTCAGACGGGCTGATCATCGCCAGCCCGATCTACTCGCGAACGATCCCCGGCAAGCTCAAGCTCGTCGCCGATCGGCTCTCGGGCCCGGCGGCCGACGTCGCCTTCGCCGAGAGCTACCGGAGGAGCTTGCAAGTGGGCGAGACGCCGCCCGTCACCTTCCCCTACGACGAGCGCGTGTTCCGCTCGCGGGTCGCGGGGTTGATCGCCGTCGGCGGAGCGTTGGGCAGCCAGTGGTGGTCACTGGCACTGCCGCTCATGCACCAGATCACCTTCTCGTCGCACATCGCCGTCGCCGACCAGCTGCTCATCGGTGGAGCGGGCATGCCGCGCTCGGTCGTGCTTGATGACGGGGCGCTGGCCGGCGCGGCGCGCGTGGGTCGCAGCGTCGGCCGCCAGCTCGGCCTCGCCTTCGACGAGGTCGAGTACCGGGGCGAGCCCGGCCTGTGCCCGCTTTGCCACCTCTCGGTGGTCGAGCTGCACGACGAGTCGGCGCAGTGTGCCACCTGCGGCGCCGCCGGGCGGCTGGTCGTCAATGCCGCCGGCGCCCCGGAGGTCCGCTTCGACGATCCGCGCGGCCTCGAGCGTTCGGTGGTGACGATGGCCGAGAAGCGCGCCCACTTCGCCGAGGTGATGGCGACGGCCGGCGAGCAGGGGTCGCGGGCCGAGGAGATCGAGCGGCTCGCCGGCGCCTACGCCGGTTCTCGGCCGCCGCTCACCCCGGCGGGTCGGCGGGCGGTCGCGTAGCGAAACACGTTGTGCATCTCCACCCGCCCGTCGGGCAGGGCGAACGGCACGACGGCCCGGGTCAGCGCGTCCCGGGCGGCCGCGTCGCCGGAGGTCTCGATCGCCATCGCCCCCCCGCCCGAAGCCAGCACGGCGCGGACCGCATGCTCGATCGTGTCGTGGGCCCAGACGAGCGGCACCTCGCCGCTGTGCAACGCCTCGAGTCCCGCCGAGGCCAGCAGGCGCTCGAGTCCTCCGGGCTCGGAGAGGGCGTAGGGCAGGTGCGGTGCCTGCGCGGGGGCGCGGAGGGGCTCGAGCGCCAGATGCAGTGCCGTCGACTCGTTGCGAACCGCCTCGGCGAAGGTGGTGGCGGCGACGGCGCCACCTGGGCGCACGACGCGCGCGGCCTGCGCCATCGCATGTCCGGGGTCGTCGGCGAACGGGAAGGCGTTAAAGCCGACCACGGCGTCAAACCTGTCGTTCTCGAACGGCAGCGCGTCCATTTCTCCAAGCACGAAGGTGGCGCCGGGAACGCGCTCTCGGGCGAGGGCCAGCAGCTCGGGGGTGATGTCGAGTCCGGTCACGGAGGCGCCGAGGCCGGCGGCCATCCGCGCTGCGAAGCCCGATCCGCAGCCCACGTCCAGCAGGCGGGTGCCCGGGCCCACCGCCAGGCGCCGCAGCACCTCCGCGAACAGCGGCTCGTTGGCGGGCTCGGCCAGCTCCGCCCAGTCGCGGGGGCGACGTCCCCAGTGCTCGGCACTCATGGTCTCCGGAGTTTTGCATACAGTTGGTCAAACTGCGTATAGTTGCCGGATCATGGGCCACACCACGGATCTGCCGCTCGCCGAGGCCCGCGCCCTGATCGCCCGGGGGGTCGACAAGGCCGAGGACATCGGCATGCGCGGCGCCCTGGCGGTGGTGGGCGCCACCGGCGCTCTGGTCTGCGCCTCACGCATGGACCACGGCGGAGCCGGCGGCATGGCGCGAGCCCGGTCCAAGGCCTGGATCGCGGCGACGCAGCAGATCCCCAGCGCCGAGCATCTGGACCGCATGCGCATGGTGGCCGCGCCGATGGTCAGCGGATTCACTGCCTGCTCACCCGAGGCGGCATTTCCGGGGGCGGGCGGGATGCCGATCCGACGCGAGGGTCACGTCGTCGCCGGACTGGCCGCGTCGGGGGCCGGGATCGGGCCGTTCGTCGGCTATCCGGGGTCCCAGCGCGAGAAGCTGATTGCCGACGGGAAGCCGTCCAATGGCGAGGATCTGCTCGTCCACTACGCGCTCGGGCTGCCCTACGAAGGTCAGCACGGAGACGACCTGGAACGCTGGCGCAGCGCCTACGGGGAGTTCGACGAGGACGCCGGTCCCGGGTTGGGGATGGCTCAGGCGCCGCCGGCTAAAGGCCAGGCCGAGCACGCCTGGGCCCTGGCTCTGGCCGACGCGACGATCGCCGAGGCTCAGCGCCGCGGTGAGCGCGTGGCGGTGGCGGTTGTCGACGAGCGTGGCGATCCGATCCAGCAGGATCGGATGGACGGCGCTCCCACCGCTTCGGTCGACGTCGCGCAAGCCACGGCGGCCGCCGCCGCCAGCTTCCAGTGCGCCAGTGCGGGTCTCGCACGGCGCTTCTTTCGCAGCGGCGAGCTGGAGCTGCTGGCCGCGGCGCTGCCCTTCCGGATCCTGGCCGCGCCCGGCGGCCTGCCGCTGACCGACGGGGGCGTCCATGTCGGCGGTATCGGCGTGGGCGGTCCTGCGCCGACGGTGTGTAACCAGATCGCCTCCGCTGTCGCTGCCGCTACCGGGTGACCGAGCGCGTCTGCATCGTCGGCTGCGGTGCCATCGGTGGGCTGTACGCAGCCCACCTGGGACGGCTCTCCGACCTTGAGGTGTGGGCCTACGACCCCGCGCGCGAGCACGTCGAAGCGATCAACCGCGATGGGCTGCGCCTCACGGGCGCCGTCGAGCTGACCGCCCAGATCGAGGCCCGAAGGGACCCCGCTCAGATCCCTGGGTGCCCACTCGGGATCCTGGCCACCAAGGGCACGGCGACTCAGGCGGCGATCGCCGCCACCGCTCCCGTCTTCGGCGACGGTGCCGTGTGCAGCGTCCAGAACGGGATCGGCAACGAGGAGGTGATCGCCGAGCACGTGCCGCGCGTGATGCGCGGCGTCACCCTCCCGGCCGGGCGCCTGGCGGCGCCGGGGGTGATCCACGTGGACGCGGTGGGTCCGACCTGGATCGGGCCCTTCGAGCCCCAGCCGGCGCGCGCCGATGAGCTGCACCGTCTCGCCGATCTGCTGAGTGCCAGCGGACTGGAGACTCACGCCGTGGCCGACGCCCGGGGCGCCCAGTGGACCAAGCTGCTCTTCAACGCCTCCACGAACCCTCTGTGCGCGCTCACCGGGCTGACTCACGGGGAGCTGTGTGATTACCCGCCGACCCGCCGGCTCGTGGGCGAGCTGATCGACGAGGGGCTGTCGGTGGCGCAGGGCCTCGCCATCGAGCTCGACCGCGACCCGGCGCGACTCGTCGATGAGGCCGCGCAGGAAAACCACGATCACCGGCCGAGCATGCTCCAGGACGTGCTCGCCCGGCGACCCACCGAGATCGCCACGCTCAACGGCGGGATCGTGGCGGCGGCGCGCGGACCGGGCGTTCCAACTCCTCTGCACGCGGCGATCGTCGCCCTCATCGCCGGCCTGCAACAAGGCTGGAGGCAGCCATGACCCTGCACGCAGCCGCGACCATTCCCCAGTTCACCGGTGAGATCGTCGATCGCGACCACCCGGGCTACGAAGCCGCCCGCACGATCTGGAACGCGATGCACGACCGCCGGCCCGAGCTGATCGCGCGCTGCCGGACGGCGGCGGACGTCGCCGCGGCAATCGCCTACGGTCGCGTTCGCGATCTGCCGATCGCGGTGCGCTGTGGCGGGCACAGCATGCCCGGACACAGCGTCTGCGACGACGGGATCGTGATCGACCTGCGGGCGATGAACGAGGTCAGCGTCGAACCGGTCGCGCGCCGGGCGATCGTCGGCGGCGGCGCCCTGCTGGGGGAGCTCGACCGCGCCACCCAGGCGCACGGCCTCGTCGTCCCCGCCGGTGTCGTCTCGCATACCGGCGTCGGCGGGCTGACTCTCGGCGGCGGAGTTGGGCGGTTGATGCGTCGCTTCGGGCTGACCATCGACAGCCTGTGCTCGGCCGACGTCGTGACCGCGGACGGTGAGATCCTGCATGCCACCCCGAGCCAGCACGCCGACCTCTTCTGGGGGATCCGCGGCGGCGGGGGTAACTTCGGAGTGGTCACCGAGTTCGAGTTCGCCCTGCACGAGTGCAGCGAGCTGCGGATCCTCGGCATGTTCCACCCGGCCGACGGCGTCCGGCCCGTGCTCGAGCATGGTCGCCGCGCCATGGCGACGGAGGCGCCGGACGAGCTGCTGTGGACGAGCTTCTTGCGCAAGGCACCGGCCCTTCCCTGGATGCCGCCCGAGCTGGTCGGCACCACCGGCGTGATGTCGCTCGTCGAGTGGTCTGGCGAAGGGGCGCCCGGTCTCCGGCGGCTGGGCGAGATTCGGCAGGAGCTGGCGCCGGCTGCAGCCTCGCTGCAGCACGTACCGTTCGTGGAGATTCAGACCCTCACCGATGAGATCTTCGGGCCGGGCAAGCGGACGTACATCAAGGCGGGATTCCTCCGTGAGCTCACCGACGGGGTGATCGACGTGCTGGCCGAGCACGGGTCGCGGGTCGCCTCGCCGCTGTCGCAGATCGAGGTGCTGGCGATGGGCGGGGCCATCGGTCGGGTGGCGCCGGAGACGACCGCGTTCGCCCAGCGCGATGCCGCCTGGTTGATCAATCTCCCGGCGATGTGGGAGGTCCCGGAGGAGACTGACGCCGAGATCGCCTGGACCCGGGCCGCGTTCGGCGCGCTCGAGCCCCACCTGATGGACGGCAGATACGTCAATTTCATGGACGAGGACGAGAACCGGGGTTCCGGTGGCGCCTCGGGGCCGCTCTACGAGCGGCTCCGTGCCGTCAAGCGCGCTTACGACCCCGAGAACGTCTTCCGGCTAAACCAGAACATTTTGCCCTAATGTAGACGGATACGAAAACTGCATGCAATAATGCCTTACGTGGAAGCGCCGCAGAAGATCGACTGGAGCGAGCAGGCGTTCACCGAGGTGCGTCCGGGAATCCTGGGCGCCACCGTTCACACTCCGCAGCTGACCGCGACGCTGTACCGCTACGGACCGGGCTCGAGCTGGGAGGAGCATCAGCATCCCCAGGACCAGATCACCACGGTGATCCAGGGCGTGATCGACTTCGTCGTCGACGGAGATCCGGTACGGCTGTCGGCCGGACAGCTGGCCACCCTTCCGGGCGGAACACCGCATTCGGCCACACTGCCGGCGACCGGAATCGGGGCGGTGACGCTCAATGTGTTCACCCATCGTGAGGCACCGCCCGATGGCTGAGTGGCTCGGTCTGCAGGGGCAGCGGGTGCTGGTGGCCGGCGGCGCCGGCACGATCGGGGCAGCGGTCGTCGAAGGGTTCCTCGGCGCCGGCGCCACCGTCGGCGTCGCCGACGCCAGCCTGGAGGGGTTGGCGCACCTCGATTCGCGGGTGGTTGTGCGTCACGAGGCCGATCTCAGCGATGCCGCGGCGTCGCGGGCCGCGGTGGCGAGCACCCGTGAGCAGCTCGGCGGACTCGACGTGTTCGTCCATTGCGTCGGCATCAACGACCGCAAGGCGATCGATGCCTACAGCGTTGCGGACTGGGATCGGATCATCGGGGTGAACCTGACGAGCGCCTTTCACACGGGCGCGGAGGCCGCTGCCGGGATGCGCGACCAGCGCCACGGCAGGATCGTGTTCTTCTCATCGGTGGCCGGTCGAAGTGGACACAAGCTGCATGGCCCCTATGCCGCCACCAAGGGTGCGATCAACCAGCTGATGCGCGTCATCGCCCACGAATATGCCGAGCACGGAGTCACCGCGAACGCGGTGGCTCCCGGCTACATGGACACGGCCCTCACGCACAGCTATCTGGCCGCCAATCCGGACAAGCGTGCGGCTCTCCTGCAGCTGATCCCGGCCGGTCGGTTCGGGACGCTGTCGGAGGTGGTCGACCCGGTGCTCTTCCTGTGCTCGCCTCACGCGAGCTTCATCACCGGGCAGGTCCTGTACATCGATGGCGGTCGCACGATCGTCTGAGGAGCGGTGAAACGCCATGCAACGCAGATTCGAGGGGCGAAGCTTTCTGATCACCGGCGCCGGCACCGGCTTTGGCGCGGCGCTTGCCCTGCGGGCGGCGCAGGAGGGTGCCAGGCAGGTGATCGTGCACTACCGCAGCTCGTCGGCGGGGGCACAGCGGACGGCTGAGCGTGTTCGTGAGGCCGGCGCACAGTCGACGCTGATCCAGGGCGACATCACCAGCTGGGCCGACATCCAGCGGATGGCAGACACCGCCTTCGGCGAGGCGGGTGGTATCGACGTGCTGATCAACAACGTGGGTGACATGGCCTCCGGCCAGGCCTCGTGGAGGGATGTGACCGAGGAGGCGATCGACCACGTGCTCGCGGTCGACATCAAGGGCACGATGCTGATGGTGCACGAGTTCGGCCAGCGAATGGCCGCGCGCGAGGGCGGCGCGATCGTCAACGTCGGCTCGACGGTGATCGTTCGCGGCAGCCCGCGTGCACCCCAGTACGCCGCCGGTAAATACGGCCTGCTCGGGGTCACCAAGTCCTATGCAAAGGCGCTGGCCCCCAGGGTCCGTGTCAACACGTACGCTCCGGGCTTCATGGAAACCGAGGCACTGCTCGCCCGGCCAGAGTGGGAGGCGGGCAGGCGCGAGGACGTGCTATCCGCGACGCCGACTGCGAAAATCCCAAAGCCGGAGGAGATGACGGGCGCCGCGCTGTTCCTCGCCAGCGACGACGCGCACCACATCACCGGCTCCTACATGATCGCCGACGGCGGCTACAGCATGCTCGGCGCCTGAACCGGAGGGAAACGTGTCCCTGAATGGACAGAACACCGAAGATGTGTACGAGCGAGTGCGCTCGGCGATCCTCGACGGGAAGCTGGCGCCCGGAGCGGTGATGTCCCAGGTGGCGCTGGCCGAGGATCTCGGCATCAGTCGGACCCCCCTGCGCGAGGCGCTGCGGATGCTGCAGAGCGAGGGGCTGATCGAGGGTGAGCCCAACCGCCGGGTGCGCGTGGCGCCGATGACGGCGCCGGACCTGGAGGAGCTGTGCGTGATGCGCGTCGTTCTGGAGGCCGAGGCGCTGCGACTGTCGGTCCCGGGCATGACCTCAGAGGACCTGGCGCGACTCGAGGGGCACATGGCGGAGATGGCCCACTACGCGCACGAGAAGGACTATGGGCGCTGGACCGTCCCACACCACCGATTCCACCGCGCCCTCACCGCGCGCGCCGGCGAGCGCATCAATCTCGTGCTCAGCCAGATGTTCGACCACGCCGAGCGCTACCGGCGCCTTCACATCGGCCAGGGACCAAGCGCCTGGGCCACCGCACAGCACCGCGACATCCTCGATGCCTGCAAGGCCGGCGACCGGGATCGCAGCGCCGGGCTACTCGCCAGCCACCTGGCGCGCACCGGTCTGGAGGTCTCGGAGCTGCTGGAGCCCGGCTACGATCCGCAGCGCCTCAAGACGGCCGTGCTCGACGTCGGCGGCGAGCTGCCGAAGCGGCGCTCGCGCCGCGCGAGCAAGTGACAGCAGCGACCGAGCGCACCCAGGTCGCGACAGCGGCGCCGGACCGGCCGGGCTGCTCCTTGACACCTGCTGCAGCGTGAGCGACGGTGTCGATACGGTGATCGTCGAGGCGCGCAGCCGCGAGTATTGCGAGACGCGGATCCGTGCTGGCTGCTGGAGCAGGGGACGCGTGATCTGATGGTTGACGCTGGGCTCGGCGGGCGGGTGGAGCGGTAGGGTCTGGTTCATGGTGGTGCGGAAGGTCTGGGAGCGGGTGTATCCATCCGCGTGACCGGGATTCTGGCCGATGTCGCGCCGTCGACCGACGAACTGATTTACGCGCGCGTAGCGAGGCCTGCGACGAAGATTCTGGCTTGCCGGCGCGCGAGTTGGTCCCAGTCAGGTGCGTGTGGGAGTGGTTGGGCGAGCATCGCTCCGGTGATGATGATGTCGTTGGCGGTGGCGTCTGGTCGGATGGTCCGGTCGCGGCGTCCGCGGGCGAGAACCTGTTCGAGTAGGTTCCTTATCTCGGTTTGAAGCGCGGCGATCTTCTCGTCGTGGATGACGGGGCCGCCGTGGAGCGGGAGGATGAACTCGCTGCGGGCCGCGATCGTCTGTTCGAAGAACTGAGCGAGCGCCGTGGGGGCCGGCTCGTCGCTCAGTGCGGCGGCGCGCGCGTGTTGCAGGACGAGGTGGAAGGAGCGCAACGTCAGAGCGGCTAAGAGGGTGGGGCGAGTCGGGTAGTGGCGGTAGACGGTTCCGATCCCGACGCCCGCCTCGTCGGCGATCGTCGCCATCGGCACTCTCTCGCCGTCGCGCCTGACCGCGATCGTGGCGGCCGCGAGGATGCGTTCGCGATTGGCTGCGGCGTCACGTCGCGGTCGCCGCGCGGCGCGCTGTGCCTTCGTCGGTGATTCGGACATGCAGGAGGTGATCGTGCCACGCAGCGACGAGCGGGGCTCGCTTTCGGTAAGCTCTAGAAGCGGATGATTTCTTCCGTTTACCACGATGGAGGAGCGCCGATGAACGACACCTTGTCCGCCGAGCCGACGCCGCCAGGACCGGTCCCCGCCGATGACCCTGGGCGGGGCCTGACGCACGCGAGCCCCGACACCGATGACTCGCTGCTTCATCTCGGGGTGGTTGGCGACACCTACACCATCCTCGTGTCCGGCGCCGATACCGCTGGGCGCTACACGTTGATCGACATGCACGTCCCGCCGGGCGGCGGGCCGCCGCCCCACCGTCACGACTTCGAGGAGATGTTCACCATCCTTGACGGCGAGATCGAGCTCTCGTTCCGCGGCGTCCGCGCGGTGGCAACGGCCGGCGAAACGATAAATGTGCCGGCTAACGCCCCGCACGTCTTTCGGAACGTTTCCGAACGGCATGCGCGGCTACTGTGTCTGTGCTCGCCCGCAGGCCAGGAGGAGTTCTTCAAGGAGGTCGGCGTCCCGGTCGCGCACCGAACGGAGGCTCCGCCGGCGCTCGACGATGCCGCCACCGCCGCGTTTATCGCGAAGGCGGTCGCACTCGCCCCGAAGTACCGGACCGAGCTGCTGCTCGGTGAGCCGGAGCCCTGATCCGCGTCAGTCAGACCGCAGGGAGCCAGCCACAGCACGACGCTCTTGACCGACTGCTGCGAGACGCGCCGCTCGATCTCGGCGGCGACGTGGCCGAGCAGCGGGGAGGAGATGATGGCGGCGATCCCGATGCCCGACCCTAGCGGCGCTCGAGCACGTTGGGCTACCGCAACCGAGCGGGGTTGTGCTGACGTCGCCTTGGGCCGACCTGACCCTGTCCGGCGAGAGCATCAGCGGGAAGGCCGTTCGACCCGGCGCTAGCCCCGAAGGTCTCCGCCGACGAGCCATCGACTACGTGCCCGCCGGCGACCGGACGGCGGAGCGCGTCAGCCGATCTTCGCCGACCTCGCCGGGCTGCCACCGCTACTGATCCAGGCCGGCTCACGCGAGATCCTCCTCGACGACGCCACAAGGCTCGCCGCGCCGCCGCCGCCGTTGCCGTCACGCTCGAAGTCACACCGGGCGTCCCGCACGTGTTCTGAGGGTTCGCCGCGATGCGCGATGAAGGCGACGCAGCGCTGACCACCGCCGGCGAGTTCTTGCGCACCCACCTCGCCGCTCCGCGTCCATAACAGCTCAGGCTGACCTCCGAGCGCTGATGCACTGGGACGGCTGCGAGCGCGTGGCTCGCCGCAGCCCGGAGTACCGCAGCCACGCCGATGCGGGTGTCTGCCCGCAACCCACGCGTTCCCTCCCTTCGCCAAGTTCGAGCATCTCGCGCGCTGGCATCGGAGCCAGAATTGGCGCCGCAGGACGCCGTCGACGCTCTAACGTTCTCGGGGCGTTTCACATGTCGCGCTCGTGCGCCGTGGCCGGTGGTGTCCTGTGCGCGGCCGGTGGTGTCCTGTGCGCGCAGTGCCCCGAGCGGCTGAGTCGCTTACGGAGCTTTGGCGTGGGGTTTTGGTCGCCGTAATGCGGGTCTGTCAGCATGGAGAGGCTTGCGACTGTTCGGAAAACACGCCACACCCATCAGCGAAGAGGACCGTCAGGCGGCTGCTGTCGACCTCGAGCGCATCGCCGGCGGTGGTATTCCGCTCGGCGCCGAACAGCGTCTAGGGCGGATCGCGGTCGGGGAGTCGACGGTGTTCACCAGCGATCTGAGCGCCAAGGAGTATGCGGTGGCGCACGCGTCCGGGCTGACGCCGATCGCGCAGATCATGGGTTCCTCAGTGGTCCAACATGGGTGGCAGAACTACGGTTGGTCCGCCTATCAAGGGGGGATCGCGGAGATGCCGTCGTTTGCTGCGCCGTGGAACCTCTCGCGCGAGCGCTCGTTTGACCGTCTGCGCCAGGAGGCGCAGTTCGCGGGAGCCGACGCGGTCATCGGTATCGAGATGACCGCCAAGGCCTTCTTGGGGGAGCCGGGCAACGTCGAATACGTCGTCTTCGGCACGGCGGTTCGTGAGAACACGCCCGGACCGCGCGCGGGTTTGCGACCGCGGATGTGCGCGTTGTCGGGCCAGGATGTCGACAAGCTGCGTCGTATCGGCGCCGAGACGGTGGGCGTCATCGGCCATACCGCCGTCGTCTGCGTGGCCCTCAGCGGGTGGGCCAATCAGATGATGGGGTCCTGGTGGGGCAACCAGGAGCTGGTCGAGGTCACCGAAGGTGTCTACGTTGCCCGTCGGCGCGCGATGGACGAGGTGCGCCGCCAGGCCAGCGCCGCCGGTGCAAACGAGATGGTCATCTCGACGCTGACCCACCGGATCGATCACCACGAGTACGACCGCGCCGGCTATAGCCAGCATATCTTCATCGTCTCCATGCACGTGCTCGGCACCGCCATTGCGCTGGGCGCGCATGAGCCCCATCCCGCCCCGCTTGGCGTGCCGGTCATGTCGATCAATCTCGGCACCTAACTTCAGGAGAGCACCATGTCGACCTACGACCCGACAAGTACCGAAGGCCTCGCCGAGCACGCCAGCGAGCGACTGAAGATGAACGCGCGCGGGCTATTCACGTCCGACCTCTCCGTCAACGAGTACCTCTGCGTGGAGAAGGCCGACTTTGAGCCGGTCGGCCTGGTGGTGGGCTCAAGCATCTACCACATCGGCTTTCAACAGTCGAATTGGAAGGCCAGCCAAGAGATGGGCGTCCTCACCCAGGCGATGTACTCGGCGCGAGAGCTCGCGATGACGCGGATGGAGGAGGAGGCCGATCAGCTGGACGCCGACGGCATTGTCGGTGTCCGCCTCGACGTCGGACGCTACGAGTGGGGCGCGGACATGGCGGAGTTCATCGCCATCGGCACCGCGATCAAGCACAAGGGCGGCAAAGTGCACCGCGCGCCCAACGGGCGTCCGTTCACATCCGACCTCAGTGGTCAGGCGTTCTGGACCCTGATGCAGACGGGCAAGCGGCCGGTGGGCCTGGTCATGGGCAACTGCGTCTACCACGTCGCGCATCGCGGGATGATGCAGTCGATGCGCCAGACCGGCCAGAACGTCGAGCTCGAGCAGTACACGCAAGCCCTCTATGACGCACGCGAGCTGGCGATGGAGCGCATGCAGAAAGAGGCCGAGGACATCGGTGACGGCGTGCTCGGAATCGTGGAGGTCAAGCTGCACGAGAACAACCACGGTTGGGGCAGTCACGTCATCGAGTTCTTCGCCCTCGGTACCGCCGTGGTTCCCAACGAGCATGCCGATCAAGGACAGCGATTGCCAGACATCACTCCGGTCATCGATATCAACGACTGACGCGACTCCTGAACGGGAGGCGAGCCCAGCTCGCCTACCCCAGGTACAGCGCAGCACTGGCTTGACTGCTCACCGCCGCCCGTGACGCGTTCGCCGACCCGGAGGCCGACGTCTGGCTGGTCGAGATCTCCCGCCGCGCCGGGGTTGGCTCGGCCACCCTCTTCACCGTGGTGCCGAGAGGAGCGGCTATCGGCGGCCTGGGCTTACCGGTCTGCGAGGCCGCACCGGCTCGAGTGCCGGCCGCCGCCGGCTGACGCCGCGCAGGCTCGGCCGGTTGTGATCGCGCCTGCGCGCCCGCGCCTGGTCCGCGTCCGGGAGCGGAGCGCCGCCGGGAGGTAGGCCCGGTGCAGGCGGTGGCGGACCGGAACCCGGCCCGCCGCCCCCGTCGTCCTCGGACGAGCCTTGGGAGGGGGCGAGGGTCTGGTAACAGAACACTGGCGCCACGGCCAGCGCGGCGAGCAACAGCGCCACCCATGCAAGTCCGAGCGCCCGTTGGGGCCCCGCGCTGAAATTGATTGCGAGGGCGAGTCCCAACGCCATGGCCAACATGACAAGGCTCGCGCAACTCAGTCGGATGTAGAACCGCGACCGCCTCCTGCTCCCCAGCGCCGAGCACGTCAGCACGCCGAACTCGACGAACAAGAGTACGGTGCCAACCAGCCACGAGACCGCCGTTGCCATCGCACCCCGAAGCTAGACCATGGCGAGTCAGATCACAAGCCGGCCATGCCTATCGCTGAGCCCCAGGAACTCGATCGAGCACTGGATCGCCGGGCACCGCGCCACCTGGAACGTCGACTCGAACTCTTGGGCGACGTCCGAACGTGAGCCCGGAACGGACCTGTTGCTCGACGGGCTCGAGGTGATCCTCGCCAACGAGGTGGCGGCGTGAGCCTCGTGCTATACCAGCATCCCTTCGCGCTGTACTGCTGGAAGCCGCTCATCGCCCTCTACGAGCGCGACGTGACGTTCACGTCCGAGATCGTTGAGGCTGACCGTTCCGCGCTCGCGGCCCTATGGCCGCCGGCCTCCATCCCGATCCTGGTCGACGACGGCTTCATGGTCCCCGAGTCGTCGATCATCGTCGAGCACCTGGACCGCCACGGTGACGCCCCAGTCGGCGAGCGTGAGTTCGCCGGTGGCCACAGACCGGCTGCTGATTCGACCGTCGGTCGCTCGCGTGGTCGAAGAAGCGCGCCCCTATCGAGAGCTGTTCCCGCTGCCGTGGCCCGAACACGTGAGCTGAGCGCCAGCGCGTACGAGGTCGGGGCGGAGCTCGCCGACAAGATGCACAACGGCACGAAGTATGTGGTCTCAGTCACGCTCAAGACCCCGAATGGCAGTACAACCGCCAGGGTCTCCGGCGACGTTGCCGAGAGATCGCGAACCCAAGGAACGGACGAATGGGCGGCGCGCGCCGGCGATCGTGCCGGTCGGCATGGCTGTGTCTCGCGTTGTCAACTCGTGGGCCGCGTTCTCGGACAGCTACTCGAGCGCGATAGGATTCCGGACGGTTGCGGGACCGCGCTGAGCATCAAATCGAGGTGGTTGTGCGGATGAACACGGGGCATGCAGTCGGCGTTGGGGTGCTGAGGGCTGGGGCTGTAGGCGTTCATCGCCGGCGGCGGCTTGCGGTCACTTTGGTCGCGCCTGTGCTGCTGGCGGCGGCGGGGGGAGTGGGACAGGCGCGCGCGGCGCTGCCGTCGAATTGCGCTCAGTCTGGGACCACTGTGAGCTGTACGTTCCCCTCCACCGGCGCCCCTGATCAGACGTTCCAGGTGCCGGCGCATATCAGCAGCGTGCACGTCGTCGCGGTCGGCGCGCCCGGCGGCGCCACAGGGCCTCGTGTTGGGGGCCCTGGGCAAGCACCGGGGCCCCCGGGCGGCGCGGGGGCGGTCGCGACGGGGACCCTGAAGGTCACCGGCGGCCAGACGCTGTACGTCGAGGTCGGCGGTCCCGGCGGCGCTGGGTACGACACGAGTGCTCCCGGCTTCAACGGTGGTGGGGCGGGTGACCCCCGCACCAGCGCCAGCACCGGAAGTGGCGGCGGCGGGGGAGCGTCGGATGTCCGACTCGCTCCCTACTCGGCCGGTCTGAGCCCGGATCGGCGTCTGCTGATCGCGGGTGGCGGCGGAGGATCCGGAACGCCCTTAGCCATCAACGTCGGGACCGGGACCGGATACATAATCGGCGGTGCCGGGGGTTCAGCCGGGCGACAGGGGGGCGATGGCAGGTTCCCATGCCTCAACCCCCCGGGGGCTGGGGGCGGTGGGCCGGGCACGGCCAGCTCGGGCGGCGCCGGCGGCGCCGGTCAGCCGGCCGTCTGCTACCAAGGTGATCAACCTGGACTGGCGGGGGGCCACGGGTCCCTCGGTCAGGGCGGTGGCGGCAGCACCAAGGGATCCGGTGGGGGCGCCGGCGGCGGCGGCCTGTATGGTGGCGGCCAGGGCGGCGAGGGCACCTTCAATACGACCGATGACCTCTTCGACGGCAGTGGGGGTGGCGGCGGCGGTGGCTCCTCGCTGGTGCCCGCCGGCGGGTCTGTGACCGCGGACACCACCGGCCTGCCGCCGCAGGTGACGATCAGCTACACGGCCGCCAGCGGTTTCGGGTCGACCGCGCCCGTTCGGCCCAAGCTGCACCTCGCGATCTCCGGACCGCATGCCGTTAGGACAGGGCAGATCGTCAGGTACCGAATCACCCTCAGCCGCACCCAGCCCCTTCACCACCACATCTACCCGGTAAAGAACGTGCGGGTCTCGAGCAAGCATGCCGGGCGCCGAGTTGGCCACTGGCTGGTGTCGAGGCTCCCGCCGGGCCAATCACGCATTCTGCGTCTGCGGGTGGCGGTGCCGAGGACGGCGCGCGGGAGGTTCTGCATCACCGCGAACGCCAGTGCTCGAAACGCTCGCGCCGCCGCCGTACGGGACTGCGCGCCCGTCAATCCGGCGGCGCCGATTGCCGGACTTGGCTGAAGGTGATCCAGGGTCATGGCAACCATGCGCCAGTCTTCGTCCCATCCGATCCTGGGCGTCATCTGACGCTGGACGACAGGGCCTTCTCGCAATGCCTCCCGTGCCTCCCGAACAGGCTCGGCTGCGTGCCGTGATGCTCGAGCTGCTCGAGCGCCGTGGGCCCGGCAAGACGATCTGTCCCTCCGACGCTGCCCGGGCGCTGGCCGGCGCTGACTTTCGCCCGCTCATGGACACGGCCCGCGCCGCCGCCGCCGAGCTTGTGGCCGACGGCGAGATCGAGGTCACTCAGCGCGGCGAGGTCGTCGATATCGCGCAGGTGCGCGGACCGATTCGCCTGCGCCGTCGCAGCGGGTAGGATCGCCAGCGGCCAGGTGGCTGGGTGCATCCAGCCCTGATCCGAACGCCCCGCCAGCTCGCTCAAGTCAGTCGCGCAGCGCGGGGGTGTAAGAAATCCCGACGATGCTCTGCTCGCGCGACAGCATCCGCGCGACCGTCTGCCCCCATGGCTCCTCTCGCGCAGCGTGCAGTAGCTCATAGCCGGCGCTGCGCAACTCCTCGGCGGCGGCTGCCACAGCCTCACGGCTGGGCACCTCAAACTCGATGCTCGCCTGCGGCACCGGCCGGTCAGCCGGCCACTCGCTGTCGCCGAAGCACGCCTGCGCCGCCTGCGCCAGAGGCCAGACACCGAAGCTCTTGCAGCCCTCGACCTCCTCGCTGTGGATGTAATCGCCCCCCTCGAGAGGCAGACCGAGCACGTCCACGTAGAGGCGTCGGCTTGCCGATGGATCGGCGGTGATCACGGCGATGCTGGCGATGAACTCGATCTTCATCAACCGAACTAAAGCAACCTACGCCAACGTGTGACGCGTGTCCCTCACCGCGTGCAGTCGGGGGTGGGCCACCAGGATCCGCCCGCGGGCCTGTGCGGGCTATCGACCTAGCGCGTTACCCATGCCTCTGGATCGTCCGCGAGAGTCACGATTGAGGTGGGCAGGCTCTCGTTGGCGACATCGGCGACCGTCACCCGTTCGACGACGCTGCGGAGATTCTTGCGCACCGCGATCCACACGCGTGGGAGCTGGCCGGCCGCGCCCGGATACGCGGCGTCTTCGGGCCTACCCCCGCGCACGGTGGCGAGCGGGCCCTCGACGGCGCGGATGATGTCGGCGATCGTGACCTGGTCGGGGCCGCGCGCGAGCCGATAGCCGCCGTCCGCACCTCGTTGGCTGCGAACGATATGTGCGTTGCGCAGCTCGGAGAGGATGTTTTCGAGAAAGCTGAGCGGAATGCCCTGCGCGGCGGCGATCAGCTCGGCTTTGATGGGCTTGTCGTCGGGCACCGCCGCCAGCTCGACGGCAGCGCGGACCGCATAGTCCGCCTTCGCGGAGATTCTCATGGTGGCCCCCTTGGCTAGCGCCCGTGGCCGGGCTCGCAACAGTTCGATGATCTTCTCGATGGCTTCCCGAACCCCGGTGGTGGTGGTGTCGATCCGGATCTCGGCATCGGTAGGAGGCTCGTACGGCGCGTCGATGCCGGTGAACCCCTTGATCTCGCCGGCGCGTGCCCGGGCGTACAGGCCCTTGGGGTCCCGGCGCTCGCACTCCTGCAGCGGGGTGTCGACGAACACCTCGATGAATGGCAGGTTGGCCTGTTGGTGAGCTTTGCGAAGGTGCTCGCGATCGGAGCTCAGCGGCGAGATCAGCGACACGACTGCGATTGTTCCCGAGTCCGCCATCAGGCGGGCGACCTGCCCGACGCGGCGGATGTGCTCCGTGCGGTCGCCCGCGGTGAATCCCAGGTCGTCAGACAGCCCGTGCCTGATGTTGTCGCCGTCGAGGAGATAGGCCGACTGGCCGCTGTCGACGAGTCGGCGTTCGAGCGCCACGGCGATGGTCGACTTGCCTGAAGCCGAGAGGCCGGTCAGCAGGACGGTCGCGCCACGCTGGTCGATCGCCAGCCAACGCTCGTCACGGTCCAACGCCGACGGGTGCCAAGTCACGTCCCGGCGGTTTTCGGTTCCGGAAAGGAGTGGGCGCCCCTCCCGGATCACCCCGGCGGCAACGGTGTCGTTGCTGTTCTCGTCGATCAAGATGAACGCGCCGGTGACTCGGTTGGTGCAGTACGGGTCGGCCACGATCGCTGAGCTCGTGCGCAGGGTCACCTGACCGATGTCGTTGAGGGCGAGCGCGGTCGGCTCGATCTGTCGCTCGAGCGTCTCGGGATCGATCCGATCCAGTAGCGACAGCACGGTCGCTCGCACGGTTCGGGTGGTGTGCTTGAGCGCGTAGCGCCTGCCCGGGTGGAGTGGCTCCTCGCTCATCCAGCAGAGGGTGCAGTCGATTTCGCGCGCCGCCGACGGCTGCTGTCCCGGACCCACGAGCATGTCGCCGCGGCCGACGTCGAGCCGATCGGCAAGGCCGAGGGTGACGGACATGGGCGGCACCGCCGGACCGTCGCCGTCGAGCGTGTCCAGGCTGGTGACCGTCGTGGACATCCCGGCTGGCAGCACGACGACCTCGTCACCTACCGCCAAGGTGCCGGCGACGACCCGACCGGCGTAGGACCGGTCCCCATTTTGCGGGCGCCCCACCCACTGGATCGGCAGCCGCAGACGGTCCAGATCGCGATCGGCCTGAACATCGATTTCCTCGAGGTACTGCAGCAGGGTCGGCCCGCGGTAGAACGGCGCCCGGTCGGAGCGCAGCACGACGTTGTCGCCGTGCAGGGCGCTGATCGGTATGACAGTGAGATCGAGGATGTCGAGGCGGCGGGTGAGGTCGTGCACCTGATGTACGATCTCAGCGAACTGCTGCCGATCCCAACCGACCAGGTCCATCTTGTTCACGCATACCACCATGTGTTCGATCCCGAGCAGGGCGGCGATGTTGGCGTGGCGACGCGTCTGGGTGATGACCCCGGTGCGGGCGTCGATCAGCACCACCGCGACGTCGGCGGTCGAGGCCCCGGTGAACATGTTGCGCGTGTAGCGCTCGTGCCCGGGGGTGTCGGCGAGGATGAAGGACCGGGTGTCGGTGCAGAAGAAACGGTAGGCGACGTCGATCGTGATGCCCTGCTCGCGCTCGGCGCGCAGGCCGTCGGTGATCGCGGCCAGGTCCGGCTCGGCGCCATCGCTGGAGACGTCCTCGAGATGGTCTGCGAGCAGCGAGCCCGTATCCAGCAGCAGACGTCCGATCAGGGTGCTCTTCCCATCGTCGACTGAGCCAGCGGTGGCGAGCCGCACCAGTTCGCGTTCGCGGGTGAGCGCTGTGGCTGACATCAGAAATACCCTTCGCGCTTGCGGTCTTCCATGGCCGCCTCGGACGTACGGTCGTCCGCTCTGGTCTGCCCGCGCTCAGAGATCGTGGCCGCGGCGGTTTCGGCGATCACCGCCGCGACGTCGGCAGCCTCCGAGCGGACCGCCCCGGTGACCGAGAGGTCACCCACCGTCCGGTAGCGGACGGTCGCCTCCTCCACCTCCTCGCCTTCGTGCCGTGTGATCCACTCCGACTCGGCGAGCAGCATCCCGTCACGCTCGAGCACCCGGCGGCGATGGGAGAAGTAGATCGACGGCAGCTCGAGTGCTTCGGCTTGGATGTAGCTCCAGACATCGAGCTCGGTCCAGTTGCTGAGCGGGAACACGCGGACGTGCTCGCCACGGCGGATCCGAGCGTTGTAGAGGGTCCATGGCTCGGCGCGCTGCGCCCGCGGCTCCCACTGACCGAACTCGTCCCGGAACGAGAGCACGCGCTCCTTCGCTCGGGCTCGCTCCTCGTCGCGCCGGGCTCCGCCGAAGGCGGCATCGAATCGGTGCTGCTCCAGAGCGTCCAGCAGCGTGACCGTCTGCAGCCGGTTGCGCGAGCCTCCCGGAACGTCCTCGTTGACCCGTCCGGTGTCGATCGAGTTCTGCACGGACGCGACGATCAGTCGGTGACCGGCTTGCGCCAAGCGTCGATCCCGATACTCGATCACCTCCGAGAAGTTGTGCCCGGTGTCCACGTGCAGGACGGGGAACGGCAGCGGCAGGGGCGAGAACGCCTTCTCTGCGACCCGCAGCAGAACGATCGAGTCTTTGCCTCCGCTGAACAGCAGCACCGGGCGGGTCAGCTCGGCGACCACCTCGCGGATCACGAACACCGCCTCGGCCTCCAGCGCACGTAGCTGCGAGACACGTCGCGCGGTCGCGGTCATGCGAGGGCAGGGTCCCGGTCGCGGCGGTAGCGCTCCGCCCATGCCGTCGATAGATCGTCGCGCTGACGAGACAGCTCGGGTACGGTCACTCCCGAATCCGGGAGCCCGAGCGAGCGCAGCACCGCTGCGGCGGTGGCCTCGGGAGCTGAGTCGAGCTCGTCGTAGGTCACTTCGGTCGGGCACCGGTTTGTGCGGGCGAGCCACTCGCGCCATGCCTGCTCGTCGGACTCCAGCTGCGACACGAGATGGTCGATCCCGTGGAAGTGGTAGACCGGCGAATACGCGCTGTGCATGTCACCAGCCCGCCAGCTCTGAGTCTGGATCGCTCGCCACAGCGAGACCGCCTGTGCAACCTTGTCAGACCGGGTGACGAAGATGAGCTCGGGATCGTCCAGCAGCTCGTGCAGGACCACCTCGAGGTCGGCATCCGCGAGCTCGGGCAGCTCGCGGGCCCGAGCCACGAGATCGTCGACATGGCCCCACATCAGCTTGCCGCCCCACACACCGTTGGCGCCGGTGCCCTCGCGCACGATCCGCGCCCACCAGGCATCCGGCGCCTCCCTGCTGGGACCGTGTGATTGCGGCTGTGGGAGCAGCTCCAGCAGCTCGGGCCGCGACACATCTTCGAAGTACTCGCGCGGCTGACGGGGCAGGCTCGAGTGCCGCAAGGTCTCGAAATGCTCAAGCGGCCGCCCCGCTTTGCCGGTGTTGCCCAGCATCTCGCACAGTAATGTGCTGCCGCTGCGTGGCGTGGCGCAGACGAGATATGCCCGCATCGTGCAGCCTCCTTCGGGGACAAAGAGCACTAATTCGATCTAGATTAGCAATATAATACTCGATGTTCCCCGCGCTACCTGCGGCCGCGCCTGCCTGCTGATCGGCCAATGGGCGCCCGTGAACGGCATGACTGGCGGGTATCGTGGCGGGACGTATGCACTCGTCCAGCGAACTGCGCAGCGCCGCGTTCGCGATCACGCTCGACGGCGAGCCCGCGAGCATCAAGCAGGTGCTTCCCGGCTTCGGAGAGCGCGATCGGCTCGGTGTGGTCGTGCGCCATCCGTGCGGCGCAGTCGGCGCCAGCACATTGCTGCTCGCTGCCATCACGGCCTTCTATGACCTGCAGCGGGGACGCGGCGGCAAGTTCTTCATCTATCCCGACTACTTTCTGTTTCACGTCGGCGAGCGCCTGGGTGACCATTCGATGCTCGACGTGTTTCCCTCACACAAGGAGGTCGTCGTAGCGGACGATCCGGAAGTCCTCTTGGAGGCGATCAACGACCGCGCGATCACTTGGCTGTTGGTCGAGGACGGCGCGCCCGCTGCGGTGAGCCTGCAGCGGGAGACGCTGGCCAGCGCGCGCAGCCGTATCAGGGGGGCGTTTGCGTACTCGCCTCAGGGTCGCGTTGCCGACAGCGACCTGCGCATCGCTGGCAACGAGGTGACGGAGTCCTACGTGCGGGCCGTGCTCGACCCCGAGGCGCCGATCGCCTCGATCGGCGATCCCGCTGATCCGGACGCCGCGGCACGCGCCCACCAGACGGCAGCGGTGCCGAGGCAGTCCGACGCCCGTCCGCGGCCCGAGCGAGAGCAGCTCCGCGAGCGGGGGCGCCCGGTCGAGACCTACCGTCGGTTGACGCTTGACCAGGCGCTCGCGTCGCTCGCACCCGCCCCGGACGCTCAGGATGATGATCGCTCGTAGGTGTCATGCCGGAAGCGTTCGATCATCCCGCAACGCTTGTACAGCCTCAGCGCGTTTGGGTTGTCGGAGGCGACCACAAGCTGGGCCTCGTCCAGCCCGGCTGCGCCAAAGCGCGCGAACGCGCCTTGGAGGATTACCGTCCCCAACCCTCGGCGCCGGTGATCTGGGTGTACGCCAAGCACGTCTATGAAGCCGGTGTTCTGCGCGTGCCGGCGCAGCGCCAGCAGAAATGCGACCGGCTGACCGCCAAGCTCGGCTACGCAACTGAGCTCGCCGTCGAACCCAACCGCGCGAAGATGCTCGTCGCGGAACGCCGCAAACGAGCACGCCTCGTAGTCGGCGTTCGCGCTGAAGCTCACGTCGTCAAGCGCATGCAGTGCTGCCGCGTCCTCATCGGGGTCAACCGTCCGAAACCGGATGCCGGCCGGGGGTGCGGCGCCAGCTTGCACCCTCTCGAGCCGGCGCGCCAGCCGCCAGTAGCTGCGCTGCGGTTGATACCCGGCGGCGAGCAGCAAGACGTGCCCGCGCTCGTTGCCGGCCGCGATCCATTGGCGGTGGCGCTCGCGTCCCAGCTCGCGATCACGGTGCTCTGCCCAGCGCCGCAGGCACGACCCGATCCCGCGCCCCTGGTGGCCGTGCGCAACGACGACCGATATCCCACGGCGAATCGTGTCCGCGTAGCCGACGATTCGCCCGCCGGCGAGTTGCACTACGCGCGCGTCGGCGCTCAGATCGAACTCGCTGCCGTTCCACACGTCGTGGACGTCTGCGAGGGTCGTGTCCGCAGTACCCGTCTCGGCGATTTCGCACGCGACGATCACTGCCAGAACCGCTGGCGCGTCTGGCATAACAGGCGAGCGCAACCTCATCGCCGGCTCAACATCGAGATCATCCACCCGAGGCGCTTGCGCATCGCTGGCGGATCGCCCGCCTCCAGGATCCGAACGATCTGGTGACCAGGCATCATGATTGCGCGGGCACGCCGGTCAACTGCTCGGCGATCGCCTGTAGCCGGGCGCGCGCCCTGTCGTCGTAGGCCTGAGGAAGCGCGCGAGCCTCTCGCATCTGGTGGAAGTAACAGCCGGTGACGTTCTCCAGTGCGGGATCGGTGATGAGTCGGAGGGTCGAGCTCACTCCGTCGGCGATCTCGCTTTCGGGCGTGAACATGTGGGTCACGATCTTGGTCGGCATGTTGAACGCTGGGTGCACGCAGTTGACGGTTACCCCGGTTCCCGCAAGCTCCGCAGCGCGGTCGATCGTCAACATGATCCCGGCGAGCTTGGCTTGGCAGTAGGCCTGCATGCCGTCGTAGCGTTGCTCGAGCATGATGTCCTGGAAGCGGATCGGCGCCTGACCAGCGGAAGCGACGTTGACGATTCGGCTGGGCGCAGACGTGATCAGCAGGGGCTCGAGCAGGTAGGTGAGCATGTACGGCGCGAGGTAGTCGACTTGGAAGGTCGCCTCATGCCCATCGCGTGTGACGCGTCGGACGGGATCGATCCCGAGGGCGGCATTGTTGACCAGGACGTCCAGCCGCTGGTGCTCGGCAGCGATGCGATCGGCGAGGTCGCGAACCTCAGACAGCGAGTCGAAGTCAGCCCGGTAGTACGTGAGCTTGGCGTTCCCCGTTCGCGCCCTGATCTCGGACAGCGTCTGCTCACCGCGCCGCTTGCTGCGGCCGTGCAGCAGGACGGTCGCGTCTTGACGCGCGAGCTGCGTCGCCACCGCGCGCCCGAGTCCGTCCGTTGCGCCCGTGACGAGGATGGTCTGCCGTTCGATCGGCCGCACGGAGTCAGCGCCACGCCCCGAGCAGGCGCTCGATGTCGGTCATCGTCTGAAACCAGTGCCGGCCAGCATCCGGGTCAGATTCTGACGCGCCGGTATCCCGTCGCGTTTTCGGCGCCGGCTCTCGGATCCCGCGCGTGGCCGCGCGAAACCGCCTTGGGTGCGCCGGTAAGCTGGCAGGGCCGTGCGGAGCTACTCGCACATCGTCGTCGGCGCCGGTGCCCTGGGAGCGGCCGCGGCGTACTGGCTGGCGCGATCGGGCGCCCGTGACGTGCTCGTGCTCGAGCAGTTCGCGCCTGGCCACGAGTGGGGAGCGTCGGAGGACCACTCGCGGATCATCCGCCACTCCTATCACTCGTCGGATTACACCGCGCTGACGCCGTCCGCGTACGCCACCTGGGCCGAGCTCGAGGACGAGACGGGGCTGCAGTTGGTGGTCAAGACCGGAGGGCTGGATCTCGCGCGTCAGGGCACCGACGGGGTGCACGAGATCGAGAACTACCGCAATTCGCTGCGCGCTGCCCGGATCGATTGGGACGACCTCGATGCCGCCGACGTCCGCCGGCGGTATCCGCAATGGCGGATCGACGATGACGTGATCGCGATGTACCAGCGTGAAACCGGCCTGGTCGACATCCGCCGCGCCACCGCCGCGCATCTCGCCCGGGCGCGCGAGATGGGAGTGACGGTCCAGCCCGACACGTGCGTCACCGCGGTCCGCTGCACCGACAGCGAGGTGACGATCGTCGCCGATGACCAGATCTACACCGCGGAGAGCGCCGTCGTTTGCGTCGCATCGTGGCTGCCGCGGCTGGCCGCCGCGCTCGGGCTCACGTGGCCGATGACATTGTCTGAGGAGCAGGTCACCTACTTCGCCACTGCGCACCTGCGCCAGTTCGCGCCCGACCGCTTCCCCGTCTTCATCTGGCACGGTGACGACCTCCTCTACGGCTTTCCGGTGTACGGCGAGGTGGCGGTCAAGCTCGCCCGTGACATGCGGGGAGCGTGGACGACGCTGGAGGAGCGCACCTATGAGATCGATCAGGCCGAAGAGCTCCACCTCCAGCGTTTCGCCGAGCAGTACCTGCCCGAGGCCGTCGGGCCGGTCCTCTACAGCAAGAGCTGCGTGTATGACATGCCGCCCGACCGCGACTTCGTCATTGACCTCGTGCCCGGCCGTCCCCGGATTGCCTTGGGCATCGGCGCCGGACACGCCGCCAAGTTCGCCGGTGTCATCGGCCAGGCGCTCGCGCAGCTGTCATTGACCGGCGCCAGCGACCACCCCATTGCGCCGTTCGCGCTCGACCGCCCAGCGTTGACCGACCCAAGCTTCACGCCGACTTTGCGGCTTGCGGGCGATCCGGCGCACGGCGCCCGGGCGTCCACGGATCCGCGTTGATGGCAGTCAGGTAAGCGCGACCAGATCGCACCAGAAGCTGTCGGAGCCGAACTGACCCGCGGCCGATGCAGGTGCCGCGCTCTGGTTCCACGGCGGCAACCTGCACAGTCGCGGCACTACTCGCTGTATCTCGTCCTCCAGCGCAAGGCCCGATCCGTCGGCATCCCGACGCCGGTATACGGGCTCCAGAAGGTCCTAGTGGCTCGTCTGCTTGGGGGGCTCCGGGATGCGGAAGGTCTGCGTGGTCTGCCGTGTGCGGCGCAGGGTGAGCCTGATGCTGGAGTCGGCGGTGAGCTGGTAGGGCCCGGCTTTGCGCCCAGTGCCGTGCAGCGCGACGGTGAACGTCCGCCGTGTCAGTGCGCTCAGCGGCACCGTCGCGGTCGCGAGCTGGTTAGAGCCGACGGCCGGGCCGGGACAGCGAGTGCGCAGCGGATCGGTCGCCTG
Source organism: uncultured Actinomycetota bacterium (assembly GCA_963787595.1). Taxonomy (GTDB): domain Bacteria; phylum Actinomycetota; class Thermoleophilia; order Solirubrobacterales; family Solirubrobacteraceae; genus Palsa-465. The sequence goes on from CAWBDE010000001.1 coordinate 182,022, forward strand.
GGAGTCGGCCGGAGACAGAGACACGCGCAGCCGCCGGGCGCGCACCTGCAACTGCACCTGAACGCTGAACAGCCGGGCTGTGTCGCCGCAGGCGGTGGGGCCCGCCAGCCGGGCGGTGACCGCACCGCGCACCGACAGCTGGCCGTACCCGCCGACGTCGATCCCGCGCGGATCGCCCCGCCGGCCACGTCCCAGCGCAGCCAGAAAGTCCTCGCCGGGCCGCCGCGCGGGCCCGGTCGCGTTGAGAATGACGTTGCCGTGAGCAGACCGAGCCGCGATGCTGATCGCATCGGTCACTCCGCAGGCGTCGACGGCGCCACAAACGGCGGGGTCAGACGACGCGGCGAGGCTCACGGTGAGCCCGCCGCGCAGGCTCTGCAGGCGATAGAAGTCATTGACGCTCCTGGTCAGCGGGCCCCGGGGACCGGGGATCGGCGCGTCGATCGGCGACCTCCGCGGTCGCCCCAAGCGCAACACCAGATTGGAGCTCACCTCGCCGGTGAAGTCGCGTGAGCGAAACGCGCGGGTGCCGGACAGGTCAACGATCGCGCGGCCGTCCAGAGCCGCCGGTAGGGCGAGCTGGAATGCGGGAAGCGCCCCTCCGAGATCGACGTCGAGGGGCCCGGCGCAGCGCGTCCCGAGCAGCGGCGGCTGGCCACCATCCAGGTCCACCTGCAGGCGATCCCGGTGGACTTCGGGCGACAGGGCCCCCGCGAACTGGCGGTCGCTGTCGCGACATGACGAGATGACGCCGGCTGGGCTGGTGTGCTGCACCGCAGCCACCACGGGGTCGTCTTGGCCGAGCAGGAGGGTGGCCGCGTAGCGGCGACGGTGATCCTGGCGGTAGGCCAGCAGCTCCAGCACGCCGCCAGCGGACGGACGCCAGGAATCGGTGCCGGCATAGCCGCACGGCCCCCGAGCAGCGCAGCCCGCCGCCGTGCTGTCAAAGCTCACGGTGAGGCTTCCGGTCGGACACACCGGGATCGCGGTCTGCGACAGCAGCTTGACCGATCCGGCCAAGCCCACGGTGAGGACCGAGGCCGGCGAGCCGGCACAGCGCGCCGGCACGACGGCGCGGGCCGGTCGGACGCCGCTCGCCGCCGACGAGGTGTGGGACGACGCGCTGACCCAGAAGGCGAGCCCACACGCGACCAGCACCGCCGACGACGCTCGACGCAGACGATGCCGACGCATCCGGCCATCCTACGGCTTCCGGTGAGGGACTAAAGCCGATCCGACGAGTTCTAAAGACGGCCGGCGCACCTCTAAACGGCGGCGACGGAAACGGTGCAGATACCCGATGTGCCGACGGCGCGTGCCTGGGATAGTGCCGTCGTCGGCGATCGTCGGTCCCGCCGCCGGCCTCGTTCACTTCCCACCCCGGGGGTTCCCTGATGAGCATGATCCAAGCCGCCACGCAGCCCGAGTACCGCAGGTACGCCACCCGCCGGATCTCACCGGGTCGGGTGAGCATGCTCGCGGGTGCCGCCGCGGCCGTCGTCGTCGTGCTCTGGGGTGGCTACGGGCATCATTGGTCGTGGACCGGCATCAACGGGCGCGTCGCGACGCTGTGGGACTGGCTGCACCTGCTGCTGCTCCCGGTGGTCCTCGGGGTACTGCCAATCTGGCTGAGCCGGCGCAACCAACTCACCCGGCGCCACAAAGCTGTCGGGTTCGCCGTGGCGACGGCCTTCGGCGTGCTCGTGCTGGCCGGCTATACGGTGCCGTGGACCTGGACTGGGTTTGAGGGCAATCGGCTGTGGAACTGGCTCGAGCTGATCGCGCTGCCGTTGGCGGTGGCGCTCACCCCGATCCTCCACGAGCTGCGCGCGAACTGGAGCAGGCGCGACTCGCTCCTGGCGCTCGCGAGCGCGGCGGCCTTGGTCGCCTTCGTGCTGGGTGGCTATCTGTGGAACTGGGGCTGGACCGGATTTCAAGGCAACACCCTGTGGGACTGGTTGCACCTGGTCCTCCTGCCGCTGTTGCTGCCCACGGTCGTCGTGCCCGCGTTGATCCCGATGGCCACCGCCGGGCTGATCGTCGCCGACGAAGAGCCTGGGACAACCGCCGATCTCAGCGGCGTTCCGGGCGATGCGCAAGACGGTGAACGCGATCGCCCCGCGCCCGTAGTTTAGGTTCGCAGCAGCCCGAGGGCTTGCGCGCGCGCAGCCGCGTCGACGCGGCGCTTGGCCCGCATCTTGCGCAGGATGTTGGAGACGTGAACGCCGGCGGTACTGGGGCTGATGAAGAGAGCAGTGGCGATCTCACGATTGGTCTGTCCCTGGCTGAGCAGCTCCAGCACCGCCATTTCCCGCGGCGTGAGGATCGGGGCGAGCTTGTGGACCTCTGCGTCCGCGTCACCGGCACCGAGACGCTCGATTGCTGCGACGGCGTCCTGGATCGTCTGATCGAGCGCTTGGGCCCGTCCCTGCTCCCAGGCCGACGCAAACACGGTCTCTCCGAGCCGGCGGCGCAGCCGCTCCACGGCGTCGTCGCGGTCGGGTGCCTCCACCGGTGGAATCCGGGCGCCGATCCGCTCCCGCAGCGCCTCGGCACCACCCAGGAGCGCCACTGCCGCAGCGGCGTGGTCGCGAGCCAGGACCGAGCCGGCGATCTCCTCGAGCACGCTCGCGATCCGCCACCGATCGCCAAGCTGCTGGTGCACCAGCAGCGCATCACGGAGCATCATCTCCGGCTCACGGCCGGACCGCCGCCGCCGCCGGCTCAAAATCGCCAGCTCGTGCAGCGACCAGGCGACGCCCTCCTGAAAACCCAATCGCCGAGACACGCGCAACGCTTCCTCCAGCCGCTGCTCCGCGAGGTCGGGATCACCGCCATAGGTGGCGCTGGCCCCCAGGCTCACCAGTGTGACCGCCACGTCGCGCTGGTTGCCGGTGGAGCGGAACTCAGCCAGCGCCTGGCCGCCCATCTCCTCGGCGCGCTCGAAATCGGCGGTCAGCCACGCGACGAAGGCGAGGTAATTCAGCGACGAGGCGACGCCCTCGGAGTCGCCCAATGCCTCCCAGATCGCCCGGCTGCGCTCGTGGAGGCGCTGCGACTCGTGGTAACGACCCTGCTCGCGGGCGATCGAGCCCAGCCGCTGCAATGCGATCGCCGCCCCGCGCTGGTCTCCATCGGCTCCGATCAGCTTCAGCGCCTGCTCCAGATGATCGACGGCCATGGCGTAGTCACACTGCAGGAAGGAGACCTCCCCGGCCTTGAGCAGCGTGTCGATCGTGATCGGCTCGGGCATCTCGGCGGCGGAGGCGAGCGCCTGCTCGAACCATGAGCGAGCCTGCGAGTAGTACCCACGCTGATAGAGAAACGGCCACAGGCCCGAGGCCAGCTCGGCGGCTCGCGCGGGGGCGTACTCGAGCAGCCACTGGAGGGCCTCGACGAGATTGTCGTAGTCGAGCTCCAGTCCTTCGAGCCACATGACCTGATCCGGGCCGGCCAGCCCCACCCGGGCGCGCTCTCCCAGCCCCATGTAGAACTCGGCGTGGCGTCGGCGGATGACCTCGAGCTCGCCGCTTTGCTCGAGCTTCTGTGCGGCATACTGGCGCACCGTCGCCAGCAATCGAAAGCGAGGACTGTCGGCGCTTTCGAACACGTGGACCAGAGAATGCTCGATGAGCCGGCTGAGCAACTCGAGGACCTCCGGCGCCGGGACGAGCTCGTCTGGACAGATCGCTTCGGCGGCGCGCAGCGAAAAACTGGCACGAAAGACGCCAAGCCTCCGGAACAGGCGCTGCTCGTCGGGCCCCAGCAGCTGATGACTCCACTCCAGCGTGTCGTGCAGCGTGCGGTGTCGGGCGGGTGCCGCGCGGCGGGAGTGACGCAGGAATCCGGCGTCACTCCTCAGACGCTCGGCGATCATTCCGGCGCTGAGGACCGCGACCCGCGCCGCCGCGAGCTCGATCGCCAGCGGGATGCCGTCCAGCCAGCGGCAGATGGCGGTCACCGCTTCGCGCGTGCCGGGAGCATCCGCCTGGAAGGCAACGGTCGATTCGCGAGCTCGCTGGGTGAACAGCGCGACCGCTCCGCCATCGCCATCCGCGCCGGTCGAGTCGGCCGCCTGACCGGGGTCTTCGACGGCCAGTCCGGGCACTCGCCACACGTGCTCGCCGGGAATCCCGAGCGGCTGACGGCTGGTGACGATGATCCGCATCCCGGGGGCGCGGGCCAGAAGGTCGATCACCAGTGCGGCACAGCTGCTCGCGACCTGTTCGCAGTTGTCGAGCACCAGTAGTGAGCTGGCCCCGAGCTGACGGGCGATGGCGGCTGCGGGATCAGTGGCCGGAGTCGCCGGAAGGATCGACGCCGCGACCGTTTGCGCGACCATTGCCGGGTCACGTGTGGCTGACAGGTCCGCCCACCAGGCGCCTGCGCTGAAATCGGCGCGGGCCGTTTCGGCGAGCGCCGCCCCCAGCCGCGACTTACCCACTCCTCCGGGCCCGCACAGAATCAGCAGGCGCGTATCCCGCAAAAGCGCCCGGAGCTCCTTCAGCGCGGCGTCACGGCCGAGCAGCATCGTTAGCGCCAGCGGCAGGTTCCCGGGCTGTGGCTCGGCCTCGTCAGGCGGTGCCCGCAAGTGATCGAGGTTCACGGTGCAATCAACATTCAGCTTCACAGAGCATCAGTCAAGCGGCCCCCGCGCGCCCACGAGGAGGAGTCTAAACGGGCTGCCGCGCGGGGCTAAACGCCGATCCCCGCCGGCTAAGCGATCGTCGGTCGCGGCTAAAGCGCGGAGCGATAAAACAGGCGAATGCTCGATGCGGGCGTCGCGCTTTACCGCGAGCCTGATGTGGACGGCGATCGCAAAGTGCAAGCCGTCGGTCCGTCTCTCATCAATGGAGGTATCGCATCCATGAAGGTCCGCATCCCCACGCCGTCACTGGTGCTCAGCATCATCGCTCTCCTGGTGGCGCTCGGCGGCGGCAGCGTCGCAGCCGCATCATCTCTGACCAGCACTCGCCAGATCAAGCAGATCATCGGCCAATCCACGGCCGGAAACGCCAAGCGGCTCGGCGGCAACCGCTCTGACTGGTACCTGCCGGCCCGCAACGAGGCGACCTCGCACGGCGTCCATTTCCTCAGCGCCGGCCAGACGGTCGTCCTGGGCAGGGTCGGCCACTTCACGTTCAGCTCGAGCTGCACGAAGGACTCAGGCGGCCAGAACCAGGTGACCTTCGACGTCAAGGCCAATACGACCGCCGATCTCGATGGCAATGGCCCGATGCCCGCCGGAACCAAGATCAACATTCACACCGACAGTGACGCGCTCGACAGCACGAGCTCGAACACGCTGAGCCCAGGTGCCTTTGCCCAGGTGGGCAGCGCCAGCAGCTCGACGGAGATCGCCGCCGACGGTCAGGAGGTCGACGTTTTCTACAACGACGGCGTCAACTGGCCCGCCGGCAACGGCTCCGCCGCCCATGACTGCTTCGCCGGCTACACCGGCCTGCTCGGCTGACGCGAGACCGGGCCCAGGCGAACCACCTAGCCCGACACCGCGCCGGACGCCGCTCATCCAGCGGCGTCCGGCGTAGCCCCGGCGAAGCCAGCACGGAGGTGCTCAGAGAAATGCGCGAGACTTTGCATTCGATCACCGTGGTCTCTGACTCCGTGCCTGCCCTGATGGCCGAGCTGGCCACGCCCGGCGGCCAGGCCGACCCGTACCCGGTCTACTCCCGGCTTCGCAAGCTCGGCGACACCGTCGCCGGGCCGGATGACTCGCTCATCGTCACCGGCTATCGGGAGTGCTCGGCACTCCTGCGCGAGCCGCGGCTGCGCAAGAACCCCGGCCGGCTGCTCGCCGTCTCCGGCTTTCCCGACTGGGAGCAGCGACCCGCGCTGCGAATGATGTTTCGCAGCATGCTGATGCTCAATCCGCCGGAGCACACGCGGCTGCGCGGATCGGTGTCGAAGGTGTTCACGGCGCGGCGGGTGGCTGCGCTCCGCCCCGCGGTGGAGTCGATCGCCGAGCGACTCTGTGACCAGCTGGGCGAGACGGTCGACTTCATCGATGCCGTCGCCTTCCCGTTCCCGGTGGCCGTGATCGGCGAGCTTCTGGGCGTTCCCGCCGAGGACCGGCCGAGATTCAGGGGCTTGGTCAACGCCTGGAGCATGGTGCTCGAGATCGTCAACCCGCCGGCGGTCGATGAGGCGGACGAAGCCGCCACGCAGATCAGGGCCTACTTCCTCGAGCTCGTACGGCGACGGCGGGAGGACCCGCGAGATGATCTGGTCTCGGCGCTGGCGTCACCGAGCGACGGAGACGGGGACGCCCTCACTGATGAAGAGCTCGTCGAGACGGCGGCCCTGATCCTCGCTGCCGGTTTCGAGACGACGACCGGCCTGTTGGCCAACGGGCTGGTCGCGCTGCTCCAGCATCCCGCTCAGGCGCAACGGCTGCGCCGCGAGCCCGGGCTCGCCAGGCCGGCCGTCGAGGAGCTGCTGCGCTACGACGCCCCGGTCCAGATGATCTACGGGCGCACCGCGGTCGAAGACATCGTCGTCGACGAGCTGCCGCTGCGCGCCGGTCAGCGAGTCATCACCGTGCTCGGCGCCGCCAACCGCGATCCTGAGATGTTCACCTCACCAGATGAGCTCATCCTCGATCGCCATGAGGGTGCGGCGCTCTCGTTCGGCGCCGGCATCCATCATTGTCTCGGCGCCGCGCTTGCTCGCCTCGAGGGCCAGGTCATGTTTCCCAGGCTATTCAGACGCTTCCCGGGCCTCCGGCTGGCGGGCGAGCCGCGGCATCGACCCGGCATCGCCATCCACAGCTACGCCCGTCTGCCGGTCGCCACGCGCTGACGACGCCGCGCAGCGTGGCGGCGCGAGCGCGGCGACGTCGCGACCGCCGGCCATGCGACGCGCCGACGATCGACACCTGCCAACATCTAGAGCATGAGCGATCACGACAGCTTTGAGGATCGGCTGCAGGAGATAGCCGAGCAGATCAGCCGGTCGGTGCAGCGTCTGTCCGAGGTGGACCTCGAGGAGCTGGCCGATAGGTATGGGATTGACGCGGAGCACGCTCGCGCCGTGGCCGGCGCGGCCGGTGACTGGCTGAATGAGCGGCTGGCGGGCAACGAGCCGCTGTTCGGTCAAAGCAAAGGCAGGCGCAGCGACGACAGGCCAGCCCCCGCGTCCGGCGCCGATTCCGAACCGCCGGTGGCCCCGGCGGCTAAGCCGGGCGCCAGACCCGGCCCGCACCCTCTGGACTTTCCGACCGGCCGCCAGGGGCTGGTGCTGAGCGCGCTGGACTCCGGGCGCTGGACGGTGCGCTCCGGGAGCAATCAGCTCGCCGACACCGGCGTGGGGCCGGCGCCGACCGACGCGCTGGCCGCGCCGGACGTGGTCAGCGACCTGCGCGCGCGCGACTGGATCACCGCCGATGGCGCGTTGACGCTGGTCGGCCGGCACGCGCTGGCCCGGTGGTGTCGCACGGCCAGCGAGCCCTCGAGTCCTGGCCCCGAACCGGAGCCCGGATAGGTCACTCTGGGTGACGCTCCTCCCAGCGCAGGGCCGCGGCTTCGGCGCTGGCTGAGCGACGGGGAGCCTCCGAGGCCCGCGCCGCCAGCCGAAGGATCGTGTCCAGCGTGCCCGAGGTCTGCCATACCTCGGTGACACGCCCGCCCCGGAAGCGCAACCACGCCATTCCCTCCGGCTCGGCCGAGCGCGTGGTTCCGGGGGCGCCGTAGAAGTCTTGAGCCTGAACTCCGGATAGCCGATATCGAGCCGCCACCTGGTCGCCGTTGCTCAGGACGTCGTCCAGCATCAGTCGGGCGTCGGGGAACGCCGCCCACAGCTGGCCGTAGAAGCTGCGAACGCCGGGGAGGCCGGCCAGTCCGCGCGGATAGCCGTGCAGGACGACATCGGGACCGTACAGATCCAGGTAGCGCTCTCGCCGCGGCGGGTCGTTGAACGCCGCGACGGCGGCACGCAGGACCGCCTCATTTGATTCGGGCACGGCTTGCCTCCTCCGGTTGGCGGACAGATCGGGGTTTGAACCCCCTCTGGTTGGCGGGCAGACCGGGGCTTGAACCCCTCCGGGGGCATGATGACTAAACCGCGACGGCGGGGGCGGCCTCGGTCGTCTGCGCGCCTATGCTTGAGGTGTGGCCGACCCCGTGCCCTCTCTGGGAGATTTCATTCGCCGGCAGCGCGAGCTGTCGGAGATGTCGATGCGCGAGTTCGCGCGACTCGCCGGCATCTCGAATCCGTATCTGTCCCAGATCGAGCGAGGGTTGCGCGCGCCGTCCGAGCAGGTCGTACAGGCGATCGCGGACACGTTGAAGGTTTCCGCCGAGACGCTCTACGAGCAGGCGGGTGTGACGGTCGACGACGAGGCCCCGTCCAAGGTGATCGAGGCGATCCGCGAGGACGCCAGACTCAGCGGCCGCCAGCGGCAGGCGATGATCCAGGTTTACGAGGCGTTCGCGGCGACCGGGCCGCAGGCGACGCGGGCGCGGCGAGCGCCGTCCTGAACACCGGCGGCGCGGCCAGCGCCGTCCTGAACACCGGCGGCGCGGCGAGCGCCGTCCTGAACACCGGCGGCGCGGCCAGCGCCGTCCTCGAACACCGGCCCTGAAACGCGAGGAGCACGGACGCCCGCGGCGCCCGTGCTCGATTTGCGGCGTCTGCGACGCGAAGCCGACTAGGCGGCGATGAGCTCGCGCGTGGCCGAAACGTTGGCGGTGGTCAGGTCCTCGGTCATCTTCGCGTGAGCGTTGAGGACGCCGGAGAACGACTCGAGCCGGCTCTGCTCGCCCAGCTTGCGCTCGAACTGCGCCAAGCCGTGGACGTAACGCTCGACGCCGTCGAGGTACGCGATGGTGACCTTGCGGCCCGCCTCCAGGAAACGCTCGTTGGCCTCGCGAGCGCGGTCGTTAGCGGCCTCGAAGTCGGGGTAGATGTTGCTCTGCCTGCTTGATGATGTCTCCATGAGTTCTCGCTCCAACTGGGGTTGACTGACGTTGTGCTTGCAGATTAGCAGAGCCTCCGCAAACGTGCAAGCACAGTTTGATTCGCCGCCCCGATTGATAAAGTCTCGTTTAAGGACCGATTAACCGAAAAGGAGCGACGTGGTCACAGGATGTGCCCCATCGTTTGAGGAAATCGCCCTGACGGACTCCGTAACCGCGTGGGCGGCGGTGGTAGAAGGCGTAGCGGCATGGTGGGCGAGTGCGCTGCGCCGGCGCGCGTCACCTTCCGAGCTCGTGATGGAGTGCACGCGCTGGTATCAAGAGGTCTCCTACCGGCGGCGCCCGGGCTGGAGCTCACCTCACACGGTCGCGTTCGAGGCTCCGGTGGCCCGGCTGCGCGATTTCTCGACCAACGCCGGCGGCGCAGAGCTCGTCCCCACGCTCGTGCTTCCCCCGCAGGCGGGACACGATTCGTGCATCGTTGACTACTCGCCGCAGCAGAGCCAGATGGGCGCGATCTTGGAGGCCGGGCTGACGCGCGCCTTCGCGCTGGACTGGATCGGCGCCACCGAGGACACCAAGTACGCCGGCATCGACGATTACCTGACGGTGATCGATCGGGCCATCGATCACCTGGGCGGATCCGCGAACCTGATCGGTGATTGTCAGGGAGGATGGCTGGCGACGATCTATGCCGCGCTGCGTCCCGAGCGGGTGAACACCCTGACGATCGCGGGAGCGCCGATCGACTTCCACTGCGGTGAGCCCGTGATCCATGCCGCGCTCAAGGCGCTGGCACCCGATGGCAACCTCTACTTCTACCGCGCCCTCGTCGATGCCGGCGGCGGCCGCCTGACGGGCGACGCGATGCTCGCCGGCTTCATCATGATCCAGCCCGACAACGAGCTGGGTCGGCAGCTGCAGCTGTTGGCCAACATCAACGACGTCCACCATGTGGAGCGATACCGCGAGTTCGAGGACTGGTTCAAGCACACCCAGCCGATTCCCGGGGCGTTCTACCTGTGGATCGTCGAGCACCTGTTCCGCGACAACGAGCTGATCGCCGGCGAGCTCGAGGTGGGCGGGCAGCGCGTCGACCTCGGTGCGATCAGCTGTCCGCTGAACCTACTCGCCGGGGCCGGCGATCACATCACACCGCCCGATCAGGTGTTCGCGCTCGCCGACTACGCCTCCACCCCGGAGCGCGACGTCCTCCGCGACACCAGCAGCGGAGGCCACCTCGGACTGTTCATGGGCCGCGAGTCACTCGGCGAGCACTGGCCCCCGCTGCTGGCGGCGATCCGAGAGCGGTCGACCTGACAGCCACGCCGGCGCGCCGGCAACGGCCTGGGGAGCGGGTCGCCTGGACGGCGCCCCGGCGTGCCCGCGACGGCGACGGCGCGGTCACATATCCATGCCGCCGTTGACTCCCCACACCGCTCCGGTGATGTAGGCGGACTGATCGGCGGCGAGGAAATGAACGACCCGGGCGATCTCGTCGGGGCGGCCGAGCCGGCCCAGCGGGATCTTGGCCTTGATGCCGTCGAGCACCTTCTCGGGGACGCCCTCGAGCATCTCGGTGGCGATGAACCCGGGGGCGACCGTGTTCACGGTCAGCCCGATGCCGTCCTCCTCGAGCTTGCCGTTCTTCTGCAGCTGGTGGGCGGCCTCCCGGGCCAGCGTCTTGGTCAGGCCAAACAGCCCCGATTTGGAGGCGGCGTAGTTGGCCTGGCCGATGTTGCCCATCTCGCCGATGATCGACGAGATGTTGATGATCCGGCCCGAGCCGCGCTCGATCATGTGCGGCAGCGCCGCCTGGCTCATGAAGAAGGCGCCGGACAGGTTGACCGAGATGACCCTGTTCCAATCCTCGTCGGAGAGCTTCAGCGCCGTCTTGTCGATCGTGATGCCCGCGTTGTTGACGAGGATGTCAAGGCGTCCGTGCTGGTCGATGACCTCGGTCACGGTACGGCGACAGTCGTCGCCAGAGCCGATGTTGCCCTGGTGGATGCTGCCGTTCAGGCCATCCTTCGTCAGCCCGTCGACGAATGCCTGGGCGGTGTCCCGGTCACGGCTGAAGCCGGCCGCCACCGCGGCCCCCTGCTCGGCGAGGCTGCGAGAGATCGCCCCCCCTATTCCGCGGGTGCCGCCGGTCACGAAGGCGACGTGATCGTGCAGGCGGGGTCGTTGCGCCGACGACTGACCCGAGCTGGTGAGCGTTGACATGGTTCTCTCCCTCCTCAGGGGTCCGAGCGCTCGCTCAGCCAGTCCGCGAGCTCGGGCCAGATTTCGTGCTTGGCTTTGGATCCGGCCATCAGGCCGATGTGACCGCCCGGCCGATCCAGGTGTGAGACGTCCTCGCTGGCGGCGAGATCCAGCAGCGGGACGGTGCCGCCGGGCGGAGCGATGTGATCCGCACCTGCGGTCACGACGAGCAGGTTCTGCTCGATTGCCGAGAGATCAACCCGCCGGCCGCGGAGCCACAGGCGGCCGGAGACCAGGCGGTTCTCCTTGTACATCCAGGTGATCCACTCCCGGTAGGCGCGGGCGGGGAACGGGGGGTTGTCGGCCACCCACTTGGCCATGGCCTGGTAGGCCTCGCGCTGATCCTTACCATCCAGAATTCCCTGGAACAGGCGCCGGTACGTCGTCACGTAGTTCGTCACCGGCTTCATCAGCTTGTTGGCCCAGTCGATTCCGGCGCCCGGGATCGCCGGATAACTGTCGGCGATGAGATCAACGTCGAACTCGTCGGGCCCGACCCAACGGGCGTACAGCGAGTCGGACGGATCGATCGGAGTGGTCAACAGCGCCGCATTGCGCACTGCCCCCTCCGGATGAAGCGCGCAGTACATCGCGCACAGCGTGCCGCCGATGCACCAGCCGAGGAACGTGAGCTCCTCCTGCCCGGCGCAGCGCAGAGTCTCCCGCACCGCCCAGTCAAGCTCGTCGCAGACGAACTCGGCCAGGCCCATGTCGGCGTCCTCCTCGTCCGGGACGCCCCAGTCGACGAGGAACACGTCGAACCCCTCGAAAAGGAGAAACTCGACGAACGAGTTGCCGGTGCGCAGATCGAAGATCTCCGGCCGGTTGATCAGCGCGAACACCAGCAGAATCGGCACCGGGTGCTCTCGGCGGTTGGAGCGGTACCGATACAGGGTCGACTTGCGATGCGTCCAGACGACGTCCCGGGGTGTTGGCCCGGTCCTCGCGTCCGGCGTGGTCAGGATCACGTTGGCAAATTCAACCGTCGCGCGAGGCAGGCGGGTGAACGTGTCCAGCGCGCTCATGGCGAGGTTGCCTGCGGTGTGGGTGCGGCGTCGTCTCCATGGCCCGCGCCGCTCGGACCGCTGTTGCCCTGTGACGGAGGACGCCCCGGTGGTGATGCGGCGAGCTCGTCGCGGACCTGCTCGAGCTCCTGCAGCACGCGCTCGAGCTTGTCCTCGGTCCGCGCCAGCTGCCGCGACAGGCGAGCCACGTCACGCCGGCCGGCCAGCCGCAAATTGCGCAGGACGAGATCCATCGCATCGCCGCTGATCTTGGTCAGGGCAGCGGTGTTCTCGGCCAGCTGACCCAGGAGCGAGGCAAAGCCACCGGAGCCGACGAGCCGCTCACTCGCCTTCGCCGCGTCGGTCTCAGCCTGTTCGTATAGCCGGGCGACCTGCTCGGTGGGGCTCGGTGCGTCACGCTCTTGCGCCATCAGAGACCGAAATCCTCCATCACTAAGCCCTCTCCTCGGGGAAACCTACGACCCAATCTACCCCGTCGGCGGTTCGCAAACGCGGCCGCCGGCCACGCGATGGGTTTTCGGCACGACAGGCCGGCTCCAGTTCGGGGCGCCGGAGCAGGCGACCGGGCGTTTGCGATCGCGGCGCGTGGCGAGCCGGCTCAGGCGACCGGAGCCTTCGCGATCGCGGCCGCGACCCGGCGCGCGATGGTGAGCTCGTTGATGATGCGCCCGATGATCAGGCCGGTCCCGTGGACGTGGAACTCGGTCGCACCTTCACCTGGCCGGACATGCACCGTCGCTCCGGTCAACGCGCCGCGACTCACCGAGAACACGCCCTCTTTACCTCCGGGCTTCACGTTGTACTCGCTCCCAAACTCCTGGCGCACTGCCTGCATGGCCTCATCGCGGGTGACATCCGGGCGGGCGACTGTCACCGTGGGCATCGTTGAAGTCTAACGCCGCGAGATAGCATCGAACGGTGGCGGTGTCCGCTCGGGAGCCGCCGCGACACGGAGATGACCACCGAACCGATCGAGCTGAACTACGTCCTGCACCGGCTGCCGGTCGGGCGAGTCCCTTTCCAGCGCTGGCGCTGGGAGCTCTGGCACGGGCCCCAGCTGCTATCCGCGGGATGGAGGCGCAACCTCTGGCATGCCCAGCGCACACTTCGCCTGCGCGCCCTGCGCTACGCGCATCGCTTGTACGGGCTGTATCCGCTGCGCCTGGAGGTGGAGTCCGACCGGGAGGCGACGTGGACCGACAGTCCGATCGTGATCGATTGGGGTGACTTGCAGGTGGTGCTGCGGTCGCGCGTCGGCGGCGGCCGAGCGTAGCCGCTCAGGCCTCGGGCCGGCGCCGGTCCGGGTGAGGATCATCAGCCAGACGGGCGTGCAGGTGCATGTCGTGCCAGCCGTCGGCGTGCAGGGCCTGGGCGCGCATGGTCCCCTCGAGCTCATAGCCCACCGTCTGCGCCACTCGGCACGAGGCGAGATTGGTGGTGGCGTGGGTCAGCTCGAGGCGGTGAAATCCGATCTGTCCGAACGCCCACTCCGAGATGGCGCCAAGGGCTCGGGCCGCCACGCGCCGGCCGCGGGCCTTCGGGAGCACCCAGTAGACGACCTCTCCTGAACCTTCGGACAGGTGCAACCGGGTGAACCCAACCCGGCCGAGCACGCCGCCCTGATCGGCCACCGCCCAGTCGGCCCCGCGCTCGTGCTGCCAGCGCTGCGAGCGCGATGCCACCCACGCCCGCGCCTCCGGCTCGTCCAGGGACTGTGCATGCCACCGGTGGATGTCCGGCTCCGAGTAAGCGCAGATGAGCGCGGTGACGTCGGTCTGCCGCCAGGGTCGGAGGGTCAGCTCGTCGCAGACGAGCTCGGGTTGATCGGTGGTGCCCAGCACGCCGGCAGCGACCACCGGGGCGACGACCTTCGGCATCAGTCCATTATCGTCTCGCAGGGAGCGCGCATGACCCGGTTTCTCGACGTCGTGACCGCCTCGCGGGCGGTGGGGGAGACGAGCTCTCGCTCGCTGAAGGTGGCGATTCTCGCCGAGCTCCTCAGGAAGCTCGATATCGACGAGGTGGCCATCTGCGCGGGCCTGTTGTCGGGGGTGCCGCGGCAAGGGCGCGTCGGGGTCGGGTACTCGACAATCCAGGAAATAGATGCCCGCCCGCCCGGCTCGTGGCGCCCGCCCGACTTGGCGGCGGAGGCGGGTCTGACCGTCGAAGACGTCGATCGCGCGATCACCGGCATCGAGGCGGCCACCGGGAGCGGATCGGCGGCGACACGCCGACGGCTTCTCACCGATCTGCTGCACCGGGCGACGGAGCCAGAGGCCGACTTCCTGCGCCGGCTGTTCACCGGAGGCTTGCGACAGGGGGCCCTGTCCGGATTGATGGCCGACGCGGTCGCCAAGGCCGCCGGCGTGCGGGGCGCCACCGCTCGGCGCGCCCTGATGCTGTCCGGCGACCTCCCGAGGATGGCGGAGACTGCGATGGCGCGGGGAGAGAGCGGGTTGCGCGAGATCGGCCTGGAGATCTTTCGGCCGATCCTCCCGATGCTCGCCGCGCCGGGCGCCAGCGTCACCGAGGCCGTCGCCGGCGTTGAGCGGGCGCTGGTCGAGTTCAAGCTGGACGGCATCCGGATTCAGGTGCATCGCCGCGGGGCCGAGGTCCGGATCTACACGCGCAACCTCAACGACATCACCGCCGCCCTCCCCGGCATCGTTGACGCGATGCTCCGCCTGCCGGTGACGCGGGCGGTCCTGGATGGCGAGGCGCTGTGGATGGGCGCTGACGGACCGGCCGCCTTCCAGGAGACGGTGTCGCAGATCGACAACGACGCGCCCCCCGAGGGGGTCGTGACCTTCCTCTTCGACCTGTTGCACGTCGACGGCGAGGACCTCCTGGACGCGCCGTTGGCCGAGCGCTCCGCGCGGCTGCAGGCGCTCGCGCCCCAGCTCAAGATCCCGGGTGTGATCACGTCTGACCCGCAGGAGGGGCAGCGCGTGCTCGCCGCGTCGCTGCGCGCCGGGCACGAGGGAGTCGTGGTCAAGGACGCCCGGTCGCCCTACGTGGCCGGCCGGCGGGGGGGAGCCTGGCGCAAGGTCAAGCCGGTCCGCACCTATGACCTGGTCGTGCTCGGCGCCGAGTGGGGCCATGGCCGCCGTCGGGGGTGGCTGTCGAATCTCCATCTCGGGGCCCGCGACCCCGGCACGGGTGGATTCGTGATGGTCGGGAAGACGTTCAAGGGGTTGACCGACGAGCTGCTGGGGTGGCAGACGGCGGCGCTCCTGGAGCGCGAGACCGGGCGGCACGGGATCACCGTGCTGGTGGCACCCGAGCTCGTCGTCGAGATCGCGCTGGACGGCGTCCTGTCCTCCAGCCGGTACCCGGGTGGGGTGGCGTTGCGCTTCGCGCGGGTCAAGCGTTACCGGCCGGACAAGAACGCCGACGAAACCGACACGATCGGCGAGCTGCGCTCGCTTCTCCCTGGTCGGCGCTGAGCCGCGCGCGCCGGTCTGAGTGATCGTGCGCTCATTCCACCGGATTGCCGCCGCCCGGCGGGGTGGCGGGTGACGTCGGGCTCGGCGTCGGTGACGGGGTCGATCGCGGCGAGCCGTTGTCGCCGGGTTCATCGGGCGCGCGCAACCATGCCAGGATCCGCCCGCCGCGGATCAGGAAGTTGGTGCGCGCGGTCTGACCGGTGCCAGATCCACAGCCCGCCGCGCCGCCCGGACCCGACCGGTTGGTGAGCCTGAACAGGGCACCTACGTAGCGGCCGCGCACGCGCGCCGACAGCAGCTTGGCGCCGCAGGGCAGCTCCGCGTTGACCGCCTCCGCCTGTCTGAGGGTGCGTAGGTACACCGGCGGCCCCGCGCCGGAGAAGAACACGCTGGGAATCCGGAAGTAGTGAGCGGCGGCGGCGACGCGGCCCTCGCGCAGGGCGTCGGACCACCCCCTGATCACCCGCACCGAGTCTGCTGGCACAGCATTCGTCGTGGCGTGGCCGGACCCGGCGTGCAGCAGCCTGGCGCTGCCGCCACAACCCCCCAGCGCCACCGCGAGAGCCGCAATCAGTGCCAGCGGCTGCGGCGTCGCCCTCGCGTCGCGTGACATGGATCGATCATGGCATGCGCCGGTTGGGACGGTGCGCGGCCGGCAGCGACAGCGGGACCGGGACAGCCGGTTGATCGCCTTCGGATGGGATGGGACGAATCGCCCACACCGGCGACGGACGCTGGTGGTGTGGCATGTCGCACCCGGTTAGCGGGCCAAATGACCACGCCTCCCAGATCAGGCCGGGCCGTGGTTGATTTTGCCCGGGCGCACCCCGCGGGCGGTTCAGGCCGCACCCCGCGGACGCTTCAGGCGGCACCCCGCGGACGGTTCACCGGCACGCCGAGGACGGTTCAGGCGGCCCGGGCCTGCGAGTAGCCCTGCAACCACGGGCTGCGATACCCGTCACGCCACAGGATCGGGAAGAACGCCTCGTCGAGCTCCAGCTCGCCCGGTCGCCGGTAGCGGGAGTAGATGGGGTGGACGTGATCCGGGCTCCACCGGGTGTCGCTGGAGATCATGTGGCTA
Organism: uncultured Actinomycetota bacterium; assembly: GCA_963787595.1. Lineage (GTDB taxonomy): Bacteria > Actinomycetota > Thermoleophilia > Solirubrobacterales > Solirubrobacteraceae > Palsa-465. The sequence continues at coordinate 198,772 of CAWBDE010000001.1, forward strand.
ATGATCGAACGGCGCTGCGCGTCGGCGCGCTGATTGGGGGGGCTGCCGTGGAACGTCCAGCCGTCGTGGAAGGCGGCTCCTCCGGCCGGGACCTCGATCCCCACCAGCTCCAGCTCGGTGTCGGGCGGAATCGAGGCGCGGACGTGGCCCAGCCAATCGTCGGGAGCGTGGAACGTCCCGCCCACGGTGGCGTGCGGCCACCGATGGGAGCCCCGCACGTAGTAGATGGTTCCGGTGTCGGCGGCGGTGTCGTCGAGCGCCATCCAGCACGTCGTCATGTTGGGCGGATCGAGGTGGTCGAGGTAGGCGGCGTCCTGATGACACAGCAGCGCCTTTCCCGACGGCGGCTTCCAGATCGCGTTGTCCTGCGCCAGCTGGACGCCGGGCAACCCGGCCAGTCGCGCGGCGAACTCGCCCACCTGTCGGGCCAAGACGAGGCCGGCCAGCACTCGGTCGCACTTCCACACGTTGCACAGTTGACGCGTCAGGTCCGGAGCGGTGACCCCGGGAACGTAATTGACCTCGTCGGGCTTCAGACCGGTCTCCCAGTCGTGGTCGAACACGCGCATGAAGTGCTCGCGGGCGGCGGCGAGCGAGTCCGGGGCAAGAAACCGCTCGACGATCAAGAACCCGTCGCGCCGGTAGCTCTCGATCTGGGCGTCGGTCGGCGCGGGCACGGGGCGAAGTCTAGGTCGGCTCACGAACCTTCAAAGGTGCGCCGTCGACGCCACCCGCGCGTTGGATTGATGAGCGGCCCCGCAGGGGCGGCGGGGGTGGCGGACGGTGAGGCGCCGAAGCTCACCCGCGAGGCGGCCCTTCCAGCCTGGGCGTCCGCCAACCGTGATCCGTAGGTCTCGTTCGCCGCCGGCCCGTGAATTCCTGGGATCGCTCGCACACACCACGCTCACCGGCGCTCGGTCTGGATCGGCTGGATGTGAGACACGATCCGGCCCGCCACCAGCGCGTGCACGGCGAAGCCGGGCGGCTCGTCTGTCATCACCACCTCATGCGCGTCGAAGTCGAGCGCGAGCTGGGCCCCGGTGCCGGGGACGACCAGCACCGGCACGCCACCCAATCCGCCGACGATCGTGCGATGGAGGTGGCCGGCCGCGATCATCTGCACCTGCTCATGCCGCGACACGACCGCGCCGAGCGCGCGCCGGTCGGCTTCGGGAAGTCCGATGGAGTCCATCGCCGTAAGCCCGGTCACCAGCGGCGGATGATGCGTGGCGAGCAGGGTCGGGGTGGCCGGATCCTCGCTCAGCGTACGGTGAAGCCACTCCAACCGAGCCGGCCCGAGCTCGCCGCCGGCGCTCCCCGGGCGGGTGGAGTCGAGCGCCACGAGACGAACCGGACCCAGGTCGGCGGCGTAGCTCAAGCTCCCTGCGTCACCGTCGGGCACGACGAGATGACGACGCAGCGCCGCGCGGTCGTCGTGATTCCCAGCGAGGGGATAGACCGGGACCGCCAGCTCCTCCAGCAACCCGCGGGCCCGCGCGTATTCCGCCTCCGCGGGGGTGCTGGCGATGTCGCCCGAGACGAACACCGCGGCCGGGGCGACCGTCAGCGTCCGGTGCACCGCGGCGATTGCCGCCGCCAGCGCCGTCGCCGGGTCGGGGCTCCAGGGCGCGCCGATGTGGGGATCGCTCAGCTGGACGATCGTGAACGGCACGTGCTTACCTGACCGGAGACGAGGCCGACGCGGGCTGCGCACGCCGTTTCAGCGCGATCGCCCGCGGGCATGAAGCGGTCCGGGCCCCGCTCACGCCATCGCGCCCGCGCCGGTGGTGACGGATTCGTACACCGACAGCGTCTGGTCGGCGATCGCCGGCCAGCCGAAATGGTCGATCGCGCGCCGGCGGCCGGCTGCCCCCAGCGCCTGCGCCCGCCCCGGATCGGCGATCAGCTCGTTGACCTTGCCGGCGAAGTCGGCGGCGAAGGCCGCGGGGTCGATGGGGTCGATCGCGTCCGGCCGCTGCTCCAGTCCGACCAGCAATCCGGTCACCCCGTCATCCACCACCTCGGGGATCCCGCCGGTCGCCGAGGCGACGACGGCCGCCTGGCACGCCATCGCCTCCAGATTGACGATCCCCAGCGGCTCGTAGATCGACGGGCACGCGAACACCGTGGCGTGACTGAGCAGCTGGATCACCTCGGTCTTGGGCAGCATCTGGTCGATCCAGAGGATCCCGTCGCGCGTCCGCTGCAACCGCTGCACGCCGGCGGTCACCTCGGCGCCGATCTCGGGGGTGTCGGGCGCTCCGGCACACAGCACCAGCTGCGCCGCCGGGTCGAAATGGACCGCCGCCTCAAGCAGCAGCGGGACGCCCTTCTGTCGCGTGATCCGCCCGACGAAGACGACGGTCGGTCGCTCCGGGTCCACCCCGAAGCGCTCCAGCACGTCGGTGCCGAGGTCCGGCGCGTACTGGTCGGTGTCGATCCCGTTGTAGATGACGTGCACACGGCGCTCGTCGACGGCGGGATAACAGGTGAGGATGTCGCGCTTGGACCCCTCCGAGACGGCGATCACCGCGTCGGCGTTCTCGATCCCGGTACGCTCGCAGTAGCTCGACAGTGCGTAGCCGCCGCCGAGTTGCTCGGCCTTCCACGGGCGCAGTGGCTCGAGCGAATGCACCGTGGTCACGTGCGGTATCCCATAGGTCAGCTTCGCGAGGTGGCCGCCGAACTGCGCGTACCACGTGTGGCTGTGGACGACGTCGGCGGTCGCCGCGCCGGCGGCCATTGTCAGGTCGATCGACATCGCCTGGAGCGCCGCCAGGTGCGCCGAGCTCCCGGCCAGCGCCTCCCATGGGCGGTAGGCGAGCACGGCGGGGTCGTCGCGGTCCGCTCCCCAGCACTGAACGGTGAGATCGACGTGACGGGCCAGTTCGCGGCCGAGATACTCCGCATGCACTCCGGCGCCGCCGTACACCTCCGGCGGATATTCGCGGGTGAGCAGCGAGACGCGCATCGTTCAACTGGGCACGAGAGCGGCGACTCGCGCCCCCTTGGGGACGACGACGACCCCGCCGGCGGACACGGTGAAGCGCTCGCGGTCGCGCTCAAGGTCGACCCCGATCTCGGCGCCCGGCTCGACGATCACGTCCTTGTCGAGGATCGCGTTGCGCACGACGGCGTTGCGTCCGACCTCGACGCCGGAGAAGAGGACCGAGCCCTCCACATCGGCGTAGGAGTGCAGATGTACCGCCGGCGACAGCACCGACCGGTTGACCACGCCGCCCGAGATGATCACTCCCGAGCAGACCATGGAATCGAGCGCGTGCCCGACCCGCGCGTCCTGCGCGAACACGAACTTGGCGGGGGGGAGGGGGTCGGGGCGGGTGAGGATCGGCCACTCCATGTTGTAGAGGTTGAACACGGGGTGGACCGAGATCAGGTCCATGTGCGCGTCGTAGAAGGCGTCGAGGGTACCGACGTCGCGCCAGTAGCCGCGGTCGCGCTCGGTCGCCCCCGGCACCTCATTGGCCGAGAAGTCATAGACCTCTGCCGTCCCCGAGTTGACGAGCATCGGGATGACGTTGCCGCCCATGTCGTGAGCTGACTCCCGGGCCTTGGCGTCTTGGGTGACCACATCGACCAGGACGTCGTTGCGGAACACGTAGTTCCCCATCGAGGCATAAACCTGGTCGGGCGCGCCGGGTAGGCCGACGGCGTCCTCGGGCTTCTCCCGGAACGCGGTGATCGTACGGCCGTCGGCAGCGGTCTCGATCACCCCGAACTGGTCGGCCTGCTCGATCGGTGTGCGGAGCGCGGCCACCGTCACCGACGCACCTGATTCGATGTGCTGGCGGACCATCTGCGCCGGATCCATGCGGTAGATGTGATCAGCGCCGAACACGATCACGTGGTCGGGCCGCTCGTCGCGCAGCAGGTTGAGGTTCTGGTAGATCGCGTCGGCGGACCCCTGAAACCAGTACGGGCCGCGGCGCATCTGAGCGGGCACCGGAGCGATGTAATTGCCGAGCAGCGGGGACAGCTGCCAGGTGGTGGAGATGTGGCGGTCGAGCGAGTGGCTCTTGTACTGGGTGAGCACGACGATCCGGCGGTAGCCGGCATTGACGAGGTTGGACAACGCGAAGTCGATCAGCCGGTAGTTCCCGCCGAACGGCACCGCCGGCTTGGCCCGATCCAGCGTCAGCGGCGCGAGCCGCTTGCCCTCCCCGCCGGCGAGAACGATGGCGAAAACTCGGGCTTGGTCGGGGGTCATCATCGCGCCGCCTCGGGGGTCATCATCGCGCCGCCCCTGGGGTCATCATCGCGCCGCCCCGGGGGTCATCATCGCGCCGCCTCGGGAGTCATCATCGCGCCGCCGCCCCCGCCGCCGACAGGGCGCCGGACACGATCTCCTGCGCCTCGGCGAGAATCTGCCGAAGGTGATCCTCGCCCGCCAGCGACTCGGCGTAGACCTTGTAGACGTCCTCGGTACCGGAGGGACGGGCCGCGAACCAGCCGCGGTCGGTGACGACCTTGATCCCGCCGATCGGCGGGTGCGGCTCGGCCGGGGCGCTGGTGAGGACGTCGGTGATCCGATCGCCCGCCAGCTCCGAACCGGGCACCTGCTCCGGTGACAGCGCCCCCAGGACGTCCTTTTCCTCGGGCGAGGCGGCGACGTCGATCCGTTGGTAGGCCGACTCGCCGAAGCGGGCGGCCAGGTCGGCATAGATCTCTCCCGGGTCGTTACCGGTCTTGGCCTTCATCTCGGCGGCGAGGAGGCAGGGAATGAGGCCGTCCTTATCAGTCGTCCAGGTGGTTGCGTCCCGCCGCAGGAAGGTGGCCCCGGCGCTCTCCTCTCCGGCGAAGCCGAGCGCGCCGTCGAGGAGACCGGGGACGAACCACTTGAAGCCGACCGGCACCTCTACGAGCTGGCGACCCAGCTCGGCGGCGACGCGGTCGATCACGCTGGAGCTCACCAGGGTCTTACCCACCGCCACCTCTGGCTCCCATTGGCGATGGCCGCCAAACAGATACGACACGCACGCGGCGAGGACGTGGTTGGGGTTCATCAGGCCGGCGCCGGGCGTGACGATCCCATGGCGGTCGGCGTCGGGATCGTTGGCGAACGCCACGTCGAAGTCGCCGGCCATCTCCCGCAGCCGAGACATCGCCCACGGCGAGGAGCAGTCCATCCGGATCTTGCCGTCCCGGTCGAGCGGCACGAACCGGAAAGTCGGATCGATGGCATCGGAGACGACGGTCAGATCGAGCCGGTGGCGTTCGGCGATCGCGAACCAGTACGCCAGCGACGCTCCCCCGAGCGGATCGACGCCGAGTCGCACTCCGGCCTCGCGAATCGCCTCCAGGTCGACGACCGCCGGGAGGTCGTCGACGTACTCGGAGACATAGTCGCGACGGCGAGGATCGACGGAATCGAAGCCAACGCGACGGACATCCCGCACGTCATCGCCGAGCAGCCGGTTGGCCTCGCGCTGAATCCAACCCGTCACGTCGGTGTCCGCAGGGCCGCCGTGGGTCGGGTTGTACTTGAAGCCGCCGTCCTGCGGGGGGTTGTGCGAGGGGGTGACGACGATGCCGTCGGCTTGGCCGCGCCCACCGCCGCGGTTGTGGCGGAGGATCGCGTGGGAGATCACCGGCGTCGGGGTGGCGCCGTTGTCGGCGTCGACGACCACATCGACGGCGTGCGCGGCCAGGACCTCCAAGATCGTGCGAAACGCCGGCTCGGACAGGGCATGGGTGTCGCGCCCCAGAAACAGCGGGCCGTCGATCCCCTGTCCCTGGCGATACCGGCACACCGCCTCGCTGATAGCGAGCACATGGGCCTCGTTGAAGGTGCCGTGCAGCGACGAGCCGCGGTGACCCGACGTCCCGAATGCGACCTGCTGGCCGGGGTCCGAGTGGTCCGGTCGGCGATCGTAGTACGCGGCCAGTAGACGATCGACATCGATCAGATCATCGGCGTCGGCCAGATGGCCCGCGCGGGGATCGGCGCCGTCTGCGTTCATCTCGTCCTCTCTCGGGGTCGGACTTACGGAGCACGGCTCATTAGAGCAGGCCCGGGCTCGGGCTTGACGTGTGGATGATGGTCCCGGCGGGAGCGACCCAGCCACGCCCGCCCGAGGTCGGCGGACCGGGCCCGGGCCACTTAGTCCGTCATTCCGGATTGAACTTGAACGAGATCCCCAGACGGACTCGGTAGTTGACCACCGCCCCGTCCTGAATCGTCAGGTCCTGACGAATCACCTCAGCGATGCGCAGCTCGCGTACGCTCTTCGCCGCCGTCTCCACCGCAACACGAGCGGCCGCCTCCCAAGACTCGCTGCTGACACCAACCACCTCGGTGACGCGATACACGCTGTCCGCCATGAAGACCCTCCCGTTGGTATGAAGTGCAAGCGACCCCTGGTGGCTTCCCCGATACCGGCCGCGACAATCAGGCCCCGGTCGCGCGCGTGCGGCCCGTTTCATCCGAGAGCGTTCGAATCCGCTCGAGGACGCCCAACTAAGCAGCGCCTCGTGCGCGGCGCGGTCACGCCGCTGGAGAATCCCTTCGACGAGGATGGTCTCGGTGAACGATCGCGGCCGTCGTGCTCTGCAGGCGCCACAGCAGCAGCGCGCGGTCCAACCCCACCGCGACCTCGGCCGCCGTGGAGAGGCTCTCGCCGAGGCGGTGGGACCGCACCGCGATCCTCGAGGCCCTGCGAGCATGGGTCGCGCCGACGGCGCCATCCCACGCCGCAACGACTGGCCGGGCGAGCAGGCCGCCGGCGCGAGCACGGCCCAACGCAAATGGACGCGAGAGAGTCACCCTGCGTCGCCGCCTACGGCGGAGTGATCAACGCCTGGCGCCGGCTCGGACCAGCACCAGCACCAGCGCAAGCCGAGCTGTAGTCGATCCAGCGCGCGCGGCCGACTACGATCGTGGCGTGGCGCGCGAGGTCGTCACCGACCTGTCGATGCTCGAGCGTCTGGCGGCGCCGGCGGGCAAGGACGTGGTCGACGTCGGCTGCGGCGGAGGCGGGCTGGTCCGGGAGCTGAGCGCGCGGGGCGCGCGCCTCGTCGGCGTGGAGATCTCCGAGGCCCAGCTGGCCGCGGCGCTGGCGCGGGACGACGGCAGCGGCGCCCGGTATGAGATCGGGATGGCCCAGGACCTCCCGCTCCCCGACGCGTCGATCGATCTGGCGCTGTTCATGCGCACGCTGCACCACGTGGCGCCCGCCGACCTCGGGGCGGCGCTGCGCGAGGCGCGGCGGGTGCTGCGACCTGACGGCGCCGTGTACGTGGCCGAGCCGCTGGCGCAGGGAGACTACTTCACCCTCACCAGCCTGGTCGAGAACGAGGTGGCGGTCAGGCGGGCGGCGCAGGAGGCGCTGGCCGATGCCGCCGCGGCCGGCCTGAGGCGAACGACCACCGTCGACTACGACGTCCGGCTCCGCCTCGCCGGCATCGACGCCTACCGGGATCGGATCGTCAGCGTCGATCCCGCCCGGGCGGCGGTCTTCGACGCCCGCCGGGAGGAAATCGCGGCGGCGCTCGAGCGCCTGGGGGAGGCCGGCGAGCAGCCGGGCGAGCGCGTGTTCACGCAGCCGATGCGCGCTGACGTGCTGCGCCCGATCTCGGTTTAGGGGAGGGCAGCCGCCCCGGCCGGGCGAGCGCGCGACCGGGCGCGCCTACTCGACGGACGCGAACTGCGTGGGGGGTGCCTCGTGCCCCTCGTCCTGCAGCGCGTGCCACACCGCGTTCAGCTGAGTCTGCATGTAGAACGGCGACACGATCGACACCAGCGGGAGCACCCAGAGGATGAAGTAGATCACCCCGTTCCCGCCGGACACGCCAACGGCCTGCTGGGCGCGCTCCATGCGAGTCCCGACCATCCAGTGCGAGACGAACGGGGGAACGATGATGAAACCGCCGATCGTGATCGCCACCAGCGATGTGGCCGGGCTGTGGCCGATGTCGACGCCCCTCGCCTCACCGAGATCGCGCATCTCGCGATTGATGAAGTAGTACCAGAACAGGTAGTAGATCCCGATGGTGACGAGCGAGAGAACCATCACGCCCAACGGGTCGCGGATCTTTGCGAAGCTGCCGCCCCGCGCTATCTGCACCTCTTCAGCCATTGCACCCGGTCACTTTCGCGCGCCTCGGGGGACCCCCTGTCCGGCGCGAATCTACTCTGCGACCGCCGCTCAGTCAATCGCGGCAACGCGAGCCTCACACCGGCATGCCCCGGAGTTGGACGATGGCGTCGTCCGAGTGTGGGCCAGCTCAGGCCGCGGTCCGGCCGGACCGCCCGAGCAGCCGGCCCCGGCGCGGGGGCAGCGGGTCGCCCGCGATCAGGCGGTCGTCGCGCTGACTGGGCGCAGGCTCACCCCGCTGCCACTCCAAGCCGTCGCGAATCACCGGGAAGATCACCTCCGGGGCTCGGCGGGCCCAGAACGTGTCGAGATGCCCAAAGCCGGGCGCGAGGACGAAATCCGCCTGCCCGGGACGCGCGGCCTCGTCGAAGTACTGCTTGGCCCGCCGCTGTCCCTGCCAGCGGAACATGTTGTTGCGGTCGCCGGCGATGAAGGTGATCTGGGCGTCGGTTTGCGGCGGTCCGGTGAAGTACCCGGCCGGAGTGTCGGGCGGGTGCGGTGGTGATGACGGGACGATGTGACCGTGACGGCTGGACTCCGACACCTGACCGATCAGGGTGAGCGGGGTATAGCCCAGCTCGCGGCTGGTCCACTCGTGAACCAGGTCGGCCACCCAGGGGTCTCCGTGGTCATCCACGTGTCGGAACAGGACGTCCCAGCCGGACCCGTACATGAAGCTGGCCACCTGGCACGAGGGGTTGCCGCAGGGGCGCTCCAGGCGCCGGCCGACCGCCGCGAACAGTCCGGCCGGCGGAGTCGTCGGGCGGATCCCCCATTGTGCGTCGAGTCCGTCAAACAGCCGGGACACGACCGGCATCGCCAGCCGCTGCTTGAGCCAGGTGGAGCCGGTGACGTCGAGGAACAGCGACACCGCGCTGGAGACGATCTGGGTGACGCGGCGGTCGAGCCGCCCGGCCACCGCCGCCATCATGAAGCTGATCGAGCCCTGGCAGTGAACGACCGCCTTGCACTCCTCGCCGCCGCCCTCGCGCTCGCAGATACCGAGGATCGTCTCCACGGCACGTGGGTGATCGATCATCGCGGCGTGATCCAGCGTGTACGGGTTGGGGGGAAGATCGATCGAGGCGCGCCAGCTCTCCACCCACACGTCATATCCGGCATCGAGCAGGAACTCGGCGCAGGACGGGCCGATCGGTTGGCCGTAGTACATCTGCGCGCGCACTCCGGAGCCCGGAACCAGCAGCACCGGCCCCCGTTGTGGCGCCACCGGCCGGCCATCGGGGTCCAGACGGCGCAACCGGTGCAGGTTCAGCGGGAAGTCGAGGTCCGGAACCGAGAAGGGGATGATGGCCCGGCCAAGCCCGGTGCCGGTCACCGGTTCAAACCGCCCCTCGCCAGGCGCGGCCGCCCCGCCCAGGCCCCAGGGAACGTCCATACGGTCTCGCGGGAAGCTGGGGCGCGAGTCGCTCGCCGGCGCCCCGGCATAGGCACGGGCCAGGCTGGATCCGAAGAACCACTGGTAGCGAGCCACCGCCTTGGCTCGCTCGGCGATGGACCGGCCGGTGCCGCGGAAGCTCGCCAGCTCGCGCATGAACGCCAGGGGGGTGATGCAGAGCACGCCGATGGCCACCGGCGACGTCATCAACAGCGGCTCGCCGCCGGAGGCGGCGGCCGCATCTACATTGCCCGCAGCCGGCCCGGGCCCCCCGCCGGCGAAGATCCGCACGAACAGAGTGGTGGTGTCCGACCACGAGTCGTACCCGGGATCGTTCTCGAGCAGCTTGAAGCCGGCGAACCAGAGCGGCCGCCCGTCCGGCCCCTGAAGTGTCAGGTCGTAGCGCATGCGCAGGTGCAATCCGTCACGCGGCTCCCGATCGGTGGCGGTGACGAACGCGAGGAACGTGCCACCGGTGATGGTGACCGTCCCGTTGAATCCGGCACACTCGATCGACCCGCCGGTGACCATCCCGGGGCGGGCCGGAGCCGCGGAGACGCCGCCGTCAGACTGCTGAGCCAGGTAGTCGTCCAGGTTCGGGACGCTGACGCTCAGGTGGGCCCGGGCCGGCTCGCCATGGCAGCTGCGCATCGCCTGGTTGAAGTCGGTCTGGCCGAACGCCAGCCAGCCCTTGAAACTCTCGCTCCAGCTGACTCCCGAGGATTGAGCCGCCGTCACCCCGTGCTCCTCGCCACCGCCGCCTTGCCGATCCGGGCGGCCAGCGCGGCGATCGTGAGGCTGGGGTTGGGGCCTACCGGGCCGGGCATGATCGACCCGTCGGCGACGAACAGCCCGGGGTAACCGAACGCCTCGCCGCGGCTGTTCACCACCCCGGTGGCGCGGTCGGTGCCCATCGGACAGCCACCGAGCGGGTGCGCCGTCAGGCCCTGGCTGAGACGCGCGAACCCCGGTGGCCCGAGCCGCCCCCCGAGGTGGCGCGCCAGCATTCCCGCCAGGCCCTCAGCCGCCTCGAAGTACGGCCGCGACGCGCCCCGGGGAGTCCAGTCCAGCGACAGGCCGTCGCCCTGCAGGCGGAACCGTCCGCCGCTCGAGTCCTGTCCCATTGTCAGCATCGGCAGCATCGCCGCCGACGACTGCGCCGAGCCCAGAGCTCGGGCGACGAGGCGGCTGACCCGGCCGCCGGGCTGTCCGCGCACCAGGCTGGGCAGCAGCCGGCGGGCCTTCCACAGGTCGCGCGCCATCTCGCCCGTCTGCCACGCCCACTCGGTCAGGGCGGGTCCACCCGCGTCCTGCATCCACAACCGGCGGCCGCCTGACCGGTACTCGGCGTAGGCGGTGATCACCGGGCCCAGGCTGGGATCGAGGTCGCGCCAGCCATCCCCCTGATCGCCGGCGCAATCACGCGCGAACGTGAGCAGGTCGCCGTTGGTCGAGAACCGGCGACCGAGCTGCGGGCTCAGCGCCGGCAACGATGTCCGGCTGGAGAGCAGCAGCCGGGTGGAGCCAAACGTCCCGGCGGCGACGATCACCACCCCCGCGGTCACGCTTCGCGTCCAGGTCTCGCCGTCGTCATCGGTGTCAGGATCGAGCAGCGGGGCGCCGCCGGGGGCGAGTCGCTCACGCCGCCTCACCGCCGCCCGCGCCCCGGCGTGCTCTACGTAGTGCACGCGATAGCCGTCCGGCGCGGGCTCGATTCGCGTCGCCTCACAGCAGGTGAAGATCCGGGCGCGGTCCTCCCCGTCGGCGAGGAATCGCTCCAGGTAGGTGTAGTCGAGGCTGTTCTTGGCGCCCTGGTTGCAGCCGAGGTCGCACTCGCCGACCAGCGTGCAGGTGTGCCGGGGGCGGCCGTGGAGGTTGGGCAGGCCGAACGGAACGTTGGGGGCGGCGGCCGCTTCGGTGTCGCCGGCCCCGTTTCGCGCTCGAAACGTGATCGCCACCGGCGCCAGGTCGGCCTTCAGCCCGGCGTCGGCGGCGGCCTTCAGGAAATACCGGGTCTTCGGGACACCGCCATCCTCACTCAGGTACTCCGCCGGCAGCGGGTTGGGCGCCAGAACACGCTCGGCGTCCTCGTACTCCGGCGCCAGCGCGTCGTAATCGATCGGCCACGGCAGGAAGTCGTTGGCGGCATCGGCGCCGAACGTGTCCGGCGGCTTGCGCAGCATGACATTCGCGTAGATCAACGATCCGCCGCCGAGGCCGCTGGCCACCAGGGCCCTCACCTTCGAGAACGACCACACCTCGAACAATCCGTGCAGTCCCGCCGACGGATCCCAGAAGTTGCGGCGCATCTCGTGTGGGGTGCGGGCAAACGAGCCCGGCGGGTAGGGCATCCCGCGCTCCAGGATCAGCACGCGCAGGCCGGTGTCGCGGACGAGGTGATGTGCCGCCACGGCACCGCCGAAGCCGGAGCCGATGACGACCGCGTCGTAGTGCCCCCTGTTCGATTTCACATGCCTCGCCCAGCACTGTAGTTGAATTGGCAAGTGGCCATCGGGCGTGAAATCGCAGCGGACCCCGGCTCCCCCGGGAAGGCGACCTACCGGCGCTGGGGAGCGGTCACCGCGGTCACCGAGCTCAAGCCACGACAGAAGCTGCGCCTGCGGGCGGTGTTCGCGTTCGGCAACATGACCACGATCGCGATCCGGCCGCTGCTGAAGATGAAGGTGATCGCGCTCGCCCGGTGGACGTTGTGGCCGGACGCGGCCAAGCCGACCTATCTGCTGTTCGAGACCAACTGGAGCGGCGCCGACCAGACTTACATACCGGACTTCGGCCGGATCATGCCCGTTCAGTGGCGCTGCATCTGGGGGGCAACCACCAAGTTTCCGGGGGCGGTCCCGACCACCGGGCTCACCGACTGGGTGGCTGAGATCGATGCCGGCGTCGGCCACTTCTGGACCGACTACCACGACGGGGGCACGACACAGGTGATTGCGCAGGCATTGGAGCTGGAGTCGCGGATCCGGCGCTTTACCGCCGCCACCGCCGGCGTGTCGCCGGCGGAGTTCCAGTGCCGCTGGCAGGCCCTGCTGGTCAGCGTGCAAGGGCTGCTGTAGCCATGTCGGAGGTACTGATCATCACCCCGGTCAAGCCCGGCCACGACGAGGCGCTCGCCCACTATCTAGAGCAGCTGCCGCGCGACCCTCTCCCGTCGGCGGCCGGCCCCGGCGAGCCGCCCCGGTCACCGTTCAGCGGCGCCCTGCCGCCAACACACTTCGCACGGTTCGTGGTGATCGAGCTTCAAGATGAGAAGTACCTGATGTTCTCGAGTCGCTTCGACGGGCCGCTGCACGATTACCTGCACGCGCTCGTCGCCACCGACGAGGCACTGACGATCTGGAGTCATTGCGTGCTGTCTGCGGGGAGCGCCGGCGTTGACCGCGCCGGGCTGCGGCGTTACCTGTCTGATCCCGGGAACCACTGCCGGAGCCCGTACGTGGTCGGCGCGTTCCCGCCACAGGTCACCGTGGCGCAGGTAAACGCCGCGCTGACCCTCCGCTCGCAGCTGGCCCGGTTCGCCGCCCGCGCCGCCGGACGTCACCCGACCGACCTGGCGCACGAGTTCCGCCAGCTGCCGGCGATCCAGCGCCTGATGGGAGGCGAGTGAGCTTCCGCAGCGATCTGCAGGGCAACATCCTGCGGGGCTATGCCAGCCACGAGCACGCCGGATATGTGTTCGCGGCGGTCACCGAGCCCGGCGCTGCCCGCCGGCTGCTGGGCGATCTGGTCCCGCGGATCAGGACCGAAGAGCACTGGGACGACCGGCCCACTTCGTGTCTGAACGTGGCCTTCACCGCCCCGGGGCTGCAGCGGCTCGGAGTGGCGATGACCCCGTTTGCCGACTACGGCGATTTTCGCCAGGGCATGTCCGCGCGGGCGCGAGCCGCCCTGGGTGACCTCGGGGCCAACGATCCCGACCGCTGGACGCCGGAGCTTGCCGATGGAGCCCACCTCCTGTTCACGCTCTATGGCGACCACTGCGACATCCGCGACCGGGAGGTCCGAGCCCTGCGCGAGGAGCTGTCGGCGGGCGGCATGGAGACGGTCTGGGTGCAGACGGCGGATGCGTTGGCGGATACCCGCGAGCACTTCGGGTTCAGCGACGGCTTCTCACAGCCGGCGGTCGCCGGGGCGTCGCGGGATCGGCGACCGGCCCGCGCCGAGGGCATGCAGCGGCGGGCGTGGTGGCGGCTGCTGGGAGACCAGTGGCGCCCCATCCGGCTTGGGGAATTTGTGCTCGGCCACGAGGACGAGGACCGAGTCGTTCCCGGAGAGGACCACCCGTTGCTGGCCAATGCGACGTTCATGGTGTGGCGCAAGCTGGCACAGCACGTCGAGGTGTTCGACGGGTGGGTCCGCGAGCAGGCGGGTCCCGATCCGGCGGCTCAGGAGCTGCTCGCGGCGCGGATCGTCGGAAGGTGGAGGGATGGCGACTCGCTGATCCGCCGACCGCCGTCGGGCCGATCGCGCGGTTCTCGGAGGGGCGGGGCCCAGGCGGTCCCGCCATCCGAGGCCTCCCAGACCAACGATTTCGTCTACGGCGATGACCCGGCGGGGCTTCAGTGTCCGCTTGGCGCCCACGTGAGGCGCTCCTATCCGCGAGATGCGCTCGGCTTCCGCACCGAGCGATCGCGGCGCAACCGGATCATCCGCCGCGGCATGCCGTACACCGACGCGAGCGAGCGCGGGCTGATCTTCGTTGGCTTCAACGCCAGCATCAGCCGCCAGTTCGAGCAGATCCAGGGCAACTGGCTGATGCAGGGGGATGCGTTCGGCCTCGGCGCGGATCGCGACTTCCTCATCGGCGGCCTGCACCGAGAGGGTGACACGGAGCGGATGCTGATCCCGGGAGACCGGCACGATCCCCCGGCGATCGTCACCCGTGACCGGCAGTTCGTCACCGTCCGCGGCGGCTACTACCTGTTCGTGCCGGGGATGAAGGCGCTGCGGGCGATCGCCGACGGCCGGGCTTAGTGGGTCCGTTCGAAACAGTTAGCGCGCACTCGACCGCACTGCTCACGCCTCGGCCTCGACGCCGAGCTCGAGCTCGAGCTCGACGTCCAGGGATACCGCCGCATCCACCACTCCGCCCATGCCGAGCGCCTGGGACCGGCTGAGCGCCTCGCCGGCCAACTCCCGAGCCCGCGCCAGGTCCTCGGGGCGACCGCGGGCGCGCCGGGCGCGGGCCTCGTCCAGGGTCACGAGGGCCACCGAGGGGTCGGCGCCGGCTCGCTCGCTCTGAGTGCGCGCTCGGGCGATGTGCTGCAGTGCGATCTCCGGCCTGCCCATCGTGATGGCCAGTCGTCCGAGCGAACGATCGACGGGCCACAGAGCCGAGGCGCCGGCGGAGACGACCCACCGGCCGCTGTACTCGGCCAGCCGGTCATACACCTGGCGCGAGCGCTCGGCGTCGCCCAGCTCGGCGGCCACGTCGCCGGTCAGGGCGAGCATCAGCAGGTAGGTGCAATCTGGCGGGAGGGTCTCGATTCCATTCTCGGTGAGCCGCTCCAGCTCGTCCCGGGCCTCGGCCGGGCGTCCTGCCTGGATCAGCATCGCCGCCAGCGCACAGCGGTAGCCGACCATCTCCGGGCGCGACGCCGTCAGCGCCCGCAGCGGCCGCTCGAGCTCCGGTAGCCGACCCTGGAGCAGGCGGATCATGAGCAGCTGGGCCGAGCCGGCCAGCTCGCTCACCGAGCCGCGGACCTCGCGTCCGATCTCCGCGGAACGGGCGTTGAGCTGCTCGGCTTCAGCGAACCGGCCGGCGGTGGCGGCCCGGATGGCGTGGTGCAGCGGCAGGAACACCATCGCGCGTGGCTGGCGCAGCTCGCCGGCCATCTGCTCCACGCGCGCGATCTCGCGGTCGACCGCCGCGAACCGGCCGAGCCCGAGCAGCTCGGTGATCCGCCAGTTGCGGACCAAGAGCTCCAGCTCGCCGTCCGCGAGCGTCCGCGCCAGCTTGATCGCCTCGTCGGAGTGGAGCAGGTCCCGCTGCGCCGAGCGCGGTCCCCAACGCGCCAGCAGGAAACGTCCGAGCACGTAGCCGAGGGTGGCGGCCGAGTCGGAATCAGCACGGTGGGCGTGCTGGGCTCGGGCGATGCGCAGCGCGTCGCCGGCGAGCCGCTCGCGGCGCTCCACCTCGTTTGACCAGTAGATGGCGGCGGCCAGGAAGCTGTTGACGCGGGCCAGCAGGCCCGGCTGATCGCTCGCCGCCAGGCGGGTCGCCGCTTCCTCGGCGAGTCCGATGATCTCCTCGTCGATGCCGTTGGTCAGCCCCCAGATGCCGCATCCGAGCACGGCGTGAGCAAATGCCACCGCGTCGTCGCGCGCCCGCGCCGCGTCGGCCGTCTCGATCAGCGTCTGGCGCGCGCCCCGGGTGTCGCCGGCCCGCATCTGCGCGTCGCCGAGCGCCTGGAGCAGCGCCCCCCGCTGCGCCTCGGCGACCGCGGCCACGGCCAGCGCTCGCTGATACATCGTCACCGCCTGGTCGTAGGCGAAGCGGGACATCGCCCAATCGCCGGCGCGCCACGCGTAGGTGACGGCGGTGCCCGGGTCGTGCGCCGGCGCCGCCGCGAGGTGGTGCCGGGCGATCTCGGTGAGCGCCTCGCCCGCGGTCACCTCCCCACCGCTTCCCAGCGCGAGGGCGACCGCGCGGTGCAGGGCCATCCGCTCCGGGCGCCCGAGCCGGTCATACAGTGTGGCCGCGACCAGACCGTGGTCGAACGTGTAGCCGTCGGGAGAGTCGGTCACCGGACGGATGAGGCGGAGCCGGACGGCCTCGTCCAGCCGCTCCAGAACCACCACCGCCGGGGTGTCGGAGGCGATCGCGAGGACGCCGGTGGAAAACCGCTGCCCGATCACCGACGCCACCCCCAGCAGCTCGCGGGCTGGCGGCGAGAGCAGGGACAGCCGGGCAGTGATCGCATCGCGCACCCCCGTGGGCAGCGGCAGCGCCCCGCGCCGGGTGATCGAGTCGTCGGCTATCCGCTCGGCCTCGATCAGGCTCAGCAGCTCGGAGACGAACAGCGGGTTGCCGGCGGTCAGATCATGGATTCGCGCGACCAGCGCCTGCGATGGCGGCGACCCGCGGCGAGCTTCGATCATGAGCCGGACGTCGGGAACCGCCAGACCCTTCACGGCGATCCCGAGCGTGGGCCGCACCAGCTCCGAGAACGGGACTGCCCCTCTGCGCGAATGCTCGAGATCCAGGTCTCGCTGGGTGCCGACGATCAGGATTCGCTGGCCGGCCACCGATCGGGAGATGTACGACAACGCGCGCAGCGACGCCTCGTCGGCGAGGTGAAGATCGTCGAGCACGATCAGCAGCCCGCTGCGATCGGCGGTGCTCTCCACCAGCCGCAGGAGCGCGTCGTAGACGTGGAAGCGTCCCTCATCGGAGTCGGTGGACGGCGCTGGCGCGACGTCTGAGTCGAGGTCCGGCACGATCGTGCGCAGCCAGCCGCCGGCCACGCCGAGCCCGTCCACGACCCCGCGGCCCTCGCGCCGGCCGGCGATCGCCCGCACTATCTGGATCCAGTGCCAGTACGGACGTGCCGCCTCGGCGCTGGAGCCGACGCCCCACACCGCCGGGATGCCGCGTTGCTCGGCGAATGTCGACAGCTCCCGAGCCAGGGTCGTCTTGCCGATGCCGGGGTCGCCGGAGAGCATCGCGACGCCGCCGGCGCCGGCCACCGCATCGTCGAGCAGTGAGATCAGATCCTCGGATTCGACGAGGCGGCCCACGATCGGCCGGCTGGCGCGGCGGCGTCGGGGGGTGGACGTCCCGAGGCGGGGACTGGGTCCGGCCAGAGCACCGGGGCGCGACGCCTCACCGGAGAGCGCGACCGCGGCCACCCGCGCCAGTTGGACCGCCGACTCCGGTCGCTGCGCCGGATCCTTGGCCAGCGCCCATCCGAGCACGTCGTCGAGCGCGGCGGGGAGGCCGAGGCCGAGCTCGGCGACCCGCGGCGGGTCGGAGTTGACGTGCGCGAACAGCACCGCCGCGACCGACGAATGCGCCGCGAACGGAACCGTGCCGGTGAGGCACTCGTAGAACAGGCACCCAAGCGAGTAGACATCGGAGCGGGCGTCGGCGGGGTCACCCCGGATCTGCTCCGGAGCCACGTAGTGGACGGTTCCCAGCGGGCGCTCGCTCGATGCCTCCGCCGGGTCGGCCATCCGCCGGCTGAGGCCGAAGTCGCCCAGCCACGCGTGCAGCGGCTGCTCCGGCCCGTGGTCGCCGGCGATCAGGACGTTGCTCGGCTTGACGTCGCGGTGCACGAGGCCGGCGCCGTGGGCGGTCTGCAGCCCGGCGGCGACCTGCTCCAAGATCCCGATCGAGGCGTGCGGAGACAGCCGGCCCTCCCGGCGGATCATTCCCTGCAGATCGCTGCCCGGTATGTAGCGCATCGCCAGATACAGGGTTCCGTCCACCTCGCCGGCGTCGTATACCGGGACGATGTTCGGATGCTCCAGGCTCGCGGTGAGGACCGACTCCTCCAGGAAGCGCTCGCGGAACGCCGGTTCGGTCTGGCCGCTCGGCGTCAGCAGCTTCAGGGCGACATCGCGTCGCAGGCTCAGCTGCACCGCTCGGTAGACCGTCCCGACCCCACCGCGGCCGATCACCGCCTCGATCCGATATCCCGCGGCCGCGAATGCGGCCCCAACGTCCGAACGCGCAACCACTGTCCCATCGTGCCACGGATCGCGCCGGAATCGAAAGGCTCCGGTAGCTTCCCAGGCGCGATGACGACCCCGGGCTGGTGGCCATGACCGAGACGCGACGGGCCGGCACCGTGCCGGCGGACGCCCGCTCCGCAGCCTCGGTCCGGTTCGAGCGCAGCCCGGCGGAGCTCCAGGAGATGATCGCCGCCGAGCGTGCCGGCACCCCGTTCCTGGTCTGGCGCGACCACGGCGGTCGACAGCGGATCCTGCCGCTGGCGACGGACCGCTGGAGGGTCACGATCGGCCGCGATCCGCAGGCGGACGTGTCCCTGCCGGGCGATGCCGAGGTGTCACGGGCGCACGCCCTGGTCGAGCGCGTCGCCCAGGGGTGGACGTTCGTGGACGACGGACTCTCTCGCAACGGGTCCTACATAAACGACGCCCGCGTCCACGGCCGTCGCCGCCTGGTCGACCACGATCGGATCGGGTGCGGCGCCACCGAGATCATCTTCCGCGCCCCCGCCATCTCGCTCGCCGACTCGACCGTGTCCAGCCAGGGCGTCGCCCCCGTACTCCCCCTGTCCCCGATGCAGCGCAAGATCCTGATCGCGCTATGTCGACCCGTCCAGGCCTCGGACACCGCGACGCCGGCCACCAACAAGCAGATATCCGCGGAGGTCCATCTCACGGTGGACGCCGTCAAGGCTCATCTGCGGGTCCTGTTCGATCGCTACGGTCTCGCCGGGCTGGCCCAGAACGAGAAGCGCGCGCGACTAGTGGCAGCCGTGTTGCTGTCCGGCGTGTTGAGCGCCCAGGAGTTCTGACCGGCAGCGCAGTGGTCGAGCCGATCGCCGCGCCCCCGGCGATCGGCTCGATCGGTCCGGCAGGATGGGCATCGCCGCAAATGCCGAATCATCCTGCCGGCGACGCGCTCATCCGGCGCGACGGTAATGACGATCGCCTGCGCAAGCGCGCCGCCTCGTCGATAGCGGCGCCTCCGCGTCTCCCCGCACCCCCGGCGTGCCCGCACACGCCGGGGTTCTGTTCGCTGCGGTGTGCCCCCACATCCGGCGTGTCCCTGCTATCTGGTCTGCCCCCAACACGCCGGCTCCCGATCTGGCGCCCCCGGCCAAGGACGGTGCCACGAAGAGCTTCATCGCGGCGGTGGTCAATGATTTGGATGGTCACGGTCCTGGCGGCGATCGTGCGGATTGCCGCCCACACTAGACCCACCGTCGCGGTGTGACAGCCCACCCTAGGGTGTGGAGTCCCACACCTGGTTCGGCGCCGGCCGTCGTCGTTGTCCCGTTGCCCGCCGGTTGGTTGGCAGGATCAGGTGCTCTGGCCGAGCCCGGACTGCCGGTTGGGGAGCTGAGGAAACGAGCGCTCGGCGCGCGTTGGGAGGATGTAGTTGGCGCGCTTGAGGACGAACATGAACTCGTTGATCCCGTTGTTCACGGTGTCGGTGATCGACGGGTTCTGCAGCTGGGCGCCGCTGGCGTTCATCGCGGTCCGGGTCCGGACGAAATCCTCGATCGATCGTTGCACCGAGACGAAATGAAGCCCCGCCTGGCCGCCGTCGGTGGTGTTGAAATCGCGGCGGATCATCAACGGCCGGCCGTGGCGACGCGCCGTGGCCGAAGTCTGGGCGTGGCCGATGACCCCGTAGCGGCTGATCGCCTGCCCGAGCCGCTTGGGGTCGCTGGGCGCATCGGTGGTGAACCCGCTCACCTGGTGCGGCGTAACCTGAGGCGCGTACATGCGCGCCACGCGCTCGCGCTCGCTGAGATCCTGATACCAGCTGTCGAGACGTAGCCGCATATAGCTGACCTGCATGGTGGTGGCGCCCGCGAACGGCCCGTCGGGCAGGGTCACCGCGTCCTCGGTCGCTTGATTTCGCTTCAGATTGGACTTGAAGCCCATGAACAGCGGCGATGCCTTGGCCACAGGATCACCGGCGGGGATCCCGCCGACGTTCTGGTGGGCCGCCGGCAGTCCGGTGCCCACGAACCCGGTGCGGGTCTCGCGCCAGCGCAGCGCGCTGGAGATCTGCAGCGGGCCGGCGGCGCCCGCCAGCGGGACCCCGTGGACGAGCGCGGCCTCGACATCGGCCAGCCGGCGCTCGTCGTCGCAGGCGAAGTGCAGGCACAGGTGGTAGTCGTCGATCGCCGGCAGCTCGAAATCCGACAAGGCCCTCGCCCGAGGGATCGGCGACGCTCCGCGAAGGACGTGCTCGAAGTAGTCAGGTCCCCAGCCGGCGGTGAACAGCAGTCCGCCGGGACCCCACCGGTACCGGTGCTCCAGGGTCCTCAGCGAGGACTCCAGCAGACGCGCGTAGGCGGGGGTGGGGGTCCCCACCACGTCGAAGAACAGCAGACGGTCGAACCGAGGGGCGATCGAGTTGCCGTCAGCATCGCGCGCCAGCGTCGCCGTCCAGGCATGCTGGCGCGACGGCAGGCCCGGTACCGCGGGCCCGAGCGCCACCCGCGGCACCGCCGCCGTGGCCCCGGAGCTCAGCGATCGATCGACTCCGACGCCGACCGCCGCGCCGCCGGCGGCGAGCCCCGCGGCGCCGAGGAAGAAGCGCCGGCGGGTGAGCGATCGCCGGACGCGACCGTGACCGGAAGGGTCGCTCACGCGGCCGTCTTCCAGTGGCCGCCGCTGCTGGTGGAGGCTGGCCCGAAGCAAGCCAGCGGGCGACTTGACCGCCGATCAGCGCACATCATGATCCGCGCTGACGATAGCCGACCACCGGGTGCCGGGCGCCTGTAGCACCGCGGGCCACGCTCGGGCCGGGGCGGGCTCAGGCCGGCGCGCTCTCGGGGGCCCCCGCCGACGCGCCGGCGGCCTCGGCGACGAGGCCGGCCAGCAGCTCGGACATCGCGTCCAGCGTGGCGCGCTGGGAGCGCAGGGCGTAGCCGTCGGCAAGCTCGCGCGGATCGTTGTAGCCGATGTGCACGGCGTCCGTCTGCGCCCAGACGAGGATGCGCAGGGGCAGCTCGATCCCGACCTTCGGATCTGACTGCATCAGACCGGTGCCCGCCTTCGGGCTGCCGAAGATCAACACCTGCTCCTCGCCTAGCTCCAGCCCGACCTCGCGCGCCCCGGCGGCGTGATCGATGCGCGCAAACACGGTCAGCCCCCGCTGGTTGCACGCGTCGAGCAGCCGGCGCATCGTCTCGCCATGGTCATGTTGGCTGGTGCTCGTGAGCATCATCGCATCGCGCGATAACGGCGAATCAGCGCGTTGGTGGAGCTGTCGTGCCCCAGGTCGGGCTCGGCGTCTGACTCCAGCTCGGGAATGATCCGCTGCGCCAGGGCCTTGCCCAGCTCCACCCCCCACTGATCGAACGAGTCGATCCCCCAGATGACGCCCTGGGTGAACACGCTGTGCTCGTAGAGGGCTACGAGCACGCCCAGTGTGTGCGGGGTCAGGCGCTCGGCGAGGATCACGTTCGTCGGCCGATTCCCCGGCATCACCCGGTGGGGGACGATCGCGTCCGGAGTGCCCTCCGCCCGCACCTCCGCCTCGGTCTTGCCGAACGCCAGCGCCTGCGCCTGGGCGAACACGTTGGACATCAACAGATCGTGGTGATCGCGCAGCGGGTTCAGGGGCTTCCCGAACCCGATCAGGTCGACCGGGATCAGCCTCGTTCCCTGATGGATCAGCTGGTAGAAGCTGTGCTGCCCGTTGGTCCCCGGCTCGCCCCAGAAGATCGCTCCCGTGTCGTAGTCCACGGCGGCGCCGTCCAGCGTCACGTGCTTGCCGTTGGACTCCATGGTCAGCTGCTGCAGGTAGGCGGGAAACCGCTTCAGGTACTGCTCGTAGGGCATGACCCCGACCGTCTGCGCGCCGAAGAAGTCGCCGTACCAGATGCACAGCAGGGCCATCAGGACGGGCAGGTTGCGCGCGAACGGCGTGTCCCGGAAGTGCTCGTCCATCTCGTGAAAGCCGGCCAGCAGATCCTCGAACTGCTGCGGGCCGATCGCCAGCATCGTCGACAGCCCGATCGCCGAGTCCATCGAGTAGCGGCCGCCCACCCATTCCCAGAAGCCGAACATGTTGTCGGTGTCGATGCCGAACTCGGTCACCTTCTCCGCGTTCGTCGACACCGCCACGAAATGCTTGGCGATCGCCGACTCGTCGCGCAGCGCGGCCAGCGTCCACTCGCGAGCCGACCGAGCGTTGGTCATCGTCTCGAGCGTCGTGAACGTCTTGGAGGAGACGATGAACAGCGTCTCCGCGGGATCCAGGTCCCGGGTCGCCTCGACGAAGTCGGTGGAGTCGACGTTGGAGACGAACCGGAACGTCATCTCTCGGTCGGAGTAGTGACGCAGCGCCTCGTAGGCCATCACCGGACCGAGGTCCGAGCCGCCAATGCCGATGTTGACCACGTTGCGAATCGCCCGGCCGGTGTGGCCCTTCCACTCGCCGGAACGGATCCGATCGGCGAACGCAGCCATCCGGTCCAGCACCTCGTGGACCTCGTCGACCACGTTGACGCCGTCGACGATCAGCGAGCTGCCCCTGGGCATGCGCAGCGCCACGTGAAGCACCGATCGGTTCTCGGAGACGTTGATCCGGTCCCCGCGGAACATCGCCTGGGTACGCTCGGCGAGTCCCGACTCCTGCGCCAGCGCGATGAGGAGCCTGACGGTCTCGTCGGTGATCCGGTTCTTCGAGTAGTCCAGGAACAGGCCGGCCCCCTCCGCGACCAAGCGCTCGCCGCGCCCCTCGTCCTCGGCGAACAGGTCGCGAAGATGGCGGCGGCTGATCTCGCCGTGATGGTCCCTGAGCGCTCCCCATGCCCGGCGGTCGCGCAGCGATGCAATGCTCGTCGTCGTGCTCATCGAAAGGCCTCCGGGAGTGGATGCGAGGGTCGCCTCGTGAGCGTATCCCGCCGGCGTTGGTGGCGGAGAGGCGCGGTCGCGCGGGGCCGGGCCGGATCGGCCTGGGGTGCGGTCGGGCGGGGCCGGGCAGGATCGGCCTGGGGTGCGGTCGGGCGGGGCCGGCAGGATCGGCCTGGGTGGAGCTCGGCCGCCAGGGAATCCGCCATGCAAGAGACGACAAGTGCCTAGCCCGATCGTGTCCGTCAAAGCGTTGCTGTGGTTGGGAAGGTCCTTGGTCCTTCGGTCGCTGACCCGCCGGAGGACGCCGCGCGGTTCACAACGGGCCGGGCCTGCGGCCGTCGCGGTCCGCGGCCGGGCGCCAGCGACCCGGGAAACACGACAAACCGCCGGCCCGGCGACGAGGGAAACGTGACAAATCGTGACCCGGCCCGCGGATTTGTCGCCCGCAGGGCCGCTCAGCGTGGTTAAGGTGACAAACCCTGCGGCGCGACCCGGGTTTGGCGCAAAACCCCCCCTCGGATCGCGGCCGCGCAGCGCGGTACGCGTTCTGAGCTCGCCATGTGCATATGCCTTAGGCCACGACCGGATGGGCCGCCAAAACGCACGCCGGACGCTCTGACCCGAAGAGTCCGCCACCGCATGTCGCGCGCCTGGATATCGCCAGGGAGTAGTATTTCGATCGATTTAGTCATCTATGCTCACGAAGGCGACGAGGACCACGACGGTGCGACGATGGCGGTGGCGGCGAGGACGGCGACGACGACGATGGCGGTGGCGGCGAGGACGGCGACGACGACGATGGCGGTGGCGACGACGGCGGCGGCGACGGCGAGGACGACGACGATGTCGGCGGTGGCGGTCGGGCGGAACCGATGAGATTGCCCTGGCCGGCATCGCGCAATAGCCTGTCTGCGGCAAGCGTCCGCCGGCCGTCAGGGGACGGCGGCGCCTTACCAGGAAGGAGCCCATGATGAGCGCCCAGGAACACTCTTCGGACCCGTCCGGCGGCCCGGGTTACGCGTCGCCTCAGGTCGCGCGGGAGCAGCCGCCCGAGCAGGTCGCCTACGTGGCCTCGCTGTACGAGGGAACCGGGATCGACCGTCCCGATTTCATCGCCGTCGTCGACGTCGATCCCGAGTCGGCCAGTTACGGGCAGATAGTGCACCGGACCGAGATGCCCAACATCGGCGACGAGCTGCACCATTTCGGGTGGAACGCCTGCTCGTCGGCCTGCCACTCTCAGCTTCAGCGCGACACTCTGGTCGTTCCGGGGTTCAGGTCGTCCCGGATTCACCTTTTGGACATCTCCGAGCCGCGGGCGCCTCGGATCAAGCATGTGATCGAGGGCGAGGAGCTCAAGGAGAAGCTCGGGCTGAGCGCCCCGCACACGGTTCATTGCATGCCGGGCGACATGATCACGATCTCGATGCTCGGCGACGCCGAAGGCAACGCCCCCGGCGGCTTTGCGGTGCTCGATGCCCGTGACTTCTCGGTCGCCGAGCGCTGGGATCGAGGCAGCAACGGGTACGACTTCATGTACGACTTCTGGTATCAGCCGCGCCAGAACACGCTCGTCTCCAGCGAGTGGGGTGCGCCCAACACCTTCCAGGACGGGTTCAACCCGGCCGACGTGGCCGCCGGTAAGTACGGTCGCAAGCTCCACTTCTGGGACCTGGAGCAGCACAAGCTGGTACAGACCGTCGATCTCGGCGATGACGGCTGGATCCCGCTGGAGCTCCGCTGGCAGCACGAACCCGACTCGGCCCAAGGATTCGTCGGCGCGACCCTCTCGAGCAACATCATCCGCTTCCGGCGGGACAACGGCAGCTGGACGACGAACAAGGTGATCGACGTGGGCAACGAGGAGCTCGGGGGTTGGCCGTTGGAGGGTGGCGTTCCCGGGCTGATCACCGACCTCGTGTTGTCGCTCGACGACCAGGACCTGTTCTTCTCCAACTGGCTGCATGGCGACCTCCGTCATTACGACGTGTCTGATCCGGCCAGCCCGGTGTTGCGCTCGCAGACCTGGCTCGGTGGTCTCCTCGGCCGAGACGGCGGCCATCCCAAGGCGACCGCGGCGCTGACCGGCGGTCCCCAGATGCTCCAGAACTCGCTCGACGGACGCCGGGTCTACGTCTCCAACTCGCTGTACTCGACGTGGGACAACCAGTTCTACCCGGACCTGAAAGGCTGGCTGACCAAGCTGGACCGGCAGCCCGACGGCAGCTACGCGCTCGACCCGGAGTTCTTCGTGGACTTCCACGAGCAGGCCGATGGAGCGCGGCCGCACGAGATCCACTTCCCGGGCGGGGACTGCACCACCGAGATCTTTCAGTAGGGCATGAGCCTGCGGGCGCTGGCGCTGCACTGGAGCGTCGACGGCGCGATCGGGACCGCCATGTTGGTCCTGACCGTCGCCGCCGGCGCGGTCTACCTGGCGGCGGCGGAGATTGGTCGACGGCGTGACCGCCGTCACCGCCGGTGGCCGCGGCGGCGAGCGGCGTGCTTCATCGCCGGGCTGGCGGTACTGATCGTGGATCTATGCTCGGGGATCGGCACCCAGGCCGACGCGCAGCTCTCGGTGCACATGCTCGAGCACATGGTCATGTGGGTGGTGGTGGCGCCGCTGCTGGCGGCGGGCGCTCCCGTGCGGCTGGCGCTGTTCGGGCTGGCGCGACCCGGGCGACGGCGCCTCGTCGGCTGGCTGCGCTCCCGGCCCCTGTCGGCTCTGACCAGTCCGGTCGGCTCGGTCTCGGTGTTCGCGGTCGTCATCCTGCTCACCCACATCCCCGTCGTGTATGGGTTGGCGCTGCGCAGTGACTGCGCCCACGTCGCCGAGCATGCGCTTTACCTGAGCTCGGCGATGCTGCTGTGGGCCACGGTGCTGGGGGTCGACCCGCTGCCGCACCGGCTCGGTGCCCGCGGACAGCTCACGTGCCTGATCGGGTGCATGTTGCCGATGCTGTTGATCGCGATATGGCTGGGTTCGGCGTCCGAGCCGGTCTACGGCCATTACGTCGCGATGCTCGGTCCGGCGGCACTGCACGACCAGCGCCTGGCCGCGATCATCATGTGGATCGGCGGCTTGCCGGCATTGCTGATACCGGCACTGCACCGTGGGCGCGCCTCGTGGCCCGTCGGGGAGGCCGTGGCCCCGAGCTGACACCATGTAATTTTGCCGGACATGCCGGCACCAGGACGCCGATGAGCGCAGGAACGCGCCCCTCCAATCGGGTCGTGGTCATCTTCGGGGCGACTGGGGATCTGGCCGGCCGAAAGCTGTTCCCGGGCCTATTTCACCTGTTCGTGGCCGGGATGATGCCCGCCGAGTTTCGGATCATCGGCTCGGGCCGCTCGCCCAGCTCAGACGACGACTTCCGCGAACACGTCAACCAGCAGCTGCGCCAGCACGGTCGCCGCGAGCTCGACCAGCACTGGGCCGAGTTCGCGGCTCGGCTGCGCTTCGTCGCGGGCAGCGCCGAGGATGGGCAGGACCTGGCCGCGGCGGTCGCCGAGGCTGAGCAGGAGATCGGTGCCGAGGGCGAGCGTCTCGTCTACCTCTCGGTACCGCCGAACGCGATGCGCGACATGGTGGCGATGCTGGGGGAGACCGGGATCGCCGAGAACTGCTCGCTGGTCGTCGAAAAGCCGTTCGGCTACGACCTGGACAGCGCCCGGGAGCTCAACCAGGCCCTGCATCGGGTGCTCGCCGAGGAATCGATCTATCGGATCGATCACTTCCTGGGCAAGGAAGCGGCGCAGAACATCCTCGCGCTGCGGTTCGCCAACGGGATGTTCGAGCCGATCTGGAATCGCGACCACGTGGCCTACGTCCAGATCGACGTGCCCGAGGCGCTCGACATCCAGGGCCGGGCCGGCTTCTACGAGCAGACCGGCGCGTTCCGCGACATGGTCGTCACCCACCTGATGCAGATCCTGGGGATCGTCGCCCTGGAGCCGCCATCGCGGGTCCGGGACGAGGAGGTCCACCTGGAGCGGACCAAGCTGTTCGACGCGATCCGCCCGCTGGATCGCGACCGGGTCGTGTTCGGCCAGTACGAGGGCTATCGCGACGAGCCCGGGGTCGCCGACGAATCCACCGTCGAGACGTTCGCGGCGCTCGAGGTGTTCGTCGACACATGGCGCTGGAGCGGGGTCCCGTTCTACCTGCGGACCGGCAAGTCGCTGGCCGAGGGTCGGCGCACCGTCACGATCGGGTTCACCGAGGCGCCTTTGAGGATCTTTCCGGATCAGGACCACGGTTCGGGCGTGCGCCCGAGCGAGCTGGTGTTCGAGCTCTCCGACGACCCCAAAGTGAGGATCGAGGTCCAAGCGAAGGTTCCGGGGCCGGAGATCCAGCTCGGCCGAGCGGCGCTGACCCTCGACGTCGAGAAGGCATTCGATGACGCTGACGGACTCGAGGCCTACGAGCGGCTGCTCCACGACGTGATGCTGCGCGAGCGGCTGCTGTTCACGCGCTCAGAGCAGATCGAGCAGTTGTGGGCGGTGTGCGCGCCGGTGATCGACCAGCCGCCGACACCTGCGCCCTACGCGCCGGGCTCGTGGGGGCCGAAGGCGGCCTTGGATCTGCCGCGCGGTCCCGGTTGGCGGCTGCCCGACGGCAGTGGCGACGGCTCAGCTTAGTGGTCCCACTTAGGCGTTGACCCACCTCTCACTGCGCTCCCACAGCTCGTCGCACAGCTCCGGAGTGACGGCGGGCCCGGGCGGCTTGGGTCGCAAGTCCTGGTAGTAGAGCCCGGTCGCGTCGGCGACCTCGGGCGAGGTGGCGCAGTACACCGGCGTCTGGGCGCCCGACTCGGGCGATCTCATGCGGAGCTTCATCAGCGGCCGGACCGGCCACGGCACGTGACGCCACACGTCGGAGGCGATGACACCGGGATGAAGCGAATAGGTGGTCACGCCGGTGCCGATCAGGCGCCGGGACAGCTCGTGGGAGTGCAGGACGTTGGCCAGCTTGGAGGCGCTGTACTCGGCGAACCCGGTGCGGGTGCGCGTCGGTTCGCAGACCGCCCGCCAGTCGATTCCGGAGACGCGGTAATGGGCATCGCTGGCGACGCTCACGACTCGAGCGGGGGCGCTCTGGCGAAGGCGGTCGAGCAGGAGGCTGGTGAGCAGGAACGGCCCGACGTGGTTGGTCCCGAACGCCAGCTCGAACCCACTCTGGCTCAGGCCGCGCCGGCCCGCCATGCCCGCGTTGTTGATCAGCACATGCAGCGGCGAGCCCCTGGCCAAGAACCGTTCGGCACAGCCCCGCACCGAGCGCAGATCCCCGAGGTCCAGGGCTAGAAAGGTGAGCCGGCGGTTGCCGGTACGGGCGGCGATGTCATCGATCACCGGCTGCGTCTTGATCCGCGATCGGCCAGCCATGAACACGGTCGCCCCACGACCAGCGAGCACCCCGGCGGTGGCACGGCCGATCCCGGTGTTGGCGCCGGTGATCAGGATGGTCTTGTCGTTGAGGTCCCCCATACGGCTCTGACAGCAGGCGGTCTGCGACCGCGCGGTTTAGCCGCGTCAGCGTTCCGGTAGCCAGCCCTTCCGATAGCGGGTCTCGACATCATCGTCCAGATCGCCGTACGCCTGAGCGGGGTCGCGCGTTTCCCGGGCGACGCCGGCGCGGTGGCGCTGCGCCAGCTCGGACTCCGGATAGACGACGCTGTCGGTGAGGCGAGTGCCGACCGCCAGTAGCGCGCAGGGGCCGTCGCCGGCGCCGACGAAGACGTGCTTGGTCCACGGTGGCGAGTGGACGAAATCCCAGGCTCGCAGCCGCCGCTGCTCGCCCTCGATCAGCAGGAGGCACTCGCCGCTGAGCACCAGGAAGTCCTCCTGCTCATCCTCGGCGTGGTAGTAGCAGGCCGGCTGGCCCGGCTCCAGAACGCCGATATTCAGGCCCAGCAGCGCGAACGGGTGCTTACCCTCGAACCGGGTGTAGGCGCCGAACTCGCCCACCAACCAGCGTGCGTCTCGCGCGTTGAGCACGAACCAGCCTTCGCCATCCGGAACCAGGCCAGCGCCGGTCCGCCGCAATGCAGCCTCCTTGGGCATATCGGCATTATCTCTGCCCCGCCGCGCGGCGACCAGCGTCGCGCGATCCCGTGCCCTCATGTGAGGCGCGCCTAAGCTGCTGCGCGACTCAGTGCCCCCGCTCGCAGATCCGACGACATTCGAGCGGCCCCACTCTCGGTGTCGCCGTAGTTACGACCGGAACTACTTAGCGCACCCTTCCGCGGTCACGCTGTCGGCGATGTCCTGAGCGACGCCGGCGCGGCGGCCGCGACGCATCGGCGTTCCGCGGTGGGGAGGTGGTGACGGCGGTCCGCTCGTGCCGGCCGCCGAGGTCGTGCCCGACCCCGAGTCCGTGCTCGATGCCGAGGTGGTCGGCGAGGCGCCCCGCCTCGCGCCGCTCGTGACGGTCGACCAGGGTGATCCCGACCCCCGTGCGTCCGGCCCGGCCGGTCCGCCCCACGCGGTGGACGTAGGTCTCATGGTCGGCCGGCGGCTCGAAGTTGATCACATGGGAGATCCCGGTCACGTCGATGCCGCGCGCGGCGACGTCGGTGGCGACGAGTGTGTCGACCGCTCCGGACTCGAACCGCGCCAGGGCGACTTCGCGCTGGCGCTGGGACTTGTTGCCGTGCATCGCCACGGCGGCCACGCCGCGGGCACCGAGCCGCTTGACCAGCCGGTCGGCGCCCCGCTTGGTGCGCACGAACACGAGCGCCAGATCACGCTCGGCCTCGAGCTCGGCGATCAGCGCGTCGAGTCGGGTCTCGGTGCTGACCGGGACAAAGCGGTGCTCCACGGCGGCGGCGGCGCGGCGCGGCGAGGGTCCGTGCTCGCGCCGGACCGGCGCTGTCGTGTAGCGCTGTGCGGTGACGCCGGCCTCACCGTCAAGCGTGGCCGAGAAGAACAGGGTCTGGCGACTGTTCGGGCAGCCCCGAACGATCCGGTCGACCGCGGGGAGAAAGCCCATATCGAGCATTCGGTCCGCCTCGTCGAGCACCAGCATCCGGATCGCATCCAGCGTGAAGGCGTCGCGGGCGAGCAGGTCCTCCAGGCGACCGGGGGTAGCGACCAGGATGTGAGAGCGGGCCGCCTGCCGCGCCTGCTTGACCAGCCCGACGCCGCCGTAGACGGCGGTGACGGACAGGGCGCGGGCGTGAGCGATGCCACGGATGTCGGCGGTGATCTGGCTGGCGAGCTCTCGGGTGGGGGCCAGGATCAGGCCCGCGGGTCGGGGACCGTCTGACTGGATGCGGTCCACCAGCGGGATGCCGAACGCCAGCGTCTTGCCCGAGCCCGTGGGCGAGCGGGCGAGCACGTCGCGCCCGGCGAGGATGTCGCCGATCACCAGGCGCTGAACGGCGAACGGCTCGCTGACGCCTTCCTGGGCGAGCGTTTGGACCACGGCGTTGGACACGCCGAGGTCGACGAATGACTGCATGAAGATTGATCACTCCTTGGCGGCACGGTGGGCCGCGAACGATTCGGGAGGCTATGGCTGACCCGAACCGCTGACTGCGGGACCCAAGCGAGCTGCCTCGCGGCCGAGGATCGACCGCTGAACGGAACCTAGCAGGACCTCGACGGCGACCGAGCGCCACCGACCGCGGCCGGGACGGTTATCCTCGCCGCCGCATGACAGAGGACCGCTCGCTTGACCTCGTGATCCTCAACGGAGAGCTCTCCGTGGAGGACGTCGCCGCGATCGGCGCCGGCGCGCGCATCGGCCTGGCCCCGGCGGCGCTGGAGCGCGTGGCACGCAATCGCGAGACGCTGGAGCGCATCCTGCGAGCCGGCACGGCGGTGTATGGAATCAGCACCGGGTTCGGGGCACTGGTGTCCAACACAGTCGCCCCCGAGCTGCAGCGTCATCTCCAGGTCAACCTGCTGCGCAGCCATGCCGCCGGCACCGGCGAGCGGTTGCCCGCCGAGGTCGTCCGTGCTGCCATGGCGGTGCGTATCAACGGGCTCTTGCTGGGCCACTCGGGCGTGCGGCCGGTGGTCCTCGAACATGTGGCCGAGCTGCTCAATGCCGGGTTTATCCCGGTGGTCCCCAGGACCGGATCGCTGGGGGCCAGCGGCGACCTCGCGCCGAGCGCGCACGCGTTCCTCCCGCTGCTGGGCGAGGGCCACGTGATTGATCCGGCCGGGGAGCTCCTCGACGGGGCGCAGGCGCTGAATGCGCTCGGCCTCGAGCCGCTGGCGCTTGCGAGCAAGGAGGGGCTGGCGCTGATCAACGGTACGCACTTCATGAGCGCGATCGGCGGGTTGCTGGCGGTGCGGGTCAGGCGGCTGCTCGACACCATCGACATGGTTGCCGCGGTCACCGTGGACGCGCTGCGCGGTGCCCTGCCCGCGTTTGACGAACGTGTACACCGGCTGCGGCCGCTGGCCGGCCAGCACGCGTCCGCGGCGCGGATCCGCGCCGCGCTGACCGGGTCTGAACGGGTCGCTGGGCCGGGCTCGTCACGACTGCAGGACGCCTACTCGCTGCGCTGTGCCGCCCAGGTCCACGGTGCCGCCCGCGAGGGCTTTCGCTTCTTCTCCGAGCTGGTCGTCGCCGACCTCAACGCCGTCACCGATAACCCGCTGGTGTTCGGACAGCCTCCCGAAGTGATCTCGGCGGGCAACTTCCACGGTCAGAGCCTGGCGCTGGCGCTCGACACGCTGCGACTGGCGTTGGCTGACCTCGCCTCGATCTCCGAGCGGCGGACGTTTCGCCTGTTGTCGCCCACCCTGAACGGCCGCCTGCCCGCCTTTCTGACCCACGACGCCGGGGCCTCCAGCGGCTACATGGTGATCCAGTACACCGCCGCCGCCCTGGTCGCGGAGCTGCGCGCGCTCGCCCAGCCGGTGAGCATCGACAGCATCTCGACGTCTGACAACCAGGAGGACCACGTCTCGATGGGGATGACCGCGGCGCTCATGGCGCTCGAGGCCGTGCCGCGGCTGGAGCGGGTCGTCGCGATCGAGCTGCTGTGCGCGTGCCAGGCCCTGGATTGCGATCCCGGAGATGCCGGAAGGGCGGTGGCGGCGCTGCATGCCGCGGTGCGCGAGCGCGTCCCCGTGCTGGCGCAGGACCGCCCGCCCGCCGACGATCTGGCGCGGACGCTGCCGTTCGTGGAGGGCGACGCCGCCGCGGCAATCCTCCGGGCGGCGCTGCCCGCCGCGGTGGACTGACGCGCTGCGGCCCGCGATACTCGCTCCGAGCATGGTCTACGCCCCGACCGCCCGGCACCTTCTGCGCGCCAAGGACCTGGCCGACTCGCGCTACGCCGACCCCCTGGACGTCGACGATCTAGCCGACGCGGCCGGGCTGTCTCGCGCTCACTTCAGCCGGGAGTTCCGGCGTGCTTTCGGCGAGTCGCCTCACGCCTACCTGTTGACCCGCCGCCTGGAGCGGGCGGCGTCCCTGTTGCGCACGACCGACCGGCCGGTCGTGGAGATCTGCCTGGATGTCGGCCTGCAGAGCCTGGGGTCGTTCACCTCCAGCTTCACGCGGACCTACGGGATGTCGCCGACCGCCTACCGTCAGGCGTTCCCGCCGGCATCGGCCCTGGCCGTCGTCCCCAGCTGCATCACCCGCGCCTACGGCCGCCCGCAACGGCGCACGTTTCGAGAAGACAGCCCCGGGTGCGGTCAATAGCTTGACGGCCGTCCCGTCACTCACACTTCTCAGGAGGAAACGATGATCAGGATCGCCAACGCGCAGCTCTGGGTGCGCGACCAGGAGGAGGCGCTGGCCTTCTACACCGAGAAGGTCGGCATGGAGATCACCGCCGACGTGACCGTGCCCGAGCTCGGAAACTTCCGCTGGCTGTGCGTCGCCCCAGCGGGGCAGGACGTGTCGATCGTGCTCATGGCCATCCCCGGCCCGCCGGCATTCGAGCAGGAGACGGTCGACCAGATCCACGCCGTGATGGCCAAGGGTGTCGCCGGAACGGTGTTTCTCACCACCGACGACTGCCGGGCCAGCTTCGAGAAGCTCAAGGGGCGCGGGGTCGAGTTCATCGAGGAGCCGGAGGAGCGGCCCTACGGCATCGACGCCGGGTTCCGAGACCCGTCGGGCAATCACCTGCGGCTGACCCAGGTGACGATGGCCGGCGTCTGAGATTCACTGCCCGACCAGGATCCGACGATGAGCGGCGACCCAGCCGAGTCCGAGCGTCACCAGCTGGTACAAGCTCGCCTACTGTCTGGCACCCGCCAGGTTGGGTGGTGTTCGTCGACGACGCCTACCGAACCGAGGAAGCGCTGATCTACGGCGAGGACACCATAGGCATCCGGCACACGCTGCCGGACGGCAGCCGGTATCGCATCGTGAAGATGACCCACACGGCTGCCGGGTTGCGGCGGCGACTGGCGGCGCTGGGTTGGGAGTTCGACATGCGCGAGCTGGCGCCGTTCTTCCGGGGGGTGGGCCGCCTCGCGCCGCCCGAGGCCGGAAGGGGCGAGCGAGCCTAGGTCTCGCCGTCGTAGTAGTCGCGTTGCCCGTCGGCGCGGCGCAGCATCAGGTGGTCGCCGTCGTTGCCGGCCCAGACACCGATCTTGTCGCTGTCGGGATACACCGCGACGGAGGGCTCGCGAGCGCTGGAGAACATGATCGCCCGTGCCGTTTCGCGGCCTACGTTGGTGACCTTGTGGGCGCCGTCGGGTCCGGCGGGGAAGCAGAGGAGGTCGCCCGCCCGAGTGGGGTGCTCGCCGCGCGGGGTTCGCACCACGACGTCGCCCGCGAGTACGAGCAGCCATTCCTCCTCGTACTCGTAGTGATAGGGGCAGATGCTCTGCCCAGGCGGTATCTCGAACGCCTTCACGGCGTTGTCCTTGCCGCCCGCCAGCTGGCCGACTCGCGCCATGCCCGCCCGGTAGCCGTCGGGATCGGCGTCGTCGTACTCGAACTCGGTGGTGAAGAGGTTGGCTGTGTCCATGCCGGCGATGCTCCCACACCGGGCGCCGCCGGAAGGGTTGACTCCGATCCGCGCTGCCCGGACGCCTACCGCAGCGTCCGGGCATCGCTGTTTTGCGCCCCCTATCGGTCAGGGCGGCGGTGTGGTGTTACCGCCGCTTGCGCCCCTGGATCGGAGTCAAGCCTTCCGGCGTCGATGTCCGTTCATCGGCAGATCCGAGTGGACACTTGAGAGTGGTAACGAGCCCGCGGGGAGAAACTTGCGAAAACTGCTCCGCACTTGCGACATCCGAACGCGGTGCGTGGTGACGGCGTTCGGTCAGCCGACGCCGCTCAGGTTGGTCGGACGGGGTGGCACGGGTCCGGTCGGCGGGTCTTCGAGCACGAGCTGGGGGATGGTGACGAGCTTGTAGCCCCGCTTGCGCAGCGCGCGGACGATTCGCGGCACGGCGGCGATCGTTTGCGTCCGCAGGCCGCCGGCATCGTGCATGAGGATGATCGCGCCGGGCCGGGCACCGGCGACCGCTCGGTGGACGATCGCGGACACGCCGGGCTGGAGGTAGTCGCTGGTGTCGACGGTCCAGAGCACCATCAGCATCCGCAGGTGGTGAAGGATCGCGAAGGTGGCCTGGTTGAAGGATCCGTACGGGGGCCGGTACAGGCGCGGGAACGGCGCTCGGTAGCGGGCGAGCTGCTCGGCTTGGTCGAGGATCTGGCTGCGCTGAGCGGCCGGCGACAGCTCGGCCATGAGCGGGTGTGTCTCGGTGTGATCGCCGATTGCCGTGTCCATGTGCAGCTCACGGGTGAGCGAGTCGTGGAAGTAGTGGATCATGAAGCCGATCTCGAAGAACGTCGCGGGCGCGTGCAGGCGAGCCAGCTGGTGCAGCACCCCGGGCGTGTAGGGACCGGGGCCGTCGTCGAAGGTCAGCGCGATGTCGCGTCGCTCGCGGCCGCCGACGCTGAGGAACGACTGCCGGGCGAGCAGGCGGTCGATCGCGGCGTTTTCGCGGGCGACCAGCGCAGCCTTCCCTCCGCCGGCACCGCCCGTGCGGTGTCCGGCCGAACCGGACCCGCGGTGGCCGAGCCGCCCTTGAGCGCGCCGCCGGCTGGTGACTCCGGAAGTGGGCGAGCCGCCGGTGGTGAGCACGACCGCGAGCAACACGACCAGCAGGATCGCGGATCCGGCCACGGCCCGCCGGCGGCGTATGCGCCGCCGGCGCGCGTCCCGGCGGCGCGTCTGCCGGACGGTTTGCGACAGCAGGGGTCCGCGACCTCCGTGCTCAGTCACGTTTGGCCTTTGCCGGCTTGCTAGTCATAGCGTGCGATGGCGTCTTCGGGCACCACGACGGTCGAGTATCCCGCGGTGGGGTGACGGTACTCGCTGCTCCGGCCAGGTGGAGAAGGTTGGGCGACCGCTTGCGGCGGGTCCTCCCGCCGCGGTGCCTTCAGCGTGGACGTCCCGGCGACGACGGCCCGGCGCCGTCGATCCAGGAACCCGAACGGGGCGACCTCACCGCTCGAGCTCGTCGGTGGAGGGCCCTACCAGGCCTGGGACCCACCGCAATTGGGGCAGTCCACCGAGGTCGAGACCAGCGCCCGGAACACGAAGCCGCACTGGCACGTGTAGATCGCCGCGTCCTCCGTAGCACCGGCTTCACGCCGGCGGCGACGGGCTGCGTTCGGGGTCTGGTTCTTTACGGTCGGCGCCTGACCGGTGCCTGGGATGTCTTCCCTTCCGGAGGCACGCTCGGTTCGACCTGCCCGGTGACGCCGGATCTTGCCGGCGCCGGATTTGCTTCTGGCAAGCACAGTCATAGGTCTGTAACGGCAGCGATGCCAGAAGGTTTCGCGCCCACGCGATGAAATCCTGGACCTTAATCCGTGCTTAATGAGCCGCGTTGGGGCCCCCGGCGGAGGACCCCCCCGGCGCTTTGGGCGGGACGCCGTCGCCGGCGGGTGCGGGGGCCGCGGCGGAGTCGTTGTGTGACAATGGATCGCGGCATGGATCCGAGCCGCAAGCGTGCCATCCGCCTCTCGGTTGCTCTGACCGTCGCGTTGATTCTCGCGACGGCGCTCGTCTACACCAGCTTCGCCGCCGGCCGTGACGAGGTCACCGCATCACAGCTGCTCAAACGAGCCAGGCCCGGCCAGACGTACATCCTGGCGGGGACGGTGCTCAACGGCTCCGTGCGCAATCAGGGGGGCACGCTCCTGTTCCGGGTGCGTGATCCCAAGCTGAAGATCTCGGTGCCGGTGCGCTACACCGGCGAGGTGCCCGATCCGTTCGCCGCGGGACGCGGGGTGCTCGTGGACGTGCGCGAGGGCGGTTCGACCACGTGGGTCGGTCAGCCCAACAGCCTCACGACGAAGTGCCCCTCCAAGTATCAGGCGGCTTCGGGCTCGTATTGATGCGAAGCGAGCCGATGGCCGTGGGCGGCCGGACACCGACGAAGGGGGCGAGCCGATGGCCGTAGCCGGCCGGGCGCTCCTGGTTCTGGCTCTGATCGCCGGCTGCTACGGGCTGTTCGCGTCGCTGTACGGCGCCCGTGCCGGACGGCGCGAATGGGTCGATTCGGGGCGGCGTGCGATGTACGTCGTCGCCCTGCTGGCGGCGATCTCGTTCGTGATCCTCGACGTCGCCTTCATCACGTCTGACTTCTCGTACAACATCGTCGCCACCGGCTCGAGCACGACTACGCCGCTCTTCTACCGCGCGGCGGCCATCTGGGCGACGCAGCAGGGCTCGCTGCTGCTGTGGGTGCTGCTGCTCTGCAGCTGGTCCAGCCTGGCGTTGTTCCTCACTCGCCGCCGGGTGCGGGAGATCGTCCCCTACGCCCAGGCGGTGCTGTTCGTGATGGCGATCTTCTTCACCGGACTGACCGTGCTGTTCGCCAACCCGTTCGCCACGTCCTCGACTCCCCCGGCCGAGGGCGCCGGGCTGGACCCGCTGCTGCGCCACACCACGATGATGGTCCACCCCCCGATGCTGTATTCGGGCTACACGTTGCTGATGGTTCCGTTTGCGTTCGCGGTGGGGGCGCTGATCAGCGGCCGGCTCGGCGCGGAATGGATCCAGGTGACGCGGCGCTTCGCGCTGGCGGCGTGGCTGTGTCTCGGCGTCGGGATTCTGCTCGGCGCCCGCTGGTCCTACACCGAGCTGGGCTGGGGGGGCTACTGGGCCTGGGATCCGGTGGAGAACGCGGCGCTGATGCCGTGGTTGTGCGCCACCGCCTTCATCCACTCGATCATGATCCAGGAGAAACGAGGGATGCTGAAGGTCTGGAACGCGTCGCTGATCCTCGCCACCGGCACGCTGGCGATCATCGGCACGTTCCTGGTCCGCTCCGGGATCCTGAGCTCGATCCACGCCTTCGTCTCGGACCCGACCTTGAACATTTCGTTCGTGGCCCTGATCTCAGTGATGGTGATCGTCTCGGTTAGCCTCGTCGTCTGGCGGCGCGAGGCGCTGCGCTCCGACGCCGCTCTGGACTCGCTGTTCTCCCGCGAGGCCGTGTTCCTGATCCAGAACCTCGTCCTCGTTGCCCTGACCGCGGTGATCTTCTGGGTCACGTTCTTCCCGCTGATCTCCGAGGCGATCACCGGTACGCAGATCTCGGTCGGGCCGCCCGCGTTCCGGCCGTTCGTGGTGCCGCTGGCGCTGATCGTCGTCCTGCTGTCGGGCGTCGGACCGATCATCGCCTGGCGGCGGGTGACGCTGGGCAAGCTGCGCCGCAGCTTCGCCTTCCCGGCTGCGGTCGGCGTCGCGGTGCTGGTGGTGCTGCTGTTCGTCTCCGGCGTGCACCAGCACGTGTTCGCGTATCTGATGTTCGGCTTCGGCGCCTTCGTCGTGGCCGCGGTGACGCAGGAGTTCTTCCGCGGCGCCCGGGCCCGCCGGGCGATGACCTCCGAGTCGGCGCCGGCGGCTCTGATCGGGCTGGTGCGCCGCAATCGCCGTCGCTACGGCGGCTACATCGTCCACGCCGGCGTCGCGATCGCCTTGATCGGGGTTGCCGCGTCGACCACCTTCCAGCACCAGCGAGACGCGACCCTGACGCCGGGGCACAGCGTCCGCCTCGACGGCTACCGGTTCAAGTACGTCCGGCCCACGGCCGCCGCGTCGCCGCAGAAGATCTCGCTGGGGGCAGTGCTGGCGGTGAGCAAGGGCGGGCACCGCGTCACCACGCTGGCCACCAGCTACGGGCTGTACCCGTCGCAGGACCCGATGCATCCCATCGGCCGCTTCTTCTCCACCAGCGATGGCGCCTCCACCGAGAGCCGGGTGGGGCTCGACGCCGGGGCCCTACGTGATCTGTGGGTGGTGATCTCACCCAACATCACGCCGCTGCAGGGCCAGATCGACCACGGCGACCTGGTGTTCGGGCGCGCGCTGCTGGCGGCACAGCAGCTGCCCGCGAGCGAGCAGACGACGCAGCTGGACCGCCTGTATGCCCTACGTGACATAGCGATCCGGGAGCTGACCCAGCGGTACGTGACCCACCCGTGGGCGGCGACGTTCCGGATCGAGGTCTCGCCGCTGGTCACCTGGCTGTGGCTCGGGGCGATCATCGCCGCCCTCGGCGGCCTGATCGCCCTCTGGCCGGTACCGCGCCGTGCCCCGCTGCGGGCACGGGCGACCCGTCGCCGCCGATCGGGCTTGGGCCGGCCCAGCCTGCCGCCGGCCCCGCCCGAGCCGGCCCGCGAGCGGGAGCTCGTGTAGTGGAGGCCAACTAGATGGCCTACGTGCTCGTGCTCGTCGTGCTCGCCGTCGCCGTGTACCTGATCTCGGCGCCGCTGCGGGCCTTGCGACGGGACCGCGCGTCGGACCATGATGCGGCCGAAGTCGCCGAGCTGGAGGCAGCCCGGGATGCGAAGTACCGCGAGATCCGCGACGCCGAGCTCGACCTGCGCACCGGCAAGCTGTCCGACGAGGACTATGAGGCAGTCGACTCGAGCCTGCGCGCCGAGGCGGTGGAGATCCTGCATCGCCTGGATGAAGCTCGCGATCTCGAGCGGGTACCATCGAGCCCGTGACCGCGATTCTCGATGTGGTTCAGGTGCTGTTGTGCGTGGGCCTGATCTTCCTCATCCTCATGCATTCGGGCAAGGACGCCGGGCTTTCCGGCGCGTTCGGCGTCGGCACCGGCGCGGGGCCGCTGGGCGGCGGGTCGCTGGTCGAGCGCAACCTGAACCGCTGGACGATCCTGTTCGCGATTCTGTTCGCGCTCAACACGATCGTGCTGATCAAGATCAGCTAAAGGCCCGTCGGAAATTTCCCAACGGACCCTGACCGTTCGCTCAGCGGTGATGCCCCTCGGCGCCGATACGATCGACCAGGCGCAGTAGGTCGAGCGGGCTGAACGGCTTGGTCAGGAACAGGTCGGCGCCGGCGCGTTTGGCCTCCGCCTGGATCCCGTCGCCGTGGGCGGCGGTCAGGATCACGATCGTCGCCCCGCCGGTGGCAGGGTTGGCACGGATCTCGCGGCAGGCATCGATCCCGTCCATCCGCGGCATGTCGACATCCAGGAAGACGATCGTCGGACGCTCGCGCTCGGCGATCTCGACCGCTTGTACCCCGTCGCCCGCCTCGTACAGGCGAAATTCGGACACGTCCTCGAGCGTGGTGGAGACCAGCTTGCGGATGAACGGGTCGTCGTCGACCACGAGGACGCCACGGGTCATCGACACGCCGTCCGCTGGCCGCCATCTCTCACCAGACATCCCTCCCGATCCGCATGAGCGTCATGTCGTCGATCGTGTTGAACGCGTCGACCACCTCGGGATCGAAGTGAGTGCCCGACTCCTCGGCGATCATCGCCCGCGCCTGGCGCAGCGAGAAGGCGGCCCGGTAGGGCCGGTCGGTGGTCAGCGCGTCGAACACGTCGGCCACCGCGAACACCCTGGCCGCCATCGGGATCTCCTCGCCCGCCAGCCCGTCCGGATAGCCGCTGCCGTCCCACCGCTCGTGATGACAGCGGACGATCTCGGCGGCCTCGGTCAGAAACTCGATCCCACCCACGATCTCGGCGCCGACCGCGGGATGGCGCGCCATGAGAGCGCGCTCGTCCTCGGTCAGCGCACCCGGCTTGTAGAGGATCGCGTCGGGCACCGCGACCTTGCCGATGTCGTGCAGCAGGAATCCGAACTCGAGCTCCGGCGCGTCCGGGCGATGGAGGCCGAGCGCGCGGGCGATCTCGATGCCGTACGCCGCCACCCGCTCGGCGTGCTTGCCGGTATAGGCGTCGCGCGCCTCGACCGCATTTGACAGCGCCCGCACGGTGGCGCGATAGGAACGGGTGAGCTGCTGGGTCAGGGTCCGCTCCTCCTTGAAGGTGTCGCGCAGATCGGCGGCGTAGCGTTCGAGCTGACGCTCCTTGTCGGCGGACTCGCGATCCCGGCGCGCCAGCTCGGCGCGCAGCCGCGCGACCTCTCCGGTGAGTTCAGCTTCGGTGTTCAGCTCCGCCTGCAACTCGAATGGTTTGCTCAAAGTCCCCCCGCAATGCGGAAAGTAGCGCCTGGGCCGCATCGTGTACCGGCACGACCTCAATCCCGCGGTTGACGATACCCGAGGGAGCCGCCGACTCTCCATCTGAGAACAGAAGGACCGCTCGCCGCAGTCGCCGGCCGCGGAGGTTGAGGGCCTCCAGCACATCCTCCGGGTCGTGGATGCCGACGTCGATCAACGCCACCTCGAAGCGGCGTTCGCCGCACACCCGGGCGGCGTCGCTGCCGGAGGTCTCCCACTGGTGCTCGATGCCGAGATCGTCCAGGGAGGGCTCGAGCGCGGGCTGGAGATGCTCTCGGCCGACGATGAGAACGCGCGACCGGCTCGCCCGGACCGCCGCCGCGAGCACGTTGCGCAGCTCGTCGGCGTCGATCGGCTTGGTCACCACCCATTCACCGGCGAGGTCGCTGCGTGCCGAGAAGACGGAGACGAACACGATCGGCGTGGAGCGGAGCTCCGGATGCGAGCGGATCTGTCGGAGGACCTCGAGCCCGTCCATGTCGGGCATCAGGATGTCGAGCGTAACCGCGTCGAAGTGCTCGGTGGAGAGGCGGGCGATGGCCTCGGCGCCGGTGCCGGCGACGCTGCACGTCACTTCGAGGGACGCGAGCTGATCGCTGATCAGCTCCGCGATGTCGGCCTCGTCGTCGACGATCAGCACGTTGCGTCCACGGATCACGTCGAGCGGATCGGTCAGCTGCGGAGCGGTGACCGCGGCCGGGATGAGGACGTGGAAGGTGGTCCCCCGGCCGGGCTCTGACTCCACCTCCAGCTCTCCGCCGTGCAGCTCGACCAGCGACTTGACGATCGACAGGCCCAAGCCGGTCCCGGGACCCGCCGTGCTGCCGCTCCGCGCTCGGTAGAAGCGGTCGAAGGCTCGCCGGGTCTCCTCGGCGGTCATCCCGATCCCGGAGTCAGCGACGACGATCCTCAGCCGGGCCCGGTCGGCCTCGACGCCGATGTGAATCCGCCCGCCCTCGGGCGTGTATAGATGAGCGTTGGTAACCAGGTTGCCGATCACCTGACGGATGCGGTCGGGATCGGCGAGAGCCAGGGGGAGCGCGGGTGCGATGAAGACGCCAAGGTGCTGATGCTTGGCCTCGATCCGGGGACCCATCAGCTCCGCGATCTCGCGAACCGCCTCGCCGATGTCGATCGGGTGAGGATCGATGTCCGTGTGGTGGGCCTCGATGCGCGCCACGTCGAGCAGGTCGTTGACGAGCTCGACGAGCCGCTCGGTGGAACGCCTGATGATGTCCACGAACTCGCGCTGGCGATCGGTCATGGAGTCGGGACTGCGCTGCAGCAGCTCGACGAAGCCCTTGATCGAGGTGAGCGGGCTGCGCAGCTCGTGCGAGGCGGTGGCCAAGAACTCGCTCTTCGCCCGCTCCAGCGCGGCTCGCTCGGTCACGTCGCGCACCGTCCAGACGACACCCTCGGTGATCCCACCCAGCCGGCCCGCGGTGACCGACAGGACGCGTCCGGAGTGATCGATGACCACCTCCTTGTCCAGAGCCTCGCTCAGCGGGGGCAGCAGGCCCGCCGGGTCATCGGTGCGGCCACCGGGTGACAGCTCGGGAACGAGCTCGGCGGCGCGCGGATTCACCGTCTCGATCTTGCTCGATCCGGCCTCGGTGACGATCAGCCCGTCGCCCAGGCTCTCGATCGTAACCGCCAGCCGGTGCCGCTCGTCCTCGATTCGCCGCTGGGCATCGGCGAGGTCCTCCGCCATGGCGTTGAAGGCGGTGCCGAGCTCGCGCAGCTCGCGGGGACCGGCAGGGTCGACGCGCCGGTCCAGCTTGCCCGCCGCGAGCTCGCCGGTTGCGGTGACCAATTCGTCCAGGGGGCGGCGCATCGACCGCACGAGGATGGTGATCAGGGCAAGGCCGGCGAGCAACGCCAGCAAGCCGGCGACGATCACGACGGTGATCGCGGTGCGTGACTGCGCGCGAGCGTGACGGTTGGCCGCCAGCTCGCGGTCTCGCTGGCGCGCCTGCAGCCGATCCGCGGTGGCGCCGGCCAGGGCGAGTGGCCCGCCTCCGGCCGCCGCCGCGTTCAGTTTGCCCCTGGCGGCGAGCCCGGCGGCGAGGCGCTGCAGCGAGATCTGCTGAGACACCAGAGCCGCGCTGACTGAGTCCGAGGTCGCCAGCGTCCGGGCGGTCTGCGCCGAGCGCAGCCAGGCGGTGGTCGCCTGACGGCGCGCGGCGGGGGCGGCCGGCCCGGTGGCGTCGTGCAAGATCTCCACCTGGACCACGCCAGCGCTGGTCAGGTTGGCGACCGCCGTCGCCAGATCCGAGCTGTCGGCGAGTACGTTCTCGTAGTGCTGGCGGGCGGTGTAGAGATTCGCGATCCCCACCGCCGCCACCGCCGAGAGTAGGATCGCCAAGCTGATCAGCGCGAGGCGCAGCGAGCGTGCGATCGAAAAACGGCCCATAAGAGTCACAAACGCGAGGCGCAGTGGCGCCCGATCGTACCGGCGCAAGCCCGGATCATCGCTTCAGCGCAGTTAACAGCGGTGATCGGGAAGAAAAGCTCCAGAATGCTAAAGGGTTTCGAAGAGCCGCCGATAATCCCCTCATGGTGAGTCTGGCCCGCGCCTGGACGCGACAGATTTACGGCGCATCGCTGGTCGCGGTTCTGATCCCGACCGCGATCATCGTCGCTCTGCTGGTGCTTACGAGCGGCGGCCTGCGACGGATCAGTGACCTGGGCCAGCTGTTCACGGGCCCCACCATCCCGGGCGGGCAATCGTCCCCGCAGATCTCTTCCCGGACAAGTCCTCGCGCGGGGCGCCCAAACGGTCTCGGCCGCCCGGCGGGGGCCACCCGGCCGGGGGCGGCAGCGCTGGCCGCAGGCACGGCCCCCAGTGTCCTCGGCACGCTTCCGGGCGCTTCAACCACTCTGAGCCCCACCACCGGCGGCGCGGCCGCGGGAGCCCTCGGTACGCTTGGGACGACGATCTCGCCTCGCCTGGCCCTGCAGGGCGCGAGTTTGAGCGGCGCCCATGGAGGAGGCGTCGCGTTCACAACCTCCCCGACGAGGGGTGGCGGTCGTGGCGGAACAAGCCCCACGACTCCGGTTTCGCCGATCGTCCCGATCCCTCCGATCATCCCGGTCGCTCCGGTCACGCCGGCACCCCCGAGCGGTGTCGGAGTATCGACTCCGGTGATCGGCACTCCGAGCAACGGCTCCACTGGTACCGGGTCGTCGAGTGGGAGCAGTCCGACGTCGCCGAGCGTGGGGTCGACTGGTACCGGGTCCTCGAGTGGCAGCAGTCCGACGTCGCCGAGCGTGGGGTCGACTGGTACCGGGTCGTCGAGTGGGAGCAGTCCGACGTCGCCGAGCGTGGGGTCGACTGGTACCGGGTCCTCGAGTGGGAGCAGTCCGACGTCGCCGAGCGTGGGGTCGACTGGTACCGGGTCCTCGAGTGGGAGCAGTCCGACGTCGCCGAGCGTGGGGTCGACTGGTACCGGGTCCGCGAGTGGGAGCAGCACCACCTACGCCGAGCGTC
This sequence comes from uncultured Actinomycetota bacterium, assembly GCA_963787595.1. Taxonomy (GTDB): domain Bacteria; phylum Actinomycetota; class Thermoleophilia; order Solirubrobacterales; family Solirubrobacteraceae; genus Palsa-465. Next base: position 242,758 of record CAWBDE010000001.1, read on the forward strand.
GGGTCCACCGGCACCGGCAGCAGCTCCCCGACGCTCGGCTCCGGCGTGGTGTCCGGCGGGCACTACCACACCTACCCGCCCGGGGGTGAGAGCTCATCGACCGGTGCTCCGGGTCAGTCGGGTCAGGGCGGTTCTGGCTATCACGGTCAGGGTGGCTCGGGTCAGGGCGGTTCTGGCTATCACGGTCAGGGTGGCTCGGGACAGGGTGGTTCTGGCAATCAGGGTCAGAGCGGCTCGGGATCCTCGGGTCAGAGCGGTTATGGCTACCACGGTCAGGGCGGTTATGGGTCCTCGGGTCAGGGTGGTGCTCCGGGTCAGTCGGGTCAGGGCGGCGCCGGATACTCGGGTCAGGGTGGTGCTCCGGGTCAGTCGGGTCAGGGCGGCTCCGGATACTCGGGTCAGGGCGGTGCTCCGGGTCAGTCGGGACCCTGCGCCGGGGCCAGCGCCGCGCCAGCCGCCAACGAGACAGCCAACCAGCAGCCTTCCTCCAACACCGCCCCGAGCGGCTCTGACCAGACGCCGCCCTCCACGGGCACGAGCTCAACCGCCGGCTCGCCCGGCGCGGACGCCGGCTCCGCGCCCACCTCGGGCGGGCCCGGGACCACACCCAGCTCCGGGTCTCACTGACCGCCGCCGGACGGCGTCGCGTCCGTCGGCTCGCTCCTGGGCCGACACTTGCGGCAGGACGGCGCTCACCATTTCTGCCAGACGCGGCCGTTCGGTGGAGCCGACGGGGCCGGGCCTATCCAGGAGTCCTGACGCACACGTCTTGCTGACTCTGGTTTCGACGGCGCGAACGTCCGCCCGCGGATCGGGGGCGGGCGGTGTCGGACGTTTGCCGACGCTGGGGACGCAACCTGTCGTTTCGCCGGCGCGGGAGAGGTTTTCGCTTCCGCGCGGCGAGGTCCGGTCGCACCGGATTCCGAGCGCGCCGAGTCGAACCTGACCACAGGGCGCCGGGCGGCCCAGCCGGGCGTCCGGCGCAGGAGATCTGTTCGCACAGCGATCAATCGGTCGCCTTGCGGTCGCACCCAAATCAATATATTTGTCAGCCAGTGTTGTCGCAGCGAACGCAGGTGGCGATCGTCGGCGCCGGTCCGGCCGGGCTGCTGCTCGGTCAGCTGCTGCACCGCCAGGGAATCGACGCGATCGTCCTGGAGGCGCGCAGCCGGTCTTACGTCGAGGCGCGGATCCGCGCCGGCGTACTCGAGCAGGGCACGATGGAGGTGCTGCGCGAGGCCGGCGTGGGGGCGCGGATGGATCGCGAGGGACTGCTCCACGGAGGGATCTACCTGTGCTTCGACGGCGCTCGCCACCACATCCCGATGAGCGAGCTGACCCATGGGCGGGCGGTGATGATCTACGGGCAGACCGAGGTGGTCAAGGATCTGATCGAGGCCCGGACGGCCGCCGGCGCTGCGCTGCGCTTCGAGTGCAGCGACGTGTCGGTCGACGGGATCGAGCAGGACGAGCCGATCGTTCGCTACACCCACGACGGTGAGCGAGCCGAGCTGCGCTGCGAGATCGTGGCCGGCTGTGATGGCTTTCACGGGGTGAGCCGGGAGGCGATCCCCAACCGGGTGCGCAAGGTCTGGAGCCGTGAGTATCCGTACGCCTGGCTCGGGATCCTCGCCGACGTGGCGCCGTCCACCGACGAGCTGATCTACGCCTACTGTGATCGCGGCTTCGCGCTGCACAGCATGCGCTCGCTGACCCTGAGCCGCCTGTACCTGCAGGTGGATCCCGCCGAGGACGTCGCGCAGTGGCCGGACGATCGCGTCTGGGGCGAGTTGCAGGCGCGCCTGGCCTACGCCGACGGCGGGTTGGCCGAGGGGCCGGTGCTGGAGAAGTCGATCACGCCGATGCGCAGCTACGTCGCCGAGCCGATGCGGTACGGACCGCTGGTGCTGGCCGGCGACTCGGCCCACATCGTGCCGCCGACCGGAGCCAAGGGACTGAACCTGGCGGTCGCTGATGTCACCGTGCTCGCCGCGGCGCTGGTCGACCACTTCCGGCTGGGTTCGGACACCGGCCTGGAGGAGTACTCGGAACGCTGTCTGAGCCGGGTGTGGCGGGCCCAGCATTTCTCATGGTGGATGACCACGATGCTGCACATCGATCCCGCCGACGACGAGTACGCCCGCCGGCTCCAGCGTTCGCAGCTCCAGTACGTCGCGAGCTCGTCCGCGGCCGCCACCTCGCTGGCCGAGAACTACGTCGGTCTCCCGCTCTCTGAAACCGTGCTGAGCCTCGATGGCTGAGCTGACGACGCTCGCCGAGGCTGTCGCGGAGCTCGTCGGCGACGGCGACGCGATCGCGATCGAGGGGTTCACCCATCTGATCCCGTTTGCCGCCGGACACGAGGTTCTGCGCCAGGGCCGCTGCGACCTCGAGCTGATCCGGATGACGCCGGACATCTTGTACGACCAGATGATCGGCATGGGAGCGGCGCGCAAGCTCGTGTTCTCCTACGGAGGCAACCCGGGAGTCGGCTCGCTGCACCGCTTTCGGGACGCGGTGGAGCACGACTGGCCACACCCGATCGAGCTCGAGGAGCACAGCCACGCCGGAATGGCCAACCGCTACGCCGCCGGCGCGGCCCGGCTGCCGTTCGCGGTGATGCGCGGCTACGTCGGGACCGATTTGGAGAGGCTCACTCGGGTGGAGCCGATCACCTGCCCGTTCACCGGCGAGTCGTTGGTGGCGGTGCCGGCGCTCACCCCCGACGTCTCGATCGTGCACGCTCAAGAAGCCGATCGCGAGGGCAACGTCCAGCTCTGGGGGATACCGGGCGTCCAGAAGGAGGCGGTGCTCGCCGCCGATCGGGCGATCGTGACCGTGGAGCGGATCGTCGACCAGCTGGAGCCCCGGCCGGGCGGCGTGATCATCCCAGGCTGGGTCGTCGACGCGGTGGCGCAGGCGCCCGGGGGGTCACAGCCGTCCTACAGCCTCGGCATCACCAGGCGAGACAACGACTTCTACCGTTTCTGGGACAGGCTCAGTCGTGACCGCGAGGCGTTTGCGACCTGGATGGGCGAGCACGTCCTGCACGAGGTGAGCAGCCGATGAGCGCGACCACCGCAGCCTTCACCGCGGGGGAGCTGCAGACCGTCGTCGCCGCGCGACGGCTGGAGCACGCCAGCTCGGTGTTCATCGGCGTCGGCCGTCCCAGCACGGCGGCGATCCTGGCTCGGATGATTCACAACCCGCGGCTGGTGCTGGTCTACGAGTCGGGCACGATCGGCGCCAAGCCGGTTCGCATTCCGCTGTCGATCGGCGACGGCGAGCTCGCGGAGACCGCGGACGCGGTCGTTTCGGTGCCGGAGATGTTCAACTACTGGATCGGGCCCGGCCGAGTCCAGGTCGCCTTCCTCGGCGCCGCGCAGGTCGACAGGTTCGCGAATCTCAACTCGACGGTGATCGGCGACTACGAGCACCCGAAGACCCGGCTCCCCGGCGCCGGCGGGGCGCCTGAGATCGCGGCCGGCTGCCGGGAGGTGGTGGTCATCGCGCTCCACGGCAAGCGGACCCTCGTGCCGCGGCTGGACTTCCGCACCACCGTCGGCCACGGCGACGGTCGCGGAGACCGGGACCGGCTCGGGTTCCGTGGCCGCGGGCCGATCGCGGTGGTCACCGACCTCGGCGTGCTGGAGCCTGATCCCGACAGCGACGAACTCATCCTGACGCAGATCCATCCGGGGGTGGCGCTCGATCAGGTGCTCGACGCCACCGGGTGGGAGCTGGCCGTGGCCCCGGGCCTGACGGTCACGCCGCCCCCCAGCGACTCCGAGCTCGCCGCCCTGCGAGAGCTGCTGAGCAGATCACGCGGGGACCAACAGTCAGGCGAGCCGGGTGAGCAATGAGCACCGAAGAGACCACCGACAAGATCTACGCCCCGATCGCCGAGACGCCGGGCAACTACCTGCGCGAGCCGGCCGAGGCTCACCCGCCACTCGATTACCCGCCGTACAAGTCGACCTCGCTGCGGCATCCCAAGCAGCCACTGATCTACCTGCCGCATACGGTCACGGAGATCACCGGACCGGCGCTCGAGGCGTTTGCGCCGGTCTCCGCCGACGATGCCGATCTGCTGCACCAGCACGAGGGCGAGCCGATCGGAGAGCGGATAATCGTCTTCGGGCGCGTGTACGACACCGAGGGCAAGCCGCTGCGCAACACACTGGTGGAGGTGTGGCAGGCCAACGCCGCTGGGCGCTATCGCCACCGCTGGGACAACTGGCCGGCACCCTTGGACCCGAATTTCTCCGGCGCCGGCCGGTGCCTGACCGATGATGCAGGCCGCTACCGGTTCTTGACGATCAAGCCGGGTCCGTATCCGTGGGGCAATCACTACAACGCGTGGCGCCCCGCTCACATCCACTTCTCGCTGATGGGCCGGGCGTTCGCCCAGCGACTCGTGACCCAGATGTACTTCCCGGGCGATCCCTTCTTCCCGTATGACCCGATCTTCAACTCGGTCCGCGACGCACCGGCGCGCGAGCGGATGATCTCCGCGTTCTCGATCCATGACACCCGGCCCGACTGGGCGCAGGCGTTCAGGTTCGACATCTACCTCCGCGGGCCGGCGGCGACGCCGTTCGAGGAGGCCGATTGATCTTTCAGACGACCCCGTCCCAGACGGTCGGGCCGTACTTCGCGATCGGCCTGCCGTGGCCGGACGGCCCGCACGCCGTGGCACCGGGCACGCCGGGGACGCTCACGATCTCCGGCACCGTCTACGACGGCGGCGGCGTCCCGGTGCCCGACCACCTGATCGAGACCTGGCAGCCGGATCCCGAGGGTCGGTTTGCCGACGCATATGGCCACGGCGGCGCCTCCGAGATGGCGGGGTTCACCGGGTTCGCCCGAGTCGGCGTCGAGGTCGGAGACGGGAGCTTTCAGATCCTCACCGTGAAGCCCGGCCGGGTGAAGGAGGCGGGCGGACGGCTGCAGGCGCCCCACATCGACGTCAGCGTATTCGCCCGCGGAATGCTCAACCGTTGCGTTACCCGGATCTACTTCGGCGACGAGGAGGCGGCCAATGCTCAGGATCCGATCCTGGCCCGGGTGCCCGCCGAGCGGCGCCACACCCTGATCGCGAGCGCGCAGAACGGTGGCTACCGCTTCGACATCCGTCTGCAGGGGCGCGACGAAACGGTCTTCTTTGCCATCTGAGGCGGGGCTGTTCGCCGGAATCTATGAACGCGGTCCGGTGGCGGCGCAGGTGAGCGAGGCCGCCTGGTTGCAGGCGATGCTGGACGTGGAGGCGGCGCTGACGCTCGCCTGCGCCGCTGAGGGGCTGATCCCCGGAGCCGTGGCCGAGGAGATCGCCGCCGCCTGTCGCGCCGATCGCTTCGATCCCGCCGCCTTGGCGGTCCAGGGCGCCGCCCATGCCACCCCGGTCGTCGGCCTGGTGGCCGCGCTGCGCGCGGCGGTCAGCGAGCCGGCGCGTGACCACGTCCATCTCGGCGCCACCAGCCAGGACATCAGCGACACCGCGCTGATGCTGGTGGCGCACCGAGCACTTGGCCCGCTCCTGGCCGACGCCCGCGGCGCCGCCGATGCGGCGGCAGGTCTCGCCGCGGAGTACCGGGCAACGCCGATGATCGGGCGTACGCTGCTCCAACAGGCGCTGCCGACGACGTTCGGGCTGCGTGCCGCCGGGTGGTTGGTCGGGATCGACGCCGCCGGGGCTCGGCTTGCCGAGATCCGGGAGCACGAGCTCGCGGTGCAGATGGGCGGGCCGGTCGGAGCTCGATCGCCGGCGATTGCCGCGCGGGTTGCCCGCGAGCTCGGGCTCGCCGATCCGGTGCTGCCGTGGCAGGCGATTCGCGTTCGCCCAGCCAACCTGGCGACCGCACTCGGAACCCTCGGCGGCGTGCTGGCCAAGATCGCGCGCGACGTGACGCTGCTGGCCCAGCAGGAGGTGGCCGAAGGCCACGAGGGCGGGGATGCGGATCCCGCCCACCCCACGGGGCGGTCGAGCGCGATGGCGCACAAGCGCAACCCGGTGGCGGCGGTGTCGGCGTTGGCCTGCGTCAAGCGCACCCCGGGCCTGGTGGCCACGGCGCTGGCCAGCATGGAGCAGGAGCACGAGCGGGCCGCCGGGGCGTGGCAGGCCGAGTGGGGAACCTATACGGACCTGCTCGGGCTCACCGGGTCGGCGACGTCCTGGACCCGGGCGCTGCTCGAGGGTTTGAGCGTCGATCCGCGGCGGATGCGAGCCAACCTTCAGGCATCTGCGGTCCCCGGGGCGGATTCGCCGGCGGGCGCGGATGAGCTGATAGAGCGCGCGCTCCACGCACACCGTGCCAACACCGAGTAAGTGGCCCCGGTCGTAAATACGAGCGGACCACCAAGGAGGGATCGATGAGCCACGACCCCAGCTACGACGCCGGGATGAAGGTCCGGCGCGAGGTGCTCGGAGACGAGCACGTCGACCGCGCGATTGGGCGCGCGACCGAGTTCACCAGGCCGTTTCAGGAGCACATCACCCGCTGCGTCTGGGGCGGGATGTGGACCCGAGCCGGACTGGACCGACGGATGCGCAGTGCGATCACCCTCTCCGTGCTCACCGCGCTCGGACGCGACAACGAGATCGAGCTCCACGTCCGCGCCGCGCTGCGCAACGGTCTGACGCCGGCCGAGATCTCCGAGGTGCTGCTGCACACCTCCGCCTACGCGGGGGTTCCCGCGGCGAACGCGGCCTTCGCGATCGCCCAGCGAGTGCTCGAAACCGAGCCGGTGCCGGGTGGATCAGCCGATTCACCCGGCACCGATACGGCGTGAACTGCGCTCCCCCTGACAAGTCTCTGCTCAGTCCTGCGAGAGCGATGAGCGAGTGGTTGTCAGGGATGTCCGAGAGCTGACATTCAGGGCGCTCCGGACCCGTCAGCGAGCGGCGGCGGTGACCGCGGCGCTGCCGGTGCCGGATTTAGCGCGGGCTGCCCACAGCGGCTTGGCCAGCAGCAGCTGCACGTCACAGATGCGACGCTCGGCAAAGCCGCCCTCGCAGTAGGCGAGGTACAGCGTCCAGATCCGCCGGAAACGATTGTCGTAGCCGAGCTCGGCGAGCTCGTTCGCGGCCGAGGTGAAGTTCTGCCGCCACCGGCGCAATGTCTCGACGTAACTCGGGGTCATGTCCTCGAGTCCCACGGCTTGCAGATCGGTCCGCCGAGCCACCTGGCGCATGATCACCTCCATCGAGGGCAGGCACCCGCCCGGGAAGATGTACTCCTTGATGAATGAGCGCGAGGCCTTCTCCACCTCGTAGGCACGGTCGTCGATGGTGATCGCCTGCAGCAGCATCGCGCCGTGCGGCGTCAGCAGGTCGGAGCAGCGATGAAAGAACCGGCCGATGTGCTGCCAGCCGACCGCCTCGATCATCTCGATGCAGACCAGCTTGTCGAACCGGCCGCGCAGATCCCGGTAATCGGTCATGAGCACGGTCACCCGGTCCGCGAGCCCGGCCCGCCTCACCCGGTCAAGCGTGTAGTCGTGCTGCTCGGAGGAGATCGTGGTCGTGGTCACCCGGCAGCCGCGAGTGGCGGCGGCGTGGACGGCGAACCCGCCCCAGCCCGCGCCGATCTCCACGACGTGATCCTCCGGCGTCAGCGCCAGGCGCTCGCACACCCGCTCGAGCTTGGCCACCGACGCCTCCTGCAGCGTCATCCCCGGCCGCTCGAAGAGCGCGCACGAGTACATCATGGTCGGGTCCAGCATCCGTGCAAACAGGTCGTTGCCGAGGTCGTAGTGGGCGGCGATGTACCGACGACTGCGCTGCTTTGTGTTGCGCTGGCGCAGCGCGCGGATCCACTGGCGGGGGGTCCACAGCGGCGCCGTCACCGAACGGACCCGGTCGATCAGCACCGCGTTGCGCGCCGCCAGGCGTATCACCGCCACGAGGTCGGGCGAGTCCCACCAGTGGCGGGCGTAGGACTCGGCAAGCCCGCGGCTGCCGCGCATCAGCATCTCCCAGAAGCGTTCATCACAAACCTCGATCGTCGCCGCCGGCGCACCGGTGCCGAACCGCCGGCGCCGGCCGCGCTCAACGACCGTCAGGCTTCCGACCTTGATCTGGCGGAGCAGCAGCGATGCGGTCGTCCGCCAGGTGGTGGACGCGGCCGAGCTCACGACGCCGCCGGCCGTGGATGGCGGTACACCGGCGCGCCGGCCAGCTTGAGGCCCACGGCGTGGCCGTAGATCAGCGCCAGCACGCGAGCGGTCGCCACCGGGTGTCGGGCGGTGACGCGGGCCACCGTGGCCCGGGTCAGCTCGCGACGCTCCATCGCCAGGGTCGCGTCGAACACGGGCGTCCCGTCGCACCGGCTCTCGATGTGGACCGAGACGGTGCCCGCGGGCGGGGTCGCCCGTGCGTCATACCGGTGGTCCATGCCCATGAACGGTGACACGTGCAACTCCTTGGCGAAGCTTCCCTGTAGTACGGCGGAGCGGGGGTCGCGGTCGGCCAAAAGATAGCTGTGGCGCTCGCCCCACGGGGTATTCGTGACCTCGGCGAGAATGCTCTCCAGCTCGTCCCCGCCGGCGCTAAAGCAGTAGTAGAAGGTGATGGGGTTGAAGCACAAGCCCAGCGATCGCAGCTGGGTCAGCATCCGGATCGGCCCCCTCGGGCGTGACCCCGACAACTGCTGGACGCGATCGCTCACCGCCACGTTCAGCGGCACCGACGCCGGGCGCAGGTAGTCACGACGACGGAAGCGCAGCAGCCCCGGCCCGCGCCCGAGCAGCCGACCGTCCAACAGCGACGGCAGTTCGGCCAAGTCGACGTAGGCCAGCGCCAGTCGATGGCGGAACTCGCGGGTGGGAGCGAGGCGGCGGTGACGGATCGTGCCGACGTAGATACAGCTGGCGGGGGCGATCATCGCCTCGCCCAGCCGGCGCCAGCGGTCATCGCCACGCCCCGACTCGCCCGACGTGCCTGATCACAACCTCACCCCGAGACGCTCGGCGACGCGAAGGCCGCTGACGACCCCGTCCTCGTGGAAGCCCCAGCCCCAGTAGGCGCCGCAGAAGTGCGTGTGGCGCTGCGCGCTGATCTCCGCGAACCGGCGCTGAGCGACCACCCCCTCACTGGAGAAGACCGGATGCGCGTAGGCGATCTTGCGGATCACCTTCTCCGGATCGATCTCGGCGGTGCGGTTCAGGGTGACGCACAGCTCCCGCTCGGCGTCCAGAGCCTGAAGCCGGTTCATGTGGTAGGTCACCGTGGTGCGTTCGTGGCGGGAACCGTGCAGGTGATAGTTCCAGCTCGCCCACGCCCGGCGCCGTCGCGGAAGCAGCCGTGAGTCGGTGTGCAGGACCGCCTCGTTGGCCTGGTACGGGATGGCGCTCAGCAGCTCATGCTCTCGGTCGGTGCGGTCAGCGAGCAGGGCCAGCGCCTGATCGGAGTGGGTTGCCAGCACGACCTCGTCGAAACGCTCCGGGTCCCCGCCCCGGGGGGTGATCAGCACATGTTCGGCGTCTCGGGTCACCGCCTGGATCGGCGTGCGCAGGCGCAGGCATCCGCGCAGCCCGCCGAGCAGAGCCTCGACGTAGCGCGCCGAGCCGCCGCTGATCGTACGCCAGCACGGACGGTGACGGAACGACAGCATTCCGTGATTATCGAAGAACTCGGCCAGAAACCGGGCCGGGAACGCCCACATCTGCCGCGGATCAGCCGACCACACCGCGGACGCCTGCGGGACGATCAGCCGGTCGATGAACGGCCGGGAGAAACGCTGCTGCTCCAGCCAATGGCCCAGCGACGGGCCTTCGTCGCTGCGCCCGCCCTGCGCCACCAGTCCGCGGGCGGCGCGGTTGAAGCGGGCCATGTCGGCCACCATGCGGTGAAACCAGGGCGTGACCAGATGGGCACGTTTGGCGAACAAGCCATTGGGCGAAGAGCCGTTGTACTCGAAATCGCCGCAGCCGTCGCTGACGCTGAACGTCATCGAGGAGGGCTGCGTCGCCACGCCGAGCCGGCTCAGCAGGCGCTCGAAATTGGGGTAGTTGCGATCGTTGTAGACGATGAACCCGGTGTCCACGTGGTGGGTCTGGTGAGGTGTGTCGACGCGAACCGTGTTGGTGTGACCGCCGGCATAGCCGTTGGCCTCGAACACGGTGACGTCGTGTCGGGCATCGAGTAGGTGGGCGACCACCAGTCCGGAGATGCCGGCGCCCACGATTGCGATTCGCAACCCGTTTCTCCAAGTTCAAGGTAGGGCGAGGGGCCGGTTCAAGCGGCCCGGCGCGTCTCCGGCGGATCAGGAATCGGCTCGGACTCGGCGGGCGCACTCGCCGGCCGCTGCGGTGCCGGTGGCGGCGATGGCGGGGTCGCGTCGGCGTTCACCAGGTTGGCAGCCGGTGCCTCTCCGCTGATCGAGTCCTTGAAGCCGCGGATGCCCTCGCCGAGTGATTTGCCCATCTCGGGCAGCCGCTTGGCTCCGAATACCAGCAGCACGACGACTAGCACGATGGCGATGTGCAGAGGGTTGTCGAGTCCGATCATCTGAAGCTGCTCCGTTCTGGGTTGGCGCTGCTGGCGAGTCGATGGATATACGAGCGAGCCGCGACCTTCGGATCATGTTTTCCCGCTCGCCCGCAAATATCGCAGCCGCCGACGCCGGGCTCCGCTCAGCGACGCTCAGGCATAGGCCGGGTCTCAGGTCAATGGGGCGATGATCACCGGCGAATGCGTCGGCTTCTGGCTTCCGCCCGCCGGCTCGGGCGTCACCAGCACCGCGGAGACGCCGCGGAGGCTGCCCGGTACCTCGACGTCTCCATTCCCGTTGTGGGTGACGTCGAAAAGCGCGGTCGTCGGGGCCGGGGCGGCCTTCCCGCGTTCGGTCCACACCTCATAGATCTTGCCCTTGGGTGGCGAGGCGAAGCCGCGGACGACCAGCGTGCCGCGATCGCGGTTGACCCGGAGATGGACGAAGCCCGGACCCGTGACCTTGGCCTCGATGACCCGGGTCCCGGCGACGGTGCTGGAGGTCAGCGAGACGATGGCGAAGACCACCGCAGCGACCGCGACCGCCCCCGCTACGCCCGCGAGCAGGCGAGGCCAGCGCCAGCGCGTCCCGGCCGCGGATCGGGCAGCCGGACGGTCATCGTCGGCGGCGGCTTGCCCGTCTGTCACTTCTTTCAGCACCCGCCGACGCAGGCTCGCCGGCGCCGGATGCGCCGGTGCGCTCAACGACAGGGAGTTGACCACCAGCTGGACCGCGGCCAGCTCGTCACGGCAGGCGACGCAGGTCTGCAGGTGATGAGCGAAGGCCTCAGCCTCCGCCGGCTCCATCGCGCCGAGGGCGTACGCGGCGACGTCGCCGCCGTGGTCTCGGTTCTCGGTGGTCCGGTCCAGATCGCTCATGCCCTTACTCCGGTCATAGCACCGCCTCCGAAGAGCCTTGCATCGATTGGCGCAGCTTCGTCAGGCCCAGTCGCATGCGCCCTTTCACGGTTCCCGAGGGAAGTTGCAGCATCTCCGAGATCTGGCTGTGGCTGAAGCCTCCGAAGTAGGCCAGCTCGATCACCTGCCGCTGGTCGGGCGGTAGGTCAGCAAGCGCGGTCCGCACCCGCTGCGCGTCATGGCGGCGCTCGGCATCGCCGGCGATATCCTCGGCGGAGGCAAGGCGCTCGATCGTTTCCTCAGCGGTGACGTCGCGGCCGGCCCTCACTACGTCTCTACGGAACAGGTCGATCGCTCGGTTGCGAACTACGCCGAGCACCCACGAGCGGACGCTTCCCCGGGTCCGGTCGTACCGGGCGGCGCTTCGCCACAAGGAGAGGAACGCCTCCTGGACCACGTCCTCGGCGATCCCGCGGCGCCCGCACATGCGATAGGCGAGCGAGAATGCGGCGTCGCCGTGACGATCGAACACGACCTCGAACGCCTTGGCGTCGCCGTCATGGACCAGCGGCATGAGATCCTCGTCGGCGAGGACTCGCAGATCGGCGTGCGAACTGCGCAGGCTGAGCGGTGAACGGAACACTAGCTGTCGGTAGTGGATCAAGTTTCGCCAAATCCAGGCGAGGACCTGTAGTTCGCCCAGGCGAATCACACCCGCCCGAGACCCTCGCACTCCTTCCTACGAAGGTGGCGGTGGCGCGGATCACCGGACCACTTAGAATCGCCGGTGAAACTCGTCCAGGAGGGCAGGCGATGACCGATTCGTACGCACGCGGTGACAACGGGATCGCGTTGCTGGAGGAGACGATCGGCGCCAACCTGGAGCGAATCGTGCGCCGGTTCGGAGACCGCGAGGCACTCGTCTCCCGCGCACAGGAGCGCCGCTACAGCTATGCCGAGCTGCAAGCCGCCGTCGACGAGCTCGCGCGGGCGCTGATCGCGACCGGCCTCGGGCAGGGCGACCGGATCGGGATCTGGAGCCCGAACTGCGCCGAGTGGACGCTCGTCCAGTACGCGACCGCCAAGATCGGCGCGATCCTGGTCAACATCAACCCGGCCTACCGCACATCGGAGCTGGAGTACGCGCTGCGCCAATCCGGCTGCCGGATGCTGATCGCGGCGCCGGGGTTCAAGAGCTCCGATTACCGATCAATGATCGCGGAGGTGCGCCCGCGGCTGGACGCCCTGGCGCAGGTCGTGTTCCTGGATGACCCGGACTGGGACCAGCTGTTGGCGCGCGCCGGCGACACGGCCGAGGACGAGCTCCGAGCCCGATCGGCCCAGCTGGCCCCGGATGACCCGATCAACATCCAGTACACCAGCGGCACCACCGGCTTCCCCAAAGGGGCGACGCTGACGCATCGCAACATCCTCAACAACGGGTTCTTCGTCGGTGAGCTATGCCGTTACACCGAGCGCGACCGGATCTGCATCCCGGTCCCCTTCTACCACTGCTTTGGCATGGTGATGGGCAATCTGGGGGCCACCTCGCACGGCGCCACGATGGTCATTCCGGCGCCGGCGTTCGAGCCCGAGGCGACCCTGGCCGCCTGTGCCGGCGAGCGCTGTACGTCGCTGTACGGCGTCCCCACGATGTTCATCGCCCAGCTCGATCACCCGCGCTTCTCAAAGTATGACCTCAGTTCGCTGCGCACCGGGATCATGGCCGGCTCGCCGTGTCCGGTGGAGGTGATGAAGCGGGTGATCGAGCTCATGCACATGCGTGAGGTGGGTATCGCCTACGGGATGACGGAGACCTCGCCGGTCAGCCTCCAGACCAGGTTCGACGACCCCCTCGCCAAGCGCGTCGGATCGGTGGGGCGGGTGCATCCCCACGTCGAGGTCAAGATCATCGACCCGGCCGGCGGGGAGACCGTCGCCCGGGGCGACACCGGTGAATTGTGCACCAGGGGCTACAGCGTCATGGCCGGGTACTGGAACGACCCGGAGCGCACCGGGGAGGCCATCGACGCCGAGGCATGGATGCACACCGGCGATCTGGCAAGGATGGACGGCGACGGCTACGTCAACATCGTCGGGCGCAGCAAGGACATGGTCATCCGGGGCGGCGAGAACGTCTATCCACGCGAAGTGGAGGAGTTCCTGTACGGCCACCCGGACATCGCCGACGTCCAGGTGATCGGCGTTCCCGACGAGCGCTACGGCGAGGAGCTGATGGCCTGGGTGATCCCCCGCGGCGACGCAGGGCTCAGCACCGAGGCGATTCGCGCCTTCTGTGAAGGGCGTATCGCCCATTACAAGGTGCCCCGTTACGTCAAGCTGGTCGAGGCCTTCCCGATGACGGTCACGGGCAAGGTGCAGAAGTTCAAGATGCGCGAGCAGGCCATCGACGAGCTCGGCCTGGCGGGCACCGCGTCGGTGCGAACGGCGTGACTGCGCGCCCGGCGTCCGCGCCGGCGCTGGTGATCGGATCCGGCCCCAACGGGCTGGCGGCGGCGATCACGCTCGCGCGGGCCGGTCACCCGGTCACGGTGCTGGAGGCGGCGGGGCGGCCCGGGGGAGCCGTGGCCACCGAAGCGCTCACGCTACCCGGCTTCGCTCACGACGCGTTCTCGGCTGTGTATCCGGCGGCGGCGGCGTCGCCGGTGTTCGAGCGCTTCCCGCTGCGCGAGCACGGCCTGCGGTGGATTGAACCGGAGGCGTGCTATGCCCATCCGCTGCCGGACGGACGCGGGGCGGCGCTCTACCGGGATCTGGAGCGCACCGCCACCAGCCTGGAGCAGTTCGGAGCCGCCGAGGGCGAGCACTGGACTCGGTTCGCCGCTCCGCTGGTGCGCCGCTTCGATGCCCTGCGGCGAACTCTGCTGGCGGGCTTTCCCCCGGTGGCGGGCCCGGTCCGGCTACTGGCCGGGCTGGGGCCGAGAGCGGGACTGGACCTCGTCCGCCTGGCGCTGATGCCGGCGCAGGCGTTAGCCGGCGAGATCTTCCGCACCCCCGGCGCCCGTGCCTGGCTGTACGGGTCGGCGCTGCACGGAGACGTCCCGCTAACAGCGTCCGGCAGCGCGGTCGCCGCCGTCTATCTGAATCTCCTCGGACACGGAGTGGGTTGGCCGAGCCCAGCGGGGGGAGCCGGACAGCTGGCTAGTGCGCTGGTGTCGTATCTGACGAGTCTGGGGGCAACCGTCCGGACCGGGGCCGAGGTGACGGCGATCGTCGCCGCCCGGCAACGGGTGACCGGCGTTCGGCTGAGGGGCGGCGACGCCGTGGGCGGCGCGATCGTGATCGCCGATGTGATGCCGGCCGCACTGGTCAGGCTGGCGAACGGGGCACTCGACCCGGGCTATGCCCGAGCGCTGTGCCGCTACCGCCCAGGTCCGGCGACGCTCAAGGTCGACTGGGCGCTGAGCGGGCCGATCCCGTGGGCCGCGCCGGAGGCGCGCCTGGCCGGGACGGTGCACGTCGGCGGCGGCGAGGAGGAGCTGCTGGCGGCCGGCGCCCTGACCGGTGAGCTTCCGGAGCGCCCGTTCATGCTGCTCGGACAGCAGACGATCGCCGATCCGAGCCGGGCGCCCGTGGGGAAGCACACCGCCTGGGCCTACACGCACGGGCCGGCGACCGTCGACTGGGCCGCGGCGGCCACGGCGCATGTCGGCCGGATGGAGGCCCAGATCGAGCGGTTTGCCCCCGGCTTCCGTGAGCTCATCCTTGCCCGGCACGTGCTCGGGCCGCGCGATCTGGAGCGGCGCAACGCCAACCTCGTCCACGGCGACGTCAACGGCGGCAGCTATTCCCTGGACCAGCTCATCTTCCGGCCGATGCCGGCCCCGATCCCGTACCGCACACCGGTGCGCGGCCTGTACCTGTGCAGCGCCGCCACCTTCCCGGGCGGAGCGGTGCACGGCGTGCCGGGGCGGGCGGCGGCGCGAGTCGCCGTGCTGGAGGCGCGGCTGGCGCGGCTGGCGCGGCAGGCGCGGGTGAGTCAGCTGCGATCGTGGCCGAACCCCGGATGATGCAGCCACCAGCTGGCGTGCCGCAGCAAACGCTCGGGCTCGAAGCGAGTCGGGTCGCTGAGCACCAGGCGCGCGTACTCGTCGGAGATCGCCGACAGGATCCGGGCGGTCAGATCGGCGTCGACCCCCTCCGCGTCCGGGCTCATCGCGGGGCGCACCGCCTGGGTCAGCTTGGCGAGCACGGTCGCTCGCCCCTGGGCGATCCGCTTGCGCAGGCTCCTGGGAGCTCCCTCCGGTGCCATCAGCACCAACCGCCACGTGTTCGGGTGATCCTTGACTGCGCACAGGTAGGCGCGCAGGCTGTCGAGCAACTCCTGGCGCGGATCGGCTGAAGTCAGATCGGACGGCGTCGTCTCGGACACCTGCGCCAGCGCCCGGGCCATCTCTCGCTCGATCACGGCCTCGAGCAGGGCCCGGAGGTCCCGGAAATGCTGGTAGATGAGCGCGCGGGTGACGCCGGCATGCCTGGCCACCAACTCGATCGAGACGGCATGGAAGCCGCGCTGGATCGCGAGCTCGGTCGCTACGTCGAGCAGCTGCTCCCGCCGCGCTGGGGCGGCCATTCGGATGGAGATGCGCGGGTGGAGGGCCATGGCGTAGCCGCATGTTACGCTGGCGTTACTAACGATGCCGCAACTTGTGGGAGTGACGCCGAACGAGAGGAACCCAGGGTGCCGGAGCACGCGCGGGTTGTGATCGTCGGAGCCGGCTTCTCAGGCCTCGGTATGGCGATCGCGCTCAAGCGGGACGGGATTCACGATTTCGTCGTGCTCGAACGTTCCGGCGACGCCGGCGGGGCGTGGACGGCCAACACCTATCCCGGATGCACGTGCGACGTCCCTTCGCACCTGTACTCGTTCTCCTTTGCGCCCAACCCGGAATGGTCCCATACCTATTCTCCGCAAGCGGAGATTCGGGAGTACCTGCGGCGGTGTGCCGACCGCTTCGGGCTTGGCGCATACCTGCGGACCAACGTCGAGGTCACGGGGGCGGCGTGGAGTGAGGCGGAGCAGCGCTGGCAGCTCGACACCAGCGCCGGCAGCCTCACCGCGGACGTGCTGATCAGCGGCATGGGACCGTTGACCGAGCCAAAGCTGCCCGACGTTCCGGGTCTGGACAAGTTTGCCGGCAAGACGATGCACTCGGCACGGTGGGATCACGACTACGACCTGACGGGCAAGCGGGTCGCCTCGATCGGTACCGGCGCATCGGCGATCCAGTACGTCCCCGAGATCCAGCCGCGGGTGGAGAAGCTGTACGTGCTCCAGCGAACCGCGCCGTGGGTGATGCCGCACGGCAATCGCCCGATCACCGACTGGGAACGCGCCCTCTACCGCCGCGTTCCGCCTGCCCAGCGCGCCGTTCGCGCCGGGGTCTACGCCAGCCGCGAGCTGCTGATCCTCGGCTTCGTCAAGCGTCCCGGCCTGATGGGTGGGCTGGAGCGACTCTCGCGCGCTCACATGCGCAAGCAGATCTCCGATCCGGAATTGCTGGCGAAGGTCACTCCCGAATACACGCTCGGCTGTAAGCGGATCGTGCCCTCCAACCGGTGGTACCCGGCGTTGTCGGCCGACAACGTGCAGCTGGTGCCCGCCGGTCTGCGGGAGATTCGCTCGGAGTCGGTGATCGACACGACCGGGCAGGCGCACGCCGTGGACGCGATCGTCTTCGGCACCGGTTATCACGTGACCGATGCGCCGGTGGCCGACCGCGTGCGTGGCCGCGACGGCCGCCTGATGGCGGAGGCATGGCAGGGAAGTCCCCGCGCCTACTTCGGGACGGCCGTGCCGGGGTTTCCCAACTTCTTCATGTTGCTCGGCCCCAACACTGGACTGGGCCACAGCTCGATGGTGTACATGATCGAGTCCCAGATCCAGCACGCGCTGCAGGCGGTGCGGGCGCTCCTCGGCAGCGGCGCCGCCACCATCGAGGTGCGGCCCGCCGCCCACGACGCCTACAACCGCCATATCGACGCCCGGCTGCGGGGCACGGTGTGGGATATCGGTGGCTGCGCCAGTTACTACCAGGATGCGACCGGGCGCAACGCGACGCTGTGGCCGGACTGGACCTGGCGCTTCAGGCTGCAGTGCGCGAGATTCGACGCCGGCGCCTACACGCTGTCGGCAGGCCGGCGGGCTCCGCTGGCGGTGTGAGCGCCGCTCGGATCCTCGTCACATCATCCGGGCGTCCGGTGTCTGGTGCCATCGACACCGGACCGAGGAGAGTATGTGACTGATGGATGAGCGTGGCGCTGACTTGCGCTCGCCGAGCGATGTGGCGAAGGCGCAGCGAGCTGGAGGCCGATCCGAAGTGAAACGCGCCGATAGCACGGAATCTGGCATCGCCGAGCTCACGGAGGAGTAGGGTCTGCTGCCGTCATGGACGGTGATAGGTGGTTGCGAGACGGTACCGGGAGCACGAGCGTTCCCATCCGCGGCGAGCTGCGGTATTGGCCGGAGCTGGGTCGGCTCCTCGCCGACCAGCGGTTTCGCGCGCCGCTGCGAGCGCGGCGCCCACCGCCGGTCCTGCTGATCCCGGGTTTTCTCGCCGGCGACATATCGATGACGCTGCTGGCGGGATGGCTGCGCAGGCGAGGGCACGAGGTCCGGGGGAGCGGGATGCTGATCAACACCGACTGCTCGGGGCGGGCGCTACAGCGCCTGGAGCGCATTCTCGCCGGGTTCGGTCGGCCCGCGTTCGTGATCGGCCAGAGCCGTGGCGGGACGTTCGCTCGGGCGCTGGCCGCCCGCCGTTGCGACGCTGTCGCCGGGGTCGTGATGCTCGGCTCTCCGGTGCTGGACATCCTGGCGGTCTCGCCTCGGGTGCTGCGTACGGTTCGCTCGGTCGCCCGCCTCGGCGACCTCGGACTCCCCGGAATGTTCTCGACCGGCTGCCGCGACGGGAATTGCTGTGCCGAATACAACGCGCTGCTGCGAGCGCCGCTGGACGCGTCGACGGTCGCGCTCGCCGTCTACTCGCGCAGCGACGCGATCGTCGACTGGCAGGCGTGCTTGGATCCGAGCGCGAAATGCGTCGAGGTCGATGGGAGTCACTGCGGGATGGCCGTGAACGCACGCGTCTACCGAGAGCTCGAGCAGGCGCTGGACCGCGCCGAGGCCGCGGCCGTCTGATCTGCCGACTCCGTCGCCCGGAGCGAGCAGCGTCGTCCGCATGAGCTGGTCCAGGCGATTTCGGCTCCGGCAGTACCTCAGCGGCAGCTTGTGGGTGCTCCCGCTGCTCGGCGCCCTCCTGGGTGTGGGGTTCGGGTACGCCGACATTCTCGTCGACAAGTCGGTGAGCCTCCCGGTCGAATTCACCTATTCGTCTTCGACGGCCAGCACGCTGCTGGCATCGATCGTGGGTGCGATCGCCGCCCTGACCGGCTTCGTGGTCACGGTCACGGTGCTGGTCGTCCAGATGGCGACCGGCACGTTCTCGGCGCGATACATGCGGCTGTGGTACCGCGACCGAGTCCTCAAGGCGCTGCTGGCGCTGCTCATCGGGACGCTTTCGTTCTCGTTCACGGTGCTGCGCCATGTCGAGAACAACTACGTTCCCAATCTGGGAACGACGCTGGCCGGGTTGCTGTTGCTGCTCGGGCTGATGCTGTTCGTGATCTTCCTGGACCGGTTCCTGCACCGGCTGCGTCCGGTGGCGGTGGCGGTGCTGGTTGCCGATTACCTGCAACGAGACTTCCGTCGCCTCGTCGCGGTCCTCGCCGCTCCGGAGATCTTCTGGGGACAGCTCGAGGACGATGCCGAGCCCCCGCTGCTGATCGCCCGCTGCCAGCGCCGCGGCGCGGTTCAGGCGATCGACGTCGACGGGCTGCTCGGGTGGGCGCGGACGCACGATCTGTTGGTGGTGGTTCGCCACGCGGTCGGGGATTTCGTCCCGGCCGGAGCCATCCTGGTCGAGGCCCACGGTGCCGGTGTGGCCGATCCGGGCGAGGCGGAGAAGCTGCGCCGGATGGTGGTGCTGGGGGCGGAGCGCACCATCGAGCAGGATCCGGCGTTCGCGCTGCGGATCATGGTCGACATCGCCGACAAGGCCCTGTCGGCGGCCATCAACGACCCGACCACGGCGGTCCAAGTGCTCAATTACCTGGGAGACAGCCTTCGCCTGATCGGGACCGTGGACGTGTCCGGCTCGCGCTTCACGGGCACGACTGCCGGGCGGCGCGGTCTGGTCATCCCTGTCCGCAGCTGGGAGGACTACCTGGCGCTCGCCACCACCGAGATCCGCGAGTACGGATCGGCGTCGGTTCAAGTGATGCGGCGGATGCGTTCGATGCTGGAAGAGCTACTGGAGGAGGTGCGGGAGGAGCACCTTGCCGCCGTGCGCGACGAGCTGGCGCGCCTCGACGCGACGGTCGCGCGGAAGTTCGGCGACTCGGTCGATTTGGATCGCGCTGGAACGGCTGATTCCCAGGGCATGGGCGGGGTGAGGTTGAGCAAGGCGGGGCGGGGAGAGGGCGGCCGCGCCCCGGGTGCGGCCAAGTCCCATTCTTAACAGTTTGAGTCACTCGTTTCGTCGGCCTTGACGGGCCGGTAGCGGCCTGCTCCAATGGGCTGGACCCTCCGGTCCAGCACGCGCGACCCGCCGAGGCACCGTGCTCGTTGACCCATTGAGGGCAATCCCCGAAAGTAAGGAGAAGCAATGCGCCTGCCTTTGCGCATCTTCCTGCCCATCACGCTGCTCGCGTTGGCTCTGGTCGGGCCGCCCGTCGCATCCGCGAGAACGTCACACCGGACAGGTCGCGTGGTCGGACATGTCTACGTGAACGACAACACAACGCCAAGCAACACGATCGCGGTGCTTGATCGTCACCGTGACGGTACGTTGACGCCCGCCGCGGGCTCTCCGTTCGACGCCGGCGGCGTCGGCACTGGGACGGGGCTGGCGTCACAGGGTGCAGTTCAGATCGCCGACAACGGGCGGTACCTGCTGGCGGTGGATGCCGGCAGCAATCAGATCTCGGTGCTTCGCATCAAGTACGACGGAACGTTGGCTCCCGTTTCCAGTGGCCCGGTTTCCTCGGGCGGGATCAAGCCCGACAGCATCGCCGTGCATGGCAATCTCGTGTATGTCGCCAACTCCGGCGCCGGGGGGAGTAACTACACGGGGTTCATCCTCAGTCCTCGAGGACAGCTTTACTCTCTGCCCGACTCGACTGTCACATTGGCGGACGGGTCAGATCCGGGAGACGTCCTGTTCAACAGTGACGGTCACAAGCTCGTCGGCACCGAGGTCGGACCCTCCGTGATCGACAGTTTCCGAGTCGGTTGGAATGGGCGTCTGACCGCGGCGCCGGGCTCGCCGTTCACGGCGCAGGGACTTGGCCCGTTCGGCAGTCAGTTCCGGCCGACGAATCCGAATCAGCTGTTTGTGACAAATGCTCACAACGGCGCCGGGTTGGGGACCGTGTCGGCGTTCCATGACACCGGTGACGGCACGTTGTCGCCAATCGGGTCTTCGCCGTTCGCCGACCTTCAGACAGCCCCGTGCTGGCTGGTGATCAGCCACGACGGCCGGTACCTTTTCGCCGTCAACACGGGATCCGGTTCGATCTCGCGCTATGCGATTGCCCCCGGTGGCGCGCTGACGCTGCTCGGCAGCACGGCGGTCGCGGGCACTGGTGGCATCGGCGCGGTCGACCCCGGTCTCAGCCCGGACGGGCGCACGTTGTACCTCAACGAGAGCGGAGCCGCCGCGGTTGGCACGTTTGCCGTCAACGGCGGCAACCTGACCGAGCTCGCGAGTTCCCCGACCCCGCTGCCCGCCGGCGCCACGCCCGCAGGGATCGCTGTCAACTGAGCCTCGTCTGGCGACGGTGAAACGCGCTGGGGGCCCCCGCGGCCCCCAGCTCGCGCCGGGCCCCCCCGGTCGCTCGTCGAGAGGCGCAGCTAAGACATCGGGGCGCCAGCGGCGTTTGCCATGCTGAGATCGTGGAGCGAGCCTACGCTTTCGGCCTCGTGGCCGAGGAGTACGACCGCGGCCGGCCCGGATATCCGGCCTCCGCGGTGCGATGGCTGCTGGGCGAGGCGCCGATCGATGTCATCGATCTCGGTGCGGGCACGGGGAAGCTGACGGAGGCACTGGTGGCGGAAGGTCACCGGGTGGTGGCGGTCGAACCGCTCCCCGAGATGCGGGAGCTCCTGGCCACGCGCGTTCCCGAAGCGACGGTGATCGCAGGCACCGCGGAGGAAACCGGCGCCGCGGACGCGAGCGTCGACGCGGTCGTCGCGGGCGCTGCCTTTCACTGGTTTGACCGGTCCCGCGCATTTCCCGAGATCGCCCGCATCCTGCGGCGGCCCGGCGTCCTTGGGCTGCTCGGCAACCGGTTTGACGACTCTGCTCAGTGGGTCGTCCGGCTGCGGGAGACGTTGCGCGGCTCGCGGCTGGGCGGCGCTGGCCGCTGGCCCGACGTCGAGGAGTTGCGCGGGCGCTTCCTCGACGTCGAGGAGCGCGAGTTCCCGCACGAAGAGACTGTGGATCGTGCCCGGTTGCTGGACCTGGCCCTGTCGCGCAGTAGCGTGGCGATGCTGTCTACCGAGGAGCGGACGGCGATCCTGGAGCGGATCGCGGGATTGTGGGAGCGGGAGCCGGAGCTGCGCGGGAGGCCCGCCGCGACCCTCGGCTACCTGACGAGCGTACGGCGCTGCCGGGGCGTGCGCTGATGGCGCCGTTGACCGAATCAGTTTTGTCCCTCCCCGAGCCGGGCAAACTCATCCTTGCTTGACTGGCACGAAGCCAGTTGCCCGGTGGGGCGCGGATCCTCTCGACGTCCCGCCGGGCGCCCTGTGATTGGCACAGAAGGGCTCAGCGCAGGGATGGCGTCTGCCGGTGACGGCGGCCAGCTTCGGCCTGTCGCCGGCTAACGGCTCGCTCGGCGATCAGGGAGACGATCAGGACAATGGCCAGCGCCGCTTCGAGCAGCGCCAGAACGCCGAGTCCGGCGGTCAGGCTCACCAGCGTGAGCGTGACCCCCAGCGCCATCACCGTGTCCTCGACGAGGTCCCGGCGGCGGCGTCGGAAATGACGCTCGCGGCGGCGGCGCTCCGCCTTGCGTTCACCGGCTGCGGCGCCCGCGGGGGGACGGTGCGCTCCGGGCGCGGTGCGCCGCGGCAAATCCCGCGGCCGGGCGCGGTGACTGGGGTTGGCGCTCACGTCACAGCCCGAGTGCGAAGGTGAGGAGCCAGGCGAGGCCGGTGAGCTGGATGAACCTGTCGCCGAACAGGACCTCCTCCGGCGCTCCGGCGCGCCCGCCGGTCACCAGCAGCCCGTAGCGCAGCAATGCGATGGTGAATGGGACGATGGTCGCCTCCCGCCAGCCGCCCGTCCCCGACGGACCTGCCTGAAACGCCCACAGGCAGTAGGCCCCCAACGCAACGGCGCAGGCCACCCCGATGACCATCCGCAGAAAGTCGGCGTTGTACTCGGCCAGCACCTGCCGGGAGTCTCGCGAGGCCGGATCGAGGAAGTCTGCGTAGCGCTTGCCGGCGGCGACGAAGAGGGCGGCGAACGACACCACCACGAAGAACCAGCGCGAGATCGGGACCCCTGCAGCGGTGGCGCCGGCGGCGGCTCGGACCACGAACGCCCCAGCGATCGCCGCGATGTCGGCGATCGCGATCCGTCTGAGCCACGTCGTATAGGAGAAGTTGAGCAGGGCGTAGGCGCCGGCGAGCCCGAACGAGACGATGCCGAGGCCGGCCGAGAGCGCGAGCCCGGCTCCGATTGCGACGACGGCCACGGTCACGGCGGCTCGGGGAGCGATCGCGCGCGAAGCGATCGGACGGTGGCGCTTGACCGGGTGGCGCCGGTCCTCGGGCGCGTCGCGCAGATCATTGAGCAGATAGGCGCCGCTCGACAGCAGACAGAACGCCAGCGCCGCCACCGTGACCCGGGCGAAGATGGGCCAAGCCCCCAGCGCGCCGGCTGCCGCCGGGGCGCCGAATACGAGCAGGTTCTTGGGCCACTGCCGAACGCGCAAGGCGCGGGCCCAGGTGGTGGTCCGCCGAAGAGAGGGCGCCAGCTGGACCACTTTCGCCCGTGGGACGCCGGACCGTCGCGCCTGGCCGCTCCGGGAATCATCGTCTGTTGCGGTTGGTGTGCGCGGAACCGCCGTCGCTCTTGCCACGTTCGAAACCTCCGCCACACACTTCTCCGGTGCCTGTCGATCGCCTTCCGGGGGCTGATGAGACTTCTCTAAACCGCCCCCCGGCAGGACGGTGGTCGGCTACCTCGAACACGGACCGCTAGGAACCGTCGTCTCCACCGCCCTGATCCATGCCCGCACGCGCCGTAATGCGTCCGACCGCCGGCCCGCGGCCGCTCCCGCCGCGCTTGAACCTGTGGCGGCGAGTCCGTCGAGTCACCACGATCGCGCTGATGATGGGCTCGGTGCCGATCGCGATCTCGTTCTGGACGACCCTCGCCGGACCCTCGAACTCGAGCTTCACGATCCGTTCGTTCGAATGGCTGCGCGACCACGGCGCGGCTCAGATCGCCTCCCAGATCGAGAGCATCTACTACACGTTGAATGCACCCTCGACCGGCGGCCCGCCGCTGCACAAGCTCCCTCTGCGCACGCGAACCGCCGCCACGGCCCACCCGCAGGACGTCGCCCCGGTCCTCCGGCCGTCGCTGCCGGGCGAAGGCGTCTGGGTGCCGACGGAAACCTGGAGTGGAGCGGGGCCACCGGTTCAGATCACGCAATTTCGCAGCGACCCCAGTTACCCGCAAATGGTGGCTGGCGTGGCCTGGATAGACCCCCGACGTACCACGATCGCCCTCTACCCGGGTCGACTCGAACCGTCGGTGTCGCTTCCACGAGGGATGATGGAGGTACCACCGGCACTGCGCCCGCGGTTGCTCGCCACGTTCAACAGCGGCTTCAAGCTCCAGGATTCCCACGGCGGCTTCGCCCTCGGCGGGGTCACCTACGCCCCGATGCAGCCCGGAATGGCGACCTTCATCCGCTACGACAGTGGCCGGATCGACATCGAGTCGTGGCAGGGAGGTTCGCGAGTCCCCCCCGGCGTGGACTACGCTCGGCAGAACCTGCCCCTGATCGTCGAGGGAGGGCGGCCCAATCCGAACCTCAGCGACGGTCCCGAGTGGGGAGCGACTCTGGGGAACGCGATCCGCGTGTGGCGCTCCGGGATCGGGATCGATGCGCACGGCGACCTGCTCTATGCTGCCGCCAACGATCAGACCGTGGGGTCGCTCGCCGAGATCCTGCTTCGGGCCGGAGCGGTCCGGGCGATGGAGCTCGACATCAACTCCTACTGGGACACGTTCATCTCCTACGCTCAGCCCGACGCCGGCCGTGCCAGCAGCCTGCTGCCTGGCATGACCCGACCGGTGACGCGCTACCTGACACCCGATGACCGGGACTTCTTCGCGGTCTACCTCCGCTGACCGCTGGCCGGGCGCCATCACGCTGACAGTTGCCGCGACGCTGGCGGCAGCGATGATCCTGGCAGGCTGCGGCGGTTCACAGCGGTCCGCGAGCTCCGTAATCCACGCGAGTGCCGCTGCGGCGGCCAGGCCCGTCCCGCACCGTGCGTCCGCGGCGACCCGGCCGCCGCCACGTCGGCGGGGGAGCGGGACGGCCGTCGGCCAGCGAGTGATGACGTTCGTGGATCACAGTCGCCTGATCCGGCTCCCGGGCCGCGCTGCGCAACCGCGCCGACTGGTGACGGTGGTGCGCTATCCCGAGCACCTCCCCGGCCCGTTTCCGCTGGTCGTCTTCGGCCACGGGTTCGCCGTCACGCCGGCTTACTACTTCCGGCTTCTGACCGCGTGGGCGCGGGCAGGCTATGTGGTCGCTGCGCCCGTGTTCCCGCTCGAGAACGCGCATGCGCCTGGCGGCCCGGACGAGGCCGACATCGTCAACCAGCCCCGCGACATGAGCTTCGTGATCACGCGCCTGCTGGCCGCCGACGTCGGCCGCCGTGGTCCCCTCGCCGGCTTGATCGACCCTCGCCGGATTGCTGTCAGCGGTCAATCAGACGGTGGCGAGACCGCCCTGGCCGTCGCCTACTACTCGAACTATCGCGACCGTCGGGTGCGCGCCGCGGTCATCCTCTCGGGCGCCCGGCTACCGGGAGGCGGCCCGTTTGACTTCCCGCAGTCGAGCCCACCCCTGCTGGCCGTGCAGGGCACCGCCGACACGATCAACCCGCCGCACTTCACGTACGACTTCTTCCGCCTCGCCAGGCGGCCCAAGTACCTGCTCAAGCTCCTCGGCGCCGGGCACCTGCCTCCCTACACCTCCGAGCAGCCCCAGCTCTCGATCGTCGAACGGGTGACGATCGCCTTTCTCGACCGTTACCTGAAGGGCGATCACCACGCGATCTCCCGGATGATCAAGGCCGGGGATGTTGCGGGGACGGCCGTGCTCGATGGCGATCGCTGACGATCTCGCAGACCACGTGATCGGCCTCGGCGCCGGTGCCGTGTGATCTCCCAACCCGAGACTAGCTCCGGACTAAGCGCAATCTCACCTCGCCTTATGGGGGTCTTGGTTCGCGGCCGGACACTCGTGAGCGTGTTCGAACGGCGCAATGCCCGGCGGGATCGGAGTGTCATGAGGGGACTGAGGGTGCTCGGCGCAGCCTATGTGGCGGCACTCGCACTCGCGGCCTGCGGGGGCGGCGGTGGCGCGACTGCCACGTCCCGCAGCGACAGCACCTCCGTGCGGGCGCACCGTGTGGCGCAAGCCTCTCCGGCCGCGCCGAGACGCCGACTGGCCCCATATGCGCGCCTGCTCGCCAGCGCTCATGGCTCAGGGTCGACTGGATTCGCTGCCGCTGCCGTGTGGCGCGGTCGGCCGGCGGTCTGGATCGCTCGTTCGGCCTCCGGGGTCGCGCTCTTGAGGTTTGATCAGCGGCTGCTGCGCCTGACGTTGCATTCGGGAACCATCGACGCCGGCGGGAGCGGCTGGCGCGAAGGTCCGACGATCGCGGGCTCTGAGCGTCGTCACCTCGTGGCCGCGTTCAACAGTGGGTTCAGGCTCGACACCGGCGCCGGCGGGTTCATGTCCTACGGACGGGCCGCGACGCCACTGCAGGACGGACTCGGCTCGATCGTCACCTACACCGACGGGCACACGGACATCGGATCTTGGCATCGGGGGCTGCCGGCCGCGGGAAAGGCCGTCGCCTCGGTCCGGCAAAACCTCACCCTGCTGATCGATCACCACCAGCTCGCCGCAAACGGAAGCTGCGTCAGCTGTTGGGGCGCGACCCTGGGCGGGGTAATCGATCCCGCTCGCTCTGCCCTCGGGATCACGAGCGACGGCCGCCTGATATGGGCCGGGGGCGAGCACCTCACAGTCCAGCAACTGGCCGATGCGCTGCTCGGCGCCGGGGTGGTGCGGGCCGTCGAGCTTGACATCAACCCCGAGTGGGTGGCCGCCTACCTCTACGAGCACCAGAGCGGGCACCGCCCGCCGATACCGGTGCCGATCGTGCCAGGTCAGCCGGGGGTTCCCGGACAGTTCCTGGCTCCCTACAGCCGCGACTTCTTCACCATGCGCACGCGGTGACCCGGTAACGGTTCGAAGTCTCAGGCCGGGAGCGCGTAGATCTCGCCGGCGTGCTGGATCACGTCGCGCGGCGCCAGCGGCGTCACTGCCGGCCCGGTGATCACGGCACCGGTCTGGGCGTTGAAGACCGAGCCGTGACACGGGCAGACGATCTGCCCTCCCTGATAACCGACTGTGCAGCCGGCATGCGTGCACACCGCGCTGTGGGCGACGAGGGTCCCGTTTCGCTGGCGGATGACGATGTCTGGTTGACCGTCGCCTGGATCTGGGTAGGTGGCCCCTTGCCCTACCGGCAGTTGGCTGGCGGCGCCGAGCTTCACAGCTCCCGCGGGGAGGCCGCGGGAGGTCCGTGCCCGGGGAGCGGACCTGGTCGATGTGCTCTGGGGCGTGGATCGGGCCTGGGTCGAGCGGCTGCGAGGCGGGACGGAGGCGTTGAGCGTTCGGGACGGGCGGTAGCCGCCGCGGACGAGCAAGGACGCTCCGGCGATCGCCGCGGTCGCCGCCGCCACCAAGCCGAGCGTTGCCCCGATCGCGCCGCGACGCGTGAGCTGCGCCTCGGCAGCCCCGGTCGGGGCACGCGGTAGCGCTGCTCCGCCGGCGCCGTGGCCAGCTGCCCGGCCGGGCTCAGCCCGGGTGAGCACGATTCGCTGCACGAGCGGATCCAGCGTCGGCTGCCGGGCGGCGCCGACCAGCGCGAACGGCAGCCAGGCGAACACGAACACGATGTCCGAACCGAGGAAGTACGGATAGGTGTGCCAGCTGTTGGTCAGGAACAGCAGCAGATTGAGCGCCAGACCGACCGTCGCGGCGGGACGGGTGAGGAGTCCGGTGGCTACGAGCAGCCCGACCGCGATCTCGACCAGCGCAACCCCAACCCCGGACACCACCGGATGCGGAATGGCGAGCGCCCGCAACAGAAATCCCCCCGGAGTGCCGTGGGCAAATCCGCGCAGCTGCGTTCCGATATAGGTGGGCGCCCCCGGATGCAGGAAGCCCGGGTCGCTGAGCTTCTGGATGCCACCGTAGACAAAGGTCACGCCCAGGAACAGGCGGACCGGGAGCAGCGCCCAGCCCAGCCGACGGGCGTCTGACTCGGCCGCTCGTCTGTCGTCGACGCTCCAGGCGGGGGGACGAGCTGCTCGGTCTCGTCCGTCCGTGCCTCGTGATGAGCGGCTCAAGGTCCGCGACGGGGTGGGTGTGTAGTCATCGATGAGCGACGCTTGATTTCCCGAGATGAGTACTGAGTGCGCCCACGACGGTGGTAGTGCGATTTGACGACCGGGACCACCCGGTCGATCGCGATCGCAGACACGAGCATCGGGGATGCGCGAAAGACTCCGCTAAGCCCGCGATGAGACTGTGCTCACCGTGTATCACGACGCGGGTCCGCCGGTCTCCTGGTGTAGGAGGCTCGGTCAGCGGCGTCTTAGCCACTCGCCGAAGAGGGGGTCGAGGACGAATGGTCGACCCCGTTCGTCGCGTCGGATATTGCGGTCGTCGGCGAGCAGGCGTGCGAGCGCGTCTTGCAGTGTGCTGCGAGCGATTCGGTGTTCGTCCGCGACCCGGCTGCCGGTTGGCGCCTGGCCGTCGGCGACCGCCAGCAGCACGATCCGCTCGACCCGGCCGAGCCCATCCCAGACCGCCTGATGGGCATCGTGGGTCTCGGCGAGCGCGAGGTCGATGGCCGCGGTCGCGACGTCCTCGGATTGGCCGGGCTGGTCGAGCAGGTTGTAGACGTGGTGGGCGAGCAGGACCGTGCGCTGCGGGTGTCCATCGGTGAACGCGAGCAGCTCGTCGACCGCGCCGCCCGCATCCAGACCGTCAGCTCGCAGCAGGACTTCGATGTCGTGAGCTGCCTCGTCAACGGGGAGGGGCGGTAATTCCAGCGGCCGCGCCTGGCCGTAGAACGGTCGTTCCCGCTCGGAGAACAGGGCTCGCATCAGGGACGGTTGACTGCCGGCGAACACGTAGGCAGCCGCCGCCGCGTGGTGCTGGATGACCGAACGAAAGAGGCCATCGAGCGCGTCGTCGGCGACGAGCAGGTCCTGAAACTCATCCAGGCACACGATCGTCACCCCGCCGTCGGCCTGGTGGAGGTCCAACGGGACGTCGAGAAGTTCGAGCAGCGCCGCGCGTGCCTCATCGGCCCCCGGCCGCGCAGCACTCGGAGTGAATGAGAGTTGCACGCCGGCGAGCTTCGCCGTCACGCCGAGTCGCGCCGCCCAGCGCCGAACGCTTCTACGTGGATCGGTCGGAAGCGCGCTGAAGCTCTCCGCCACACGTGCTGCCACGTCCCCGACGTTGGCGACCTTCGACAGATCGATACGTGCCGCTCGATGCCCGACAGCTCGCATCGAGGCGATGTGGGCGTCGAGAAGGCTGGTCTTGCCAAAGCGCCGGGGGGCCGCGAGCCGGATGGCCACGCGATCAGCAGCTGCGCGCTGGAGCGCATCGAGCTCGAGCCGCCGGTCGATGAGCGCGCGAGGCTCGACGGGTCCTTGATAGTTGAACGGGTTCACCGTACATAATTGTACGAGCTTTCCGGACAAACAGCGACGCGCTTGCGTGACATGTCGCTGCCCGAGAACCAGCGCAAGCTCGAAGCCGTCGAACGACTCGCGAAGGTCGCCAACGAGGCGGGCGCGCCGCTCATCGAACTAGCCATCGCCTTCGTCGTCAACCACCCCGCCGTGACCTCAGCGATCATCGGACCACGCACGATGGAGCAGCTCGACAGCCAGCTGCCCGCCGCCGAGGTCGCACTCGACCCGGCGATCCTCGACCGGATCGACGAGGTCGTCCAGCCCGGCGTCAACCTCAACCCCGCCGACATCAGCTACGGCGAGCAGGTCCTCAAGCCGACCCTACGGCGGCGATAGACCACCCGCCCCGCGCGGCGATGACGGACGGCAACCCACGGCCGGAAAAAAGCCCCGTCACGCGGGGCTTTTCAGTGCGCCCGAGAGGACTCGAACCTCCACGGACCATTCAGTCCACAAGGCCCTCAACCTTGCGCGTCTACCAATTCCGCCACAGGCGCGTGGGCGGCCAGTATAGACGCGGGAGGGGCATTGCTCGGCGGCACAGCGGCTCGGTATGGCGGGCGACAAGACCGGCGACTTGAGTCCGTCCGGAGGGGTCGCTAGATTTACGAACACACGTTCGACAGCGGCCTCCCGCGCTGACCCGATCAAGGAGCTGACCGCATGGACCTGACTAAGCGACAGCAGGAAATCTTCGACTTCATCAAGCGCTACTCGGCCAGGTACGGATATCCCCCGACGGTGCGCGACATCGGCAAAGCCGTCGGCCTGGCGTCGTCCTCGACCGTTCACGCGCATCTCGCAAATCTGGAGCGGATCGGGATGCTGCGTCGCGACCCGACCAAGCCGCGGGCGATCGAGCTGCTCGATCGTGCGGCGCAGGGGGTCCAAGCCGGTGTCTCCGCGTTCGTGCGCCCGGCGCTGCCCCTCGTCGGCCAGGTCGCCGCCGGCCAGCCGCTGCTCGCCGAGGAGAACATCGAGGAGTACATCCAGACGCCGGCGTTCGCCGGCGGCGAGGACGGGGAGTACCTTCTGCGGGTCCGGGGCGAGTCGATGAAGGATGTCGGCATCATCGAGGGCGACCTGGTCGTCGTCCGTCCTCAGGAGACGGCCAACGACGGGGATATCGTGGTCGCGCTGGTCGGCGAGGAGGCGACGGTAAAGCGGTTCTTCCAGGAGCCTGATCACGTACGCCTCCAGCCCGAGAATGCGTCCATGGAACCGATCCGCAGTCGTGACGTGCGCGTGCTTGGGCGCGTGGTCGGCCTGATGAGGAACATCTCGTGAGCGCCCTGGCAGTGCCGCCTCTGGTGAGCGGCCCGGCGGCGTCGCCACGGGGCGCTCCGGGCCGCGACCGCGAGCATGACCAGGGCAGGAGCACGGGATCGGCGGACGTGGGCGGCGAGCCCACCCTGGACGCGTTGGTGGCCGGGGTGTGGGAGGGACTCGTCGCCCACGAGTCCGCTGTGTGCCCGGTCTGCGGGGATGAGATGCGGCCGGAGTACGGCGCGCACGCGTTGCCGATCGGGGGTCGCTGTCGCAGCTGCGGAACGAGGCTCACATGAGCCACCGACGGCCCGGACGCAGCGCCCGCTGCGCGCCAGGTGCTCGTCAGCCGGCGCCGGGTGCTCGTCAACCGGCGCGCCGGGCGCTATGCTCGCTCGCGCAGGCTGAGCAGTCGCGGAGGTGAATGCCTTCGAGGAAAGTCCGGACATCGCAGGGCAGGGTGGTCGGTAACACCGACCCGGGGAAACCCGCGGGAAAGTGCCACAGAAAAGACACCGCCTCAGCCTGGGGCCGCTGCAGCGCCTCAGGCCGGTAAGGGTGAAATGGTGCGGTAAGAGCGCACCGGCGTCGCGGTGACGCGACGGCCAGGCAAACCCCACCCGATGCTAGGCCAAGCAGGACCGTTCGTAGGTGACCCGCCAAGGTCCGGGTAGGCCGCTCAGATGGATGACTGCTCTTGACAAGATCCGGCTTATAGGCCTGCTACGGAGAAGCCCCGCCCTGGCGGGGCTTCTCTACGCTCTGCCCCGGCGGGCTTCTCTATGCCCTGGGCCGAGCGGCGGCCTCACCGCGAGTCGGGCCGCCTGGCGCGGGCGGCGTCGAGGCCGGGCGGCGGCCTCACCGCGAGGCGGGCCGCCTGGCGCAGGCCGTCCCGCTCGAGGCGGTGAAGCTCCCACTCCGGCAGGCGCGTCGCTCCGATCCGCTCGTAGAAGCGCAATGCCGGATCGTTCCAGTCCAGAGCGTGCCACTCCAGTCGCGGGCAGTCGCGTTCCAGGCACAGGCGGGCCAGCCGGGATAGCAGCACGCCCCCGACGCCGGTGCGGCGATGGCGCTCGGGCACGTACAGGTCCTCCAGCCAGATTCCCGGAAGGCACTCCCATGTCGAGAACGTCCCATGAAAGAGCGCGAAGCCCGCCGGATTGCCGTCGATCTCGGCGATCAGCGCCTCGGCGCTCGGGTGGGGACCGAACAGGGCGGTCGCGAGCATCGCCGGGGTGCCCGTCACCTGCTCGGGCGCGCGCTCGTAGGTGGCGAGCTCGACGATGAACTCGTAGAGCTGGCCGACGTCGCCCGGCTCCGCCGGCCGCACCTGGACCTGGCTGCCGATGCTCAACCCTGCACCGGCGGCGTGATCTCCCGCTTGAGGATCTTTCCGGTGGGGCCCTTCGGCAGATCTGGCACCAGCCACACCCGGCGCGGGTACTTGTACGCCGCCACCTGGGTCTTGACGTGGTCGCGCAACTCCTCCGGCGTCGCGGTGGCCCCGTCGTTGAGCGCCACCGCGGCGCCCACCTCTTCGCCGAATGCGTCGTCGGGGACGCCGATCACCGCCGCCTCGCGAACCGCCGGGTGCTCGTAGAGCACCTCCTCGATCTCGCGCGGGTAGACGTTGTAGCCGCCGCGGATGATCAGCTCCTTCTTGCGATCCACGATGTAGAAGTAGCCGTCCTCGTCGACCCGGCCCAGGTCACCGGTGTGCAGCCAGCCATCGACGATCGTCTCGGCCGTCGCCTCCGGACGTTGCCAGTAGCCCTTCATCACGTTGTAGCCGCGGATCACGATCTCGCCGACCTCGCCGGCCGCGACGTCGTCGCCATCGTCGTCGACGACCTTCATCTCCACCCCGGCGATCGGGGTACCGATCGAGCCGGGCTTGCGCTCACGGTCGGCGTGATTGAAGGAGGCGACCGGGGAGCTCTCCGACAGCCCGTATCCCTCCAGGATCTTGCAGCCGAATGCTCGCTCGAACCCGTGCAGCACCTGCACCGGCATCGCCGATCCCCCCGACGCGCACAGCTGCAGGGAGCTGACGTCGAACATCTCTCGCTCGGGGTGATGCAGCATCGCGCTGTACATCGTCGGCACGCCCTGGAACACGTTGACTCGGTCACGCTGGATGATCTCCAGTGCCTTGCCGGGGTCAAACCGCGCCATCAGCGTCAGCGTGCCGCCCCCGCCGATCGTCGAGTTCATCCCACAGGTCTGTCCGAAGGAGTGAAACAGCGGCAGCGCGCCCAGCTGGATCGTCGCGTCGCCCAGCGCGAACAAATTGTGCGAGCCCTCGGAATTGAGCGTCAGGTTGGCATGGGTCAGCTCGGCTCCCTTGGGCTGCCCGGTGGTGCCGGAGGTGTAGAGGAGGACTGCGGTGTCGTCGTCGGCGGTGTCGGCGACCCCCGCGTGCGGCTCGGCGGCGCCCAGTTGCGCTTCGAACTCGCCCGGGGCGACGAGCACGCAGGCCGCGCCGGCCTCGCCGGCGCCACTGCGGGCGTCGGCGGCGAGCTCGTGCCAGGCGAGCAGCAGCCGGGCTCCGGAGTCGTGGAGGTAGTAGGCGACCTCGCGCTTCTTGAGCAGCACGTTCATCGGCACGACGATGCCCCCGGCCCGGAGCACGCCGTAGTAACAGACCGGGAAGTACGGGAGGTTTGGAAGCATGATCCCGACGCGGTCGCCCGCGGCAAAGCCCTGATCGCGCAGCAGGCCGGCCAGTCGGGCGCTGGCTTCGTCGAGCTGCGCGTAGGTGAGCTCGATGTCGTCGAGCTTGATCGCCACGTGGTCGGGGTCGCGGTGCGTGGAGCGGGTGAGGATCCGGGCGAGATTCATTCGAAGCCGACGCGGCAGGGAGGGGGGCGCTCAGTTCCCGGTGAACCGCGGCGGCCGCTTCTCCAGGAACGCCGCCACGCCCTCGGCAAAGTCGCTCGACTCGGCGCGCTCCTGCTGGAGCGTCGCCTCTAACTCGAGCTGCTCGGTGAACCCGGCGTAGGCGCGCTCGTTGATCGCGCGCTTGATCGCCGCGTAGGAGCCGGGCGGGCCGGCCGCCAGCCGCCCGGCGAGCTCGGAAACGGCCGGCTCGAGCTGCGCGTCGTCGACTACCCGGTTGACCAGGCCCCAGGACAGCGCCCGATCAGCGGGGATGCGCTCCCCCAGGTAGGCGATCTCGAAGGCACGGGCGTGCCCGACCCGAGCGAGGAGGCTCTGCGAGGCGCCCCCGTCCAGTCCGAGGCCGATGTTCACAAACGCCATCAGGAAGTAGGCGGAGCGCGCCGCCACGATCAGGTCGCAGGCCAGCGCGAGCGAGCAGCCGATGCCCACCGCAGGTCCGTTGACGGCCGCGACCACCGGCTTGGGCACGGTGCGGACGCGCATGATCAGTGGGTGGTAGGTATGACGCAGCGCCGACTCTACGTCCGGCTTGCCATCCGGGGCGGCGGCGCCCTCCGCGCGCAGGTCAGCACCCGACGAGAACGCCCGGCCGCCTCCGCTGATCACCACTGCCCTGACCTCCGGGTCGGCGGCGACCTCGTCGAGAGCCAGGGTCAGCTCTTCGCCCAGCTGGGGCGTCCACGCGTTGAGCGTGCTCGGACGATTGAGGATCAGCCAGCCAACGCCGCCCGACCTTCGGCACTCGATCGTCTGCAGGTTGAGCACGCTCATCGTCGGAGGCCGACGATAGCGCCCGCCGGGCGAGCTCCGGTACCTGACGGCTCCCTAAGTGGTTCCGGTCGTATTTACGAACGGGGCCACTAAGCCGCGGGCAGTGACTCGCCGGAGTAGAGCTTGATCACCCGGATCGCGCCGGGCGGAGCCGCGTTGATGCACAGCTCGCAGAGGACGCACTCGTCGAGGTTCTCCTGAACGATCTCGACTCCATCATCGCCGGCACGGAAGATGTCCACCGGGCAGACCTCGGCCAGCCTGGCGGCGAGCTCGCGGTCGGCGGTGGCGGCGACGGCGACGTCGATGAACGTGCCGGCCATCGCTAGCCCCCCGCCAGGGGTGCCTCGAATGCGCGCGAGCTCTGCAAACGGGACACTAGAGCCGCTCCCTGACCAGCCCGGGGATGTCCTCGATCCGGTCGGCGACGGCGATGCCGGCGGCAGCCAGACGGGCGATCTTCTCGGTCGCCGTGTCCTGGATGCCCTCGACGATCGTGCCGGCGTGACCGAAGCTCATGCCGGGCATCTCGTCCATGAACCGCCCGGCCATGAACGCGACGATCGGCAGCCGCGAGTCATTCTCGCTCACCCACGCCGCGAGCTCGGCTTCCATGCGGCCACCCGGCTCGGTGTAGATGACGATCGCCTGGGTGGCGTCGTCGGCCTCGAACAGCGGCATCAGCTCGGCGTAGCTGGAGCCGATGATCGCGTCGCCGCCGGCTGACACCGCGGTCGACTGGCCCAGCCCTGCGGCGCTGAGCGTCGAAGCCATCTCGGTGGTCATGCCGCCCGAGCGCGAGATGATCCCGACCGGCCCCGGCGTGTAGGACTTGGCGGCGTCTCTGGCCGGGCCTCCGATGCCGCCCATCTTGATCACCTCGGGGACGATGATCCCCAGGCAATTGGGTCCGATCACACGGGCGCCACGTTCGGCGGCCACCTCAACCATCTGAGCCACGTCACCGCGGGGGATGCGCTCGGTGACGATCACCACCAGGCGGACGCCGTTCTCCAGCGCCTCCAGCACCGCGTCCTTGGTGAACTCGGGCGGCACCGTGACAACCGAGCCGTCGATCGGTGCGCCGTGATGCTCCACCGCCTGGGTGACGGTGTCGAACACCGGCACACCGTGCACGTCTCGCCCCAGGCGGCCCGGCGTCACCCCGCCGACGATCTTGGCTCCGGCGCCGTAGTCCAGGCACTCTCGCGTCAGATTCACTGCCTCGCGGCCGGTGATCCCCTGGACGATGAAGGTGGTGGCGGCGTCGATCAGGATGCTCACGCGGCCGCGGCCCCCTGGATCCGCTCCACGGCGCGGCGGGCCGCCTCGTTGAGCGACACCGAGCGGTCGGCGTAGGGCACGCCGTAATGCTCGAGGATCTTGAACCCCTCCTCCTCCCAGGCGCCGGGAATGCGGAAGATGGCGATCTTGTCGGCCGGGTCGTAGCCGAGCTCCAGGCACGCCTTGATCACCCCGCGGGCGACGATGTCGACGCGGGTATTGGAGACGATCGACATCATCACCGCGATCTTGTCCACGCCGGGCTTAGACAGCACCAGCTTGGCCAGGCCGCAGGCCTTGGCGACCGACGGGTTGCCGCCGATCTCGCAGTAGTTCGCAGGATTGCCGCCGTGGGCGCGAACCGCGTCAAACAGGGTCAGCGACCCGCCGCCGGCGCCGATCACCAGCCCGAGGTCCCCGTCGAACTCGGTCACGTTGCCGGCCACGCCCCGGTGATCCTGGGCGTCGACCTGCTCGCCGGCGAGCTCGAAAGCGGTCGCCTCGCGCGCCTGGCGCGTCTCCTCATCGCCCACCCCGAGCTCAGACAGCAACGCGCGCTGGCGGGGACGGGCCTCGTTCTCCATGTCCATGTGGGCGTCCAGGGCCACGAACGAGCCGTCGGTCAGCTCGCCGAGCGGGTTGATCTCGGCCAGAGTCATGTCGTAGGTGAGAAACAGACGCGCCAGGCGGGCCAGGATCGGGGTGAGGCGATTCAGGGCCGAACCGGTCACGCCCAGCGAGGCGATCACCTGCTTGGCCTGCCACTCGGCGTACGGCGTCCGGGTGGAGAAATGGCCGCGGGCGACGTGCTCGGGATGCGTCTGCGCCACCTGCTCGATGTCGATCCCGCCCATGTCGGAGAACAGCATCACCGGGCGCTTGCGAGTTCCGTCCCAGACGACGCCGGCGTAGTACTCGTGACTGACCGCGGCGCGCGAGTCGACGAGGACGCCGCGGGGCATCTGGCCATTGATCTTGAGCCGGAGAACCTGCTCGGCGTGCTCTGCCGCTTCATCGGCCGTGTCGGCAAACTGGACGCCGCCGGCCTTCATCCGACCGCCGGTGAGCACCTGAGACTTGATCACAACCGGGCCGCCGATTCCGAACGCGACCTCCCGGGCCTGCGCGGGCGTCGTGGCGAAACCGTGCTGGGTGACGGGGATTCCGGCCTTGGCGACGATCGCGCGCGACTCGTACTCAAAGAAACGCATCGGCGGTGGCGGAGCCTATCGATGCTTCGCCGCTGAGGGCCGTCGGCATCCGGTCAGGCCCTGCCCGTACGAGGTCAGCTTCCAGCCGCCGCGCTGCTCGGCCAGCGTGAAGTGCTTGACCGCGTCGGCCACCGGGGTGCCGCTCACCTGAGCCGACGCCTTGGGGCCGTTGATGCTGATGTCGACGGTGGCATACAGGAGCTGCGTCTGATCCTTTTTGGGCACCTGCGCCGAGCTCGGAAGACAGACGCGGAACGCCCCGGCGCAGGACGCGCGGTGGCCCGCCGACCGGTCGAGCCCCGCGCGCGCCTTCCGGTCAAGCTGAGCACAGGCGTTTGCGTAATTGCCCTCCGCCAGCGCTTTGAGATAGCTGTCGGAGGCGACGTAGGCGGGAGGTTGCGAGGACTCTCCGCATCCGGCGACGCACGCAGCCAACGCCAGCACCGCCGTCACGCCGCGCACCAACCGGGCCCAGGCCAACAGCGGCGTCCCGAGGGTGGCCAACCGCCGGAAGGCGTGCCGGGCATGAGCGGATGGAATGTTCGTCATCGGCTGGACACAAAGTGTTCCAGCAGCGCTCCCGTAGCGTCGCGATCGATGTCATGGGACCGGTCGGCGAGCGTGCATCTCGATCGCCGGACGGGGCCGTTCGTCTGAACCCCCGACCGTCTGCTGGGCCCGCGAGAATTGCGTCGGGGACTAATTCGATCGATTCACTAGCTATAGTGCCGCCGACAATGTTGTCAATCTCAATCAATAAAGCTGTGTTTATTCGCTCGAGAGGAACCGATGATCAGACGACTTGACCCACGGCGGCGGCGGCTGCCGGTCCTGGGCCTCGCCGCCGCCGCGATCTTGGCGGTGGCCGGATGCGGTGGGTCCTCGGACGCCAACACCGGTACCGGTGGCGGAGGCTCGGCCTCGGGCGGCTCTTCCGGCGGGGGGACGAAGACGCAGCTCGCGCTGGTCGGTTACTCCACCCCGAAGAAGGCCTACGACGCTCTGACCTCGGCGTTCGCCCAGACTCCCGCCGGTAAGGGCGTCGGCTTCAGCGAATCGTTTGGGGCCTCGGGCTCGCAGAGCCGCGCGGTCGATTCCGGCCAGCCTGCTGACGTCGTGGCGTTCTCGACCACGCCCGACATGACGCGGCTGGTCAAG
Source organism: uncultured Actinomycetota bacterium (assembly GCA_963787595.1). Classification (GTDB taxonomy): domain Bacteria; phylum Actinomycetota; class Thermoleophilia; order Solirubrobacterales; family Solirubrobacteraceae; genus Palsa-465. The sequence continues at coordinate 280,824 of CAWBDE010000001.1, forward strand.
GACAAGATCGTGTCATCGACCTGGAATGCCAACCCGCAGCAGGGCTTCTCCAGCGACTCGGTCGTGGTGATGGTCGTCCGCAAGGGCAACCCCAAGCACATCACCGGCTGGGACGATCTGGTCAAGCCCGGCGTCGACGTGATCACGCCGAACCCGGCGACGTCGGGGAGCGCCCGGTGGAACATCATGGCGGGGTACGGCGCCGAGCTCAAGGAGGGTAAGTCACCGGCCCAGGCGCTCGCCTACATCCGGACGCTGCTGACCAAGAACGTCTCGGTCCAGGATTCGAGCGCCAGCGCGGCGCTGCAGACGTTCACCAGCGGCAAGGGCGACGTGCTCCTGGACTACGAATCCGACGCGATCGCCGCGGAGAAGGCCGGCGACAAGCTCCAGTACATCATTCCCAAGCAGACGATCCTGATCCAGACCCCGATCGCGGTCACCGCCAAAAGCTCGCATCAGACCCAGGCCAAGGCGTTCTTGAACTACCAGTGGTCGACCGCGGGCCAGACGATCTGGGCCCAGCAGGGCTATCGCCCCGTCGATGCCGCGGTGGCCACCAAGTTCGCGTCGAAGTTCCCGACGCCGCCGCAGCTGTTCAAGATCGGCTTCCTCGGCGGCTGGACCCAGGTCAAGAAACAGTTCTTCGACCCCGCCAGCGGGTCGATCATCAAGATCGAGCAGGCCGCGGGGGTGCCCACTGCCTCCAGCTAGCTCATATGCGGCCCCGGCCGCGCGCTCCGCCGTCCGCCGCCGGGCGCGGGCGGCGCGGGGCGGCGGCCTGGCTCTGGGCCTGTCCATGCTCTGGCTGAGCGTGATCGTCCTGATCCCGCTCGCCGCGGTGGTCGTCAAGGCGGTCAGCCAGAGCCCGTCGCAGTTCTGGCAGTCGGTCACCAACCCGCTGGCGCTCAAGGCGCTGGCCATCAGCCTGGGTGCCTCGCTGATCGTCGCCGTGATCGGTGCCGTCATGGGCACCCTCGTGGCCTGGGTGCTGGTGCGCGACCGCTTCCCCGGCCAGCGGATCCTCAACTCGTTGATCGATCTGCCGTTCGCGCTGCCGACGATCGTCGCCGGGCTGACGCTCCTGGCGCTCTACGGGCCCGACAGCCCGTTCGGGATTCATCTCGCGTTCACCCGCGGGATCATCCTGGTGGCGCTGTTGTTCGTGACGCTGCCGTTCGTGGTCCGGTCGGTCCAGCCGGTGCTGCTCGAGCTCGACCCCGAGGTCGAAGAGGCGGCGGCGTCGTTGGGCGCGGGCAATGCCACGATCTTCCGCCGGGTGGTCGCGCCGGCGCTGCGCCCGGCGATCATCTCCGGCGCCGCGCTGGCATTCGCGCGCTCGGTCGGCGAGATCGGATCGCTGGTCCTGATCGTGGGCAAGGTCCAGATCGCCAGCATCGTGATCTTCGCCGACATCGAGTCGGACGCGCCACAGACCGCGGCGTCGCTCTCGTTGGTCCTGATCGCGCTGTCCCTGCTGGTGCTGGTGTTGATGCGGAGGCTGGGAGGCCGGGTTGGCCATTAGCTCCCGAGCCCGGTGGTCGGCCCGCCTGGTGGCGCTGCTGTACCTGACGCTGCTCCTGCTGCTGCCGGTCGTGGTCGTGTTCATCAAGACGTTCGAGCACGGGTTCGGCGTGGCCTGGGGGTGGATGACGACCCCGGCGGCGATCAGCGCGCTGTGGCTGTCGTTGCTGATGGCGCTGATCGCGGTCCCGCTGAACACGATCTTCGGAGTCGCCTGCGCGATGGTCCTGGTCCGCCGAAGGGGGCGGCTGGCGGCGCTGCTCGACGCGTTCATCGACCTGCCCTTCCTCGTCTCGCCGGTGATCGTCGGCCTGGCGCTGACGCTCGTCTACGGAATCCACGGCTGGTTCGGGAACTGGTTCCTGGATCACGGGGTCCGGATCATCTTCGCCGTGCCGGGCATGGTCCTGGCCACGATCTTCGTCTCGCTGCCGTTCGTCGTCCGCGAGGTGGCGCCGGTGCTGGCCGAGATCGGCGACGAGCAGGAGCAGGCGGCGGCGACGCTCGGCGCATCGAGCTGGCAGACGTTCTGGCGGATCACGCTGCCGTCGATCCGGTGGGGCGTCGCCTACGGAGTGGTGCTGTCGACCGCCAGGGCCCTCGGCGAGATCGGTGCGGTGCTGGTCGTCTCCTCCCTGGTCGCCGGGCAGACGCTCACGTTGCCGCTGCTCGTCTACCAGCGCGACTCGCAGCTCGGCGCCGGCTCGATCACCGGCGCCTACGCCGCGGCCACCGAGCTGGCCATCATCTCCCTCGTCGTCCTGATCGCGATGACCGTCCTTTCCCCCGGGAGGCATGAACCCAAATGAGGATCGATATCAACGACATCTCAAAGCGCTTCGGCGACTTCACCGCGCTCGAGCAAGTCTCTCTGGAGGTCCCCGAGGGGTCGCTGACCGCGCTGCTCGGCCCCAGCGGGTCGGGCAAGTCGACGCTGCTGCGGATCATCGCCGGGCTGGAGATGCCCGACTCGGGAACGGTGATGATCGACGGCGCCGACGTCAGCCGGGTGCGGCCGCAGCGGCGCGGCATCGGCTTCGTCTTCCAGCACTACGCGGCGTTCACCCACATGAGCGTGCGCGACAACGTCGCGTTCGGGCTGCAGATCCGCAAGCGCCCGAAGGCCGAGATCAAGGCTCGGGTCGACGAGCTGCTGGCGCTGGTCGGTCTGACGAAGTGGGCCAACCAGCGGCCGTCGCAGCTCTCGGGCGGCCAGCGCCAGCGGATGGCTCTGGCGCGGGCGCTCGCCGTGGCGCCGAAGGTGCTGCTGCTGGACGAGCCCTTCGGCGCGCTGGACGCCACGGTGCGGGCCGAGCTCCGCGCCTGGCTGCGCCGGCTCCACGACGAGCAGCACGTGACCACGGTCCTGGTGACCCACGACCAGGAAGAGGCGATGGAGATCTCTGACCGGATCGCCGTGATGAGCTCCGGGGAGATCGAGCAGGTCGGCTCCCCGCGCGAGATCTACGACAACCCGGCGACCGACTTCGTGATGAGCTTCGTCGGGCCGGTGAGCCGCCTCGGCGACCGTCTCGTCCGCCCCCATGATGTGACGATCGCGCTCGAGCCGGGCGAGCAACGGATCGAGGCGAAGGTCCAACGGGTGGTGCATCTCGGGTTCGAGGTGCGAGTCGAGCTCGAGCTCCCTGACGGCTCGATGGCGCGCGCCCAGCTGACCCGCGCCCAGGCCGACGAGCTGGAGATCTCAAACGGCGACATCATCTATGCGCGTCCGCCCGCGGGCGTTCCGGTGGAAGGTGCGCTCCGCGGCCGCGTCAGCCGCGAGCCAAGCCCGGCTGGAGTCGGCGCCCCGCCCGTCGCCGCGTTCGGCGAGTCATAGCCGCGGCCGCGTGCGCCCGCAGGAGCTCGCTGAGCTCCGCGGTGGGATAGAACGGGTCGGCGATGACCGCCCCGTCGCCGAGCGAGAGGGCGACTCGGAGGCAGCCATCCACCTCGGCGACCAGCAGCGGGCCGGCGGGTACCCGTGGGGCGCTGTCCAGCGCAGCGAGGCGGCGCAGGGCAACGTCGTCGTCTCCGTACCCGGGCCTGATCGTGATCTGCGAGGTGAGCGGGTCCATGAACGAGATCTTCCCGGCGCGTGGTCATAAAGGCAAATAGGGGTTTGCTTGGTGGGCTATAACTTCTAGACATGCTCGACAGCCGCCGGATCCGGGTCCTCTGCGAGGTCGCGCGTCGCGGCTCGTTCTCGGCCGCGGCGGAGGCGCTCGGCTATACCCAACCCGCGGTCTCGCGGCAGATCGCCACCCTCGAGGCCGAGGTGGGCGCCACCCTCGTCCGGCGCGTGCCGCAGGGGGCGGTGCTCACCGAGGCGGGACGCTTGCTCGCCGACCGCGGTGAGGCGATTCTCGCCCGACTCCAGGACGTCGAGACCGAGCTGCAGGCGTTGCGCGGCCTGCAGGCGGGGACGGTGAAGCTGGCGACGTTCGCATCGGCGGCGGCGTCGGTGGTGCCGCTCGCGGTGGCTCGCTTTCGCGACCGTCATCCGGACGTGGAGCTGGTGGTGAGCCTGCTCGATCCCGAGGATTCGGTTCCGCGCCTGCGCGCCGGCGAGTACGACCTGGCGCTGTCCCACGATCCCCGGGGGGAGCCGGGCCTGGCGGCGGCCGCCACCGAACCGCCCGCGGGCGTCGATGTGATCTCGTTGTTCGCCGACCCGATGTACGTCGCGCTTCCCGCCGGCCACCGGCTCGCCGACGCCGCCGAGCTGACGATGGCGGATTTCGCCACCGAGCCGTGGATGCTGGCCACGGGCAGGACCTGCCCGGACTCGCGACTGTTCCTGCGGGCCTGCCACGACGCCGGGTTCGAGCCCCGGGTCGCGTTTCAGAACGACGACTACTCCGCGATCCTCGGATTCGTCGCCGCCGGCGTCGGGGTGTCGATGATCCCCGACATGGTGACCCGGAGCGTGCGTGACGACGTGGTCATTCGCGAGCTGGAGCCGCCCCCGGCGCCGCGTCCGATCAGCGCGCTCCTCCCCGCCGGCTACCGTTGCGCAGCGGCGAGCGTGATGCTGACCGTGCTGCGCGAGGTGTGCGACGCCTGGGTCCGCGATCGGCCACCGGCGGCGGCGCGGCGCCGCGCAGTCAGCGCGTGACCCAGGCCCCCGGGTCCTCGGTCAGCTTCTCGATCGAGCGGGGCAGCTTGGAGCCGGCGATGTCGGCGATCGTGACGTGCTCCACCACCCGGCGCAGGTTGACCCGCACCGCGATCCACACGCGAGGCAGGGTGCTCGCCGCCCCCGCGTAGCTGGCATCCTCCGGCGGCCCGCCGCGGACGCTGGCCAGTGGGCCCTCCACGGCGCGGATCACGTCGGCGACCGTCACCTGGGCCGCGGGCTTGGCGAGGCGGAAACCGCCCTCGGCTCCGCGGTGGCTGCGCACGATGCCGGCGTGGCGCAGCTCCCCGAGGATGTTCTCCAGGAAGTTCAGCGGGATCTCCTGCGCGGTCGCGACCCGCTCGGCCTTGACGGGCTTGTCGCCCTCGACGGCAGCGAGCTCGACCACCGCGCGCACGGCATAGTCGGCTTTGGCGGAGATGCGCATGCCGCCGAGACTACGCGGCGGCCCGGGCGAATCCGTACGCCTCGGCCAGCCCCGGATCCTTTTCGGCGAGCATCTGCGCGAGCGCCACCATCACCTGGCACTGCTTCCAGGTGGCGTCGTCCTGCATCTTGCCGTCGATCATGTGCACCCCGCGTCCGTCGGGGATCGCCTCGAGCACCTTCTTGGCGAACCGCACCTCCTCCGGATCCGGGCTGAACACCTTCTTGGCGATCTCGATCTGCACCGGGTGCAGCGACCACGCGCCGACGCAGCCGAGCAGGAACGCCGCCCGGAACTGCGTCTCGCAGCCGAGCGTGTCGCGGATGTCCCCGAACGGGCCGTAGAAGGGGAGAATTCCCGCCGACGTGCAGGCGTCGACCATGCGGGCGAGGGAGTAATGCCAGAGATCCTGCTGGGCGCTGGCGCGGGGAGGGGCGGCGCCCGCCGGCGCTTCGGGATCCGGATCATTGATCACCCGGTAGCCGGGGTGACCGCCGCCGACCCGGGTGGTCTTCATCCGCCGGGACGCCGCCAGATCGGCCGGCCCGAGGCTCATGCCCTGCATCCGCGGACTGGCGGTGGCGATCTCCTCGAGGTTCACCACCCCGAGGCTGGTCTCGAGCAGGGCGTGGATCAGGATCGGCCGCTGGACGTGAGCCCTCGCCTCGAGCTGAGCCAGCAGGCGGTCGACGTAGTGGATGTCCCAGGGCCCCTCCACCTTGGGCACCATCACCACCTCCAACGTGTCGCCGATCTCGCTGACGAGCGTCGTCAGCTCGTGCAGGACCCACGGCGACTCCAGGCTGTTGACGCGCGTCCACAGGGCGGTGCCGCCGAGGTCGAACTCCCGCCCCACCGTGAGCAGACCCGCCAGCGCCGCCTGCTTGCGGTCGACCGGGACCGCGTCCTCCAGGTTGCCGAGGAGGATGTCGACGGTGGGCGCGATGTCGGGCACCTTGGCGACCATCTTCGCGTTGGAGAAGTCAACGAAGTGGATCATGCGACTCGGTTTGAACGGGATCTCGAGGATCGGCGGCGGGGCGCCGATGGCCAGCGGCTTGGCGAAATCGCGGGGGTTGCGCATGTGCGGAACAGTAGTTGTACGGGGGCGCGCATGCGCGCCCCCGACGATCGGCGCATGCGCCGATCGGGCCAGGCCGCATGCGGCCTGGCCTCCCTGACATGCTCTGATCCATGACCCACGTTGACACCGATCAAGCCGCGCGCGAGGCCTCGGGCGCGCATCCCTACGGCCGCTACCTGGAGGAGTTCGACGTCGGCGCGGTGTACAAGCACTGGCCGGCCAAGACGGTGACCGAGGCCGACGACCACCTGTTCTGCCTGATCACGATGAACCACCACCCGCTGCACCTCAACGACGTCTACGCCAAGCAGTCTCAGCAGGGCCGCAACGTCGTTGTCGGACCGCTGGTGTACTCGCTGGCGCTGGGGATGAGCGTGTCCGACGTCAGCGGCAAGGCGATCGCAAATCTGGCGACCGAGGAGCTGAGCCATCCGGCCCCGGTGTTCCATGGCGACACCCTGTTCTGTGAATCCGAGGTGCTGGAGGTCCAGGAGTCGAGATCCAAGCCGGATCGCGGCACCGTGCGCGTCCACACCCGTGTTCTCAATCAGGACGGGGTGCTGGTCGCCCAGTTCAAGCGCGTCGTGCTGGTCCCGCGCAAGCGAGCGGCCTGACGTCATCCGCAGAACCCGTTGACCTGACTTTGTGAGCACCTTGTGCTGTGCCCGGTAGCCTTCGGGTGCCACCGCAACAGTCAAGGAGTGCCCCAGCCCATGGCCCATACCGCACCGAACCGCCAAGCGACCACCGACCACGCCGGCTTGCAGGCATGGGTAGAGGAGGTTGCGGGGCTGACCGCGCCCGACGAGATCCATTGGTGCGACGGTTCGGCGGAGGAGTATGACCAGCTGGCGCAGCTACTGATCGACGCGGGGACGTTCCAGCGGCTGTCCGAGGCCAAACGCCCCAGCTCCTACCTGGCGTTGTCGGACCCGGCGGACGTGGCGCGGGTCGAGGACCGCACGTTCATCTGCTCCGAGCGCGAGGATGACGCCGGCCCCAACAACAACTGGTGCGACCCGGCCGAGATGCGGGCGAGGCTCGATGGCCTGTTCGAGGGCGCGATGCGCGGCCGCACCATGTACGTGGTCCCGTTCTCGATGGGCCCGTTGGGGTCGCCCATCTCCTACATCGGGGTCCAGCTGACCGACTCCGCGTACGTGGTGGCGTCGATGCGGATCATGACCCGAATGGGGCAACCGGCGCTCGACGTCCTCGGCGCCGACGGCGACTACGTCCCCTGCGTGCACTCGGTGGGAGCGCCGCTGGTCGACGGCGCCGAGGATGTCCCGTGGCCGTGCAACGGCGACAACAAGTACATCGTCCACTACCCGGAGACGCGCGAGATCTGGTCGTTCGGCTCCGGTTACGGCGGCAACGCGCTGCTCGGCAAGAAGTGCTTCGCGTTGCGGATCGCGTCGATCATGGCTCGCGACGAGGGCTGGATGGCCGAGCACATGCTGATCCTCAAGGTCACCTCTCCCGAGGGCGAGGTCAAGTACATCGCCGGGGCGTTCCCCAGCGCGTGCGGCAAGACCAACCTGGCGATGGTGATTCCGACGCTGCCGGGGTGGAAGGTCGAGACGATCGGCGACGACATCGCCTGGATGAAGTTCGGCTCCGACGGGCAGTTGTACGCGGTCAACCCGGAGTCGGGCTTCTTCGGCGTGGCCCCGGGCACCGGCGCGCGGACCAACCCGAACGCGATCGACATGGTCAGCGCCAGCACCGTGTTCACCAACTGCGCCCGGACCGACGACGGGGACATCTGGTGGGAGGGGATGACCGGCGAGCCCCCCGAGCACGCGATCGATTGGCGCGGCAACGAGTGGACTCCGGCGGCGGAGACGACCGCGGCCCATCCCAACGCGCGGTTCACCGTCGCGGCGGCCCAGTGTCCCTCGATGGCCCCGGAGTGGGAGGACCCCAAGGGGGTGCCGATCTCGGCGATCATGTTCGGCGGCCGCCGGCCCAACGTGGTGCCGCTGGTGCACGAGGCCCGCGACTGGGAGCACGGGACGTTCATGGGGTCGATCATGTCCTCGGAGACGACGATCGCCCAGGCCGGAGAGGTGGGCAAGCTGCGCTTCGATCCGATGGCGATGCTGCCGTTCTGCGGCTACCACATGGGCGACTACTTCGCCCACTGGCTGCGGCTGGCCAAACGCGATGGAGCCCGGATGCCGCGCATCTTCTACGTCAACTGGTTTCGCAAGGACGACGACGGCAAGTTCATGTGGCCGGGCTTCGGCGAGAACTCGCGGGTGCTGGCGTGGATCTTCCGCCGCCTGACCGGCGACGCCGACGCGCGGGAGACCGCAATCGGGCTGGTGCCGCCGCTCGGCGAGGGCGGGATCGACACCGAGGGGCTCGACGTCAGCCGGGAGACCATGACCGAGCTGCTCGAGGTCGACGCCGACGGCTGGTTGGCCGCGCTCCCGCAGATCAAGGAGCACCTCGCCACCTTCGGCGACAAGCTGCCGGATGAGCTGCAGGCGCAGCTGGACAACCTCGAGGCTCGCCTCGCCGCCGGCTAGCTGCACTGCGCCGGTCTTCTCAAACCCTTAGCCCCCGCGGCTGCGCGCCGCGTACCCTCAGAGGTCATGGCGCTGGGGTTCATACCGTCGGACGCGGCCATGCTCTGCCTCCAGGCGGGGGTCGTGGCGGCGCCGCGCAAGCCGCCCGAGGTGCCATGGATCAAGCGGATGTCCGGTCCCGCGTGGGCGTTGATCCCAATCGTGTCGATCGTCGGGGTGATCTTCGCGATCCGTTTCATGTCGGGCACGGCCACGGGACTAACCTGGTTGGCGCTGATCGCCGTGCCGCTGCTCGCCGCCGCGGCGCTCGGGTGGGCGTGCCGTGGCTCCCGGCCGTGGCTCGCCCTGCTGGCGATCCCGCTGTTCGCGCTGGCGTGGCGCAGCCGCACGACCCTGTGGGGAGAGGGCGCCGCGGCGCTGCTGTCGGCGCTCAGCTGCGTCACCCTCGGCGTCCTGCTCGCCGCGGTGACGCCACCGCAGTGGCTGAAGTTCGGGATCATCGCCATGTCGGCCGCCGACGTGTGGCTGGTCCTGTCCGATTTGCTGCAGGCGCCCAACAACTCGCTGGTGGCCGCGGCCCCGGCGCCCGGCAGCGGCCTGCCCCAGCTTCAGAGCGAGCTGTTCGGCAACGTCTCGCTGGGCTACGGCGACCTGTTCGTCGCCGGGCTGTTCGGCGCCGTGCTGGCACGCCAGAGTCGGCCGCAGTGGCCGATGGCGGCGCTGACGCTGGTCATCGCCGGCCTCTTCGACCTGCTGTTCTTCACGCTCAGCGAGCTGCCGGCGACGGTTCCGGTGGCGCTGGCGCTGATCGTGGGGGAGGGGTGGGTCTGGCGCCGGGGCCGGGCCCGGGCGCCAACGCGGGCGGTTGAAGCACACGCCAGTGGCTGATCCCGACCGTGGCGAGAAAGTTGACCATGAGGCCACGTAGGCGACAAGGTTCCGGCGCGGCGGGCGCTAGTGCTGGTCGTCGCCGGTGGATGCCGGCGGCCGCGACTCCTCGGCCAGCGAGGTGATCGCCAGGGTGCCGCGGGCGGCCTCCTCCAGGACCTCGGTCGCCTCCTCGGCTGAGCGTGAGTACAGCTCCACCAGCAGGTGGACCACGATCCGGTCCTCGTCGTGCTTGTGGAAGCGGACGTGGGTGAAGAACTCCCGCGTGCCGTGGTCGCCGAAGGCGGCGTAGGACAGCGCGTCGCCCGCCTCGGGTCCGGAGCAGGTCTCGACTTCGTCGGCATCGACGGTGACCGTGCACGAGGCCACCCATGGGGTCCCGGCGATCATCCGCTCCCAGCGGTCCTCGATCGGTTCCACGCGCCCGTTGTGAAAGCCGAGGTGGGGCTGGTCGTGCATGCATTCCAGGCACTGGACGACCGCTTCCTGCATCTCGTCGACGACCTCGCCACGCTCCCCGGTCTCGGGGTCGATCCGGTGGATCCCCTCGTAATGCACCTGGACCTCTAGGTTCTGAGACCAGCAGCGATAGCAGCGCAACCAGCTGCGGACCTCCGTCGAGCCCTCCATCGCGTTGATGATAGGACGCCTCGCCTCAAACGCGGACGGGTCGGCGAGGATCAGCCGAAGGTGAAGTCGTAAGCGCTGACCCCCGGTGGGATCTGCAGCGTGATCGTCTCCTGCTCATCCTGGGGCAGCGAGACGAGCGAGTAGAGCCGCTGGCCGCGGACCGTGACTACCCCGTCGCGGACGTCGCCGCCCGCCTCCGAGCTCGGGATCGGGCGGCCGTTGATCAGTACCCGCACGCGGCGCGGCGCGTTGCCGGCCGAGGTCATCACCAGGTAGACGTGTGCCGCCTGAAACCGTCCGGTGATCGACCCGCCGGACGTCGTCGGCGATACCGACTGCGAGGTCGCCTGCCAGTACCCGTGCAGCCCGAACTCGTTCAGGGTCGGCTGGTTGACGCCCCGATAGAAGTGGACGCCGGTCTGCAGCGGCTGGGCGAAGCCCTGCGAGCGTTGCGGGTCCAGATAGGTCTCGGGCGTGCCCAGGTTGGTGCTGGGGATGACCGCGGAGGCGGTCATCGGCCGCGGCAGGTGGTGAGCTCCGGCCTCGTAGAGCAGCTCGCGCACCGCCGCCTCGTCCTGCTTGTAGTCGCCCTCGCCGAACTGGGTGTGGCGCACCTCGCCGTGAGCGTCGATCAGATACTCGGCCGGCCAGTACTGGTTCTGGTAGGCATTCCAGGTGCCGTAGCGGTTGTCCTGCACGACCGGGTAACGCAGGCCGTCGGATGTGATCGCCTGCTGCACGTTGGACGCCTCCTGCTCGAACGTGAACTCCGGCGTCTCGACGCCGACGATGTCCAGCCCGTAGCGGTGATAGGTGGCGTACAGGCCCTTGAGGAACGGCAGCGTGCGGATGCAGTTGATGCACGTGTAGGTCCAGAAGTCGACCAGGACCACGTGGCCGCGCATCTCGGCGAGCGTCAGCGGCCGTCCGCCGGGGGTGTTGAACCAGCGCTGGTTGTCGGTGAACTCCGGCGCCGGCCCGAGGTGCGGCAGGGAGGGGGTGGCGACGCCGGGGATCGACACGCCGATCCGCTGGGCCACCGGAGTCAGCGAAGCCTGCTTGTCCTGGCGGGCTTGGAATGAAGACCTCGGCCGCAGCGAGGCGAGCCGGTTCTGCACCGCGCTGGAGTTCTCGAGCGCCCGGGTGGGATCGACGAGGAACGCCGGCAGGCTCGTGTCCTGCGCGAGCTTCTCCTCGAAGCGGACGTCGAGGTTGGTGGCCATGACGACCGCGGTGACGAGCAGCACGGCGCCCAGCGTCCGCTCCACGACGTGGCCCCGGGTGCGCCGGCGGACCCGATGCAGCACGGCCCGGCCGCCGAGGCCGTAGAGCAGCATCACGCAGCTCAGCCCGGCTGCGTAGGCAAGCGCCACCGCCACCACTGCAGCCGACGCGCCGCTGGAGGCGCTCACCGAGGTCACCGCGGCCAGGATCGGGCCGGCGCAGGGGGCGCAGACGAATCCGAGGGCGGCTCCGACGAGCAGGCCCGACCAGAACCCGTCGCCACGGGTGCGAGGGCCGAACCGCGCCAGCCGCGACAGGGGCGCCTGGACCCGCTCGGCCAGTTCCGGGATCAACAGCACGACGCCGAAGATCACCAGCACGACGACCGCGAGGGTGCGCGCCGCGCCGGCAGCGAGGCCGACTCCCTGAACCAGCGCAGCCAGCGCCACGATCGCGATCGTGAATGTGATCGCGAGCCCGAGGACGATCCCGATCGGCCGTCGTCGCCCCCCCGCGGCGCTCGCCGACAGCAGCGCAGGAACGACCGGCAGGACGCACGGGGTGATGGCGGTGCCGGCCCCTGCGACAAAGGCGAAGACCATCAGCAGGAGCATTTCGCCCCGGATGATGCTCTAGAAAGCTTGCGTTCGCGTTAACCAGCGGCCGGGGCTGATGCGGGGAGCAGGCGACGGCGCCGCGCTGAGCGCTAGCCGCCGGCTCGGCGGCCGGCTAGCCGCCGATCGCCGACATCGTCCGGTTGGGCTGGATGAACCCCGGCTCGCCGACGTGGTGCTTGAGCTCCTTGCGCCACACCGCGGCGCGGATCACATCCTCGAGCTCGGCGTCGGAGGCGCCCGCGCGCATGGCGGCCCGCAGATCGGTCTCGTTGAGCGAGAACAGACAGGTGCGCAGGCGCCCATCGGCGGTCAGCCGGACGCGATTGCAGTCCGCACAGAACGGCTCCGAGACGGGGTTGATGAAACCGATCTTGCCGTGGCCGTCGGCGAAGCGATAAATGCGAGCGGTGGCGCTGCGCTCCCGCGGCTCCGGGATCAGCGGATGGACCTCCTCGATCGCGGCGCGGATCTCATCGCCGGTCAGCACCCGGCTGCGGTCCCATGAGTGGTCGGCATCCAGCGGCATGAACTCGATGAAGCGCACCTGATAGGGGGTGCGGCGCGCCAGCTCGGCGAACGGCAGCACCTCCTGCTCGGTGAAGCCGCGGATCGCGACCGCGTTGATCTTGATCGGATGCGCTTCGGGGAACGCGGCGAGCGCGTCCAGGCCGTTGAGAACCTGATCGAGCGCGTCGCGCCGGGTCAGCTCGTAGAAGCGGTCGCGCTGCAGCGAATCGACTGAGACGTTGAACCGGTCCACGCCGGCCCGGACCAGGCGTTCGGCGTCGCGGGCGAGGAGGAAGCCGTTGGTGGTCACCGACAGGTCGTGCACGCCCTCGATCCCGGCCAGCATCGCGGCGAGCACCGGGAAGTCGCGGCGCACGAGCGGCTCGCCGCCGGTGAGCCGAACGTCTCCGACGCCCATCTCGGCGAACAGCGACACCAACCGGGCGATCTCCTCGAAGGTCAGGATCTCGGCGCGCTCGAGCCAGGGCAGACCCTCCGCCGGCATGCAGTACTGGCAGCGGAAGTTGCAGCGATCCGTGACCGAGACCCGGAGGTCTCCGATGAAACGGCCGTGACCGTCGCGCAAACGCTCGCGATCCATCTCTACAGGGTAGCCTCGCCGGCATGCGCGCGGCCACGGGCGATCGCGCTCCTAGGCGCTGCTTATGCATTGGCCGGCTGTGGCGCCAACGCGACGACGAGGTGCAGGCCAAGCTCCAGCAGTTCGCGCACGCCGTGGCCGAGCGCAAGCCGGTCACGCTCTGCCGGCAGGTACTGGCGCCGGCGCTGGCCCGGCGGCTGACCGTGGTCGTCGCTGGCATCGCCACGCTGACCCCGGCTGCGCCGATCAACCCATCGGCTCGCCCTTGAGCAATCCGAACACGACCATGTCCTGGCGCTCGAACGTGCCGCGCATATACGACCGCAGCACCGCCTCCCGGGTAAAGCCGGCGCGCTGCGCGACGCGCTGAGAAGCTGGGTTTCCGGTCGCCGCCATCAGGTCGATCCGCTCCAGCCCGAGTGCGGAGAAGCCCCAGGCGCAGATCAACCGGACCGCGCGAGTGGCATGACCCCGCCCGCGGCCCGCCGCGTCCAGCCAGTAACCGACCTCTGCGCGGGAGTGCTCCCAGGCGAAGCGCATCAGCGAGATCGATCCCAGCAACTGGTGACCGCCGATGTGCACGATCGCGAACGGCGCCGTCACGCCGGCGAATGTGGCGTCGTAGCGCTGTCGCAGGTAAGCCCGAGCGTCGGCCTCTCCGTAGGCCGCGGGAACGCGCGTCCAGCGCACGATCTCGGGGTCCTGGCAGGCCCGGACCAGTTCGGTCAGGTCGGAGTCGCGCCATGGCCGCAGCGCGGTCTCGCCGTCGGTGAGCGGCTCGGCGGGCAGCACGATCCGGGGATGACGGCCCGCGGTCATCGCCGAGCCCGATCCTCGAGCTCACGCAGGAGCGAGGCGACATCGCGTTCATCGTCCTGCTCGGCCAGCCACCGCTCGGCCGCGCGCCGGCCACCCACCGCCCGCAGCCCCCGCTCGCCGTGTTCGGCGGCGTAATCGGCCAGCGCGTGCAGGCGGCGGGCCCGGGCCCGGCGGGTCGTTAGGTCGATCCGGGCGTGGTGGACGTCGAGGGCCGCGATCAGCTCATCGACGCCGGACGGCGGCGAGAGGGCGGAGACCGCCACCACCGGGGTCTCGATGGAGCCCAGCGAGCCCAGCGCGGCTCGCAGATCGGTGACTGCCCGGACCGCCGGCGGACCCAGGTCGGCTTTGCTCACCACCAGCACGTCGGGGATCTCCATGATCCCGGACTTGAGGAACTGGAGCACGTCTCCGGAGCCCGGCTGGACCACGACGGCAACGGTGTCGGCGACGTCGCCGACCTCCGTCTCGGACTGTCCGACCCCGACGGTCTCGATCACCACCACATCGAAGGCGGCCGCCAGGGCGGTCGCCGCCGCTCTGGTCGCGGGCGCCAATCCACCCAGGCGATCGCCGGCGGCGGTCGAGCGAATGAACATGCCGAGGTCGGATGGGTCGCGGTCGATCCGGGCGCGGTCGCCGAGCAGCGCTCCCCCGGAGCGGCGCGAGCTTGGATCGACGGCCAGTACCGCCACCGAGCGACCACGCTGCCGCCAACCCGCCACGAGCCGTGACAGCAACGAGGACTTGCCGACCCCCGGTGGACCGGTGACGCCGACGACCTGGGCCGGCGCCTCCCCGCCGAGGCTGGCCGGCGACACCGCCGCCAGCAGCGCCTCGGTCTGGGTCCGCCCAGCGGGACTCCGGCTCTCCACCAGGTTCAGCACGGCCGGGGCGGCGCTGAGATCCCGGTCACGCAGCCGGGCGCCGAGCTGGCTGCCGTCGGATGGGCCGCCGGTCAAGCCGGGGCGGCGGTGTCGGCGCGGTGGCGTTCGCCCACCAGGTCGATGATGTCGCGCATCATCGCGTTGAGATCCCAATTCTTGGGCGTGTAGACGGCGGCGACGCCGGCTTCGCGCAGCGCCTGCGCGTCGGTCGCCGGGATGATGCCGCCCACGACCACCGGGACGTCGTTGACGCCGGCGGAGGCGAGCGCCTCGAGCACCGAGGGGATCAACTGGGCGTGGGAGCCGGAGAGGATCGACAGCCCGACCACGTGGACGCCCTCCTGGGCGGCCGATCCGGCGATCTGCGAGGGCGTCAGCCGGATGCCCTCGTAGACGACGTCCATGCCGACGTCGCGGGCGCGGACGGCGATCTGCTCGGCGCCGTTGGAGTGGCCGTCGAGGCCCGGCTTGCCGACCAGGAACTTCAGCCGGCGTCCGAGCGACTCGCTCAGACGCTCCACGTCGTCGCGCAGCTCGGAGAGATCCGTGCTCCCGACGACGGCGGCCTCCGTGACACCCGTGGGCGCCCGATACTCGCCGAACACATCGCGCAGCGCCTGTGCCCATTCGCCGGTGGTCACCCCAGCGCGCGCGGCGGCGATGGTGGCCGGCATCACATTCTCCGTATCGTCGCGGGCGACCCGGGCCACCTCGGCGAGCGCCGCATCGACCGTCGGCTGGTGGCGCTGCGAGCGCCACCGTGCCAGCGCCGCGCGCTGCTCGGCCTCGACCTCGGGGTCGACGACCAGGATCGCACCGTCGGCGTCGGCGGTCAGCGGCGAAGGCTCGGTGGACGCGAATCGGTTCATGCCGACCACGGTCAGCTCCCCGGACTCGATTCGCCGCCAGCGAGCTCGGTGCGAATCGACCAGCGCGGACTTCATGTAGTCCACCGCCTGGACGGCTCCGCCGAGCTCGGCGACCCGGCCCATCTCCTCCCGGGCGCCGGTGACGAGCTCCTGTACCAGTCCCTCCATCACCCGCGATCCGTCGAAGATGTCCGGGTACTCCAGCAGATCGGTCTCGTAGGCGAGCACCTGCTGCAGGCGCAGAGACCACTGCTGATCCCAGGGCCGGGGCAGCCCCAGCGCCTCGTTCCAAGCGGGAAGCTGCACCGCCCGGGCGCGAGCGTCGCGACCGAGGGTGACCGCCAGCGCCTCCAGGGCGATCCGGTAGACGTTGTTCTCCGGCTGGGCCTCGGTCAGCCCCAGCGAGTTGACCTGGACGCCGTAGCGGAAGCGGCGGTGGTGCTCCTCCTGGACTCCGTAGCGCTGCCGGCCGAGCTCGTCCCACAGCTGCGCCATGGCGCGCAGCTTGGCGTGCTCCTCGATGAAGCGCACGCCGGCGTTGACGAAGAAGGAGATGCGGCCGAACACGTCTCCCATCCGGTCCTCGGGCACCCGTTCCCGCACCGCGTCGAGGACGGCGATCGCGTTGCTCATCGCGTAGGCGATCTCCTGCACCGGGGTGGCGCCCGCCTCCTGGAGGTGGTAGGAGCAGATGTTGATCGGGTTCCACCTCGGCACGTGGCTGACCGTGTAGGCGATCGTGTCAGCGATCAGGCGCATGCTCGGGCCGGGCGGGAAGGAGTAGGTCCCGCGGCTGAGGTACTCCTTGAGAATGTCGTTCTGAGTGGTGCCCTGCAGCGCCGACGCCTCGACTCCCTGCGCTTCGGCGGCCACGATGTACAGCGCCAGCAGCCAGGCGGCGGTGGCGTTGATCGTCATCGAGGTGTTCATCTGGTCCAGCGGGATCCCGTCCAGCAGAGTCCGCATGTCGCCCTCGTGGGCGATCGAGACGCCGACCTTTCCGACCTCGCCGCGGGCGAGCTCGTGATCGGGGTCATAGCCGGTCTGCGTGGGCAAGTCGAACGCCACCGAGAGCCCCGTCTGTCCCTTCTCCAGGTTGCGCCGGTACAGCTGGTTGGAGCGCTTGGCGTCGGAGTGCCCGGCGTAGGTGCGCATCATCCACGGCCGGTCGCGCTCGGCCAGGTGCACGGGTGGGGCGTCCGACATGGGCGTCCATTGTATGGACCGGTGACCGGCGGACCTGCGACAATGGCCGCAGGTCCCCGATGCCAGATCAGAGCTCAGCCGCGACCGAGCACGCGATCCTCCAGGAGATCACCGGCCCCCTCGAGACGCTGCCCGACGACCCTCTCGCGCAGGTCAGCGTCGACTTCCCGACGACGCTGCGCGGATACGACCGGATGGCAGTCGACGATTACGTGCGCCAGACCCGGCAGCTGGTCGCCGAGTTGCAGGTCACCCGGTCGCCGGAGTCGGCCGTGCGCCGGGCGCTGGAGCGCGTCGGGGAGCAGATCTCGGGAATTCTGCAGCGGGCTCATGAGACCGCGGAGCAGATCACGGCCCAGTCCCGGGTGGAGGCCGGCCAGCGACTCGACCAGGCCCGTCAGGAGGCCGATCGCATCGCCGGCAGCGCCGAGCAGCGGGTTCGCGATCTTGATGCCGACACCGACCGTATCTGGCTGGAGCGCCAGCGAATCGTGGCCGACGCCGAGGATCTGGCCGCGCAGCTGCGGGCGCTGGCCCGCACCGCCGCGGCGCGCTTTCCCGAGGACGCCGAGCCCGGCGCCGGTGGTGAGCAGGAGGCCGCTCCGCAAGCGACCGAGCCGTCGTTCGGAGTCGTCGACGAGGAGGACGATTACTACCTGGGCTCCGACGAGCCGGACATCGAGGAGACCGTCGCGTTCCGGCCGTTGGCGCCGACAGGAGCGGACGATGTCACCGCCGATACGCGCGAGGAGTCGCCTGTCGCGCCCGGTGACGCGTCGCCCGCCGACGAGCCGGAGACCGATCCAAGCCAGGTCGCGCCCGGCGCGGAGCCGGCGTCGCCCGAGCCGGAGACCGATCCGGGCCAGGTCGCGCCCGGCGAGGGGCCGGCGCCGCCCGAGCCGGAGAGGGATCTGGACCCACCCCCCCCGCCGGCCCCGGCTCCCGAAGATCGTGTCTTCACGGCCGACGACACCACCGCGGTGATCCCGCCGGCGTCACAGGCCGCCAGCCGCCGCCGCTCCGAGTAGACGGTCAGCGCTCTAGTGGTGCGCGTGATCGACCTCATGCACCTCGGGCGCGCCCGGGTGATCGGCGCCTGGCAGGTCGATGACGTGCTCATCGACCCCGGCCCGAGCTCGACGTTACCCACCCTGTTGCGGGCGCTGGGAGACGAGCGCCCCGACGCGCTGCTGCTGACCCACGTCCATCTCGATCACGCCGGCGCCGCGGGATCGCTGGTGGAGCGGTGGCCTCATCTCCGGGTCTACGTTCACGAGCGCGGCGCACGCCACATGCTCGACCCGACCCGCCTGTACGAGAGCGCGCGGCGCCTGTACGGCGATGACATGGAGCGGCTGTGGGGCGAGATGCTCCCGGTGCCCGAGGACAACCTCGAGGTGGTCACCGGCGGCGAGAGGATCCGCGATCGCTTCGAAGTCGCCTACACGCCCGGCCATGCTTCCCACCATGTCTCCTATCTGCACGACGGGACCGCGTTCGTGGGCGATGTCGGCGGCGTGCGGATCACGCCGCGCTCGATGGCGATCCCGCCGACGCCTCCACCCGACATCGACGTCGAGGCGTGGCACGAGTCGCTCGGTCTGGTCAGGTCGTGGGGGCCGGCACGGCTGGCGATGACGCACTTCGGCGCCGCCGAGGATGTCGACCACCAACTGGACGAGCTGGCCGCGCGCCTCGACCGCTGGGCGCAGCTGGCCCGCAGCGGCGATCGCGACGACTTCATCGCGAGAATCCAGGAGGAGATCCGGCGCGACGGCAGCCTCGAGCAGGCGGCCGCTTATCAACAGGCCGCTCCCGCAGAGCAGCTGTTCGCCGGCTACCAGCGCTACTGGAGCAAGCGCGCCGAGCGGTGATCGGGCTCGCATCCGCCAGCGGCGTGGACTCCCCAGCGGGTGCTCGTCGGAGTCCGCCCGCCGCCGCCGAGGACTCCCCAGCGGGTGCTCGTCGGAGTCCGCCCGCCGCCGCCGAGGACCTCCACAGCTGGCATGGTCGGCGCTATGCTGGCGGGGATGTCCGTGACGGTCGAGCTGCCGCGCACCGGCCGGCCCGGGGCCGGTCTCGGGGGGGAGTGGCGAGTGGTCGTTCTCAATGACGACCACAACACGTTCGATCACGTGGCCGAAACGCTTGCCCGGATCGTGCCCGGGGTCACGCTCGCCGATGGCTACCGGATCGCTGACCGGATCCACCATCGTGGGTGCGCGATCGTGTGGAGCGGCCAGCGCGAGGACGCCGAGAACTACTGGGCGGCGCTGGACGACGCCGGGCTGACCATGGCCCCGCTCGAAGCGGGCTGAGCTTCCGGCGCGGCGGGTGGCGGACGAACCGGCGGGTGGCGGACGACCGGCGGGTGGCGGACGCCCGGCGGGTGGCGGACGCCCAGCGCCGGGCGAGCGCGGTCTCAGCCGCGTGAGGCTGAAAGCGGCTTGGCGCCGCGCGCGGACGGCAGCGTCTTGGCAGCCTGACGTGCCGGGCTGACACGCACCACGTTCCAGACGACGCCGAGCTTCTCCAGCAGCGAGATCACCAGCCCCGTGGGATCGGCCAGCCGCTCCCAGAACCGCAGGCCGTGGAACGCCGACGTCGGGAATGCGTGGTGGTTGTGGTGCCACGCCTCGCCCATCGAGAGCGGCGCCAGCCAGAACACGTTGCGGCTCTCGTCCTCGATGTCGAACCGCTTGCGCCCGACGAAGTGACACACCGAGTTGATCGACCAGGTGACGTGATGCAGCAGGAAGACACGGACGAAGCCGCCCCAGAGCACGGCGGTCAACGCCGTCCCGAGGCCCCCGCCGACGATCCAGCCGAGCGCGAACGGGATCACGAACCCGAGCACCACCCACATCCAGAACATCCTGTCGACCGCCCTGACCACGCGGTCTTTGACCAGGTCGGGCGCGAACCGCTCCCGCTCGGCGGTCCCGACGGTCTCAAACAGCCAGCCGACGTGGGCGTGCCACAGGCCCTTGAGGGCACCGACGACTCCGGGGCCGCTCAGGTGGGGGGAGTGCGGATCGCCGTCCTGATCGGTGAACGCGTGATGCTTGCGGTGATCGGCCACCCAGGTGATCACCGAGCCCTGCACCGCCATCGATCCCGCCACTGCGACGAGCGCCCGAAACGGCCGCGAGGACTCGAACGAGCGGTGCGTGAACAGCCGGTGGTATCCGAGCGTGACGCCGAACGCGGTGGGCAGGTACAGCCCGATCAGGAGGCCCAGCTCCAGCGGGCCGACGGCGCGGTTCCACAGGAGCACGATCGCCAGCACCACGCCGATCAACGGGAGCGGAACGCCGACGAGGTTTACGATCTTGTGCGCGCGGCTCATCAACATCTCAGGATACGTCTACGGGACGCAATTTTCTTGGGGACCCAGCATGATTGTCCCCACGGATCTTATGTGGAGAGTATGAGAATTGCCCGACCAACCGTGGCATGAGCTGCCGCCGGAGGTCGTGGGCGTGCTGCGCCCGGCGCTGGACGACGTCGCCCGAGAGATGATCGAGGCGGTGGGAACCGTCCCGGCGTACTCGCGTCCCCTGGAGGGCCCATTCGGGGAGGGGATCCGCGCCGGCGTCCAGGAGGCGCTGCAGCACCTGCTGGCCGAGATCGAAGCCGGCGGTACGGTGGAACGGCTCGATGTCTACCGGACACTGGGGCAGGGCGAGATGCGCGCCGGCCGCAGTCTCGAGTCGCTCCTCAGCGCCTACCGCATCGGGGCGCGGGTGGCATGGCGAAGGTTCGCCGCGCTGGGCGTCGCCGCCGGCCTGGAGCCCGCCACCCTGTACCTGCTGGCCGAGTCGATCTTCGCCTACATCGACGTCCTGTCGGCTGAGTCGGCGGAGGGCTACGCGATGGAGCAGTCGGCTGCGGCCGGGGAGGCGCAACTGCGCCGCCGGCGCCTGGTGCGGCTGTTGCTGCGCGAGTCTCCGGCCGATCCCGACGCGGTGCAGGCGGCGGCGGCCGAGGCCGAGTGGGAGCTGCCTCGCGTCCTGGCGGTGGTCGCGATCAGCGGCCCGGAGCGCGAGACGGCAGCGTCGCGGCTGCCGGCGGGAACGATCCGGGAGACGATCGGCGAGCTGACCTGTGCGCTGGTTGCCGATCCTGACGGCCCCGGTCAACGGACCGCGATCGAGCGCGCGGTGGCCGGGTCCCGGGCCCGGGCCGGTTTGGGCACCACGGTCGACTGGACCCAGGCCCACGTCAGCCTGGTCCGCGCCCGGGCGGCGCTGGGGCTCGCGGTGCGGGACGCGATGGTGGTCGGTGCGCGCGAGCACTCGGGCGAGCTGCTGCTGCGCGGCGACGCGCGGCTCGCTGCCGAGCTCGCCGCCGACCGGCTGGCGCCGCTGGCGGGGCTGCCGTCCGGGGCCCACCGCCGGCTGCGCGACACGCTCAGGGTGTGGCTCGCCGAGCAGGGCAGGCTCGGCAACGTCGCCCAACGGCTGGCCATCCACCCTCAGACGGCCCGCTACCGGCTCGGGCGCCTGCGCGAGCTGTTCGGGGGTGCGCTGGACGATCCCGAGTCACGATTCTGGCTGGAGGTGGCGCTGCGGTCCGGCGGGTCCGCGAACGCGGAAGGGGAGGCCGAGGTGACCGGCTCGGATGACGACCCGCAGGGAAGGTGACGCACCGCTGACGAGGTCAGACCGTCTGCGGCGTCGCCGGCGATGGCCCGGGGCTCGTCGTCGGCTGGTCGTCGGCCGGGACCTGCGGTCCGAGCGACCCGGCGGCGATCTCGTCGGCCCAGGCATAGGTGATCGGGATCTGGTAGTGCCCCACGTTACGGGCACGAAACTCGATCATCTCGGGTCCGTCCCAGTACCGGTACCACTCGGTCTTGGATCCGACCCAGGTCATTTGGGTGATCCGGTAGCGGTCGTCGTTGTCGACGTGCACCTGATATTGAGTCGCTCCGTAGCGCAGGGCGACCGGCGCCACCCGCGCGACCTCGGCGGCGAACGAGTCCTTGCGCATCACGGTCGAATACCACTTGACCCAGACCAGATCGGCCATCGCCTACGCTCCTACCTCGGCCCGGATCGCGCCGGGTCCGTCCGCGGTTCTGCCCTGTCCCTCGTCGGTGGCACCGACCAGGATCGCAATCTTGCCCAGGTGGCGGTTGTCACGCAGCAGCTGGTGGGCCTCGGCCACGCCCTCGAAGCCCATCGTCTGCCACAGCACCGGCCGGACCTTGGACTCCTCGATCAGCTCGTTGGCCTTCATCGCCTGCCAGGCGTTGGCGAAGTGCGAGCCGACGATCTCCTTCTGACGCATCCACAGGTAGCGAACGTCGAAGTCCAGCTGATAGCCGGACGTAGCGCCGCAGATGACCACCTTGCCGAACGGCTTGACCACCAGCACCGAGGTGGGAAAGGTCGCCCGGCCGACGTGCTCGAAGACGATGTCCGGCGGACCGCCCAGCATCTGCTCCACGGCCTTGCCGAAGCGCCGCGACTCCTTGAACCGAGCCGTCTCCTCGTCGGCGGTCTCGCCGCCCCGGCGCATCATTCCGTTGTATTGCACCCGGTTGATGTACCCGGTGGCGCCGAGCTGTTCGATCAGTCGCCCCTTCTCCTCGCTGGAGACGACGCCGACGGCGTCGGCGCCGGTGAGCGCGCACAGCTGGGTGGCGAACACGCCGAGACCGCCGGCGGCGCCCCAGATCAGCACCCGGTGGCCGGCCTGCAGCCGGCAGCGGTCGATCAGCATCCGGTAGGCAGTGAAGTAGGTCAGCCCGTAGGAGGCGGCCTCCTCCCAGGCGAGGTGCTTGGGCTTGGGCAGCAGCTGTTGGGCCTGGACCTTGCAGAACTGCGCGAACGAGCCCCAGCTCGTCTCATAGCCCCAGATCTGCTGGCTGGGCGCGGCCAGCGGGTCCAGCCCGTGGACCTCCGGGTCCTCGTAGGAGGCCTGGTTGCAGTGCATGACGACCTCGTCGCCGGGCTGCCAGCGCGTCACGCCCTCGCCGACCTTCCACACGATCCCGGAGGCATCCGAGCCGCCGATGTGATGATCCTCGTTCGGGTGATAGCGGAATACGGACACCGGCTCCCCCAGCGCCGCCCACACGTTGTTGAAGTTGACCCCGGCGGCCATGACGCGCACCACCACCTCGAACGCGCCCGGCTCGGGGACCTCGATCTCCTCCAGCTGGAACGCGTCCAGCGGCTCGCCCAGCCGCTCCTCCCGGATCACCCATGCGGCCATCGTGGGCGGCAGCTCGCCCGGTGCGGTCTCCACGTTGGCAACTTGGCTCACATCGACGGCCACTCGCTGACACCCTCCTGGTCTCGACGGTCCGGCCATCGTACCCGCTGGTGCCCGGGGGAGGGCGATCACCGGCGGCCGTCAGGGCTGCTGCAGCGCGCTGCCCCCGCCGGCTCGCCGGCGTCTGATCCGGATCGAGGCGGGGCGGATCGAGGGCGGTCGCAGCCGCTGGGCATCAGTGCGGCCGTGGAAGGCGGTGGCGATCGTGTACCGGCCGGGCCGGAAGAAGTTCACCGAGATCTGGGTGGTGCCCTGCGGGTTGATCGGGGCGGTGCTGGCCAGCCGGGACCCGCCGGCGCGGGAGATGGCCAGGGCCTCGGCACGACTGGCCTGGTTGGTGACGACGAAGATGACGGGACCGGCGCCGACGGCGGTGGGGGACACCGACACCCGCGAGTCGCTGACGAGGACGGTCAGGTTCACCGGCGTAGGGGGCGTGGCCTCCGTGGGTGACTTGCCGCCCCCCGTGCCGCAAGCTGACAGTGCCAGCGCGACCAGACCGCCGACCCCGAGCCTTCCGATCGTCGCCATCCGCATCCTCGACCGGCCCTCCTATCCGGGACCAGCCTGCCGGCCGCCACCGGCCCGACAGGGTGGATCCGGCGGAAACCCTATCCGAGCGCGGGGACTGGCTCCAGGAACCCGCGATGGCTCAGGCTGCGCCCGCGGACAGCTGCACTCGCTCACGCTCGAGGCGCGCCAGTTCGTTCTGCAGCTCGATCCATGACTCGGGCTCGATCCGCTCGTATTCGTCGCCGGTGAGCTCACGCAGCCGGTCGCTGTAGGTGCTCCAAGCCTGACGGGTGTCCGCCTCGAGCTCACGCAGCCGGTCTGTATCGGGGGCCGTGGCAGTCATCTGATGCTCCTTGCTAGAGGGCAGAGACGATGCTACCCCGCTGAGCGGTCGCCACGCTCCGGGCCGCTGCCGGTGAGACGCCGCCACCAGCGAGACGCGCGAATGCACGAATTCGTGCAGGCCGTCCGGCCCTGGGCGTATCACCAGCTTGTGGAGCTCCTGTCCGCGCCGATCGCCACCGCCGAGTTCATGGTCATCGACACCGAGACCAACGGGCTCGGCGGCGACGGCTGCGAGCTCACCGAGGTCGGCGCGGTGCTGGTCGGCGGGGGCGAGCTGCACGACCGCTGGAGCTCGCTGTGCCGCTGCAGCGCTCCGCTGCGCCGCGGTGTCCAGCGGCTGACCGGGATCACCCAGGCGATGGTCGACGAGGCGCCGTCGCTGGAAACGGTCCTGCCGGCGCTTCGCCATCGGCTGCACGGACGCGTGATGGTGGCCCACAACGCTCCGTTTGACCGCCGCGTGCTGCGCCAGGCGTTTGCCCGCATCGGGCTCGAGTGGCCGGATCCCCCGCTCCTGTGCACGGCGGCGCTGGCGCGCGCGATGCTCCCGCTCCAGCCCCGCCGGGGGTTGGGCGTGCTCGCCGATGCGCTGGGGATCGAGGTGCGGGCCGCCCATCGGGCGCTCGCCGACGCCGAGACATGCGCCCGGGTGTTGTGCGCGCTGTTTCCTCGGCTGTGCGCTCACGCCGCCAGCGTCGGCGACGCGGTGTCGCTGCTCACCGCGCGCCGGCGGCCCCGGCCCCGCACCCCGCCGGAGCGCCCGGACCCGGGACCTGGCGCCGCAGCGGCGCTCGCTCCTGATTTCGCGCAGCTCCCCCGGGACCCCGGGGTGTACCTGTTCCGGGACCACTCGGGCCGGGTGCTGTACGTCGGTAAGTCGGTTTCGATCCGCAGCCGCGCCCGGGCGCACTTTGCCCCGTCGAGTTCCCCGGCGGGGTGGACGGCGCACGCCGCGCTCGTCGACTACCGCACCACGGGCTCGGAGCTGGGAGCCCTGGTGACCGAGAACCGGCTGATCAAGCAGCTCAAGCCGCCCGGCAACAAGCGCCTGGCCCGGCGCGATGACCGGCTCGTCTACATCCGCTGCCGGCTGGACATCCCGTTCCCGATCCTGGAGGTCGCGCCCGATCCGGCCGCCGGTCACGCCGTCACCGTCGGGCCGGTGAGGGGGCGTCGCCTGGCGCTGGAGCTGGTGGAGCAGCTCGACTCCCTGTTCGGGCTGCGCCATTGCGGGCGGCGCCTGCCGCGCCGGGAGTACCCGTCGGCCTACGGTCAGATGGGGCGCTGCCTGTCTCCCTGCCTCGGCGACCTCGATCCCAACCTGTATCGCCGGCGGCTCGATGACGTGCTCGCGCTGTTCGTCGACACCCACGCCGAGCGGCCCCTACTCGCCCACGTTCACCGCCAGATGCGCCTGGCGGCGACGCAGCAGCGGTTCGAGCGCGCCGAATCGCTGCGCCGCCGCGCCCGGCGGCTGGCCACGATCCTCGATCGCCTCGGCGGGGTGCTGGAGGCCACCCACGCCCGGCCGCGGCTGGTCCTGGCGCCACATCCCGCCAACGACGGGTTGGAGGCGTTCTGGCTGGCCGGGGGGCGGCTGGTCGACTTCGGGCCGTGCCCCGCGGACCCCGACGAGCTGGCGCAACGCTCCCAGACCACCGTGGCCCGCGGGGGGCGGAGCGGCGAGCTCGGCGCCCACGTCCCGCCCGACGAGGTCGACGAGGTGCGCATCATCGGCACCTGGCTGGCGTCGCACCCCGACACGCCGCAGCTGGCGCTGTGGCCGTTGCCGGACGCGGCGACGCTCACCAGATTCCTCGCCGGAGCGCGGTCAAGCCTCGAACGGGAGAGTCACCACGACGGCCTTGACCTCGTCGGCGCCGACGTTGACCTCTGATCCCGGCGGCGCCTCGCGGCGGACGAGCGCGAGCCCGATCCAATCGAAAGACGGGGATCGCGCGATGCTCGTGAGCCGTCCCACCACCCGTTCGCCGAACGTGATCTCCGCATCCGCCGGAGCCGGTGCCGAGAGTCGCAGGCCACGGAGACTGCGGTTGGGCTTACCGCGGTAGTAGAGCCGGGCGACCGTCTCCTGGCCGACGTAGCACCCCTTGGTGAACGAGACGGCACGGGCGTTGAGGTCGGCCTCCTGGGGGATCACGGTGTGATCGAGATCGATGCCGTAGCGAGGACGTCCCCGCTCCACGCGCACGCATTCAGCGGCGGCCTCTGACACCGGCTCGGCGCCACGGCTGCGCAACGCGTCGGTCAGCGCCGGGGTAGCCCCGGAATCGCTCAGAAGGTCGACGCCCAGGTCAGTGCGGATCGCGCGGACGGCGACCCCGGCGATCTCGCTCTCAACATGCGCGTGCTCGGCTGCCTTGAGATTCTCGACCCCGGCCACCGCAGCGGAGGCGGGGCCGAGCAGCGACAGCAGCCCGCGCTCCAGCGTGCGCTTGTGCAACTGGGCGTCGTACCCGATGCTGAAGCGGCGGATCATGTTGAACAGCTCCTGGAGGGCCACCCGCTCGGTGTCGAGAAGCAGTTCCTCCCCGGCGTCGAGGATCCGGAGATCGCCGAGCATCTTGCCCTTGGGGGTGAGGAAGGCGGCATAGCAGCCGGACCCGGGCACCAGCGCCTCGACGTCGTTTGACACCTGCCCCTGGAGGAACCGCTTGGCGCCGGCGCCGGTCAAGGCCAGCTTTCCGCGCTCGGAGCGATCCAGCAGCCCACACGATTCGGTGACCGCTCGGTATTCGGCGTTGGAGCGAGTGAGCGAGGTCACGACACCAAGGATAGGACCAGGCTCGGTGGCCCGGCGGTGCCCCGAAACCCAGTCCCTGACGCGGCCAAGATGAAAGTTAGGAGTACCATAATTTGCGGTGAGCACCCAGACCGATCCACTCGCCCTTCGTTCCTCGGCCATCCAGGACTACACCAAGGCGATCTATGCGCTGCAGGAGCGCGCCGGGGAGGCGGTGAGCACCACCGCGCTGGCCGAGCGACTGAGCGTTACCGCCGCCTCGGCGTCGGGCATGGTGAAACGGCTGTGCGAGCTGGGCCTGGTCACCCATCGGCGCTACCACGGCGTCCTGCTGACCGAGGCCGGCCGGCGCGTCGCCTTGGAGGTGATTCGTCACCACCGGTTGCTCGAGCTCTACCTGGTGGAGAGCCTCGACGTCCCCTGGGATCGCGTTCATGAGGAGGCCGAGGTCCTGGAGCACGTTCTCTCCGAGGACCTGGAGGAGCTGATCGCCGCCAAGCTCGGCGATCCCACCCGCGACCCCCACGGCGACCCGATCCCGTCCCGGGAGCTGACCATTGAGGAGCTTCACACCGCCAGCCTGCAGTCACTGGAGCCCGGTGCCCGCGGCATGTTCGCCCGCGTGTCGGACTCCGACCCGGACATGCTGCGTTACCTCTCCGAGCGCGGGATCGCGCCGGGAGACAACCTCGAGGTGGTCGACCGCCAGCCGTTCGGGGGCCCGCTGTTCGTCCGGTTTGGCTCGGTGATTCATCCGCTGGGCGGCGATCTGGCGCGGGCGATCCGGGTGCAGGTGACGCGATGACCCCCGAGCCGGCGCTCGAAGCGGCGACGGCGGTCGACGGCGGCGCCGTTGCGCCGGTACCTGTCGAGAGCACACCGCTGCAGCGCCGGGCGCAGCGGGGTCGGCTGCGGTTCACGCTGTCGATGCTCGGGCCGGCGTTCGTCGCCGCGGTTGCCTACGTCGACCCCGGCAACTTCGCGACCAATCTCCAAGGTGGCGCTCGGTTCGGCTATGGGCTGCTGTGGGTTGTGCTGCTGGCCAATCTGATGGCGATGTTGGTGCAGTACCTCTCGGCGAAGCTCGGCATCGTCACCGACCGCAACCTGCCCGAGCTGTGTCGCGAACGGCTTCCCCGGTGGACGAGCTGGGGTCTGTGGGTCCAAGCCGAGGTGATGGCGATGGCCACCGACGTGGCCGAGTTCCTCGGCGCAGCGATCGGCTTGAACCTGCTGTTCGGGGTCCCGCTGCTGGTCGCCGGCCTGCTCACCGGGGTGATCGCGTTCGGCATCCTCGAGCTGCAGCGACGGGGGATCCGGCGCTTCGAGCTGGCGATCGCCGCGCTGCTTGCAATCGTGCTCGTCGGCTTCCTGTATGAGACGCTGCGCATCGGGCCATCGGCGCACCTGGCCCTGCAGGGACTGATTCCCCACCTCGGCAGCAGCGACGCCGTCTATCTGGCGGTGGGGATCGTCGGCGCGACGGTGATGCCGCACGTGATCTACCTGCACTCGGCGCTGACCAATGGCCGCGTGCCGGTCCGCAGCGACGCCGAGCGCCGTCACGTGCTGCGTTTTCAGCGCGTCGATGTCCTCGTCGCCCTCGGCATCGCCGGCGTGATCAACATGGCGATGCTCGCCGTGTTCGCCAAGCTGTTCCACACGCCGGCGCTTTCGGGCACATCGACTCTGACGGCGGCGCACGCGCAGATCGGAAACCTCGTCGGCGGCGGCGCCGCGCTGGCCTTCGCCGCCGCGCTGCTGGCCTCGGGCATTTCATCCTCCAGCGTCGGCACCTACGCCGGCCAGGTGGTGATGGCCGGGTTCGTCGGGCTGCGGGTCCGGATGTTCGTCCGCCGGGTGGTGACCATGCTTCCCGCGCTGGTGATCCTGGCGCTCGGCGTCAGCGCCACCGACGCGCTCGTCCTCAGCCAGGTCGTGCTGTCGTTCGGGATCCCGTTCGCGCTCGTGCCGCTGGTCGTCCTCACGGGCCGACGCGAAGTGATGGGCGCCCACGTCAACGGCCGGATGACCAGCGCGTTCGCGTACGCGATCGCGGCGCTGATCACCGCACTCAACGTGTTCGCCATCCTCCAGCAGTTGCTTGGGTGACCGGGGGGGCGACGGACGGTCCGGGCTCCGGGCTGCCGGCCCCGGCGGGAGCACGTTTCAACGGCGTTGCGCAGAGCGCGTGCGCAGCTTGTGCCACGCGCGCAGCGGGAACATGCCGAGGAGCGGCGCGCGGCGTCCGACCTCGTCGCGGTCCTCGCGGTCAAACGCTGCGGCGTAGTGGTGGGCCTCCGCCGCCGAGGCATAGGCTTTGCTGCCTCCCGCGTCGCAGTCCCGTTCACATTCCCAGCGCATCACGGCCCCCTCGGCACGGAAGCGATAGCGATGGCCAAGCAGGCGGCAGCGCAGCACCGGTCGCCACGATAGCGCTGGTGTCCCGTCCGGAACACGGTTCGGATCCGGACAAGTCAGCGTCGGCTGGGCTGATAGGCAGGCGGCCGCTGCGGGTAGGCCCCGCCCGATGAGTGCGACCACCGAAGCTGGCTCGGTGAAACTCGGCACCATCCGGACGCGGATTCCGTCGCGTCTGGACCGACTGCCGTGGGCGCGCTTTCACTGGATGATCGTCCTCGGCCTGGGCACGGCGTGGATCCTGGACGGACTCGAGGTCACGATCGTCGGCGCCGTCGCCTCCCGGCTGACGGAGAAGGGCAGCGGGATCGCGTTGACCGTCAGCGGGGTGGGCACCGCCGCGGCCATCTACGTGATCGGGGCGTGCTTGGGGGCGCTGTTCTTCGGCCAGCTCACCGACCGGTTCGGGCGCAAGCGACTGTTCATGATCACGCTGGGGATCTACATCGCCTCGACGGTGCTGACGGCGTTCTCGTTCGCGCCGTGGTTCTTCTACCTGGCCCGGTTCTTCACCGGGTCCGGCATCGGCGGCGAATACGCGGCGATCAACTCGGCGATCGACGAGCTGATCCCGGCTCGGGTCCGCGGACGCGTCGACCTGATCATCAACGGTTCCTACTGGGTGGGATCGATGGCGGGCTCGGCGGCGGCCCTGTTCTTCCTTGACACCTCGATCTTCGCCAAGGACTTCGGCTGGCGGCTGTCGTTCGGTATCGGGGCGGTGCTCGGGCTGGCGGTGTTGCTGGTGCGCCGCAACGTCCCCGAGAGTCCGCGGTGGCTGTTCATCCACGGCCGCGAGGAGGAGGCCGAGGCGCTGGTCGGCGACATCGAGCACAACATCGAAGCCGAGACCCACCAGCCGCTGTCGAACGTGACCGACACGATCACCGTGCACCAGCGGGAGACGGTCCCGTTCCGCGCGATCGGCCGGGTGGCGTTCACGTTGTACCCGAAGCGGGCGATCCTCTGCCTGGCGCTGTTCATCGGCCAGGCGTTCCTGTACAACGGCATCGTCTTCAACCTGGGCACGCTGCTGACCACGTTCTTCGCCGTCAGCGCGGGGGCGGTGCCCATCTTTACGATCCTCTACGCGGCCGGGAACTTCCTCGGGCCGATCAGCCTGGGAAGGCTGTTCGACACCCTGGGGCGCAAGGTGATGATCAGCGGCACCTACCTGGGGTCGGCGGCCGTGTCGGTGGTGCTGGCGATCTTGTTCTTATCCGGGTCGCTGAACGCGGACTCGTTCATCGTGATCATCATGGTGGTGTTCTTCCTCGCCTCGTCGGGGGCGAGCGCCGCGTATCTGACGGCGTCCGAGATCTTCCCGATGGAGACCCGCGCCCTCGCGATCGCGTTCTTCTACGCGATCGGCACCGCCGTCGGCGGGATCACCGGGCCGCTGCTGTTCGGCAAGCTGATCGCCAGCGGCAGCAAGGGACAGGTGGCGGTCGGCTTCTTCATCGGCGCCTTCGTGATGGCGCTCGGTGGGATTGCCGAGCTGTTCTTCGGGGTCAAGGCCGAAGGCGCCCAGCTGGAGGACATCGCCAAGCCGCTGACGGTCGGCGAAGCCGAAGGGGAAGGCCTTGCCGGCGAAAAGTCGGGAAACGGCGATGTGGCGCCGGCCGGCGCCGCGGAGCCCGAGCCCAGCCCACTGCGCACTGCCGCCCGCCGCGCCCGCGAGCAGGCCGACGAGGAGCGGGCGCGCGCGGCCGAGCACCACGCGGCCGCCCACGAGCAGCTGGCCGCCGCCGGCGCCGGTGAAGCGCACGCGGAGGAGCGGGCCCACGACGAGGAAATCCTGGCCGAGGTCGCCGAGTTGACCGCGCGAGCCCACGACGAGTCCGCCACCGCCTCCGACGAGCGCGCCGACGCCGAGGGGGAGTCGGATGAGCACCTGGCTGCCGCTGCCCAGCAGCGCGCCGCGGCGGCCGAGGAACGAGCCAACGCCCACACCCAGAACGCCGAGGCGCTGGCCAGCGAGCACGGGATCGACTCCGAACGCCACCGCGAGCTGGCCGCGGCGGCGCTGGATCGCGCTCGCGCCCGCGAGCAGCGCGCGCTCGCCGAGCAGGCGCGGGCCCGAGCCGCCGACGGTCCCGAGGACCAGGTCGACGTCGAGCACGCCCGGGCCCAGATGCACGACAACTGGGCGGAGATGCATGTGCAGCGCGCCCGCGCCCACCTACGACGCAGCGAGCGCGACGAGCCGGGCGCGGAGGCGGCGGACCGCGAGGCCGGGGTGCGCGAGGAGCAGGCGCAAGCCGCTGCCTACCGGATCGAGGCCGCGGAGCGCCGTTTGGACGCCGAGGAGGAGCGCCAGGTGGAGGCGTCCGCCGAGGAGGTGGGACGGCGCCGCGAAGAAGCCGCGGCGCGCCACGCGACCGAGGAGCGGATCCGGGCCCGTCTCGAGCGCCGTCGCCAGCGGGAGAGCGCCGGCCTGCGCCGCTACCGCCCCGGCCTCGGCACCTCACCGGGATCGCGAGTCCCCGCCGCCACAGCCGGCGCGGCGGGGCAGGCCCTCGACGATTACATCCAGGCCATCCAGCAGGCCCTCGACGAGCACGGCGCCACCGAGCGCAGCGAGCTGGCGACGCTCGTCGGCGCGCGCTACTGGGGCCCCGGCGTGTTTCGCCAGGCGTTGCGGGAAGCGGTCGCCGACGGCGACATCCGGCGCACCTCCCGCAACACCTACGACCGAGCCGGGGATCACTAGCGGCCACTAGAAGCGAGTGCAAAGACTGGTCGGGGTAGGCTTGCCCTGAAGATGTCGCTCGTTCGAGACTTCGAGGATTTCATCGCGCCGCTGCCCGACGATTGGACCGATCTCGAGTTCGATCTGCGCATCTTCGACGAGACCCGATACGTCGACGCGGCGATCGTCCTCGTCACCTGCAACGCCCAGCCGTACTCCAAGTACGACTGGCACTGGCGGCTGCTGATCGCCCATCGGTTCGGCCACAGCGCGTCGGTTCCGGCGGTCCATCTCGCTCTCAAGCTGCTCGACGATGCCGGCATCGATGGTGAGCTCGCCCTGCGCGAGGTCCGCACCGGCCGGGCCGAGGTGATGCAGATGTGGGGCCGGACCGAGTCCGTGCGCCAGGAGTTCAAGAAGCTCCGGGCGCAGTAGGCGCGTTCCGGCGCTCAACCCCTCGGCGCGAACTGCGCGTCGAACATCGCCGACACGTTGGGCACGCCGTGCACGATGCCAAACCGGGCCTCCCACCGCGCCCAGCGGCGCAGCAGGGGCATGTCGAGGACCCCGAAGCGACCCTCGGGCCCGCGGAAGGCCGGGTCAAGAACCGCCAGCTCGGCGGTGTCCAGCGGGTGGTCGAGACCCGGGACCAGCGTTTCCAGATCGCGCTGCCCGGCCGCGGGATCGACCAGCGCCGCGTCATAGCCGCGCACCAGCGCGCGGACGACCGATCGAGCCAGCTCCGGATGGGCGATCAGCCCGGCGCGGGTCGCGCACAGCAGCAGCTCGGGGTAGGCCGGGGCGCCGTAGTCGTTGACGCGGAACACATGAAAGCCGGGGCGCCGGCGGGCGAGGGTGACCCCTTCGTCATTCCAGAACGCGGTCGCCGCCGGCACCCGCCCGGCCAGCAGGTCGCTGACGGCGTCAAAGCCGATCGTGATCGTGTGGACCGCGGCCGGATCCCCGCCGGCGCCGGCGACGATCGAGCGCAGCACGGCGACGTCGGAGGGGTCCCCGCTGACCCCGACCGTGCGGCCCGCCAGGCGGCGCGGGTTGTCGATCTGCGGCGCGGCGATCACCGCCGCCAGCGGCCGCTCGACGATGGGCAGGATGGCGACGGCGTCGACCCCGTGCTCGCGGGCGATGGCGAGGTCGTGGATGTCCAGGAGGGCGAAGTCCACGCGTCCGGCCGCCAGCAGCTTGATCGCGTCGGTCGAGGCCGACGGCGCGATGACGTGCAACCGGACTCCGGCGGCGAGGTCGAAGCGCCGCGCGAGGGCCGTATAGATCCCGACGTGAACCGGATTCGGAGTGAAGTCGAGCATCAGCGAGGCGCTGC
The DNA here is from genome assembly GCA_963787595.1 of uncultured Actinomycetota bacterium. Taxonomy (GTDB): domain Bacteria; phylum Actinomycetota; class Thermoleophilia; order Solirubrobacterales; family Solirubrobacteraceae; genus Palsa-465. Next base: position 314,142 of record CAWBDE010000001.1, read on the forward strand.
GCAGCGCAGCGCGGGACTCGCCGGAGCCCCCGCAACCCACCAGCACGGCGGCGGCGGCGAGGATCGGCAGCAGGCGGCGCACCGCCGCCAATATAGGAACGCGATCCACCTCCCTAGAATCGTCGCCGAGCATGCGTCGCCGCGTCACGTTCAGCCGGAATCTCACGTTGTCGCTGTCGCGGACCTGTCGCTGTTACTGCAAGTACTGCTCGTTCGCCACCCACCAGGCCCATCTGCACCCGCCCGACGAGGTGGCGCGGATCCTGGATCGCGCCGTCTCGCGCCATCGCGCCAAGGAGTTGCTGGTGTTGACGGGGGAGCGCCCGGAGCACAATGCGGGGGTCGCGGCTGCACTGGCGGAGTATGGGTTTGGGGATTTCACCGGCTACGTGGTGTGGGTGTGCGAGCAGGCGCTGGAACGCGGTTTGCTGCCGCACACCAACCTCGGGGTGCTGAGCGGCGAGGATCTCACCCGGCTGCGGGCGGTGACCGCGTCGCAGGGGTTGATGCTGGAGTCGACCGCCGAGCGTCTGATGGAGACGGTTCACGCCGGCTCCCCGACCAAGCACCCCGCCCAGCGGATCGCCACCATCGCCGCGGCCGGCGCGCTGAGGATCCCGTTCACGAGCGGGATCCTCGTCGGGATCGGGGAGACCGAGAACGAGCGGATGGAGTCGCTGGCGGCGCTGGCGACGCTGCACGCCGAGCACGGACACCTCCAGGAGGTGATCCTGCAGAACTTCGTGCCGCATCAGAGCTACTACGGCCGGGAGCCGGCCGACATCGCCGACGCCGCCGCGCGGGAGTACTGGCGCACCGGCGTCGGGCAGGGGCCCGCGCTGGATGCGCCGAAGTGGGCGAGCCCGGTGACGCTGCACGATATGAAGCGGCTGATCGGCGAAGCGCGGCGGCTGATGGGCGAGGTCGGGATCCAGGTCCCGCCCAACCTGTCGGACTGGTGGCCGGAGCTGGTCGCGGCGGGAGCCACCGATCTCGGCGGGCTGAGCGCGAACGGCGACCACATCTCACCCGAGCACCCGTTCCCGTCACCGACCCAGGTCCGCAAGCAGCTGGCCGCGGGCGGTTACGCGCTCTCGGAGCGGCTGTGCGTGTATCCCGAGTACATCGATCCGGATTGGGTGTCCCCACCGGTGCTCGATGTCATCAAGAGCCGCTACTGGTCGTTCATCCCGCGCCGGGGCAGCGGCCGGCGCAGCCAGCTGAGCATCGCTGACGACGACGCCCCGCGGGCGATCGAGAAGGCACGCGAGGGGGTCAAGCTGACTCAAGCCGAGCTCACCGCGCTGTTCGCCGAGCAGCGCTCGCCGGTGATCGAGGACATGCGCGCCGCCGCCGACGAGCTGCGTCAGCGGCTGGCGGGGGACACGGTGACGTTCGTGGTCAACCGCAACATCAACGTGTCCAATGTGTGCGTGGTCGGCTGCGCGTTCTGCGGGTTCGGGCAGTCCAAACGCTCGCCCGACGCCTATGAGCATTCCGCCGACGACTTCGCCCGCCGAGTCGCCGAGGCGGTGGACGCGGGCGCGACCGAGCTGTGCATCCAGTCCGGCATCCATCCCGACTGGGGCCTCGACGACTACCTGGGGTGGCTGCGCTTCGCCAAGCAGCTGGCGCCGCAGCTGCACCTCCACGCCTACTCGCCGATGGAGGTCGCGCACATGTGTGACGTGAGCGGCCTGCCGGCGCGCGAGGTGCTCTCGCGCCTGCGCGAGGCCGGCCTGGGCTCGACCCCGGGGACCGCCGCCGAGGTGCTGCACGACGGCGTCCGCGAGCGGATCTCGCCCAACAAGCTGCCGGTGGCGCGCTGGGTGGAGATCATCGAGGCGTCGCACGCCGAGGGGATCCGCTCCACCGTGACCGTGATGTTCGGCCACATCGAGGAGCCCCCCGAGCTCGCCGAGCACATGCGGGTGGTGCGCGAGCTGCAGGAGCGCACCGGCGGGTTCACCGAGTTCGTGCCGCTGTCGTTCATCCCGTTCCAGACGCTGCTCGGTCGCGCCCACGGCGTCTCGGAGATCTCCGCCGCGGAGAACCTCAAGCACACCGCCGGGTTCCGACTGGCGCTGGGGGAGACGGTGACCAACCTGCAGGCCAGCTGGGTCAAGATGGGCCTGGAGGTCGCCACCGAGGCGCTGCGCTGGGGAGTCAACGATCTCGGCGGCACGCTGATGGAGGAGTCGATCAGCCGCATGGCCGGCAGCTATCACGGCGTGCGGCTGGAGCCCGAGGACCTGATCGGCGCCGCGCATCGCGCCGGGCGTCCCGCCGCCGAGCGAACGACGCTCTACGAGATCCGCCGGCGCTTCGATCTCCAGTCGATAGCGGCATAGGCGATGAGCGTCGAGCGGCCGCCGTCGCTGTTCGCCGGCGTCGAGCCGCTGGAGGTGTTCGTCGAGCTGCTCGCCGAGCTCGAGACCGACACATCCTCCACCGAGTTCTACGACCGCATCTGCGAGGCCATCTGCCGCTTGACGACGATGCGCCGAGCCGTGATCTTCCTGGCCGATGCCGGCCGCCGGCGGGTCCAGGTGGTCGGGTCCTACGGCATCTCGTTCGCCGAGTTGACCGCGCTGAAGCCGTCACCGACCCTGTTGGCCACGCCGATCGCCCAGCGGGCGCTGCTCGAGGACGAGGTCGTGGTCGTGTCCGACCAGATCGAGAATCAGGTTCCGCCCGAGTACGCCGAGCGGTTCGGGATCGCCACCCTGGTCTGCACCCCGCTGAGCGCCGCCGGACGCGCTTACGGGGTGGTCTGCGCCGATCGCGGCGGCGGACGGTTCGAGCTGACCGACGGGGAGCGGCACCTGCTGTGGACGTTGGGCAAGACGGCGGCGCTGGTCGCCACCGCCCGCAACGCCACCCGCCAGCAGGAGCGCACCCGCCGGCTGGGCGAGCGCCTGGAGCTTGCCCGGGAGATCCACGAGCGGGTGATGCAGCGCCTGTTCGGCGTCTCGCTGGCGCTGAGCGCCGAGAAGACGCTCGACCCCGATGAGCGGGAGCGCTGCCGGGTGGAGATGCAGGAGGCGCTCAGCGATCTGCGCAGCGCGCTCGAACGGCCGCTGGCGCCGCTGGCGCATGAGACCGGCACGACGCTCGCCTCCGAACTCGCCCGCGTGGTTCAGGCCCCCGGACCGCCGGTCCGGGTGACGTTCCCCGCCGAGGTCACGGTGCCGCCCGAGTTCGAGCCGCTGGCCCAGTCGGTGCTGGCCGAGGCGCTGCGCAACATCGCCAAGCACGCCGAGCCGACCCGGGTGGAGGTGGTGGTGGCCGCCGACGAGGACACGTTCTCACTCGAGGTTCGCAACGACGGCGTCGCCTCCGCGGCGCGCGGCTCCGGGATGGGGCTGCGCCTGGCGGCATTCGAGGCGCTCCAGTACGGCGGGGTGGTCGACTTCGGCGCGCCGGAGGCGGATCGCTGGCGCGTCCGCCTGGTCGTCCCGCGGACCGGGGGACGGCTGTGAGCTCACGTCCCGGGCGCGGCTCGGCCGCCGATCGGCGGCTGCGCGTCCTGGTGGTCGACGATCACGACGTGGTGCACTGGGGGTTTCGCGTCCTGCTCGGCGAGCAGCCGTGGGTGGAACGCTGCGCGGCGGCGCGAACCGGAGCCGAGGCGCTGGAGCTGCTGGCGGCCCTGCGGCCGGATGTGGCGCTGGTCGATCTGTTCCTCGCCGGAGAGTCGGGCGCCGACGTGTGCGACTCGATCCGCAAGGTGTCGCCGGGGACCCGGGTGCTGCTGATCTCCGGCGCCGGGCGGATGTCGCCTGCCGCGGCGCGCGCCGCCGGCGCCTCCGGGTTCGTGTCCAAGGACTGGGAGGCGCGCGAGGTGGTCCGGGCGGTGAGGATGGTGGGCTACGGGATGACCGTGTTCGAGCCGACGGCCGAGCAGCCGGCGCCCCCGCTGTCCGAGCGAGAGCGCGAGGTGCTCGATCTGATCGCCGCCGGCTCGACCAACCGAGAGATCGCCGAGCAGCTGTTCCTATCGCCACACACCGTCAAGGAGCACACCAGCGCCGTCTACCGCAAGCTGCAGGCCCGCAACCGGGCCGAGGCGGTGCAGCGGGCCCAGCGGATCGGGCTGCTGTCCTGACGCGCGCGCCGACCTGTAAACGACGACAAATTCGGTTAGCCGATTCTGATTTGTCGCCGTACACATGCCTGGGATGCGTTTGGCGACAGATCCTCTCCGCCGACCCGGATTTGTGGACTTTTGCAGGTCCTCCCGAGATGAGGGCGCTCAGTCGACCGGCTGACCGTTGGCGGTGAGCGTGACGTCGACCGGCTGACCGTTGGCGGTGAGCGTGACGTCGACGTTGCCGCGGGTGGCGTTGGAGTAGGGGCAAACCTGATGGGCGGCGGCGACGATCTGCTTGGCCTGCTCGGCGTCGCTGACGCCCGGCAAGGTCACCTCGAGTCCCACGCCGACGTTGAAGCCGCGTTCCTCGGTGGAGATCAGGCTGACGCTCGAGTCGATCGAGACCTCGCCCAGCTCCACCCGCTCGCGCCGGCCGACGACTCCGAGCGCGCCCTCGAAGCAGGCGGCGTAACCGACGGCGAAGAGCTGCTCGGGGTTGGTACCCGATTCGTCGCCGCCGGTCGGGGCGCGCAGCTGCACGTCGAGTGCGCCGTCGGTGGTGTGGCCGTGGCCGTGCTCGCGTCCTCCGGTCACGGTGGCCTGCGCGGTGTAGATCACTCTCGCCATGGACGCCCTCTCTGGATTGGTGGTCGGCGCGAGCATATCGATGCGTCGCCGGGTCACCGGCGGCGCATCGCCCACTCGATCAGGGGCAGCTTCACCGCCTGGGGCACGTACTGGCCGGCGAGCACCGCCGCCCGCACCGGCAGGCCGGGGACGACCACCCGCCGGCCGGTCTCGAGCCCCCGAACCCCGGCGGCGCCGGCCGCCTGCGCCGTCACCCATACCGGTCGCGGGACCGCCTGCTCGAACGACTGGCCGGTGGCGACCTGCCACCCGGCCGCATCCCAGAACTCAGTCGACACCGGACCGGGGGCCAGCGCCGTGACCGTCACCCCGGAGCCGCGGAGCTCCTGGTGCAGCGCCTCCGAGAAGGCGAGGACGTAGGCCTTGGCGGCCGAGTAGCCGGCGGAGTAGGGGAGCGGCTGCATCCCGGCGGCGGATGCCAGGTTGAGGATCGCCCCCCGACCGCGGCGGACCATCGCCGGCAGGAAAGCCGAGGTGAGGGCCACCGGCGCCTCCACCAGGACCCTGACCTGCTCCAGCTCACGCTCGGGATCGGACTCGTGAAACGGGCCGCCGGTGGCAAAGCCGGCGTTGTTGACGAGCACGCTGACCTGCAGTCCGAGCGACTCGATCCGGGCCGGGAGGCGCTGGCGCGACAGCGGCTTGGCCAGGTCGGCGCCGATCGCCTCGGCGGCGACCCCATGCTTCGCGGTCAGCTCGGCGGCGAGCTGTTCGAGCCTGTCCCGCCGCCGAGCGACCAGCACCAGGGAGTGTCCGCGCGCGGCCAGCTCCCGGGCGATCGCCGCACCGATGCCGGCGGAGGCGCCGGTGACCAGCGCGGCGGTGTCGGATGTCGGATCGGGAAGCGTCACCGGGCCGGGCAGAGCCTACTTTCTCGGACGGCCTGCAACGCCATCCACAGCCTCCCCCCGGATGGGGGGAGGCATCCCGAGATCATCCCGATTTCCTCCCCCCGAACGGGGGGAAGTCTCCGGACGCCTGTATCCGCGTCCTGTGCCCGGCGTACGTTTGACGCGATGACCACCGCGATCCTGTTCCCCGGCCAGGGTAGCCAGACCCCGGAAATGCGCGAGCTCGTCGCCCGCGTCGCACCGGAGCTGGTGGAGATGGCGATCGCCGCGGTGGGGGAGGACCCGTTTCCCCGCGCCGACCAGGGCACCAACTTCGCCCAGCCGGCGATCTTCTGCGCCAGCCTGGCCGGCTGGGAGGCGATGGGTCGCCCGCCGGGGGACATGATGGCCGGTCACTCGCTGGGCGAACTGGGAGCGCTGGTCGCGGCCGGCGCGCTCGACGCGGCCGACGGGTTGGAGCTGGTGGCTCTACGCGGCCGGCTGATGCACGAGTCGGGCGTCGCCGCCGGCGACGGCAGCATGCTCGCCGTGCTCGGTGCCGGCGCCTCCGAGCACGCTCAGGAGATCGCCGATATGCATGAGCTGACGGTGGCCAACGACAACTCGCCGCTCCAGGCGGTGCTCTCCGGGGCCAGGCAGAATCTGCCCGGCGCTGCCGCGCACGCCAAGCAGCTCGGTCTGCGGGCGATGGAGCTCGACGTCACCGGAGCGTTTCACTCGCCGATGATGGCGGCTGCGGTGCCGGAGTTCAGCGCGGCCCTGGCGGCAACGACCTTCACCACCCCGCGCACGACGGTGATCTCGGCGGTCACTGCCCGTCCGTTTGAGGATCCCCGGGCCGAGCTGGCGGACGCGCTGACGATGCCGGTCCGTTGGCGCGAGGTGATGCTGACGATGGGTGAGCTCGGCGCCCAGCGCTTCATCGACGTCGGACCCGGCCGAGTCCTGTCCGGCCTGGCCAAGCGGACCCTCAAGGGGGTCGAGCTCGTCAATGCCTGACGCCCGGGAGGATGGCTGTGCCCTTGTCACCGGGGCCTCGCGGGGGATCGGCGCGGCGATTGCCCGCGATCTCGCCCGCGACGGCTGGGGCGTGGGCGTCAACTACCGCTCCAACCGTGCCGCCGCCGAGGCCGTCGTCGCCTCGATCGCGAGCGACGGCGGGCGCGCGGTGGCGATCGCCGGCGACGTCGTCGATCCCGGGGTCCCAGACCATTTGTTTGCGGCACTGGAGTCGCACTTTGACTGCCCGGTGCTGGTGCTCGTCAACAACGCGGGGATCAGCGTGGACGATCTCACCCCCTCACTGCGCGACGAGGCCTGGGACTCGGTGATCGACACCGACCTCAACGCCGCCTTTCGCCTCATCCGCCGCGCGTTGCGGCCGATGATGCGCGCTCGCTGCGGCCGGATCGTCAATATCGCCTCGGTCGTCGGCCTGCGCGCCAACCCGGGGCAGGCCAACTACGCCGCCGCCAAAGCGGGGCTGATCGCGCTCACCAAGACCTCAGCGGTGGAGGTCGCCCGGCGGGGGATCACCATCAACGCGGTCGCCCCCGGCTGGATCGAGACCGACATGACCGCCGGGGTGTCGAGCGATCTGCTCGCGCAGGTACCGGCGCGCCGAGCGGGAACTCCCCAGGAGGTGGCGGCGTGCGTCCGCTTCCTGGCGTCCGACGCGGCCAGTTATGTGACCGGTGCGGTGCTGTCCGTCGACGGCGGGCTCGCCGCGTGACATGAGCAAAACCAATTTGACAGGAGAAGACAGATGTCAGTGACAACGGAACAGGTCGAGAATCGCGTGATCGAGACCCTGGCCAGCTTTGGCCCCGATCAGAGTCAGATCACCCGCTCGGCCACGTTCGAGGAGCTCGATATCGACTCGCTCGACCTGGTCGAACTGGCCCAGGTGGTGGAGGACGAGTACGGCGTCGTGCTCAAGGGCGAGGACATGAAGGATCTGAAGACGGTCGGCGACTCGATCGACCTGATCGTGGAGCGGGCCGCGTAGGTGAGCTCGATGCCGGACAGACGGAGAGTCGTGGTCACAGGGATGGGAGCGGTGACCCCGCTCGGGATCGGCGCGATCACCCTGCATGACCGGTGGGCCGCTGGGGAGGTCGGGATCGCCGACGGCGCCGGCGCGTGCCGCGAGTTCGACCCCACGCAGAACCTGTCGGTCAAGGAGGCGCGGCGGCTGGATCGCTTCTCGCAGCTGGCGGTGACCGCCGCCGGCGAGGCGGTCGCGCAGGCGGGATGGGAAGGGGAGCCCCCGTACGACCCGCTGCGGGTCGGTTGTGTCATGGCCACCGGAATCGGTGGCCAGAGCACCATCGAGACCCAGCTGGAGGTGATGCGCGTGCGCGGCGCCAAGCTGGTGTCGCCATTGGGCATCCCCCAGTACATGCCCAACGCCGCCACCGCGGCGGTGACGATGAAGTACTCGCTGCGTGGCCAGAGCTACGGCGTCGTCTCGGCATGTGCCAGCGGCGCGCACGCGATCGGCTCGGCGTTGCGGATGATTCAGTACGGAGACGCCGACGCAGTCGTCTGCGGCGGCGCCGAGGCGACCCTGACCGACTTCGCGTTCGCCTGCTTTAACTCGATGCAGGCGCTGTCGGTGACCGGCGTCTCGCGCCCGTTCGACGCCCGGCGTGACGGATTCGTGATGGGCGAGGGTGCGGGCGTGCTCGTGCTGGAGGAGGAGGGCGCCGCGGTCGCTCGCGGGGCCACGATCCTCGGCGAGATCGCCGGCTACGGCGCGACCACCGACGCCCATCATCTGACCGCACCGGAGCCGACCGGGGGCCCCGCTTCCCGGGCGATCGAGCTGGCGCTGCGTGACGCCGGGGCCGAGCCGGCGCAGCTCGATTACGTCAACGCCCACGGAACCTCGACGCAGCTCAACGACGCCGCCGAGACGGCGGCGATCAAGCGCGCGCTCGGCGACCAGGCCAAGCGAGTCCCGGTGTCGTCGACCAAATCGTCGATCGGGCACACGCTCGGCGCCGCCGGCGCCGTGGAGGCGGTGGCGACGCTGCGGACGCTGATCACCGGGGTGATCGCGCCGACGTTGGGGTACGAGGTGCCCGACCCCGATTGCGATTTGGATTACGTACCCGGAGAGGCCCGCCCGCTGCTCACCGGCAACGGCGGGCCGCCACTGGCGCTGTCCAACTCGTTCGCGTTCGGCGGTCACAACGTGGCGCTGGCGCTGCGCGGAGCGGCCCAGTGAGTGCGACCGCGCTCCCCGAGGCGCCGCTCCGGCTGACGCCGTCAGAACGCCTGGAGGCGCTGTGTGACCCCGGGTCGCTGCGGATGGTGCGCTCGCTGGCGCGATCCTCGCGGCTGGGCGAACGCGCCGTCGCCGGCGACGGGGTCGTCGGCGCCACCGGCGCCGTCGGTGGCCGGCCGATCGCCTGCTATGCCCAGAACGGCGGCTTCCTCGGCGGTTCGCTCGGCGAGCGCCACGCCGACACGATCGTCCGCGTGCTGTCCACCGCGCAACGCGCCCGGATCCCGGTGGTCGGGTTCGTCGAGTCGGGCGGCGCGCGGATGCAGGAGGGCACCGCCGCGCTGGCCGGCTACGGACGCATCTTCCGCGAGACGGTGGCGCTCAACGGCGTCGTCCCGCAGATCTCGATCGTGTCCGGGGCGTCGGCGGGCGGCGGCGCGTACTCGCCGGCGCTGACCGATCTGATCGTCATGACCGAGGACGCGGCGATGTTCCTGACCGGTCCCGGCGTGGTCCGTGAGGCGCTGGGCGAGGAGATCGACGCCGCCGGCCTCGGTGGCCCGCACGTGCACGACCGCAACGGGGTGTGCCACCTGGTGGAGCGCGACGAGTCCAGCGCGGCCGCTCGCGTGCGTGAGCTGCTCTCCTACCTGCCGTCGGCCGCCGGTCAGGCGCCGCCGCGGGCGACTCCGGCCGAGCCCGCCCATCCGGATCCGGGCGAATTCGTACCGGCGCAGTCGCGCAGCGCCTATGACGTCCGCGCGGCGCTGAGCGCGATCATCGACGACAGCTCGCTGGTGGAGCTGTGTCCGCGCTGGGCCCGCAACATGGTGACCGCGCTGGCGCGGCTCGAGGGTCATCCCGTCGGCATCGTCGCCAACCAGCCCCGTCATCTGGGCGGCGTGCTCGACGCCGAAGGCTCGGAGAAGGCGGCGCGGTTCGTGAACTTCTGCAACTCGTTCGGGGTGCCGCTGATCGCGGTCGTCGACACCCCCGGCTTCATGCCCGGATCAAAGCAGGAGCAGGCCGGGGTGATCCGCCACGGCGCCTCGCTGGTGCGGGCGTTTGCGGCGGCGCGGGTCCCCAAGCTGACGGTCGTGCTGCGCAAGTCCTACGGGGGCGCCTACATCACGATGAACTCGCGTGACCTGGGCGCCGACCTCGTGCTCGCCTGGCCGGACGCCGAGCTGGGAATCATGGGCGCGCGGGCCGCGGTGGGGATCGTCAACCGGCGCGAGCTGCGGATCGCCGCGGATCCGGATGCCGAGCGCGATCGCCTCGCCGACGTGTACGCCCGTGAGCATCTGCGCGCCCAGACCGCCGCCGCCGAGGGGTTCGTCGATGAGATCATCGAGCCGGCGCAGACCCGCGACCGCCTCGGGTGGGCGCTGCGCTCGTTCGCGGGCGAACTGGATCCGATCGCGCCCCGGGCATGATCCTGGCGGGCAAGCGCCTGCTGATCACCGGCGTCATCACCAAGGATTCGATCGCCTATCACGCCGCCGAGCAGGCGCAGCGCGAGGGCGCGGAGGTCCTGCTGACGAGCTTCGGGCGGGTCAGGCGGATGACCGAGCGGGCGGCACAGCGGCTCCCAGAACCGGTGGAGGTGCTCGAGCTGGACGTCAACCGGGTGGAGGACCTGGAGGCGCTCACCGGCACGTTGCGCGATCGGTGGGGGCGGGTCGACGGTGCGCTGCACGCGATCGCGTTCGCCCCGCCGGACGCGCTCGGCGGAGCCTTCCTGACGACTCCTGCGGAGAGCGCCAAGCAGGCGTTCGAGACCAGCGCATTCTCGCTCAAGGCGCTGGCCGTGGCGCTGGCGCCGCTGATGGAGCCGGGCGCGGGGATCGTCGGGATGGACTTCGACGCGAGTGTGGCGTGGCCGATCTACGACTGGATGGGCGTGGCCAAGGCCGCGCTGGAGTCCGTGGCTCGCTACCTGGCCCGGGACCTCGGCCCCGAGGGGATTCGTGTCAACCTCGTCTCAGCCGGACCGCTCGGCACCGTCGCCGCCCAAGGGATCCCCGGCTTTGACCGGCTGGCCGACCTGTGGCGCCGGCAGGCACCGCTGGGCTGGGACACCGGCGATCCGGCGCCGGTGGCCCGGGCGATCTGCTGGCTGCTGTCGGACTACGCGCGGGGGATCAGCGGTGAGATCGTCCACGTCGACGGCGGGTTTCACGCCGTCGGCGCGCCGGTGGTCTAGCCGCGGCGCTCACTCCGCCGCGATCCGTTCGCCGGCCCGGACCGGGGTCGCGAGCCGGTTGCCCGGCGGCGCCAGCGGGCACGTCCACCGCGGGTCATAGGCGCACGAGGGCTGATAGGCGAAGTTGAAATCAAGTTGCAGTCGTCCACTCTGCTGACCCAGGTCCGCGCCCTTGACGGTGTCCAGCAGGTACCGGCCGGCACCATAGGTCCCGTGTCCGCTGGTGGCGTCCGCGAAGGGGACGAACAACCCACCGCCGTAGCCGTCCAGCCAGTAGAGCTCGAGGCGCAGCTCGGTTCCGGCGCGGACGCAGTGCGCGGCGCCGAAGCGGGTGAACGACATGGTCTCGTCGTTGCTGGTGGCGAGCTCGAACCGCTCGGCGGCGATCGGCTCGACGGTCCCGGTCAGACGCCACGCCGGGTCGTAGTCGTATAGGTGCGGACCGGCGTAGTCAGGGCGCTCCGACTTCGGGACGGGCGACTGCGGATGCTCGCGGAACAGGCGGGCGCGGGTTTCGCGCCAGCGTTTCCAGGCCGCCGGCTTGTCGTCGGTCGCGCGGATCAGCGCGTACAGGTCGCTGATCTGCCGCCGCCAGTCCAGCAGGGAGAGAGCGTCGGCGACGGGATCAGAGCTCACGACGATTACCGAAACAGATCCTGGCAGGAGCCGCGGAGCATCGGCCCCACCCCGGGACCGTCCTGACGGGTGACGTGGCGCCCCGCGCCGCCGACGAGCACCGCCGGCTGCATCGAGTCCTTGCTCCGGACCAGATCGGCCGCCGCCGCCAGCTCGTCGGCGACGGCGATCCACGTCGCCTTCAGCTCCCGACCGCGAGCGTCGCTGAGGCCGCGCCAGTCCTCGAGCGGGGCCAGTCCGGCGCACCCGATCGCCACGTCGCACTGGCCATGACGCCAGGCGCGGCCGAACGAATCGGTGATCAGCACCGCCGGGGCGATCCCGAGCCGCCGGCGCAGCCCGGCCCGCAGACGGCGGGCCGACGCGTCGGGATCGACCGGCAGGAGGATCACGGTGTCGTCGTCGGGAGCATTGGAGGCATCGACGCCGGCGTTGGCGCAAACGAAGCCATGACGGGTCACGCTGATCAGCACGCCGCGCTCCGCGCGGCGGACCTCGCGCGTCTCGTCGAGCACCACCTGCACGTGGCGGGGATCCTTGTTCAGCCGCGCCGCCAGCGACCGCGCGCGCTCGCCCGGAGTGACCGCGGTGAGCTTGCGGGTGCGTCCCTCGGCCTTTGAGATGAGCTTGTGCGCCACGACGAGCACATCGTCGGCGGCGGGTGGACTGGGAGCCATCGCCGCCCCGATCAGGGCCGCCGGCTCATCCCCGGCGTGGACTTCGGGCAGGCCCTCCAGGGCCACGGCGGTGATCGCTGCCACCGGACGCCGTCGCTAGCTGCGCTTGGAGGTGAAAACATTCACGGGACGGTCATCTTTTCAGGCCGCGACAGCGACCTGTTGGAGGGTGCTGAACGGCCGTCGCCCGTCGTCCGTGAGCCAAACCGCCGAGGTGATCTCTCGCCCTTCTGAGTGGCCGAGCAGGGGGTGCTCGCCGTTCATCGGCGAGCACCCCCTACCGGTAACCCGTTTGCCGGTCTGACCGTCCCGGCCCGAGCCGCCCTTTTCAGGGACCTCAACGGGTCCTACGCCTGGCTTTAGCGCGAGGAGCGCTCCGGACCGTCGGTGTCGATCTGCTCCTTGCGGACCTCTTCTGAGACCTCGCGGTCTTCGCTGATCGTCTCGGTGCCCATCCTGACGCGCTCCTGGGCCACGACCGTCTTCTCGACGACCGGCACCTCCTCGTGCAGCACGACCTCGTGCTCCTCGTCAGAGATGTCAGCGCCTGACGTCGCCTGGTCGCGGTTGGCGTCGGTGATCGGCTCGCGCTCGATCCGGACCTCCTCATGGGAGACGGGCACGGTCTGGGTCACCATCTCGGTGACCACATACTTGCGCAGCCGTGCCCGGCCGGTTTCGGTTTGACGCGTACCCACGTGGAGCTCTTCCTCAGAGCGGGTCATCGCGTCGTCGGTGTTGGGGCCGCTGGTGTCATGCCCGGCGCCATTGCCGGCCTCGCGCTGACCGTCGTTGAGCTGACCGCCGTTGGGCTGACCCTGCGCGGTGGTTGTTCCGCCACTCGTGTACGGAACGCCGTAATGCTCAAACAGCCGCCGCTCCTCCGGCTCAGACAGCTCCCCGTCGTTCTCGATTCCGGGAGCGTCCTTGACCTGAGTCTTCGTCACCTCTGCGCGGACGTTCTCGCCGTCGGACGACGCGCCGGCCAGGGGCACGAAATTCGACTTGGAACCAAACATTCCGCTGCTGACCGTCGCCCACTCGGGCTTGCCGGTGTTCGGGTCCTCAAAGATCTCGTGGACCTTCCCGATCTTCTCGCCGCTACTGTCGGTCATCGTGCGTCCCTGCCACTCGTATACGTCTGTCATTTCAGGCATTGGTGTCTCTCTTTCTGAGAGGGTTCTATTACCGGCCGCGGATGCGGCCGGAGGGTAAGTCATCCCGCGTCTTCGGTTTGCCTTCGGCTTGTTCCCGGGGCGGGGTACCCGTCCTGAGTCCGGCGCTGGTTCACTGATGCAGGGCGGTCAATAGCCCGGAACCGATCCTCTCGTGGAGAACCATGGCGTGCGCGCCGTCCGCGTTGACCTTGTGGACGCGGGGCAGAGTAGATGCTGCAACCCCTGCGTACGTTGCATCTAGCGCCGTCGGTTCTACGATCCGACGGCTTGGATATCGACTTCCTTCCTCGTATTAGCTCTGCTCAGCGAAGCAAGGAAGTCAAGTGACGTGCCCGGGGTGCAGTACCCGCACCGCGTCGGTGATGCCCTCCTGAGAAGTTAGTACCCGGTCCCGGTGGGTTTGAAACCTGAGGTGGCGTTCTCCAAGGGCGCGCACCGTCGGCGCCGCCCGTCCCACGGCGCCCGCGATCGCCGCTTGAGGATCGCTCGTCAGATCTCGCTGCGCGACAGCTGGCGCAGCATGCCGCGGGTCCGGGCCGCGCCGCCCCGAGTGTCATCGAGCGTAGCCTGCACCGCGGCCAGGTCCTCAGGGGTGTCGATGTCGAGCGCCAGCGACGGCACTCTCACCGTCTCGGCGAGGACGGCGGCGGTGGCCGCGTTGCGGCGATGCCGCTCATGACTCCCGGGTCCGAACGACGGGGTCATGGCGTCCGGCGGCGAGAGCAGCAGGGCGTTGGTCCCGGTCCCGTGGCGGTCGGGGACGATCAGCACCGACGGGGTGCGGACCGGCCGGGCGACCAGCTCGTCGACCTCCTCGGGGGCCAGCAACGGGCAGTCCCCGGGAACGAGCAGAGCGCGCTCCATGCCCAGCTGCAGCGCCCTCGCCACCCCGCGGACCGCCGCGGGGTTGTGGCCTGCGTCCTCGTCGTCGATCACCAGAGCGCCGTAGCCGCTCGCGATCCGCTGAGCGCCGCTGTCCCGGGTGACCACCAGCACCTCATCGACGCGGTCGGCGCGCCGCAGGGCGACGAGCACGTCGGAGAACATCGCCTCGGCCAACGCTTGGCGGGGACTGGGGTCCAGGCCCTCGGCGAGGCGCTGCTTGGCGGCGTTCAGGCTCTTGATCGGGAGGATGGCGATCGTGGACACGGCCGGTGGAGGCTAGCCGCTGGGATCGCGGTCACCGCGCCATCGCGTCCGCGTGGTTACGCCAACGCCAGCGCGAACCCGAGCGTCTGCTCGGCCACCGCCCGGCGGCGAGCGGCGCCGCCCATGGCCACGTCGGCCTCCAGCACCGGAATCTCGCTGGTCCGCTCGTCGGCGATCAGGCCGTCGATGAGGCCCGCGTAGCAGGCGGCGATCCCGGCGCTCGAGACGGCGTGGCCCGCCCACCGCAGGAACGCTGCCGTCGGCCCCTTCAGCACCCGGCCGCCGACCAGGGGACTCACCGCCACGGTGGCCGCCCGGTTGTCACGGATCGCCGCCCGCACGCCGTCCAGGGCCAAGATCGGGCCGATCGAGATCACCGGGTTGGAGGGGCCGATCACGATCGCCCGCGCCGATGCGATCGCGTCCAGGACCTCGGGCGTCGGAGCGGCCGCGCGAGCATGACGAAACTCGACATCCTGTACCGGGTCCGCGCCGTCTCGCTTGATCAGAAACTCCTGCAGCGGCCACCAGCGGTCGTCGGCGAGCACCCGGGTCCGCACCGGGCGATCGCTCATCGGGAGGACTCGGGCGGTGACCCCGAGCGCCGCCGCGACGGCCGCCTGTGCCTCGGTCAGCCGAGTGCCATCGCGCAGTGCCCGGGCGCGCTCTAGTCCAATCGCCAGATCGCGGTCACCGAGCGCGAACCAGATGTCGGCGCCGAGCTCTCGCAGCCCATCCATGACCGCGAACGTGTCCCCCTGCAGCCCCCACCCGCGATCGTCGATGCGGTCGGCGAGCCAGAATGTCACCAGGTCGGGATCGGGCGACACGTACGCCCCGTACAGCTCGATGTCGTCCCCGGTGTTGGCGACCACCACGAGCTCCTCGGGACCGACCACATCCAGCATCCCGCGGGCCAGCTTGGCGCCGCCCGTGCCGCCGGCGAGGACGACAACCGGCCCGGAGGCGCTCACCCGCGCGGACCGACGATGACTGCCGGGCTGGTCACGTCGCCGGCGAGTCTAAGTGGTTTCGTCGTATCTAGGACGGGGCCACGAGTCCCGCCGAGATCTATAGTGGCCGTGCGGTGCGCGCTCGGCTGCTGATCCTGGTCGTGGTGATGGCGGGGTTTGCTGCGGTCGCGGACAGTGTGAGCGCGGCGGGGTCTGACTCGCAGCCGCTGGCGGTGCAGACGGCATCGCTGGCCCAGTCGGTCCGCCGCCTGACGTGGAAGGTTTCGCTGCAGACGCCGTTCGCGCCGTCGGCACTGGCGGCGGACGGCCGCTCGCTGTGCCTGTTGATCGAGCGCCCTGCGAACGGAAGCGTGGCGGGGCAGCTGTGCGTGGTCGGCCCGCGGGCCGGGGGCAAGACGGCGCGGTTGGCCTACCAGCACATCACCCGCGCGGGGCCCGGAAGGCCCACCGTGATCGCTGCCACCGTTTCACGCGACGGGGCTCGAGACCTGACCGCCAGCTTCCTGCCCGCGGCGATCGGGAACGCCTATCGATCGCTGCGCTGGCAGGTGATGAGCACGCTGAAATCCCCGCGATGTCAGTCGCCCAAAGCCACCCGCACCGGCTGCTTCAAGCTGTTCCCCGCCAAGCCGACGCTGGCCCGGGTGCACACCCCGCAGCTCGTCGGCTGTGTCCCCAGCGGCCCCGCGTTCGTCAACCAGGGGCGGGGCGTCGGCCGCGAGGTCGCACTCACTTTCGACGACGGGCCGTGGTACGACACCCCCCAGTTCCTGGACATCCTGGAGCGCTACAAGGTGCCGGGCACATTCTTCGAGATCGGTGAGCAGATCAGCACCTACGGGGAGGGCGGAGCCGTGGAGCGCCGGATGCTCGCCGACGGGGACATGATCGGCGACCACACCTGGAGCCACCCGAACGTGTCAGGCGGCGGCGTGTTCGCCCGCAACCAGATCCTGGCGGCTGCCGGGGCGATCGAGAGGGCCACCCGTGGCTTCAGGCCGTGCCTGTTCCGCGCGCCCTACGGCGCCGTCAGCTCGGCGCTGATCGGGGAGGCCCGGTCGCTCGGCTTCACCACGATCCAGTGGGACGTGGACCCGACCGACTGGGCCCGCCCCGGTACGGCGGCGATCTACGACCGGGTGGTCAGCGGGGCTCATCCCGGGGCGATCATCCTGCAGCACGACGGGGGCGGGGATCGCTCGGAGACTCTGGCGGCCCTGCCCCACGAAATCTCGACCCTGCGCAGCCGCGGCTACCGGTTCGTCACGGTCACGCAGCTGCTCGGCCAGCGACTGATCTACCGGTAGGACCTGTCGGCGCTGCATCGCTTGACCGCGACGACCGGCGGGGCTGGTCTGACCAGGGGCATCTCCCGTCGGCTGCATCCAGTACAACCCGGTTGCGATGAGCGCTGATGAGGCCGAACTGCTCGATGTCGCCCACGAGGCGGCTGCGTCTGCGGCACCTGAGCTGCTGAGCCGTTTCGGCCGCCGGCACCGGGGCATCCGTGCCAAGAGCGGACCCACCGACCTCGTGTCCGAAGCCGACTTCGCGGCGGAGGCCGCCATCCGCGGAGTGCTCGGCGATCGCCGTCCGGGCGACTCGATCCTCGGCGAGGAGGGCGGCGCCAGCGGCGACGGCGAGCTGCGGTGGGTGATCGATCCGCTCGACGGCACGATCAACTTCCTGTTCGGCGTGCCCCAGTTCGCGATCAGCGTCGCCTGCGAGGATGGCGCGGGCGCGATCGCCGGCGTGGTCCTGGACCCGATCCGCCAGGAGACGTTTGCCGCAACCCGGTCCGCCGCGCCGACCTTGAACGGCGCGGCGATCAGCTGCTCGGTGACGGACGATCTGGCCACGGCGCTGGTCTCGACCGGCTTTGCCTATGACGCGGTGGTACGCGCCCGGCAGGCGGCCGTCCTGCATCGGGTGCTTCCCCGGATTGGGGACATCCGCCGGGCGGGCGCGGCCGCGCTCGACCTCGCCTGGTGTGCCTGCGGCCGCTACGACGGCTACTACGAGCGGGGGCTCAACGCCTGGGACCACGCCGCCGGCGGGCTGATCGCGGCGCGGGCGGGGCTCGCGCTGCGCGACCTCGAACCGGGCGCCGACGGACCGCAGGGTCTGCTCGCCGCGCCGCCGGGGCTGGTGGATGAGTTGCTGGCGCTGATACTTGCTACGTAGCCGCGTCCCGCCCGGCCGGACCGGTGGAGCCGGGCCTAGACTTTCCCTTCGCGCGGCGGTGGTGGAACGGTAGACACGGTGCTCTCAAAAGGCACTGTCCTTCGGGACGTGTGGGTTCGAATCCCACCCGCCGTATACGCCAGGTGGCGACACCTTACGCCGGGGCGGTCCTGCGCCCGCGGGCGATCGGCTTGCTGCCGCGTCGCCTGGCCTCGTCTTCGGGCACCTCGAGCTCCACGTTCCAACGCTGGGCAAAGCCGATCACCGCGGCAGCGACCAACGCCAGCTGCACCGGGACAAGCAGCACCGTCAAGGTCCCGAGAACATCCGGGGTCAGGCCGTTGCCGCCGAACAGCGACGCGGGCGCGGCGAATCCGTGGCCGTTGCGATCAAACCAGCTCGTGCCGTCGAGGCCGGCCGCTGCAATCACGGCGATGACCGCCAGCAGGATGCCGAGCACGGCGGCGATCGGCAGCAGGCCGCGAGCCCAGCGCCAGATGTAGACCGCGATCACGAGGTACAGAGCACACCAGATGAAGTTCAACGGCTTCATCCCCTGCAGCTTGCTCCAGCCACCGATCGTCAGCAGCAGCATCAGCGCCACCGACGCCACCAGCAGCAGTACGACCACCAGCTTGGTGACCTTGCAGATCACCCGGTCGCGGTTGGGATGGATGACGGCGTAGCCCGGGCGGATGGTGCGGACCTGAGGCATGGTGCGCGGACGATAACCGCTGGTTGTCAGGGGGCGCGGCGGGGCTCGGCGCCGACGGGGGGCGTGCGGCGGGGCTCGGCGCCGACCGGGGGGCGTGCGGCGGGGCTCGGCGCCGACCCGGGGGGCGTGACCGGCTTGCGTGCCTCACAATCCCGTGGCTGCGCGCGGGCGTGGTGAAACGGTAGACACGCCGGCTTTAGGTGCCGGTGGGCGAAAGCCCGTGGGGGTTCGAGTCCCTCCGCCCGCATGTCTGTCGCGGCTCGTCCGGGGTGGTAAGCCTCCCTTCAGGCCTTGGGGCCGAGCAGCTGCTCGAGGATCGCAACGCTCCACTGGTGCGAGACGGTGAGGTTGCGATGGTTGGCTTGCGTTCCCGGGTGGGCTGGTGCGAGCCTGCGATGCCAATCCTGCAACGAGATCCGTCGCAGGTGCTTACGACTCGGGGCCGTGTTGCGGGAACGCGCGCGGGATCGCACGACGGGCGATGTGAAGGATGTCGGACTCACTGCGTCGTGATGCCCACCTTCGGGGGGTCGCTCCCGGGAATGTGACTCGCATCGCGCGGAGGACCTCAGCGGAGATCGCCTGGTAGCGCCGGTCGTTGATGATCCGAAGGCTCCAGTGGTGAGGCGGCTGATGGGGAGGTCGGGTCCGGCAACGCCAACTTCCACATCCGCGCGCGGGGGCAGAACGTCCCGTCTCCCAGGTACGCGCCCAGCAGGTAGCAGTACGGGCTGCCGTCTGCGAGTTCCCATGTCGACTCCAACTCGGATCGCGATACGGTTGCCGGCGTTCGGCGCCCGATGCCCACCGGCCATCGGTGCCCTGCGAGACGCCGGTGCGGGGTGCGATCTCACTGTCGCGAGTCCAGCGTCGGACAGGTCGCAGACAAATTCCTTATGTCGCACGTGAGAATGCCATTGACGAACACATGTTCCCATCGTTCGCGGACGGAAAGCCGGATCGCCCGTTACCATCATGAGCCCCAGGGGAGTAAGCTAGTGGTCAACGCGCGCGGTCTCCAAAACCGTGAACCCGGGTTCGAATCCCGGCTCCCCTGTCGGTTGGCTGCGTGACCTCGCACACCGTCTACCGGACGTTCAACACGTCTCACCGCCGCGAGTTCATCCGGATCACCCAGGATGTTGCGGAGGCGGTGCGGGACGCCGGCATCGCCGAGGGAATCGCGGTGGTGTGCGCCATGCACATCACCGCCGGCGTCTGGATCAACGACGACGAGCCGGGGCTCCAGGCCGACACCCTCGAGTGGCTGGACAAGATCGCGCCGCCGACCTGGAAGGAGCCCGACGGTGATGTCGCCCGGGAGCTGCTGCCCGATCGCGGCGACTACCGCCACCACCGCGGCGGCGAGGACAACGGCGACGCGCACCTCAAGAACCTGCTCGTCCACCACCAGGTGATCGTCCCGGTCACCGACGGCCGGCTCGACCTCGGCCCCTGGCAGCAGGTGTTCTATTGCGAGTTCGACGGTGGGCGCCCGAAACGTCTGGTGATCAAGGTCCTGGGGGAGTAGGCGCTCTCGGAGCCGGTCCTGGGGGAATAGGCGGTCTCGGAGCCGGTCCTGGGGGAGTAGGCGCTCTCGGAGCCGAGCTCGGCCGGACCGCCTCGTTAGGATTGATGGACCCGCGGGCGAAGTGTTGTGGTTGCACAAAAGCCTTCCAAGCTTTTAGGGCGGGTTCGATTCCCGTCGCCCGCTTGGCGGCCCTCCGGCACGGGCCACGGTCCCAGACCGATCACGGGCCCGATCGCGCCGGTTATCATCCGCTCAGCCACGGGGAGTGGCGCAGTCTGGTAGCGCACCCGGCTGGGGGCCGGGCGGTCGCAGGTTCAAATCCTGTCTCCCCGATTAGGGAAAAGCCCCGAGCGTCGCCATGACACACCGGAGCACGCCGTGAGCGACCCGATCGTTCCGCTCGACCACCAGCTGCTGACGGCCGATGAGTGGCCGAGCTGTTGCGACTACCGGTGTCGACGCTCTACGACCTGGGGCGCACGGCGCGGGTTCCACACCTGAATATCGGGCGGGCATTGCGGTTCAGCCGCAGCGATCTCGAGGCGCACTTGGCCGAGCGGTGCCGTGGTCACCTCGAGGTTCGGGCCTGAAGCGGCGAGGTAGCCTCCGCGCCCCGGCCGTCACGGCGCCGCTTCGCGGCTCGCTTCACTCGGCCTGACCGACCGACCTTGACCGCCGGTCCGCTCCGGCTATCTGGCATTGATTGGTCCGCCGGGCCGGACCAATCGGATTCTGTGTCCACGTGCTGCTGTCGCTGCGTATCGTGCATCGGCCGGGCGGGCTCCGGACCGCAGCACTTCTTGTACTTCCGCCCTGATCCGCCAGCACGACTCATTCCGGCCGGGCGGCCACGCGATGGCTTCGCCGTCGCGCATGAGGTGGGCCGCATATGCGGCTCGCGCTTCCTCCGGATCTTCGTCGTGCTCCACGAGTGCGCGCAGGCTGTGCCGGCGGACATCGGAAAGCTGGTTGATGATCCCCTCGGGGTCGTCGGTTCGCATCGCGAGTTCGATCCCCCCGCCGAGCCACGCGACGGCAAGCTCTTGCTGTCCGACCTCGTTGTACGCCAGGCCGGCGGCGTTGTACAGCCATACGTCGTCGGGCTCTGAGGCTTTCAACTCGGCCCAGATCGCGGGCGCCTGTTCCTCGCGCCCGGCGCGCAGGTGAAACTCAGCGATGTCTGAACGGGGGTCCGGGATCGAGTCCCAATCGAGTTCGATCGCACGCTGATGCAACGCGATCGCGTCGTCGTGGCGGCCCTGCCGGTCGTATTGGCGGGCGAGGTCGGCGTAGCACTCGGGCATGTGGAGATCGCCGGTGCCTGGCAGCTCAGGCAGCTCGTCGAGGATCGCCCGCGCCACGTCGAGGTCGCCGTTCTTCAGAGCCTGTTCGAAGGTCATCGCCGAGTGAATACCGCACCGCTCGGCGGAACCTCGCCGGGTTTTCGCAATTTGCGCGCGCGGATGTGCCGCGCCGCCGATCCCTGTGCGACTCTGGCAACGATGACCGTTGTCGGCGTCGGCGAACCGCGCACCGGAGCCCCGGAGGGGCTGGCAGCCGCCGCCACGGCTCCCGCCCGCTGGCTGCTGGAGATGGCGAGCGCCGACGGTGTCCCGCTTACCCACACCAACGCGCTGGCCAGAGCGATCGTCCGCGAGATCGCCGAGCGGTGGCCCGAGTGGTGGAACGCCGAGCTATTCGGGCCTCCGCACCGAGAGTGGGACATGCGCCTGGTCGGAGCGCTTCACGAAGGGCTCAAGCGCCGCCGGCTCGTTCGCCGGCGCGCGCGCAATCTCCTTATCACTGCCCGAGGGCGGAAGCTCGCGGAGGACCCGATCGCGCTGCTCTATGACCTCGGGTTGGATCTCGACGGCGGTGACCCTTTCACGGCGATGGTCGCCAACGTGGTCGTCGAGGAGCTCGAACAGAACGCGCCATGCACCCGTGAGCAGCTCGTCGGGCCGGCGCACGAGGCGGCGCAGTGGGGCTGGCGCGGGCCGGACGGGGGCCCGCCGAGCGAGCAGGGAGTTTCCTGGGTCGTCGGCGACGTCCTCTGCCGAGGCGAGGCGTACGGCCTCCTCGATCACCAGCCCGATCCTGCCGACCCGAAGAGCTGGCGTACGCTGCTCTCGCTCAGTCCAGCCGCCAGGATGGCGCTCGGCCGGAGCCGAACCGATGTGACGGGCCGTGACGTGTTCGTGTTCGACGCGGAGCTGCTCAACGTCGACGGCGTCCGCGCCAAGGTCGCGGTTGCCGGGCACGAGCACCTCACCGCGCTACACGACGCGATCCAGCAGGCGTTCAACTGGGAGAACGATCACCTCTACTCGTTCTGGCTCGACGGTCAGTTCTGGGGTGATGCAGCCGCCGAGCGTGTGATCCCAGGCGCCCCGGACACCGACAGCAAGACCGCGGACGTGCCCATCGACGAACTCCGCGTCAAGGTCGGAGCGCGAATCGCTTATGTCTTCGATTACGGCGACGACTGGCGCGTGATGCTCACCTTGCGCGAACGAATCGATGGCAGCGACCCGCTACCGCGCGTAAGCGAGCGACGCGGAACAGCGCCGCCTCAATACCCGCCGCTCGACGACGAGTAGAGGCCAGCCCCCAGGGTGCTGGGGCCCGGCCTGCTCGATTGGACACATGGCTATAGTCGAACGGACACACGCCACCTCTATAATGGACTCATGACAGAGTTGGCGATCTTGGCTCGTGAGGTGGGCGTGCACGAACGCACGCTTCGCCGGGCGGTAGCGGAAGGCAGCCTTCGTGCGGCCCGGCCATCGCCGCGGACGTTGGATATGTCGTTGTCTGAGCGGGAGTACGTGCGACGCTCATGGAAGGTGCTCTCGGCTCTGAGGGCAGCGCTGCGCACCGAGCACAACGTCCGCTTCGCCCTGCTGTTCGGGTCGGTGGCCAGGGGTACTTCTGCTCCCGGCAGCGACGTGGACGTGCTCGTGACGCTTCGTGATGGGCGCCTCGAACGGGTCGTCGAGCTGAGCGCCAAATTGACGGACGCCACGGGGCGGCGCGTCGATGTGGTCCGCCTCGAGGACGCAGAGAGCGAGCCATCGTTCCTCGCCGACGTGATCGCGGATGGGCGGGTGCTCGTCGACCGGGAAGGGCTATGGCCGCGGCTTCGCAGCCGGGAGCCGAGCCTGCGACGAACGGGTCGCTGGAGCCAGGCGGAGCGCACCGGAGTCGCCCTCGCCGGCCTTGACCGCCTGCTGGCGCGCTGACGATGCCCGATCCCGACGTTAGGCCAGCGGATACGAAGCGCTGGCGTCTTGCGATCGTCCGCCACCTCGAGGACCTCCCCCGCCAATACGCCGCCCTTGAGCATGCGATGGCGAGCTTCGGGGCGGAGTTCGACCTCCAGCAGTTCAAGGCGGCGTACACCACCGCCGACGACATGGATGCGTACAACGGTGTGCAGGCAGTCGAACGCGCGCTTGGGCGAGTCCAGAACTACGTGGGCGAACTCGCCGAAGCCGGCGCCAAGCTCGCGGCTTTGCCGAGACCGGCCGACCCGCATCGGTCGTCGACGGAGATCGCCTTCGAGGCAATGCGCGACGCCAGGATCATCAGCGCGAGCCTCTGCCGGCGGCTGGTCCAGGCTCAGAACGCCAGGACCCGAATCGAGCACGGCTACGTCCAGACCCCGGCCGGCGACGTCCACCGCGCGGCGATCCTCGTACGGGACGCGGCGCGTGACTTCATCGGCTCCTACCGCGCTTGGATTGAGCCGTACCTCGCTGAACCAGAGCAGTGACCTGCGCCGACCAGCGGTTCCGGCCTCAGGCGAACGCCCGATCGACCGGCGTCGGCCTCCTGGTCGCTCGGCTGGTAATGCGCGTAGATCTGCGTCGTCTTCGAGTCCGCGTGGCCCATCCAGTGCTGCAGGGTCCGCATCGGCGTGCCGGCGGCCGCCATTCGTGTCCCGAACGTGTGGCGCAGCTCGTGGAACGTGATCCGGTGAACGTCGGCGCGGTCGAGAGCCTGCTTGAACCGGCGGACGAGCTTCGAGCGATCGAGCGGACTCGCCTCCGGCCTGCTTCATCGTCACGCGCTCGCTCCGGGTCGTGCTTGGACGGTCGAGCTCGCGCAGCCGGCGCAGCCCCGCTCGGCCTGGGCCTTGGTCAGCCCGTCGGCCGGGCCCGAAGGTGCGCACACCGCCCACCTTCCGACGCACGCGCCCCGAGCCTACGCCTCGACCGAAGCCCACTCCGTGTCGATCACGGTCCGTCGTGTCTCGCTGTTTTGGACCGTTAGGCGCCTGTGAATCGATACTCGGTCTGCCACGCGTCGGGCAGATCGGTGTGGGCGGTCCAAAAGAGTTCTGCGATGCGGTCCGGATCGAACGCCGTCCCACGCACGACCGAGCCGGCGATCGTCACGGTTGCGGCATGGATGCCGTCCTCCAGGACGCCGGCGGCGATCAGAGTCGCCGCCGAGCGCAGGGCGGCCTTCCCCATAGAGAGACTCGCCACTGCGGGCACCGGATGGTCGGCGAAGCCGCCGCTGGTGAAGAGCAGTGTGCCGGTGCCGGCGGTCCGCAGGACGCGTGCGGCGACCTGTGCCGCGACGACGGCGCCGAGGACATCGACGTCATATGCGGTCCGAAGCCGTCCAACCGTCAGGTCGAGGATCTCGCCAGGATCGGGCAGGGCAGCGTTGTAGATGGCGACGCCAGGGGCGCCTGGGGCACGGAAGATCCGCTCGAGCGTCGCGCGGTAGCCGTCCAGATCTGCGATGTCCGCGCGCACCGCCTCGATCTCGAGCCCGTCGCTACGCAGCTGAGGGGCGAGTTGCTCGAGCGCTTTGCCGCGGGAGATGAGTGTGCTGCGGAAGCCTTCGCGGCCGAAGCGCCGAACGACGCTGGCGCCGACGCCGGGTCCGGCCCCGATCAGCAAGAGGTGACGAGGGTCAACAGACTCGGGCATAAGCCGCCTCCGGGTAGAGCTTCGCCCGGCTGTCGGCTCGGGCGCATGTGTCCTCGGGGTCCAATCACCCGACGAACATTCACAAGGTTCGGGCGAGATGTCATCACCGCATCACGGTGATCCGGGTCTTGCCGAGCTTCACCAGCGTGTCTAGGTAGTCGTCCGGTCAGCAGTGCTCGTGGGAGCCGCCGGCTGGCAGGACGTCGAGCGTCCTGCCAGCCAAACCGGGAGGGAGTTCAGGCCGCGGCGCGTTCGCTGACCGCGCCGTTAGCGCTTCGACGCCCCATGGCACTTGCGAGTCGGCCATGAATGCCGCCTCTCGCGCCAGGACATCCGCGGCGAACGACGCCGCGAACTTGTCGCGGTCAAGGAACAGGAATCCGTCCTGCGGCGGCAGGATCGGCGGCTGCGGCCCGTCCGTCGGGAAACCGGCGATCAGGTTGTTGACTGACTCACCCTGGGCGGGCACGGCCGGCAGCTCGAGCAGTGCCAGCGGATTTCCCGCCGCTTCACGCAGAACGCGCGTGCGCGCCACCAGGGAAAGCTCGCGAGCGGACGCGTCGAGGAGCGCTCCGGCGGTAGCTTCATCAAGGCCGCCAAGCCTGTGCTCCGGCAGCCCGACGTCCCCAAGAATCGAGCTGTACCCATCACGAATGGCGACCAACATGATGACCGGATCGGATTCAATTCGCCGAGCAACGAAAGCGAGCACCTCCGACGTCGGACGATCGAGCCATTGCGCGTCCTCCGCGACCAGCAGCACCGGGGCATCAGTGGCGACCTCCGAGACGAGGTCAAGCGCGGCCATCGCAATCCGGTAGTGCTCGGGAGAGACTTCGACCGTCAGGCCAAAGGCCGTGTCAAGCGCGACGCGCTGAACCACAGGCAGCTCCATCGCGCGCCCACGTACCGGCCGCAGCAGCTGATGCAACCCGCAAACGGGAGATTCGCGTCGGACTGAACGCCGACAGTCATGAGCACCGACATGCCCCGCGCTCGGGCGCCACGGGCGGTGTCAGACAGCAACCGTGACTTGCCAATGCCCGGCTCGCCACGCAGGAGCAGCGCCTGGCCGCGTGTCCCTACTTCGTCCAACGTTGACCTGAGAAGGGTCTGCTCCCGAGTACAGCAGACGAGGAAACCCACGAGTCCGAACGAGCAGGAGCGGGTTAGCTTGCCTGAGTTGGTGTAGCGCCTCGTCGATGCCAGCGGCTGTGGCCGACATCTTCGGCGCGATGCGGCCCCATCTCGACCCGATCCCGCGGTTCCTGCGCGACGCACTGAACTGACGCGGAGGGGCGGGGACGGTGGCGGGCTAGATTGAGGGCGCCAACCGTTCCGAGCCAGGAGGTCTGCTGTGCCGATCCGCGTAGGAGTTCAGATCCAGCCACAGCACACGGACTTCGCGCAAATGCGGGACGCGTGGCGAGCAGCCGAGGAGCTCGGCGTCGACTCGATCTACACCTGGGATCACTTCTATCCCTTGTACGGGGACCCTGACGGCACGCACTTCGAGGGAGCGGCGTCGCTGACGGCGCTTGCGGCCAGTACAGAGCGGGTCAGGATCGGGGCGCTCGTGTTCTGCAACTCGTACCGCAACCCGCAGCTGCTGGCCAACATTCACTCCACGATCGACCACCTCAGTGGCGGGCGCGTGATCCTCGGGATCGGCGCCGGCTGGTTCGAACGTGACTACGACGAGTACGGGTACGAGTTCGGAACCGCTCCGCAGCGCCTCAAGGCGCTGGGTCGCGATCTGCCGCTGATCAAGCAGCGGCTGGCAAAGGTGAACCCACCGCCGGTCGGCCAGCTTCCGATCATGATCGGCGGTGGCGGCGAGAAGGTGACGCTGCGGCTGGTCGCCGAACACGCACAGCTGTGGCACACGTTCGCCGATCCCGAGACCTACCTGCACAAGTCGCAGGTACTGGCCGAGCACTGCGCGAAGGTTGGGCGCGATCCGACGACGATCGAGCGGGTGATCGGTGCCAGCGGCGCGATCACAGAGAACGCGGACGCGCTCGCCGACGCTGGGGTTGACGAGCTGACGATCGGGGTCGGCGGCGGGCCCGGCGGGTATGACCTCGGCGAGTTGGGCGAGTTGCTGCAGTGGCGCGACCGTCGCAACGGGAGCGGCTGACCGCGGCACCCGCGCGATCGACGCCTCTAGCCCGCGCCCCGAGCCGCCTCGGGCTTCACGGCGGGTCGCGCCTGAGCGCTGTACTCCTCGTTGGGAAGCATGTTGGTCGCCATCGCCATGCGGTTGGTGAAGTTGTACATTGCGGCCACCTCGGCCACGTCCCACGCCTCCTCGAGGCTCAGCCCAGCGCCGCGCAGGGTGTCAAGATCCGCCTTGGTGACCTCCCTCGGTCTCAGGGTGAGCTTCTCGGCGTAGGCGCACAGCGCCCGGCGGCGCTCGTCGAGCCCCGCGCGGCGCCAGTCGTAGGAGATGCGCTCGCCCAGGACCGGATCGCCAAGCTCCACACGCAGCGTCGCGCCGTGCGCGATCAAGCAGTACAGGCAGCCGTTGGCGGCGCTGACCACGACCGCGATCATCTCGCGGTCAGCGGCGCTGAGGTTCTCGGTGGGCTCGTGCAGCTGGCGATAGTGCGAGTACCAGGCGCTGAGGCGCTCGGGGCGAAAGGCATAGACCTTGAAGACATTGGGCACGAAACCCAGTTGCTCTCGCGCCTTGGCAAACAAGCCGCGCAGTCCCGGCGCCAGACTCGAGTCATCGGGGACCGGAAACCACGAGCCGGCGTCGGTGCCGGAGCCGGCGTCGGTGCCAGAGCCGGCGGCGGCGCCAGAGCCGGCGTCGTCGAGCTGAGCTGAGCCAGCCATTGCCGGGGATTATCGCGCGTTGAACTCCGAAGGCAGGAGAGAGCGCCAGTCTGAGTGGTGAAACCACGATGGAGGGTCTGGGACGATGACGTGTGATGTGCAACCTCGATCGTTCCTTGACGGCTGTGAAAGGATCATGTTCTAGGGCGAAAGGGCAGGCGCGTTGGATAGTCCGATAGATCGACGGAGGTTTCTAGCGGGGGCGGGGATGGCGGGCCTGTCCCTTGCTTCGGCCGGCTGCGGGACGCAGCTTGCCAACGTTGCCCAGGTTGCTCGCGCCGGGAAGCCGCCCAGCGCCAGCGCCGGCGCCGGGGGATCCGGCCCGCCGATCCGCGGGCAGGTGATCAAACGTGGAGCGCCTGGGTTCACGCAGGCGGCCCACATCTACAACGAGCGCTTCGACGGAGTGATGCCGTCGCTGGTGGCGCGCCCGCTGGACGGGCCCGACGTTCGCACCGCGGTGAGATGGGGGGTCTCGAACGGCGTCCCGCTCCGGTCACGGTCGGGGGGTCATAGCTACGCCGGCTACTCGACGCTGTCGGGCGGCATGGCGCTGGATCTGCGCAACATCCGCGGCATCACCGTGGACACACGGAACCGCACTGCCACGATCGGCGCCGGAACGCAACTGATCGACGTGTATGCGGCACTGGCGGCCCACGGCGTCACCATCCCTGCCGGCTCGTGCCCGTCGGTGGGGATCGCCGGCCATGCGCTCGGAGGCGGGATGGGGCTCGCCGGCCGCCAGTTCGGTCTCACCACGGACAACATCCTCAGCGCCCAGATCGTTACCGCGGACGGGCGCCTGCGGACGGCGAGCAGTAAGAGCAACCCAGACCTCTACTGGGCGCTGCGGGGCGGTGGGGGCGGGAACTTCGGCGTCGTGACCAGCCTCACGTTCCGCGTCCACCCGGTCCCTCGCACCGTCGCCGGTTTCATCGTGACGTGGCCGTGGTCGCGCGCCGCCGCCGCGCTCGCCGCTTGGCAGGCGTGGGCCCCGCACGCGCGCTCGCAGCTGACGTCGATCTTCCATCTGAACGGCGGCGCCGGCGCCACTTCAGTCAGCGTCAGCGGCCAGTATTTCGGTCGGTCCAGCGATCTGGGTAGCCTGCTCGCGCCGCTGAAGTCCGTGGGTGGCGCTCACGTGTCGACTTTCGATCGCAGTTATCTGCAAACGCAGCTGGCGTGGGCAGGCTGCTCGAATACCTCACTGACGGCATGTCACACCGTGGGCACGCGGACCGGGGGGACGTTGCCCCGAGAGAGCTTTCAGGCCAAGTCTGACTACGTGGCCAAGCCGCTGCCGGCCGCCGCCCGCCAGCTGCTGGTGCAGGCGGCCGAGGTCCGGGCCCATATCGGGGGATCCGGCGCGATCCTGTTTGACTGCTACGGCGGCGCGATCAATCGGGTCGCGCCGTCAGCGACAGCCTTCGTGCACCGCAACGTCCTGTTCTGCATGCAGTACCTCAGTTACAACGGGGGCGGATCGTGGTTGACGGCGACCTTTGAGAAGATGAGCCCGTACGTGACCGGCGGGGCGTATGTCAACTACACCGACCCTGACCTCAAGGGTTGGCAGAACGCGTACTACGGCGCCAACTACCGGCGCTTGGTAAAGGTCCAGCGTGAGTTCGATCCCCACCACTACTTCAACTTCCCGCAGGCGATCGGACGTTAGGGTGAGCGGACCGTCACGAAGTCTGACGCGAAGCGGCCGCCGGGTAGGCGGGTGCGACGGCGACGCCGTCCGCGACGACGAGGAAGGCCGTATGGCCAAGCCGGTTCTCGGCGCGTGAAGCCACCGCGTCGCTCGTGCCGGCCGGCTCAGGCAGGCGTTCGGCGGTGAGTCGGGCGCTGCGTCGGGCGCTCATTGTGTCGCTGCTGGCGGCCACGGGTGCTGCCATCCTGGTGCTCCCGGCGCCCGGCGCGGCCGCCGGACGGACCTCCGTCGCGTCGCTGCAGCGGGGTCTGGAGCGGCTCGTCGCCGCGCCGGGTGGACCGGTCGGGGCGATCGCCACCCTGTACCGCAACGGGCGCACGATCGTCCTGCGCGCCGGACGGGCCGACGTCACTCGCCCCGGGGCGCCGCGGCTGGACGACCACATGCGTCTCGCCAGCGTGGCCAAGGCGTTCAGCGGTGCGGTCGCGCTGCACCTGGTGGCGCAGTGCCGGTTTGGCCTGGACCAGACCATCCGGCAGCTGTTGCCCGGCCTGCCACGGGCGTGGTCGAAGGTGACGGTACGAGAGATGCTCGATCACACCAGCGGACTGCCCGACTACACGCAGTCAGAAGGATTTGCCAAGCAGGCCGAGACCGACCCGCACGGGTTCGTCACGCCGGCGAAGGTCATCGGCTGGGTGCGCGGCAAGAGGCTGGTGTTCCCGCCGGGCTCGCGCTACGAGTACTCCAACACTGACAACATCGTCGTGGGGCTGATCGCCGAGCGGGTTACCGGGCAGTCCTACGCGACCCTGCTGCGAAAGCTGGTCTTCCGCCCGGCGAGGCTCACCGAGACGAGCTTCCCGACCCGGCGGATCGCCCTCCCGTCGCCGTTCATCCACGGCTATGCGGTGGCTCCGGAATCCAAGCCGAAGGACGTCACCACCCTCCTCAGCCCCAGCGGCGCGTGGGCGTCGGGGGCGATCGTCTCCACCCCGGCCGACCTGGGCAGGTTCATCCGCGCCGACCTCGGCCTGCGCTTCTTCGGCGTCGCGCAGCGACGCCAGCAGTTCAGGTTCGTCCGAGGATCCTCGAGCCCCGCCGGGCCCGGGACGAATTCGGCCGGTCTGGCCATCTTCCGCTACCGGACGCGCTGCGGGACCGTCTACGGGCACACCGGCAATTTCCCGGGCTATACGCAATGGGCGGCCGCGACCGCCAACGGGCGCCGGTCGGTCACGACCTCGCTCAACATCGCGGCGCCGACGGGCGCGCTGCTGCTCCAGCTGCGCGCGTTCCAGGCGTCGATGGTCTGCGCGCTGCTCGGCAGATAAACCGCCGCCCGCCGGCGCCGCCCGAATGGGCGCGCCCCGGCGTTCAGCCGGGTCCGCCCGCTCGCCGCAGGCTGCCGATCCGCAGGGAACCGTCGGCGTCCGGGCCCGCGGGTGCGCCGGACGCCCCCGGCTCGGCCGGCGACGAATCGGCTGTGGCGGCGCCGGCCGGTTCGGGCGGATCGTCCAGGAACTCGAGGCTCGGAATGAAGAACAGACTGCCGGTGACCGCGGTGGAGAAGTCCAGGATCCGGTCGGTGTTGCCGGGAGGCTTGCCGATGAACATGTTGGCCAGCATCTGCTCGATGACGTCCGGGCTGCGCGCGTAGCCGATGAAGTACGTGCCGAACTCACCGCTACCGACCCGGCCGAACGGCATGTTGTAGCGGACGATCTGCCGCTCGTCGCCGTTCTCGTCCTCGATCACGTTGAGGGCGAGATGGGAGTCCGGCGGCTTGACCGCGTCGTCCATTTCGATGTTGCTCAGCTTGGTTCGCCCGATGACCCGCTCCTGCTCCTCCACGGAGAGGGCGTCCCAGGCGCTGAGGTCGTGAACGTAGCGCTGGATCACGACATAGCTGCCCCCGGCGAATCCGGGATCTTCATCGCCGATCACCACCGCCGCGGCGGCCGCGGCGCCCTCGGGATTCTCGGTGCCGTCGACGAATCCGAGCAGATCACGTTCGTCAAACGACCGGAAGCCGTGGACCTCGTCGATTACCCTTGCGGTGCCCGCCAGTCGCTCGGTCAGCCTCTGGGCCAGTTCGAAGCAGAGGTCGAAACGGTGCGCACGTATGTGGAAGAGAAGATCGCCCGGTGTCGCCGGCGCGGTGTGGCGGGGCCCGCTGAACTCCGGCAGGGGGTGCAACCCCGAAGGCCTGGGCGGAGCGAACAAGCGATCCCACAGCGCCGACCCGATGCCGACGACCAGCGTCAGCTCGGCCTCGGGTAGGCGGAAGCCAACGGAGCGCTTCAGCCCGCCGGCGTCCGCCAGCAGCTCGCGAATCTCGGTTTCTGACCCCGGATCGGCGACCATCACCAGGAAGATGGCCGACTCGGTCGGCGGTGTGACGATGGTCTGTGGTTCGGGGGGCGCCACCCGTTGCATTCTCCCTCAGCGCCGCCCCGGTCGCCGACCGGCCGCGAGTCAGTAGGCGGCGAGCACGAGGTGCGCCGTGGCGCTGGTTCCCGCGGCGCTGATCGTCGCCGTCGCCGCCAGCTGGTTGCCGCGGGCGCGGGCGAGCAGCCGGTGCCCGGCGCTGGTCATCTTGAAGAACAGATACCCCAGCTGCCCGACACCGAGAACCTGGGGGTGAGCGGTCGCGATCACCTTGCCGGCGTGGACGATCCTCGTGCTCGTCTGGCAGGGCGCTGCGGCGCTGCAGCCGGCGAGGACACCACCGAGCCAGCCGTGGGAGACGAACTCCGACGTGCCCACGAACCTCAGGGCGGACGACGGGTCGGCGCTGCGCCGCGGTCCCGCGCCGCTGGTGCTGAATCCGGTCAGCTTCAGCGTGCGGGAAGCCGTCTTGCCGAATGAGTCGCGGACCTTGATGGTCACCGCCAGTTGATGGTGGGGGGCACGGGCCAGCAGCGCTCGGCCGGTCGGCGACAGCTTGAAGAAGGCCAGGCCGCCGGCCTCGGCGACCCGCTCGGGGCCGGTGCTCGCCAGCATCGTCTTGCCCGCAGTGACCACGGTCGTCAGCTGGCAGGGGGCGGTGTTGAGGCATCCGACAGGGACCCCGGCGAGGCCGGCGCGGGGCACGAACACGCTCCCGCCGAAGATCGCCACCGAGGCCGGGAGCGGCACCGGAGCGGAACTGCCCAGCACCTGACCGGCCGCTCCGAGGGCCTGCACCGCGAAGTACGGGAACGCGTTGTCGGTCACGACCTTCCGGGTACCTGCGCTCACCGTCTGCACGCCGAAGCCGAGCGAGATCGGGCTGGGGCCCGCGATCAGCTGCCAGGTGACGACGCCGGTGGCGCCGGGCCAGCTCGGCGCAAGTACGACACTTCCGTTGGCCGCCGGGGATACGGTCAGCGAGGGGGCGGGCGCCGGCGCCGGCGCCGGACCGGCGGCGCTGGATCCGCTTCCGGCGGCGGCGGTGGCGGCGTCAGCGTAATCGTTGTCGATGTTGATCGTCACCCCCTGGTACGTCTCGTTGTGGCCACCTCGATACTGGTGCAGCCGCTGATGATCGACCCAACCGGTGGAGGGCAGGAACGGATCGGAGCTCGTCGCCAATCCGTTCCAATCGGCGACCCAGATGTCGTCGGGCTCGGCGTAGCCGGTGGCCAGCTGCGCTGCCAGATCCCGGATTCCGGAGGCCCCGCTGCTGTAGACGCCGGACCTGTAGCCGCTCGCGTGCAGCTGCGCGGTCCAGGCGGCCAGGAACTTGAGCACGGCGGCGGTGGTGGTGGTGCCCGGCGTGTATGCCTCCATGTCGAAATAGAGCGGGTTGCCGGTACCCAGCCCGACCGCCTGGGCATTGGCGACGGCGTCGCGGGCCGCGGCCGCGCCCTCGCTGGCGGCGCTGGAGGGGGAGATCGCGGCACAGCCACAGGAGTTGCCGGGCGCCTGCAGTCCGACGTAGGTGGGGATCAGGTGCCAGCCGGCCGCAGACTGCTGATCGACCCAGCCCGCGGTCAGATTCGGCTGGGAGCAGGCCTGATTGGCGCCGCCGATGTAGACGCCAACGGCGCGGTACGGAGAGACGGCCCAGGCTGTCATCTGAGCTGAGCTGGGCGTGTTGCAGGGATCGAAGCCAAGGCCCGTGTAAACCTGGCCCGGTCGGGATGGCGTGGCGGCGACTCGAGCCTGCGCGGTGACCCGGGCCCGGTGGACGATGGCGGCACGCCCCGCGGCCGCCGCGAGCGCGTGGTGACGCGACCCAGCTGAGGCCGCGGCCACAGCGGTGACCGAGGTCACGCCGAGGGCACGCTGGATCACCGCCGGGTGGCGGTTCCAGGTGGCGGTGACGAGCACACGATGACGGGTGTTGACCAGCTGCGCCTCAGACCCGCCGGCACGGGCGCTGGGTGCAGGCAGGATCGCGCCGGCGGCGCCGTCCGCCAGGCTGGCGTGGGATCCGACGGGCGAGATCGAGATCGCCTCGGTCCGACCGGCTGCGACGGTCGCGGGGCACTGCTGGTCGGCGCTCGGCCGGCCGAGGTACACCGCGTGCCGATCGAAGCGGACGCAGGCGTGAAGGTCGCGGGCCAGCCGGTACACCGGCCAGCTTGCGGGCACGGCGAGGCGGTAGCCGTGGTAGCTCACCGTCTTGCTGGCGGCGGCCGAGGCGCTGCCAGGGAGCGCGCAGGCGGCGATCAGCGCGACCAGCGCGGCGGCCAGGGCCAGCCGGCGAGCTTGAACCAGGGCGTGACGAAAATGAGATGCAGGGTGCACAGGACTCATGCTTCTCAGGCTTACGGCCGGTCCCGGGTCACCTCTGCGGGCAGAGGATGTGGCCGGCAGGCCCACACGGTACAGACTGCCGTCCATCACGGTCGGCGCCAAGTCGACGCTCCCCCGCTCGCCCGAGCTGGATCTCAGGGACTCGATAGGACGTAGAACATCCGTCACCGGCAAAGGTTGCGCAAGCCTGGACCAATGTTTGCGTAGCCTCGCGGGTGAGTTTCTCCACCTCTTTAGTCATGCGCGCTCCCCTCCCGGTCACATCTCCATGGGCCTCCCGGTGAAGTCCTTTGCCTCTGACAACTACGCGCCGGCGCACCCCGAGGTGCTCGCGGCGGTGGCGGCGGCCAATCACGGCCATGCCGTCGCCTATGGCGCCGATCCATGGACGAAACGGGCGGAGCAGGTGCTGCGCGGTCACTTCGGAGCCGACGCCGAGCCGCTGCTGGTGTTCAACGGGTCGGGCGCCAATGTGCTCTCGCTGCGCGCGGTCTGCCGGCCCTGGGAGGCGGTCATCTGCACCACCGTCGCTCACGTCAACGTCGACGAGGGAGGCGCCCCGGAGCGAGTTGCCGGCGTGAAATTGCTCTCCGCCGCCACGGCCGATGCAAAGCTCACGCCGGCGCACGTGCAAGCGATGACGGCGCGGCTCGGGGACGAGCACGCGGTCCAGCCTCGACTGGTGAGCATCACCCAGAGCACCGAGCTGGGGACTCGATACCGCCCGGACGAGATCGCTGCGCTGGCTGCCGCCGCGCATCGGCACGGGCTGCTCCTGCACATGGACGGCGCTCGTCTGGCCAACGCGGCAGTCGGGCTCGGCGTCGGGCTGAGCGCGATCACGAGCGATGTCGGGGTCGATCTCCTGAGTCTCGGCGGGACCAAGAACGGAATGCTGCTCGGCGACGCCGTGGTATTCCTCGATCCCGGGTTGGCGCAAGGCGCCCGTTACCTGCGCAAGCAGACGCTCCAGCTGGCGTCGAAGGGCCGCTTCCTCGCCGCCCAATTCGTCGCGATGTTCGAAGGCGACCTCTGGCGCCGCACCGCCGGACAGGCGAACGCGATGGCGGCGCGGCTGGCCGCGCACCTGGCCGAGATCCGGACGGTGACGATCACCCAGGCGGTGGAGGCCAACGCGGTGTTCGCCATCCTGCCGCCCCAGGCCGCCGCCGCCGTCCGCGGACGGTGGCCGTTCTATGACTGGGACGAGTCGGCGGGCGAGGTCCGCCTGATGTGCTCCTGGGACACCGCCGCGAACGACGTCGACGAATTCGCTCGAGCTCTGGCGCAGGCCTGCCGCGCATAGCTCCCGGCAGGCAGGATTCTCCCGGCGCCACCCGAACTCGCCGGTATGCCAGGCCCGTCTCGCCCCAGGCAGCTGATCCGAAGCGTCGTCGCCTGGTCGCTGGCTTGGGTGCTCGCCGCCGCGCTCTACCTGCTGCTGATCGATATCACGGATCTTCCCGAGCTGATCGTCGGCGCGGGGGCCGCCGCGATCGCGGCCACCGCATTCGAGCTGGCCCGGCAGCACGACCTCACCCGGTTGGGAAGTCGGCTGAGTTGGACCAGGCACCTGTACCGCCCGCTGCTCAAGGTTCCCGCCGACGTAGCCGCCGTATCGCTGTGTGCGCTGCGCCAGCTGGTGCGCCGGGAGGCAGCCGTCGGCGTATTTCGGGCGGTGCCATTTCGGTGCGGGAACGGTAAGGCGCTCGAAACCGGGCGCTGCGCGCTGGCCGAGTCGTTCGGTTCGTTCGCGCCCAACACGATCATCATCGGCGTCGACTCCGAGCGCGAGCTGCTGCTCGGACACCAGCTTCGTGAATCGGGCGGCGGCGATGCGATCGATCTGCTGAGGCTCGGATGAACGAGTGGGAAATAGCCGCCACCGTGCTCGGCTTCGCGCTGATCCCATGCCTGGTCGTCTCCCTGTTCGCCACCCCGATGCACGGCCTGGCCGGGCTACAGATCGCGTCGGTGCTGCTCAGCACGATCCTGGTGGCGCTGTCGGAGGGCTTTCATCGCCAGCCGTTCGTCGATCTGGCGGTCGTATTCGCTCCCATGTCGATAATCGGATCGCTCACCTTCGCCCGGCTGATGGAGCGCAGGCATTGAGCTGGCGGCAGGTCGTCGCGCTGGTGTTACTGGTCGCCGGCGGCGGGCTGGAGCTGCTCGCCGTCCTCGGGCTGTGCACGATGCGCAGCGTCTACGACCGCCTCCACTACGTCGGCCTGGCCAGCTTCGGCGCGTTGCTGGTGACCGTGGGCGTCGTCTTCCGGGAGTCGTTCTCGCTGATCGGCGACAAGGCGCTGCTCGTCGGCGTGGTGCTCGTCGTCGCCGGGCCGATCCTGGTCCAGACGACGGTTCGCAGCTTCCTCATCCGGGAGCTCGGAGATTGGCGCAGGCAGATCGACGAGAGCCGGGCCGGATGACCCTGCTTCAGATCGCAGCCCTGGCGGCGGTCGCGCTTGGCGGCGGCGCCGTGGTGGCCGCGGCCGAGCCGCTGCGGCAGACCCTGGTGCTCGGCGTCTACGGGATGGCGCTGACGATGTTGTTCTTCGTGTTGCAGGCACCCGACGTCGCCCTGTCGGAGATCGTCGTCTCCACCGTCGGCCTTCCGGTGATGATCCTGCTGGCGTTGCGCAAGATCGGCGAGCAGGAGCGAGCGCGCCGGGACGAGAACGAGGACGAGGAGTAGGCCGTGAGCCGCACGAGCCGGCTCACCCTGTTTGCCATGTCCGGGGTCGGATTGGGCCTGATCCTCATTCTCGGCATGCGTGGCCTTCCGGCTTTCGGCGACTATCACGGGGTCTACGGTGAGGTGCTCTCCGGCGTCGGCGTCACTCTGCGTCACGCCACTGATCTGGTCACCGCATTGAACTTCGATTTCCGCGGCTTCGACACCCTCGGCGAGGAGTTCATCCTGTTCGGTTCGGTCCTGGGGGTGGTGCTGATCCTCCGGGAGCTGCGCGACGAGCACCAGCGACCGAGTCAGGCCGACGACGAGCAGCACCGGTTCGCCGGGGCCAGCGAGGCGCTGGCCGCCCTCGCCCTGGGGTTGGTTCCCGGCATGATCGCGCTCGGGATCTACATCGTCGTGCACGGGCAGCTGACGCCGGGCGGCGGCTTCCAGGGTGGCATTGTCCTCGCCTCCGGCCCACTGGCGATCTTCCTCGCCGGTGGTTATCTGCGGCTGAAGCTGAAGACCCCGCACACGCTGGTCGAGCTCGCCGATGCCGTCGGGGCCGCCGGCTACGCGCTCGTCGGCCTCGGGGGCCTGGTGTTCGTGGGCGTGTTCTTCAAGAACTTCCTCCCGTTCGGGATCGCTGGGCACCTGCTGTCCGCGGGTCAGATGGACATCGCCAGCGTCGCGGTCGGCCTGGAGGTCAACGGCGCCTTCCTGGTGGCCTGGAGCGAGTTCCTGGATCAGACGATCCTGATCAGCGGAGGCCCGGGGGGATGAGCTTCCTGCCGTTCGCGGTCGCGGCCTGGCTGTTCCTGATCGGGCTCTACGGCATCGTCTCCAGCCGCAACCTGGTGCGGAGCATCCTGTCGCTCACGGTGGTGCAGTCGGCCACCTATGTCCTGCTCATCGCCATCGGCTACCGGACCGGCGGCCAGGCGCCGATCTACGCCGACATCCCGGCGGTGAGCAAGACGGTCGACCCGGTGGTGCAGGTGCTGGTGCTCACCGACGTCGTGATCGAGGCAACCGTCACCGCGCTGCTGCTGGCGCTGGCGGTGCAGGCGCACAAGCGGTTCGGCAGCCTCGACCCGAGCGACCTGCGGGCGCTGCGTCGGTAACAGCCACGACGGGTCGATGCACATCACCGCACTGACCGTCGCCGTTCCGATGCTCGGCGCGGCGGTGCTCGTGGCCCTGCGGCACTGGACGTCTCGCGCGTTCAACGACATCACGGCGGTGGGGGTGGCGTTGGCGGTGGTGACGATGTGCGCGTTGCTGCTCGCCCGCGCGATCCGCAACCCTTTCGCCTATTGGCTGGGGGGCTGGCGGCCGAGCCACATGGTCACGATCGGGATCTCGCTGTCGATCGACCCGATCGGCGCCGGCCTGGCGACGTTCGCCGCGATCCTGGTGACCGCGGCGCTCGTCTACTCGATTCGCTACTTCGACGCGGCGGACGGGCTGTTCCACGCCCTGGTGCTGGTGTTCCTCACGGCGATGGTCGGCTTCTCGCTGACGGGAGATCTGTTCAACCTGGTGGTGTTCTTCGAGCTGATGAGCGCGTGCGCCTACGCGCTCACCGCCTTCCGGATCGAGGAGCGGGGACCGCTTCAGGGGGCGATCAACATGGCGATCTCCAACAGCGTGGCCGCGTACGCGATGTTCCTCGGCGTGGGCCTGCTCTACGCCCGAACCGGGGCGCTCAACATGGCTCAGATCGGTGCTGCGCTCGACCGTCACCACGCCGATCCGTTGACCGTGGTGGCGATGGCGCTGCTGTTCGTCGGCTTTTTGACCAAGGCGGCGGCGACCCCGCTGCACTTCTGGCTCGCCGATGCCCACGCGGTGGCGCCCACCCCGGTCTGCGTCCTGTTCTCGGGCGTGATGGTGGAGCTGGGCGTGTATGCCATCGCCCGGTTGTACTGGACGATGTTTGCGGGACCGCTCGGGCCGCACGCCGTGGCGCTGCACGCGATTCTCATCGCCGCCGGCACGGTCACGGCCCTGTGGGGCGCACTGATGTGCTTCGTGCAACGGCACATCAAGCGGCTGCTGGCATTCTCGACGATCAGTCACGTCGGCCTGTTCGTGTGCGGGATCGGCCTGCTCAGCGCCAAGGGCCTGGCCGCGGTGGCCACCTACGTCGTGGCGCACGGGTTGAACAAGGCGGCGTTGTTCATGCTGGTCGGGGTGCTGCTGCATCGCTTCGGGACCGTCGATGAGTTCGATCTCCACGGGCGGGGCCGCGTCCTGCCCCACGTCGGGGTCCTGTTCGGGATCGGCGGCCTGCTGCTGGCCGCCGTTCCGGTGAGCACCGCCTTCTTCGGCAAATCGCTGCTGGAGTCGGGGGCGATCGACGGCGGCTTTCCGTGGTTGCCGGCGGTATTCGTGATCTCTTCGGTGTGCACCGGCGGCGCGGTCCTGCGCGTCGCCGGGCGGGTGTTCCTGGGTTGGGGGACCGCCCAGGCTCGCAACCAGCGAGACCGGGACGAGCCCCCACGCGAGGAGGACGAGGAGAACCTGTCGCGCGATCGCACTCCGCCGCTGATGGTCCTGGTACCCGCCGTGCTGTTGCTCGCCGCAATCGTGATCGGACTGATTCCGGGCGCGGTTCCCGGCATCGAGCGCGCCGCCGGGCACTTCGGCGATCACCGGGCCTATCTCGGCTGGGTGCTGCACGGTGGCCGCGCGCATTTCGCGCCCGTCCAGACCAGCCACCTCGAGACCTACGACTTCATCTACGGAGCGCTCTCCACTCTGGGGGCGCTCGGCCTGGCGGCACTTGGCCTGTTCGGCGGACCGCTGCGAGAGCGCGTCCCGGACGCGTACCTGCGCTGGCCGCTGCGCGCCCTGAACAAACTGCGCGAGCTGCACAGCGGCCACGTCGGCGATTACATCGCCTGGTGGACCGCGGGGGCCGCTCTGCTCGGCGGAGCGTCGTTGATCCTGTTGACATGAGCCTGCAGAAGATCCCGCGCTTCTGGTCGGCGCTCGCCATCGCCGCCGCGACCGTCGCCGGATGCGGGGCGACCCCGCCGCAGGCCCCCCTGCCTTTCGCCAAAAAGCTCGACCGCGCCACCAGCGGGATCTCCACCGCCTGCGGCGAGGCCTACCAAGTGGCGGCGTTCTCGGGAGACCACGAACAGGATCTGGCGACGCTGCGGGCCACCGCCCGGTCGAGCGCCGCCAAGCTGGCCGGGGTGTATGCCCACAATCCCGACTGGATCTATCAGGGCCAGACGGTGAGCGAGATCGTCCACGACTCGATCTCCGACCTGCGGGGCTGCGGGCTGGGCGAGGCGGCCGCGCCACTCCTGGAGCGGCGCTAGCTAGTGTCTGCGTCCGCACGGGGGAAGCCGCAAGTGCGTGGACCGGCGGGGCGTTCATTCCCTGATCGATGATGCGCACCGTGAACAGCGCCAGCAAATCTGCCGGGCACATCTCGGACGGAGCGTTCCGGTGCGGCTAGTCGTCGTCGGCGGGGGAATTCTCGGGTTGGCCACCGCCCGATTGGTCACCGCCTCGCGGCCGGGCGACGAGGTGATCGTCCTCGA
Source organism: uncultured Actinomycetota bacterium (assembly GCA_963787595.1). Lineage (GTDB taxonomy): Bacteria > Actinomycetota > Thermoleophilia > Solirubrobacterales > Solirubrobacteraceae > Palsa-465. Next base: position 354,646 of record CAWBDE010000001.1, read on the forward strand.
GAAGGAGCCCGGGGTCGCGCGTCACCAGACCGGACACAACAGTGGCGTCGTCCACGCCGGCCTGTACTACGCACCCGGCTCGCTGAAGGCGCGGCTGTGCACTCGAGGCCGTGTGCTGATCCGTGACTTCTGTGCCGCCAACGGGATCACCTACACCGAGTGTGGAAAGGTCGTGGTCGCGACCGATGAGCGCGAACTGGAGCCGTTACGGCGGCTGGCCGAGCGGGCGGCGAGCAACGGTGTCCCCGGGTTGCGCTGGCTGGAGCCTGCGGACCTGGCGGAGATCGAGCCGCACGCGCGGGGCGTTGCCGCCTTGCACTCTCCCCACACCGCGATCGTCGATTTCGCGGCCGCGGCCAGCGCGATGGCGGCCGAGGTGAGCGCCGCTGGCGGCCAGATCCGGACCCGCGCCGAGGTGATGCGGATCGATGCCAACGGCGGGCGTCCCGCGGTCGCGCTGGCGCGAGGCGAGATCCTCGACGCCGACCGAGTCATCGTCTGTGCGGGTTTGCACGCGGATCGCCTGGCCCGGGCTTCCGGCGAGGTCCCCGAGCCGCGGATCGTGCCGTTTCGCGGGGAGTACTTCAGCCTCGCCCCCCACCGGACCGAGCTCGTCCGCGGGCTGATCTACCCGGTCCCCGATCCCAGGTTGCCGTTCCTCGGGGTTCACCTCACCCGCAGATTCGACGGGTCGGTATGGCTGGGTCCCAACGCCGTGCTGGCGGCCTCGCTGGAGGGATACCGCCGCACCGCCCTGGACTGGCGCGAGCTGTACGAGACATTGAGCTGGCCGGGTACGGTCCGGATGATGCGGCGCCACTGGCGTGCGGGCGTGGCCGAGCTGTACCGGTCGGCACGCAAGCGGGCTTTCATCTCCGAGCTCCAGCGCTACGTCCCGGAGCTCGAGCCCCACGATGCCGTGCCGGCTCCCGCCGGCGTCCGCGCGCAGGCTGTCGACCGCGACGGCTCCCTGGTCGACGATTTCCGGGTCGGCGTGAGCGGCAGGGTCGTCTGGGTGCGCAATGCGCCGTCGCCGGCGGCGACATCGTCGCTGGCCATCGCCGAGGAGCTCGTCGGGCAGGTCACGGCCTGACCCGCCCCAGCGCGTCAATCGCGCTGACGGCGACGGCTGAGACGGCGCTCGACGGCGATCGCCCAGTCGCGGGCCCACCGGTTCCAGCCGACGCCGAACTCGATCGTCCAGCGGTGCAGGGGGTCATCGAACTGCCCCTCGGCGAGGCGCGCCTCCAGCTCGTCGATCCGCTCCTCGTGGACGTCGCGCATGCGGCGGACCACCGCGATCTGCTCGTCGCGGTCCAGCACGCCGGCGAAGCGAAGCCGGAGCAACGCCTCGTTGCGCATCTCCACCACCGGCGGTGACGGCTCGGTCAGCCACTGCCTGAGCGCCGCCCGGCCGGCGGGCGTGAGGCTGTAGGCGTGACGGGTGGAGCCACCGCGTGGGTCATCGCGGACGCTGACCAGGCCGGCCTCACGCAGGCGTCGTAGCTCGGGATAGATGCCCCCGACGCTCGCGCCCCAGTACAGCCGGGTCGAGCGCTCGATCTCGCTCTTGATCGCGTAGCCGGTGCCATGACCCTCGGCAATCATCCCGAGCACGACACGGGCGGTCTGATTCAGGGAGTCGGAGGCAGGCGCCACGCCGCGAGTATGCCCGCTGACATTTTCGCCGTCAAGTCTGAGCGCTCAGCCCAATAGCTCAGTCTGAGTGTTATTATTGAGTGCGCAATGTGGTTGGAGACAGATCACCAGATTCGGATCCAAGAACGTTGCGCCACAGCGTGGTCGTTACGCCACACCGTGGCCGACCCAATGGAGGTTTTCATGAACTCTCGTTTTCTCACCAACGTAGGTCTCGCCATCATCGGCGCGTTTCTGGTCGTCGCTGCGATGGCGTGGACCCCATCGGTCTTCATGTGGCTGATGCTGGGTGGCGGCATCGTCGCCCTCGCCTCGGCCGCCACCATCGGCATCGCGTCCCGCGGCCGGGCGCAGCGCGCGCTCGACGGGATCCTCGGCGTGCTCGGCGCCTGGACGATCGTCGCCAGCATGGTGTTCAGCGGCGTCGTCGTGACCTGGCTCGGCTTCGCCTCGGGCGTCGCCTTCGTGGCGCTGGCCGTGATCGGCCTCACGCTCCACGAGCTCTTCACCGAGCGGGTGGTGCACTCGTTTGAGGTTCGCCAGCCGGTCGCCGAGCACGAGCTCGCCGGCATCAACTGACCGAGACCGCCTCCGGGTCAAGCCCCGCGGCCGCCGGCGCCCCGGTGCCGCGGGGCGGCTCGGCGTTCCGCACCATGGCCGGCCGCGACCCGGGCGATCCGCCAATCGGCCCGGACGCCGGTAGTTACCGCAAGCGGACCGGGGTGGGCCACCCGGCGGCTCTGGCGCTCGCCCCTCGCGGGCCTTCGCGGCTGCGTGGCGGAGCTGGCTCCGTGAATTGCTGCGGCCGCGGCATGCAAGCCTCGTTGCGGCTGCGGCGTGCAAGCCCGCGTACCCGGATCCCGGGACGGGCAACCACGGGGCCGCCGGCCGACGCGATTTGTGTTCGCGCGCGGACAACGATCGCCACGCGGGTGAGGAAAGTGCGGTGAGCAGCCGCCGGATGTAGGGTAGGCGCACGGTGATGAAGCTGCCAGTGTTCAAACAGGAGCGGGCGCGGCCCGAGCATCTGATCGATCGGATCGTCTCCGACGTCCAGCACGGTCGGTTCGAGCGCTCGCTGTCGGGCCTGACCGCGTTCTCGGCGGTGGTGACCACCACCGAGATCTACCTGGAGCATTACCGCGCCAGCTTCGGCAACAAGATGATGTGGAGCCCGATCGTGGTCACACCGCCGGTGGTGGTGGCCGGCGTCGGTGGCATCTTCTCGCGCCGTTGGGCCAAGCGCTACCTCCCGGTGGCCGCGGCCGTGTACACGGCCAACGGGCTGATCGGCGAGTACTACCACGCCCGCGGGGTCGCTCGTCGGCCCGGAGGGTTCAGCGAGGAGACGGCCGTCTACAACATGGCGATGGGCCCGCCGATCGTCGCCCCTGGCCTGATGTCGATCGTCGGCGCGATGGGGCTCCTGGCCGCCGTCCTGCGGCGCGAGGACTAGCGAGCGTCGGTTATGGCCGGACCTGACATGAGCCGGGGAGACCACCTGCCCAAACGGCGCCCCGACGGGCAGCCGCTGGATCCGTCGTGGCTCCCCCGCCAGCGACGCGGCATCACCCCTCAGATGATCGGCCGCTACCCCGACTACGACGTGCTGGCGGCGGAGGCGAGCTGGGACGAGCAGACCAAGTCTGTGGTCAAGGCGCGGTTGTCCGCCTCCGGCGCCCTGCGCTTCTTCACCGCCGACGAGGAGCCGGCCCTGAGGGCGTTCTGTGATACCGCCACCGCGCAGGACGGCGACCCGCGGATCCCGGTGGCCGAGGCGGTCGACGCCAAGCTCGCCGACGGAAGGCTCGACGGGTTTCGCTTCCACGACATGCCGGCGGATCCGGAGACGTGGCGGCTGGTCTTGCGCGGGCTGGACGAGCGCGCTCGCGAGCTCGGCGCCGACGGCTTCGCCGCGCTGGATGCCGACGTCCGTGAGCAGGTGGTCGGCGATCTCGCCAATGGCGATCTGAAGGGTGGGGCCTGGGAGCGGCTGAACGTCAAGAAGGCGTGGTCAGTGTGCATGCGAGCCATCCTCGAGGGGTTCTACTCGCACCCGTGGGCGTGGAACGAGATCGGCTTCGGCGGCCCCGCGTACCCGCGCGGGTTCATGCGGCTGGGCCAGGGCGTCAGCGTGCTGGAGCCCTTCGAACGCCCGGGCGCTACCTCCGAGGATCCGGTGCGCGTGGAGAAGGACGATTCTTGAAGCTGACGCGGCTGCTCAAGGGGTCGATCGGGCCCCGCGCCAACGACTCCCGGTTCCTGCTCGACGTCCATACCCGAGCGATCCCGGGACAGCGACACATGCGCCACTACGACGACGGCGAGGAGGTCGACCTGTGCATCGTCGGCGCCGGAGCCGGCGGCTCGGTGCTGGCGCAGCGGCTCGCCCGTCGCGGCTGGAAGATCGTGATCCTGGAGGCCGGCCCGTTCTGGGACCCCGACGCGGACTGGGTGTCAGACGAGGCGGGTTCGCATCACCTCTACTGGACCGAGCCGCGGGTGATCGGCGGCAGCGATCCGGTGCAGCTGGGAAAGAACAACAGCGGCCGCGGCGTGGGCGGCTCGATGATCCATTACGCCGGCTACGCCCCGCGCTTTCATCCGTCTGACTTCGAGACCAACAGCCGTGACGGAGTCGGCGCCGACTGGCCGATCTCCTACGAGCAGTTGCGCCCCCACTACGAGGAGGTGGAGCGCGAGCTTCCCGTGGCGGGACAGGACTGGCCGTGGGGGGACCCGCACAGCTATCCGTTCTCGCCGCATCCGGTCACCGGAGCGGCCGCGAACCTGATGCGCGGCGCCCGCGAGATCGACATCGCCATGCGCGTCGGCCCGGTGGCGATCGTCAACGGCACGTTTGGCAACCGTCCGCACTGCATCTACCGCGGCTACTGCCTGCAGGGCTGCAAGGTCAACGCCAAGGGGAGCCCGTACGTCAGCCACCTGCCGGACGCGATCGAGCACGGCGTGGAGGTGCGAGCGGGGAGCATGGCCGCCGCCGTCGAGATCGAGGACGCCACCGGTCGGGCCGCCGGCGTGCGCTACTTCAACGAGGACGACGGCGGCGAGCGCATGCAGCGGGCTCGCGCGGTGGCGGTGTGCTGCTACTCGATCGAGACCCCGCGGCTGCTGCTGCAGTCAACCTCGCGCCGTCACCCCCACGGCCTGGGCAACAACAGCGACCAGGTGGGGCGCTACGTGATGGTGCAGGGCGCGACTCAGTCCGCCGGCCGGTTTGCGCAAGAGCTGCGCTCCTACAAGGCACCGCCCCCCGAGATCTCCTCCGAGCAGTTCTACGAAACCGATCCGGATCGAGGCTTCGCCCGCGGCTTCTCGGTGCAGACCGTGTCGCCGATGCCGATCGAATGGGCCCAGCACGTGCTCGCCGACGGGCACTGGGGCCGGGCGATGCGCGAGTACATGCGCGACTACAACCATTGGGCGACGGTCGGCGTGCTCAACGAGCTGCTCCCGCATCCGGACAACCGGGTGACGCTGGCCGACGAGCAGGACCGCTGGGGCATGCCGGTGGCCCGGATGGACTACGGCCTGACCGACAACGACAAGCGCAACATGTCGTACTCCTCCCGGGTGATCACCGACATCCTGCACGCGGCCGGGGCTCAGGACGTGCTGACGATCCAGCGTTTCGCCCACCTCGTCGGCGGCGCCCGGATGGGGCTAAGCCCGGATGCCAGCGTCGTCGACGCCGACCACCGGGTGTGGGACACGCCGAACGTGTACGCCTGCGACGGGAGCGTCTGTCCGACCCAGGGGAGCGCCAACCCGGCGCTGACGATCATGGCGCTGGCCTCGCGGCTCGCCGAGCGGCTCGCCGATGGCGCCGCGGAAGGGGAACCGTGAGCGAGGCTCCGATCACCGAGGTGCGGGCGACCGCCTACCAGGTGCCCACCGAACAGCCCGAGTCCGACGGCACGCTCGAGTGGGACTCGGTCACCGTGGTGGTGGCCGAGGCCGACGCCGGCAATCAAACCGGCATCGGCTACACCTACGCCCACGAGTCGGCGGCGTCGCTGATCACCGGGCCGCTCGCCGGAGCGGTGCGGGGCCGCGACGCCCTCGCCGTCCCCGGCGCGTGGTGGGCGATGATCACGACGATCCGCAACCTCGGCTGGCCGGGACTGTGCGCGATGGCCATCTCGGCTCTGGACGTGGCCCTGTGGGACTTGAAAGCCAAGCTCCTGGACGTATCCCTGGCCGACCTGCTCGGCCGGGCCGATCCGGCGGTGCCGATCTACGGCTCCGGCGGGCTCACCTCGTATGACGAGGCCGAGCTGTGCGCACAGCTCGCCGGTTGGGTGGAGCAGGGAATCCCGCGGGTCAAGATGAAGGTCGGGCGCGACCCGGGCGCCGACGTCGGCCGGGCCCGCGCGGTCCGCCACGCGATCGGGCCCGACGCCGAGCTATTCGTCGACGCCAACGGCGCCTACTCGCGCAAGCTGGCGCTGGCCCTGGCGCAGGAGTTCGCCGAGCTGGGTGTCTCCTGGCTGGAGGAGCCGGTGTCCTCGGACGACCTGGAAGGTCTCCGCCTGATCCGCGATGGCGGACCCGCGGGGATGGACGTCGCCGCCGGCGAGTACGGGTTCCGGCCGGCGTACTTCCGGCGGATGCTCGACGCCGGCGCCGTCGACGTCCTCCAAGCCGACGTCACCCGCGCGGGAGGCGTGAGCGGGCTGCTCGCGGCAGCCGATCTGTGCACCGCCTACGAGGTCCCGTTCTCGGCCCACTGCGCGCCGCAGATCCACGCCCACGCGGCCTGCGGCATCGGGCGGCTGCGCCATTGCGAGTACTTCCATACGCACGTGCGGGTGGAGCGGATGCTGTTCGACGGTGTGCTTTTGCCCCGGGACGGCTGCCTGCACCCCGACGCCGAGCGACCCGGCCTCGGGATCGAGCTCAAGCGCGACGAAGCTTCTCGGTTCGAGCTGTGAGCAACTCGAACCCGGACTCGCTGAGCCACCTCGGCGTCCCGCACATTCTGCGCGAGTACGCGTTGATCGCCGATGGCGAGCGCGGCGCCATCGTCGGCCCGCGCGGTGACTTCACCTGGATGTGCGTTCCCCGCTGGGACTCGGACGCCTGCTTTGCCACCCTGATCGGGGGTCAGGGCGTGTACGCGGTCACGCCGCTCAGCCGGTTCGTCTGGGGTGGCTACTACGAGCATGGTCTGATCTGGCGCAATCGCTGGATCACCGACGACGGGGTGGTGGAATGCCGCGAGGCGCTCGCCCTGCCGAGCCGTGCCGACCGAGCGGTGGTGCTGCGCCAGATCCTGGCCCGGCAGGGGACCGCCCGGGTCCGCGTCGTTCTCGATCTCCGCGGGGAGTTCGGCGCGCAGCGTCCGCGGCGCCGCCACCTGCGCGACGACGGCGTCTGGACGGCTCGGGTTGGCGAAGTGCGCATGACCTGGGTCGGCGCGGCGGACGCCAAGCCGACACCGGACGGTCAAGGCGGACGGCCGCTGGTGATGACGCTCGAGCTGAACGAGGGGGAGACGCACGATCTCGTCCTGGCCCTGGACGCGGGCGGCGGCGACGAGCAGCCCCCCGATGCCGCCCGCGCCTGGAGCGGGACCGAGGCGGCGTGGACCGAGCGGCTCCCCGAGCTCGAGCCCGCGGTCGCGGGGCGCGACGCGCGCCACTCCTATGCCGTCCTCAGCGGGCTGACCAGCCAGGGCGGCGGGATGGTGGCGGCGGCAACCATGTCGCTTCCCGAGCGCGCCCGCCAGGGCCGAAGCTATGACTATCGTTACGTCTGGATCCGCGACCAGTGCTTCACCGGCGAGGCGGTCGCCAAGGCGGGGCCGCTGCCGCTGATGGACGACGCGGTGCGCTTTGTCACCGAGCGGCTGCTGGCCGACGGTCCCGCGCTGGTGCCGGCCTACACGATCACCGGCGACCCGGTGCCCGACCAGCGGACGCTGGATCTCAAGGGATATCCGGGAGGGTCTGATGTCGTCGGCAACTGGGTCAACCACCAGTTTCAGCTCGACGCGTTCGGCGAGTCGCTGCTGCTGCTGGCGGCCGCCGCCGGCCACGATCATCTCGACGCCGACGGCTGGCGGGCCGCGGAGGCGGCGGCCGAGGCGATCGAGCAGCGCTGGCAGGAGGCGGATGCGGGCATCTGGGAGCTCGAGCCCGACGCCTGGACGCACAGCCGGCTGATCTGCGCCGCCGGGCTGCGCCGGATCGCCGAGCATCAGCCGAGCGAGCTGGCGGCTCGCTGGGTGGCGCTGGCCGACGCGATCGTCGCCGACACGGCGAAGCACGCCCTGCACCCGGCTGGTCACTGGCAACGCTCGCCGACGGACTCGAGAGTCGACGCCGCGCTGCTGCTGCCCGCGCTGCGCGGCGGGATCCCGGCCGAGGATCCCCGCAGCATCGCGACCCTGAACGCCGTCGCCGCCGAGCTGACCGATGACGGCTACTGCTACCGCTTCCGGCCCGACGAGCGCCCGCTGGGCGAATCCGAGGGAGCCTTCGTCATGTGCGGCTTCCTGATGGCCCTCGTCTACGCGCAGCAGGGGGATCTGACTCGGGCCGCCCGCTGGTTCGAGCGCAACCGAGCGGCGTGCGGGTCGGCCGGACTGCTGTCTGAGGAGTTCGACGTCACCCAGCGCCAGATGCGCGGCAATCTGCCGCAGGCATTCGTGCACGCACTGCTGCTCGAGTGCGCGGTCACCGAGCCCGGCGGCACGTGACGGTGCGGCGGTCGCTGCTCGCGGCGCGCATCGTCTACGGGACTGGTTTGCTGCTGGCCCCGGCGCGGGTCCTCGCCACTCTCGCCCGCATGCCGCTGGATCGTGAGGTGGTGGCGGTGGCGCGGGTGCTCGGCGCCCGGCAGCTGATCCAGGCGGCGGCCCTGGGTGGTTCGCCGGGACCGCGGAAGCTGTTGGCCGGTGCCCTCGTCGACGGCCTGCACTCCGCGTCGATGGTGGCAGCGGCCCACTGGTCGCGGCAGGCTGACCATCGGCGCCTGGCGGCGCGCGACGCACGCTCGGCGGGGCTGCTGGCGGTGGCGGGGACCGTCGCGGCTGCTGGCGCCGGGACCACCCCGTAGCCGCTCGCGCGCGTCTAAGCGAGCGGGAGCCGACCGTTTTCGCAGTAAGCTCAGTTCGGCGGACCGACCTGGGATGAACCTGTGAGCGCAACGCCCCGACGGGTGCGGGTGGCCGAGGCCTTCCCGGAGATGATCGAGCAGCTCGATCCTGAGCAGCGGGAGTTGGCCACCGCCCGTCTGGTCGCCGATCTGATGGTGCTGCGCAGCGGCCCGTGGACTCCGCCGCCCAGCCATCACCCGCCCGGGCACCTCGGGCTGCTCGTCCTCGACGGCTTGATGAGCCGCGAGATCAGCCTCGAACGGCCGCTGGCGAGCGAGCTGGTGGGGCGCGGCGACCTGCTTCGCCCCACCCAGAACGACGGCGAGGACGCGCCGATCCCGTTCGCCGTCTCCTGGACGGTGCTGCACCCCACCCGGATCGCGGTGCTCGATCCCCGCTTCGCCCAGGCGCTGGGGTACTGGCCGCCGGCGGTGGAGACGATGATCCGGGGCATGTGCAGCCGGGCGCACTCGCTGGCGGTGACGATGGCGGTGTCGAATCTCCGCCGGGTCGACACGCGGGTGATGGTCCTGCTCTGGCACCTGGCCGATCGCTGGGGGCGGGTCACCCCCGAAGGGGTGGTGGTGCCGCTCAGGCTCACCCACGAGACCTTGGCCCGGCTCGTCGGGGCGCAGCGCCCATCGGTGACCGCCGCCCTGCACCAGCTGGCAGATCAGCGGCGGCTGTCGCGGACCAGGGACCGGGCCTGGGTGCTCCACGGCGTCCCTCCGGAGACGCTGTCGCGGTTGGACACGGCCGTCGCTCTGTGACGCGCGGCGGCCGGACACGGCCGTCGCCCAGTGACGCGCTGACCGGCCGCGGTGCGACCGGCGACGAATCGCCGCCTCAATTTGATTAGTCCCTCCGCGATCTGGGCAATCACCGCGGCAGATGCGACTCGGATACTTCCTCTCCACCGAGGAGTGGGCTCCCGCGGACCTCCTCGCCCAGGCGCGGATGGCCAAGGAGGCGGGCTTTCACCGCGTGTGGATCTCCGATCACTTCCACCCGTGGAACGACGAGCAGGGCCACAGCCCGTTCGTGTGGTCGATGATCGGGGCGATTGCCGCGAGCGTCCCCGGAATGCAGGTGACGACGGCGGTCACGTGTCCCACCGTCCGGATCCACCCGGCGGTCATCGCTCAGGCGGCGGCGCCTTCGTCCGTGCTGCTCCAAGGACGCTTCTGCCTGGGCGTCGGCTCAGGCGAGGCGCTCAACGAGCACATCTTCGGCGACGCGTGGCCGAATGCGGACGAGCGGCTGGAGATGCTGGAAGAGGCGATCGAGGTCATCCGGCGCCTGTGGCGGGGCGGCGTCCAGAGTCACCGCGGACGCCACTACCGGGTTCAGCAGGCCCGCATCTACGACCTGCCTCCGTCGCCGCCGCCGATTCTCGTGTCCGGCTTCGGCCCGAAGGCGGTGGCGCTCGCCGGTCGCATCGGTGACGGCTTCTGCACGGTGGCGCCGGACGCCGACTCGGTCTCGCAGTTCCGAAAGGCGGGTGGCGCCGGCAAACTGGTCGCCGGCGGCACCAAGGTGTGCTGGGGCGAGAGCGAGGAGCGCGCCCGCCGGACGGCTTATCGGCTGTGGCCCAACGAGGCCCTGCCGGGCGAGCTCGCCCAGATCCTGCCCACGCCCCGCCACTTCGAGCAGGCCACCGCGCTGGTCACCGAGGAGATGGTGGCCAACGAGGTGGTATGCGGCCCCGATCTGGATCGGCACCTGGCCGCGCTCGTCGAGTACGAGCAGGCGGGCTTCGACGAGCTCTACGTCAACCAGATCGGTCCCGACCAGGAGGGGTTCTTCGCCGCCTATAGAGACGGTGTCCTGCCCCGCTTCGAGCAGATTTCCGCCGCGGCCGGCGGCGGCTGAGAGGGGTGCCATGCGGGTCGTGGTGACCGGGGCGACCGGCAACGTCGGCACCAGCGTGCTTGACTCGCTGCACCGCGACGACCGGATCGACGAGATCGTCGCGGTGGCGCGGCGCCCGCCGTTGCGCCGGCTGGACGGCGCCGAGTTCATCTCCGCCAACGTCTGCACCAGCGATCTGGAGCCGATCTTCGCCGGCGCGGATGCGGTCGTTCACCTGGCATGGCTGATCCAGCCGGGCCGCGATGAGTCGATCACTCGGGCCGTCAACGTCGCCGGCTCGGAGCGGGTGTTTCGCGCGGTCGCCGCCGCGCAGGTGCCCGCGTTGGTCTACGCCTCGTCGGTCGGCGCCTACTCGCCCGGGCCCAAGGACCGTCTCGTCGACGAGTCGTGGCCCACCGGCGGTATCGACAGCTCGTTCTACTCGCGCCACAAGGCCGCGGTGGAGCGTCATCTGGACCGGCTGGCCACCGAGCATCCCCGGCTGCGGATCGTCCGGCTGCGGCCCGGGTTGATCTTCAAGCGCCAGGCGGCCACCGAGATCCGCCGCCTGTTCGCCGGTCCCTTGGTGCCCGGCGCGCTGTTGCGCTCGGCGTTCGCGCCCGTGTCGCCCGCGGTTGCCGGGCTGCGTTTTCAGGCGGTGCACTCCGACGACGTCGGCGAGGCCTACCGAGCGGCGGTCCTCTCGGACCGCGCCGGAGCTTTCAACATCGCCGCCGAGCCGGTGATCGGTCCGGCGCAGCTGGCCGAGATGCTCGACGCGCGCCCGGTCAAGGTGTCGGCCCGGGCGCTGCGCGCCGCGGCCGCGGCCACCTACGCACTTCGTCTTCAGCCGGCCGAGCCCGGGTGGGTGGACATGGCATTGGCGGTGCCGTTGATGAGCACCGACCGCGCCCGGCAAGAGCTTAAGTGGGCACCGCAGCGTTCGTCGACCGACGCCCTGCGAGAGCTGATGGCGGGGATGCGCGACGGGGCCGACGACGGAACCGCGCCCCTGGCCCGGTCCACGAGCGGGCCGGCGAGGATGCACGAGTTCCTCACCGGGCTGGGTCGACGGCAGTAAGGCCCACGCCTCGTCGGCGGAGCGCAGCCGCTATGGCTGGAGCAGGATCTTGATCGCGCCGTCCTGTTTGCGCTGGAAGATGTCGTAGGCGTGCGGCGCCTGTTCGAGCGGCAGCTTGTGCGTGGCGAGATCCTCGACGCCGAGCGGATCAGCCTCGTCCTCAAGCAGGGGCATGATGTCGTCGACCCAGCGGCGGACGTTGGCCTGCCCCATCCGCAGCTGGATCTGCTTGTCGAACAGGTCCATCATCGGCATCGGGTCGATCGCGCCGCCGTAGACGCCGCTGAGCGAGATGGTGCCGCCGCGGCGGACGGCGTCGATCGCATTGTGAACGACGCTCAGCCGATCGACGCCGGCCTTGTCCACCATCACCCGCGCGACCTGATCGGGTAGCAATCCGGCGAGCTGCTGGGCGAGCTTGCCGAACGGGGCGCCGTGGGCCTCCATTCCGACGGCGTCGATGACCGAGTCCGGGCCGCGACCCTGGGTGAGCTCCCGAAGCGCTTCGGCCGCGTCGACTCCATTCGCGATGTCGACGGGATGGATGCCGTGTCGGGACGCCATCTGAAGCCGCTCGGGGACCAGATCGACCCCGAACACCTGACCGGCGCCCTGGTGTCGGGCGATGCGGGCGGACATCTGGCCGATCGGGCCGAGCCCGTAGACGGCGACGGTTCCTCCATCGGGGACCGCGGCGTAGTCGACCGCCTGCCACGCCGTCGGGAGGACGTCGGAGAGATAGACGAAGCGCTCATCCGGCGGCCCCTCCGGCACCTTGATCGGGCCGAACTGCGCCTGGGGCACCCTGAGGAACTCCGCCTGGCCGCCGGGAACCTGGCCGTAGAGCTTGGTGTAGCCGAACAGCGCCGCCCCCTTGCCCTGGCTGCGGACCTGAGTCGTCTCGCACTGCGAGTACAGCTGCTGGTCGCACATGAAGCAATGCCCGCACGAGATGTTGAACGGGACCACCACGCGATCGCCGGGCTGGATCTGCGTCACGTCGGGGCCGACCTCCTCAACGATGCCCATCGGCTCGTGGCCGAGGATGTCGCCCTCACCGATGAACGCTCCCAGAACCTCGTAGAGGTGCAGGTCGGACCCGCAGATCCCCGACGAGGTCACGCGGATGATCGCGTCGTTGGGCTGCTCGATCCGGGGGTCGGGGACGCTGTCGACGCGGACGTCGCGCTTGCCGTGAAATGTCAATGCCTTCATTAGATCTCTCCCGCGTCGGTGGTCGATCGGAGCTACCCGGTGAATCGCCTGCCTATCGGCGCCGGATCAGCGTGTCCCGGTCACGGCCGCCGAGGGCGGCGACGCGAGCGGGGTCGCCGCATGTACGGCGGCGGTGCCGGCGGGGACGGATCCAACGCGAGCGCGGGGTCCCGAGGAGGTGAGCACCAGACACAGCACGCAGACCAGGATCGCCGCCACCCCCCACATCGCGGCCGTGAACAGCCGGTTCATCCGCCGCCAGTCCGCGAACAGCAATGGGTTCATCACCGGTTTTGATACCCGGCATCGGCGTCGGATCACACGCCTGCGCCGCCTGACCGGCCGGCATCGAGACCGTTTACGTCAGCGCACTGACATCAGGCCGCCGCCGCGGGCTTTTTACAACCGACCAACCCGTTTTTGGCTTACCCCCGAGTATCGTCAAATAACAAGCCGGCGCGATTGGGTGCGTTGCCGGTGCGAATGTGGTCGAAACGGCAGGTGATCGCCACCGCGGTCTTCTGACGGGCCGAAGCAGAACAGCCCCGAGGAAAGGAGACAGATTGGACAGCCGATCCGTCCCGAAGATCCACGACGATCGCAGCAAGGCTGCGGACACCAACACGCTCGCCTCCCGATGGCACGAGGAGGGCGATTGGACGGCCCGCGAGGAGCTGTTCAACCGATTTCTGCCGCTGGCTCGGAAGCTGGCAGGGCGCTACACCAACCCGCACGAGCCGCTCGAGGATCTCGTCCAGGTTGCCTCGCTGGGCCTGCTCGGCGCGATCGACCGGTTCGAGCCCAACCGCGGCGTCCGCTTCCCCGCGTTCGCCATCCCGACGATCCTGGGTGAGCTCAAGCGTTACTTTCGCAACACCGGCTGGTCGGCCCACGTTCCGCGAGGCGCCCAGGAGATGGCCCTGCGGGTCGACCGGGCGGCGCGTCAGGTCAGCGCCCAGACCGGTCGTCAACCCCGGGTCGAGGAGCTCGCCGAGTATCTGGAGGTCCGTCCTGAGGACGTGATGGCCGGGCTGGACGCGGGAACCGCCCACTACTCGGTGTCGCTCGATGCGCCGGTGGGAAGCGTCGACAACGACGAGCCCGACACGCTGGGGGACAGCCTCGGGCGTGACGACGACCGTTACGGACTGGTGGAGACGACGATCTCGCTCGGCTCGGCGATCGGCCGCCTGCCGTATCTGGAACGCCAGGCACTGACCCTGCGGCTCGACCGGGACATGAAGCAGACGGAGATCGCCCGTGAGCTGCAGTGCTCGCAGATGCAGGTGTCACGATTGCTGCGGCGGGCGGCGACCAAGCTCAGGGAGATGACCGATCCCGATCTCGACGCCGCGTCCTGACGCGAGCGGCGGTTCAGTCGGCGCGAGCGGCGGTTCAGTCGGCGGTTCAGTCGGCGGTCAACCGCGTCAGCTCGCGCAGCAGCGCGTCCATATTGGCGATCGCGTGGAAGTGGCGCTGCCGCCCGGCCCCGCCGCCGCGTTTCAGCAGTCCCGGCAGCAGCTTCAGTTCGGCCTCGCAGCCGAGTTCGGGGGCGTGCCGGCGGGCGACCCCCAACGCCTCCCCGAGCAGCTCGTCGACCGGACGTAGGCTTCCGTTCGCGTCGGGCAACCGGGCGCGAACCCCGAACCGGGCGGCGCGAAACATCCCCTCCTCGACCAGCTCCGGTGGAGGCTCGGCGGTCGAGCCGGACTCAGCCGCGTCGCGGGCCAGGCAGTGGACGAGCGCGACAATCGCGGCCTCGTCCTGCAACGATCCCTGCGCGTCCAGCGCCCTGAGCTCCACCGTGCCGAGCCGGGGATGGGGCCGCAGCTTCCACCAGAACCAGGTGTAGTCAGGGACATCCGCCGCTCGGGCCAGCAACTCGGCGAGGCCGGCGAAATCGTCGAAATCCCGGAGTGACCGGGGCACTCCGGAGCGCGGCCAAGCGCGGATCGTCACCTCGCGGGCGGACGCCAGGCCCGTGTCCCGGCCGTGACGGAACGGCGAGTTCGCGGCCAGCGCCTGCAGCAGCGGCAGATGAGTGCGCAGGCGGTTGAAGGCGCGGATGGCGGTCGGCGCGTCGGGCATGCCCACGTGGACGTGAAGGCCGGCCACCGGGGTCACGGCGGCATCGCCGAGGAGAAACTGGATCCGCTCGTAGCGCTCCTTGTCGGTGATCGCGGCCTCCCCCTCGACGGCTGAGGGGTGCGTACCCGAGCCGAGCAGGCCGGCGCCGGTGGCCCGTACCGCCCGCCGCATCTCGGCGAGGCTCGCGATCGCCTCGCCGACGGTCCGGCAGACGCCAGTGATCAGCTCCACCTGGCAGGCGTGCAGCTCCTGCTCCACCGTCCCGCTGACCTCGCCGACACAGTCGACCACCGCCGCCGCCGAGTTGGCCTGGCTCCCGGTCAGCGGGTCGACGAGAAACAGCTCCTCTTCGACGCCGAGCGAGAACGGCCGCCCCGAGCCGAACCGGTCGCCGGTGGATGGCTCCGGGCTCAGCAGCGTGGGCCGAGGCTAGACGGTGAACGAACCACCAGCGTCACCGCTTCTTTGGCGGACATCCCGGGCAGCTTATCCGGCCGCGGCGTCGCCCCTCTGAAGGAGACCGCGGACTCTGCCACGTCTGGCGGGTCGCGTCGGCGTCTGGCGGTGTTTGCGGCGCCGGGGGCTCGGGTACGAAACTTGGAATGTGGCTCTTGATGATCTTCGCCCCGATCATCGTGCTGCTGCTCGTCGGGGGCCTGCTGGTCGGCGGCGTCTACGCCATCGTGCTGGTGCCGATCGCGGTGATCATCGCGATCGGCGCGGTCGTCTGGCTGATGTGGGCGAGCGCCACCCGGCCTGAGAAGATCCCGGGTGAGCGCGAGCCGGTGCAGCCGCTCCCGCACACCAATCACTCCAACGTCGCTGCGACGCCGAGTACGCCGAGCGATTTAGTGGACGCCCGCCAGCGCGAGCAGTAGGCGCGCCGGTCAGGTAACCGGGCTGCCGGAGGCACGCGCCGGCGTGCCGTCCGCTCCGCCCACGGATGGCGCTCGCGTCGACGCCGGCTGAGGAAGCAACGTCTCGTTCCGGATGCCGGACGCCAGCGGCGGCGAATCCCATGCCGCGGCGTCCCCGCTGTTCCACTGCTCCAGGCCCGGTCGCTGCAGCCGGCCATGGCCCAGAGCGAACAGATAGCCGGAGAAGATCGCTCCACCGGCGGCCAGGCCGACGCATACCCACATCGCGGTCGAGACCCCGGCGGCGGGGGTGGCCCCCACGGTCATCGACAGGTGCACGAGGATCGGAGCCACCATGAACGCCGCCACCCCCCGCAGCAGCTCGATCAGCGCGAACACCCGCTGGAGCTGGGCCGAGCGCAACGAGAAGCCGGCGATGAACAGCGCGGGCGACACCGCGGCGCCGACGCCAAGGCCGACGAGTCCGGAGCCGACGATGACCAGCACGTGCGAGCCGGTGGCGACGTGGACCATGACCGCCGCCCCTCCGCCGAGGACGAGAAGTCCGGTGAACGCCAGCAGCGGGACGAACCGGGTGCGAAACAGGGCGCCGAACAGCGCCGCGGTGGCCAGGGCGCCGCCGAACTGCGGCCAGAACAGCATCGCGATGTGGATCGGATCGCCCTGCTTCTGCAACGCGGTGCCGGCGAGCTCGATCGCCGCCACCGACGCCGCTCCGGCGGTCAGCGCGATCGCGATTCCGGCCACCGGGAACGTCGTCGCCAGCTGGCGCACCGGCATCAGCGGCCGCCGGATCAGGTACTGATCGATCACCAGGACGATCACCAGCCCGGCGCCGGTGAGCAACGGCACCATGACAATCACGCTGGTCATCGGGTGGGTCGCCAGCTCAGAGGCCCCGAAAAAGGCGGCGGCAGTTCCGAAGCCGGCGAGCGCCATCGCCACCCAGTCCCACGGGGCGCTTGGATCCTGGGGTTCCTGGTCCTCGAAGGTGAGCAGCGCGAACAGCAGCGCCAGGCCGCCGATCCCGGCGACGATCCAGAACAGCGGTCGCCAATCGTCGGCCCCCGCTTGGACGCCGCCGATCACCGGACCAAGCGCGACCGCGCCGAAGATGCACAGGTTCATGATCACGGCGGTGAACGGCATCTTGTCGGCTGGCCAGCCGGTGACCAGGGCTGGCACCGCGGCGATCAGCATCAGGCTGGTGCACAGACCCTGAAGCACGTGCCCGGCGATGAACAGGCCCGGGGTGAGGGCCGAGGCGGCGAGCACCGAGCCGATCACGAACAGCGTCGCATACAGAATCAGCATCCGCCGGCCGTGCAGGTGCACCGCGAACTGGACCGCCGCCACGGTGCCGAACGCGTAGGCGGCATTCGCCATCCCATCGGTGGTCTGCAGCGCCTGCGGGCTGAGCCCTACCTGTCGGCCCAGGATCTGGGTCAACGGGGTGACGGCGCCGCGCGATGTCACGGCAGGGTCGGTACCCAAGGCGGCGCCGACGAATCAGACCCATCAGGTAAATGACCACGCCCCGGCGGAGCTGATTGCCGGGTCAATGGTCGGGTAGAGCGGCCTGGATGACCGCCCTTTCCGATGTCATTCCACGCGACCTGACGGCGGCCCACGCGCCGCGCCAGGACCGGCCGCTGGGCGGGTACGCGACGCTGATGGGGACGTTCGTAGGGCTCGCCGCCGCATTCGGGGCCTGGTTTCGTGCCAGCGGGCGAGAGCTCCCAGACTCGATGTCGGCACGGGACATGGCGCTGCTGACGGTGGCGAGCCAGAAGGCCTCCCGAACGATCGCGCGCGACCGGGTGACGAGCACGGTGCGCGCACCATTTACGGAGTTTCAGGAGGATGCGGGACCGGGAGAGGTGGACGAGCGAGCCCGGGGACGCGGCCTGCAGCGCGCGATCGGCGAGCTGCTGGTCTGTCCCTACTGCCTCGGCATGTGGGTCAGCGCGGCGCTCACGGCTTCGCTGCTGGTGTTCCCGCGGTTCACGCGCTGGTTCTGTTCGGTTCTCGTCACCTTCTTCGGCTCCGAGCTGCTGCAGATCGCCTACTCGCGCGCGGAGCGCCTGATCTCCGGCTGACGACCGAGTCGTTGGCGGTTACCGGTCCGCCGCCCTCGTCTCATCGACCGTGGGTGAATGCCGTGATCGGCGGCTGGGGTAGAGAAGCCTGTGGTTTCAGCGCCCCACCGATGAAGCAAAGGAGAAATCGGAATGTCCGAATCAGACACCTACAAGATCGTCGAGATCGCCGGAACGTCGCCCGACGGGGTCACCGAGGCGATGCGCTCCGGCGTCGCCCGCGCATCGCAAACGCTTCGAAGCCTCGATTGGATCGAGGTCCGCAGCATCCGCGGGCATATCGAGAACGACGAGATCGCCCATTTCCAGGTGGAGATGCGGGTCGGCTTCAAGCTGGAGACGTGACGCATCCCGGGTGGCGGCACCGTCGGTAACCGGAGGTGGCGTCCCGCCGCCAGATCGTGTTCGGCTACGGGTCGCTGGCCCGGCTGGCAGCCGGGGGGTTCGCCGCCGAGCTGGCCGGAGCCCGCCGGGCCTGGGGGGTGGCGATGGACAACCGGCACGATCTGCCCGGCTACAAGTACTACACGGATTCCGAGGGTCGGCGGCCAAGGGCGTTTGTGGCGTTCCTCGACCTGCACTTTGTCGATGGGGCTGAGGCCACCGTCAACGGACTGTGCCTACCCGTCGACGACGTGTCGCTGGCGGCACTTGACCTGCGGGAACGCAATTACGAGCGGATCGATGTCTCGGACCGGATCGACGCCCGAGGGGCGCGGGTATGGGCTTACCGCGGAACCGCCGCCGCCCGGCAGCGTTTCGCGGCGGGCCTGAGCACCGGCACCGCGGTGATCGATGCCGGCTACCTGCGAGCCGTCCAAGCCGGATTCGCCGCGCTCGGCGACGTCGAGGAGCGCGCCGCCCGCGCCTCGCTGGACCCGGGTCCGATCCCGGTCGTCGAGCTGACCCGCCACGACCTACCCTGAACGGTCCTTGGTGAGCGACACGCCGTCAACCCGACGGCGGGGGCCGGGAGATCGCCCTCAGTACCCTGGAACCCGGGACCGGCCCCCCGGGCCAAGGAGTCGAGCTGTGGATCGCAAGTGGTGGACGCTGATCGCGGTATGCGTCGGCACCTTCATGCTGCTGATCGACGTGACGATCGTCAACGTCGCCCTGCCGTCGATCCAGTCCTCGTTGCACTCCAGCTTCAGTGACCTGCAATGGGTCGTGGACGCCTATTCGCTGATGCTGGCCGCGCTGCTGCTCACCACCGGGTCGCTGGCCGACCGATTCGGCCGGCGCCGGCTGTTCATGATCGGACTGGCGATCTTCAGCGTCAGCTCGCTCCTCTCCGGTCTGGCCACCACGCCCCTGTGGCTCAACCTCGCCCGCGGCGCCCAGGGGGTGGGCGGAGCGGCGATGTTCTCCACGTCGCTGGCGCTGCTGGCGGCGGCGTTCCAGGGGAAGGAGCGCGGGACCGCCTTCGGAGCATGGGGCGCCATCACCGGGGTGGCGGTGGCGATCGGGCCGGTGATCGGGGGCGCGCTCACCACCGGGATCTCGTGGCGCTGGATCTTCCTGGTCAACGTCCCGATTGGCGTGATCGCACTGGTGGTGTGCCAGCTGCGCGTGGACGAGTCGCGCCAGCCCAGCGCCAGCCGGCTCGACCTGGTCGGCTTCGCGACCTTCACCGGCGCACTCGCCGCGCTCGTGTACGCGCTGATCCAGGGCAACCTCAAGGGGTGGACATCGACCGAGATCCTGTCCTGCCTGATCGGGTTCGCCGTCCTCCTGGTCGCCTTCCTGGTCGCCGAGATCGTTCAGGGCGACCGGGCGATGTTCGACCTCAAGCTGTTTCGCAAGCCCACCTTCACCGGCGGCAACATCGCCGCCTTCTCGCTCTCGGCCGGCCTGTTCGCCCTGTTTCTGTACCTCACCTTGTACCTGCAGGACGTGCTCGGCTACTCGGCTCTCCAGACCGGCCTGCGCTTCCTGGTCCTCTCCGGCGGCATCCTGCTCACCTCTACGGCGGCCGGCCGCCTAACCGCTTACGTGCCGATCCGCTTCCTGATCGCCCCGGGGCTCGCGATGGTCGGAGTTGGCCTGCTGCTGATGCGAGGGCTCAACGCCGGCTCCGGCTGGGAGCACCTGATCCCGGGTTTCATCGTCGCCGGCGCCGGCACCGGGCTGATCAATCCGCCCCTGGCCTCGACCGCGGTCGGCGTGGTGGCACCCGAACGGTCGGGGATGGCCTCGGGCATCAACTCGACCTTCCGCCAGGTGGGCATCGCCACCGGGATCGCCGGACTCGGCTCGATCTTCAGCCACACCGTGCGCACCCACATCGTCTCGATGCTCGCCGGCGCGCCCCACGTCGGTCCCGGCGTGGCGCACGCGCTGGCCGCGAGGGTCGCGCAGGGCTCAGGTGCCAAGGCCGGCCTGTCCCAGCTGCCGGCTCAGGCTCGCCGGGCCGCCGGGCACGTCGTGCGGGCATCATTCGTCGCCGGGCTGAACGAGCTCTTTTTGATCGGCGCGATCGTCACCCTAGTGGCTGCCGTGCTGACTCTGGTGCTGATCCGGAGCCGCGACTTCGAGGCCTCGGCGGCGCGCCCGGGATCGGCCGCGGACGATCGAGGGGCTGCCCGCCCCGACGGCCTCGGTGCAGCGGCGCCGGAGCGCAGCGAAACGGCATCGGCCCGCACCTTCACATCCTGAACACGCCATAGCGGATATCCGAGAGCGGGGCGTTGCCCGCCGCTGACAGCGCAAGGCCTAGCACGTCCCGGGTGTCCCGCGGGTCGATCACGCCGTCGTCCCAGAGACGGGCGGTCGCGTAATACGGATGTCCCTCGCGCTCGTACTGCTCCCGCAGCCGCGCGCCCGTCTGCGGTTGGCCGACCTCGGCCATCACCGTGGCCGCCTGCTCGCCCCCCATCACCGAGATCCGGGCGCCGGGCCACATCCATAGCAGCCTGGGTGAGAAAGCCCGGCCGCACATGCCGTAGTTGCCGGCGCCGAACGAGCCGCCGGCGATCACCGTGAGCTTCGGCACCCGGGCGGTGGAGACCGCGGACACGAGCTTGGCCCCGTGCTTGGCGATCCCGCCCGCCTCGTAGTCACGACCGACCATGAAGCCGGTGATGTTCTGCAGAAACACCAGCGGGATCCGCCGCTGGTCGCAGAGCTCGATGAAGTGCGCGCCCTTGAGCGCCGACTCGGAGAACAGGATCCCGTTGTTGGCGAGGATCCCGACGGGATGGCCATGGATGTGGGCGAACCCGGTGACCAGGGTGGCGCCGTAGAGCTCCTTGAACTCGCGCAGGCGCGAGCCGTCGACGATCCGGGCGATCGCCTCCCGCGCGTCGTAGGGCCGGCGCAGGTCGGAAGAGATGACGCCCAGCAGGCCGTCGGGATCGACGACCGGTTCGGTGACCGCCACCCGGTCCCAGGGGAGCGGTGACGCCGGCGCCAGCGTGGCGACGATGCTTCGCACGATCTGCAACGCGTGGGCGTCATCCTCCGCGAGATGGTCGGTCACCCCGCTGGTTCGAGAGTGAAGGTCACCCCCGCCCAGCTCCTCGGCGGTGACCTCCTCGCCGGTGGCCGCCTTCACCAGCGGCGGCCCGCCGAGGAAGATCGTTCCCTGGTTACGCACGATCACCGTCTCGTCGCTCATCGCCGGGACATAGGCGCCGCCGGCCGTGCAGGACCCGAGCACGGCGGCGAGCTGGGGGATGCGCTGGGCGGACATCGTCGCCTGGTTGAAGAAGATGCGCCCGAAGTGCTCGCGGTCGGGGAACACCTCTGCCTGCCTGGGCAGAAACGCGCCGCCGGAGTCGACCAGGTAGATGCAGGGCAGCCGGTTCTGGAGCGCGACCTCCTGGGCGCGGAGATGCTTCTTGACGGTCATCGGGTAGTACGTGCCGCCCTTGACGGTGGCGTCGTTGGCGACGATCACGCACTGGCGCCCGGCGACCTGGCCGATCCCGGTGATGATCCCGGCGCCGGGCGCTTCCCCGTCGTAGAGGCCATGGGCGGCGAGCGCCGACAGCTCGAGAAACGGGGCTCCGGGATCCAGCAGGCGATCGACGCGCGCGCGCGGCAGCAGCTTGCCCCGCGTGGTGTGGCGCTCCCGGGCGCGCTCGCCGCCGCCCTGGCGCGCGCGCTCCAGCTCGGCGTTGAGGTCGTCGACCAGCGCCTGGTTGGCCTCCAGGTTGGCGCGAAACTCGTCCGAGCCGGGGTTGGCGTGGGAGCGCAGCACGGTCATGCCGGCGGCGCGGCCTGCACCCGCGCGATGGGCTGGTCCACGCTCACCGTGTCACCGACGGCGACGCTCAGCTCGGCAATCGCGCCGTCCAGCGGGGCGGCCAGCACGAGCTCCATCTTCATCGACTCGAGCACGACGATCGGATCGCCGGCCTTGACGGAGTCACCGGGGCGGCCGTGCACCAACAGCACCTGCCCCGGCATCGGCGCCCGCAGGGCGCCGTCCGCCGCCCCGGCCGCGCCGGGGTCGGCCGACACCGGCCGCACCGGCCACGCTCGTCCGTTATGGCCGATCCATGTGACATCGCGATCGTGCGCCAGCAGCCACTGGCCGCGATCCCGGATCGCGAACCGTCCCTCGCCGAGCGCCTGCACCATTGCCACGTACGCCGCCGGCACGTCGACCTCCACCGGCTCGCCGGACCCGACCACGAGCCGCCAATGCGAAGCCGCCCGCGCGCCGCTCAGCCGCCAGCCGTCGACGCGGGCGAACGGCTCGTCGCCGGCGGACCGGGCACGATCGGCGAGCATCAGCATCGCCGCCGCGGTCGCTACGCCGGCGTCGTCGATTGGGGACGGGGGGACGCCGCGCCGCTCGATCAGTCCGGTGTCCAGGTCACCGGCCGCGACGGCGTCGTCGGCCAGCAGTCCCCGCAAGTAGCCGGTGTTGGTGGTCACCCCGAGCACGGTGAATCCGGCCAGCGCGCGCTGGCACCGGGCCAGCGCCTGCGGACGGTCGGCGCCGTGGGCGATCACCTTGGCCAGCAACGAGTCATAGCCGGTCCCGACCTCGCTGCCGAGCTCGATCGCGTCGTCGACCCGGACTCCCGCCGGGCGGTCGTAAGCGAGGACCCGGCCGGCCGCGGGCAGAAAGTCTCGGACGGGATCCTCGGCGTTGATCCGGACCTCGATGGCATGGCCGTTCAGGTGTACCTCGTTCTGGACCAGAGGCAGAGGCTCGCCGGCGGCGACGCGCAACTGCAACTCGACCAGGTCCAGCCCGCAGACGAGCTCGGTGACCGGGTGCTCGACCTGGAGCCGGGCGTTGCACTCCAGGAAGTAGTGCTCGCCGGGGTCGTCGAAGTCGGCGATGAACTCGACCGTCCCGGCGTTCACATAACCGGCGGCGCGGACGAGCGCTACCGCCTCGCGTCCGAGTGCAGCGCGCAGGTCAGGCGACACGGCGGGGGAGGGGGACTCCTCGATCAGCTTCTGGTGCCGGCGCTGCAGCGAGCATTCCCGCTCGCCCAGCTGCAGCACGCCGCCATGGTCGTCGGCGATGACTTGGACCTCGAGATGGCGAGACCGGCCGAGGAAACGCTCGATGAACACTCGGTCGTCACCGAAGCCGGCCAGCGCCTCGCGGCGCGCCGACTGAAGTGCCGCGTCGAGGTTCTCGGCTGCCTCCACCACCCGCATCCCGCGCCCCCCGCCGCCTGCCGCCGCCTTCACCAGCAGGGGATAGTCGGCGCCAAGCGCCTCTTCCTCGGTGAAGCTCGGGAGCACCGGGATCCCGGCGCCCTGGGCGGCTGCCTTGGCGCGCAACTTGTCGCCCATCAGTTCGCTGGCCTCTGGGGGCGGTCCGACGAAGGTCACGCCCGCCGCGGCGCACGCCCGCGCCAGCGCCGGGTTCTCGGAGAGAAATCCATAGCCGGGGTGAAGCGCCTGGGCGCCGGTTAGCCGACACGCTTCGGTGACTGCTGCGATGTCCAGGTATGACTCGATCGCGATCGTGCGCCCGGCCTCGCGCACGTGCGGGGAATCAGCGTCGGCGGCCGTGTAGACGGCGATCGCCTCGATCCCGAGCCGGTCCAGCGTCCGGATCACGCGTCGCGCGATCTCGCCCCGGTTGGCGATCAGGACGCTGTCGAACATCAACGCCGCCAGGGTCCGCGCCAGTCGATGGGGCCCGCCACCAGGGTGTGGCTGCCCAGAGACCGGCCGAGGTGATACTGGACCGCGCGCGAGCAGGCCAGCAGCGCCTTGAGGTCGATCCCGGTGGCGACGTTCATTTCGTGCAGCATCGACGCCACATCCTCGGTGGCGACGTTGCCGGTGGCGCCGGGAGGCACGGGACAGCCACCCAGCTCGCCGAAGCTTGACTCGAAGGAGTCGATGCCCGCCTCCAGCGCCGCGTAGACGTTGGCCAATCCCTGTCCTCGGGTGTTGTGGAAATGTGCCGTCAGCTCGATCTCGTCCCGCCCGCCCAGGCGTTGTTGGGCGCCCTCGAAGAAGCTGGCCACCTGCCGCGGGTTGGCCATCCCGGTGGTGTCGCCAAAGCCGATCTCCTGGGCGCCGGCGGCGCTTAGCCGCTGCGCGATCTCATACACGCGCTCGGGATCGACGCGCCCCTCGTAGGGGCAGCCGAACGAGGTGCTGATCACGGCCTCGCAGCGCAGCCCGGCCCCCCGCGCGCCAGCCAGTACGCCCTCGAGCTCGGTCAGCGACTCCTGGACCGATCGGTTGACGTTCTTGCGATTGTGGGTCTCGGAGGCCGACAGGAAGACGTTGATCTCGTCGAAGCGGTCGCGCAGCTCCAGGGCGCGGGCCAGTCCGCGGGAATTGGGGATCAGCACCGATCGGCTCACCGTCTCGGGAACGTCGACGGCGCGCAGGACCTCGGCGGCGTCGGCGAGCTGGGGGATCACGTCGGGGCGGACGAAGCTCGTTATCTCCAGGCGCCGCAGCCCGGTCCGGGCCAGGGCGTCGATGAGCGACACCTTGACGTCGGTGGGGATCACCTCGGGCTCGTTCTGAAACCCGTCCCGGGGACCGACTTCACGAATCCGCGCGGATGTGATGCCCGCCGCCCCGCCCATGCCCATGTTCAGGCTCCGAGCGCCCGGGCGATCACCATCTGCTGGATCTCGTCGGTGCCCTCGCCGATCGTCAGGATCTTGGCGTCGCGGTAGAAACGGCACACGGGGTACTCCTCGATGTAGCCATAGCCGCCATGGATCTGGACCGCCTCGTCGGCCGCCCGGACGGCCAGGCGTCCGGTCTTGAGCTTTGCCTGGGCCGCCACCAGCGAGAACGGGCGACCGTGGTCCTTGAGCCAGGCGGCGTGGTAGGTAAGCAGCCGAGCGGCGGCGATCTCGGTGGCCAGGTCGGCCAGCTTGGCCTGGATGGACTGAAACCGAGAGATCGGGCCGCCGAACGCCCGCCGCTGCGTGGCGTAGTCCAGGGCCTGGTCAAGCGCGCCCTGGGCCAGTCCGACGCCCATCGCGGCGACTCCGATCCGGCCGATGTCCAGCACCTGGAGGAACTGGCGAAGGCCCTTGCCCCGCACCCCGAGGAGGTTCTCCTCCGGGACTCGGCAATCGGTGAACGTCAACGGCCGGGTGTCGGACGCGTTCCAACCCATCTTGCGGTACGGCTCGGCCTGCTCGTACCCCGGGGTTCCGTTGGGCACGATCAGGTTGGAGATCTCGTCGTCGGCGGTGCGCGCGCTGATGCTGACCAGCCCGGAGATGTCGGTGCCGGCATTGGTGATGAACTGCTTGGCCCCGTCGATGACCCACTCGCCGTCGCGCAGGCGCGCTCGGGTTCGGGTGTTGCCCGCGTCGGAGCCGGCCTCGGGCTCGGTCAGGCCGAACGCGCCCAGGATCTCCCCGCTGCACAGCCGGGGCAGCCATTCCTCGCGCTGGGCGTCGGAGCCGAACAGAAAAATCGGCTGGGTGCCCAATGAGGTGTGGGCGCACAGCGTGATCGCGACGCTCGAGTCGACCCGGGTCAGCTCCTCGACGGCGATCGCGTACTGCAGGCTGGAGCCGCCGGCGCCCCCGACCTCCTCGGGAAACGGGATTCCCATCCAGCCGAGCTGCCCCATCTTGGCCACCAGCTCGTACGGGAACGATTTGGTGCGATCCAGCGCCTCGGCGGCGGGGGCCACCTCGGTCTGCGCGAACTCGCGCACGGTGCGCTGCAGCAGATCGGTTTCGTCGTCGAGCGCGAAGTCCATGATCTACCGGCGACTATAACGAATCAGCGTTCGAACATCGAAGGAGCATTCGGATTTCACCGATATCATGAGGGCGATGGCGGCACGACCGACGCGACCGGCGCTCCGGGAGCGCTACGACCGCCGCCGCCAGGAGGTCGTCTACGGCGCCGCCCGGGCATTCGCCCGGCGCGGCTACGACCAGACGACGATGCAGCAGCTGGCGGCGACGATGGGCCTGGCCACGGGCGCCCTGTACCACTACTTCGCCGGCAAGCAGCAGGTACTGGCGGCGATCTGCGACCAGCTGATGGAGCCCCTGCTGGTGCAGGCGTCCGAGCTGGTCGACGACGGACGCCCCGGCGACGAGCAGCTGCGCTCGCTGGTGGCGCTCTGGGTGGCGCACGTGATCAGCCACCGCGACCACATGCTGGTGTTCCAGCAGGAGCGCCACCTGATCGAGTCCGGAGATCCGTGGCGCCAGGTGCGCGCCGCGCGCAAGGCGTTCGAGCGCCTCGTGGCCGACGTGCTGGACCGCGCGCAGCCGCGCGGCGATCACCGATTGGCGCTGCTCGCCCTGCTCGGCATGGTCAACCACACCGCCCAGTGGTACCGGCCGCGCGGGGCGCTGACCCCGGAGCAGATCGCCGACGGCTACGTGGACCTGATCCTCGGTGCGGGTGGGTGAGCGCGAGCCGGGGAGGGGTGGCCGATCCGGCCCGACCGCGACATGCGACCCGCGACACCCGACTCGTTCGCGCGCGACGCGCGACCCGCGACACCCGACTCGTTCGCGCGCGACGCGCGACGCGCGACGCGCGATCCGCGTCGGCGATCCGACGTGGGTTTTGCGCCAGATCCAAGCGGGCGCCCCGCGTTTGTCACGTTACCCACGCTGAGCGGCAGGCTGGTGACAAATCCGCAGGCCCGCTCACGATTTGTCACCTTTTCCCGGTCATCGGGACGGCAGGCGCGGCCACGGACGGCGACCGCCTCAGACCGGGTTCCACGCGGAGTCTCCGGGGGCCGATTGGGGCCCGAGGAGGCGTGCCCAACCACGAAACGGCCCACAGAGACGATCGGGTATGCGCGTTGCGAGCCTCACCCGCCGCCCAGGGTCGCCGCCGAGGCGGTCTTGCCCGGGTTGAAGATCCCGTCCGGGTCGAGCGCGCGCTTGATCGCCTGCATCATCTCCACGGCGGGGCGGCCGTGCTCCTCCACTAGGAATCGGGCCTTGCCGTAACCCACGCCGTGCTCGCCGGTGCAGGTGCCCCCGACGGCGAGCGCCCGGCGCACCAGCCGCGCGTGGAACTCCTCGCCGGCGGCGATCTCCGACGGGTTGTCCCCGTCCAGCAGCAGCACGGTGTGAAAGTTGCCGTCGCCGACGTGACCGACGATTGCCGCCGGGATGCCGACCTCGTCGATGTCTCCCTGGGTTGCCTCGATGCAATCGGCCAGCACGGAGATCGGCACGCACACGTCGGTGGTCAGGGCGCCACTGCCGGGGCGCATCGCCCGCGCCGCCTCCATCGCCCCATGGCGCGCATGCCACAGCTTGCGGCGCTCGGTCTCGTCGGCCGCCCAGGTGAAGTCGCCACCACCGAACTCGGCGGCAATCTGCGCCGTGTCGCGCGCCTGAGCCTGCACCTCGTCCCGCGATCCGCCGTGAAACTCGATGAACAGCGTCGGGGCGACCGCGTACGACGTCTCGAAGTGGCGGTTGATCGCCTCGAGCTGGGCCTCGTCAGCGAGCTCGATGCGCGCCACCGGAATCGCATGCTGGCCGACGCGCACGACGCATTGCACGGCGTCGTGCAGCGAGGCGAAGGTGCAGGCGGCCGCCGCGGTCGCCTCCGGGGTCGGGTGGATGCGCAGCGTGGCCTCGCAGATCAGCCCGAGCGTGCCCTCCGAGCCGATCATCAGCCGCGTCAGGTCGTAGCCGGCCGACGACTTCCGAGCCCGGGAGTGGGTGCGCAGGACCTGTCCGTGGGCGTCGATCACGGTCAGCCCGAGCACGTTCTCGCGCATCGCGCCGTAGCGCACCGTGGTCGTGCCCGACGCACCGGTGGCGACCATGCCGCCGATGGTCGCGTCGGCGCCCGGATCCACGGCGAAGAAGACTCCCTCCGGGCGCAGGCGGGCCTCCAGCTGCCGGCGGGTGACTCCCGCCTGCACGACGACGTCGAGGTCCTCGAGCGACGGGGTATAGATCGCGTTGCACTCGCGCATGTCCACCGAGATGCCGCCGGCCAACGCAGCCACGTGGCCCTCCAGCGAGGTCCCCGCCCCGAACGGCACCAGCGGCAGCCGGTGGGCCGCGGCGACGCGGACGATCGCCGCCGCCTCGTCGACGGAGCGCGGCCAGACCACCATGTCGGGCAGGGCCTCGGGGTGAAACGACTCGTCGTGGCCGTGCTGGGCGCGGTCATCGGCGCCGGTCGCGACCCGGTCGGCGCCGAGCAGGTCGGCGAGCGCGCGGCACCCGTCTTCGAGCCTTTCCCGGGTGGGGCGGACGATGGTGGCCACGTCCGTCATCGACATGCCCACAGGGTCGCACATCGGCGCGGTTGCGCTCAGATGAGGGTCGCACATCGGCGCGGGTGCGCTCAGATGACGGCCTGGCGAATCGCGGCCGCTACCTGGATCGCTCCGTGCGTCCCCAGCGCGATCGTGAAGTGGTTCACGTCTGGGACCTGGATGGCGCGGCGGCGACCGGGATCGGCCGCCGCCCATGCCTGGACCGCAGCGAGCGGTTGCATCGGATTGGGATCGTCGATCATGCCCTTGGGGGCGCACAGCAGCGTCGCCGGCACCGTCAGCCGGTCAGCGTCGAGCTTCCCGAACAGGTCACGACCGTCGTCGCGCACCGCCTGCGGGTTGACCGGCGATCGCATGCGGGGCGGCTTGCCGACGAGATCGTGGGCGGCGTAGGCATCGAGATCCTCGGCAAGGATGTCGGCGCCGGCGAACGCCGGGTGCCGGGCCCACCAGGCGCGGTAGGCGGCGAGATCGGGGAACGTCTGAGCCAGCCGCTCCAGCGAAGGGCCGAGGAACGCCTGCATGAACTCCTCGGGATCGGCGCCCGTGGTCCCGGGAATCGTCAGGCCCCCGTCGACCAGCACCAACCTCTTCACCCGGTCGGGGCGCGTCGTCGCCAGCCGCGCGGCGATGTAGGCGCCCAGGGAATGCCCCAGGACCACCGCGGGCGCCGGCCCCAGCTGATCGAGCACCGCGAGCATGTCGAGAACGTGCGCGTCCAGGCCGAATGGCGGCGGCAGCTCGCCGCTCTGACCCCGCCCGCGCAGGTCGACGGCGACCAGGCTCGCTTGCCCGCCAAGCGCCCGCGCCGTGGCCAGCCACGTCCGGCTGCTCGAGGTGATCCCGTGGATGGCGAGCACCGGGGTGCCATCCTCGGGACCCACCCGATAAGCGGCGAGTCGGCCCCCGCCGACCGGGATGTCGATCCGTGAAGTCATGACGCTGCGCCCCGGCGGCACGCTACTCGACCTCGACGGTCGAGGCATCCCAGGGACGGGCCGACGCCAGCCAGCCGGCGGCGATGATCAGCAGCGTCGCGCACAGGATCCACCCCAGCGCGGTCGTGGCGACACCGACGTACTTCAGGCCGGAGGCGAAGATCACGAAGGTGATCACGGGACGGACGTAGCGGTCGGGCACGCTGGAGGAGAGCAGCGAGCCGATCAGGACGGCGGGCACGCTGCCGATGACCAGCGATCCGGTCACCGCGAGCTCGACGTGGCCGAATGTCAGCGCCCCGAGGGCGGCGGCCAGCGTCAACGGCACCGCCTGGGTCAGATCGGTTCCGACGAGCTGGTTGGCGCCCAGCCGCGGGTAGATGAACAGCATCGCGACGATCATCAGCGAGCCCGCGCCGACCGAGGTCAGGCCGACGATGAGCCCGCCGACGACCCCTACCAGAAGCGTCAGCAGCGGCCGCGGCGTCACCCGGCTGACGAACGCGTCGCGGCGACCGCCGGCCCGGCGATCGAGCACGAAGCGCAGGACCATCGCCCCGGCGCCGATCAGCAGCGCGCTCCCAAGAAAGATCTCGATCGTGTTCTCGGCCGATTTCGCGTCACCGAGCAGATGCAGGAGGTAGGCGCCGGCAAACGCCGCCGGTACCGAACCGAGCGCCATCCAGCCGACCAGCCTCAGGTTCACGGTGCCGGCGCGCAAGTGCACGGCCGCCCCGATCGGCCGCATCACCACCGCGGCCACCAGGTCGCTGGAGATCGCCGTGGAGGGGGTGACTCCGAACAGGAGGATCAGCATCGGCGTCATCAAGGCACCGCCGCCGGCGCCGGTCATGCCGACGAGCAGGCCGATGATCGCGCTGCCGAGAACGATGTAGGGATCGATGTGCACTCAGGGCTCGCGTCAGAAGTATGCTGATGCGAACCCCGAATCGGTCAGGACGATACGAGGGTCGGCTACGGCGCCGCGGACTCGCGCCCGTTGCCCGGGGGCGGCCCGGACAGCAGCCAGCCGTCGCTCACGGCGCGCACCACCCCGCGCCGGCTCAGGTCCGAGAGCGCGCTGGTGACGGTGGGACGCCGCGCCGCCACCAGGTCGGCGAGCACGGTGTGAGTCAGCCGCAGCGGGACGAGCACGCCGTCGCTGCGCACCCTGCCCCACCGATCCGCCAGGTGCCAGAACAGCAGGTGCAGGCGGGTGTCGACGCGGGCCTGATGAACGATCGCCATGTTGACCGCAAGTTGCCGCGACCTCAGCACCGAGCGACCGAACAGCCGGCCGGCGACCTGGGGGAAGCGGATCAACTGGCGCACGAACCGTCCGTCGAGCACGGCCACGCGCGCGGGCTCCAGAACCAGCCACTGCGAGTCCAGCGGCAGCGTGGAGCTGCTCTCGGGGTCGCCGCGCAGCGAGCGCAGCACGTCGCCCGCTCCGACCAGCTCGGCGCCGAATCTGTCGTCGATCCCGACGCGGTGCAGAATCACCCCCTCCAGGATCAGCAAACCGATCCCGTCGTCGATCGGGATGGTTCGGCCCGCCCAGGGGCCGGTCGGAACTGCCAGCACCCGGGCGATCAGCGCGTCGGTGGCCTGGGCGCGGAGCTCGGGCTCGATCGCCCGAGCCAGCTCCGGATCCTCACGCAGCACTCGGCACACGTTCGCGTTTACCGAGACGCTGGGCACCGCCGCCACTCTGTCAGAGCCACGCGCCGGCGGCGACAGGTCCCGCGGGCGTGAGCGCCGGTGGCCTGATCCGGGGTTCCCGCCGAGCGCTCATCCGCGTACCCTACAGCCGGCTTTGCCCCGGCCCCCGATCTCGCCAGGCGCCGCGTAGGATTCCCCGCGTGCGAATCGGGATGCTCACGGGTGGCGGAGACTGCCCCGGGCTCAACGCGGTGATCCGCGCGGTCGTGCGCAAGGGGATCGACCAGTACGGCGACCAGCTGATCGGTTTTCGCGACGGCTGGCGGGGCGTGCTGGAGGATGCCTCCGAGCAGCTCACGATCGAATCGACCCGCGGAATTCTGCCCCGCGGCGGGACCATCCTGGGCAGCTCGCGGACCAACGTCTTCAAACGGCCCAATGGCCTGGAGCAGGTCAAGGCCACCTTCGAACGCCACCGCTTGGACGGGCTGGTCGCGATTGGCGGGGAGGACACGCTGGGGGCCGCCAGTCGCCTGTTCGACGCGGGCCTGCCCGTGATCGGGGTGCCCAAGACGATCGACAACGACCTCGGCGCCACCGACGTCACCTTCGGCTTCGACACTGCGCTGCACGTCGCCACCGAGGCGATCGACCGGCTGCACACCACCGCCGAGAGTCATCACCGCAACCTGGTGGTGGAGGTCATGGGACGCAGTGCGGGGTGGATCGCGCTGCACGCTGGGCTCGCCGGCGGAGCCGACGTGATCCTGATCCCCGAGATCGCCTTCGACATCGGCGAGGTCTGCCGGCTGATCGAGCGCCGCCACACCCGGGGACGCTACTTCGCGATCATCGTCGTCGCCGAGGGGGCGATGCCGGCGCAGGGAACCATGCGCGTGGCCACCGGAGCGGTCGACGAGTTCGGTCATCCTCGGCTGGGTGGAATCGGCCAGGTGCTGGAGCGCGAGCTGGAGGAGCGCACCGGATTCGAGACGCGGACGACGGTGCTCGGTCACATCCAGCGCGGCGGGACCCCAACGGCGTTTGACCGGGTGCTCGCCACCCGGCTCGGGCTGGCGGCGGCCGACGCCGCCCATGCCGGCCAGTGGGGGATGATGACCGCGCTGCGGGCGACCGAGATAGAGCTGGTCGCGCTCGCCGACGCCGTGGCCCAGGTGCGCCGGGTGCCGGTGGAGGAGTACGAGCGCTACGGCGTGCTGTTCGGCTGAGGGCCCCCGGTTTCAGCAAACGCCGTTTCGCGGGGGCGGGTTGCGTCTATTCTCAACTTACGTGGGGCCTCCGCCACGCCCGGCGGCGCGGCGGCGGTTCGTCACTCAGCCAAAGGAGCAGCGATGAGCACAACTGAAGCCGCCAACGTGAACGCAAACCTTCGGTCGTTGGTCGAGGCCGGCGTCAGCCCATGGCTGGATCTGCTGCGGCGGTCGCTGGTCACCGGCGGCGAGCTCGAACGCTTGATCGCCGAGGACTCGCTGCGCGGGATGACCTCCAACCCGTCGATCTTCGAGAAGGCGATCCTCGACTCCGACGACTACGACGACGAGCTGGCCGAGGCCAAGGGCGAGAAGCTCGAGCCCCAGGCGATCTACGAGAGGATCGCGGTCAAGGACGTCCAGATGGCGTGCGACAAGCTCCGGCCCACGTGGGAGAGCGCCAACCACCAGGACGGCTTCGTCTCGCTCGAGGTGTCGGCCGAGATGGCGCACGACGAACAGGCGTCGATCGGCGCCGCCCGTGACTTCTGGAAGCGGGTGTCGCGCCCCAACGTGATGATCAAGATTCCGGGCACCCCGGAGGGACTCGGCGCGATCGAGCAGGGTATATACGAGGGGATCAACATCAACATCACGCTGCTGTTCGCGGTCGAGGCCTACGAGCGCGTGACCGAGGCCTATCTGAAGGGTCTCGAGCGACGCCTGGACGAGGGCAAGCCGCTCGATGTCGCCTCGGTGGCGAGTTTCTTCGTCTCTCGCGTCGACTCCGCCGTCGACAAGCGCCTGGAGTCCACGGGGGGTCACGACGAGCTGCTCGGCACCGCGGCCGTAGCCAACGCCCGTCGCGCCTATCGACGTTTTCAGGAGATCTTCTCCGGCCCGCGCTGGGACGCGCTGCACCACGCCGGAGCCCACGTCCAGCGGCCGCTGTGGGCCTCCACCGGCACCAAGAACGAGCACTACTCCGACACCAAGTACGTGGACGAGCTGGTCGGCCCGCACACCGTGAACACGATGCCGCTGGCAACGTTGCAGGCGTTTGGTGATCACGGCCACATCTCCGGGCCGACGGCCACGCACGATCCCGACGCGGATCTGGAGGCGCTGGCCAAGGCGGGGATCGACATGAGCGAGGTCACCGACGAGCTCCTCGCCGATGGCGTAAAGCAGTTCGAGGACGCCATGAACCGTCTGCTGGCGGGAATCCAGGAGCAGGTCAAGAGTTGATCGCCGTCGACTCCGGGCAGTCATCCCGAGCGTGGGCGAGGCGTATCCTCGCCCCGTAGGTGCGTCGACCCCGCGGAGGAACCTGAATGCTGATCGGCTGGGCACGATGGGCGTGAGAGTGGTGCCGGCAGCGTGAGCGCCACCTCACCCCTGAGCGTCGCCGACACCGACAACCCACTGGTGGAGGGGCTGGAGCGGCTCCCGGTTCATCCCACCTCGCTGGTCATCTTCGGGGCGACCGGGGACTTGGCCCACCGCAAGCTCCTCCCGGCGCTGTACAACCTCGCCCACGAAGGGCAGCTGCCCGAGCGCTTCGAGGTGATCGGGGTCGGGCGGCGAGACCAGGAGCACGACGATTTCCGCGATACGGTCGTCGAGTCGATCCAGCGCTACTCCCGGCGACGGCCCGACCCGAACGTGCTCGGAGGCATGCTCTCCGAAGTCCGGTACGTGCAGGGATCGTTCGACGAGGACTCGATCTACGACGAGGTGGCCCGGACCCTGCGCGAGTTCGACGACCGCACCGGGCGCCCGATGGACAGGGTGTTCTACCTGTCGACGGCACCCGAGTACTTCCCGCTGATCGCGGGCAAGCTCGGCGCCGCCGGACTGAACCGAGCGCCGGACGCCGCGGTGCGGCTCGTGATCGAGAAGCCGTTCGGCTACGACCTCAACTCGGCGCGGGGGCTCAACGCCGAGCTGCTGGAGGTGTTCGACGAGCCGCAGATCTTCCGGATCGACCACTACCTGGGCAAGGAGACGGTTCAGAACCTGATGGCGATGCGGTTTGCCAACGCGCTGTTCGAGCCGGTGTGGAACCGCAACTACGTCGACCATGTGCAGATCACCGCGGCCGAGGACATCGGGATCGGCACCCGGGCCGGCTACTACGAGCACTCGGGAGCACTTCGCGACCTGGTTCAGAACCACATGCTCCAGCTGCTCGCGCTGCTCACGATGGAGCCACCCACCGCGTTCGACGCCGACCGCCTGCGCGATGAGAAGCTCAAGGTGCTGGAGGCCATCGTCCCGCCACGCGTCGACGAGGTGGCGTCGATGGCGGTGCGCGCTCAGTACGGTCCCGGCGTGGTCGGCGGGGTCCGAGTTCCCGGCTACCGCGACGAGGTGGGCGTCTCGTCTGACTCGCGCACGCCGACCTACGCCGCGTTGCGGCTGCACGTCTCCAACTGGCGCTGGGCGGGGGTGCCGTTCTACCTGCGCACCGGCAAGCGGCTGGCCCGTAAGCTGACCGAGATCGCCGTCATCCTCAAGCAGATCCCGCACGTTGCCCTGCAGAGCTCGGGTTCAGTCGGGATCCAGGCCAACCAGATCGTGTTCACCCTGCAGCCCGACGAGGGCGTGTCGGTCTCGCTGGGCGCCAAGATCCCCGGCACCCGTATGCGGATCCGGCCCGTCAACATGGAGTTCCGGTACGGGACGTCGTTCCTGTCGGAGTCACCGGAGGCCTACGAGCGGCTGATCCTCGATGCGATGCGCGGCGACGCGACGCTGTTCACGCGCAACGACGAGATCGAGGCTCTGTGGGGGATCATCGACCCGATCCTCGAGGCGTGGGACCTGGACACCGCCTCGGCGATCGCGCAGTACGAGGCGGGGTCCTCGGGCCCGCAGGCGGCCGAGGAGCTGGTCCCGGACAATCGAACCTGGCGACGGCTGTGAGCGAGGACATCTGGGCCGAGCAGGACACCGACCCCGACGCGATCGAGTCGGCGATGCGCGAGCTGCTGCGCGCGCGCCACGCCGCCAACCAGTCGCTGGCCCCGGCGCGGGTGCTGAACATGGTTGTCGTCGTGGATCGCGAGTGGAAGGGTGAGATCGCCAACCGGTTGGAACGTGCCGGGCGCTATCACGCCTCGCGCACGGTTCTGTGCGCGGTGGAGGAGGGGCGGGAGACGCTCGACGCGGTGGCCACGGTGAGCTACGAGGAGCCGCGGGGCTCGGCGCTCGGGGTGATGCACGAGAACGTCGAGATCGATCTCGGACCGGAGCATCTGCTGACGCTGCAGACGGTGGTCGATCCGATCCTGATCTCGGAGATTCCGACGATCATGTGGTCTCCGCACGGTCACCCGGAGGCGGTGGCAGCGCTGCTGCGATTGATCGACGTGCTGCTGCTCGACTCCGACGACCTCGACGACCCGGCCCGCGCGTTCGACCGCGCCGACCGGCTGCGCGATCACGCCTATGTCGTCGACCTCGCCTGGCTGCGAACCACCCCGTGGCGCGAACGGCTGGCGGCCAGCTTCGACCTGCCCGAGCGCCTGGCCGGGCTCGAGCGAATCAGCCAGCTGGAGGTATGCCATCGAGAGAGCTCCACCGCCAGCGCGCTGCTGTTGGCCGGCTGGCTCGGCTCTCGGCTGGGGTGGCAGCGCAGCCGGCTGAGCTTCGACGGCGGTGGCCTCGGGGGGGCGGCGCGCCGGAGCGATGGCGAAGTCCTGGTCTGTCTGCGCCTCGCCGAGCAGGAAGCCCCCGGCCTCGCGGGGGTGACCGTGTCCGCTCGCGACGGTTCCTCGCTCTCGCTGCAGCGCGGTCTCGGCGGCTTGGACGCGTCGGAGCGTACGCCGGCCGGAGTGCAGCGAGCCTGGAAGATCCTCGGGGCATCACGAGGCGAGGGCGGAATCCTCGGCGAAGGGATTCGCCAGGCCCTGCTGCGGGACCCAACCTACGTGCCGGCGCTGAGCGCCGCCCGGGAGCTGGCGCCGGCGTGAGCCTGTCGATCGAGGTCGCCGGCGATCCCGCGCGGGGCTGCGGCGCGTTGATGGTCAGCGCCGCCGTCGGCGGCGGCCACATCGTCCTCACCGGCGGGTCGACTCCGCGGACGGCCTACGAGCACTTCGTGTCGGCGGTGCAGACGGTCGGCATCGACCTGCGGCGGACCACCTTCTGGGTGGGCGACGAACGCTGTGTCGATCCCGACGACGACCGTTCCAATTACAAGATGATCAAGGAGTCGCTGCTCGATCCGCTGGCCGGAAACCCGCCGGCGATGCACCGGATGAAGGGAGAGCTCGGCCCCGAGGCCGGCGCCGAGGACTACGCCCGGGTCCTGCGCGATGCCGGCCCGACGGCGTTCGACCTCATGCTCCTGGGAATCGGCCCCGACGGGCACTGCGCCTCGCTGTTTCCGCATCAGGACACGTTGCGGGAGCGCAGCCGGACGGTCGTCGGCGTTCCCGAGGCGGGACTCGAGCCATTCGTCCCGCGGATCTCGATGACGTTTCCCCGGCTGGCCGCGGCCCGCCGGGTGCTGTTCCTGGCCACCGGTGAGTCCAAGGCCGACGCGATCGCCCGGGCGTTCGGGCCCGGATCCACTCCTGACCCCGAGACCCCCGCGTCGCTGCTGGCCGCGGAGGCGAAGGAGATCACGGTTCTGGTCGACGCCGCGGCCGCCGCAGGTTTGCCCAGCGAGGGGTGGCCGTGATCGACGCCGTCGGGGTCGATCTCGGAGGGGGACGGCGATGACCGACGTCATCGGGGTCGATCTCGGAAGGGGAAGGCGTTGACCGACGTCATCGGGGTCGATCTCGGCGGCACCAAGATCGCCGCCGCCCGACTCAAGGGTCGCGAGCTCTCCGAGTCGGACATGGAGCCCACCGACCTCTCCGCTCAAGAGGCGCTGATCGATCAGCTGGTCGGCATCATCGGCAAGTGCCGCGGCGACCGGCTCGACGGAGTCGGGCTGGGGGTGCCATCGATCGTGGAGTTCGAGACCGGCCGGGTGGTGTCGTCGGCGAACATTCCGCTGGCCGACGTGCCGCTGCGCGAGGTGCTCGGCGAGCGCCTCGGGGTCCCGGTGTTCGTCGACAACGATGCGACCGTCGCCGCCCTCGCCGAGGCTCATGACGAGCAGCTGCGCATGGTGTCCCGCGACCTGGTGATGATCACCGTCGGCACCGGGGTCGGTGGCGGACTCGTGCTCGGGGGCCGAATCTACCGCGGAGCGACCGGCGGCGCGGGCGAGCTCGGGCATACGCTGGTCGGGATGGATCTCAGCGGCCCGGTTCCCGAAGCCGGCAGTTTCCCCCAGAAGGGGTCGCTGGAGCATGCCGCCGCCGGGCACGCGCTCGACACCATGGTGGCCGCATCCGCGGCGGCCGAGCCGGACTCCGCGCTGGGCCGGCTGCACGCCCAGGGCAAGCCGGTCAGCGGCGTGGAGGCGGTCCAAGCGGCACAGGACTCCGACCCGACCGCGCTGCGGCTGCTGGAGATGTGGGGGGAGCGCCTTGGGATCGGGATTGCCAACGCGATCAATACCTTCGATCCTCAGGAGGTGGTGATCGGCGGCGGCGCTGCTCGCGCCGGCGACATGCTGCTCGATCCCGCTCGCCGAACCGCGGCGGCCTACGTGCTTCCCGGGCTGGGGACGCGCACGAGGATCCGGGTGGCCGCCCACGGTGTCCGCGCCGGTGTGCTCGGCGCTGCCCTGCTCGCCGTGCACGAGCTCGCCGACGACCGGGCTCCCGCGCCCACGGACCAGGTGACGTCGTGATCGTCGCCTGCGGGTTCGACCACGCGGGGTACGTCCTGCGTGCCCGGCTGTTCGAGGTGATCGAGGCCGCCGGACACGAGGTCCTCGACTTCGGCACCGACCGTCCGGACCCGATCGACTATCCCGACAAGGCGCTCGAGGTGGGGCGGGCGGTCGCGTCGGGGCGGGCGGAGCGCGGGGTGATCGTATGCGGCTCCGGTGCCGGCGTCTCGGTCGCCGCCGCCAAGATCCGCGGCGTTCGGGCGGCGACCATCCACGACGATTACACGGCGCACCAGGGAGTCGAGCACGACGCCGTCAACGTGCTGTGCCTGGGTGGACGGGTGATCGGCATCGAGGTTGCGGCGCAGATCGTGCTCACCTTTTTGACCGCGGAGGTCTCCTACGAGGAGCGGCACGTCCGTCGCCGCGCCAAGGTCGAGGAGATCGAACGCACCGGCGGCGGGGTTTGAGTTAGGGTCCTGATCCCCGGGATGACGTCGCCGGGATTGACGACGGGTCAAGGTTCTCGGTACTGATGGCGGATCGCATCTACATCGCACGGCACGGCGCCACCGAATGGAGCGTCTCGGGACAGCACACGAGCCGCACCGATCTACCCCTGCTGGAGCAGGGGCGTGAGGAGGCCGAGGGGATGGGTCGCGAATTGGCGGGGATCGACTTCTCGCTGGTGCTGTGCAGCCCATTGCTGCGGGCGCGGCAGACGTGCGAGCTGGCCGGAGTGTCGGATGCCGCGCAGATCACCGACGACCTGCGCGAGTGGGACTACGGGGAGTACGAGGGTCTGACCACGCCCCAGATCCGCGCGACCGCGCCCGACTGGGATCTGTGGCAGCAGGGCTGTCCCGGCGGGGAGACACCGGACCAGATCGGCGCTCGCGTCGATCGCGTCCTGGAGCGCTTCGCCGCGGTGGGCGGCGACGGCATCGCGTTCGCCCACGGCCACGTTCTGCGCGTGCTGACGGCGCGGTGGCTGCAGATGGAGGTTGCCGCGGGGGCTCGGTTCAAGCTGGACGCAGGCTCGCTGGGCGTGCTCGGCCACGAGCGCGACACTCAGGTGCTGGAGCGCTGGAGCGCGTGATCCGCGACCCTGAAGCAACTAAGTGACCCTCCGTGGTCACTTTCCTTCATGAGGCACTCCTTCCAAGGTGGACGCCACCTCTGATCCGAAGCCCCGAGCGCCTCGATGCGGCTGAGAGGATTCGAACCTCCACGCCCGTAAGGGCACGGCGACCTGAACGCCGCGTGTATACCAGTTTCACCACAGCCGCGGGATCGGGGAAGTTAGCAACCTTCGATGGTTCTGTCCCGGATTCCACCATACGAACGCAAGTTCAAATCTCACGCGGACCGAACCTCCGCACACGCCACGCTAACCTCAGGCTGGTCCGTTCTCTCAGATCGGAACGGTCTGTCTCGCCGCTATCGTCTAGGGGACTAGGACGCCGCCCTCTCACGGCGGAAACCCGGGTTCGAATCCCGGTAGCGGTACCACGAATCTCTCGGATCTAAGGGCGATTCTCGCCAATAGGGGCTTTTGGGGCAATCTTTGGGACAGTCGAAACGGATCGATGATGCGTCCTCGGCCGCCCGCCGGTCGCTGCTGGCGGCCGACAGTCATCGCGGCATCCTCGCCGACCGGTGCCGCCTCGACCACGAGCCTCGGGGCCGGTAGTCCGTTGATAACCAGATGATGCTGTAGCCGGGCAACACGAGCGCCGCCATCATGCGGCAAGCAGGGGCACCATGAAGAATCGGCTGATCGCCGTCCTTGCGACGACGGGAGCAGCATTGAGTTTCGCCGCCACCAGCCAGGCGGCCACGCCACGTCATTGCCCGAACGTGTACGTGCTGAGGCTCGCGATCAACGTCTACGGCGTCCGCGCCTCTGGACCGAGTTGCGGCGTGGCTCGCCAGATCGTTCTCGCATGGCACGCAAGGCAGCAACGGATCTCCAAGTCGAATGGACGGTTCGCGGTAGCGGGACACGGCAGCCCGAGGCTGGCGCTGCGTCACGCTCCGCGGCTACTCATCGAGCAACGGCGCGGCTACCGCGACATTGCGCTGCACGCACGGCCCTCAGGCGTTCCGGTTCACGTGGGCGATATGAGTCGCAGACCCAACATGGCTCCCGAGTAGGCGTAGCGCCACGGCCCCCGGGTGTTGGCGCACCGCGGACGCTCTCTGCTTGACCAAAAGAGCCCGTACCGCGCGAAGCCGAGCCGGAACGAACCGCTATCGAGCCGTGCAAGAGCCCTACGATCCTCCGTCTCTCGCGGTCATGGATGCGCGCCCCTGCCGCTGATACGTCGCCTTGCCGGTGGTAGCGATTCGGTCTTCTACGATCGGTTCGCCAACTATCCGAGCTAGGAGCTGGATCTGCTCGTCAAGCTCCGCGCGCAGCTTGCGCTGGTTCTCCAGTAACCCCCTGATCTCGGGTAGCTTCCGGCGGACCTCAGTCGGATCCGCCAAGTTAATTTCGAGGGCAGCGTAAGGCATGTGGGCGCAACAGAGCCTTCGCGTTCGGCTGCGAACGCTCTCAGAGTGGGTCGGGCCGCGTATGCCGACTCGCGTCCGACCCGCGCGGGACTCTGTAGTGCGCGCCCACGACGTTACGACGTCGAAGACGGCCAGAATCGCTGTCGTGGCTGGCAGGCAGGCAGGGTCCGCCTTTACGGGCGGACCCTCCGAGCCTTTGCCCCGCGTCCGTGCCCTGCTGCAACCGTCAACGTGCCCGATCGTTGGTAGTTGCGCTATTCCTACCTAAAGTTGTCGCGGCAAGTCTGGGTCGGCCCGAGTCTCGTCTCGGCGCCGGCAGCAAAGGTCAGTGCGTTTGATCCCGGTGCCCCAGCTCGCTAGGGCCGGCGCCAACCATCGCTCAGCTACGCCGCGAAGCTGAGCAGCTGTTCGCCCACCGACCAATCTCTCCCGTAATTGTTGTTCTTGGCGGTAGGGGGTTATGCCGTAAGTGGCAGTTCCACCGGCGCCGCTTGTGTCGATGCCTGGCAGCGCGAGGAGTCGATGGCGATCGCGCTCAGCGCGGCAAGCACCGCGAACCCGGCGCAGACCCAGAGCGCTGGCCTAAACCCGGCGGTGACGCTGACGGGAGTGCCGAGCTGACCCTCGGCTGTGAACACGGCGCTGGCGATCGCGATCGCGAAAACGGCGCCGAAGCGCTGCGCCATGTAGTCGATACCGGACGCCTTGCCCATATCCTGCAGCTCCTTCGAGAACTCAAACGCGAGCGGCAGCGCGATCAACTCCTCCTCGGCCACCGCGATGCCTCGCTCCGCCGGCAGCTGGATCAGCGGCGTCCACCCCAGCCGCAGCGGACGATGCTGCTCAGGATCGCGACCCAGCAGCTGGTTGACCGCGTCCTCGAGGTCGTAGCGCTGCACGCAGTCGCTCTCAAGCACGGCGGCAAACAAACGAGCAGAGATGCCAAGGCGCTCAGGATCCGCCCCCCGATCATCAAGGTCGACGACCACGCCGGCGCGCTCAGTGATCACGCTTCTGTCCATTTTCGTGACCGTATGAGCTTCGCCGGATGGATTGCGCTAAACGCCAGCACACTTGATCAGCAGCCCCGTGACGAGCTTCTCGATCAGCTCGGCGTACTCGTCCAGCGTCCAGCCGCACTCGTCGATGAGCCGCAGGAAGATCGTCTCGTTGGCGCAGGTTGCGAACAGGATCGCCGCGGCTTGCTCGACGTCAAGGCCGGGCGCGAGCGCCCTGCGCTCGGCCAGGGCGGCGGCGAACTCGCGCATGTCGGTGCGGATGTCGGCGTGTCCGCGCTTGCGGGCCTCCTGCAACTGGCGGTCGCTGGCCGCGTTCGCCTCGCCCAGCCACAACACGCGCGCGGCACGCGACATCAACGCGGCGCCGCCGGCGGCGAAGCGCGATGCGACCTCGGGTACTGAGGCGGCGCCCAGCATCTCGGTCCACGGCGCCCGCCGCGTCAGCTGCTGATCGCCCTCCCCGCCGCGCACGCCGACGCGGA
Source organism: uncultured Actinomycetota bacterium (assembly GCA_963787595.1). GTDB lineage: Bacteria > Actinomycetota > Thermoleophilia > Solirubrobacterales > Solirubrobacteraceae > Palsa-465. The sequence goes on from CAWBDE010000001.1 coordinate 396,896, forward strand.
TGATCTCGCTCAAGAGCGCGGCCTTGGACGGGTAGGCCAGGTAGAGCGTCTTCTCGGCCACGCCGGCCTCGGCCGCGATCCTGAGCATTGTCGTCGGCTCGTAGCCGTCGTGCATGAACAGCCGCTCGGCGGCGGCGCGCATGCGCCGCCGCCGCTCGAGCGCCGCCTGCGCGCGCTTGGGCGAGTGGTAGGGGCGGCGAGGACGACCGCCGGCGTCGGTCTTGACTTCGCTCATCCAATTCCTTACAGTAGCACTGTAGTCATTGCCCCGCAACATTCTCAGGAGGGACCGATGCTGCTCGCACGCCTGGCCACTTTCAACTCCCAGCCAGCCGAACCAGAGGACGCCAACGTCCGGTACCTGCGCGACACGATCAAGTCCGTCCCCGGGTTCGTGGCCGGCTTTCACATGCTCGATGAGCAGTCGGGCAAGGCCTACTCACTCGTCGTGCTAGAGGACGAGGCGAGCGGCGCCCGGGTCCGCGAAGCGCTGGCCCAGCGCCCGGCCGAGCGGCGGGTCGGCGTCGATCCCGACCACGTGCAGTTCCTCACGGCACGGGCGTTCTAAGCAAGCGGGCAAGACGCGTCCAGTCACGTTTTCGGCCAAAAACGTGATCATGTCGCCGGGAGCGGAATGAGTCCGATTCCGGCGGTCAAGCGTCGTCGCGCAGATGAGATTCCTTTCTCGTCGTACTGCTCTCGCTCGCGCTGCCACGCAGCCTCTGACGGCGTTGCAGCTCGTTCGATGTACTCCGGCTCTGGCTCGGGCTGATCGCGGCTCGATCGCCGGCCTTTACCTAAGACGAATCCACCACCGAGACCCGCGGGCAAATGGTCGCCGACCGCGAACGCGATCGGCGAGCCGGGCGCGAGCCCGGGCGCTGCGATCTCGGGATCGCTGGCGGTTTGAGCCGGCCATCGGTCGCTGGTTGGCCATCGCGGCGTGCGGGTCAGGCGGAGATGGTTTGGATCTCGACGGCGCCGGGGGTGGCGGATGGATCGTCGATGAACTCAAGCGTGCCGAAGGTCTCGCGGTAGGTCTCGGCGGCCTGGCGCCCGTCAGCGACGGCCCTGGCGAAGCTCTCGCCGTGACCGAGCACCCCGCGGATCTGGGGGAGAGCGCTCCAGCCGCCGTCCGGGCCTGGGGGCCACGCCACGGTCGCAAACGATCTCGTGTTCACCACGCTCGTGAAAGGCACCCCTCCTGGCGCTCAACCGCCACACCGGTGCGGTCGTCTCCCGGCGCGAGCTGCCCACAACAGCGAATTCTCCGATCGCGATCGCGGGTCGCACGGTGCTGGTCCCGGCAGGGGTATCACGGGCAAGTCACGAAGCCGACACGAACACGACGAGCGCAAGCAGCGTGAGCCAGAGGATTGAAATCCGCAGTTGGTGGCGTATACCGTCCAGTGTGCAAAGGAGCCGGTCGGTGTCATCAACCCCAACCAAACACCCCTCCCTGCGCCAGCGAGCAGTGCTTGGCGGCCTGCTCGCCGCGTCGCTCGGGCTCGTCGCGGCCGCGCAGCGCGACCTTCACCAACGTTCCGACGGCGAAGTCCGCGGCAGCAGACGACTGTGGCGGGCGCTGTGCCTCAATGCCCTCGGGGCCGTGGCGTACTTCGCGTGGGGACGCCGCCCCGGCACCTGAACGCGGCCTTTTCAACCGGTGTAACGAGGCGGACGGCGGGGGACGAACCTGGTCGAGCCGGTGACGAAGTTGTTGGCTGTGTGGGGGTCGGGCTGGGACGCGGTGGCGACGGCGACGGTTCTGAGCCTTCTGGCCGCCAGGACCGCCACATCGGCGCCGGCGTGCTTGCCCTGGGGATCCACGACTCCGTTCAGCGTGGCCGCGCTCGAGGTCACGGAGCTGGCGCAGAGGGTCACGGCCAGTGCGCCCGCCGGTGGGCGCCGGGGGCGGCGGTGTCGGCGCCGCGGCGGTGGTGAAGGTGGCGTCCTGGCCCATGGTGGACACGGTCGCGTTGCTGGCGACCACCCGGTAGTGGTATGTGGTTCCGGGGACCCAGCCAGTGAGCGCCTGACGTCGACAAGATCTCTCTGGCTGACGGTCTGCGTTGGTGTGCTCTGGCCGTAGGCGCGCGTCGTTCCCCAGTCGAAGTGATAGGTTGTCGCCTGCCCGCGGGGACCGATCAGCGCGTTCACGGTGGCCGACGTCTCCACGACATCGCTGGCGACGCCGGTAGCAGCGGCATAGCAGGCAGGCGTGCTGGAGTTGGCGACGGCGGCGACCCCGTTGAGCGCCCAGGTGGTGGTCGACGTGATTACGGGATCAAACGTGACCGACACCACGCGCGAATAGGCGCCGGGCAAGAACTGGGTCGGTTGTCCCTGGTAGGTCGGGCCGGGAAAAACAGGGTCCAGATCGCCCACCGCGATGTTGCGGAGTCCGAGGTGGTGTTCTGATAGCCGAAGTAGGCCGTGTACGTGCCGTCCGGATTCGCCATGCTCCGCGCCGCCAACCGCACCCGGCCCCTGTCTCGCTCGACACGCGACGAAGTCTCACCGGCTCGGCTGCGTCGAGTCAAGCGCTGCCCGGGCTTCATTTTTTGGTAAGCGCTCGAACGTGGGGCGGCGGTTGTGAGCGCTCGGGACGCTCGTGGCGCTAGGCTGTCGACGTGACGGATGACGCAGTCAGCGAGATCCCGGGCGTCGAGGGCTGGAGCTACGGGGCCTTCCAGCAGGATCACGAGGCGGAGTCGATCACGGTTCCCGTGGTTCGCGACCACGAGGAGCTGGCTGAGTTCACGGTGCCGAAGTTCGTCGAGGACCCGGAGGACCTCAGAGAGATCGCACGTATCGTGATTGGGGCGTTCGAGAAATGGGAGGCGGCGCAGGGGCTGGGCGCCTGACGCTCCGATGGGGTCTCATCACACTCAGTCGGGCATACGCGCCGCGATCGCTTGCGCACTGGGATGGTTTTTCCTAGCCTTTGGACGTATTCGTACAAGCCCGTCGGGCTCCGGAGCAGCCGAAAGGAGGTGATCGGATGAAAAAGCAACGTGGCCGAGTGGTGGAGCCGTTGGTCCGCGAGAACGGGGCGCTTCGCCCAGCAGGCTGGGATGAGGCGCTCGACGTCGCGGCGGCGGGTCTCGCTCGCGCTCGGACACAGGACGCGACGCGGTCGTTTGGCATGTTCAGCTGTTCGAAGGCGTCGAACGAGGTCAACTTTCTGGCTCAGAAGTTCGTGCGTTCTGTGATGGGGTCGAACAACATCGACTCGTGCAACCGCACCTGACACGCTCCTAGCGTCGTCGGTCTGGCGACGGTGTTTGGTGCGGGCGGCGGTACGTCGTCCTATAGAGAGGTCGAGGAGACGGATCTGCTGATCCTGTGGGGATCCAACGCCCGCGAGACGCATCCGATCTTCTTCCATCACGTCCTCAAGGCCGTTCATCGTGGCGCGTCCCTATACGTCATCGATCCGCGCCGCACGGGGTCGGCCCAGTGGGCCGATACGTGGCTGGGGCTGGATGTCGGGTCAGACATCGCGCTGGCGAACACGATCGCGCGCGAGATCATTCACGCGGGCCTGGCCAATGAGGCATTCATCAACCGGGCCACGTCGGGGTATGCGGAGTATCGCGCGTCGGTCGAGCGGTGGACGCTCGAGGAGGGGGAGCGGGTCACGGGTGTTCCGGCGCAGACGATTCGCGAGCTGGCGCATGCCTACGCGCGGTCTGAGCGGGCGATCCTGTGCTGGACGCTGGGGATCACCGAGCACGTGACCTCGGTCGACAACGTTCTGTCGCTGATCAACCTGGCGCTGCTCACCGGGCACGTTGGGCGGTACGGCTCAGGTCTGAATCCATTGCGCGGCCAGAACAACGTGCAGGGCGGCGGGGACATGGGCGCGATCCCGAACAAGCTCCCCGGGTTTCAAGATGTGCAGGACAATCACGATGTGCGGGCACGGTTCGAGGCTGCGTGGGGGACCGAGCTCCCACCGAAGCACGGCTGGCATCTCACGCAGATGTTCGAGGCGATGGAGGCGGGCGAGCTGCGCACGCTGTACGTGTTGGGTGAGAACCCGGCGCAGTCCGAGGCTGATTCCAAGAAATCGCTGGCGTTGCTGGAGGGGCTTGATTTCTTGATTGCCCAGGACATCATCATGACCAGGACCTGCGACATGGCCGACGTCGTGTTCCCGTCCTCGGCGTCGTGGTGTGAGGCGGACGGCGGCACGGTGACCAACAGCGAACGGCGGGTGCAGCGGATGCGCAAGGCGCTCGACCCGCCGGGGCTTGCGCGCGACGATCATTGGATCATCTGCGAGCTGGCTCGTCGCCTAGGGCACGATTGGGGCCAGCCCACCCTCGAGGAGGCTTGGGACGAGCTGCGGTCGCTCAGCCCGATGCACCGGGGGATGAGCTACGCGCGCCTCGAGGAGAGCGGGGGTCTGCAGTGGCCGTGTCCGAGCGAGGATCATCCCGGGTCGCCGTTCTTGCACGGGCGGCTGTGGGAGGAGCCGGCGGGAGGGCCCCCGGCGCCGTTCTCGATCACGGCGTGGGCGCCCCCGATCGACGAGCTCGACGAGCAATTCCCAATTCGGCTGACCACGGGCCGACGGCTTGACTCCTATAACACCGGGGTGCAATCGAATCTCTACAGCTCGCCGCTGCGCCGGGGCGAAACCCTCGATCTGTGTCCCGAGGATGCCTCGAAACTCGGCCTCGAGCCGGGTGAGATCGTTCGGGTCAGCTCGCGTCGCGGGTCGATCGAGGCGCCGGTGCGCGTCGATCCGGGTCTGCGCCCCGGTCTGGCGTTCATGACGATGCACTTCCCAGACGAGATCGATGTCAACGTTCTGACGATCGACGCCAGCGACGCCAAATCGGGGACGGCGGAGTTCAAGGCCACCGCGGTTCGCGTCGAGAAGCGCAGCGGGCGGGAACGCGAGACGGCCGGGGTGGCCAGCGGGGAGGCCGGCGAATAGCGTGGACGTCCACCTGCTTGACGCCGAGCCGACCGCAGCCGAGCGTGACGCGGTCGACGCGTTCCTCGGGCCGCCGCTGTCGAGCTGGGTGGGAGCCGACCGAATCGACGACGGACACTCCGCGCATGGTGGACACGAGGCGCGAGCGCAACGCCCTGCGCTGTTGCCGACGCTGCACGCGCTACAGGAGCAGGCCGGCTGGATCAGTCCCGGCGGTCTGAACTACATCGCGCGGCGACTGACGATCCCGCCCGCGGACGTATACGGCGTGGCGACGTTCTACGCCCTGTTCTCGCTCGAGCCGCGAGCGCCGCGCGTGCTGCACGTCTGCAACGACGTGGTCTGTCGCTGCGCCGGTTCGGAAGCCCTGATCGGGACGCTGACCGAGCAGGTAGGCCCGGCGGGGACTGACCGTGATGGCCGCAGCTGGCTGCCGAGTCCCTGTCTGGGTCAGTGCGATCGGGCGCCGGCTGCGCTGTTGGTCGAATCGGGCGAGACCCCGGTGGAGCGCGAGCTGACCAGCGTCAACGCCAGTGACCTGCTTGGGGTCATGGACGGCGCGACCCCCCCGCCGCCCCGCTCGGGCATCCCGCCGCAGTCGGGGCAGCCGGGGCTGCGGCTGCTCGGTCGCATCGGGCAGGCCGATCCGGAGAGCCTTGACGACTACCGAGCCCACGGCGGCTATGCGGCGCTGCGTCGGGCGTTGGATCTCGGTCCGGAGGGAGTGCTTCGCGAGGTCCTCGATTCCAAGCTCATGGGGCGCGGCGGGGCCGCGTTTCCGACGGGGCGCAAGTGGGACGCAGTCGCTCGCCAGCCCCGCCGACCGCACTATCTGATCTGCAACGCCGATGAGTCCGAGCCGGGGACGTTCAAGGATCGAGTGATTCTGGAGGGGGACCCATTCTCGGTGATCGAGGCGATGACGATCGCCGCGTACGCGACCGGGTGCGAGCGAGGCTACATCTACCTGCGCGGCGAGTATCCGCTCGCGCAGCGGAGGCTGGAGCACGCCCTGGGGCAGGCCCGCGAGCGGGGGATGCTCGGGGAGAACATCCTCTCGCACGGGCCGCGCTTCGACATCGAGCTGCGAAAGGGCGCGGGTGCCTACATCTGTGGAGAGGAGACCGCGATCTTCGGTTCGATCGAGGGATACCGAGGCGAACCGCGCAACAAGCCGCCGTTCCCGGTGCAACGCGGTCTGTTCGGCCAGCCGACGGTCGTCAACAATGTCGAGACGCTCGTCAACGCGTTGCCGATCGTGCTCGAGGGCGGGGTCGCGTTCGCGGCAATCGGGACCGAGCACTCGACCGGACCGAAGCTGTTCTGCGTCTCGGGAGCCGTCGAGCAACCGGGTACCTACGAGGTGCCGTTCGGGACCACGCTGCGCGAGCTGCTCGAGCTGGCGGGGGGCGTCCGTTCTGGGCGGAGGCTGTGCGCGGTGCTGCTCGGCGGTGCGGCCGGCAGCTTCATCACCCCCGAGGATCTGGATCTCCCGTTGACTTTCGAGGACACCCGCGCGGCCAAGACCACCCTCGGCTCCGGCGTCGTGGTCGCCATCGACGATCAAGTGGACATCGGTCGTCTACTGATGACGATCGCCGCGTTTTTTCGCGATGAGAGCTGCGGGCAGTGCGTCCCCTGCCGGGTCGGTACGGTGCGCCAGGAAGAGGCGCTGGCGCGCCTGGTGTCCGGCCGGACGCGCGGGACGGTCGGCGATGAGCTGGCGCTGATCGCCGAGATCGGTGAGGCGATGCGCGACGCGTCGATCTGCGGGCTCGGGCAGACCGCCTCGGCGGCGGTCGAATCGGCGATCAATCGTCTCGGAGTCTTCAACTAAAGGACGCGCTTCATGATCGAACTGCCGATGGCCCCCAGCCAGCCCCCGGCGCGCCTGGTGACGCTCACGATCGACGAGCGCCAGGTCGAGGTGCCCGAGGGCTCCACCGTGCTCGATGCCTGCACCGCGCTGGGGATCGAGACCCCGACCCTGTGTTACGGCGAGACGCTGACCCCGGCCAATGCGTGTCGCATCTGCGTGGTGGAGATGGAAGGCGCCCGTGCGCTGGTGCCGGCGTGCTCGCGCGCGGTCGAGGCGGACATGGTCATCCACACCGATTCGCCGCGCGTGCGTCGCAGCCGCAAGATGGTGATCGAGTTCCTGGCGTCGTCGGTCGATCTGTCCATCACCGCAAAGGCGCAGGACTACCTGGAGCGCTACGACGCCCATCCCGAGCGCTACGGCCCGCCGGCGCCGCCCGACTCCGAGCGCGACCACAAGCGCACCGGCCACCACGAGACCCCGGACGGTCAGACCGCCGCCACCGTGCACGCTCCAGCGAAGATCGACAACGATCTCTACGTGCGTGACTACTCGAAGTGCATCCTCTGTTACAAGTGCGTCGACGCGTGCGGTGAGCAGTGGCAGAACACGTTCGCGATCACCGTCGCCGGGCGGGGCTTCGACGCCCGGATCTCCACCGAGTACGCCAACCCGCTACCCGAATCGGCCTGCGTCTACTGCGGAAACTGCATCGCCGTGTGTCCGACCGGCGCGCTCATGTTCAGCTCCGAGCACGAGCTGCGCGAGGCCGATGCCTGGGACGAGTCCCGGCAGACGCAGACCGAGACGGTCTGCCCGTACTGCGGCGTGGGCTGCAACCTCAACCTCCACGTGCAGGACAACCAGATCGTCAAGGTCAGCTCCCCCGACGACCACGACATCACCCGCGGCAACCTGTGCATCAAGGGCCGGTTCGGCTTCCAGCACGTCGCCCCCAAGCCGGTCCCGACGGACGGCGAATAGGCGACCGCAGCCCCCGCGGCGAACGGATGTCGCCGCCGGCGTCACTGGCCGACCTCACTGGTGCGCTGTTCCCGCAACGCGCGCAGGTGCACGGCGGCCCAGCTGCGGAACGGCCGCCAGGCTTCGGAGACGGCGGCGAGGGGGTGGCCGGAGCCATAGCGTTCGACGACCTCGGCGGCCAGGCGCCGCTCGTGCCGGGGTAACACGTCCGGCGCGCTGGCGCCGCGGATGACGACGAGCTCGGCGGCGAACGGCCCCAGTCCCTTGATCGCTTGTACCGTCCGGACGGCCTCGTCCGGCTCGACGGAGCGCAGGGCCGCGCCGTCAAGCCGCCCCTCGAGCGCTGCCTCGGCCACGGCCCGCAGGTACTCGGCCTTGCGACCTGGCAGGTCGAGCTCGCAGTCACGCAGCACCTGCGGCGCCGGAAACGCGCCATCGTCGCCGTGGCGATGCATCAGGTCGTCGCGCAATCGTGCTGCCTGGACGATCCGGATGCGCTGCGACAGTACCGACCACGCCGCCGCCTCGTAGGGCGAGTAAAAGCCGCACGGCCGGAGCCCGGGCAGCTGCGCCTGCGCCTGCGCGATGACGGGATCGCGCCGGGCGACCTCGGGCCAGGCGCGGGCATCGACGTCCAAAGACAGGAAGCGGCACGCTTGGGCGCCGGCCGCCGTGAGGTCCGCGTCGCCGGTGAGGACGATGCCGGCCTTGTTCCCCCGCTGGGTCACCTCGATTTCCACCCGGCTCCAGTCGCCCTCAACCAAGAACACCGACCGCAGTCGGTGCGTCTGGTCCCGCTTGGGCAACGATGCAGGGGCGAACCCCTCCCAAAAGGCCTTGCTCGTCGCCAGCGACCACGGCCCGAGCACCTCGACGTCCATCTTGTGAAGTGCCATGACGTTCGTCTCGTCGTTCGGCGTGGCTGTTCTAGGGACGCCGCCAGGAAGTCAGCGAATACAGCAGCCGCAGCTTGCGGCTCTCGCCTGAGCCGGTGACCATGAAGGCACCAGTCCCAGTAGGGCGCTCAGCCAGGCATGCTTGCACCAGCGCGCCGGCTAGGACGCCGCCGCTCGCGCGTTCCAGCCACTCCTCGAAATCGAGCTCGAACGCGATCAGACGCTCGCCGCTGAGTACGAGCCCCTCCTGGTGGCCGAGCTCGCGGATCCGCGCGGCGGTCAAACAGCTCCAGTGCGAAGGGTCGCGCAGACGCTCGATCTCCTGATGCCATGCCGCCGCAGCGGCATCCTCGTCGGTCACGTGATCGCCGATGATCACCGAGCCTCCGGGACGAACCACCCGGGCGAGCTCGCCGATTACCCGCACCGGCACCGGGATGTGGTGCAGGCTAAAGCGGGTGACCACGCCGTCAAAGCAGGCGTCGGGCAGCGCCAAATCGGTGGCGTCGCCAACCACATAGCTCGCGTTGGCCAGGCCGGCGGACCGGGCTCTGCGCCGCGCGACATCGAGCATGCCGCCGGTGAGATCGACACCGAGCACCTCGCCCACCCGCACCGCCAGCGCCCGCGAAACGATGCCCGTCCCGCACGCCACCTCAAGCCAGCGACCTCCGCCGCCCTCCGGCGTCAACTCGATCAGGGCGCCGAGCGTCTCCGCGGCGTTCATCACCGGTGCGCGATCAAACGCCTCTGCCTGGTGAGAGAACTCGCCGACAACCACGCTGTCGTGCATCACCGCCATGCTAGGCCCCAATCGCGCGGGCAAAGCGGCCAGCGCGATCTCACTGACCGGCGCTCGGAGCACGCGCTTTCAGTGTCTACTTGGTGTTGACGTGGTGCCACAATGATGCCATACTGGTGTCATGGAGCTGGGGCCGCATATCGATCATCTCCTCGAGCAGCTGGCGCTGGCGGCGGAGACGGGGGGTGACGAGGCCCGTGCCCTCGCGCAGCGGCTCAGCGCACCGCTGCACCCGGCGGTCCGGCTGATGCTCTTGGACGCGCTGACGGTGGCGGCGGCGGAGATCACCCGCGAGCTCGCGCCCGGGTCGGTCGAGCTGCGGCTCCGCGGCGGCGAGCCCGAGTTCGTGGTGGTGGCGGCGCCCGCAGGCGACGGCGACGTGCCGAGCGCCGGCGAGGCCGGCGCTGCCGGTGGTTCGCTGCCTCCGCCCGCCGGTATCGGGGAGGGGGGAGTCGCCCGGGTGAACCTCCGCCTCCCCGACAAGCTGAAGGACCGGGTCGAGCAGGCGGCGGACCGGGAGGGTCTGTCGATCAACAGCTGGCTGGTGCGGGCAGCGGCCGCCGCTGCGGAGCGCGGCGAGACCGGGGTGCGGCGTGAGCACAGCGCCCCGCGGGGTGGGCAGGGCTACACCGGCTGGGGACGTTAGCGATGCCGACCTTCGAGACGCCAGCTCCCATCCTCGCGGCGATCGAGCTCATCGTCGGCGACGTCCTTATCTCCGCGGGCGATCGCCCGGACACGAGAGTCGAGGTGCGTCCGAGCGATGGCGCCAAGCGGGCCGATGCGAACGCCGCCGAGCAGACGCGCGTGGAGTACTCCGGCGGTCGGCTGCTGGTCAAGGCCACCGGCCGCTGGCGGTCATGGAGCCCGTTCGGCTACGGCGGGTCGGTACAAGTCACCATCGAGCTTCCGGCGGAGTCGCGTGTGACCGGGACGTCGTCGCTGGGGACATTCCGGTGCACCGGGGAGCTCGGCGACTGCCGCCTGAAGACAGTCGGCGAGATCCACCTCGAGCAGGCCAGAGCCGTCAGGTTGATGACCACGGCCGGCGATATCGCTCTGGGGCGGGCGATCGGGGACGCTGAGCTGACCACCGCTTCCGGCGATGTGCGGGCAGAGCAGATCGACGGCGCCGCAGTGATCAAGAGCTCCAGCGGCGACATTCGCGTCGGTGGCATCACCGGCGAGCTGAGCGTCAAGGCGGCCAATGGCGACATCGCGATCGAGCGCTCCAGCGCGGCGGTCGTGGCCAAGACGGCCAACGGCGAGATCCGCGTCGGCGCGGCCGGACAAGGCTCGGTCGTGGCCGAGACCGGATACGGCGGTATCGAGATCGCGATCCTCGACCAGACCGCTGCGTGGCTTGACCTGCACACGAGCTACGGCCAGCTTGACAACGACCTGGACGCCTCCGGACCGCCCCCACCGGGCGCCGACACCGTGCAGGTGCGGGCCCGCACCGGCTACGGCGACATCGCGATCCGCCGCCGCAGCCGATCGGTCCACATCGGCTCGGCCGGATGACCAGGCCGTTCAGAACCGAGGAGACGGCGATGACGACGAATTCGGCGATCGAGGTGGAGGGGCTCGGCAAGCGCTTCGGGGACGTGACGGCGCTTGCCAATCTGGACCTTCAGGTCCAGGAGGGCACCGTGTTCGGGTTGCTCGGGCCCAACGGAGCGGGTAAGACCACGCTCATCCGCATCCTGGCGACGCTGCTCGAGCCCGACGTGGGGCGGGTGGCCGTGCTCGGTTGCGATGTCGTCTCCCAGCCGCTGGCAGTGCGCCGCCGGATCGGTCTCGCCGGCCAGCTCGCGGCGGTCGATGGAGAGCTCACCGGGCGCGAGAACATCGAGATGATCGGCCGGCTCAACCGCCTACCGGGCGCTGAGGCACGCAGACGCGCCGGGGAGGTACTCGAGCGGTTTGCGCTCGTCGACGTGGCCGACCGCCGCGTGGCCGCGTATTCGGGTGGCATGCGCCGCCGGCTCGACCTCGCCGCGGGGCTGATCGGCCGCCCGCCGGTGGTCCTCCTCGACGAGCCGACCACGGGCCTCGATCCTCGTTCACGTGAGGAGCTCTGGCGGATCGTCGAGGAGTTGAGGCTCGAGGGAACCACCGTGCTGCTCACGACCCAGTACCTCGACGAGGCCGATCGTCTGGCGCAGCAGGTCGCCGTGGTCGACCACGGGCGGGTCGTCGCACAGGGCACCACCGGGCAGCTCAAAGCGGCTATCGGCGGCGGCGCACTCATCATCCGTCTTGCCGATCCGACGGACGTCGCGCACGCCTCGGCGGCGCTGGCCGACCTGGGCGCGGGCGAGCGGCCGCACGTTGACGAGGCGGCTGGGGAAATGCGACTGGCGGTGACAGATCCCGCCGCGTCGGTGCAGGCGCTCCGCCGGCTGGACGCGCGCCGGCTGACGATCGCGTCGATCGAATTACAACAGCCCAGCCTCGACGACGTCTTCCTCAGCCTGACCGGCCGTCCCGGCGCCGATGAGCCGACCGACCGAGGGCTCGCGCCGGCGGCACCATGAGAGAGGATGATCAGTGAGCAGCCCAGCCCACGCCGTGGCCGACCGCAGCCGTCTCACCGTCGCCGAGACCATCGCCGACAGCCGGGTGATGGCCACACGTCAGCTGCGCAAGATCCTGCGCCGGCCGATGTATGTCGGCTACCTGTTCGTGCAGCCGGTGATCTTCGTGCTGCTGTTCCGCTACGTGTTCGGCTCAGCGATCGATACCGGCCGGGTGAGCTACGTCAACTTCCTGATCCCCGGGATCATCGTCATGACCGCCGTGTTCGGTGCGTTGACGACGGGTCTTGGCTTGACCGAAGATCTGGCGGCGGGCGTCGTCGATCGCTTCCGCTCGCTGCCGATCGCCCGCTCAGCAGTGCTGATCGGCCGCACCGCCGCTGATCTGATGACCAACGCCGCCACGTTGATCGTGATGCTGCTGATCGGCATCGCCGTCGGCTTCCGGCCCAGCCAGCCCCTTTATCAGGTCGTGCTGGCGCTGGTGCTGGTCCTGTCCTTCGCCTACGTGTTCTCGTGGATAAGTGCATTTGTCGGCGTGTCAGTACGCAATCCCGAGACCGCACAATCGATCGGGTTCATCTGGGTGTTCCCGCTCGTGTTCGCGTCCTCCGCGTTCGTACCCACGGCGAAGATGCCCGGAGTCGTGCACGCTTTCGCCAACATCAATCCGGTCACCTTGGTGGTGAACGCGACCCGCGCCTTGACGATCGGCCACGGACAAGCGCTCGCCCCGGTGCTCGGTACCCTCGGCTGGCTCTTCGCTCTGCTGTTGATCTTCGTGCCCCTGGCGGTACGCGGATTTCGCACGGCGTGACGGACGGCGCCGCTGGTGTTCGTGGCATGAAGCTGCGAGGCTGTCTCGGGTGAACATCCGCACCGGGCGGTGGGCCGCCAGCCACGATGGCGAGTTCGTCGTTTTCTTGATCGGGATGCGCGTCAACCGGCCGCTGAGGGTGAAGCAGTGGTGGCCGGTGATCACCGCCATGCCTCAGATGCTCAAGTGGCTGGACCAGCATCCGCAGGCTGGCCTACTGCACTATGAGCCGGCGTTCAAGAATCCGCTGAGTCCGATAGTCGTGCAGTACTGGCGCTCGTTTGAGGATCTCGAACGATTCGCCCGTTCGCCGGACGCGCCCCACCTTGCCGCCTGGAAGCACTACAACGCGTCCGTGGGCGACAGCGGGGACGTGGGAGTCTGGCATGAGACCTACCGCGTGACTGGTGGGGCGAGCGAGTCGCTCTTCGCCAATATGCCGACGAGTGGATTGGGCGGAGCCGGGGACCTGGTACCCGTCGGCTCCACCGCGGCGACGGCCGCAAAGCGGATCGGGGCGCGCACGATCGACGAAGCGCCCGTGGATCCTTACTGAGCGCCAATCTCGTTGCCACTGGCGGCGCTGCCTGGCGCCGCGTCCTGGAGTAGCTGCCATGAGCTCGCTGGGGCGAGCTCGAGCGGCGCAGTTACGAGTTGAGGGGCCGGCCACCTCGACGGTGAGACGCTGATCTCCATAGGCGGCAGCCACCCGGACCGCTGCCATGGGAGTGCTTGGCCGCGTTGGTCAGCGCGTCGCTGACCACGAAGTAGGCGGCGCTCTCGATCTGGTCGGGAAGGCGCCGATCGACGGTCAGGTCAAGCCGGGTCGGGAGCGGTCACGCCCGCCGACGGCGGGATCAGGGTCGATCGGCTTCGGCCTCTGCTTCGGGCAGCGATACTCCGGACCCGTTCGGGTCCGGAGTCGGATACTGACCGTCGCCGGCGACCTCGCCGAGTGGCGTCCGGCGGCGGGCGTCCTTCTTGGCCTTCTTCTCCTGACGGCGTTCTCGCAGCCGGCTTTCCCGAGCGAGCTTTGCCATCGTCGTCTTCTTCTTGCCGCGCGAGGCCACGCGGTGCCTCCTTAGAGCGCGAGGACGTTGGCGGCGGCGGGGCCCTTCTGGCCCTGCTCGGCGTCGTAGCTGACCTTCGCACCCTCGGCCAGCGACTTGTAGCCGCTGCCCTGGATCGCGCTGTGGTGCACGAACAGGTCCTGACCCGACTCATCGGGAGTGATGAAGCCAAAGCCCTTGTCGTCGCTGAACCACTTCACGGTTCCTGTAGCCATCTGACATTCCTCCAGTCGTGTGCACTGCGAAACGCGGAGGACGCTGAAAAGCAACGACTGCCGTGACGCGTGGCACTGCGGTTGCGCCGAGCGGATGCTCGGACAGGACCAGAGCCTAGCGGATTACCGGCGCGCCGTGACGATCGTGCAGTTGCCAGACGCCGGTGGGGGTGCTACGTTCGATCGACAGTCTTGCACCGTGGGTCTGCTTGCCGACGCAGCATGCCTCCGCAAATTCTACGCGCCGGGAACGAAGTGAGATGCAGCCCATCGCCCGGATCGCCACTCCAAGCAGCGCCGCGGCGCCACCGCCGCAAGCCGCTGAACCGGCGGCGAAGACCGGCCGCCCGTCGGCGGCGACCACGGCGCGCGAGCGGGCAGAGCGCAAGCGCGAGGAAAAGCTCGCGAGCATCCGCGAGGAGGTCCGCGCCGGATCATTGGTCATTCGCCAGATGACCGATGAGGAACGCGATCGGTACTCGCCGCAGGCGGTCCCGCGAAGGCGTCGCGGCAAGCGGTGAGTCGGCCAGGACGTAACGGTCTGGCCACGCTGATCCGCCAGACCCGCCAGCGGTTCCCGTCCCCACCGGCGTCGGCTGCGGTGGACGAGAGTGGCCGTCAGGTCACGTCGATCGAGGCCCTGGAGGCGCGGATCGCCCACCTGGAGAAACTCGTCCAGGGGCTCCAGGACTCCGTGTATCGCGACTTCCAGCGCCACGACAAGCGAATCGATGAGCTTCAGACGCGGACCGATCCGGCCGCTTTGGCGGTCGCTTTGAGCAAGGACGCGCGCAACCGTGGCCTGTGACTCGGCGTGACCGCGTTCTTCATCCCGGGAGAGGTCGACCATCCGGCGACGGTCCAGGCCGCCTATTGCTCGATGCGCAAGCAGATCGAGCGACACCTGGGGCGGGCACCGCGTGACCGCCGGATCGTCGAGCTGTGGACCCGCCGCGGCAACCTCGACTGCGTGACGACGGTCGGTCGGCCCGACCCGATCTGCGGCGACACGGTGATCGCGATCTTCGACATGGGGCCCCACCAGCCGTTCGTCGTCTACTACGAGCAGCGCGAGGGGCCGCGCAACGCCAGCTTCGAGGTGCTCATCGGCAACGCGTACGACGTCTCGGAATTTGACGGCTGAGCTCGCCCGGCGGGATCGAGCGGCTCCAGCCGTTGGCGCTGATCGCGGACGCCGGTCGAGACCGAGATCAACCACCGGGAGTCCCCAGTGGGCGCTATGACTGATACCACCGAGGTCATTATGGTCGGGGGCGAGCGCCTGCTGGTGAAGGGCGGCCCGCGGGACGTGGAGGCGGCGGTCCTGGCTGCCGCCCGCGGCTCGCTGATGGAGCTGGCCTGGGTTCCGGACGCCGACACCGGCCAACTCGTCGGGGTCAACCCCGACCACGTCGTGCTCATTCGAGCTGCTGACGGATAGCCCCGCGGCTCAGCGCAGCGTCGCCGGGGAGCCGAGCTGAGGATCGCCCGCGGCGAGCTTGGCGTGGCGCCGTGCCGCTCCGCCTCCCGGCTTGGCGTCGGCTCGCTGCCGTTGGGGATCGACCACGTACCTGGGATCGGCGGCGGAGGCGAATCCGGCCTTGAACACGCTCCAGCGGGCGCTCAGGGCGCCGGCTAGCAGCAGCGTCCCGGCGACGGCGGCGGCGCTGCGTGAGCGCGAGCCGCGGATCAGGGAGAGGGCCGATCCCGCGGCCAGGCAGGCGCGCGTGATGTCGCCGAACCTGGCGGGAGCGTCCTGCCGGTAGGGCTCGCCGTGCTCCGCCAGCCGGCGTCGCATCAGCTCGTTGGTGGCGATCTCGGCGATGGCGCCGCCGACGGCCAGACGCCGCGCCGGGCCGGCGTCAGCGACAGGGCTGGCGATCATCGTCGCCGCGCCCGCGCTGAGGCCGGCGCCGGCACCGAACACGAACGGCAGGGTTCGTCTCGACTCGTGCCACACCGGCACCGCGGTGTTGGCCACCAGCGCCGCGGTATAGGTCGACAGCGGCAGTCCGAAGACGGCGGCGGCGGGTCGCGCCACCCGGGCGAGGCGGGGGAACAGCCCGAGCCAGGAATGGGCGGCGGCGACCGCGGTGGTCGCGCCGCTGACGCTCAGCACCCAGGAGCCGACGCTCATCGGAGACGTGACCTTGAACATGCGCAGCATGTTCACGAACCGCGCCGGCCGGCCGAGGTCGGAGATGAGCAGCACCGGACTGACCCCGATGCCGCTCAGAGCCACCCCCCAGGCCCGGCGGGAGAGCGCCTCATCGCCGCGCAGCTCTGACAGGTAGGCGAGTCCCGCGGAGGCGCCGGCGAGGCCGCCGGTGAAGAAGTAGCACGGGATCTCCCACGTCCACGTCGGCTCCTTGATCACCGGCTGTCCGTGATAGGAGCGCACCTTGCTCACCGCCGGCCGCCGAGCACGGCGGCGGCGAGTCCGGCACCGAGGGCGACGGCGGCGGCGCCGGCGGCGGCCCAGATCGACCCGATGTCGTGGACGGTGTCAATCGGGTCGGGCGGCAGCCCGTAGACCTCGGGCTCGTCGAGGAGCAGGAAGAACGCGCCCGCGCCACCAACGCCGTCGTCGTCGTCGGCCAGGTACAGCCGCGCCTGTGCCTGACCGGCTTCCTGCAGCGCGGCGAGACGGTGCTCGGCGTGCTCGCGCAGGTCGCCGAGCTCGCCGAACTGAATCGAGTTGGTGGGGCAGGCCTGGGCGCACGCCGGCTCCTTGTCGGCTTTGAGCCGGTCGTAGCACAGCGTGCACTTCCACACGCGCCCGTCCTCCTCGCGCTGGTCGAGCACGCCGAAGGGACAGGCGGGCACGCAGTAGCCACACCCGTTGCACACGTCTTCCTGCACGACCACGGTGCCGAACTCGGTGCGAAACAGGGCGCCTGTCGGACACACCTCGAGGCAGGCGGCGTGAGTGCAGTGCTTGCAGACGTCCGAGGCCATCAGCCAGCGGATCCCGTCGCCCTCCTGGTAGGTCTGGACCCCGGCCTCCATTGCGGCCCCCCGCTGCGCCACCTGCACCAGCGAGCCCCCGTCGGCCGCGTCGACCGGCAGCTGCTGCTCGACGAAGGCGACGTGGCGCCAGGTGTCGGCGCCGAGGTCCACGGTGTTGTCGTAGGACTTACCGGTGAAACCCTGCATTGACATCGGGATCTGGTTCCACTCCTTGCACGCCACCTCGCACGCCTTGCAGCCGATGCACACCGACGTGTCGGTGAAGAAGCCCATCCGCGGCCGGGCCGGCTCGCCGTAGGTCGATGGCCACGCGTAGGTCTGGAGCTTCATCAGTCCTTGGCTCCCGCCCGCCGCCGGTATTCCTCCACCAGCTCCAGCCGCTGACGTCCCCGCGGCCGGCGACCGGGACGGATGTCGCAGGTCGCCACCTTGTACTCGGCGATGTGGGTGTTGTTGTCCAGTGCCAGCGGCAGCAGCTCGTTGGCCGAGTCGCCGGTGACGATCCCCACTCCGCCCCAGTGGTAGGGCGCGCCTACCAGGTGCATCGTCCGTCCTTGAATCTCCAGCGGCTTGATCCGGGCGGTGACCATCACCCGCGCCTCCACCGCGCCGCGGGCGGTGACGATGGTTGCCCAGCCTGCATGCTCAAGTCCACGCTCGGTCGCCAGCTGTGGCGACACCTCGACGAAGAACTCGGGCTGCAGCTCGGCCAGGTAGGGCACGGTGCGAGACATCCCGCCGGCGGTGTGGTGCTCGGTCAGCCGGTAGGTGGCGAGCACGAACGGGAATGCGTCTGCGCCCGGCTCCCGGTCCACCGGGTGATACGGGTTCTCGGGCCGGTGGTACACCTGCCGCGTGGGGTTCTGCTGCTGGGCGTAGAGCAGGTTACGAAATGGGGACTCCTGCGGCTCGTAGTGCGTCGGCAGGGGCCCGTCGACCAGCCCGGTGGGGGAGTAGAGCCAGCCGCGGCCGTCGGGATGCAGGATGAACGGCTTGTCGCCGCGGATCCCGGCCATCCCCTTGTCGTCGCGGTCCGGCTTGTAGTCGGGCGCCTTGGTGGGCGGAAAGTCCGGGGAGTCGCCCAGCGACGTCCACTGCTCGTGCTCGGCATCCCACCAGACGTAGCGCTTGCGCTCCGACCACGGATTGCCGTCCGGGTCGGCCGAGCAGCGGTTGTAGATGATCCGGGTGTCCTTCGGCCACGCCCAGCCCCAATCGGGGGCGATCCAGTTCTGCTCGTCCCCCGGCCGCTTGCGCGCCGCCTGGTTGACCCCGTCCTTGTAGATGCCGCAGTGGATCCACGAACCGCAGGTCGTGGAGCCGTCGTCGTTTAGGTCGTCGTAGCTATCCAGGAACGAACCATCGGCCTTGCGCCCGGAGATCTCCTGCAGCACGCTCGCAGCGTCGGGTTCGTCCTGTGGGCCCTGCAGCGGGTAATCCCATGTCAGATCGAGGATCGGGCGGTCGTTGGGATCCGCGGATCCGGCCAGCTTGCCCCGGATCGCCCTGCCCAGGTGAAAGACCCAGTGCAGCTCCGAGCGAGCGTCGCCGGGGGGCTCACACGCCTTGTAACGCCATTGCAGCAGCCGCTGGGTGTTGGTGAACGATCCTTCCTTCTCGGTGTGGGCGGCGGCGGGCATGAAGAACACCTCGGTCTGGATGTCCTGCGCCCGCACCTCGCCGGACTCGTGCTCGGGAGAGTCGCGCCAGAACAGCGCCGTCTCGGTGGGCTGGAAGTCGCGCACGACGAGCCAGTCGAGCTTGGCCAGGGCGAGTCGCATCAGCTTGGAGTTGGCCGAGCCCACGGTCGGGTTCTGACCGACGCACAACATGCCCTGGACCCCGCCGTCGAGCATCTTGAGCATCATCGCGTAGTGCGAGTGGTCTCCGTTGATTCGCGGCAGGTGCTGGAAGCAGAACTCGTTCTCCGCAGTGGCGGCATCGCCCCACCACGCCTTCAGCAGCGACACCATGTAGTGGCTCAGGTTGCCCCAGGCGCCGGTGTCGGGGCCGCTCTGCTCGATGAACTTCTCCAGCGACGGGTGCGACTGCGGGTGCGGCATCGGGATGTAGCCGGGAAGGATGTCGTACAGCGTCGGGATGTCGGTCGAGCCCTGGATGTTGGCGTGACCGCGCAGCGCCATGATGCCGCCGCCGGGGCGGCCGATGTTGCCGAGCAGCAGTTGCACGATCGAGGCGGCCCGGATGTTCTGCACCCCGACGGTGTGCTGCGTCCAGCCGACGGAGTAGACGACCGCCGAGGTCCGCTCCCGCCCGGAGTTCTCGCATAGCGCCCGGGCCACCTTGATCACGTCAGCGGGCGCACATCCGCAGATCTCCGCCACCGCCTCCGGCGTGTACCGGGCGAAGTGACGCTTGAGAACCTGCAGGACGCAATGTTCGTCCTGCATGGAATCGTCGTACTCGGGTGGCTCGCCGGCCTCGAGCTTCATGCCGTGCGCGCCGTGGGCCTGATCGCCGGAGACGTCGGCCGTCTGCTCGGTCTTGCCCGCGGTCGCGGCGCCGGTGGTCCCCTTGTAGCCCCAGGTGCTGATCCCGTAGGCGCTGTCCGCCGGGTTCCAGCCCGAGAAGAAGCCACTGGCGTCCTCGCTGTCCTCGAACTCCGGCTTGAGGATCACCGGGCCGTTGGTGTAGGACCGGACGTACTCCTCAAAGCAGCCATCGTGCTCGAAGATGTAATTCACGACGCCACCCAGGAAGGCGATGTCGGTGCCCGCCCTGATGGGGACGTGCAAGTCAGCCATCGCGCTGGTGCGCGTGAACCGAGGATCGACGTGGATGACCTTGGCCCCGCGCTCCTTGGCCTCAATCACCCACTGAAAGCCGACCGGGTGCTGCTCGGCCATGTTCGAGCCCATGATCAGGATGCAGTCGGAGTTCTGCAGGTCCTGCTGGAAGCTGGTGGCGCCGCCGCGCCCGAACGAGGTCCCCAGACCGGGGACCGTGGAGCTGTGTCATATGCGGGCCTGGTTCTCCACCGAAACCGCCCCCAGCGCCGTGAAGAACTTCTTGATCAGGTAGTTCTCCTCGGTGTCCAGCGTCGCCCCGCCGAGGAAGTGCATGCCCAGCGTGCGCTTGAGCGGCTCCCCGTCGTCGGTCTCCTCTTCCCACGTCTGCTGACGCGTCCGGATGAGCCGGTCGGCGATCATCTCGGTCGCCCGCTTCAGCGACAGGTCCTCCCAGTCTTGAGCCCCCGGTCGGCGGTACTTGACCTTCGTCTCGCGCGTCGAGGAGTTGACGAGCTTCTCAGAGGCCGACCCCTTGGGGCACAGGCGGCCGCGGGAGATCGGCGAGTCCGGATCGCCCTCGATCTGGATCACCTTCTCGTCCTTGACGTACACCTTCTGCCCGCAGCCGACGGCGCAGTACGGGCAGATCGACTGCACGACCCGGTCCGCCGTCTGGGTGCGGGCGACCAGCTGCTCCGAGTGCGACGACTGGGCGGCGCGTCCGAGCCCCAGCCGGTCTCCGCGCAGCTGTCGGAGAAAGGGAGGGATCACGCGGCGCGCGTTGGGCACGAGCGCCACCGTACCCCGGCAGGCCCCCGGCAAGCAAACCGGCGTCCGCCCGCGAACATCGGAGCCGCCCCGGTTTGCCCGCTGCGGCCCGGGTATGGCTGACGCATGGCATCCGACATGGAGATCGAGCGAGCGTTGGCGGCCGTCGCGGCCGCCCTCAACGACCGGAAACTGGAGCATTTCGACACCGAACGGGTTCAGCAGGTCGTCACCGGGTCGGTCGGAGGGCAGCCGGCGTTGACCGTGGATGACGCCGGTGGCCTGCACGATCAGGGCGGAACCCGCGTGGGGGCGGTCCGGCGCACCGACAGTGGCGAGTGGATCGCCGAGCGTCACAACGACGCGGCCGAGCGCTCCGACGCCGCGATCCCGGCCGAGCCGCCGGAGAGCTAGAGGACGGCCGCCGGAGGCGCATCGCCGGTAGCCGTGTCGGCCAGGAGCGAGGGGCCGTACCCTTGCCTGGTGGTGTCCGTACCGCTGACTTCGCTGTCTCACGGCGCCGGTTGTGGCTGCAAGCTGCCGCCGGGCGAACTTCTGCCGATCGTGCGCGGGCTGCCGGCAACCAGCGACCCGCGGCTGCTGGTCGGATCGGCCAGCGGCGACGACGCCGCGGTGTTCGCGCTGGCCCCCGATCTCGCCCTCGTCCAGACCGTCGACTTCTTCACGCCGATCGTCGACGACCCGTTCGACTTCGGGCGCATCGCCGCCGCCAATGCCCTGTCGGATGTCTACGCGATGGGGGGCACGCCGCTGACCGCACTGAACCTGGTCGCCTTCCCGCTGTCGCGACTCGGCCCCGATGTGCTTCGCCGCGTGCTCGAAGGCGGACTGGCCGTCGCCGAGGCGGCCGGGTGCGCCATCGTCGGCGGCCACTCGATCGACGATCCCGAGCCTAAGTACGGGCTTGCAGTCACCGGCACCGTCGACCCCGCCGAGATGTTGACCAACGCCGGGGCAAAGCCGGGGGACGTCGTGGCGTTGAGCAAGCCGCTCGGCGTCGGCGCCCTCACCACCGCCCGCAAGCGTGGCGCGATCGGAGATGCCGAGCTCGACTTGGCGGTCCAGACCATGGTGGCGCTCAACGCGACCGCCGGACGCCAAGCCCTGGCCGCCGGGGCCCACGCCGTCACCGATGTCACCGGGTTCGGGCTGCTCGGCCACCTGCACAACCTGGCTCGGGAGAGCGGGCTGGCGGCGGAGGTGCAGGCGGCGGCGGTCCCCGTTCTGCCCGGCGCGCTCGATGCCCTCGGCGATGGAACGGGGGTGTCGGGTGGGGGAGAGCGCAACCGCGCCTACGCCGACGGATTCACGACGTTCGCCGCCGATGTCAGCGAGGCGCGCCGACGGCTGGCGTGTGACCCCGCCACCTCGGGGGGCTTGCTGGTGGCGCTACCCGGCGACCGTGTCTCCGAATTCGACGGGACCGTGATCGGACGGATGGTGGACGGTGAGGCGGGCGCGATCCTGCTTTCATAGTCCCCGCTTGGAGCGGCCGGGGCCGGTGCCCCAACCGGCCTTCAAAGCCGGGGAGTCGTGGCGATCCCACGGCGGGAAGGTTCGACTCCTTCGCCGCTCCGTAGGCAGCGCATGAAACACCCGGTGGACGGCGCCGAGCGCCGCGCGGCGCTGCGCGAACTTCCCTCCGTCGACCGTCTGGCGGTGTCGGTGGCCCGGGCGGTGCTCACCGAGCGACGCGCCGAGCTGCTGGCGGGCGCTGACGACGACATCGACCTGGTGCAGCGCGGCATGCGACGGCTGCGCCCGTCGCTGCGCCGGGTGGTGAACGCCACCGGCGTGATCGTGCACACCAACCTGGGGCGAGCGCCGTTGGCCCAGGCCGCCCGCGACGCCGTCGGCCGAGCCGCCGTCGGTTACAGCAACCTGGAGCTCGATCTGGCCACCGGCGAGCGCGGCTCCCGGCACGACCACGTTGAGCGACTCCTATGCGAGCTCACCGGAGCGCAGGCGGCGATCGCCGTCAACAACTGCGCCGCCGCGGTCCTGCTCGCCGCCGCGGCGCTCGCCGGAGACGATCGCGAGCTGGTCGTCTCCAGAGGGCAGCTGATCGAGATCGGCGGCGGCTTTCGCATCCCCGAGGTGGTGGCGCAGGCGGGGGCGCGATTGATCGAGGTGGGGACCACCAACCGGACGCGACTCAGCGACTACCGGGCTGCCGTCAACGCCAACACAGGCGCGCTTCTGCGCGCCCACCAATCCAACTTCCGGACGACCGGCTTCGTCGAGTCGGTCGAGATCGAGCCGCTGTGCTCGTTGGGGGTGCCGGTGATCGACGACGTCGGCTCGGGAGTGCTCGCCGACGAGCTGCCGCCGCTGGCGGACGAGCCCGCGGTGCGCCGTTCGGTGCGGGCCGGCGCCGCGCTGGTCTGCTTCTCGGGCGACAAGCTCCTCGGCGGTCCGCAGGCCGGGATCATCGTCGGCACCAGATCCGCGGTCGACGCCGCCCAGGCTCATCCGCTGGCTCGCGCGGTTCGCATCGACAAGCTCTCGCTGGCGGCGCTCGCGGCGACGCTCGCCCTGTACCGGGATCCAGAGCTGGCGCGGCGCGAGCTGCCGGTGCTCGCCATGCTCACCGTCTCCGCCGATGAGCTGGCGCGGCGGGCGCAGACGCTGGCGGAGGCGACCGGCGGCGAGATCATCGCTGGCGTCGCGCGCGTGGGCGGCGGGGCGCTGCCGCTGCTGGAGCTTCCCGGGCCGGTGGTGGCGATCGACCCCGGCACGTCCGGCGCCGACGCGCTGGCGCGGGCGCTGCGGGACGGTGAGCCGCCGGTGCTGGCGCGGATCGAGCGCGGTCGGGTGCTGCTCGACCCCCGGACGCTGAGCGACGACGAGCTCGCCGCGGTGGCGCAGGCGGTCTGCGCCGTACGGCGATGAGCGAGCGGCACGCGCCGCTGACCGTCGGGACCGCCGGCCACATCGACCACGGCAAGACCGCGCTGGTGCGAGCCATGACCGGGGTCGACACCGATCGCCTGCCCGAGGAGAAAGCCCGCGGAATCACCATCGCCTTGGGCTACGCTCAGCTGCGGCTGCCCGGCGGCCGCGAGCTCTCGCTCATCGACGTGCCCGGCCACGAGCGCCTGATCCGGGTGATGGTGTCCGGCGCCACCGGGGTCGATCTGTTCCTGTTGGTGATCGCCGCCGACGACGGCGTGATGCCCCAGACGCTGGAGCACCTCCGCGTGCTCGAGGCGCTTGCGGTGAGACGTGGAGTCGTGGCGATCACCAAGGCCGACCTCGCCGATCCCGGCCCGGCGCGCACCGCGGCGGCGAAGCTGGTCCCGCGGACCGAGATCGTCGCCTGCTCGGCGCGGACCGGCGCGGGGGTCGCCGATGTCGCGGCCGCGCTGAAACGCCTCGCCACCGAGATCGACGAGGCGCGTCTCCAGTCCCTGCCGGCCACCCTGCACATCGACCGCGTGTTCACGATCAAGGGGGCGGGCACCGTCGTCACCGGGACCCTGTGGGCTGGGGCCATCCGGCGCGGCGAGCGTCTACGCCTGGTTCCGGGTGACCGCTCGGTGCGCGTCCGCGGCGTGCAGGTGCACGATCAGGCGGTGGAGCGGGCGCCGGCGGGGCAACGCGTCGCCGTCAATCTGACCGGGATTGACCGCCGCACGGTGGCGCGGGGCGACGTGCTGCTGGGAGACGGCGCGGCCGCGCAGCTCACCCGTCGGATCGAGGTGAGCCTCGCCCTGCACGAGCCGCTGCGCGACCGCGAGCGCGTCCAGCTGCACCACGGAACCCGCGACACGCCGGCCCGGGCGATCCGGCTCGGCGACGGGCGGTGGCAGATGCGCAGCGAGCGGCCCCTGATCGCCGCCGACGGCGACCGCCTGGTGGTGCGCCGGATCAGTCCGCCGGACACTCTCGGCGGCGGGGTCGTCGTCGTCGCCGCGGCGGGGGACCGGCGGCGTGTGAACTCGGTGGCGGGGACGGCGGCGCCTGAGCGGCCCGCGGTGGCGCCGGCGCCGGAGCCCACCGCGCTGAGCGCCGAGGCACTCGCCCTCGAGGCGCGGCTGCGCGCCGCCGGTCACGAGCCACCGAGCGAGGCCGAGCTCGGGGAGCAAGCTCGCCATCTCTCAGATCTCCGCGCCGCCGGCCGGGCGCATCGGATCGGTCGGTCGCTCTACGCCCATTCCGACGCCGTCGCCCAGGTGCGCGCGCTCGTCGAGCAGCTCGTCGATGCCGAGGCGGGGGTCACCCTGGCTCGGCTGCGCGACGAGCTGGGCACGTCACGCAAATATGCCCAGGCGTGGCTGGAGCATCTCGACGCCAGCCGCGTCACCCTGCGGCTCGCGGACGATCGCCGCGTGCTGCGGCGGCGTTCCGGGTGATCGCGTCGATGATCTGCGGCCACAGCTCACGGGGGAGGTCGTGGCCCATCCCGGCGAGGATGATCAGCCGGGCACCCGGGATCGCCGCCGCGGTGGCGCGCCCGCCGGAGGCGCCGACCAGAGGATCGGTATCTCCGTGGATCACGGTCACAGGGGCCGTGATACCACGCAGGCGCGCGGTTCGATCCGACGCCGTCACCACCGCGGCGAGCTGACGGGCCGACCCGTCGGGATGGATGCCCCGATCGAACATCCGGGCCGCCCGCTCGCGCTTGCGCTCCTCGTCGAAGCCGAAGTCAGGCGACCCGATCAGGCGGTAGTTGTCGAGGTGATCCTCGATGTAGGCAGCCCGGCCGCGGGGGGCCTTGCGCAGTAGCCGCAGGGCGACGCGGAGCCGGCTGCGCCCGACGCGCGGATTGCCGGTGGTCGACATGATCGAGACCAGCGACTGAACCCGGGCGGGGTGGTTGATCGCCATCAGCTGGGCGATCATCCCGCCCATCGAGGCACCGACGACGTGCGCTGCCGCGATCTGGAGGTGATTAAGCAAGCCGACGGCATCGTCGGCCATGTCCTCGAGTGAGTAGGCCGCGGCGCGTCGTCTGCGGGTTACCAGCTCCCAGCGGGTCGGAACGTGCGCTTCGCGCAGCCGGGTGGAGTGGCCGACGTCCCGGTTGTCAAACCGGATGACGCGGAAGCCGCGAGCCGCCAGCAGCTCGCAGAGCTCGTCATCCCAGAGGAGCATCTGCGACGCCAGGCCCATGACGAGCAGCAGCGGCGGGGAGTCGGTCGCGCCGAACGTCTCGTAGCAGAGCTCGAGGTTCCCCACCGACGCGGTGAGCTCGCCCGACGCGGTGGATCTCAGCGGTGTAGCGATCAGAGTCCGTGCTCTAACGCGAAGACGAGCAGGACCACGGCCACGATCGTGGTGACCACGATCAGCGCGAGGTTGGCCGCCAGAGCGATCCGGAAAGTACGCGGATTCGGCCGGCTGAGGTTCGCCGGACCATCCGGCGCGCCGGCGGGAAGCTCGCGGGGGGCGACTGCGCGATCGAGACGATCCGGCGAGAGCGACGCGGCGAGTGTGTCGATGACAAACCGGTTGAGACTTACCTGCTCTGACTCGGCGGCGGCTGCCAGCTGCTGGTGCAGGCTGCTCGGCATGCGCACCAGGAAGCGCCCACTGTGGCTCGGCGACGGCTTGCGCTCGGCCGGCTCGGGAGCGGGGGCGGCGGCCTTGACCCCGGGTCCACTCATGGCGCCCGTTGCGTCCGGGCGATCCGTATTCGCCGGTGATATCGCCGTCTCGGGGCTGGTATCACCGCCGCTTGGCCGATCGCCGGGCTCCTGGCGCATCTTCGCCAACGCCCGCTTCAGCAGCCGCGACACGTGCGCCTGCGAGATCCCGACCTCACGTGCGATCTGACGTTCGGTCATATCAGCGTGGAAACGGAGGTAGACGATCTGTCGTTCTCGGTCATCGAGCACTCGCATCCGTTCCGCCAGGGCGAGGCGGTCGTCGCTGTCATCGTCCCGCGCCGCGGTGCTGAATGGCTCTGCGGCGGTGTCGGGAATCGGCACCGAGTCGCGAGCTTGTCGTGCCGCGAGCGCGCGCTCCACGTCGAGCTCGTCGACCGAGACGGCGTCGGCGAGCTCGGTGACGGTCGGGGCGCGACCCAGCGTTCCCATGAGCTCCTCCTGGCTGCGACGCACCCGCTTGCCGAGGTCCTGGAGGTCACGCGGAACCCGCACCGTCGTCGCTCGGTCACGCAGGTGATGGCGGATCTCACCCTCGATGGCCGGCGTCGCAAAGCTGGCAAACGCGTTGCCGCGTTTGGGGTCGAAACGATCGGCGGCCTTGATCAGCCCGATCGAGCCCACCTGAATCAGGTCGTCGAGATCCGCGCCCTGACCGGCATAGCGGCGCGCCACTGACTTGACGAGCGGCAGGTGGGATTCGATCAAATGCTCGCGCGTGACCTGCGCGAGCGCCTGCTGGGTTGTACTCAGCGTTGTGCTCACCGTTCCACCTCTAGCCCGGCCCCACTAGCCCCCTTTAAGGCGGTATTGAAAGGGATGGTACCAAGTCACGGATCACGCAGCGGGCGGATCACCTGCGAGTCCGGCGGGAATCTTTCAGACGTGGGGACATGCATGAACGTGGCGACGCCGCGGGGCTAGTGGGGCCACCAGTGCGGACCGTCGCGAAGCCGATTTCGCCTTTCCGGATGATCGCTGGCGTCATCGGGGCGGTCGTGCTGCTGCTGGTGGCGATGGCACCGCGGGAAGCCCGGGCGGCCAGCCTGGGCAGCGCCGCCGCTGCGTCCGACACGGTGCCCGGGGCGGCTGTCGCTGCGACCGGCGCAGCCGCGGCGACCGGCGCAGCCGCGGCGGTCGCGTCGACTGCCCAGGCGGCGGTGGCGCAGGTCGCGAGCACGGCGTCGGGCGCCGGCAGCGCCGCCCCGGTCACGCCGGCGCAAGTGGTGGCGGCGGCGATGCCGACGGCGGTGCACTCTTCGTCCGCCGACACCAACGCGCCGGCCGAGACGGCGGCCGCAGCCCCGGCCAACACGGCCGCGCCCGCTCACATCGTCGCTGCGGCGGACACGGCCGCGCCCGCTCACACCGTCGCTATGGCGGACACGGCGGCGCCTGCCCCTGCCACCGCGGCGGCGCCGGCGGGCAGCCCGGCTTCGACCGCACCGTCCGGGTCGGGACGGAGCTCTGATCCGCCTGCCGCGCCGGCAGCCGCCCCCGCGCCAACCGCGACCGCTCAGCCTCACGTCGGTGACGCGGTCACGAGGAGCACCGCGGTCCCGGCGCCATCGTCAGGCCAGGCTCAGGCGTCGCCATCGCCGGCGACTGTCGCGGCGGCCACGGCCTCGTCGCTCGCCTCGCTCGCCTCGGTCGCGAAGCTTGCAAGCTCGGCTGCGTCGTCCGCGGGCGATCCCCAGCCGGCCGCAAACGATCTCCCGGGCCTGCCCGCCGATGCTCTGTCGTTCGTGGCGGATAGTGGCCTCGGCGATCTGATCGCCAGATCGTTCCTGCCTGCGCCCTCGGCACTCGCCGCCATTGCCTGGCCGACTTCGATGACGCGGCTACCGTCGCTTCTCGCTGACGAGACCGTTCCGCTCGGTGGGGTGCTGGCAGCGGTTGAGCCGATACTGCGTGCGGTCGATCCCGGCGCGTTGCGCGAGCCGGGTCTATCGCCGCCCGATCCGCTGGCACAGATCCACCGGCTCTGGCCGGGGCTCAACGGGCCTCGCCCCGGTTCGCCGGCCGGGCGTCACGCTGCCGAGGCCGCCGCTGCCCTGGCCGCCGAAAGGCGGCGCTCGGGACGCGGGGCACAGTCACTCGCCGTGGTTGCCGGCGGACAGCGCCGCCGCGATTCGTCGGCGGGGGTATTCGCCAATTCGACGCGGATCGACTCCGCGCCGGCCATCACGGCTCTGTCGCCGTCGGCCCTGCATGGGCGGGGGCGGCACGCCGAAGCGAACGCCCGGCTGCCGGTATCGACCGGACGCCGTCTGCCGGCGCCGGCGACCGCGGTGGCGCCGGCCGGCGGCGCGCCGGTCGTCACCACCGGCGGTGCGGCGGCCTCGGCACCCGCCGGCGGTGGCATCGGCGCGAGCGCCGTGCTCCTGATCAGCGCCCTTGCCCTCTGGATGCTTCGGTTCGTCGGCGGTCGGTTGTCGCTGGAGCTCTCCGCGTGGCGATCCACGCTCCTGACGCTGCGACTCGAACGCCCCGGTTAGCGATCGCCGGACCTCCAGAAGCGGCGCTCGCCTGGCAGCTGCCAGACGCCGCCGCGCCGCCGGGCCGCGTGCCGCGGCGGCAAGGTCAAGCTCCTCGCCCGAACCGGGCGGAGCGGATATCGAATTCAGGAGACAACAGGATGCGATCGAAAATGATCGCCCTGGGAGTCAGCGTCATCGCGATGGCCGTACCGGCAAGCGCGATGGCCGATGGCAACCAGGGCAGCGCAGGCTCCGGCGGTGCCGGGCAGGCGCAGCAATCCGCGCAAATGGCGGCGACGCTGCAGTCGGCGGTGTCGCAGGCACAGGCCGGCCAGACCGCGGTGAACGCCAACGTGCCGGTGAACGTCGCCGGTGGTGACGTCTCGGGTGCTGCCAACAGCGCGAGCCAGAACGCCACCAACGTGGCGGGCAGCGCGGCCGGTAACAACGCCGGCACGACGCAGAACAACACGCAGTCGCAAGACCCGACCTCGAGCCCCTCGACGGGTTCCGGTGGCTCGGGCCAGGCGCAGAGCTCGTCGCAATGGTCGGCGACCCTGCAGGCGGCTCAGTCGCAGGCACAGGCCGCCCAGAACGCGGTCAACACCAACGCGCCGGTCAACGTCGGCGGCGGTGCCCCTTCGGGTGGCGCTCCCGCAGGCGGCCCCCCTCCGGGCGGCTCTCCCAAGGGTGGTCCCCCTCCGGGCGGCTCTCCCAAGGGTGGTCCCCCTCCGGGCGGCTCTCCCAAGGGTGGTCCCCCTCCGGGCGGCGCTCCGTCGGGTGGTGCCAACAGCGCCAGCCAGAACGCGACAAACGCTGCCGGCAGCCTGGCCGGTAACAATGCCGACACGCGCCAGAACAACGATCAGAGTCAGTCGGCGAGCTCCGGCTGCAAGGTCGGTTGCGGCGGTGCGGGTCAGGCTCAGTCCTCCAGCCAGGGCGCGCTCACCGCTCAGAAGGCGGCATCCGCAGCGGACGCCTCCCAGAACGCGGTGAACGCCAATGTGCCGGTGAACATCGGCGGTGGCGACGTTTCGGGTGGCGCCAACAGCGCCAGCCAGAACGCGACCAACCTGGCGGGCAGCGCGGCCGGTAACAACGCCGACACGACGCAGAACAACAACCAGAGCCAGTCAGCCGGTTCGAGCTGTCTGATCGGCTGTGGCGGTGCCGGACAGGCGCAGTTCAATTCCCAGAACGCGCTGACCGCGCAGCTGGCGGCATCCTCCGCGGACGCCTCCCAGAACGCGGTGAACGCCAATGTGCCGGTGAACATCGGCGGTGGTGACGTCTGGGGCGGTGCGAGCAGCGCCAGCCAGAACGCCACCAACGGTGCCTTCAGCGGGGCCGGTAACAACGCCGACACGACCCAGAACAACAACCAGAGCCAGTCAGCCGGCTCGAGTTGTCTGATCGGCTGTGGCGGTGCCGGACAGGTGCAGGGGTCGGAGCAGAACGCAGCCACGCTGCAAGCGGCGTTCTCGAAGGCAGGCGCCAATCAAAGCGCCGTCAACGCGAACGTTCCGGTGAACATCGGCGGTGGTGACGTCTGGGGTGGCGCGAACAGTGCCGGCCAGAACGCGACCAACCTGGCGGGCAGCGCGGCCGGTAACAACGCCGACACGACGCAGAACAACAACCAGAGCCAGTCAGCCGGTTCGAGTTGTCTGATCGGCTGTGGCGGTGCCGGACAGGCGCAGTTCAATTCCCAGAACGCGCTGACTGGGCAGCTGGCGGCTTCCTCGGCGAACGCCTGCCAGAACCTGGTCAACGCGAACGTGCCGGTGAACATCGGGGGCTGGGGCATCTCGGGTGGCACGAACAGCGCCAGCCAGAACGCCACCAACCTCGCCGGCAGCCTGGCCGGCAACGACGCTGGTACTGATCAGAACGGGGGTCAGCAGCAAAACAGCGGCTGAGTCACTCCGGGGAGCCCGCCGGGTCGCCTGAACGCGGTCCGGCTGGGCGCTCCGGATAACCAAAACCGAGTCCCCGGCCGCTCGCAGATGGGTGGTCGGGGGCCCGGCGCTGCGCTCGAACCGGAATGCGCCTACCACCTTCAACCAGACTTCTCCTGACGGTTGCGCTGCTCGTCGCCGTCTTCGGCTGGGCGACGCGGGCGCGCGCCGATCAACCGAGCAGCGGTCAGGCCGGCGTCGCCCCGGCTGCCAGCGTCGGCCCGACCGCCGCCGCTCCGGCTCCTGAACCTCCCGCGGATCCGACGGTGGCCGAGGCTCCCACCGGTTCCTCGGGACAGGCCGCCCAGGACGGCCCGCCTGCTCAGAACGCGCCCCCGACATCGACTGTCCAGGGTCCGCCACCGGCTGCGGCGGTTCAGGGTCCGCCACCGGCTGCGGCGGTTCAGGGTCCGCCACCGGCTGCGGCGGTTCAGGGTCCGCCACCGGCTGCGGCGGTTCAGGGTCCGCCACCGGCTGCGGCGGTTCAGGGTCCGCCACCGGCTGCGGCTGTCCAGGGCCCGCCACCGGCTGGGGCGGTTCAGCCCCCGCCACCGAGCGGCGACGCGAGCCCGACCGAGAGCACCGGGGCCGCCTCGGGTCAGACGCCGCCGCCGGCCGGAGCGGCGGGGGCGCGGCCGGCGCTCCCGGCGCCAGCCCACCCTCCGCCGCGGCCTCGAATGCGACGGTGCAGAGGATCGTCCAGATCCAGATCTCGGGGTGCGTCTCCCACTGCCAGGGCACCACCCAGACTCAGACCGCCGCCCAGCAGAACACGACCGTGCAAACGGTTGCCCCCCGCCGGTCGCTGCGCCGGCCACCCCCGAGGCCGCCACCGTCGGCGTGGTCAGCGACGGGGATCCCGGCTCACCGGGTGGTGGATCGAGCATCACCCAAATTCAGCTGGGATGTCTTGGTTACTGCTTTGGCACGACGACCCGGGAGGTTGTGGGCGACCAGCCAGAATCCGAGGCACTTGCCCAGCTCCTCGCGGAGCTCGGTCAGCCGACCCTGGAGCCCCCCGATCCGGTCGCGGCCGCCGAGCAGAACGTCACTGACCAGACCTCGTCGCAGACCCAGGTGGGACAGCCCGGATCCGGCGACGGACTCCAGAGCGCCACCCAGGTCGCAGCGACGGTGCAGGCCGGGGTCGGGTCGGCGGTGGTCAACCAGACCACGCAGGGGATCTGGCAGCTTCAGATCGGTTGCATCTTCTACTGCGACGGGACGCAGCAGCTGCAGCAAGCCGAGCAGTCCGACAGCACGGTCCAGGTCCTGTCCGGAAGCCCGGGCTCTGCGGGCGCGACAACTCCGTCCGCGGTCAACACCACGACCGCGCTGATCTGGCAACTCCAGATCGGGTGCTTGTTCTGGTGCTACGACGCGGTGGAGGTGCAGACTGCTGGAGCGTCGCACCAGGGCATCGTCCTGGCCACCGGCGTGCCGCCGCCATCATCGGACGGACCTGATGGGGGCGGCGCCGGGGGCGCCGCCTGAGGATGTGGTTCCAGCCACCCCGGTGGTTGCGGTCGCTCCGGCGACCGCGCCGGCGTCTCGCGGTGGCGGCGTCTCCGACGGTGGCGGCGTCTCCGACCGTGCCGCTGGCCGCGACCGCGCCGGCGTCCCCAGTCGCACCGGAGTTCCCCGTCGCACCGGAGTTTCCGGTCGCTCGAGCGGCCTGGCCGAACCGGACATCGCGACCCAGGGCGGTGGATGGCTCCCGGGATCGGACGCCGGCAGGAGGGGCCCACGCGCCGGCAGGAGGGGCCCACGCGCCGGGTCCCGGCCGCGCCTCGGAAACAGTGGCGGCGGCCGACCGAGCTTTCCCGTCTCCTCCGTCGGAGCTCGGCACGACGATGGCTCCCGCCGCCGCTGAGTCAGCCGGACCGCGTGCCAACTCCGAAGCGATCGCCGTCCCGCTGAACACCCCGGTCTCGACGGCTGCGTCGCGATTGGTTGCATCGGTCGTCCGGGTCCACGCGCTCCCGGTCCGCGGTCGGCGGGCGCCGCATCTGGCGTCGCACTCGCATTCAGCCGCGCCGACGGCGGCGTCAACGCGACCCGCGGGCTGGTCGCTCGCACTCATCGGGGCGCTCGTGGCCGCAGCCGCGATGGCGGTGGCGCTGCGGTTTCACTCCGGGTGGCGCCGGACACCAGAAGATCTAGAATGACTGCGAATACCCGCGACCGGACAGCCTGTTGCTGATCCGGAGGGGGCTATCGCACACGGCCCGGAGGGCGGGCCCAGCCAGAGGGGAGACGCTCGGTGCGCAAGTCGATGATCGTCCTGGCCGCCACCGGCCTCGCCGTGCTCGGTGTCAATTCGTTCGCGGGCGCCGCCAAGACCGGACCGACAGCGCCGCCCGGCAGGACCCTGATCGCCATTCTGGGGCCGAAGGTCAGCGTGCCGCCCGGGAAGTTCGTCAAGGCCTATGCGACGTGTCCCAAGGGCTACTCCGTCACCGGCGGCGGCGCCTACAGCGGGGCGATCACCGAGATTGTCTCAAGCCCGATGCCCAATCTGCGAGGCTGGTTCGTCGACGGGGTCAATGACGCTCGGACCAGGCGCGCCTTTCAACAGCGTGCGGATGCGGTCTGCATGAAGGTGAGCCCGAGCGCTCCAACCGCAACCACTGCGTCGCATCCGTGGTTGACTCGGCAGGCGGAGGCGGAGTTTGTCAAAGGCCATCAAGCTGCCGTCCATTAGGTCCATCCTGCGGGCGACCATGCCCGGCCGGCGTGGGCCACGGCTCGGCCGCCTCACGCTGATCGGCGCGATCCTCGCCGGTCTGGCGGCGCTCGCGCCCGCGGCGATGGCCGCCGGGACCACGAGCCCGTCCCCGCAACCCGCTCCGCCCACGTCCAGCGGCTCGGCACCAACGCCAGATGCGGTGCCGAGCTCAGGCTCATCGGCGGGCACCGGATCGCGGCAGAGCTCCCCTAACGCTCCCGAGCCCCCGTCGAGCGCCGGCGAGGCGCCCCCGGCGTCGACGAGCCCGCCGGCAGCCATCAGCTCCCCGGCTGCACCGGTCACCACCACCAGCGTCCCCGAAAACTCCGCGCCCCCGTCCGCCGTCTCACACGCGTCGCCGGCGGTGACTAAGCCGAGCAGCCGTTCGGTCACGGGGGCTTCGCCATCGCAGGTCGCGCCGACTCCTCGGCGGGCCGCGCGTAGCCAAGGGCACGCGTATCGGGCCCATCGACGCGCCAAGCGACGTCGGGAGGCACGGGCCAGAACAGGCGTTCACCGATCTGCGCGGCTGCATGCGCCGGCGCCCGGACCGGTCGCGGCCGATCTGGCGGGTACCTCGCATGCGTCGGCGATCGCACCCGCGAGCACCTCCGGCGATGGCCTGCCGCTGCTGATCGGCGCCGTCGTGCTCATCGTCCTGGTGATCGCAAGTTCGGTGTTCCTGCGGCGGCTGTGGCGGATGCACGAGGAGTGGTACGCGTGAGGTTGATGGTATGAGAGGCTGGCGCGGCCTTGTGGTCGGGCTGGTCGGCGACCGTGGGGGTAGGGCTGACGCCGTCCGGGGCGTCCGCGGCGAGCGAAACAATCACCGCCGTATGCACGGTCGGGTAATCAGACGCAGACCTGCGAGCGTCCGGGACTGGTATACCAGCCCGGTCACAGTCGCCTGGGATGTGAGCGCGCCGACAACCGTGGCCCCGTCCGGCTGCGTTCCGGACGTGCAGTACTTCTATACGGCGGATGGAGTGACCACCCTGTTCTGTTCTGCGACGTGGGCCGACGGCACCTCCACGTTCGGCCCTCGCGCGCTTCAACGTCGAAATCTCATCCCCCACCGCGACCGCCACCCCCTCCCGGCCCCCCGACGCCAACGGCTGGTACAACCACCCCGTCTCGGTCTCGTTCCAGGGGAGCGCGTTCTCCGGGATCGCCTCGTGCGCGCCCGCCTCGATCTACGGCGGGCCGAACGCCGCTAACGCCTCGGTCGGCGGCAGCTGCACCGACAACGCCGGGAAAACCGCCCAGACCAGCTTCGCTCTGAACTACGACGCCACGCCGCCGAACCTGAGCATCTCCGGCGACACGGGTGATCGAGTCGCCGACCTCAGCTGGCAGGCGAGCTCGGGTCCGGCGCCGCTGACGCTGCTCCAGGTCTCGCGCAGCCCGGGTCGCGGCCGCGCGCGTTCGACTCTCGTGTGGCAGTCGAATACGGGCCGGTATCGCGACACCCAGGTGCGCAACCACGTCCACTACACCTACACGATCACCGCCGAGGATCAGGCCGGCAACGTGACGGTGAGGACGATCAGGCTCACGCCGGCCGCGCGGCTCCTCTCGCCGGCGCCGGGTGCGCAGGTCCACTCTCCGCCGCTGCTGTCCTGGACGGCCGTGCCGCGGGCGACCTACTACAACGTCCAGCTCTTCCTCAAGGGCAAGATCCTCAGCAGGTGGCCGAAGGGAGCCAGCTTCCACATGCGCCGGACGTGGCGGTTCGACGGCCATCGGTACCGGCTGAGGCCAGGTCGGTATCAGTGGTACGTGTGGCCGGGCTTCGGCAAGCGCTCCCGCGCGCACTACGGCAAGATGGTGGGCAAGGCGACGTTCGTCGTCAGATGAGCACCGGCGGTACCACACCACCGAGATAGGTAGAGACGGCCGGCGCGATTTACGATCGGGCGGTGGCCGAGGTGACCAGACGCGCGTCGGATCCGGGGTGGCTGACGCGCGCGCCATCCGGAGGGCTGGTGGTCGCGGCGATCGCCTCGGTCCAGTTCGGAGGGGCGCTGGCGGTTCATCTTTTCAACAGCGTGGGCCCGGCGGGGGCGGTTCTGCTGCGCCTGGCGACCGCCAGCATCGTCCTGCTCGCCGTCTCACGGCCGGGGCTGAGAGGACGGACGCTGGCGCAGCTGCCGCTGACCGTGGCGTTCGGGCTGGTCCTCGCCGGGATGAACCTCAGCTTCTATGAATCGATCGATCGGATTCCGCTCGGGATCGCGGTGTCGCTGGAGTTCGTGGGTCCGCTGGCGGTGGCGGTGGGCGGATCGCGGCGAAGAATCGACCTGCTGTGGGTCGCCCTGGCGGCGCTCGGGATCTTGGCGCTGACGCGCGGTGGCAGCCACGGGGTCGACGGGCTCGGGATCGTGTTCGCGCTTCTCGCGGGCGCCTGCTGGGGCGCGTACATCCTGCTCAGCGCGCGGGTCGGACGGGCCTTCGAACGGGGCACCGGCTTGTCGCTGGCGATGTGCATCGGCGCGCTGGCCACGCTGCCGGCCGGGGTGGCGGCCGCGGGGTCGCACCTGCTGCGTCCGCGCTCGCTGGGACTGGGCGCAGCCGTCGGGATGCTGTCGTCGGCGATCCCGTACTCGTTCGAGCTCGAGGCGCTGCGGCGGATCGCCACCTCCATATTCGGGGTGTTGATGAGCCTGGAGCCGGGGATGGCGGCGTTTGCCGGTTGGCTCGTCCTCGGCCAGGGCCTGAGTGGACGAGCCCTGATCGGGATCGCGCTCGTGATCTGTGCGTCGATCGGCGCGTCGCGCCGGGCCCGGGACGCTCCCACCGCCATCTGACGGGAAGGTGGAGTTGATGGCCGGGATGCACTGCCAACCTCCATCCCGTCGGTCCAACGCACGCCGGCATGGCGCAGCGTCAGCCCTGCAGTTGGACAGACAGTAATGGTCAACGCCCGGCGGATCGCGATACGCTCCGGCGCGGCCACCACCCCCGTCATAGCCGTCGGACAATTTCAGGGAGGAAGCGGATGGAAGCCACCTCGACCACCCCGCAGCAATCAGAAGGCCAGCAGCCTGCTCGAGCCGAGCTGAAGCGGGGCGCGATTGGTTACCTGAGCAACGTTGTTATCGGAGTCGCCTCGACGGCGCCCGCCTACAGCCTGGCGGCGACTGTCGGATTCTTCGTGCTGATCAGCGGGATCGGGGTTCAGTCGCCGGCGGTGATCATCGTGTCGTTCATCCCGATGGTCTGCATCGCCTGGGCGTACAAGGCGATGAACTCCGTCGATCCGGATTGCGGCACCTCGTTTTCGTGGGTGAGCCGGGCGATGGGGCCTGGGGTGGGATGGGTGATCGGCTGGACCGTGCTGTTCTCCGACATCGTCGTCAACGCCAACCAGGCTCAGATCGCCGGGAGCTACGGCTTCCAGCTGTTCGGTCTGGACGCGGCGGCCAACAGCACCCTCGATGTCACCATTCTCGGGGTCGTCTTCATCGTCTTGCTCACCTGGATCTGCTGGCGGGGAATCGAGCTGTCGGCGTTGACGCAGCAGGTGCTGCTTGGCTTCGAGTTCGTCATCCTGGTGATCTTCGCCGTGGTGGCGCTGATCAAGGTGTACGCCAGCTCTCCGGCGCACTCCATGCACGTACAGCTGAATTGGTTCAACCCCTTCACGCTGAACTTCGGCTCGCTGGTGGAGGGCATGCTGCTGGGGGTGTTCCTGTATTGGGGGTGGGACACCAGCGTGTCGGTCAACGAGGAGAGCGAGAACGCTTCGTCGGGGCCGGGTCGGGCGGCGGTCGTGGCCACATTCGTGCTGATCGGGATCTACCTTTTGGTGACGGTTGCCGCACAGGCCTATGGCGGAACGAAGTATCTCGGCAACAACGCCAACGACATCTTCGCCGGCGGCCTGGCCCGGAGCGTGCTCGGATCTCTGCACTTCCTGCTTACCATCTCGGTGCTGACGTCGGCGACCGCCGCGACCCAAACCACGATCCTCCCGGCCGCCCGCCAGGCGCTGTCGATGGCCCGCCGGGGCGCGATTCCCAGCCGCTTCGCCAACATCCACGAGCGCAATCTGAGTCCCGGTCCGGCG
Organism: uncultured Actinomycetota bacterium; assembly: GCA_963787595.1. GTDB lineage: Bacteria > Actinomycetota > Thermoleophilia > Solirubrobacterales > Solirubrobacteraceae > Palsa-465. The sequence continues at coordinate 434,346 of CAWBDE010000001.1, forward strand.
ACGATCTGGGCGGGGGTGCTTTCGGTGGTCTGGTATGTCTTCATCGTCAACGTCTCCACGAACGTGCTCGGCGACTGCGTCGCCGGCCTTGGCTTCCTGGTGGCCCTGTACTACGGGTTCACCGGTTTCGCGTGCACGATCTTCTACCGCCACGAGCTGTTGAAGTCTCCCCGCAACTTCTGGACGTTCGGAGTGCTGCCGACGTTCGGCGGTTTGGTGCTGATGGGGATCTTCGTGCGAGGGGTGATCTACTACGGGCACGAGATCAACGACTACAGCAAGCCGTTCCTGGGCCTCGGCGTTCCCATCTGGATCGGCATCCTGGGGATCGGCAGCGGCGTCGTGTTGATGCTCGTCCAGCGGGTGCGCGCTCCCGGCTTCTTCCGTCGTGAGCGGCGGCTGGTGTACGGCGACCCCATCGAAGTGGTCACGCCGGAGGCGGAGTTCGCGCCGCTGGACACCATGCTCTGAGCTTCATCGGATGTCCAACGCGCCGTCCTTCTGGCTTGACCAGCTCGGATCTCGTCCGCGCCGGCCGGCGCTGAGCGGGGACCGGGAGGCCGACGTCTGCATCGTCGGCGGCGGGTTCACCGGCCTGTGGACGGCCTACGAGATCAAGCGGGCAGACCCCAGCCTGGAAGTCGTGGTGCTCGAGGCCGAGCAGGTCGGGTTCGGTGCGTCGGGTCGCAACGGCGGCTGGGTGCTGGGCAAGATCTCGGGGTCGTTCGCGGGCTGGCGAGCCCGCGGCGGCCCGGATGGCCCGCGCGCCATGATACGAGCCATCCAGCGGACGGTGAACGAGATCGGGACCGTCGTCGCCCGCGAGGACATCGCCTGCGATTGGCAGCAAGACGGGACGCTGATCGTCGCCCAGAGCGATACGCAGCTGGCGCGCCTGCGGGTGACGGCCGCCACCGAGCGCGAGGAGCTCGGCGAGGAACTCGCCTGGGAGCTGCTGAACGCCGACCAGCTCGGCAGGCGGGTGCAGGTCGCCGATCCCCGGGGAGCGCTGTACTCGCCCCACTGCGCCAGGGTGCAACCCGCCCGGCTGGTCGATGGATTGGCGGCGGCCGCCGAGCGGGCAGGCGCCGTGATCCACGAGTCCACCAGGGTCAAGCACATCTCGCCCGGCTTGGCGGTGACCGGTGACGGCGACGTGCGTGCCCGCTACGTGCTGCGGGCGACGGAAGGGTACACGGCGGACCTCCCCGGCGAGCACCGCAGGCTGCTGCCGATGAACAGCTCGATGATCGTGACCGAGCCGCTGGACGCAGCGACCTGGTCGACGCTGGGCTGGGAGGGAGCGGAGACGCTGCTCGACGGCTCGCATCTGTACACCTACTCTCAGCGCACCGCTGATGGTCGGGTCGCGATCGGGGGGCGCGGCGTCCCCTACCGGTTCGGATCTCGCACCGGCCGCGAGGGCCCCGTTCCGCACCGCACCGTGGACGAGCTCCGGGCCCGGCTGGCCGCGCTGTTCCCATCCCTGGAGCGGGTTGCCGTCGACCGGGCGTGGCACGGCGTGCTCGGCGTCTCCCGCGACTGGTGCCCGACGGTGGGTCTCGACCAGCCCACCGGGATCGGCTACGCCGGGGGCTACGCCGGGGAGGGCGTAGCCGCGGCCAACCTGGCGGCCCGGACGCTGCGCGACCTGGTGCTCGGACGAGACACCGACCTGAGCCGGCTGCCGTGGGTCGGGCACCCGGCCCGCGATTGGGAGCCGGAGCCGCTGCGCTTCGCCGGCGCCCGGGGGATCTACAGCCTGTACCGGCTCGCCGACCATCAGGAGCGCCGTCAGCGGCACGAGTCGCGGATCGCCACGGTGGCGAACCGGATCGCCGGCCGTTAGGGGGCTGGGGCGAGTCGCCGGCGTCCGAGCCCGCCGCTTGTAGGCTCGGAGCAGATGGTTGCGAGATATCGAACGGTGCTTTCCGCTCCCGGATGCGCCCGAGTGTTTGCCACGGCGCTGATCGGACGGCTGCCTCAGGGCATGTCCTCGCTGGCGATCATCCTGCTGGTCCGCGCGGCCACCGGCTCGTACGCCGCCGCCGGTGTCGCCGTCGGCGCGTTCGCGTTTTTCACCGCCGCCGGCGCCCCCGTGCAGGGCCGGCTCGTGGACCGCTTCGGCCGCCGCCGGGTGCTGATGCCGTCGGCGATCCTGTCGGCAGCGGCGCTGGCCGGCCTGGTGCTCGCGGCGAATGCGCGGGCGCCGGCGGCGGCGCTCGTCGGGCTGGCGGCGCTCGCCGGCGGTCTCGTGCCACCGATCGCCCCGGCGGTCCGCGCGCTGCTCCGGGACCTGCTGCCCGATCCCGAGGTGCGGGAGATCGCGTACGCGCTGGAGTCGGTGATCCAGGAGCTGATCTGGATAACCGGGCCGCTGGTCGTGGCCGTGCTGATCGCGTTCACCTCCCCATCGCTTGCCGTTCTCGTCAGCGCCTCGGTGTGCGTCGTCGGGACGCTGCTGTTTGTCAGCTCCCCGGGAGCGCGCGGCGCGGGCTCGCGCCGCCGGCGCCAGCATCGCAGTTCGGTGTTCGCGATCCCGGAGCTTCGGGCCCTGCTCGGTCCGGTGGCGCTCACCGGGTTTGGCCTCGGGGCGATCGAGGTCGGGCTCCCGTCGCTCGCGCTGCACGCTGGGTCGCGCCCCGACTCCGGTCTGCTGCTGGCCCTGTGGAGCGTCGGAAGCATGACCGGCGGGCTCTGGTACGGGTCACGGCGGTGGCGGGTTCCATTGGGAACGCGTTACCGCTCGCTGCTGTTGGCCGGCGTTCTCTGCACGGCACCGCTGATCGTCGCCCGCACCATTCCTGAGGGGATGGTGTTCAGCCTGTTCGCCGGGCTGACCACGGCGCCGGTGTTCTCCTGCCAGTACGCGCTGATCGGTCGCGCGGTCACGCCCGGCGTCGAGACCGAGGTGTTCACCTGGGTCGCGGCGGCCCTGATCGGCGGGCTGGCGGCCGGCTCCGCGTTGGGCGGGGCGGTGATCGGTTCGGCCGGAGTGAGCGCTCCGTTCGTCCTCGCTTGCGCCGCGACGGGGTTGGCGGCGCTGTTGGCGGTACGGATGCGGGTCAGGGTCGAACGCCAGCCCGCCTGAACGGCGCGCGGCGGACCCAAGCCGCGCCCCCGGGCCCCGGCGCCCCGGCGGCGCCGCCGCCGCCGCCGCCGCGCGGGCTTACACCTCGCGCACCGGACGGCACGGATTGCCGACGCAGAGGTGGCGCTCTGGCAGATCGCGGAGAACGACGCTGCCGGCGCCGACCACCGTCCCGGCGCCGACGGTGACTCCGGGGCAGACGATCACTCCGGCGGCGAGCCATGCTTCGTCGGCGATCACGATCGGGTGAGCCGATTCGATCCGCGTCCGGCGGTGCACCGGGTCCAGCGGATGCAGCGGCGTGATCAGCTGCACCCGCGGCCCGACCTGTACGTCGTCGCCGATCCGGACCGGCGCCGAGTCGAGGATGACTGCTCCGAAGTTGATGAACGTGCGGGCGCCGACGGTGATCTGATAGCCGTAGTCGCAGGCAAACGGCGACAGGATCTCGGTGGCGTCGCCGACGGCGCCGAGCAGCGTTCGCAGCAGCGCCTCCCGGGCAACCGGCTCGGCCACGCTGGTGGCGTTGAGCTGCTCGGTCAGCAGCCGACAGCGCTGGCGGTCGGCGAGCAGCTCCGCGTCATCGGCCAGGTACGGCCTCCCCGCCAGCATCAGCTCCTTCTGGGACGACATCGCCCGCAGATCCTGGCAGCCGGTGAACCGTCCGGAAGGCCGGCGCCTACAAGGGCAGGATGCTCAGCTTCCCCGTGACCCGCGGGAACGCCCGCCTGGAGTACTTCGGGGTGCTCTCGAAGGTGACCGTGTACTGGTTCTTGGGGGGATGGCCGCTGGGATAGAGCAGCGCCTTTTGCGTGAGCATGCCGCACGGCCCTGAGGCCTTCCCGAACCTGGCGTGGGCGACGATCTTCTTGCGCGCGTAGAAGCCGTAGATGTGCTTGCCGGGGGCAAATCCCGAGAAGCTGAACGTGACCTTGTCCTGCTTGACGTTCTTGACACTGCCCGGCTTGGTCGCCACCGACAGGTTGGCCGACCGGACGACCGTGGTCACCGACAAGCCTTTGCCCTTGTCGGTGGCCGTCAAGCGGGTGCGCTCCGCGCCCGGCCCGGTGAACCGCAGCTCCGGCGCGTTCGTGGTGAACACGACGTTCCCGGCGGCGTCGGCGATCGCCGTGTCCGACACCGTCCCGCCACTGAGCGCGACTGTGTCGCCGGGCGTAAAGCCGCTGCCGGTGATCGTCATCGTCTCGCCTGTCGCCGGGTTGACGTTGACATAGCAGGCCTTGTTCGCTGATATCGCTGCTGCCGAGGCCTGAGCCGCCAGCGCACCGGAGGCGAGCGCCAGAGTGGCGCCGACGGCTGCCGCGAGGCGAGCGCAATGGTGTTTGGTCATCTTGGGACGACTCCGAGACGGGAAGCTCATATCACCCTAACGTGCCGCTCCAAACCCGGCGGGAAGGCCGGAGTTGCGGAGGTGTCCGGCAAGGCGTCGACTTCCCGAGCGCTGAGCGGAGTGGCATCCGCGGTCACGTGCGCCGGCGTTGACGCCCGTGACCTTCATCTGATATATCAGCCTTATGGCGACACTGCAAACAGATCGGCTGCCGGCGCGGCAGCGGGTCGTGATCATCGGCGCCGGGATCGTCGGCAACAGCGTCGCCTACCACCTGACGCAGCTCGGCGAGACCGAGATCACGCTGCTCGACAAGGGGCCGCTGCCCAACCCGGGCGGATCCACCGGGCACGCCTCCAACTTCATCTTTCCCGTGGATCACTCAAAGGAGATGACGGCGCTGACGCTGGAGAGCATGCGCCAGTACCGCGACCTCGACGTCTACCTGGAGTGTGGTGGGATCGAGGTCGCTCGCAGCGAGGCGCGGATGCAGGAGCTGGACCGGCGGATGGTGTCGGCCACTACCTGGGGTATCGAGCCCACGTCGCTGCTCACTCCCACGCAGATCAAGGAGCTGGTCCCGTTCATCGACGAGTCGCTTCTGCTCGGCGGGTTCTACACGCCGGGGGCCGGAGTGGTCGACTCGCTGCGAGCGGCCACGATCATGCGGGAGCGGGCGGCGCAGGCCGGCATGACGGTGGCGGCCAACACCGAGGTCCTCGGGCTCGACGTCGAGCACGGGCGCATCCGGCGAGTGCGGACCGACCGCGGGGACATCGAGGCCGACCGCGTCGTCGTCGCCGGTGGCTGCTGGAGCCCGCGGATCGCCCGCATGGCGGGCGCCCGGATCCCGCTGACCCCGGCGGTGCACCAGATGATCGACATCGGCCCCGTGGCTCGCTTCGCCGACGCCAAGACCCTCGTCGACTACCCGATCGTGCGCGACATGGACACCAACATGTACGAGCGCCAGGATGGGGGCGGGTTGGAGATCGGCTCCTACGCTCACCGCCCGATCATGATGGACGCCGACGAGATCCCGTCGATCGACGCCTCGGCGCTGAGCCCCACCGAGCTCCCGTTCACCCAGCAGGATTTCGAGCTACAGATGGAGCAGGCACTGGAGCTGATGCCGGAGATCGTCGGCGACGAGTCGGTCGGCGTGCGCTACGCCATCAACGGCCTGCTGTCGGTTACCTTCGACGGGCTGCCGCTGATCGGCGAGACCCCGGAGGTCGCGGGAATGTGGTCGGCGGCGGCGATCTGGATCAAGGAGGGGCCGGGCGCGGGCAAGACGGTGGCCGAGCTGATGGTCCATGGAGAAAGTGAGATCGACGTCTACGACTCGAACATCGCTCGCGCCTATCCGCATCAGAAGACCGGGGCGCACATCCGGGCCCGCGTCGCCGAGGGCTTCAACAAGATGTACGGCATCGTCCACCCCTCCGAGCAGTGGGAGTCAGACCGCCGAGTCAAGCTGTCCCCCTTCTACGAGCGCGAGCTGGAGCTGGGAGCGGCGTTCCACGAGGCGGCCGGCTGGGAGCGCCCGCAGTGGTACGAGTCAAACGCGGTGCTCCTGGATGAGTACGGTGACCGCATCAACCGGCGCGAGGCCGAATGGGAGGCCCGCTGGTGGTCGCCGATCGTCAACGCCGAGCACCTCGCCTTGCGCGACCGCGCCGGCTTTACCGATCTGACTGCGTTCGCGATCTTCGACGTGGTGGGACCAGGCGCGCTGGAGCTGGTCCAGCGGGTGGCGATGCGCCAGATGGACGTTCCCGTCGGCCGGGTTGTCTACACGCCGGTGCTGTTGCCGTCGGGGGGGTTCAAGGCGGACCTGACGATCATGCGGATCGCCGCGGACCGATTCCGCGTCGTCACCGGCGGGGCCTGGGGGATGTCGGATCTGAAGTGGTTTGCCGACCATCTGCCCGAGGACGGCTCCGCGCAGATCCACGACCAGACCAATTCGCTGACCACACTCGGGCTGTGGGGCCCTCGCGCGCGTGACATCCTGCAGAGCATCACCCCCGACGACGTCTCCCACGAGGCTCTTCCGTTCGCGCGCTGGAAGGCGATCGAGGTCGGCCCGCTGGAGGTCGTCGCCAGCCGGATCTCCTACGTCGGCGATCTCGGCTGGGAGTTGTACGTGCCGATCGAGCAGGGGGCGCGGTTGTGGGACATCGTCGCCGAGGCCGGGCTGCCGCACGGCGCGGTCCCGGTCGGGGCCGGGGTCTACGGCACCACCGGGCGTCTGGAGAAGTGCTACCGGGCCTACGGCGCCGAGCTGGAGGGCGAGTACAACGTGGTCGAGGCCGGGATGGCGTGGGGGAGGGTCAAGGACGAGGACTTCGTCGGCAAGGCCGCCCACGTTCGCCAGCGTGACGAGGCGCCCGCGGCGACCATGTGCACCCTTACCGTCGACGACCACACCTCGAGCTCGGGCGTTCGGCGCTACATGCTGGGGGGTGAGCCGATCCTGACCGCCGACGGCGAGCCGATCACCGACGTCAAGGGCCGGCGCTCGTACGTGACCAGCGCCGGCGCCGGCCCGTCGATCGGCAAGCACATCCTGATGAGCTACCTGCCGCCCGAGCACGCCGAGGTCGGCGCCCGGCTGCAGGTTCAGTACATGGGCGAGCGCTATCCGGTGACCATCGCCACCAACGACTCGACCTCGTTGTTCGATCCCGACAACTTAAGGGTGCGCTCGTGAACATCCTGGTGTGCGTCAAGCGAGTCCCGCTGACCGGCGGCAAGATCACCCTGACCGATGATCAGCGAGCAATCCAGACGCGCCACCTCGGCTTCACCGTCAGCCCGCACGAGGAGTGCGCCGCCGAAGAGGCGATCCGGCTGGTGGAAGCGCATGGCGGCGAGTCCACCGTGCTGACGCTCGGCCCGGCCGAGGCCGAGGAGCAGCTGCGCGACATGATGGCGATCGGCATCGATCAGGGGATACATCTCGTCACCGACGGCGGCGAGTTCGATCCCCAGGCGACGGCGGCGACGATCGTCGCCGGGATGACCATGGGCGCCGGGCACGATTACGACCTGATCCTGTTCGGCAACGAGTCCGCCGACGCCGGCAATTACCAGGTGGCGATCCGCGTCGCCCACGCGCTCGGCCGGCCGTGCGTCACCGGCATCAAGGCGCTCACGGTGCACGGCGACCGTCTGCACTGCGAGCAGGAGGTCGCGGGCGGCCGCGACGTGTACGAGCTGCCGCTGCCCGCCGTGGTCACCGTCAAGGAGGGGATCAACCTTCCCCGGTATCCATCGGTGCCGGGTCGGATGCGAGCCAAGCGCAAGCCGCTGGTCAGCAGCGAGGAGGCCTGCCGCGACCCGAAGCTCGAGATGCGCCGCCTCGTGCTGCCGGAGGGATCGAGCAAGCAGGCCGAGGTGCTCGGGCACGGCCCGGAGGCGGCGCCCCGGGTGGTAGAGGTCCTGACCGAGCTCGGGGTGATGTGATGGCCACGCTCGTCTTCATCGAGAGCGCCGACGACGAGCTCTCCCAGCAGGCGGTGGCGTTTGCCGCCGGGCTCGGGCCGACCGTGACCGCGGTGGCCATCCAGGGTGAGGCGTATGCGCCCGCGGCCTGGGCGCAGACCCTGGTGGAGCTCGCGCAGGAGCACTCGGCGGAGGCGGTCGTCGCGCCGGGCACCGACCGCGGCAACGAGGTCCTAGCCCATGTCGCCGCCAAGCTGGACCAGCCGATGGCGGCCAACTGCATGTCGGTCACGCCCGGTGATCCGCCGTCGGTGCTCCGGATGCGGTGGGGCGGCAGCCTGCTCGAGGAGGCGGCAGTGCACGGCTTCCCGCTGCTGCTCAGCGCCGCGCCGCATGCGGTCGCCGGCGCGCCCGTGGGCGACGTCGAGGTCGTGCCGGTGAGCGCATCGGCGTCGGAGCGCGACCGCGTCGTGAGCGTCGTCGCCCGGATCCCGACCGAGACCGGCGGGGTGTCGCTGGCTGACGCCGACGTCGTCGTCTCCGGCGGCCGCGGCGTTGGCTCGGCCGAGGGCTTCTCGGTGATCGAGGAGCTCGCCGGACTGCTCGGGGGCGCGGTCGGCTGCTCGCGGGCGGTGACGTCGGCGGGGTGGCGCCCGCACACCGATCAGGTCGGCCAGACCGGCACCAAGGTCTCGCCGGACATCTATATCGCCTGCGGGATCAGCGGCGCCACCCAGCACATGGCCGGTTGCAAGGGAGCCAAGCGCCTGCTGGCCATCAACCCCGACGGGGAGGCGTCGATCTTCGCCTCCGCCGACTACGTGGTGATCGGCGATCTGCATCAGGTGGTACCGGCGATCTCGTCTGAGATCAGAAAGGCGAGGGAGACATAGGCGTCGTTGTCGCCGCCGTCGTGCTCGCCGTGCTGCTGGCGACGAGTGCGGGGCTGTTCGCCGTCCGGGTCCGCTTCCTGGTCGCACTGCTGCAGTCGGGCGCCGCGGTGAAGCGCTCGGGGGATGTGCCCCGGCGGGTGGAGCACGAGGGCACGATCGTGCTCGGCCAACGCAAGCTGCTGGCCCGGATCGGTCCCGGGTTGATCCACGCGTTCATCTTCTGGGGGTTTTTGGTGCTGGGGCCGACGATCGTGATCGCGATGATCGGCGTCGTCGACAAGCACGACACCTTTCCGTGGCTGGGACACCAGGGCTGGTACGCGTTCCTCGCCGACGTGTTCGCGGTCCTGGTGCTGATCGGAGTGGTCAGCGCTCTGTGGATCCGCAAGGTGCAGCGCCCGCGCCGCTTCGCGGGCAGCCATCTCGGCGAGGCCGACCTGATCCTGGCCCTGATCGCCACGATCGCCACCACACTGCTGCTCTGGCACGCCACCCGGATCGCGCTCGGACTCAACGAGTGGCCCGCCTCCGCGGCACCGGTGTCCGACCTCCTGTCGCATCTGTTCGGCCGGGACGGAGCCACCCGGGTGCTCGAGCGGGTGTTCGTGTGGGCGCACGTGGTCACCATCCTCGCCTTCCTCGCCTACTTGCCGCGCTCCAAGCATCTGCACATCGCCTCCGCCGCCTTCAACGTGTGGTACGGCCGCACCGGGCCTCAGGGACGGCTCGAGCCGCTGCGCTTCGACGATCCCGAAGTCGCCGAGGAGGACATCCGGTTCGGGGCGGGCAGCGCCGCCGACCTGACCTGGAAGCAGATGCTCGACACGTTCTCCTGCACCGAATGCGGCCGCTGCCAGGACGCCTGCCCGGCCTTTGCCACCGGCAAGGTGCTGTCGCCCAAGCTGCTGATCATGGGATTGCGCGACCAGGTGTTCAGCGACGGCGGTGCAATCGTCGCAGCGCGCGAGGACGCGGCCGACCTCGCCGCGCTGGTGCCCGATGCGGTGCCCGCCGAATCGGTGTGGGACTGCGTCACCTGCGGGGCGTGCGTCCAGGCGTGCCCGGTCTCGATCGAGCACGTCGACCACATCGTCGACCTGCGACGGCACCTGGTGATGGTGGAGTCCGCGTTCCCGAGCGAAGCCGAGCCGATGCTGCGTGACGTGGAGCGTGCCTCCAACCCATGGGGCAAGGCGCAGTCAGAACGCGCCGAGTGGGCGGCCAAGCTCGGTATCCGGGTCCTGGAGCCGGGCGAACCCGCGCCCGAGTACCTGTACTGGGTGGGGTGTGCGTCATCCTTCGACGAGCGAGCTCGTCACACCGCCGAGGCCACCGCGAGGCTGCTGGCGAAGGCGGGTGTTGACTTCGCGATCCTCGGACCGCGTGAGGCGTGCACCGGCGACCCGGCGCGGCGGATGGGCAACGAGTATGTGTTCCAGGAGTTTGCGCAGCGCAACGTGGCGACGCTCAACGAGGCCGGCGTGACCAAGATCATCGCCAACTGCCCCCACTGCTTCAACACGCTGGGCAACGAGTACCCGGACTTCGGCGGCGACTACGAGGTCGTGCATCACTCCGAGGTGCTGGCCCGGCTCGTCGCCGAGGGACGGCTGTCGCCCCAGCGCTCGGAGACGCTGCCGATCACCTATCACGACTCGTGCTACCTGGCGCGCCACAACGACGTGCTGGCGCCGCCCCGGGAGCTGGTCGACGCCGTCGGGACGCCGGTGGAGATGGCCCGTAGCGGCCGGCAGACGTTCTGCTGCGGAGCCGGCGGGGCTCACATGTGGATGGAGGAGCGCGCGTCGGCGATCAATGAGAACCGGGTGCGGGAGGCCGCGGCGACGGGCGCACAGACCTTGGCGGTCGCGTGCCCGTACTGCACGGTGATGCTCGACGACGGGGTGCAGAGCGTCGGCGCCGATCTGCGGGTCGCCGACGTGGCCACGCTGCTGGTGGAGGCGGGCGCCGCCGACTAGTCGTACACGCTAGGTCGCCCAGTTGAACATGGCTGCTCCTGTGAGAGGCGTGGTTTCATCTGGACATGTAGCAGCGAGGCGGTGCCCGGGCGCCGCCGCCAAGCCGCGCGGGCTCGGGCCGCAGTCGACCGGCCCGTCTAACCAGGCGAGCGGGGGCGAACAGCGCCGGATCGGTAATGGCTGCATGTCAGCGTCAGCCGGGCACAGGCGAATCGTAGATCCGGCCGGCGCGCTTGTCACGCCTTGATCAGGATCGCTTCCCGCGCGCCGTCGTCGCCGAGCCCCTCTCGCCCCGCAGTCACGTCTGCGCATCACCCGTGCTCAGTCGTCGCGAGGCGGAGGTTGAGCGGGCCACCCGGCTCAGGTCACCTCGGGGCCGGCAGCCTCGGCGTAGGCGGCGGCAGGACGCTCGGTGGCGCGTGGGCGGTCGTCCGGCGGAGAAGGTGCGCCAAGGTGCTCGGCGCGCAGCCCGTCCATGAAATCCGCCCACAGCTCGGGGCCGCCGTCGGCCAGCAGCTCTGCCCGCGCGCGGAGGGTGGCCGTCATTGGCCGATGGCGGAGCCCCCAGGATCCGAGCGCTGCCATCACTGGCACGAGCTCGATGGCCGCCTCGGTGAGGCTGTAGGTCGCCCGCCGCCCGCGGCCGACGTCCTCTCGGGTGAGCAGGCCGCCGGCGACGAGGCGCCGCAGGCGGTCCGCCAGGATGTTTGAGGCAATTCCCTCCTCCGAGCGCTTCTGCAGCTCGCGGAAGTGGCGGCGGTTGCCGAACATCACGTCGCGCAGGACGAGGAGCGACCAGCGGTCGCCGATCACCTCGATCGTCGCGTTGATCGGACACCCGGAGCGCGGTTCGCTCGCAGGGGGCAAAGCCATGTCCTCCATGGTACTTGCAGGCTGCAACTACTCTGGTTAGTGTCCGGCCCGCGCGCCGCCGCTTGCAAATCACAATCACTCTGGAGGAGAGTAATGGCCAACACCACCTGCCACATGTCGATCTCCCTCGACGGCTTCGTCGCCGGGCCGGATCAAAGCCGCGAAGACCCGCTCGGCAAGCGGGGCCGCGAGCTTCACGGCTGGCACCTCGGCGACGAGCGCGCGAACGAGGCGGACGCCACCGCCGAGCGCCGTCTGCTGCGCCCCCGCGGCGCCTATGTCATGGGCCGCAACATGTTTGGCCCGATCCGCGGCGAGTGGGACGAGCAGTGGTCGGGCTGGTGGGGGCCGGAGCCGCCCTACCACGCGCCCGTGTTCGTCCTGACCCATCACACTCACGCGCCGATCGAGATGGAGGGCGGGACGACGTTTCACTTCGTCACCGATGGCTTCGACGCCGCCTACGCCCAGGCCCGCGAGACAGCCGGCGCAGACGGGATCGACATCGCGGGCGGCGCCTCGATCGTCCGCCAAGCGTTGCTAGCGGACGTCATCGACGAGCTCTGGCTCGACATCGTCCCCGTTCTACTCGGGTCCGGCGAGGAGATATTCAACGGCGTCGCCGAATTCGATTTCCAGCCCGACGAGGTCCTCCATTCCCCACTGGCGACGCACATCTGCTATCGCCGGACGGGATGAGCTGGGTACCCGCAACCGTGCAAGCAGCTGCGCAGTAGCGGGGCTGGTTTTGAACCCGCGACCCACCCCGGCACGCTCAAGCTGAACCGACGCTGGCCTGCGACGCCGCGTCCCAGCGGCGTGTCGGCAGCTGCCCGTAGCCGATGCTCTGGCCACGCCGGCGGTCGCGCTGAGGTGTGCGGCCGGTGGCGAGGCGGCGGTCGCCGCGGGGCTTGTCAGAGGGCGGCCTGCGGAGATCTCTCGGGGATTGGCGCGGGGGACGGCTTTCGCGCGATCGGCGCGGCGATCGGTCGCAGTCACACCCGGATCGTGCGCGAGGTGGCGCGTAACGGGGGTCAAGATGGCGACCGCGCGCATGACGCCGACGGTGCGGTCTGGGAGCGCGCTCGGGCTGATCGCCGTGCTGTGATGGTCGAGTCTGCGGGCGCCAGAACCCTGGCGCTCGAGTTGCGTGACACAGACCTCGAGGTTGGGACCTTGCGGATCCGCCACGGCAGGACGACAAGTCCCGCGCGGTTAGCCTGGCTCAGAGCTCGCCGGCGAGAAGACCCAACCAACGTGATCCGCGGCGCGCACGGGGGTCCGAATTCGGGGTCCCTCGGCTGAGTCACTGGCGACCTGGGTGCTCGCGCTCCATTTCAAGTGCGGCGGCGACGGTGTCGCGCACCAACGCTGTGGATCCTCGAGCCAAGCTGCGATGCAACGGTATGAGTGCTCGTCCGCAGCTCGACCGCTCTCAGCCCGGTTGGTGCTAGCTCACTGCACAGCCGCGAGTAGCGCCGCATAGGAACGCACCAGCGCAGCCCGCACCTCGCCGATCAGCGGACTGTCCGGGGCGCGGCCGTCGGCCACCCAGCGGTCGCAGTGGCGCATCGCCAGCGCGCGCTGCTCGGCGGCGAGGCGGACGGAGTCCTTGGTCGCGCCGTAGGCGTAGGCGTAGAGCGAGGCCAGCGCGTTGACCAGCGACTCCTCGTCGGGCGCCGCCCCGTCCCGCTGGTGCTCGCGGTGCACCCGCCACCATTCCACCTCCAGATCGGCCGCCACCGCCGGGTCGTAGGACTCGGCGTGGCGCCGCTTGAGCAGGGCGTAGAAGCGGCGCATCGTCCGCCGGGCGCCGTTGGGATCGTTGTCGGCCGGCGCCCACTGCTGGTTGGCGCGCAACACTAACCAGGCGCCGTAGAGCGCCTCGTGCCACGGCAGGCCGAACGTGTGGCGGGTGAGGCCCACGGCGGCGCGCAGGAGCGTCCGCCAGTCGCGCTGGTAGTAGGTGACCCAGGCGGTGCACTCCAATCGCCCCACCCGCCGTGGGTCAAACGAGCGGTGCGGACGCGCGTCGGATGAAGAACGCACAGCCTTCACGATCGCCGACCCTCAGGCCAGGAGCCGCTCGAGCTCGCGCTCCAGGCCGTCGTTGCCGACCGCGATCTCCTCCAGTGGCAGGCCCAGACGGTCCGCCGCGCGGCGCGCGCACGCCCGCGTCCCCGAGGTGGGCCGCTGCGCCAGCCACACGACGCGCGTGTAGTGGCGAAAGTAGTCCTCGCGCAGCTCGGGGTGGCGGTCCAGGCCGAGCTCGCGCACGACGGTGTGCTCGAACGTGCGGGCGAGGAAATCGGTGAGGAAGTACGTGCCCGGCTCCTGCGCCAGCGCTGCGGGCACCACGTCGCGCCCGAGGATGTCGTAGCAGCTGTCTCCGGATAGCCGTTCCACCCCACCCAGCCCGTCCAGCGCCCCCTGGGTTCCGCAGTCCCCGTAGGCCACCGCCACCACCTCGCGGCCCCGGCCCAGTTCGGCGACCGCCGCCGGGATCCGCTCCGGACGGTTGTGCAGCAGCGCCGGCACCGGCACCACGTCGAGGTCCCAGCCGCGCCGCCGCGCGATCGCGCGCACGTCGAAGGCCAGCGCTCCGCAGGCGATCACGGCGCGGCGGCTCATCCCGGGAACGCCAGCTGGTCGATGAACAGGTCGTTGAAGTCGGTGCGTCCCGAGAGCTCGACGTACTGCACCTCGCGGAGGATCGATCGGGCCTCGGCACGTTCGCGCAGGGAAAGCGCCGCGATCTTGGCGCCCTCGCCGGCGACGTTGCCGGCGGACACGATCCGGGGCAGTGCCAGCGCCGGGACGAGTCCGATCCTGACGGCGCTGAGCGGGGTCAGGTAGGCGCCGAAGCTCCCGGCGAGGAGCACCTGACTGATCTCGGACGGCTCGAGGTCCAGCTCGCGGAGCAGGATCTGCCAGCCGGTGGCGATCGAGGCCTTGGCGAACTGGAGCTCGCGTACGTCGCGCTGGGAGAGGAACACCGACGATTCAGGATCCGGCTCGCCTGCGCCGTCGCCGCCGCGCCAATGCAGGACGAACACGCGCTCCTGACCGATCATGGTGAGGCGGTCGCATAGCGCCGGAAAGCGCTCGGCCGCATCCTCGTCGGCGATGAACCGGCCGGAGCGGTCGAGCAGGCCGGCGTGAACCAGCTCGGCGACCGCGTCGACCAGCCCCGAGCCGCACATTCCGACCGGCGCGGTGTCGCCGATCACGTCGAGCGCCAGCGAGGCCCCGTCCGCAGCGATCCGCACGCCTTCGATCGCGCCGTCGGCCGCCCGCATCCCGCAGCGGATCTGGGCCGCCTCGAACGCGGGACCGGCCGGGGCGGCGGTGGCCAGCACGCGGTCCACCGACCCCAGGGCGATCTCCGAGTTGGTGCCGACGTCGATGAACAGGCGCAGCCGACGGTCACGGGTCAGACCGGTGGCGAGCATCCCGGCGACGATGTCCCCGCCGACGTAGGCGCCCAGCGAGGGGAACACAAACGCCGGGGCGCGAGGATGGACCGTGACGCCGAAGTCGCCGGCGAGCGCGGGCGGGAGCTCGTGGGTGGCGACCACGAACGGCGCCATCGACAGCGGCTCGGGGTCGATGCCCAGCGCCAGCTGCATCATCGTCACGTTGCCGCAGACGGTGATCTCATAGACCTCGCCCGGGTCGACCTCGGCCTCGGCGCACACCTCGCGGGCGAGCTCGCCCATCGTCTCGTGGGCGCGGTCGCGCAGGGCTCCGAGCGCCGTGTCGTCCATCATCGTCGCCGAGATCCGGGTGATCACGTCAGCGCCGAAGGGCTGCTGGCGGTTGAGCATCGATCGCACCGCCACCGGTTGACCGCTCTCGAGATCGAGCAGTGTGGCCACCACCGTCGTCGTTCCCAGATCGAACGCGATCGCGAACCGCCGTTGCGTCGTGTCGCCCGGCTCCACCCCGATCAGCTCCTGGTCGCACACCACCGCGGTGACATCGAAATGGGCCCGGCGCAGAGCGCCGCCGAGCTCTCGCAGCGTCGCCAGCGACGCGTACGGCTCCAGATCGTCGAGATCGTCAAGCACCCGCTGCAGGTCGGGACGCTGGTCCTCCAGCGTCGGCTCGGGCAGCACCAGATGGCGCTTTTGCACCGACGGGCGCAGGATCACGTGGCGGCCGACCCCGACCAGCGCCGCCTTGGGTCTCGTCTGCAGCGGCGGGACCTCCACCACCAGGTCATCGCGGGCCCCGGCCCGGCAGGCCAGCCGCCATCCGGCGCGCAGCTCGTCGGCGCTGAACGCGCGCGGGTCCACCGCCGAGACCGGCGCATCGCCCGAGACCACTCGGATCTTGCACTTCTTGCAGGTGCCGTGTCCGCCACAGGTCGAGTCGATCGCGATCCCGTTCCAGCTCGCCGCGTCGAACACCGGCGTGCCCGACGGGACGCGGACCTCGGCGCCGTCGGGGAGGAAGCGCAGCCGGACGCGCTGGGCTCCGTCGTCGGCGGCGACCAGCTCCGCGCGGTCGGCCTCGCGGCGACTGGGCAAGGCGGCGCTCACGCTCGCGCCGCCTCCGCTTCCTGCGCGGACCGTTCGGCCGCCTGGCGCGCCCGGTGAGCCGCGATCCAGCTCGCGCCCCAGGCGTCGTGGCCGAGCAGCAGGTCCGAGGCCCGGACCGACTCCACGCACACCGGCGCCGTCGACATGATCGCGCTGGTCAATCCCGCCGCCATCGCCATCGGCAGGAACGCGGCATTGAGCACGTGACGCTGGGGCAGGCCGAACGACACGTTGGAGGCGCCCAGGCACATGTTCACCCCCAGCTCGGCGCGGATCAGCGCGATCGTCTGAAGGGTGATCGTGACCGCGTCGGTGGCGGCGCCGACGGTCATCGCCAGCGGGTCGATGATCACGTCCGCGGTGGCGATTCCGTGATCGTTGGCCGCGGAGACGATCCTCCGAGCGCACTCCAGCCGCTTGGCCGGGGTCTCGGGGATCCCGGTTTCATCGTTGGCCAGCCCGATCACCGCAGCGTCGTGACGGGCCACGAGCGGCAGGATCTCCTCCAGGCGCTCGTCCTCGGCGGTGACCGAGTTGACCAGGGCTCGCCCGTCGTACACCGACAGGCCCGCCTCCAGTGCCTCGATCACCGAGGAGTCGATGCAGATCGGCACGTCGACGGCCTCCTGCACCGTGCCCAGCATCGCCTTGAGCAGCTCGGACTCGTCGACCAGCGGGATCCCGGCGTTGACGTCGAGCATGTTCGCGCCGGCGTGAACCTGAGCCACCGCGTCGGCGGTCACCGTCGACAGATCGCCGCCGCGCAGCTCCTCGGCGAACCGCTTGCGGCCGGTGGGGTTGATCCGCTCGCCGATCACGCAGAACGGCTGCCCGGCGCCGATCGTCACGCTACCCGAGCGCGACCGAAGCACTGTATCCATTGCTCTCTCTTTCAGTTCGGGGAGGGATTCCGAGACGAGCGCACAACTTGGCGATCCCCGCGTCCTTGCGAAACGAGATGAAGTGCAGGCCCGCCACTCCAGGCAGGGACAGGGCATGCGTCGCCAGCTCGTAGGCGATCTCAAAGCACTCGGCCTCGGCGTCGGCGGCCTGCTCCACCCGGGCCACGACCGAAGCGGGGACATCGATCCCGGGCACTTGCGAAGCCACGAAGCGCATGCCGCCGACGGTTCGCAGAATGCAGATCGACGGGATCAAAGCGATCCGCCGCGACAGGCCCAGGTCGTGTGCCGCGCCCATGAAGCGCTCGAGCAGCTCGGTGCGCCAGCACAGTTGCAGCTGCAGAAACCGGGCGCCGGTCAGCGCCTTCTTCGCGGTTCGCCGCACCCGGTAGGCGAACGGGGGCGCGCCCGGGTTCTCGACGGCGCCGATGACGAAGTGCGGCCGGGGGACGAGGGGACGCCCGGACAAGTACCGTCCACCGTCCAGCGCGCGCGCCAGCGCGACCAGCTGGATGCTGTCCAAGTCAAACACCCGCCGCGCCTCCGGCTCGTCGCCGGCGGTGACGTCGTCGCCGGTCAGGCAGGACACGTTCTCGATCCCGTGCATCGCGGCGCCGACCAGGTCGGCCTCCAAGGCCAACCGGTTGCGATCGCGGCAGACCAGCTGCATCACCGGCTCGACCCCCGCCTGTATGAGTCCGATCGACACCGCCAGCGGCGAGCAGTGCGCGTGCGCCGCCGGGTTGTCGGTGGCGTTGAACGCGTCCACGTACGGGCGCATCGGCTCCAGCTGGCGCCGGATCTCGGCGTGGCCGCCGGCGTCGATGACCGGCAGCTCCGCGGTGACTACGAATTCGCCGGCGTCGAGCTTGCGCTCAAGGCTCGACATCCGCAGCCCATCCCGCGGGAACCTCACGGTCGCGACCGCTGAACAGGTTCAACCACGATGATGTCCCCTTCAGGCGGTTATCCACCGGCGGGCGAACCTTGTCGATGTGGCCCCGCCACACCGGCAGCCGCTCCGAGCGCTCGTAGGCGTTCAGCCACACGCACCGCATCTCGGGCTTGACCTCGCAGTGGCCATTGGCGCGCACCCCGCCGCACGGCCCGTTGCGCAGCGTCTTGGGACACGTCATCGGACACGTCAGGCCGGTGTCGTGCAGCACGCATTGGCCACACATCTGACACCCCCAGATGGGCTTCTTGACCACGTGCTCCAGGGTCGCGATGACACCGGCGGCGTTCACGCCAGGACCTTCTCCCGGCGCCGCTCGATCAGCTCCTTGGCCTTCTTCACCGCCGACGAGGCATCGGCCGAGTAGCCGTCGGCGCCGACCGCATCGGCGTACTCCTGGGTCACCGGAGCGCCTCCCACCATCACGATCACGTCATCGCGGATCCCGGCCTTCTCCAGGGCGTTGAT
Source organism: uncultured Actinomycetota bacterium (assembly GCA_963787595.1). Classification (GTDB taxonomy): domain Bacteria; phylum Actinomycetota; class Thermoleophilia; order Solirubrobacterales; family Solirubrobacteraceae; genus Palsa-465. The sequence continues at coordinate 452,852 of CAWBDE010000001.1, forward strand.
GTTGGCCTTGAACATCGGCATCGTCGTGGTCAGGAACGCGGAGAAGCCCACGATGTCCGGGCTGTGCTCGCCGATCTGCTCCACGAACCTCTCCGGGGGGACGTTGACGCCGAGGTCGATCACCGTGAACCCAGCGCCCTCGAGCATGATGTTGCACAGGTTCTTGCCGATGTCGTGGACATCGCCCTTCACCGTCCCCATCAGGAATGTCCCGACCTGCGCGGTCCCCGTCTCGGCCAGCAACGGGCGCAGGATGTCCAGAGCGCCCTGCATCGCCCGGGCCGCGATCAGCATCTCGGGAACGAAGTAGTCGCCTCGCTCGAACCGGGCTCCGACCTCCTCCAGCGACGGGATGAGGGCGCCATACAGCATGCGCTCGGGCTCCAGTCCCGACTCGAGGCCATCGTTGACTCCGTCCGTTACTGCCGGGGCGTTGCCGACCAGCGTTTCGTCATACAGCAGCTGCAGGATCTCCTCATGTGTCATGCGGCGTGTTCTCCTTGCTGGGTGTTCCCGAGGCGGCGGCTGAGGCTCCGCGCCTCTTCGATCAGGATCGGCTCCAGCGCGGCGATTCGCTCCGGGGTCATACGCACGGTGGGGCCGGAGATGCTGAGCGCCGCGATCACTTCGCCCCCGGCGCCCCGCACGGGGGCGGCGATGGCGGCGAGCCCGACCTCCAGCTCGTCGATCGCCTCGGCGAACTCGGCGCGCTGGACAGCCGCCAGCTCGGCGCGCAGCTGCCCCGGATCGGTGATCGTGTGGGGGGTCAGGGCGACGAGCGGGCGAGCCGGTGTCGCGCGGCAAAACGCCATGAACACCTTGCCGACCGCGGTGCAGTGGTAGTCGACCGAGCGGCCCAGCCAATGGCCGGCGCCGAGGAAGTGACGGCTGTCCACCTGGGCCACGTGCTCGACGCCGGTGCGCGCCGGCACGGCGAGGTTGATCGTCTCGCCGGTGGCTTCGCCGAGGGCGTCCAGCGACGGACCGGCGAGCTGCGCCACACTGCGTTCCAGCAGGCTGCGCTCGGCGACGCGGAGAATCGCCGGCCCGGGGCGCAGGCGGCCGCGCTCGCCATCCTGCTGCACCAGGCCCTGGCGCTCGAGCGCGCTGACCAGCCGCGACGCCGTGCTCTTCGGGATTCCGCTCGCCGACGCCAGCTCGGCCAGGGCGACCGGCCGGCCCGACTCCAGCACGCGGACGAGCAGCTCGGCGCCGCGGTCGATGGCGGTGGTGCCCCGGGGAGCAGTGCGCTCCGGGGCGCGGTCGATCGCCGTCGGGGCACGGGGAGCGCCGTCGCCGGATTTTTGAAACTGTTGTTCCACGCGGGATATATTAGGGCAGCGAAACGCCGCGTCAAGCGCTCGATATGTTGGCGAACCGTCACCCGACGGCAAGGAGGAAGGCCAGATGTTCGTGAATGCCATGCCCCGGTACGAGATCCTCAGCGAAGAGGCGATGGCGACGCTGGACCGGGGGTGGCGGCGGATCGTGTCCGAGCTCGGGATCGAGTTCCTGCTGCCCGAGGCGGTGGAGCTTCTGCGGGGGGCTGGCCAGATCGTGGAGGATGAGAACCGGGTCCGGTTCGACCCCGAGTTCATCCTCGAGCAGGTCGCCAAGGCGCCTCGCGAGTTTGCGCTGCAGGCGCGCAACCCGGCCAACAATGCTCACATCGGCGCAGACCACATGGTGTTCGCCCCGGTGTACGGCTGCCCGTTCATCCGGGAAGGCGACGTGCGCCGTGACGCCAAGATGGCGGATTTCGAGAACCTGGTGCGCCTGGCCCAGTTCTACCCGGAGCTGGACTCGCCGGGGGGGACGATCTGCGAGCCCGAGGACCGGCCACTGGACTCGCGGCACCTGGACATGGTCTACGCGCTGCAGACGCTGTCGGACAAGCCCTACATGGGCTCGGTTACCTCCGGTCCCAACGCCGCCGACACGATCCGCATGGGCGAAATCCTGTTCGGCGGCCGTGAGGCGATCGAACGCGCGCCGGCGTCGATCTCGCTGATCAACGTCAATTCCCCGTTGCGTTATGACGACCGGATGCTGGCGGCGATGTTCGAGTACGTCCAGGCCAATCAGGCGGTGGTGATCACCCCGTTCCTGCTGATGGGAGCGATGTCCCCGGTTTCCCTGCCGGCGACGCTGGTCCAGCAGATGGCCGAGGGACTGGCCGGGATCGCGCTGGCGCAGCTGATCCGTCCCGGCGCCCCGGTGGTCTTCGGCTCGTTTCTATCCAACACCGACATGCAGTCGGGGTCGCCATCGTTCGGCACGCCGGAGTCGGGCATCGGCGTGCTCTGCACCGGCCAGATCGCCCGCCGGTTCGGCCTTCCCTGGCGCGGCGGCGGCGCGCTGAACGCGTCGCAGACGGTTGACGCCCAAGCCGCCTACGAGTCGCTGATGACGTTCCTGCCGACGTTCCTGGCCGGCGCCAACTTCGTCATGCACTCGGCCGGCTGGCTGGAGGGCGGGCTGGTCTCCTGCTATGAGAAGTTCATCGTCGACATCGAGCTGCTGCGCGAGCTCAAGCACGAGTTCACGCCGCTGGAGATCGACGAGGCCTCGCTGGCATTCGACGCCCACACCGAGGTTGGGGCCGGCGGGCACTTTCTGGGGGCAGCGCACACGCTAGAGCGCTTCCGCGAGTGCTTCTACCGGCCGCTGCTGTCCTCGACCGAGAACTTCGACCGCTGGACCAAGAAGGGCGGGCGCAACACCACCGCCCGGGCGGCCGAGATCTGGCCCCAGGCGCTGGCGAAGTACGAGCAGCCGCCGATCGACGAGGCGGTCGATGCCGAGCTGCGCGAGTTCGTCATCCGGCGCCGGGCCGAACTGGGCGACTGATTCTCGTCCCGTTCCGGCGGTTGCGCGGCGCCCAGGTACTTGTGTCTGACGGCGTCGGCAAACGCCTAATCCAGGCGCCGGACCTCGTAACCGGCCGACTCCAGCGCGGCGACGATCGCGTTGCCGTGCTCGCGTCCGCGCGTTTCGAGCGCGATCTCGACTCCGGTCTCACGGACATGCAGCGGTATCGCCTCGCGCACGTGGTCGGCCTGGACGATGTTGCCCCCGGCCTCGGCGATCAGCGTCAGCAGCGTGGCCAGTCCGCCCGGGCGGTCTGAGATGCGGGTGAACAGCCGCAACCGCCGCCCGGCGAGCGTCTCGTGGCGGTGTGCGATGGCAGCCAGCAGGCCCGGGTCGACGTTGCCGCCGGAGAGCACGATCACGGTCGCCCCGGTGGGCGCCGGAGCCACCTGGCCGGATATGACGGCCGCCACCCCGGCGGCGCCACCGCCCTCCACCACCAGCTTCGAACGCTCGAGCAGCCACACCATGGCGTCGGCGATGTCCTCCTCGGAGACGACCACCATCGCATCGACCCAGCGTCGGACCAGCGGGAGCGTGATCTCCCCGGGCCGCTTGATCGCGATCCCGTCGGCGATCGTCGCCCGCGGCCGGAAGGTGATCGGCGCCACGCGCTGGAGCGACTCGGGAAACGGGGCGCACGCGTCGACCTGAACGCCGGTCACGCGAACGTCGGGGCGCGCCGCCTTGACCACGCCGGCGACCCCGGAGATCAGCCCGCCGCCGCCGACCGGCACCACGACCGCCGCCAGGTCGGGCACATCCTCCAGGAGCTCGAGCCCCAGCGTCGCCTGGCCAAGAATCACGTCGGGGTCGTCGAACGGGTGCACGAAGCCGGCGCCGGACTCCGCCGCCCGGTTCAGCGCGGCGGCGACGCACCCGTCGACGGAGTCGCCCCCGAGGTGCACGACGCCCCCGAACGCCTCCACGGCCGCGACCTTCGCCACCGCGGCCTCGCGCGGCATGAACACCTCGCAGGGGATGCCGCGGGCGCGGGCCGCGTAGGCGACCGATTGGCCGTGGTTGCCGGCGCTGCCGGCCACGACGCCCGACGCATCGTCCAGTCGCGAGATCTTGTGGACAGCGCCGCGGAGCTTGAACGACCCGGTCCGCTGGAGGTTCTCCGCCTTGAGCACGACCCGCCCTCCACACCGCTCGGAGAGACTGCGCGAGCTCAGCAGGGGCGTGTGGCGGGCGAGCGTGGTGACGACCTCCTGCGCGACTCTCACCTCGCCGCCGGCGATCCGCGCGGCCACCACGTCCGCGTCGTGAATGCCGGAGGCGGAACTCATCGGAGAGCCCGGCGAGAATCTTGGCGCGCCATCATCCCAATGTTAGACTTCGTAACCGATGACTCATATATCAGTTGTCATCGGGTCCGGGCATCAGCGGGACGTCATCGGGTCCGGGCATCGGCGGGACGTCATCGGGGCCGGGCATCGGCGGGACGTCATCGGGTCCGGGCATCAGCGGGGCATCGTCGGGCCAGGGCATGATCGGTGAGCACGCAGGCGACTCACCCGGGGGGGCCACGTGAGCTGCTTGCCGACCGCGCCTACGCGGAGCTCCGCGACCGGATCGTAACCCTCCAGATCGTGCCGGGGGCCCCGATCGACGAGGATCTCCTCGGAGCGGAGCTCGGCATCGGGCGCACGCCGGTGCGGGAGGCGATCAAGCGTCTGGCGCTCGAGAACCTGGTCACGGTGTTCCCTCGCCGGGGCACGTTCGCCTCCGAGATCAACATCACCGATCTCGCCGACATCTCAGATGTCCGCATCCAGCTCGAGGGACATGCCGCCTACAGGGCCGCTGAGCGGATCACTCCCGGGCAGCGCGACCAGCTCGCCGCGCTGCTGCGCGAGCTCGATCGCAGCCAGGGCAGCGACGACATCAAGGCGCTGATGGCGCTCGACGCGCGGGTGCACCGGTTCGTGCACCGCTGCGCCGGCAACCCGTACCTGCAGGACTCGCTGGGTCGCTACTTCAACCTGTCGCTGCGAATCTGGTACCTGGTGCTGGATCGGCTCCCGCACCTGTTCACCCGCGTGCACGAGCACGGCGAGCTGCTGCGGGCGATCGCCGCCGGCGAGGCCGTGCGGGCGCGGGCGATCATCGCCGAGCACATCGAGACCTTCGAGCGGGAGATCCGCTCGGTCCTGTGAAAGAGAGAGGGGAATCTGACATGCACTACGACTACGTGATCATCGGCGGGGGCTCCGCCGGGTCCTGCCTCGCCAACCGACTCAGCGAGGATCCAGCGACCCGCGTGCTAGTGCTGGAGGCGGGCCGCAACGACTCGCTGTGGGACCTGTACATCCACATGCCCGCGGCGCTCTCGTTTCCGATCGGCAACCGGTTCTACGACTGGCGTTACGAGTCCGAGCCCGAGCCGTACATGCACGGCCGCCGCGTGTATCACGCCCGGGGGAAGGTGCTCGGCGGGTCCAGCTCGATCAACGGGATGATCTTTCAGCGGGGCAACCCGCTGGACTACGAGCGGTGGGCCGCCGACCCGGGAATGCAGGACTGGGATTACGCCCACTGTCTGCCGTACTTCAAGCGCATGGAAAACGCGCTGGCCGATCCCGACACGCCGTGGCGCGGTCATACCGGGCCGCTCAAGCTCGAGCGCGGGCCTGCGGTCAACCCCCTGTTCCAGGCGTTCTTCGCCGCCGTCCAGGAGGCCGGTTATCCGCTCACCGACGACGTCAACGGCTACCGCCAAGAGGGCTTTGCCGCGTTTGATCGCAACATCTATCGGGGCCACCGCATGAGCGCCGCCCGCGCCTACCTGCATCCCGTCATGGATCGCGAGAACCTGGAGGTCCGCACCCGGGCGCTGGTCACCAAGATCCGGTTTGCCGGGACCCGCGCCGTCGGAGTCGACGTGGTCCACAATCGCCGCAGCGAGCAGATCGACGCCGGCGAGGTGCTGCTCTGCGGCGGAGCGATCAACTCGCCTCAGTTGCTGCAGCTGTCGGGAGTCGGCAACGCCGCCGAGCTCCGGGCCCTGGGTATCGACGTCGTCGGCGACCTGCCGGCGGTGGGCGAGAACCTCCAGGACCACCTCGAGGTCTACATCCAGTACTCCAGCAAGCAGCCGGTGTCGGTCGCCCCCGCCATGAAGCTGCGCAACCGCCCCTGGGTGGGGGCGGCGTGGCTGCTCGGCCGCCGAGGCCCGGGCGCCACCAACCACTTCGAGGGCGGCGGCTTCATCCGGTCAAACGACGACGTCGCCTATCCCAACCTGATGTACCACTTCCTGCCGGTGGCGATCCGCTACGACGGCTCAGCGCCGCAGGGTCACGGTTATCAGGTGCACGTCGGCCCGATGTACTCCGACGCCCGCGGCACGATCAAGATCACCTCGACGGACCCGAGAAAGCATCCGGCGATTCGCTTCAACTACCTGTCGACCAACACCGACCGCCGCGAGTGGGTGGAAGCGGTCAATATCTCGCGCAAGATCCTCAACCAGCCGGCGTTCGAGCCGTTCAACGGCGGCGAGCTGTCGCCGGGGCCCTCGGTCCAGACCGATCAGGAGATCCTCGACTGGGTGGCCAAGGACGCGGAGACGGCGTTGCACCCGTCGTGCACCTGTCGGCTGGGCACGGGCGAGGACTCGGTGGTGGATCCGACCAGCATGAAGGTCCACGGCCTCGACGCCATCCGGGTGATCGACGCCTCGTCGATGCGCTACGTCACCAACGGCAACATCTACGCGCCAACGATGATGCTGGCCGAGAAGAGCGCCGACATGATCCTCGGCAACACGCCGCTGGAGCCGATCAACGAGCCGTTCTACCGGCACACGCCGACGGCGGAGTCGGGCTCATCGGACGGGCGCGCGAAGGCGACCCCTGCCCCCGGTCTCAGCACCGAGGTTGCGTGAGCTGGCCGTCGAAGCCGGCCGGTCGTTGAGATAGGAAGCCAGCAGCAGCCGAGTTGATCGCGACGCGTCGCCAGCGCCCGACTTGATCGCGACGCGTCGCATGGCGCCAAGATCCCGCGGCCGATCGCGAGCCGTCGTCCGGCTTACCGAGCACATCTCCGGGTAGGTGCTCGGGGTGCGGCGGCTGCGGGACCATCCGATCGTGGTGACGTTGGTCTCGTTTGGCGTGGCGGGTGCCGTCGTGCTCGTGATCGCCGGGGCGTGGGGCTTCTCGGCCTTTGCCGACGCCTGGTCAGATCCGCATTTCGGCTGGCTCGCGGTCACGATCTGCGCAGAGCTGCTCGCCGTTGGGGCATATGTCATCGCCTATCGGGCTGTGGCACGTGTGCATGGAGGTCCGATCCTCGCGATGCCGTTGGCTGTGCGAGTGGTCACGGCAGGGTTTGGCCCGTTTGCGGTCGGTGGCGGCTTTGCGCTTGACAAGCAAGCGCTGTATGCGATCGAGGACGACGAGCGGGCTGCCACTGTGCGGGTGCTGGGCTTGGGTGCCCTGGAGTGGGCGCTGCTGGCCCCGGCCGCCTGGGTCAGCGCCGTCGCATTGCTCGTGGGCGGTGACCCTCGAGCGATGCCGTCGCTGCTGTGGCCATGGGCGATCGCTGTACCGGTCGGGTTCGCGCTGGGGCTGTGGTTCGCCGCGCCCAGTCGGCGGGAACGGTTCGCCGCGGGAGGCGGGCGCTGGCGGAGCGGTGTCCGCTTGGCGCTGGAGGGCGTCGGCATCTTGTATTCGCTTGCCAGCGGCGTCTCTCGCTATTGGACCGCGTGGCTCGGGATCACTCTCTACTGGGTGTTTGACATCGCCTCGTTCTACGGCGCGACCCGTTTCATCGGACTGCACCCCAACCTCGGCGAAGCGGTGCTGGCTTACGCCACCGGGTATGCCCTGACCCGTCGGTCGATGCCCTTCGGCGGCGCGGGCGCGACCGAGGCCCTCTTGACGTTTGCGTTGCACTGGGTCGGACAGCCGGTAGCGGCGTCGCTGGCCGCCGTCGTGGTCTACCGGTTGTTCAACTTCGCGGTTCTCGCGGTCCCCGCGGTACTCGTGCGCGGGCGGGTCAAGCCGCTGCTCGACGCCGCGGACAGCGATCAGACCCCGGCGCAATGGCAGCGCCGTCGTGCCGCCGAGCCGTTGACATCGACTCGCCGCTGAACCCGAGCTGAAGCTGCGCCCGCAGCCGTCGAGGGCGGCGACAGCGGCCGCGCACCACCCCATCCAAACCACTGGCCGCGATGCTCGGTGATGAGGCGGCTCAGCGAGCGTGGGGGCTGAGCACGATCGTCTGCAGCTCGGTGAACGTCTGCATCACCCCATCACCGCCGACCCGCCCGATGCCGCTGTCCGATCCGGAGCGGCCGCCGAACGGGAGGTGTGACTCCCAGTAGTTGCTGGATTCGTTGATGTTCACCCAGCCGGTCCGGACGCTATCGGCGAACTCCAGGCCGCGAGCCAGATCGGCGGTGAAGATCGCGGCCAGCAGACCGTATGGGGACGAGTTGGTGAGGGCGATCGCGTCGTTCAGCGAGTCGATCGCGACCACCGGGGCGACCGGCCCGAAGGTTTCCTCCACCGCCACCCGAGCGTCGGCGGGCACGCCCGCCAACACGGTCGGCTCCCAGTAGAGATCGGTGGGGAAGGCGGCGGCACGGCCGCCGCCCGTGATGGCGTCGGCGCCACGGTCGAGCGCGTCGGCGACGTGCTCGTCCATCTTCACCGCCACCGGCTCGTTGTTGAGCGGTCCCATCGTGGTCTGCGCGGAGAACGGATCCCCGAGCACGATCTGCTCGGTCACCGCCCGGGCCAGCACTTCGAGATACTGATCGTGGACCGCACGGTGCACGAGGATCCGCTCGCCGGCGGTGCAGCTCTGGCCAGCGCACAGAAAGCAGGCGGTGAGGGTGGCGCGCACGGCCGCCTCGACATCACCGTCGTCGAGTATCACCACCGGCCCGTTACCGCCCATCTCCAGCAGCGTCGCCTTGCCGGCGGCGGCCTGGGCGACGATCCGCCCGGTGGCGGTGGATCCGATGAAGGCGACGCCGTCGACCGCCGGATGGCGGGCGATCTCGTCGCCGACGAGCGGGCCAGGTCCGGTGACCAGGTTGAACACGCCGTCGGGCAGGTCGGCGTCGGCGAGGCAACGGGCCAGCTCGATCGCGCACACCGAGGTCGACGGCGCCGGCGTCCACACGACGGCGTTGCCGCAGGCCAGCGCGGGGGCGATGAGCTCAGCCGGCATCGTATACGGCCAGTTCCACGGGCTGATCACGCCGACGACGCCGCGGGCCCGGCGCGCCAGCAGGATGCGCTTGCCGGGCGAGAACGAGTTGGGCAGCTCGCCGCCGAGTCGCTTGGCGTCCTCGGCCGCCATCCGCCAGTACTCCACCAGCTCGTCGACCTCATCGAACGCCTCAGCCGCCAGCGGCTTGCCCTGATCGAGCGTCAACGTGCGGGCCAGGTGGTCGCGCCGGGACTCGATCACGTCGCCGATCGCGTGCATCTTGGCCGCCCGTTGAAATGCCGTCAGCCTCGCCCAGCCATCGGCGGCGGCGCGGGCGGCGGCGATCGCCGCGCGGGCGTCGTCGCGATCGCCCAGCGGCACCAGACCGATCGCCTCCCCGGTGGCGGGGCTGGTGGCCGACGTCGTCTCACCGGTCAGGCTCGGCTGCCAGCCCCCGCCGATGAACATACCCTGCTCGGTGCCCGTGGCCATCGGCTCGCTCCCGTCAGACCCCGCGTCCGGTGGCGCGCGGCCGCTCGTTGACACAGTCAGACAACTGATATATAACAGCCGCATCTCGACTTGGTCAATGGCTCGCAGCGGCAGTGCCCAGGCTCCGATCGCCGGGCATTGTCATCATGTGCAAAGGGCCGCGCGGGAACGCGCGGACGGGGAGGTTGATTGATGGCAACGGTTGACGCGCCACGCGGCGTTCCGTCCAGCGGCGACAGCGACGAGCTCGCCGGCTTCGGCTACAAGCAGGAGTTGGATCGGTCGCTGGGGAGCTTCTCGTCGTTCGCCGCCGGATTCAGTTACATCTCGATCCTCACCGGCGTCTTCGAGCTCTTCGGGTTCGGGTTCCTCAACGCCGGGCCGGCGGTGTGGTGGTCGTGGGTGATCGTGTTCATCGGCCAGATGTGCGTGGCGCTGTGCTTCGCCGAGCTCGCGGGCCAGTTCCCACTCGCCGGATCGGTCTACCAGTGGTCCAAACGGGTGGGCAGCGACTTCGTCTCGTGGATGACGGGGTGGATCCTGATCATCGGCTCGATCGTGACCGTGGCGGCGGTCGCGGTCGCCTGGCAGGTCGTGCTCCCGCAGGTGAGCACGAAGCTGCAGTTCGTCGGCGGCGCGGCCAACGCCGGTCTCTACACCACGCCCGACGGCGCCAAGAACGCGCTGATCCTCGGCGCGATCCTGGTCGTATTCGCCACGATCATCAACATGCTCGGTGTCAAGGTCATGGCGCGGATCAACAACTTCGGCGTGATCGTCGAGCTGATCGGCTCGACGGTTCTGATCATCCTGCTCATCTTCCACTTCCATCGTGGTCCGGGGGTCGTCGGGCACACGCTCGGCACCGGCGCCGGGCACCCCTGGGGTTACTTCGGCGCTTTTCTGGTCGGCGGCATCATGAGCGCGTACGTGATGTACGGGTTCGACACGGCGGGGACGCTCGCCGAGGAGACGAACGACCCACGGCGGGCGGCGCCGCCGGCGATCCTCCGGGCGCTGGCCACGGCAGCGCTGATCGGCGCGCTGCTGATCCTGTTCGCGCTGATGTCGGTCAAGAGCATCCACGCCAAGAACATCGGGCTGCTCGGCCTGCCGTACATCATCAAGCAGGCTCTGGGCAACACTGTGGGCAACGTCTTCCTGATCGCCTCGGCGATCGCGATCACCGTGTGCTGCCTGGCCGTCTGCACCGCCTGCATCCGGATGCTGTTCTCGATGGCCCGCGACGGGCGCCTGCCGGCCGGCACCCATCTCGCCCGCGTCTCCGGCCGGGCCCGGGTGCCGATCATCCCGGCGCTGTTCGTCGGCATCTGCTCGCTGATCCTGCTGGCGATCAACATCGCCAATCAATCGGCGTTCGTGGCGCTGACTGGGGTGGCGATCATCATGTTCTACCTCCCCTACCTGGCGGTCACCGCCTCGATGCTGTGGAAGCGCCTGCACGGGGAGTGGCCGCGCGCGGAGCATGGCCCCTACTTCAACATGGGGCGCTGGGGAATGCTGGTCAACCTGGTCGCGGTCGTCTACGGCGGGCTGGTCGCGTTCAACATCGCCTGGCCGCGCGCCGCCGTGTACGGGAGCAAGTGGTATTTCCGCTTCGGCGCCTACGAGTTCATCGGTGCGGCGTTCTTGATCGGGTGCGCCTACTACTTCCTGATCCAGCGCAACAAGAGTGACGCGGTTCTGGCCGAGCACCGGGCCGAGGTGCCCTCGCTGGCCGGTGAGAGCGTGCAGCTGGGCGACGCGACGCCGTGATCATCGCTCGCCATCGATAGCGAGATGACGCCCGAGGAAGCGCGGCAGATTGCCCGCTTCCTGCGGGCTCATCCGCCGTTCGACGCGCTGGCCGCCGCCGATGTGGAGCGGGTCGCCGCCGACGCCGAGCTGGAGTCCTATGGCGGCGGGGAGACGATCTTCGCGCAGGGAGCCGATCCGGTCAGCGACCTGCGAGTCGTGCGCGACGGCACGGTGGAGATCATCGAGGACGGCAAGGTCGTCGACGTGCTCGGCGAGGGCGAGGTGTTCGGTCACGCGTCGATGCTGTCGGGGCTCTCCACCGGGTTCGAAGCCCGCGCCGCCCGCCATGCCAGCTGCTACCGGATCGACGGCCGGCTCGCCGAGGAGCTGCTGTCGGGGCCGCCGGGCCTGCGGTTCGTGGCCCGCTCGCTGTTGGAGGAGCCGACCGAGCTGCACGCGCTCGCCCGTGAGCCGACCCGCAACGCCGCCGACCAGCCGGTGGCCGGCCTGGTCCGCGGTCGCCCCGCGGTCTGTCTGCCCGAGACGCCGATCCGTGAGGCGGCGCAGCTGATGACCGACGCCTCCGGCCACGCCGTGGTCGTGGACGTGGGGGAGGGAACGTTCGGAATCCTCACCGACGCCGATCTGCGAACCCGCGTCGTCGCCGCCGGCCTGGCGGCAGACGCTCCGGTATCGGCCGCGATGTCGGCGCCCGCCTATACCAGCGCCGCGGATCGATCGGCGGGCGACGTGCTGCTGGAGATGTTCGACCGGGGGCTGCGTCACCTGCCCGTCGTCTCCGCCGAGGGCACCGTCCTCGGCGTGGTGGAGGACGTCGACCTGGTGGCGGCCGGCACCCGCTCGTCGTTCTACCTGCGCCAGCGGATCGCTCGCGCGCAGAGTGCCACCGAGCTCGCCAGGATCGCGGGCGAGCTGGGCCCGATGGTGGTCTCGCTGCACGACGCCCGGGTCGCGGCGGCGAACGTGATGACCGTGTACACCGTCTGCATCGACGCGCTGACCCGGCGGCTGCTGGACCTGGCGACGGCCGAACGCGAGGACAGCCGCGTCGAGTTCGCGTGGCTGGCGCTCGGCAGCCAGGCACGGCGAGAGGCGGTGCCCAGCTCCGACCTCGACAGCGCGATCGTGTGGTTTGACGGTAACGGCGACGATGCCACGGTCCGGGCGCAGCTGCTCGAGATCGCTGCCGAGGTGATCGCCGGGCTGCGGGCGTGCGGGCTGCGCACCGACGACAACGGGGTCAACGCCGACGCAGCGCCATTCGTGCGCTCGGTGTCCTCGTGGCGGGATCTGGCCCGCAGCTGGATCGCCGACCCCGACCAGGAGAAGGCGCTGATCCTCTCCTCGGTGGTCGTCGATAGCCGGCCGGTCTGGGGGGTGCACACCGGCACGCCCGTGTCCGACACCTTCCGCCTGGCCACCCGCTCACCCAGGCTGCTGCGGATGCTCGCCCGCTTCGCGCTCTCGCACCGACCTTCGACCGGCCGGTGGCGCGGTCTGGTGGTGGAGCACACGGGCCCCTACCGAGGCCGGCTGGACCTCAAGCAGGGCGGGATCGTGCCGATCCTGGATCTGGCCCGGTGGGGGGCGATCTCGGCCGGGGTGACCAGCGCGTCGACGACGGAGCGACTACGTGCTGCCGGCGATGCGGGAACGCTCGCCGCGCCGGACGCCCACACACTGCGCGACGCGTTCGAGTTGATCAACAACCTGCGCCTCGACCATCAGGTGGCGCAGCTGCGGGCCGGCCAACCGCCCGACGATCACGTGGATCTCACCGAGCTCAGCGACCTGATGCGAGACCAGCTGCGCCAGGCGTTTCGGGCGGTCGGCTCGATCCAGAGGCGGATTGCCGCCGAGCTCAGCGTAATCGCGCGGTAGTGCTTTAGGCTGGTGGCGTGAGCCAACCGCCCACCGTCGACGACTGGCGCGTGTACCGGCCGGCGATCTGGCTGGCCATGCTGGGTATCGCCATCCTCCTGGTTTTCGGGGCGCCGATCGGGTATGCCGGCGTGCTGTTGCTGGGGGCGGCGATCGGAGTCGGCTTGCGGATCCAGACGCGCCGCCGGCGCCTGGTCCGGAGCGGCGGGCCGCGACGTTCTCCCCGGCGCTGACACCGGCATCCGTTCAGGCGGCGGCAACCGACTCAGCGGTCGATCCCGTACCGTGAGGAGCATGTCCACCTCCTCCTCTCAGTCCTCAGCCCCCGCCCGCCCAGACGGCGGCGCGGAGGCGGAGGCGGCCATCGTCGTCCGCGGATTGGTCAAGACCTTCGGTCAGGTGCGGGCCCTGGGCGGCGTCGATCTCGACGTGCGCACGGGCACCGTGCTCGGTCTGCTGGGCCCCAACGGTGCCGGCAAGACGACGCTGGTCCGGGTGTTGACGACGTTGCTCGCACCGGACGCCGGGACGGCTTCGGTCACTGGGCTGGATGTCGTCAAGGACGCGGCCGCGCTGCGCCATCGCATCGGCCTCGCCGGCCAGTACGCGGCCGTGGACGAGAACCTGACCGGGCTCGAGAACCTGACGATGGTGGGCCGTCTCTACGGCGAGTCCCGCGCGCGGGCCAAGCGACGGGGCGCGGAGCTTCTGGAGCGCTTTGACCTGGTCGACGCCGGCCGGCGGGTGACCAGCACCTACTCCGGCGGCATGCGCCGCCGCCTCGATCTCGCGGCGGCGCTCGTCGCCAACCCGCCCGTCCTGTTTCTCGACGAGCCCACGTCGGGACTGGACCCGCGCAGCCGGATCAGCCTGTGGGAGACGATCGAGGCGCTGGTCGCCGAGGGCACCACCGTGCTGCTGACGACCCAGTACCTCGACGAGGCCGACCGGCTGGCCGACGCGATCGCCGTCATCGACCACGGACAGGTGATCGCCGAGGGCACCGCCGACGAGCTCAAGGACCGCGTCGGTGGCGACCGGGTGGAGGTCTCGCTGGAGGACGCGGTCGACGCCGAGGCCGCCATCCAGGCGCTGGCCCCGATGGCCGAGGGCGAGCCGAGCGCCCACGACGCTCTGGTCAGCGCCGCCGTCAGCTCCGAGCGCGGGGTGCTGGTGGAGGCGGTCCAGCGGCTGTCGAACGCCGGCGTCGGGATCGAGGACGTCAACGTCCGCCGTCCCACGCTGGACGACGTGTTCCTGTCGCTTACCGGCCACGCCGCCGAAGAGGCGCGCGAAGAGACCGAGGAGGCGGCATGAGACGGCTGGTCACCGACACGATGATCATCGCCGAGCGCAACCTCGTGCGCCTGCCGCGCCGCCCGGACCTGCTGCTCGCCTTCACGGTGCAGCCGATCATGTTCGTGCTGCTGTTCCGCTACGTCTTCGGCGGAGCGATCAACACCGGCGGGATCCCCTACGTGGAGTTCCTCATCCCCGGGATCATCGTGCAGAACATCGCCTTCGGGGGCTTCGTCACCGCCCTGGGGCTCAACGAGGACGTCCACAAGGGCCTGATCGACCGCTTCCGCTCACTGCCGATGGCCCGCCCGGCGGTGCTCGCCGGTCGCACCCTGGCCGACGTGGTCACCAACACTCTGTCGGTCTGCATCCTGGTGGTCACCGGCCTGATCATCGGCTTCTCGTTTCAGACCCCGGCGCTGCACGTGATCGCCGGCTTCGCGCTGCTGCTGCTCATCGGCTACGCGTTCTCGTGGGTGTTCGCCTTCGTCGGGCTGATCGTCTCCAGCCCCGAGTCGGCCAACTCGGTCGGCTTCATCGCCATCTTCCCGCTGACCTTCATCTCGTCGGCGTTCGTTCCCCCGGCGACCATGCCCGAGCCCTTGAAGTGGTTCGCCGGCGTGAACCCGTTCACGATCTTCGTCGATGCGATGCGCTCGCTGTGGATCGGCACCCCGGCGGGCAACTACGTGTGGGGGGCGGTGGTGTGGGCGCTGGTCATCATGGTGGTGTTCGCGCCGATCGCGGTATCCCGCTACCGTCGGGCCGCCGGGACGTGATTGTGGGGGGCCACTAGTTGAGCTCCCCGCGGGCGATCGCCAGGCACGCCTCGCAGCGCGGCCACGGCGGATTCCACGGGTAGCCGGTCACGTCCTTGCCGCACAGGGCGGTGTCGGGATCCTCGTCGGTCACCAGGTGGCACAGCTCCTCGAAACCGTCCCCGTCGATCCGCGGGACGTTGCGGCACGCCGGGTGCACGTTGGGAGAGCGGACAGGCGCGGCGGGCCGGGCGGGCACCGGCTCACCCTACCGCGCGTACCGCGCGCAGGTGGCGCAGCGGCCGGCCATCGCGCAGCTCACGGACGACGCCGTCCAGCAGCCCGTCGGTCTCCAGGACGCGTCCGTCGGTGACCGCCGCGACGGTGGCGCGCTTGTCCTGGATCAGCCGGGCCATCGTCTCGTCGATCGTGTTGGCGGCCAGCAGGTACCACGCCGTCACCGCGTCGCGCTGGCCGATCCGGTGACAGCGGTCCTCGGCTTGGTCGTGCATCGCCGGCGTCCACTCGAGCTCCAGGAAGGCGACGTTCGAGGCCCGGGTGAGCGTGATCCCCTGCGCGGCGACGCGTGTGGCGCAGACGATCAGCGGCGGGCCATCGGACGCCTGAAACCCCTCGATCGCCGTCTCGCGCGCGGTCAGCGAGTCATCGCCGACGAGATGCAGGGCGTCGCGAAACCGGGCCAGAACCGCCCGCTGCACCTCCACGTGGCGAGCGAACACCACCAGCGGCTCGCCCGAGGCCAGAAAGGCGTCGATCCAGGCCAGTGCGGCGGCGAGCTTGCCGCGGGCGGCCAGACGCTGGAGGGTGCCGAGCTGGGCCAGGCGCTGCGCGCGCAACGTAGCGGCGATCTTGGCGTTCAGCTGTGAAAGATCGAGTGGCTGGGAGCGCAGCCAGGCGATCACGTCGCGCTCAGCCAGCCGATACTCGGACTCGTTGGTCAGCGCCACCGGGATTACGACCTGACGCTTGGGCGGCAGCTGTGGCAGCACCTCGGCCTTGCGCCGGCGCACGAAGCAGGCACGCCGCATATGCCAGTGCAGTCGTTCCTCGCTGACGCGACCGCGGAACTGGCGGGCGAAGCCGGCCCCGGAGCCGAAGTCCTCCATCCGCCCGATGATCCGCAGCTGGGCGATCAGCTCCTCGGCGTGGTTGAGCACCGGTGTCCCGCTCAGCGCCAGGCGCAACCCGCCGTCGGCGACCGCCGCCGCCAGCCGGCGCACCGCCTGAGTGCGCTTGGCCTGCGGGTTCTTGCAGTAATGCGATTCGTCGACGACGATCGCCCGCGGCCGGGTGCGGGTCAGTCGCTGATGGTGGGCGGCGACGACCTCGTAGTTGATGATCGTGATCTCCGCCTCCGGAGCGACGACCCCGCGCCCCGAGACGACCGCAACCGAGCGGTGAGGCAGCCAGCGGCGGGTCTCGCGCTCCCACCCGAGCTTCATCGACGCCGGACAGACGACCACCGCCGGGAAGGCGCCGTCGGCCTCGAGCGTGGTCAGTGCCTCGACCGTCTTGCCCAGCCCCTGCTCGTCGGCGAGGAACGTGCCTCGGGTGTGAAGCGCATATCGCACCGCCGCCCACTGAAACGGCGCCGGCTCGCCACCGAGGACGGCGGCGACCGACTCGATCGGAGCGGCGGCGGTGGCGCGTGACCGGCGGACGGTGGCGGCGGCGGCGCGATGCTCGGCCAGCAGCCGGTCCAGCACCGAGGTCGCGTCGCCGGTGACCGATACCGAATGGCGGGCGATGAAGGCATCGAGCGACTCGGCCAGCCACGGATCCAACGGCACCGCTCGGGTGCCCTCGGCGCCCGGCAGCTGGGTGAACGCCACGCCGACGGCGGGATCCCAGAGCACCTCCAGGCGCAGCTCCTCGCCCTCCACGCCCCGGACCCACACCAGCCGCGCCGGCGGCGGGTCGCCGCTCCGCTCGACAACCTGAGCGCACCGTTCAGCGGCCGCGTCGAGCCGCGCCGAGCGCTGGCCGCGCAGGGTGTGCACGGCGGTGGCGGTCAGCGGCACGAGCAGTCGGCCGTCGCGCTCCACCGCGCCCTCGCGCAATGACTCGGGGATCGGCCCGGCCAGCGTGTTGAGCACGAACCAGCCCCGCCCGTCGTAGCGAATCGTGGTCACCGAGCCGATCCAGCGCCGCCTGACGCCGGCCAGCCATTCCGTGACCTGGGGGCTGGGGATGAGCTCGGGATAGCGCTCCAACGCCTCGGTGACCTTCATCGCCGCCCAGTCGGTGGCCGGTGCCGACCACTCCCGCGAATCCCAGTCGAAGCGGCGGTGGGGGATGGTTCGCACCAGCTCCACCAGCGACCGGTCATAGGGGAATGACAGGACGACGAGCGGCTCTGAATCGCCGGAGGGTCGGAGCTCGACGTGGGGGCGGTCGGGGACCGGTCGCATCGACCTGAGGACGCTAGTACGTGGTGCGGCGGGCGAGCCTGGGGGCTAGCTGGCGACCAGTTCCGGGCGGTCCTCGCCGGACCCGGACGGCGGCGCCGCGCCGGGGCCTCGGTCGCCGTAGCGCTCGGCGGTGGCGGCTGCAGTCGCCTGCGCCCAGCCGGTGGTGGAGACGATCGCCAGCACCAGGATCGCAAGCCCGAGCCCGACGACGATCCACCAGCTGACGTGGGTGGCGGCGGTGAAGTCCGGGCCGATCTCGGCGAGCGTGCCGCCGGCGAGGGCGCCGAGCACCGCCACGCCGAGGGTGCCTCCCACCTGGCGTGCGGTGGACGCAACCGCAGCGGCGACACCGGCCTGGGACGGCGGCATCCCCGACACCGCCGTATTGGTGATCGGTGGGTTGATCAACCCCATCCCCAGTCCGAACAGAACGTAGGCGACGATCAGCGACCAAAACGGAGTATGGCCGGTCAGCCGAGTGAGGATCAGCCCGCTGGCGATCACCGCCAGGCTCCCCGCGATCAGCGGCAGCCGGGTGCCGCGGTTGGCGACGATGCGGCCGGACACCGGCCCCATCACCAGCATCAGCCCCGCCATCGGCAGCGTGTACACGCCGGCGGTCAGCGGCGACAGCCCACGGATGTCCTGCAGGTAAAGCGTGTTCAGGAACAGGAAGCCGCCCATCGCGGCGAACATGGCCACCGCGATCGCGGTGGCGCCGGAGAACGGCGCGCTGGCGAAGAAGCGCACCTCGAGCAGCGGCTCGCGCCGCCGCAGCTCCCAGCTGATCAACGCGGCGAAGGTGATCAGGCTGACCGCAAACAGCCCCACCGTCTGCAGCGACAGCCAGCCCGCCGACGGCCCATCGATGATTCCGTAGGTCAGAGTCGCCAGCGCCACGATCACCAGCACCTGGCCGACCGCGTCGATCCGGCGCGGACGGTCGGCGCGCGACTCGGGGACGAACAGCGCGGTGAGCACGATCGCCAGCAGGCCGATCGGGAGATTGACCAGGAACACTGCGCGCCACGAGAACGAGTCGACCAGAGCTCCTCCCAGGACCGGGCCCAGCGCCATGCTGATGCCGATCACTCCGCCCCAGACACCGATCGCCTGCGCCCGCTCGCGCGGGTCCTCGAACACGTTGCGGATGATCGACATCGCCACCGGGTTCAGCATGGAGCCACCGATCGCCTGCAGCACCCGCGCGGCGATCAGCAGCCCGAGGCTGGGCGCCACCGCGCACAGCAGCGAACCCAGCGAGAACAGCGACAAACCGACCTGGAACACCCGTCGTCGACCAATCCGGTCGGCGCTGGAGCCCGACAGCATCAGCAGGCTGGCGAGCACCAGCGTGTAGGCGTCGATCGTCCACTGCAGCCCGGAGAAGGAAGAGTGGAACGAGCGGTGGATCGACGGCAACGCGATGTTGACGATCGTGGTGTCCAGTCCCACGATCAGCAGGCTCATCGAGCAGATGCCGAGGATCAGCAGCCGCCGGCGGCGATCGGGCACCGCCTGCTCGTCTGCCGCCGCAACGTTCACGCCAGACGATCCTAGTGCAGCCGCTGGCCGCGGTCAGAGTGCGGACCGGGCTCAGCCCAGCTCGTCCACCCACCCCTCGATCAGCCGGCGCGCGGCCTCCAGATCGGGGTGCAGGGGTCGATCGCCGAGATCGGGGTCCAGACGCGCAGACGCCGTGCGCCACAGCACCGTGGTGCCGGCGCCGACCGGCTCCTGCCCGGCCAGCCGCAGCGCTCGGACTGCGATCACCAGCTCGGTGGCGACCGCCACCCGCAGCGCCCGGAGGGTCTCGTGAGCTCGGCGGGCGGCGATCGGCGCCAGGCTCGAGTGAGACTCCACCCCCCGGGCCACCGAGACCGTCTGCGCGGCCACCGGGATGACGAGAGATCGCACCTCGGCGACCGCGGCGTGCGCGGTGTACTCCAGCACCAGCGCCCCGGACTCCGGTCCTGCCCGGCGCGCGAGGAACGGGGGCAGGCCGGTCAGCCCGGAATCCAGCAGGGTGCTGACGCGTGCCGCGATCAGCGCCGCCGACGACGCCAGCGCGGTGCGCAGCCCGTCGATCGCGTTGGCCAGCGGCGCGGCATGCGGATTGCCGTTGGGCAGCGCCGCGGGGCCGTCTTCGCCGGTGACGATCAGGGCGTTCTCACCGGCGAAGTTCAGTTCGTGGCAGACGGTTTCCTCGAGGGCGCGCAACGCATCGTGGACCGCGCCATCCACCTGCGGCTGGGCGCGAAACGGGTACGGGTCCTGGATGCCGAGCGGTCCGGGGCGGCGCGCCCGCTGCTCGAGCCCCGCCAGCAGCTCGCGCATCCGGGCGGCGACCGCCGCCTGGCCGGGGCGATGGCGCCGGGAATGGATCCGCGGGTCAAGCGCCACCGGATCGGCGGCCGCGGCCTCGAACGACAGTGCCGCCACCGACAGCCAGGCGTCGAGCAGCCGCCGGGCATCGACCACCAGCAGTGCCGCGGAACCGACGCTGAATGCGTTGGAGCTGATGAACGCCAGTCCGTCGCGAGGCCCGAGCCGGGCCGGGGCCAGCCCCGCATCGGCGAGGCCGCCGGCGGCGTCGATCAGCTCGTCGCCGCGCCAGACCTGACCTTCGCCGAGCAGGGCGAGAGCGACGTCGGACAGATTGGTGAGGTCACCGGTGCCCAACGAGCCCAGCTCCCGGGTGAACGGCGTCAGCCCGGCGTTCAGCGTCCCGACCAGCGTCTCCAGCAGCTCGTCGGCGATCCCGGCGCCGCCGGCACCGATCTGGTTGGCGCGAGTCGCCATCGCTGCTCGCACGAGCGCGACCGGCAACGGCTGCCCCGCGCCGCAGGCGTGGCTGCGCAGCAGGTTTACCGAGTAGCGCTCGCGCCTGTGCTTGGGGACGCGGTAGGCGCGCAGTGCGCCGACCCCGGTAGTCACCCCGTAGAGCTCGTCGCCGCGGGCGAGCAGCTGGGCGAGCGCCTCCCGGGCCTCGTCATTGCGCCCGCGCGCCTCGGCGGCCAGCTGCGCCAGCGCGCCGTCGCGGGCGATCGCGGCGATCCCCGTCGGTGTCAGCGTCGAGCCGTCGAGGACGACGGGCGCGCGCTCCCTCTCGATGACTCCGGGCGCCGGCACCGCGGAGACTCTAATCCCGAGTGGTGGAGGATCGCTTGCCTGACGGCTGAGCCCGCGTTATGAGCGATGGCACCGGCGTCGGTCCGCGGGCGGGCAATTCGCGGGCAAGCGCGCCCCGGGCGCGGGGGGCTGGTCGGGAGGCGCCGGTATCCGGGCGCCGCGGATCACGGGCCGCCGACCGACGGACGGTTGGTCGCGGAGTGCCCGGTGGCGTGGAGTTGGTGGACGACGAGCGCCTCATCCGCGCCAGGCGGCCAATGCGGCCAGCCCGTTGACGACGACGAAGGCGAGGATCGCCGGCCGCGCCGAGCCGAGCGCGCCGGCCAGTACGGCGCCCGCCGCGAAGGCGACCAGGAAGACACCGCCGAGCGTGGTCATTACCTGCGCGCGCACGGCCGCGGGCGCGTGGCGCTGGCGCAGGGCGATCGAGCCCGAGTAGGCGGGTCCCTCCAGAAAGCCGGTCAGCCCGACGAGCGCGATTCCCAGCCAGAGGACGTGCGCGAGCGGCCAGAGCAGCCCGGAAAGCCCCAAAGCGGCGTAGGAGAAAGCGATGCGGGACAGCGTCGGGCGTCCGGTCAGGACGAACGTCCCGGTGATCGAGCCCAGGGCCAGCGCCGCCCACAGGTAGCCGCCGGCGTGTGCACCGCCGTGCAGGAGCCGCGCCGCGTACAGGGGGAAGGCGACGCTCATCATTCCCCAGCCGAAGGTGGCCAGAGCTCCGGCCAGCCCGACCGCCCGCAGCATGCGCTCGTGCGCGACGGCCCGTAGCCCACCGCGGAGGGCGCTGCGCGCGTTGGGGGCCTGCTCCGCCGACCGAGCCTCAAAAGCGGGGTTCAGCGCGATCAGGCCCGCCGCCAGAAGCGTGGCGGCCGCCTGGACGACCAGAGCTGTGGCGGCACTGCTCGCGCCGGCCACCACCCCGGCCAGCGCTGGTCCGATCACGTAGGCGAGGTTGAAGCTCACCGACTCGATGCGGGAGGCGTAGTCGAGCAGCTCGGGGCCCGCGATCTCGCTCAGCGCGCTGAAGAAGCTGCCTGAGCTGAGGGGCCGCGTCAGGCTGTACAGGACGGCCACTGCCGGCAGCGTCCAGTCCGGGGCGTGCCCGGCCAACACGAGCAGCCCGACCAGCGCGGCCACACTCGCCAGCTGATCGACCACGATCAGCACGCGGCGGCGCGGGGCCACGTCCACCCAGGCACCGAGCACGGGGCCGGTCACGGCGGCCGGCAGGGTGGCAGCCGCCGCGGTGATCCCAGCGACCGCGGTGCTGCCCGTCCGCTCCAACACGAACAGCACTCCGGCGGTGGTGAACATGGCCGCGCTCATCCGGCATAGCGACGCCGTCAGCGCGAACCCGGGGTAGCCGGGACGGCGGAGCAGGCGGATCCACTCTCCAGAGGGGGCGCGCGGGGCGGCGGACATTCCCTGATGGTGGCGCCTCAAAGCCGATGGCCGACGGGTATCTTCGGCGCGATGGCCGCCACCGTACCGCTCACCGGATCACCGCTCACCCCGGAACAGGTGACCGCCATCGCCCGCGACCGCGCCCCGGTGCAGATCGATCCGGCGGCGCGCGAGCGGATGCGGGCCGGTGCTGCGATCGTGGCGCACGCAGCAAGAACGGGGCTGCCCGTGTACGGGCTGACCACCGGACTCGGCTCGCGCGTCACCGAGCGCGTCGATGGCGGCGACGGGGCGGCCTACTCGCTGCGTACCCTCCGCGGGCGCGCCATGTCGGTCGGAGCGCCGCTGCCCCCCGAGCTCACCCGGGCGGCGATGGTCGTCCGCTGCAGTGGGTTGTGCGCCGCAGGAGCGGGGGCGGGGGCGGCGATCGCCGATGGCCTGGCGGCGCTGCTCAATGCCGGGGTGCACCCGTGCATTCCGCGCAGCGGCTCGGTTGGCGCTTCGGACCTGTGCATGCTCGCCCATGTGGGACTCACGCTGATCGGGGAGGGCGAGGCCGAGTTCGAGGGCGAGCGGCTGCCGTCTGCGGACGCCCTGGCCCGGGCTGGTCTGGCGCCGGTGGTGCTCGGTCCCAAGGACGGGCTGGCGATCTGCTCCAGCTCGGCGGTGTCGTCGGGGGTGGCGGCGCTGGCGCTGGTCGACGCCGACGCCTGCCTGCGCGCCATGCAGATCGCCGCCGCGCTGTCGATGGAGGGTTTCCGGGCCAACCTCAGCCCGATCGATCCACGAATCGTGGCCGCGCGTCCTGCACCCGGGCAGGACTGGGCGGCCGCCGGTCTGCGCGACCTCCTCGCCGGCGGGACGCTGAGCGCGCCCGGCGCGGGGCGGCGGCTCCAGGATCCGCTCAGCTTCCGCTGCGCCAGCCAGATCCACGGCTCGCTGCGGGTGGCGCTCGATCTGCTGGCGGCGGCGGTCGCCCCCGAGCTCGGCGGGGCCGCCGACAATCCCCTGGTCCTGGTGGAGGATCAGGAGATCCTCTCCAACGGCAACTTCCACGTCCCGGCGCTCGCGCTCGCCCTGGACGCCACCGCGATCGCGCTCGCCCAGGTGGCGGCGATCGTCGCCGAGCGCCAGGCGCGCCTGAAGACAGAGCGGCTCAGCGGCTTGCCGCCCGCACTGTCACCGCACGGCTTGACCCGGTCGGGGCTGGCGCCGCTGAGCAAGACGGCGGAGGCGCTGACGATCGAGATCCGCCACCTGGCGACGCCGTTCGCCTCGAGCCCGGTGGCCGGCGCCGATGGCGTCGAGGATGACTCCACCGGCGCCGTCCAGGCGGCGCTCCGGATCCACGACCAGCTGGAGCGGATGTGGCCGCTGGTGGCGATCGAGCTGGTGGTCGCCGCCCAGGCGGTGGAGCTGGCCTCGCCTGAGCGGCTCGGAGCCGGCGCCGAGGCCGCCTACCGCCTGGTGCGCGAGTGGGTGGAGCCGCTGGACGAGGACCGGCCGTTCGGCGCCGAGGTGCAACGGCTGGCCACTGGGGCGCTCGCCGGCGGGGAGCTGCTGCACCGCGTCCAGGCCGTGATGACGCCGTGAGCGGAATCGAGCTCACCTACCTGAGCGGCGGCGACATCGACGCGCTGGCTCTCGCCGACGAGGAGATCCTGGACTCGGTCCGGGCGGTGCTCGGCGCTCAGGGACGCGCCGAGACGGTGATCGAGCCCCGCGTGCACCTGTTTCCCAGGCAGGCCCACGGCCACTTCAACGTCCTGCGCGGCGCCACGCCCGAGCACGCCGGGGTCAAGGTCGTCGGTGACTACGTTGACAATCACCGGCTCGGTCTGCCGTCGGAGATGGCGCTCCTGTTGCTGATGGATCCCGCCACCGGGATGCCTCGGGCGATTCTCGACGCCACTGCCATCACCGAGATGCGAACCGGCGCGGTCACGGCCATCGGAGCCGAGTACCTGGCCCGATCCGATGCGCGCGTGCTCGGGCACGTCGGCGCGCGCGGTACGGCCTACTGGAACGTGCGACTGCTGCATCGGGTACTCCCCGCGCTCGAGGAAATCCGCGTCCATTCCCGGCGCCCGGACAGCCGCGATGCGTTTGCCCGCCGGCTGCGGCGGGACCTGCCCGGACCCCGGGTACGAGCGGTGGATACCTGGGAGGAGTGTCTGGAGGGCGCCGACGTGATCGTGGAGGCGACGCGGCTCACCGAGCCCCAGCCGCTGCTGCGCACCGGCTGGGTGCAGCCCGGCGCCCTGGTGATCCCCTACGGCACGGTCAGCGCGGTGGAGCTGGACTTGACCGAGGCGATGGACAAGATCGTCGTCGACGATTGGGGTCAGGCGGAGGTCGGGCCGCTCGGTGCGCTGCGCGCCCACGTCGATTCGGGCCGCCTCTCGGCGGCCAACCTCCATGCCGAGCTGGGTCAGATCGTCGCCGGCGTCCGGCCCGCCCGCGAGGAGGTCGACGAGAAGATCCTGTTCTGGCACCGGGGGCTGTCGATCACCGACATCGCGCTGGGCCAGACGATGCTCGCCAAGGCGACGGCGAACCGGATCGGCCGGACGCTGCCCTACCGATGATGGTCGACTCCTCGGCGCTGCGGTAGCGTGCGCCGGCGATGAGCACGAACACGATGGTCTGTCGCGGCTGGCAGCAGGAGGCGGCGCTGCGCATGCTGCACAACAACCTGCATCCCGACGTCGCCGAGAAGCCCGACGAGCTCGTCGTCTACGGCGGGACCGGCAAGGCGGCGCGCAACTGGTCCGCCTACCACACGATCGAGCGCGAGCTGCGCCGCCTCGGGGATGACGAGACGCTGCTCGTCCAGTCGGGCAAGCCGGTGGCGGTGTTCGACACCCACGAGCAGGCGCCGCGGGTGCTGCTGGCCAATTCCAACCTGGTCCCGCAATGGGCCACGTGGGAGAAGTTCCGGGAGCTCGACGCGGCCGGATTGATGATGTACGGGCAGATGACCGCCGGCTCCTGGATCTACATCGGCAGCCAGGGAATCCTCCAGGGCACTTACGAGACGTTCGCCGCTGCGGCGCGTCAGCGGTTTGACGGGACATTGCAGGGGCGGCTGGTCGTCACCGCCGGCCTCGGCGGCATGGGCGGCGCCCAACCGCTGGCGATCACGATGCTGGGCGGCGCCGCCCTGTGCGTGGAGGTCGACCTGCAGCGGATCGAACGGCGGATCGAAACCGGTTACCTGGATGAGCGCGCCGGGGATCTCGACGATGCCCTGCGCCGGGTGAACGCGGCGCGCGCGGACCGCCGGCCACTGTCGATCGGCCTGGCCGGAAACGCGGCCGAGATCCTGCCTGAGATCGTGCGTCGCGGCGTGGAGATCGACGTGGTCACCGATCAGACCAGCGCCCACGACCCGCTCAATGGCTACGTGCCGGCGGGATTGACGGTGGAGCAGGCGGAGGCGCTGCGCCGCTCCGATCCCGACGACTACCTGCGCCGAGCGGGGGAGAGCGCGGTCGATCACGTTGGCGCGATCCGCGCCCTGCAGGCGTCTGGCGCCGCGGCGTTCGATTACGGCAACGCGCTGCGGGGGCTGGCGTTCGCGCATGGCGATGGGGACGCGTTCGCCTACCCCGGCTTCGTGCCGGCGTACATCCGGCCCCTGTTCTGTGAGGGCAAGGGCCCATTCCGGTGGGTGGCGCTGTCGGGCGACCCGGCCGACATCCACGCCACCGACCGGGCGATCCTCGACCTGTTCGGGGATCAGGAGCACATCGCCCGCTGGATCGAGCTGGCGTCGGAGAAGGTGCGCTTCCAGGGGTTGCCGGCCCGAATCTGCTGGCTCGGGTACGGCGAGCGCGATCGCGCCGGCGCCCGCTTCAACGAGATGGTGGCCAGCGGCGAGCTCAAGGGTCCGATCGTCATCGGACGCGATCACCTCGACTGTGGCTCGGTGGCGTCGCCCGAGCGCGAGACCGAGTCGATGCGCGACGGTACGGACGCGGTCGCCGACTGGCCGCTGCTCAACGCCATGCTGATGACCGCGTGCGGCGCCAGTTGGGTCTCGATCCACCACGGTGGTGGCGTCGGGATGGGCAAGTCGATCCACGCCGGTCAGGTGGTGGTCGCCGACGGCAGCTCGGCTGCCGGCGAGCGGATTCGGCGAACGCTGACCGCCGATCCCGGGATCGGCGTCGTCCGCCACGCCGACGCCGGCTACGAACAGGCGCTTGACACAGCGCGCGGCGCTGGCATCCGCATGCCGATGCTCCACCCCGAGCCCGACGTGCGGTGAGCCCACCGTCGCTCTCGGTCGTCCACGCCGCCCAGGTGCTGCGCCCCCCGCGAGATCACATGCCACATCTCCGGGGCGACGAGCTCGCGGCCCAGACGCTCGATCTCACCGAGCTCTCCATTCGTGACGATCGGATCACCGCGCTGGCCGCCGACCCGATCGCCGAGGTGACGGTCGATGCCTCCGGCTGCGCGGTCATCCCGGGGTTCGTGGACTGTCACACCCACCTGCCGTTCGCCGGCTGGCGCGCCGGCGAGTACGAGCAAAAGCTGACCGGCGTCCCCTACGAGGAGATCTCACGCCGCGGCGGGGGGATCGCAGCTTCGGCACGGGCACTGCGCGAGGCGTCCGACGACGAGGTACTGGATCTAGCGTCCGGGCTGGCCGAGGAGATGCTCGCCGCAGGCACGACGACGTTCGAGTGCAAGTCGGGCTACGGACTCTCGCGTGAGGGAGAGATGCGGGCGCTGGTACTGGCCCGCGAGCTGGAGATCCTCGTCCCCCAAACGACGGTGTCGACGGCGCTGCTGGCGCACGCGGTGCCGACTGGCTATACCGCGGACTCCTGGATGGCGACAGTGGAGGAGATGATGCCCGAGGTGGTGGCCGCCGGCAGCGCCACCGCGCTGGACATCTTCGTGGAGTCGATCGCGTTCGGCACCAGGCACCTCGAGCGCATGGGCGCGCTGGCATCGGCGTCCGGCCTGGCTCTGCGCTGCCACGTCGAGCAGCTGTCGTGCATGCATTCGGTCCCGGTGGCGCTTGCCGCCGGCGCCCGCAGCGTCGACCACCTATCGATGATCGATCGCGACGACATCGCTGCGCTGGCCGCCGCGCCGTGCGCCGCGGTCCTGCTCCCCGGCGCCGAGTTCCTGGGAGCGGAGCACCGGGCCCCCGCGCGGGCGATGATCGATGCGGGCGCCATCTTCGCCCTCGCCACCGACGCCAACCCGGGGACCTCGCCGGTGGTGTCGATGCCCATGGTGATCGGGCTCGGCGCCCGCCTGTACGGGCTGTCGGTGCGCGAGGCGCTGGGGGCGGCGACGCTGAACGCCGCCTGGACGCTGGATTTGCACCACGACCGGGGCTCGATCGAGGTGGGCAAGCGCGCCGACCTTCTCGTCCTCGACGGTCCCGCCGAGGCGATCCCCTATCGCTTCGGACACAATCCGGTGGCGATCGCGATCATCGGGGGTGAGATCGCCCACGTGCGCGATGCTGCGGCGGCGGAGCGGATCAGCCGTTGAGTCGACGCGCGCGGATCCCGGCGATGGCGAATGCGCATTCGCACGCCTTCCAGCTGGACCTGCGCGGCGCCGGGGAGCGGCTCACCCCCGGCGACGACTTCTGGAGCTGGCGGACGGAGATGTACCGCCTCGCCTCGAGCCACGATCCGGACTCCATGCGCGAGGTCGGCGGGCGCGTCTACGCCCAGATGGCGGCGGCGGGGTACGGGGCCGTCGGCGAGTTTCACTACGTCCACCACCAGCCGGACGGGCGCCCGTACGACGAGCCCAACGCGATGGCGATCGCGCTCGCGCAGGCCGCTTTGCGCGCCGGGCTGGAGATCACGCTCCTGCCGGCCGCCTATCATCGCGGCGGGCCGGGGCAGCCGCCCGCCGAGGGTCAGCGGCGCTTCTGCGATCCGGATGTGGCGACGTTCCTGGCACGGGTCGATGCTCTGCGCGCCTGGGCGTCCTCCCGTCCGGGCGCCAGCGTCGGAGTCGCTGCCCACAGCGTGCGGGCGGTTCCCGCCGACTGGCTGGAGGCGATCGCCCGGTACGCGGACACTCACGGGCTGGTGCGCCACGTCCACGCCGCCGAGCAGCGGCGCGAGCTGGCCGAGTGCGAGCGGGAGTACGGCTGCTCACCGATCGAGCTGCTGGAGCGCACCGGGTTCCTCGGCCCGGCCACCAGCGTGATCCATGCGATCCATGTCTCCGAGCACGACGTGGAGCTACTGGCGGCGTCTGACTCGATCGTCGTGAGCTGTCCCACCACCGAGGGAAACCTGGGTGACGGGTTTCTGCCCGGTCTGCGCTACCGAGATGCCGGCGTGCGCCTGGCGATCGGAACCGACGAGCAGATTCGGATCGACCCGTTCGAGGAGCTGCGGGAGCTGGAGACCCTGGCCCGGCGTGAGCGGCAGACTCGGTTCGCGCTGCTTGCTGGCGCCGGGGGCGACCTGTGGGGCGAGGTACTCGCCAACGGCCGCGCCAGCCTCGGCCTGACCGGGCAGCCGCCGATGATCGAGCTCGATCTGGATCACCCCGACCTGGCGGGCGTCGCGCTGCCGGACCTGGGGCTGGCGCTGGCGACGTGCGCCTCGGCGGCGGTGGTCAGCGCGGGAGTGCAGCGCCGCGATTAGCCGCCGGCGCGGAGGCGCCGCTGGGCCCATGCTGGGCCGATCTCACCAGGTCTCATAAAACGAGCGCTCGCGCGACTCCAGTCGCGGGATCGCGTCCTGCACGGCGTAGCGCTGGAAATGCTCGCTCTCACCATGGGCCTGGTAGCCGGCCACGTCGGCGTACTGCTCGTAGAGGAGGAAGACGCGGGGATCGGCCGGGTCGCGATGGGGCTGATAGGCGAGGTTGCCCGGCTCGGCTCGCGACGGCTCAATCAGCGCGTCGATCGCCGCGGCCACGGCGTCCTCTTCGCCGGTCCGTGCCGTCCACTTGGCGAGCACCACGTACGCCATCGCCGGTCATCGTAGTCGTCGACCTTGAGCGGTGCCGGCGATGGCCCGAGACGTCAGCGCCCAGGCCGGCCCGCGGACGTTCCCGTGGCTCCCCGCGAGCGTGACCGCGACGGTGGTTGCGAGCTGCCTTTGCCTCTCGGTCGTCGGGACACGTCCGAAATCGCCCGGGAGGTCGGCGCTGCCGGATGTTTGCGTCCCCAGCGTCGGCAACGTCCGAAGTCATCCAGGAGGTCGGCGCCGCCGGATGTTTGCGTCACCAGCGTCGGCAATCGTCCGAAGTCATCCAGGAGGTCGGCGCCGCCGGAGTTTGCGTTCCCAGGTCGGCAAACGTCCGCGGCGGCCTGCTGGGGGCGCGACGATGGATGTTTGCCGACAGCCTGCCTTCACTCTAGGTTCCTCGGAGCGTGATGCCGAGCCCCTCCTCCCAGGCCCCCGGGCCGCGCATGCCGGTCGCTCTGCAGACCGCGATGTGGATACGCGGGGCTCAGTGGATGATGGACCAGTGCTCCCGCCGGTTCGGCGAGACGTTCCGGCTGCAGATCGCCTCTCAGGGGACCTGGCTGATGCTGAGCAACCCGGCCGACGTCGAGGCCGCCTTCAAGGCCGACCCCGACGTGCTCCACGCGGGCGAGGGGAACCGCGTCCTCGAGCCGGTGTTAGGGCTCCACTCAGTGCTGCTGCTCGACGGCGCCGACCACCTGGAGCAGCGCAAGCTCATGCTGCCGGCGCTCAACGGCAGCCAGATGGCCGGCTACGGGCAGTTGATGAGCGACGTCGCCGCTGGCGAGATCGACAGCTGGCCACGCGGTGAGATTCAGCTGCTGCGCCCACGGATGCAAGCGCTCACCCTGGAGATCATTCTGCGTGCGGTCATGGGAGTCACCGACCCGGTTCGCCGCCAGGCGCTGCGCACCGCGCTCCGCCAGCTACTGGACATGCTCACCGAGCCCAGGTGGACCACGTTGTTCCTCGCGCTGGGAACCCAGCGGTTGAAGTACTTCCCGCCGTTTCGCCGGCATATGGAACGCGTGAACCGCTTGTTGTACGCCGAGATCGCCGACCGGCGGGACAGTGACGTCGCTTCGCGCGAGGACATCCTGTCGCTGCTGATGGGCGCTCGCCACACGGACGGGTCGCCGATGGACGACCGCGAGCTGCGCGACGAGCTGCTCACGCTCCTGGTCGCCGGCCACGAGACGACCGCCAACGCGCTGGCCTGGGCGGCCGAGCGGCTGGCCCGGCACCCGGACAAGCTCACCCGTCTCACCGATGGGGCGCGCAGCGGCGACGACACGTACCTGAAGGCCGTCATCCACGAGACGTTGCGGCTGCGACCGGTGATCTCGATCGTGCAGCGCGTGGTCAAGGTCCCGGTGACGATCGCCGGCTATGAGCTCCCGGTTGGCATGAGGGTGACCCCGAGCATCTACCTGGTCAACCGGCGCCCCGAGCTATACCCCAACCCGACCGTCTTCGAGCCCGAGCGGTTCCTGGACCGCCTGCCCGGCACCTACAGCTGGATCCCGTTCGGCGGCGGGGTGCGCCGCTGCCTGGGCGCCGCCTTCGCGCAATACGAGATGCAGACCGTCCTGCGCGAGCTCGTCCTGCGCACGAGGATCCGGCCCGTCCGGCTCGAGGCCGAGCCGGTTATGCGCCGTGCCGTCACCGAGACCCCGCGCTACAACGCGGAAGTCTTCGTCAGCTGACCGTCAACCCCGGACCGTCAAGTCCCCGCCCGTCACGGCCCGGACCCCTGACCCGGACCCCCCGACTGTCAGCCCCAGCACTGCGGCCGGGCGCGGCACGCTTTCGACACCTCCCGAGGGCGCGTCCATTGCTGTCACGTCACGTGGCGTAGTGAGCGACGGCGTCCTCGTCGAGCGCGATGCCCAGTCCCGGCGCGTCGCCGACCACCAGGCAGCCGGCCCCGTCGAGCGTGAGCGGAGCGGCGAGCATGAAGTCACGGCGCTCAGGCGTCCAGCCCGGCGGGTCGTACGGATACTCCACGTAGGGGCCGCCGCCGACCCCGCAGCAGACGTGCAGATTCGCCAGCAGGCCGATCCCGTTGGTCCAGGTATGCGGTGTGAACCAGCGGTTGCGCCGCAGGGCCAGATCGGCGACCGTCCGCGTCGCCGAGATGCCGAGCGAGAGGACGACGTCGGGTTGGAGCACGTCGAGTGCGTCTGCCTCCAGCGCGCGGCGCAACTCGTCAAAGCTTCGCGCCATCTCGCCGCCGGCGATCCGGGCGGGAGAGGCGTGACGGAGCATCCGCATACCGTCGAGGTCATCGCCGGCCAGGGGCTCCTCCACCCACAGCACCTGGAACTCGGAGAGCTCATCGATCACCCGCCGCGCCGCCTGCGGGCCAAGCCCGGGCTCGATGTCGCCCGGCATTCGCCACCACTGGTTGAGATCGACCATGATCTCCAGGGCGTCGCCCACGACATCCCGGATCGCTGCCACCACGCTGATCCCCTCGGCGATCCGGTCACGGGCGATCCGCACCTTGACCGCACCGAACCCCTCCTCCAGCAACGCGTGAGCGTCCTGGGCCCGCTGGCCCGGCGGACGTAGCTCGCCGAGCGAGGCGTAGGCGGGCAGGCGGTCCGATGCGCCACCGAGCAGCTTCGCCACCGGAGTTCCGAGTGCGCGCCCGGTGAGATCCCACAGCGCCGCCTCCAGCGGCCAATAGCGCCCGGCGTGCAGCGAGATGGTCTCCAGGGTGCGCGCGTGGACGCCGAGAGCGAGCGGGTCGCGCCCGATGAACAGGTGCTCGTAGGCCGCGAACCCGTCCATCGTGTCGCCGCTGGCAATTCCGGTCACTCCCGCGTCGGTGTGGACACGAACCAGCGTTGCGTCGAAATGCCGCCGCGGATTCGGATCCCAGGCCGCGGCGAAGGGGGGAGAAAGCGGCAGCCTCAGACGCTCTAATTCGATAGAGGTGATCTTCACGAGCCGCGATAGAACGGGCTGCGCAGGCTGTCGCGCCGGTCGACGAGCGCCTGGGCGGCGTGCGGCGAGCGCCCGGTCGCCGCCATGCGCACGCCCTTGAGCGTCGCCGCCCGGCTGGCGGTGCGGACAGCTGTCTCGTCGGTGGCGCCGGGCTCGATGTAGATCGTCACGAACACCAGCACGTCGCCGGTGGCGCGGAGGACCCCTTCGGCGACCGCGTCCAGGACCCCCTGGGCGATGCCGAGCTGGGCGGCGCCCCAGGTGATCGTCTGGTGCAGCTCCTCGGTCGCCGTCGCCTTGTTGATCATGATCGTCGGTGGCCACACGGGCTCGTAGTGGTCCTTGTCCTCACCGACGACGACGAGGATCGGCGTGTGGCCGGGGATGGGCGACGTGAATGTCGTCAGCAGCGCCGCGGCGGTCGGCGTCCCGCGCATCGCGAGGACGATGTTGACGTGGGCGCCATCCGGGTCGGCTCCGCTCCACCCCTCGCCGATCCGCCCGTCGAGGTCGGTGGCGTCGGGCGTGCCAAGTTCGGGGTCTGAGTCGGTGTTCCTCTGCTCGATGTCCGAGTCGGTGTTTCTCTGCTCGAGGTCCGAGTCGGCGTTTCTCTGCTCGAGGTCTGAGTCGCTCATCTATGGCTCCGTTCGTAGTGGTTGTCCGGAGTGCTGCGCGCCGGTGGCGGTCGTGCCCGCCAGCTCGGGGTCGATCACGATCACCGATCGGTCGCCCTCGCCCCGACGGAGGCGATCCAGCGCCTCGGGGACTTCATCGAGCTCGATCAGGTGCGAGACCATGTCGGCGAGCTCCAGGCGTCCTGTGCGGACGAGCTCGACGATGCCGGGAAGCGTCTGCGCCGGGTCCGCGGAGCCGTAGTAGCTGCCGATGATCGCCTTCTCGGCGAGGAACTCGACCGCCGGCAGCGAGACCTCGATGCCCTGCGGCGCCAGGCCCACCACCACCGCCGTCCCGCCGGGGCGCAGCGCGTCCCAGGCGGCGCGGATCGTCGCGGCGGTGCCGACCACCTCGAACGCGCGATCGACTCCGCCGCCGCTGATCGCCAGCACCTGGACGGCGGCGTCGCCAGCGGTGGCGTCGACGGCATGAGTGGCGCCGCGTCGCAGCGCGTGCTCCAGCTTCTCGGGCCGGCGATCGACGGCGATCACCATCGCGGCGCCCGCCAGCCGGGCGGCAGCGATCACCTGCAGTCCGACGCCGCCGCAGCCGACCACGGCCACCCGCTGGCCGATGCGTACGCGGGCGGCCTGGTCGACGGCCCCGAAGCCGGTGACCACGCCGCAGCCGAGCAGAGCCGCCTGCCATAGCGCCACGTCGTGGGCAATCGGGATCACGCCCGCGGCCGGGACGACGGCGTACTGCGCGAAGCAGGCGACGGTCAGTCCGTGCTGCAGGATCGTCCCGTCGGCGGCCCGCAGCCGCGAGGTCCCGTCGGCCAGGTTGCCAGCCAGCGCTCGGGCGGCCGCCGGTTCACACAGCGTGCGCCGGCCCGAACGGCACGCGGCGCACACGCCGCAGGACGCGACCATGCAGAAGACGACGTGATCGCCCGGGGCCACCGCAGTGACGCCGTCGGCGACCGCCGCGACCACGCCGGCGCCCTCGTGGCCGAGCACCATCGGCCAGCGGCCCGATCCGAGCAGGCCATCGGCGAGGTGAAGGTCGGAATGGCATACGCCGGCGGCGGCGACGCGAACGAGCACCTCGCCGGCGCGTGGCGGATCCAGCGCCACCGTCTCGACCGCTGGTGGCCGGCCCGGCTCGCGCAGGACGCAGGCCCGCATCTGCATCGTCGTCAGCGCCTCGGGTGCCACGAGCGCCGTCTCGGTCATCGCGCCTGGGCGAGCGGGAGCGCCATCCTGGGCGGCGTTGTCCCACACGGCCCCGGTCGTTGTCAAGCTTCGCGCCAGCATCCTCGATCAGCCGCCGAACTGGCTGCGCACGGCCTCCATCAGGATCAGCGCCGCGCCGCTGGGGTCCCGCCGGCGAGGCCGGCAGAGCCCGATCGTCCGCGGGATCAGGATCTCCTCGGGTTCCAGCCAGGTCAGCGAGGGCTCGATCGCGCCGGCCGCGCCGAGGCGGTCCAGGCAGGCGTGACCGTATCCGGCGGCGACCAGACGCTGGAGAGCAAGGTTGTCATCGGTGCGATACACGACGCGGGGACTGATTCCGCGCCGTCGCCACGCCTTCTCGAGCTCCTGCTGGGTGCGCCAGCGTCGGTTCCAGGCGACCAGATCGACCCCGTCGAGCAGGTCGAAGGACGGAGTCTCGGCCGCGGCCAGCTCGCTATCGCGCCGGGTCAGGATCACCCATGGGTCCTCGAGCAGCGGGATCGATCGGATTCGCGCGTCGGGCTCGGGATTGACGAGGAACGCGAGATCGAGTTGGCCCGCCACCAGCCGGTCGAATGCGCGGGGGTTGTCCTGAGTCTCGGTCAACACCACCTCCACGTCCGGGCGTTGCTCCCGCAGGGTGCGCAGCGCGCCCGGTAGCAGTTCGGTGGTGGCGGTCTGGAACACGCCGATCCGCAGGATCTGGCGCTCACCCCGGGAAATCGCCGCGACGTCAGCGCCGAGCGTCTCGACCTCGCCCAGCACCCGGCGCGCTCGCCGGTAGGCGACATCGCCGGCGGCGGTCAGCGCGATCGCGCCGCGACCCCCCGGGCGGGTGAACAGCGGCGCGTCGAGGGCACGTTCCAGTACCCCGATCTGATGTGAGATCGCGGACTGGGTGTAGCCGAGCGCCTTGGCCGCGGCCCGGAACGAGCCTTCGTCGGCCACTGCGACGAGCGCACGCAATGCCTTGAGATCGATTGGATTTTGATCGATCAGATCAGTCATAACAAGCAAAAAGAGTCATTTAACAACCGGCCCATAGATCGTAATGTCTTTGGCAGATGTTTTCCATGGTTTCCCCGGATCGCCTGAGCGACCTTCGTCTGAGCCCGAAGGCTCGGCTGTGGATGGTCTACGCGCTGTTCTTCATCGCCGGCGTCGCGCAGGCGGCGATCGTGCCGCTGCTGCCGCGGCTGTCGTCGCGGTACGCGCTCTCGGCCTCGGAGACCGCGTTGCTGCTGGCGCTGCCCGGCCTGGCCACGCTGGCCGTGTCGGTCCCGTCGGGGCTGGCTGCGGATCGGTTCGGCGCCCGGCGGGTGACGTTGGCGGCGGGTCTCCTGCTGTGTCTTTCGTGCCTGGCTCAGTCTGTCCCCTCCCTGGCTGCGCTGCTGCTCGGGCGAATCATGTTCGGGGTCGCCTTCGGCGTCATCTGGACCACCGGGATGGCCTGGCAGTCGGATCTGGATGACGGGCGCGCCGGCGCGAGCTTCGGTCCGTCGGTCACGTGCTCATCGGTCGGGATCATGGTCGGCCCCGCGGTCGGCGGCGTGCTGGCGCAGGCGACCGACACCAGCGTTCCGTTCCTGCTCATCGCGGTGGTGGCCGCGCTGGTGGTGATGCCGTTGATGCTGAGCCGGCCGGCGACACGGCGCCAGTGTGAGCGAAGCTCGATCGACCCGGTGGCGCCCGGGAATGAGCCGGCCGGCCCGGCGCCGGCCGCGGACCCGACCCCCGCGCAGGCCACGGGCGCCCCCGCGGCGCTGCGCTCGCTGGCTCGCCAGGCCCGGCATCCCGGCGTCGGCGCCGCAGCCGGGGCCTTGATGGTCTCGGGGGCGGTGTCGGGCGTCAGCCAGTTGCTGATCTCCGCGGGCCTGCACCAGGATGGCATCTCCAGTGGCCGGATCGGCCTCGCCTTCTCCGCCGCGGCGGTCTGCTACATCGCCGTCAGCGTCGCCGTCGTGCGGCTCGGCGAGCGGGCCCGCACGCTGCGGTTCAACGCGCTGGCGACGGCGCTGCTGTCGGTCGCCCTGATCCCGGCGCTGGCCAGCGGCGAGGCGTCGGCACTCGTCGGAGCATTGCTCCTGACCGCGATGCCGCGAGCTGCGGTGAGCACGATCGCCTACTCACTGGCCTCGGGTACGGAGCACGGCGGAGACGGCTCCGCCTTTGGGATGGTCAACGGCGCCTGGGCGGCGGCCATGGTGCTGGCGCCGCTCCTGGCCGGGGTGGTGGAGGAGCACG
Source organism: uncultured Actinomycetota bacterium (assembly GCA_963787595.1). Classification (GTDB taxonomy): domain Bacteria; phylum Actinomycetota; class Thermoleophilia; order Solirubrobacterales; family Solirubrobacteraceae; genus Palsa-465. Next base: position 489,085 of record CAWBDE010000001.1, read on the forward strand.
GCGGCGCTCGGGCCGGCTACCTGGCGGTCATCCTGCCGGCGGTGGCGGTCGCGATGCTCCTGGTGGCGCGATCGCGCGCGGCTCGCTCCCGGCCCGCCTACAGCAGCTGAGCGGGGCGTCCAGCGAGGGGTCGACGACCCCGATTCGAGCGTGCAAACACCGGGAAACAGCGCTGTGTTAGCGGCGCATTTGCACGAATTGGTTTGGTAGCATGCCGCATCGCCATTCGCTGTCAGGAAGTCCGGAGTTGCACGGGGGCCAGCACGATGACCGCCGGTCGTCGGCGCTCGGAATCGTCATCACTCGGGTGGCGCTTGAGCTCACCATCGCCCGGCATAGGCTCGGTCCCACCACCCGGCGGGCGCTCGGGCTCACCATCGCCCGGCAGGAGGAGTTTGTCTCGAGGCTCGTGACCTCACAGGTCCCGCGCATGTCGTCGCTCATCTCGAAGGCACCCGATGGGGTCGGGTGCCTCATCCAGAAAGGCAGCCGCACGTGAACGTAAATAGGCAGTTGCTCGATCAGGTCCGGTCTCGGAGCAGCGAGCTGGAGAACGAGACGATCGACGAGTTCGTCGCCGGGCGGCTGAGCCGCCGCGATTTCCTACGGCGCGGAAGCGTGCTCGGGCTGTCGGTGACGTCGATGGGCGCGGTGCTGGCTGCCTGCGGCAGCGCCAACAAGACCGGCGGCAGCGCCGCCTCCAGCGGCAGCGCGTCGGCCGGCGGCACCGTCAAGCAGGGCGCGACCCTGCGGGTCGCCCAACAGGTGCCCGCCGCGGCGATCAACCCGCTCACGATCGCCGACAACGGCGGCCTGATCATGCTCTGTCAGGTCGGAGACTTCCTGGTCACCGACAACACCGGCTATCCCGGCCCTCACCTGATTCCATCGCTGGCCACCAGCTGGAAGCCCAACGGGGACGGCTCGGTGTGGACGTTCAAGATCCGCCAGGGGGTCAAGTTCCACGACGGCACGCCGATGACCGCCGACGACGTGGTCTACACCATGCAGCAGCAGTCAGACCCAAAGAACGCGGCCAACGCACTGTCGGTGTTCGGGGAGGTGCTGGACCCGAAGGGCGTGGTCAAGGTCGATCCTCAAACGGTCGCATTTCACCTCAAGGCGCCGGTCGGCAGCTTCCCGTACCTGGTGTCGTCGGACAATTACAACTCGATCATCGTCCCCAAGGGCACCGACTTCGGCACGTGGGGCAAGACGATGATCGGAACCGGGCCGTTCAAGCTCAAGAGCTACACCCAGAACGTCGGCGCCAACTTCACGGCGAACACGGACTACTGGGGCCCCAAGCCGAAGCTGGGCGGGACCGCGTGGACGTTCTATCAAAGCCAGTCGCCGGCGATCCTGGCGTTGCAGGGCGGTTCGGTGGACATGGTCAGCGACCTGGCCGCGGCCGGCGCCAGTGCGGTGCTGCACAACCCGTCCTACAAGATCGTGTCGATCCCGGCCGCGCTGCATCGCGAGCTGTCGATGCGCACCGACCAGAAGCCGTTCGACGATGTGCGGGTCCGTCAGGCGATGGCCCTCAGCGTCGACCGGCCGGGCATGGTCAAGGGGCTGCTGCAGGGCTATGGCGTGCTGGGCAACGACAGCCCGTTCGCGCCCATCCAGGCCGCCACCGACAAGTCGGTGCCCCAGCGAGTGCAGGACATCGCCAAGGCCAAGCAGCTGATGAGCGCGGCGGGTCACGCCTCGGGGTTCAACGCCATGATGTTCACCGAGCAGTACCAGGAGATCCCGCAGCTGGCTCAGACGTTCGCCGCCGAAGCCAAGCAGATCGGGATCAACATCAGCCTCAAGGTCGAGACCCAGGCCGCCTACTACGGCAAGGCGACGTTCGGCAACTCCGATTGGCTGGATGGACAGATGAGCCTGGTCGACTATGGCGGCCGCGGCGTGCCGAACACGGTGCTGCAGGCGGTGTTCACCAGCAATGGGGTGTGGAATGCGGCCCACTTCAAGAACGCGCAGGTGGACTCGCTGTACAAGAAGTTCGTCGCCGCCGTCGACCTGAGCACCCAGATGAAGCTGGCCGGCCAGCTCCAGACCCTGCTGCTGAACGAGACGCCGGTGATCATCCCCTACTTCGAGGACAATCTGGTGGCGGCCACCACGCCCAACGTGCACGGCGTGGTCGGCGCCCAGATCCAGCAGACGTTCCTCGGGAAGGCGTACATGACGTGAGCTCGCCGGCTCCGGCCGGGCGCCAATCAGGCTGAGCGGCCTCAGAGGGCTTGCGCCAGCGCCACCGTCGCGCCGAGCAGGACGTTGGCCCCGTTGACGCAGTCCTCGAGCGCGGTGAACTCGTCGGGGTGGTGGCTGATCCCGTCGCGGGAGGGCACGAGCACCATCCCGCTGGGGGTGATGTCGGCCATCACCTGCGCGTCGTGTCCGGCTCCGGAGGGCATCTCCATCGGGCGCAGCGCGAGGCTCTGGGCCGCGCTCGCCAGCGCCTGGCGAAGCCGCGGATGGGTGGGCGCCGGGCTCCACCATCCCACCGGCTCGACGCTCACCTCCAGATTCCACCGCCGCGCGGCGTCACCGGCCAGGTCGACGACGACCGCCGACAGGGAGCGCAGCTCGGCGTCGTTCAGGGAGCGCACCTCCAGCTTGAGCCGGGCCCGCTCGGGCACCACGTTGAACGCTCCCGGCTCCATCGCCACGTCCCCGACGTTGGCGACGCACCCGGGGAAGTCGCGGACGACGGCGTCGCGCACCGCGAGGGCGAGCTGTGCCGCCCCGAGGCCGGCGTCGCGCCGGGCATCCATCGGGGTCGTGCCGGCGTGGCGGGCGGCGCCCCGGAACTCGACCTCGAACGAGGCGTTGCCGCGGATACCGGTGACGATCCCGATCGGCACTCCCGACGCCGCGAGCGCCGGCCCCTGCTCGATGTGCAGCTCCAGGAAGCCGGCGATCGTCGCCGGGTCGCGCCGCGCCGCGAACAACCCGTCCTCGGTCAGGCCCGCGCGCGCCAGCGCGGTGAGCATCACCTCGCGGCCGCTCCGCGGCGAGGCCAGCATCTCCGGGGTGAGCCGGCCGGCGAGGGCCCAGCTTCCCAGCGTGCCGACGAAGGTCCCCTCCTCGTCGGTGAAGTCGATCGCCTCCAGCGCCAGCGGCAGCGGGAGGCCGAGGTCCTTGATCGTGCGCACCACCTCGAGCGCGCAGAGGACGCCGAGCGCGCCGTCGAACCGCCCCCCGCCCGGCACCGAGTCGAGATGAGACCCGAGCATCAGCGTCCGCGCCGTCGAATCGACCGCCGGGAGCAGCGCGGAGTGGTTGCCGGCCGAGTCGACCCAGGTAGGCAGACCGGCCGCGTCGGCCCGAGCCAGGAACCAACGACGGGCGCGGTCGTGCGCCTCGGAGAACGAGGTACGCTGCAGCCCGGTCTCGCCGGTCCAGCCGATGGCGTTGAGCTCCTCTAGGTCAGACGCGAATCGGTCGGCGTCGATGGTGAGCGGGGCGGCGTGCGCTGACACGGTCACGGCGGCAACCATACTGATGCAGTCGGGTGGCCAGACCAAGTGTCAGTGTCACGAAGATCGAGCTGAGAGGAACCTTGGGCAACGGCGATGAAGTGACTGATCTGATCCCGCCGGCGGTGCGCGCGCGGGATCTCGTCGGCTATGGACCGACGCCGCCGGCGTTCGAGTGGCCGGACGGCGGCACGGTGGTGATCAACCTGGTGCTCGTCTACGAAGAGGGATCCGAGTACTCGGTCCTCTGGGGTGACGACCGCAACGATGGGTGGGGCGAGTACCCGGCGGCGGGCGTCGACGCGCCCCAGCGAGATCCGGGCACCGAGGGCCACTATGAGTACGGCAGTCGCGCCGGGGTGTGGCGCCTGGCGCGGATCTACGACGAGGTGCGGGTGCCGGTGACGGTGTCGGGCTCGGCGGTCGCGCTGGAGCTCAACCCGGCGGTGTGTCAATGGATGCGCGACCGCGGTCACGACCTGATGGGCCACGGGTGGCGCTGGATCGAGGCCTGGCATCAGACGCGTGATGAGGAGCGCGAGCACCTGCGCCGCGCGATCGAGAGCTACCAGCGGACGCTGGGAACGCGTCCGGTGGGATGGAACTGCCGCTCCTGGCCGACCGAGAACACGCGCGAGCTGCTCATGGCGGAGGGGGGGTTCATCTACGACAGCGACGTCTGCGCCGACGACCTTCCCTACTACGCGCACTGCGCCGGGCGGCCGTGGCTGGTCGTGCCCTACTCCAAGACCTACAACGACAGCCGCTTCTTGACCACACCGGGCTTCACCGGCCCCCGCGACTTCCTGGACACGCTGACCATGGGGCTGGACCAGCTGGCCTACGAACGGCGGCCGGCGATGATGACGGTCGCGGTACACGCCCGCTGGAGCGGCCAGGCGGCGCGTGCCGCGGCCCTGCGCGAGTTCATCGCCCACGCCCGGCGGACCCCCGGCGTGTCGTTCATGCGCCGCTGCGACATCGCCCGCTGGTGGCTGGAACGCTATCCGGCGACGTCGTGACCGCGGCTGCCGAGTCGGCCCGAGCCGGCTAGCCGCCCGGGCGCTCCCGGCGCAGGTGCCGGCCCGGCGTCCGAGACGGCAGCAGCTCACCATCGCAGACCATCAGCTCCCCGCGACGCAAAACGGTGCGAACCGCCCCGGGCACGGTCATCCGCCTCCAGGTGGGGTAGTCGTCGCCGATCGTCCAGCTGCCGTCGGGGTCCCAGATGGCGACGTCGGCGTCGGCGCCCGGAGCGAGCACGCCCTTGGCGGGCAGACCGAAGGCCCGGGCCGGCCCGGTGGCGAGCAGCTCCGCCATCCGCGGGATCGGGATGCCGCGGCGCAGGCCCTCGGCGAGGAGCATCGGCAGGCGCACGCGAATCCCGCGGATGCTGTACGGGATACCGGTGAAGTCGGGGGCATCGGGCGGCGCGTAGGCCCGCTCGTGGTGATCGGAGCCGAGCGCGTTCACGGTTCCGTCCCGCACCCCCGCCCACACCGCCTCGACGTGCTCGCGCGGCCGCGGCGGCGGCGCGGCCATGTACACCCGCGGATCGTCGCGGTCGATCACCGAGTCATCCAGGATCAGTCCCCAGGTGACCGCCTCGGCCCAGACCGAGGCGCCGCGCCGGCGGGCGGCGCGGACGTGGTCCAGCGCGCCCGACGTGGACAGGTGCACCAGGTAGATCGGGGCGCCGGTGAGCTCGGCGAGGCAGAGCATGCGGTGGACCGATTCCTCCTCGGCGATCGGTGGCCGCGTCTCAAAGAACGAGCGCACGCCGGTGCGTCCCGCGGCCAGCGCCTCCTCAGTGAGCGCGGCGATCAGGTCGCCGTTCTCGCAGTGGACCTGTACCGCGAGATCGCGCTCGCGGCCGGCGCGCATCACCCGGTAGACGTCGCCGTCCGAGGCCATGAAGCCCAGCTCGGGATAGGCGACATACAACTTGAGCCCGCACACGCCGAGCTCGTGGAGTCGGTCGACGTCGGCGGCGGTGACCGTGTGCGGACTCCACAGCGCGGCGTGCAGGCCGACGTCCAAGCTGGTCGCGGGCAGCAGCTCATCGCGGGCCCGCTCGAAGGCCGCGGCCGGTGGCTCCCCCGGCGCAGGCCAAGTGAACGACAGCACGCTGGTCGTCCCGCCGAGCAGCGCCTGGTCGGCGGCGGGCACGTCGGACAGCATGTGGACGTGAGGGTCGACGCCCCCCGGCAGCACGTAGCAACCGCGGGCGTCGATCGCGTCGCGCTCGCCGCGGGCGAGTCCGGGCTCGGTCAGACCGACGATCTTCTCCCCGGCGACGACGACGTCCGCATCCAGCACTCCGGCCGGCGTCACCACCCGTCCGCCCAGGATCACGGTCTGGTTCACGGCGTGACGATCCCTGGTGTGACCAGCGGCTTCAGGAGCCGGTCCGCTGGGCGGCGGCGGCGTCATGGGGCGCGCGGTCGGCGGCGCGGGCGGCGAGTGCCGCCGCCAGCGCGGCGGGATCGCCCGCCGCGATCGACTCCGGCATCGTCAGTCCGGCGCCGGCGAGCGCGGCCTCGAGCCCCGACCGCCGGCCGATCAGGGCGACGGCATAGCCGTGGCGCGCGAACTCGTCGACGTGCTCGGCGATCTGCTCCAGGAGAGGCGCGGCGACCGGCTCGGGATACCAGCTCGGCGGGAGCGCGATCACGCCCCAGTCGGCGCGATCGAGCACGCCGAGCACGTCGAATCCGGCCGCGTCGTCGTTGATCAGCTCGTCGGCGACGAGCGCGACGCAGAAGCTCCGGACGTCGCGCTCCATCACGCGTTCAGGAAGGCGCCGAGCGCCGCCCGCTGGTCCTCGGCGACAGCATCGGGCGGGTCGGGGTGCTGGACGCCGGTGGCCCGGGGCCGTCGGATCCCGCGCGCCGCCAGCTCAGCCAGGAGCTCCTCGATCAGGATGCCAGGGCCCGCGGCGCGGTCGGCGTCACCATCGGGCCAGTCGGGCCGGCCGCCGCGCCCCCGGTCAGAGCTCGTCACGTGCACGCCCATCGTCGGACTCCCGTCGACGCCGACCAGCACGACCTCGTCTCCGCGCTCCAGATGGGCGGCGATGGCCCCCGCGACGGCGCCGACGATTCGTCGACAATGACGGCGAAAGGCGGTCGTGTCGTACTGCTCACGGACCGCCCAGAACCGGTTCAGGCCGGCGAAGGCGAGCTCCGGGCAGGGCAGCTGTACCAGCCGCCAGCCCGAGTCGCGCAGCTCCTCCACGAACGGCGAGTAGATGCCGGGGCAATACGCGCCGCCGGCGACGCGGGAGTTCTGGTTCAGCACGCAGTGGGCTACGAACGCGACTCTCGCCATCGCCGCAGGATAACCGGCGAACCCAGCGCGGTAGCGGTTCTCGTGGCGCGTGTCCTCCGAAGCTTGTCATACGCGGTATGATGAACTGTATGACAATGCTCAGCTTTCGCGTGCCGGCGCAAGACGCCGCCGAAATCCAGCGGTGGGCAGATGCTCTGGGCGTCGACCGCTCTGAGATCCTGCGCGATGCGCTGCACCGCCACCTCGTGGTCCTCAACGGTGAGGCCGACGCACAGCGGTGGCAGGAACAGCCTCCGACTGACGCCGAGCGCTCACTCGGGACGGTCGCCGACTGGGGCCCGGCCGAGGACTGGTCGGATTGGATCGATGCAGAGAGGTGAGGTCTGGTTTGCGGCAACCCCGAGCGGCGACCGTCCCGTACTGGTGATTACACGAGATCCGGTGGCCGACCGGGTTGGCTCGGTGGTCGTGGCAGCACTGACCAGGACGCGGCGCGGGCTGGTCTCCGAGCTGCTGCTGACCGCTGCGCAGGACGGTGTCCCGAGCGACTGCGTGGCCAACTTCGACAACATTCACACGCTGCCGCGCTCGACCTTTCGCCGTCAGGTGACACGGCTGTCAGCCGGTCGCATGGCGCAGGCCTGCCGGACCCTGCGCGACGCGATCGCCTGCTGACTGCGGATGGGCGCCCCGCCAGTCAAGCTGCGCGAACATCTCGGCCAGCTGAGGGACGCGTGGAGCGCCACGAGCGCTTGAGCGGACGGGTCGCGTTGGTCACCGGCGCATCGTCGGGGTTGGGCCGCGCGATCGCGATCCGGCTCGCCGCCGAAGGGGCGGCGGTGGTGGCCTCCGACGTGCGCGTCGAGCCGCGGGAGGGCGGGGCGGGCACCGAGGACGTGATCGCGCGGGCGGGCGGGACGTGCGTACGCATCCAGGCCGACGTGTCGCGGTCGGGCGACGTCGACGCCCTCGTCTCCGGCGCCGTGGAGAGGTTCGGGCGACTGGACGTGATCGTCAACAACGCCGGCATCTCCGGAGCGGCGTCGAAGTCGCTGCTGGAGACGACCGAAGCCGACTGGGACGCGATCATGGCGGTCAACCTCCGGGGCGTGTTCCTGTGCTGCCGGCGGGCGATCGCCGAGATGATCGAGCAGGCGCCGATCGGCGAGGTCCGTGGCCGGGTCATCAACATCTCCTCCCAGCACGGCATGATCGGGCCGCCCGGACACGTCGCCTACGCCGCCAGCAAGGGCGGCGTGGTCAACCTGACGCGGCAGCTGGCGGTCGATTACGGCCGCCACGGGATCCTCGTCAACGCGGTCGCGCCGGGCAAGATCATGACCGGGGCTCCCGGGCACGCCGAACCCGAGGTGATGGACTACTCGTATGCCCGCACGCCGTTCTCGCGGCTCGGTCGCCCGGACGACGTGGCCGGCGCCGCCGCCTTCCTGGCCTCTGACGACTCGCTCTACGTCTCCGGCACCAATCTGCTCGTCGACGGCGGCTGGATGGCGTTCTGAGCGCATCCGGGGAAAGCTCTCGCTCCAACCACCGCACGCCTCTGCGGGTGGGGCTGATCGGCGCCGGCTGGATCGCTACCTCCCACGTGCCCCACATCGAGGCTGACGGTGATGCGCAGCTGGTGGCGGTGTGCGATCGGGAACTCGCCCGCGCCGAGGCGATTGCCGGCCCGCGCGGCGGCCGCGCGTTCGGCGACTGGGCGGAGATGCTAGACGCCGACGCGTTCGACGCGGTCTGGGTGTGCACGCCGCCGCGCCACCATCGCGCCCCTACGGTGGCCGCGCTGGAGCGCGGGATCCACGTCTACCTGGAGAAGCCGATCGCCCGCGACCTCGGCGATGCCCGCGCGATCGTCGCCGCCGCTCGAGCCGCCGACGCCGTCTGCGTGGTCGGCTACCAGTGGCGCGGAAGCGAGCTGCTGCAACGCGTCCGTGACCTCGTCTCCCCCGGCGAGGTGGCGATGCTGGTCTCCCGCAACTACGGTCCGGTGGCGGCGCGCGGGTGGTTTCTGGACCCCGCGCAGTCGGGCGGTCAGATCCTGGAGCGCGCGAGCCACCACATCGATCTCCAGCGCGCCATCGGCGGCGAGGTGGTGGCGGTGCGCGCCACCGGGTCGCGGGTGGCGCTGGCCCAGTCCGGGGAGTCGCCGCCGGCGATCGACGACGCGCTGACGCTGACGCTGCAATTCGCCGGCGGCGGGGTGGGGGCGGTCAGCGTCGCCTGGAGCCGCGAGGGCCATCCGCACGTGCACGCCCTCGACGTGCTCGCGCCGCAGGCGTCGATCTGGTGCCGGCTCGGGCCCGACACCTTCGACCTGGGCGGCGTCGCCGCCGGCTCACCGCTGACCGGCAGCTACGGCGATCCCATGCGACGCTCGGTGCAGCGCTTCCTGAGGCTGGCCCGGGGCGATCGTGAGGTCGGCCTGTTCTGCACGCCCCAGGACGCCCTCGGGACGCTCGCCGTCGCCGTCAGCTGTGAGCGGGCGCTGGTCAGCGGCGAGCTCGAGGCCGTCGCCGCCTGACGCGGCCCGCGCCCGGCCGCTCAGCGGGGCTGGTCGGACGCGCTCGCCGGCGCCGACTCCACCGTCTGCAACCGGCGCAGCTCGGCCAGCGGGATGTGACAGCGGATCCCGTGACCGGCTTCCTCCTCGCGCAGCTCCGGCTCGGTCGTCTCGCAGATCTCCCCGATCTTGCGCGGACAGCGCGTCTGGAACGGACACCCGGAGGGAGGGTCGGCGGCTGAGGGAATCTCGCCCTCCAGCCGGATCCGCAGGCGCTCGGTCTCGTTCAGCGTCGGCACCGCTGACAGCAGCGCTTCGGTGTAGGGATGGTGGGGAGCCTGGAACACGTCGTCGGCCGGCCCGACCTCCATGACCCGCCCGAGGTAGAGGACCACGATCCGGTCGGCCAGATAGCGGACGACGCCGAGGTCGTGGCTGATGAACAGGTAGGCGACGTCCTCGCGCTCCTGCAGGTCGGTGAGCAGGTTGAGGATCGCCGCCTGCACCGACACGTCGAGAGCCGAGGTCGGCTCGTCGCAGACCACGATCCGGGGGTCGCCGGCGAACGCGCGGGCGATCGCCACGCGCTGCTTGAGCCCGCCCGAGAGCTGGGATGGGCGCATCGGCAGATAGCGCTCGGGGAGTCGGACCGACTTGACCAGCGACAGGAGCCGGTCGCGCAGCTGCGGGCCGCTGTAGCCGCCCAGCTTGGACAGCGACCGGGAGATGAGCTTGTTGACCGAATGGCGGCGGTTGAGCGCCGAGTCCGGGTTCTGGAACACGATCTGCAGCGCCTTCTGGTCGACGGTCGAGCGCTTGGTGGCCTCGCCCGCCACCGGGTGGCCGTCGAGCTGGACTTCGCTGCCCTCGTCGGGTGGGGTGAGGCCCATCAGGACCCGCGCCAGCGTCGTCTTGCCGCTCCCGGACTCGCCGACGAGACCGACCGTCTCGCCGGCGGAGATGTCGAGGTCCACGTCGTGGAGGCCGCGGACGGTCTGGCCGGCGATCTGGAACGTCTTGCTCGCCGAGCGCATCTGCACCACCGCCTGGGCGGCGCGGTTGCGATCGGCCGCCGCCGGTGTGTGCTCGTGGACGTCGCCCAGCGGCACGGTTTCGGCGCGGTCGTTGTAGTGGCAGCGGGCGCCGCGCCCGCCGCCGATCTCGTACATCGGAGGGGCCTCGGCGCGGCAGCGATCGTCGGCGAGGCCGCACCGGTCGGCGAAGATGCAGCCCTCGACGACCGAGCCGGGCGCGGGCAGCGATCCGGGAATCGTCGCCAGCGGAGCGCGAGCGTCGCCGGGCTGGCCGCTGTCACGGCGCGGGATCGACCGCAGCAGGCCGACCGTGTAGGGGTGGCGAGGGCTGCGGAACACGTCCTGCGCCGGCCCCTCCTCGACCAGCTCGCCGGCGTAGAGCACGCCGACCCGGTCGCACATCTGCGCGATCACCGCCAGGTTGTGGGAGATGAACAGCAGCGACGTGTTGAACTCCTCGCGCAGCCCGCGGATCAGGTCGAGGACCTCGGCCTCGACGGTGGCGTCCAGCGCCGTGGTCGGCTCGTCGAGGATCAACAGCGACGGCTCAGAGGCGAGCGCGATCGCGATCACGACGCGCTGGAGCATCCCACCGGAGAGCTGGTGCGGGTACCGGCCCATCACGCCCTTGGGGTCGGAGATCTGCACCTTGGCCAGCATCTCCTCGGCGCGCTCCAGCGCCGGCTTGCGGTCCAGGCCGTGGATCTCGTAGACCTCGGCGACCTGGCGCCCGACGAGGATCGACGGGTTGAGCGCCCGCCCGGGCTCCTGGTAGACCATCGACACGTCGTCGGCGCGCAGACGTCGCAGGTCGGAGCGACTCAGCGCCATCACGTCGCGGCCGTCGATCTCGACCGTGCCGTCGCTGACCCGCCCGTTGCGGGCCAGGTAGCGGATCACCGCCAGGGCGATCGTCGATTTGCCGCACCCTGATTCGCCGACCAGACCGTAGGACTCGCCGCGGGCGACGTGGAAGCTGACGTCGCGCACGACCCGCTGGTCGCGGCGGCGAACCAGGTAGCTGATGTCGACGTGAGAGAGCGAGAGGGCGTCGCCGGCCTGGGGGCTGGCGGCGTCGAGGGTGGCGCGCGAGACGCTGCTCATGCCGCGTCCAAGGTGGATTCAATGGAGGTGGCGAGCATATTGACCCCGATCACGAGAGTGGCGATGGCGACCGCGTCGAACAGCACCTCCCACCAGTAGCCGGCCGAAACCAGGCCATAGTTGGCCGAGATGTCAGAGCCCCAGGCCGGGGTCGGCGGCTGCAGCCCGAAGCCGAGGAACGACAGGGTGACGATCGTGAACACCGCGTAGCCGAGGCGGACGGTGAACTCGACCACGATCGGCGCGAGCACGTTGGGCAGGATCTCGACGAACATGATGTACAGCGAGCTCTCGCCGCGCAGGCGGGCGGCGGCGACATAGTCCAGGTCGCGCTCCCCCAGCACCGCCGCCCGCACGGTCCGCGCGATCAGCGGCGTGAACACGATCCCGATGACGATGATCAGCGTGGCGTCCGACGAGCCCAGGGCGACGACGCCGAGGATGCCGGTGACGACCAGAGGCAGCGCCAGGAACGCCTCCACGAACCGGCCGATGACATCGTCCACCGGCCCGCGGAAGTAGCCCATGACCAGCCCGACCGCCGTTCCCAGCACGGTCCCGAGCAGCGTCGCCAACGGAGCGATGATCAGGATCGGACGGGCCCCGACGATCACCCGGGAGAACACGTCGCGCCCCAGCTGATCGGTGCCGAACCAGTGCGAGCCCGACGGGGCCTGGTTGATGCTGAGCAGGTTCTGGGCCAGCGGGTCGTGGGGCACGAGCAGATTGCCGAAGATCGCCGCCAGGATCCAGAAGCCGAGGATGATCGCCCCGGCGATGAACGCCTTCTGGCGCACGAGAGTGCGCCACAGCTCGCCGCGCAGATCGGCGCGGCTCGCGCCGACGGCGGCGGCCGACTCGACGGGGACGGTGTCGACGCTCACGTCACGCCCCGGTAGCGGATCCGCGGGTTGAGCAGCGAGAACATGATGTCGGCGATCAGCGTGGCGATCATGTAGATCACGCCGATCACGAGCACGCCCGCCTCCAGCATCGGAAAGTCGTTGTGGTTGGCGGCGTTGTAGATCAGCGACCCGATTCCGTTGTAGTGGAAGATCGTCTCCACCACCACGAGGCCGCCGATCAGATAGCCGGTCTGGCTGGCGATCACAGTGATCGTCGGCAGCAGCGAGTTGCGCAGCACGTGGCGGCGGATCATCACCCCGCGGGGCAGTCCCTTCAGGGTGGCGGTGCGGGCGTAATCGGAGTTGAGCGACTCGACGGTGCCGGCCCGGGCCATCTGCTGGATGTAGCCGAACAGGATGATGACCAGCGGCAGCGCCGGCAGGATCAGGTGGTAGATCTGGGTGCCGATGCTCGACCCCGCCGGGAACGAGGCCTGGATCGGCAGGATGTTCAGCCAGAGCCCGAACACCACGACGAGCACGACCGAGGAGACGACCTCGGCGATCACCGTGCCGGTCAGACCGATGACGCTGATCACCCGGTCCAGCGGCTTGCCGAAATTCAGCGCCGCGACCACCCCGCCGAGGATCCCGAGCGGAACGACCAGCACGAACGCGAGCGCCGCCAGCTTCAGCGAGTTACCCAGCGCAGTCCCCAGGAGCGGCCCGATCGGCGCCTGATACTGGTACGAGGTGCCGAAATTGCCGGTGACGATGTGGCCGATCCAGGTGCCGTACTGGGCGAACACCGACTTGTCGGTGCCGAGCTGGTGCGACAGCGCCTTGACCGCCGACGGGGCGGCGAGCGGCCCGAGGATCGCCCGGGCGGGATCGCCGGGCAGCACCTGGGCAGCGAAGAACACGATCACGCTGAGGATGAACAGCGTGATCAGCCCGAATCCGACCCGCTTGGCGATGAAGATGGCCATCAGGCGCCCCTGTAGGCGTCCTTGAGGGAGATAGCGGCGATCGACGTCGGGTTGAGGCCGTGCACGCTCAGGTTGTCGTAGGTCTCGTTGCGGAAGTGGGCGGCGCTCCACGGGCCGTTCGCGGTCAGCGGCGCCTCCAGGCACACGTTGGCCACGCCGCGATCGCCGTGGACATCCCGATCACGGCGCCCCGCGGACGAAGTCCCGGCGGCTGATGTGACCGGCGACGAGCTCGTCGATGTAGTGGTTCTCCAGCTCCGAGCGAGCGTCGCGGATCGGACCCAGCCTACGGTCGTCTGCCATCTCCGGTCATCTTTCCGTGGCAGCGGATCTCGCGAGCACCGCTCCATACGGTTCCGGCGGGGCCGGACGAGATCGATGATGGTCGGCGCGCCGGGCGGGTCAGTGGACCACTTAGGCCGCGTGGGCTCGGCGAAGCCCGGTCTGCCCCGCGGCGACGATACGGTCGCGGTTCCCTTCGTCGCCTGTTCCACTGATAACGGTTCTTTCACACCGGGCGATCGCTGTCAAGTGGCAAGCCTGCGAGAACGCCGCTGACGACGTCGGCCGCCTGAATGATTTCGTCCAGATCCGCCCCCTCCCGGGGGGTATGGCTCGCGCCGCCATGCAGCGGCACGAACAGCAGCAGCGCGGGAACGATGGCCGCGAGATGCTGGGCGTCGTGCCCGGCGCCCGACCACGTCTCGCTCGCCGGGATCCCCCGCTCGGCGGCCGCCGCCAGCGCCGCCGCGGCCAGTCCGGGATCCATGGTCACCGGCTCGCCGGCTCGGACCAGGTCGAGATCCGCGGTGACGCCCCGTCGCTGCCCGAGCTGTGCCACCGCGGCGCGAATCGCGGCCTCGACGCGCGCCAGCGAGTCCGACGAGGTGCCGCGGACATCGATGCCGAGCCGGGCTTTGCCCGGAATCACGCTGATCGCTCCCGGAGCGATCTGGATCGTGCCGACGGTGGCGACGGTCTCGGCGGGTTCGCTGCGCGCTGCCGCCTCGATCGCCAGCACCAGCTCGGCCCCCGCGGCCAGCGCGTCGTGGCGCGCGGCCATCGACACTTCCCCGGAGTGGCCGGACTCGCCGTGGATCTGCACCGCGAACCGGCGCGGCGACGCCACCGTGGTGACGACCCCGAGCTCGCGCAGCTCGCTTCGCTGGGCGACGTGGACTTCGGCGTGGGCCCGCAGCCGCGCCACCGCCGGAGCGACGCGCGGCAGCTCGGCCAGCCGCTCCAGGTGGACGGCGAGCGCGTCGGCGCCGCTGATTCCGGCGGCGTCGTGCAGCTCGTCGAGCTCGGACCGGGTGAGGCTGCCGGTCAGCAGTCGCGAGCCGACGGTCCCGGCGCCGAAGCGGGGCGCCTCCTCGGCGGCGCACACCAGCAACCCGGCGCGGACGTCGCCATCGCGCTCACGCAGGTCTGACACGAGCTCGAGCCCGAGCACCGTTCCCAGCGCGCCGTCATACCGACCGCCGTCGGGCACCGTATCCACGTGCGACCCCGACGTGACGATCTCGCCGTTCCAGTCGCCCGGGAGCGCCCACAGGTTGCCGTGGGGATCGATCCCCGGCTCCAGCCCCAGCTCGCGCGACCAGCCGGCGACCCGGAGCATCGCCTCGGCCTCCGCCGGCGAGTAGGCGGGCCGGTCGGCTCCGCCCTGAGGACCGCGCGCGATGGTCCACAACGCCTCGAGGCGCTGCGCGATGCGGTCGCGGTCAGGCAAGCGCGTACCGGGCCAGCGGCTTGCCCAGCATCGCCTCGACCTCGGGGTACACGCTGGGCTCGTGGACGCCGTCGCCGAGAGGCACGTTCGCCTTGGGGACGTGCAGCACGGCAACCTCGTCACCGTCGCCCAGATCGGCGATGGAGATGATCCGTCCGGTCTGCACCGACAGGGTGGCGAGCACGTCGGGGAACGTGGCGAGGCGCTCGCCGCCGGACTCGGCGGTCATGTACTCGTTGACGAAGCCGAGCTCCAGCTCGCCGACGTGCACCGAACCGATGTCGAACGCGTTCTGGGTCCGCAGGAGCTTGCCGTGCACGGCACCGCGGGCGAGAATAGTCCCGTTGAGGTGATCGGCGGTCGCCACGATCATTGCCTCCGGGCCACGCGGCGCTGCCGCCAGGATCGACTCGCCGAGCGACAGCGCGAAGCTGATCGCGCCGACGGCGGCGTGGTCGGCGACGAACGATGCCGGCAGCGGATTGCGAGCGCACGCTATGAACCCGCCCGATTGGTCGGCGGCCGTCCGCAGCACGTTGGCGGTGTGGCGGACGGTGCCCCGGGTGACCACCTCCAGGTAGCGGTTCTCGGCGCGGTTGCCGCCGGCGACCGCCTGCACGGTCTCGTAGTCGTCGTCGGCGGCCAGGCCGAAGGAGCCCATCTTGCCGGTCGGGTGGGCGCGCCCGTCGCCGGCGGCGTCGACCACGAGCGTTCCCAGGACGGCAGAGGCGACCCAGCCGTTGCACGTGGTGGAGGAGCCGTTTTGGGCGGTCACGGTGCCGATGATCGGTTCGCCGACCGTCTCGATCAGCAACTCCAGCGCACGCACGTAGTCGCCGGGGCGCATCTCCCAGCCGATCGCAGCCGGCGCGCCGATCGCCGAGACCGTCGCCAGCAACGCGTCGGGATCGATCTCGTCCAGGGTGACCAGCCGCGGCGTCCCGTACTGGACCGCGGTGGTGCCAACGAGCAGACCGTGATCAACCCACCCGCCGCCGCCGGCGGCGAGCACGGATCCGCCGGCCACCGCGGCCTGCACCGCGTTGAGATCGAGCTCCCTCACGCCGCCGCCTCCGCCGCGGGCAGGCCGAGCCGGTGCTCGGCCGCGCACCGTCGCGCCTCGTCATAACCGGCGTCAGCGTGACGCAGGACGCCGATCGCGGTGTCGACGTGCAGCGCGGCTGCGAGCCGGTCGGCGGCGTCGTCGTCGCCGGTGGCGACCACGGTCATGCCCGCGCTCTGGGAGTAACCGGCGTACCCGCCGCCGCCGGCGTGCAGTGCCACCAGATCCGCGCCGGCCGACGTGTTCAGGAGGGCGTTGAGCAGGGGCCAGTCGCTGACCGGGTCAGAGCCATCGGCCATGTCCTCGGTGATGATGTTGGGATGGGTCATCGCGCCTGAGTCCATGTGATCGCGGGTGAACGCTACGGGCGCCCGCAGACGGCCCGTGGCGACGGCTTGATTGACGGCCACCCCCAGCCGGGCCCGCTCACCGTGGCCGAGCCACGCGATCCGGGCCGGTAGCCCCTGCCGGGTGACGTGCGTCTGCGCCAGGCCGATCCAATCGGTGATCCTCGGCACGTCGGCGAACAGCTCCTGCGCGCACATCTCATCGATCACGGCCAGGTCGGAGTCCTCGCCCGACAGGCAGATCCAGCGAAACGGTCCGATCCCGCGGCAGAACAGCGGCCTCAGGTAGCGGGCGGTGAAGATGTCGATCGTCAGGGCATCGCGGACCCCCCCGGCGGCCGCGTGCGGGCGGATGTTGTTGCCGTAGTCGAAGACGACGGCGCCGCGCTCCCGGAGCGCCAGCATGGCGTTCACGTGGCGCACCAGCGTGGCCAGCGCCAGCGCCTCGAGCTTGCCCGGATCGCCGCGCCGCAGCGCCGCCGCCTGCGCCGGCCCCATCCCGATTGGCAGGTAGCCGCTGCGCAAATCGTGGGCCGCCGTCAGATCGGTGACCACCTCGGGGGTGAGCCCCCGGGTCAGCAACCCCTCGAGCAGCTCCGCGGCGTTGGCGGCGACCGCCACGGCGATCGCCTCTCCCGCGTCCCGGGCGGTCAGCACGGCGTCGAGCGCCTCGTCTATGTCGGCCGTCACCATGTCGACGTTGCCCGCACTGCATCGCTGGTGGGCCTTGTCGGCGTCGGCCTCGGCGATCAGGCTGACGCCCCCGAGCATCCGGGTGATCGCCAGCGGCTGCGCCGCCCCCATCCCGCCCAGCCCGGCGGTGACCACCAACCGCCCGCGCAGCGTGCCGCCGAAGTGCTCGCGCGCCACCTGGGCAAAGGTCTCGTAGGTGCCCTGGAGTACCCCCTGAGCGCCGATGTACTGCCAGCAGCCCGCCGTCAGCCCGCCCCAGGCGATCAGGCCGCGGCGCTCCAGCTCATAGAAGATGTCGGGCGTCGCCCAGCGGCCGACGAGGTTGCCGTTGGCCAACAGCACGGCCGGCGCCCGCGGGCCGGTGGGAAGGACCGCGATCGGCTTGCCCGACTGGACCACCAGCGTCTCGCCGTCGCGCAGGCCCGTGAGCGCCGACACGATGGCGGCCAGGCTCGGGTGGTCGCGAGCCGCCTTGGCGTGCGCCGCGTAGACGACCAGCGCATCCGGGTTCTCGGCGATCGCGAGGTTGTTCTCCAACAGCCGCAGGATGGCCTCCTGACGCCACCCGCGGCACCGCAGCGGGGTCTCAACCACCGACGCCCGCCGTCCACCGCGTGCGGATGGCCCGCTCACCCGCGGCGAGGAAATCACCATCCCCGGGACCGGCCAGCACCTGCTCCCCGTCCCACGCCTGCCGGCCGCGGGAGAAGGTCGCGATCACCCGCCCGCGCAGCCGACGCCCGGCGTAAGGGCTCCAGCCGGCGGGGGTGACGAGCTGCGTCGGATCGATCTCCCATTCGACGGTCGGATCGAGCACCATCACGTCGGCGTCCGCCCCCGGCGCCAGGCTGCCCTTGCGCGGCCACAGCCCGAAGCGCCGCGCCGGCGCCTCGCTGACCAGGCGGACGAGCTCGGTGGGACCGAGCGCGTCGTGCACCAGGGCCACGATCAGCTCCACCCCGGGGGCGCCTGACGACAGGGCGAAGATGTCGTCCCCGCGCTTGCGGCTCACTGGCCAGCCGACGTGGTCGGAGGAGATCAGGTCAAGCCCGGTCGCCGGGAGGGGGGCGGCGCGTAACGGCGGGTTGATCTTCGCAGCTGCGCCCTGGCGGGTCAGCTCGGATTCGTCGAGCAGCAGGTAATGGGGGCACGTCTCGGCGGTGACGTCGACACCGTCGTGGCGAGCCTGCGCCACGAGCGCCACGCCGCGCGGCGTCGAGACGTGGCAGATGTGCAGGCGGACGCCGGTGGCGCGCGCCAGCTCGAGGCAGCGGGCGATCGCCTCGTGCTCCGCGACGGGGGGCCGCGAGCGCGCGTGGGCCAGCGGATCGGGGTGGCCGGGGCGGATGACCGCCGCCTGCTCGGCGGCGATTCCCGCGCGGACGATGGCGTCGTTCTCGGCGTGTACCCCGGCGAGGCCGCCGGCCTGCGCGATCGCCGCGAACGCCGCCAGCAGCTGGCCGTCGGGGATGCGGGGAAACCGCTGCGGGTGGGTCTCGAACGTCGACAGCTTGAAAGCCGCCGCGCCGGCACCGACGAGGTCCGCCACGTCCTCGATCGGCCCGTGCGGAGGAACGGTCGCCCACAGCGCGACGTCGACCACCGCCTCGCGGCGGACGTCGGCGACCTTGGCTTCGAATGCGGCCAGCGAGTCGATCGGTCCGGCGGCGTCGTAGGGCATGTCGACGATCGTGGTCACGCCGCCCGCGGCGGCAGCCCGCGTGCAGTTCTCGATCCCCTCCCCGGCATAGCTGCGGGTGTGGACGTGGACGTCGACCGCGCCCGGGAGCAGCAGCGCGTCGCCAAAGTCGAGCGCTCCCGCCTGGGGTGAGCCGACGCTCACGATCCGCCCGTCGCTCATCGTCAGCCCGGCGCGGCGCATGGACCCGCCCGGATCAAGGATCCGGCCCGAGATCTTCTCGTTCAGTGAGATTGTGCAAGGATACAGATCGGCTTCTAAGTGACAACCATCTCAACCAGCGAGACGATCGTCCTCAGCGGTGACGGACTCACCGTGGACCGGGTGCTGGCCGTGGCGCGGGGGCGGCCACGGGTGACGCTCGACGAGGCGGCGCTCGTCCGGGTCCGGGCGGCGCGGGACGTCGTGGACCGGGCGCTGGCCGCCGGTGAGTCCGTTTACGGGCTCAACACCGGGCTGGGATCGCTCGCCCGCCATCACATCCCGCTCGAGGAGATCGCGGCGTTCTCGTTCGCCACCGTGGCCGACCAGGTTTCCTCCTACGGCCGCCCGCTGGCCACCGACGTCGTCCGGGCGATGATCGTCTCCCGCATCAACGGGATGCTCAAGGCCGGCGTCGGGGTGCGCCGGGAGCTGATCGAGCTGCTGGTGGCGCTGCTCAACCAGCGCGTGCATCCGGTGGTGCGGATGATCGGCTCGGTCGGGCAGGGCGACCTCTCCGAGATGGCCGACATCGGCAAGGTGGCGATCGGCCGCGGCTGGGCCGAGTACGAGGGCGAGACGATGCCCGGCGAGGAGGCCCTGGGACGGGCGGGGATCACCCCGATCGAGCTCGGAGCCAAGGAGGCCATCGGGCTGATCAGCTCCAATGGCGTGACGATGGGACGGGGGTCGCTGGTACTGGTCGACGCCGCCGACCTGATCGAGAGCATGCAGATCGCGGCGGCGCTGAGCTTCGAGGCGTTCGCCGCGAACCTGTCGGTGATCCACCCGGCGGCAGCGCGGGCCCGTCCCCACAGCGGTCAGCAGGCCGCGATGGCGCGGCTACGTGACTTGCTGGAGGACTCCGAGCTGTGGCGACCCGGAGCGGCGCGCAACCTCCAGGACCCGCTGTCGATCCGCTGCGTCCCCCAGACCCACGGCGCCCTCTACGACGCCCTGTCGGTCGCCCGGGGGCTGATGGAGATAGAGCTCAACTCGGCCGCCGACAACCCGCTGGTGCTGATCGACGAGGCGGCGATCGTGTCGGTCGGGAACTTCGACGTGACCTCCCTGGCGATGGCATTCGACTATGTCCGACTCGGCATCGCCCACGCCGCCCAGGTGGCCAACGAACGCGTCCAGAAGCTCTTGTGGCATCACTTCAGCGGGCTTCCCACCGGGCTCGCCCGCCACGACGGCCCAACCGGGGGCCTGCGCCCCCTCGGGCGCTCGTTCGCCGCGCTGGCCTCGGAGGTGCGCTTCCACGCCAATCCCGTTTCGCTGGACTACCGCGGCCAGCTCGCCGAGGGCGTCGAGGACCACGCCTCGATGGCTCCGCTGGCGGTCAGCACCACGTCGACGCTGGTCGGTCTAATGCACCGGCTGGTCGCGTTGGAGCTGATCATCGCCGCACAGGCGGTCGATCTCCGGGGCGGGCCGTCGCGGCTCGGCGGCGGCACCGGACGCGCCTACGGACTGGTTCGCGAGTACGCGGGCACGCTGACCGACGAGACCGACTGGAACGCCGACATCGAGGGCCTGGCCAAGTTGGTCGGAGAGGGCGGCCTCGCCCGCCGCGTGGCCCGGGTGGCCGGCAGCCGGCCGGCGCTCTCCGAGCACGCACTTCCGGGGATCTAGATTCGATGCCCGCGGGCGCGCTCGAGCGCGCGGTCGACCTGTTGCAGCTGCTCGCCGAGCAGCCCGTCGACCTCACCGTTCCCGAGCTCGCCGGGGAGGCGGGGATGCCGACCAGCACCGCCTACCGGCTGCTCGGAGAGCTGGCGCAGCACGGCCTCGTCCAGCGCGCGTCCGAGGGCACGGTCGCGCTCGGCCCCCGGCTGGTGGCGCTGGGCCGGACCGCCGAGGCCGGTCTACGCGAGCGGCTGGTCGCGCCGGCCGCGGCCGTCATGACCGAGCTGTGCGCGGAGGTGGGGGAGACGGTGATCCTGACCGCGCCCTGTGCGCTGGAGGCGATCGCCCTGCACGTGGTGGAGACTCAGATCCACTCCATGCGGCTGTCCTACGCGGTGTTTCGCCGCGGGCCGATGCACCGGGGGGCCTCCGGCAAGATCCTCGCCGCCCACCTGGAGGCGGCCGATCGCGAGCGGCTGGTCACCGAGGTGGGCGGCTCGGCGCTGGCAGCCGAGCTGGGGCAGATCCGCGCCGACGGCTACGCCGTGACCTTCGCTGAGCTCGACGACGGGGCGGTGGGGGTGGCGGCACCGATCCTGGACCGGCGCGACCGGCTGGTGGCGGGCCTGTCGATCGCCGGTCCGGTCCAGCGGATCGCCGGCGACCTGCCGCGCATGACCGCTGCCGTGACCGCCGCCGCGGGCAGAATCGAGCGCTTCCACCAGACCTGAGCGCTGGCCGGACTGCGGCGGCGGACCGATAATCCGTCGTGCGGTGTCAGCTTGAGCGACACGACCACAGAACCGGCGGGGCAGCCGAGCATCGGGCGTACGCTGCTGCGTCCGCCTCCCCGGGGACCGAGGGTGCCGGTCGGACGTGGGCCGCGGCTGGGCAAGCACGCCGAGGCGGGTCACGACCTCGACGTTCCGCGCGGGCTGGCCGCGCTCAGCCTGGACGCGCTCTCCAGCGTCGCCTACGGCCCCGAGGCGATCATGGCGGTGCTGATCCTGGCCGGCGTAGGGGCGCTGCGCTGGACGCTGCCGATCACGCTGGTGATCACCGGCATGCTCGTGCTGCTGGTGATCTCTTACTCGCAGGTGATCATCGCTCATCCCGATGGCGGTGGCGCCTATGCCGTCTCCAAGGCGAACCTCGGCCCCTGGCCGGCGCTGCTCGCCGCCGCGTCGCTCGTGGTCGACTACGTGCTCACCGTGGCGGTCAGCCTCGCCGCCGGCGCCGCCAGCCTGGCCAGCGTGTTCCCGGGCCTGACCCACCATCTGCTGCTGGTCGCCCTCGCCGGCCTGGTGTTGCTGACCGTGATCAACATGTTCGGGATCAGCGAGTCGGCCAAGTTCCTGATCCTCCCGGGAGCCATCTTCCTCGTCAGCATCCTGGTCACGATCGTCGTCGGGCTTGTGCGCGCCCACCCCGCGGCGACGATCGGAAGCCACGAGACGCCGGTGATCACGGCCTCGCTGGGGATCATCCTCATCCTCAAGGCGTTCGCCTCGGGCTGCTCGGCGGTGACCGGGATCGAGGCGATCGCCAACGGCGTACCCGCGTTCCGGGAGCCGCGGGCCCGTACGGCGCAGCGGACCGAGATCACGCTGGGGATCCTGCTCGGCGTCATGCTGGTCGGGCTGGCCGTGCTGATCCACATCCATCACGTGCAGCCGCGCGGGGGAGTCACCGTCCTGGCCCAGGTGACCGCCGGCTCACTGGGCACCGGCTGGCCGTTCTACGTCTCCAACCTCGCCGTCTGCGCGGTGCTGGGGCTGGCCGCGAACACCAGCTTCGGGGGCCTGCCGGTACTGATGAGCCTGCTCGCCAAGGACCACCGGCTGCCGCACGCCTTCTACCTGCGGGCCGAGAAGCCGGTGTACCGGATCGGGATCATCTCGCTCGCGATCCTGGCGGCGCTGCTGTTGGCGCTCTCGGGGGCTCTGGTCAACAACCTGATCCCGCTGTATGCGATCGGGGTGTTCATCGGGTTCACGCTCAGTCAGGTGGGGCTGGTCCGGCATTGGCGCCGGGAGCGTCCCAGCCGCTGGCGGCTGCGCGTCGCCGTCAACGGCGTGGGTGCGGTGATGACCGCCATCACCGTGGTCGTCCTGCTCGGCTCGAAGTTCGTGGAGGGAGCCTGGGGCGTGGTGATCACGGTGCCCCTGATGATGCTGATGTTTCATCGCACCGAGCTCTATTACACGGACGTCGGTCGCGAGCTCAAGCTCGGGCTCACGCCCCCGCATCCCAGGCGGCACGAAAGCGTCGTCATCGTGCCGACCTCCACCGTCAACCTGCTGACCGAGCGTGTCGTCAGCGCGGCGCTGTCGCTGGGGGGAACCGTGGTGGCGGTGTCGGTCGCCGCCGACGACGAGGAGCGCGAGCGGCTTGAGCGCGAGTGGTCGGAGTGGGCGTGCGGCATCCCGATCGAGGTGATCGTCGACGCCCACCGATCGCTGGTGCGCTGCGTGCTGCGCTACGTTCGCTCGATCGAAGGGGGCGACGCGATCGTGACCGTCCTGATCCCGGAGGTGCTGCCCCGCAAGCGGCGCCACGAAATCCTCCACAACCAGCGGGGCCGGCTGCTGGGGGCGGTGCTGAAGGCTCGAACGGACGTGATCGTGGCGACGCTGCCCTTCAAGCTGCACGACTAGGTCGTGGGACTACCGGATCTTGCGCTTCGAGGGCGCTATTCGGCCGTCCGCCACTAGGCGGGCTGGGTGGCGCCCGAGCGATGTGGCCAGGGAAATGGCCCAGAAGCTCTCGTAGACGAGGACTTCAGCGAGGCTGCCTTGTGCGCCACTCGGCCGGCAGCCGGGCCGCGGCGGTCACGGCCCGCCGCCGCGATAGCGGGACCGGGCGCGCTTCCTAGCGGTTCCGGCGTTGACCTGTAAACGGCGACAAACTCGAATTCGTCGCGACGATCTGTCGTCAACTCCACGCCCAGCCTGCGCTGCTCGACAAACCCGCAGGCCGGATCCGAATTTGTCGCCAAGTGCATGCCCGATCGTTTCCGTGGGACGGTTTCTGCGGGTTGGGCGCATATCCCCGGTCGCCAACCCGTCCGAGAACCCGGCGCGGTTGACCGAAAGCCCCGGCCGGCTGTCCACGCGGTCGCGGTCCGCGGCCGCCCCTTCCGCCCCGGCGACTCGGGAAACGTGACAAATCGTGACCCCGCCTGCGGATTTGTCACCAGCCGGCCGCTCAGCGTGGGTAACGCGACAAATCTCCCGGCGCGAGCCGGATTTGGCACAAAACACCCCCCGGATCGCGGGCGGCGGGACTCGGCCCGCGGTCTCGGCTCGCCTGACCACTCCCGGCATCCTCCACGACAAAACCCCCCGCGCCCACGACGGTGCAGGGCGACTCCTCGGGCAGCCCCCCGGAGCGCTGCGAAAAGCCTCGGCGGAAAACGAACGGGTGTGCGCGTCCGCATCCCGACCGGCGCGCCGGCCGAGGTCAGGAGCGCACCGGGGCGCGCTGGTCCCGGGCAGCTCGCCGGCTCCCGACGACGCCGCGACGAGGGGTGCGGGACACCGGCGGCACCAGCAGCTCCTCCGCGCCCGGGCGGAGCACGACGATCTCGCCGGGGGCGTTGGCCAGCAGCCAGGCGACGTCGTCGGGCCCGAATCCCGGTCCGCCGCGGCTCGCCGCTGCGATCACGATCCGCTCGAAGCGCTCGTTGGCGATCGTCTGACGCAGGGCGTGGCGGTAGGTCCGGCCCCGCTCCACCCGGGCGTCGACCGGCACGCCAAACGCGGCGGCGCGCTGCTCGATCGCCTCCTGTAGAGGGATGCATGTCGCCGCCTGGTGGGGCAGCGCGGAGTCCAGCGGGAGCGTCAGCGGCACGCGAGCCAGGAACACCGGCAGCAGCGTCGCGTCCTCGGCGCGGGCCAGGCGCAGCGAGGCGTCAAGCGCCCGCCGCGACAGCGCCGCCGCCTGAAACGGGAACAGGATCCGGCGCGCGCTCGGCTCGGCTGCCGGCGCGGCACGCCGGCGCCCGCCGGGCCGATACCTCAACGCGGCCAACGTGGCCAGCGCGACGGCGAGCAGGACGACCAGTGCGATCAGGACGGCGATCATCGATCCTCAGTCACCCGCTGCGTGCGATCGGCGACGATCCGGACGTCGATGCCCGGCAGCAGCGCCATCAGCCGCATCGGCAGGGCCGGTTGCACGAGGCGGCGCAGGGCGCCCTTGGCGGCGGGCGCGCCCATCATCACGTATGTGGTCCCCCGTTCGCGGGCGACCCGTTGGGTGACCAGCGCCACGTCGGCGCCACGCTCCACCAGCAGGTGCGCGCCGAGCACGCTGGTCAGGCGCCGCAGCGCGGCGAGCTGCTCGCGCTCGGCTTCGCTGGGCTCATCCTCGCCGGTCACCCACAGGACGTCGAGCTCTGCCCCCAAGCGCTGGGCCGATCGCCAGGCGCGGCGGACCACGCGCTGGGCCTCGGGGTCCGGCGTCACGAGCGCCAGCAGCCGCTCGCCGATCGCTCGCGGCGCGCCGCCGTCGGCGAGCCGTTCCTCCCGGACCCGGCCCCCCGAATCGGTGTCATGAGGGATCCGCTTATTCTCCACCTCCTCGGCGACCTGGCGCAGCGCGACCTCGCGCAGGGCCGACAAATTCTCGATCTTGAAGAAATTGTTCAGTGCGCTGTGGACGCGCTCGTCCGGGTAAACCTTGCCGGCGAGCAGGCGCTCGATCAGCGAGTCTGGCGTGATGTCGATCAGCACCACGTCGTCGGCGGAGGTGAGCACCGCGTCGGGAACGGTCTCACGCACGCGGGTGCCGGTCAGCTCGGCGACCTGGTCGTTGAGGCTCTCCAGGTGCTGGACGTTGACCGTCGAGTAGACGTCGATCCCGGCACCGAGCACATCGGCGATGTCCTCGTAGCGCTTGGCGTGCTCGGTGCCCGGCGCGTTGGTGTGCGCCAGCTCGTCGATCAGGCAGAGCTCGGGTGCCCGCGCCAGGACCGCCGTCAGGTCCATCTCCTCCAGCACCGTGTCGCGGTAGCGGACCTGACGGCGGGCAATCGTCTCCAGGCCCTCCGCCTGAACCAGCGTCGCCGCGCGACCGTGGGGCTCCAGGTAGCCGATCACGACATCACGTCCCGTCCGCGCCTCCGCCTGTCCCTCCTGGAGCATGGCGTAGGTCTTGCCGACCCCCGCGGCCATCCCGAGGAACACCTTGTAACGCCCGCGGCCGACCGCCACTGCGCCAGTCCTGGAATCGAGCCACGGCGCGGCCGCGGTCCTCACGCCCCGAGTAGGTTGTGGACGATCAGGTCGATCAGCTTGATCCCGATGAACGGGGCGATCAAGCCCCCGAGGCCGTAGATCCACAGGTTTCGCCGCAGCAGCGCGCTGGCGCCGATCGGCCGGTAGGCGACGCCCTTGAGCGAGATCGGGATCAGCAGCGGGATCACGATTGCATTGAAGATGATCGCGGAGATCACCGCGGAGCGGGGCGATCCGAGGCTCATGATGTTGAGCACGTGGAGTGGACCCTGGCCGCCTTGCGTCGCCGCGTACGTGGACACGAAGATCGCCGGCAGGATCGCGAAGTACTTGGCGACGTCGTTGGCGATCGAGAACGTGGTCAGCGCGCCCCGGGTGATCAGCAGCTGCTTACCGACTTCAACGATCTCGATCAGTTTAGTCGGGTTCGAGTCAAGGTCGACCATGTTCCCGGCCTCGCGGGCGGCCTGCGTGCCGGTGTTCATCGCCACGCCGACGTCCGCCTGGGCCAGGGCGGGGGCATCGTTGGTGCCGTCGCCGGTCATCGCCACCATGCGACCCTGGGTCTGCTGTTCGGTGATCAGCGCTAGCTTCGCCTCCGGCGTCGCTTCGGCGAGGAAGTCGTCGACACCCGACTCCTCGGCGATCTTGGCGGCGGTCAACCGGTTGTCGCCGGTGATCATCACGGTGCGAATCCCCATCGAGCGCAGGTGATCGAAGCGCTCGCGCATGCCCTCCTTGATCGTGTCCTTGAGGTAGATGACCCCCATCACCTGCGAGTCGCGGGCGACCGCGAGCGGGGTACCGCCCTCACGGCCGATCCGGTCCAGCGCCGGCTGCAGCTCGACCGGCGGGCGCCCGCCCTCGTCGGTGACGAAGTTGATAATCGCGTCACCGGCGCCCTTGCGCAGCTGGTTGCCGTTGAGGTCGACGCCGCTCATCCGCGTCTGAGCGGTGAACGGCACGAACTCGGCGTGCAGATCGGCCATGTCGTGCTCACGGATGCCGTACTGCTTGGCGAGCACGACGATCGAGCGGCCCTCGGGGGTCTCGTCGGCGAGGGAGGCGAGCTGGGCGACCTCGGCGAGCTCGGACTCGGGGACTCCCGGCATCGGGATGAACTCGGATGCGAGCCGGTTGCCGATCGTGATCGTTCCGGTCTTGTCGAGGAGCAGCACGTCGACGTCGCCGGACGCCTCGACGGCGCGGCCCGAGAGGGCGAGCACGTTGCGGCGCACGAGCCGGTCCATGCCGGCGATCCCGATCGCCGACAGCAGTGCGCCGATCGTCGTCGGGATCAGAGCGACGAGCAGGGAGATGAGCGTCGTCTCGGAGATCGGCGTATGCGCGAAGAGCCCGAACGGTCGCAGCGTCGCGACGACGATCATGAAGATCAGCGTCAGACCGGCCAGCAGGATGTTGAGCGCGATCTCGTTCGGGGTCTTGCGCCGCGCGGCTCCCTCCACCAGGGCGATCATGCGATCCAGGAACGAGTTGCCGGGCTCCTGGGTGATCTCGACGACGATCCGGTCCGAAAGGACGCGGGTGCCGCCGGTGACCGCCGAGCGGTCGCCTCCGGACTCGCGGATGACCGGGGCCGACTCGCCGGTGATCGCGGACTCGTCGACCGAGGCGATGCCCTCAACGACAGTGCCGTCGCCCGGGATGAGCTCGCCGGCCTCGACGGCGACGAGGTCGCCTCGGGTCAGATCGGAGGCCTTCTTGGTGGAGCCGTCCTGGAGCGTGGCGACCGTCTCCTGGCGCATAGAGCGCAGCGTGTCCGCCTGAGCACGGCCCCGGCCCTCGGCGAACGCCTCGGCCATGTTCGCGAACACGACGGTCAGCCAGAGCCAGAAGGAGATGACGAACGTGTACCAGGCCGGGTCGTTGCCGCCGAGCGCCTTGCCACCGAACACCTGGATCAGCCAAGTGACGGTCGTGATCATGGCTCCGATCTCGACAACGAACATCACCGGGTTGCGAATCTGCACCCGAGGGTCGAGCTTGATCACGCTGTCAAGCAGCGCCCGACGGACGATCTCGGGGCGAAACGGGGACACCCCCTGGCGCCGACTGGAGGCCGTCGGAGTCCGCGGGTCTGACGGGGCGGCGGGAGTGTTGACGGACATCAGCGGCTTCCTTTGGAGACACGATTGACGGCGACGTTCAGTCCGAGGACGTTGACCGTCGGTTCCCCGGAGAAACCGAGCCCGCGTCCCCCCGTATAGGTGGAGACAAGTCGCTGCACCTGGGCCAGCGGGAGGTGCCGCACCGCGGCGATGCGGTGGGCCTGGATGTTCGCGTTGGCGACCGAGATGTCAGGATCGATCCCCGACGCCGAGGTGTCGGCAGCATCGACCGGGACCGTGGCGGCGGTCAGGCCGCCGGGGTAATACGGCCCGTTTAGCGCGATGTAGCTCTTGATGTTGGACGTGATCGCCCGCTCGGTCACGGTGCTGTTCGGGCCGTAGTTGGCGAACGCGCTGCCCGCGGCGTTGTCAGACGGCGTCGTCCCCGAGGGCCGCGTCTGGAAGTACCTGGGGTCCGGAGTCGTCACGGGATTGCCGGCAGAGTCGAGCTCGGCCTTGCCCGTCTTCTTGTTGGTCACGACGTCGCCGAAGTTCTGGCCGATCAGCTTCGATCCGGCGAGCTTGCCGCCGACGTGGACCTGCTGTCCGTTGGCGTTGCCGGGAAACGCGACCTGGCTGACCCCGGTGATGACCAGCGGATAGAGGATCCCGCACAGCAACGTGAACACGAGGATCCCGATGACGGATGTGATGATGTCTCGTTTGATGGTCATTAGTAGAGGTGGCCGGTCAGGCCCTGCACGATCGGACCGAGCAGCAGGGCGGGGAAGAAGGTGAGGGCGCCGACGAGGATGATCACGCCGATCAGCAGCACCACGAAGGTGGGGTTGTCGGTGCGCATCGTGCCCAGCCCGGCGGGGCTGATCCGCTTGCCGGCGAGCGAGCCGGCGACGGCGAGCGCGAATAGGATCGGCGCGTACCGGGCGAACACCATCGTGAAGCCGCCCAGCAGGTTGGCGAAGGTGATCCCGTGCGAGCCCAGGTTGCCGGCGTTGGGCTGAATGAAGCCCGTGTAGCCGGGAAACGCCGACCCGTTGTTGTTGGACTGCGAGAGATAGGCGTAGAAGGTCTCCGAGAACGCCTGGGGGCCGTGGGCGATGGCGGTGTCGATCGAGGCCCGCCCCGCGCTTGACGCAGTGGCCAGCGCCGTTGCGAACAGCGCCGCCAGCGGCG
Organism: uncultured Actinomycetota bacterium; assembly: GCA_963787595.1. Taxonomy (GTDB): domain Bacteria; phylum Actinomycetota; class Thermoleophilia; order Solirubrobacterales; family Solirubrobacteraceae; genus Palsa-465. Next base: position 518,230 of record CAWBDE010000001.1, read on the forward strand.
TGATCAGGATCCCGAGCGACACGAGCTTGATCTCCCGGGCCTCGATCTTCTTGCCCAGGTACTCGGGGGTGCGGCCGACCATCAGCCCTCCGAGGAACACCGCCAGCAGGACATAGAGCAGGATCGAGTACAGACCGGTGCCGACGCCGCCGAAGATCACCTCGCTGGCCGACAGGTTGGCGAACGGCACGGCACCGCCGATCCCGGTGAACGACTCGAGCGAGCTGTTGACTGCGCCGCACGAGGTCACTGTGGTGACGACGTTGAACAGGGCCGAGCCGGCGATCCCGAACCGCTGCTCCTTGCCCTCCAGGTTGCCGCCGGTGGAGCCGGCGAGGACGCTGGTGTGCAGGCCGGCGGCGTGCTGGGCGGGAGAGCCGTGGGCCTCGGCGATGTAGGCGACGATCACCGCGCCCAGGAACATGATCATCATCGTCGAGTAGATCGCGTAGCCCTGGCGGCGGTTGCCGGCCATCTTGCCGTACATCAACACCAGGGCGGCCGGGATGGCCAGGACGACCAGCATCTCGACGAAGTTGGAGAAGCCCGTCGGGTTCTCGAACGGGTGCGCGGAGTTGACGTTGAAGAAGCCGCCGCCGTTGGTGCCGAGCAGCTTGATTGCCTCCTGGGAGGCGACCGGGCCCATGCCGATGACCTGTGTCAGCCCGGTGATCCCGTGCACCGTCAGATACGAGCTGAAGTTCGCGATCACGCCCTGCGAGACGAGCACGAGCGCGACGACGACAGAGATCGGCATCAGCACGTACAGGGTCGTGCGGACGATGTCCTGCCAGAAGTTGCCCAGGCTCTTGCCGGTGCGGCCGATGATCCCGCGGACCACCGCCACGGCGACGACGATGCCCACTCCCGCCGAGAGGAAGTTCTGCACGGTCAGCCCCGCCATCTGGCTGAAGTAGCTCAGCGTCGTCTCGCCGCCGTAGTACTGCCAGTTCGTGTTCGTCAAAAACGACGACGTGGTGTTGAACGCCACGTTCCACGGCATCGAATGGAACCCCTCCGGGTTCAGGCCGGTGAAGCTCCACAGGCCCTGTGTGCGCAGGATGAAATAGAGGACCAGCCAGCCAGCCAGCGAGAAGATGATCAGGCTGCGGGCATACGCCTTCCAGTCCTGCTCCCGATCAACGTCGACACGCATGACCCGGTACAGGAAGCGCTCGGGCACGCCGAGGAGGCGGTCCAGGAACGTGTGCTGGCCGGTGTACACCGCCGCCAGATAGCTGCCGAGCGGGATCGCCAGCGCGGTGAGGATCACCACGAACAGGAAGATGGTGAGCCAACCGAGGAAGGTCACCGCGGGCTAGAACCTCTCTCCGCGCAGCAGCGCGTACAGAAGGTAGATGCAGACGATCGCGGACACGATCAGCCCGAACAGGTCAGAACCACTCATATGCGGTCGATTCCGGCGACGAGCGCGAGCAGCATGGCGAACATCAGAACTCCGAGAGCGATGGCGACAAAATCCATGCCGTCATCATCGGTCCCCCGCCGTCAAGGCGACATGCAGGAACCGGCAGCGCGCATCAAGATGTTGTGAAGGGCCGCTCAGGCGGGCCGGGCCCGCGGCTCACGCCGCGGTGAGATCGATCAGACGGTGGTGAACCGCCGCCCGCCGCCGCTCGCCGGCTGCGGGATCGGCAGCAGCTCGGTGGGCAGCATCCGGTCAAGCAGGGCGAGAGCCGAGCCGGCAAGTGCCTCGAGCGTGGGAGCCAGGGTGGCATGGGCCCCGGCGCGCCGCGCCTCGCCACTGTCACGGGAGTGGCGGAGGGCGATCGCGGCGGCGTCGCCGGCGGCGGCGCGCGCGGCAGCTCGGGCCCGGTCGCCAGCCGAGTCGCCGATTCCCACGCGGGCAGCGGCCCAGGCGGCTGCCCCGGCGCAGGCCCAGGCGGCTTCACGCCCGGCCACGCCGGCGACGACGCCGGCCACCCATCGGGTGGGACGGGGCGCGCCGAACACGCGGGCGCGCTCGGAATGGGCCTCCCGGCGGCCGATCTCCAACGCGTCCAGGGCGCGGCGCAGGGTGACGCCGTCGGTGACCGCCACCAGCGCGGTCAGGCTGTCAGCCGAGTCCCGCAGACCGGCGAGATTCAACCACGCGGGGGTGTAGATGCGGGTCAGCCAGTCCATCGCCAGCCAGGCTCGGTAGGTGTCCAGGCCATCGTCGACGGTGCCGATGGTGCGCGTCAGATAGGGACGAAGCCGCTGGCGGGGACCATGCTCGAGCCCGTCGTTCAGGGCGATGCACATCGCCCGCAACACCGGGCTGACGCACGCCGGATCGTCACTGTGGGGCTCGCCGGCCAGGTGGCTGACCCACTCCATCGCGCAGCGACCATCCTCTGGCGTGGCGTGGGTCCCGTAGGCGAGGATGTAATCGCTGGTCATGGAGCCTCCCGTCGCGTCCGGTTAACACGCCGAATTGTCGCGCGCCGGGCGCCGAAGGTCCAGCCCGCATCGGTTATGGGCGAGACCCGCGCGTCAGACGTCAGACGGCGACCTGAGAGCCCGTGATAACCGTGCGCGAGCTCGGTAGGCCGAAGGTGTCGATCGGGCTGGTGGCGTTGCGCGCCATTCCGACGAAGATCCGCTTGCGCCAGCGCGCCATCCCCGGGGCGGCGGTCGGCAGGATCGACATCCGGGAGATCATGTAGGAGGCGTGCTCGAGGTCGAGGTTGCGGGGCAGCAGGCCCCGCTTGCGCGCCAGCGCGAGCGCCTGCGGCACCTGCCAGCTGTCGCGATAGCCGATGCGGATGGTGAGATGGGTCACCTTGAACAGCCCCTTGCCGAGCAGCTCGGCGGTGAACCGATCGGATTTCTCCACGCGCGGGATGCTGACCGGGTCCATGGACACGATCACGATCTGCTCCTGCATTGCGTGCAGGTGCTGAACCTGGGCGCGCAAGGCCAGCGGCGTGGTCGCCTTGCCCGGGTTGAGGAAGATCGCGGTGCCGGGGAGGCGGACGATCGCCGGGTGCTCGAACCGCAGCTCGTCGAGGAACTCCTCCAGCGAGCCCTCCTGCTCGGTGCGGTTCCGAGTGACGATATCCCGGCCCTTGCGCCACGTGATCATCACCGAGGCGATGACCAGCCCGACCGCCAGTGACAGCCAGGCGCCGTGATCGATCTTCGCCAGGTTCGAGGTGAAGAAGGCGACCTCGACGATGAGGAACAGCGTCCCGAGGATCGCCAGCCGCCACTTCGGCGTGCGCCACAGCGCGCGGGAGACGACGATGAACAGGATCGTGTTGAGGATGAACGTTCCGGTGACCGCCACGCCGTAGATGTCGCCCAGCTTGTTGGAGTTCTGGAACACGAGCACCAGTGCGGCCACCCCCGCGCACAGGAACCAGTTGATCACCGGCACGTAGATCTGGCCCTCGAGGTTGGAGGTGTGGACGATCCGCAGACGCGGCAGGAAGCCGAGCTGCACCGCCTGCTTGGCGACCGAGAACGACCCGGTCAGCGCCGCCTGGGAGGCGATGATGGTCGCGGCGGTGGCGAGCACCACCATCGGCAGCAGCAGACCGTGGGGCACCAGCTGAAAGAAGGGATTGAAGGAGGACTTGGCGACCGACGCGGGGTGCAGCCGGATGAAGGCCGCCTGTCCCATGTAGGAGAGCATCACCGCGGGGAGCACTACCGCGAACCAGGCCATCCGGATCGGCGCGGCGCCGAAGTGGCCCCGGTCGGCGTACAGGGCCTCGGCGCCCGTGCAGCACAACACCACTCCGCCGAGCGTCAGCCACGCGGCCACGCCGTGGTTAAGCATGAAGCGCACGCCCCAGACCGGGGAGAGCGCCTGCAGGACCCCGGGGTGCGGGATCACCTGGCGCAGTCCAAAGCCCGCGATCGCCACGAAGAACGCTCCGATCACCGGTCCGAACAACCAGCCAACGGCTCCGGTCCCGAACCGCTGCATCGCGAACAGGGCGATCAGGATCCCCAGCGACAGCGGGACGACCAGGTGCGACAGGCCCGGGCTGACCACGCTGAGACCGCCCACCGCCGAGGTGACGGAGATCGCCGGAGTGATCATCCCGTCGCCGAAGAACAGCCCGGCGCCGAAGATGCCCAGCGTCACCAGCAGCGCCGTCCGGCCGATCTTGCGGCGGGAGACCAGCGCGGTCAGCGCCATGATCCCGCCGTCGCCACGGTTGTGGGCGCGCATGATGAACCCGGCATACTTGATCGAGACCTCCACCATCAAGGTCCAGAAGATCAGCGACACGATTCCGTAGACCCCGGCGATGGCGGTCGTCGCCGCTTGACGGTGGGCGGTGAAGATGAACTGCTCGGTGTAGAGCGGGCTGGTGCCGATGTCCCCGAAGACGACGCCGAGGGCGCCGAGAGCCAGGATCAGGCGGCCGGCGTCGGCCACCACGTCGCGGTTGTCTGAGGCGGCCGTCCGGATCGCCGCCGACGGCCCGGTCTCCTTGAGCGAGGCCGGCGGCGCCGGCCAGTACCCGAGCTTGTGGGCGGCCTCGTTGAAGTTCCGGCTCGACCGGTGCCCGTTGCCGTTGCCGTCAGCGACCGCGGGCTCTTCGTGCTTGTGGGCGCTCTCCGACAGGGTGCGGCGAGTTGGTGCCATACCCTGATCTTCGGTCGCGGGTTGTCAAGGAGACGTGCAGGAATCCGGCGCCGGCATCAAGATGTTGTGAAGATCGCCGGGTGGGGCGGCGATCTGTGTTTACCCTCGGCTGTTTGCGGCCGGTGCGAGGGTCAGATCGTGACCTGGGAGCCGGTCATTACCGTGCGCGGGCTGGGCAGGCCGAAGGTGTCGATCGGGCTGGTGGCGTTGCGGGCCATGCCGATGAACAGCTTCTTGCGCCAGCGGTTCATTCCGGGCGCATCGGTGGGGACGATCGTCATCCGGGAGATGAAGTAGGAGGCGTGCTCGAGGTCGAGGTTGCGGGGCAGCAGGCCCTGCTTGCGCGCCAGGGCGAGCGCTTGCGGCACCTTCCAGCTGTCGTGGTAGCCGACGCGGATGCTCAGGTGGATGATCTTGAACAGTCCCTTGCCGAGCATCTCGGCGGCGAACCGGTCGGCTTTCTCCACGCGGGGGATGCTGACCGGGTCCAGCGACACGATCACCACCTTCTCGTGCAGCGCGTGGTTATGCTCCACCTGGGCGCGCAGCGCCAGCGGCGTCGTCGTCTTTCCGGGATTGAGGAAGATCGCCGTCCCCGGCAGGCGCACGATGGCCGGCTTGACGTCGCGCAGGCCGTCCAGGAAGTCCGACAGCGAGCCCTCGGTCTCGGTCCGGTTGCGGGTCACCGTGTCCCGCCCTTTGCGCCACGTGACCATGACCGTCGCCACGAGCAGGCCGACGAGCAGCGGCAGCCAGGCGCCGTGCTCGATCTTGGCCAGATTGGAGGTGAAGAACGAGACCTCGACGATGTAGAACACCGTGGCCATCAGGGCGAGCTTCCACTTGGGGGTTTGCCACAGCGAGCGTGCCACGGCGATGAACAGCGTCGTATCCAGGATGAACGTGCCGGTCACGGCGACGCCGTAGATGTCGGCCAGCTTGTTGGAGTTCTGGAACACGAGCACGAGCGCGGCGACGCCGATGCACAGCCCCCAATTGATCAGCGGCACGTAGATCTGTCCCTCCAGCATCGACGTGTGCACGATCTTCAGTCGCGGCAGGAAGCCGAGCTGGACCGCCTGCTTGGCGACCGAGAACGATCCGGTGAGGGCCGCCTGGGAGGCGATGATGGTCGCGGCCGTGGCCAGGAACACCATCGGCAGCCGTCCCCACGCCGGTACCAGCAGGTAGAACGGGTTGGAGATCGTGTGGGGGTTGTGCAGGATCAGCGCGCCTTGGCCCAGGTAGGAGAGCAGTACCGCGGGCAGGACGATCGTGAACCACGTCATCCGGATCGGCGTCGCGCCGAAGTGGCCGCGGTCGGCGTACAGCGCCTCCGCGCCGGTGACCGCGAGAACCACCCCACCCAGCGTCAGCCAGGCGGCGACGCCGTGGTCGACCATGAACCGGGCCCCCCAGCTCGGCGACAGCGCCTGCAACACGGCCGGATGCATGATGACCTCGTGGGCGCCGAGCACCCCGATGACCGTGAACCAGAGCAGGATCACCGGCCCGAACAGCCAGCCGACCGCTCCGGTCCCGAATCGCTGGACGGCGAACAGGGCGATCAGGATCGCCAGCGCGATGGGTACCACCAGATGGGCCAGCGCCGGGGTGGCCACCTTGAGGCCTTCGACGGCGGAGGTGACCGAGATCGCGGGGGTGATCATCCCGTCGCCGAAGAACAGCCCGGCGCCGAGCAGGCCGAGCGTCACCAGCACCGCCGCCCGTGGGACCTTGCGCCGCTGAATCAGCGCGCTCAGGGCCATGATCCCGCCGTCGCCGCGATTGTGGGCGCGCATGATGATCACCGCGTACTTGATCGACACGACGATGATCAGCGCCCAGAAGATCAGCGAGACGACGCCGTAGACCCCCGCCGGGGTCGTGTGCGCGGCGTTGGCGTGCTGGTTGAAGATCACCTGCTCGGCGTACAGGGGGCTGGTGCCGATGTCCCCGTAGACGATCCCCAGTGCCCCCAGCGCCAGCACCAGCCGCCCGGCGTGGGCGACGACGTCGCGGGTGTCGTCGGAGGCGGCGCGGATCGCCGCCGACGGCTCGGCCTCCTTGGCAGGCGCTGGCCGCACGGGCCAGCTGCCGAGCTTGTGGGCGGCCTCGTTGAAGTTGCGCTTGACCCCGGCCCTGGCCACGGGCGCGTCGGCGCTCGGTGGCGCGCCGCCAGCGTCCGGTCGCGAGCCACCGCCGATGCCGCCGGCGGCCTCGGTTTCCCGTCCGTCGTCGGCGACCGCGCTTCGGCCGGCGCGGCGGGTCACGCCGCCGACCTCCGGTCCGCGATCACCGTCCGCCATCTACTCCCCGCAGCTGCTGTGCACTAGAAATCCTCACCATAGCGGGCGACAAAGGCGATTTCGTGAATTGGAGGTGGGCGACGGAGCGATCAATGCTCAAGATGCCCGCATCTACTCCGGCGGCAAACCGGAAAGCCCGTCAGGCGGCAAATCGGTATCCCACCCCCGGGTCGGTCCGGATGAAGTGATGGCGGCCCGCCGCACTCGCGTCCGCTGCCCTACCGCCGGGCTCGATCTTACGGCGCAGATTGGCGACGTGGGTCCGCAGCACCTGCGTGTCGTCGGCGTAGCCGGCGCCCCACACCGACACCAGCAGCTCGCGATGGGTCATCAGCCGGCCGCGGTTGCGAACCAGCAGCCGCAGAAGATCGAACTCGGTCGGGGTCAGGTGGATCTCCTCGCCGGCCAGCCGGACCATCCGAGACCCCAAGTCCACGGTCAACTCGCCGGCGGTGACCACCGAGTCCTCCGGCTGCTGCCCGACCCGGCGCAGGCTGGCCTCGAGGCGGGCGATCAGCTCGCGGGGCCCGAACGGCTTGGTCACGTAGTCGTCGGCGCCGGCGGCGAGGGCTCGCACCTTGGCGTCTTCCTCGCCGACCGCCGACAGGAGGATCAGAGGGATGTCGGTCCACTCCCGCAACCGCCGGCAGAGCTCCACGCCATCGATGTCCGGCAGGACCAGGTCGAGGATCGCCGCGCTCGGGCGCGACACCGCCGCCACGTCGAGGGCTTCCTCTCCGGTGCTGGCGGGCAGCGCATCGTAGCCGGCGTCGCGCAGGATCACCCGCAACGCCCGCAGGATCTGCTGCTCGTCGTCGCACACGAGAATCCGCTCCCGTCGGCCCCGAGCGCCGGTGCTCACGAGGGTGCGCCGGCGGCGCCGGCGCCGATCTCGGCGTCCGAGCGCTCGCCGACCGGCAACGAGACGAGGAAGCTGGTGCCCTGGCCAGGCAGCGACTGCACCGAGACCGAGCCGCCGTTGGCCTCGACGAACCCCTTGACGATCGCGAGGCCGAGACCCGACCCGGTCCACTGCCGGGAGGCGCTGCGCCCGCGGTAGAACGGCTCGAAGATGCGGGCCTGCTCGGCGGCGTCGATCCCCGGTCCCTGATCGACGACGCTGACCAGAACCTGTGGGCCGGAGCGGCGGGCGTGCACGAAGATCGGCAGCCCGCCGCCGTAGCGGCCGGCATTCTCCAGCAAATTGGCGAACGCCCGCTCCAGCTGAGCGGCGTCGGCGCGCAGGTCGGGAACGTCCGGGTCGATGGTCACCCGGACGTCGAGCGGCTCCCCGCGTACGCCGTCGCCGGCGGCGATGAGCAGATCCTCGAGCGACACCCAATCCGAGCGCGGAGTGGCGCTGCCCGCCTGCAGCCTGGAGAGCGCCAGCAGGTTGTCGACCAGGCCGGCCAGCCGATTGCCCTCGTCGACGACGGCGGCACTCAGCTCGGCGCGCTCCTGATCGGTCAGCGAGGCCGTCCCCAGAGCCGCGCCGGCGGCCACGACCGCGGTCAACGGCGTGCGCAGGTCGTGGGACACGGCCCGCAGCAACGCCGTCTTGATGTCATCGGAGCGGCGCAGCGCCGCCGTCTCCACCAGCTCGGCCTGCATCGCGTCGCGGCGCTGGGCGATGGCGACCAGCGCCTCCAGGGTCGGCACCACCTGGATGCGCAGCCGCTCCTCGGTGTCGGGCGGGAGCTCGGCGGGGACGACGAGCGTCGCCACCTGGTGGCCGTCGACCCCCTTGAGCTGCAGTGCGACCCGTCGCGGACCCGGTCGGGCGATCCCCTCCTCGATCGCGGCCGACGGCAGGCCCAGAGCCTCGGCGACCCGGCGGGCGGCGCTGGCCAGGGCCGTCCCGGTGTCCTCGCCGAGCAGCAGCTCGTGGGCTACGGCCGAAGCCAGGTCGGCCTCGGCGCGTCGCCGCTCGGCCTCGACGGCGCGCGATCGGGCGAGCTCGGCGATCGTGCTGGCGACCACCGAGACGATCGTGAATGCCGCCAGCGCCACCCAGTTGCGGCCGTCGACGATCGTGAACCCGCCGGTCGGCGGCAGGTGAAAGAAGTTGAACGCGGCCGCGCTCAGCAGCGACGTGAGCAGGCCGAGCGCCAGCCCCCAGTAGGTAGAGATCAGCAGCACCACCGGGAGGTAGACGACGCTGAGGGACACGACCGGAGCGATCTTGCCGAGGAAGTGGATAGCGAGCGTGGCCGCTGCCACCGCGGCGATCGCCGCCGCCACGCCCGTGGTCCGCCGGGGCCGCGGGTCGCGCAGCGCGGCGGCGCCGACCCGAGCCGACAATGCCCGTAGCTGCGGTGCGGTCGCCACTTTTTGACCGGGCCCCCGTCTCACCCGTAGGAGGGCGGCGCGGTCGTGCTGCCCTGGGCGGAGGTGATCTGGGCGAGCAGCGCCGCGGGGCTGGTCCCGCCGAGCACGCGCAGCCGGGGGAGGCGGTAGGGGTCCTGGGACGGGCTGGCCCAGCCCGGGATCACCGTTGTGGATCCCACGAAGCCGGCGGCCTTGACGGCGTCGATGACCGTGCTGTCGTAGTGGCCCGAGGGATAGCAGAACCAGTTCACGGGAACCCCGTAGCGGCGCTGGAGGATGTGACGGGCCGTAGCGACCTGGTAGTGGAGCTGGGCGGCGTCCAGGGTGATCAGATCGGCGTGGCTGATCCCCTGGGTGTCGAGCTCCCATCCCGCCGACAGCAGGGCCTTGACCTCGGGCTCGGTCAGCCCTCCCTGCGAGGGCGGCAGCCCGCTCAGCTGGATGTTCTCGTTGGCGACCCAGCCCATTCGTCGCAGCACCGGCAGCGCCGACGCGTATTGCGAGTGGTAGCCGTTGTCGAATGTGATCACGAACGGCCTGCCGGGCGGCAACCGCGCGCCATCCTTCCAGTAGGCGCGCAGCTGATCGAGCGTCACCGGGTGCCAGCCGGCGCTCTTGAGCGCGTGCATCTGGGCGGCGAACTCCTGCGGGAGCACGTACAGGCCCGGGAAGGGCGCTCCCGCCGGAGGCGGCGCGATCACGTGGTACATCAACACCGGCACCGACGCGGTGCCGGGCTTGCCGCTGGCGGCGCCGAGTGAGGCGGCGGTCGACGCACTGCGCTTGGGGTTGGCGGCGCGCGAGTGCTGGTGGGGGCCGGCCACGGGCGACGTGGCGTGGTCCTGGGCGGAAGCGCGCGGGTGCGAGCCGGAGCCTCCAGTGGCGGCCACGGCCACCGCCGCCAGCGCCGCGACCACGATCACCAGCGCCCCGACGCCGGCGAGCCGGCGGCGGATGACCTGCCGGCGCCGGCGACGCGAGCGCTCGGTCCGGCGCCTGTCGGTTTGGTCTGCATCCATCGGCGTTCGAGCGTATAGATTGCCACGCGGTGCCCCTGTCCACGACGTTTCGGACGGTGAGCTCGGGAAGCGTGACGCTGGCGACCGCCGTCGCCGGGGATCCAGCCCGGCCTCCGGTGGTCCTGATCCATGGCTATCCCGACACCAGCCGGGTGTGGGCCCCGGTGATGGAACGGCTCTCCCGGGACTTCCACGTCGTCGCCTACGACGTCCGCGGCGCCGGGGGGTCGAGCGCGCCGCGTGACGCGACAGCGTACGACCTCACGTGCCTGGCCGACGACTTTCACCGCGTCTGCGAGGCGCTGATCCCGGGTCGTCCGGTTCACCTGGTCGGTCACGACTGGGGCGGGATCCAGGGGTGGGAGTTCGTCAGCGATCCGCGGTTTGCCGGCCGCATCGCGTCGTTCACGTCGATCGCCGGACCGGCTCTCCGGGGCGCGCCCGCGACGGGCTCCGCGGCCGGCCGGCTCCGAACCCTGTTGCGGATGCGGCGTTCCTGGTACATCGCGGTGCTGTGCCTGCCCGGCGGTCCCGCGCTCATGTGGCGCGTCCTGTTCGCCGGCGGTCGCTGGCGTCGATTCCTCTCAGAGCGCGAGCGCCTATCCGTCGACGAGTCGTTTCCGGCGGCGACGGTGACGGAAGACGGGCTGCGCGGCGCAGGTCTCTACCGCCAGAACATCAGGCGCCGCCCCCGGCGGCGCCATCAAACAGACCCACCTCACGCCCCTGTGCAACTCATCGTGCCCACGGGTGACCGCTTCATTCCCGCGTCCTACTACGCTGCCGCCACCCGGCTCGCCCCCGGGCTGCGCCGCCGGGAGATCGGCGGCTCTCACTGGGCGCTGCGGGCTGCGCCGGAGCTGATCGCGGCCTGGATCGCCGAGTTCGCCGCTTCGGCGGCGGCGGTTCCCGGCGGCGGTGACGCCGATTAGAAGGAGTCCGCGGCGGCGGGGCGAAACGGACGATCATGCTGCTCAAGCGCCGTCCACCGGGGATCGACACGGCCTCCCCACATCTTCGCGCCGGGTTCGAGCATCTGGAGCACCGGTCGATCGCCGTGTTGCGCTGGCTGTCCGCCAACAAGGTCGACTACGTGGTCATCGGCCCGGTGGCGTTTGCCATCCGAGGTGACACGGCGGCCCGCGGGCCGGTCGCGATCGTTCCCGCTCCCTACGGCCGCAACTACGATCGCCTGACCCGCGCCCTGATCGCCGAGCGCGCCGGACTGCGCAGCGACCGCGGGCTGCCCGGCAACGGCGGCGACGCCACCGTCGCCGTCAAGCTGACCGCCGAGAAGCTGGCCCGCGGCCGGCGCTGGATGCTTCGCTTTGGCGAGTACGACCTGGACCTGGAGGGAGCCGGGACCCGCGCCGCCGGTGCCCGCACCGCCCACGGCCAGAGTGAGAACGGCGCTGCCGAGGAGGCCGGGACGCGGGCGCCGCGCTACCAGGAGCTCCTGTACGAGGCCAACCGCTTCGAGATCGCCGACGGGTTGTCGGTCGAGGTGGCCTCTCCGGAGGACCTCGAGCACTTCTCGCACGTCCGCCGCACCGGCATCTCACCCGAGTTTCGCGTCACCCGCAACGTCGCCGCCGCGCCGGCCGGCGAACCCCAGGCCGCCGCTGAGCCGGAAACCGGGGGCTCAGCGCCCAGCGGGCCGGCGGAAGCCTGAGCGCGCGGTCGCTCGGCGCCGGGCGGGAACGGCCGCCGGGCGGGAACGGCCGCCGGGCGGGAACGGCCGTCGGGCGCCGGGCGCCGGGTGTCGGGCGCCGGGCGGGCTACCCTCCGTCCATGCCCAGACGCGCCCGCATCTCGCTCATCGGGGCAGGGATCGGCGGGCTGCTGCTCGCCCTGACCTGGTACGTCTCGCACTACATCGGCTTCGCCCGGCGAGCCGACCTGTCAATCCTCACCGGCTTTGCCCAGCTGGATCGGCCCGGGGTCGATCGCCTGACCAGCTTCGTCGCCGGACTCTGCGATCCCCACACCTATGTGTTCCTGGCGGCGGCCGTGGTGGTGGTTGCGCTCCTGCGCCGGCGGCCACTGGTGGCGGTGATGATCGCGATCGTCCTGCTCGGCGCCAACGAGACGACCCAGCTGCTCAAGCCATTGCTGGCGGCGCCTCGGGATTATGCTTCGTGGATACGGGTGGCGCCGGCGTCGTGGCCGAGCGGGCATGCCACCGCGGCGATGGCGCTGGCCCTGTGCTCGGTGATCGCCGCTCCGGCGCGCCGGCGACCGATGGTGGCCACGGTTATGGCGGGGTTCGCGATCGCCGTCTGCTACTCGTTCCTGGAGCTGGGCTGGCACTACCCGAGCGATGTCCTCGGAGGCTTCCTGGTCGCCTCCACGTGGACGCTGCTCGGAATTGCCGGGCTCTCGATCTACGCCGCCCGGCGCGAGGGGGTCGCCGAGGAGCGTCGGCGCTCGCGCGGCGCCACCGTGTCGATCGTCGAGGCGCTGGCTCCGGTGGCGACGATGCTCGCGGTCGCCGCGGCCGGCTTCGGGCTGATCGTACTGGCGCGCCCGGAGCCGGTGATCACGTTCGCCCACCAGCACACCGCGTTCGTCGTCGGCGCCGGCGCCATCGCGGCCCTGGGGGTGACGCTCGCCTCCGGGCTGACCCTGATGCTGCGCCGGGGCTAAGTGTGGCCACAAAGCTCCGGGATACGCCGATCCTGGGCTCCTCGGCATATGGTGGGGATGCCCGATCATTTTCGCCGGACCGCATCCGAGGGATCAGGTCTCCCCGCGGCCGCCAGGCTCGCCATCGGCGGTCAAAATAGGCGCCGGTAGCTGATGCCGCTCCTCGCGGCGACAAAACCTCTTCGTGGCGGCGGCCGGGGGGCGCCTACCGAGACCGGCGGGACCACCCACTTTGATCCCCTGCGACCGGGCGCTCGACCGCGACCACCGGCCCCGGCTATCGGTAGCGGCCGGGCTCCCACAGCGGCTCGTCACCGCCGTTGGCCCCTCGGCTGAGGATGAACAACAGGTCCGACAGCCGGTTGAGGTAGCGGATTGCCTCGCCGCTGCACTCCTCCCCGCAGGCGATCGCGCGCCGCTCGGCGCGGCGGCAAACGGTCCGGCAGACGTGCAGTTGCGCCGCCGCCGGGGTGCCGCCGGGAAGGAGGAACGAGCGCAGCGGGGTCAGGGTCGCGTTGACCTCGTCGCAGCGCTGCTCCAGCCAGAGCGTCTGCTCGGGTGCAACGCGCAGGCGCTCGCGCTCGGCGTCTTCGGGCGCGGCGAGGTCGGCGCCGAGGTCGAACAGATCGTTCTGCACCCGCCGCAGCCAGTCGGCGTACTGGCGCGGCATGCCGTCCACCGTGAGCGCCACGCCGAGCTGGGCGTTTAGCTCATCGACGGTGCCGTAGGCCTCGATCCGCGGGTGGGTCTTGGGCACCCGGCTCATGTCGCCGAGATGGGTCTCGCCGCCGTCGCCGAGGCGGGTGTAGATGCGGGTCAGGTTCACCGTCATGAGTCGCCTGGGTGTCCAGTTTATGGGTCCGCAAGAACGGCCCCCGAAGCGATACGATGGCCCGGTTCAAGGTCGGTGGCAATGGGAAGCCGGTGCGAGTCCGGCGCGGACCCGCCACTGTGATCGGGGACGTCAGTCTCAGACGAGCCACTGGCCGGCAGCAAGCCGGCCGGGAAGGCGAGGCTGATAGGCCCGGGAGCCAGGAGACCAACCTCCGACCATAAAGCCGCAAGCCCTCGTGGAAAGGGGTGGCCCTCATGAATCGCAACACCGTCGTGGCTCTCTTGGGAGCGATCGCGATCGCCGTCTCGGCAGCCGGGACCGCGCTGGCAGCCAGCTCAGGCCCAGCCGTGACCGTGCAGATCAAGTCCTTGTCCAAGACCCTCCGAACCGCGGTCGTTCACGGCGAGACGGGCTGGATCAGGAAGGGCGGAACACCGCGAGGAAAGTGCTCCGCGAAGAGCGCTGCGGGCGCGCTGGGTGCCGCCACCCACGGCCGCTGGACCGCCAAGTACTACGCGGGCGTCTCCGGCGGCATCTTCGTCACGTCGATCCTCGGCGTGAAGCCGAGCCGGTCCGATTACTGGTCGATCTTCGTCAACGGCAAGTCGTCGAGCCGCGGCGTCTGCGACATCAAGCTGCGGGCCGGGGAGCGGCTGCTGTTCAAGATCGTCAAGTAATGACCCCAAGGGCCGCACTGGCGGCGATGGCGATCGCTCTGGCGGTCGCCGTTGCCGGGTGCGGATTCGGCGCCGGACCAGGCACCCGCGATGTCAGCCTCACCGTGAGCCGCGGATTCGGCGCCCAGCAGCTCGGGGCGCACACCGAGCGCAAGGTCCCGGGGTCAGAGACGGTGATGCGAATGCTGGAGCGCTATTTTCCCGTCGCCACCCGGTATGGCGGCGGCTTCGTTCAGTCGATCGCCGGCCGCGCCCCCGCCGGGTCCGAGATCGATTGGTTCTACTACGTAAACGGCGTCCAAGCTGCCAAGGGCGCGGCGGCCACCCCGGTTCACGCCGGCGATCACATCTGGTGGGACCTGCACGACTGGCGCGCCACCGATTCGATCCCGGCCGTCGTCGGCTCCTACCCCGAGCCGTTCGTCAACGGCATCCAGGGCAAGCACTATCCGGTCACCGTCGAGTGCGCCGCCGACGTCAGCGCCGCGTGCCAGCGGGTCACCGCCGCCCTTGACGCGGTGCACGTCAAGGCCGCGCCCCAGCTGTTGGGCACCGGCTCGGGGCCGGACACCCTCGGGCTCGTCGTCGGCCCCTGGAGCCAGGTCCGCTCCGAGGTGGCCGCCGCCCTGATCGCCCGGGGGCCCGGCGCCAGCGGCGTCTATGCGCGGTTCTCCGGGCCCGGTGGGGATGCGCTGCAGCTGCTCAACCCGTCGGGCCAGGTGGTCAGGACGCTAGGCCCCGGCGCCGGGCTGATCGCCGCCACGGCCGACACCTCGTCGGTGCCGACCTGGATGATCACCGGCACCGACGTGGCTGGCGTCGGGGCCGCGGCGGCCGCGCTGACGCCGCAGGCGCTCCACGACCACTTCGCGCTCGCCGTCGACGGCGCCGCCCGGCTGCCGGTACCGCTGCAGGGATCGCGGTGATCTACCGGCGCCAGGTCAGTCCGCTGCACAGCGCCCGTGCCGCCGCCGGTTGCGCGTATTGCCTGACGTTGACGATCGCCACCCTCACGCTGTCCAATCCGATCCTGCTGGCGGCGCTGGCATCGTCGCTGGTGGCCGCCGGCGCTGCCGCCGGGGTGGGGCGCTCGCTGGTCCGCGCCGCCCTGCTGGCGCTGCCACTGGCGATGGCGATCATCCTGATCAACGCGCTCGTCAGCCGCAACGGCCTGACCGTCATCTTCCGGATGGGCGATCTTCCCGTGCTCGGCCAGACCGACGTGACCCTCGAAGCCATCGTGTACGGAGCGATCCTCGGCCTGCGCGCGATCTGCCTGATCCTCTGCGGGACGCTGTACACCGTCGCCGTCGACCCCGATGAGGTGCTGCGGCTGTTCCGCCGGGTGTCGTTCCGGTCGGCCCTGACCGCCACGCTGGCCACGCGGATGGTGCCGATCCTGGTCCGGGACGGGCGGCGCCTGGCCGAAGCCCAGCGCTGCCGGCCCGGCCGCCCCCCGTCCCGGCTGACGCTGATGCGGGCAGCCTGCACCGGCGTGCTCGACCGGGCGCTCGATGTCGCGGCGGCGCTCGAGGTGCGTGGCTACGGCGTGGCCCGCCGGCCGCCGGCGTATCGCGCGCCGTACTCGCGCCACGACCTGGAGTTCCTCGCCGCCGGGGCCGCCATCTTCGGGGTGGCGATCGTCGCCCGGGTCGCCGGTCTGGCACCGTTCGCCGCCTACCCGTCGCTGCGTCTCGACGCGCCGGGGAGTGCCGCGGCGGTGGCCGGAGCGCTGTTGCTGGCGGCGTTGCTTCCGTTCGCCGATCGCCGGGGCCTGCGGACGTGACCGCGGTCTCGTCGCACGGCGCGGTTTCGTCACACGGCGCGGTCTCGCTGGACCGCGTGACCTACACGTACCCGGGGGCGGTAAGGCCGGCCCTGAGCGACGCCAGCCTGAAGATCGGCGCCGGAGAGCTGGTGGTGGTGGCGGGCGGTTCGGGGTCGGGCAAATCGACGCTGCTGCGGACGATCAGCGGGCTGGTGCCGCACTTTCACGGGGGCACGTTCGCCGGGCGCGCCGTGGTGGCGGGAATGGATACCCGTGAGCACGGCCCGGGCGAGCTGGCGCAGGCGGTCGGGACGCTGTTCCAGGATCCGGAGACCCAAGTGGTCACCGGGACCGTCCGCGCCGAGCTGGCGTTCGGACTCGAGAACCGGGGCGGCGCCCCCGCGGCGGTCGCCCGGGGGGTCGAGGAGACGGCCCTGGCGCTGGCGATCGAGGGCCTGCTCGATCGATCGACGGCGGAATTGTCCGGAGGTGAGCTTCAGCGCGCGGCGCTCGGCGCCGCGCTCGCCGGCCGTCCCTCGGTGGTGGTGCTCGATGAGCCCACCTCGCAGCTGGACCCCGTCGCCGGGGATGAGCTGATCGGGTTGCTGCGCCGGGCCAACGAGGACTCCGACGCGACGATCATCCTCGCCGAGCATCGGCTGGAGCGGTGCCTCGGCGCCGCCGACCGGGTGGTGGCGCTCGCCGGCGGACGGATCGTCTGCGACGGCGCTCCGGCGGAGTTCTTGCAGTGGGCGGGGCGCAACGCGGCGAGCCTGCAGCCGCCGGGGGCGCGGCTGCTGGCGTTGCTGGGGCTGACGCCGGTGCCCGGGGTGAAGCGGGCGCGGGCGGCCCTGCGCGCGTGCGGCGCGCTGCCCGGCACGGACGGCGGCGGTCCGGTGGGCGCTCCGCCGCGGTCGGTACGGGAGCAGCGCCGCCGTGGGCGGCAGGCGCCGGAGGCGCTGGCGTTTGCCCGCGTATGGCACGAGCTGCGCTCCGGCCCGGCGATCCTACGCGGGGTGTCGCTGTCGGTGGCGACGGGCGAGCGGGTGGCGCTGATGGGGGCAAACGGCGCCGGAAAGTCCACGCTGCTGCGCCATGCCGCCGGGCTGATGACGCCGACCCGAGGCACCGTCCGGACCGCTGGGCGCGTCGCCCTGTTGCTGCAGAACCCGACCGATTACCTGGTGCACGATTCAGTCGCCGTGGAGGCTTCGCCGGCGGCGCTGGCCGCGGTCGGCTTGGCCGGCGACGAGTGGCAAGGGCGCAACCCCCGGGACCTGTCGGGCGGGGAGAAGCAGCGGCTGGCGCTGGCGGTCGTGCTCGGCGACCTCACCGATTCACCGGCGGTCATCTGCCTGGACGAGCCGACCCGGGGCATGGATCGAGATCACAAGCAGGCGCTAGCCACGCTGCTGTCGGGGCTCGCCGCGGCCGTGATCGTCGCCACCCACGACCCGGAGTTCGTCGCGTCGTTCGCGGACCGCGTCGTCCTGCTCGCCGACGGCGCGCCGATCGCCGACGGGGCCGCCGCCGAGGTGCTCGCCGGCGGCAGTTACTTCGCCACCGAGACCGCGCGCATCCTGGGGGGAGCGGGCGGGGCGCTGACTCCGGCGCAGGGCGCCGCGCTGCTGCGCGCGCCCGAGCCGGCCGCCGAGGAGGCGATGGTGTGAGCTGGCAGCTTGGTGCGTTCACCGTGCTCGGCGTGGCCCTGGCCGCTGGCTTCTTCTGGTATGAGCGGGTCCGGCCCGACGCGCGCATCGTGGCGCTGGTCGGAACCTTGGCCGCCTTCGCCGCCCTGGGCCGGATCGCGTTCGCGGCCGTCCCCAACGTCAAGCCGACCACCGACATCGTGCTGATCTCCGGTTACGCCCTGGGGGGTGCTCCCGGTTTCGCCGTCGGGGCGCTGGCCGGATTGAGCTCGAACTTCTTCTTCGGCCAGGGGCCGTGGACGCCGTGGCAGATGGCGGGATGGGGAGCCACCGGAATGGTCGGCGCCGGCTTGGCGTGGCTCGGGCTGGCTTGGGGGCGTCGCCAACGGCGGCGCCGGGTCGGTCCGCGCCAGTCACCGCCGCTCGGCCGCTGGCCGCTGGCGATCGTCTGCGGCGCCGTCGGGTTCGGGTTCACCGTGCTCCAGGACGTCGGCGACTGGGTCACCTACAGCGATCACAGCCGCCTCCAGCTCGGCCTCTACGTCGGCCGCGGCCTGGGCTTCGACGCCATCCACGCCGTCGGCTGCGTCCTGTTCGCGCTCGCCCTCGGACCCGCGCTGACCCGTTCGATTCAACGGTTCGCGCGCCGCCTGGAGGTGCAGTGGGTGGGTTCCGGGCGGCGTGCGCGGGCGAGCGAGACGGTCGCCCCGCTGCTCGGGGTGGTGGTCGTCCTCGGCGGTCTCGGGCTTCATGCCGCCCCCGCCCGGGCAGCGACGAGCCGCGCGACCAGCGCGACCGGCGCGACCGGCGCGACCGGCGCGACCGGCGCGACCGGCGCGACCGGCGCGACCAGCGCGACCGGCGCGACCGGCGCGACCGGCGCGACCAGCGCGACCAGCGCGACCAGCGCGACCAGCGCGACCAGCGCGGCGGCGGCCTACCTGCTGCGGGCCGAGAACCCCGACGGCGGCTTCGGGGCGGCGCCCGGCCAGCCGTCGGCGCAGCTCTACGCCGGTTGGGCCGGGCTGGGGCTGGCGTCCGCCGGGGACGACCTGCAGCGCATCGGCCGCCTGATGGATTACCTGCGCCGCGGCGCCGGCTCGGCTTCGGATCCGGGATCGATCGAGCGGACGATCCTGGTGGCAAGCGCCGCTGGCGCCTCCGCCCGGCGCTTCGGCGGCCGAGACCTGGTGGCGGCGCTGCAGCGGCGGATCCGGCCCAGCGGCGCGGTGGCCGGTCAGGTGAACCTGACCGCGTTCGCGGCGCTGGCGCTGCGCGCCGCCGGTGTCACGCCCCCCGCGAAGATGTTGCGCTGGCTGGCCAGCCAGCAGGATCGCGACGGCGGCTTCAGCTTCGCCGGCGCGGGCGGCCCGAGCGACGTCGACGACACCGGCGCCGTGCTGGAGGCTCTGGCTGGCGCTCCTGGCGCCGATCAACTGAAAGGACGGGCGGTCGCGTTCCTGCGCCGCGCGCAGAATCGCGATGGTGGCTTCCCGTCCGCGCCCGGATCGAGCTCCAATGCCCAGTCGACGGCGTGGGCGATCCAGGGGGTGGACGCGGTCGGGGTCTCGCCTGATGGATTCCATCGCGGCGGTTCGCCGACACCCATCGCATATCTGAGCGCCCTGGCCGCCCCCGGCGGGCTGATCCAGTACTCGCGCGGCATCACCCAGACCCCGGTGTGGGTGACCGGCGAGGCGCTGATGGCGCTGGAGGGCAAGCCGCTGCCGCTTGCGCCTCCGTCGTCTGAGCGGCGGCCATCCGCGGTCGCCGTCCCAGCCGGTGCGCGCCGCGACGCGCCGGCCACGGTCTCGGGGTCCGAAGCGCTGGCCGGTGCCGCCGGCGTCGTCGCCGCTGTATTGCTGGCGCCGGTCGGGCTGGGGTGAAGATCTGCTGACCTGCGGCCCGTCCGCGGGGCGCAATCGATACGCTGCACCGCCGCATGCGGATCGGAGTCCCGAAGGAGACAGCTGACGGCGAGCGTCGGGTGGCGTTGGTGCCGGAGGTGGTGAGCAAGCTCGTGGGTGGCGAGCCCGGGTTGGGGGTGGTGGTGGCGCGGGGCGCTGGCGCCGGCGCGCTGATCTCAGATGAGCAGTTCGCCGACGCCGGCGCGGAAGTGGTCGATGATCCGGCGGTGGCGTTCGGCGCTGATGTGGTCGTCAAGGTGGCGGCGCCCGACGCCGAGGAGACGGCGCGGCTGGGTCCGGAGAGCGTGTTGATCGCGTTCTTGGGGCCGTTGACCAATGGGGAGGGGGTGCGGGCGATCGCGGCGACGGGCGCGACCAGCTTTGCTCTGGAGGCGGTGCCCCGGATCAGCCGCGCCCAGTCGATGGACGCGTTGTCCTCGCAGGCGAACATCTCGGGGTATCGGTCGGCGTTGATCGGCGCTCAGGAGCTGGGCCGCTTCTTCCCGATGCTGATGACGGCGGCGGGGACGATCCGCCCGGCGACGGTGCTGGTGCTGGGGGCGGGGGTGGCGGGTCTGCAGGCGATCGCGACGGCGCGCCGTCTGGGAGCGGTGGTGCAGGGCTTCGACGTGCGCTCGGCGGTCAAGGAGCAGGTCGAGTCACTGGGCGCGCATTTCTTGGAGTTCGATCTCGGCGGTGACCTGGAGGGCGCCGGCGGCTATGCCCGGGAGCTGACGCCCGAGCAGCAGGCGCGGCAGCAGGAGCTGATGGCGGAGGCGATCGGCAAGGTCGACGTGGTGATCACGACGGCCCTGGTCCCGGGACGCCGGGCGCCGATCCTCGTCACCGAGGACGCGGTCAAGCTGATGAAGCCGGGCTCGGTGATCGTCGATCTCGCCGGCGAGGCGGGCGGCAACTGCGAGCTGTCGGAGCCCGGGGAGTCGGTCGTCCGCCACGACGTCAAGATCCTGGCGCCGCTGAACGTGCCGAGCACGATGGCCGAGCACGCCTCGCAGCTGTACGCGCGCAACATCCAGGCGCTGCTGGGGCTGATGGTGTCGGAGTCCGGGGAGCTGGCGCTCGATTTCGACGACGAGGTGATCGCCGGGGCGTGCATCACCCGTGACGGTGAGATCGTTCACGAGGGGGCGCTCCGCGCCGCCGGTAGCGAGGAGCGCGCGCGATGAGCGTGATCACCGAGCTGGCGATCCTGGTGTTGGCTGGATTTGTCGGGTTCGCGGTGATCTCGAAGGTGCCGAACACGCTGCACACGCCGTTGATGTCGGGGACCAACGCGATCCACGGGATCGTGCTGCTGGGGGGCTTGCTGTTGATTCACGAGTCCAGCGGGGTGTTGGAGAAGGTGCTGCTGGTGATCGCGATCGCGTTCGGGACGATCAACATCATCGGCGGCTTCTTCGTCACCGACCGGATGCTGGGGATGTTCAAGGCAAAGCCCGAGCTGCCCAAGGAGGGCGAGACCGACGACGGGGGAAAGGACGGGACGTCGGATCCGGGAGCGGGCGAGACGTGACGGTGGTCGCGTCGGATGCGCGAGAGGGCGAGACGTGATTCTCGTCCCCGCCGTGTTCCTGCAGAGCTCTGACTTCATCGACGCGCTTTACATCGTCGCGTTCTCGCTGTTCATCATCGGGCTGAGCGGGCTCACCGGCCCGCGGACGGCGGTCCGGGGCAACAAGATCGCCGCCACCGGGATGGCGATCGCGTTCGTGGCGACGTTGCTGACCAAGGGGGTGCTGCACGGCTCGGGCACGGTGTGGTTGATCCTGCTTGGCCTGGTGATCGGCACCGCGATCGGCATCCCGGCGGCGCTGCGGGTGAAGATGACCGCGATGCCGCAGATGGTGGCGCTGTTCAACGGCGTCGGGGGCGGGGCGGTGGCGCTGATCGCGTGGGTCGAGTACCGGCATCACTTCGGTGGTGACTGGACGCTGAAGACCGAGATTCCGTCGTTGTTCGCCGCGATCGTCGGTTCGATCTCGTTCTGGGGCTCGGCGATCGCGTTTGGCAAGCTGCAGGAGATCCTCTCGGGTCGCCCGATCAAGCTCCCCGGCCAGACGGTCATCAACGCGGGCTTGTTCATCGTCTGCGTGGGCGTGGCGGTGGTGCTGGCCGCCGGGACCCACTCGCAGATCCTGTTCGTGCTCGGGATCCTGGTGGCGGCGGGGTTGCTTGGCCTGATGGTGGTGCTGCCGATCGGGGGCGCCGACATGCCGGTGGTGATCTCGCTCTTGAACGCGTTCACCGGCCTGTCGGCGGCGGCGACCGGAATCGCGCTGGACAACACCGCGCTGATCGTCGCCGGGATGATCGTCGGCGCGTCGGGCTCGATCCTGACCAACCTGATGGCCAAGGCGATGAACCGGTCGGTGCCGGCGATCATCGCCGGCGGGTTCGGGGGCGCGATCGCCGCCCCCTCCGGCGGCGCCGGAGAGACGGGCGGAACGGTGCGCTCGACCTCCCCCCAGGACGTGGCGATTCAGCTCTCCTACGCCCGCCAGGTGGTGATCGCCCCCGGCTACGGGATGGCGGTCGCTCAGGCCCAGCACGCCGTCCGCGAGCTCGAGCGGGCGCTCGAGGCCAAGGGGGTTACCGTCAAGTACGCGATTCACCCCGTCGCGGGGCGGATGCCCGGCCACATGAACGTGCTGCTGGCCGAGGCCGACGTCCCCTACGAGCTTCTGCGCGAGATGGACGACATCAACCCGGAGTTCGGTCGCACCGACGTGACGCTGGTGATCGGCGCCAACGACGTCACCAATCCGGCGGCCAAGAACGAGCCCGGGAGCCCGATCTACGGCATGCCGATCCTCGAGGTCGACCGCTCCGGCGCGGTCATCGTGCTCAAGCGGTCGATGGCCTCGGGGTTCGCCGGAATCGACAACCCGCTGTTCTACGACCCCAAGACCGCGATGCTGTTCGGCGACGCCAAATCGTCGGTGAGCGAGGTCACGTCCGAGGTTCAGGCGCTCTGACACCTGGCTCAGAGCTTCGGTTGCGGTTAGAGTCGCCGTCACCCAATCGAGCCGACAGGACCGGCCGTGGATGAAAACCGCCTGACGGCGATCCCGATCTTCTCTCATCTCTCGCCCGAGGAGGCGCATCGCCTGGCGGCGTTCGCCACCGAATGCAGTGCGCCCGCGGGTCAGACGTTGATGCGGGAGGGGGACTACTCGGTCGAGCTGATGGCGATCGAGGAGGGCACGGCGGAGGTGATCCAGAACGGGAGCAAGATCGCGACGCTGAAGGCCGGCGACCTGATCGGCGAGATGGGTTTGCTCGAGCATCGCCGGCGCAGCGCGTCGGTGGTCGCGTCCTCGCCGATGCGCCTGCTCAAGCTCACCCACTGGGAGATCAGGCGCATGTCTCAGGAGACCGTGGACCGGATCAAGGCAGAGATCGCGGAGCGGCGCAGGCGGGGCTGACGGCCGTTGGGCCGCCGGGTCTGGGGCCGTTGAGGGGCGGGGTGGGGAGCCGTGGGGTAGGCGGGTTCATCGGGCCTCGCAGATGGAATCCACCACACCTCGCACCATCTGAGGATGTGCGGCTGATTAGGCTCGCACGCGCGGGCAGGACATACCTCAGCGTCTCTGCACTCGGGAGGTGTGGGTGATTGTTCCCGGCGCGGCTGGGACGCGACCCAGCGTCTAAGCTCGAGATCGCGATGGACGAGCTGGGCCGACTGTGCGTGCGGATACTGGGGGCGGGGGAGCCCGCCCGCGCTGCGGCGGAGCAGGCCCGGGAGGCCGACGGCCGGATCGCGGCCGTGCGCGCCGCCGTGATCGCGTGTCGGGAGCGCGCTGCCGGCGCCCGTGAAGAGCAGGTCGACGCGCCGTCCGCCACAGCAGGCTCCGGGAGCCTGGTCGGCGCGGTCTCGCGGGAGCTTGCGGCGGCGACCTCGCGGCTCTCCCAACCCGAACGCGAGGCCCTGACCCTGCGCGAGCTGCTCGGGCTGCCCTACGCGCAGATCGCGGAAGTCACCGGCACCGCGCCGGGCGAAGTGGCTCTGCGCCTGGCGAGCGCCCGGCTGGCCCTGCGCGCGGAGCTGCGGGGCGCCGGCGAGCCGCAGCCGACGTGTGACGAGTACGAGCGGGCGTTGCGCACGATCGCCTCGCGGCAGGACGGCGAGTCCGTGCCGGCCGCCGACGGCGAGTGGCTCCTGAACCATCTCGGCCACTGCGGCGGGTGTGGTCAGGCCCACGCGTCGATGCTCGAGGCCACCGCCTGCTATCGCGCGTGGCGGCCCGAGGAAACGCCGTCAACGGATGCCGAGCAGGCGGCGCCCTCGGGCGCCGGCGCATGAACTCGCCTCCGCGCCGCCTGCGGACCAGCCGCGGCGAGCTCTCCCTGGGTGGCCGGCCCCTGGTGATGGGCATCGTCAACGCCACGCCGGACTCTTTCTCGGACGCCCGCCGGGGACAGTCGACCGCCGCCCGCGTGCGGCTGGCGGCGTCTGCGGTCGCCGAGGGCGCCGGCATCATCGACGTCGGCGGAGAATCGGGCGTCACCAACCGCCCGCCGGTGACTGCCGAGGAGGAGATCGCGCGCGTCGTGCCGGTGATCGCCCGCGTCGCCGGTGAGCTGGATGTCCTCGTGTCGGTCGACACCTACAAGCCCGCGGTGGCCCGGGCGGCGATCGCCGCCGGGGCGTCGATCGTCAACGACGTGAGCGGCCTGCGCGATCCGGATCTGGCCGACGTCTGCGCCGAGACGGGGGCCGCGCTGGTGATCATGCACACCAGCGCCCCTCCCAAGCAGAAGCTGCTCGACCCGAGTCTCGACGGCCGGATCGTCTCCGACGTGCGGCGGTTCCTGACGGAGAGGATCGAGCTGGCGCTGGGGCGGGGGGTCGCCTTCGAGCAGCTGATGATCGATCCCGGGCCGGACTTCTCCAAGACGCCGGCGCAGACCGTGGCCGTCCTGCGAGCCCTGCCCGCGCTGCATGCGCTGGGCCGACCAATCCTGCTGGCGGTCTCACGCAAGGATTTCGTCGGTGCGCTCACCGGCCGGGCGCCACGGGCGCGCTTGGCGGGGACGCTGGCGGCCATGGCCCACGGGGTGGATGCCGGTGCCCACGTGCTCCGGGTCCACGACGTCGCCGCCGCCGCCGACTTCCTGGCGGTTCGCAAGGCGCTTGACGGCGAGTCCGAGATCGACTCCGAGCTGCGCCTCTCCGAGCCGCTGCTGCGCGACCAGGGCGTGTCCGACCGGTCCGCACGCTAGATTTCGCTCTCAGATCGCCGGTCGCTGGCCCAACGCGACCGGAGCCCACCGATAAACGCAAAGGAGTTCCCATGTCCGTTCTCGATCGCAATGCGCTGGAAGCCAGCCCGCTCGCCGACATCCACGCGATCGCATCCGAGCTATCGATCGACGGTTATCGCCGGTTGCGCCGGGCCGATCTGATCGACGCGATTCTCGACAGGCAGGAGGGTGGTGCCGGAGAGCCCGCACCGGCCGCCCGGCGTCGCGGCGGCCGCCGTACGGCCGCGACCATCACCGACTCCGACGCCGCGGCCCCTGAGACCGAGACCGGCGAGACCGCCGAGGCCGCCGAGCCCGCCGTGGCGGCGGACGATGAGGAAGAGGAGCCGGCGGCGCCCCGGCGGCGCCGCGGACGCCGCGGCGGACGGGGTCGAGCCGCCTCGCGAGACGAGGCGGAGACGCCGGGTGCAGACGAGCCCGCCGGCGTCTGGGCGCAGGATGGCGGCGAAGCCGATGCGAGCGCGGACGAGCTGGGGACCGACGTCGAGGAAACCGCAGTGGAGGCCGTACTCGCGCCGGCCGAACGCGACGCCGATGAGGGCGCCGCTGCGCCCTCTCCGGGAGAGGAGCAGGTCGAGGGCGTGGTCGAGCTGCTGGCCAACGGGTCAGGCTTCGTGCGGGTCGATCCGCCACAGCCCTCCGACGACGACGTTTACATCTCCTCGGCGCAGGTCAAGCGTTGCGAGCTGGTTTCCGGCGACCGGATCGCCGGTCCCAAGCGAGCCCCGCGCCGATCCGAGCGCTTCGCGTCGCTGATCCGGATCGAGACGATCAACGGCCGACCGGCCTCCGAGCTGGCTGACAGCGTCCGCTTCGATGACCTCTCCGCCGCTTTTCCGTCTGACCGCATCGCCGTCGGCTCCGACGATCCGACCCTGAAGGCGATCGAATGGCTGACGCCATTCGGCAAGGGCTCACGGGTGACGATCGTGGGCGACGCCCGCGCCGGCAAGAGCGAGGCGCTGCGTCGCCTCGCCGGAGAGCTCGCCGGCCGTAACGAGCTGACGGTGTCGATCGTGCTGGCGGGCGTGCGTCCCGAGGAGATCTCGCAATGGGACGCAGGCCCGGCTCACCTGCCGACGCCGGTGGCGGCGGTGAGCATCGCCGGTTCCGAGGAGGCGGGCAACGCTGCCGTCGAGCCGGCGATCGATCAGGCCCGCCGCCTCGCCGCGCGCGGCGCGGACACCGTGGTGCTGATCGACACGCTGGACGGCTGCAGCCCCGGCGTGGCGCGCAAGGCGCTGGCGTCGGCGCGGAATATCGTCGAGGGCGGTTCGGTGACGGTGGTCGCCACCGCCTCCGCGCCGCTCGGCGGCGAGACCACGGTGATCGCGCTCGACCACGAGCTGACCAGCGTCGGCCGGTTCCCGGCGATCGACATCTTCGCCAGCGGGACGATGCATCCCGAGCTGCTGATCGGTGAGGAGGGCGCGGAGGCGATCACCCGGATGCGTATCCAGGCCGCAGAGCTCGCGGCCGAGTAGCCCGGGAACGGGATAGCCGCCGCTCGCCAGATCGAGCTCAGTAGGCGGTGCACCGGGAGCGGTGGCGCGGCACCGCCTTGTACGCCGGCTGTTGCCCGCGCTCCCACAGCAGCTGATCGATGTCGGCCGCCGTGGCGCCGCCGCCGCGCGCGGCCACGATCAGCTCCACGGCCTGCACCGCGCACGCGCGGATCTCGACCTCCTCGGGCGAGCCGTGCATGATCAGCTCCTCACGCTCGATCGTGGCGACCAGCTCGGGTTCGAAACGCAGCACGCCGTCCAGACGGAGGACGTGAGGGACCAGGTTGTCGGCGAACAACGTGAGGCGATCGAGGTCGGCGAATCGCACGACGCGGGCGCGATGCATGTCGGCGGCGGCGATCTGGGCCCGCTTGCGAAACGGCACCTCCAACTCGCCGTACCGGGAGCAGTCGGCGAAGCTGCCCCATCGCGCGAGCATCCCGGCCAGCGCCACCGCTGATCCGTCCGCGCGGTCGGCCGCCGCGGCGAACGATCCACCATGTTCCGCGCGCACATGGCCGCCGAGATCCCGGAGCGAGCACGCGAACAGCGAGATCAGCTCGTGCTCGGGATCCTGCCCAAGGATCGGTCCCAGCGTGGCGGGATCGAGCCCGGTGAGCTGGACAGCGGTCCACGGGCCCGCGGCATCGAAGCGCTCGCGCAGCCCGGCGGCGATCGTGTGGTAGCCCGACAGCCCGGGCCGCTTGCGCAGCGTGGGGAACCAGCCGGAGCCGAAATTGATCGCATCCAGCGTCATCCAGAATGCGGCGAGCGCTTCCCGGGCTGCTCCGGCGGGCGGCGGCGTCGAGGCGGTGCCGACCGGTTCTGGCACCGGCAATCCGGCGGCATACGCCGGCACGGCGTCGGTCACGATCTGCACGCGCGTGGCCCTTCCGGCGACGATCGCGCATGCCTCGCGGAGGTCTCGCATGGCCACAGGATGACCGGCGGGAGCCGGCCGCGAGCGGCGCTAACGTGCACCGTCCGATGACCGAGCTCACCAGTGGTCTCGAGGCGCTGCTCGCCGGCCTCAACGAGCCCCAGCGGGAGGCCGTCACCTACGGCGAGGGACCGCAGCTGATCCTCGCCGGAGCGGGCTCCGGTAAGACACGCGTCCTCGTTCACCGGATCGCCTACCTGATCGCCACCGATGCGGCTCGGCCCAACGAGATCCTCGCGATCACGTTCACCAACAAGGCCGCCGGAGAGATGCGCGATCGCGCGGAGCTGCTGGTCGGTGGCCGGGTACGGGCCATGTGGGTGATGACCTTTCATGCCGCGTGCGCCCGGATGCTCCGCGCCGAGGCGCAGCGCCTCGGCTACACGCGCCAGTTCACGATCTACGACACCGCGGATTCGCGCCGGCTGATCAAGCGCTGCCTGGACGACCTCGGCATCGATCCCAAGCGCTTCACACCCGCATCCATGGGGTCTCAGATCTCGGACGCCAAGAACAAGCTGCGCGACGCCGACGCGTACGCCCGCATGGTCGGGTCGTTCTTCGAGCAGACGGTCGCCGACGTCTACCGGGCCTACGAGCGCGAGCTGCATCGCGCCAACGCGATGGACTTCGACGACCTGCTGGTCCGAGCCGTCAACGTGCTGGAGCTGTTCCCCGAGGTCCGCGAGCGCTACGCCGCGGGCTTTCGCCACGTGCTCGTCGACGAGTACCAGGACACCAACCACGCCCAGTACCGGTGGCTGGCGCTGCTCGCCGGAGAGCACCGCAACCTGATGGTGGTCGGCGACGACGCGCAGTGCCTGGTGGAGGGAACCCGGGTGACGATGGCCGACGGAACGCGGAGGCCGATCGAGACGATCGCGGTGGGCGATCAGGTCCGGTCGGCCTACGGCAGCGGAGATTTCCGCCCCGCCCGCGTTCTGGCCACGCACCGCTCGCGGCGCGCCGACGGCATCGCGATCACGCTGCGTTCGGGCCGACAACT
Source organism: uncultured Actinomycetota bacterium (assembly GCA_963787595.1). GTDB lineage: Bacteria > Actinomycetota > Thermoleophilia > Solirubrobacterales > Solirubrobacteraceae > Palsa-465. The sequence goes on from CAWBDE010000001.1 coordinate 546,711, forward strand.
GGTCAGCACCCCCGAGCACGTGCATTTTGCGGGCTTTATCGCCAACCGTGACGAGAAACAGGAATATGTGGCCCGTTTCTCGCCCAGGTTCGTGAGGCGACGTACTCATCGTCGTCTCGAGGTTTCGCTGTGCGACCACCGAGACGGTCAACAGCCCGTGCACCGGATCACGTTGTCCGGAGACGACGCGGTGGGGCGCGAGAAGCTGGAGCGGGCCGGTCTCACCGTCCACGCGGCAAGGTGGAGCGCGGATGGCTGGCGGTTTGCAGCCGCGTCCGAGGACATGGCGACGGTCGCGCAGCTGGCCACCCGGATCTCGGCGGTGCTCGGAGACGTGTCGATCTACCCCAGGGCACGGCTGGGCCGCGATCCGGCCCGACCGGCCGCCGACTCGCTCCGGTTTACCCCGGCTTCGTCGGTCCGACCCGGGATGGCGATGTTCGACGGCGAAGGGGGCTACGACGTCGTCGAGACGGTGAAGCGGGTCAGCCTGAATCGCCCGGTGTACGACCTGGACATCGCAAATACGCACAACTTCATCGCCGAGGGGATCGTCACCCACAACTCGATCTACGGCTTCCGCGGAGCCGACATCACCAACATCCTGGAGTTCGAGGACACGTTCCCCGACGCCCACGTGGTCAAGCTGGAGCAGAACTACCGCTCCACCCAGACGATCCTTGATGCCGCCAACGCGGTGATCCGCAACAACCGGGGCCAGAAGCCGAAGTCGCTGTGGACGGAGATCGGACAAGGCGACCCGATCAAGGTCCGCGAGCTCGATGACGAGCACGCCGAAGCGCGATACGTGACCGGTGAGATCCAGCGGCTGGTCGACGAGGGCACCTCGCGGGCGGAGGTCGCGGTCTTCTACCGCACCAACTCCCAGTCCCGGGTGCTGGAGGACACGCTGGTGCGGGCGGAGATCGCCTATCAGGTGATCGGCGGGACGAAGTTCTACGACCGGGCCGAGATCAAGGATGCGATCGCCTACCTGACGGTGCTGGTCAACCCCCAGGACGCCGGCGCGTTCACCCGGATCGTGAACTCTCCCCGGCGCGGGATCGGCAACACCACCGTCTCCCGGCTGCTCGCGCACGCCAACACCACCGGAGAGACGGTGTGGGAGCTGGCCGCCGCTCCCGAGGATGTCCCCGGCCTTGGCGCCGCCGCGATCAAATCGCTGCGGCGCTTCATGGGAACGATGGAGGTGCTGCAGGAGCGGGCGCGGTCGGGCCCCGAGCTGTCGACCCTCCTGAACGAGCTGCTGTCTGAGACCGGCTACCTGGAGGCGCTTAAGAACGAGCGCACGATCGAAGCCCAGGGCCGGATCGAGAACCTGGAGGAGCTGGTCAACGTCGCCGTCGAGTACGACGCCGGCGCGGCGGAGTCCTCGCTGGAGGAGTTTTTGCAGCAGATCGCGCTGATCGCGGACGCCGACACCCGCGAGGACGACGAGGGCCTGGTGACGTTGATGACCTTGCACAACGCCAAAGGCCTGGAGTACCCGATCGTGTTCATGATCGGCTGCGAGGAGGGCGTGTTCCCGCACTCGCGGGCGCTGGACGAGGGTGGTCTCGAAGAGGAGCGAAGGCTCTGCTATGTCGGCATCACTCGCGCCGAGCGCGATCTCTACCTGACCTCAGCGCGCACCCGCACCGTCTTCGGGGCGCGCCACTTCGGCGCCCGCAGCCGCTTCATCGGCGAGATCCCATCCGAGCTGACCGACTCCGATCAGCAGGCCCCGCGTGGCCTGCGTGCGCGGGCGCTGTCCTGGAGCTCGTTCGCGTCCGACCTTCCCACGATCGATCAGGCCCCGCCGACCGCGTTTCGGCTGGGGGACGACGTGGTCCACGCGGCGTTCGGCGAGGGCGTCGTCACCGGCGTCGAACCCGGCGGAATCGTCGTGATCCGCTTCAGCCGGGACCGGGCCGAGCGCAAGCTGGTCGCCGACCTGGCCCCGATCAGCAAGCGCTGAGCGACGCCAGCGAATCCAATAACGTGAGGCGCTGATGGCAACCGTTATGACCGAGGAGCAGGTCGGTCTCGCCCCCGAGATCGCGAGCGGGGGCGAGGCGGTTCTGCGCCCGGCAGCGAGGAGCGGCCAGCTGATCAGCGCCGGCAGCGGACTGCTGCTGCTCGTGATCATGTTCGTGACCGAGTGGTACGGGGTCGCCGGCGTGCCCGATCCGTCCTACGCCCGGCCCGCGATCTCGACCGCCGAGAACGGCTGGAATGGGCTGAGCGTGGTGCGCTGGGTGCTCCTGGTGACGATCGTGGTTGCGATCGGCTCGCTCGTCCTGCGCCTCTCCCAGCGCGAGCACGGCACCCAGACCGACACCAGCCGCCTGGTCGCCGGGCTCGGAGCCCTCAGCTCGCTGCTGTTGATCTACCGCGTGCTCATCGATCTGCCGGGCGGCGGCAAGGTCATCGACCAGAAGCTGGGCGCCGTCCTCGGCCTTCTCTGCGCGCTCGGAATCGCCTGGGGTGGCTATGAGTCGATCGTGGCGCGGCGGGCGCAAAACGGCGCCGACCCGCCCCCGGCCCGGCGACGTCACCGGTGAGCGACCTGGGAGGCCCGGGGTGAACCTGGAAGCAATGTCCCGGGACGACTGGATCCTCGGCGGCATCGCGGCGCTGTTGGCGATCGACCTGCTGTTCCTGCCGTGGTTCACCTTCTCGCTGGGCCAGCTCACGGTGTCGTCCACTGCCACCGGCACCCCCGACGGCTGGCTCGGTGTTCTGGCGCTGCTGTCGACCCTGGCGGTGATCGCCGATCTCGCCCTGGAGCGGTTCTCACCGCAAACGCAGCTCCCCGCCGTCGAGGGCAGCCGAACCCGGACTCGGTTCCTGATGGCCTGCGTGACCGCCTTCCTCCTCGCCCTCAAGTTCCTGCTCAACATCCACTTCAGCCAGTTCGGCTTCGGTTTCTGGGCCGCGCTGGTGCTCACCGCCGCCCTCGTGTACTGGGCTCGGCAGGCGCGCGACACCGGCGGGAGAGCCGGAAACCCCCGCAGCAACGGATGGACCTGAGGCCGTCTCGCCTGCGGCGGGGCGAGATCCTCGCCGGGTGCAGCGCAGTGGTCCTGCTGGTGGCGACGTTCGCGCTCGCCTGGCTGCGCGCCGGTCGGACCGCTGCCAACGGCTGGAGCGGCCTGCCGGTCCTCAGGTGGTTCTTGATCGTGTCCGCGCTCGCCGGCCTGGGTCTCACCTTCCTGCAGGCGACGCGGCGGGCGCCGGCGTTCCCGGTGGTGATGAGCGTGCTCGTGACCGCGTTCGCCGGGCTCACCACGCTGCTCGTGATCATCCGCCTGCTGACCTGGGGCGGCACCCTGCAGCCCGGGGCCTACGTCGGTGTGGTAGCGGTTGCCACCCTCGGCATCGGGGGATTTCTGTCGATGCGACAGGAGGACGGCTGGCAGCCGGGCCCCGGCCACCAAATCGAGCGGATCGCGCTGGGGCCACCGGAACCGCCGTCCGTGGCGGCGCAGCCGGGCACAGCGGCTCGCGATCCTGACCGCTCCTAAACTGAACGCTGCATGCTCGATCGCGCTCAGGTTCTGCACGTCGCCCGCTTGGCCCGGCTCGAGCTCGACGAAGCCGAGGTCGAGCGGATGGCGGCTGAGCTGTCCAATGTGCTGGCGCATGTCGATCGGATGCGCGAGCTCGATCTCAGCGGCGTCGCACCGACCTCGCACGCCGTCGACGTCGCCGGGGTGATGCGACCCGACGAGCCGGTGCCGTGCCTGCCCCGCGACGTGGTGCTCCTCCAGGCGCCTGAGCCGGTCAACGGCGGCTTCGGCGTTCCCAGCCCCGGTCCGAGCGACGAGTGACGAGCCAGTGGGTGTCTCCAGGTCCGGCAGCGCGGCGGAGCCGGCGGTGAGCGCGCTGATCGAGCTGAGCGCGGCCGAGGCGGCCGCGCGCTTGCGTGCGCGGGAGATCGACGCCGGCGATCTGTTCGCTGCCTACCGCGAACGGGCGGTCGCCGACGAGCTCAACGCCTTCACCTGGGTCGCGGACACGGCGCCAGCGGCCGATCCCGACGCGCCGCTGGGCGGGGTCCCGGTGGCGGTCAAGGACCTGTTCTGCACCCAGGGGGTGCCCAGCCAGGCGGGCTCCCGCATCCTGGAGGGGTACCGGCCGCCGTACACGGCCACCGTGGTCTCCAACCTGCTTTCGGCCGGTGCGGCGCTGCTGGCCAAGACCAACCAGGACGAGTTCGCGATGGGCTCGTCGAACGAGAACTCCGGCTTCGGCCCGGTGCGCAACCCGTGGGATCGATCTCGTGTCCCCGGGGGGTCCTCGGGCGGCAGCGCCGCGGCGGTCGCCGCCGGCCTCACGCCATGGGCGATCGGCACCGACACCGGCGGCTCGATCCGGCAACCGGCAGCACTGTGCGGGATCGTGGGCGTCAAGCCCACCTATGGCGCCTGCTCGCGCTACGGGATGATCGCGTTCGCGTCGTCCTTGGACCAGGCCGGCCCGCTCACCCGTGACGTCACCGATGCCGCGCTGTTGCTCTCGCACATGGTGGGCCACGACGAACTCGACTCCACCTCGGTTGCGCTGCCCGAGCCGATCCGGCTGCCGACCGCCCAGGATCTGCAGGGCATCCGGCTCGGCATCCCCGAGGAGCTCCTCGGCGGTGCGGGGCCCTACGAGGGGACCGGGATCGAGCCGGGCGTCCGGGCGAGCTTCGACGCCACGGTGGCGCTGGCGGAGCAACTCGGCGCCACCGTCGACACCTGTCGCCTCCCGCACGCCCCCCACGCGTTGTCGGCCTACTACCTGATCGCGCCCGCCGAGGCATCGGCGAACCTCGCGCGTTATGACGGCGTGCGCTACGGGCTGCGCGTCGACGGCGACGCCAACCTGGAGATGATGTACAGCCGGACTCGCGCGGCCGGCTTCGGCGCTGAGGTCAAGCGGCGCATCATGCTGGGCACCTACGCCCTGTCCAGCGGCTACTACGACGCCTACTACGGGACGGCGCTGAAGGTGAGGACCAAGATCGCCGACGACTTCCGGGCCGTGTTCTCGCAATTTGACTTCGTGGTCACGCCGACCAGCCCATGGACGGCGTTCGAGCTGGGGGCCAAGACCTCCGATCCGCTCGCCATGTACCTCAACGATTTCTGCACCGTGCCGATGCCGCTGGCCGGGATCCCCGCGATCTCGATCCCCTCCGGGCTCAGCGACGGGCTGCCGGTCGGCTTCCAGCTCGCCGGACCGGCGTTCAGCGAGAGCCGGCTGCTGGACGCGGCCTACGCGCTGGAGCAGGCGATCGGCTTCGACGGCAGGCCGGCCCGCCGATGAACGGAAACGGCCCCGAGTTCGAGCCGGTGATCGGGCTGGAGATCCATGTCCAGCTCAAGACGCGGACGAAGATGTTCTGCGGGTGCGAGCTTTCCTTCGGCGATCCTCCGAACATCCACACCTGCCCGGTCTGCCTCGGCCTGCCCGGCGCGCTGCCCGTGATCAACGCCCGCGCCGTGGGCTTCGCGATCATGATCGGGCTCGCTCTCGACGCTGAGATCACCCCCCGCTCGGTGTTCGCGCGCAAGAACTACTTCTATCCCGACTCGCCCAAGGGCTACCAGATCTCCCAGTACGACACCCCGATCTGCCGCGGGGGCCACCTGGGGGACGTGAGGATCCACCGGGTCCACCTGGAGGAGGACGCCGCCAAGCTGATCCACGTCGGGCAGAGCGGGCGGATCCATGGCTCGGACCGCAGCATCGTCGACTTCAACCGGTGCGGAACCCCCCTGGTGGAGATCGTGACCGAGCCGGACCTGCACTCGCCCGAGCAGGCCCACGAGTTCCTGACCCTGCTCCGGACCACACTGCGTCAGCTGGGCGTCTCGGACGTCAACATGGAGGAGGGTTCGCTGCGCTGCGACGCCAACATCTCGATCCGTCCGCGCGGCTCTGATCAGCTCGGGGTCAAGACCGAGCTGAAGAACATGAACTCGTTCCGCTTCCTGCAGCGGGGCATGCGCGCCGAGATCGACCGCCAGATTGGGCTGGCCGCGCGGGGCGAGGGGATCGGCCAGGAGACCCTGCACTTCGACCCGACGTCGGGTCGACTGACCTCGCTGCGCTCCAAGGAGGAGGCGCACGACTACCGCTACTTCCCGGAGCCCGACCTGGTGCCGCTGGTGGTCACCGACGAGATGCGCTCAGCGGCCGCCGCGCGAGTGCCCGAGCTGCCGGCGGCACGGGCGCAGCGATTCCAGCGCGAGCTGGGGCTGCCCCCCGACCGTGCCCGTGACCTGGCCTTCCGCCGCGAGCTGGCCGACTTCTACGAGCGTGCGCTCGCCGACGCACCCTCCGACGTGACGCCGGTACAGGTCGCCAACTGGATCCCGCCGCTGGTGGAGCGGATTGGTTCCGACGCCGACCCGGCGCAGTCGCGAGTTTCGGCGGCGGCGTTGAGCTCGCTGGCGGCGATGGTGAGCGCCAAGCAGATAAGTCGCGATGCCGGCCGCGAGGTGCTGACTCGGCTGGTGGCCGAGGGCGGTGACCCTCGCACGGTCGTCGATCGCGAGGGGCTGGGCGCGCTCGGCGACGACGATGGCCTCGCCGACCTGGTGGCACGGGCGATCGCCGCCGATCCCGGTGCCGCCGAGAAGGTGCGCGACGGCAACATGAAGGCGATCGGGCCGCTGGTCGGGTACGTGATGCGGGAGTCCAAGGGCCGAGCCGACGGGGGAGAGGTGACCCGGCTGATCCGCGAGCAGGTGAGCTAGTCAGTACTCGTCGTGGCGCCGCACCCACAGCGGCTCGGAGGCGCTCTCGTGGCGTCCCTTGGCTGTCCGGTCCAGCAGGCCGTAAAAGGGCATCGCGAGCTCGAGGCCGCGAGCGGTCGTCACGTAGCTCCGGTAGACGGTCCCGTTCGAGAGCGAGTACGCGCTCAGGCCCGGGCCTTCCATGACATAGCCCGCGGCGTCCGTCCCACACATGGCCGCGTTCTGCTCGACGGTGAGCGGGATCTCACCCTCCAGGAATGGCCGCAGCTCCTCCTCGGTGTGCAGGAACCCGAGGTCGCGGTTGAAGTCGCTGCCGACGGTGGAGACCCAGGGGATGCCCCACCCCATCCGCTCCCTGTAGGCAAGGAGCTTATGGAGCGGCGCGCGGGCGGCGAGCAGCAGAGTCGTGTCCCTGGCCAGCAGGTGGGGGACCTGGGGGGCGAGCGTGTCGGTGATCGAGGAGCAGACCGGGCAGCCGGCCTCGTAGGGCGGCCCGAACATGAAGTGGTAGACGATCAGCTGGGAACGGCCGTGAAAGAGGTCGGCGAGAGTCTTGGTGCCATCCTCGGTCTCGAACCGGTAGTCCTTCTCGACCTCGACCCAGGGCAGCTCGCGCCTCTTGCGGGCCAGCTCGTCGCCGCGGCGGGTGAGCTCCTTCTCCTCCTTGAGCAGCTGGTCGCGCTTCGCCTGCCACTCCTCCTGCGTGCCGATCCTGTGCTCGGTCATAAAGTGCTCCTCTCGACGGGACAATAGGTGAGGTCGGCTCGGTCGGGGTTAGGGGGTGGTCGGTGCGCACGTGCGCCTCGATCTCCGCAGCAGCCTCTCGCACCGTCGCACCGCGACCGAGAACCCGCGTCGGCACCGGATGATCTCGCCATAAGCCGTTCCTCGTCGTCTGCCGCGGTACGCCCGCCGGCTTGCACCCATTCTGCAGTTCTCCTTAGAGCGACGGTGGCGGCCGGACGGGAGGCTCGAGATGCCGGAGAGCACCAGGGGAGCGCTTCGCCGCGCGGAAGGTCCGCGCCGGCGAGGTTTGGCCGCGTGGCCAATGCGCCCACCGCCGTGGCCGGGCACCATGTCGGCCATGAACAGGTCTCCCTCACGCTCACGGATCCTGCTGGTGGCGGGGCGACAGACGTCGCCGGCCGCGGGACAGCCGACGGTGCGGCGGTACCGGCTGGCCCGGGTTCGCTCAGGGCTCGCCCCCGCCGCCGGTCCGCGCCTCGAAGCGGCCAAGCCCAACTGAAGGTCGCCAATGCCGGCTTGCCCGCTGGCGCCGCGCGCTACGATCTCAGCATGACTACAGAGCTCGAGCCACAGGGCCCCCGGAGCCCGGTTCTCCGCAAGGCGGCGGCCGGTCTCGTCTTGGTTGCCGCGGTGGCGCTGGTGGTGCACTTCTTCGTCGGGCTGATCATCACGATCTTCTGGATCGCGGTGGTTCTGGCCGCGGTCGTCGCAGTTCTCTGGGCACTCAAGACACTCGTCTGGTAACGGGCCGATGCAGGGCTTGGGCCTCCTGGTGATCCTGTTCTTCTTCGGCCTGGCCGGAGGCCTGGTCGGCCGGACCAAGGGGAGTTCGTTCTTCATCTGGTTCTTGGTCTCGTTCTGCGTGCCCTTCCTGGGACTGCTGGCGGCGGTCTGCTACCGCTGGGACAACCGGGAGCTGAGGCGGCAGTGCCCACACTGCCGCGCCGTCCTCAAGCTCCACGATGCGGTCTGCATGCATTGCGGAGAGGAGCTGGAGTTCCCGGATGTGGCGATCGCCGCGGAATCGGCCGCGCAGGTGCGCCGTCCCGCGGCTCCCGTCGGCTGAAGCTAAGGGCCCAGCGCATCCGCGGTAGACTCGGGCGTTCGCCGCGAGGTCGCGCCCCGGCGCGGCGTCGTCTTGTGAGCTCGTGAAAGGAGGCCAGCGCGATGCGTGCCGTTGACGCCCTGATGGAATGCCTCAAGGCGGAGGGTGTGGACGTCGTATTCGGCCTCCCCGGGGGAGCGAACCTTCCCACCTACGACGCCTTCTACGACGCGGGCATCCGCCACATCCTGGTGCGCCACGAGGCCGGCGGCGGCCATGCCGCCGAGGGTTACGCCAAAGCCACCGGACGGGTGGGGGTCTCGCTGGGCACCAGCGGTCCCGGAGCCACCAACCTCGTCACGCCGATCTGCGACGCCATGATGGACTCGGTGCCGGTGGTGTTCCTCACCGGCCAGGTGCGGACCGACCTGCTCGGCACCGACGGCTTTCAGGAGGCGGACACGATCGGGATCACGATGCCGATCGTCAAGCACAGCTTCATGATCCAGCACCCTCTGGAGCTTCCCCGGACGATCCACGAGGCGTTTCACCTCGCCCGGACCGGCCGCCCCGGACCGGTGGTGGTCGACATTCCACAGGACCTGAGTCGAGCCGACATTCCCTACGAGCCGGTTGACGACGTGCACCTGCCCGGCTACCAGCCGACGACCGACGGCAACCAGAAGCAGATCCGGCTGGCCGCCAAGGCGATGGCCAACTCGCGGCGGCCGGTGATCTACGCCGGCGGCGGCGTGGTCAGCGCGAACGCGGCGGCCGAGCTGACGGAGCTGGCCACCTGCGACCGGTTCCCGGTCACCTGCACGGTGATGGGGCTCGGCGGCTTCCCCGCGCCGCATCCTCAGTGGCTGGGCATGCTCGGCATGCACGGGACGCGAACCGCCAACTACGCGATGGACGAGGCGGACCTGATCATCGCCATCGGCGCGCGGTTCGACGATCGGATCACCGGCAAGCTCTCGGAGTTCGCTCCCCGGGCCAAGTTCATCCACATCGACATCGATCCGGCGGAGATCTCCAAGAACGTGCCGGCGCACATCCCGATCGTCGGCGACGCCCGCAACATCCTGCCGCGCCTGACCGCCGAGTACCGGGCGCTGGAGGCAGATCCGGCGCGGCTGGAGGAATGGTGGTCACGGGTCCACCTGTGGCAGGACCGCCACCCGCTTGGCTACGCCGATTCCGCGGACTCCGAGATCAAGCCCCAATACATGGTCCAGGCGCTCTACGAGGCCACCGGCGGCGACGCCATCGTCACCAGCGACGTCGGCCAGCATCAGATGTGGGCCGCCCAGTACTTCGATTTCGCGCAGCCGCGTCGCTGGATCAACTCGGGTGGCCTGGGAACGATGGGGTTCGGGCTGCCGGCGGCGATGGGGGCCAAGGTCGGCTGCCCCGAGGACACGGTGGTGTGCATCGCCGGGGACGGCTCGGTCCAGATGAACATGCAGGAGCTCGCCACCTGCGCCGAGGAGGGCATCGCGATCAAGGTGTTCATCATGAACAACGGCTATCTCGGCATGGTCCGGCAATGGCAGGAGCTGTTCTGGGATAGGCGCTACAGCCACGTCGAGATGGGCCGGTGGCCGGACTTCGTCAAGCTCGCCGAGGCGCACGGTGCCACCGGGATCCGGTTGCAGGACAAGTCCACGCTGGTGGCCGACATCAAGGAGGCGATCGCGACCGACGGTCCGGTGCTGGTCGACGTCCGGGTCACCCGCGAGGAGAACACGTATCCGATGATCGCGCCCGGGCAGGCCGCCCGGGACATGGTGGGCTGAGCATGGGCGAGCCGGCAACCAAGGAGGTCCTGTCGCTTGACCAGCTGGAAGCGGTCTCGGGGCTACGCACCGGGCGCAAGCACATCCTCTCGATCCTGGTCGAGAACAAGCCGGGTGTCCTGACGCGGATCGCGGGCCTGTTCGCGCGGCGCGGCTTCAACATCGACACGCTCGCCGTCGGCCCGACCGACGACGAGCGCGTCTCGCGGATCACGCTCACGCTCGACGGGGCGGTGCACCCGATCGACCAGGTGACCAAGCAGCTGCACAAGCTGGTCAACGTGCTCAAGATCCGGGATCTGGCGCCGGGGGAGACGCTGGCGCGCGAGCTGGCCCTGTTCAAGGTCTCGGCCGACGGCGCGTCCCGCGCCGAGGTGATGCAGATCTGCGAGATCTTTCGAGCCAAGGTGGTCGATGTCAGCAAGCGCTCGGTGGTCGTGGAGGTCACCGGCACCTGTGACAAGGTCGACGCGTTCGAGGCGCTGGTGCGACCGTTCGGTCTGATCGAGATGGCGCGCACGGGCGAGATCGCGATCGCTCGGGGACGCAGCGAAACCTGAGGGTCCGCGGGCCTGCGGGCCCTGAACCGGGGGATAGCTCCCTATCGAGAGCACCGCGTAGCGCCCCGAGCCGCTGTGCTGCCGTGAGGCCCGACCGCCCAGGCCGGTCGGGACCGGACGGTAGCCTGATCGTGATGCGACGCACGGCTCCGCGCACCGACCCCGGACGATGGCTGGACGCCGCCGCGGCGAAGCGGTTGGACCGCCGGGTCCGGGACGCGTTGCGGCGCGCCCGCAGCACCGGGTCGGCCACGCTGGTCAGCGTCACCGCTGCCGTCGCCGCCGACACCGACCCGACCGCGCTGCTCCTGGCGTCCCGCCGCCCCGGCGAGCCCTGGTTCTGCCTGGAGCAACCCGATCGTGACCGCGCCGCCCTCGCCGGGCTGGGCGTGGCCAGAACGCTCGAGGCCGCCGGTCGGGCGCGGTTCTCCGACATCGCCGCCCGCTGGCGCTCGATCGCCGGGGAGGCGCTGTCCGACGATCCCGACGGGCCACGGGGGGGCGGCCTGGTGGCGGTGGGCGGCTTCGCATTCGACTCCGCCGGCGGCGGATCCCCCGCGTGGAGCGGATTCGCGCCCGCTTCGCTGGTCGTGCCCGAGGTCTCGCTGGCTCGTGGCGCCGGCGGCTGCCGGCTCACCGTCAACGTCGAGGTCGCGCCCGACGACACCGCCGAGGATGCCGGCGCCCGGGTGGGGCGGCGCCTGTCGGAGCTCGTCAAGCGTCCGCTTCCGCTGCTGGATCCGGCGCCCGTGGGAGGCTATGAGGTGGTCAGCCCCATGCCTCCGGCCCACTACGAGGAGGCGGTGGCGCGGGCGGTGCAGCGGATCGGCGCCGGGGAGTTTCAGAAGGTGGTGCTCGCCCGTGAGGTCGAGGTGCACGCTCCGGTCGACCACGATCCCGCCGCCGTGTTCGGTCTGCTGCGCGAGGCGTTTCCGAGCTCGTTCGTGTACGCCGTCGGCCGCGGCGATGCCACCTTCATCGGCGCCAGTCCCGAGCTGCTGATCCGCCGCGAGGGCCAGCGCGCCAGCACCGTCGCCCTCGCCGGCTCGGCGCGTCGCAGCGCCGACCCGGCGGTCGACGATCATCTCGGTGAGCGGCTGCTGCACTCCGACAAGGACCGCGAGGAGAACGCGATCGTCGCCCGCCGCATCGCCCGCAGCCTGCGCCCGCACTCGGTGTGGGTGACCGCCGCGGCCGAGCCGGTCCTCGTCCGCGTGGCCAACATCCAGCACCTCGCCGCGCCGATCCGTGCCCAGCTGGCCGCGCCGATCGATGCCGTCGAGCTCGTCGGCCGCTTGCACCCGACTCCGGCGGTCGGCGCCGAGCCGGCCGCCGCGCTCGACGTGATCCCGGCGCTGGAGGGGTTTGACCGGGGTTGGTACGCCGGGCCGGTGGGCTGGACGGATGCGTCCGGCGACGGTGAATTCTGCGTCGCGCTGCGTTGCGCGCTGCTGCGCGGCCAGGTCGGCCGCTGCTACGCCGGCTGCGGCATCGTCCGCGACTCCGATCCAGCGGCGGAGCTGGCCGAGGCGGAGGTCAAGCTCGAAGTGATGCTGCCGGCGCTGGCGGGGTGAGCGCCCGCAGCGCCGCCTCGGCCACGCGCCGATGCAGAGCGAGGTTATCGGCCCGGTCGGTGCGAACCTCGATCAACCGGGTCCCGCGTCCACCGAGCGCCAACTCCAGCTCGGCCGGCGTCCGCACGTGGGCGTAACCGAGCCCGTAGAGCGCCGCCGCCTGCTCGAAGTCGAGCCCGTGCGGGGTCGCCACGTGCTCCTCGAAGGCGTCCGTCTCTCCACTGACGGGCAGGAACTCGAAGATCCCGCCCCCGTCGTTGTTGAGCACCACGATCGTCAGATCCAGCCCGAGCCGCCGCGCGGCCAGCAGGCCACCGATGTCGTGGGCCAGCGCGACGTCGCCGATCAGCACCACCACCGGGCGTGCCGTCGCCGCGGCGACCCCGAACGCCGTCGACACGGTGCCGTCGATGCCGTTGGCGCCGCGGTTGGACAGCACGCGCGGGAGCTCGTCGCCCGTGCCGAGGTACAGCTCGACATCCCGGATCGGCATCGACGACGCCACGAACAGGATCGTGTCGGCGGCCAGCGCGTCACCCAGGAGGCGGGCCACGCCCGGCTCCGAGAGCTCCCCGGCCGGCAGCTCGCGCTCGATCGCTTCGGTCACCGCCGCGTCGGCACGACGCCAGCCGGCCAGCCACGCCGGGTCGGGCGGTGCGCTCCAGGCGGGTAGCGTCGTGACCGCGTCTGCGGCCACGATCTCGCTGAGAACCCCGGCCGGATCCTGCCAGCTCGCCTCGGGGTCCAGCGTCACCTGCTGCACGCCGGGAAGCGATGCCAGCCACGCCCGTAACGGCTTGGACGTCGGCAGATCGCCGACGCGAATCACCACCTCGGGCCGGGTGCGGGCGGTGAACTCCGGGTCGCGCAGGAGCAGGTCGTAGGTGGCGATCGCGGCGGCGCCCCGGCGGGCGGCGGAGAGCGGATCAGCCAGCAGCGGGTAGCCGGCCCGCTGGGCGAATGCGGCGACCGCTTCCCCGAGGCCGCGGCCACGCTCGTCGCGGCCGGCAACCACGACCCCGCGGGCGGGGAGGCTGCGGGCCGGGGCGGGCGAAGGCGGCGCGGCGACGGCATAGCTGGTCCACGGCCGGTCGCCGGGCCTTCCGGGCACCGGATCGTCAGGCAGCGGCGAGTCGAGGACCAGCGGCTCGCGCAGCGGGAGATTGAGGTGGACCGGCCCCGGGCGGCCACTCAGCGCCGTCCAGTAGGCGCGGCAGGCCAGCTGCCGGATCCAGCGCAGCGAGGCGACGCCGGCGCGGTCGACGCCGACCTCGAAGAACCACTTGACGGCGTCGCCGTACAGCTTGATCTGGTCGATGGCCTGTCCGGCGCCGACCTCGCGCAGCTCGGGCGGCCGATCCGCTGTCAGCACGATCAGCGGCAGCCGAGCGTGCCAGGCCTCGATGACCGCCGGCGCGAGGTTGGCGGCGGCCGTGCCCGACGTGCAGGTGATCGCCACCGGGCGACCCGTCGCCTTGGCCGCCCCGACGGCGAAGAAGCCGGCGCAGCGCTCGTCGATGTGCGACCAGCAGCGGATCTGCGGCTCGCGGGCCAGCGACAGCAGGATCGGCGTGTTGCGCGATCCCGGCGAGGTGCATGCGTGCTCCAGGCCACAGCGCCCGAGCTCTTCGCAGAACGCGCGCAGCAACAGGTAGGTATCGGTGGCGGTCATGATCTGCACTTGTGACGAGGACTGTGGTGCTGCTTCACGGGTTCACCAACACCGGCGCCAGCTGGCAGACGGTGACGGAGGCGCTCGGAGAACGCTACCGGCCGCTGACCCCCGACATTCGAGGGCACGGCAGCGCGGCGGAGCGGCGGCCCGTGTCGCTGGACGGGGTGGTCGACGATCTGGCGGCGCTGACGCCGGCGGTGTCTGCGCTCGTCGGCTACTCGATGGGCGGCCGGCTGGCGCTGCACGCGGCGCTGGCGCTACCCGACCGGGTGAGCCGTCTGGTGCTGATCTCAGCCAGCCCCGGGATCGCCGATCCGGCGGCGCGGGCCCAGCGCCGCGCCGCCGACGACCGGCTGGCCGACGAGGTCGAGGCGATGACGATCGATCAGTTCGCCGACCGGTGGGCGCGGACGCCCGTCCTGGCCGGCCAGCCCGCGGCCGTGCAGGCGGCGATCGGCGCCGACCGCCGGCGCAACACCCCGGCGGGGCTGGCGGCGGCGCTGCGGGGGTTGGGGACCGGGGCGCTGCCGTCGCTGTGGGAGCGCCTGGGCGAGCTGACGACGCCCGTCGACCTCCTGGTCGGCGAGCGCGACGCCAAGTTCCGCGCCATCGCCGAGGCGATGGCGGCCGCCCTGCCGGACGCCCGCGTCGAGGTGGTGGCCGGCGCCGGCCACGCCGTGCACCTGGAGGCCCCCGCCGCGGTCGCTCGCATAATCACGAGTACCAGCTGAGCAGACCGTCGCCGAGGCCGAGCCCCCGGGGGAGCGCGATGGCGCCGTGGCGCGGGGCGAACGGATCGGACCGGCCGTGAAACAGCCCCAGCGTCGCCAGCCCGCACGCCCGATCGGGCGCGATCAGGGCGGCCACGTGCAGCGCGGCGGCGATCCCGAGGGGCCCGTCGAGCGTGGAGGCCAGATACACCTCATACCCGGCGGCGCGGGCGCGAGCCGCGGTCTCGACGGCGCCGGTGATCCCGCCGCAGCGGCCGATCTTCAGGCAGATGAGATCGGCGGCGGGGAGGGCGAAGGCGTCGGCATCGGCGGCCGACTCGTCCAGCGCCAACGAGATCTCGGTCCGATCCCGGAGGTGGCGGATCGCGTCGAGGCCGGCGACCGGTTCCTCGCAGAACTCGATCCCCACCGCTGCGATCAACCGCAGCGCCGCCTCCGCCTCCTCGGGCGACCAGCCTCCGTTGGCGTCGATCCGAATCGCCATCTGCGGGCCGGCGAACGCCCGGACGGCGGCCAGGCGGGCGGGGTCATCGCCGATCGCGACCTTGACCTTGACCGCTGAGAACCCGTCGGCCCGGGCCTGGGCCGCCTCGTGGGCGGCGCCGGAGCGGTCGGCCGACGCGATCGTCCAGTTGACCGGCACCGGCCGGGCCTCGGGGGCGCCGAGCAGTCGCCACACCGGTGCCCCGGCTCGCCGGGCGGCCAGATCCCAGAGCGCGAGATCGAGCGCCGCCAGCGCCTGCGGGAGCAGGGTGACCTCGGCGCAGCGGGCGATGATGTCGGCGATCGGGGCGTCCTCGTCGGAGCCCTCGAGCACCGGACGGCAGTCCGCGAGCGCGGCCGTGACCGCCGCCGCCGAGATGCCGTCGTATGACTCAAGCGGCGCCGCCTCGCCGTAGCCGCGCAGGCCGCCGGCGGCCTCCAGCGTGGCCAGCACCAGCTCGCGCTCGCCGATGGTGCCGTGGGCGGCCGCGAACGGCTCGCGCATCGCGGCGGTGACCGATCGCACGCTCAGCTTCATGACGTCGGTCCCAGTTTGCCGCCCCGCCGGATCAACGGCTGAGCAGCAGCCCGGCCGCCAGCAGCACGCAGAACGCCAGCTGGAGCATTCCGCTGCGCGCCAGGGCCTCGTTCAGCGACCGCCCATCGGTCCGTGTCCGGACCAGCCTGACGACGGCGGCAGCCAGCGGCAGCGTGAGCCACGGCAGCAGTACCCAGGCGGTCGTGGGACCGAACAGCCAGGTGACCGGCGCCAGGATGTAGGAAACGTAGACGACGGCGGCGAACATCTCCCGGGTGCGCGCTCGGCCGAGCTTGACGGCCAGCGTGCGCTTACCCGCCCGGCGATCGGAGTCGATGTCGCGCACGTTGTTGACGATGAGGATCGCCGCGGCGAGAAGCCCGACGGGGACCGACAGCGCGAACGCTTCCCAATCGAGATGCTTGACCTGGACGAAGAACGAGCCGGCGACGGCCACCACCCCGAAGAACAGGAACACGAACGCCTCGCCCAGGCCCTCGTAGCCGTACGGCCGCGGACCGCCGGTATAGCCGACGCCGGCGAGGATCGACGCCGCCCCCACGATCAACAGCTGCCAGCCGGCGACGGCGACCAGGTAGGCGCCCGCCACCACCGCCAGGCCGAACGACACGTAGGTGGCGATCAGCACCTGTCGGGGTGGCACCAGCCCCCCGGCGGTGACCCGGACCGGTCCGAGCCGGTCCTCGGTGTCGGCGCCACGGCGGGCGTCGGAGTAGTCGTTGGACAGGTTCGTTCCCACCTGGATGAACAGCGCCCCGAGCAGGGCCGCGATGAATCGAAGCGGCGCAAACACGTGCAGGAAGCCGGCCAGCGCGGTTCCCACGAGTACGGGCGCGATCGCCGCCGGGAGGGTCCGCGGGCGCGCGGCCATCAGCCAGATCCGGATGGAGCTCATGCTCGCGCTCCCTGCTTGCTAGGCCCGACGGGGGAACTTCGAGAAATCGGGCCGTCGCTTGTGAAGGTAGGCGTCGCGGCCCTCCTGGGCCTCCTCGCTCATGTAGAAGAGCAGGTTGGCGTCGTGGGCCAGCTGCTGGATCCCGGTCAGGCCGTCCTCGTCGGCGTTGAAGCTCGCCTTGAGGATCCGCAGCGCGAACGGCGACATCGCCAGCATCTCCCGGCACCACTGGACGGTCTCCTCCTCGAGGCGATCCAGCGCGACCACCGCGTTGATCAGCCCCATCTCCAGCGCCTGCCGGGCGTCGTACTGCCGGCAGAGAAACCAGATCTCCTTGGCCTTCTTGGGCCCGACCAGCCGCGACAGCACGCTGGCTCCGAAGCCGCCGTCGAACGACCCCACCCTCGGGCCCGACTGGCCAAACCGGGCGTTGTCGGCCGCGATTGTCAGATCGCAGACGACGTGGAGCACGTGGCCGCCGCCGACCGCGTAGCCGGCGACCATGGCCACCACCGGCTTGGGCATCCGCCGGATCTGGACGTGCAGGTCGGTGACGTGGAAACGGCCCACCTCCTGATGGGAGCCGGCGGCAGCGGGGTCGGCACCGCTGACGTAGCCGCCACGGCCACCGCGGACGCGTTGATCGCCGCCGGAGCAGAAGGCGTCGGGGCCCTCGCCGGTGAGGATGATGACCCCGACGCGCGAGTCCTCGCGGGCCCGTTCAAACGCGTCGGAGAGCTCCACCACCGTCTCGGGGCGGAACGCGTTGCGGACCTCCGGGCGGTTGATGGTGATCTTCGCGATGCCGGCGGCATCCCCGGTCGCCAGCTCGTAGCGGATGTCGGTGTAGTCCCCCGCCGCCTGCCAGCGAATGGCGCTCACGCTTGCTCCGGTAGTCCAGGCACGGACGGGACTGTAGGCGACGCCACCCAACAGCGGGCGTTAGCCCGCATCAAAATCGGTTAGGGATCCCTAATATGCGCTCCGTGACCTCCGACAGGCAGCGAATGCGCAAGCGGCTCGGTTGGTGCCTGCTGGGAGCGGCGGCGGCCGCGTTCCTCGTCTGGCAGCTGGTCAGCGCCGGCGCCGGAACCCCTGACCCGACCAATCCGACGGAGCATCTCAGCCATCTGGCGGTCGTCGTCGACAGCGCCATTCTCGTGCTCCGCGAGGGGCTGGAGACGATTCTCGTGCTCGCCGTGCTCACCGCCAGCATGCGTGGCGCCAACAGCGCCTACCGCAAGCCGCTGGCCGTGGGCGCCGCGGCCGCGTTCGGCGCCGCGGTTCTGACCTGGTTTGCCGCGATCGCGATCACCGCCGCGGTCGGGCCGGGCAGCCTCGATCTCCAAGCGGCAACCGGACTGCTGGCGATCGCCGTCCTGCTCGTGGTCATGAACTGGTTCTTTCACAAGGTCTACTGGACCGGGTGGATCGCCGGGCACAACCGCCGGCGCAAGGAGCTGATGGGAGAGGCCGGATCGGTCAGCGTCCAGCGCACGATGCTCGGCCTGGCACTGCTCGGCTTCACCTCGGTTTACCGCGAGGGCTTCGAGGTCGTGCTGTTCCTGCAGAACCTGCGGCTGCGCTACGGGTCGACCACGGTGCTGGAGGGCGTCGCGCTGGGGCTGGTGTTCGTGGCGGCGATCGGCTGGCTCACGTTCGGCCTGCAGCGGCGGCTCCCCTACAAGCGGATGCTGGTGGCGACCGGGATGCTGCTCGGCCTCGTGTTGCTGGTGATGGTCGGAGAGAGCGTCCAGGAGCTCCAGCAGGCGGGCTGGATCGGCACCACCCCGTTGCACATCGCCATCCCCGGTTGGATGGGCCTGTGGTTCTCCATCTTCCCCAACGTGCAGACGGTCGTCGCCCAGGTGGTGGCCGCGGGGCTGGTCGTCGGCTCCTACTACCTCGCCGAGGAGCTCCGCGTCCGCCGGCCGCGGCGCCGGGGCGGGAAAGCGGCGGTTCGGGCCAGCGCGCCACCGGCGCCACCGGCCGCCCGGCCCGGCGCGCCGGCGACACTGTCGACCAAGCGGTAGGTCGTGGAAGCTTGGCTGGCCCGCGCGGCGCGCCTGCGAGGCGACCGTGATGCGCTGATTGCCGCCTCCGGCGCCGTCACCTACGCGGAGCTGTACGCCCGTGCCCGCGGCGTCGGCGGGGCGCTGCTGGAACGGGGCGTCCGGGCCGGAGACCGAGTCGCCCTGGCCCTCCCGGCCGACCGGCTGGTGCCGGCGCTGCACGGCTGCCTGCTCATCGGAGCGGTTGCCGTCCCCATCGACCTGCGCCTGCGCCGGTCAGAGCGCGAGGCGCGGACCGCCGGGACGGTCGCCGTCCTGGAGGAGCCGATCGCCGGGACCGAGGCGTCCCCCCGGCCGCTCGAGCCGGAGGCGACGGCGACGCTGATGTTCACCTCGGGCACGACCGCCGGCCCCAAGCCGGTGGCGCTGAGCTACGACAACTGGCTGTGGAACGCGATCGGCTCGGCGCTGGCGTTGGGGCTCGATCCGGCGGAGAAGTGGCTGTGCCCGATGCCGCTGGCCCACGTCGGCGGACTGTCGATCCAACTGCGCTCGGCGATCTATGGCACCACGGTACTGCTGCACGAGCGCTTCGACACCGAACGGGCCCTCGCCGCCCTGCTGGACTCGACCGAAGCGGTCACGCTCGTGTCGCTGGTGCCGACCATGCTCACCCGACTGCTCGATGCCGGACTGCGTGAGCCGCCCACGCTGCGGCGGGTGTTGCTGGGCGGCGGCCCGATCGCCCCGCCGCTGCTCTCCCGAGCGCGTGGCGCCGGCGTAGCCGTCGCCCCCTCCTACGGGATGACCGAGGCCTGCTCGCAGATCGCCACCGACGGCTATCCATTGCTCGGCGTCGAGCTGAGGATCGCCCCGGCGGATGGCGAGGTGCTCGTCCGCGGCCGGACCGTGGCCACCGAGGCGCTCGGCCCCGACGGCTGGTTGCACACCGGCGACCTCGGCGAGCTGGATGACCAGGGCCGCCTGGTCATCCTCGGCCGGCGGGCCGACACCATCGTCACCGGTGGCGAGAACGTGGCCCCGGTCGAGGTCGAGGCGGTGCTGCTCGAGCATCCGGCGATCGCCGACGCCGCGGTCTTCGGCCGCGACGATCCAGAGTGGGGGGAGGCGGTGGTGGCCCAGGTGGTCGCAGCCGATGGCGCCGGGGTCACCCCGGAGGAGCTGCGAGCGCACTGCGCCCAGCGGCTGGCGGCGTTCAAGGTGCCCAAGCGCTTCGAGGAGGTCGTCGGGGTGCCGCGCGGGGTGACCGGCAAGCTGCTGCGCGGGGAGCTCCGTTGAGGCGTCCCGAGGTCTGGCTCGCGGGGTAGGCTCCGGGCTATGACCGCGGTCGACCCGGAGGAGATCCGCGCCGCCAGCCGCCAATCCTGGGAGTGCGCCGCCTCCGCCTGGGGGGAGCGCGCCGGCCGGATACGGGAGTGGGGGATGCCCGTGTCGGTGGCGATGGTGGAGGGGCTGGCGCCGGCGCCGGGTCAGCGGCTGCTGGAGCTGGCCGCCGGTCCCGGCGACACCGGTTTCATGGCCGCCGAGCGCGTGGCGCCCGGGGGCACGCTGCTGTCCAGCGACGGGGCGGAGGCGATGCTCGAGGTCGCGCGCCGCCGCGCCGGCGAGCTCGGGGTCGACAACGTCGAGTTCCGGACCCTGGAGCTGGAGTGGATCGATCTTCCGACCGCCAGCGTCGACGGCGTCCTGTGCCGGTGGGGGATCATGCTGATCGTCGACCCCGACGCCGCGGCGCACGAGATCCGGCGCGTGCTGGCACCGGGCGGCCGGGCGGCGCTGGCGGTCTGGGACGCCCGTGAGCGCAACCCATGGGCGACGATCCCCACCGACGCGATGGTGGCGCTGGGCCACGCGCCGCCCCCCGATGCCGACGCGCCGGGGATGTTCAGGCTCGCCGGCAAGGGTCGGCTGGCCGAGCTGCTTCAGGACGCCGGGTTCACCGATGTGGCGGTCACGGCGGTGGCGCTGGTGCGGCGCTACGCGAGGGTCGAGGAGTACTTCGAGGAGACGATTGAGATTTCGCCGACGTTCGGGTCCCTCGTGCGCGAACTGGACTGCGCGCAGCAGGCCGAGGTGGCGGCCCGGGTCGCGCAGGGCGCAGCGCCGTACACGGCCGACGACGGCTCGGTCGCCCTGCCGGGCAGCTCTCTGGTCGCGATCGCCGCAGCCTGACACCGTTCTTGCAAGCTGCACCTACGGTTGCAGGGGTGTCGCGTTACGGGTGGCGTCTGGACACTGTGCTGCATGCGCACATGGAAGCTGTTCTTTCTAGCGGCGGCGCTGGCGGCGCTCTGCGTCCCCGCCACCGCCTCGGCGATGTTCGAGCACGTGGTCGCTCCCGGCGAGTCGCTGTGGTCGGTGGCCGCCACCGACGGTCTGTCGGTGGCCCAGCTGGCCGCGGCCAACGGCCTCTCGCCCGACGCCGAGCTGACCGCCGGAACGTCGCTGGCGATCCCGCCTCAGCCGTCAGCCACCGGCACGGGCCCCACGGAGTCGCAGGTCTCGCAGACGACGGCCGCGGAGTCGACGCCGACCGAGGCTGCGTCCTCGACCGGCGGCTACGTGGTCAAGCCCGGCGACACGCTGTCGGCGATCGCCGTCCGCTACGGCACCACCGTCGACGCCCTGGCTGCCGACAACGGGCTCGATGTCAATGGGTTGCTGCTCGCCGGAAAGGCGATCACCATCCCGAGCTCCGGTTCCGGGGCTGCGGTGGGCGAGCCCTCGGCCGCCGGAGCGGCGCCGCGCCGCGCCGCAGTCGATTCGGGCGCGCAGCCGACCCCGGAGGCGGTGAGCCCATCCGAGGTCGGGTCGATCGCCGCCGCCAATGGTGTGTCGCCATCGCTGGCCGAGGCGATCGGCTATCAGGAGAGCGGCTTGAACAACAACGAGGTGTCCAGCACCGGTGCCACCGGCGTCATGCAGATCGAACCCGGGACCTGGAACTACATCGACCGCAACCTGGCCGGGCCAATCCCGCTTTCGCCCACCTCGGCGACCGACAACATCAGAGGTGGGGTGCTCCTGCTGCGCTCGCTGCTGGACCAGACCGGCGGCAATCCCGAATTGGCGGCGGCGGGGTATTACCAGGGCCTGAGGTCGGTTCACGAGCACGGTTTGTTCAGCGACACGCAGCGCTACGTCAACGACGTGATGGCATTGCGCAGCCGCTTCGGCGGTTCGTAGCCCCGGCGGCTCGCGGGTGGTGCCGGCGCGGCCGCCCCGCCGCCGCGGCCGGTGTCCGCCGCCCGCTAGGCTGCGGCGCATGTTCTACGACGACGACGCGGACCTGCACAAGCTCGACGGCAAGACCGTCGCGATCATCGGCTACGGCTCCCAGGGCCACGCCCATGCGCTCAACCTCAAGGACTCGGGCGTGTCCGTCGTCGTCGGACTGCGCCCCGCGTCGGCCAGCGTCGCCAAGGCGGAGGCGCACGGCTTGAAGGTGCTGGAGCCGGCCGACGCCGCCAGCGTCGGCGAGATCGTGACGCTGCTCGCCCCCGACGAGCTTCATGGCGAGATCTGGGAGAGCGGCCTGAAGGACGGGATCGCGCCCGGCAACCTGCTGATGTTCGGCCACGGCTTCTCGATTCACTATGAGCAGATCCTCCCCCCGCCCGGCGTGGATGTCGCCCTGGTCGCCCCCAAGGGGCCGGGTCACCTCGTTCGCCGTCAGTACATGGAGGGCTCCGGGGTCCCCTGCCTGGTCGCCGTGGACCAGGACGCGACCGGTGACGCGCTCGACATGGCGCTCGCCTACGCCAAGGGGATCGGCGGGACCCGGGGCGGCGTGATCGAGACCACGTTCAAGGACGAGACCGAGACCGACCTGTTCGGCGAGCAGGCGGTCCTCTGCGGCGGGGTCACCGAGCTGGTCCGGGCGGGTTATGAGACCCTCACCGACGCGGGCTACGACTCGCGCCTGGCCTACTTCGAGGTTCTGCACGAGCTCAAGCTGATCGTCGACCTGATGTATGAGAAGGGGATCTCGGGTATGCGCTACTCGATCTCCAACACCGCCGAGTACGGGGACATGACCCGGGGGCAGCGGATCATCGGCGACGAGACGCGGGCCGCGATGAAGCAGGTGCTGACCGAGATCCAGTCCGGCGATTTTGCGCGCGAGTGGATCGCCGAGAACCGCGCCGGACAGGAGAACTTCAAGCGCATGCGCTCCGAGCAGGCCGGCCACCAGGTCGAGGTCGTCGGCAAGGAGCTGCGCGAGCACATGGACTGGATCGATACCGAGTTCTCGGAGTAGCCCTCGGCCCGCAGGGCACGTGACCGACACCGTTTCAGACCTGAAGATCCCGTCCGCGCTCAAGCCCGCCGACGGGCGCTTCGGCTCCGGCCCCTCCCGGGTCCGACCGGCCCAATTGGAGTATGTCGCCGGTCCAGGTGCCGCCGTGATCGGGACCTCACATCGCCGCCAGCCCGTCCGGGGGCTCGTCGGCCGGGTTCGCGCGGGTATCGCCGAGCTGTTCGCGCTGCCCGACGGATACGAGGTCATCCTCGGCAATGGCGGCACGACCGCGTTCTGGGATGCGGCGACCTGCTGCCTGGCCCGCGACCGCGCGCTGCACCTGGCCTACGGGGAGTTCTCGTCCAAGTTCGCGGCGTGCACGCGGGCAGCGCCGTTCCTGGACGAGCCGATCGTCATCGAGGCCGCGCCGGGCGATGCCCCCGCGCCCACCTCGGATCCGGCCGCGGACGTGATCGCGTGGGCCCACAACGAGACCTCCACCGGCGTGATGGTCCCGGTGACCCGCCCCGCCGACTCCGACCACGCGCTCGTCCTGATCGACGCCACGTCGGGAGCGGCCGGGCTGCCGGTGCAGATCGCCGACGCCGACGTCTACTACTTCGCCCCCCAGAAGGGATTCGCCTCCGACGGCGGGCTGTGGCTGGCTGCGATGAGCCCGGCGGCGCTGGCTCGGGTGCAGGAGATCGCGGGCTTGGCGGCGCCGGGGCGGTGGGTGCCGGACTTCCTGTCGCTGCCGATCGCGGTCGACAACGCTCGCCAGAACCAGACCTACAACACCCCGGCGATCGTCACCCTGCTGCTGATTGCCGATCAGCTGGACTGGATGGCGCAACAGGGCGGGCTGGACGCGATGGTGCGCCGCACCACGACCTCGAGCGCGCACCTCTACGATTGGGCGGAGCGGCATCCGTCAGCGACCCCGTTCGTGGTCGATCCGGCGAAGCGATCGCTGGTCGTCGGCACGATCGACTTCACCGAGGATGTCGACGCCGCCGCGGTGGCGGCGACACTGCGGGCCAACGGGATCGTCGACGTGGAGCCCTACCGGAAGCTTGGTCGCAATCAGCTGCGGGTCGCCATGTTCCCCGCCACCGACCCGGGCGAGGTCCAGGCGCTGACCGCCTGCATCGACTGGGTGCTGGAGCGCGTCGCCGGATGACCCAGCCCGGGCCGACCGGCGAGCGGAGGTGCGGGTGAGCCGCGCGCGGGTGCTCGTCGCCGAGAAGATCGGCGACTCCGGGATCGACCTGCTGCGCGAGCATTTCGACGTCGATCTCGGCGTCGGCTGGGATCGCGGGCAGCTCGAGCAGCGGATCGGCGCCTACGAGGGAATCCTGATCCGCTCGGCCACCCGGCTCGACGGCGACCTGCTGGCCAAGGCGACTCGGCTGCGGGCGGTGGGACGCGCCGGCGTCGGCGTCGACAACGTCGACGTCGACGTCGCGACCAAGCGGGGGATCGTGGTCGCCAACGCCCCCGAATCCAACGTCATCACCGCCGCCGAGCACACGATGGCGCTGCTGCTGGCGCTGGCGCGCAACGTGCCCCAGGCGCATGCGTCGCTCACCGGCGGCCGGTGGGAGCGATCGAAGTTCTCCGGAGTGGAGCTGTACGAGAAGACGCTCGGGATCCTCGGCTTCGGCCGGATCGGGCAACTGGTCGCCCAGCGGGCGCGCGGCTTCAACATGAGGGTGATCGCCTACGACCCCTACGTCGGCGCCGAGCGCTATCGCGAGCTGGGGGTGGAACGGGCCGAATCCCCCGACGACGTCTATGCGGCGGCCGATTTCCTGACCCTGCATCTGCCCAAGACCCCGGATACCGAGGGGTGGCTCGACGCCACCGCGCTGGCCAAGTGCAAGGACGGCGTGCGGGTGCTCAACGTCGCTCGCGGCCCGCTGGTCGTCGACGAGGACCTGGAGGCGGCGCTCGCTTCCGGCAAGGTGGCGGGCGTCGCGCTGGACGTGTTCCGCGCCGAGCCGATCACCGACCATCCGCTGTTTCGATACCCGAACGTGATCGTCACCCCCCATCTCGGGGCCTCGACGGCGGAGGCGACCGATCGGGCCGGCTATCAGGCGGCCGAGCAGGTCGTCGCCGCGCTGGCCGGCGGGCTCGTGACCAGCGCGGTGAACGTGCCGGCGATTGCGGCCGAGGACCTGGAGGTGTTGGGGCCCTACCTCCCGCTGTGCGAGTCGCTGGGGCGGATCGCGATCGCGCTGGCGATCGCCGACGGGGGCTCGGTGGATCGAATTCAGACGGACTTCATCGGCCGGCTCGCCGAGCACGACACTCGTCTGCTGACGATCCAGTCGCTGCTGGGGGCGCTGGCCGGCCACACCGAGGACGACATCAACGCCGTCAACGCACCGGCGGTCGCCGAGGAGCGAGGAATCCAGGTGGTGGAGACCAAGCACACCGCGGCCCGCGACTACACCGATGTGGTCAGGGTGCAGGTGAGCTCCGCCACGGGCGCGGTCCGCGTCGCCGGGACCCTGTTCGGCCGCCAGAATCGTCCGCATCTGATCGAGGCCTGGGGCCAGCGCATCGACGTCCAGCTGGAGGAGCACGTCACGCTGTTCCGCTACCAGGACCTGCCCGGCATGCTGGGCCGCGTCGGCACCGCGTTCGGCCGCCACGGGGTCAACATCATCTCCGCCGCCGTCGGCCGCCTGCGCGACAAGAGCACCGGCGGCGACGGGCACCTCGCGGTGATGGCGATCACCACCAGCTCACCGGCGCCGGCCGAGGTGGTGGCCGAGATCGTCTCCAGCGAGGGGTTCGTCGCCGGGCAGACGGTCGCGCTGTAGCGCGCGGTTGCTACGCTTGCGCCCGATGGCTCTCCGCCTCGACCTTGCGCTTCTTCTTCTCCTCCCCCCTCGGGGGGAATAGCGCGCCGGCGGCCGCATGTAGCCGCGACCAAGCAGCGAGAAGCAGCCAAGTTCCAAGACAGACGGAGAGACCATGACCCAGCCTGACGACCCCAACCGAGTAGTCATATTCGACACGACGCTGCGCGACGGCGAGCAGTCACCGGGAATCTCGCTGAACACGCAGGAGAAGCTGGAGATCGCGCAGCAGCTCGGCCGTCTCGGCGTCGACGTGATCGAGGCCGGGTTCCCAATCACCTCGCCCGGCGACTTCGACGCCGTCCAGGCGATCGCCCGATCTGAGTTCGCCGCTGCTGAGCCGCCGGTCGTCGCCGGCCTGGCCCGCACCCACGTCGCCGACATCGACGCCGCCTACAACGCGGTCAAGGACGCCGCTCGCCCGCGCATCCACACGTTCATC
Organism: uncultured Actinomycetota bacterium; assembly: GCA_963787595.1. Classification (GTDB taxonomy): domain Bacteria; phylum Actinomycetota; class Thermoleophilia; order Solirubrobacterales; family Solirubrobacteraceae; genus Palsa-465. The sequence continues at coordinate 573,119 of CAWBDE010000001.1, forward strand.
TCCACCTCCGACATCCACATCGAGCACCAGCTGCAGACCACCCGGGAGGACGTCAAGGGCCAGGCGCGGGCGGCGGTGGCGCACGCCAAGCGGTACCTGGACGACGTCGAGTTCTCGCCGATGGACGCCACCCGGGCCGAGCCGGAATTCACCGCCGAGGTGTGCCAGATCGCCATCGACGAGGGGGCGACGACGATCAACATCCCGGACACGGTGGGCTACGCGATGCCCGACGAGTACGGCGCGTTCCTGCGGCGCCTGTACCAGCTGGTCCCCGCGCTGCGCGACGTGGTGCTCTCGGTTCACTGTCACGACGATCTCGGCCTGGCCGTCGCCAACTCGTTCGCCGGGCTGCAGGCCGGCGCCCGCCAAGTGGAGTGCGCGGTCAACGGCATCGGCGAGCGGGCCGGCAACGCCTCGCTCGAGGAGATCATCATGCTGTTGCACACTCGTGAGGCCGATGTCGGCCTTCGCACCGGCGCGGTCACCCGAGAGATCGCGCGGACGTCGCGGATGGTCAGCCGGTTGACCGGATATGCGGTGCAGCCCAACAAGGCGATCGTCGGACGCAACGCCTTCGCCCACGAGTCCGGCATCCACCAGGACGGCGTGCTCAAGGAACGCACCACCTACGAGATCATGGACGCCACCACCATCGGGCTGGACGCCAACTCGATCGTCCTCGGCAAGCACTCGGGGCGTCACGCCCTGGCCCAGGCGCTGGCCGAGCTGGGCTTCGAGCTCTCCGGGCACAACTTGAACACGGCGTTCAAGCGCTTCAAGGAGATCGCCGACAAGAAGAAGCAGGTCACGGCGATGGACCTGGAGGCGCTGGTCACCGACGAGCTGCGCCAGGAGCTGGCCGGGTACACGCTCCAGTGGTTCGACGTCGAGGCCTCCAACCGCCGCCCGCCACACGCCACCGTCGCCGTCCGCGGACCCGACGGGGAGGACCTGGTCGGCTCGTTCACCGGCGACGGCCCGGTTGACGCCATCTTTCACGCCATCAACGCCGCCACCGCGGTCGATGCCCGTCTCAGGGAGTTCCGGGTCGATGCGGTCACCGGCGGCCAGGACGCGCTCGGCGAGACCTCGGTGGTGCTGGAGGTCGGCGGCGTCAGCGGCGCCGGGCAGGGCGTGTCGACGGACATCCTCGAGGCTGGCGCCCGCGCCTACGTGCGCGCGCTTTCCAACGCGGTGCGCCGCGGCGTTGTGATCGCCGAGCGTGAGGCGGCGCCGGAGCCGGTGCCCGAGGTCGTGCGGGCGCCGTAATCGCCCGCATATAGCCGGACCGGTGGCTACCGGCTACTCGTCTCGGCGACGACCCGGAGACCCTGCCGGTAGGCGGCCACCAGCACCCGGGTGCGCGGCTCCTGGTCCATGAAGTTGGAGCCCATCGCGGCCGCACACTCGGCGTTGGGGGCGATCGTCAGCACGCGCGCCCCCCGGCGCCGCAGCGCCAGCGCCTCGATCGACACCGCCGACCGGGCGACGTTGCGCATAACCGCCAACATCGGCTGGTTGGTCGTCAGGCTGGCCGTGGGATTGAGGCACAGGACGTGGGTGTCGCGCCCGGCGGGCGCCGCATCGAGGTTGGTCGGGCTCCACAGCCCCCCGTCGACGTATTCCCGGTCACCGATCCGGACTGGCGCGAACAGCCATGGGACCGTGCACGAGGCCTCCACCGCCTCGGCGACGCTCGCCGTCGGCGCGCCCGGCCGTCCGAACACCACCCGCCGCCCGCTGCCGCGGTCGACCGCCGTGACCCGGAGTCGGCCGTCGAACCGGGCTCCGGAGCGCTCAACCTGCCCGCGCAGCCGGGTCAGCGTGTCCGACGGACGGGGGAGACCGCGCAGCAGCAGTGCCCGCACGATCGCGCCCCCCGGAGCGGCCGCGCCCAGGGCCAGCGGCGCGAACGTGGCGCTCGCCGCCAGCGCAGCCTCACCGGCACGCCGTGCCGCGGCGGCGGCGGCGACCGCAAGGCCCCGGGACGGCCCGGCGGCGGAGACCTCGACCTCGGTGCCGACCGACGGGGGCCGTCGGGGCGCCCTGCCGGCCACCAGATGAGCGGCGACGATCGAACCCGCCGAGGTGCCGACGAACGACTCGCACTGGCGCAGGTCCACGTTGGCGCCATCCTCGATGCCGGCCAGCACCCCCATCATCCAGGCTTCGCCGATCACGCCGCCGCCGCCGAGGACGAGCACATCGGGCCGGGAGCGCATCCTCGCCAGGGTAGTCGGCGGTTAAGGCGACAATGGTTGCGCGATGAGAGCCTTCGTCGGGCGTGCGGACGAGCTGGCCGAGCTGCAGCGCGCCTTGGCGGCGGCGCGGGCCGGCCGGCCGCGGGTGGCGCTGATCGAGGGGGAGGCGGGGATCGGCAAGTCGAGCTTGCTGGCACGGTTCGTTTCCGTCGCCAGGAGCGGCTTGGTGGTGCGGGCCAGCTGCGACGAGTCGGAACGGAGGCTGGCCTACGGTGTCATCAGTCAGCTCGTGGCCTGCGCCCAGGCGGCCGGGTACGACAGCGGATCCTCGATGCTCGGAGACGAGCTGCGGGAAGCGCTCGACCCGCTGGCGGTGGGTGCCGAGCTGCTCGGCTTTCTCGGGGACCTGCAGCGCCGCGAGGATCCGGTGCTCGTCGTCGTGGACGACGTTCACTGGGCCGACGGTCCGTCGGCGCGGGCGCTGCTATTCACCTTGCGCCGGCTGCAGGCGGACCGGGTGCTCGTGCTCGTGTCGGCGCGGACGGGGGAGGTGGAGCGCCTCGGGGATGGCTGGCCGCGATTTCTCGCCGGGAGCGCTGAGCGCATCGCGCTCGGCGGCCTGGCGGCACCGGAGCTGGTCGATCTGGCAGCGGCGCTCGGGATCGGCGAGCTGTCGGGGAGCGCGGCCACGAGCCTGCGCGATCACACCGGCGGCAACCCGCTTCACTGCCGCGCGCTGCTGGAGGAGCTGGGCCCCGCTGCAATCACTCAGATGGGCTCGATGATGCCGGCTCCGCGCGCCCTCGCGCGTCTGATCGTCGACCGGCTGAGCTCGCTCACCCCGTCCGGGCAACGGCTCGTGATCGCGGCGTCGGCGCTCGGGCGCCGCAGCGAACTGGGGGTCGCCGCCGCGCTCGCGGAGCTCGACGATCCGCTTCCGGCGCTGGCGGAGGCGGCGCAGTTGGACTTGCTCATCGAACAGCCAGGCCAGCGCGTCACCGAGGTCGCCTTTGTCCATCCGCTCGTTCACAGCGCGGTCTACGACAGCCTCTCGCCGGTAGCTCGGCGCCGCCTGCACCGGAGGGCTGCCGCGTTGCTCGGCTCTGAGGACGCGCTCGCCCACCGCATCGCGGCGACCGTCGGGGCGGACGCCCGCCTCGCCGAGGATCTCGAAGCGGCCGCGCTGGCGGCCTCGGCCGAGGGCAGGATGGCCCAAGCCGGGGCCTGGCTCTCCCAGTCGGCGGCGATCACCAGCGAGCGCGAGGAGCGAGACCGTCGCGTGCTCGACGCGATCGAGGCCCTCCTCGCCTGTGGAGAGCCGGCCCAGGCCGGGACGCTCATGCCGGCTGCCGCCGCCGCGCCGCGAAGCGCCAGGCAAAGCGCGCTGCTCGGCGAGCTGGAGCTGCTCGCGGGACGGGCGCAGGCCGCGGAGGCCCGCCTCGAGCGGGCGTGGCAAGGCCACGATCCGGTGCGCGAGGCCGCCGGCGGCGCTGGAGCGGCCACCCATCTCCTGGTGCTCTGTCTGATCACCGGTCGGATCCCGGAGGCGATCTCATGGGGCAAGCGAGCGGTGGCTGCCTCGGCGGCGCCGGCGGGCTTGCGCCATCGCGCGGCGGCCCTGCTCGCCCTCGGCCTGTGGACCGAGGGCCATGCCGCCGAGGCGCGCGCGCAGTTCGCGTTCCTGCCCACCCGCGCAGCTGAGGTGCCTCCGGGGGAAACCGACGCGCTGGTGGTGCGAGGCATGTTCAAGCTGTACATCGAGGATCTCGATGGAGCGATCGCCGACCTCAACACGGCCTCGGCGCGCCTGCGGGCGGGCGTGCCGCTACGCTACTCCAGCCAGTGCTTGAGCTGCCTGTCCGAGGCCGAGTACCGCCTGGGAGCCTGGGACGACGCCCTGCTGCACGGCGAGCTGTCGGTCTCATTGGCACACGGCGTCGATCGAAGCTGGGACTACGGTTACGTGCACAGCTGCGCCGCGTCCGTGCCCGCGGCGCGGGGCGACTGGCCGCGGGCGCAGGCCCACGTCGAGGCCGCCAAGCGCGGCGCCGAGGCGCTCGGCGCCGCCGACGCGATCACGGCGGCGGCCACCGCGCAGGCCAGGCTGGCAAGCACGAGCGGAGACCTGGCGGGGGTTCTCGACGCCGCCGCCGCTGCCCGGGCCACCGGCAAGGCGGTCTGGTTCGGCCGCCCGGAGCGCTACGACTGGCTGGTGCTCGAAGTCGACGCCCTGATCGGTCTGCACCGCCTCCAGGAGGCGGCGCGGTCTCTGGCTGAGCTTCAGGCGGCGCTGTTTGAGAGCAGCCCGGCGTCAGCCATCGTCGCCGGGCACCGGCTGCGAGGCATGCTGGCGACGGCTGTGGGCGACACCGCGGGCGCGGCCGCGGCATTCGCGGCCGCCTGGCGTCATGCCGCCGGTCTGCGACGGCCGCTGGCGCTGGCGCTGCTCGAGATCGCCGACGCCCGTCGTCTTGCCCAGGAGGGCCGGCGCGATCACGCGGTGGCCTCGCTGCGGTCGGCCCGAGCGCGACTGGCCGGGCTGCGCAGCCGGCCGTACATAGAGGTCTGCGACCGGGAGCTGGCCGCGTGCGGGGCGCCCGTGCTCGCCGAGCAGGGGCCCGGGTCGGTGGGGCTCACCCCGGCGGAGCTGGCCGTGGCTCGGCTCGTCGCCACCGGTCGGTCCAATCGCGAGGCGGCGGCCGAGCTGTACCTCAGCGTCAAGACGGTGGAGTTTCACCTCAGCCACATCTTCGCCAAGCTCGGCATCCGGTCCCGGCGGGAGCTGGCCGGGCAGCTGAGCACTCCGGCGGGCGACGGGCGAGAACTAGGGTCACGCCTGGGGTAGGCCCCGGCGACGCCAGCCGGCTGGCGTGCTACACCCGGATTTGCACATCGCAGCGAGGACCGGGGGGTCGATGCAGGATGGTTGAACTGACAGGGGTCACGCCGGGAGCGGAGCCAGAGCCGGCGAGCGTCCCCGTCTACGCGATCGGCAGCAATCCGGCCGAGCGCGACCGGTTGCGCCGGCAGTCCGACGAGCTGCGTCCCCACTCGGAGCAGTTGCTCGACCGAGTCGGCATCGGCGCGGGCTGGAACGTGCTCGACCTCGGCTGCGGACCGCGCGGCACGCTCGAGCTGCTCTCCGAACGGGTCGGTGGCACCGGGCGGGTGACCGGTTTGGACTTCAATTCCGAGCACGTTGCCCAGGCGCGCGAGCTCACGGCGGAGCGCGGTCTCGCCAACGTGGATGTCGTGCAGGGAGACGCCCGGCACACGGGGCTGCCCGCCAGCTCCTTCGACCTGGTGCACGCGCGCTTGCTCCTGGTCACCATCCCCGACCCTGCCGACGTGGTGGCCGAGATGGTGCGGCTGGCGGCGCCGGGCGGATGGGTGGCCGGCGACGAGGCCGACGCCAGCACCCACGTCTGCTACCCGCCGAGCGCCGCCTGGGAGCGGCTTGCGGACACCTTTATCGCCACGTTTCGAACCGACGGCGCCGACCCCGACCTCGGGCGCCGGCTTGCCGAGCTGTTTCGCGCGGCGGGTCTGATCGATGTCGAAGTGCAGGCGCGCGCCGACGCGTACCCGATCGGGCACTCTCGCCGCACCGTGCGCCTGGACATCGTGCAGACCATGCGGGCCAAGATCGTCGAACGCGAATTGCTCACCGAGGACGAGCTCGACGAGCTCGATCGGGCCGCCCGCGCCCACCTGGCCGATCCCGACACGGTGATCATGCCGCACCTGCACTTCCTGGCCTGGGGGCGCAAGCCGGCGCAGCGTGGATGACCACCTCCCCGCCGCAGTATGTGCTGGGCAGCAACGAGCCGGAGATCGCCCGGCTGGAGGCGCAGGCGGCCGCGATCGCCCCGGCCACCGCGATGCTGCTGCGGGCGGCGGGGATCGCTCCCGGCATGCACGTCGTCGATCTCGGAACCGGCCTCGGCCATGTCGCGTTGCAGGTGGCGGAACTGGTGGGTCCGGACGGCTCGGTCCTCGGCATCGACCAGGACGACGCGCTCCTGCACGTCGCCGAGCAGAGAGCGCGGGCCGCGGGCGCCGCCAACGTCAACTTCCGTCGGGCCGACGTGGGCACCTACGAAGCGAGGCAACCGCCTGACGCAGTCGTCGGCCGGCTGATCCTATTTCACCTTTCCGACGCCGCCGCAGTCCTCCGTCACCATGTGCGCGCACTCAAGCCAGAGGGTTTGCTGCTGGCGATCGACTTCGATGTCGGCGCGGTCCGAGCCGAGCCGGCGGTGGCGCTGGTCACGACGGCGACCCGGTGGGTGACGCAGGCGTTTCGCAGCGCCGGCGCGAATCCGACAATCGGGCCGCGGCTGGCACTGCTGCTTCGTGACGCCGGTCTCCAGGACATCAGGTCACTCGGGGTTCAAGACTACGTCGGGCCGCATGACCAAACCGGGTCAGCGCTGCTCGCCGGTGTCGTGCGCTCGCTGCAACGGCAGATCCTGGCCGCGGGTATCGCCACCGCGGCCGAGCTCGAGCTCGAGACGCTGCCGGCGCGGCTCGCCCAGCAGATCGCCGCCGCCGACGCCGCAGTCCTGCTCCCGACCGTCGCCGGTGCGTGGGGACACCGGGGCCGCCGATGAAGCTGACCGCTGGCACTGTACGTGATAGCGTACGGTTGTATGGCGCTGGCCGCCACCGATCAGATCGCCTCCTCGCCGGAAGGGCTCGGCGCCCGGGTGCGCTTGCTGCGCGAGGCGATGGACCTGTCGCTGCGCGACCTGGCCGAGCGCTCCGGGGTCAGCGCGCCGATGCTGTCCCAGGTGGAGCGCGGCGAGACCAGCCCCACGCTGCAGGTGGCCACCCGGATCGCCCACGGTCTCGATCTACGGCTGTCGCAGCTGCTGCGCCTGGACGAGGGCGGAGCGGTGACAATCGTGCGCAGCCGAGAGCGGCGCACCGGGCCGGCCCGCGCCTCCGGGCACGCGTATGAGATTCTGACGCCGCCGCTGCCGGGGCAGCGGGCGGAGCTGTCACGCCACACGTTGGCCCCCGGCGCGGTCACCGGTGGCCCGGGCGATCCGCCGATGCACGAGCCCGGCAGCCGCGAGACGGCGCTGGTCGTGGCCGGCAGGGTGGTGCTCCACTGCGACGGTGCGCACCACGAGCTGACCCGCGGCGACTGCGTGACCTTCGACGCCGATCTGCCCCATCACTTTGCGAACCCCGCGGACGCCGCAGCCGAGCTGCTCGCCGTGGTGACGGCCGGCTTGCGCCGCAGCTGACGAACTCAAAACCACTTCAGAGACCAAGGGAGAGGCCGATGCCCCAGAGCCTGTTCGACAAGATCTGGCAAGCCCACGAGGTTTCGCACAGCCTCCTGTACATCGACCTGCACCTCGTGCACGAGGTCACCAGCCCGCAGGCGTTCGAGGGACTGCGGCTGGCCGGGCGGCAGGTCCGGCGGCCCGACCGGACGTTGGCCACCGTCGATCACAACGTGCCCACCGACGGAACCCACGCCGCTGCGCAGATCCGCGACGAGCTCTCCCGGGTCCAGGTGCAGACGCTGGAGCACAACTGCGCGGAGTTCGGGATCCCGCTGTACTCGCTCGGCTCGTCGCATCAGGGGATCGTGCACGTCATTGGTCCCGAGCTGGGGGTCACCCAGCCCGGGATGACGATCGTGTGCGGCGATTCGCACACCGCCACCCACGGCGCCTTCGGGGCGCTGGCGTTCGGCATCGGGACCAGCGAGGTGGAGCACGTGCTGGCAACCCAGTGCCTGGTCCAGGCCAAGCCCAAATCGATGCGGATCCGCTACGAGGGGGAGCTCGGCTTCGGCGTTACCGCCAAGGATCTGATCCTGGCCACGATCGGCCAGATCGGGGTTGCCGGCGCGGTCGGTCACGTCGTCGAGTTCGCCGGCCCCGCGATCGAGGCGCTGTCGATGGAAGGGCGGATGACGATCTGCAACATGACGATCGAGGGCGGCGGCCGGGCTGGAATGATCGCGCCCGACGACACGACCTTTGAGTGGGTCATCGGGCGGCCCGGCGGGCCGGCGGAGGTTCCCGACGAGTGGCGGGAGTTGCGCACCGAGGAAGGCGCTGTCTTTCACCGCGAGATCGCCGTCGATGCCGCGGCGATCAGCCCGATGGTGACCTGGGGCACGACGCCCGGGATGGTGGTCCAGGTCTCGGATTCCGTTCCCGATCCGGCCTGCGATCAGGACGAACGGGCCCTGCACTACATGGATCTGCGGCCGGGCACTCCCATGCAGGAGCTCAAGCTCGACCGGGTGTTCATCGGCTCGTGCACGAACTCGCGGATCGGCGACCTCCGGTCCGCCGCCGAGGTGGTCGGCGGCCGCAGGGTCGCCGACGGCGTTCACGCGATGGTCGTTCCCGGTAGCCAGCAGGTCAAGCGGCAAGCCGAGCGCGAGGGGCTCGACGAGGTCTTCCGCCGCGCCGGCTTTGACTGGCGTGACGCCGGGTGTTCGATGTGCTTGGGGATGAACCCGGACACGGCCGCCCCCGGCGAGCGCGTCGCCTCGACGTCCAATCGCAACTTCGAGGGCCGTCAGGGGCGCGGCTCGCGCTCGCATCTGGTCTCGCCGCAGATGGCGGCGGCCGCCGCGATCGAAGGGCACTTCGTCGACATCCG
>CAWBDE010000002.1:0-342462 GCA_963787595.1 uncultured Actinomycetota bacterium
CGGCACTGGCGCCGGCGACATTGAAGTAGCGCAGGCTCACCGCCCCCAGCTCGTGGGCGCGGCAGTAGTCGCCGATCATCAGATCCACCGCCAGCTTGGAGGCGCCATACGGGCTGGTCGGCCGGGTCGGCGCCGCCTCTGAGATCGGCACCTCATCCGGCTGCCCGTAAACCGCGCAGGTGGAGGAGAAGACGAGCCGGGGAACGCCGGTGTCGCGCATCGCGTCCAGCAGGTTCATCGTGCCGCCCACGTTATTGGCCCAGTAGCGCTCGGGATGGCTCACCGATTCGCCCACCAGCGCAAACGCGGCGAAGTGCATCACGCCGTCGAATCCCTCGGCGAGCGCCGCGCGGACGGCGTCGGGCTCGCGCAGGTCGGCCACGATCAGCCGCGTCTCCGCCGCCACCGCCCCCCGGTGGCCGCGCTCGAGGCTGTCGAGCACGACCACCTCGTGCCCGGCGCCGAGCAGGTGGCGGGAGACGACGGAGCCGATGTAGCCGGCGCCGCCGGTGACGAGAACCTTCACCCGCCGCGCCGGTGTTTGATCCGCAGGTCGACCATACGTCCTGGCATTTAACCGACCTAGAATCGCCGGGGCAGTGAGCGATGCCCTCGGTGATGCCGCCGCCCAACTCGCCGAGCTGTCGGCGGCGCTCGGTGATGCCGAGGCGCGGGCCCGCCGAGCCGAGGCGGCGAGCCAGCGAGCGCAGGCGGAGCTCGACGAGCTACAGGTGTGGCGCGCCGAGCTGGAGCGACGGCTGGCGGCGACGACCAGCGAGCTCGAAGCCGCCCGGACCCGACGAGGCCAGGACGAGCGCGAGATCGCGTACCTGCGACAGATGCTGGCCGAGGCAGGGGCGGCGGCGCCCGCCGCGACGTCTGCTCCGCCGTCGGGCCGGCGGTCTGCCGACGCCGAGGCGGAGATCCAGGCGATCAGCCGGCGGGCCGAGGCCGAGGCCGCGGCGCTCGCCATCGCCGAGCTGGCGCGGGCGGCGCGGCAAGGCCACCCGGATCGCTGACCGCGGGCTGCCGCGCACCCTGAAAACCGGTGCAACGGGCTCGGTTCAGCCACCGCGCGGAGTAAAATAAGGAGCCAGGAAGGTTCGTCACCGTCGCCGGGCGCGGCCCGTCTTTCCGTCCGGACCGTCCGCCAGCATTCCCAGCCCATTCGGTCGCCACGGAGCCGAGATGGGCACGCGAAGCAGGCGGAAACGAGAGGAGCAGTACTTGATGTCCAACGCACCGCAGACGCAGCTCAACTCGGGTCCCAAAGCGGGCGAGGGCCTCTCGGTCCGTCGGTACTTCACCACCCCCGGAACCCACCCGTTCGACGCGGTCCAGTGGGAGCGGCGCGACGCGCGGATTGGTCACGGTGACAAGGTGTCGTTCGAGCAGCGCGACGTGGAGTTCCCCAAGTCGTGGTCGCAGAACGCGACCAACATCGTGGCCCAGAAGTACTTCCGCGGTCAGCTGGGCTCGCCCGCCCGCGAACGTTCGGTCAAGCAGATGATCGGGCGGGTCGCCGGCACGATCGCCGGCTGGGGCCGCGAGCGCGGCTACTTCGCCCGCGACGATGACGCCACCGCCTTCGAGGACGAGCTCACCCACATCCTGCTGCACCAGCTCGCCGCGTTCAACTCGCCGGTGTGGTTCAACGTGGGCTTCGAGGAGAGCCCACAGTGCTCGGCATGCTTCATCCTGTCGGTGCAGGACGAGATGGAGTCGATCCTCAGCTGGAACACCAAGGAGGGCAAGATCTTCCGCGGCGGCTCGGGGTCGGGAATCAACCTGTCCAAGATCCGCGGCTCGATGGAGCCCCTGTCCAAGGGCGGCACCGCATCAGGACCGGTGAGCTTCATGCGTGGCGCCGACGCGTGGGCCGGGACGATCAAATCGGGCGGCAAGACCCGGCGGGCGGCCAAGATGATCGTGCTCGACGTCGATCACCCCGACATCCGCGACTTCATCTGGTGCAAGGCCAAGGAAGAGGACAAGGCCGTCGCGCTGCGCGACGCCGGCTTTGACATGTCGATCGATGGCGACGGCTTCTACTCGATCCAGTACCAGAACGCCAACAACTCCGTGCGCGTCAGCGACGAGTTCATGCGGGCGGTCGAGAACGATGAGGATTGGCACCTGATCGCCCGCGTCACCGGCGAGCCGATCGGGGAGCCGATTGCGGCCCGGCAGCTGATGAAGGAGATCGCGGAGGCGGCCTGGCGGTGCGCCGATCCGGGCGTCCAGTACGACACCACGATCAACCACTGGCACACCTGCCCCGCGTCCGGTCGGATCAACGCGTCCAACCCCTGCTTCCCGGCCGATTCTCGAGTGCATACGACCGAAGGGCTGATGTCGATCGCCGAGCTCGTGGAGCGCGGCGAGCAGGGCGACGATCTTCGGGTCTACACCCATCGCGCCACTGCCGACGAGCCGGGAGACGGTGTCGCCGCGACTACGCCGATCGCCTTCATGCGCAACGGCATCAGTCCCATCGTGCGCCTGCGCTTTGCCAACGGCGGCGAGTTGCGGTGCACCCCCCAGCACCGGCTGTGGACGGTTAACCGCGGCTACGTGCGAGCCGAGGATCTGACCGGCGCCGACGAAGTCCTGCTCAACGACTCGCCGACTCTCGCCACGGACGCCAGTTGGGAGCTTCCCGTCAAGGCTGCAGCCACAGCGAAGTCGTTTTCTCGCGGCGGGCGCGTGAGCTACCAAGAGCTTCCGGCCCGCTGGAGCGAGGGCCTTGCCGAGTTGACCGGCCATCTGGTCGGCGACGGGTGGTTGACCAACGTCCAGACCGGCTGGGTCTACGGCGGCGATGACATCAACGACGGTCTGGCGGATGCCCACCAAGGCTTGCTCGAGGAGCTGGTCGGAGGCGCATCGCGCCAGCAAATGAGCAACGGCACGGTGCAACTACGCGTTGGTAGCGAAGCGGTACGCCAGCTCTTCCGCGGGCTTGGCGTAACAAGCGCCCGTGCACACGATAAGCGCGTACCGGCGGCGATCTTCACAGCTCCCGTCGAGGTCCAGAGCGCGTTTCTGCGTGGCCTGTTCGGTGCGGATGGATGCCTATCCCGGAAGAGCGGCAATCGCGGCTATCACTATGTCGGGCTTGGCAGTCGAAGCGAGGCGATGCTGCGTGACGTCCAGAGGATCCTTTCGGTCTTCGGAATCCGCTGCCGAATCTACGGAATCGGACCATCCAGAACGCCGCACTTCTCCTACACGCGCGTGGATGGGACGACGGTCGAGTACGCATCGCGCCCAGGTTTCGACCTCCGAATCACTGGTCGAGATCTCGAGAAGTTCGCCGACGCGATCGGGTTCTCAACGCCACGCAAGACGACAGCCCTCGAGGCGCTGCTAGCGGAGACCACGCGCTACGCGACAAAGCCCAGTACCCGGCTCGTGGCTCGCGACGATGACGGCCAAGAGCAGGTGTACAACCTCACCGAGCCGCTTCACCACTCTTACATCGTTGATGGCTGCGTAGTGGCTAATTGCTCGGAATATATGCACGTCGATGACTCGGCCTGCAACCTGGCGTCGCTGAATCTGATGAAGTTCCGCCGCTCTGACGGAACGTTCGACGTCGAGTCGTTCCAGCACGCGGTCGACATCGTCTTCCTGGCGCAGGAGATCATCGTCTCGCCATCCAGCTATCCGACGGAGGAGATCGGTACCAATGCCCGCGCGTTCCGCCAGCTCGGGATGGGCTACGCCAACCTGGGCGCGTATCTCATGGCGGACGGAGTGCCGTATGACTCGGACGCCGGCCGCGGCACTGCCGCCGCCGTCACGGCGCTGATGACCGGCCGCGCCTACCTCGGCTCGGCTCGTATCGCCGCCGCGATGGGGCCATATGACCGCTACGCCGAGAACCGGGAGCCGCATGGGGCTGTCATGCAAATGCACCGTGACGCGTCCTACGCGATCCCAGTCGAGGACTGCCTGGACAGTAACTTGCTGACGGCGGCGCGAACCACCTGGGACGAGGCCATGGCGGCGGGCGAGCAGCACGGTTACCGCAACGCGCAGGCGACCGTGCTAGCCCCGACGGGAACAATCTCGTTCCTGCTTGATTGCGACACGACCGGCGTCGAGCCCGACTTCTCGCTGGTCAAGTTCAAGGAGCTGGTGGGTGGCGGCCAGATGACGATCGTCAACAAGACGGTCCCGCTGGCGCTGCAGACGCTCGGCTACTCCGACGAGCACATCGAGCAGATCATCGCCTACGTGAACGATCACGGCACCATCGTCGGCGCCCCCGGTCTGGACGTCGAGGACCTGCCGGTGTTCGACGTCGCCGTCGGCGAGCGGGCGATCTCGCACATGGGCCACATCAAGATGATGGGCGCCGTCCAACCGTTCATCAGCGGCGCGATCTCCAAGACCGTGAACATGCCGCAGACGGCGACGGTGAACGACATCGCCGACGCCTACCTCCAAGCGTGGCGTCTCGGAGTCAAGGCATTGGCGATCTACCGCGACGGGTCCAAGACGGCGCAGGCGCTCCGCACCGACGCCCAGCGCGAGACGCCGGCGGAGGTCGATGTTCAGGCCGAGGTCGAAAAGGCGGTGACCGAGGCGCTGGCCAAGGTCGGACCGAAGCGACGGCGGATGCCGCGGGAGCGCCAGTCGATCACGCACAAGTTCTCGATCGGCGGCCACGAGGGTTACATCACCGCGGGGATGTACGAGGACGGCACTGTCGGCGAGATCTTCCTCACCGACATCGGCAAGGAGGGCTCGACGCTGCGCGGGATGATGAACGCGTTCGCGACAGCGATCTCGCTCTCGCTCCAGTACGGCGTGCCGCTGGAGACACTGGTGCGTAAGTTCAGCTACATGCGCTTCGAGCCCGAGGGGATGACCTCGAACCCGGAGATCCCGTTCTCCAAGTCGATGCCCGACTACATCATGCGCTGGCTGGCCTCACGGTTCCTGGACACCGATCTGCAGGAGGAGCTCGGGATCCTCACCAAAGAGGTGCGGGCGCGCAAGGCCGCCCAGGACGCGGCCAGCTCGCAGCTCGGAGACACCGCCGGTCCGCTGGCCTCGGCGGCCTCGGTGTCGCCGGCGGCCTCCGCGCTAACCGACGATCCACCGGTGCTGCCGGCGGTGCGTCATGGGCTGGATCTCGGCCCGGCGTGCCAGCAGTGCGGCGGCATGATGCAGCGGACCGGCAGTTGCTACACGTGCGGCAGCTGCGGGTTCAACACCGGTTGCGGCTGATGTAGACGGTGAGCGGGAGGCAGGAGGCCCGCGCGGGCGGCCTCGCCGCTGTTCCGGCGACCTTCACGCTGCTTAGGCGCGATGACGGCGACCGAACGATCTCAAGGGGATTCGCTCGGCGGCGGGAGGAACTCCACTTCGTGGCGGGCGGCGAGTTCGACGACGGCCTCCGGAGTCTGCTCTCGGAGCCCGTCGATGGCGACGAACAGGTCAAACAGCCGGCCGGTCGGAGTCACCCAGAACAGGCATCCGACCGTTTCGCCGGACCGATTGAAGAGCCCGTGCGGCTGGCCCATCGGCAGGCGTACCAGGTCCCCTGGCCCGGCGACGTGGTCTCCGTCTCCGCTCACGAGCGTCAACGCTCCTTCGAGCACGTAGACATGCTCATCCTGCGTAGGGTGCACGTGCGGAGGAACAAATGTCTCCGGAGGCAGGGTCGCGTGCCACGCGAACGAGCGCTCGGTGCACTGCTTGGGACGGTAGACCTGCCCGAGGATGCTCCACTCGATGTCATCAATCGACGCCCCCGCGCCGATTACGTCCGGAACGCTGTCAGTCATTGTCGATTCTCCTTGTCGTCGGCTGGTAGGTGGGGAGGGGTCGGAGATGGGCGCTCGTCGGCTGGTAGGTGGGGAGGGGTCGGAGATGGGCGCCGCGAAGCCGGCCTTCTGGGCGTAGCCGCGGACGATCGCCTCGCGCTCGGCATACGGGAGGACCTTCTCGATGTCGTGAAAGCCGTGCGGCGCGAGCGCTTCGACGGCGTCGATCACGCCCTCCGGGCCGCCGGTGCGATTCGAGTAGACAATCTCAGATGTCGATTGCAGACGCTCCCGCTCGTAGGCGAGCAGCGCCTCCTCCACGTCGGAGCTGTCGGTCAGCGCGTCAGCGAGAACACATGCATCGAGGATCGCCTGACTGGCGCCGTTGGAGCCGACCGGGTACATCGCATGGGCCGCGTCGCCAAGCAGCGTCACCCGGCCGTGAGACCAGTGCGCAATCGGCTCACGGTCGCAGACCGGGTACTCCCAGAACAGGGGCGTCGACCGGATCAGCGCCTCCACATCGACCTGTTCGATCGCGAACCGCTCGACGTGCGGCATCAGCTCGGTCAGACGTCCGGGCCGCGACCAGTCCTCGCGCCGGGGAGGCGGCATGCCCGCCTGCCCGACCCGAGCCATCACCGCCCAGTTGGTCAGCCGCGGCTCCTCGCCGGCGCCCACCGCGATCGGGTACACGACGACCTTCGCGGCCATCCCGCCGGCGATGATCATCGAGCGTCCGGTCAGGAAGGACGGCCACTGCACCGCGCCCCGCCACAGCATCGTCCCATTCCATCGCGGGGGGCCCTCCTCGGGAACGAGCGTCTCGCGTACGGTCGAGTGGATCCCGTCGGCGCCGATCAGCGCCGCGCCGCGCACCGGCTCGATCGACGCGCCCGTGTGGTCCGTGAACCGTGCTGTGACCGCCTCGCCATCCTGGACGAAGCTGACCAGCCGCCGGTCGGTGCAGATTGAGTCTGCTCCGAGCCGCTGCACCACAGCATCTCGCAGCAGGCCCTGCAGGGCCCCGCGATGAATCGAGAACTGCGGCGCGGCATGGCCGGCGTCGATCCCGCGCAGCTCCCGCCAGATCTGGTGGCCAAAGCGGTTCATGTAGATCAGCTCGTAGGTGCGTAGTCCCGCCGCGTCGAGCGCGTCCAGCAGGCGCAGCTCGGCCAGCTTGCCGATCGCGTGGGGCAGAGTGTTGATCCCGACGCCGAGCTCGCGGATCTGCGACGAGCGCTCATACACGCGGCAATCCAGACCACGGTGGTGCAGGGTCAATGCGGTGGCCAGACCGCCGATGCCGCCTCCGATGACGATGATCGGATCGGGCCGACCCTTGCCTGCCGCGCGGGTGGTCATCCGGCGAGCGACGGCAGCCGCTCGGCTACGGTGGACCAAGCATCAGTCCGAGGGTCGATCAGCGCGAAATGGTCAACCCCGGCAAGCTCGAGCAGCTCACACTCGTCGCCCACCCGCTGCGCCGCCGTGGCGTAGTCGCGGCTCTGCTGGACGGGCACGCGGCTGTCGGCGTCCCCGTGCACGAGCAGGACCTCGACCCCGGTCGGCAGCTGCTGCAGCGGATCGGCGAGCGCGTACTCGTCCGGCCGTTGGGCAGGGCTCGCGCCGATGAACTCGATCGTCGCGTTCTCGCCGATGCGCAGGTGGGCCGCCGACACGAGGTCGCAGACCCCGGCGAGCGAGACCACCGCGGCGACTGCCGGACTCGAGGCCGCACCGAGCGCGAGCTGGCCGCCAGCCGAATGCCCGATCACGAGCAGGCGCCCCGTCTCCGGGAGACCTCGGTGGGTCTGGAGCGAGTCGATCGCCCGGCGCACGTCCGCCAGCGTCTGCGCAGCCCCGCCGCCGCTGCCCACGCGCCGGTACTCGACGTTCCAGGTCGCCCAGCCGCGCTGCACCAGATCGGTCGCCAGCGCACGCATGATCGAGCGCGTGTAGGCAGCCCGCCAGAACCCACCGTGCAGCAGCACGGCGACGCGATGTGGCCGCTCACCGGCCGGCAGCAGCAGCTCGGCCTCGTGCTCGGGCCCCGGTCCGTAGCGGTGCGTCTCCGGCATCGCCCCATGGGCTGCCGCCCACTCCCCGAGCTCCGCTAGCAGCCTGTCGGTGGCCGGCACCCGCCGAGCATATCCCTGCTCGGCGCCCTGGGCTCGGCATGACTGATCGGGCGCGGGGCTCGTAACCCCCCAACCCGATCAAGTCCGGCCGGACCGAGCCTGGCGGAATGGACTACCTGTATCGAGCGCCCGTGGCCACCGACCGCGGTATGAGACCAGCGGCGGCTAGCGAATCGCACGGAGACGCCGCCGCGCCCGCGACGCTCATGGTCGGGCGCCCGGGCTCTGAGCTTCCAGCGCGCTAACGACAAGGATCAGGGCTGTGGATATCGCCCCCCACAGGCGACGGCCAACGACCGGCCCGCCCGCGACGGCGCCGACCAGCAACGCCACCCGACTCTCACACCGGGTGGACCGAAGAACCGGGTCCGGTCACCCCCCGCAACAGCCTTCCCTCCTTACTCCTTGCAGGCCGCACCGGCTTTGACTCCCCAGGTGGGGAGACGCCGCCGACGAGCCGTCAGCTCGAGCCGGCGCTCAGGCGAGATGCGTCGGATGCCACGGCGGCAGGCGTATCCGCGACGACGTCGCTCACGGAATGCCGAACGCCTGCTTGAACGACTCGCCCCAGCTCGTAGTCGATCCTGCAGGCGGGTCGGCGGCCCCCGGATCGGTTGCTCCGGCCAGCGTTCGGGAGTTGGAGGTAGGCGATCCCCAGCCAATCTCGATGCCGGTCCCACTGGACGCGAATGACGCCACCCTCTGGCGCGCGCTGAACGTGGTGCCGATCGCGAGCGTCACCGGGTCGATCTGCTCGGCCACGTACCAGTAGTCCGACAGAGCGCCCGAGGGAGGGTGGATGAACCGGAACAGCAGTAGCGGTTCGCCCGCATACCAGTCACGCATCACCTGAACAAGTGTGGAGGCGAGGGGAGCGTAGATCCCCGCGCCGGGGCGGGCGCTCGCATCGACTCCCATGTCGTCGCGCTCGATCGTGAAGCCGGGGATCGGATCCGACCCGGCGGAGGTGTCAGTGTTGGAGACGGCGGGTTGTTTGCGGGCGGCCGGTTGTTTGCGGGCGGCGGGGTGTTTGCTGGCCGCCGCATGGACCGCGGCCTGCAAGCTGGAAGCGGTGCGCCTGCCGACCGATCCGCTGGCGGGATACAACTCGTGCGCTAGCTGGAAGCGCCGCACCATCGCTTTGGTGATCGCGCCGAAATGACCGGTCGCGGGAACCTGGTAACCGACCTCTGACAGCCAGGTCTGCAGCATCTTGACATCAGCGCCGGATTGACCCTTTCGCAGAGTACGGGTAAATACTGACGCCGACGACCTCCTTGCCACCTTCCGCGGGTGCGCCCGCGCTCGCGGACTGCCCAATCCCGCCCCGCCCGAGCCTGCCGCCAGCGCACTCGAGCAACAACAGAGAACACCGATCAGCGCCAGGCCGGCGACACCGCCCGCGCGCTTCATCGCCCGAGCCCGCTGGGCGAGGATTCCGGCGGCTCAGAAGGGCGACCCGTGCTCGTACAGGACGGTGACGACAGAAAGCTTCCAATAGGTGAACGCATGCACAGCCTCCGCAGGCGCGGCGTCGTGTTTGGCGCCTTGGGCCTACGGAGTTAGCTGACGGGCTAGCGCTCTTATCTGAGCGCCTCTCGCGGACCACCGCGGGACTCGCCCCAAAAACTTGGGTTCTCCGCTCCTCGGGGCGGCAGTCCGAGGACTCGGCGCGCGCAAATGTAGCAAAGAAATCACTAGAGCGACGAGACCCGATTAATCCCGAAACTCGGACCGCCCGTGTGCGCGTACACGGGCCAGTCGTCATCCCGGTCTGCCCCGACCCACCAGGACATCGCCTGGAGCTATCTGGAGCCGGCGCGCGAGGCCGGGCGGGAGTGAGGGCGCATCTCAAACGCGCCGGCTGACCAGAGGACTCCGGATACCGGAATCGTCCCATCCGGCCAGCCGTATCCGGAGTGCTCAGGGGCTGAAGATTGCCGATACCGCTGGGTCCCGCGGGCCGATGCGGTATCGGGAATCCGCGAGCGACGGCCATTGAGCCGCCGGGCACGCTCCTCGCCGTTCGCCGGGCACGCTCCTCGCCGTTCGCCGGCCATCCTCCCCGCCAGTCACCCGGGCCGCGCCCGCCCGGCGACGCTCACGCCCCTCCTCCAGTACTTGACGCGGCTCAGAACCCCGCAGCGAGGTCGGGCACCTCACAGCCGAGCGCGCCTGGCGCGCTCGCTACGTCCCTCCCGTAGGCGGGTGCGCTATAACCACCACAAGTTGGCTATCTGACTACCACGTGGGAGGAATCGATGAGCGACGGCGGCTCCGGAGATGGTCTGCGAACGAGGCTGGACGCGGGGCCGGTCGTGTGCGCGGAGGGATACCTGTTCGAGTTCGAGCGCCGGGGCTACCTGCAGGCCGGCGCGTTCGTGCCCGAGATCGTGCTGGAGCGTCCCGATCTGGTGCGGGTGCTGCACGAGGAGTTCGTGCATGCGGGTTCTGACGTCGTGCTCGCGTTCACCTACTACGGGCATCGCGAGAAGCTGCGGGTGATCGGCAAGGAGGATGTGCTGGAGCAGCTCAACCGAGACGCTCTGGAGCTGGCGGTGCAGGTCGCGCGCGAGACCGGCACCCTGGCGGCCGGCGACCTCTGCAACACCAACGCGTACGCGCCTGACCGTGAGTCCCAGCTGGCCGTGCGCCGGATGTTCGACGAGCAGCTGCAGTGGATCGCGGCGAGCGGGGTCGACTACGTCGTCGGCGAGACCTTCTCCTACGCCGCGGAGGCGCTGATCGCGCTCGAGGCGATCAAGTCTGCCGGGCTCGAGGCGGTGATGACGCTCGCCGTCCACCAGGCCGAGGAGACCCGGGACGGGTGGGCGCCGGAGGAGGCGTGCCGGCGGTTGGCGGACGCGGGCGCCGACGTGGTCGGGCTCAACTGCATCCGCGGTCCTCAGACGATGCTGCCGTTGATCGCCCGTATCCGGCAGACCGTCGACGTGCACGTGGCGGCCCTTCCCGTCCCGTACCGCACGACGGCCGCGCAACCGAGCTTCCAGTCGTTGCGCGACCCGGGGTGTGCCTGCCTCCCCGATGGCCGCCCGTTCCCGACCGCGCTTGACCCGTTCACCTGCAACCGGTACGAGCTCGCCGAGTTCGCGACCGCGGCGACCGCGCTCGGCGTGAACTATCTCGGGGTCTGCTGCGGCGCGGGCGCACATCACATCCGCAGCTTGTCCGAGGCGCTCGGGCGTACCCCGCCGGCCAGCCGGTTCAGCCCTGACATGTCCAAGCACGCCTTCCTCGGCAGCGACGCCCGGCTCAAGGACAACAACCGGGCGTACGCGACCGAGCTCTGAGAGCGAACGGGTCCCAGCCACGGGCAGCGCCGCGGCGGCGCGGCGGCACGGCGGCGCGGCGGCACGCCGGCATGGCGGTGGCCGCCGGCACGGCGGCGGGGCGGCGCGCAGGACCGCCGGCACGCCGGCCCGCTGAACGCCATCGTCAGCTCAGGGTCACCTCGGCAACCGCTGCTTCGGGCACGGTCACGATCGGACCCGGTGTGGTCGCGTCTCGCCAGATGACGTACTCACCGGCCGCCAGGCTGCCGAAGATCGCCGTCAGAACCGGCCCGGACTGGGTGGTCCGATCATGCACCCCGGTGTGGACTCGCGGCCCATCCTCGTCAGTGGGGCTGATCTCGATCTCACGGCCGCGGTAGTGCTCGTCGGGGTAGATCACCAGCGCCCCCCGTCCGTCACCGATGTCGAGCGCCACGGTCGCGCTTTGCTGCCAGCTGGCACGGCTGGCGGTGTCCGCCGCCGTCGTGCCGTTGCCGGTGTCCGCTGCCGTCGCGCCGTTGCCGGTGCTCATCATGATCAACCGCTCGCCGACAGCGCCGACAGAGGCGCGGTGTTGTAACCGCTCTGCGGCGTGCCGAGATAGGGGAACTGGGGCAGGTAGGTGGTGTCGGCCTCGGTCAGCCCGTCGGTCAGCAGGAGTGCTGCCGGGTCTGGCTTGTAGCTCTTGTTGACGAGCGGATAGGTCGCGCCGGCGATCGCCCGCAGCTCGACCGAGGTGACGTCGTCGAACACCCGCCGCCCGTTCGGGAAGCCGGCGAGATCGCCGCCGATCACACCCAACGGATTGGGATTGCTCGTCGTCGGCGGGATCGACAGGTTCAGCCTGAGCTCGTCGGCGTAGGTGCTCCCGGTGTAGTTCTGGAATCCCGGCACGATTCCCGACGGGATCCCGGTCAGCAGAATCGCCACCAGATCCGCGCGCGCTGCCGTCAACCCGGCCAGGTGCGGGAACACGTTCGGGTAGAGCACCGGGAGCAGACCCGCCAGCTCGGGATGCTGGACGTAGGAGAGGAATTGGCTGTCGCTGGCCGGGGTGAGCGAGTTCCAGAGGTCCTTCTTGCCCATCGGGACGATCACCTCGTTGAACAGCGGGTTGCCGAGCCGGGACACCTGGACCGGCGGTCCGAAGTTTCCGATCACGCCGCCCGGCTCGTAGATCACCGCCTTCGAGCGGCTCGCCGCCGCCCACACGCCGATCACCGAGTCGCGATGGTGCCAGTCGTGCCAGCGCGAGGAACGCGCCAGATCATCCTTCGGGACCTGAAGCGCGATCGAGTGCACGCCGAACTCGTTGGTGGAGTTGACGCCCGCCGCGTTCGCCATCCCGTAGATGTGCAGGCTCTGGAAGGGCCGCAGGTCGCCGAGGTCGAAGATCGCCCCGAGGTCGATGTAGAAGCCATCCAGTCGCTGTCCCGCGAACACGGTCCGGCCGCCGCCCAGCGACTGCACCGCCTGGGCGGCCAACGCCGCGTAGTTCGGCGTAGACGCCGGCCCGATGTTGCACGGCGGACACGGGAGCCGGCTCGCCAGCACGTTCGAACCCCGATCTGAGGTCCGGGTCACCGAGTAGAACTGCTTACGATTCCAGTTCGCGCTGGAGATCGAGTCGATCCGCCCGGTGTTGTAGAGGAACGTGTTCGGGTTGGCCACCACCGTCTCGAAGTTGAATTCGTAGGTGATGTTCGGCACCCCGTCGCCGTCGTTGTCGATGTAGATGTAATACGACACGTCATCGGCGAACTCAAAGAAGTTCGGGCCGCCGAACGGCGCTTCGAAGGGCAGGAAGTTGGCGATCAGGGTGACCGTATCGGGCCGATCGGGCGAGACGAATGCGTACGTGTCGGTGTTGTCGGCGACCGGGTCCTTGCTCGTCGCCGGTGCCTCGCGATGAGACGACATGTTGATACCTCCGAGTGGGTGATAGAGACGAGTGCGCCCTCAGCCGGGCGCGGGCTAGCTCATCTCGCGGCGCGTGCGATCCGGGCGGCGAGCTTGCGATCACGGATCGTCACTTCACGCTTCCCCGACATCACCGTGATCTTCCCGTTGCGTGGATCGCCGATCCAGGCGACCACCGGATGCGCGTGATGCGCATGATGCGCATGCGTCTCGTGCTTCTTGGCGTCGGCCTCGCCGACGTCGAACGCTCCCATCGCGGTCAGTCCGGCGGCGACACCCGCCGAGCTGCGCACAAAGCCACGCCTAGTGAGCTCACTCATGGAGTTCCTCCTATATCGATTTCGTCGAACGTCTGACTGCCCGCTCGACGGAGTCTCCTTGTGACACGCGACATGCGGCTCGCGCAGCCTGCCCACTAAACCTGCTCACCCCAGGATACGCGGAGATGGGACGAACGTCAAAGATCTTGTTAGGTTTTCGTCATATCCGGCCGGACCCACCGCTCGGATCCGCGACGCTCACAGGTCTCCACCCTCGTCGATCAGCCGATTGAGCTCACGCGTCACCAGCGCCAGCCGCGCCTCTCGGACCAGCGGCAGACGGTGACGGCGGCGGCGGACCGCGCCCAGATCGAGGTCGGGGCTGACCAGGATCGATTCCCGGTCCTCGGGGGCTTCGCAGACCAGCGCGCCCGTCGGATCCAATACGTGGGATCCACCCCAGTAGCGCCGCCCGGCCTCTTCGCCGACGCGGTTGACGAACACCACGTAGCACTGGAACAGGCGAGCGTAGAGCCGCGCGATGTCGCGCCAGTAAGCGCGCACGTCGAGCTCGAGTGGGTTGCTGTGGCCGCTGTCGGCGGGGATCAGCAGCAGCTCGGCGCCGTCCTGGGTGGCGACGAACGCCAGCGCCGGCTGCCAGGCGTCGTTGCAGATCAGGATCGCCGCGCGCCCGAAGCTGGTGTCGAAGGCTCGCATCGTCGAGCCGGTGTTGAAGTGCTTTCGCTCCTCGAATTCGTTGTAGGTGGGCAGGTACAGCTTGTGGTGGATGTGCACCAGCCGACCGGCCTCAAAGTAGGCGGCGCTGTTGTAGACGCGCCCGCCGCGGGTCAGCTCCGGAAAGCCGATCAGCAGCGATCGATCCCCGGCGGCGGCGGCCAGTTCGTCGATCACCGGGTCGTCGGCGCGCAGCGCCACGTCCTCGGCGGCCGCCCCGAGCGCGTAGCCGCTCAACGACAGCTCGGGAAAGACGATCACGTCAGCGCCGCCGGCGGTGGCCTCGGCGATCGCCGCCCGCGCCCGGGCGACGTTGCGGTGAAGCTCGCCGAGGGAAGGGTCGACCTGCGCCAGGGCGATCCGCATCGCTCAGGCGCGAGGCCCCAGCGGCCCGCGGCACTTGCCCTCGCCCAACATCGATGCGAGCCTACAACAGTGGTTGCGCCACGAGCAACGAGTTTGACGCGGGGAACCCAGATCCTGATCGCGCTGGGCAGCGACGAGTCGCTTGACCGCAACGGGCTTGGCGTGGTTAGGATCGCCCAGATCGTCGGTCAGGAGAAGAGTCAGGTTTCGCGCGCGCTCAGCGCGTTGGCGGCGAGCGGCCTGGTCGACCGAGATCCGGGCTCCCGTGCCTACCGGTTGGGGTGGCGTTTCTTCACCCTCGCGGCGCGATCGGGTCGGCCGCGAATGACCTCGCTCGCCCCCGGCATCCTCACTCGTCTGGTCGCCGACCTCGGCGAAACCGCTCACCTCTCGGTGCTCCAGGGCGATCAGGTCCTCACCCTGCTCTCGGAGGCGCCGGCGTCCGCGATCAGCGCCAACGGCTGGAGCGGTCGGACGGTGCCGGTCGCCTGTACCGCTTCTGGACGCGTCCTGCTCTTCGATCATGACCTGCCGGCGCTGGAACGCCTCTTCACGGCGACGGGCTGGAGCCGGTCCGGTCCCAAGGCCCCCCGCAACGCACCCGAGCTGTACCGGAGAATCCAAGCATCGCGGCAACGAGGGTACGCCACGGTTGACGAGGAATTCGAGCACGGACTGGTCGCCGCGGCGGCTCCGGTCCGCGACTTCTCGGATCTGATCATCGCCTCGGTCAACGTCTCGGGTCCGAAGTTCCGCCTCGGTCGGCGGCTGCGGGTCGCCGGCGAGGCGGTCCGGGCCGCGGGCGACGAGCTGTCGAGCGCGCTGCTCGGCGCGTCGCCGGAGGCCGGCCAACCGACCCGCAGGCAACCCTAGATCGACTGCTTCAGGTATGAGTCGACGATGCGCTTGGGCGCGCGCGCCAACCACGCCTCGACCACGGTCTCACGCAGGTCCTCCAGCGAGATGGCGTCGAGCACCACCAGGATCGCGGGGTAGCCATCGAAGTGAGGCGTGGTGAAGAACACGCCGGTGGGGTCGCCGAGGAGCGCCTCCTTGGCGACGAGATGCTCCACCCGAGCCCCGAGGATCGGCCCGTCGGGAGCCTTGTCGCCGAGCGCCGCCAGATCGGTGCGACGCAACGGGCGCTCCCACACGAACAGCTTGTCCTTGACCCGCCACTGGCACAAGCCGCGCGACTCGCGCTCGCTGCACTCCGGCAGCGCGAGCGCGAGCTCGCGGACGTCGTCCCAGGTCGCCATCCCGGGCACTGTAGGGATCCTGCGTTAATCCCAGCGTGATCTTGTTCCTGCACCACCGTTATCGGACCGCCGGCGGCGAGGAGCAGGCAATGGAGAACCTCGTCTGGCTCGTCCGCGAACGACTGGGCGAGGACGCCGAGCTGCTCGTCCGGGATTCGGCGACGGTGACCCGCACCCGGGCAGCGGCCGGATTGCTGGGGGGTGGTCTGCAGCCGGACGCGGTCGCCCGCGCGGTGAAGCGGACCGGCGCCCGGATCGTGCACGCCCACAATCTCCATCCGACGCTCGGGTGGCGTGCCCTCGCCGCCGCCCGAGCGGCCGGAGCGGCCGTGGTCATGCACCTGCATCAGTACCGGCTGGTGTGCGCCATCGGCGTCTGCTTTCGCGAGGGTCTGGAGTGCACCCGGTGTCACGGGCGCAACGCGCTCCCGGGCGTGGTGCTCAACTGCCGCGGGTCCCGATCCGAGGCGGTGGCCTACGGGGCGGGACTGATGCTGTGGCAGCGGCGGCTGGCGCAGCAGGTCGACGCGTTCGTCGTGCCGAGCCGGTTCGCTCACTCGCGCCTGCAAGCCCTCGGCGCTCCGCTCGGGTCCACGTTCGTGGTCCCCCACCCGCTCCGCGAGTTCGCGTCCGCCCCGCCGGCGAGCGCCGCCGGCCACGCGCTGCTGGCCGCCCGGCTCGTGCCGGAGAAGGGAATCGGCGTCGCCATCGACGCCAGTCGCATCGCCGGGGTGCCGCTGGTGATCGCCGGTGATGGCCCACTCCGATCGCGTCCCGCCGACCCCGGGGTCCGGTTCGTCGGCCAGGTCTCCCCTGACGAGCTCGCCACGCTGCGCCGGGCCGCCTCGGTCGCGCTCGTCCCGTCGCTGTTTGCGGAGACGTTCGGGATGGCGGCGGCCGAGGCGATGGCGGCCGGCCTCCCGGTCGCCGCGTCACGCATCGGCGCGCTGCCTGAGCTCGTCCCCGCAGACTGGCTCGCCGCCCCCGGCGACGCGCCCGCGCTGGCCGAAGTCATCTCCCGCTTGCGGACAGACGACGGCGCCGGCCGGCGGGCGATCGCCAGGGCACAGGCGCTCACCGCCCCAGACGTGGTGGCGCCCGCCTTAGCCGCCGTCTACGACAGCGCCGAGCGGGCTCGGCGCTGAGCCCGGCGCTCGGCGAGGCTCGCCACCAGCACGCTGAGCTCGAAGAGCAGGTACAGCGGGACGGTCTCGAGCAGCATCGTGATCGCGTCGCCCGGGAGGGCCGCCGCGATCGCGCAGCAGGCCAGGATGGCGTAGCGTCGATTGCGGCGCAGCTGCTTCGGGGTGATCAGCCCAGCTCGCGTGACCGCGATGATCGCCACCGGAATCTGGAACAGCAGGCCCATCGCCAGCAGCACCGTGGCGGCGAATTTGTAGTACTGACTGGCCTGGACGAGAACATTGAACTGCCCGCTGTTGAAGTTCTGGAAGAAGTGCAGCGAGGCTGGTAGGACGACGCCGTAGCCGAAGCCCACCCCGGCCGCGAACAATGCGGGGATCGCGAATGTGACGGGCAGCATGTGGCGTCGCTGGGCCGGCGAGAACGCCGGCATCAGGAAGCCATACGCCTGCAGCAGAAGCACCGGTAGCGACAAGATCAGCGCGAAGATCAATGTCACGGTCAGCGTCGCAGTGAACGGTTCACCGATGCCCAGCGTGACGGGGCGGTCGCCCGCGGGCGCCGCCGACAGCGCCTTGACGTCGCCATCGAGGTGTTGCGCCACGGCAACAAGGGTCGCGCGTGTCGCTGGGTCATGCGCCTGGCCCTTCAGGATCCCGACTACGGTCCCGACCTGCTGGGCCAGGTCTCGCGCGCGGCGCTGCACGGTGTAAGTCGCTCCGAGCGGCCCGTGACCAGCCTTCACCTGCGCCTGGGTCTGATGCGCCAGGGGCGCGTTGACCAGCCGCAGCAGCTGGTGGTTTTGCCAGAAGCAGATACCAAACGCCACCGCCACCGTGGCGAGACAGATGAGCAGCCGCGCCCGCAGTTCCTCCAGGTGGCCCACGACGCCCAGGCGGGCGTCGTGACTGATCGGGCGCAGCCCGGCCGGGGCCAATGCGCCTGGCATCTGCATGACAGTCGTCCTCGATCTCTCTTGGCCGCCGGCTAGACGGTCGTCTCGACGCGCGGGCGCTCCTCGTTGGTCCGGTCAGGCAGCGGGGTGGCCGCTGACAGGTCCTCGATGTGCTCCGGGCTGGGCTCGGCGGTGGCGGTCAACGAGGCGGACGGGCCGTCGCCGCTGATCGAGTCCTTGAATCCGCGCAGCCCCTCACCCAGTGACTTGCCCATCTCCGGCAGCCGCTTGGCCCCGAACACCAGCAACAGGATGACCAGCAGAAAAGCGATGTGAATTGGATTGTCAAGTCCCAACATGGTTAGCTCCGATCAATGGATTTTCGCTCGCTGTCGCTTTTCCTACGGCCCCGACGGGACATCGGATCAACAACGAAGTGGTTAAGAACCGTCAGGTGAGATTGGCGGTGATCACGGGAGCATGAGTCGGGACTTCACTCCCTCCCGCCGGTTCCGGGGTGACGAGGACGCGGCTCACGCCTCGCAGGCTGCCCGGGACCTCGACATCGCCATCACCGGCGGCGGTGACACTGAACAAGGCGTTGGTCGGCGCCAACTGGGCGGCGCCTCGCTTGAGCCAGACCTCGTAGATCTCGCCGGCCGGCGGCGGCGAGAAGCGGTGCACTACCAGCTGGCCATGGCCTCCCCGGACGCTCAGCTGGGCGGTTCCGGCGCCCGTCACCTGCGCCCGTATCACCCGGGGGCCCGGGCCCGAGGACGAAGCCAACCACAGTCCGCCAACGGCGGCGACGACGAGCGCAAAGGCGGTCGCCAGCCGCGGGACCTGCCGCGGCGCAAATCGGCGACGTGGACGCGGCGTGCGCGCCCGACCGTGGCTGAGCTTGGGCGTGGCCGCCACGGCCCGCATCACGTCTGCCCGCAGGTCGACGGGGGCCGGTCGCGGCGTAACCGACATCGCCAGCGCACTGGCCACACCCTCCAATGCGATCAGCTCGTCGCGGCAGACCGCGCAGGACTCCAGATGCCGCGCGAACCGCACCGCCTCCCCTGGCTCCAGGGAGCCCAGCGCGAACGCGGCGAGCTCGCCGCCACAGTCTCGGATCGCCGGCTCGGATCCGGGGCTCAACGTCGCCCCCTCACCGCGTCACTGGCGAGAGATCACCCAACGCGAGCCGCAGCTTCATCAGGCCCAGCCGCATCCGTCCCTTCACGGTGCCCGGCGGCAACTTGAGCATTGTCGCGATCTGGCTGTGGGTGAAGCCTCCGAAATAGGCCAACTCGATGACCCGTCTCTGATCTGCGGGAAGCTCGGTGAGCGCGGTCCGCAGCTGCCGGCTCTCGTCGCCGTGTTCGACCTGGGCCGCGGTGTTCTCGGACGCCGGCAGTCGCTCGACGGCGGCGTCGTCGCTGACGTCTTTGCCGGCGCGGGTCGAGTCGCGCCGGAACGTGTCGATCGCCCGGTTGTGCACCACCGAGAGCACCCAGGAACGAACGCTGCCGCGTGCTCGGTCATAGCGGGTGCCACTACGCCAGAGGGAGAGAAACGCCTCCTGGACGACATCTTCGGCCATGGCCCGCCGGCCGCACATGCGGTAGGCCAGCGAGAAGGCCACGTCGCTGTGACGATCGAAGACGACCTCGAACGCTCTGGCGTCGCCATCGTGGACGAGCGCCATCAGGTCCTCGTCGGCGAGGCTGAGCAGGCCGCGCCCGGGCCGTCGGGGCGTGAGAGGGGAACGCAGCATGGCCGGGTTCAAATGGTTCGCGGGCGTAGGCTGCGCGCGCGACCCGCGTTCACGGTGGGCAGGCTCACGGGCCGCGCGCACATTTGTCGATCAGCCGCCTTTACCGCTTGATCAGCGGCCCCGCCTTGGCGAGGACCTGCTTCATCGTCAGCGGCTTGTCGAAGGCTCCATTCGGCGTCAACGGCTCGTTGGTCAGCAGCCCGATCGAGGCGGCGTGACGCGCCTCGATCTGGACGATCGACCCGGCCGCCGCCAGCAATGCCTTGTCCTTGAGGGCGGGACCGGCGCCGTTGTATGCGCCGACGCCGGTGTTCTCCAGCACATAGGCCAGCTTCAGGAAGCTCGCCTGGTTCTTGACCGGGAAGGAGAACATCGGCTGCTTCACCGGCTTGCCGCCCGATGCGGTGATCGCCTTGGTCAGCGCCGCCACGTGCTCGGACTCCTCAGCGCCGAAGCTGGCGGCCAGCGACTTCGCCTCTCCGCTGAGACCGACCGACTTGCCCTTGACCTGGTAGAAGTCGCTCTCCAGGTACTCCAAGGTCAGCGCGAAGTTCAAGATGTCGACGTCGGTGCTGCCGTCGGCCGCCAGCGCGCTGCTGACGTAGGGAGCCACCGCGGTGGCGCCGAACGCGGCGCCGGTGGCGAGCGCGCCCCGCAGAATGAAGCTGGCGCGGCTGATGCCGTGAACCTCCACGGCGTCGAGCTCGGGTCCGATCAAATCAGGACTTGTCATGAGTTTGTTTCCTCTCTGAAAACTTTGGGTTGGGCTAGGCGATGAACGGCTTGACCGCCGCCAGCACCTGGGCCATGCTCGCCGGCTTGGCGAACGCCCCATCGGGGGTCGGTGACTTCTTGAGCACCAGGTTGATCGTCGCCGCGTGACGCGCCTCGATGGTGTGGATCGCCAGCGCGGCGGCGAGGATCTCCTTGCTTCGGATCCTCGGAGCCTGACCGAGGTAGGCCGCAGCGCCGAGGTTCTCGACGGCGCCCGCCAGCGCGGTCACCTGCCCCGCGTTCTTGATCGGGAACTTTCCGGTGGGCTCGGCCGCCGGGGTTCCGAGACTCGACGCCACCTTCTTGAGCGCCAGTACGTGCTGCGCCTCCTCGGCGCCGAACGTCTTGATCACGGATAGGTTCTTGCCGTGAAACAGCCCGCTCTTGATCACCTTCGCGTAGAACTGTGACTCCAGATACTCGAGCGTCAGCGCGTAGTTGACGATCGCCAGGTCACTGGTCGACGACTCCGACGCGGCAGCAGAGGCGGTGGCGGTGGCGCTGCTCGTCGCAGTGCCCGACGCGCTCGCAGCCGAGCTCGAGGAGCTCGAGGAGCCGCCGCACGCGGCGATGAACGCCGCCAGGGACGACGCCGCTGCGCCCGCCCCCATGCCCTTACCGGCCATCTTCAAGAAGCGCTTGCGCGCGACATCGTCGCCGGCAAGCTCCCGCACGACGCCGTCCGCGGCGCGCGCTTCGTTGTCGGGTGTGGATTGCATCATCACTGCTCCTTTTGGCTTTCGCCCTGGGTTCGCCCCAACCACACCGTTTATGCGCACCCCGCCTGTCACTGGATCACTATTGATCTGAACCGCCCCGTCCTGCGTAGCAGTGGTTGTGGGCCGCATCCGACGAAACATTTGTGCTGCGACGGCGGTCGCGGCGAGCGCTGCACTGCTCGCCGGATGTGGTTCAGCGGACCCCGCGCACTCGACGACCTCGTCGAGGATCATGGCGCGCGCCGCTTCGATGCCGACGCTCCGCCGGCACGTGACCGTGTCGATTTTCAACTACGGCTATCACCCGCAACACGTCACAGTGAAAGCGGGCGCCAGGGTGACCTTCACCAATCACGACGCGACGGCGCACACCTCGACCAGCGACCATCACGGCTTTGATGTCGTCGTCGAGCCCGGGCAGAGCCGGACCGTGACCCTGTCCAAGCCCGGCACCTACGCCTACTATTGCGAGTTCCACGCGTTCATGCGCGGGACCGTGACCGTCGTCAGGTAAGGCCGCTTCAGGGCTCCCGACGGCCGGTCGGTGGCGCCGGTCACGGTTCTCGGGGAAGCGCAACTTCCCGGCCGGCCCCCGTGTTCTTGCGCGAAGACCCGACCCTAATCGCAGAAGGAGGACCATGTCGCGCATCCGTAGACTCGTCGCCCTGGCTGCCGTGATGACACTGGCCGTGGCCGGCGTCGCCACCGCGGCCGTCACGCCGGTGACCGGCGGCACCACCCAGCTCACCGTCTCCAGCGGGGTGCAGAGCGTGCTCGCCGCTAACCATCTCACCGTGACGCCGCTCGCCCCCGCCACGGCCGCGGGCGCCACGTTCAGCTTCCCGATCACGCGCGGACACCTGAACGCCTCCAACCTGCGCGGCCGGATCGAGCATGCCGGTGGACTGGCGCTCTCCAACGGCTCGCGGACGGTTCGCCTGCGTCGCCTCACGATCGTGTCCAATGGCCGCGGCATCTCGTTGTTCGCGCTCGCCACGGGACCCGCTCACCGCAGCTGTCACCGCACCGGCCGTCACCGGCTGCGCTGCTTCGTCTGGACCCACCTGCGCACCGCGCAGATCGCGCGGGTCACGAACCTGACGACGAGTGGCAGCACCGCTTCGGCGACCGTGAATCTGACCCCGTTCTCCGCAGGGGTGCTCAACCGCCTGGCGGGCAAGACGATTACCGCCGCCGGTACGCCGATCGGCACCGTGACGATCGCTCCGACGCTGGGCTAGGCGTCTCCCCGAGCGGCTTGCTCGAGGCTCACCGGGTCATCGCCTGACGAGTGGCCGGTGATCGGAGGCGGCGCCGCCATTGGCCGGCGCCGCCCCTTCGCCCGGGGAATCCGCAACGCCGCTCGGGGCGCTGGAGCGACTCGCGGTCAGCAGCGCCACCAGCACCAGCAGGACCCCTCCCAACTGGACGGCGGTCGGCGACTCGCCGAAGATCAGCGCCGCGAGACCGACCGAGCAGATCGGCTGAACGGTCAGCAGCACTGACGTCAACGCCGCCGGCAGGCGGGGCAGCGACGATGAAATCAGCAGCCAGCCGAGCACCTGCGAGCCGAGGGCGAGCAGGAGCAGCCAACCGGCACTCGGCCATGAGGGCACCAGGCGGGCGTCCCCGATCACGAGCCCGGCGGCTACGCACAGCACCGCGCCGACGGCGGTGGCGTCGAACAGCGGACCGGCCGGCCGTCGCAGATCCGCGCCAGCCCGGCGCAGGAGCAGCAGAAAGCCCACATAGGCGACCCCGGCGCCGAGGCCGAACAGCGTGCCCCGACCGGGATCGCGCCCGTAGGCGCCGTGCTCGAGAGCCCCGGAGATCAGCAGCACGCCGATCAGCGCCAGCGGCAGCGCCAGCAGTATCCGCCGGCTCGGACGCTCGGACAGCAGCGCCCACGCCACCAGTGGCAACAACACCACCTGGATGTTGGCGAGCACCGTCGCCAGTCCGGCGCCGACGTCAGCGATCGAGTGATTCCACAGCATCAGGTCGATCGCGAAGAAGATCCCGGCACCCAGAGCGGCCCGGCGTTCACTCCACGAGCGGGATCCGAAGCGGCGATCCTCGATCCAGGCGATCGCGCCCAGGACTGGCAGCGCGTACGCGCAGCGGAAGATGGCCGCCGTCGACGGCGACGAACCGCTGAGGCGAACCAGGATGCTGGAGAAGGCGATCGTGATCGCGCCCGCTACCGCATAGGCGCGTTCATGGCCCTTGATCGCGAGGAATCTGGATGCGGACGGCGAGCTCAACGCTTCACGTCTAGCACGAGGTTACGATCGTGACGTCCGCCGATTGGTCACGTCGTGTCGGCCGGCTTGGACGATCTGGAGCGGCTGGACCACGTGCCCGCTCTGCGATCCGGTCCGCATCGGGGCGGACGCGCAATCGCTGACAGGATGCGGGGCGTGACTTCGGCTCAGTCAGACCGAGACGTGGTACGCGTCCGTTGCGAGCGCGTGCTGCGACACAACTGGCGTGAAGGGCTGCGGTCAAGCGATGGCCTGCCGTTCGCCTACACCTGTCCGAGTCCGGGCCGCTATCCCTGGCAGTGGTACTGGGATTCGTGCTTTCACGCGATCGTGTGGCGTCGCATCGACGCCGAGCGCGCCGAGCGCGAGCTCCGGTCGCTGCTGGCCGTCCAACGCGGGGACGGATTCATCGGCCACACGATCTTCTGGAACGTGCCGCTGACCGGCAGCCGGCGATACACCTACAACGTCATCTCGGACAGCGATCCGATGACCTCCAGCATCCAGCCCCCGCTGCTCGCCTGGGCGTGGCAGATAGCCGTCGGCGACCCCAGCACCGAGCCCGGCCTGGCGGGCCAGCACGAGTGGCTCGCCGCCCACCGCGATCTGGAGGGCGACGGCCTGCTGTGGATCGTGTCGCCCGACGAATCCGGCCTCGACGCCTCCCCCCAGTTCGACCCGATCTGGCGCCATCAGGCCCATGGCCTGCCCGGTTATCTGCGACTGATCCATCGCAACCGCCGTCTCGGCTTCGATCTGCGGCGGATCGCCGCCGCTGGAGGCCCGGTGTGCTGTGAGGTGCTGACCAACGTGCTCTACAACCTGTCCCGCCTGGCTCTCGGCCGGGCGTCGTTGACGCCCGCACTGATCGATCGCACCTACGATGAGGCCCGCGGGCTGTTCCTGCCACGTTCTCAGCCGGCGCCGCGCCACCCGCCGCCGGCCACGATCGCCGCCCTGACGCCGCTCGCCCTGCCCGATCTGCCCCCGGCGATCGGGAGGCGGCTGGTGGAGGAGCACCTGCTGGATCAGAGTCGCTTCTGGACGCCGGTCCCGCCGCCGTCGGTGTCGATCGCCGACCCGAGCTGGTCGCCGCATGACCGGGGGTTCGCCGGTCAGCGCCGCTATTGGCGGGGGCCAACCTGGATCAACGCCGCCTGGCTGTGCTGGCTGGGGTTGGTCCGCCTCGGCTACGAGCAACCGGCGCGGGAGCTGGCTCACCGGCTCGCGGCGGCCGTCGCCGGCTCGGGAGTGCGCGAGTACTACCACCCGGAGACCGGCGCCGGCATGGGAGCGGTGGATTTCGGCTGGTCGAGCCTGGTGCTGGAGATGCTTTGAGCGCGCGCTAACGTCAACCAACATGGATACCGAACGCGATACGCAATTGACCGATGAGCAGTGGCGGGCCAAGCTCACCCCCGAGCAGTACGAGGTGCTCCGCCGCGAGGCCACCGAGCGGCCGTTCACCGGCGAGTACGTCAACGTCAAGGAGGATGGGACCTACCGCTGTGCGGGCTGCGGCGCGGAGCTGTTCTCATCCGACACCAAGTTCGACTCCGGGACGGGGTGGCCGAGCTTCTATGAGCCGGCGGTCGCCGACAACGTCGAGCTGCACGAGGACAGGAGCATGTTCATGCGGCGGACCGAGGTTAGGTGCAAGCGTTGCGGCGGCCACCTCGGGCACGTGTTCGATGACGGGCCCCGGCCGACCGGCCAGCGGTACTGCATCAACTCATGCGCCTTGCAGCTGGATCCGACCGCTGAGTCCTGACCGACTCACTTCTCCTCGGCGAGCTTCTCGGCAGTTCGCCGCTCCCGTAGCTTGAAGAGGATGAAGGCGGCGATGATCAGCACGCCCAGCGCAACCGCCGCCCAGATCCCGAACTTGGAGATCGCGTCGGCGGCGGCGCTGCCCGCGAAGTAGCCGACCAGCCCGTAGGTGACGCCCCAAGTGATGCCGCCGAGGGCGTTCCACAGGAAGAACTCAGGGAAGTGCATCTTCTCGATGCCCGCCAGCCAAGCGGTGGCGAACCGCACCAGCGCGATCCAGCGGCCGATGAACACCGCCTTGGGCCCGTGGCGGGCAAAGAACCTGTCGCCAACGGTGATCACGTCGACGCGCCGCTTGTGAAAAGGCCCGGGCGCCTCCAGCACGCGGCGCCCGAAGTGCCGACCCAGCAGGTAGCCGATGTTGTCGCCGATGATCGCCGCCGCCACGCCGATGACGATCACCAGCCAGATCTGGAGCTTGCCCTGGCTGGCCAGCACCGCCGCGAGCACGAGCGCCGTCTCACCGGGCGAGGGCACCCCCAGCGACTCCAGCCCGATGATCGCCGGCAGCAGATAGCCGAGGCCGCTGGAGACGCTGATGATGGCGCCGAGAACGATCATCGCGGCTGCCGCCGGGCCTCGCCGGGACCGGCCCGCGGGCGCCGCAACAACGTGAGCAGCGACAGGCCGAGCGGGAGGGTGTGCCCGTTCGCCAGCCAGCGCGCCTCCAGCTCGAGTGGGCGCTCGAGCACGTCGTTGAGCCAAGCCGGTCCCAGCTCGAGGTCGTTGGTGTAGCCGTTGTGGGTTCCGAGGCGCCGTTGCGCGATCCGGATCACCGCCGCCGGGCCGAACAACAGGCTGTTGAAGGCGCTCATCCGCATCACCTTCCATCCCGCGGCCAGGGCGGCGCCGCGCAGCGAGGCGCGGGAGTAGCGCCGGTGGTGGTGGTTGGCCTCATCGTGGCGCGACCACAGCGCCTGATGAGCCGGGACGGTAACCAGCAGCCAGCCCCCCGGCCGGCATACGCGGAGCAGCTCCAGCAGCGCCCCGACATCGTCGGGCACGTGCTCGATCACATCCAGGCAGGTGATCAGATCAAACGTCGCGTCGTCCCAGGGAAGCTGATCCAGCGAGCCGACTTCGACCTTCCCATGACCGCGGCTGCCGGCCAGCCGGGCCGCCTCCGGGCTCAGCTCGATCCCGCTGACCTCGCCGTAGTCCACCAGCTCCTGCAGCGTCCGCCCCGAGCCGCAGCCGGCATCGAGCACCCGCGCGCCGGCGGGAAGCGACAGCTTGTCGAGCTCGGCCCGGATCACCCGCCGCCGGCCGCGGTACCACCAGTGGCGTTCGTCGACGGCGAACGTCGCCTGCATCAGCTTGGGGTCCATTACGACGAGATGCTGTCAGCTGGCTGCGCGCACTGCGGTGCGGACGCTGCCGCCGGTCAGGCCACCGCCACCGGGTCGTGCTCCGGCGCCCGGGTGGACGGCAGTCTCAAGGTGAACGTGGCGCCGGCGCCGTCGCGGTCCTCCAGGATCAGCTGGCCGCCCATCCGCTCGGCGAGCTCCCGCCCAATCGCCAGCCCCAGCCCGAATCCCGCCTGACCCGTCGTGTCGCGCCCGCGGTGGAAACGCTCGAAGATCGCCTCGCGCTCGTCGGGCGGCACGCCCGGGCCTTCGTCGCCGACACTGATCATGGCGACCGGTCGTCCAGTGAGGCTCACCTTCACCTCCGATCCGATCGGGCTGGCTCGGACTGCATTGTCGAGCAGGATGCGCAGGATCTGGGCGATGCTGCCGGGGTCGCCGAGCGCCCACACCGATCCGTCGAGATCGTCCAGCCGGGATCGGATCTCCCGCCGCTCGGTCCCCAGCTCGAACTCCGCCAGCACGGCGCGACTGAGCTCTCCGAGCTCCACCGGCTCGGAGCGCAACTGGACCTGAGCGTCGATCCGCGAGAGGTCGAGCAGGTTGGCGGCGAGGCGCCCGAGCCTCCGGGATTGGACGTGGGCGCGCGCGACGAGCGCCCGGGCATCCTCCAGGTCGGGCGAGTCGTCGCGCAGGTCGTCGCTGAGCAGCTCGAGCATCCCGTCCAGCGAGGTCAGCGGCGTGCGCAGCTCGTGCGATGCGGTGGCCACGAACGCGCGCCGCGCCTCCTCCTGCTGCTGGAGCCGGTGCTGCATGGTGGCCAGCGTCCGGCCCAGATCGCCCACCTCGTCGTGGGCGCGATCGAGCGGGACCTCCACCGACGGGCCTTCGTGAGCCAGCTCCAGCGCCGCCTGGCGCAGTCGCCGAAGGCGGCGCACCAGCCGGCCCGACAGCGGGATGCCGAGCAGGAGCGTGAGCGCCAACCCGGCGAGGGCGCCGTCGATGAACGCGCGGCGGACGACGGCGAACACGGACGGAACCTCGGCGATGCTCTTGCGGACGACCAGCACGTAGCGGATCGAGGCGGCGTTGAACGGGATCGCGGCCCGCACGTACTCCAGCCCGTCGACCGTGCCGAAGCTGAATACGCGCCTGCCGGTGCGGAATGCCTGCGCCACATCGTCGAGCGCGTCGTCGTCGAGGACCGTGTCATCGCCCTGATCGACCACCGGCTGGCTGGCGGTTCCGTCGACGGCGGGGTTGTGGCGGACTTGTACGAGGCGCGCGTCCAGCCGCTGCTCCAAAGCGTTCTGGGCGTGGATCACGGCCGCGCGCGCGGTCAGTGAGGTTCCGACGCTGTCGTATTGCAAGCGACCGAACTGTTGCTCCACCCGCTTCTCCCCGAGGTTCCGGCGCAGAATCGTCTTCTCGGAGTTGCGAAGGCTCTGCTCCAGCGGTCCGAGCAGGGCAAGCGCCGCGACGGCCAGCGTCGCCACCGCGGTGAACAGCACGACTCCGACGATCCGCCCGCGCAGACCGAAGGCGTGTCCGCGCACTCCCGGCAAACTAGTGCAACCTCCCGTGGCTCATCACGGCCCTCGCAGGCGGTATCCGGCGCCCCGGACGGTCAGGAGGTACCGGGGCTTGTCCGGCTCGGGCTCGAGCTTCTCGCGCAGGTGTCGGATGTGCACGTCGATCGCCCGCGGGTCTCGATACGCGCTGTCGCCCCAGATTGCGCGCAGCAGCTCCTGGCGGTTGAGCAGCCGGCCAGGATCCGCCATCAACGCGTCGAGCAGCTCGAACTCGGAGAAGGTCAGCTTCACCGGGACGCCGTCGATGCTCACCTCCCGCTGGGCGCGATCCAGCGAGATCGGACCGACGCTCAGGACCTCATCCCCCATCGCCCGCGTTCCGGCCCGCCTCAGCACCGCCCGGATCCGACTGCGCAGCTCGGCCAGGCCGAACGGTTTGGTGACGTAGTCGTCGGCCCCGGCCTCGAGGCCGAGGACGGCGTCCGCCTCGGAGTCGAGCGCCGTGAGCATGATGATCGGGACCACGTTGCGACGGCTGCGCAGCGTGCGACAGACCTCGTAGCCGTCGGGTCCTGGACCGAGCGCGACGTCGAGCAGGACGATGTCAAAGCTGTCGGTGGTGGCCCGGTCGATCGCCGCCCTGCCGTCGGGCACCGCCAGCACGCGATGCCCCTCGCGCGAGAACGAGCGGGTCAGCATCTCCCGCAGGTCTGACTCGTCGTCGACCACGAGGATGCTCAGCGAGGCGTCAGGGGCCCGGGGGGGCGCCGACGGTGGAGAGGTTGTCGGATATTCCCCGCTCATGGCGACGATTTGATCGTATCGAGCCCCCTCAGGCCCGCTGCAGGGTGGCGGCCCGAGGCTCGGAGGCGGCCTCGTCGGCTGGCACCGTCGCCGAGCGGGGCACCAACCGGCCCTCGGCGGCGATCGCCCACAGCACGACCAGCCAGGTGATCGTGGCCAGTGCGACGTGGACCCAGACCATCTCCGAGGGCAGCTTCATCTCGTATTGGACGCTGCCAACGAGGCCCTGGGCGGCCAGGAGCACACCGAGCACGGTCAGCGGCTCCAGGGCCTCCGCCGAGGCGCCGCGGTGCCGGTGCAGGAACCAGACGCCGATCACGGCCACTCCGAAGATGGCGGCGATCGTCGCGTGCTGGTGCACGGCCCAGGTCAGGGTGTCGGCGCCCTTGAAGTGCAGACGGTGAACCACCTGACCGGTGAACCCCCCGGAATGCGGCCCGGCGGCAGTCGCGACCGTGCCGGCGAAGATCGTCAGGCCGCCCAGGGGCCCGAGTCCGCGGACCGACCAGACCATCAGGCGGTCGCTGGACCGCGGGCGCGTCCCCGGCTCGTGGCGACTGCGCCACGCCAGCGCGAAGGCGGCCACCAGGATCAGCAGCGAGAGGCTGAAGTGCGCCATCACGAAGCCGGGAGCGAGGTGGTTGAGGACCGTGAACCCGCCGAGTACGGCCTGGGCCACCACTCCGAGCGGCAACAGCACCGCGAGCGTGGCCAGGTCTCGCCGGAACGGCTTGCGAGTGAACGCCAGCACGGCGGCCACCACCGTGATCACGCCGACCACGGCGGACACGGCGCGGTTGCCGAACTCGATCAGGGCGTGGGAGCTGAGCGGCGGCAGGGGCGTCCCACCACATTTCGGCCAGTTGGCGCAGCCCAGCCCCGAGTCAGTCAGCCGCACCGCGGCGCCGCTCATCACGATCAGCGTCAACGCCGCCAGCGTCGCGTAGGCGACGTTCCGGTACTGCCGGGGGGTGACGGCGAGGCGATCAAGCATGAGCGGCATAGCTGAACGGCAACGACGGGGCACGCTCAGACAGGGCCGGGGCGGTTCGATCGCGCTCGGAAGCGATCAGCTGGCCGCGATCGGGCCAGTCGATTGCCACATCCGGATCGTCAAAGGCAAAACCGCTCTCCGTCTCCGGATCGTAGAACGTCGACACCTTGTAGACGACGTCGGCGAGGTCGGAGAGCACGCAGAAGCCGTGGGCGAAACCATCCGGGATATAGAGCTGGTGGTGCGCGACGTCGTCGAGGACGAATCCCTCCCAGTGCCCGAACTGCGGCGAACCGGGGCGGATGTCGACGATCGCGTCGAAGATCGAGCCCCGTCCGGCACGAACCAGCTTGGCCTGCCCGGGCTGGAAGTGCATCCCGCGGACGATCCCGCGGCGCGATCGCGAGTGGTTGTCCTGGACGAAGTCGTCGTCTAACCCGAGCTCGGCGAGCGTACCGCGGCGGTAGGACTCGATGAGGAAGCCGCGCTCGTCGCCGTGGACCGTCGGCGCGAGGAGGACCGGACCTTGGAGCTTGGTGGCAAGTTTCTGCATCTTCAGACGGCCCCCGCAGGACGATACCGAGATCAGGGGCCGGCGGGGCGAGTTCGCCGGGGCGGTCCGACGACGGACCAGACGGAGACCTCGCCCGCCGGGCGGCTTTCCGGCGGACCTGGCCGCTCCGGCGCTGGTCATGCTGGCGGTCGCCTCGGCGGATCGCGTGCCGTCCGCGCCGGCCAACTCGACCCTCGCCGAGTGCGCCTGAGCGCTGCCCGATCTCGCTGAGCTGCCTGGCTGCATTCCCGCTGGCCCTTGCTCGCGCGTCTGGGAGCTGCGCCAGGACGCCACCGCCTACGACCCTTCCTCGGCCCTCCGAGCTGCCGGGTACCCGCTGACCGCCGATGGCCACTGCTCGCGAGCCGCCTGCGCGATCGCGGTCACCACATCACCACGGTCGATGTGGAGGAGCTCCCAGATGTGCGCACCCGAGTCGACCACTCCACCCGCGCAGATTGGGATCAGCTCCTACCGGAGGAGCTCGACAAGCTGCGCCGCTCGGCGTGGTTCTAGCAGCGGATGTGCTTGAGCACCTCCGCCAGTCCCGAGGCTCCGTTCGAGCAGGTACGCTCCAAGTTGAGCGTGCTAGGAGTCCTTACCGCATCGGCGCGCAACTTCGTACACTGGTACGGGCGGACCCCAACCGCATCGGGTCTCTTCGACTACGCCCGATGTGCGTGCTTGAGGGTCACCTCAGGTCCTTCACGCAACGAAGCTGCTTGCGGCAGTTGCACCGCACGAGCTACATCGTCATGCGTCGAGAGGCGACCGTCCTTCCGTTCGGGGTGCTGACCTACGAGCTCCCGTGCGATAGTGTGCGGCTGCTCAGGTCTGCTGATCGGCTCGCGGTGGCGCTGGGACCGACCCTCTTCGGCTTTTAATCCGTGGTGCAATGTAAAGCTCGGCAGAGCCCGCTGGTGATTTCAGCCCCGGGGGCTGACGTAACTCGCTCTTCCTGTCGGGCGCAATGACGCTCGCCCCCAGCTCGCGCTCCAGAGGTGTGTTCCGCGCGTCGCCTTTGCGTTCCTGGCGCGGCCTCGCGGCGGCCGATCCTCCCACTGGGCGCGAACTGCTCGGCGTCGGGCTACTGCTCCTGCTGTGCGGCGCCGCCCTATACGGATCGCACGTCGTCGACGGGAATTTCAGCTACGACGACTGGGCGCTTGCCTCGCTCGTGAAGTACTCGGGCTACTGGCAGGCGGTCAACTTCTACCTGCACATCGACCACCGTCCGCTGCTCGCGTTGTACTCGCCGCTGGTTCAGCTCCTCGCTTCCGAGCACGCTCATGTCGAGCTTGCCTGGGCCGCGGTCGCGTACGTGTCGATGTGCTTCTCGCTGTACCTCTTCCTACGCACCTTGTCGATCGAACGCATCGGCGCCGCGCCGATCGCGCTCCTGGTGCTTCTGTTTCCGTCCGCCGACGGCGGCTGGATGTACGTGATCGGGAGCCCGGGCTCGGTGGCGGTGTCACTGTACCTACTCGGCGCCACAACGGCGTTGCACGCCTGCAGGAAGCAGGGGAAGGCACGGATGCGGTTGCACGCCCTCGCCGTCCTGCTGTACGTGGCCAGCGTGCTGATGTACGAGCTGGCGCTGGTAGCGATCTGTCTCACGGGCGCCCTGTATACCTTGTATGTGCCGTGGCGACAGGCCCTCCGCCGCTGGGTCATCGACCTAGGCGCGATCGCAATCACGATGCTGCTCGCGACGTCGCGAGCCGTGCCGCTGCTGCCGGGGAGGGACGCGCACGCGGTGCTGCCGGTCGGCCAATGGCTAACCCACGCGAAGCTGATCTACGAGCAGGGACGCGACGTGCTGGCCACCTCGCTTCAGCCGTTCGGGGGCGCTCACTACAACTGGGTGCTCGCAGCGTACGGAGGGGTAATCCTGGCGGCGGTGTTGGTCCGAGCGCGCCTACCGAGCTCCGATCCGGCGCGGCTCCAGCTGCGGCGGTGGCTATTAGTGGCCGCAGGCGCGTTCGTCGGGCTCGCTGCCAGCTGGGTGCTGCTGGTGCCCTCCGCTCTTTACTACTCGCCGCTTGCCGCGGGAATTGGAAGCCGGATCAACGCCTTCGCCGGAGTGTGCATCTGCACCCTGGCTGTTGCGCTGGCGGTTCTCGTCGCGATCCTCGTTCTGCGCTTGATCCGGCGGCCGAGCAGCTGGGCGCTACTGGGCTCGTTGGTGCTTTGTACCGGGATCGGAGTAGGTTACGCGCGGCGCATCAAAGCCGACAAGTCGGATTGGGCGCTGGCCAGCAATCTTCAGACCAGCGAATTGGCGACACTGCACCGAGCAGTCCCCAATCCGCCGGCCGGCACCGAGTTCGTCCTCTTCGGCGCTCCCGGCTATGTTGCCGCCGGAGTACCGGTCTTTGCGGCCCCGTGGGACCTGAACGGAGCGGTCCAGCTCTCCTGGCACGACTACTCGCTGACTGCGTACCCCGCGCTCACGGGAGACGTGCCATCTTGCGGCGCGGTGAAGGTGATCCCGCCCGGCAGCGGCTACTCCGCCCAGCAACTCGCGGTCGGATACGGGAGGACCCTGTTCGTCAACGCCCGGACCGGCGACGCCGTCCTGATCCGTGATCGCGCTCAGTGCGAGGCGATGTTGACGCAATTCCCCGCCGGTCCGGTGCTCCTAAGCGGCTGATATGGGGGAGTGAATGTCAAGGCCCGTCGGCCGGGTCTTCGTCGGTTGGGTCGTGCTCGGTTGAGGAGGCGGCGGGCCTGGCGGGTTCGCGACGCGCGGTCAGGCTGATATGCGTGGGTTGGGTACCGCAGGACCGGGTTTCGTCGTGAGAGTCCGCCGTCTAACGTCGAGCGTGGCCGCCGGGGCGGTTGCTCATAGCCGCGTCGCGGGTGCTCTCGCGCGTGGTGGTGGCCAGGCGGGTTCCGCCGCCTCCTCAGCCGAGTGTCGTGGGTGGGCTGCTGCAAGGTTGGTGTTTAGTCGGTGGGGTGCTCGTTGGGGTCGGCGGTGGCGATCGCCCAGCAGAACCCGGCGAGCTGTCGAGCGACGGCGGCCGAAACGATCGGCTTGCGCTTGGCGCGCTGGGTATCCAGCCGGCGCCAGGTCTGATGCAGGCGCGGCTGCGCTTTTCAGGCGATCGCGATTACCGTGACGGGCTGATCGACTTGGCGGGCCTTGAGTCTGGTCCCGAGCCGTGGCGGATGCCGGTAGTGCCAGGCGGCTTCGACCAGCAGCCGCCGGGCGTGCTGAGAGCCGGATTTGGTGATCGCGCCTTGGCGGCGGGTCTGCCCCGAGCTGTGCGCGGAGGGCACCAGCCCGACATAGCTCATCAGCTGCTTGGGGTGCTCGAAGCGCTCGAAGCCTTGGATCTCGGCGCACAGCCCGACCGCGGTCAGCGTGTCGACGCCGCGCAGGCACCGCAGCCGGGCGATGTCAGTTGCCCACCGCGAAGTGCGAACCAGCTCGGCGATCGTCGCCTCGAGCTGATCGCGGCGGATGATCAGCGCGTCGATCGCGCCGAGGTAGTCAAGCAGCGTCGCCTGCGCGCCGCGCTCGGGCGGCCTGACCATCGAGAGCCACTGGCGGTGGCGGTGCGACCAGGTATCGCTGGTGGCGTCATAGCGCACGCCGTGACACAACAGCAGCTTGCCCATCCGGTGTCGGGCGCGCATCAGATCACCGCGGAGATCCTCCCGCGCGCAGACCAGGTCGCGCAGCGCCTCCTCCTCGGTCGTGGGCACGCGGACCGGGGGCAGGCCATCGATCATCAACAACCGCACCAGCCGCTCGGCATCCCGACGGTCAGTCTTGACCTTGTCCAGCGCCGGACGCTCGATCTTCCCCGGCGCCGCGATCACGCAGCCGATCCCCGCCGCGTGCAGCGCGCGGGCGAGACCGAACCCGGTCGGCCCCGCTTCATAGGCCACCCGCGTCGAGCCAGACAGCCCGGCGCAGACCGCCACCACCTCGTCGGTGGTCTCCCGCCAGACAGCGCACGGTCATCTCCCCGGACACGGCGTCGACCACGCACGCCGCCACCTTCGCGGCGTGCACATCCAAGCCGACCCAGGTGCGAACCTTGGTCACGGTCGGTTCCTCCTATGCGGTTGTCGGGCCGCCGCGCAGATGTCAGCTGCGCGGCTACATCTCCCCCACACGACCGCGCGGGGGACCGGCCAGCTCCTACCAGCCAGGCCGGATGGACTCAGGCCGCGCGGCCACCCCCATATGGTCTAAGCGAGCGTCACACGGCGCCGACCGTGGTTCAAACGTTCCGTTGAGCTCCTCAGTAGTGTGCGCTGATGCCATTCGGACGACGATCTTCCGCGGGTCGGTCGGGCTCTACCGATCCCCCCGGACGTGGCTATGCTGGCTTCTGCATCGCCGGCTACATGCAGTCCGTCGGCGGCGGTATCGGCGACCAACGCGTGGATTCCCGAGCGCGCCGCCGACAGATCGCCGACGAGGCCCGGCTCGCCCGCAGCCTGGGCGGAAATCTGCTGCGGACCTTCTGGTCAGTCGATTCGGTGCTCGCCGGCCCA
This sequence comes from uncultured Actinomycetota bacterium, assembly GCA_963787595.1. Taxonomy (GTDB): domain Bacteria; phylum Actinomycetota; class Thermoleophilia; order Solirubrobacterales; family Solirubrobacteraceae; genus Palsa-465. The sequence goes on from CAWBDE010000002.1 coordinate 34,847, forward strand.
CCTGAGGAGTACTCCGTCGCACTCAACTCAGTTCTGCGAGCAGACCTGAATCATCGGGCGGTCTTCATGCAGAGCCTCGAGCATCGAGTCGAGCAGCTCGATCGCTGCAACGCCGTCCTCGATCAACTGCTCCTGGCCGTTGACGACCGATCGGAGTCGCGCTTCGGCCTCGACTTCAGCCTGCTCGATGCTCAGTTCGACGGGTTAGACGACGCCAATCGCGGGGTTTCAGAGCCAGTGGGGCTGCTGCTCGCTCTCGTGAGCGCTCCGCCACGCTGGATCATCGAGGCTCCCTCGGACGTCACCCTGACACGTATGGGGCGTGGGTACAGCTTCGCAAGCCTGTGGGATCGGTACGTGCGTTTTCACGCGCAGCTGTATCGGAGACTGCTCATCCGCTACAGCGCCGAACGCCCGGGCAAGACCTTGCGCGCTCTGGAGATCTTCAACGAACCAGACTACAACTGGACTCCGGAGGAGGCTAAGATCGAAGGAGCGGCGGAATCGCTGGTCAACCCACTGGGCAAGTACGTCACTGAGCTGATGCTCCCGCAAGTGCCAACCAGCGATCGCGGTTACACCGCGTTCGAGCCGGCGCCTTGGAGCGCGCAGCCCCAAGACGCGGCCTGGACCGAATGGAATCGTGCGCCTGTAGGCGTGCTCGATTTCGACTGGGGACCGAAGTTCGACTGGTATGTGATGTGTGCCGCCCAGCTGCAGTCTCACTGTGCGAGAGCGATCAAGGAGACGGCGGCGGTTCAAGGCGTCGATGTCCTGACGGTGTCCGGAAGCGTGACGCACAACAACATCGACTTCCTGCTGCGCATGCATCGCGGCGATCAGGCCACCTTCGAGAGCATCGACAAGATTGGCCTGCACCCCTACCACTGGGTCAACAACGACGTCTGGGACGACAGCTTCGTGAGGCGCAATCCAATTGCAGGCTGGCCATCCCTGGACCCTAGAGGGTACGCGACGGCTCAGTTCAAGCGCTTTGACTTCCTGTCGGCGTTTCGCGAGAGCTCCGGAGACAGAACGGTGGACGCTGAAATTCGGTCAGTGTTCGGCGGCCGTAAACTATGGCTCACTGAGTTCGGTATCGGGAGCAAGGTGCTCGGCACCTTCAATGCTATTGCACCTCAAAGCAATCGCCTCATCCGGCCCCGAGGATTCGTGGGCGCGAGCGCGGGGTATCCAGATGTCATCTGGGAGGACCTGTGGCAGGCGTTTGTCGACCAGGTCGACGAACGATGGTTTCGGGATCAGAACGTCGAATGCTTCCTTATCTATGGCCTACGAGAGCTAGACCGTCCTGGCTTTGATCTTGACGACCAGGATCGTTCGAATCTCGCGCTGTTTCGCGGCGACTGCTCACCACGCCTGGACCCGGCACTGATCCGCCAAGTAGGAGGGCTGATGGGGCGCATCACAGGCCTCCCGCCCGGCCCGCTCGCTCCGCCCGAGGAACCGTGCGTGCCGCCCAAGCTCTACCGACGTCCTTGGAGGGACTGCCAGCTCTCGACCGCCGCCACTGCGATAACGACGATGCTCTCGGTGGAGGAGCGCCAAGCACTCTACTGGCTGACCTCCTCCTACTACAGCGGCATCGGTGCAATCGTTGATGCCGGCTGCTTCGTCGGGGGCTCGACGGTAGCGTTGGCTGAGGGACTGCAATCAACCGCGAGCGACGCGATGATCGACGTCTACGACCGCTTTGAGGTAGAGGCGTACATGAACGACCTGTACTTCAACGACAAACCTCTCCCGGAAGGCGCGAGCTTCCTCTGGGTCTTTGAACGCAACACGCAACACGTCGCCGATCGTCTCCGTGTCCACGACGGTGACCTGCTCAGGCACGGGTGGTCACAAGATCCCATCGAGATTATGTTCGTCGACCTCTCCAAGACCTGGGATCTCAATGACTTCATCGTAGCCGAGTTTTTCCCAAGCCTCATCGCAGGCAGGTCGATTGTCGTTCAGCAGGACTATGTATTCGCGGGCTGTCCCTGGGTGGCGCTGACTATGGAGTACCTGTCCGATTACTTCGAGCCGATCGGCTTCGCCGAGTATTGCTCGGTCGCGTATCTGTGCCGCAGGCCCATACCTCGGGATGTCTCCCCTGTGTCATCGATTCCCATCGATCGTCAGCTCGAGCTGATGGACCGTGCCATCGGCCGGTTCCTCGGGTACCCGCGGAACGTACTGCAGTGCGCGAAGGCGGCGCTATTGATCGAGCACGGAGACGGCGAGGCGGCTGACGCAATCCTCAGACATGTGGCGGGGCTCGCATCTAATGACTATCCGGTCCAGGCAGCGCTCGAGCTGCTCTCCACCTACCGTTAGGTGAATATGGATTCCATTCAGCCGGAGCGGCGCAGCCACAGCGCCCCGCCTCCCCGGTCTGCATACTCGCGCTGCTCGGGAAACGCCCGAAGATCGCATCCGGGTGATTCTGCAGCATGAACTGTGCTCCCCACACTACCTCGAACGCGTTGTTGTAGCTGAGGAACGACCGCACTAGGTAGATCTCGTTCCACCCCCAGCCCGCCATCACCCACGGCTCGGGGTAGTCGCCGGGCAGGAAGATGTCGTGCACGTGCACATGGACGCCGCGCGCCAGACGCGGGATCACCTCGCCGAATATCCACGGCACGTCGCCCCCGGTCTTGACCGTATGCGAGGTGTCGACGAACAGGATGTCGCCCGCCTGCAGGGCGTCGAAGATCTGCAGCGGCGTGTCCTGGATCTCCTCGACGCGCAGGGTGGAGATCCCGGGGACGCCGGCCCGCAGGAAGTCACGCGGGTACGGCTCGATGCAGGTGAAGTCGAGCTTGCCGTCCAGCTCCTCGCGGTTGACGCGCGCGGTGATCAGCGACGAGAAGCCCGACCCGACCTCGATCATCCGGTTGGGCGCCAGCTCGCGGATGAGCGCCGCTAGCACCCACGCGTCCAGCGCCGGATACTGGTCGTTGTCGGCCCAGTACTCGGTCGGGTCCGACGAGGCATGGCGCCGAAGCGACAGCGGCGTCTGCTTGGCGAACACCTCCCGGCAGAGACGCAGCTGGTCGGCATCGCGCCAGTCGATGTCAGGCGTGCCGCGCGGGCTGGGCGGCCACACCTTCTGGCGGCGTCGATCGACCTGGCGCGCGTCGTACATCGGCGAGTAGTAGTGGCCGACCGGGAAGCGCACCGGCGGCGCGCTTGGCCTCCGTCCGCGCTCCCGAGTCCGGAGGCCGGCTCGGTCGGCCGGCAGCGGAAGTAGGAGGTCATCGTCGGGAACTCGCCCCGCGGGCCCTCTGCGAGCAGGAGCTCCTCGGCCTCAAAGCCGGACGCCTCGAGCATCCAGCGCATCGCCAGACGTCCGGGCACGAACCACCAGGTGCGATCGCCGGCATAGGCGTCGGGCACGAAGCGGATGTGCTCAGAGTTCTCGCTGGACGCGTGCAGGATCGATCCGAACAGCAGCTCCCCGTCGTCAGTGAGCATCGCTCGCAGCTTCTGCAGCAGGCCGAGCGGATTGGGCTCGTGGTACAGGACCCCGTGACAGTGAATGAACTGGAACCTGCCATGAAGCTCCGGATGCAGCTGCTGCCAGCCGATCTGCTGGAAGTCGATGCCGGTGCGGTAGAAGGACTCCAGGAATCGGGCCTGCTCGATGAACTCGAATGGCTCCACCGCAAGCACCTCGAGGCACCCCGCAGCTTGAACATGAACGGGTCATACCCGGCGTTCGAGCCGACGTCGAGCACGCGCTTGCCCGTGAGATCGGGGACCCGTTCGTCCAGCCACGCCCAGCGCTGATCGTTCCGCCACGTGCCCGGGATCACGAAGTTGCCGGCCAGCAGGAATGGTCCCTGCAGCCAGGGCTCCAGCTCCGCCACCCGCCGCTCGATCTCAGCGATCTCCTCTGGAGGCAGCTCTTCGGGCAGGTCGGCGGAGAACCGCGGCAGCTGCGCGGTGTCGAATTCGTGAACTGTTGACCAAGGTGGCGAAGCTGGCGAGCGGCATCCTCGCGTATCGACTGCAGCCCCTCGGCTACGCGCTCGTCGGCGCCGCGGGAAGCTCCGGCAGGGGATTTTGGCTCTGATTCGTTCATGACCGTGCGTCAAGCTCTCCCGCGCAGCGGATCGTGACCGTGGGTTAGGACCTCCCCGAACCGAGATCCCCACGGAACGCCGATCTCGGGCCGCGCTAGCGTCCCCGTGACGGGGGCAATGGCCAGAGCGTAGCCCAGCATGCGAAGCGACTCGTAGCCGAGCTCGCGGGCCTCGCTGGGATCTCGGGTCACCAGCTGGTCGGAAGTGACGGCGTGCAGGGCCGAGTAGATCGCCACCCGGTGGGGACCGCCCTCCGGCAGCAGCCAGCCCTGCGGCTCGCGAGCGGGCTGAGGAGGCGCTGGCGGGCGCAGCGCCCCCGCGCCGTGTGTCACGGCGTCGAACCCGCGTCTTGCCACGGCGCGTGCCCGCGGACGGCCCGGCCGAAGCCCCGCCAAGCGGCGGGCGCAGCGACCCACTTGAGCGTTCGCCGCGGGCTGAACGGGTACCGATCCGGGTCATAGGACTCCGTATGCAGCCGTCCCGCCTCGTCGACCCACGCTGGGATGGCTCCGCCCGGGTTCCGGTCGAGCAGCGCTGCCAGCTCCCACCGAGGATCCCCGTCCGGATCGTCTCCCAGCGTGACTCGGTGCTGCCGCGCGCGATAGTCGATGGTGCGCACCAGGCCGCGCAGCCACGCGGTGTTCTCTCCCGAGCGCGGCACCTCGACGGGGTTCACCGGCCAACGGTCAATCCAACCGAGAACCGCAAGCTGAGGCCATTCAACCTCAGTACGCAAGGGGTCGTCGGGTCCGCAGACGAGCACGTTGGCTCCGCTCCGAGCGTGACGACACAGCATGAGCGGCTCCAGCAACGGGAAGGCGACCTGATCGGCGTATCCGAGTGTCCGCTCGAGCTCAACCGCGTCTGGCTCGGTGCCGCGTGGCACGGCCCGCCAGCCCGATTCGGGATCCTCGACGAGTCGGCACGTCCCCTCAAAGGCCATCCAATGGACCAGCCCGAGGCACCGATCGAACTCGAATTCCTCGGGCGGGAACATGCTGTTGGTCACCGTCCACTGTTCGGTATCTGGGCGTCGGTGACGCATGAGCGCCATCGTGCAGGGAGGGGCATAGTCTGGGAGGTTCTCCATCGAGGCACGTGCTCGAAGCCGCCCGGCAGCCAGGTCTCGGCATCGATCCTCGAATGGCGATCGGAGATCTCCGCGCGAGACCGGGGTATACGGGTGAGCGACTCGTTCGCCGCGGTCGCCGTGACTGACGCGGCGAGACCAACGGCAGGTGCCTCCAGTCAACGGTGATACGCCGCAGCTGGTACCAGCGGCCGAGGTCGCCGATGGGGTCGCTCAGGTCCAGTGCGGCGGGCATCTTGCGCAACGGCATGTGACGGCGCGACCAGGTCATCGTGTGAGGCTCGAACGCTGCTCTGTCACCGGCAGTACACACCATGGAAAGCGTCCCGCCTCGCTGCATCGCAGAAACCGACCACTCCCGAGGCGGCTCCATGTTCGAGCAGCCGGGTCAGTCGCTCCAAGGATCCGGGATCGGCGAGCAGTTCGGCGCCGGTCCCATAGGTCACGGCAACATGCGGCGCAGCCGTCCGCTCGAGCGCGTATGCGAGCGCCTCGCCCGGCTGCGCTGCCAGCCGAGGGGGTAGATGGCGAATTGGAGGAAGGTCGTCGGTGATGCCGGCTCGGAGTCGGTCGTGACATAGAGCTCGACGTCCCGGAGGTGCTGTTCGCGCAGGCCCCGGAGCACCCTTCCCCAATCGGGACTATCGAGCTCGATCGACTCCAGCGCAATCACCGTTAAAGCCGGAGCCCAGCGAGCCTTGAGCCGGACATGGGGATTGTTCCCACGCGACTCGGATTCTCCTGGGAACAGCTGCGGGTGGCGTGCGGGCACCGAGCCGTGAAAGCGCCCGAGGCTCAAATCGACCACATCGGAGCGGGTGAATCCGTGCTTGCGATACCGAAGCGTCTTGCCCCGCGCGGGCTCCCCGTGCACGCCGCGCTCGAGCAACGTCAAGAAGAAGTCCCAGTCCTCGTGCCCAAGGACGATGTCGTCCGGATAACGAAGACCGGCATCGAAGACTCCTCGATCGAGCAGAGCGCAGGTGTCTATGTAGTTGCCTTTCGTGAGCAGCCATCCGTTGAACGCCGGAGGCTCGAAGTAGTCCTCGCGATTGCCGAAGTACTGGATCGTCGGATAGATGAAGCCAATCCGCTCGCCTGCGCCCTGCATCTGCGAGACCAGTCGGGTGATCGCGTCGGGGTAGAACAGGTTGTCGGCATCCAAAGGCAGGATGTACCGACCTGCAGCCTGCTCCAGTCCACGATTGCGGGCAGCGCTGGGACCCGAATTGCGCTCCATGCGGATCACCTTGACGCTCTCGGTTTGTTCAAGCTCGTCGAGGTACGAGCGAGTCTCCTCCTCCGTGGAGCCGTCATCCACGACGATCATCTCGACCGAGGGATAGGTCTGCCCGAGCACGGAGTCGACACACTCGCGCAGCCAGCGACCGTGGTTGAAGCACGGCGTGAGGACCGACACGAGTGGCGTGCCCCGGCTCGGCCGGGTGGGGAACGAGATCGGCGCGTCGGCGACTTGGTCGCCCCGGCGCCTGCGGGCCGCGACGCTTCCAAGGAGGCGGTCGTAGAGCTGGCCGTGCCGGTCGGCCATCTCGCGCAGGCTGTAGCGCGTTAGCACCAGCTCCCGCCCTTTGGCTCCGACGCGCTCGCGCCGCTCGCGATCTCGGATCAGCGGCTCGAGCGCTTCGGCGAACGCCTCCGGCGATCGCTCAGCGACGAGCGTGCCGCCGATCTCGCCCATCAACTCCACATTGCCCGGCAGGGCGGGGGCGACGACCGGCACCCGCATCGATAGTGCCTCGTAGATGACGTAGGGGACGCCTTCGAACAGACTCGTCATCAGCAGCAGGTCGCACGCGGCGTACCAGGGTGCGAGGTCGTTGGTCGACGGCTCGAACCGGACCTGGTCGCTTAGACCGTGCTCGGCCACCCGGCGGCGGATCTCGGGCTCGAGCTCGCCGTCGCCGACGACGTGAAGGCGGAACCGGAGGCCACGGCGCTGCAACTCGCGCGCCACTTCGACCATCAGCATTGGGTCCTTCTGCTCCACCAGACGACCCGGGTACAGGATTTCGACGGCTTCGCCGCCGATTCCCGGTCGGGCGGCGACTTGCTCAGGCGAGAACTCGCCGTCGCCATCGACTCCGGTCGGGATCACCTCGATGCGGTTTCGCGAGACGCCGTAGCCCTGCACGGCGACGGCTAGCTGCTCGCTGGTCACCGAGAAGCAGTCAACCAGGTTTCCGTAGCGCGTCGTCACGTAGCGCACGTAGCCATCGCGAGTGTGCTCCTCCACGTGTAGCTGCACCACGATCCGGGGCCGGTGGTCCAGTGAGCGCAGGTCGGGTAGCAGGTCAAATCCCAGCCGTGAGTTCATTATGTGGACCACGGCGACCTGCCGCGAGTGGATGAAGTCGACGATGAACTGGGCGTATCGGGTCCCGGCAAACAGCTCGGGCAACGGCCAGATCTCCTCGGCGAATGGCTCCACCTCGGCATAGTCGGCGGTTAGGGGACGGCTGGGTGGTGATCAGCGACGGGGCAAATCTCGTGCGATCAATCCATTTGAACCAATCGATCGTGCCCTTGTCCGAGCCACCGAAGTCGACCCACGGCGCGAGATAGAGGATCGGTGTCCGCTCCGCGGTCACGCGGCCGCCCCGGCGGCTTGCGCGATACGGTGAACCCGAGCGGGAGCTTGTGCTCTACGTCCAGCGGCGCCAGCGCTACCAGCGCGTCGGACAACTCGTCCAGCGTGGCCCGCGCCTGCGATCGAAGCTCGTTCAGGCCGTCGGGCGCGGCGCCAGCTACCCAGCCGACATTGCGCACCAACTGGGCGAGCGTGGTGAACGAGTCGGTTCGCGGGCGCACGTCCGCGTTCGCGAAACCGGCGCTGTGAGCAGATACTCGATCCCGGCCTTGGTATAGCGGAAGTAGTCGTGCGGAAACTCGTGCTCCTCCCAGGCGAACGGCACAGTGGCGATCAGGCGGCCGTCGGCCGCAGGATGCGGTTGAACTCGACCAGCGCCGCGAGCGGCTCGGAAACGTGCTCCAGCACCTGAGTGCACACGACCGCATCGAACTCTCGGCGCCCACCGGAATCGCTTCGGCGCTGCCGATGATGTCCACGTTGCCGGTGTGCGGCGTCTGCTCGTGGTCGAGCGTCAGGTAGTCCTGAGCGGAGAACAGCTCGCGGTAGGGCGCGTCGCCGGCGCCGATATCGATGACCCGGGCTCCGGGTTCAGCAACCGTGCCTGCCGGGCCACGAACTCGAAAATCGAGCTGCGCTCCAGCGGCGCCTCCTGGACGAACGGCGCAGGCGCTCCGAGCAGCCGCGCAACAGGAAGTCTGTAGAGAGCCGATCACGACGCAGCGGTAGGCTAGCGACGCATGAGCGCCGAAGCGTCGGCTCGTGCCAGCTTCGCGTAGGGGCGAGCCCGAAAGGTTGGTTAGCATGGCGCGACTGATGCTTCAGCGACTCGCACGCCGGCAGAGCACGCGGACACGGAGCCGCCGGGTCAGCCGACCCTGCGCCGGCCGCCTGCGGAATCGCTCGCGGACTCTCCCCGCAGCCGGCGGACGACCGCACCGCGGTGACCGACATGCTCTTCGCTCGGCTGACTGAGGACGACGTCGCGGCCGTGGCGGCGGCGATCGAGCCGGCTACCGATGGCTGTGGGATGGCGCGAGCCCCGAGGAGCGTCGTCGGGTCACGCTCTCCTTCGGACTGCTCTACGGCGTCGAGGGAGATCGCCGCCAAGACCGGACTCAGCCCAGCCACGCCACCGACCGACGTGCACTCGATGACCCATGGCTGGGTCACCGAGATCGGTGGCTCCTACTACCTGGCCGACATGGTCTACGAGTCGATGCGAGAGATCGGGTGCCTCCCGGTCGCCGGCGCACGAGTGCTGGACTTCAGTTGCTCCTCGGGCCGGGTGGTCCGGCCGCTGGCCGCGGCGCTGCCCGAGGTCAGCTGGCATGGCTGCGATCCCAATGCCGGCGCGATCGCATGGATGCGCGCCAACGTGCCGGCAGTCGACGTCATCGTCTCGCCGCACCGCCCCGCCGCTGCCGTTTGATGCCGCGAGCTTCGATCTCGTGTTCGCCATCTCGGTGTGGTCGCACTTCAGCGCCACCGGCGCACTCACCTGGCTGCAGGAGCTGCACCGGATCGTCCAGCCCGGCGGCCATGTGCTGCTTACCTCGCACGGCCTGCAGGCCTGCGTCTGGTTCACCGACAATCATGATCCGGCGATCCCGCAGAAGCTGGGCCGGACATGGATCCGAGACGGCTAGCCGCCTGCAGAGCGAGGGCCATTGTTTCTGGGACGTCTTCGGCGAGCGTGGCGACTGGGGCGTCGTCGATCCTGAGTGGGGGCTGGCCTTCTTCACGCCCGAATGGCTGCTGGAGAACCTCACCCCAGGCTGGGCGGTGCGCAACTACCGGGTCGGAGGCGCTCACGGCAATCAGGACGTCTACGTGCTCGAGCGGCAGTGATGCTGCGTTCGCTGCGCCGGGCGCGGTCGGCGGTGGCCCGCCGGCGTTTATCCCGGCGGTTGAGCCTGGCAGGCGTACCTGTCCGAGGTCGAGCCGGCGCTGGCGCGCGGCCCCGGGTGCATCGCTTCGCCCAGGTGCCGCAGATCGGCAAAGCCGACCTGCCGCCGGTGCCCTTGGCGGTCTGGATCGCCGGTACCGAGGTCACCGATGACGCGGCGCGGACGCGGGACGCGTTGAGCGCGGGAACCGTGCCGCCGGCGGCGGTCCTCGACGGCGCTCTGTCGGACGCGCTGGCCGCCGTCCGTGCCGAACACCTGGTACTCATGCGGGCCGGGGACATCCCTGCACCCTTGGCTCTGGAGCGACTGGGGCAGGCGGCGGCGATGGCGCCCGATGCGAGGGTGATCACCTGCGACGAGGACCAGCTCGGGGATCGATGGGGCGCGCCGATCACCGCTTCTGCGGCCGGGGCCTTCGCCCGACCGCTGGCTGGCCTGCGACGACAGCGGGACGCTGCTCGCCGTGGTCCCGAGCCCGCGGCGGCGCTGCTGGATGGCCTCGGCGCTGGCACGAGCTTCGGCCACGAGCTGGCGCTTGCCCTCGCCGGGCCGGAGGGCGGGCAGCACGCCCACGTCCCGCTGCTTCTCTGCCACCGCGCCGCCGGAGATCCGCGTTCGCGCGATCGAACGCGGCGGCCGCGCGCGTTCTATCGCGCTTGGAACCGGGGCGCGGATGGAGCCGGCCGGCGGGAGGGGAGACGTCCGCAGGGTGCGTCGGCCGATCGCCGGCGAGCCAGCGGTGCGAGATCATCATCTGCCTCCGCGACAAAGCGCAGCTGACGAGACGGTGCGTCGACTCGGTGCTCGGCGTAACCGCATACGAGCGGTTTACGGTGACGCTCGTCGACAACGGCTCGGTGGAGCCGAGACCGCCCATCTGCTGGCAGGGCTGTCCAGGGACGGCCGCGTCCCGGTGCGCCGCGACCCGCGGCCTTTCAATTTCGCGGCACTGAACAACGCAGCGGCGGCGGCGCGACTGCCGAAGTGCTCGTGTTCCTTAACAACGACACCGAGGTGATCGACGACGACTGGCTCGTGCCGATGCTCGAGGAGGCGCTGCGCCCGCAGGTCGGGGCAGTCGCGCCGATGCTGCTGTTCGAGGACGGAACCGTCCAGCACGCCGGCGCCGCGATCGGCATGCACGGCTATGCCGGCCACCCATTCGCCGGCCTAGCGCCGACGCAAGAGACTCCGTTCGGTCGCGCCGACGGCGGTACCCGCAACTGGCTGGCGGTGACCGCCGCCTGCATGATGGTGCAGCGCTCGAAATTCGAGGCCGTGGGTGGTTTTGACGAATCGTTCGTGGTCGCGGGCAACGACGTCGACCTATGCCTGCGGCTGACCGCCGCCGGCCATCGAAGCCTGTGTGTGCCCCACGTACGCCTGCGCCACTACGAGTCCCGGTCACGTGGCGCGCACATCGACCCCGGTGACTTTGCCGCCTCGGAACGCAGCTATGGCGCATTTCGCACCGTCGGGGATCCGTTCTACAACCCCAACCTCAGCCTGAACGCCACCGATTGCCGGGTCCGCGCGCCCGGGGAGATCATCTGATGGGCGGTCGAGAGACCGGCCGGCCGGTTCAACCCGGTGCGCCGCCGCTACATCTGGACGATCATCAAGCGCGGCCCCACCGAGATTGGCTACGCGTACTTCCGCGCACGGCGGCGCCGGCGCAACATCGCCGACGACGAGGTTCTGCTCACCGAGTCCGACCAGCTGGCGCTCTCCGGCGCCTTCGACGCCACCGACGCAGCTCTGGAGGAGAACCGACAGCTGATCGACGGCTACCTGAGCCTCGAGAGCTTCGAGACCGCGGTCGATCACGTGGTTTCTGCCGTTCTTCCATCACGTCTACTTCGGCGGCACCCACACGCTGCTGCGCTTCGCCGAGCACTTCGCTCGAGTGCACGGCGTTCGGACCCACTTTCACTGCTACGACGTCGTCCGACGAACGACTCCGTGGCATGTCGGCCAAGGTCAAGCGAACCTTTCCCGCCCTTGTCCCGGCCAACTTCACACCAGCCTCGGTGCCGCTGGCTCAGCTTCCGGACAGCGACGCGGTCATTGCCACCCTGTGGTCCAGCGCCTATCCCGTCCTGCACATGCGCAACACTCGGGCCAAGTTCTACTTCGTCCAGGACAACGAGCCGCAGTTCTATCCGGCTGGCGCAGCGTCGGGGCTGGTCGAGGAGAGCTACCGGTTCGGGCTTCCCGGGCATCGTCAACACGCCGGGACTGGCGGAGGTCTACGCCTCCTACGGCAACCCCGCGGTGTCGTTCGTTCCGGCGGTGGACCTGAATCGGTACCACCCCGCACGACAAGCCGCGCGACCCGGCGGCACCCGTGCGGGTCTTCTTCTACGCCCGCACCCGCAGCCTCGCGCAACTCGTTCGGCCTAGGGATCGCGTCGCTGGCCCAGCTCAAGCGAGACTACGGCGACCGGGTCGAGATCGTGTGCGCCGGCGAGGACTGGAATCCCGGACAGTTCGGATTGCACGGCAAGATCCGCAACCTGGGCGTGCTCAACTCGCTGGACGAGGTCGCCACGCTCTACCGCAGCTGTGACATCGGCCTGGTGTTCATGCAGACCAAGCACCCCAGCTACCAGCCGTTCGAGTTCATGGCGTCGGGCATGGCCACGGTGACCAACGTGAACCCGGCGACGGCATGGCTGTTGCGAGACGGTGAGAACTGCCTGCTCACCCCTCCGCTGCCGACGCCGACCGCCGAGCGCCTGGGTCGGTTGGTTTCCGATCCGGCGCTTCGGGCCCGGATCGCCGCGGCCGGTCTGGAGCAGGTCAGTCGCTACCGATGGGATGAGCAGATCGAGGCGGTGTGGTCGAAGATCTGTTTGGCCGACGGCATCAAGACCTGGAAGCGTTCTAGCACGACTGCTCACGTCTAGCGTTCACAGCTCCTCGGCGATCCGCGGCGCCTCGCGTGCGAACACCCCCAGGCCGACCAGGAACACGGCGACCGCGATCCCGGCGGGGACCAGTAGCCACAGCTTGGAGCCCATGAGCGTCGCCGGGCTCGCGCCCCCGATGCCACCGCCGATCATCCAGTGACGCGCCTGCTGCAGGAGCGTGGCCAGCGGGTTGAACAGGTAGAAGCGGGTGACGGTCCGGCCGTGGACCAGCACGCTATCGATCACGATGAACACGGGGCTGGCGAAGTACAGCGCCTGGCTGATCACTCCCCAGATCGGCGCGACGTCGCGGTAACGAACGTACAGCGCTGAGAGCAGCATCGCCAGCCCGGTGGTGAAGAAGATCAGGCAGAGCACCAACACGGGGAGCAGCAGCCAGGTCAATCTCGGCTTGACCCCGTACACCACCATGAAGACCACGACGACGGTGAGGTTGAAGGTGAGGTTGATCGCCTGGGTGACTACGGTGGCGAGCGGGATCACAAGCCGCGGGAAATGCATCTTGCGCACCAGGTTCTCGCGCTGAACAACCGACATGATCGAGGCGCCGGTGGCCGCCTGGAAGAAGCCGAAGAGCACGATGTTCATCAGCAGCAGCACCGGAAAGTCAACGACGCCCTTGTTGAACTGGACGATCACGGCGAAAACCAGGTAGAGCACTCCGAAGAACAGCAGCGGCTGCATCAGCGACCAGACGTAGCCGAGCACCGAGCCGAAGTAGGTGAGCTTGTAGTCCTTCTTGGCGATCACCCAGATCAGGCGCAGGAATCGCCGCCAGTCGCCGCTGATCGCCGACGGTCCACGGACCTGGACCATTCCTGGGATGTGAACGACGCTCATCCGGCGATCGACCTCCCGGTCTCGCCGTCGCGTCACCGCGCCGGCGTAGTCGAGCCCGATGAGACCCACCAGGTCTGACCCGTAGGAGACGATGTCGACCGCGCGTTCATGATGCATGAGGATGTCCAGGCCAGCCGATCCGCGGACGACCGTGCAACCGACGTGGTAGCGGCCGGCGGACAGCGGGTTGACGGCCGTGATCGAGAACTCGACCCGCTCTCCCGGCTCGAGATCGCCGAGCATGCCGTCGTTCTCCCGCGCGCCCGCCGAGAACACCCGGACGCCGTCCTCGGTCGTCAGCCACATCGCGATCCCCGGCTGAGAGACGGCGTCGAGGGCCTCAACCTCGATGTGGATCCTGAACGGCGCGCGGTACTCGACGGCGTCCACCCGCTCGCCGAGTTCGTTGGTCACCCAGGCGTCCAGCAGCCGCACCCGTTCTCCGGGAGCCGCCGCATAAGGAGCGAGATCGCGGTGGGTGGTGGCGAAGTTCTCGGTCAGGTACGCGCGACCGACCTCGTGCGGCGCGCCGATCAGCTTGATGTCGCCGTCGGAGAGCATCATCGCCCGGTCACAGAACTGCTCCACGAGACCCATCGCGTGGGTGACCAGGACGATCGTCTTGCCTTCGTTCTTGAGCCGGTAGAACACGTCCAGGCACTTCTGCTGAAACGCGGCGTCGCCGACCGCGAGAACCTCGTCGATCAGCATCACGTCGGGGTCGGTGTGGACCATCACGGAGAAGGCCAGCCGCACCTGCATGCCTGAGGAGTAGTTCTTGAGCTTCTGGTCGACGAACCCCTCCAGGCCGCCGAACGCGATGATCTCGTCGAAGCGATCGCGCACCACGCTGGGGTCCAGCCCCATCATCACGGCATTGATCTCAATGTTGTCACGAGCCGGGAGGTCCGGGTTGAACCCGACCCCGAGCTCGATGAATGGCGACAGTTGGCCGGCGACGTGGATCGTGCCGCATGTCGCTGCCATAGATCCCGGCCAGGCACTTGAGCAGCGTGCTCTTGCCCGATCCGTTGCGGCCCACGATGCCAAAGAACTCTCCCTGCCTGACCTCGAACGAGATATCGCGCAGGACGTTTAGCTCGTTGAAGCGCCGGCGGTCGGAACGGATGAAGCGCTCGCTCCTTGAGCGTGTGAGTTCGCTCATGGGGTATGCGAAACGTCTTCGCCAGCCCCGTAACGCTGATGGCAGGGGGAGCTGATTGCATGGCAGGCAGGATAGGGGCCGTCCGAGGCTACCGCTCCAAATCGCCCGCGGGGTACCTACCCAGAGCAGAGGCTAACGTACCGCCGAGGTCGCTCGCCATGGTCTCACGGCAGAGCGTATAGCCAACAACCGTGTAGGTTTTCATGATGCGCAGAAGCCCGAAGGTGGCGCTCGTTGGGGCGGCGCTGGCACTGCTGCTAGGGGCATGGGTGTTCTCGACTCCGCCCTTCGGCGGTCCCGACGAGGCTGCTCACTACCTTCGTGCCGTCAACATCGCCAACGGAAAGCTCCTGGGACCGAAGGTCCCGTACTCCGCGCCCACCGCCGAGCAGACGGCGTGGGTACAACACGATGTGCGCGGCGTGCTCGTTCCCGCACCCCTGGCGCCGCCGGGCTCGTCCTGCGTCGGTGGACGACCCGACGTGACTGCCCACGGCTGCGTGATGGCGACCTACACGGGCGACTACCCGCCTCTGTCCTACCTGTTGCCGGCGCTAGCGATAAGTCAAGCCAGCAGAAGTAGCACCGCCTTGTGGGCAGCGCGAGTGGCCTCGGCGCTTCCGTGCCTGGCGTTTCTCGTGCTCGCATTCGCGCTGCTGTGGAGCGGAACCGCCTGGTCGGTGCTAGGTCTGTTGGCCGCGATCACGCCGATGACGCTGTTCATCGCGTCAGTGATCAACCCCAACGGACTCGAGCTCGCGGCGAGCCTGGCCTTCTCGGCCGGAGTGCTGCGCATCTCCCGAGCGCCGACGACCACCTCTGTAACGGTCTGGGGGGCACTGGTGATCAGCGGCGCTGTCACGGTGCTCGCGTGGCAGCTTGGATGGCTGTTTGTCGTGGGGGACGCGATCCTCTTCGCTGCGTTGCTGGGTCGCGGGCAGCTCGCGACGCTGATCCGGGCTCGTCGACGGCGACTTAGGGCGGTCCTAGCCCTGTTGTTAGCCGCGTTCGCGCTCTATCTGGTCTACGGACTGAACACCGGCGTCGTACACGGCGCCTTTGGGATGACACCGATTGGCGGAAGCCTGCACCAAGGACTCTTCCAGCTTCACAACGCCCTGTACGGTGCCGTGGGCGTCTTCGGCGCGCTGGTTGTCGGGTTGCCGTCGGGTACATATTGGATCTGGTGGCTACTGGTGCTCGCGCTGGCCGCAGGTGGCCTCGTCGCTGGGGGTCAACGCGAGCGTCTCGTCATGCTGTTCGTCACGGCTCTCGCCCTGGCGTTCCCGGTGCTCTTCTACGCTTGGGTCTTTCGTCACAGCGGGTTTGGGTTGCAAGCCCGCTACGTCATGCCGGTCCTCGCTCTGGTCCCCCTGCTCGGCGGCGAGTTGATCTATCGCTCTTACACCCGTCTGACTGCTCCGGCGGCGAGAACGCTGCCGAGTGTCGCAGTGATCGCCATCGCCGGGTTCCAGCTCTTCGCGTGGTGGATCAACGCGCGCGACTGGGCCAGCGAACCAGACGCCCTCTGGTTTCTGAGCCACCCGCACTGGAGCCCCCCGCTCGGCTGGGGACCTTGGACCGCGATGGCGCTCATTGGGGCCGCGCTCCTCGTGGGGTTCGCGGTTGGCGAGGCACGCGGATTAGCTCAGAAGACCAACAGCGAGGTTCGATTGACGGCCACTGCATAGCCACCGTCTCGCGCGGTACGTGGCACTCCCTTGAACACGTTGAGGCGCTGCGATGAGCGTTGGTTCGTGAGATCAGAGCCCCGCCAGGATCATCTTCAGGCCCTCGGCAAGCCCTACCTCGGCACTCCAACCCAGCCTTTGCTTCGCGCGGGCAACGTTCAGGCAGCTCCGGCGCACCTCTCCCGGTCGCTCCGCTGCGAACTCAGGCTCCGCCAGCGGCAGGTCGCTCACCGCGCCCAATGCATCCAGGAGGTCCAGCACCGAGGTCTCATGCCCGGTGCCGATATTGATCGGACCCGTGTGCTCCGAGTCGGCGGCCAGGAGGTTGGCGCGCACGACATCGGAAACATCGACCCAGTCGCGGGTCTGCCGCCCGTCGCCGAACACCGTGGTCGCTCGTCCCTCCGCCAGGTGTCCGCAGAAGATCGCGACGACCCCGGCCTCGCCGTGCACGTCTTGTCGGGGGCCGTATACGTTGCCGTAGCGCAGGGATACCGTCGCGAGGCCGTGCAGACGGGTGTAAAGGCCGCAATACCCCTCGGCGGCATACTTGCCCTGGCCATAGGGGGCCAACGGTGCGATTGGGTGATCCTCCGGGGTGGGAATGAGCTCGGCGTCGCCGTAGAGACCGCCGCCGGTGGAGGTGTTGACGACTCGGCGGCACCCAGCCTGCCGGGCCGCCTCGAGCACCGCGATCGTCCCCACGACGTTTGCGATGGCGTCGCCATCCGGGTGCCGGACGGAATAGCGGACGTCGATCTGCGCGGCCAGGTGAAAGACCACCTGGGGACGGGTGGCGACGACGATGTCCGCCACCGAGCCGGCATCCCGGACGTCGGCCACCTCCAGCCTCGCGCCGCGCGACAGCGCGGATTTGAGATTTACGCGCTTGCCGGTGGAGAGGTTGTCGATCACGGTCACGGCATCGCCGCGCGCGACGAGGGCGTCGACCAGGTTGGAGCCGATGAAGCCGGCGCCGCCGGTGACCAGGCAGTCCATGAGCACGGCCACCTTAGCCTGTGCCTGTGCACCTTCG
The DNA here is from genome assembly GCA_963787595.1 of uncultured Actinomycetota bacterium. Taxonomy (GTDB): domain Bacteria; phylum Actinomycetota; class Thermoleophilia; order Solirubrobacterales; family Solirubrobacteraceae; genus Palsa-465. The sequence continues at coordinate 52,217 of CAWBDE010000002.1, forward strand.
GCACCAGCCGGGAAGCCAAGCGATTAACCGCGTAACTTGGGCACGGAATCTTCGTTCCTAGGGCCATGCGCGGTACTACCTCCGTCCGCTCTCAAGGAGATCGTGAGCTGTTGATGCGCCCGCAGGACTCCCTGTTGTCAGAATCCGTACCGCTCGTGTCCCCGAGGGCCATCCACGTGCTCGGCGTCCCGCTGGGCCTAACCGACTACGAACGGACTCTGGACTGGATCGACGCAAAGGTGCAGGGGGGCTCGCGCGGCTATGTCTGCGTCTGCAACGTCCATACGGTCATGGCTGCCTCGGAAGACGACGAGCTGCGCTGCGCCCTGATCGGGTCCTCCCTCAATGTCCCCGACGGACAACCGCTGGTATGGGCGCTGAATCTGCTCGGGCACGAGCTCCACGATCGCGTCTACGGTCCCGAGCTCATGGCGCGGGCGTGCGCGCGGAGCGCCCAGAGCGGGCAGCGCCTGTACCTCTACGGGGGCCGCAACCAGGGAGCGCTCGTCCAGCTGGCACTCAACCTGCGCCAGCGCTATCCCGGCGTCCAGATTGTCGGCGGCTACTCGCCCCCCCACCGCCCGCTCAGCCCGGAGGAGCATCATTCGGTGGCCGAGACGATCAACGCCTCGGACGCCGACGTGGTGTGGGTCGGCATCGGCGTGCCCAAGCAGGAGAAGTGGATGGCGCAGATGCGCTATGAGCTGGCGGCCCCGGTCCTCGTCGGGGTCGGCGCCGCGTTTGACTTCCACGCCGGGCTGGTCCCCCAGGCCCCCGATTGGATGCAGCAGCGCGGGCTCGAATGGGCCTACCGGCTTGCTCACGAGCCGCGCCGGCTGTGGCGTCGTTACCTGCGTTACAACCCTCGCTTCATCAGGGCGTTCACGCGCCAGCTGATCGAGGATCGCCGTCGCCTGCCGGACGGCTAGCGTCGTCGGCGCCGCTGGCAGGCACCAACCTCGGCCAGCGGCACAATCTGCGGCGTGGACAGCCAGCCAATAGCCTCGATCGTGATCCCCACCAGAGGCCGGCCCGCTTACCTGGAGGTCGCCCTGGCATCGATCGCGCCGCAGGCCGCTTCGATCGGAGCCGAGATCATCGTCGTCGACGATGGTGACGATCCACGGACGACTCAGGTCTCGCGCCGCCACGGTGCGCGGGTGATCCCATCGCGCCCTCCCGGCGGCGCCAACGCGAGTCGAAATGCCGGGATCCACGCCGCCCAGGGCGACCTGGTCGTCATGACCGACGACGACATCGAGGCGCCCCCAAGGTGGCTGGAGAAACTGCTGGCAGGGGCCGAGGCGGCACCCCACGCCGACGTCTTCGGAGGGCCGATCCACGCCCGTCTGGAGGGAGGAGGGCCCCGCACGTGCGGTCGCGAGAGCGCGCCGATCACGACGTTGGACCTCGGTACGACTGACGAGGACGTGAAATTTGTGTGGAGCGCGAACATGGCCGTTCGCCGGCACGCGCTGGCGAGAGTCGGGGCCTTCGACGAGACCATCCGCGGCCGCGGCGAAGAGGAGGAATGGGAGCGACGCTATGTCGCCTCGGGCGGAGTCATCCGCTATCTGGCGGCGGCCGGTGTCGAACATCGCAGAACTGCGGCCGACGCAACCGTGCGCCGCCTCGCGCGCGACGCCTACCGCCTCGGCCGGACGGCTCGGGTCTACGACGTAACCAAGGGTACGGCGCCGTCGCTGCGTACAGAGGTGAGGACCCTGCTCGGTTGCGGCTGGCACATCGTTCGCCGTCGCTGCGCCACTGGATTGGTGCTCGCGGCGCACGCCGCCGGGCGCCTGCGAGAGGGTTTGATCAGCGGTGTCGCGTGAACGCTCGCCGGGTGTCGCCGAGCCTAAGCCGGCGGAAGACTTCGAATCCGGGACGAGCGGCCAGGTGTACGGCATCCGGGCGACTACCCGGGCAGTGATCGCCGACGCCGTCTGCGATGGGGCTGCGCTGGCTCGCCTCACCCCGTGGCGGCTGCGCCGGGCTGCTCGCTCGTGGCCGCGGCGGCGGGTCCTGGCGCTGGGGATCGAGCGCACGGACGTCCCCAACGTGCTCCCGGCGGCCCGCGCCGAGCTGCGGCGGTCGCACCACGACGTCGAGTTCGTGGCCACGCCGGCCGGCGAGCACGGCAAGTTCGAGAACCTGAACCAGTTGCTGCAGACGCACCCGGGTGCCGGGCACGACTGGCTGCTGCTGGTCGACGACGACGTCGTCCTTCCCCGTGGATTTCTCGACGTGTTCGTGTTCCTCGCGGAGCGGTTTGACTTCGCGCTGGCCCAACCGGCACACCGGTGGCGCTCCCACGCCGCCTGGGCGGTTACTCGGCGCCAGCCGGGCGTAATCGCCCGTGAGACGCGGTTCGTCGAGATCGGACCCGTGTGCGCGCTGCGCGCGGTCACCTTCGGCGAATTGCTCCCGTTCCCGCCCCTACGGTTCGGGTGGGGCCTGGACGCCCACTGGTCTGCGACCGCGAGCGCTCGCGGGTGGCGGCTGGGTGTGATCGACGCCACCCCGGTCCGTCACGGCCTGCGGAGGATCGCTTCCTCCTACACGTGGGCTGACGCCATGGCCGAGGGGCGCGAGTTCCTGGCCGATCGCCCCTACACGCGCACAGCTGAAGCTCAGCGCACGCTCAGCTCCCACACGAGCTGGCGATGAGGGTCCTGATCGTCGCCGAGTACTACCCGCGGTCGTCCGACCCCACCCTCGGCGTGTGGGCGCACCGGCAGGCGGTGGCCGCTCGCGAGCACGGCGCCGACGTCAGGGTGCTCGTCCTGCACCGGCCGCTCCCCGCGCTCCGAGACATCCGCCGGCGGCGGCTCGGCGCGGTACGCCCAGGCCCTCGCACAGCCGCCGCGCATCGTCCTCGACGGGATCGAGATCCGTTATCTGCGATATCTCTCGCCGCCGCGTCCGTGGTCCTACGCCTCCTGGGGGGCATGGGCCGCGCCCGTCCTGCGCCGAGCGCTCGCGCGAATCAGACAGCACTTCGCCTTTGATCTCATCCACGCCCACTACGCGGTCCCGGCGGGCGACGCGGTCCGCCGCGCCGCGCCGCGGGTGCCGCTGATCGTGTCCGTGCACGGCGGCGACGTGCATGGCCCGCACGCTGGCTCGTCTGCGGTGAGCAGAACGCTGGGCCACGCTCGGCTGGTGCTGGCCAACAGCGCGGGGACGGCCCGCCGCTGTCAGCAGCGCGGCGCGCTCCGAACCCGTGTCGTGCATCTCGGCGCCGATGTCCCGCCTCACCCCTCGACGACGCCCGCCGATCCGACGCTGGTCACCGTCGGTAACCTGATCGCCCGCAAACGCCACGCCGATGTGATCGAGGCGCTGGCGATGTTGCGCGAGCGCCATCCGCGGATTCGCTACGTGGTGGCCGGCGACGGGCCCGAGCGTGACGCCCTCGCGGCTCAGGCCGCCGCGCGCGGAGTAACCGACGCGCTGCAGCTGCGCGGCCGCCTCCCGCACGACGAGGCGGTAGCCGTCGCACGCGGCGGGTCGCTGTTCGTGCTGCCGAGCGTGGCCGAGGCGTTCGGAGTCAGTTACGTCGAGGCAATGGCTGCGGGCGTGCCCGCAGTCGGCTGCCGCGGCGAGGATGGGCCCGAGGAGATCGCCGCCGCCGGAGGCGGGATGGAGCTCGTCGCCCCGTGTCGCCCGCGCGAGCTGGCCGACACGATCGGGTCACTCCTGGGCGATGCTCCGCGGATGGCCGAAACACGGCGACAGGCGCGCGAGACGGTGACGCGCGAGTTCACCTGGGAACGCTGCGGACGCGAGACGGTGGCGGCCTACGAGGAGGTCCTCGTTGGGTGACGCGCCCGCTCCGCCCGCGGCGGCCTCCGCCGCCTATGACCAGGACAACTTCCTCGATCGGCACACTCGCCGGTCCACTCTGGAGCGCAGCTACCAGCACACGATGGACCGCGAGCGCGAGCTGCTCGCGCGGCGGCTGCCCCTCGCCGGCGGAGATGTCCTCTCGGTCGGCTGTGGCTGGCATCCCGGCCGTCACCTCTTTCCCGCCCCGGCATTCCGGATCGTCGCCGCTGACGCCGATCCGGCCAAGGTGGCCGGCGTGCTCGAGACCGGGCGCGCCGACGCCGGACACGTCGGCTTCGCCGGCCGACTCGGCCTGCCCGCCCGTGCGTTCGATGTCGTCCTCTACCGCCTGGTGCTGCATCACATCGCGTTCCGGGGACCGCTCGCCCCCTGCTTTGTGGAGGCGGCGGCGCTGCTGCGTCCGGGCGGCGCTTTGATCGCCATCGAGCCGGGGCTGTGGCATCCGGTCGGCGCCGGGCTGGCGCTGGCCAACCGGGCGGATCTGGGAACGCGCGTGCACGGCACTCCCGACGACATCCCGCTCTCCCCACGGCGGCTGGTGGCCGAGGCCCGGACCGTCGGGCTCCGGCCTGAGATTCACGCCGTCACCTACACCTGGCGGCGCCTGGCGCCGGCCGTGCAGCGCGCTCTGCAGCCGCTGGACCAGCTCGGCTCGAGACCCCGTGTCGCGCCGTTCGGTCACACCCTGATGTTGATCGCGCGCGCCGGCGTTAAGAGCGGTTAGGGAAAGATCAGACGCAGGTGAGGCGGACAGCTCCATTGCTAGCCTCGGCTCCCGTGTCACCTCTCGCCACGGCGCCGGCGGGCGCCGGGGAGGGCGTCCCGGCGCGACGGTCTCGGACGACTGCGCCCTTCGTACCCACCGGCGATGCCATCCTCGGTCTCTGTCTCGCCGGCGTCCTGGTCGCGCTGCCGTTCCTGACCAGCGGCAGCGCCGATCCGAGCGTTCCCGTCGCCGCCACCTACACCTGGACGGAGATCGCGCTCACCCTCCTGGGCGCCATCGGCTGCGCAGCGGTGGTCGTGGTCGGGGCCCGGGGGCGCGCCTGGGGTGCCGCCACGGTTGGCCTGTTCGCCGCCTTCGCCGCGTTTGCCGCCCTGTCGATCCTGTGGTCGGTGGTACCCGACTGGTCGTGGTTCGGGGCCAACCAGCTTGTGTCGTATCTAGCGGTGTTTGCCGGCGCCGCCGCCATGGCGAGGCTGTTCCCGCAGCGCTGGCCGGGAGTGCTCGGGGGTCTGGCCGCCGGCATGTCCGCCGTCAGCGCGTACACCCTGCTGGCCAAGGTGTTCCCGGCCACGCTCGCCTCCTCCAACGTCTACGGCCGCGTGCTGGCGCCGTTCGGCTATTGGAACGCCGCCGGGGTCGCGGCGGCCCTCGGGCTTCCGGCGTGCCTGTGGGCGGGCGCGCGGCGCAGTCGCGGCGTGATCCTGCGGGCGCTGGCGGCGCCCGGGCTGACGCTCGTGATCGCGGTGGTGGTGCTGTCCTATTCGCGCTCGGCAGTGCTCATGGCGGTGGTCGCCCTGGTCTGCTGGATCGCGTTCACCCCCTCGCGCCTGCGGGGAATTGCCGTGCTGGCGGTTGGCGGGGCCGGAGGTTTGGCCGTAGTCCTGTGGGCGCAGGGCCATCACGCCCTGACCGGCGATGGAGTCGCCCTCTCCGCCCAAGATGTCGCCGGCCACTCGTTCGGGGTGGTACTGCTGGTGGTCCTGCTCCTGGTGGCGCTGGCGAGCTGGGCGGTGGTGGCGGGGATGGACCGGTTCACGATACCCCCGGTGCTGCGCCGCCGGCTCGGCCTCGGGCTGCTCGTGCTTGCCGCGCTGATCCCGGCGGGCGGGATGGCGGCGCTGGCCGCCTCCAGCCGCGGATTCACCGGCGAGATCTCCCACGGCTGGAACGTCCTCACCAATCCCAACGCGGCGCAGCCCAGCGACACATCCGGGCGGATCACCGCGCTCGGCTCCAGCCGCCCCGTCTACTGGGACGAGGGGATCAAGGCCGGCGAGCACGCGCTGGTCAAGGGGGTCGGCGAACTCGGCTACGGGGTCGCCCGCCTGCGCTATGCGAGCAAGCCCTACAAGACCGACCAGGCCCACAGTTACCTCGTTCAGACCTTCGCCGACCTGGGATTGATCGGCGTGGCGCTCACGCTTGCCCTGCTGGTGGCGTGGTGCCTCGCCGCGGCTCGCCCGCTCGCGCTCGGAGTGAGGTGGCAAGCCTTGTCGGCCGGGCAGGCGGCCGAGCGCGAGGGTCTGATCACGCTGGCCGCGATCGTGATCGCGTTCGGCGTCCAGTCGCTGATCGACTGGACGTGGTTCTTCGCAGGGGTGGCCGTACCGGCGTTGATCGCCGCGGGCTGGCTGGCCGGACGGGGCCCGCTGGAGGCGCCGGTCGGCCGGATGTCAGCGCGGCGGCCGATGCGCCGGCGACCGGGCGCCGGCGCGCTCGTGACCGCGCTCGCCGGCGTTGCGCTCGTCAGCGCTTGGCTGATGTGGGAGCCGTTGCATTCGGCCCAGGAGGTCGACGCGGCGGTCACCGCACCCACCAACGCGGAGGCATTCGCGCACGCCCGCTCGGCGCTGGCGAGCAACCCTCTGTCGGTGGCGCCGTTGAACGAGCTCGCCGCGCTCGATCAGAACCTCAACCTGGACATGGCCGCTCGCGCGGAGCTCGCCAAGGCCACCCAACTTCAGCCACGCAACCCACAGACCTGGTCGGCGCTCACCGCCTTCGACCTCCAGAGGCACGACTGGCGTCGCGCCATAACCGACGCGAGGCACGTGTTGACGCTGGACCGTTCCGGAGACGGAGTGCAGCTGGGTGCCGCGATCATGCTGCAACAGGCGCAGGCCGGTCTCGCCGCTGAGCGCGCCCAGTAGGGCTAGCCCAGCCCTCCGAGCCGGACGGCGGCGCCGCGGGCGCGGTCGCGGTGAGGGTTCAGATACCGATTGGGACTCGGGTTCCCCATTTTTCACCTGACCCCGCGTCCGGTCAGCACCCGCCGCCACAGCGGCGCCCCGCCCACTGCGCGAACCTGAACATCAACGAACCCGAGCTCCCCGAGCACCTGGCGCAGCGAGCGCGCGGTGTACAGATGCAGATGGTCGCCGAGCGGCTCCGAGTAGCGCTCCACTCCGTGCACCGCCAGCCGCAGCCGCCCGTGGCTGGGCGTGGTCAGCAGCAGCCGGCCGCGGGGCACGAGCCCCCGCCGGATCTCCGACAGCCACCGGGCGGTGTCGGCCACGTGCTCGATCACCTCGCTCGCCCAGACGACGTCGAACGCCCCGTCATCAAACGGCAACGGACCATCAAGGGGCGCGGTGCGGAACTCCAGCTCGGGGTGGCGCGAGCGAGCCCGCCGCACGGCCGCCTCGGCCACGTCGACCCCGACGAGGACCGCGCCCGCGCGAGCGATGTCGGCGGTGAGATCGCCGGCGCCGCAGCCGAGATCGAGCACCCGCTCGCCGGCGGCGATGTTGGCCAGCGCGAACGCGCGGCGGAGCTCCAGATCGGGCGGATGCAGATCACCGGGCAGGCGCTCCCACAGGTCCTCGTAGTACTCCTTCATCGCGGTCAACGTAGCGGCCGCTGGGGTGGTCAGCCCTCCTGCCGGCCGCGGGGCGGGACCGGGCGCCGTCAGTCTCCAGCCGGCGCCACGGCGGGGTGACGGCGCCGTCAGTCTCCAGCCGCCGCGGCGACCGGGGTAACGACGATCGTCGCCTCGCCGGTGGTCGCAGGCGGCGGATCGCGCAGCTCACCCGGCAGGTCCCACAGGTACAGGCCGACCGCCTCGGCCAAGGCGTCGCCGAGCTCGTCTAGCGTTCGGCCTGAGGCGAAGCATCCCGGTAGCTCGGGGATCTCTGACCAGAAGCTCCCGCGCTCCTGGTGGACGACGACCGTGAGCTCCATGCCTGTCCCTCCGTCGATTCCAGCCCGGCCTGCTTGACGATTGACTGTGTCAGTCCCTTCCCGTAGTCCCGGCCGCCGTGGCGTGGCAGGATGACCGGGCGCTGGTCTTGCTTGGTCATCTTGGTGCCATGCCGGCCGCCCTTGCCGACGGTGTAGCCGGTGTCGATCAGCAGGCGGACGGCGCGACGGTGGTTGAGCACGGGACCGGACACGGCTGCACCGTAGACCGGGCGCCGCGCGCCGTGGTCCACCGGCCACAAATTGGCACAGAGTCTTGACACTGTCGGTGCTGACACGACACAGATCGCCGCCGGGCGGCCACCTCATGGTCCAGAGCGAGTCACTGGTCGAGCACTTCGATCGGCTTGTGGGCGATGCCATGGCTTGAGGCGCCGACGCCACCTCACCCGCCCCGGGCACGACGAAGGGAAGAGCGGTCAGCGGATCGCGGGCCGATCGGTCCACAGCAGCGACGGGTAGTAGTCCCACACCACCTCGTCGTGCATCGCGAAACGGACGCCGATCCGCAGCATCCGCTCCAGCAGACCGCCGTCGTGGGGGATCCCGAATAGCCAATCCGTAGGCTGCAACGGCAGAAAGCGCAAGCCGTGATGAAGTAGCGAGCTCGGCAACCCCCACGCACCACGCTTCGGGGGAAAGCGCCCCAGCCTCTCCGGTTCACCGTCCGGTAGGTGTGTAAGCCCCAAACCATAAGGAACCTCAGCGCCTTCGGCACGGGCGAGGCCGAGCAGCGATTCGACGCACCGAGGGCGTACCGCGTCATCGTCGTTGACGACCCCGATCCAGCGCCCCCGCGCGAGCGCCAACCCGGTGTTGTGCGGGGTGGTGCCACCGACCAGCCACGCGTCCTCGCCTCGCGCCGGATACGGCCCGCGGTAGGGAAGGTTGACGAACCGCAGCCGCCGATCACCGAATGATTCAACGACCGCCGCCGCGTCCGCCGCCGCATCGCCGACGACGATGCACTCGAAATGCTCGTAGGTCTGGGCCAGCACCGACGGCAGGGCACGCTCACGCAACAGCTGCGGGCGGTTGTAGGTGGTAACGATGATCGTCACCAGCGGCTCGGGCTCCTCGAAAGCGAGCGCGTACTCATCGCTGTCGCGCAAACGCCAGAGCCGCTCCCACGACCTCGCGTCCTGATCGCGCACCACCAGCAGGGCATCGAGGGTCCGCTGATGCTCGCTCCGCGCCTGGGCGGAGAGCTCTTCCAGCCGGCGGCTGACCGCGGACAGCTCCTCGCGGCACGCTCTCAGGTCATCCGCCAGCTGGATTGAGATTCCCAGCGTCTGCTCGGCCCGGGCCCGCGCCGCACGCAGGTCCGCGCGAGCGGCGCGAACCCGCTCCCACTGAGCCCGAAGGCCACGCCGAGGATTCTTCAAGCCTCCCCCACCGCCGATCCGCGTCCGACAACGCTCGTGATCATTTCCATCGCCCGGGGTCCGGTTCGCCAGACTCGCCGATCTGCGCCGGCACCACCCGCCGACGTGCGATTAAGCGCTGAAAGAGTCGCCGAAGCTCAAGGTAAAGCGCCTTCGCGGTCGCCATGCCCGCCGCCTTCGCGGCCTCCCTCCGGCAGCCATCCCTGGTTTCCACAGCAACCGCTGCTGGGGAAACGGTCGTGCAGCGCCCGCTGCTTGACCTCGCGAGCAGCGACCCCCAGCGGGCCGCGTTCGGTGGGGCAACGGCAAGTCCTGCTGAGGAAAACACGCCCACCGCACCACACACCAACCGCCAACCGATGAACGGGGTCCGGCCAAGAGTACGCAAACGTCCGGCGGCGCCCGCGCTGCCCGGCGATCCGGATGTTGCGTCCCCAGCGTCGGCAAACGTCCGCCGGCGCTGTCGCCACCCGGCGAGACGGACTTTGCGTCCCCAGCCTATGCGAACGCCCACTGGCGCCGCCCTCGCAGGGTTTTGTCGCCGCCCCACCGTGGTGACCGGCTGCGCACGGCACGAGACGAGGAGGGAGCAGGGTTCCGCGGGTTCAACCAGGAGCAGCGCGGCACCCGTAGCATCAGTGACCGTATGTCGGTATCCACCTCACGCCAGGATTTCGACCCGGGTCCCTGCCGCCGGGTCGGCCACAACATCGTCGCCCCCGGCGGCGACCTGGACGACCTGGAGCGCCGGCTGGCCGGTGCCGAATGGGACATGGTGGAGCTCGACGTGCTCGCCCGCGGCGACGAGCTGGTGATCGCCCACGACTCCGCCGACCTGGAGCACCCCAAGCCGATCCGGTTCGCCGACGCGCTCCGCGCCCTGCGCGATCTGCTCTCACCCGAGGTGGGGCTCAACGTCGATGTCAAGGCGATCGGCTACGAGTCCGCGGTGATCGAGACGCTGCGCGCGCTGGACCTGACAGACCGCACCCTCGTCTCGACGATGGAGGCCGCCACCCTGCGCACCCTGCGTCAAGCCGCGCCCGAGCTGCGCCTGGGCCTGTCGGTGCCCAAGGTCCGGCGCAACTACCTGGCCCACCCGCTGACCCGGCCCGGCGCACTGGTGATGGTGGCCTACGTGCAGCGCACGCTCCCGCGGCGATCGGCCCAGGTGCTGCGCACCGGGCTGGCCGACGCGATCATGGCCCACTGGTCGGTGGTGACGCCGGCGCTGGTGGCGGCGATACAGAACGCGGGCGGAGAGCTCTACGCGTGGACGGTGGACGATCCCGAGCGGTTGGTGGCGTTGCGCCGGCTCGGTGTCACCGCGGTGATCACCAACGACCACACGCTGTTTGCGCGCGCCGGCCTGGATGAGTCCGACGCAGATTGACCCGCTCAGCCGCAGCGAGTCGCGGGCCGGCGCAGGGCGGCGATCAGGCGGCCGAGAACCTTGGGATTGCTCGGCAGCGCAAAGTGGTTGACGCCCGGATTGTCGGTGAGGCTGAACCGGTGGCAGGACATGCCCCGCCACACCCGGATCGCCGTGTTCGTGATGTCCTCCTGGTTGATGTCGCCGTCGCGCTGGAGGAACACGGTCTTGGGCGTCACCACCTGCCCGACGCTCAGGTTCGGTAGCACCGCACCCACGACGGTGGGGATGCCCGAGCCCCGCTGAGCGGCCACGTCGACATCGGGATAGTCGCGCCGATCGGCGAACTTGACGAAGCCGATGTAGTAGTTGGCGATCTGGAGCGCATAGGGCAGGCCGGCGTCGGTGAACAACCGGCGGTAGTCGGCGGGCGTGTAACTGACGCCGGTGGCGGCGTCCTTGAGTACCACCTCGCGGCGACCGAAGACGGTCGGATCGGCCGCGCTCATGTAACTGGCGGGCGAACTGAGGTACATCCGGGCGCTGCTGAGCGCGTTGGCGCGCGTGGTCGGGTAACTGAAATGCTCGATGTTCAGCCCGGTGAACACGATCGAGTACAGCGACCCCTGTCCCGGGAAGTTGCCGGCGATCGGCGCGAATCCATGGATGTACTTCGCGCGCCAGGCGTGCGTGGTGTGGGTGAGCAGGTACTGCGCGTACAGCGGCCCGTTGGAGTGACCCACCAGCTCAACCCGTCGGTCTCCGTTCTGGCGGTAGGTCTGCTCGATCAGGGATTTCGTCCGGCGCAGGAACCCGCCCTGATCGGGCGTGAGCCGCGCGTCATAGCCGGCGACGCGGATGTTCCGATCGGCCGTGTATCCGACCCGCTCCAGCGCTCGATAGAGCGTTCGGTAGAACGGCGCGCTGGCCGTCTGGCCGTAGTCGATGATCTTGACCGTCACCCCGCGTTGATCGGAGAACCGGCGCGGCATCGGCAGCTTGGCGGCGGGGTCGTAGCGCAGGGTCAGCAGCTCGTCGCGACAGATCTGCGAGAACCTCGTCCCGGGATGCGGATTCTCATACCAGTCCTGAAAGCTGCCGGAGCGCGGGCAGCCTGGAGCCGCCGTCTGATTACGTACCGTCACCCGGAGCTTGGTGAAGTGAAACGCCGGGAACAGCACCACCGGCGTCAATCCCGACGTCGGAGCGGCCGCGCCCGACGAAGCCGCCAGCGTGACCAACGCGACGATGCTCGCCAGCGCCATGGCGAGCGCAAACCTGCGACCTCGGTTCATCAGCAACCCTCCCGCTGCTCCGCGACTGGATCTGCCGGCCCGGGTCGACAACCTACCGACTCTCCACCAGGAGCGTCACCGGACCGTCGTTGACCAGCTCCACCGCCATATCGGCGCCGAACACCCCGCGGTGCGCGCCGGCCAGATCGCAGAAGCGCTCATACAGCGGCGCGGCCACCTCCGGCGGTGCCGCCGCCACGTAGCTCGGCCGGTTCCCGCGGCGCGCGTCGCCGTACAGCGTGAACTGGCTGACGCACAGCAGCTCACGGTCCCCCAACGGCTCGTTCATCCGCCCGTCGGCATCCGGGAACACCCGCAGCGCGCGTACCTTGTCGGCGAGCCAGCGCGCCTGCGCCTCGCCGTCACCGTGCGTGATCCCGAGCAGCACCAGCAGGCCGGGCCCGATCGCGGCGATCCGCTCGCCGGCGACGTCGACCGAGGCGCGGCTGACGCGCTGCACCAGAGCGCGCACCTAGTGGTCCCGGAGCTCGGCGGCCGCCTGCTCGGGGGCAACGACGTTCAATCCCAGTCCGGCCCCGAGCTCGAGGCCGGCGAGATGGGTCAGCCGGGGCACGATGTCGATCCGCCAGCAGAAGTGCTCGGCGCCGCGCGGAGCGGTGCGCACCCACAGGTTCAGCGGCGGTCCCGGGCCGAGGTGACGGGCGAGGCGGCGCAGCGCGTCGTGGAGCAGCGCCGCCCCGGTGGGACCGTCGTCCTGAAAACGCGCCCGCGGCGCGCGCGGGGCGAGCAGCAACTGGTAGGGGACGCTGGAGCCGTAGGGCGCCATCAGCACCGCCTCGGCGTCGATGGCGACGATCCGCTCCCGCCGGCGGACCTCCTGCTGCACGAGGTCACCGAGCAGGTTGCCGCCCATCGTCCGCGTCGTGTAGGCGCCGAACCGCTCGCGCTCCCGGGCGATCGCCGCCGGCACGAAGTCCAGCGCGTAGAGCTGGGCATGGGTGTGGGCCACCGTCGCGCCCGCCTCGATCCCCTCGTTGACCGCCAGGTGCAGGCAGGCCGCATCGGGATGGGCCCGCATCCGCTCACGCCAGACGTCGACCGCCAGCGCCACCTGGTCGGGTGCGAGCTCGGCGAGCGAGGCGACCGGGTCGGGGGCGTTGACGATCACCTCGTGAGAGCCGGCGGCGGCCCCCGCCCAGAACAGGTCGGGACTGCCGCTCAGGGGCGGCGGCTCTGAGTCGCCGGTCAACGCCGGGTACAGATTCGGGATCACCCGCACCTGCCATCCCGCCGTGTCGGCGACGCTATTGGCCGGGCGGACGGCGTACAGCTCGGGCGGGGTTCTCGCCTCGTGCCCGTCGGCGAACGGATCCTCGGCGGGATCGAGCGACGTCGACGGCGGCGCCTGAAGTCCGCTGCCGGGCCGCTGCGCCCGCGCCGCGGTCAGGATCGCACGCTGACCGGTCAGCGGGTCGATGCGAATCTCGGGCACGGCGCCAGACGCTAGTGGGTCTCAAACGCGCCGCCTGATTCGGCGGGCCTGCGCTCGGTCACGCAGTGCGCCCGGCTCGAGCTGTTCAGTCCCTGAGGTGCTTCTCCATCGCAATGTGCTCGATCCCCGCCTCCATGAAGATCCGCCCCCGCGGCTCATAGCCGGCGGCCTCATACAGCGCCCGGGCATAGGTCTGGGCGTGCAGCACCAGCCGGCGGGCACCGCCCGTGCGCGTCTCGTCGTCGGCCAGCCGGAGCAGCGCGGACGCGATGCCGCGCCGCCGCGCGTCCTGGCGCACCGCGAGACGGCTGAATTGAACCGTCGGGCCGACGAACAGCAGCCGGCAGGTGGCCAGCAGCTCGCCGTCCGAGACCGCCACCAGGTGCAGCGAGTCCTCGTCGCGCCCGTCGAGCTCCTCGCGCGCCGGAACCCCCTGCTCGACGCAGAACACGTCGCGGCGCAGCTCCAGCGCCGCCGACATCTCCGCCTGCCCCTGCACGCGGCGCACCTCGTAGGCGAGAACCTCGGTCACCGCAACACGTACTGCCGGATGTCGCGCTCGAGCGCAGCCGCTGTCTCGTAGGGGCCGGCGTGGTCGTAGACCTCGGTGCCGTGGCGGTCCAAGTAGACGGTCTGCGGGACGTAGGTGGCCGCCTGGATCGAGTCGGAGATGCCCCCGTGCGGGTCCTCGTAGCTCGGGTAGCTGACCGGGAACCGGCGCAGGAAGGCCGCCGCGGCCGCGCTTGAGTCCCTGGCGTCGATCCCGACGAACGCGACCTCACGTCCGTATGCCACCGACGCCCGCTGGTAGGCCGGGAACTCGGATTGGCACGGGACACACCACGACGCCCACTTGTTGATCACCACCGGATGCCCGCGCAGCGAGACCAGCCGTGCGTGAAACGCCTTGGTGCCCCCGCCCAGCAGCCGGTTGCTCTGGGCGTGCAGGGAGGCGAGCACCGCGGGCGATCCCGCCAACGCGGCGGCGACCGCCCGCCGGGACGGGAGCGCGCTGCTGGTGGCCTTGCCGGCGCCCCCGGTGGCCACCACCGCGACCGCGATCACCGCCACCAGCAGCAGCATGACCGCCGCAAATCTGCCGCGAGGGCTCATTGCCGACAGCTTGCCACAAGGGTGCTGTACCGGATCTGCTTAAATATTCGTTATCCTTCGGCGTCGAGGCCGGGGGTGCTTGTAGAGGAATCTCTCGTGCTCGGCCTCGTGCTGAGACTGCTTGAGCCGCCACGACGCAATGCCGCGGCTCGCTCATCCGACGCAACCTTCCAATCACCGATGGGTGTGACCACCCCCTTTCCCAGTCCTGACGCGATCGCGCGCGCCGAGTTGCTGACGCGGGAGCGCTTTGTATACGACGGCGAGTCGCTCGAAGAGGCCCTGGCCCCGGGGTCTGAGCGTCGCCGTGCGCTGGACGCCGCGCTCAGCGAGGTCGACGCCGGGCGCAAGACTCCGTCGATCGAGTGGCGCCGGCAGTTCTCGCTGCTGCTCGGACTGGAGCGACTGCTGTCCGAGGAGGAGCCCCATCTGGTCGACGGCACCGTGCTGTCCGCCCACCAGGTCGACGCGCTGTCGGGGACGCTGACCGCGCTGCTGGCCGAGAGTCAGCCGGCCGGCCCGACCAACGGCCACGTCAACGGCAACACCGCCGGCGCCGTCCCGGAGCCGGTGGTGGCGAGGGAAAGCGGGAATGGCGCCGACGGGGACAGCCGCGTCGCGGACGCTGCGGAGATCGACCTCGACTTCGACGAGGACGAGGACGAGGACGAGGACGAGGACGATGAGGGCGAGGGAGCCCCCGACGACGAAGAGGACGAAGAGGAGGACGAGGGACCCCCCGAAGACGAGGAGCCCGAAGACGAGGAGCCGCAGGACTGGCAGGACGAGGTCGACGAGGACGATGGCCAGTTTGCCGATCAGCCCGAGGATCCCAACGCCGCCAAGCGGTTCTGGTTCGAGCACGCCACCGGCGCCGGGAAGACGGTCGCCGCGCTGGGCTTCGTCGAGGCGTCGCGGACGGGCGGCGTTCTGATCCTCACCCACCGCCGCAACCTGGTGGACCAGTTCAACGGGGAGCTGCGAGACCGCGGCTACCGCGACCGGATCAGCCCCCCCCTGCTGGAGGAGCACGACGCGGCCAACGGGCCGGTGACCGTCGAGACCTACCAGTGGTTCGTCCGCAACGCCGGGCGGGTCTCCGACGCCTACACGATCGTGATCTGCGACGAGGCGCACACCGCGCTGGGCGAGAAGACATCGGCGGCGATCCGCGCCTGGGCAGGCCCGATCTTCATCGGGATGACCGCCACCGGGGCGCTGATCGCCCGGCACGTCACCGACCTGTTCCCGACCCAGACCAGCCGCTTCGATCTGGCTCAGGCGGCCCGCCGGGGGGTGATCTCGCCGCTGCGCTGCATCCGGATCCCGCCAGGCCCGGGCGTGCGCACGATCGCCAAGGTGCCGCTGCGCCGCGGCGAGGTGGACACCGAGTTCGACCAGGAGATGCTGGCCCAGATCCTGGACCAGACGCCGTTCAACGTGGCCATCGCCGACCTCTACAAGACCCGCTTCAACGGCGTCCCCGGGGTCGTCTACGCCGCCGGCGTCAAGCACGCCTACAACGTCGCCCAGGCGTTCCGGGATCTCGGGATCAAGGCCAAGGCGGTCTCCGGCGAGACGCCCAAGCGCGAGCTGGCGCGGGTGCTGGCCGACTACGAGTCGGGCAAGGTCGACGTGCTGGTCAACGCCCAGCTGCTCGCCGAGGGCTGGAACAGCCCGCGGGCGACGATCTGCATGCATCTGGCGCCGACCGCGTCCAAGCGCATCTACCAGCAGCGCGTCGGCCGGGTCACCCGGCGTCATCCCGGCAAGGAGGCGGGGATCGTGATCGACTTCGTCCACCCCGCCACCAAGCACGACGACCCCGTTGTCACGCTGCATTCGCTGCTGGACCGCGACGTCTATCGCGGCGGGGCGATCGTCGTCGGCCCGGTGCGACGCGGCCGCGGCCGCCGGGTGCGGGTGGAGCGCCGGGTGCTGCCGGTGACGCCGGATCCGGAGCGCCGCGCCGAGGTGTTCGAGCGCGAGCTGTGGCGGATCGCCGTCGAACATCTCGACTACGGCGAGCAGCACGTGTGGGCGGCGCTCGCCGGGGCGCGGGTGGCGCCCAACGGCTGGCGCCGCGCGAAGGCGATGCTGCACTTCGACCGCGGCGGCGAGCTCAAGCGCCGCTTTCTGCTCACCGCCGTGCAGCGCAACCGCAACGCGCAGTTGCGACTGCGCGCGCTGCAGGAGATCGCCGCCAGCCGGGACGCCGAGGCGTTCGACACGGCGATCGACATCATGGGCGGCTGGCCGCGAGACGAGCGCCGCGAGGGCGTCAAGATCATGCTCCAGGCGCTGGCCGAGCGGCGGATCGGCCGCCGCGATCAGGCCAACGCGTGGATCTGGCGGATGGCCGAGTACACCCGCGAGGTCCACGAGGAGTACGCGGTCCAGCGCTGGCCCGAAACCAAGCGCCTGCTCGGGCTGCTCGTCAACTCGAGCGGCTCCGCGCATGCCCGCAACGCCCGGCGGCTGGTCCACGCTTCACGAAAGGAAGATCGCCGCCTGTCGGCGGCGTTGTTGGCGGCCGCTCTGGCACACACCCCGGAGGCCGAGGAGGCGCTCCGCGGCGCTCGGACGCGGATGGCCCGCAAGCCCGCCGCGCTCGCCCGGGAGCTGCTGCGCAACTTCCCCAAGGGCCGCCGCGGCTCCAAGCGCCGCCGGCGCAAGGCGAGCGCCACCGCCGGCGTGCAGGACGGTGGCGGGGCCGATACGCCGGAGACGACGCTCGATCTCGCCGACGGCGACGACGAGCTTGCGGTCACCGCGGACCCGGACGAGGAGCCCGACGTCGACCGGGCGGCGTAGCCGACGTCAGGTGGACCTCGCCGGCGCCGAGCGCGGCGACGGCCCCTGAGGCATCCACCACGAGCAGTCGTCCGGCGTCGTCGATCCCGGCCGCCCGGCCGTCGCCGTGGCCCCAGCCGATCTGATGCCCGTAGAGAGCGTCGCGGGTGGCGAACGCCGCCCGGACCTCGGCGGCGGACGCGTCGAGCCATCGCTCCAGGGCGGCGAGCAGCGTGCCCAGCGCCGGCTCGATCGCATCGGTGTCCTGCTCCAGGGTCCCGGCGCGGTCGCGCAGCTCGGGCGGGAAGTCGCCGGGCGCCATGGCGATGTTGACGCCGACGCCGAGCACCGACCAACCCTCTTGGGGCCGCCCCTCGGCGAGGATCCCCGCCACCTTGCGCCCGGCCACGAGGACGTCGTTGGGCCACTTCACCGCCGCCCGCGTCCCCGCCGCGTCGGCGACCTCGGCGACGGCGAGGCCGGCCGCCAGCGACAGCAGCGGCGGCGACCGGCGCAGAACCAGCGAGCAGAGCAGCGCGCGACCCGGCGGCGCCGACCAGGTTCGGCCCTGGCGGCCGCGGCCGGCGGTCTGCTCGCCGGCCGTCACCAGGGTGCCGTGGGGCGCGCCGGCGACCGCCAGCTCGCGGGCGCGGAGGTTGGTGGAGTCCGTGGCCCGCAGATGCAGGCGCGGGCGACCCAGCGTCCCGCCGGCAGCGGTCATGCCGGGCGGATGCGCAGTTCGGCGTCGCACTCGAGGCCCAGCGAGGCGGCGGCATCGCCGTGGCTGAATCGCGATCGCCAGCCGGCGTTGCCCATCCTCGTAGAGCATCAGCTCGCCCTCGCCGACGTCGGCGAACGTGCGCACGAACGGGACAAGCTCGGTTCGGCCGTCCGCCAGCTCCAGCCGCACGACTCGCTCGGGCGCGAGCCCCTCGACCTGCCCGGGCCCGGCGTCGAGCTGCAGGTTCCCGAAGCCGTCCACGTGGCGTACATGGGCGACCACGGCGCCGTCCTCCATCCGCGGCTCGTCGAGCTCCAGGGAGACGAGCAGGCCGGAGTGCAGCGGATCGCCGGCGGCGGTCAGTCCCGCCCCGGCGGCGATCGCCGCCGCCACCGGCGCGAAGATGTCGCGTCCGTGAAACGTGGCCGAGACGGGCTTGAGGCAAAACCGAGAGCGACCTATGTCGACCGCCTCGATGACGCCTCCGCCGGCCGCCGACGCCGGCGCCAGCAGCCCGTTGTCGGGGCCTACGAGAATCCGGTCGTCGGCGAGCCGCAGCGCCACCGCACGCCGCTGAGAGCCGACGCCGGGATCGACCACCGCCAGGTGGACGCCGATCGGGAGAAACGGCAGCGACTCGGCCAGGATCGTCGCTCCGGCGCGGACGTCGTGGCGGGGAATCCCGTGGGTGAGATCGATCACCCGGCCCTGTGGGCAGATCTGCGCGATCACGCCGTGACAGACGCCGACGAACTCGTCCTGGAGACCGTAGTCCGACAGGAACGTGATCACCGGGTCGGCCACGCGGATCACCGGGCCGCGGGCGTAGCGACGTCGTTCACCAGCGCCTGCACGAGCCCGTCGATGTCGTGGCGGCTCGCCTCCACATCGGGCTCGCGGCCCCGTTCGCGCAACGCCTCGCTGGTCACCGGCCCGATGCTGACCAGCCGGGTGCCTTCGGACAACGCCTCTCCGGCCGAGTCGAAGAAGAAGCGCACCGTCGAGGACGAGGTGAACGTCACGTAGTCGGCGGCGGCCACCGCGGTCGCCGCCCGCTCGCCGATCGGCGCGGCCACCGTCTCGTAGAGGGCGACGACGTCGACCTCGGCGCCGCGGTCGCGCAGCGCCTCCGGGAGTACGTCGCGCGCCTGGGCGGCGCGCGCCACCAGCGCCCGCTCGACCGGCACGTCGGCCAGCGCCTCCACCAGCCCCTCGGCGACGAACCGCTCCGGGACGACGTCGGCGATGAGGCCGCGGTGCGCCAGGGCGGCGGCGGTGCCCGGGCCGATCGCCGCCAGCCGGGCGCCGGCGAAGGCGCGCGCGTCCCGTCCGGCTCGCAGCACTCGGTCAAACAAGGCCTGCACGCCGTTGGGGCTGGTGAGGCACACCAGGTCATAGCGCTCGATCTCCGGCGCCGGCCCGTCGATGGGGACGATGCGGATCGCCGGCGCCTCGACCACCGCGGCGCCGAGGCCGCGCAGCTTCGCCGCCAACTCACTGGCCTGCGCCCGGGCGCGGGTGACCGCGACCGTGACCCCCGCCAGCGGCCGTGACTCGAACCACGCGAGATTGCGCCGCAGCGCCGCCACCGGGCCGAACAGCAGGATCGCCGGGGCGCGCAACGCTTCCCTGGCGGCCACGTCGGCGATCGACTCCAGGGTGCCGGTGACGACCCGCTGATCCGGGAGCGTCCCGCGCTCGATCACCGCCGCCGGCTGTGACGCCGGCCGCCCCCCCTCGATCAGCCGCCGGGCGATCGCGGGGAGCCGTCCCACCCCCATGTAGAGCACGAGCGTGCCCGGGAACCGGGCCAGCGCCTCCCAGTCGAGCGCCGACTCGTGCTTGTCCGGGTCCTCGTGTCCGGTGACGAACGCCACCGCGCTGGCGGCGTCGCGGTGGGTGACCGGGATGCCGGCGTAGGCGGCGGCGGCCACCCCGGCGGTGACCCCGGGGACGATCTCGAACTGCACCCCGGCCTCGCGCAACGCCTCGGCCTCCTCGCCGCCGCGCCCGAACACGAACGGGTCCCCACCCTTGAGCCGCACCACCGAATCGCCGGCGGCGCCGTGCTCGAGCAGCGCCTGCTGGATCTCGTCCTGGGTGACCGAGGGACCGCCCCCCTCCTTGCCGGCATAGATCAACCGGGCATCCGGGCGGGCGCCGTCCAGGGCGGACGCCGGGATCAGGCGGTCGTAGACGATCACGTCGGCGGTGGCGATCAGCTCCAGCGCCCGTGCGGTCAGCAGCCCGGGATCGCCGGGGCCGGCGCCGACCAGGTACACGGTCACGCGGCGGCCATCTCCGCGCGGGCGAGCAGCTGTCCCGCCCCCGCCGCCAGCATGCGGCGCCCACATTCGCCGCCGACGGCGTCGGGTGCGCCGGTGAGCTCGTCGCGCAGCCAGGCCGATCCGTCGGGCAGCCCCACCCAGCCGACCAGCGTCAGCCGGCCGTCGGGGAGGGCGGTGGCGTGGGCGCCCACCGGGGTGTGGCACGACGCGCCCAGCGCGGAGACGAGCTCGCGCTCGGCGGTCACGCACGCCATCGCCAGTGGCTCGTTGATCGCGGCCAGCGTGTCCGCAGGCAGCTCGCCGGCGCGGGCCTGCACCGCGAGCGCGCCCTGACCCGCGGCGGGCACGAACTCGTGAAGCAGACCGCTGGCCGCGTCGCTGCGCCCGAGACGCTCCAGGCCGGCGGCGGCGAGCACGAGCGCGTCCGCGTGCCCATCGGCGAGCTTGCGCAGCCGGGTATCGACGTTCCCGTTCAGCGGCACGACCTCCAGGTCCTGCCGAGCGGCCCGCAGCTGGGCGGCGCGGCGCAGGCTGCTCGTGCCGACCCGGGCGCCGCGCCGGAGCTGGTGAAGCCCGGCGGCCCCGCAGATCGCGTCTCTCGGATCGGCCCGGGGCGGGATCGCCACCAGCTCCAGGCCGTCGCCGAGCTCGGTCGGCACGTCCTTGGCCGAGTGCACGGCGATGTCGATCCGGCCATCGAGGAGCGCCCGCTCCAGCTCGGACACCCATCGCGACTTGTCCTGCACGGCAGCCCCGCGATCGCCCAGCGTCGTGATCTTCACGATCTCGGCGTCGCTCCCGAATCGCGCCGCGACTTCCCGCGCCTGCACCAGCGCGAGCGCGCTGGCCCGCGTGCCGATCCGCATCAGCCGCGCCGGCTGCGGCGCACCTGCCCGCGGGCGGGCAGCTCACGCACTTCGGCCAGCTCGCCGGCCCCCGGCTGCGTCCGGGAGGCCCCCTCCTCCACGGTCAGGCCGAACAGTTCACGGACCAGCGCCATCCGGGCGTGCACGCGATCGTCGTGCATCTCCTTCATCTGCAGCGTCGGCACGTGCAGCAGCCGGTTGACGACGGCGCGGGCCACGGCGTCGATGCGCTCCCGGTCCCGCGGCGACGCCGACTCCCACTTGTCGTCGTTCTCGGCGATCACCTGGGCGGCGATCTCGGTGGCGTGCGCCCGCAGCGCCGCCAGCGTCGGCAGCACCTCGAGCGATCCCAGCCAGGCGGCGAACTTCTGGATCTCCTCCTCGAGGATCCCCTCGGCGCGGCGAGCCTCGGCCTGGCGCACCTTGCGGTTGCGGTTGGCCACCGCCTGGAGGTCGTCGATGTCGTGCAGCGCGACACCGTCGAGGTCGCCGCAGGCGGCGTCGATGTCCCGCGGCACCGCCAGATCGATCAGCAGCAGCGGCCGGCCACGGCGCGCGCCCATCACGTCGGCGATCTCGCGCACCTCCAGCAGCAGGTGGGGCGAGGCCGTGGCCGCAACCACGATGTCGGCGTCGACGAGCGCTTCCGGAAGCTCGTCGAGGGGGACGCTGGTGCCGTGGTAGCGCCGGGCCAGGCTCAGCGCGCGGTCGCGCCGGCGGTTGGCGACGAACACGGGCACGGCGCCGCTGTCGGCCAGCGCTCGGGCGGTCAGCTCGCTGGTCTCGCCGGTGCCGATGATCACCACCCGGCGGCCCTGAAGCGCCCCCAGTTGTTCCCGGGCCAATGCCACCGCCGCCCCCGGCAGGTTCAGCTGGCCCTCGCCGATCGCGGTCTCGGTCCGCACCCGCTTGCCCGTCTCCAGCGCCGCCCGGAACAGGCGGTTGGTCAGCGGTCCGGTCGTCTCCCGAGCCAGGGCGGCGTCGTAGGCGCGCTTGACCTGGCCCTGGATCTCGGCCTCGCCGACCAGCATCGACTCCAGGCCGGCGACCACCCGGTAGAGGTGGCGGGCGGCGTCGCAGTTGCGATGCGAGTAGATCGCGCCGGCCAGCTCGGTGGGCCGGATCCCGGCGTGGCGGGCCAGCATCGTGAGCACCGTCGACTCCGCCTCCACCGGATCCCCGACGACGAGATACAGCTCGGTCCGGTTGCAGGTCGACACCACCACCGTCTCGTGCACCTCGGCGGCGCCGCGCAGATCGCGCATGAAGTCGCTGGCCCGCGCTTCGGGCAGGGCGAGCCGCTCGCGGATCTCCACCGGGGCGGTCTTGTGCGACACGCCGATCGCCAGCAGCTCGCTCACCGGACGGCCTCGGGCTCGCGGTCGCTCACAGGACCGCCTCGGGCTCGCGGTCGGGGTCGCGCGCCGCCCGCGCCGCCTCCACGTCGCGGCGCAGCTCGTCCAGCTCGCGCTCGAGCCGCTGGGCGCGCACGGCCATGATCGTGACGTAGACGAGGATCAGCGCCACCACCACGATGTAGGCGGCGGCGACGTACTTGCCGGACTCGCCCAGCGGCAGCGCGGGCGCGATGGCGATCGGGAGGCTCATGACGGGGCGGCGCTCCGTCCCACCGGCCGGGCGACGTCCTCGCCGAGCAGCGCCCGCCGCAACCGCCGCACCTGGGAGCGGGCGTTCTTGGCCGCCATCTCGTACTTCCACAGGGTCAGGTACAGCAGAGCGAAGCCGAGCAGCGCCACCGCGAACGTGAAGCCCATCGAGGGCGGCAATTTGGCGCCGGTGAGGGTGAGCACTCGCGGGTGCACGTAGGCCGTGGCCAGGTTCACCGCCAGATAGTTGAGCGGCACGAACGCGCCGGCGACGATCGCGAACACGCTGGCGTAGCGAGCCTGGCGCTCGCCGTCCTCGATGGAGAAGCGCAGCGGCTGATACGTGGCGAACAGCAGCAGGACGATCAGGAACGACACCAGCGTCGGCTCGTTCCATACCCACCAGTGGCCCCACGACGCCTTGGCCCAGATCGAGCCGGTGATCAGGCCGCCGACGCCGAAGATCAGCGCCATGTGGATCGCCACGTAGGAGCGCATGTCCCAGCGGCGATCCCCGGTGCGCAGGTATCCGATTCCCATCAGCCCGCCGAAGATGAATCCGCACAGCGAGACGATCGCCAGCGGCACGTGGACGTAGAAGATCTTCTGCACGAACCCCTGATTGGCGTCCAGCGGGGCGTAGAAGAACACCAGCGCCAGCGCCGCGGTGAGCGTGATCAGGGTGGCGGCCGCCAGGCCGCGCAAGCCCTTGCCGTAGGTGGTGGAAGCAGACATCGCGCTGACTAATCCTCGAGGAGAAAGTCGAACACTGCGTAGGCGAGCAGTGCGAACACCACATCATAAAGAGCCAGGATGGCCAGCCATTGCAGTGGCGGCGAGGCCGCGGCGCGGGTCGCCGCCAGGAGCGGCCCGGCCGCCCGGGCGGTGGCGATCAGCGCCGGGAGCAGCAGCGGCAGGCCGAGCATCGGGCCGATCAGGTCGCGGGCACGAGTGTGGATGGCGATCGCCGACACCAGCGTCCCGATCACCGCCAGCGCCACGTCGGCCAAAACCAGAATCAGGATCATTCCCGGCAGCGCGGGGCCGAGGGCGGGGCCGAGCAGGAACAGGGCGAACGCCGGCACGGCGATCACCTCCAGCACCGCCAGGAACAGGAACAGCGCCGCCGCCTTGGCCAGCAGCATGGCGCTGCGGTCGACCGGGGCCAGCAGGAAGGCGTCGAATCCGCCCTGCTCGCGCTCGGCCACGAACAGCCGGTTGATCCCCAGCATCGCCGCGAACAGCAGCGTGACGGTGAGCACCCCGGCCGCCAGCTGGCCGGCGATCGTGCTCCGGTTCAGCCCGAAGTGAAAGATCACGAACGTGACCAGCGCGAACAGCACCATCGCCGGAAGCGTCTCCAGCGTCCGCAGCTCCAGCCGCAGGTCCTTGCGCAGGACCGCCAGCGCGGTCCTCACGCGTAGAGCTCCCGCAGGTGGGCCTCGGTCACCCGTTCGGGGTCGCCGGCGAACGCCCGCCGCCCGTCGCGCAGCGCCAGCACGAGATCGGCCTCGGCCAGCGCGGCCCGGGGATCGTGGCTGGTGATGACTCGCGTGGCGCCGCTGGCGCGTCCGATCAGCGGCTCCACCAGGTCGCTGGCGGCGGGGTCCAGGTTCGCGCGCGGCTCGTCAAGCAGCAGCAGCGCCGGGCGGTGCAGGACCGCCCGGCAGACCGCCAGACGCTGGACCATGCCCCGGGACAGCAGGCGGACCGGCTCCCGGGCCCGGCGCTCCATCTTGACCGCGCGCAGCACCTCCTCCACCCGCTCGGCGCCGATCCGGTGCAGCCGGGCGTGGTACTCCAGGTTCTCGCGCCCGCTCAGCTCGCGGTACAGCAGCGGCTCGTGGCCGAGCAGCCCGAGCTTGCCTCGGACCGCGAATCCCCGTCGCGGCAGCGGCTCGCCGAGCACCACCACGTCGCCGGCGTGGGGGCGCAGCAGCGTGGCGAGGATTCGCAGCAGCGTCGACTTCCCGGCTCCGTTGCGGCCGAGCACCGCCAGCGTGGCCCCGGCGGGAACGCTCACCGACAGATCTTGCAGCGCGGTCCGCTCGCCGAAGTAACGAGACAGGCCCCGCAGCTCAATGGCCGGGGGTTCGTGTCCCACGCTCTCGCTGCAGCGTCGCGACCACGTGCTCCAGGGTCGGCGCGATCACTCCGAACAACTCCTCGATGGACTTCGGGTTGCCCGGGAAGTTCACGATCAGCGACCGCCCGGCGATCCCGGACACGCCGCGAGTCAGGATCCCCATCGGCGTGTACTTGACCGCCTCGGCCCGCAGCGCCTCGGCGAACCCGGGCGCGGGGCGGTCGATCACCGCCGCGCTCGCCTCCGGGGCGACGTCGTCGTCGGTCAGCCCGGTGCCCCCCGTGGTGAAGATCAGCGGCACGCCCGCGTCCACCTGCCGCCGCAGCCACGCCTCGATCGCCGGCTGGTCGTCGCCCACCAGATCGCGAGCGACGATCTCGGCGCCCGCCGCCTCGGCGCGCTGCGCCAGCGCGGTCCCCGACCGATCCTCGGTCTCGCCGGCGGCGACCGAGGTGGAGATGGTGAGGATGGCGGCTTGCATCGGAGCTCTTATCGGCGCCACTCGCCCGAGCGCCCGCCGGACTTGGCGAGCAGGGCCACCGAGGCGATCTCGGCGCCGCGCTCGATGCCCTTGACCATGTCGTAGACGGTCAGCGCCGCCACCGACGCCGCCGTCAGCGCCTCCATCTCCACGCCGGTGGGCCCGGTCGTCCGCGCCTCGGCGATCAGCTCGATCTCGCCCTCGCCGGCGTCGATCGTGCCCTCCACCCCCAGATACGACAGGGCCAGCGGATGACACAGCGGGATCAGCTCGGCGGTCCGTTTGGCCGCCTGGATGCCGGCGATCCGGGCCACTCCGATCACGTCTCCCTTGGGGGCATCGCCCGCCCGCACGGCGACCGCCGTCTCCGGCGACACCCGGACCACGGCGCGGGCCACGGCGCGGCGCTCGGTTACCGGCTTGTCGCCGACATCGACCATCCGGGCACGCCCGCCGGCATCCAGGTGGGTGAGCTCGGGATCGCTCACACGGGCGCGGGCTGCGCGTCGCGCTGCGCTGACTCGATCAGCTCCCGCACGCGGCCGGCGTTGCCCTGGCGCAGCAGCTCGATCGGGTCGGGGTCGCCGTTGACGATCGACTCGAAGAACTGCTTGCGGTCCTGATAGGTCGGCAGCGTCGCCTTGGCCCAACCGCGCGCGTCGTTGAGCAGCACGGCGAGCATGGCGTAGGGCTCCCCGAACCGGTCGGCGATCTCCCGTTTCATCCGCTTGGCCAGCGCCGGCGACGCCCCCGCGGTGGAGATCGCCACCGCCAGCGGGCCGGTGCGAACGATCGCCGGGAGGATGAAGTTGCACAGCGGCGGCACGTCGACCACGTTGACCAGCATCGCCCGTTCCTCGGCATCGTGAAACACCCCGATGTTGACCTCGCTGTCGCCGGTGGCGGCGATCGCGATCAGGCAACCGTCCAGGTCGGCGGGGGCGTAGGTGCGGCGCTGCCAGTCGATCGAGCCCTCGGCGGCCAGCTCGGCGAGCGCCGGGTGCGCCTCGGGGGCCACCAGGGTCACGTCGGCGTCGCAGGCGAGCAGCCCCTCCACCTTCTCCAGGCCGACGTCACCGCCGCCGACGACCAGGCACCGGCGGCCCGTGAGCCGCAGGCACGCGATGTAGAACGGGGTGTCCAGCATGTCGCGGACACACGTCTGGTCGCAGATCCCCTTGCGGAACTGGCAGACGCATTCCTTGCCGGCGTAGGCCTGAGCGGGCATCGACCTAAGCGTAGCCATCTCACTGCCCCACGTGGATGGCGATTCGGTTCTCCTGGAACCGATTTGCCATCCACGTCGGGATCCGTCTCACCCGGACGAGTAATCCCGAGACTCCGCCCAGCTCAATGGCGCGTCTGGTCCTGAGACTCCCCCCGGCCCCGACCCCGCCGGATCTCGGCCAGCCGCTCCCGCAACCGTGCCTCGGCGTCGTCGGGCTCGTAGAACCGTGCGCCGATCGCCGGATCGGGCATCAGCTCCTGGGGAGAGAGGTGGCCGGCGCGGCGGTGCGGGTTGTCGTAGCCGCCGTCGCTGCGGGTGGACGAGCGCAGGTGGGGCGGCGGCACGGCCGCGCCCTGCTCGCGAATATGGCCGCGGGCGGCGAACACGGCGCGCTTGGCGGCGTCGGACTTCGGCGCCAGAGATAGATACACGGAGGCTTGGGCGAGCGCGAACTGGCATTCGGGCAGGCCCACGTGCTCGACGGCGGCCGCCGCCGCGGTGGCGATCACCAGGGCCTGGGGATCGGCGTTGCCGATGTCCTCGGAAGCCAGCACCACCATCCGGCGGACGATGAACCGCGGATCCTCGCCGCCCTCCAGCATCACCGCCAGGTAGTACAGCGACGCGTCGGGGTCCGATCCCCGGGTCGCCTTGATCCAGGCCGAGATCGTGTCGTAGTGCCGGTCGGCCTGGCGGTCGTAGAGCAGCGCCCGGCGCTGCAGCGCGTCCTCGGCGTGGGCCAGGGTCACTCGGTCAGGCGGGTCAGATCCGCTTGCCGCCTCGCACGCCAGCTCCAGGGCATTCAGCGCCGAGCGAGCATCGCCGCCGGCGCGCTGGGCCAGGAAGTCCAACGCCGCCTCGTCGACCTGGTCGCCGGGCCCGCAGTGTCCCTCGGCGACGGCCCGGTCCAACAGCCTGCGGATCTCCGGCGGCCCGAGCGGCTGCAGCTCGTACAGATGGGTGCGCGAGATCAGCGCGGAGTTGACCTCAAAGTAGGGGTTCTCGGTGGTCGCGCCGATCAACGTGATCAGCCCGTCCTCGACGGCGGGCAGCAGCGCGTCCTGCTGCGCCTTGTTGAAGCGATGGATCTCATCGAGGAAGAACACGGTCCGGCGACCGGAGCGCAGCCGCTCCCGCGCCCGCTCGATCACCGCCCGGACCTCGGCGCGGCCCGCGGCCACCGCACTCTCCTCCTCCAGCGCCGCGTCAGACGCCTGCGCCACCAGCCGGGCCAGCGTGGTCTTGCCGCTGCCCGGAGGCCCGTAGAGGATCATCGAGTGGGGCTGTCCCTCCTCGATCGCGCGTCGCAGCGCGGAGGTGGTCCCGCCCGCCCCGAGCAACTGGTCCTGACCCACGATCTCGTCGAGCGTGGTCGGCCGCATTCGGGTGGCCAGCGGGGCATGCGCTTCCACGGTGGCGGCGCTGTCGCCGACGTCACTTCCGAACAGGCGCTCCATCGCTTCAGTATGACCCGGCGTCAGCGGGCGATGATCGTCCGCGCGGGCTCGTGCAGCAGGCCGTTGGTGGCGATCGCGCTGCCGCCGCCGGCGGTGGCCACCCCGGCGTGATCGGTGAACCTCCCGCCTGCCTCCTGGACGATCACCATCGGCGCCGCCAGATCCCACAGCGACACCGACGGATCCAGCCCGATCTCCAGCGCCCCCTCGGCGACCAGCATGTAGCTCCAGAAATCCCCGTAGCCCCGGCTGCGCCAGCAGCGCGCCGCCAAGGCGAGCAGCGCGTCCAGCCGACCCGCCTCGCGCCACTCCTCGAGGCCGCCGAAGCACAGCTGCGCGTCAGCGAGCTGGTGCACCCCGGACACGCGCAGCCGCCGGGGTCGGTGCCCGGGCGCGTCGCGCAGGAACGCACCGGTGCCCCGCGCCGCCCACCAGCGCCGCCCGAGAGCCGGCGCCGAGACGACCCCCAACGCGATCTCCCCGTCCACCTCGAGCGCGAGCAGCGTCGCCCACGCCGGGACACCGCGGACGTAGCTCTTGGTCCCGTCGATCGGATCGATGATCCAGCGCCTGGCCCCGTCCGGGACGGCGGCGCCGCCGTACTCCTCGCCGAACACTTGATCGTCGGGCCGCGCCGCCGCCAGCCGCTCGCGTACCGCCTGTTCGACGTCGCGATCGGCCTCGCTCACCGGCGTCAGGTCGGGCTTGGTCTCCACCACCAGGTCCTCGGCGCGGAATCGGTCCTGGGTGATGGCGTCGGCGCGGTCGGTCAGGGCCAGCGCCAGCTCGAGGTCGCCGGCGAGGTCGCTCGCCGCCGGCGCCGGCTCGACGTCGTCTGCGGGCGCGGGCACCGGCGCATCCTACGCCGATAGTCTTGCCGCCAAGATGGCGTCCGATGACCTCCAGGGCGAGACGGTGGCCCTGCTCCAGGACCTGATCCGCTTCAACACCGTAAACCCGCCCGGCAACGAGCGGCCGGCGATCGAGCACCTTCACGGTTACCTGACCCAGGCCGGTTTCGAGACCGAGGTGCTGGCCGCCGACCCGGAGCGGCCCAACCTGGTGGCGACCCTCGACGGCGAAGGCGACGGTCCCGTGCTGTGCCTGCTCGGCCACGTCGACACCGTCCTCGCCGACGCCTCGGAGTGGAGCCACGACCCGTGGTCGGGGGACGTGGCCGACGGCTTTCTGTGGGGCCGCGGCGCGCTGGACATGAAGAACCAGGTGGCGGCCGAGGCGGTCGCCGGGGCGGCTCTGGCCCGGCAGGGATGGCGGCCGGCGAGCGGGGCGCTGAAGCTCGTGTTCGTCTCCGACGAGGAGACCGGCGGCGACATCGGCGCCGACTGGCTGACCGCCACCCACCCCGAGAAGGTCCGCTGCGACATGCTCCTCAACGAAGGCGCCGGCGAGGTGTTTCACTACGGCGGCGGTCGCCGTTACGGCGTCTGCTGCGCCGAGAAGGGCATCTTCCGCTTCAGCGTCACCGCCACCGGAGCCGCCGGCCACGCCTCGCTGCCGCGCACCGGCGACAACGCGCTGCTGAAGCTGGCGCCGGTGCTGGCGGCGCTGGCGCAGCCGCCGGAGTCATTCGAGCTCACCGAGGCCCCCACCGCGCTGCTGCGGGCGCTGGGGGAGAACCCGGGCGATCCGTCGGGGGCGCTGGCGCGCATCGAAGCCGCCGAGCCGGGGCTGCGCACGCTGATGGAGCCGATGTTCGAGGTCACCCTGGCCCCGACGATGGCCTCGGCATCGACGAAGATCAACGTGATCCCGTCGCGGGCGATGATCAAGGTCGACTGTCGCGTCCCGCCCGGCCTCGGCCGCGACGCGGCGCTGCGCCGGATCACTCAGGTGCTCGGCGACGACGCCGAGCATCTCCGGATCGACTTCACCGAGGAGGTGAGCGGCAACGCCTCCCCGGTGGACACGCCGCTGATGAGCGCGATCGCAGCCTGGGTGAACGACCATGACACGGGCGCGACCGCGGTCCCCCTGATCCTCCCGGGGTTCTCTGACTCGCGCTGGTTTCGGGCCGCGTTCCCCGACTGCGTCGCCTACGGCTTCTTCCCGCAGCGCCACCAGACCCTGCTAGAGGCGACGCCGCTCATCCATAACGCCGACGAGCGGATCGACGTGCGCGATCTCGGCTTCGCCACCGGCTTCTACTTCGACCTCATCGGGGAGCTGCTCGGCTGAGCCGGCGCGGTCGTCGGTCAGCCGCCGGGTCGCCCGCGGCAGCGTTCCCGCCACGAGCATGATCAGACCCAGCGCGCTGCCGACGCCGAGCACGAGCCGAGGGCCGAGCGCCGCCGCGAGTGGTCCAGCGAGCGCGAACCCCAGCGGCATCAGCGCCAGCGAGCCCATCCAGTCATAGGAGCTCACCCGAGACAGCGCGTGCGGGGGGATGTGCCGGGCCAGCGCGGTCTCCCACCAGACCTCGAACAACGAGAACCCGAGCCCGGCGGCGAACGCCAGGATGATCACCGACGCCAGCGGCGCCCCGAGCGCGAACGCGATCCCCTGGGCCGGCCACACCAGGATCAGCAGGTAGCCGACCAGCATCGGCCGGCGCGGCCGCCAGCGGATCCCGACCAGCGCCCCCAGGACGGCGCCGCCCCCGGCCACGCTCTCCAGCACCCCGAAGTCGCCGGCGGCGCCGTAGACGTGGCGCGCGATCGACGGCGCCAGGGCGTACCACGGTGCGTAGGCGCACAGCACCGCCCCGGTGAAGACCACGATCGTGACCCACACCCACGCCCGCGAGCGCACCTCGTGCCAGCCGGCGCGCAGCTCGTGGACGATCGAGCGCCGCCGGGGAGCCCGGCCCCGGGCCCGAGGATGGACGCTGATCAGCAACGCGGCGCTGATCACGAACGTGGCCGCGTCCAGCGCGAACGCCCACCCGGCGCCCACCGTCAGCACCAGCGCCGTGCCCAGCGCCGGGCCGATCAGGATCGCCAGATTGCTGGTGGTGGATGACAGCGCCCGCGCATCCTGGATCAGCCCGTCGGCGATCGTCTGCGGGATCAGGCCGGAGTAGGCGGGCTCGAAGAACGCCCGGGCGGCGCCGAACAGAGCCTCGATCACGATCATCTGGACCACGGTCGCGCCGCCGGCCAGGATCAGCGCGGCCAGTCCGCCGTGCAGAAGCGCGCGGGCGGCGTCGGCCGCGATCATGATCCGCTTGCGACCCAGGCCCCCGCCCCGGTCGGCCCACACGCCGCCGAGCAACACCAGCCCGATCAGCGGGACCGACTGCGCCGCCAGGATGAAGCCGAGGTCGCTCGCCGATCCGGTGCGCTGGGTGACGTACAGTGCCAGAGCAACGATCACGACCTGATCGCCGATGGCGCTGGCCGACTGGCCGAGGAACAGAAACCGGAAATCTCGATGGCGCAGAACGCCCAGATACGAACCCATCACACACACCCACAACGAAGAAGGAACAACGACGTCGGCGAGCGGCGGTCACTTACGGCCGCCCGCGAGGAGGACCTGAGTCAGAGGTGGCGGATGGCAAGCATCGCCAGCCGAGGGTACCACCGGCGGGCGCTGTGGCGCAATCCGGCCGCGGGCAGGCCGGTTACTTGCTCTGGCAGACCTGGTTGCTGGACACCGCGGTGCCACTGAAGCCGCCGGCCGAGCCGTGGACGTGGGTGACGCTCACGATGTTGGCGGTGGCGTTGGCGTAGGCCTCTAGCGGGAACTGCAGGAGGTTGAACAGCGGCGCCTGATCGTCGTTCGAGCTGGGCGCGACGAACATCCCCTGCAGCAGATCCTCGGGTGGGAACTGCGGGGTCCCTTGGTTGCGCTCGAAGCCGACGTCGGGCCCGGCGTACACCCACTGCTCAACCGTCCCCTCCGCGGACAGGGTGGGGGCGGCGCCGCCGAAGCGGGGCACTCCCCGGAACGGATAGTAGGTCTTGAGCACGTAGTTTCTTCCGACTTGCTGGAAGTAGTCGCACTGGTAAGGGGTGACGTCATTCGGATTGAGGCTGCCGGTGCCCGCGGTGAGCCGGTAGAGGTGGTAGCGAACCGGGAACAGGCTCGTATAGGCCAGGCGCTGGGCGGCCAGTGTCAGCACACTGTCGGCCTGGGACTGCTGGTCGTCGAACGCCCAGTCGGCCGTCTTGTTGGGCCCTGACGGGGTGTCGGGGCTGTTCTTGGCGTTCAGCGCGGCCGTCTGGAGCTTGCCCCAATCGCTGAGCAGGATGTCGCGCTCGGAGTTGAGGCTGGCCACCGCCTGCTGGTAGCGGGCTTGGAGCTGGGCGCCGAGCTGGGCGCCGGCGGCGGTGACGTCGGTCAGCTGGCCGTCGGAGTTGACGTCGAGCGCGAGATCCAGCGCGATCGCGCCCGCGGCCGCGTTGGCGAGGTTGGAGAGCCCCTCGACGGGTACCGCGCTGAGGATCCACAGGATGTCCTCGGCGGTCTCCAGCGGATCGACGGCGACCGGCTGCGTGGTCGGCAGGCTCTCGTCGATCTGCGCGACCGCGTTCTCGATCACGCTGCCGCTCGCCGACGGTCCGTAGAAGGGCTCCTCGAGATTCGTGATCAGACGCTGAACGGTGGGAACGTACTGCCACTCGAGATCGAGCTGACCCCGCACCGCGGTGAAGTCGGTCGGGTCGATCGTCGAGCAGTTGTTGCCGTTCTGGTCGGTGCCGATCTTCAGCAGCGTCTGGTAGTAGTCGGACTTGTCCAGGTTGCTCTTCAGCGTGCCCCAGTCGATGTTGGAGTTGTCGTAGTAATTGGCCTCGACCGGATACGGGATCCGCGCCTCGTCGGCGACGCACTTCAAGACGAGCTGATCGCCGGGGCTGCTGCGATAGGGCCAGGCCGTCGCCGGCATGGAGATCAGCCCCGGCAGCGTGCCCGCCAGCGGCAGCGGCGTGCCATCCGGGTTCAACGGCACCGACTCATCGGGATAGAAGCGGGACGACGGGTCGCGCGCCAGCAGCCCCGTCAGCCGCCCGTTATTCGGGTTGGTGGTTCCGGCGGGCAACGGAGCCGAGTGCTCGGCGCTGGCGATCTGTGTCTCGGGATCGGGATAGCCCGCCGCCAAGCCACCCGGCCCGACCTGGGCGTACTGGGCACTGGTCCTGCCGTTGAGCTGATCGAAGTAGATCGTGCTGCCCCCCAGCTGTTGCAAGGCGTCGGCGACCAGATCCCACGGACCCTCCTGACCGTTGTGGGCCGGGTTGGGGACGCTGGCGACCTTGCCGATCGAGCGGACGATCACCAGGCTGTCCGGTTGGGCCGCCAGCCCATGCAGCAGCTGGGCCATCGCCGACAGGTTGCCCACGCCCGAGCCCGGGGAGGTCCCGATGCCGAACGTCGCCTGCTGGCGGAACGCCAGGCTGCCGGCGTCGAGGGTGACGACGAAGAAACCGGCGCCGCTCACCTTGGCTGAGGTGTACTTGTTGTCCCCGACCTTCACCACCGCGGGGTTGGCATTCGGATCGCCGGTATCGAATACGACCCGCTCGCGGTTGACGAATACGAAGCTGTTGTTGGTCAGCGCCTTGGCGAAGTAGCCGTGCAGGTCACCGCCGGCCACCCCGGCGCCGGGAACCCCGGACAGGCCCGCGTTGACCTTGCCCTGCCCGACAGGGAGGCCGGGTACGCCGATCGCCGAGAACGAGCTGCACGGTCCGCCCGGAGTGGGACAGCTCACCTTCTGCGCACTGTTGGCCACGTCCGGGAGCGGCCCGACGCCGATGCTGGCCAGCGCCTGACCCAGCGATGCCGACGCCTTGGTGCCGCTCGGGATGTTGGTCACCGCCGGGTCGGGCTTGGCGATGATCACGATGTCGCTGGCGGGCAACCCCTTGACGACGTTGAACAGCGCCTGCGCGCCCGCGGCGTCGTTTGCGAACGACTGGTCGGTCGCCACCGCGGTCGCGGGAGCCAGCGTGGCGCGATTCAGAATCACCAGCTGCAGGGCCTTGCTGGGGTCCAGGACCGGGTAGAAGGCGCCACCGTCGGCGACGATCCCGTCGCCGAGCAGCACGCCGCGCTTCCCGTTCTGGGTCGCGATCGTGTCCACCGGAACGCCCAGCGGGGGAGCGTTGACCGCCGCCTGCAGCGTCACCGTGCTGCTGCTGGAGCCATTTGACGCGCACAGGACCCCGGCCCGGCCGAGCCCGGCGGTCGGTGGGCGCACCGGCCCGTGAGAGACGGTGACCTGCAGCACATAGCGTCCCGGTCGATCCGGGCGCAGCACGGGCACCCGGCTGGTGGCGTCGCGCAGTCGCGCCCGCGACCCCCGCGGTGCCTGCACGATCACCCACCGGTAACTCAGAGCGGCTCCCGGGGTCGCCGACAACGATGCGCCCGCGTTGAATGACACGTTCTGTCCCACCCGCGCCCACCGGGAGGGGCCCGCCCCCGCGACCGGAGAGCTCAGCGGCATGACCATGCGCACGTCTCGCTGCGAGTATGCACCTGCGGCGCCGTCGAGCGCCCGCACCCGGATCAGGTTGACACCCGGCCGCAGCCCGTTGTCGGCATCCAGCGAGACCGAGCGACGCCGTCCTGCACCTCCCACGCGCGTCGCCCGCCCGTTGACCCAGATCCGCACGGCCAGCCGGGGCTTCGCCAGGCCTATGGTCAACGTCGCCCCCGACGCGCATGTCGGCCGCGCCACCACCGCCCGCAGCAGCCCGTTGACACGGCGCGCGACCACGAACGACACCTGCGCATACCCCCGCCGACCGTCACGGTCGACTGTCCGCAGATACAGCGTGCGCCGCCCGAAGCCGATCCCTGACAACCGCAGGGTGGCGACCCGGCGGCCACCCGGTGCGACCCTGAACTCACCGGTCAGCACCCGCGAACCGACCAGCACGCGAAACGATCGCGTCGAGCCCGGCAGGCGCACCACCGCCCGCGTCGAGGTCCCGGACACCATCGCCCCCGGGCGGGGTGCCAGGATCCGCAAGCTCCGCAGCGCTGTGCGCCCCAGCAGGCCCGGCGCCGCCCCCGCCGGCCCGCCCGAAGCCAGCACGCAGACCACAACCAAGCCGGCCAGGCCGGCGCCGCGCAAGCGCCTGCGCGCCGCGCACTTGCGCCAGCCGCCCCCATCCCGGGCAGTCACACCCGACGGCAACTCCACTCCCACCTCCCCAGCTTGCACCATCGGCCCCCACACGTCAATGCCCACGCCGCTGCCGGGCCGACGAGCGCCACCCCCACGACTCCAGATCGCCGCCCAATACACTTCTCGCCCATCTCGACGCAGGTCTCCACCCGGCTTGACCCCTCCATCTTCCGGCTGCCGGTCGACCGGATCCGCCAGGGCTATTACTCGGACGCCTACTTCGTCCTGACCAAGTCGCTGCTGGAAGCCGAGGACGATCACCCGAGTGTCACGATGCAGGTGTTCCAGAAGCAGGACTCGATCCTCGGCGGAATCGATGAAGCGATCGCGATCCTCAAGACCTGCTCGGGCCATTCCGACAACGGCGAGTGGGTCAACGGCTGGGACCGGCTTGCGGTCCAGGCGCTCAGGGAAGGCGACCGGATCGCCCCGCGCGAGACGGTGATGACGATCGAAGGTGACTACTCGCTGTTCGCCCACCTGGAGACGGTCTACCTCGGGTCGCTGGCCCGCCGCTCGTTGATCATGCGCAACGTCGCCGAGGTGGTGGAGGCGGCTCGCGGCAAGCAGATCTTCTACTTCCCGGCGCGACACGACCACTGGCTGGTGCAGACCGGCGACGGCTGGAGCGCTCACGTCGCGGGCGCGATCGGCGTGTCCACCGACGCCCAGGCGTCGTGGTGGGGCGGCCGCGGGATCGGCACCGTACCCCACGGGCTGATCGCCGCCTACGGGGGCGATACCGTCCGCGCGGCGGTCAAGTTCGCCGATCGCTTTCACCGGGACATGAGCATCACCGTGCTGGTCGACTTCGAGAACGACTCGCCGCGGACGGCGCTCAAGGTCGCCGATGCCCTCGGGGAGCGGCTCTGGGGAGTGCGCCTGGACACCTCCGACACGCTGGTCGACCGCTCACTGCTGGACGAGATGGGCAGCTTCAAGCCGACCGGCGTCAACCCCCGCCTGGTGGAGAAGGTACGCGGCGCCCTCGACGGAGCCGGTTTTCCGAACGTGAAGATCGTGGTCAGCGGCGGCTTCACCGCCTCCCGGATCCGGGAGTTCGAGGCCCAGGATGTGGCCGTCGACGCCTACGGGGTGGGATCGTCGCTGATTCGCGGTAGCAACGACTTCACCGCCGACATCGTCCTGCTCGAGGGCCGGCCGTGCGCCAAGGTCGGCCGCTTCTACGCGCCCAATCCGCGGCTGTCGCCCGTCCAGTAGCCGCGGCGCGCTCGGTATCCTCCGCCGCGCCATGCTGTCCGCGATCGACCACGTCGGCGTCGCCGTCGAGAACCTCGACGCCGTCCTGGGCATCTACCGCGACCAGCTGGGAATGCCGCTGGTGCACCGGGAGACCGTCACCGAGCAGGGCGTCGACGCGGCGCTGCTCGACGTCGGCGACGGTCACGTCGAGCTGCTGGAGCCGCTGGCGCCCGACACCGCGGTCGGGAAGTTCCTCAGCCGCCGCGGGCCGGGCCTGCACCACGTCGCCTACCGCGTGGCCAGCGTGCAGGAGACGCTCGACGCGTTGACGGCCGTCGGGCTGCGGCTGCTCGACGAGACGCCGCGCGCCGGGATCCGCGGCTCACGGGTGGCGTTCCTTCACCCCGCCGCCACCGGCGGGGTGCTAACCGAGATCGTGGAGCCAGCAGAGGAGCATTTGCGATGAACGATGACAAGCCTCAGAAGATCAGCATCGGCTTTCAGGCGGGACCGGTGCTGAGCGCGCGGGTCGCCCCGGCGGCGCTCTCCGGTCTGCGCGAAGCGCTGCCGGAAGGTGGCTGGCACGAGCTGATCGCGGAGGACGGGACGATCGCCCTGCGCCTGGACAAGATTGTCTACGTGCTGGTCGACACCGAGGGCCACCGGGTGGGCTTCGGAGGCTGACCGGCTCGGACCGATAGCTGATGGGCCCGCGGGCCGGTGCTCCGGAGATAGTTCAACAGCCTGTGGCGAAAATTTACACCTCGTGTTTAGCAGCCTGTCGTGGTCGGGTATTCCCCTGAAGACAACGACGAAAAGGAGCCCACGATGGTCAGGCTGTTGAAAGGTCTTGGAATGAGCAGCGAGTTCGCCTACACCGCTGGACTGGTGTCGATCGCGGCGAGCATCGCTTCGTGGTTTGCGTCCAGTAAGGGCGAGGAGGCCGGTCAGGACAAGGCCGAGCGCTGGGGCATCTTCGTCGGGCTCTGGGCCCCGACGTTCATGGCGATCGGCAACGCGCTGAAGGTTGACGAGAAGTAGCGCAAACGCCGGATGAGGCGAGCTACCGCGTAAACAACGTCGAGAGCACGATCTCGGTGACCGTCCGGGTCACGCCCTGAGTCCCCCGGATCCGCTCCAGCGCGAGCTCCAGGTCCTTGGTGTCGTGGGCCATGACGTGAAGCAGGGCGCTCGCCTCGCCGGCGACGGTGTGGGCCGAGACGACGCCCGGCTCCCGCTGCACGGCACGCTTGATCGCCGCGCCCGGCATGTTGCCCTCGCAGTACAGGTCGACGAACGCCTCGGCGTGCCAGCCGAATGCCTCGGGGTCGACCACCGCGGTGTAGCCGAGCACGACTCCGTCTCGCTCCAGGCGGTCCAGCCGGCGCTTGACCGCCGGCGCCGAGAGATGGACGTGCTGGCCGATGTCCTGAAACGAGCGACGGGCGTTTTCCCGGAGCAGCGCAATGATTTC
The DNA here is from genome assembly GCA_963787595.1 of uncultured Actinomycetota bacterium. Taxonomy (GTDB): domain Bacteria; phylum Actinomycetota; class Thermoleophilia; order Solirubrobacterales; family Solirubrobacteraceae; genus Palsa-465. Next base: position 89,915 of record CAWBDE010000002.1, read on the forward strand.
ACGGTCAACGTCGTCCACGGCCGCCCACAACGGCAGGCTAACACAACGTCCCGGGGTTGAGAAGCAGCGTCGGCCCGCGGATCATTGCCGGGTGGTGACCAGGCAAACCCTGCCTATTCCTCCGTCCGGCGCCGTCGCCAGGACTTTCGCGGAAGCTACACCGCTGCGGACTGAGGAGGTGATGGGACTCGAGAGGTTCACTGGCGACCGCTCGATCCCGTATCACCGGTAGATGCCGTGCCGGGTGGGCGAGCTGGGGTCGTTCACGGCGATCGAAGGTGAGGAGTGGGTTCCGGCCGCCCACGCCCACTGAAGCGCTACAGGCAAACAGAGGGGTGGCCATTTTCGTGACCACCCCCCTTGATCTATGCCCTCTGGTTGCCCCCAAATCCCTGTGCCCTCAGAATCCCAGGCCCAGTCGCTCCGGAGAGGGGAACTTACTCGGACGGTGCTGAGGAGTTTGTTCCCCACGCCTCCTCTCGGCGCAGGCGTTCTGCAGCAGCGACGGCATCTCGGCGAGAGTGCACGCCGAGCTTTCGCAGCACGCTCTTGACATGGCTGTAGACGGTGGTGGGCGACAGCACCAGATGCTCAGCGATGCCTCGGGTTGTCGCGCCCTGGCCGAGCAGCTCGACGATCTCCCACTCGCGGGTCGTCAGACGGCTGTGCAACGGTCGCCATCCAGCGTCGGGAATCTCGCGCACGAGCTCCAGCAAAGGCTTGATCAGCCGCTGGGGGATGATCGCCTCGCCGTCGGCGGCTCGTACGACCAGCTGCGCGATCTCGTCAGGATCGATGTCCTTGTCGAGATGCCCAACGGAGCCCGCTCGCAACCCTGCGAGCGCCGCCTGCTCATCATCGACTGCGATCGTCAGGACCCTGGCCGCCGGCGCGCACTGCACCACTTCGGAGACCAACTCGAGGCCTCCGCTGGGCGGTAGTGCTGTGTCGACGATCACTACTTCTGGGTGGTAATGGTGCAGGAGCTCCAGCGCGTTTCGGCTGTCGCTGGCGCTGAGAACGACCGCGACGCGCTCCATCTCAGAGAGCGCCGTCCGCATCATCGATCGAGCAAGACCGTCATGATCGGTGATCAGCACGCGTAGGCGCTGATCACCGTCGGCGAGAGCCCGCTCGGAGACTGGCCGTTGCGGATTGATCGCTTGGACAGTCATCGCGCGCGCTCCCTCTGCTCGTCCGCGACCGGGCTGTGCCCGAGCTGATAAGCGGCGATTGCTCCCGCGAGCTCGCCCCGCTCCTCCCGCGAGACCGCCAGCTTGAACGCGCCGTAGGCGTCACCGCGCTGCTCGGCTCGCCGATACGCGGCCACCGCGCCCGCCCGATCGCCCTGCGCCTCCAGCAGCAAACCGAGATTGGACGCGGCGGGACCATGTCCGAGCCGATCCGCGCTTTGATAGGCGGCGATCGCTCCCGCGAGCTCGCCCTCCTCCTCCAGCGAGACCCCCAGGTTGAACGCGCCGTAGGCATCACCGCGCTGCTCGGCTCGCCGATACGCGGCCACCGCGCCCGCCCGATCGCCCTGCGCCTCCAGCAGCAAACCGAGATTGGACGCGGCGGGACCATGTCCGAGCCGATCCGCGCGTTGATAGGCGGCGATCGCTCCCGCGAGCTCGCCCTCCTCCTCCAGCGAGACCCCCAGGTTGAACGCGCCGTAGGCATCACCGCGCTGCTCGGCTCGCCGATACGCGGCCACCGCGCCCGCCCGATCGCCCTGCGCCTCCAGCAGCAAACCGAGATTGGACGCGGCGGGACCATGTCCGAGCCGATCCGCGCGCTCATAGGCGGCGATCGCTCCCGCGAGCTCGCCCCGCTCCTCCAGCGAGACCCCCAGGCTGAATGCCTGGTCGGCCTCAATACCCTCTCGAGGATCAGCCTGGGCTCCGGCGGCTCCACCGGGCCGGGAGGCCCCGTTGGACGCCGCCACCGCTCTGTGGCGGCGATAGTGAATGAGCCACGTAGCCGCCAGCCCAAGCAGCCCAAGCCCAATCAGCAGCGCGACCAGCTCAGGTAGTGAGAAGCTCGTCGAATGACGAGCTGGCGTGCCTTCGCTGGATCTAGGAGCAGCAGCACGCTGTCGAGGCGGGCTTTGAGGCCGTGTGTGCGACCTGGCACGGGGTCGATCATCCGAGACAGCGCCAAGCGGGGACCGCGGGCCCGATTGGCATCGCGGGGTCAGTTCGGCGAGTGTCTGCGCATCGGCGATCCCGTCGACCTGCAGGCCGCGCGCGGCCTGAAAGCGACTCACCGCCAGTTCGGTGCGCGGCCCATAGCGACCATCGATCGGCCCGGGCGCGTCACCCGCCCGCGTCAGTTGACGCTGCAGCGAGCGCACCCGCCTCGAGCCGTGTCCGCTGTATCCCAGGCCGGGATACATGACCTGCGTCGGACGGCTCAGGACCGCGAGCGTGATCGGACCGGCGATCCCGTCGACCTGCAGGCCATGTCCGGCCTGGAAGCGAGCCACCGCCAGCTCGGTGCGCGGTCCATAGCGACCATCGATCGGCCCGGGGTCGTCCCCCGCCCGCGTCAATTGACGCTGCAGCGAGCGCACCGGCGGCGCGCCGTCCGGGCTCCATTCACCGAGCCCGAGCGCCAGCATTACGACGCCGCCCCGGGGCAGCCGTGTGTGATGCTTGCCACTGGCACCAGCAGGCTTTGTCTGCTGGACCGCAATAGATTTTGCCAATCCTGAAGCTGGCAGGGCACCCATGAGAAGCGCGGTTACTGCCATCAGTTTGAGTAGGCGTTTGGCGGAAGAGACGGTGCCAGGCCGGGACTCTTGATCCTCGAGTCCAGCCCGCTCGTCAGCGCCGCTCACGGCGGCTCTGAGAGACGCACAACCCTCCGGCCACGCCCGCATTGAGCGTGTCACGAGTCGTTCTCCTAATGCTTGCTAGGGGCGCACCCGGGCTCGAAAAAGCCCGGCTGCGGCAGGGATCTGGAAGGCCGACTCGGCCTTAGCCAGGGCGCTCTAGCAAGACGACAAACAACTGCGGCGCACGCGAAGCTCCGAACGTCCGGAGCGTGGTGATCACGCGCGGCACGAAGAGAGCCGCGAGCGCAACCAGCGCCGCGACCCCGAAGAAGAAGAAGCCCGAACCGCCGCCCGCCGCCGAGTCAACACCCGTCCCCGCGGCGATGTCCTTCGGAGCCGGCGCGGTCGGAGCCGGTACGGAGATGCCTGGGCGCGGTGTGCCCGCGTGCCGGCTGCCGCGCACCGAGAGACCGCCGCGCACCGAGAGACCGCCGAGTACCGAGAGACCGCCCAGAAGAGGCGACAAAGCCGAGGTGCCGGCGGTCGGCCCGAGCAGCTGCGTCCCCTCGCGCCCCGCAAACGGGGCAGGCGTCAGAACATGGACGATGGGCGACCGCGCGATCGGCGGGCGAGCAGTTGAGCGGATACGCGGCGCCACCGAGGTGGCGACCGGGCTCGGAGGTGACGGAACGCTCGTGGGGCCGGTGAGCGGCGAGGCGGCGGGGCTCGTCTGAGCGACCGTATTAGTGGCCGGAGCGACGATGTTCGCGACCGGCTTGGTCACCGGGGCCATCGTCTTGATGACAGGAGCGACGGTGTTAGCGACCGTCCTGGTCACCGAAGCCACCGTGCTGAGGGCCCGACCGGCGACCTTCGCGACCCTCGGGACCACTGAAGCGACCGGCTTGGTCACCGGAGCCACCGCGCCGATGACCGGAGCCGACGGTGTTAGCGACCGTCCTGGTCACGGGAGCCACCGCACCGATGACCGGGCCCGCGACCTTCGCGACCGTCCGGGTCACCGGAGCCACCGCGCCGATGACCGGGCCCGCGACCTTCGCGACCGTCCTGGTCACCGGAGCCACCGCGCCGATGACCGGACCCGCGACCTTCGCGACCGTCCTGGTCACCGGAGCCACCGCACCGATGACCGGACCCGCGACCTTCGCGACCGTCCGGGTCACCGGAGCCACCGCGCCAATGACCGGGCCGGCGACCTTCGCGACCGTCCGGGTCACCGGAGCCACCGCGCCAATGACCGGGCCGGCGACCTTCGCGACCGTCCGGGTCACCGGAGCCACCGCGCCAATGACCGGGCCGGCGACCTTCGCGACCGTCCTGGTCACCGGAGCGACGGTCTTGGTCACCGGAGCGACGGTGCTGGCGACAGTCCTGGTCACCGGAGCCACGGTGCTGGCGACCGTATTGGTCACCGGAGCCGCCGTGTTCGCGACCGTCTTGGTCACCGGAGCCACCGTGTTCGCGACCGTCTTGGCCACCGGGGCCACCGTGGTCGCGACCGTCTTCGTCACCGGGGCGACCGTCTTGGTCACCGGGGCGACCGTCTTGGTCACCGGGGCGACCGACTTGGTCACCGGGGCGACCGTCTTGGTCACCGGAGCCACCGTGTTCGCGACCGTCTTGGTGGCCTGGGCGGGGGTGTTACCCGCTGCGGTCGTGGCGGTCGGAGCCGCCGGAGCGACCGTGCTCGCCGCCGTGTTGGCGACCGCCTTGGTCACCGGAGCGACCGTCTTGGTCACCGGAGCCACCGTGTTCGCGACCGTCTTGGTGGCCTGGGCGGGGGTGTTAGCCGCTGCGGTCGTGGCGGTCGGAGCCACCGGAGCGACCGTGCTCGCCGCCGCAGTGGTGGCGGTCGGAGCCGCCGGAGCGACCGTGCTCGCCGCCGCAGTGGTGGCAGTCTGCGCCGCCGGAGCGACCGTGCTCGCCGCCGCAGTGGTGGCAGTCTGCGCCGCCGGAGCGACCGTGCTCGCCGCCGCAGTGGTGGCAGTCTGCGCCGCCGGAGCGACCGTGCTCGCCGCCGCAGTGGTGGCAGTCTGCGCCGCCGGAGCGACCGTGCTCGCCGCCGCAGTGGTGGCAGTCTGCGCCGCCGGAGCGACCGTGCTCGCCGCCGCACTGGTGACGGTCTGCGCCGCCGGAGGCGCCGGGGTCGTGGATGACGCCGCTGCAGGGACGCTGGAGACCGCCGATGACAATCCGTCGGCGGACGCGCTGGCCACCCCGAGCTCGCTAATCCCTAATCCGAGGATGCTTGCTGCAATTGTGACAAGAAGTCGGATACGAACCCACCGCATCTCTGGTGTCCTACCTCACTGCGCGAAGGTCAAAACCAGGAGGTTTGGTGAATGTCCACAGAACAGCCGCGCTGACGCTTGAATCAGGTTTGCGCTCGCCGTAGCGGCCGACGCCAAATGATTCGAGGGCGGGTTGGCCTAGCCGATCCCGCACCCCCCCGGCATCAAGCGACCACGGAGGCTTCGGGCCCGGCCTGACCCACGTCGGCGCCAGGTCGCCTCCTAGAGTCATCCGCTGATGACGACGGCGACCCGCCTCGACCACCGGCTGCTCGTGCTCGCCCGGACCCGCTGCCACGGCCCGCGCCGTGAGCGCGCGATCCGCGGCTACTCACTTTCCGGCGAGCACGCGGCCTGCTGGCTGGCGCTGGGCGCGGCGGGGGCGGCTCTCGATCCTCGCCGGCGTGACCGGTGGTGGCACGGGGCGGGGGTGGTCGCGCTCGCCTACGGCGCCAACTACGGGGTCAAGCTCGCAGTCCGGCGCCCCCGGCCGCACCTGCGCGATCTACCGCCGCTGACGCCGACCGTCTCGCTGCTCTCGTTCCCCAGCGCCCACGCCACCACGTCGTTCGCGGCGGCGCAGGCCTACCGAGGCCTGGTGCCGGCACCGGCGCTGTACGCGGCCGCCGGCGCGTTTGCCCTCAGCCGCCCCTACCTCGGCGTCCACTATCCCAGCGACGTGCTGGCCGGGGCGGTGCTCGGCGGCGCCATCGGCGCGGCCGGCGCCCGCGCGTTTGGCAAGGGAGACCGCTAACCGATGCCGATGCGGGTCGGGATCGTTGGGATGCCGAACGCCGGCAAGTCCTCGCTGTTCACCGCGCTCACCGGCGTTGCCGCCGAAGCCGCCAACTATCCATTCACGACGATCGAGCCCAACGTGGCGATAGTCCCGGTGACCGACCCGCGCCTGGACGCCGTGGCCGATACCGTCGGCGCCTCGAAGGTCGTTCCGGACACGATCGCGTTTCACGACATCGCCGGGCTCGTCGCCGGCGCCCACCGCGGCGAGGGGCTCGGTAACCAGTTCCTCGCCAACATCCGTGAGACCGACGCGATCGTCCACGTCGTCCGCGCCCACGGCGACGAGAGCGTCGTCCATCCCGAGGGCCGGGTCGATCCGCTCGCCGACATCGAGACGATCGAGACCGAGCTCGTGTATGCCGACCTCGAGCAGGCCGAGCGCCGTCGCGAGCGCGTCGTGCGCACGGCGCGCGGCGGCGACCGCCACGCGATCGCCGAGGCCCGCTGGCTGGAGCGAGTCATCGAGGCGTTGTCCGCGGGTCGCCCGGCGCGAACCGTGCCGCCACCGGCCGACGGAGCGGTGGGGACCGATTTCATGACCCTGCTGTCGCCGCTGACCGCGAAGCCGGTCCTGTTCGTCGCCAATGTCGACGAGGGCTCCGACGCGGTGCCGCCGGCGATCGCCGAGCATGCCGAGACCGTCGGCGCCGAGGCGGTGGCGGTCTCCGCCCGGCTCGAGTCAGAGCTGGCCGAGCTGTCCGAGGCGGATGCGGCGGCGATGCGCGAGGACCTCGGGCTCGCAGAGTCCGGGCTGGCGACGGTCGTCCACGGCGCGTTCTCGCTGCTGCAGCTCGTCGCCTTCTTCACCGCGGGGGAGGAGAAGCCGGCACAGTCCTGGCACCTGCGCCGCGGCCGGACAGCGTGGCACGCTGCCGGACTGATCCACTCCGACATCCAGCGGGGCTTTGTGCGGGCCGAGGTCGTCTCCTGGGACGAGCTAACCGAGGGTGGTGGCTACGCGGGGGCCCGTGAGCGCGGCACCCTGCGGCTCGAGGGGCGGGACTACGTCGTCGCCGACGGAGACGTGATCACGGTCAAGTTCACGCCGTCCTGAGCGGTCAAGTTCACGCCGTCAGCGGGCTGGCGGCGGGGCGGGGGGCGTGCGCTCGGGGACGCAAACGTCCGTCCCGCGGCGGCGGCGATAGCGCCGTCGGACGTTTGCCTACCCCACTCATCGCCGAGCCGCAGCCCGCCGCCCGCCGCCGCGACAAACCCGGCGGTGCCCCGTGCCCGGGGACAACGCCGAGGGCGCACCGCCCGGCGGCGCCAAACCCATGTGCCAACGCCTCCCGGCGACCCGGTCGGCTCGCCCGGCGCGCCTCCGCCACCGCGCACACCCCCCCAAGCTCACAGCACCGGCCACGGCGGTCACGATCCACGCCCCCCGACAACGCCCGTCATCAGCCGCGCCCACGACAACGCCCGTACGCTCTGGGAAGGATCCGCGGAGACGAGTGGGCGTGGATTCAAAAGGGCCGAGGGCATACCCGATCGTTTCCGTGGGACGGTTTCCGCGGTTGGGCGCAGATCCCCGATCGCCAACCCGCCCGAGAACCCGGCGCGGTCGACCGAAAACCCCGGCCGGCGGTCCAGGAGGTCGCGGTCCGCGGCCGCGCCTAGCGTCCCGGCGACCCGGGAAACGTGACAAATCGTGACCCCGCCTGCGGATTTGTCACCAGCCGGCCGCTCAGCGTGGGTAACGCGACAAATCTCACGGCGCGACCCCGAATTTGGCGCAAAACACCCCCGGCGATCGCGGGCGGCGTGACTCGGCCCGCGGCGGCTGATCAACCACTCCCGGGATCCCCCACCGATGAAACCCCCCGCGCCCACGACAGTGCAGGGCCGCTCCCCCGGGCAGCGCCCGTGATCGCGCCGACAACCCCGGCGGAAACGACCGGGTATGCAAAAGCGCCAGAGCCTTGGCGCAAACTTCACAGGTCGGCGAGCGAGCCGGCGTTCTCCAGCCGCTCGGCGAGCCGGTTCATCCCGTGACCCCGGGCCGCCGCCGCCCCGCCCTTCAGGTCGGTCTTCCCGTCGGCGGGCAGCGGGACGTCGGCGGACCGGAGGGTGGCGATGTCGCGGAAGGCGCGGAGCGCGTCGGCGTGTTCGCGTAGCGCCGCGGCGATCTTCGGCCGCTCGCCGCCGGCGGCGGCGATCGCCGCTTCGAGTGAGCCGTGGCGCTTGAGCAGGTCGGTGGCGGTCTTGGCGCCGATCCCGGGCGCCCCCGGCAGCCCGTCCGACGGATCGCCGCGCAGGGCGATGAAGTCGGGCACCAGCTCGGGGCCGATGCCGTAGCGGCGGCGGACCTCGGCCGGGTCGACCTCCTCGAACCCGCTGGCGCCCTGCTTGAGGTACACGACGCTGACCCGTTCGCCGGCGCACTGGTACATGTCGCGATCCCCGGTCATGATCAGCGCCCGGCCGCCGGCGGCCACCTCGGCCGCGGCCAGCGCGCCGAGAAGATCGTCGGCCTCTAGGTCGTCGGATCCGGCCGTCATCCAGCCGAACGCCTCGAACAACGCGGATGCCTCGTCAAACTGCCACTGCAGCGCCTCCGGAACCGGCGGCCGGTGGGCGTGGTAGTCGGGATACAGGTCCACCCGGTAGTGCGCCGCCTCGGCACCGAAGCAGACCACGATCGCCCGTGGCGGCCGGTCGGCGGCGATTCGGAGAATCAGGTTGACCGCGCCCAGTAGGGCGTTGACGGGGTGGCCGTCCCCGTCGGTGATCGAATCCGGCAGCGCGAAGAACGAGCGGTAGAGCACGAACGGCCCGTCGATGGCGAGCAGGGGGCCCGGCATGGGCGGCAATCTAGTGGGTCTCCAGGAGACCAAGTTCCCTCGAGCGTCCCGCCCCCTGAACCCGGACACTGGCCAACGGCCGGCGCGGCGCGGTCGCTCGTGGGCCTCCCGGGAGGGAGACCCACTAGGGTGACCGTGTGACCGAGCGCAGGGCGTCAGACGTGTTCGTGCAGTGTCTCGAGTCAGAGGGCGTCGAGTACGTGTTCGGCATCCCCGGTGAGGAGACGCTCGATCTCAATGAGTCCCTGGCGGACTCGTCGATCCAGTTCGTGCCCGTCCGCCACGAGCAGGGCGGTGCCTACATGGCCGACGCCTATGGCCGGTTGACCGGCCGCGCCGGGGTGTGCCTGGGCACCCTCGGCCCCGGAGCCACCAACCTGGTGACCGCGGTGGCCGACGCGTTCCTGGACCGGGCGCCCCTGGTGGCGCTCACCGGCCAGTCAGACCTGGCGCGGATGCACAAGGAGTCGCATCAGCACATCGACCTGATCGGCATTCTCCGCCCCGTGGTGAAGTGGAACGCTCGCGTCTCGAGCCCGGAGATCGTGCCCGAGGTGGTCCGCAAGGCGTTCGCGGTCGCCGAGTCCGAGAAGCCCGGGTCGACCCACCTGGAGCTTCCCGAGGACGTGATGGCGCAGCCGCTGGACGCCGCGCCCCTGCGCCGCCACGCCCCGGTGCAGCCCGAGCCCGGGATCAGGGAGCTGCAGCGTGCCACCGACGTCATCATGGCGGCCGAGAACCCGATCATCCTGGCCGGCAACGGGGCGATCCGCACCCACGCCAGCCGTGCCCTGCGCGCCTTTGTCCACACCACCGGCATTCCCGTGGCTGAGACGTTCATGGCCAAGGGCCTGCTCGACTACGAGGACCCGCACGCCCTGGGTACGGTCGGTCTCCAGTCCCGGGACTACGCGCTGGCGGGCTTCGAGGACGCCGACGTGGTGATCGCGGTCGGCTACGACCTGGTGGAGCACGCCCCCGAGCATTGGAACCCGCGCGCCGACAAGCAGATCGTCGTGATCGACACCGTCGCCGCCGAAATCGACGAGTTCTTCATGCCCGCGGTGGAGCTGATCGGCGACATCGCCCACGTGCTGGCGCGGCTGGCGGCAGGCGCCAGCCGCAAGCAGTCACGGACCCCGGGCTCAGATCGCCTCCGCGAGCTGGTGCTCGGAGCCGTCTCCGACGCCGCCGACGACTCGCATTTTCCGATGCGACCACCGCGCGTGCTCGCCGACATACGGCGCGTGCTGCGGCGCAGCGACCTGCTGGTGTCCGACGTGGGGCTCCACAAGCTGTGGATCGGCCGCATGTTCCCCGCGCACGAGCCCGGCACCGTGCTGATCGCCAACGGGCTGGCCGGGATGGGCTTCGCCCTGCCGACCGGCGTCGCCGCCAAGCTCGTCGAGCCACACCGCCACGTCGTCACGGTCAGCGGCGACGGCGGCTTTTTGATGAACTGCCAGGAGCTGGAGACGGCGGTCCGCCTGAAGACCCCGACCGTGAACGTGGTCTGGGAGAACGGCCAGTTCGGCTCGATCGTCTGGAAGCAGGACAAGAAGTTCGGCCGCCACTTCGGCGTGGACTTCGGCAACCCCGACTTCGTCCGGCTGGCCCATGCATTCGGCGCACCGGCCTGGCGGTGCGCGGACGCCGGCGAGTTCTCCGAGCGGCTGGGCAAGGCGCTGACCCTGGACCTGCCGTCGGTGATCGTGGTGCCGATCGACTACTCGATCGACGTGGCGATCTCCCAGACCCTCGGCGCCGAGACGGTCGCCACCTGAGGCGCGCCCGACTCAGGTGGTCGTCATCTGAGGCGCGCGCCGACCGGATCTCCCGGACGGCCCACCCGGCCACTGGGGACCGGGTGAGCGCGTCAGGAGCGATTACCTCAGTGGATCAGCGGCCGAAGCGACCGTGATGGAAGCCCGCCAGCTCCTCCACGAGGCGGGTGCCGTCCGCGGTTCCGAGGCCGGTGGCCAGGTCATAGCCACGGGTCGCGGTGTACCCGGGCACCGTGTGCGGGCCGGGATACGGATCGGTCGCCGGGTTGGTGAACGAGACCGTGGTGTTGCCACCGACGACATCGTCCAGACCCGAACGCGGACCGTCTCCGTACTGGTACAGCGTGGGATTGAGCAGACCGAGGTCGTGACCGGCGGCCTGGTCGGCGACCGCCACCACGCCGGAGAACAGCGGCGATGCCTCGCTGGTACCGCCGACGATCTGCCAGCCCGGAGTCGCCGGCGCCGGGGAAGCTCCAGTAGACGTTGGCTCCCCCATCGACGGCGGCGCTCATGCTCACGTCCGGCGTGCCACGACGACCGTCGACGATCCGGCGTCACGGGGTCCTGGTAGAACGGCCGCGAGAACACTGCCGACAGGCCACCACCGCTGGCGGCCGGTCCACCGAGCAGCGCCGTGTCGTTCCAGGCGTTGTCCGGGGCGATGCGGTTGCCGTTGGCATCGAGATGCAGCTGCGTGCCGCCGACCGAGGTCACCAGCGGGTCAGCTGGACGGCCAGCTGTTGACGCGGAACGGGTAGTAGTCGATCCCGTCGGGCGCCGCGGTCTCATCGGTCGGGCCGGCGTCGCCGGAGGAGCCGAGCACCGTCACACGGTGAAACAGCGCGTTGAAGAACGCACCGCGCAGCGCGTAGATCGACGCCCGCGCTGGGGAACGTCTCCTCGGTCGCGCCGAAGCTCTGACTGATGACGTCGCCGAGATGATGGTCGATCACATAGTTCTCGGCCGCGACGATCTCCGGGAAGCCGACCGTGCCCTCGGTCTCCGCCACCGGGGTCTCGACGAGCAGGATGTTCGCTCCGGGCGCCATCGCGTGGGAGTACTCCACGTCGAGTGACGTCTCCACGCCCCAGCCGGGAGCGGCGGGATCGGATTGATTCACCGGCCCGTCGGGGGTGATGATCTTGAACGACGGCGGAGCTGGCAGACCGTAGGCCTGGTCGAACGTCTGCAGATCGCTCTGGATCGTGGGGGATCCGAACGAATCGACGAGCACGATCGTCTTCCCCGCTCCGGTCAACCCGGCGTGGTAGAGCGGGTTCATGTCGTAGGCCTGCTCGTACTGGGTGGGCCCGTAGCAGGCGATTCCGGCGCCGGCGGGCGGCGGCTGCTCGCACTGAGCGGTCGTCGGCGGCTGGGCGAAGTGGCCTGGGTAATGCACGTGGAACGGCCGCGCGGACGCAGCCGAAGCCGCTAGCGCGAAAGTGGCTGACGCTGCTAGGAGCGCCAGAAGTCCTCTACGGTGCAAAGCCATTACCTCCCGGTTGGCTGTGGGGGACGGTTCCGGCCCGCGGCGGCATTCAATCACGCCGCCCCGGCGGTCCCCCCGGTTGCCGGTTATTTGCAACGAATCGACGGTCAGGGCCGATGCATGGCAGATCGCCGCTCGTCGGTGCCGCTAGGAAGCACCAAAGCGGGCAGTTCGTGACCAAGCGATGCCATCCCCGCCAAGCGTGCTCCAGCGCGCCCGGAAAGCGGCCCCGATGAGCCAAGCTTCGTCGAGGTCCTCAGGCGTGGTCGTGAAGCGCCCGCTCCTCGGGCCCCGCCGAGGTGCCGCAGTCCAGGCGGCCCACCCCAGCAACCGCCGCAGCAACCGCCGCAGCGCCCAGACCGCGCGCAAGCCAGCGTCTCAGGTGTTCCCGCGAGCCATCCCGCGCAGGTCCATCGCCCGGTTGTAGGTGTCCTCGTCGACCCCCATCTCGTGGGCGACCTCGCGGAGCATGCGACCAGAGCGAGCGGCCTCCTGGACGATCTCGGTCGCCTTGTCATAGCCGATGTACGGGTTCAGGGCGGTGGCGGCGGCCAGGGTGGCCTCGGCCGAGCGCAGGCACCCGTCCTCGTTGGCCTTGATCCCGTCGACGCACTTCTCGGCGAAGATGCGCGCCGTCGCCGCCAGCAGACCGATCGACTCGAGCAGGTTGCGCGCGATCAGCGGGACCCGGACGTTGAGCTCGAAGTGGCCCTGCATCCCCCCGATGGTGATCGCCGCGTCGTTGCCGATCACCTGCGCCGACACCTGGAGCACGACCTCGGGGATCACCGGGTTGACCTTGCCCGGCATGATCGACGACCCCTTCTGCAGCTCGGGCAGCAGCAGCTCGCCGATGCCCGCCCGCGGGCCGGACCCCATCAGCGTCAGGTCGTTGGCGATCTTGGTCAGCGAGACGGCGACCACCTTCAAGGCGCCGGAGAGCTCCACCAGCGCATCCCGGTTGCCCTGGGCCTCGAACGGATCCTCGGGGGCGCGGATGTTCAGCCCCGTCGCCTCGGTCAGACGAGCGCGGACCCGGCCGGCGAACTCCGGATGGGTGTTCAGGCCGGTGCCGGTGGCGGTGCCGCCGAGCGGGATCTGAGCGACCTGGGGCAGCGCGTTGCGCACCCGCCGCACCGCCAGCCCGATCTGCGTGGCATAGCCGGAGAACTCCTGCCCGAGCGTCACCGGGACCGCGTCCATGAGATGGGTGCGCCCCGCCTTGACGATGTCGGCGAACTCGTCGGCCTTGGCCCGGAAGGAGGTCTCGAGCTGCTCCAGCGCCGGCAGCAGCTCGTTGGTGGCGCGATCCAGAGCCGCCAGATGGACCGCCGACGGGAACACGTCGTTGGAGGACTGGCCCATGTTCACGTGGTCGTTGGCGTGCGCACCATCGCCGGCGAGGGTCGCGATCACCTCGTTGGCGTTCATGTTCGTCGAGGTCCCGGACCCCGTCTGGAACACGTCGATGGGGAATTGATCATCGAACTCGCCGCTGGCGACGCGGTCGGCGGCGGCGGCGATCCGCTCGGCGACATCAGGCTCGAGCAGCTCCAACTCGGCGTTGACGCGCGCGGCCGCGCCCTTGATCTGGGCCAGCCAGTGGATCACCGAAGCGGGAACGGTCTCGCCCGACACGGGGAAGTTGTCGACGGCCTTCGTCGTCTCGCCGCCCCACAGCTGCTCTCCGGACTGAAGGCTCATGGCTTCCTTTCGCGCTTGCTGATGACCGTGTTGAACGCTAGCGCTACCCGCAGAACGCGATCAGCTCGCGGGCCACTGCCACCGGGTCGTCGTAGGCGATCAGGAACCCGGCCCCGGGCAGGGTTCGCAGCTGAGCATCGGGGAGCAGGTCCAGCGCCTCGCGGGCCGCATCGACCGGATGAACCGGATCCTCCTCGGCCCACAGCAACAGCACCGGCATCTGCATCCGCGGATACGCGTCGAGCAGCTGGCGCTGTGCCTCCACCGGCCAGCGCCGGGCGAATTTGGCCCACGAGCGCGCCCGATTGCCGTTGCCGCCGACGTCGGCGAAGGCGTGGCGCACGAGGTCGCGGGCGGCCTGGTTGTGCTGCACCGACAGTCGCTCGCCCAACGCCGGGCGGAACACCAACTTGGCCCCGTGGGCGAGAACCCGGTCGAGCCCCGGCAGAGCCCCGAGCCGGCAGACCGTCCGCCATGCCATGCGCGTCGCCCCGAACTGGTCGCGCCGGTGCAGGCGATTGGGCATCAGCACCAGCCGCGTCGGCTCCAACCGGCCGCTGCTCACCGCCAGCAGCGCGAGCCCCGCGCCGAGGTCGTGGCCGGCGATCATGCAGCGCGGGCCACCGACCTCGCGGCAGAACCCGGCGATCACATCGGCGAGCCAGTCCGGCGAGTAGGGATGGCGCGGGCGGTCCTCGGAATCCCCGTGCAGGGGCAGATCCGGCAGCACCACGCGGAAGCGGGCCGACAGCGGGGCGACGATCGGCTCCCACTCCCGGTGCGAGAGGCCCAGAGAATGCAGCAGCACCAGCGCCGGCCCGGTTCCGGCCTCGCGATAGGCGATCCTGGCTCCGTCCTGGTGGTGATAGAGGCGGAGTCGCACGACTTGGATCGTCGCAGCTTGGGGCCTATCTTCGAGTGGAGTGAGCCCGACACGTTGCGTTCGGTAGCCCTAAAAGTGGAGCATCTGCGAGAAATCTGAGCGTTCGCACCAATGTCGACGCCCCGGCGTGGCTTGCCGTCGGAAGGTTGTGCAATAGCTGTGCTTGCCTTACCAAGGTTGCGCATGTGCGGGTGAATGCGAGCATGAGACAAATTCACGGAAGCCCGCTGGGCCTGTCGACCTCGCAGGCGGCCCAGGCGCTTGGCGTCTCATTGGGGACCATCCGACGCTGGTCGGACATGGGTCATCTGGAGTCCTACCGCACTCCCGGAGGACAACGGCGCTTCAGCCAGGAGCAGATCGACAAGTTCGTCGATTCACTGGAGCAGGCCTCGGAACCCGAGTTACGCCGTCAGGTCATCTGAACGAAAAATATTTTGAGATGGCCGGCCATGCGGCCGGCCGTTTGGTGGCGTGTCAGGCGCCCGCCCCGGCCTGGTTGATGCGCCGCTCCATGTCGAGCTCGACGTCGAAGTCGGCCATGTCGGCGTGGCGATACTCGACGCCCTCGCCGCTGAGCAGGCCGGCCAGCACCTCCACATAGCGCGAGTCGACCTGCGAGCCGGCGACGCGCCGGAGCTCGGTGAGCGCCTCGAACGAGCTCATCCGAGTGCGGTAGGTGTCCGAGGCGGTGAGCGTGTCGTACACCTCGGCGACCGAGATGATCTTGGCGATCTCGGGAATCTCGTCCTCGGTCAGGCCCGCTGGATAGCCGCGGCCGTCGATGCGCTCGTGATGGGCCAGCACGATGTCGCCGACCGGTCCGTACATCCCCAGGTCCCGCAGCATGTCCGCCCCCAGCTCGGGGTGGCGCTGGATCGCCAGCCAGTCGTCTTCGGTGAGCGTCCGTCCCCGCTCGGCCACGCGGTCGGAAAGCGCGAACCGGCCGATGTCGTGCAGCAACCCCGCGGTGTGCGCGAGCTCTGATTCGGCCTCGCTCATCCCGACAGCCTTCGCGATGTCCCGAGAGAACCGGGCCACCGCCGCCGAGTGGCGGGCGGCCCGCTGGTCGCGGGTGTCCAGTGATCGCATGAGACCGCCCAGGACCCCCCAGGACAGCGACACATACTGCTGGGCGCGAGCGCGCGACTGGTCCAGCAGATGGGTCATGTACGAGAACGCGAACACCGCCGCGAGCGCGAACGCGATCCCGGCGTTGCCGATCTTCAGCGTGATGCCGACGCCGGCCACCGCGACGAGGATGCTGAGGCCGGCGCTTGGCAGGAACGAGATCAGTGCTCCGAGTCCGAACTGCTGCGTCGACGGGAAAACCAGCCGGCGCAGCACCGAGAACATCGCGAAGCTGATGATCAGGCCGGCGGCGGCCGCCAGCACGACCGCGAGGTAGAAGCCGGCCCCATCTGTGGGCGCCGCGTAGAGGCCCTGGATGATCGTCGCCATCGCCGCCGCGGCGAGAATCGCCGGAGGCAGGTTGGTGAAGGCGACGGTCTGCCAGCGTGTCTTCATCATGACCGTCGCCGTCAGCTCCGCGATCACGGCGGCCGCCACCGCGGAGACCGGGCCAAGGAACGCGGCCGCCAGGACGCAGACGATGAACGATGCCGAAACCGCCAGGCCACCGCTCTCACCGACAACCAGCAGACCAGCAGCGACGGCGGCGACGCCGAGCACCGCACTCAGGGCGCTGACACGATCAGCCTGTCCGAGAAGGATGGCGACGACGCACGCACCAGCGCTGGCCACCGTGATGATGATGGCCAGAACCTGACGCCGCCGCGGCACGGCGACGTGTCCCGCGCGTCGGCGGAGCATGTTTGGAAGGTAGCGTGAAATGCGGCCCGCTACCAGCTGACTTGGGACCTCAACGACCGCCGCGGAAGAACATATTCACTCCCTTCGCAGACTGGGACGGTGGCGGGCGTTACACCCGAGAACAGCCGCCCGCGGATTGGGCGACCACCGATTCACGACTTCGATCATCCTGTTGGTTCGGGGCCGCGCTTGTCCTCGGTGACGATAAGCGCAACAATAAGCCGGGTTTTCCATTTCTTTGCACAGGATCTTGTTGAGCATCTCGTGCATTTTCCTTTCCCCCCAGCGTACTTAGCAACGCTCGGCCGGAGCTTTACACACCCGTGCGCTATCTGAAAACGAGCGAAGCAGCCACGCTGCTGAATGTGAGTCCGAACACGCTGCGCGCGTGGGAGCGGCGGTTTGGCTTTCCCAAGCCGCAGCGGTCGCCGGGCAAGCATCGCCTGTTCACCCATGGCGAGATCGCGGCACTCCGCGACGCGCTTCAGGAGGGGCTGTCGATCTCCTCGGCGATCTCGCGTGCGCGGGAGGGCTTGGCGGCGGACGCCAACTCGCTCGTCGGGGCGCTCGTCTCCTACGAGCGCGAGCGCGCGGACGCGGCGATCGAGGCCGCCCTGGCGCTGCGGACGGTCGAGCGCTCGGTGGAGGAGGTCCTGCTGCCCACCCTCGACGAGATCGTTCGCCGCTACGGGCCGGAGTCGGCGGCCTGGGCGTTCGCCGCGCACTGGGCGGCCGACTGGCTGCGGCGGGCGATGCGCCTGTCGCCACCGCCCGTGCGGCCGGTCTCGATCGTAGTCGGGGATGCGACCCGCGACGAGCTCGACCTCGACGCTCCCCACCTCCGCGCGCTGGAGCTGTTCTGCTCCCGGTCCGGGATCGACGTTCTCAGCCTTTCCGCCCGGGGCGTGTCGGGAATCGGCGATGCGATTGCGGTCCATCGCCCCAACCTGGTGGTCGTCGCCGGTTCGCACCTGGACGATGACACCGTCGCCCGGTGGGCCTACGCGATCCGGCTCGCCGGGGGCGCGGTGCCGGTGGCGGTCTACCGGCGCGGGATCGAGCAGGTTCGCTTCCGGGCCACCGGAGCTCGCAACCTGTCCGCCGGCGCCAGCGCCGCGGCGCGCCGGATCCTCGAGCTCGCCGAGGCCGAGCCGCTCGCCGTCGTGGCCGGACCGGGCCGCGGCACCCCCCGTTCGGCCAGCGCCTGACGGCCCGAGCCGCATCCAACCCAACCGATGCGCCAACGGCGCATTTCTAGAATCCCCCGCCCATGCACCGCCCCGTTGACCCGCGTGCGTCGTTCCCCGAGCTAGAGGAGCTGGTGCTCGAACGCTGGCGTGAGCGTGACGTCTTTCACGAATCGATCCGGCGGCGGACCGGGGCGCCGCAATGGGGGTTCTACGAGGGGCCGCCGACCGCCAATGGGAACCCAGCCACCCACCACGTGCTCAGCCGCGTGTTCAAGGACATCTTCCCTCGGTACCGGACGATGACCGGGTACTACGTCGAGCGCAAGGGCGGCTGGGACTGCCACGGGCTGCCGGTGGAGCTGGCGCTCGAGGCCGAGCTCGGCTTTCAGTCCAAAGATGACATCGAGCGCTTCGGGATCGCCGAGTTCAATGCCCTGTGTCGCGAGAAGGTGCTCAGCCACGTCGCCGAGTGGAACCGCTTGACCGAGCGAATCGGCTTCTGGGTCGACCTCGACGATGCCTATCGCACCTTGGATGCAAACTACATCGAGTCGGTGTGGTGGGCGTTGAAGACGATCCACGACCAGGGACTGCTGTACGAGCGGCTCAAGGTGGTTCCCTACTGCCCCCGGGATCAGGTCACGCTGTCCAGCCACGAGCTCGGACAGCCCGGCGCCTATCACGACGTCGTCGACCCATCGGTGTACGTGCGCCTGCCGGTGACCAGGCCCGTCGGTCCGGCCCAGGGCGGCGACGACCTGGTGGTGTGGACGACGACGCCGTGGACGCTGGTCTCCAACGCTGCGGTGGCGGTCAATCCCGAGCTCACCTACGTTCGGGCCCGGGATATGGAGGGTCGGGTCCAGATCGTGGCGCAGAACCTGGTGGAGAAGGTGCTGGGCGCCGCCGCCGAGGTGGTGGACCGATTTCCCGGAGCGGCGCTGGTCGGCACCGCGTACGAGCCGCCGTTCGCCTACATCCCGGGTGAGGCCTACGGGCCCAAGGGTCACACCGTGCTGCCGGCGGACTTCGTCACCGCCGAGGACGGCACCGGCCTCGTACACACCGCGATCGCGTTTGGCGAGGACGACTTCCGGCTCGGTGAGCAGGAGGGACTGAACGTCATCAACCCGGTCGCACTGGACGGAACCTACGACGAGCGCATCGGCGCCTACGCCGGCCGCTGGGTCAAGGACGCCGACGCGGATCTGGTGGAGGATCTGCGGGCGAGCGGGAAGCTGCTGCGCGCCGAGCGCTACGAGCACTCCTATCCGCACTGCTGGCGCTGCGACACGCCGCTGCTCTACTACGCCAAGCCCTCCTGGTACATCGCCACCAGCCAGATCCGGGATCGGCTGCTGGCGGCCAACGAGACCATCAACTGGCATCCCGAGCACGTCAAGCACGGCCGCTTCGGCCACTGGCTGGAGGGCAACGTCGACTGGGCGCTGTCTCGCGAGCGCTACTGGGGGACACCGCTCCCGGTGTGGCGCTGCGAGCACGGCTGCGTCAAGGTCATGGGCTCGCTGGCGGAGCTGGAGCGCGAATCGGGCGTACGCCTGGAGGATCCCCACCGGCCGTTCGTCGACGAGGTGATCCTCAAATGCGACAACTGCGGCGGGGACATGCACCGCGTGCCCGAGGTGATCGACGTCTGGTTTGACTCGGGCTCGATGCCGTTCGCCCAGTTCGGTGCGCCGCACGCCAACGAGGAGCACTTCGAGCGGCGCTTCCCGGCCGACTTCATCTGCGAGGCACTGGACCAGACCCGGGGCTGGTTTTACTCGCTGCTGGCGATCTCGACGCTGATCTTTGACCGCACCTCGTACCGGAACGTCGTCTGCCTCGGGTTGATCCTCGACGAGCAGGGCCGCAAGATGTCCAAGTCGCTGGGCAACACGGTGGAGCCGTGGGAGGTCATCGACCGCTACGGCGCCGACGCGCTGCGCTGGTACTTCTTCACCTCCAAGCAGCCGTGGGACGGCTACCGCTTCTCGCTGGACACGATCGGCGAGGCGGTACGCCAGTTCATCCTCCAGCTCTGGAACACGTACGGCTTCTACGTGCTCTACGCCAACGCCAACGGCGTCGAACGCGCCGCCCCGGCGGCGTCGCCGCCCGCCGACCTGGACCGCTGGGCGCTGTCGCGGCTGCACGCGACGGTTCAGATCGTCCGCGATCGGCTCGACGACTTCGACGCCACCTCCGCCGGGCGGGCGATCCAGAGCTTCGTCGACGAGCTCTCCAACTGGTACGTACGCCGCTCCCGCCGCCGCTTCTGGGACGGCGACCCGAACGCGTTCTGGACGCTGAAGACGTGCCTGGTAGCGGTGGCCCAGCTGCTCGCCCCGTTCTGCCCGTTCTTGGCCGACGAGATCTACGACAATCTCGACGGCACCGAACCCAGCGTCCACCTGTGCGACTTTCCGATTCCCGACGCCCGCGACGAGGAGCTGGAGCAGGCCATGAACGTGGCCCGAGAGACGGTCAGGCTGGGGCTGGCCGCCCGCGCGCAGGCGAAGATCAGGGGGCGCCAGCCGCTGCGGGCCGCGGTGGTCGTCGCCACGGGTCGCGAGCGGGCGGCGATCGAGCGGCTGGTGGCGATCGTACGCGAGGAGCTAAACGTGCGTCAGCTGCGCTTCGTCTCCCGGGCCGACGAGCTGGGGCAGATCGAGGTCAAGCCCAACTACCGCGCGTTGGGCCCGCGGTTTGGAAAGCAGATGCCGCTGGTGGCGGCCGCCATCACCGGTCTGGACGCGGCCCACGTGGCGTCGGCGCTCCGCGACGGCCAGTCGATATCAATCTCGGTCGGCGGCAGCGACCACGCTCTCGGAGCCGACGACCTGCTGATTAGCATGAAGCCGCTGGAGGGCTACCGCGTCGAGCGGGAGGGCTCCCACGCGGTCGCGCTGGAGATCGAGATCGACGAGTCGCTGCGGGTCGAGGGCTGGGCGCGAGACATCGTGCGCGCGGTCCAGAACGCGCGTCAGCGGGAAGGGCTGGAGGTGTCTGACCGGATCGTGCTGACGCTGGACGGCGACCGCGAACTGATTGCCGCGGCGCGCGCGCACGAGCCGTATGTGGCCGGCGAGACGCTGGCCGTCCGGGTGGCCTACGACTCCTTGGACGGCGCCGGGCCCGTGATGATCGACGACCGCCCGCTGAAGATCGGCCTGGCGCCGGCGGCCTAGGCGAGGGCCGGCTCGAGCTCCTCTTCGATCTTGCGCTTCGGGTAGGCCCCGATCACGGTCTTGGCGACGGCGCCGTTCTTGAACAGCATCAGCGTCGGGATCGACATGACGTTGAACTTGACGGCGGTCTGCTGGTTGTCATCGATGTTCAGCTTGACCACCTTGAGCGCCTCGCCGCGCTCGGAGGCGATCTCCTCCACGATCGGCGACACCCGACGGCACGGACCGCACCACGGAGCCCAGAAATCAACGAGAACCGGGACGTCGGACTCGACCACCTCGGCCTGGAAGTTGTTGTCGGTTACGTCGGTCACCGCGTCTGGCATCTGGTTCTCCTTCTCCGTTGTACTTCAAAAAGTATAGCGAGGTCGCGAAGCTAGGCTACTAGCTGCCTCATGGCCGAACCGACGAACTCCGAGATCGCCTCCGCGCTGGACGAGCTGGGGGACCTCTACGAGCTCGATGGGGCGATCATCCACCGGATCGTCGCCTACCGCAACGCGGCCAAGGCGGTGCGCGACGCGCCGGTGTCGGTGACCGCCCTGGCCCGCGAGGGACGGGCGACCGAGTTGCCGGGAATCGGCGCCACGATCCAGGAGAAGGTGCTGGCCCTGGCCGATGACGGCGCGATCCCGGCGGCGGTGAAGCTGCGGTCCAAGTTCCCCCCGGGCCTGCTGGAGCTCACCCGGTTGCCCGGGCTGGGGCCGAAGCGGGCGCGGCGGCTGTTCGAGGATCTCTCGGTCGACTCGCTGGATTCCCTGGAGGCGGCCGCCTCCGGGCATCAGATCCGCAAGCTCAAGGGGTTCGGCCCCAAGGCGGAGGAGAGCCTGCTGGCCGCGGTCACCCTGGCCAAGGCCGACGCCGAGGCGGGCGAGGCCAACGGCGGCGCGCGGCGGATCGTGCTGCACCGCGGGCTGAGGGTCGGCGAGCAGCTGATCGACGCGTTGCGAGCGCATCCCGCCGCCGAGCGCGTCGAGCTCGCCGGGTCGGCGCGGCGGATGACCGACAGCGTCAAGGACCTGGACATCATCGCCACCGCGTCGGACCCGGGCGCGCTGGCGCGAGCCGCCGCTGAGCTTGATCTGGTGCAGGACGCGCAGAGTCCTGGAGAGGCGGGCGTGCGGCTGCGGACCCACACCGGGGTCCGAGTCGACCTGCGGATCGTGGCGCCGGATCAATTCGGCAACCTGCTGCAGCACTTCACCGGCTCCAAGGAGCACAACGTCGCGCTGCGCGAGGCGGCGGTACGCAAGGGGCTGCACGTCTCGGAGTACGGGGTGCTCGACGATGCCACCGGCGAGACCCATCGCTGCGCACGCGAGGAGGAGGTGTACGCGCTGCTCGGGCTGGAGTACATCGCGCCCGAGCTGCGCGAGAACCGGGGTGAGCTGGAGGCGGCCGCGGCGGGGGCGCTGCCCGCGCTGATCCAGGTCGGTGATCTGCGCGGCGATCTGCACAGCCACACCACCGCCTCTGACGGAACCGCGTCGATCGAGGAGATGGCGCGAGCCGCCCGGGAGGCCGGCTACGAGTACCTGGCGGTCACCGACCACTCCGCCTCCGTCGGAGTCCGCATCGAGTCAAACGGCCTGCGCGATCACGTGCGCCGGATCCGCACGCTGTCCGAGACCGACGCCGTCGGCGGGATCAAGCTGCTGGCCGGGTCAGAGGTCAACATCCTCCCCGACGGCTCGCTGGACTACGACGACGCGACGCTGGCCACGCTGGACTGGGTGGTGGCCTCGGTGCACTCGGCGTTCGGGATGGACTCGGCAGCGATGACCGCCCGGATCGTGCGGGCGATCTCCAACCCGCACGTCGACATGATCGGCCACCTGTCCGGGCGCAAGATCGAGGCGCGGCCGCCGTACCAGTTCGACTTCCCGGCGGTGGTGGAGGCGGCCTTGCAGGCGGGCACGATCCTGGAGATCAACGCCAGCCCCGACCGGCGGGACGTCAACGACGTGCACGCGCGCGCGGCCGCCACCGCGGGGATTCCGATCGCGATCAACTGCGACGCCCACCGGGTGGGCGGGTTCGAGGTGGCGCGCTACGGGGTGGCGACGGCGCGGCGGGCGTGGCTGGGGGCGGCGGCGGTGGTCAACACGCGGCCGTGGGCCGAGGTGGCGGCGCTGCGGCCACGGGTGCGCGGCGGCTGAGCTACGCCTTGTGCGTCACCGGCGTTTGGGTCTTCGCGCGCCTGAGCCGCCCCCCCGCGGTGGACCGGCCCGGGCCGTCGCCGAGCCTCCCTGGGCTCGCGAGCCCGCCCCTGACCCGGCGCCCGTGGCGCTCGCGGACGCGGCCGCGGGCCTGGGCAGCCCGATCCCGCGGGTGGGACCGGAGCGCAGCGCGCTGTCGGGGACCGGTTCGGCGGGGGTCACGCCCCAGCCGCGCCAGCCGGTCTGGACGGCGACGAACCAGGCGAGACCGATCAGGCACAGGATCGACGCGACGAAGAAGTTCAGCCGCAACCCGAAGATGTAGTTGGAGTAGTCGATGCGCTGGGTCTCCTCAAAGATGCGAAAGCCCGAGTAGCCCGCGACATAAAGCGCGAACAGCGCCGGGGCGCGGATCTTGCGATGGCCGCCCAGCCAGATCAGAAACGAGGCCAGCAGCAGGTTCCAGATCAGCTCGTAGAGGAACGTGGGCTCGAAGGTGGAGACGTGCAGGTAGCCGGGCGGCCGGTGGGCCGGCGAGATCTGCAACGCCCACGGCAGCGAGGAGGGGGCGCCGAACAGCTCCTGGTTGAAGTAATTGCCGATCCGGCCGATCGCCTGAGCTACCAGCAGCCCCGGAGCCACCGCGTCCATGAACCGCAGCATGTCGTCGTGGCCGAGCCGTCGGCGGGCCACGATCAGGCCGGCCACCGCCCCGCCGGCGATCCCGCCCCAGACGCCGAGGCCTCCCTGCCAGATCGCCAGCACCCCCCACCAGTGATCCGGGACCTGGCTCGGCGTCGTGATGTCGAAGTAGATCCGAGCGCCGATCAGCCCGGCGGGAAACGCCCACATGGCGATCTCGTAACACAGGTCGGGATCGCCGCCGACCCGCGCCCAGCGCCGCCGGGAGAGCCAGATGACGGCGGCGACCGCGAACACGTAACAGATCCCGTAGGCGTGAAAGAAGAACGGGCCGATGCTGATCCCGTTGCTCGACGGGCTCGGGATGGACGCCAAGGCGCTCATCAGCGGGGGTGGCGCGCGATGGGGCTCACGGACTCCATCCTGGCAGCAATCGGGGAAGGACGTTGCGGCTTACGGTCTCGGTCACCGCCTCGCGGCTGAACGGCGCTACCAGCTCGGCGGCGCGGCGCGCGTAGCCGGCGAGCGGATCGTCGAGGGCGGCGCGCAGCGCCGGGGCCAGGTCCTCGCCGACCAGGCGTGGATCCAGCTCGCGGGCCAGCGACAGCGCCGCATACGGGCCCGGGGCCGGCGTCGTCACCAGCATCGCGCCGTCGGCCAGCGCCTCGAGCGCGCCGATTCCGAAGTCCTCGCGCCGCGGCGCGGCCACGAACACCCGCGCGCGCCGCAGCAACGCGCGATACTCGTCGGGCGCCAGCCGTCCGGCGAAGCGCACTCCCGGCACCTCCTCAGCGGTGTCGATCCCGGTGACCACAAGCGTCTCCCCCTCCAGCCGGGCCCGCTGCCACGCCTCCAGGATGAAGTGCAGGCGCCGCTTGACCGGATCGGCGGTGTAGGCGAGCACGTCGACGTCGCGGACCGCCGCGGGAGGCCCGGAAGCCTGCACCGCCACGGGAACCAGGATCGCGTCCGGACGCGCGTCGGGCCCCAGCGGGGCCAGCGAGCTGGGCGCCATGGTCAGCAGCAGCGGCGCCCGCGCCAGCCGCCGCCGTTCGAGCGCACGCTGCCAGACGCCGTGGCGGCCGGGCCGGTTCTCGGCCGCGATCGTGTCCAGCCAGATCGCGCCCGGGCGCGGCCACAGCAGCGCGGCGGTGATCGAGCAGTACACGACGGCGGCCGGCTGGTGATCGGCGATCGCGCGCGCGGCGGCGCGGCGCGCCGCCACCGCCTGCACCAGATCGGTGAGCATGAACGTCCGCACGTCGCGCACCGGACCGGTGTCGACGGTCAGCACCCGGACTCCGGCTCGGTGCAGCGCGCCGTGCAGCTCGCGCGCCGCGGCCCGCCACCCGGTGGTCGCCCCCACCGAGACGATCAGTACGTCCACGGCGACCGCGTCTACGGCCGCACCGACCGCGACGCAGCGGACCCGTTGAGCTCGCGCAGGTTGGTGCGAAAGCCCGGGGTCCTGACCAGCCGGATCGGGCGCAGCGGCGAGGTTCGCTCGACGTAGAAGCGAGCGCCGTCACGTTCCTCGATCGCCGTCACCGCCGACGCCTGGCGGCGCCAGGCGAGCGACCAGATCACGGCAAAGCCGGCCGCGATCGCCGGCACCTGCGGCAGGATCACCCCCAACGCGCCGGCGCCGACGGTGGAGACCAGCAGCGGCCACAGCCGATTCAGCACGGTACGCGAGGGATTGACCTCGGGCAGCGACGATTGGGTCCGCGCGCCGGCCAGCAGCGACGCGATTGGCGGCGAGGTGTCGGCCCGGCGGCCGAGCCCGAGCCCGATCAGGCCGGCCAGCAACCACCAGCCGGCCGCGATCGGCACCACCAGGTCGTGGCCACCGCCCACCGCCCCCGCCAGGGTGACGGCGGCCAGGGCGCTGGCCGCCGCAGCGCTGATCAACACCGTGGTGCGCAGGAACTCGGCGAACCGCACCGGCGCTTACTCGCTACTGAGCGCTGCCAGCAGCTCGCGCACGCCGTCCGGCCCGTCGACGACGATGTCGGCCTCCGCACTGATCTCCGAGGGACTCTCCTCGGACTGGACGCCGGCCCGCACCGCGCGCACCAGCCGTCCCTCCGAGACGAGCGAGCTGAGCGTCCGGAAGGCGTCCAGGTCGGTCGTGTCGTCGCCGACGTAGAGCGCCGATTCGATCTCCGGCCCCACCTCGTTGAGCAGCCGGATGATCCCGGCGCCCTTGTCGATCTTCACCGGCGGTCGTACCTCCAGGACCTTGCGGCCCCAGTGGGTGCGCAGCCCGGCCGCCTGGGCATGCTCGGCGATGACGTCGATCGCCCCGCGGGCGGCCTCCTCGTCCGGGGCGCCGCGCCAGTGAAACGCGACGATCGGACCTTTGTCCTCGAGCCGCACCCGGACGCGGCGGACCTCGGCGGTGTCGGCCTCGCGGCCGAAGTCGTGCATCCGCCGTACCCAGTCGGCCACCTCGGGGTCGAGCACCGCCTCGGTCCAGCCGGAGCGCAGCAGCTCGACGCCGTGCGAGCCCACGTAGTTGATCGAGCCGATCGAGACCATCGCCCGCGCCTCGGAGGCACGACGCCCGCTGACGCACCCCACCAGCCCGTAGATGCGCGCCACGGCGATCAGCAACTGGCGGGTGGACTCCGGCACGTGGGCGTCCGCGGCATGGTCGACGATCGGGGCCAGCGTGCCGTCGATGTCGAGCATGATCGCCGCGCGTTTCGGGTTTGAGCGAAGCGGCGCGAGCGCCTCGGATAGGAGCGCAGACGTCACGGACCTAGTATGCCCCTTCCCGGATCGGGTGAGCGGCTCGGGAGGCCTCTGGTAGATACCTTTCACCGAGTTGGTGAGCCAGGTGCCGCCCCGAGGTCCCGGCGCGGCCCCAGGGCCAGCGAGAGTCGGTCCTCCGCCACCGCTCAGCCCGGGTCCGACGGTGCCGCGGCTCACCCCGGGTCCGACGGTGACGGCTCGGGCACGACCGGCGTGGCCGGCTCCTCAGGAGCCGGAACCGTGGCCGGCTCCTCCGGGTCGGCGGGGGTGCCGGGATCCGGGTCGGCCGGCGGCACCGGAGCGTCCGGGACGACCGGGGTGCTCGGCTCCGAGGGCTGCGGAACCTCCAGCCCGGCACCGGCCCGACGAAGGCCGAGACGCCTATCTGTCTGGTAGATGGTTGCTGGCATACGCCGTTCTTACCTCCCTCAACCTAGACTGCTCGGCCGTGGAAACTGCCTCTGAGTCAACCGAGTCCTGGGAAACCGACCCTCTGGCGCTACCCGGTTTGCACCGAGTGCAACTGACCGAGTCATCGACGGCCGTGCTCGAGCCGCCGCTGCGGACTCGCGTGCGTGCCCGCAGCCGGCCCAGAATCCGCGTCTCGGTCGACGTGCGCCGGGAGCTGTTGTGGATCACCGTGATCTACCTCGGGGCGCGCGCCGTCCTGCTGCTGGCGGCGTTCCTGCAGGCCAGCTTCGGTCACCACACCTTCCAGTCAGAGCTCGCCAACTGGGACGGGCTCTGGTACCGGCAGCTGGCCAACAAAGGCTATCCGGACCACGTTTCCTACGGTCAGACCACGCTCGGGTTCTTCCCGCTGTTCCCGATGGCCATCTGGGTGGTGGAGCACGTCATCGGGGTGCTGATGCCCGGCGAGCTGATCCTGTCGGCAACGATCGCCGGGGTGATCATCTCCGGCATCGGCGGGCTGGTGGCCACGATGGTCGTGCACCGCCTCGCCGAGGGCTGGTGGGACCGGGAAGCGGCGCGCCGGGCGACGGTCCTGTTCGTTCTGTTCCCCGGAGCGGTGGTGTTCTCGATGGTCTACTCCGAGGGGCTGCTGCTGCCCCTGGTCGCCGGATGCATCTATGCGCTGGAGCGACGAAGGTGGGTGCTGGCCGGCGTGCTCGCCGGCTGCGCGACGGCGGTCCAGCCGGCGGGGCTGGTGCTGGTGCCGGCGTGCGCCATCTCCGCGGTGCTGGAACTGCGGCGCCGCGGATGGAGCCTGCGCGGCGCCCGGCGCAGCTTCATCGCTCCGATCCTGTCGGTCACCGGCATGGGCGCGTTCGCGCTGTTTCTGTGGGGATGGACGGGCAGCCCGTTTGCCAACTACATCGCCCAGCATCACGGCTGGGGCGAGAGGACCGACGTTTTCGCGATCTGGAAGCTGACCAAGCGACTGGGCGACGAGGTCTCGCTGAACCACTTCAACCATCCGACGATCAACCTGAACCTGGTCGTCGGGCTGGTCGGCGCCGTGCTGCTGGTGGTGATGCTCGTCCTCGTCTACTTCTCGCGGCGCCAGATCTCGGTGGAGGCGCTGGTGTGGACGGCGGCGATCAGCGTGCTGGCGTTCACCTCGGAATACGTGCCGCCCAACCCGCGCATGCTGATCACCGCGTTCCCGGCGCTGATGGCGGTGGCCCGCTACACCCGCGGCCGGTCGTTCCGGGTGCTGGCGTGGTGCAACGGGTTCCTCTTCGTCCTGCTCAGCCTGCTGACGTTCTGGGTGCACATCCTACGTCCGTGACCACGGGCCCCGGGCGTCCGCGAAGGGTGAACCACAACTAGGGCTCGGGTCGCCCTGTCCTGGACATCAGCGTGACGTGGATGGTGCTGGCGTAACCGAACCGCTGCACGGGACCGAATCCGAACTGGCGCTCCAGCTTGGCGCGCAGGCGCAACCACCGGGTCCGGTTGGCGCGTGCCTGGGCGGGACCGTTCGCCTGACCCTCGTGGCTGGAGACCAGCCACATCCGTCGGCACCCCACCGACCGCCGGCGGATCTGCGCCGTGGACAGCGTCCGGTAGTCCTCGACATACGGCCTGACCGGGACCCACCCGATCTCGGGCAGGATCGAGCGCGGAGCACGTGAGGCTGCGCCGCCGAGGTAGTACCGGAACGCCATCCGCGCGTCCTGCGGGTAGAAGGCGATGCAGTCGCCGGGGCGCGACTGGGCGAGCACGGCGCGGGTCACCGTCTGCCAGGGCTCCGGGGACACGCCGTAGCTCATCGCCAGGGGAATCGCCCGCAACCCGAGCACCACCGTCAGCGCCACCGCCACGAGCAGGCCGCGACGCTGCCGGTCGCGCAGGACCGAAGCCAGCGCCAATGAGACCGCCGGCGCGACCGTGATCAAGTTGCGCGGCACGAAGATCGGCTGCGCCACGAACGAGTACAGAAACGTGACCGTCGCCGGCACCACGCACCAGGCCAGGATCAGGGTCATTCCCCACACCGCCTCTCCGCGGCGCCGGCGCTCGATCACATCCATGCCCAGCGCCGCCAGCGCCGCCACCGTGGCCCACAGCAGCACGTAGGTCCACGCACCGGGATGGAAGCTGGGATCGAGCCCCGATGAAGTCAGCAACTGCAGCACCTGGGTCTCGACCATGCGGGTCGGACGCGGGACCCAGAACAGCTGCCCGCCACCCCGATGGATCGCCAGAATCGCCAGCGGCGCACAGCAGACGGCGGTCGCCACCAGCGCGGCGCCAACTCGGCGCAGCGCCGCGCGACGGTGGATCAGCGCCAACAGCTGCGCCGGCACCACCAGCACCGCGACGAAGCTGCAGTACATGGCCAGGGTCATCGCCATGGCGTAGGCGATCACCGGCCACCGGCCCGGCGACCGGCCGTCCCGCGGATCGCTCGACGCGATCAACGCCAGATAGGCGGCGCACACGAAAGCCACCATCGGGGCGTAGCCGCGAGCGGTCTGCGCCCAGTAGACGAGCGGCAGGCTGACCGCGGCCAGCACGCCCGCGACCAGCGCCACCAAGTCGCCGAACAGCCGCCGAGCGATCACGCCGGTGAGCGCGACCGTGACCACGACCGCCAGCGCCGAGGTGATGCGCAGCACCAGCAGCCCGTCTCCGAAGACGCCGATCAGGAGGTGGAGCAGCAGGTAGTAGCCGGACATGTTGCCCCCGTCGTGGGCGATCGCCGCCCACAGGGCGGACCCGTGCTGGGAGGCGATCGACACGGTGGCTCCCTCGTCGAAGCCGAGGCTGCGCCCGGTGATGTCGTACAGCGACAGTGCCGCCGCGAGCGCCGCCGGGGCCACCACCGCGACCCTGCCCAGCGAGGGACCGTCCACGCCGCGAACGGGCATGGCGAGGGCCGGCTTTTCGTGAACGGGGACGGACACGTCTTGAACGGGTACGGACACGCGTCAGGTGCCGGCCAGCGCGTTGGAGGTGGGCTGGGGGACCGGCGACGATCCCGCGGCCGCGCTCCCGCCCTCACCGGGGCCCGCAGGATCACGGTCGCCGCCGCGGCGGCGCGCACGGTACCACGCGACGCCGATCAGCGTGTAGACGATCACCACGGCCGGCGCCGATTGCAGCGGCAGGGCCAGGATCCCGTCGGGCTTGACCACGAACACCGACAGCACGATCGCTGCCGCCACCGCGTACGAGCGCTGCACCGCGCGCCCGGCGGCGAGCAGCGCCAGCCCCCAGATCCCGTACCACGGCCAGGCGGCGGGACCCAGCGCGGCCGCGATCAGCAGCAAGGCGCCGAGGTGCGCCACCAGGGTCCCGATGCGCACGCGACAGACGAGCACCAGCCCGATCGCGGCGGTGACGATGACGCCGACGATGCCGAGCGTGTTCTCCAAGCCGCGAGACGAGGTGGCGATCCCGACGTCCCTCAGCAGCGAGGCCGCGGTGTAGCCGACCGCGGTGACGGGCGTGATCGCGAGGTGGACCTTGGCCGGCGTCGACAGCAGCGAGCTGGAGATCCAGCTGACGCCGACTCCGGTGGCCAGCGTGACGGCGCCGAGGATGGCGAGCGTGAGCGAGCCGGCGGCGGCGAGGAAGCGAAGCTGGTCGGCGCGCGTGCGCTCGGCTCGTCCCCAGGCGACGGCGATGAACAGCACTCCAGCCAGCGCGGGCAGCTTGATCGTCGCCGCCAGGGCGCAGATCGCGATTCCCGCCAGGGGAGCACCCCCCAGCGCGCAGGCGACTCCGGCGGCGAGCAGCCCGGCCATCAGAAGGTCGTTGTGGCCGGGGACGATCAGCTCCAGCATCACCAATGGGCTGAGCAGGCCCAGCCACAGCGCCCGGCGGGCATCGGTTCCGAGCGCCTGGGTCAGCCGCGGCAGCGATGCCGCCAGCAGCGCCAGGCCGACCAGCTCCAGCCCACGGGTCACCACCGCCCCGGCCACCAGGTGGGTCCCGACGATCCCGACGATCCCGCTGATCAGATCCAGGAACAGCGGTCCGTAGGGCGCCGTCGTTCCCCGCCAGAACTCAGAGACGGCGGCGAGCAGGTGCGGGCGTCCCAGCGCCGACAGGGAGTTGGGCGCGATCCGATACGGGTTGTGGCCGAGATGGAGGATCGTGCCCTGGGCCAGGTAGCTGTAGATGTCGCGGCTGAACAGCGGCGGCGCCACCGCCAGGGGTGCCGCCCACAAGGCGCAGATGACGAGCAGCCCGCGCGACGAAGGCAGCGCCCGGCCCAGCGCCAGCCAGGCGCCGCACAGTGCCCCCATGCCGATGTAGACGAGGACGAGGCTCACCGAGCGCCCCGCCGGCGCCGACGGCTCATACCACCAGCCGACGACCGAGTCGGCGACCGCGCGCGGCGCCGCATAGGCGACCAGCAGCGAGCCGGCGAACCCGAGCAACGCCAGCCCCCAGGTCGCTCGCGGAGATGCGGACGCGCTGGTGGTCACGGCGTTCGAGCGTAGTCGGCCCCGTCAGCGGGTGCACCGGGTTGGCTTGTCCGCGTCAGCTCGGGCACCCGGCTGGCTTGTTCGCGGCCGCCCCCATCCGGTATAACCGCGCTGGGGTATGCCACCGCGCAACAAGAACCTCGTGATGACCGCGATGGTCTTCTCCGTCGCGATGATGTTCATCGATCAGACGATCGTGGTGCTGGCGATCCCCAGCCTGCAGCACGATCTGCGCCTCTCACCGACCGAGTCGCAGTGGATCATCAACGGCTACCTGCTGTCCCTGTCGGCCTTCTTCGCGCTGGGCGGAAGAGTCTCGGACCTGCTGGGGCACCGGCGGGTGGTGATCACCGGCACGATTGCCTTCGCGCTCTTCTCCGCGTTGTGTGGCGCCACGCCGACGGGCTCGATCGGGGCGACCTGGATGATCGGCTTCCGGGTTCTCCAAGGCGCCAGCGCCGCGTTCCTGTTCCCGGCGGCACTGGCGATCGTGGTGTCCAACTACGAGATCGACGAGCGCGGCAAGTACCTGGCGATCTTCTTCTCCGTCACCGGTGGTCTGACCGCGATCGGCCCGATCGCGGGCGGTTACCTGACACAGTGGACGTGGCGGTCGATCTTCTGGATCAACGTGCCGGTGGCGATCGCCGCGGTGGCGCTGACCGTCATCGCGCGGCCGGACTCCGAGCGCCGCCGGGAGCCGATCGACGTCCGCGGGGCGGTGCTGGTATGTGCCGGCATGGCGCTCGCGGTGCTCGGCCTGCAGCAGGCGAGCGTGTGGGGGTGGGGCAGCGTGGGCACCTGGGGCTGCCTGGTGGTGGGGCTGGTCCTGCTGGCGGTGTTCACCCGGTGGGAGTTGCGCACCCAGCCGCCGCTGGTCCCGATGCGATTGTTTGCCAATCGAGGGTTTGCCGTCGACAACGCGGTGCTGTTCCTGCTCTCGATCTGTTTTATCCCGCTGTTCTTCATTGCCAGCCTGTACGCGCAGGTGGCCCTCGGCGAGACCGCCTCTAACGCCGGGCTGTTCCTGCTGGTGTTCTTCGGAGGGTTCACGATCGCGGCCCAGTGGGGCGGCCGTATCCTCGATGCCCGCGGCGCCCGCCCCACCGTCGTCCTCGGCTGCGCGGTGGCCGCCGTCGGCTTCTATCTGTGGGGCTCTCACCTGGATCAACTCGCCTTCTCCAAGCAGTGGTACTTTCTCGCCATCGCCGGCGCCGGCATCGGCCTGGTGCTCGGTCCGGTCAGCACCGACGCGCTGAACCGCGGCTCGCGGACCGCGTACGGCGCGGTCACCGGAGTGACCCAGACCGTCCGCAACTTCGGCGGCAGCCTCGGCCTGGCGGTGCTCGGCTCGCTGCTGATCACAGAGACGACGACCAAGGTGGAGCGCACGCTCGGCGGCTTCGGGGTGCCCAAGCCGGTCGCCGACCGGGTGGCGCGAGCGATCTCGGGCGCCAGCGGAGGCGCGGGCACCGCGGGACGCCGGCAGCCCGGTCGCGTCACCCACGCAGTTCAGCTGGACTTCGCGCTCGCCACCAAGGTGGTCGTGTTCGGGATGGCCGCCGCGATGGCGGTCGCCTTCATCGTCGCCTTCCTGGGTCTGCCGCGCGGCCGTGCCTACGCCGAGACCGAGACCGCGGCCGCGGCTGAGCCCGGGAACGAACCGGCGATGCCCGAGGCTCAGCCGTTGAACTGACCGCCGTCCTCCGGGGCGCCCGCGAATCCGCTATGACTTAGTTCGCGAACGGGTCAGACCGCTCCCAGCGCGCCGGCAGGTCATCGTCGGCGGGTCTGTCGGCGGTGTCCTCGGGGTCGGTCGCCCGAGTCGCGCCGGTCGCGTTCGTACCCGCGTCGCCGTTGGCCTCGGTGTGGCCGCCCCAGCCGCCCACCTGGGCCTGATCGAGCTCGGAGACATCGAAGGGCTGAGTGCGCTGGGGATCGGCGGCCGCGACCGGCCCGGGACGACGTTCGAGATCGGGGGCGTGGAGTCCGGCCGCTGCCACCGTCCCCGCGGCGTCGACGTCGGCCGGGAAACGCTCCTGGGCGCGATCGGCCAGTGAAGCCAGCGCCGCCGAGACGCCCCGCACGTCCTCGAGCATCCGCTCGCGCTCACGCCACACCGAATCGGTCTCGGCGTCCAGCTCGCGCAGTCGGTGCTTGGCCTGGGCGGTGATGGCGACGGCGTTGGCGGCAGCGTCGGCGACGCAGCGCTCGGCCTGCTCCTGGGCCAGGCGGGTGGTCTCGTTGGCCTTGTCGTGGGCGACCACCAGAATCGAGGCGGTCTGCTCCCCGATCCGCTCCAGCTCGTCGGTGATCGAAACCGCCGGCCCGTGATTGGCGCGCAGTTCGGACAGCTCGCGCTCGAGCGAAGCCAGGTGCAGGTCGACCGCGGTGCGGTTGTAGCCGAACGGGGAGAGCGGAAAGCGGGATGGCTCCTCGGTCTCGGCCGCCGGGCGCGAGCTGGTCGGCTCCTCGCGACGCGAGCTGGCGGTCAGCTCGCGAAGCGGATCGGGGTCCGACGGACGAGCGGCTTCCGGGTCCTCGTCAACGAGACGATCGGCCCCGGTGATCCAGTTGGCAAAGCGGCCCGCGACGTCGGCGAACGGGGAACGCGGCTCATCCTGAGACGGGACCGGTCCCGCAGACCGAGGCTCGGGGCGATGAAAATTGTTCATGCGGTGACTCCTTGGCTGGCGATCACGAGGCTGTTCGGCGGCCGCGCCCGATTCCCTGTCGGCGAGGCGGACTCGCCAGTCTTCGTGCAATCTCCGGGCCGATCAGCAGGCGGCCACTGCCACCCGCCGCGCCGCGGCGCAGCCGATCAGCCGGCGGCCACCGCCACCCGCCGCGCCGCGGCGCAGCCGATCAGCCGGCGGCCACCGCCACCCGCCGGGCCGCCGCCCGCGCCAGCGCCAGGTGATGGCGCGTGACCCCGCCCAGGAGCGCCCGGTCGACCTCGCCTCGCTTGTACAGCCAATGGACATCCGCCTCCCAGGTGAAGCCGATCCCGCCGTGCGCCTGGATCGCCGAGGCGGCGACAGCGCGGGCGCCGGTGGCGGCCGCGGCCGCCGCCAACGCGCCGGCCTCGCTGAGGCGCTCGGGCTCGGCGCCGGCGGCCCACGCCGCGTAATACGCGGCGGAGCGGACGCTCTCGGTGTGCAGGAGCATCTCGGCGCAGCGATGCGCTACCGCTTGAAACGAGCCGACGGGCACCCCGAACTGCTTGCGCTCCTTGACGTAGTCGACCGTCATCTCCAGCCCGCGCTGACAGAGCCCGACCACCTCCGCGGCCACTGCGATGCGCACCCGGTCGGCGACGTCGCCGGCCAACGCCTCCCCCTCCCCGCGGACGGCCGCGAAGCGGCGCGTGGGATCGATCGTGATCATTGGCTCGGACTCCGGCGCCGCCAGCAACCGCGCCTGCACGCCATCGATCAGCACGACGAGGTCGGCGCCCACGCCGTCGAGAACGAGCTCCGAGGGGCCGATACCGGCGGTGAGCTGGCCGGCGACCAGGCCGGGCAGCCAGCGTTCGCGCTGCTCGTCGCTGCCGGCGGCCTGGATCACCGCCGCGGCGACCGCCGTGGACAGAAACGGCGTGGCGGCGCAGGCATAACCGAGCTCCTCCAGGAGCACGGCCAGCTCGACCGCGCCGAGCCCTTGACCCCCGTACCGCTCGGCGACGGCGATGCCGGGCCAGCCCAGATCCACGATCTCCCGCCACAGCGCGAGGTCGTACGCGCCGTCTTGCGCCGCCTCGCGCACCTTGGCGAATGGTGAACGCGCGCTCAGCAGCTCCCGCGCCACGTCCTTGATCTCTCGCTGGTCCTCGGTCAGGTCAAAATCCATCTCGTACTCCTAGCGACCCTTGGGCAGGCCGAGCACGCGCTCGGCGACGATGTTCTTGAGCACCTCGGTGGTCCCGCCCTCGATCGAGTTGCCGCGCGCGCGGAGCAGCTCATACGACCACTGGCCGCCCGCCATCAGCGCACTCGGACCGAGCAGGTCGGCGGCGAGCTGGGTCAGCTGCTGGTTGGTGTCTGACCACATCCACTTGGTCAGCGATCCCTCAGGCCCCGGTTGACCGTATTTCTCGATTGCGGTCAGCCCGCGATACGCGGTGAGCCGCAGGACCTCGGCCTTCAGATGCAGCTCGCCGAGTCGGTCGGCGACGACCGGATTGTCGAGCAGATCGCGCTCGGTCGCCTCCATCAGGACGCGATCGAGCAGCTGGCGCAGCCGGACCTGAAGAAAGAACGCCAGGCCGGCGCGCTCGTTCATCAGCGTTGTCAGCGCCACCTTCCAGCCGTTGCCGACGCCGCCGAGCACGTTTGCCCCGGGGATCCGGGCGCCGTCCATGAACAGCTCGTTGAAATCGCTCTCGCCCGTGATCTGGCGCAGCGGCCGGACCTGGACCGCCTCCTGCTCCATGTCCATCAGGAAGTAGGTCAGCCCTTTGTGCTTGGCCGCGTCGGGATCGGTCCGCGCCACCAGCATGCACCACTTCGAGTACTGGGCCCCGCTGGTCCAGACCTTCTGTCCGGTGACGATCCAATCCTCGCCGTCGGCGACCGCCCGGGTCTTGAGGCCGGCCAGGTCAGAGCCGGCATCGGGCTCGGAGAACCCCTGACACCAGATCTCCTCGGCGGTCAGGATCGGCGTCAGATACCGGTCCTTCTGCTCCGCGGTCCCCCAGGTCATGATCGTCGGCCCGGCCAGGAGCAGGCCGAGCACGTTGGCCGGGAGCGGGGCGCCGGAGCGACCGAGCTCCTCGAAGAAGATCGCCGACTGGGTCAGGGTGGCGCCGCGGCCGCCGTACTCCTGCGGCCAGTGCACGGCGGCCCAGCCGTCTGCGGCCAGCTCGCGCTGGAAATCGCGCCGCCAGACGTAGTGGGCCTCCGCGTCTCCGACCGGCTCCTCGCCGGGTCCATGGTCGGCAAACCAGCCGCGGAGCTCCTGGCGGAAGGCCAGCTCGGGCTCGCTGAAGGTCAGATCCATCGGCTCTCCTTGCTCTGAGTGCGTGGCCGCCGTGCGCGCGCCGGACGGACGCGTCTAATGCTCGGCGAAGGTGATCGTGAACACCGTCCGGTACTCCTCGCCCGGCGCCACCAGCGTCAGGTGACGGCCGTCGACCAGCGCGTTGGTCGGCGCCGTCATCGGCTCGAAGCAGATGAAGCCGCTTCCCGGGGGCGCGTACACCTGCGCGAACGGGTACCCCTCCTCAAACGTCACCCGCAGGGGCCGCGTACCGGCGGCGACCGAGAACTCGGGCGGCGTCGACAGGCCACTCAGGCCGTCGTCGAAGCTCTCCGCTCCAAGCCGGAAACGCTGCTCGGCAAGAGGCACCGTGTCCCCCGTCGGGATCATCTGCGCGTCGAGGACGAGCCTTCGCGAGGCCCCCAGCGCCACCTGCCAGTCCGCCCGCGGCAGCTCACCCGGTGGGATCAGGTACGGGTGATAGCCGAACGAGACCGGAACGGGATCGGCGCCGACGGCGCTCAGCGTCGTCACGAGCTCGAGCTTTGCATCGTCCACGTGGGCTTCCAGCCGCAGCTCGTGGAGGAACGGAAACAGCTCGAGCAGCTCCGGACTGCTCCATTCCAGGCGGGCCTGGAGGCGATCCTCGCCAACGCTCTCGGCCTGCCAGCGCAGCTTGCCCGGCAGCGCGCCGTGGATGGGGAGGCCATTGGGATCGACCGCGTACCGGCCGTCGGCGGCGGGAAGCTCGACCCGCTTGCCGGCAAGCGTGTAGCTGGGGCAAGCCAGTCGGTTGGCCCACGGGTGCAGCAGCGGAATACCCATCGTCTTGCCGTGCTCCGCGTAGGCGCGAACGCCCCCGCCGCCGTGAAGCAGCTCCACGCCCGCGTTCGTGAGCGAGTGGCAGACCATGTTGGCGTCCGGGACGAAGCCAGCCTGAACGGTGCCCGCGCGGTTGCCGATCGTCACCGTCTCGAATCCATCGACTGCTCCCACGCCATCGCCTCTCTGTCGGACTCCACTGCCCAGCTCAGAAGCATCTCACGGCACCGCCCCGGCACCGGCGTTCCCGGTGGCGTCACTCCTCGAGCAACGGCGGCGGCAGCACCGACCCCACCGACCCGGTGACCTCGATCGCGGTCAGACGACCATAGAAATCGAAGTGCAGCACGAGCGAGTCGAGCGCCGGAATCCGGTCGGCCTCGTCGTGTTCGCCGAGCGCCACCGAGTCTCTGACCTCGCCGACGCCCAGCCTGATGTAGGCGGTTCCGTCGGGCGCGGTCGTGATCGAGATCTCGGTCACGCCGCTGACTCTATGCCGACGGTGGGCGCCGGTCCAGAAACCCCCCCCGTCTTCAGCGGCGCGCCGGCACCCCTTCAGCGGCGCGCCGGCACCCCTTCAGCGGCGCGCCGGCACCCCTTCAGCGGCGCTGGAGCCGGCTGGCCTCGAGCAGGTCCGCGAGCCGGACGAGCTTGACCCGGGGCCGGCCGGCGGGCAGCCCCAGCTCGGACTCGTGGGCGTCGATCGCCTCCCAGCCCTCCCAGGTCACCACCCCGGGGATGCGGTCGGTGACCCAGCCGGCGACGGCGTCCGGATCCGCCAGCTCGGGATGCGGCTGCCCGAGGCAGCCGGCCTCGGCGTCTTCGATGATCCGGGCAACCGTGTCAGCGGCATCTTTCTTGTTGGTGCCGATCACCCCCGTCGGACCTCGCTTGATCCACCCGACCACGTACTCACCGGTGCAGACGCCGTCCTCGTCGACGACGCGTCCTTGCCGATTGCGGATCAGCCCCCGCGGCTCGTCGAAGGGGAGACCCGCCAGCGGAATGCCGCGGTAGCCGATCGAGCGCAGCACCAGCCCGCACTTGATCACCTCCTCCTCGCCGGTCGGCTCCGCGCGGACGCGGCCATCCGCGGCGGTGGCCAGCCGGTTGATGCTGACGCGCACGCCGGTCACCGGTCCGACCTCCCCCTCGCCCAGGATCTCGACCGGCGAGCGCAGGAAGCGCAGCTCCAAGCGGTGCGACTTGCCCGCCGGTACCCGCTGGGCATAGCCGCGGAGGATCTCCACGTTGCGACGCTTGGTCGCATCCTCGGGCTCGGCCACCCCCTCCAGCTGCGCCGGGTCGACGATCACATCGGCGCGTTCCAGCTCGCCGAGCTCGCGCAGCTCGGGATTGGTGAACGCCGCCTCCGCGGGGCCGCGGCGGCCGAGCAGTACCACCTCGGTCACCCCCGCGGTCCCGAACGCGTCCAGGGCGTGATCTGCGGTGTCGGTCGGCGCCAGCTCGCGGGGGTCCAGCACGAGCATTCGCGCCACGTCGATCGCCACGTTCCCATTGCCGATCACCACCGCTCGTCCGCCG
This sequence comes from uncultured Actinomycetota bacterium, assembly GCA_963787595.1. GTDB lineage: Bacteria > Actinomycetota > Thermoleophilia > Solirubrobacterales > Solirubrobacteraceae > Palsa-465. The sequence continues at coordinate 128,492 of CAWBDE010000002.1, forward strand.
TTGAGATCGAAGCTGTGGTCGGCGTAATCCGGATGGCCGTTGTACCAGGCGACGAACTCGGTGGCGGGATGCGACCCCGGCCGGTCCTCGCCCGGGATCCCCAGCCGGTTATCGATCGAGGTTCCAACGGCGTAGACGACCGCGTGATAGCGGGCCAGGAGCTCCTCGCGCGAGATCTCGCGGCCAAGCGTCACCCCGCCGAAGAAGCGAAACGACTCCTCGGAAGCGATCTTGGCGTACACGCGGGTGACCGACTTGATCTTCGGATGATCCGGCGCCACTCCCGCGCGGACCAGACCGAACGGCGTCGGCAGGGCGTCGAACAGATCGACCTCGAAGCCCGCCTTCAACAGCTGGTCGGCGGCATAGAACCCCGACGGCCCCGCCCCCACGATCGCCGCTCGGTTCATTCACTCACCACCTTCGCCGTCGCTGCCATCACGAGCGAGGCTAGCGGCGACGCTGAGGGGTTGCCGGTCGCCTGGCACGCCGGCGACGGCCCGCCGATCAGGTCGCCCGGCACGCCGGCGACGGCCCGCCGATCAGGTCACACGGCGCGGGCGATACCGCGCCAGCCCCACACCGGCCAGGCACAGAATCCCGCCGGGCAGCGCCACCAGGGCGGGAGCCTCGCCGAGGACGATCCAGCCCAGCAAGACCGCAATCGGGGGGACGAGGTATGTCGTTGCGCCCAGCTTGCCCGCCGCGGTGTGCGACAGGGCGTAGGCCCAGATGGAGAAGCCGATCGCGGTCGGCACAAGCCCGAGATACACGGTCCACAGCAGAGCCGACCGGTGCACGTCGCCCGCCTGGGTGACGAGCGTCGGAGCGTACGGCAGACAGCACACCGCCCCGATGGTGCACGCCATGAAGGTCACCGCCAGCGGCGAGCCATGGCGCAGCGCCGGCTTCTGGGCGACCACGCCAATGGCGTAGACGGCGGCCGCGATGATGCACAGTGCGGCACCCCAGCCGCCATCGACGCCGTGACCCGAGGTGCCGGCCGCGATCAGCGCCACCCCCGAGAACGAGACGGCGCAGCCGAGCAACAGCAGCCGACCGATCCCCTCCTTGAGGAAGACCCCGGCGAGCATGGCGATGAACAGCGGCGCGACGTTGACCAGCAGCGATGCCGTGCCGGCGTCGACCCGCCGCTCGGCCGCGTTCAACGCCACGTTGTAGGCGCCGAACCACAGCACGCCGCAGATCACCACACCGGGCAGGCCAGGGCGTCGGACCAGCGGCTCACGCCGGATCAGCATCAGCGCGCCGAGCGCGAGGCTGCCGACCAGCAGGCGAGCGAGCGCCAGCGGGCCGGGCGCGAGCTCACGGCCGGCGTAACGGATCCCCACGAACGCCGACGCCCATAGGCAGACGGTCACGAGGGCGGCGATCAGCGGCAGCCGGCCACCGACCGGGGGGGCGGGCACGGCTCGAGCTGTCGGTGTCGGCGCTTGCCCCGACGCGGCGGGGGACACGTCGGAGCGGCCGTCGCTGATCGTCATCGCCTGCATTGAACGCAATCTCGCGCGTCGACGTGAGATCCCGCGGAGTCGGCCTGCTGGAAATAACTTCGGTCTCCTCAGCGGCCGGCAGGGAGGACCGTCTTCACCAATCCGGTGCTCACGTCGTAGACATGCCCGGACACCGTGACGCGCGGGGAGATGGCGAGCGCGGAGCGGAGTCGCACGACGTCCCGCGTGACCGTCCGTGAGGGATCGAGGACGGCGTGCTCACGCAGGGTCGACGGCTCGGCGCCGCCCGCTCGAGCCGCCTGGACGGCCGAGATACGTCCTCACCGACAAGGCACGCGAGCTGGCGCCCACCCTGATCGTGCTGATGAAATGGGGCGACCGCCACTACCCGACGCCGGATGGCCCGCCGCGACTCATGCTCCACGCCGGCTGCGGCGGCGGCGTCGGCGCTGGCTTCCGCTGCGACCGATGCGGCCAACATCCCCGCGGCGGCGAGATCGAGCTCCCCCTGGCCCGGGGGCGCCCGCCTCGAGCGCTCGGGAAGGTGAGCGCGGGCGGGCGCCCGGGCCTCTCTACCGCGACGGAGCCGCCATCTTCGCCGTGATCGGGGAGCACCGGTTTGACCGCCGGCAAGGAGTCGGGGCGGGAAAGTCGAAACCCGGTGGCGAAACTCGCCGGCGCGGCCGGTAAGGTGTGTGATCGGAGACCAAGATGCCTGACGCCGCCCTCGCGAACCGACAGCCGGGCCTGCCCGTGAGGTTGGCCATTTCCTGGCTCACCAACGCGATCGTCCTGCTGATCGTGGTCGCCCTCCTCAGCCGGGTTCACTCGACGGGGGCGGGCGCGCTCCTGCTGGCGGCCGCCGTGTTCGGCGTGCTCAACACGGTGCTCAAGCCGCTCCTGCGCCTAATCACGCTGCCCCTGGCGGTGCTCACGTTCGGCCTCGCCTGGTTCTTCGTGTCGATGCTGATGCTGTTGATCACCGACACGATCGTCAGCGGCTTCAGCATCACCGGGTTCTGGGGCTACGTGCAGGCGACGCTGATCATCTGGGTCGTCAACCTGGTGCTCGACTTCACGCCCGGTCCGTGGCAGATCACCGGCCACCGGCGGCGGGCGAACCTGCGCCAGGGGCGCTAGCCGCAGCGACGCCGGGCTGGTCCGCCCAGCCCCGACGGAGCAGTGCCAGGAGGGTCTCGGGCGGCTGGGCGCCCGACACCCCGATGGCGCGGTCGATCACGAACGTCGGCACCGCGCTGATCCCCAGAGAGGCGGCGCTGCGCTCGTCCTCGCGCACCTCGCCGGCGAACCGGTCGCCGGCCAGCGTGGCGCGGAGCTCCTCGGCGGCGAGACCGACCTCGGCACCGAGCGCGACCAGCGTCTCGCGGTCGCTGATCAACTCGCCTTCGCTGAAGTAGGCGTGCAGCAGACGCTCCTTGACCGCGTCCTGGAGACCGTGCTCACGGGCGAGGTGCACCACTCGATGGGCGTCGAACGTGTTGCCGGCGCGGGCGATGTCCAGCCGGAACGTCAGGCCCTCACCGGCGGCGGTGTCGGTCATCTGCTGCTGTGACTCCCGCGCCTGCTCCAGTGACATCCCGTACTTCTGCGCCAGATGGGCGACCCGGTCGCCGGATCGCTCCGCCGGGGCCTGGGGATCGAGCTCGAAGCTTCGCCACACGACCTCCACCTCGTCGCGATGCTCGAACTGAGCCAGCGCGGCCTCGAACCGGCGCTTGCCGACGTAGCACCAGGGACAGGCGACGTCTGACCAGATCTCGATTTCCACGGCGGCCTCCTCCACGGTTGAGTACGCAATGATTCTAGCCCGACGCACGCCGAGCGAGGCGGGCACTTCGCGACCAAGCGATCCGGTTTGGCGGCAGAATGGTCTGCGGCTCCCGCGATGCGGGCTCAGCGGATCACGCTCCGCTGCTCACGCGACGATTGTCCCCGAAGTGCCCGCCTCGCTCCGCTCGCCCACACCGGCAGCCTCCCGGTCGATCCTCGACTGCCGGCGCAGCTCATCGCGACCCAGCTATTCGCCCTGTGCTGAGCCTTACCCCCGGCCTTCGCTCAAATCACGAGCCTGTCGGGCGCCGGTCTCGTCAATCTGTACGGGACGCTCGTCCAGCAAGCCATCACCGCGGGCCAGTGATCCGTCACGGGCTCGCTATTGGCCGGCCGGAGGACACGTAGCGCGTGCGCAGTCCCGGAAGCTTTGACTGCCTCTCGTCGCCGGTGACCAGCAGCAGCTTGTGCGCCGCTGCGGTTGCCGCGATCCAGAGGTCGTTTGTCGGCAGCCGGCCGGCGGCTAAGCGCAGCTCCGCGTAGCGCGACGCGACGGCATCGTCTACCGGCAGCACGGTCGTGTTCTCCAAGGACAGCCGTGAGGCGTGCCAGCCGGGCGGTCCGGATCGCCGGCGTGCCCGCCGACAGGATCCCCAGTCTCAGCTCGCCGACGGTGACGACGCTGAGCACGAACGACTGCTCGATTCCAGTGGCGACGGCGCCCCCGAGCAAACTCGTGTCAATCAGGACGGTCACGCGTCAGCACGTCCGTGCGCATGCTCCTCGTCGCGCGCGGCCCGTAGCTCGGCCGCCCAGTCGTCATCGACCGGCGTGCGCGCCAAGATCGCATCGAGGCTGGCCGGCGGTTGGGCGTTGCGCCGCAGTGGCCCGAGCTCAGCCACTGGCCTGCCGTTGACGGTGATCGTGAAGCTCTCACCGTGCTCGACGCGCCGCAGCACCGAACTGATCTCGTTCCTCAGGACACGCTGCGGAATGATGGTCACGCCGGCCCAAGTGTGCCAATCTGCTACGGCGAGCCGCCGCCGCGGCGACCCAGCCAGCCGCTCAGTCGCCCCCGGGGCCGTACTGCAGCGCGCCCTTGACGCCGGCGTCGACCGCATTGCACCGGTACAGCGCCACCGCCTCGGGCGAGTGAAAACGCCCACCCGGAGCCGACGCCGGCCCGTGATGCGTGAGCAGGCAGTGCAGCAGCGCCAGCCGGCGGTCCTCGTCCAGCACTCCGGCGCTGCGCTCCGAGACGATCCGCTCGCCGATCACCAGGTGACCGAGCAGCCGCCCCTCGGCGGTGAGGCCGATCTCGGCCCCGTAGGTGAACTCGCCGGCGCGCCCCAGATCGTGGGTCAGCGCCGCGGTCAGCAGCAGGTCGGGGTTCAGCCCCGGATGCAGCTGGCAGGTCTCGTGGGCGAGCGTGGCGACCGCGACCGTGTGCTCCAGCAGCCCCCCGAGGTAGGCGTGATGCCCGGTCCGGGTGCAGGGGGCCCGGCGCCACTGGGCCCGCAACGCTCCGTCGCCCAGCAACGAGCTCAACAGGCGGGCGTATGCCCGGTCGTAGACCTCGCCGGCGAGGTGCTCGAGAAACCCGTCGAGCTCGTCCACGTCGCGGTACGCGGTCGGCAGGAAGCGACCGGCATCGATCTCGTCGTCGGCCTGGATCCGGCCGATCTCTGAGATCTCCAGCATCAGCTCGTCCCGGAACCTCTCCACCCGGCCGCGCACGCGCACCACGTCTCCGCGCTCGAAGCGTCCGGCCAGCGCGTCGGCACTGCGAAACGCCCGGGCCGGCAGCGCGCCGGTACGGTCGCGCAGCTCGAGCGCCAGGTAGGGCGAGCCGGTCCGGGTCATCAGCCGGTCCTTGCGGATGCACGCGAACACCCCGTCGACCTCCTGGCCGGGTCGCAAACCGCTGACCGACACCACGGTTCTGTCGTCTGGCGCCATCAGCGCATGATGTACGGTGAGTCGGATGCAGCCCCTGCAGTGGGAACACCGCCCGGACGGTCTCCGGGCTCCGGCGCTGGTGTGCGCGTTCAAGGGCTGGAACGACGCCGCCGACGCCGCCTCCAGCGCGATCCAGTTCGTCGGCTCCGCCCTCGGCGCCCGCCGGTTCGCGACGATCGATCCCGAGGAGTTCTACGACTTCCAGGCGACCCGACCGCGCGTCAAGATGATGGACGGCCAGGCGCGGGAGATCGTGTGGCCGGCGGTTGAGTTGTTCGAGGCCCGTGTGCCCCGGGCGCCTCGGGACCTGATCCTGATGACCGGCTCGGAGCCCTCGTTCCGGTGGCGGTCGTTCTGCCAGCTGGTGGTGGAGCTGGCGGAGGCGGTCGGCACCCAGCTGTTCGTGACGCTCGGGGCGTTGCTCGCCGACGTCCCGCACACGCGGGCGATCTCGGTAACCGGCCTGAGCTCAGATCCGGCGCTGGTCGACCGCTTGGGACTGGCGCCCTCCTCCTATGAAGGGCCGACCGGGATCGTCGGCATCCTCCACGCCGCCTGCCAGCAGGCCGGACTGCCGTCGGCCAGCCTGTGGGCAGCCGTCCCGCACTACATCGCGGCCACCCCCAACCCGAAGGCGGCGCTCGCGCTGGTGCGCAAGCTCGAGGGCCTCGTCGGCGTCGCCGTCGACGCGTCGGAGCTGGAGTCCGCGGCCTCCGACTACGAGCGCCAGGTCAACGTCGCGGTGCAGAGCGACCCGGACGTTCAGGCGTTCGTCGAGCGCTTGGAGCAAGCGGCCGGCGAAGAGGCGGACGACTCACCCACCGCGCTCCCCTCGGGCGACACCATCGCCCGCGACCTGCAGCGGTTCCTGCGCCAGCGGGGCGGCGAGGGCGCGGGGCCCGAGTAGCGCCGCCGGCGCCACCCGGGCGAGCAGCGGCCAGCCCGAGTCACCGCTCGGCCGCGGGACAGGCCAGGCGGTAGTCGCAGATCGAGCACGCCTGAAACGACGGCGTCGGCTCGAACCCCTGGGCGAGGATCCCGTCGGCCACCTCGGTCGCCACCTCGCGTACCCACTCGCCGCGGTCGCCATCGTCGTCGGGCACCGCCACCTTCTGATCGTCGAGCAGGTAGTAGTACGCCTGACGCGACGCCTGAAGCCGCCACGACTCCCGCGCCCCCACCGCGTACAGCGACAGCTGCACGTCGTCGGCGAGCGCCGCTGCGGTCTTGGGCCGGCCCGTCTTGTAGTCGATCAGCTCGTAGTCGCCGTCGGGCAGGCGATCGACGCGGTCGACCCGGCCGCGCAGCAGATGGCGGCCGAGCTTGAACGTGAACTGGCGCTCGAACCACACCGGCTGGGCCGCCTCCGAGCGGAAGCGCTCGTGGTAGCGGGTGAGTGCCGACGCCGCCTTACCGCGGAGCTGGCGCTCCTCCTCGGAGTCGCCGAACCCGCCGCGCCGCCAGCCCGCCTCCAGCAGTCCCAGCAGCTCGGGCAGCGTGCCGGCCGACGAGTCCCACCCAGCGGCGTGAAAGCGCTCCATCACCTGGTGCAGCAGGATTCCGAAGCGCTGATGCAGCGTCGGCTCCTGGGGGATCCGGAACACCCGCGCGAACTTGTACTTCAGCGGGCACGTCCGGTAGGTGTCGATGTCCGATGCCGAGAGCACCACCCCCTCGCCCCGCCGGGGGAGGAACGGCTCCAGCGAGGGCTCGTCGCGGGCCACGATCGCCTGGGCGCGGCGACGGGCGTCTCGCTCTGCGTCCAGCAGATAGTCATCCAGCGCGGAGGACTCGAAGATCTCCCGCTGCTCGGCGGTGACCGCCTGCAGGATCCGCGAGTTGACGTCACGCAGGGAGTCGGCGACGCTCGGGTACTCACCCAACCCACCGCGAGCGATCAGCGCCGCCAGCTTGAGCAGCTCGAGGTAGCGAACGACCGCGTGAGACACGTCCAGGTCGGTGTCGAACCGCAGCTCGCCGAGCCGGCCGCCGGCCCGCATGGTGCCCTCCAGCAGCTCGTCGCGGAGCAGGCGGTAGGTGGAATGCAGCGCTTCGGCGGGTCCGAACAGCTCCTCCTCGCGTTCCTGCCACACGACGCCCAGCGCGTGGCGGACCTTCTCCAGGACGGGAGCCGGCGACAGCGGCGCCCCCCGGTCGTCGGCCGACGGGAAAGTGAGGACGAGGCGGTGGACCGCCCGGCTGAACGCCACGTAGAACTGTTGCGCCAGGGCGAGGCGGCGGTTGGCCTCGGTGTCGCCGGGGGTGGGCTCGAGCAGCAGGGACTCGGGGATCGGCTCGGGCGCGGATCCCGCTCCCCGCGCCATCCCCGCGTGCAGTCCGATCACGTAGACGTGGTCGGCCTCCAATCCCCCGGCCGCCGCCAGCGTCAGCACCTGGACGGCGCCGTCGCCCCCCAGATCCGGCTCCTCCTGCTCGCGCAGGGTGGGTGGGGTCGTATCCACGACGGCGGTGATCGAGCGGGCGAACTCCCGGGGAGTGGCCTGCGGAGCCCGCGCCAGGTGGGCGGACGCCAGCTCTCCGAACCGGGCCAGCGCGCGCAAGCGCTCCACCACGTCGGCCTGCGCGGCGAACAGCTGCTGGCGGCGCAGCCCCAGCCGCTCGATCAGCCGATGGACGTAGAGGTCGGGACGGCTGGTGTCGATCGTGGCCATTCCAGCTCGATAGAGCTTGAGGAACACGCGGATCCGCTCGCGTGCCTCGGGCGGGACCTGGGGCGCCTCGATCGCCGCCGCCAGCGCCGAGACCATGTCGAGCTTGCGCCGGCGGGCGATCTGGGTGCAACGGGCGATGTCGACCGAGCGCAGCTCGATCGGCGGCCGCGCCAGCGCCCGGACCACGGCGCCGGCATCGGTCGGATCGGCGAGCAGCCGCAGCCAGGCGAGGACGTCGCGGATCTCCGCCCGCTGGAAGAATGCCCCCTCGCCGACGAGGTGGTGGGCGATCGCCCGTTCCTCCAGCGCCACGCTGATCGCCTGTCCCGCGTGGCCGATCTCCGGCACCAGCACGGCGATCTGTCCCGTCGACGCGGTCTCTCGGGCCAGCAGGCGCTCGATGTCCGCGGCCACCGATTGGGCCTGAGAGCGCTCGTTGGCGCACCGCCACAGCTCCACATCGCCCCCGCCGCCGGCGGCGGCGGTCTCGGCGGGCTCGAAATCGGCAGCCGTGCCACCCGAGGCCAGCGCCGCCCGGGCGGCCCGCCATACCCGATCCGGACACCGCTGGTTGCGGTCCAGCACCAGCGAACTGGCGTTCGGCCGGTCCGCGAACCTCCGCATCCGCGCGGCCCCCGCTCCCCGGTAGCGCCCCAGCCCGGCCGACGGGTCGCCGGCGATCGTCATGCTCCGGCTCGCGCCCACCTGCAGCGCCAGGCTTGCCGGGCCGAGATCGAGCTCCTGGGCGTCGTCGAGGAGCAGGTGGTCAAACCGGGCGGCCAGGGCGGGGTGGCGGCGGGCGAGGGCGAGCGCGTCGATGATCAGGTCCCCGTCGTCGCGCGCCCCCGCCTCCGCGAGCATGCGCTCATGCCTCGCATAGATCTCGGCGAACTCGCGCTCCAGTGCCGCCTCCGGCACGTCCGCCTCAGCCAGGCCGGCCGCCCACTGCAGGTATCGCTCGGCGCTCACCAGCTCTGCCTTGAGGCGGTCGATGCGGCGGACGAACCCGCCGAGCAGGAGGTTGGGGCGCCCGCCAAAGTCGTGGTGACGCAGCGACAGCTCGTCGATGCGCTCCACCAGCATCGCCAGCCGGTCGCCCGCGGTCAGCACCGACTGCAGGGGATCCCATCCGGGGACCGCGCCGTCCACCCCGGCTCCGCCGGCGCCCCGCAGCACCAGGGCGCCCAGCCGCGCTGGGGTGAGCACGTACAGGGTCTCGTAGCCGAACGCCAGCCGGCTCTCGATCCGCGCCGCCAGCGCCGTGGCGCGGGCTGCCGTCGGGACGACCACGCCAATCCGCTCAGGGGGACAACCCTGTCGCACCAGCCAGCGCACACGGGCCTCCAGCGCCCGCGTCTTGCCGGTTCCGGCCGCGCCGCGGACGACCAGGCACGGGTCGGAGTGGGTCGCGACGTCGCGTTGGTGGGCGGTCAGGCCATCGAGCGGCCGGTCCGCCGCGGCGCGGTCGGAGAGCAGGTCCAGGTCGGCTGGTCGAGTACTGCGGGCGTGGTCCTCACTCACCGTTTGACAGCATAGGTTGAGGATGACCTGCACCGGCACCGCACTCGACGCAGATTGGCTGGGCGCGTGCCGGCGCGCCGTGATCGGTCTCAGCGACGTGCTCGCCGCGGCTCCGAGCACCGCCGAGCGGGCCCGCGAGACAGGCACCCGCGGCAGCGGCGGTGACCGCACGCTGGAGATCGATCGATCGGCCGAAGCGGTGGTGATGGCCGAGCTGCAGACGCTGCACGACGACGGCTTTCACTTCGACGCGCTGTCAGAGGAGCGGGGTCAGGTGGACTTTGGAGGCGGCGGCGTCCACGTGATCATCGACCCGATCGACGGCTCGCTGAACGCCAAGCGTGGCGCCTGCCATTACGCGTTGTCGATCGCGGTGGCCGACGGCGACACGATGGCCGACGTCGCGTTCGGGTTCGTGCACGACTTCGGCGCGTCAGAGCAGTGGTGGGCCCGGCGCGGCGAAGGCGCCTGGCGGGACGGCGCACTCCTGGATCCGGCCCTGCCCGAGCAGCGCGCGCGCGACGGGCGGCTCGAGCTGGTCGGGATCGAGTCGGCCGACCCGCGGTGGGTACACGCGACGATCGAGCCGCTGATGGCGTCGGCCCACCGCCTGCGAGCGCTGGGGACGATCGCGTCGACCCTGTGCCAGGTCGCCGCCGCCCGGTTCGACGGGATGGTCACCCTCGGGCGCTGCCGCGGCGTCGATGCCGCGGCCGGTCAGTTGATCGTCCGCGAGTCCGGTGGACAGGTCAGCTTCCCGGACCTGGACGATCCGCTGGGCGCGCCGTTGGACGCGACGCCCAGCTCGCACCTGGTCGCCGCCCGCTCCGGCGAGGCGCTGGCCGAGCTGGAGCGCATCCACGCATGATCGACTGGATCCTGGCCGAGAAGATCGCCGGCTACGTCGCCGGCAGCACCGACGCGCCGCCCCCCCAGGCCGACCTGCCGGCATTGGCCGTCGAAGCCGAGCGGCGGGTGACCGCCTACACCCGCCTCACCCCGCAGCGGCCCCTCCCCCCGCCCGAGGGCATCGGCCGGCGCGAATGGGTTCGGACCAACCTCAACGCGATGCGCAACCTGCTCGATCCGGTGCTGGATCGCGCAGGGGACGGTCTCGGCCCGCTGCGGCCCGCGGCGCAGCTCGCCCTCGGCGTCGTTGTCACCACCGAGGTCGGCGTCGTCCTCGGCTACCTCTCCCAGAGGGTCCTGGGTCAGTACGAGCTGGTGCTGCTGGACGAGGCGGTTCCGTCGACCCCACCGCGGCTGCTGTTCGTGCTGCCGAACCTGGGGCAGGCCGTCGACGCGTTCGGCGCCCGCGAGCAGGAGTTCGTCACCTGGGTGGCTCTGCACGAGGTCACGCATGCGGTTCAGTTCGCCGGCGTGCCCTGGCTGCACGGGCACGTCGCCGGACTCATCCGCGAGCTGTTGCGCAGCGCCGAGCTGCGCCTGGAGACCGAGCACAAGCTGCGGGTGCCCACCGGCCCCGAGGTGAGGAGGGTCGCCGGAGCGGTGCGCAGCGGCGATCTGATCTCGGTCTTCGCCAGCCCCGGCGAGCGCGACACGCTCAATCGCGTCCAGGCGGTGATGGCCGTGATCGAGGGCCACGCCGAGCACGTGATGGACGCGGTCGCGCCTGACCTCCTGCCCTCGCTGCCCCAGCTGCGCTCGGCGCTGGATCGTCGCCGGCGCACGCAGTCCGGGTTCTCCCGGCTGGTCGGCAAGCTGCTGGGGCTCGAGCTCAAGCTGCGCCAGTACGAGCAGGGAAAGTTCTTCTGCGACGCGATCGTCCGCGCTGCCGGCACCGAGGCGCTGGCGCGCGTGTTCTCGGGACCCGAGGCCCTGCCGACGATGGCCGAGCTGAGCGCGCCCACCCTGTGGCTGGCGCGCGTCGGCCTGCACCAGCCGCTGCCACGAGCCTCCGGCGCCTGACCCGCGGTCAGCGCTTCGGCGCCGGCGCCGGCGCCGACCTGCTCCACGTGGACAGCTGATTCGGGCCGGGCGGCCATGTGACCCCGTGGCGGCATGGTTTACAAACGTGTGTTCGATGACCCGCCGGAAACCGGCTAACATCGTCACCACGAACTTGAAGCGAGCGAGACGAAACGATGGCGAGCACCGATAGTGCAAGCGGCCGCGAGGCCGCCCCCCAGACAAGCGATGACCGGGCCGCGACCACCCGCGGAGAGAAGGCTGCCGCCACCCGGAAGCGCAACGCGACCCGCCGGTCGGCCACGGCCACCCGGGCCGCCGCCAGCCAGACGGCGACCCGCGCCAAGACGACGACGCAGACGGCCGCGAGCGCGACCCGGGCCGCGTCCAGGGTCCGCGTCACCCAGGTCCAGCAGATCGCCGAGCGGGCCCTCCTGGTGCCGGTCGGAGCGAGCCTGGTGGCTCGGGACAATCTGGTCTCGACGGTCAGGGAACTGGCCGACAAGTACAGCGACCGGACCTCGGTGGAGCGCGAGCTGGACCGCTACGAGCGCCGCGGCGCCGCCGCCCGCAACCACGTCGAGCGCGAGGTGCGCCAGACGCGGACCCGGGTCGAGCACGAGCTGCGTCAGCGGCGCAGCCGGGTGGAGAAGCTAATCTCTGACGCGCAGGGTCGGCTCACGATCCCATAACCCCAAGCTTCCCCCGCGGCGCGACCAGGAGAGCGCACTCGCGGGACAGGTTCGCCGGCCTCATATCCTCGCCGGCGGACGAAGTACCCTCTCCTCCCTCAACCGCCGGGGCGTCACGCAAGTGGCGCCCCGGTCGGTCTTTAAGACCGTCATCGGGTACTTGCCCGAGCAACCTCAGGAGGTGATCAAACCATGCAGCTGTGCCTGATGATCGAAGGCCAGGAGGGGGTGAGCTGGCCACAGTGGTTGGCGCTCGCCCGGGCGTGTGAGGAGCACGCCATCCCAGCCCTGTTTCGCTCTGACCACTACATGAACCTCGAGGGCCAGCATCCCGAGCGGGGCTCGCTCGATGCCTGGGGCACGCTGTGCGCCCTGGCCGCGGTGACATCCACGCTCCGGCTCGGGACGATGGTCTCGCCGGCGACGTTTCGCCATCCCTCCGTGCTGGCCAAGCTCGTCACCACCGCCGATCACGTCTCCGACGGACGGGTGGAGCTCGGCCTCGGCGCCGGCTGGCACGAGCGCGAGCATGCCGCCTACGGATTCCCGTTTCACCCGACCGGCGTCCGGATCGACGTGCTGGAGGAGCAGCTGCAGGTGGTGCTGGGCACGTGGACGCAGGCGCCCTTCTCCTTCGATGGCGCGCACTACACGCTGCGCGATCTCGACGCTGCGCCCCGGCCGGTGCAGCGGGCGGGCGGGGCCGGGGTCCCGCTGATCATCGGCGGGGCGGCCGGCCCCCGCAGCGCCGCCCTGGCGGCCCGCTACGCCGGCGAGTACAACACCGCGTTCCCGAACCTGGATGAGGTGCGCCAGCGGCGCGAGGTCATCCTCCGCGCTTGCGAGCAGGCCGGCCGGGGCGGGCGGGATCCAATTCGGTTCTCGGTCATGACCGGTGTCGTGGTGGGCGCCGACGACACCGAGCTGCGCGACCGCGCCGCGCGGCTGGCCGAGCGGATCGGCGCCGACGCCGACGCGCTGCGCAACGAGCCGCCTCACGGCTGGATCGTCGGCACCGTCGACAGCGTCACCGAGCAGCTGGCCAACCTCGCCGACGCCGGCGTGAGCCGCGTCTTCTGCCAGCACCTGCTGCACGACGACCTGGACGCGGTGGCGCTGATCGGCGACCGGCTGGCGCCCGCGGTGGCCTGACCGCCAGCCGCCCGGGCCTCGCCCGGGACCATCCGGGCGTCTGCTTGAATGAATCTCATGCCGACCAGAGAGCAAGTCACCGAAGCCCTGCGTAGCGTGATCGATCCCGAGCTGCGGCGCGACATCGTCGAGCTGGAGATGGTGCGATCGCTCGACGTCCACGCCAACGGGGTGGTCGACGTGACGGTGTCGCTGACCACGGCAGGGTGCCCGATCCGCAGTCACTTCGAGACCGGGGTCAACACCGCGATCCGCGGCCTGGATGGCATTACCGGGGTCAATCTGAGCTTCGACGTCCTCTCCGACAACGAGAAGGCGGCGCTCGGGCGCAAGCTGGGTCGCGCCGGCCTGCCGGAGGGCGCGCTGGCCCAGGTTTCGAACGTGATCTGCATCGGCTCGGGCAAGGGCGGCGTCGGCAAGTCGAGCGTGACCGCCAATCTGGCGGCGGCCCTGGCGGGTGACGGCAAGCGCGTGGGCATTCTCGACGCCGACGTGTGGGGGTACTCGCAGCCCCGGATGCTCGGCGTCGGCGGCGAGCGCCCGCGGGTCGACGGCGAGCGCAAGCTGGTCCCGATCGAGGCCCACGACGGCATCTGCGTGATGTCGATCGGCTTCTTCGTCGAGCAGGATGCCGCCGTCGTGTGGCGCGGGCCGATGCTGCACAAGGCGCTGCAGCAGTTCCTCGAGGACGTCGCCTGGGGGCCGCTGGACTATCTGCTGATCGACCTTCCGCCCGGCACCGGCGACGTGTCGATGACCCTGGCCCAGCTGCTGCCGCAGGCCAAGTTCGTGATCGTGACCACGCCGCAGCCGGTCGCCCAGAAGGTCGCCCGCCGCTCGGCGGAGATGGCGACCAAGCTCAAGCTGGAGATCACCGGCGTGATCGAGAACATGTCCGGGTTCGTGACGCCGGGTGGCGAGCGCTTCCAGATCTTCGGCGAGGGCGGCGGTCAGCTGCTGGCGGAGGAGCTCGACGTGCCGATGCTGGCCAAGGTGCCGCTGACGATGGCGCTGCGCGAGCAGTCGGATTCCGGCCTGCCGCTGGTGCTGTCCGATCCTGACGATCCGGCCGCCCAGGCGCTGCGCCACGCCGCGCGCGGACTGATCGCGCAATCTCCGGTGGAGCTCCCGGTCATGCAGGCTCCCGCCCCCGCGGCGGCGCCCAAGCCGGCCGGGATGTCATTGCCCATGGCCTAATTTGGGTAAGGGCGCGGTGCATGCACCGCGCCCACGGCGGGCGCATGCGCCCGCCGGACCGCCGCGCATGCGCGGCGGTCTTCAGCATCTAGCTCTTGTAGTAGTCGGCGTTGAGCTGGATGTACTTCTGCCACTCGTCGGGCAGCTGATCCTCAGCGAAACACGCGTCGACGGGACACGCCTCCACGCACGCGTCGCAGTCGATGCACTCCTCGGGGTCGATGTAGAGCATCTCGGCCCTGTCGTAGTCGGGCTCGTCGGGTGTCGGATGGATGCAGTCGACCGGGCAGACCTCGACGCACGAGTTGTCCTTGGTTCCGATGCAGGGCTCGGCGATTACGTAGGCCATGTATGTCTGAGTTTCCTCTTTTGGGTTTGCGGTTCGCTCAGCGCCGGCGCACGCTCCGGCGAAGTGCGCATTCTAAGTGGCTCCGGGCGGCGTCGAGTCGGGCGTCCGCTGTGCCCAGGTCAGGTCGGGCGTGCGTGGCGTCCACGGTCGCGCCTGCTCCAGCTGGTGGGCGAGCGCCAGCACCAGATCCTCGCGCGCCGGCGGCCCGATCAGCTGAACGCCGGTCGGGAGGCCGTCGTCGCCGTGGTGCAGCGGCACCGAGATCCCGGGGAGGCCGGTGATGTTGACGATCGCGGTGTAGGGGGTGAAGTAACCCGAGCGCTGGTAGTTGCCCCAGGGATCGGGTCCGCGCCCGTGGATCTCACCGGTGAGCACCGGGCGCTGGGCCAGCGTCGGCGTGAGGATCGCGTCATACCCGGCCAGCTGGCGGATGAGCTCGCGGGCCACCGATTCCAGCTTCGCCTGCGCCTCGAGATTGGTGAGTGCGTTCAGCTGGCGTGAACGCTGCCACAGCTGCCAGGTGAGCGGCTCGAGGTCGGCTTCGGTCGGCTCCCGGCCGGCCCGCCGGGCACCCTCGAGCGTCGTCAGTGAGACCAGCGGCCCGAACGCCCGGGTAAACGAGGACAGCAGGTCGAGCCCGGACCACGGCGCGGTGACCTCTTCCACTCCATGACCGAGCGACTCCAGCAGACGGGCCGCGTCACGCGTAGCCGCCGCGTTGACCGGATGAAGCTCGGCCCCCTCCAGCGGCGGGTTGAGCGCGAGCGCCACGCGCAACCGACCGGGGCCCTCCCGGGCCAGCTCGGCGTAGGAACGGGCGGGTTGCGACCGGGCGGCCCAGGTCGCATCCCCAGGCTCGTACCCGGCGAGCACGTCCAGCAGCGCCGCCGTGTCCAGTACCCCGCGGGTCAGCACCCCGTCGGACACCAGGAAGCTCTGTCCGGCGTCAGGACCGACCGATACCCGTCCTCGGGCCGGTTTGAGCCCGACCAGCCCGCAGCACGCGGCCGGGATCCGGATTGAGCCACCGCCGTCGTTGCCGTGGGCGATCGGCACCATTCCGGCGGCGACCGCGGCCGCCGACCCGCCGCTGGAGCCGCCGGGGGTCCGGTCTGGCGCCCACGGGTTGCGGGTCGGGCCGAACCGGCGCGACTCGGTGGTCGGCAGGATGCCCATCTCCGGCAGCGCCGTCTTGCCGACGATCACGAATCCGGCGTCGCGCAGCCGGCGGACCGCGAACGTGTCGTGATCGGCGACGTAGCTCCCGAACAGGTCGCTGCCCATGGTCAGCGGAAGGCCGGCCACGGCCCGGTTGTCCTTGATTGCGATCGGCACGCCGGCGAACGGCCGCGGGTCACCCGACGCGATGCGCGACGCCGCGTCCAGCGCTCCGTCGGCGTCGACATGGGTGAACGCGTGGATGGCCGGGTCCAGCGTCTCGATCGACTCGAGCGTTGCCTGCACGAGCTCGCCCGCGCCGAGCTCGCCGGAACGGACCATCGCGGCCAGCTCCGCCGCCGATCGCTGCAGCAGTGCCGACACCGCGTGCAGCCTACCTGTGGCCCCGGTGGCGTGGCTGGTGGTCGTCCCGACCACTAGCGTATGCGAGGCCCGCCGATCCCCAGCCAGGAGACCCCACTCGCTCATGAACGCCACCGCTGAAGTCCAGTCGGGCCTCGAGGGCGTCGTCGCCTTCGCCACCGAGATCGCCGAGCCCGACCGGGAGGGCGGCGCCCTGCGTTACCGCGGCGTCGACCTCGAGGAGCTCGTCGGCAACGTGCCGTTCGAGCAGGTTTGGGGACTGCTCGTCGACGACTCGCTGACGCCCGGCCTGCCGCCGGCGGAGCCGCATCCGCTGAGCGTGCGCTCCGGCGATCCGCGGGTCGACGTACAGTCAGCGCTGGCCATGCTCGGCCCGCAATGGGGGTTCGGTCAGCTGATCGACATCTCCGACGAGCAGGCCCGTGACAACCTCGCCCGCGCCTCGGTGATGGCGCTCTCGTTCGTCGCCCAATCGGCCCGCGGGATCGGCAAGCCGCCCGTATCCCAGCGCGAGATCGACCAGGCGCGATCGATCCCCGAGCGGTTCTTGATCCGCTGGCGCGGCGAGGCTGACCCCCGGCACGTCAAGGCGATCGACGCGTACTGGAATTCCGCGGCCGAGCACGGGATGAACGCCTCCACGTTCACCGCCCGCGTCGTCGCCTCGACGGGCGCCGACGTCGCCGCGGCGCTGTCAGCGGCGGTTGGCGCCCTCTCCGGGCCGCTGCACGGCGGGGCGCCGTCACGCGTGCTGAAGATGCTCGACGACGTGGCCGCCTCCGGCGATGCCGAGCGCTACGTCAAGGGCGTGCTGGACTCCGGCCGGCGGCTGATGGGCTTCGGCCACCGCGTGTATCGCGCGGAGGATCCTCGCGCGCGGGTTCTCCGGCGCGCTGCCCACGAGATCGACGCGCCGCGGGTGCAGGTCGCCGAGGCGCTGGAGGCGGCGGCGCTGGCCGAGCTCGGGGCTCGCTACCCGGACCGCGTGCTCGCCACCAACGTCGAGTTCTGGTCGGCGGTGGTGCTCGACTTCGCCGACGTTCCCCCGGGGCTGTTCACGCCGATGTTCACGTGCGCTCGCACCGCCGGCTGGTCGGCGCACATCATGGAGCAGAAGCGCGAGGGCAAGCTGGTCCGGCCGACCGCGAAGTACGTCGGCCACGGGCCGCGGACGCTGTCGCAGGTGCGCTAGTGACTGTCCGAGTCCGCGACGCCTAACCCCGGTAGGGACCGGCGAGGTACTGGGCGAGCATCCGGCTCGCCGAGAACATCGGGCCCAGCGTGCGCAGCGACTCGCGCATCAGCGCCACCCACCGCGGCGGCACGCCGGTCTCGTCGCGCTCGTAGAACGCCGGCAGCACCTGCTCGTCCAGCAGACGGTGAAACGCCGCCGCGTCCCGCTCGTCCTGGGCGTAGTGATCGGGATCGACGTCTCCCGGGATCGCCCACCCGTTGCTCCCGTCGTAGGCCTCGGCCCACCATCCGTCCATCACGCTGAGCTGGATCCCGCCGTTGAACGCGGACTTCATGCCGCTGGTCCCGCTGGCCTCCAGCGGCGGGCGAGGAAGATTCAGCCACACGTCACAGCCCCGCACCAGCCAGGCCGCCGAGGCGAGATCGTAGTCGTCGAGGAACACGACGCGCTCGCCGACGATCTTGGCCGCCTTGAGCCCGAACACGCTCTGCAGCCCGCGCTTGGCCTCCTCATCGCGAGGGTGCGCCTTGCCGGCCAGCACCACCTGCACCGGCCGGTCGCCGCCGAGCAGCCGAAGCGTCCACTCCGGGTCGCGGGTCAGCATCTCGAGCCGCTTGTAGGTCGCGACCCGGCGGGCGAAGCCGAGCGTCAGGATGTCGGGATCGAACGCCCGGGCGGCGGCATCGACGTAGCCGCGCAGATCGCCGCGAAGCAGCCGGTCGGCGACGCTGCGCCGGCTGACGAACGCGATCAGCTCGGCCCGCTGCCGGCAGCGGGTCTGCCACAGCTCGGCTGCGGGGATCCGGTCCACCGGCTTCCACACCTGGGGGTCGGCAGCGTTGTCGCACCACCCTTCCGGGAGGTGGCGGTCCAGCAGCTCGCGCATCGCCTTGCCCATCCAGGTCGGCACGTGCACGCCGTTGGTGACGTGGCCGATCGGCACATCGGCCACCGCGCGCCCGGGCCACAGCGAGCTCCACATCTCCCGCGCGACCTCGCCGTGGCGACGGCTCACGGCGTTCGAGGCCCGGCTGGTGCGCAGGGCGGCCTGGGTCACCCCGAATGGCGCCGAACCGTCAGCGCCGGCATCGCGACCGAGCGCCAGCAGCTCGTCCAGAGAGCCTCCGAGCGCAACCGCGAGCCGGCCGATGGCCGCCTCGATCTCATGGGCCGGATAGGAGTCGTTGCCCGCGGGCACGGGCGTGTGGGTGGTGAACACGGTCCGGGCGCGAGCGCGCTCCAGCCGGTCTGCCAGCGAGCCGCCGTCGCCGTTGGCCGAACCCTCGCGGGCCAGCTCCAGCGGGGCGAGCGCGGCGTGGCCCTCGTTGAGGTGGATCACCGACGGCTCGTAGCCCATCGCCCGCAGCGCCCGGATGCCGCCGACCCCGAGCAGCGCGTACTGGGACAGGCGCGTCTGGGGGTCGCCGTCGTACAGCCGGCCGGTGATCCAGCTCTCGAGCGGCCCGTTCTCCGGCGTGCTGGAGTCCAGCAGGAACAGCGGCACCCGCCCCACCTGCACCCGCCAGATCCGGGCGGTCACGTCTGAGTCGGCGATGGGCACGGTGATCGTCAGCGGCTGGGAGTCGGGGCCGGTGACCAGGGCCGCGGGCAGCCGGTCCGGGTCGGTCTCGACCCAATACTCGTGCTGCCACCCGGAGGCGTCGATCCGCTGGCGGAAGTAGCCCTTGCGGTACATCAGCCCGACCGCGACCAGCGGCACCGCACGGTCCGAGGCCTCCTTGACCAGGTCGCCGGCCAGCGCTCCCAGCCCTCCGGAGTAGACCGGCAGCGACACGTGCACTCCATACTCGGCGCACAGGAAGGCCACGGGGCGGTCGTCGCTCAGGGGGGCGCCGATCGACGGTCGCTCCAGATCGGCGGCCACCGCCGCCTCCAGCGCCCGCGCCCGCTCGAGCAGCCGGTCGTCCTGCGCGGCGCGGCGCAGCCGGCGGGCGGGCGCCTCCTGCAGGAGCCGCACGGGGTTGTATCCGCAGAGGACGAAGCGCTCGGCATCGACCGCGGCAAACAGCTCCGGGCCTCCCGGCAGCCACGACCAGCGATAGTTGAAGGACAGCCGCGCCAGGGGAGCCAGGGCGGACGGGATCCGCTCGGCCAGATCCGTGGCCGCATGCCGGATATCTCCCTGGCCGTCGTGGCGCATGACGATTCCGTGTCCCACCAGGGCGCGGATTATCTAGCATCGCGTCGTCGGGAGCGGATGGGGCGCCCGGACTCGGCTACTGTCGCGCCCCGATGGCCGCCTTCGATCAGGGATGTGAACGCCGGCTGGGGGTGCTCGCGTTCGGCGATTCGATCACCAACGGCGGCGGTGAGCTGCAGTGGGGAGTGGCCCTGCAGTCCTGGGCACTGTGGACGGCGCGGGGGCTGGGACTGCCGTACACGGGCTACGCCGTCGACGGCGCGCGCGTCGCCGACGTGGTGCAACGCCAGATCCCGGCGTTCGAGGCGCGGGCGGCCGATCCCGAGGCTCGCTTCGATCTCGGCTGCCTGTACATCGGCGTCAACGACGTGCGCGCGCCCGACTGGGACCCCGCGGCGTTCGCCGCCGGCCTGGCGCCGGCGCTTGGCTTCCTGGGCCGCCGCTGCGACCGGGTGCTGACGGTGACCACCCCGCTCGTGCTCGGCGTGCCGCCGACCGGGATCGTTCGCGTCCGGGCGCTGCACCAGGTGGTCCGGCGCGAGGCCGCGGCGTGCGGCGCCCTGGTGGTGGACCTGAGCGACTTCGGCGCCCGTAACCAGGTGATGGCCGACCGGGTGCATCCCACCGCGTTCGGCCAGATCGCGATCGCCGAGCGGGCGCTGGCGGTGCTGGCACGGGACGGGCTGCCGGTCCGCGTCGCCCCCTCCCAGCTGATCAACTTCTCGCCGACGCGCTGGGGGCGGCTCCAGGGGGACTGCGCGTACCTGTATCGCAGCGGCAAAGCCTGGGCGCGGGCGGCCGTGCTCCGGTGGCGCAGCGGCTAGACCGGGTCGGGGGTGGCCGCACTCCGGCGGCGCGGCGGCTAGACCGGCTCGGGGGTGGCCGCATTCCGGTGGCGCGGCGGCTAGGCCGCTCGCCTTGCCTGTCCCGGCGCCAGCCCCCGTCCCCACCCGCCGGCTCCGGGTTGAATTTGCGCCAAGTGCATACCCGATCGTTTTTCGCGGGGCGTCGGGCGCGATCGTCGCTGATGTCGCGGTCGCGGGACCGCTCGTCGGGATGCCGGGACCCGCTTCAAGCTCCGCAATCAACCGGCGAACCCAGCGGGCATGCGTTGGGCGACAAATACGAATCCGGCATCCGGGTTTGTCGACAAACGCAGGCTGCGCGTGGTGTGGATGACAAATCGTGAAAGCGAATTCAGGTTTTTCGGTTTTTGCAGGTCAACGCCGGATGCGATGGCCACCGCCCCGAACAACCTGCACGCTTTGGCGAAGCGTCTCTTCGTTTAAGCGTGCCGGTTCCTGGTCTCGCCTTCGACCCGCTCCCGCACGGCGATCCCGTAACCGTCGCGCCGCCGCGCCAGTGGCGTGACCGCCGCAGTCGTCACGGCTGTCCCCCCCGCGGCCCGGCTGCCGGTGAGGATCGCGAAGCCGCCGGGACGGCGGAGGATGGAGGCGCCGTGGCCGGCCAGCCAACCCACAGCCGAAAAGATCGCGTATGCGCTTTGCGCCATTTCCGAACCGGCCGCCAGGATCTGTAGCGAACACACGCCCACACGACGATTTCGCATCAAATTCGCACCCCCGACCCGAATTGGCGCAAAACTCGCCAATAAGGGGTGGCGACCAGCCTCCGCGGGCAGGCCCGCGACCGGCCGAGGCGCGGGATGACGCCTATGTGGCCAGCCGCCCTGACTCCTCGGTCACCTCGCGCAGCCGCCTCGCCAGCGCCGGCGTCAGCGCGCCGCGCTCCAGCCGCCAGAGCCAGCTGCGCCCGGAGCTGCCCGGGAGGTTCATGCGCGCCTCGCTGCCCAGCCCGAGCACGTCCTGGGCCTGGAGCATCGCGGTGCGCGCCGGCGAGGCGAAGGTCAGCCGGATCATCCCCCACCACGGCCGCCGCCGATCCAGGAGTCCCCGGCGCGCCAGCTCACCGTCCACGAACGAGCGCTGCCCGGGGCCCAGGGACTCCAGCCACCCCCGGGTGGTGTCCTGGTCGTGGGTGCTCGTGTAGACGATCCGGTCGGCGACGTGGTTCTCGGGTCGGTGAGGGCTGTTGGGCTCCTCGGGATCCATGCCGAACTGGATCACCAGCATCCCAGGCAGGCCGACCCGGTCGCGAAGGCGCTCCACCGCCGGGGTGATCACCCCCAGGTCCTCGGCCACCAGGGGCAGCGAGCCGCTGCCCAGCCCCCGCTCGAGCGCGCGGAACAACGCGATCCCGGGACCCCGGCGCCAAGACCCACCCACCGCGGTCCGTGCTCCCCTGGGGACCGCCCAGTAGGCGACGAAACCGCGGAAGTGGTCCATCCGCGCCAGGTCGAACAGCTCCAGCGTCCGCCGCACCCGCTCCACCCACCAGCGATACTCCCGGCGCTGCAGCGCCGGCCAGGCGTACAGCGGGTTGCCCCACAGCTGGCCGGTCGTGGAGTAGGCGTCCGGGGGCGCCCCGGCGACCACGTCGGACTGGAACAGCTCGGGGGAGCTGCGGTGGTCACAGCTGCCGGCCGCGATGTAGATCGCCACGTCGCCCATGATCCGCACGCCGTTCTGGGCCCCGTAGGCGCGCAGCGCTCCCCACTCTCGGTCGAATCGCACCTGATCGGCCACCGCGTCGCGCCCCGCAAACCGCTCCCAATCGCCGATCCAGAAGCGCTGGCGCTCACGAAACTCCGCGATCTCCGGGGCCGACACCGGCGCCCGGGGCGCCGCCAGCAGCCCCCGCCAGGCGGCGAACGCCGAGCTTGACTTGTACGGCGACCGGTACCGATCCGGCGGCCCCAGCGGCAGCACCTGCCACCAGGACTGTCCCGCCGCGGCCAGCCAGTCCACGAACCGATAGGCGTCGGCACCGAGGCGGCCCTGCGGCAGCGAGGTGATGTGCAGCTGCACCCCGCTGCTCCGAGGCCGGTCGTTCACGCGCTGGTGTTTACCCGGTGCGGGGAGGTGGATACCTTCCCCGGAGTGAGCATCCGGACCGCGACCACTCAGCCCGCGCGCGCGTCGGCGCCGACCGCCGCCGACGGGCAGACGACCCGCCCCCCGGGCCGCATCGTCATCCAGTACCCGTCACCGGCGGTCGACGGCGGCCGCTACCCGGCCAAGCGCTGCGTCGGCGACCGCGTCGACGTGTCGGTGGACGTGTTCCGAGACGGGCATGAGCTGATCCGGGCCGCGGTGCGCTACCGCGGCCCCGGCGACGCGGAGTGGCAGGAGGTCGGTTTGCGCCGCCTCGACGCCCACCTGGGCGGAGTGCGCTGGGTGGCGCAGTTCGCGGTAGACCGACCGGGGCGCTGGGAATACACGATCGAGGCGTGGACCGACGTGTTCGGCACCTGGCGCGACGAGCTGGAGCGCAAGGTCTCAGCGCGCCAGCCCGATCTCACCGGCGAGCTTTCCGAGGGCCTGCGCCACCTCCGCGCCGCGACGCAGGGCGCTCCGTCGACCCGCGCCCGCAAGCTGATCGAGCACGCCTGCGAGCAGCTCGCCGACCCGGCGGTGCCCGAGTCGGCCAAGCACGACGTCGCGCTCGGCGAGGAGCTCGCGGTGGCCGTGCAGCACGCCCAGGAGCGTCGCGATCTGGCCACCCTGGAGCAGCCGCTCCCCCTGGCGGTCGACCGGCTGCGGGCGCGGTTCGGCTCCTGGTATGAGATGTTCCCGCGCTCGTGGGGCGGCCTGGAGGGTGTCCGAGACCAACTTCCCCGCCTGGCCGAGCTGGGCTTCGACGTCGTCTACCTGCCCCCGATCCACCCGATCGGGCTCACCAACCGCAAGGGTCGCGACAACGCGCTGACCGCCGCGCCCGGCGATCCGGGATCGCCGTGGGCGATCGGCGACGCCAGCGGCGGCCACGACGCCATCCACCCCGATCTGGGCACGGTCGAGGACCTCAAAGCCCTGACCGCCGCGGCGACCGAGCTGGACATGGACATCGCGCTTGACTTCGCGATCCAGTGCTCGGCCGACCACCCGTGGCTGACCGAGCACCCGGAGTGGTTTCACCGCCGTCCCGACGGGACGCTGAAGTACGCCGAGAATCCGCCCAAGCGCTACCAGGACATCTACAACGTCAACTGGGAGTCACCGGACTGGCGGGGGCTATGGCAAGCGCTGCGCGACGTGATGCTGCACTGGGTGGACTGTGGGGTCAAGGCGTTCCGGGTCGACAACCCCCACACCAAGCCGTTCTCCTTCTGGGCGTGGCTGATCGAGGAGGTCCACACCCAGGACGACGAGGTGCTGTTCCTGGCCGAGGCATTCACCCGACGATCGGTGATGCGCCATCTCGCCAAGCTCGGCTTCAGCCAGTCCTACACCTACTTCACCTGGAAGAACTCCCGCTGGGAGCTGACCGAGTACGTCTCCGAGCTCGCCTACTCGGGCGAGCAGGAGTACTTCCGGCCCAACTTCTTCGCCAACACCCCCGACATACTGCACGCCTACCTCCAACACGGCGGGGTGCCGGCGTTCCACGCCCGGCTCGTACTGGCGGCCACGCTCAGCCCCAGCTACGGGCTCTACTCGGGCTATGAGAACTTCGAGAACGTGCCGGTGCGCGAGGGCTCTGAGGAGTACCTGCACTCCGAGAAGTACGAGATCAAGCAGCGCTCGCTGGACGGCCCGCTGCTGGCGATGATCGGCCGCCTGAACCAGATCCGCCGCGAGCACGCGGCGCTGCAGGAGCTCTCCGACATCACCTTCCTGGACACCGCCAACGAGGCGCTGATCGCCTACGCCAAGCAGGCCCACGCCGACACGGTCATCTGCGCGGTCAACATCGATCCCCACGTGACCCAGCAGGGCGTCGCGGTGATTCCGGCCAGCCTCGGCCTCCCCCCCATCTTCACCGTCCACGACCTGCTGACCGACGAGCACTACCAGTGGCGGATCGGCCACAACTTCGTCGCGCTCGGACCGGGCCAGGCCCACGTCCTCCAGGTCCTGCGATGAGCGTCGGTCCGCCCACCCTGACCCATCTCCTGGCCCGCGAGTCGCGCCTGCACGACCGACGACCGGGGGCGGGCCAAGCGACCGCCGATGCCGCCGAGGTCCAGGCCCGGCAGTGGTTCGAGGCCGAGCCGCTGTGGTTCAAGCGCGCCGTGTTCTACGAGATCCACATCCGCGGCTTCTACGACGCCAACGGCGACGGCTCGGGCGATTTCCGCGGGCTGACCGAGAAGCTCGAATATCTCCAGTGGCTCGGCATCGATTGCATCTGGCTGCTGCCCTTCTATCAGTCACCGTTGCGCGACGGCGGCTATGACATCTCGGACTTCACCCGGGTGCATCCCGATTACGGAACCGTCGACGACGTCCAGGAGCTGATCGAGGCGGCGCACGCCCGGCGAATCCGGGTGATCGCCGATCTGGTGATGAACCACACCTCCGCCGACCACCCGTGGTTTCAGGAGTCGCGCTCCAGCCCGGATTCCCCCAAGCGCGATTGGTACGTGTGGTCAGCCACCGATGACCGCTACCCGGACGCGCGGATCATCTTCACCGACACCGAGGTGTCCAACTGGACCTATGACCCAGTCGCCGGGGCCTACTACTGGCACCGCTTCTTCTCCCACCAGCCCGACCTCAACTACGACAACCCCGAGGTCCAGGACGCGATGATCGGAGTGCTGCGCTTCTGGCTGGACCTCGGGCTGGACGGCTTCCGGCTGGATGCCGTGCCCTACCTGTACGAGCGGGAGGGCACCAGCTGCGAGAACCTTTCAGAGACCCACGGCTACCTGAAGAAGGTCCGCCGGGAGATCGAGCAGACCTACCCGGATCGCGTGCTGCTCGCCGAGGCCAACCAGTGGCCGGGCGACGTCGTCGAGTACTTCGGAGACGGCGACGAGTGCCAGATGTGCTTTCACTTTCCGGTGATGCCGCGCATGTTCATGGCCGTCCGGCGCGAGGAGGCGGCGCCGATCTACGAGATCCTGGAGCGCACCCCGGCGATCCCCGACAGCTGCCAGTGGGGCCTGTTCCTGCGCAACCACGACGAGCTCACCCTGGAGATGGTGACCGACGACGAGCGCGACTACATGTATGCCGAGTACGCCAAGGACCCGCGGATGAAGCTCAACCTCGGCATCCGGCGGCGGCTGGCGCCCCTGCTGGACAACGGCCGCGACGAGATCGAGCTCATGACCGCGATCCTCTTCTCGCTGCCGGGATCGCCGGTTCTCTACTACGGTGACGAAATCGCGATGGGCGACAACATCTTCCTCGGCGACCGGGACGGGGTCCGGACGCCCATGCAATGGACCGGAGACCGCAACGGCGGCTTCAGCCGCGCCGATTTCGCCCAGTTGTACGCGCCGCCGCTGATGGATCCGGTGTTCGGCTACCAGGCGGTCAACGTCGAGGCCCAGCTGCGCACGCCGACCTCCCTGCTGCGCTGGGTGCATCGCTTCATCGCGCTGCGCAAGGAGCATCCGGTGTTCGGCTTCGGCACCTACGAGCCGATCGAGACCACGAACGATCGGATCTTCGCGGTGATCCGCCGCTTCGAGGACGACTTCGTGCTCTGCGTCCACAACCTGGCGCGCTCGGCGCAGGCGGTGGAGCTCGACCTCAGCGCGTACGCCGGCCGCTCGCCCGTGGAGCTGTTCGGGCGCAGCCGGTTCCCGCCGATCGGTGAGTGGTCGTACCTGCTCACGCTGGCCCCGCGTGGCTTCTACTGGTTTGGACTGGGGGACGATGGGGAGGGGGCGACCCAATGACCGAGCACGTCCAGACCGAGACGGCGCAGCTGGTCACGCGCCTGGACCTCGAGGCCGTCGGCGAATGGCTCGAGGGCCAGCGCTGGTACGCATCCAAGTCCCGCCACGTGACCGCGGTGGAGATCGAGGAGCGGGTGACGCTGGCGCCGGCGCTGCTGCTGACCATCGTCCAGACGCGCTTTGCCACCGGCAGCCACGACCTCTACCAGCTGCCGCTCGCCTTCCTGTCGGGCGTGTCATCCGATCAGCCGGCGGTCATGACCCGCACCTCCGAGTGGGCGGTGGTCGACGCCGTCGCCGACCCTGCGCTCGTCCGGGATCTGTTGCGCCAGATCGACGCCGAGGCGACTCTGGAGGGCGAGGCGGGGAGCTTTCGCTTCGCGCGGCTGCGGGACACCGGGCCGCTGACCCCGGAGGCGGCGGTGCGCCCAATCGGGGTCGAGCAGTCCAACTCCTCGATCGTGTTCGGCGAGGAGACCGTGCTCAAGGTGTTTCGCAAGCTCGAGCCCGGAGTCAACCCCGAGCTCGAGCTGCTGCACTTCCTCACCCGCCGGGGGTTTGCCAACATCGCCCCCCTCCAGGGCTGGTACGAGTACGACGGCCGGGCCTTCTCCGCGACGCTGGGGGTGGCCCAGCGGTTCTTCGCCGACGCGGTCGGCGGCTGGGAGCTGGCGCTGGATCAGATCACGTCCGATCCGGCGGTGTTCCTGGCCGAGCTGGGCCGGCTGGGCACGGTGACCGCCGAGCTGCACAACACGCTGGCCTCAGAGGCCAACGATCCGGCGTTCAGCCCCGAGGAGCCGAGCGCGGAGTCGCTGTCGCTGCTGACGGCGACGATCGACGAGGACATCGAGCGGATCTTCGTGCGGCTGCCCGCCGACGAGCGCGTCGCCCGGATCGCCGGCCGCGGCCAGGACGTGCGCGAGCGGTTCGCCATGCGCGCCCACATCGGCAGCGGCGGACGGGCGATCCGGACCCACGGCGACTACCACCTGGGACAGACGCTGCACCGATCGGACCCCACCCACCCGGGCGGGTCCGACTGGTTGATCATCGACTTCGAGGGAGAACCGGCGCGGCCGCTGTTCGAGCGCCGGCAGAAGCGCTCGCCGCTGCGCGATGTCGCCTCGATGCTGCGGTCGTTCGCCTACGCCGCCTCGGCGGCCGAGATCATGCGCGGCATCCCGACCCCCGGGGCGTTCGAAGAGCAGGCGCGGCGAACCTTCCTGGAGCACTACTTCTCGGTCATCGACCCGGCCCTGCTGCCCGCCGGCGAGGCGGCGATCCTCAACCTGCTGGCGATCTTCGAGCTCGAGAAGGCGGTCTACGAGCTCCAGTACGAGCTCGACAACCGTCCCGACTGGTTGCCCATCCCCGTCGCCGGCATCGCCCGCCTGCTGGAGTCCGAATGACCACCGTCGCCAAGTCCGATCTCGACGCGCTCGTGCGCCGGGAGCATCCGCAGCCCCACGAGATCCTCGGCGCCCACCAGGTCGACGGCGGGGTCGTGGTCCGGGCGCTGCGTCCGTCGGCGGAGGCGGTGACCGTCAAGCCGGCCAAGGGCCAGAGCGTCAAGCTTGAGCAGATCCACCCCGGCGGGATCTTCGAGGGCGAGCTCGACGGCGCCCAGCTGCCGCTCGACTACCGGCTCGATGTCGATTACGGGCCGGGCGGCAGGTTCACGCTGCACGATCCGTACGCGTTCATGCCGACGATCGGCGAGCTCGACCTGCACCTTATGGGCGAGGGCCGCCACGAGGAGCTCTACGAGCGGCTCGGCGCCCACGTACGCGAGCAGCAAGGCGTCGACGGGACGGCATTCGCCGTCTGGGCCCCGGCGGCCCGCGCGGTGTCGGTCGTCGGGGACTTCAACTCCTGGGACGGCCGGCTGCACGCGATGCGCTCGATGGGCTCCGGCGGCATCTGGGAGCTGTTCCTGCCCGGCGTGGGCGCCGGCGAGCGCTACAAGTACGAGATCCTCACCGGCGACGGCGAGCTGATGCTCAAGGCCGATCCCTATGCGCTGGAGACCGAGGTGCCGCCCAAGACGGCGTCGATCGTGTCGACCCCGGGTCACCGCTGGAGCACCGAGGACGCCGCGTTCCTCCAGGCCCGTCGCGACGGCCAGCCGATCTCCGAGCCGGTCTCGATCTACGAGGTCCACCTCGGCTCGTGGCGGCTCAATTCCCTGGAGGACAACCGGCCCCTGACCTACTCAGAGCTCGCCGACGAGCTGTCGGCGTACGCGACCGATCTGGGCTTCACCCACATCGAGCTGCTGCCAGTGATGGCCCACCCGTTCACCGGCTCGTGGGGCTACCAGGTGACCGGCTACTACGCGCCGACGCCGCGCTACGGCTCGCCCGACGACCTGCGGTCGTTCATCGATAAGCTGCACTCCCGGGGGATCGGGGTGATCCTCGACTGGGTGCCGGCCCACTTCCCGCGCGACGAGTTCGCGCTCGCCCGCTTCGACGGCACCGCGCTGTACGAGCACGCCGACCCCCGCCGCGGCTCGCATCCGGACTGGGGCACACTGGTGTTCAACCTCGGCCGCTACGAGGTCCGCAACTTCCTGATCGCCAATGCGCTGTTCTGGCTGCGCGAGTATCACGTCGACGGGATCCGGGTCGACGCGGTCGCCTCGATGCTCTACCTCGATTACTCGCGCCGCGAGGGCGAGTGGGTCCCCAACGAGTTCGGCGGCCGCGAGGACCTGGACGCGGTGGCGTTCCTCAAGGAGCTCAACGAGGTCATCTACGCCCACGAGCCCGGGATCATCTCCGCCGCCGAGGAGTCGACGGCGTGGCCGGGGGTGTCACGCCCGACCTACCTCGGCGGACTCGGCTTCGGCTTCAAGTGGAACATGGGCTGGATGCACGACACCCTCGGCTACTTCCAACAGGACCCGATCTATCGCCGCTACCACCATCACGAGCTGACGTTCAGCCTCATGTACGCGTTCTCGGAGAACTTCGTGCTGCCCCTGTCCCACGACGAGGTCGTGCACGGCAAGGGCTCGCTGTATTCCAAGATGGCCGGTACCGACCCGTGGCAGAAGCTCGCCAACCTCCGCGCCCTATACGCGTACATGTGGGCGCACCCCGGCAAGAAGCTGATGTTCATGGGCTGCGAGCTGGCCCAGCCGGCGGAATGGAGCCACGAGCGCTCGCTGGACTGGCATCTGCTCGAGTCCCCCGACCACGCCGGCATTCAGGCGCTGGTGCGAGACCTGAACCGCCTGTACCGCTCCGAGCCCGCCCTCTACGAGCTGGACTCCGACCCAGCCGGGTTCTGGTGGCTTCAGCCCAACGACGCCGACAACAACGTGATCGCCTTCGCCCGGCGCTCCGCCGACGCGGCGGGCGGCGATCGCGTGGTCGTGTTCGTGGCCAACCTGTCCCCCATCCCTCGCTCGGGCTACCGCCTCGGCCTGCCCCGCTCCGTCCGCTGGCGCGAGGCGCTCAACACCGACTCGAGTTACTACGGCGGCTCAGACGTCGGCAATCTCGGCGGCCTTGCGCCGGAGCCGATCCCGTGGCACAACCAGGCATTCTCGGCACAGGTGACGCTGCCCCCGTTGGCGGCCATCTTGCTCGTGCCCGATGAGTAGCGCCCCGTCCGGGGGTGACAGCTACCCCTGGGAACGCCCGCTGGGGGCGCGACGGCTGGACGGCGAGCGCGTCCAGTTCCGGGTGTGGGCGCCGCGGGCGCCGGATGTGGCGCTGTGGCTTGACGGCAAGCGGATCGAGCTGGAGAGCGCCGGGTATGGAGTGTTCGAGACGGTCGTCCCGGCACCGCATCCCGCCCGCCTCGACTACTCCTATCTCGTCGACGGCCATCGGCTGCCCGACCCCGGCTCGCGGTGGCAGCCGGAGGGGCTGCGCGGACCCTCGCGGGTCGTCTCGATCGATCCGCCTGGAGCGTGGGACCCGCCCGCGATCGGCGACCTCGTGATCTACGAGCTGCACGTCGGCACGTTCAGCGCCGACGGGACGTTCGACGCGGCCATCGCCCATCTGCCCGAGCTGGTGCAGGTCGGCGTAAGCGCGATCGAGATCATGCCGATCGCCGAGTTCCCGGGAGCCCGCGGCTGGGGCTATGACGGCGTCTACATCAGTGCCGCGCAGTCCTCGTACGGCGGCCCGGAGGGGCTGGCGCGGCTGGTGTCGGCGGCTCACGAGGCGGGGCTGGCGGTGTTCCTCGACGTCGTCTACAACCACCTGGGAGCGTCGGGCGCGCGGGCCATGGAGGCATTCGGGCCCTACTTCACCGAGAAGTACGAGACCCCGTGGGGCAAGGCGATCAACTACGACGACGCCGACTGCGATCCGGTGCGGGAGTTGGTGTGTCAGAGCGCCGAGGGCTGGGTGAGGGACTTCGGCATCGACGGTCTGCGCCTGGACGCAATCCACGCCATCTTCGACTCGAGCGCCGAGCACATCGTCGCGGCGGTGGCCCGGCGCGTCCATGCGATCAATCCGCGAGCCCACGTCATCGTCGAGTCCGGGCTCAACGACCCGATCGTGGTCCGCCCCCGCGAACGAAGCGGCTATGACTGCGACGCCGTGTGGGCCGACGACTTTCACCATGCGCTGCGCACCTTGCTCACCGACGACCGCGATGGGTACTACGCCGATTTCGGCCGCGTCGGGCAGCTGGCCAAGGCGTTTCACCGTCCCCATGTCGACGACGGCACCTACTCGCGGTTTCGCCGGCGGCGCTTCGGCGCCCCCGCCGAGGACGTCGCCCCCAAGCGGTTCGTCGTCTTCTCCCAGAACCACGACCAGGTGGGCAACCGCGCCTACGGGGACCGGATGCCGGCGGCGGCACGGCCGCTGGCGGCGTTCTGCACCCTGCTGTCGCCGTTTGTGCCGCAGCTGTTCATGGGCGAGGAGTACGGCGAGCTGGCCCCGTTTCAGTTCTTCACCAACCACATCGACGAGGAGATCGCGGTGGCCACCCGGGAGGGCCGGCGCGCGGAGTTCGCCGCCTTTGCGCAGTTCGCCGACAGCGTGCCCGATCCCGAGGACCCGGCCACCTTTGCCCGCTCCAAGCTCACCCGCGCGCGCGATCAGGGGCTGGCGCGGCTGTATCGCGAGCTGATCGCCGCCCGCCGCCGGCTACCCCCCGGTACCCCGCAGGAGATCGAGTACAACGAGGCCGCGCGCTGGCTGGTGGTGCGCCGGGGTCCCTACGAGCTCGCCGCCAACTTCAGCCAGCAGGTTGCGCGGCTGCCGTGTGCCGGAACCGCAGTGGAGCTGTCGGCCGGAGGCGAGGCCAGTCTGACCGGCGGCGCCCTCAGACTCCCGCCGATGTCGGGAGCGCTGGTCCGATGAGCGAGGTGTGGCCCGGGCGGCCGTTCCCGCTGGGAGCGACGTGGGACGGGAAGGGGACCAACTTCTCGCTCTTCTCCGAGCACGCTGACGGGGTGCAGCTGTGCCTGTTCGACGACCACGGCGAGGAGCGGCGGATCGACATCCAGGGGCGGCGGGCGCTGAACTGGAACTGCTACCTCCCCGGCGTCGGTCCCGGCCAGCGCTACGGCTTTCGTGTCCACGGCGACTACGCCCCGTCCGAGGGGCACCGCTTCAACCCCGACAAGCTGCTGATCGACCCGTACGCGAAGGCGATCGAGGGGACGGTGGACTGGGGCCACGACGCCAACGTGCTGCCGTACGTCCCCAACCCGGACGCCGAGGATGCCGACCTGGAGCGCGACGACGAGGACGACGCGGCAGCGATGCCCAAATCGATCGTCATCGACGATGCGTTCGACTGGGAGGGCGACCGGCGGCCGCGTACCGCGTTCGCCGACACGATCATCTATGAGACCCACGTCAAGGGGTTCACGATGACCCATCCCGAGGTCCGCGAGGATCTACGGGGGACCTATGCCGGGCTGGCCTCCGAGCCGGCGCTCGCGTACCTCTCAGACCTCGGGATCACCGCGATCGAGCTGCTACCGGTGCACCACATCTGCGACGAGTCGTTCCTGCACGATCGGGGCCTGCGCAACTACTGGGGCTACAGCACGATCGGCTACCTGGCCCCTTACTCCGAGTACGCCGCCACCGGCCGCCGCGGCCAGCAGGTCACGGAGTTCAAGGGCATGGTCAAGGCGCTTCACCAGGCCGGGATCGAGGTGATCCTCGATGTCGTCTACAACCACACCGCCGAGGGCAACCACCTGGGACCGATGCTGTCGTTCAAGGGCACCGACAACTCCGCGTACTACCGGCTGATGCCCGACGACCCCCGCCACTACATGGACTTCACCGGCACCGGGAACTCGCTCAATCCGGTCCATCCCAGCGTGCTGCGCCTGATCATGGACTCGCTGCGCTACTTCGTGACCGAGTGCCACGTCGACGGCTTCCGCTTCGATCTCGCCTCGGCGCTGGCCCGCGAGTTCTACGACGTCGACCGCCTGTCGGCGTTCTTCGACGTGATTCATCAGGATCCCGTCCTGTCCCAGGTCAAGCTGATCGCCGAGCCGTGGGATGTCGGACCCGGCGGCTACCAGGTCGGCAACTTTCCGATTCTGTGGTCTGAGTGGAACGGCGTCTACCGGGACACGATGCGCGACTACTGGCGGGCGTGCGCCAGCGTCGGCCAGTTCGCGCAGCGATTGGCGGGATCCTCGGACCTGTACGAGTCCGACGGCCGCGAGCCGTTCGCGTCGATCAACTTCATCACCGCCCACGATGGCTTCACTCTGCGCGATCTCGTCTCCTACAACGAAAAGCACAACGAGGCCAACGGAGAGGACAACCGCGACGGGACCGATGACAACCGCTCCTGGAACTGCGGGGCCGAGGGCGCCACCGACGACCCGGCGATCCAGGAGCTGCGCCTGCGCCAGCAGCGCAACTTCCTGACCACGATGCTCGTGTCGCAGGGGACGCCGATGCTGCTCGGCGGTGACGAGCTCCACCGCACTCAGGGCGGCAACAACAACGCCTGGTGCCAGGACTCCGAGATCAGCTGGTACGACTGGACGCCGGACGGCCCCGCCGACGAGATGCGCGACTTCGCCCGGCGGTTGATCGCGCTGCGGCGCGAGCACCGCACCTTCCGGCGCGAGAGCTTCCTGCGCGGCCAGGAGATCAACGGCTCGGGGCTGCCCGACGTGTGGTGGTTTCGCCCCGACGGGAGGCGGATGACCAGCCGCGACTGGGAGCACGGCGAGGCGGTGCTCGGGATGTTCCTCAACGGCCGGGCGATCCAAACCCCCGGCCCGCACGGCGAAGAGGTGGAGGACGACTCCTTCGTGCTGCTGTTCAACGCGCACGGCGAGGATCGGGAGTTCAAGCTCCCCCGCCGCCGGATGGGGGCCCGCTGGGAGCTGGAGCTGTGCACCGCCGACCCGGCCCTGGCGCCCGGCAGTTCGGGCTACGACGCCCAGTCGCTGGTCCAGGTCATCGCCCACTCGGTCACGATCCTCAAGCGAGTGGCTTGACCGCGTCACGTCCGTCCCGCCCCGGTCGCCCGGTGCGGGCGACCTACCGCCTCCAGCTCACGGCGGATTTCGGCTTCGAAGCGGCGCGCGCCCGGATCCCCTACCTGCGCGACCTCGGCGTCTCGCACCTCTATCTCTCCCCGTCGCTCCAGGCCCGCCAGGGCTCCACCCACGGCTATGACGTCGTCGACCCGACCCGGATCTCGGCCGAGCTCGGCGGCGAGGCGGCGTTTCGACAGCTGGCCGGCGAGGCCCACGCGGCCGGCCTGGGGATCGTTCTCGATCTCGTCCCCAATCACATGGCCACCGACGACGCCAACCCATTCTGGGCCGACCCGGAGCGCCGCCGGCGCTTCTTCGACATCGATTCCGCCACCGGCCGCCACCGCCGCTTCTTCGACATCGACGACCTGGCCGGGGTCCGCCAGGAGGACCCCGAGGTGTTCGAGCAGACGCACGCGCTGGTGCTGGCGCTGGTCGGCGAGGGAGTCGTCGATGCGCTGCGGATCGACCATCCCGACGGCCTCGCCGATCCGCTGGAGTACTTCGGGCGCCTGCGCGACCGGGGAGTGACGACGGTGTGGATCGAGAAGATCCTGGAGGCGTCCGAGCGGCTGCGCGACTGGCCGGTCACCGGCACGGTCGGCTATGAGTTCCTCAACGACGCCTGCGCCGTGTTCATCGACGCCGACGCCGAGCCCACGTTCACCGCGCTGTGGCAGGAGGTCAGCGGCGACGCCGATTCGTTTTCCGAGGTCGCGCTGGCGGCCAAGCTCGAGCAGGCTCAGACCACCTTCGCCCCCGAGATGGAGCGGCTTGCCTCCGCCCAGGAGGTGCCGGGCGGGACCGCGGCCCTGGTTCGCGCGTCCGCCGGCTTTCCCGTCTATCGCTCATACGTCCGGCCCGACCGTGGCGAGGTGGCCCCCGCCGACCGCGAGGCGGTAGCCGAGTCCGGGATGCCGGCGGAGATCGCGCAGATGCTCCTGCTGGAGCGACCGGCGCAGCCGGCGTTCGTCACCCGGTTTCAGCAGACGACGCCGCCGGTGGTGGCCAAGGGCGTGGAGGACACCGCCTTCTATCGCTACGCGCGGCTGCTGGCGCTGTGCGACGTCGGCGGCGACCCGGGGCGGTTCGGGATCGACGTCGATCGCCTGCACGCCGCCAACGCCGAGCGTGCCCGGCGGTTCCCGGAGGCGATGCTGACGACGATGACCCACGACACCAAGCGCTCGGGCGACGTGCGTGCCCGGATCGCCGCGCTGACCTGGTTTCCCGAGCGTTGGGCGGACACCGTCCGCCGCTGGCTGGCGCTCACCGAACCGCTGCGCGTGGGCGGCGCCCCCGACGACGTCGAGCGCTATTTCCTGTTCCAGACGCTCGTGGGGGCATGGCCGATCGAGTCCGAGCGGCTCACCCAGTACATGGAGAAGGCGCTGCGGGAGGCCAAGCGCAACTCCAACTGGATCGAACCCAACGAGGCGTGGGAGCAGGCGGTGATGAGCTTCTGCACCGGCCTGTACCAGCACGGCGAGTTCCTGTCGCAGCTGCGCGGCTGGCACCGGGACCTGGAGCTCGCCGGCGAGCGGATCTCGCTGGGGATGCTGACCTTGAAGCTGACGGCGCCGGGCGTCCCCGACATCTATCAGGGCGACGAGCTGCCGCTGCGGGCGCTGGTCGACCCCGACAACCGCCGCCCCGTCGACTGGGAGTGGCATCGGGCGATGCTCTCCCGATTGGCGGGCGGGGCGCCGCCGCGGCGCGATACCCGCAAGCTGTGGGTGACCTCGCGCCTGCTCGGGGTGCGAATCCGGCGGCCCGACGCCTTCGCCGGCGACTACGCGCCGCTCGACGCCGACGAGCGGACGGTGGCCTTCCTGCGCGGGGACGAGCTGTTGGTGGCGATCGACACCCGTCCGGGCCCGCCCACCGGGTCGCTGCCCCCGCTGTCCGGTCGCTGGCGGGACGTCCTC
This sequence comes from uncultured Actinomycetota bacterium, assembly GCA_963787595.1. Classification (GTDB taxonomy): domain Bacteria; phylum Actinomycetota; class Thermoleophilia; order Solirubrobacterales; family Solirubrobacteraceae; genus Palsa-465. The sequence continues at coordinate 164,274 of CAWBDE010000002.1, forward strand.
TCCGGCGACCAGCGCTCGCTGACGGCGGCCACGCCGCTGGCGCGGCTGCTGGACGGTTACGGGATCGCCGTGCTGGAGCGAGTCGAAGGCTAGTCCAGCGGCAAGCTGGCTGTTGGCACCCGCCCATCACCGAGAGTCGTTGAGCGCAGCGCTCGTGACGCCGCTCCGCGGGTCGCTCGGTCCCTATGGCCGCGCCGGTGCTGCCGCGCTCAAGCTCTGGGCCGATCTGGCCGGAGTCGCGCTTACGGTGCACGACACGTCGAGCGATCTGGGGGCGGCGGTGCGCGCCGCCGAGCGTGACCGGCCGGACGTGCTGTTCGGGCCATACGGGAGCAGCACCACCGCAGCGGCGGCGGCCGCGACGTCGCGGCTCCTGTTCAACCACGGCGGAGCCCAGGCGCCTGCTGGCAATGTGATCGATGTGCTCGCGCCCGCCGAGACCTATCTCGCCGGCGCGATCGCGGTCGTGCACGAGGCGGACCCCGATGCGGAACTGGTCTGCATCCTCCATGGCGACACCGGGTTCGGGATTGCCGTGGCGCAAGGCGCGGCGCGCGAGGCGATCAGGCTCGGGCTCCGCGTCGATCGCCGGACGCTCGCGGCGCCGCCCACCGCGCCGCGCGGGGATGTCCTCGTCGTGGTCGGCGGCTTCGCCGCTGAACGCGCGGCGGCGCGCCGCCTGCTCGGCCGCCCGTGGCGCGCGGCGATCTTCGTGGGAGCGGGGACGGAGGAGGTGCTGGCCCCGCTGGGCGCCAGGCGCGAGGGGTTGCTGGGGCCGTGCCAGTGGCTGGCGTCAGCCGCTCTGTCGCCCCAGGAGGGTCCGGCGGCGGCCGAGTTCGTCGCGGCCTATCGCCGGCGGGTGGGGGGCCCACCGCCCTACCCGGCCGCTCAGGCCTTCGCCGCTGGCGTGATCGCCGGGCGCTGCCTGCGCGACGCCGGAACGACGGACGAGGGGGCGGTTCTGGCGGCGGCGCGGCGGCTGGACTGCACGACGCTCCTGGGGCGCTTTGCCCTCGACCCGGCCAGCGGGCGCCAGGTCGGTCATCGGGTGCTGACCGTCCAGTGGCAGGACGGCGTTCGGCGGTGCGTCTGGCCGCCCGAGTTGGCGCAGGCGGCGCTGAGACACCCTTTGTCCGCCGCGCGGGCTTAGTGGCGGTTGCGTTGCGCGTCGCAGTCGGAGAGCATTGCGCCGGCATGACCCGCCACCCGCGTCGGTGTAACGCACCGGAGCGCCGATGAGCGAGCTCGAGTTTCTCCACGCACTCCACGTCGACACGCTGCGCCACGACCGGATGGGGTTCGCCGGAGCGGCGCACGAGCTGTTTCAGACTTCGACGGTGCGGGCGCTGCTCGGCGGCGCGTTTGACGGTGATGTCACTCTGGAGGAGCTGCTGGCCCACGGCGATCTCGGTCTGGGCACGCTCAACGGGCTGGACGGGGAGTTGATCGTGGTCGACGGCGAGGCGTTCAAGGCCGAGCTCGACTGCACCCTGACCCGCCCGAGCGCGCGGTCGCAGACCCCCTACGCGGTGGTGGTGGAGTTCACGCCCGGCCGGACCGAGCACTTCGGCGAGTCGCTGTCCGGAGAGGCGGTCGAGCACCGGCTGTGGACCGGCGCGGCCCTGCCGCGCGGCCCCGAGGCGATCCGGATCGACGGCAGCTTCGAGACGGTCTCGGTGCGCTCCGTGCCTCGGCAGCGGCCGCCGTACCCGACGCTGGCCGAGGCGATCTCCCGGCAGCGCGTGTCTGAGCTGCGCAATGTGACGGGGACGATGGTCGGGTTCTGCTTCCCGGACGGGCTGGCCGGGATCGAGCTCCTCGGCTCGCATCTGCACTTCGCCTCCCAAGACCGCTCACGAGGCGGTCACGTGCTCGGCTATGTCGCCGGTGAGGTCACCGTGAGCCTCGACGACGCCACCGGCCTGCATGTGGAGCTGCCGCCGGCGGTGGAGCCGCCAACGAGCGGGGGTGCGGTCGATCAGGCGGCGCTGCGGCGGCTGGAGGGGAGTGGCTGATCAGCTGGTAACGACCGCCCGTAAGCTCTCTCGTTTCTGAATCGAAGGAGGGGTGATGCGAACGAGCTCAGACCGGATCCTCACCACCCATGCCGGGAGCCTGCCCCGCCCTGAGGATCTGGCCCGAATGCTCTACGACGTGCTCGAAGACAAGACGGTGGATCAGGCGGCGCTCGACGCACGGGTCACGGACGCCATCAGGGACATCGTCGCTCGCCAGAAGGAGGTGGGGATCGACATCGTCAGCGACGGCGAGGTGGGCAAGGTCGGCTTCTCCAATTACGTGATTCAACGCCTGTCGGGCTTCGGCGGGGAAGCCCAGTTCATGGCTGCCGACATCGGCGAGGCGCCGGAGATGATCCCCGAGGTGTTCGGCGGGGAGGGCGGCGCGCACCTGCGGCTGCCGGTCCTCGACGCCCCGCTGCAACCGCGGGATCCCGAGGCGATCGGCAGGGAGATCGCGGACTTCCAAGCGGCGCTGGGCGGAGCGTCAGCGGACGACGCGTTCATCTCCGCCGTGACCCCGGGTCAGGTCGCGTTCAACTTTCCCAACCGGGCGTATTCATCCCATCAGGAGTACATCGAGGCGGCAGCGGCGGCACTGGCGCCGGAGTACGAGGCGATCGTCGCCGCGGGTTTCAACCTGCAGCTCGACTCGCCGGACTCGGCCATGGCCTTCCACTGCAGCTCTGAGGGGAGCGACGTGGACGATCCCGGCGCCCACCTGAACGCCAGCATCGACGTTCTCAACGGCGTGCTCGCCGACCTTCCCCCGGAGAAGCTGCGCTACCACGTGTGCTGGGGTAACTACCGCGGCCCGCACCACAAGGACGTACCGCTGACCGAAATACTCGATCCGGTCCTGCGCTCCCGCGCCAAGTTCATCTACGTGGAGGGCGCCAACCCTCGCCACGAGCACGAGTGGAAGATCTGGGAGCAGATGCCGCTGCCGGACGACAAGGTGCTGATCGCCGGCGTGATCGACACCAAGACCAACCACGTCGAGCACCCGGAGCTGATCGCGCAGCGGATCGAGCGGTTCGCCGGCGTGGTCGGCGCAGAACGGGTGATCGCGGGCACCGACTGCGGGTTCGCCACCTTCGTCGGCTGGCACTCGTGCCACCCGGCGGCGGCCTGGATGAAGCTGGCGGCGCTCGTGGAGGGGGCCGCGGTGGCCTCCGAGCGCCTGTTCTGACCCCGGGCCAGCGCTGCTGCTGCTTAACAAAGCGTTCAGGTTACTCACACTGACTGTGCGGGTATTGCCGGTGAATGAGCATCAAGTCGCACTCGGATGTCACCGAGCGGATCGGGGAGCGCGCCGGGGATCACGCTCTGGCGACGGAGTGGGAGGGCCGCGGCGCGACGCCGACGCCGTCCTCGGGGTGGACGGGCACGATCGTGCGCCTCCTGTTCGGGGTGATCTGGGCGATCGACGCGATGTTGAAATGGCTGCCCGGCTACCGCCATACCTACCTGAGCAATCTCAAGACCGCGGCGCAGGGCCAGCCGTCGTTCCTGCATGGCTGGTTTCACTTCTGGATCAACCTCCAATCCGGCGCCCCGAGCCTGTTTGCGACGCTCACCGGGCTGATGGAGAGCAGCTTGGCGCTCGTGCTCCTGCTCGGGATCGCGCGGCGAGCCGGGTACGCCGTGGGCGCCGTCTACGCGATGCTGGTGTGGGCCGTCGGGGAGGGCTTCGGGGGTCCGTACATGTCCGGCACAACCGACATCGGCACCGGCATCGTGTACGCGATGATGTTCATCACCCTGCTCGCCTTCGCCCCGCCCGCGCGCCGGGAGCGGCTCAGCGTCGACAAGCTCCTGATCACGCGGATCGCGTGGTGGCGACATCTCGCCGAGCCGCACTCCGTCGACCGGGTGCCCGGCGCCCCGCTGGTCGAGCCCGTCGTCGTCGGCGAGACCCAGCCACCGGGCCGGGAGCCCGGCGGCGCCGGGGCAGCGACCTGACCGGAGCCAAGGTGGAGATCGAGAACAGCACGGCGCTGGTGACCGGCGCCAACCGCGGAATCGGCAGAGCGATAGCGGCCGCGCTGGCCGCCCACGGCGCCACGGTGCTGGCCGGCGTCCGAGCGGTTGACGAGGATCACGAGGTTCCCGCCGCCTCCAACCTGACGGCGGTGGAGGTCGATCTGTCGTCTCGCGCCTCGATCGAGTCCAGCGTCGGCAACCTGAAAGACACCCGAATCGACCTCTTGGTGAACAATGCGGGCGTATTCGAGGGCGGGCTGCTGGAAACCCAGCCGGTGCACCGCATCTACGATCTGCTTCAGGCCACGCTGACCGGCCCCATCCACCTGACGAGGCTGTTGCTCCCCGGGATGTTGGAGCGTGGCCGGGGCAAGATCGTCAACAACGCCTCGATCATCGGCCACGCGCCGTTCGCGGGCGCCACCGTGTACTCGGCGGCCAAGGCCGGAGTGCACGGGTTCACCGAGTCCCTGCGACAGGAGCTGGAGCAGACGGACCTGGGCGTCCTCGAGCTGATCACCCCGGGCGTGGACACCGACATGATGCAGCAGGTCCAAGAGCAACTCTCCGACCACGTCGACACGAGCGGCTGGGATCACGTCGAGCCCGGCGACTGGGCAGACCAGGTCGTCGCGGCGATCCAGTCAGATCAGGACGTACTCAATCCCGGTGGAGCGGAGCGCCTGGCCAAGCTGCTGCCTGCGGCGTTCCTGGACCGCGTCGCCCGGCATGCCTTTGACCGGTGAGGTTCGGCCTCGTGCTGGATCGCGTCCAGCAGCGCGCCGGCCGCCTGTGAAGCCCGGCCGGCAACGCTGAGGTCTCGCAAGAAAAAGGGCCCGGCGAATGCCGGGCCCCTCTCTAAACCGAACCTGGTTTCAGGCTTACATCATCCCCGACATGTCGGGCATGCCGCCGCCCGGGGCGCCGGCTGCCTCCTTCTCGGGCACCTCAGCGACGATCGCCTCAGTGGTGAGGATGTTCTTGGCGATCGACGCCGCGTTCTGCAGCGCCGAGCGCGTGACCATCGCCGGGTCGATGATGCCCTCGGCGATCAGGTCGACGATCTCGCCGTTGGCGGCGTTGAGGCCGTGACCCTTCTTGGCCTTGCGCACGTCGTTGACGACGACCGAGCCCTCGAGGCCCGAGTTGTTCGCGATCTGACGAAGCGGCTCCTCGAGCGCGCGGTGCACGATGTTGGCACCGGTCCGCTCGTCGGCCAGCTCGATCGAGTCGATGTTGAGCGCCTTCTGGGCGACCAGCAGAGCGACGCCGCCGCCGGGCACGATGCCCTCCTCGAGGGCAGCGCGGGTGGCCTGCAGCGCGTCCTCGACGCGATGCTTCTTCTCCTTCATCTCGGTCTCGGTGGCCGCGCCGACCTTGACCACGGCAACACCGCCCGACAGCTTGGCGAGGCGCTCCTGGAGCTTCTCGCGGTCGAAGTCGGAATCGGTGGTCTCGATCTCGGACTTGATCTGGTTGATCCGGCCCTTGATCGCATCGCTGTCGCCGTTGCCGTCGACGATCGTGGTCGTGTCCTTGGCGACCACGACGCGGCGAGCACGGCCCAGCTGAGACAGCTGGGTGTTCTCCAGCTTGAGGCCCATCTCCTCGGTGATCACCTCACCGCCGGCGAGGATCGCGATGTCCTCGAGCATCCGCTTACGGCGATCGCCGAATCCCGGAGCCTTGACCGCCACGCCGGTGAAGGTGCCGCGGAGCTTGTTGACGACCAGCGTCGCCAATGACTCGCCCTCGACGTCCTCGGCGATGATCAGCAGCGGCTTGCCGGACTGGATGACCTGCTCCAGCACGGGCAGCACGTCCCGGACGGAGCCGATCTTCTGGTTGGCGATGAGGATGTAGGGATCCTCGAGGGTCGCCTCCATGCGCTCCTGGTCGGTCACCATGTAGGGCGAGATGTAGCCCTTGTCGAACTGCATGCCCTCGGTGAACTCGAGGTCCATGCCGAACGTCTGGCCCTCCTCGACGTTGACCACGCCGTCCTTGCCGACCTTGTCGATCGCATCGGCGATCACGTCGCCGATCTCGTCGTCGCCGGCGGAGATGGTCGCCACGCGGGCGATCTGGTCCTTGCCGGAGATCTCCGTGGACTGCGTCTCGATGTTCTTGACGACATCGTCGACGGCGCGCTCGATGCCGCGCTTGAGCGACAGCGGGTTAGCACCGGCGGCCACGTTCTTCAGGCCCTGGCGAACGATCGCCTGGGCGAGCACGGTCGCCGTGGTGGTGCCGTCGCCGGCGACGTCGTTGGTCGCGGTCGCGACCTCACGCACCAGCTGGGCGCCCTGGTTCTGGAAGACGTCCTCGACCTCGATCTCGCGAGCGATGGTGACGCCGTCGTTGGTGATGGTGGGGGCGCCGAACTTCTTGTCCAGCACCACGTAGCGGCCGCGCGGGCCGAGGGTTACCTTGACCGCGTTGGCGACCGCGTCGACGCCCTGCTCGAGCGCCTTGCGGGCTTCCGCCTCGTACTTGAGTTCCTTATGTGCCATGTGTTCTCTGATTCTCCTAGACGGTTCTACTGGACCTTGGCCAGCACGTCTGACTCGCGGAGGACGAGCAGTTCCTCGCCGTCCACCTTGATCTCGGTGCCGCCGTACTTGCTATAGAGGACCTCGTCGCCCTCGGAGACGTCCAGCGGCGTGCGCTTGCCGCTGTCCTCGTTGACCTTGCCGTCACCGACGGCGAGGACCTTGCCCTTCTGGGGCTTTTCTTTGGCGGTATCGGGCAGGACGATGCCACTCGCGGTGGTCTCCTCCTCCTCGATGGCCCGTACGATCAGGCGATCGCCGAGGGGCTTGAGCTTCATGTGATCCAACCTCCGGTTGAAGTGTGCGACTGCGTCGGGCGCCTGGCACTCGCGAACTCAGAGTGCCAGCACCCGCCACGCACTATAGCTTGCGGGCACGCCGAATCAAGGCCAATTTGGCACTCCTACATAAAGAGTGCCAAAAGCCGGGGCGCGATAGCGTCGTGGCCGTGGACAAGGTCTTCGGCAAGCACTCGGTGCGCGCCGTCCTGTTGAGCCGGCCAGAGTCGGTGACGCGCCTGGTGCTCGGCGGCAAGGAGTCCTATCACCGGGAACTGATCGAGCTCGCGCGCGGCGCCGGGATCGAACCCGAGCTGTTGCCGTGGCCGGAGTTCCGTCGCGTCGGCGGCGTCGGCGACGAGGACAAGCATCAGGGGATCGTGGCGCTGACCCGGCCCCGGCGGCTGCACACCGAGGCCGAGCTGGACGAGTTGGCGGGCGCTCGGGTCGTGCTGGCGCTGGACCAGATCTCTGACCCGCAGAACCTGGGCACGATCCTGCGCGGCGCCGCCTTCTTCGGCGTCGACGCGGTGCTGATCCTCAAGAACCGCGCCGCCGAGGTCTCGCCCCTGGTGGCCCGGGTGGCGGTGGGCGGAGCCGAGCTGGTTCAGATCTTCCGGATCACCAACCTCGCCCGCAGCCTGCAGATCCTCAAGGGCCATGGCTTCTGGATCTACGGTCTCGACGAGCGGGGCGAGCGCACCCTGGCACAGACCGCGTTCGACTCAAAGACGGTGCTCGTCGTCGGCGCCGAGGGCGAAGGGCTGAGGCAGCGGACCCGGAGCGAATGCGACGCGCTGGTGCGGATCCCGGGCGGGCAGACCGGGCTGGAGAGCCTGAACGCGGGCGTCGCGACCGCGGTGGCGCTGGCCGAGGTGTTCCGGGGGCGCTAGGCCCGGGAGACGTACTTGCCGCTGCGGGTGTCGACCCGAACCCGGTCGCCGACGGCGACGAACAGCGGGACCTGCACGCTGGCGCCGGTCTCCAGCGTGGCCGGCTTGCTGCCGCCGCCCGAGGCGGTGTCGCCGCGAAGTCCGGGCTCGGTGTCGGTGACCTCCAGATCGACGGCGCTGGGCAGCTGCAGTCCGCCGGGCCGGTCGTCGATGAACAGCAGCTCCACCTCGTCGTTGGGCTTGGTGAAGCGAAGCTCCTCGGCGATCTGACTCTCGGGCACGGCCAGCTGCTCGTAGGAGTCGGAGTCCATGAAGTGCGCATCCTGGCCGTCGGCGTACAGGAACTGCATCCGTCGGACCTCGGTCCGGATCGAGCGGAACTTCTCACCGGCGCGGAACGTCCGGTCGATCACGGCGCCGTCGGAGGCCCGGCGCAGCTTGGTACGCACGAACGCGGCGCCCTTGCCGGGATTGACGTGCTGGAACTCCAGCACCTTGAACACGGTGCCATCGACTTCGATGTGGTTGCCGCTCTTGAGCTGGTTCGTGCTGACAGACATGGTGGGTGGGAGGCTAGCCGCACCCCGGGTGGCGGCCTGGGATCAGTTGCGCGCGCCGCCGAGACCGTGGATGCGATCGCGCATCTGGTCCGGCGGCTGCTCGATGATCTGAGAGAAGCGCACCACGGTCACCGTGTCGTCCATCGCGACCTTGCGCCCGTAGATCTGCTCGAGGAAGTGGACCATCTCGTCGACGCGACGAAACTCGGGGTTGTCATGCTCGATCTCGCGCGGCGAGAGATCCCGGACCCGCTTGACCTCGACCTGGTCGATGACCGCGCTGAAGATCTTCTCGCGAGGGGAGTGCTGGTAGCCGATCGTCACCAGTACGCACTCGTTCTTGTGGTACTTGTGTGACTTGTCGCCGAGCCGGATGGTCGCGGTCTTGCGGCCGCGCCGGAGCTGGTCGGCGAACACCGACGAGTAGAAGTTGAGGACGCGCACCGCTGGGCAGCCTACCGATCCGGTGCGACACGCGACATCGCCCGCTGCACCATCTCGCGCTCCCCGGCATAGGTGAGCTGGCGGGCCGCATCGGGCAGCGAAATCCACCGCGCCTCCTCGATCTCGTGATCGTGGTCGGCGACGTCGCCGGAGCGGTAGTGCAAGAGATAGAAGCGCACCACCTTGTCGACGCGGCGACCGCGGCGGTCATAGCGGTAGCGGACATCGCCGAGCTCCTCCACCAGCTCGGCGTCCACGCCGGTCTCCTCGGCGACCTCGCGGCGGGCCGCCTGTTCAGGCGTCTCATCCCCGTCGAGGTGGCCCTTGGGGAGGCCGAGTACCCGACTGCCATTGGCCGCGCGCTTGACCGGGACGATCGCGATCATCTGATCGCCGCGCACGACCACGCCGCCGGCCGAGAACTCCTGGACACCGCCCGGTCGGCTAATAGACGTATCCCTCCAGCCTGGCGGGGTCGTGGACGGTCAGCTTGCCCCGCCCCTGGGTGATCACCCCAGCGCGCTCGAGCACGGCCAGGAAGCGGCTCGCTGACTCCCGCGAGGAGCCGGCCAGCTGGGCGAGATCCGTCTGAGTGGCGGTGATCAGGACATCGCTCTGCGCCGCGCCCTCGGCGCGCGCGGTCGCCACCATCTCGGCCAGCGCCGACGCGACCCGGCTCTGCACCGACTGAAACGATTGCCGGGTCAGGCGCTCGTTGGTCTCGCGCAGCCGACGGGTGAGCGAGCCGAGCAGCGTGACCGCGATGTCGGCATGGGCGCGCAGCAGGCGGCGCATATCGCCGCCGAGGATGGCCACCGCCTCGGTGTCCTGCAGCGCCTCGACCGTCGCCGAGCGCGACTCGTCCCCGAACATCGCCAGCTCGCCGAAGATGTCCCCGGCGCCGAACGTCGCCAGCGTCAGCGTCCGGCCGTCGGTGTGCTCTCGTACGACCCGGACGCGGCCATGACGGACGACGTAGCAGGTGTCGCTGCGGTCTCCCTCGTGGAACACGATCTCGCCGGCGGCGAACTGCCGCGGCACGGTGACCGAGGCCACCTCCGCCAGGTCCTGGTCAGACAGCGTGGCGAACACGGGAACACTGTGCAGCAGCGCAATCGTCTCCTCGCTGGTTGCCACCATCATCGGCTGATGGATACCACAGGGGCCCCGGGACGCCTGGGTATCCGGGCCGGCTCGCTACACGAGATCGAGTGCCTGCTCGCGGCGGCGGCGGCGAATCAGCAGCCCGATCCAGAGGACGAGCGCCACCACCAGCCCGACCGGGACCAGGACCGCGAGCCCGATCAGCGCCACCCCGGCGACCACGACGAGCACCCGTCCGGCGTCGCGGGCGGCACGGCCGAGGGTGAACGAGCCGCCTGTGGCCGGCGGCGGCGGCGCGGGCGCCCCGGCGGTCTGGATGGTGACGCCGATCCGACTGTAGGCGACCTGCCGCCGCAGCCCGCTCAGGCGCGATAGAGCCGAGGCGATCGAAGCGTTGGCGTGGCGCAGGCGCAGCCTGAGGCTGTGGGCCGCCTGCGCGGTGCTCGCCGCGGCGAGCTGCTTGAGCAGCCCCTGGCGCAGCGCCCGGGACTCGGTGAGCCGCTGCCCGGCTCCGCCGAGCCGGGCGGTTATATCGGCGGTGGTGTCGCGGCGCGAGAGGACCTGGGCGCCGGGCAGCCGCGACAGGGCGGTCATCGTCGCCGACAGGTTGGGGCTGGGGACGCGGAGCTGGAAGGTCGCGTTGCCGTGGGCGTCGCCGGTTGCGGTGATATCGGAGCCGTCGACGATCCCGTGCTCCGCGCCGACAACGTTGAACACCTGCTGGGCGACGTTGTCGATCCGGCCGGGCCGAGCCGACAGCGCCAGCTGGGCCGACTGGACGATCTGGCGCTTGGGCGAGGGCGCCGGAGTGGGCGCGGCGCCGAGTTGCGCGGTGGTGGAGGATGCGGACGGCGCCGATCGGATGCCGGCCGAGCTGGACGCGGACGGCGCCGCCGAGCTCGCGGCGGCGGACGAGCTGGAGGCGAAGGCGTTGACCAGCGGCCGTCTCGCCGAGCCGGGATGATCGGCGGCGACGACGACGAGCGCGGCCACCGCGCACATCGCCGCGGCGGCGACCCCGCCCGCCGCGAACAGCGACCGTGCACGGCGCCTGCGCGACGGAGTAGCCGCCGGGGCGAAGCGGCGCTGCACGCGCGCGTCGAGGGCCGCGACGAAGCTGGCGGATGGCTCGGGCCTGCCCTCGCGCAGGCTCAGCGCCAGCCCCGCGAGCTCGGCGTACTCGGGGTCGACGGGATCGCCGGCCAGACCGGCGTCGATGGCCAGCAGCGCGGCGGCGGCCTCGGGCCCCATCGCCGCCTCACGCATGACGGCTCCTGTCAACCGAGCGCATCGCAGGACCTCCTCAGCTTCTCCATCGCCCGGTGCAGAAGCGTGCCCGCCGCCGACTCGCTGATGCCGAGCACCCGAGCCAGCTCACGGTTGCTCAATCCACTGTGGAACTTGAGCGCGATCACCTCGCGGTCGCGTGCGGGAAGACCCGACAGCGCCGAGCGCACCGCGGTGCGCCGCAGGGCGACCTCGACTCGGTCCTCGACATGGGCTTGCGCCAGGTCGGCCGGCTCGGCCACCAGCGAGGCCAGCCGCCGGCGACGGCGCAGCTCGTCCAGCGCGGCGTTGCGAGCGATCCCGAACAGCCAGCCTCGTTCCTCGCCGCGGCGGCGATCGAACGTCATCCGGCGCCGGTAGGCACGCTCGAAGGCCTGAGCGGTGATGTCCTCAGCGGCGGCGCGGTCCCCGAGCAGGGTGCAGACATAGGCGAACACGTCGTCGCGGCAGGAGCGGTACAGCAACTCGAATCGCTCCCAGGAGTTCTTATCGGCAACCCGTTCGGCCGCCTGCACCCACCCCGGATGCGCCTGCACCTCGATCACACCCTGACTACGTCCCCGCGCGCGATTCATCACCGGATCAGCTCGGTATCGTGGAGGATCATGCGCGTCGTGGTGGTGACATCGGTACTCGCCGCCGCCGCGCTGGTGGTCGTGTCCCCGATTTGCGCCGCCGCGGTCACCCCCACGCAGGTCGCCAAGGCGGTGAGCCGGGCCGAGCGCTCGTCGTCGCTGTGGGCGACGGTGAACATCTGCGACTCCAGGAAGCACCCACACGCGATGGGGATCCGCGGGCAGATGCCGACGCTGGGGTTTCCGGCGTCGCTGTCGATGGCGATCCAGGCCAACTACTGGTCGACCGCCAAGAAGCGGTTTGAGCCGATCAAGACCTCTACCGCGACGACGAAGCTGTCGCTCGGCAGGCAGTCCAGTGGGCTGCAGCAGGACGGAGCGGTGTTTCCATTCAAGGCGCACAGCGGGCTCCTGAACGCGACGGTGAAGTTCACCTGGACGCGGAACGGGAAGACGCTGGGCCAGACCGACCGCCGGACGACCGCCGGCCACCGGGACGCCGACTTCGGAAGTCCGCCGCATTACACCGCGGCGGAGTGCCGGATCAGGTAGGCGCGCGCGTGGCGCGATGGCGGCCCGCGATCTCCGAGCCACCCCAGGTCGCGCCGATCAACGCTGACAGCCCGGGCACCAGAACGTGGTCCGGTTGTCGTCGCCCTGACCCCGGGCGAGGATCCGGGCGCCGCAGCGCGGGCAGGGCCGGCCCTGGCGGCGGAACACCGTGCGACCGGTGTTCTGGTCCCCGGTGCGTGCCGACTCGAGCATCCGCGGTCGCGCGGCGTTGATGATCGCGATCGCCTCGGCGTCTGACACCTCCGACACCGGCCGCCACGGATCGATCGCCACATCCCAGCAGCTTTCGGACTTCCACAGGTTCCCGATCCCGGCGACGTTGCGCTGGTCGAGCAATGCATCGCCGATCCCTCGGGTGAAGTCGTCACCGCGCAGGCGAGTCAGGAATCGCGCGTAGTCGAACTCGGGCGCCAGCACGTCGGGGCCGAGCGCCGCCAGCCGCTGGTCGAAGCGGGCGCGGCCATCGGTGAGCAACTCGAGCACCGGGCCGTCGAACTGCACCACCTGATGGCCGGCGCGCTCGAGGACCAGCCACGCTCTCCGGGCGGCTCGCCGCCACTGTCGCCCCGGCGGGTAGATGCCCCAGCTTCCGGTCATCCGCAGGTGAGAATGAAGCGTCAGGTCGCCGTCGAACCGGATGAAGAGATGCTTGCCGTGCGTGCGGATCTCTTGCACCGCACGCCCGGCGAGTCGCTCGGGCCAGCGATCCAACGCATGGCGCGGGTTCGGCGTGCGGATCGCCTCGGGGACGTGGCCCTCCAGCACCGGGCGCATCCGGCGCGCCGCGTAGGCGATCGTGTCCCCCTCGGGCATGGGCGGGCGGGAACCGTTCCTACGCGGTCAGGGTCAGCCGGCGCGGTCCTTCCTGGAAGCCGAGCGCGGCGAGCGCCGGCGCCAGCGACGAGCTCATCGCCGGCTCGCCGTCGACCTTCTCCAGGGCGACCCGCTTGATCTTCCCGGCACGGACGTATTCCACCAGCGCGGTCAGCGCCGGCGCCAAGCGTGGGTCGTCGGCGGCGACCAGCGTCTGCAACGCCCGGCCGCCACGCTCCACGTACACGATCGGCTCCCCGCCGGCGAGCACGACGTAGGCGCCCGCCGTCCGCGCCGGCCGCCGCGCCGACGGAGTGGCGTGGGGGTGGGCGGACTGACTCGCATCCGGTCGTTTGGGCCACGCCAGGGCGGCTCCGTAAGGCTGTGCCGGGTCGACGGCGGCGAGCACCAGCGGCCGGCTGTCATCGCCGCCTCCGGCCCGTGCCCGCAATCGCTCCACGGCGCCCGGCAGCGCGAACTGAGCCCCGCCCAGACCCTCCAGGAAGTAGCCGCGGCGGGCGACGCCGAGCGTCTCCAGCTGCGACAGCTCGGCGTAGATCGCCGAGAAGCCGCCGGCGATGCCCTCGGCCAGGACCTGCTCGCGGGTGACGATTCCGTAGCGCTCCAGCAGGAGCTCGGCCAGCGCCCGCCGCCGCGTACCCGGATCGACGACTGCGCTCAGAAGCGGCCCGGTCAGCGACCAGCGCCCCTGGACCTGGGCCGACGCAGCGTTACGGCGGCGCCCGGCGCCGAAGCGCCCGGCGGTGCGCCGGGTGGCGCGACGCAGCTGGTCGCGCTGAGCGCGGGCCAGGGTCAGGCGAGGGGCTCGCAGGGGGGCGAAGGCGTCGTTGGTGGCCGCGCCCGACCACGCCAGATCCCACAGCGCCTCCTGGATCTCCTCGGGCGACAGGTCCTCCACGTCGACGAGCAGGTCGGTGAAGAAGCACGCCCCGGCAGCCAACCGGGCGCGAACCGCGGCATGCGCCTCACCGGATGGGACCTGGGTGGGTGGGGTCCGATTCGGGGGTCCGAGCAGCGCCAGGTCCTCGCGGAAGTACAACGCCACCCGGCCGGAGTTGCGGCCGAGCGCGCCGGCCCCGACCCACACCACCTCGCCGGCGGCGCACAGCTGATCCATCCACGACGGCGAATAGGCACCGACGCGGCGGGGCAGGATGTCGCGCTCCCAGACCTCGGCGGGCAGCGCCAGGCCCTGCAATGCGACCAGCACCTCGCGCAGGCGATCGATGCCGGCACCGGATGGCGGATGGCGGTCGACCCCCTGCCAGGCGGGGAGAAAGCGGGCCAGCTCGCGCGCGTCGGCGGGTTCGATCTCCTGGCGGAGCACCGCCAGCGAGGCGCGGCGCAACCGCCGCAGAACCTCGGGGTCACACCACTCCCGCTCCGACCCCCCCGGCCGCAGCTCACCCCGCACGAGATCGCCGGAGCGCTCGAGCTCACGCAGCGCCGCCGAGGCGTCGATGCCGTAACGGTCGCGCACATCCGCGGTGGTGAACGGGCCGTGGGTGGCGGCGTAGCGGACCAGCAGCCGGCGCAGGGCGTCGGGCACGTCCTCCAGAAATGCCGCGGGCAGTCCGCCGGCGGGGGCGGCGCCGAGTGCGTCACGGTACAGGCCGGCGTCGGCCGCATCGATCCATCGCGACTCTCCGTTGATCCGGACCCGCGCGGCGCGGCGTTCGCCCCGCAGGTCGTCGAGCATCGCCGCGGCGTCGAGCCCGCCGAGCACGCGGGCGCTCGCCTCGTCCGGTGACAGATCGCCCACGCGGCGCAGCACGTCCAGGAGGCCGTCGCGGTCGGTCGCCCGCGCCGGCTCCGACAGGCACTGCAGGTCGGCCTCGACGCGCTCCAGAGCGCCGGGATCGATCAGGTCGCGCAGCTCCTCCTGGCCGAGCAGCTCGCGCAGCAGATCGCGATCCAGCGACAGCGCGGCGGCCCGTCGCTCCGCGTTGGGCGTGTCCCCCTCGTACATGTAGGTGGCGACGTAGTCGAACAACAGCGAGGAGGCAAACGGCGACGCCGTGGGGGTCTCGACCTCGACCAGGGTCAGCTCGCGCCGATGGATCTTGGTCAGCAGCTCGACCAGACCGGGCACGTCGAGCACGTCGCGCAGGCACTCTCGGTAGGTCTCCAGCACCACCGGGAACTCCCCGTACTTCTTGGCCACCTCCAGCAGCGACTGCGACTTCAGCCGCTGCTGCCACAGCGGGGTGCGCTTGCCCGGACGGGCCCGCGGGATCAGCAGCGCGCGGCCGGCGTTCTCCCTAAAGCGCGCTCCGAACAACGCCGAGGAGCCGAGCTCGGCGACCACCAGGTCCTCGATCTCGTCGGGCTCCAGCAGGACGAGATCGGCACCGGGCGGCTCCTCGGCATCGGGGAGATGAACGATGATCCCGTCGTCGGAGTAGATCGCATCGGACTCGAGGCCCACCTGGTCACGAATCCGGGCGCTGAGAGCGAGCGACCAGGCGGCATGGACGCGGCCCCCGAACGGACTGAGCACACACAGACGCCAGTCGCCGATCTCGTCGCGAAACCGCTCCACCACGATCGCCTGGTCCGACGGCACCACCCGGGTGGCCTGCTGCTGCTCGCCCAGGAACTGGACCAGGTTGCGAGCGGCGCGCTCGTCGAGGTCGTAGTCGCGTTCCAGGGTCTCCGGCGACTGGTCGACCGCCCAGCGGGCAAAGGCGCCGATCGCCTCGCCGAGCTCGCGCGGGCGGCCCAGCGTGTCGCCCTTCCAGAACGGCACCGCCCCGGGCAGGCCCGGCGCCGGGGTGACGATCACCCGGTCGCGGCCGATCTCCTCGATCCGCCAGGTGCTCGCGCCGAGCAGGAACGTCTGTCCCGGCCGCGCCTCGTAGACCATCTCCTCGTCGAGCTCACCGACCCGGCGGCCGTCGGGGAGGGTGACCGCGAACAGGCCACGGTCAGGAATGGTGCCGGCGTTGGTCACCGCCAATTGGCGGGCGCCGCGGCGCGCCCGGATGGTGCCCGCAACCCGGTCCCACACGATCCGGGCTCGCAGCTCGGCGAACTCCGAGGACGGGTAGCGGCCGTCGAGCATGTCGAGCACGTTCTCCAGTTGGGAGCGGCGCAGCTCGGCATAGGAGTGGGTTCTCGTGACGAGCGCGTACAGGTCATCGACGTTGACGGGATGGTCGTCCGGGGCGGCGGCGGCGATCGCGACGATCTGCTGGGCGAGGACATCGAGTGCGTTACGCGGCACGACGGTGGTCTCGATGCGGGCCTCGCGCATGCGGCGGGCGACGACCGCGCACTCCAGCAGGTCGGCACGGAACTTGGGGAAGATGCGCCCCCGGCTGACATCGCCCACCGAGTGGCCGGCGCGTCCAATGCGTTGCAGGCCGCGAGCGACCGATTTCGGCGACTCCACCTGGATCACCAGGTCGACGGCGCCCATGTCGATCCCCAGCTCGAGACTCGAGGTGGCGACCAGGCAGGGCAGCTCCCCGGCCTTGAGCATCTCTTCGACGACCGTCCGTTCCTCGCGGGCGAGCGAGCCGTGATGGGAGCGGGCCAGCTCCCGCCCGGCCAAGTCGTTGAGGCGGATCGCCAGGCGCTCGGCGGCGCGCCGGTTGTTGACGAACAGGATCGTCGACTTGTGGGCTTGGATCAGCTCGAGCAGCTCCGGATAGATCGCGGGCCAGATCGAGCGGCGGGTGGCCTCGCCGCCGTCCAGCGGATCCAGGGCCGGCGCGGCCGTAGATTCGGGCTCCACCATCGACTCGACGGGGACGTGGATCTGCAGGTCCAGCTCCTTGCGCACGCCGGTGTCGACGACACGGCAGCGCCGGTGCGGCCCGACCATGAACCGGCCGACCTCCTCCAGCGGGTTCTGCGTCGCCGACAGACCGATCCGCTGAACGTCGCGGCCGGCGGCCTGCGTCAGGCGCTCCAGGGTCAGCGCCAGGTGGGATCCGCGCTTGGTCGAGGCCACGGCGTGGATCTCGTCGACGATGCACCAGCGCGCCCCCTCGAACAGCTTCTGTGCCTGTCCGGTCAACATCAGGTACAGCGACTCCGGGGTGGTGATCAGGATGTCGGGCGCCTCGCGCAGCATCAGCTGGCGCTCGCGCTGCGGCGTGTCGCCGGTGCGCACCGCGACCCTCAGGTCGGCGCCGATGCCGCGCAGCGGGGTGCGCAGGTTGCGGTCGATGTCGTAGGAGAGCGCTTTCAGCGGTGACACGTAGACGAGGCTGATCCGGCGCTCGCGCGGGTCAACCGGATCCCGCCCAACCCGCGCGCGGGCCAGCTGGTCGATCGCGTACAGGAACGCCGCCAGGGTCTTGCCCGAACCGGTGGGCGCCGAGATGAGCACGTGCTCACCCGACGCGATCGCCGGCCACGCCTGGATCTGGGCCGGCGTCGGCGCCTCGAAGGCGCCCTCGAACCAGTCGCGGGTGCGCTGGCTGAACACGCTGTCACTCATCAGGGTTCGAGGCTACTCCGGCAGACCCGGTCAAACTCGCCGGGGCCATCCGAAGCGCGGCGCGGGGCCTGCGCTCTCGGGGGCGGCAATTCATCAGGGCTCACGAGAGCGGCGCAACCAGCCGGGGAGGCGTGCCGAGCTCCGGGATCCGCGTCCCCCGATCCGCGGTCCCCGATCCGCGACCCCGATCCCCTGTCCCCGATCCCCGGTCCCCGATCCGCGACCCCCGATCCGCGGTCCCCGATCCGCGGTCCCGATCCGAGGTGGGTTTTGCGCCAAATCCGGGGACGCGGCCAAGGTTTGTTGCGTTAGCCAGGCTCAGCGGCAGGCTGGTGACAAATCCGCGGGGCCCGTCACGATTTGTCACGTTTCCCCCGTCGTCGGGGCGGCCGTCGCGACGGCGGCCGCCGACCGCGAGCGCCACAGGCCGGGCTCCCCGATGAAGAGCCCCTCCCCATCTAAACGCCACTCAGCCGATGGTGACGACCAGCTTGCCGCGCGGGTGCCCGCTCTCGCTCACCCGCTGGGCGTCGGCGACCTGGTCCAGGGCAAACGTCCGGGCCACCGGCATCGAGAACTGGCCGGCCTCGATCAGATCCGCCGCCTCGCCCAGCGCGTACCAGGCGCGCTCGGAATCGGGACCGCCGGTGGTCCTGACCCCGGTCTCCTGCGCGCCCTGGAAGTCGGCGATCGTGACCACCTGGTCGGGGTGACCGGTCACCTCCACCAGCGCCGGTAGCGCCCCGCCGCCGGCCGCGTCGAGCGCCCGGTCGACGCCATCGGGAGCCAGCTCGCGCAGGCGCTGCGCCAGCCCGGCCCCGTACGTGGTCGGCTCGGCTCCGAACGAGCGCAGGAAGTCCTGGTTGTCGGCGCCGGCGGTCCCGATCACCCGCGCCCCCCGCCGCCGGGCGAACTGGACGGCGGCGATCCCGACACTTCCCGAGGCGCCGTTGATCACCAGTGTCTGCCCCTCGGTGACGCCGAGCAGATCAAGCGTCCGAGCGGCTGTCTCAACCGCGATCGGCAGCGCCGCCGCACCGGCGAAGTGCAGCGCGGGCGGGATCGGTGCGTAGAGTCTGCACCAGCGCCAGCTCGGCCATCCCCCCACCGCCCGCCGCCGGGCCGAACACCCGATCCCCCGCGGCGACGCCGGTGACCCCATCGCCGAGTCCGTCGACGACGCCGGCGACCTCCTGACCGACTCGCCGCGGCAGGTCTCCGCCCATCATGCCGTTGCGTAGCTTCCAGTCGATCGGATTCACTCCGGCTGCGCGCACCCTGATCCGGAGCTGGCCTGGCCCGGGCTCGGGGTCGGGCACCTCCACCAGACCGAGAACCTCCGGACCGCCGAACTCGCTGAACTGGATCGCCTGCATGGTCTCGCTCCCGGGCTGTCGAACCTCGTCGCGGGCACATTACGTCACGACGGCAATCGGCTCCCCCGCGCGCTCGCGGCGGCCAGCTCCCCGGCGCGCTTCATGATCTCGTCCAGCATCGCCTCGGTCAGCTTGCCCGTGAACGTGTTCTGCTGGCTGGGGTGAAAGCAGCCGAGCAACGCAAAGCGGCCGATCCTCGCCTCCGCGCCGTGGCCGAAGCGGGGACGGGGACGGGGAGGCGCGGCCCCGAGCGCCGCCAGGATCCGCAGGGCGGCGTCCCAGGCGAACGCGCCCAGGCAGACGATCACTTCGACCCCGCGCAGCAGCTGGAGCTCGCGCGCCGCATACGGCAGGCAGGTGTCGCGCTCGGCCGGCGTCGGCCGGTTGGCCGGGGGGGCGCAGCGCACCGCGGCCGCGATCCAGCAGCCCTCCAATCGCAGCCCGTCGCCCCGGTGGCTCGAGCTGGGCTGGTTGGCGTACCCGGCGCGATGCAGCGCGGCGAACAGCCAGTCCCCGGAGCGGTCGCCCGTGAACACCCGTCCGGTGCGGTTGCCCCCGTGGGCCGCCGGGGCAAGCCCAAGCACCACCAGCTTGGCATCCGGATCGCCGAAGCCGGGCACCGGCCGGCCCCAATAGGTCTCGTCGGCAAAGGCGGCGCGCTTCTCCCGAGCCACCTGCTCGCGCCACGCGACCAGTCTCGGGCAGCGCCGGCACTCGATGATCTCGCGCTCCAGCTGGCTGAGTCCGGCGGCGCCGGGCCGCGCCCGCGGCACGTCACGCCTTCAGCGAACGTCCGTAGTGGCGCTCGTAGTAGTCGCGGTAGGCGCCGGAGCGGATCGGCTCCCACCACCAGGTGTTCTGGCGATACCAGTCGACCGTACGCGCGAGTCCGTCGGCAAATCGGGTGCGCGCCCGCCACCCCAAGCCGGTCAGCTTGTCCGACGACAGCGAGTAGCGGCGATCATGGCCGGGCCGGTCGGTGACGTACTCGATCAGCGACTCGTCGCCGCCGGCGAGCTCCAGGATGCGCCGCACCACCTCCAGGTTCTCGCACTCGTCCGGGCCGCCGCAGTTGTAGACCTCGCCCGGCCGGCCGTGCGCGAGGACGTGCCCGATGCCGCGGCCGAAGTCCTCCACGAACAGCCAGTTGCGCACGTTGCGGCCGTCTCCGTAGACCGGCAACCGGTCGCCGGCCAGCGCGTTGAGGATCATCAGCGGGATCAGCTTCTCCGGGTACTGACGCGGCCCGTAGTTGTTCGAGCCGCGGCACACCAGCGCCTCGAGCCCGTAGGTGTGGAAGTAGCTGCAGACGAGCAGGTCGGCGCCGGTCTTGGTGGCGCTGTAGGGACTTGACGGCGCCAGCGGCGACGTCTCCGTGAACGAGCCCGTCTCGATCGACCCGTAGACCTCGTCGGTGGACACCTGGACGTAGCGCAGCCCGCGCTCACGGGCCACCTCCAGCAGCACGTGCGTGCCCTGTCCGTTGGTCACGCTGAAGGCGAACGGGTCGGCGATCGAGCGGTCGACGTGCGTCTCAGCCGCGAAGTTGACGATCGCCTCGGCGTCACCGACCGCATCGGCCACCGCCTCCGGATCCTCGATCGCGCCGTGCACGAACCGGATCGCGGGCTCGACCCCCCGCAGGTTCTCCCGGCGCCCGGCGTAGGTGAGCGCGTCGAGCACGGTCACCTCGTCGCCGTGCTCGCGGACTCGCAGCTCCACGAACGTGGAGCCGATGAACCCGGCGGCGCCGCACACCAGGAGCTTCACGCTCCAACCTCGGACAGCTCCGCCATGAACGCTTCCAGGCCCGCGCGCCACTCCGGGAGCACCGGCGCGCCGCGCTCCGAGGTCAGCGCGCTGTAGGCGGGCCGCCGCGCGGGCGTCGGATATCGCTCCGTGGCGATCGGGTTCACCGTGCACTCCCGGCCCGACGCGGCGACGATCTCGGCAGCCAGCTCAAACCACGAGCAGTATTCCGGTCCGGCGACGTGGAGCACGCCCGGCCGGCGCTCGTCCGCCAGCGCCACCAGCGCGCGCGCCAGGTGGCCGGTGAAGGTGGGGCCGCCCACCTGGTCGGCGACGACGTCGAGCTCGTCGCGCTCGGCGGCCAGGCGCAGGATCGTCCTGGGAAAGCAGTGGCCATGGGCGCCGAACAGCCATGCACCGCGGACGATGGTGTGGCGATCCGGGGCGGCGGCGGCGACCGCCAGCTCCCCCTGGAGCTTGGAGCGACCGTAAGCGCTGATCGGGTGCAGTGGGTCGGACTCCACGTACGGGGTCGACTTGTCCCCGTCGAACACGTAGTCGCTGGAGATCTGCACCGTCCACGCGCCCGCCGCCACCGCGGCGGCGGCGACGTGTCCCGCCCCCGCGCCATTGATGGCAAGCGCGTCGGCGTAGCGAGTCTCGGCGCCGTCGACGTCGGTCCAGGCGGCGCAGTTAATGACGGCGTCGGGCTGCGCGCCGGCGATCGCCCGGGTCACCGCGGCCGCGTCGGCGATATCGAGGTCGGCGCGGGCCAGCGCGACGGCTTCGTGGCCGGCGGCGTGGGCGACCGCGGACACGTCGGTGCCGAGCATTCCGGCCGCTCCGGTGATCAGGATCCGCATCGGTCGACAGCGTAATGGGAAGGCGCCTGACGGCGGTCGATGATTGAAGATCCGCGTGTAATGTTTCTGTAAGGTGGGATGGCAGTTACGGGCCGATTGTTCGCCCACCACGCGTCGTTTACGGCGAGAAATGCCGATCAGAATGACGCGATCGGCCGCCGGCTTCGCATCCCCGCAGTTGCCCAGTCCGCCGCCCTGTCGATCGCGGTCGTGGGTGCCGATGCCATGCTCGCCGGGCTCACCGCCCGTGGGCCCCGAGAGGCGGGGTCGCTCGCGCTGCCGGCCGAGACCCATGTTGCGTCGCTGCTGCTCGGGCTGGCGCTGCTGGCGCTGACCCAGCGGGTATGGCGCGGCACCCGAGCCGCGCTGGCGCTGGCGATCGGCGCCCTGATCTCGCTGGCGGTGGTCAGCGCCTGCGAAGGCCGTTACGGCGAGGCGACGGTCCAGGCCTGCCTGGCGGTGATGCTGGCGATGGCGCGGGGCGCGTTTCTGCTCGGCTGCTCGCACCGGCCGCGGCTGGCCGTCGTCGGCGGCGCGATCGTCGCCTGGGGGCTTGCCGGCGCGACGATCCTCGCCGCCCGACTGGCGCGCGGCGGACCGGTCCACATCTTCGACCGCGTCCTGCGTCACCCGGCGATCCATACGCTGCGCCCGCCCCGGCCCGACGCGACCTGGACGGCGCTGATCGAGGTGCTGATCGCCGCCGCCGCCGTGATCTCGGCGCTGGCGCTGCGCTCGCTCGTCCGCCCGGCCGCCGCCACCGCCGGCCACGACGAGCGCGAGCACCGCGAGGCGCGGGCGATCGTGGACGCTCACGGCAGCGACTCGCTGTCGCCGTTCCTGCTGCGTCCGGACAAGGCGCTGGCGTTCGCCGCCGGCGGCGTGCTGTCCTATCAGGTGATCGGAGGGACGGCGATCGTCTCCGCCGACCCGGTCGCGCCCGCCGGCGCGGCCGCCCAGGTGCTCGCCGGCTTCCGGGAGCAGGCCCGCCGCTCCGGCTGGCAGGTCGTGGTCTGGGGCGCCGGGGCTCGCCATATTCCCGCCTACCGTGAGCTCGGCCTGCACGCCGTATGCGTCGGCGAGGAGGCGTTCGTCGACCCGGCCACGTTCACTCTGCAAGGTCGCGCGGTGCGCAAGCTGCGCCAATCGGCCAACCGCGTCCAGCGCCGAGGGTGGGAGGTGCTCGTCCGTGAGGGACGCGACATCGACGGCGATCTGGAGGCGGAGATCCTGGCCCTCCACGACCAGTGGCGAGCCACTCATCAGCGAGTTCATGGCTTCGCGATGGGATCGGGCGAGTTCGCCGGAGAGCTGCGCGCCGACGATCTGTACCTGCTGGGTCGCTCGCCGAGCGGAGCGTTGGGGGCGGTGATGCGGTTTGTGAGCTGCGGCGCCGGCCTCTCGCTGGACACGATGCAGCGCGTCGGCGAAACCCCCAACGGCCTCAACGAGGCGCTCGTCGCCACCGCCCTGGAGGCGGCGCGCGAGCGGGGCGTCACCGAGGTCAGCCTCAACTACGCGGGGCTCGCCCACCTGGTGCGCCGTGGGCCTGCCCGCAGTCCGGCCGGTCGCCTGGTGGGCCGACTGGCGCTGGCGCCGCTTCACCGGCGCTTTCAGATGGACCGGCTGGTGTGCTTCAACGACAAGTTCGGACCCGAGTGGCGTCCGCGGTATCTCGTCTACGAGTCACGCACGGCGCTGCCCGGGGCGGCCTTGCGGGCATTGCAGGCCGAGGGCTACCTCCCCTGCCCGGGGCGAGCCGGCCTGCATCCCGGCGCGACGCCGAACCGACCCTGGGCGCGGCCGGCGCGGCTGCGGCCGCCGGTCGGCGAATCCCGGTGAGCCGGCCGCACCCTCGCCACCCGGCGGTGGTCGCGCTCACCGTCGTTCTCGCCGTCGCCGGCCTGATCGGTGCGTACCGATACTGGGAGTCCTATTACCAGCACCGCGGGTTCACCAATGTCGCCTACCTCCCGCACGCGAGGCGCGGCACGCTGCGGACCGTGCGCTTCTACTCATCCGCTCTGCGGCGCGAGTCCGACTACCTCGTGTACCTGCCACCGGGATACGGCCATCCCGGCCGGCGTTACCCGGTGTACTACCTGCTGCACGGCAGTCCCGGACGCCCCGAGGTATTCCTTGACATCGCCGGGCTGCCGGTACGCATGGACAACCTCATCAGTCGCCATCGGATGCGGCCGATGATCCTGGTGTTCCCCGACGGCCGGATTGGCGGCAGCACCTACTCGGACTCCGAGTGGGCCAACACGGCGGCGGGCAACTACGCCGGCTACGTGGTCGACGTCGTCAACGACGTCGACCAGCGGTTCGCCACCCTGGCGGATCGCCGCGACCGGGTGATCGCCGGCTTCTCGATGGGCGCCTACGGCGCGACGAACATCATGCTTCACAACCTGGGCACGTTCGGGGCTCTGCAGAGCTGGTCGGGCTACTACATCCAGACCCGGAGCGGAGTATTCGCCCGCGCCGACGACGCCGCGCTGGCCGACAACAGCCCGCTGGACTACGTCCGTCGGCTGCGCCGCCGATTGCACCGGGATCCGGTCCGGGCCTTCCTGTTCGTCGGACGTGATGACGACGTCAGCCCGCAAACGCGGCCGATGGCCCGCGCTCTCGCGGCGGCCGGCGGGAGCGTCAGCTACGCCCTGTACCGCGGCGGCCACGATTGGGAGCTGTGGCACGCCCATCTGAACCAGATGCTGATGCTCGCCTCCCGGGACACCAGCGCGCCGGCGGCCCGGCCGGGACGGCTGCACTCGTTGACTCCAGGAGTGACGCCGATTCCACATGGTCGTGGTCGGCGCCACCGCCGCCGGGTCGCCCGCGGCCACAATCGCGGCCAGCACCGCCGGATCGCCCCTGGCGGCGATCGGCGCCACCGCCGCCAGGCCCCTGGATGAGATGATCGGCGGGCTGCTGCTGGCGCTGGTATCGGCGGGGCTGATCAATCTCGGATTCCTGCTCCAGCATCGCGGCCTGACCGCGGGACCCAGCGGCGCCATGATCGATCGGTGGCGGCACGCGATCCGCGATCCGTCCTGGCTGTGCGGCCAGGCGATCGGCTGGATGGGGTTCGCGCTCCAGCTCGTCGCGGTGGCGATCGCCCCGCTGGCCCTGGTGCAGGCGTTTGCCGCCGGGGGCCTTGCCCTGTCGGTGCCGCTGGCCGCCGGGATCTTCCACCATCCGGTCTCGCGCTCGCAGGTGGCCGCGGTGCTCCTGATCGCGGTCGGCCTGGCGGCGCTCACCACCGGCCTCTCCACCGGACCCGACCACCTCCGCGCCGTCCAGCTCATCATCGTGGTCGCGGTCGGGACCGGAGTCGGGTTGGGCATCGGCCGCTCCCGCGCCCCCTGGGCCCGGGCGGTCGCCGCCGGGATCTTCTACGGCCTCGCCGACGGGGCGATCAAGGCGGTGTCTCTGGGGTGGCACGGCGATGGCGTCGCCGCCCTGGCCTCAGCATGGACGCTGGTGGCGCTGGCGGGGACGTTCGGCGGCTTTCTCGCCTTTCAGTCCGCGCTGGAGCACGAGGGGCCGGTGGCGGCTATCTCGCTGATGAACGCGTTGGCGGCGCTGGTCGCGCTGGTCTGCGGGCTGCTGGCGTTCGGCGAGTCACTGGGCACCGGCGCCGGACTCGTCGGTCTGCACGTTGCGGCGATCGCGGCCGTGCTCTTCGCGGTGCCCGTCCTCGCCGCCGCGCAGGCGGCGATCGCCGAAGGAGAGCCGACCGCGGCGCCGAGTCCTCGACCGATCGCGACCGCGGGCCGCCCACGCCAGCTGAACTAGCCCGCACCCGGTCGCGAACGCCAGGCTCTCCAGGAATGGACCGGGCCCGGGCGGGTGGGAGAACAGGACGGTGGCGAACCGCAGGTTACGGGTGAGCGCGTACGACGCCTGGGCGGCCAGCAGCAGCAGCGCCAGCGCCAGCGCAAGCGTCAACGCAGACCCACGGACTCGCCCCATCCCGCGGAGCCCGATGCCGGCCAGCCCGGCCCCGGCGAGCCCGCCGGCGAGGACCCACGCCAGCAGCACCCGGAGCAACGGCTGACCGTCGAATCCGGCGAGCTGCAGCAGCGGCAGGGAATCGCCGATCCGGGGACCGACCCCGAACCATCGCCAGCCCCGCCAGACGTAGAGCCAGCCGATCCCGACGAGCACGCCGAGCAGCGCGACCAGGAACGCGATCGCGGCCGCACCGGCGAGCTCCAGCGGCCGCCGCAGGCCGATCGCCGGGACAGTGCCTGCCTGATTCACCGCGTCCTCCGAGAGGACGGCGCCGGCCCGGCGCAATGGATCACCGTCACCCATCCGAGATTACGGGAAGCGGCGAGGAGCTTTGTGAGTGGATGATTGGGGCTGCTTGAATCGACGGTGATGGACGGGCACGCTTGAGACGACATCGATTGCTATCCGCCGCGGTCGCGGCGGTCGTCGTGCTCGTCCTCCTCGGCGCCGGCGCCGCCGCGGTGGTGGCGAGCAGGCGCTCATCCGAGGGCGGCAACGCGAATGCGGCGTCGGGATTCTCGGGGCGGACCGTGTCGATCTCGTGTCCGTCTCCGGCGATGGGCGGATCGCTGCCGGCTCAGGTCTACCTGCCCTCCGGCTACAGCGTCCGCGGCCGGCGCGATCCGGTGATCTACTTCCTCCACGGCCTCCCGGCCGGGCCCGGCAGCTACAAGACCAACGCGTTCGTCGCCGCGGGCGTGGCGAGAACCGGGGAGCGGGCGATCGTGGTCGCCCCCCAGGGGGCGCGGCAGCCCGGCAGCGACCGCGAGTATCTGGACTGGAGCCCCACCGAGAACTGGCCGCGGGCGATCGCCCACGACCTGCCAACCTGCATCGACAGCCGCTATCACACGGTCGCCGACCGCCACGGACGGGCTCTGATGGGACTCTCCGCCGGCGGCTACGGCGCGGCCAACATCGGGCTGCGCAACCTGTCGACGTTCGCGGTGGTGCAGGCGTGGAGCGGGTACTTCGTCGCCACCGACCCCAGCGGCGATCACGTGCTCCGCTTCGAATCGGCCCAGGACGCCCGCGTCGCGACGGTGCCCGACGGCCCGTGGTTGCGCGCCGAGGATGAAACGTGGCCGGCGCAGATCGCGTTCTACGTCGGCGCTCAGGACTCCCGCTTCTTGCAGATGAACCGCCAATTCGCCGCGGCCCTGACCAAGAGCGGCATCGCCCACACCTTCCGGACATATCCGGGCGGCCACTCCGCCGCCCTGTGGATCGCGCAGGCGCCGCACTGGTTGGGGATGGCGCTCGGCTATCTGATGAAGGGACAGAGCCAGCGTCGCTAGGAGGCCGTGCCCTCCGGGTGCCCCTCAGTGCGCCCTAGACCCGCTCCGTGGCCCCATCCGTGCACTCCGGCCCACTAGGATCCCCGGCTCAGCATGGCGATCCTGATCGGGTACGACGGCTCCCCCGACGCGCGGACGGCGATCGACACGGCCGCGCCGCTGTTTCCCGGGCACAGCGCGATCGTGCTCACCGTCTGGGAGAGCTTCTCGGAGGTCCTCGCCCGCTCGGGTGGCGACCTGGCGATCGCGCCGATGGACTTCCAGACAGTGGACGACGCGGCGCTCAACTCCGCTCACGAGCGCGCCGATGAGGGCGCCGCGCGCGCTCGCGACGCCGGGCTCGATGCCGAACCGCGCATCGCCCAGCGCGACGTGACCATCTGGGACACGATCGTCGACGAGGCCGCTCGGGCCGGCGCCGAGGCGATCGTGCTCGGCAACCGTGGCCTCACCGGCGTCAAGTCTGTGCTGCTCGGGAGCGTCTCCAGCGGTGTGCTGCGCCACTCCGATCGTCCGGTGCTCATCGTCCCGGCGATGGTGGGCGGGCAGCCACACGGCGCGGACGAACCTGCCTGACCCGCTTCGGCGGCCCGGCCAACCGCCGGCGGGACCGGCCTTCACTGGATTTACCCTTCACTCGCGGCGGACCCAGTGGTAGCGTCGCGCCATGGGCGAACGAACGCAGTACACACCGGGGACGTTCAGCTGGACCGATTTGGACACCACCGACCAAGAAGGGGCCAAGCGCTTCTACTCCGAGCTGTTCGGGTGGCAGATCACCGACATGCCCGCCGGCGAAGACGTCGTCTATGCGATGGCTGCCATCGACGGGTCATGGGTGGCGGGGATCTCGCCGCAGCCCCAGCAGCAGCGCGACGCCGGCGCTCCCCCGGCGTGGAACTCGTACATCACGGTACGCAGCGTCGATGACATCGCCGAGCAGGCGGACAAGCTCGGCGCTCAGGTTCACGCGGCGCCATTCGACGTGATGGAAGCCGGCCGGATGGCGGTGATCCAGGATCCGCAGGGCGCGTGGTTCTTGCCTTGGGAACCCAAGCAGCACCTCGGCGCCGGCCTGGTCAATGCCCCCGGAGCGCTGTGCTGGAACGAGCTCGGGACGTCCGATCTCGAGGGATCGGCACGTTTCTACGGCGATCTGCTGGGGTGGAAGACCGAGCCGATCGAGGATTCGGAGCCGCCCTACCTGGTGGTCAAGACCGCCGACGGTCACAGCAACGGCGGCCTGCGCCCACCGGCGCCTCCGGACACCCCGCCGTTCTGGCTGGTCTACTTCGCGACCGGCGATCTCGACGCCAGCCTGAGTCAGGTCGGTGAGCTGGGCGGCAACGTGGTGGTCGGCGCCACCGACATCGGGATCGCCAAGATCGGCGTGGTCCAGGATCCGCAGGGCGCCGTATTCGCGCTCTACGAAGGGCGGCTCGACCCATGATGCCGGGCCCGGGCGTCCGGGCCGCTCTCTATCTTCGCGACCGTGCGAGTTGGTGAGCTTCAGGACGGAAGTCGGATCGACACGGTGCTCTTGGTACGCAGTACCGAGCTCCGTCACCGGGGCGCCGGCGACGAGTACCTGGAGCTGACCCTCGGCGACCGGACGGGGAGCGTCCGGGCGGTGGTGCGGGACGAGGTACAGCGCGCCCGGGCGGCGTGCCGCCCCGGTGAGGTCGTCCGCGTCGTCGGCACCTACTCCAGCCATCACCGGCACGGGCCCCGGCTGCTGGTGGAGGCCCTGGAGGCGGTCCCCCGCGGCGCGTACGAGCCCGAGGAGCTGATCGATGGACCGGCCCGCCCCGCGGCGCAGATGGAGGCCGACCTGCGCGAATTGGTGGCGACCATTCAAGATCCGCACCTGCGGCGTCTACTGGCAATCCTCCTCGGTGAGAGCTCTCCGACCTGGGAGCGATTCCGGGTGGCCCCGGCGGCCAAGCACTACCACCAGGCGTACCGCCACGGCCTGCTCGAGCATGCCCTGACGGTCGCCCAGGCGGTGAGCGCGATTTCGGCCACCTTCCCCGGGGTGGATCGTGATGTGGCGGTCACGGGCGCGCTGCTGCACGACATCGGCAAGCTAGAGGCCTACCAGGACAGCGGTGAGACGATCTCGATGTCCGACCAGGGACGGCTGTACGGCGAGATCCCGCTCGGCTACTACCTGGTACGGCGCACGATCGAGAGCCTGGATGGCTTTCCCGCCGACACCGCGCAGGCGCTGCTGCACATCATCCTCAGCCACCATGGATCGCTCGAGCACGGCAGCCCCGTGATTCCGTGCACGCGCGAGGCGACGCTGGTGCACATGATCGACAACCTCGGGGGTCGACTGGGAAGCTTCGACCGCATCCAGAGGGCCCTCCCCGCCGGCGAGGCGTGGTCGGCGTTCGACAGGGGGATCGGCGGCGGCGCCTACTTCCCGGCGCGGCCCGTCGACGAGCGCCGGGCCGCGTAGCCGGGCCGCCGAGCCGGGGCGCGGAGCCGGGCAGGGTAGCCGGGCAGGGTAGCCGGGCCGGGTAGCCGGGCCGGGTAGCCGGGCCACTAGCCGGGCCGCGTAGCCGGGCCGCGTAGCCGGACAGCGGATCGGTCAGATCAGGCAGCGACGAGGCGCGTCCCGGACGCAAACGTCCGCCGGCGTCTCCGCCGCCCGCGGGGTCGGACGTTTGCGTCCGGGCTCGGTAACGGGTGTGTCGGCGGTGTGCCAAAACAGCGCAAATAGCGTGTCGACATCGGCGCGCCCGATCGCCGCTTACGGCCCCAGGCTAGAGTGGGTCCGGGGATGGCCAAGGACACCGAGAAACTGATCCGTCAGCTCTCGTTGATCTCGTACCTGATGGCCGAGCGGCGCCCGGTTACGGCCCCGGAGATCAGGCGTGACGTCGAGGGCTACAGCGTGATGAACGAGGACGCGTTCGCCCGCCGCTTCTATGCCGACCGCTCAGAGCTCGAGGCGCTGGGCATCGCGCTGGCCGTGGAGAAGCCGGTGGACGGGCTGGTCGAGCAGGAGAACTACTCGCTGCCCCCGGAGAACTTCCATCTGCCGCCCATCGCGTTCACCGACGACGAGCTGGCGGCGCTGCGCACCGCGCTGCAGCTCCTCGACGGGGAGTTCGCCTACGCCGAGCCGCTGCGGCTGGCCCTGCAGCAGATCTCGTGGGGCCGTCCCAGCCCGCTGAACACCCCCGAGCAGAGCACCGTCGCCCTGGGGATCACCGGTTCGGCCGGCGGCCACGAGGTCTCCCAGCGACTGGTCAAGATCGAGACCGCCGTCTTCCGCCGCAAGACGATCCTGTTCGACTACCACACGATGGAGCGCGATGCCGTCGGCAGCCGGCGGGTCGACCCCTACCAGCTCCTCTATCAGGGAGGACAGTTCTACGTCGTCGGCCTATCCCACGAGCGCGGCGCCATCCGTGTGTTCCGGCTGTCCCGGATTCTCGGCAAGGTCGGGTACGCCACCAAGGCCGAGCACGACTTCCTGCGTCCGACCGACTTCGATCCCCGCGCCTACGCAAACCGGATCGATTGGCAGTTCGGCGACCCGCTAGGGGTGGCCGAGATCTGGATCGGCAGCCGCATCGCCTGGCAGATCGAGCGCCACTTCGGCCGCTACGGGGAGATCCGCCCACTGGATGACTCGGGCGCGGCCCAATCCGGCGAGGCTGGATGCCGAGCGGGCCGCTGGCCCGAGGCCGACGAAGACGACGCCGGCGACCGTCGGTTGCTGACCCCGTACGCCAACTCGCGCCAGCTGATCGCGTGGGTGCTCGGCCTGGGGGAGAACGCGCGGATCATCGGCCCCCCCGAGCTCCTCGAGGAGCTGCGCGAGCGGGTCGCGCTGCTGGTGGAGCGCCATTCCGGCGAGCCGCAGATCGCCGAGGCCGTGACCCTTGAGGAGGATCACCGCCGGCCGGTGTCCGCCGTGCCCCAGGCCGCCCGGGTCGATGAGGAGGCCAACGGCAACCGCTCGGACGCCGCGATCCGCCCTGAGCGGTTCGCCCGGCTGGTCACGCTGGCCAGCATCCTGATCGACGCCGGTCGGGCCGGACGGCTGCTGAACGCCGACGAGCTGTGCGCGTCGCTGAAGATCTCAGACCAGGAGCTGCGCGAGGACATCTCGGTGCTGAACGTCGTCAACTTCGGCGCCGGCACCTACGTCCTGTACGCGGAGATCCACCCCGACGGATCGATCGAGGTCGATCCCGAGCCCTACGGCGACTCGTTCGCACGACCGGCGCGGCTGCTGCCGGTGGAGGCCAAGGCGCTGATCGCGGCGATCGATTTCATCGGCGAGCACATTCCGGAGGGCTCGCTGAGCTCGGTGCGGGGGAAGATCGTCCAGGCGCTGGGCGAGGATCCCGTTCACGAGGGGCTGCAGTTCTCCACCCCCGGCGCCGATAACGTCGAAATCGCCGGGGTCGTGTCCAACGCCATCGCTCGCCGCCGGCTGTTGTCGTTCGAGTACTACAAGGAGAACGAGGACGAGTTCTCGACGCGGGAGGTGGAGCCCTACGCGTTGATCAACGGTCGCGAGGGCTGGTATCTCGCCAGCTTCGACCCCACCCGCGGCAGCGTGCGTCATTTCCGGCTGGACCGGATCAAGTCGGCGAGCGTGACCGACGAGCCGTTCTCGCCCCGGCCCGAGGTCAACCCGGCCGCCGATGTCGACGGCTGGCCCAAGACGGGCGAGGTGCCCGCCTCGAGCCGCGCCCGTGTGTGGATCTCGGCCGAGCGCGCCCGTTGGGCCCGCGAGGAGCGCCACGTGATCGCCGAGCTCGCCGACGGGTCGCTGGTCGTCGAGTTGGGGTTCGCCGGCGTGGATTGGCTCGTGCGCGAGACGCTCAAGGAGGCGGGCGACGCCGTGGTCCTGGCGCCGGGCGACGCCCGTGACGCCGTCCGCCAGGCCGCGGCGGCGATCAGCTCCGGCGCACAGCTGGTCTCGGGCTGAGCCGACAGAGGGCCGGCCGCCGGTTCGCGCTCAGCGCATCGCGACAGAGGGCCGGCGCCGGTTCGCGCTCAGCGCGTCGCCACGGTGCGCCGGAATCCGCTGGAACTTAGGCCGCGGGACAGCAGTCCGCTCAGCGCCGCGAGCGCGCATCCGGCTAGGAGGATGATCCACGGGTCCAGTGCGGCACGAAAGCGCGGGGTGCCGGTGGTGATCGGCGCCTCGCTCAGCCAGATCAACGCCGGGACGAGCCAGAGCGATCCCGGGGCCGATCGGGCCGCACCCGTGAGCACTCCGGCAAGCGCCAGCAGACCCACCAACCAGAAGATGTACACGGCGGCGTCAGCGGTGCGCGCAGTCGCCCCGACGTCCTTCACCGCGCTGCGGCGCGAGATGAATCGACCCTCCAGGTCAGCCAGTCTGACGGTATTCCAGAACATGGCCTGCAGGACATCCGTCGGGTGCTTACCGATGTAGGTCAGGACGGCATGCAGGAGTCGAGAGCTCCGCACCGATTCTGGAAGCTTTCGATCATCACGGATCGCTCTGTAGTTGCCATAGAAGCGCCCGGCCGTCCAGATGAAGTGATGCCGGGCGGCGGTGTCGTTATAGGTGCCCGCGAGCGTCGCGCCAAGTTCCGTGGTGACCGGGATGAAGGCGTGCTGGGCGATGGCGTTGCGGACAGTCCACGGCGAGACGGTGAGCGCGGTGACCACGAGCAGAAGCGCTGGGGCGCCCAGGCTTTGTCGTCTAAAGCGTGGTCGGCCAGTCCACACCACGCAGGCCAGCGCAGGGGCGGCCACGAGCCCATTGCCTCGAGTCAACGCGGCCAGTCCGGCAAAGACTCCGGCGGTGACGACCCATCGCCACCGGTGAGCCGAGCGCCGCGAGCGAAGCGCGCTGACCGTCCCCGCCAACAGGAGCGGAACGAGCAAACTCTCGGTCATCATCGAGACACCAACGAGAATCAACGGGAGGTACACGGCGGCGATTGCCATGCTGATGAGGGCAACGCGACGCCCCGCAACCTCGGACGCCATGATCCCGATGAGCGCAACCGTGCCGGTGGCAAGGACCGCCTCGACCAGGCGGACCGCCGTGTACCCGCCGTCGGCGGCCGCGGCACCCGGTAAGCCGACCGCGTGCGGCACTCCGACTACCTTGTAGATCGCGGCCAGAAAGAAGGGGTAGCCGGGGGGCCGGTAGGCGCTCTTTCCCATCACCCAGCCATGCCCGGTGGCGAGGCCCCGCGCAAGCAGATCGTAGCTGTGTCCATCTTGCTGCGGAACGAAGCTCGACGTTCGCAGAACGTAGGCCACCCGCAGGCCGAGCGCCACAAGCAGGATGAGGCCGGACCACACCCGGGTTCGCGTCGCATCCAGCGGCCGGTGCGGCTGCGGCGACGGCCGCCTCGGCGCAGACCAGGTCTCGGACGCTACCATCGGGCCTCCGCCGGGCGCCCGGCTGAGGCGTTGATCTCGACCGTGAGGCGCCCCGAGCGCGATCCTGCCGCTGACGAAGGCTCGGTCATGGAGATTCGATACACGTCTTGTATTCGCACACCCGTCCAATACGCGGTCGAGAGTGTTCAGGCCGATCCACTGACGAGCCCATGCCCGGTTGCATCCGGCGTAGGCTGATCATACTTGCGCTCACGGCGCAGATCCTCGCGTTCGCGCCGGCCGCCCGCGCCTACTACTCCGGGACACCGACTCCTGGCAACCCGCTGGCTGGACACCCCTGGTACGTGGATCGCGAACGCGGCTCGTGGTGGCTGGCCATCCGCGAGCACGCGCAAGGGGCGGCCGTGCTCGCCGCCGCCGCCAACAATCCGATGGGGAAGACGTTTGGCTCGTTTGTCACCGATCCACAGACCGCGGTGCGCAACTACATCCTGCGCGCAGAGAGGGCCCAGCCAGGTTCGATCCCGTTCATCAACCTGGCGCGGATCGAGAACCCCAGCTGCCCCTACGACGCAAACCACCCCGGTTTCTCCGAGCGCCAGATCGACGCGTGGGTCCGTGGATTCTCACGCGGGATCGGGAGCCATCGAGTAATGGTGGTCGTCGAAACCGACAAGCTGACGACGATTCGCTGTCTGCCCCGCTGGGCGCAAGCGCGTCGCTTCCGCGAGCTGCGGTATGAGGTGCACCTCATACATCAACACAACCCCGAGTCGATCGTTTACATCGACGCCGGCGCCGCGGACTGGGGCAAGAAAGCGCCCACGATCGCGCACTGGCTGATCAAGGCAGACGTGGCGCAGGCACAGGGATTCGCGCTGAACGCATCGCACCACGACTGGACCGCCCGGGAGGTCAGGTTCGGGCTCGCTATCTCAAAGCTGCTTCACGGCAAGCACTTCGTCGTCAACACCAGCTCCAACGGCTGGGGGCCCAATCCGCACGGGACCACCTCCGTGACGCCCTTCTACCACAAAGGCTGTACTCCCCCCGGCGAGGGGCTGGGGATTGCGCCCACCGTCAAGACCCCGAACCCTCACATCGACGCATTTATCTGGGCCGGCACCCCGGGGTACGAAGACGGGAGCTGCCTCGGCTTGGGCGCCCACGCGGCGTACACCTTCTACTTGCAAGAGGCGTTAACCCTCGCTCTCAACGCCAATCCGCGGCCGTAGGCGGACTCGAACATGCAACACGCGTGCCCAGATCACCGGGACCAGGAGGCACTGGCGCGCGCGTTGTCCCGCGCTACGACCTCACCGCGATCCGCCCGGCAAGCAACCGAGGCTATCTGGCCTGCTTGATGGCGCGGAGGATGTACGGGCCAAGAGTGAGCGAGAACTCGCGCGTCAGATGCTGGACATCGCTCAAGACGAGTGCCCCACCAACGACGGGAAAGCAGCGGCGCGCGTCGCAGAAGAAGGGCGTGAAGTCGAGCAGGCGGACGCGCGCCGAGCGGGAGTCGACGGCCGCTGCGGCCTCAGAATCCCGGGTGAGAACCGTCCCGCGCGGCTGAGCGCAACGAGTGCCGGCCGGCCGATGCCGCGCCAGCGCGCTCTGCACACAGTCGGACTCGCCAAGGACCTCATGCGGCACGTCACGGATGATGTAGATGCGGTGTATCCAGCGCGGGAGTGCATTCCACGCGTCGTGAAATCCGGCGTCCGCATTGCCCACGAACGACCGCATAGCCGCTCCGGTGATCACGACGCTCGATATCTCAGGCTGATGCGCAAGCCAGGCGACGACCGCCCGGCGCCACCTCACGCACTGATTCGCATACGACCTTCCCACCGCCATCCGCGCCGCCGAGAACGCGCAGCCGTTGTGAATGTAGGCCAGGCCCTGCCATTGCTCGGTCCGCGCGACGTACGCCATCGCCGGCAGCAGGGCACCGGCGTGGCTGTCGCCGATCAGCGCGATCGTGGCTCGCGCGCCGCTCGGAGCCACCCCGAAGCTGCAGGTGCTCACCGGGCCGACCTTGTGTGCCCCGCCACAGAACCCCACCGGGATGAGCAGGGCGTTATCCGGCGTAGGTACGACGATATTCCTCAGCGCTCGGTTGCCACAGCGATGCTCGGGATCACGGGAGGCGGCTCCCCAGCAGGCCGAGAATTCGATGGGGGCTCTGACCGTCCGCGTCGCCGGGGTCAGATCGGCTCCGCCGCGGCCGACCGCCTGCACCGTGAAGTGATACACGCCCGGATTCACCTTGTCGTATGACAGCGGGGACCGGCAGCGCACGAGGTCAGGCGGCTTGGCGGTTCGGGCAAGGCCGCATTGAAACCGGCGCGTGTCGCCGACGGCCGCGAACCGGAAGGTCATGACGCGGCGCTGTGGAACGAGGGCGATCCCGGTGATCTTGGTATCGGGAGGCCGTAGCTGGAAGCGGGCGGTGACGAGGGTGTTAGCGGTCATGACCAGGACGCACGACCCGGTGCCCGAGCAACCACCGCCAGACCATCCGGCGAATCTCGAGTCAGACGCGGGCGCGGCGCTCAGGATGACCTTCGCGCCGATGGCGTAATTACCTGAGCACGCCGAACCGCAGTTGATCTGTCCATCCGACGACCTCACGGTTCCGGTGCCGTTGTCACCGGTGGGCAGAACGGTGAGGACGTCCGTGGCAGCGGACGTCCTCACCTCGGAGCCCGGGCCGAGGAGGCTCGGCGGTGCGACCCGTCCCCGAGTTGACCCAATCGATCGCGGTCGCAGCGGCCCGTCTTGCGCCGAGGCGCTCGCGGTCAAGAGTAACCCGATCAGGAGGAGAACTCCGACCGCGCAGCTTCGGCCCAGGGTCCGCCGTGACCCCACAGTCGCCCCCGCTGCCGAGCCTCTCAGCCTCACGCGCCAGCCGACTAGGTGTTCTGCTGGTAGGTGTGGATCACGGTTGCCTTTCCTTTGTGGCATGTGACGCGCGCGTCGTACTCGGTCGGGATCTTGACACGCTTCTCCGTGCACGAGTACCCGAGAACGCGTTGGTGGCAGGCCCCGGCCCGTCCGTGCTTGGTTCGACAGTGGTACCAGGCCAAGACGACCTTCCTGCCGGTCGAGCAACTGGTGTTGCTGACCTTGAGCGACGTGAAGTATCCGTTGCCCGGGTACTTCGGTGCAGCGCACGACCGACCGGCGTGGGCAACCGAGGCGAGGACCGCCGCGGCGATCGCCAGGGCGGCAAATGCCGCGACGAACTTGGTAAACGCGCGCTGCGGGCGAGAATCACTCATAGCACCAACATCCTCCTGTTTGTTAGGGCCGGACTCAAGGGTTGAAGTCCTTGCCGATTTGTGCGAAGACGATCCTGGCTGCAAGTTGCGAGCCGGCGTTATTGAGATGGATTCCGTCGGATTGGCGGACGATTGTCGGCTGCCCGTTGATCGTCATCGAGTCACGGTACCGCTGGCCGGGGGTGAACACTGGGACCATGTCGATGATCCGGATCTGATCGATCCACGGCTCCGCCGCGACCTCGATGGCCGCGTTCACAACCCGGGAGATCCGAGCGCGAGCGGGATCGCGCGGGGTCGGCAGCGTCAGCCAGTAGACCCGCGCGGCTCCGGCACGCCGATAGGTATTCATCATCTGCCTGACCCGCTGCGCATAGATCGTCGCCCACTGCACTCCACAGCAACTGACCTGCTTGCCGCCCGGTCCGGGCATGGGAAATCCGTCGTTGGCGCCAATGAACACAACGACCGCATCGGGATTATCGTGGCGCACCTGATATACCGACAGCTTCGCCCAGTTGACCAGCACCGTGTTCGAGATCCCGGTCCCGATGTGTGGATCGCGAATCACGTGCACGCCGCGGGGCACGAGCATCTGCGCCAGATCCTGATCGAGCGGCTCCGACATCGAATCGCCGGTGACGAGCAAGGTATGCAACGCGCGCTTTGCCGGTACCGGAGCCCCGATCGTGGCGGGATCGAACGCATCAGCGGTGATCGGCGGGATCGCACCGCCCACCGACTGGCTCGATTCAAAGGAGGCAAATCCACCCGGCCCGCCGAGATTCAAGTCCGGCGACAGCCACGCGGTCAGCACGTGGGAGGTCTGCTGCACCGGCAGGTTGCCGGCCAGCCACGAGGCCGGGGCCCCCACCGCCACCACCGCAGTCCGACCCGGACCTGATGCCATCTCGTGGCCAGCCTTGAGGATGGAATGGCCGGCCGCGAGGACGAGCACGAGAACACCCAGCCCGACCGCGATCAGCGCATCGCGAGCGCTGAACCGGGACAAACCGCCATGCTCGAAGCGGTCCATCATATTGTCGTCGCGATGCGGAGGACGGGGGTCGGGCATCAAAAGCGGAAATAGATGAACGGCGGCACACCCTGACTCGGAACCGTCGCCGCAACGAAGAGGATGACTACCGCGAGTACCGGACCGAGTATCACCGGCCGGAGGCCGCCAACCCAATCCTGCAGAGCGTGCCACGGCCGAGCCGGCAGAAGCTGTGGCCCGATCGCGACCGCTATCGCGACGAGGACGGGCACCGACACGAGCGTCGCCGCGCCCGGTGAACCCAGACGCGACAGAAACGACCAGGTGAGCCCGAGACTCTGAGCCCGGAACATCACCCAGCCGAGCACGATCAGGTGAAAGGTGCAGAACCACCGGAGCCAGCCCGGCAGCCGGAAGCGGCCACCGGCGATGTGCTCGATTATGAGCCCCACTCCCTGGTAGGCACCCCACAGCACGAACGTCCAGGCCGCGCCATGCCAGAGGCCGCCAAGCACCATGGTGATGAGCAGGTTTCGATAGGTGGCGAGCTTGGAGCCGCGGCTACCGCCCAGCGGGATGTACAGAAAGTCGCGCAGGAACCGCGACAGCGTCATATGCCACCGCCGCCAGAAGTCACGGAAGCCAGTCGCCCGGTACGGGCTGTCGAAGTTCAGCGGAAACACAAACCCCATCAGCAGCGCGAGACCGATCGCGATATCGGTGTAGCCCGAGAAGTCACAATAGATCTGCGCCGTGTACGCGTACGCGGCCAGCAGGACATCTGGCGCGTGGTACGCCTGAGGCACGCCGAACACCGGATCCACGACTGTGCGCCCGAGGTAGTCCGCGATCACCACCTTCTTCACCAACCCCAGCCCGATCAGCATCAGCCCGGAGCTGACCGCAACGTGCTCCGAGTCGCGTGGACGAGCGAGCTGTGGCAAGAACTCGCGGGCACGCACGATCGGCCCGGCGATGAGATGCGGAAAGAAACTCAGATAGACCGCCGTATCGATCAGCCGTGCCGGCTCGATCAACCCGCGCTTGACGTCGACCGTGTAGGAGATCGCCTGAAAGGTGAAGAAGCTGATTCCTACCGGGAGAGCGATCGTCAGCAGTGGCAGGGGCATCCCGAGCCCCAGGGTATGCAGCGACCTGGCAACCGATGAGACGAAGAAGGTGTAGTACTTGAACACTCCCAGGAGCAACAGATCGCCGGCGACCGCCACCCGACAGATCCAGGCTCGCCGGCGAGCATCCGGTGCGCGAAAGATGACTCGGGCGGCTGCGTCGTTCCACAGCGTCACCCCCGCCAGCAGGAGGCAGAAGATCGGACTTGCCGCCGCATAGAACACGTAACTCGCGAGCAGAATGAACGGCTTCCACAACGTAGGGCGCGACATGAGCAGCCATGACAACGCGAGCACGATCGGGAAGAAAATCCCGAACTGAATGGATGGAAACAGCACTCAATCGCCAGCGCCCACCGTGTGCACCGATGAACCGTCCCCGCGGCGGCGCGGGCGCCGCAGGAGCCGCAGCGGAACGACGTCTAGAAGAAGCACCCGCCCCCATCGCACAGCGCGGAAACTACTCCTAGGATGTTCCGCTTTCAAGAAGTGGTTGTGCACCTGCGCGGCCACGTTCCGGCAGGAACGCAACGACTGATCCTGGCGAGATCCTCTTGCTCTCGCAGTGGCGGTCTTTAAGCCGCCTGACGCGGGACGGCCCGCTACGCTAGGGCGGCGAGATGAGCGAGCCGGCGCCGCGCGATCAGGTCATACACGCTCCCGGCGAGGATCTCGCCTGGCCACGGCGTGAGCGGATCGTCGCCGGTGTCGCCGGAGCCACGGTTCGCGGATGAGCCGCCGCGAGCAGATCACGATGACCGACGCCGAGCTCCAGCAGTTCGTGGCCGACGGGCGCACCGTAATCTGCGCCACCAATGGCATCGGCGGCTGGCCGCATCTGATGCCGCTGTGGTACGTCGTACGCGACGGCGACATCTGGGCCTGGACCTACGCCAAGTCCCAGAAGGTCCGCAACCTGGAGCGCGATCCGCGGGCCACGCTCCAGATCGAGGCCGGTGACGAGTACGGCGAGCTGCGAGGGGTGATGTTCGAGGCGACCACGGTCATTCACCGCGACGTCGAGTTGGTGGCGGGGGTCGGCGTGGAGCTGCTGGGACGCTACGGCGATGGGTCGGTCGCGCCGGAGGTCGACCAGGCGATCCGCGCCCAGGCTCCCAAGCGGGTGGCATTGCAGTTCGCCGTCCGGCGGACCTCCACCTGGGACCACCGCAAGCTCGCCGGCAGCCACTAGTCCAGTCGCCGATCGGTCTCCCATACGTCGGCGGCGCCCGCCTGCCGGATCAGCGCTCAAACCGGCGGCGCCCGGCGGCCGGATCAGCGCTCAAACCAGGCGGAGACGTTCGCCGGGATCCGCCCGGTCTCGGGTAACGGTCCACTGGACAGCAGCAGCTCGCTCCCGTCCGGCGGCGCCAGCGGCGCGCCCGAAACGTTGACGACGCACACGAACCCCGGCTCGCGGGCGAACATCAGCACGCCCGCGGGCGCCTGGAGCCATGTCAGATCCCCGTCACCGAGCGCCGGATGGCGCCGGCGCAGACGCAGCGCCCGCCGGTAGAGCTCCAGCGTCGATTCGGCATCGCCGGTTTGCGCCGCCACCGTCAGCCCGGCCCACGATGCCGGCTGGGGCAGCCACGGCGGCGCGCTGGCTCCCTCCGGGCCGAAGCCGAACGGAGGCCGCTGGCCAGACCATGGGATCGGTACGCGAGAGCCGTCCCGGCCCCGATCGGTGCCGTCCGACTGCTCCCACGTCGGATCCTGCAGCGCTTCATCGGGGAGGTCTTCGACCTCGGCCAAGCCCAGCTCCTCCCCCTGATAGACGAACGCTCCGCCGGGCAGCGCCAGCATCAGCAGCGCTGCCGACCCCGCCCGCGCCCGTCCCAGCGTGAAGTCGGCCGGCAGGTCGAGCATGTCCGAGAGGTGACGGAACCGGCGCACGTCCTGGGGCCGGGCGTAGCGCGAGACCTCGCGGGCGACGTCGTGGTTGGACAGCACCCAGGTCGGCGGCGCGCCGACCGCGCGGTGAGCTGACAGGGTGCGGTCGATGGAGAGCCGCAACTCTCGGGCGTCCCACGGCGTGAGCAGGAAGTCGAAGTTGAAGGCGGTGTGCAGCTCGTCGGCGCGTACGTATCGGGCCAGGCGGTCCGGGGCCCCGACCACCCACGCCTCGGCGACGAACACCCGTGGCTCCTCGTAGCTGTCGGCCAGCGCCCGCCAGCTGCGGTACACGTCGTGGACCTCGTCGCGGTCCCAATGGGGATGGTCGACGTGGTCGGCGGCCATGGGCCAGGTCGCCTCTCCGACGTCGGGAAGCCCCACCGCCTTGGCCAGGCCGTGGGCGACGTCGATGCGAAAGCCGTCGACCCCGCGGTGAAACCAGAAGCGCAGAATGTCGTCGAATTCGGCGCGCACTTCGGGATTGGTCCAGTTGAGATCCGGCTGCGCGGGCGCGAACAGGTGCAGGTACCACTCGTCGTGACGGCCGTCGGCCTCGGTCACCCGCGTCCATGCCGACCCCCCGAACGTGCTGCGCCAGTCGTTCGGTGGCAGCTCACCGCCCGCCCCCCGGCCGGCGCGGAAGAGGAATCGGTCGCGCTCCGCCGAGCCGGGGCCGGCGGCCAGCGCCTCCTGAAACCAGGCGTGCTGGTCGGAGAGGTGGTTGGGCACGATGTCCAGCACAACGCGCAGCCCGAGCTCGTGCGCCTGCCTGATCATCGCCTCGGCGTCGGCCAGCGTCCCGAAGATCGGGTCGATGGCGCGAAAGTCCGAGACGTCGTAGCCGGCGTCCTTCATCGGCGACGGGTACCAGGGGGTGACCCAGACGGCGTCGACCCCGAGCTCGGCCATATACGGCAGGCGGGAGCGCAGCCCGGCGATGTCGCCTACGCCGTCGCCGTCGCCATCGGCGAAGCTGCGGATGTAGACCTCATAGATGACGGCATCGCGCCACCAGGGCGCGCTCACGCGGTCACGCCTTCACCGGCGGGCACGCCCATGCAGTCCGCCGCTCGCACCGTGACCTCGGTCGCCAGCGGCAGGCTGGACGATGATCCTCCGGCCGCCACTTGAAAGCCTCCCGGCTCGAGCATCCACCGGCCGTGCACAGCATCCCAATGCTCAAACGCCCGCGCGGGCACCTTCAACACAACCGTCGCCTCTTCGCCCGGATCCGCCGACAGCCCGGCAAACGCCACCAGCCATTTCGCCGGTCGCTGCATCTCGCCGCCATCCCGGCGCGCGTACGCCTGCACGACCTCCCGCCCCCGGCGTGGACCGCAGTTTCGCACCCGGACCTCGAGCGCGAGCTCCTCCCCCGCGTCCACCACGGACGGGGCGGCAATCGACACGTACTCCCATGATGAGAACCCCAGCCCGTGACCGAACGGATACAGAGCGCCAGGGCCACCCCGGTCCGGATCGCGGTAACCGATCCTCAAGCGCTCGTCGTAGGCCAGCCTGCCGTGCACCGGCAGCGTCGGCGGCAGCCCGGTTTCGTCGCGGGGCCACGTGGTCGGCAGCCGACCCGCCGGCTCGACCGCGCCCAGCAGCACGTCCGCCAGCGCGTGACCGAACTCCTGCCCGGGAAACCAGGCGAGCAGCACGGCGCCGACCTCGCGCTCCCACGGCAGCAGCACCGGCGCGCCGGCGTTGACCACCACCACCGTCTTGGGATTGGCGGCCGCCACCCGTCTGACCAGCTCGTCCTGGCGCCCGGGCAACGCCAGCGAGCGGCGATCGAATCCCTCGCTCTCCACCTCCGGCGTGGTTCCCACCACCACGACCGCCACGTCGGCCTGGGCAGCCAGCGCCGCCGCGGCGGTCAGCTCCTCGTCCTCGCCGGCATGGGGCGGCTGCAGGTTCAGCGCGAAGCTCAACCCGACATCGCCGAGCTCGGCGGCCGCAGAGCCGACCTCGTGCGCCAACACCACCTGGATCTGCTGACCGCGCCCCAGGTGCACCTCCCGTGTGGCCTGCGGCGGGATCATCATGCTCTGCATCACATCGGTCCCGGGCGCCGCCCGCAGGCGCTCGTCGAGAACCACGTGGCCATCGACCGACAGGCGGTAGCGGCCGATGCCCGAGACGCCGACCAAGTGCGAGCCGGGCTGGGCCGCCGTGATCGTGGCGTGCAGCTCCACCCACGCCAGCGAGCCGTCGTGGCGCAGCGACCGCGGCCAGTGCAGGTCGGCAATCGCGCGGTGATCGGTCCCGCGCACGATCCCGTCGGCATCGACGAACCGCACCTGCACGCCGGGGCGACCCCCGGGGGCGCGCAGGCACCCCGGGTCGGCCACCGGGATCCGACGGCCGGCGGCGGTTCCCGCTCGGTGGTCGACGCGGACGCGCGGCGCGACCGCCGCCCGCAGCCCCTCCAGCGGCGAGACGGCATAGGGCGGGAAGATGGTGGCGCTGCCCCCGCCGAGCGTCCGGCCGTGGGCGGCGTTGGGGCCGATCACCGCCAGACGCCGCAGCGCCCCGGTGTCCAGCGGGAGGAGGCCGTCGTTGCGGGCCAGCACGAAGCCGGCCGACGCCGCGCGCCGCAGGGTGGACGCGATCGCGGCGTGATCGTAGGCGCGGGGCACGGCCGGCCGCTCACCCTCGAGCGCTCCCACCCGGGCGGCCAGGCGCAGCAGCGCCTGGATCTTGCCGTCGACGGTCGCCTCGTCGACGGCGCCGCGGCGCACCGCGGCCAGCAGCGCCGCGCCCCACGGGCCAT
Source organism: uncultured Actinomycetota bacterium (assembly GCA_963787595.1). Lineage (GTDB taxonomy): Bacteria > Actinomycetota > Thermoleophilia > Solirubrobacterales > Solirubrobacteraceae > Palsa-465. The sequence continues at coordinate 207,583 of CAWBDE010000002.1, forward strand.
CCGGCCCCGGCATCACGAGGTCCAGCCCGGCGCGCGCCGACGCCTCGGTCGTGCGGGTGGCGAACCAGTCCGACATGACGACCCCGTCGAAGCCCAGCTCGCCGCGGAGCAGGTCCGCCAGGAGGGGGCTCTCGGTCATGGGACATCCGTTGACGCTGTTGTAGGACGCCATCGCCGCCCACGCTCCGCCGTCGTCGATGGCCGCCGCGAACGGGACGAGATACTGCTCGCGCAGCGTCCGCTCGTCCACCCGAACGTCGACCGTCGTGCGCTGGGTCTCGGAGTCGTTGGCGATGAAGTGCTTGACGGTGGCGGCGACCCCGCCGGACTGCACGCCGCGCACGAACGCCGCCCCGACGCGTGCGGTCAGCAGCGGATCCTCGCTGAAGCACTCGAAGTGGCGCCCGGCGTACGGGGTGCGATGGAGGTTGAGCGTCGGGGCCAGCAGCACGTCGACCCCCTTACGCCGCGCCTCGAAGGCGAGCAGCGCCCCGATCTCCTCCACCAGCGCCTCGTCCCAGCTCGCCGCCAGCGCCGACGGCGACGGGACGTTGGCGCTCGGGTCCCGCTCGTCCCAGCGCTCGCCGCGCACGCCGGCGGGACCGTCGGACATCACGATCTGGCGCAGACCGAGCGCAGGCTCGGCGGGCAGCGACCAGTCGTCGGCCCCGGTCAGCAGCCGCACCTTTCGCTCCAGCGACAGCGACGCAATCCGAGCGGCGAGCGAGCGCTCGCCTTCCGCGCCGGGGGACTGCTGCTCGCGCTTGTGGTGACGTCGGAAAGCGATCGGTTGCTCCAGGTGCTGGGCGGCGAGCCGCGTGAAGCCGCGGTTGTACACGGGCCGGCGACGCCGGCGCCAGGAGCGTTCGGGCATGGCGAACGCCGCCGCGGTGCGCACTGGCGGCGACGCTCGCGCTATGTGGTGCGGCGTTGCACCACCGTGAGCGGCATCAGCTCCTGCACCGGCGCGACCGCGGGGTCGCGGATCGCCGCCAGCAGCAGATCGGCGCCGTGGCTGCCCGTCCAGCGCAGCGGCTGGCGGATCGTGGTGAGCTCCAGCAGCCCGGACAGCTCGATGTCGTCAAAGCCGATCACGGCCAGGTCGTCGGGCACGTGCCGGTTCAGCGCACGCGCGGCTTCGAGCACGCCGGCCGCCTGGATGTCGGAGGCGGCGAAGATCGCCGTCGGCGGCTCCGGCGCCCGCAGCAGTCGTTGCGCCAGCCCCCGGGCCGGCACTCGGCCGTGGGGGCCGCGCATCTCCAGCGCGCTGACCGGCTTGATGCCCGCCCGCTGCAGCGAGCGCCGCATCCCCTGGCGGCGCAATTCGCTGGAGTTGAACCCGAGCGGGGTGGGCGCGTCGCCGACGAACCCGATCCGGCGATGACCCCGGGCGAGCAGATGCTCGGCGGCCAGCTCGCCGCCGGCGAGATCGTCGATGTGGACGCTGGACAGCCGTGGGTGGCGGACATCCACCAGCACCACCGGCAGTTCCTCCTGGGCGAGCGCCGCCAGCTCGGCTGCGGACGGACGCAGCGAGATGATCAACAGCCCGTCGACACGATCGCCGCGCGCGAAGCTGCTGAAGGCATCCGCGCGCTGGGTCAGCGTCTCCACGTCGAACAGCATGAGGTCGTATTCGCCCTGGCTGAGCCGTTCGACGACCCCACGCAGGCGCTCGAGCACGGAGCTGCTGGTGAAGAACGGGGCCACGACGCCGATCGTCTGCGCGCGGCCGAGCGACAGGCTGCGCGCGGTGGAGCTGGGTCGATAGCCAAGTTGCGCGATCGCCTGGAGTACCCGCTCCCGCGCCGGCGCGCTCACCAGCGAGCTCTCGTTGATGACGCGCGAGACGGTGGCGACGCCGACATCGGCGGCGTGCGCCACGTCGCGGATCGTCGGTGACCTCGTCCTTGCATGTGACGGCGACCGCTGCACGGTCCGGTGAATGTAAACCAGCGCAGCTTGACGGCCAATGCGCCGGGCGCAATACTGGAACCGGTTTCAGCGAGCGGGAGCGCGCGGCGTCGACACTGAGGCGGCGCGCCGCCGATGCTGGGCCAAGCGGGAGAGGAGATGCATGCGCACAGCCGCAATGACGGCGGTGGTTCGATGACCGGGTCCGGTGTGGAGATGGCGGCGTCCGCTGCGGCGCCGATGATCCGGCGCGGTTCGAGGCGCCGGCCGGCTGGACGGTAGCCAATGCTGCACACGCTCAAGCGCGCCGGAGACGTCCTTGACCTGTTCACGGTCGACGAGCCCGAATGGGGCGTGACGGCCACCGCCCAGCGGCTGGGGGTCGGCAAGTCGCTGGCCCACGAGGCGCTCAGCAGCCTCGCCACGATCGGGCTGCTGCAACGCGTCGGCCACGGCCGCTACCGGCTGGGCTGGCGCAACCTGTCGCTCGCGTCGGTGCTGCTGCAGACCAGCGAGCTGAGCGCCCAGAGCCGGCCCGTCGTGCGCGAGCTGGCGCAGCGCCGTGGGTTGACCGTCTCCCTCGTCGCCCGGGATCGCGGAACCCTGGTGTACCTGAACCGCCCGCTCGTCCTCGCCAACGGCACGGTCACCGGGCCCCCGGCCGGGACGACCGTGCCCCTCGACGACAGCGCGGCGGCCCGAGTGCTGCTGGCCGGCCGCCCCCGTGAGGAGATCGCGACGCTGTGGCGTCAGGGCCTGATCCAGACGCAGCACCGTTCGCTGGCCGGGCTGGAGGCCGACCTGGAGACGGTGCGCCGCGACGGCTGGGCAGCCGATGCGGGCGCCACCGGCACGCCGGCCGCGGTCGCCGCGCCCGTCCACGATGCCGCCGGCGACGTCGCCGCCGCGATCAGCGTCAATCTGGCGAGCGCGGCCCAGGCGTCCAGCGTTTCCGTCAACGGTCGCATCGCACTGGCCGCCGCGGCGCGGATCTCCCGGGCCATGCGCGCGGGCGTGGCGCCGGTACTACGCGACGGGGCGACTGAACGCCGGAGCGTCACGGGGCCGCACGCGGCGCCGGGGGGCGGCGACCGGATGAGCGCGTCCGGCATAGCCGAACGCCGCTGGGCGGGGCCGCCCGCGAGCGCTAGAACAGCCGCCGCATCTTCGGAGGCACGTCCATGACCAACGGAAGTCGAGATTTCCATGTCTGAGGTAACCGCGCGTCCACGGTCGCGCCCGCGCCACCGATCGTGGCGCCGGCCCGCCGTCGTCCTGTCGGTCGCAGCGGCCGCCGTCGGCGTCGCCGCCTGCGGCTCGAGCTCATCCAGCTCCAGTACGAGCTCTTCCGCGTCGGCGAGCGGGTCGGCGACAAAGACCGCCGTCGCCACCGCCCCCGGCAACGCCACCTCGGGATCGATCACGTGGTGGGCCAGCCCGATCACCACCAGTCAGCCCGACCCGCGGGTCGTGCTGATCAACGCGTTCGAGAAGGCCTACCCCAAAATCCACGTAAAGCTGATCTCGGCGCCGAACGACACCGACACCAATCGGGCCACACTGACCACCCAGATCTCGGGCGGGGCAGGCCCCGACGTGTACATGGGCGACGTGATCTGGCCGGCCCAGTTCGCGGCGCACCAGCTCGCGGTCCCGCTGAGCAAGTACCTGCCCTCCAGCTACTTCGCGACCTTCGCCCGCGGGCTGATCCCGGGCGCCACCTACAAGGGCGAGGTGATCGGTGCGCCCCTGTTCGAGGATCAGGGGTTCCTGTACTACCGCAAGGACCTGCTGACCAAGGACCACCTGCCGGTTCCCACCACCTGGGAGCAGCTGGTCTCGGACTCCAAGACGATGCAGTCCAAGGGTCAGGTGAAGTACGGCTACGTCTTCCAGGGCGCCGACTACGAGGGTGCGACCTGCAACTTCATGGAGTTCCTGGGTGACGCCGGCGGCAGCGTGCTGAACTCCGCCGCCAACAAGTCGACGCTGACCGCCAACGGCGGGGCCGATAAGGCAGTGAGCTTCATGCGGTCGCTGGTCTCCAGCGGCGTCAGCCCGAAGGCGCAGTCGACCTTCCAGGAAGCTCAGTCGCTGTCGGAGTTCACCAACGGCCAGTCCGCGTTCCTGCGCAACTGGGACTACGCCTACTCCACCTCGCAGGCCTCGGGGTCCAAGGTGATCGGCAAGGTCGGGGTCGCCCCGATGCCGACGTTCACCGGCCAGCCCACGCCCGGCTACTCCAACATCGGCGGCTGGAATCTGTACATCAACCCGCACTCCAAGAACGTCGCCGCCGACCTGACGTTCATCAAGTTCATGACCGGGAAGGTGGGCCAGAACATCCTGGCCACGCAGTTCTCGGAGATCCCGACCAACGAGGCCGTCCGCACGTCACCGAAGGTGGTCTCCTCCAACGCGGTCCTGAAAGTCGTCCCGCACACCAAGCTGATCCCGCGGCCCGCGCAGACGCCGCTGTATCCGCAGGTCAGCCAGGCGATCTACCAGAACGTCAGCTCGGCGCTGGCCGGGCAGGCGTCGCCGAGCGCGGCGGTCAACTCGATGAACTCGTCGATCAACAACGCCGTCTCCAGCGGAGGGTTGTAACCACAACGCACGAGATGCTTGCGGGAGGCGCGGGCGGCCAACGCCCCGTCTCCCGCGGGCGAGAACCCCTGTGAGGAGAGGAGCCCGCACCCATGGCGACTGAGCTGGCCGCCACTCCCGCGCCGCGGGGACCGACGACCCCCGTCGCCGAGGTCGTCGGCCGCCCCGACGAGCATCGCCGCCGCATGGCCCGGCTGGGGTGGTCGTTCTCGGCTCCGGCGCTGCTGTTCATCAGCGCGGTGACCCTGTTCCCGATCGGCTTCTCGGTCGTGCTCAGCCTCAACAACGTGCAGGTGCTGGGATCCGGCTTCAAGCTCAACGGGTTCACATTCAGCAACTACTCGCTGGTGTTCGGCAACTCGACGTGGCATTACGCGCTGGTGTTCACGCTCGGGTACACGATCGTCACCGTGCTGTTCGAACTGGTGCTCGGCACGATGATCGCTCTCGTCCTGGAGCGGCTCATCGCCGGCCGCGGCTGGATGATGGCGCTGCTGTTGATCCCGTGGTCGCTGATCACGGTGATCTCGGCCGAGCTGTGGTTCTACATCTACGATCCCACCTACGGGATCGCCACCTCGCTGTTCAACACGCTCGGGCTCGGCCAACCGGTGATCCTCGGGTCCAACGTGTCGGCGATCGTGGGGATGGGCGTGGCCGACATCTGGAAGACGACGCCGTTCGTTGCGATCATCGTCCTGGCCGGCCTGGTGATGCTCAACCAGGACATCTACGAGGCGGCCGAAGTCGACGGGGCGTCAGGGTGGACCACGTTCTGGCGGATCACGTTCCCGCTGCTGCGGCCCACGATCGCGCTCGCGGTCCTGTTCCGCGTGCTGCAGGCGTTCGGGCTGTTCGACCTGCCCTACGTGCTCACCTCGGGCGGCCCCGGTCATGCCACCACCTCGCTGGCCATCCTCGGCTATCAGGCGATGTTCCAGAACCTGTCGTTCGGCCCGGGAGCCGCGGTGGCGACGACGACGGCGATCCTGGTCGTCCTCGGCTGCTTCGCCTTCCTGCGCGTGTTCAGGGCCCAGGTCGGCCACGAGGAGACGGTCTGATGCGAAGCCGCAAGCGACAGGGGTGGCATCGCTACCTGAACGGCGTCACCATCGCCACCACCGTCACGATCCTGTTCGTGATCCTGCCCCTGTACTGGATGATCTCATCCAGCTTCAAGGGCCCGGCGGGAATCGGAACCGCGAGCTTCTTCCCCACCGACGTCACCACCGCCAACTACCACACCGCGTTCAGCCAGTACACGTTCGGGCGTTACATCCTGAATTCCACGATCATCGCGGTGATCAGCACCGCGCTGGTGCTGACGCTGGGGACGCTCGCCGGATATGCCCTGGGACGGCTCCCGATGCGCGGCAAGCTCCCGATCATGGTGGCGCTGCTGATGATCTCGGTGTTCCCGGCGATCGCCGTGATCGCGCCGCTGTTCTTGCTGATGAAGGACATCGGCTGGCTGAACAGCTACCAGGCGCTGATCCTCCCCTACACCGCCTTCAACCTGCCGTTCGCGATCTGGATCCTGCGCAACTACTTCCTCGGGATCCCGCGGGAGATGGAGGAAACCGGACGGATCGACGGCGCTGGGCCGTTGCGCACGCTGTGGTCGATCATCCTGCCCCAGGCGACTCCTGGTCTATTCACCGCCGGGATCTTCACCTTCACGGCGTGCTGGACGGAGTTCCTGATGGCGCTGTCGTTCAACAGCGCGAACGACTTCCGGACGATCCCCGTGGGGATCGCCGAGTTCGGCGCCCAGTTCACGATCCCGTACGGCAACATCTTCGCCGCCAGCACGGTGGCCGCGGTGCCGATCGCGATCCTCGTGCTCGTGTTCCGCAAATCGGTCGTGTCCGGCCTGACCGCCGGAGCGGTGAAGGGATGAACCGGACGCCGCGCACCTACTCGCGCACCCACTCGGACCCGCAGGAGGTCAATTCCTAGTCATGGCAACCGTCGAGCTCGAGCAGGTCAAGAAGGTCTATCCCAACGGCTACGAGGCTGTCCACGGCATCGACCTGGACATCGCCCAGGGCGAGCTGATGGTCCTGGTGGGTCCGTCGGGCTGTGGCAAGACGACCGTCCTGCGGATGATCGCGGGGCTGGAGGACATCAGCGCGGGCGTGCTGCGAATCGACGACAAGGTCGTCAACGAGCTCGGCCCCAAGGAGCGCGACATCGCGATGGTGTTCCAGAACTACGCGCTGTACCCGCATATGACGGTGGCCGACAACATCGGCTTCGCGCTCAAGCTGCGCAAGATCCCCAAGGACGAGCTCAACGGCAAGGTGGCGGAGGCGGCGCGGATCCTCGGCCTGACGCAATGGCTGGACCGCAAGCCCGGCCAGCTATCCGGTGGCCAGCGCCAACGCGTCGCGATGGGACGCGCGATCGTGCGCGACCCGTCGGTGTTCCTGATGGACGAGCCGCTCTCCAACCTCGACGCCAAGCTGCGCGTCCAGATGCGGGCCGAGGTCTCAAACATCCAGCGCCAGGTCGGCGTCGCCACCGTGTACGTCACCCACGACCAGATCGAGGCGATGACGCTCGGCGACCGCGTCGCGGTCATGCGCGAGGGCGTGCTCCAGCAGTGCGACCGGTCGCAGACGCTCTACGACTATCCGAACAACATCTTCGTCGCCGCGTTCATCGGCTCGCCGGCGATGAACCTGTACGACGCGGCGCTGACCGAGGGGGCGGCGGCGGTGCGGCTGGGGTCCCAGGAGATCCCCCTGCCCGCGCGCGTCCGCGAGGCCCGTCCGGCCCTCGGCGGCTACGCCGGCAAGCGGGTGGTGGTCGGACTGCGTCCCGAGCATCTGCCGGCCGCCGACGATCACAGCGAGGCCCCGCTGCAGGCCCGCGTCGAGCTGGTCGAGGCGCTGGGCAACGAGCTGCAGGTGCACTTCTCGATCGACGCCAAACGGGTGATCGGGGAGGGCCTGGAGGACGAGGAGGAGGAGGCGGAGGAGCTGACGAGCTCGGGCGCCGGGGTGGCCCGGGTCGGCCCCCACGTCCCCGTCACGCCCGGAGAGACGATGACGTTCGCCGTCGAGACCGAGTCGCTGCAGTTCTTCGATCCGGCCAGCGGGCACGCGATCTGGAACGGGGCTGGGGCGCGCGCCGGGGCGACCGCGAGGGCGTCCGCCGGAGCGACCGGCGCCCCGCCCGTCGCCTCGCCCTAGTGGTCGTCCCCGCAAGTACGGTCGCACCGAGAGTGGTCTGCGGTGGATGCCTGGCGCGGACGCAGGATGCGACGTGCAGCAGCGCTGCACGAGCATCCGAGGACAAAGCCAGGCGCCGCCGGAGGCCGCTCGAATGCAAGCGTATTTGTGGGGACGGCCACTAGTCGGCCGAGCCCGATGACGTCCGCGCACCGGGACGGGCGGGTGGCTCTGGTCACCGGCGCCAGCCGGCGGTGGGCGATCGGGGCGGCGATCGTCCGCCGGTTGGTGGGCGATGGCCTGCGCGTGCTCGTGCACAGCTGGGCGCCGTACGACGAGACCCAGCCCGGGGGCGCCGACCGGGAAGGGCCGTCCGCGCTTATGTCAGAGCTGCGGGCGCGAGGCGGCGCGGTCGAGCATCTCAGCACCGACTTGGCCGACCCGCTCGCGCCGGCCCGGTTGGCCGACCACGCGCGCGCCGTATTCGGCCGGCTCGACGTGCTGGTCGCCAACCACGCTCGCTCCGGCGCGCAGGCTCTGGCCGAGCTGACGGCGGAGGAGATCGATCTGACCTACGCCGTCAACACCCGGGCGACGCTGCTGCTCGTGCGGGAGCTGGCGGAGTACTACCCCGGCGGCGCGGGCGGGAGGGTGGTCCTGTTCACCTCGGGCCAGTACCACGGCGCGATGCCCGAGGAGCTGCCGTACATCGCGTCCAAGGCGGCGCTGCACCAGCTGACCGGCAGCCTGGCGGTGGAGTTGATGCCCCGCGGGATCACCGTCAACGCCGTCGATCCCGGGCCCACCGACACCGGCTACGCCGACGCCGCGCTGCGCGCCGCGGTCGCCGCGCAGGTCCCCGGCGGCCGCTGGGGCACGCCGGAGGACGCCGCCCGGCTCGTCGCCTGGCTGGTCGGCCCCGAGGCCGGGTGGGTGACCGGCCAGGTGATCGCCTCCGACGGCGGGTGGTCGGCGCGGCCGCGACTCGCCGACGCAGGCGCCCCCGAAGGTGAGGCGAGCTGATGCGGGTGACGTTCGCGCCCGCGGCGCTGGACGCGGTGGCGCTGCTGGACCTCCCATGGTCACGGCCGCTTGCCGAGTGGGAAGACCGGCGCCTCGTCGTCCCCCGCCGCGCCGGACTGCACCGCCACGTGGTGCGCTTCCTGGAGGAAGGGCGCCGGTTGTGGGCGATCAAGGAGCTGCCCGAGCGACTCGCCGAGCGCGAGTATCGCGTGCTGCTGCATCTGACCGAGCTGGGGATCCCGTGCGTTTCGCTCCAGGGGGTGGTCGCCGACCGCGGCTCCGGGCTCGACGCGGCGTTGGTGACCGGCTATCTGGAGTACTCATCGACCTACCGCGCGCTGTTCAGCAAGCCGCGGGGGCTGCATTCCCGAGCACGGCTGCTCGACGCCCTCGTGGAGCTGCTCGCCCGTCTGCACCTGGCGGGCGTCTACTGGGGCGACTGCTCGCTGTCGAACACCCTGTTCCGCCTGGACGCCGGACAGCTGGAGGCATACCTGGTCGACGCCGAGACCGCGGACATCCACGGCGAGCTGACCCCCGGCCAGCGCGAGGCCGATCTGTGGCAGGCGACCGAGAACGTCCTCGGCGAGCTGCTCGACCTCCAGGCGGGCGAGCTGCTCGGCGATGACGTGGACCCGCTGGAGGTGGCCACCGGCCTGGAGCGCCGCTACCGGACGCTCTGGGACGAGCTGACCGGAGATTGGCTGCTGTCGGCCGGCGGCGTCGAACAGGGGATCGGCGAGCGTATCCGCCGCCTGAACGAGCTCGGCTTCGACGCCGAGGAGATCGAGCTGACCGATGCCGACGACGGGCGGCTGCGGCTGCGGGTGACCACGCGGGTCTCCGAGCCGGGGCATCACCGGCGGCTGCTGTACCAGCGCTCCGGGCTGTTCGCCGAGGAGAATCAGGCCCGGCGGCTGCTCAACGACCTGGCGTCGTTCAAGGCGATGCTGGAGCGACGCACCGGGCGCGCGGTGTCGGACTTCGTCGCGACCAACCGCTGGCTGGACGAGGTCTACGACCCGGTGGTCGCCGGCATTCCCGACGAGCTGCGCGACAAGCTGGACCCCGTGGAGGTGTTTCACGAGGTCCTGGAGCATCGCTGGTTCTTGTCCGAACGAGCGGGGCACAACGTGGGCACGGCAGCGGCCGCCGCCTCCTACTTCGCCGACATCCTGCCCAACGTGCCCGACGAGCTGACCTCCGGGCGAGCGCCGGAGCCGTCGTCGCGCGCGTCGGCGCCGGCGCGCGGGCACTGACCGCGCGCTCGCGGACGGCCCACCGAGGATTCCGGATACCGGATCGCCGGGCTGGCAGCTCCTCGGCTCCGGACGACAGCCCTTCCGCTCCCATTGTCTAGATTGCGGGCGATGCCACCGCTCAAGGGCCTGATCCTCTCCGGAGGCAAGGGGACGCGGCTGCGGCCGATCACGCACACCAGCGCCAAGCAGCTGGTGCCCGTAGCCAACCGCCCGGTGCTGTTCTACGCGATCCAGGCGATGGCCGACGCCGGAATCGACGAGGTGGGGATCATCATCGCTCCCGAGACCGGAGACGAGATCCGCTCGGTAGTCGGCGATGGCGACACCTTCGGGGTGAAGCTGACCTACATCGTCCAGGACGAGCCGGCCGGGCTGGCCCACGCGGTGCTCACCGCGCAGCCGTTCCTGACCGATTCGCCATTCGTCATGTACCTCGGCGACAACCTGCTCCAGGGCGGGATCGAGGACCTGGTACGGGCGTTCAACGACCACCAGCCCGACGCGCTGATCCTGCTGACGCCGGTACCCGACCCCGAGCACTACGGGGTAGCCGAGCTCGAGGACGGCGCGGTCGTCCGCCTGGTGGAGAAGCCCGCCGCGCCGCGCACCAACCTGGCGCTGGTCGGCGTGTACATGTTCACTGCCTGCGTGCACGATGCCGCCAAGGCGATCGCGCCGTCGGCGCGGGGGGAGCTCGAGATCACCGACGCGATCCAGCGGCTCGTCGACGACGGCATGCGGGTCGAGCCTCACATCGTCAAGGGATGGTGGAAGGACACCGGCCGGCTCGAGGACATGCTGGCCGCCAACCGCCTGGTCCTGGACACGATCGACACCCGGGTCGAGGGCGAGCTGATCGACTCCCGGATCGACGGGCGGGTGATCGTGGAGGCCGGTGCCCGGCTGGAGCGCTCGGCGATCCGCGGACCGGCGATCATCGGGGCCGGCGCCCGCCTCAGCGATGCCTATATCGGGCCCTACACCGCGGTTGGCGAGGACTGCGTGATCAGCAACGCCGAGGTGGAGCATTCGATCCTGCTCGCCGGAGCGGTCGTGCGCGATCTCGACGGCCGGATGGAGTCATCGCTGCTGGGGCGCAACGTCAAGATCGGTCGCGGGGTGGGCCAGCCGCGGGCCTACCGGTTCATGGTCGGGGACAACTCCGAGATCGGGATCCTGTAGGTCCTCGCCACTGGAGTCAGCGTCCGCTCACCGGGCGGCCACACTGCGGTCGGCGCCGCTCACCGCAGCGGCTTCTCGCCCCAGAACACGGCGACCGGATTGCCGTTGAAGTCCTCGATCTCGATGTACCCCTCTGACCGGAACAGCCCGCGTGCGCTCCCCTGCCTGGGCCCGGTGTCCAGGCGCACGACCTCGTAGCCCAGCCGGCGGGCCACCGCCTCCAGCTCACCGAGCAGCGTCCGGGCCACCCCGCGCCCGCGCAGGCGCGGAACCACGTACATCTTCTTGATCTCGCAGTGGCGGTCGTCGAGCCGCTTGACCCCACCGCAGCAGGCCGGCCGATCATCGTGGTAGCCGACGAGAAAGGCGCCGCCCGGCGGGCTCAGCTCGGAGGCACCGGCGCGGGGCATGCAATCACCGTCGAGGTCGAGGCCGTCGTACATCGCCGCGATCTCGTCGCGCATCGCCTGGGCGAGGGTGGCGCCATCGCCGGCGTCGACCCGGGACGCGGCGAAGACGATGTCTGCGGGCTCGGTCATTACGGCGCCGGGAACGCTATTCGGTCCCGGCCGGCGCGGGCGAATGGCGCCCGGACACGCGATTCGGTCCGGTCGGCGCGGAGGGATGGCCCGCTACGCTAGGTCAGCGAGATGAGCGAGCCGACCGCCAACGTTTCAGACCGTTTGCTCACGGCCTGGCGGGGCGAGATCCTCGCCGGGAGCGTGTACGACCTGATCGCGCGGCGCCTCGAGCCCCGCGAGGCCGACATCCTACGCCGGATGGCCGAGGCCGAGGGTGGCCATCGCCGCCGCTTGGAGGCGCGCATGACCGAGCTCGGAATCCCCGTCCCCGACCCCGGCACCGTGAAGATTCCCCTGATGCTGCGGCTGCAGACCCGGGTGGCCCCGGTCGACCGGCTCCTGGCCGCGCGCGAGGCGGCCGAGGACGAAGAGGTCGACGACCTGTACAAGCGGTCCACCGGCGATCCGCTGACTGACCAGCTGCTGCGCGACATCCGCAAGGAGGAGCGCTCGCATTCGCTGGCGGTCGCCGATATGCGCTCCGGCAACTCGGGGGATGCAAACGGCGCTCCCGGCTCGGGCGCCGCCGATCGTCCGCCGGCGACGCCCCGCCCCGACGGCGGCGACGGTCCGGTGATCGCCCCGCCCGGCGTCCGGGCCCGCCTGGACCGGATCATCGGCCGCGAGAAGTGGCATCGCAGCGGCACGAGCTGGATCTCGGGCGCCATCTACGGCGCGAACGACGGCCTGGCCGCGGTGTTCGGGATCGTCGCCGGTGTCGCCGGAGCCACCGGCGGCTCCAGCTCCGTGCTCACCGCCGGGCTGGCCGGCGCGATCGCGTCCGCCCTGTCGATGGCGGTGGGCGCGTTTCTGGCGGAACGATCGGAGGCCGAGGTCGCCGAGGCCAACCTGGAACGCGAGCGCCAGGAGCTGGTCGCCCATCCCGAAGAGGAGAAGGAGGAGCTGTCGCTCTTCTATCAGCTCAAGGGGGTCGACGAGGCCACCGCCGACCAGCTCGCCGCGCAGCTGTCACGCAATCCTGACGCGATGCTCAAGGCGCTCGCCGCCGAGGAGTTCGGCATCGGCGCCAACGCCGGGGGCGACCCGGGTCAGGCGGCACTCGCCGCCGGCATCTCCACCGGCCTCGGGGCGATCATCCCGGTGATCCCGTTCATGATCACGACCGGAACCGTCGCGATCGTCGCCGCCGCGGTCGTGTCGCTGGTCGCCCACTTCTTCGTCGGCGCGGCCAAGTCGCTGTTCACCCTGCGCTCGTGGTGGTCGGCCGGGCTGGAGATGACCCTCGCGGGCGTGATCGTCGGCGGCGTGCTGTACGGCGTCGGGCTCGCGCTGCCGTCCTGATCGGTTGGGAGGCCGGCAGAGCCGGCCTCGAGGACGGCGTCGCAGTCAGTCCAGCAGGCGCGCCAACTGCGCCCGCAACGTCGACACTTCGGCCTCGAGCGCGCTCACCCGGATCTCCAGATCGCCGTCGCCGCCGGCGGCCGCTACCGCCGGCTCCGCCTCCGCGCCGGCGGGCACCTCGACCTCCCCGCCACCACCGAGCAGCTGTCGGTAACGATCCTCCTTCTGCCCCGGGCGGCGCTCCAGCCGCTCCACGTAGCCGCGCTCGGCCAGCTCGCCGAGGACCCGGTCCACGTCCTGGAGGGTCGCCAGGTGAGCCATCCGGTCGCTGCGCCCCTTTAGCTCACCCGGCGTCTGTGGGCCCCGGAGCAGCAAAACACAGAGCAGCGCAAGCTGCTCTCTGTCCAATTTCAGTCCGTCCTCGGCGAGGTGTCGGTACTTGGTGGCCCGCGAGCCCGCGCCGCTGGCGAGACGGGCCAGGCCGTAGCGCGAGAGCCGCTCCACCGCGGCTCGCACCGCCGCCTCGTCGTAGTCGGTCACCGGGTCCCGGTTCGTCGACTGGTTGCACGCCAGTCGCAGCGCGTTGAGCGACAGCGGATACTGGTCCGGCGTCGTCCACCGCTTCTCGATCAGGCACCCGAGCACTCGCTGCTCGACCTCTGTCAGCTCGCCGAAGTGCACGGCGCGAGGATAGAGGCCGACCGCGAGGACCCGCGTTCACGGGATTGTCACCAGACGTGAGCGCCTTCTTCACGGCCCGGAGCGGCGCCGCGCTGATGCTGTGGTCCATGCACGAGAACAGTCGCACCGACATGCACGTCCACTCAACGGCGTCGGAGCTGTCGAAACTGGGGGTTCAGCGCTCGTTGAGCCTGCCCGAGTGCGCCACCCCGCCGGAGGAGGTCTACGAGCTGGCCAAGCGTCGCGAGATGGACTTTGTCACGATCACCGACCACGACACGATCGCGGGAGCCCTGGCGCTCGATCACCTGTCCGACGCGTTCGTCTCCGAGGAGCTCACGGTCTGGTTCGCCGGCGAGCCGCAGGCCGTCCACGTGCTCTGCTACGGGATCACGCCCGATGATCACGAGTGGCTGCAGGCCCACAACCACAGCGTCGAGGCGTGCGCGGCGTACCTGCACGAGCACGAGATCACATCCGCTCTGGCCCATCCCTTCTATGCCGTCCGGGCGCCGCTGACGGCGCGCCATCGCCGCCGGCTGGCCCAGCTGTTCCCGATCTGGGAGACCCGCAACGGCTCGCGCGCCAAGGAGCTGAACCTGCCGGCGTTCGTCTACATCGAGACTCACGGCGGCACCGCCATCGGGGGCTCCGATGATCACGCCGGAATCGACATCGGCGCCACCTTCACCGAGACCCCGGCCGCCGCCACTCCGGAGGAGTTTCTCGCCTTCGTGCGCGCCGGGCACGCGGAGGCTCACGGCGCCCAGGGCAGCGCCGCCAAGTGGACCCATGCCGCGCTGGCGCTGGCCATCCGCAGTCTCGGACCCGGCGACGAGGCGTGGGACGGCGCAGATGCCAATCCGGCGGCGGTGCTGCGGATCGTCGAGCGAGTGCTGCACGAGGGCGACGCCCGCCGCGGCGGCGTCGCCGCCGACCTCGGTCCCGCGCACGCCCGAGCGCTGCTGAGGGCGTGGCTGGCGGCGATGAACCTCGGCCCCGACGAGGCGACGCTGCTGGAGCTGCTGCAGGAGGGCGAGCTCAGCCACCCCGATCTCCTGCGCCGGGCGCATCGGATCCACGAGCGCCGCCTCGCCGAGGCGGTCGCGGAGCTGGTGGCCACTCCCCCGCCGGACGGGATCGGCCGCCACGGCAGGGCGCTGTTTGACGCCTGCCTCCCGGCGATCCCCTACGCCGCCGCCGGCGCCTTCCTCGGCCGCGAGAAGCTCAAGCTGACCCACGTCGACGGGGAACACCCCCGGGTGGCGCTGGTCGCCGACGGCCTCGGCGCCATGCACGGGGTCACCCACACCATCCGCCAGATCCGCGATCGCGGCGTGCCGGGGTACGAGGTCGAAGTGATCGGGACCGACCGCGACGTCGACCGTCGCCTGAGCGCGGTCGCCGAGATCGAGGTCCCGTTCTATCCGGGCCTGAGGGTGGGGGTTCCAAGCCTGCCCGCGGTGGTGCAGGCGCTCTCCGAGGGTCGCTACGACCTGATCCATCTCTGCTCGCCGGGTCCCGCCGGGATCGGCGCCTGGCTCCTGGCCCGGGTGCTCGAGCTGACGGTGGTCGGCAGCTACCACACCGAGCTGGCCGCCTACGCCGGTCTGCGCTCGGGGGCCGATCGCCTGGAGGGACTCGCCGCCCTCGGGCTGGGCGTCTTTTACGGCGCCTGCGAGGTCGTCCTGTCGCCCAGCCCTGCGAGCGACGCGCGGCTGGACGGGCTCGGGATCGACCCGACGTCCGTCGCCCGCTGGGGGCGGGGCGTCGATCTGACGCGCTTCGATCCACGGTGCAGAGACGAGGCCATGCTCCCGGGCGAGGTCAACGTCCTCTACTGCGGTCGGCTGAGCCGGGAGAAGGGGGTCGAGCTGCTGGCCGAGTCGTTCCTCGCGGCCCGGCGCCGCGATCCCCGGCTGCACCTGGTGCTGGCCGGCGGCGGTCCGGAGGAAACGGCTCTCCGGCAAGCGCTCGGCGAGCACGCCACCTTCCTCGGCTGGCTGGAGGGTCGGGACCTGGCACGCGCCTACGCCAGTGCCGACGTGTTCCTGTTCACCAGCCGCACCGACACCTTCGGGCAGGTCATTCTCGAGGCCCAGGCCAGCGGCGTTCCGGTCGTCGCCGTCGGTGAGGGCGGCCCGGTCTCGCTGATCGCCCACGGCGAGAGTGGTCTCCTGGCTCCGGCCCAGGGCAGCGCGCTCGCCGAATCGCTGCTGCGCGTCGTCCACACCCCCCGGCTGGCCGGGCGGCTGCGCAAGACGGCGCTGGCGACGGTCGGGGAGCGCACGTGGGAGGCGTCGCTGCGTCAGCTCGCCGCCGGCTACCGCTCGGCGCTCCTGCGCACCGCCACGCCGAGGCACCTGCGGGCCGCCTGAGGGGTCCTCGCCCGCGGGGTCGGCCGCTGTCTAGAACGCGGTCGCCAGCGCCACCGGCACCACTCGCTCCGCACCGGCCAGGCGCAGCTGGCCGCCGACCATTGCGAGCGTCCACCCCGACCCGCGCCGATCGTCGAGCAGCGCCCCGGCGCCGGCCGGCGGCGCCGCGACGGTGAATGCTCCGCGGACGTTGGCGGCCTGCGCCACCGCGTTGGCCATCTCCGACTGTGGCGGCCGCGCCTCGATGCGCGTCACCAACGCCACCGCCGGCACCCCCAGCTCGGCGGCCACCCGCTGCGCCAGCTGGGCCATCAGATCCCCGAGGCGCGGCGACGGCACCCAGGTCACCCACGCCGGCGGCGACGGGCCGAGCCGCAGAGCATCGGCCAGCGCCGCCACCAACTCGTCGTCGAACCCCTCGCCGCGCAGGCCGCGCTGCACCGCCGGCCACCAGCCACCGTCGCCGAACCGGGCGAGCGCCGCGCCCGGCTCGGTTCGGACCCGGTCGGCGATCTTGCGCATCCGGCCGTCGGCATCGGGCGCCATCTTCTTGACCTCGAGCTCGATCGGCCGCGACCGGAGGTGGCTCCCTGAGAGCTCGACCAGCCCCGGGTCGGGGGGCGCGGCGAAGCGCGGCTCGGTGCACACCGCGCAACGGCCGCAGTTCTCCGGCCGGGGATCGTCGAGCTCCTCCTGCAGCACCCGCATCAGGCAGCGACCGTCGGCGCCGAACGCCGCCATCGCCCGCTGCTCGGCCCGCCGCAGCGCCGTGATCCGCGCGTAGCGCTCGGCGTCGTAGCTCCACCCCGCGTCGGGCACCAGGATCCAGCGCGAGCCGTCGCGGCGCAGGGCCCCCTCCACCTCGAGGATCTTCAGCATCGCCTCCAGCCGGCCCTTGCCCAGGTTGACCACCGCCATCAGCTCCTGGGTGCTGCGACCCGACTCGCCGGCCGCGTCCAGATCGCTGAGCACCGCGGTCACCCGCTCACGGGCCGGGAACGACTGCTCGATGAAGAAATCCTGGATCCGCTGGTCCTCGCCGCCGCGCAGCAGCACGACGTCGGCGTGTTCGACACCACGCCCGGCGCGGCCGACCTGCTGGTAGTAGGCGACCACCGACCCGGGCGCCTGATAGTGGACCACGAATCCCAGGTCGGGCTTGTCGTATCCCATGCCGAGCGCACTGGTGGCGACGATCGCCCTGACGTCGTTGGCCAGCAACCGGTCCTCGGCACTGACGCGCTCAGCGGTCGCCTGGTCGCCGCTGTAGGCGAGCGCGCTGATCCCCTGCGCGCGCAGGAACGCCGCCACCTGGTCGGCGTCGCGCTTGGTCAGCGTGTAAACGATCCCGGAACCGGATATCGACCCCTCCCGCCCCAGATTCTCGGCCAGCCACGCCAGGCGCTGCGCCGGCCGGGGCAGCGTCACCACCTCCAGCCGCAGACTGGTCCGGGCCAGCGGCCCGCGGTAGGTGCGCAGCGGCGTGGCGTCCTGTACCGCCAGCTGCTCGGTGACGTCGGCGACCACCCGATCGTTGGCGGTGGCGGTGGTGGCCAGCACCGCCACCCGCGCCGGCAGCAGCGCCAGCATGTCGCGGACGCGCCGGTAGTCGGGGCGGAAGTCGTGGCCCCAGTCGGAGATGCAGTGGGCCTCATCGATCACCAGGAGCCCCACCGACGCGGCGCACTGCGGCAGCATCTCCGTGCGAAACCGCGGGTTGTTGAGCCGTTCGGGGCTGATCAGCAGCAGGTCGATGCTCCCGGCCACGAGCTCGGCGGCGATCCGATCCCAGTCCTCGCGATTGGTGCTGTTGACCGTGTGCGCGCGCAGCCCGAGGCGCTGCGCGGCGGCGATCTGATTGCGCATCAGCGAGAGAAGTGGGCTGATGATCAGCGTCGGGCCGGCGGGGTGGGTGGGATCCGATTCCCGCAGCATCCGGGTGGCGATGAAATAGACCGCCGACTTACCCCATCCGGTGCGCTGCACGCAGAGCACCCGAGCGTGATCCGACACCACATCGCGGATCGCCTGAAGCTGATGCGGGCGAAACTCGGCGTCCGGATCGGCGGTGAGGCTGCGCAGGAGACCCAGCGCGTCGGTGGCGAGGGTGTCGGGAGCCGTGGTGGTGGCCATTCACTCATCCTCGCACGCGGACCAGCGGCAGCGGATAGGCTACCGCCTGCCGTGTGCGGCCACCCTTCGCCCATAGCCCTCAACGACACGTGACGGCCGTCGGCGCGCACAACCTGGCCCGGCTCGTGGAGCAGTCCCACGAGCGCACGGGCGACTATCCGGCGCTGCTGTTCGAGGGGCGCTGGCACACCTCGGGCGAGCTGGTCCGCCGGTCGGAGCGCGTCGCCGGCGGCCTCGCCGAGCTGGGCATCTCCCCCGGCGACCGCGTGGTGGTGACGATGGCCAATTGCCCCGAGGTGGCGATCGCCTACCAGGCGCTGTGGCGTGCCGGCGCGGTGGTCACACCCGCCACCTTCCTGCTGCCGCCACACGAGCTCCGCCACGTCCTCGAAGACGCCGAGGCGTCGGCGGTGATCACCACTCCCGAGTTCGCCCCCAAGGTGACCGAGGCGGCCGCCGGCCTGGACGGCGTCCGCTTCGTGGCCTGCACCGAGGCGGTCGGCGACGGCGTGCTGCCGCTGGCCGCGCTGGAGGAGGCGGAGGCCCGCCCGATCGTCCCCCGAGCCGACGATGACCTGGCCGCGCTCCTCTACACCGGCGGCACCACCGGCCGCGCCAAGGGCGTGATGCTGTCGCACGCCAACCTGCACTTCACCGGCCGCTGCGCCCACGAGACGGCGCACGTCCCGGGCGTCAACCGCGCCCTGACGACGCTGCCGCTGTCTCACTCCTACGGCCTGCTGGTGACGATCGCGGGCATGCACCACCCGGAGCGGGGCATCTCGGTCCTGCTGCGCTGGTTTGAGCCGACCGCGTTCTTGACGATGATCGCCGAGCACCAGCTGCAGCTGTCCGCGGTCGTGCCGACGATGCTGGCGCTGCTGCTCGGCCATCCGCTCGAGGACTACGACCTCGCATCGCTTCAGTGGGTGAGCTCGGGTGGGGCACCGCTGCCGGCGGAGGTGGAGCGCGAGTTCTGCCGGCGCGTGCCCTCGGTCTCGATCCGCCAGGGGTACGGCCTGACCGAGACGGCGGCGCTGATCTCCACCAATCCGACCGGCGCCGTGAAGCCCGGCTCGGTCGGCCGGCCGGTACCCGGCACCGAGATCCGCATCCTCGATGCCGACGCCCGATCGCTGCCCGCCGGAGAGGTGGGCGAGATCTGCGCCCGGTCGCCGGGAGTCATGCAGGGCTACTGGAGATCTCCGGAGGCGACCGCCGAGGCGCTCCGGGACGGCTGGCTGCATACCGGCGACGTCGGCTACCGCGACGAGGACGACTACCTCTACATCGTCGATCGCAAGAAGGACCTGATCATCCGCGGCGGGTTCAACGTATATCCGCGCGACGTCGAGGACGGCCTGACGCAGCACCCGGCGGTGCAGATGGCGGCCGTCGTCGGGCGGCCGAGCGACCGCCACGGCGAGGAGGTGGTGGCCTTCGTCAGCCTCAGCCCCGGCGCGGAGATCGAGCCCGAGGAGCTGATCGAGTGGGCTCGGGGTCACATCGGCGGCTACCGGTACCCGCGTGAGCTGCACGTGATCGACGCGATCCCGCTCACCGCCGTCGGCAAGATCGACCGCAAGGCACTGCGCCATCGGGTCGCGCCGGCGACGGCGGCCGACGCCGCGCGTTAGCCCCAGGCGAACGTGCCTGGCCCGCGCCCGCGCCGCTGACAGGATCGGCCCGGTCACCGCCGAACCCCTGGGCGATGCCGACCAACCGGCTCGAGTCCTTCTCCGACGGCGTGTTCGCGGTGGCGATCACCCTGCTGGTGCTCGGGATCAGCGTCCCTGTCCCCCAACCGCATCACCATCTGATCTACGAACTGGGCCGGCGCTGGCCCGAGTACGCCGCGTACGCGATCTCGTTCATCACGATCGGGATCATCTGGATCAACCATCACGCGATGATCAGCCGCCTGGCGCGCGCCGACCATTCGATCCTGATCCTCAACCTGCTGCTGTTGATGACGATCGGGATCCTCCCCTTCGCCACCGACCTGATGGCGACCTACCTGCGCCAGTCCAGCGGCCAGAAGCTCGCCGCCGGCATCTACGGCGGGGCGTTCCTGCTGATGGCGATCGCGTTCGCGTCGCTGAACCGCCACATTCTGCTCATCAAGTCGCACATGCTGTCCTCCCCGCTCTCACTCGACCAGCGCCGGCACATCCTCAGCCGGTCAGTCGTCGGTCTTGCGCCGTACGCGGTGGCCGTGGCGGTCGCTGCCCTGTCCGCCTATGCCACGCTGGGAATCTGCGCCGCGCTGGGGATCTTCTACGCCACGCCGATCGCCAGCGGCACCCGGAGCCCGGCGGGGACCACGTGACCGAGGAGGGCGGTGCTCAACCGCCGGTGCCGGCGGGGCGGGCCGGGCCGCGGGTGAGCAGCTGGTAGGCGTCGGGACGGCGGGTGGTGAGGAAGGGGAACAGCTCGAGCCAGTCGCGGCGCTGATCGAGATCGAGGTCGGCCACCAGCACCGCCGGCCGGTCGCGCGGCGCCTGCACGAGGACGCGCCCGTAGGGATCGGAAATGAAGCTGGCGCCGTAGAAGGTCAGCGGGGCCTCCGTGCCGATCCGGTTGATCGCCACCATGAAGGTCCCGTTGGCCACCCCGTTGCCCACGATCACCTGCTGCCACAGCGGCTGAGTGTCGAAGTCGGGATGATCGGGCTCGGACCCGATCGCGGTGGGGTAGATGAGCACCTCGGCGCCCTCGAGCGAGTAAGCCCGGGCCAGCTCGGGGAACCACTGGTCCCAGCAGGTCGGGCAGCCGAGCTGGGCCACGCCGTCGGGCGTGGGCAGCGGCGTCAGCGGAAACGCGTCGATCCCGCCACCATCGGCCGGTCCAGGCCGGAAGTAGTGGTCCTCGTAGTAGCCGGCGGTGACGGGGATGTGCAGCTTGCGCGTGCGCGAGACCAATTGGCCGTCGGGGGCAACGACGATCGCCGTGTTGTAGCCGAGCTCGTCGCCGGGCTGATCGGCGCGCTCGAACAGCGAGGCATGCACGTGCACGCCCGTCTGCGCCGCCAGGCGGCGGGCGAACGAGATCGTCGGTCCGGTCTCCAGCTCCTCGGGTTCGGCGCCGGCGGCGCGGGGTCCGTCCGGGGTGATCGCGAAGTACCGTGACAGCGTCAGCTCCTGCAGGCAGACGATCCCGGCGCCCTCCCCGGCGGCCATCTCGATCCCGGCGGCCAGCGCCGCCTGATGCTCTTCGGGGTCGGCGTGCCAGCGCTCCTGGACCAGTCCGACCCGCAGCGGCGCCCGCTCCGCCGGGCGGGTGCGGGCGAGCGATGGTGCAGGCCCGAAGGCGGTCAGCAACTCGGCGGTCTCAGCCATCGCGCACCGGGACCTGCTGGGTTATGCAGTGGGGGCCGCCCCCGCCGTAGGCGATAACGAGACCCGGGACGGGCACGAGCTCGCGGCCGGGGTAGGCACCGGCGATGATCGCCAGCGCCTCGGCGTCGCTGTCGGCGCCGATCACCGGCACGACGACGCCGCCGTTGCACAGATAGAAGTTCAGGTAGCTGACCGCGACCGGCTCGCCCGCGAGCTCCGAGTAGGGGAGAAACGGCAGGTCGGTGACGGTCACCCCATCGCGCTCCAGCCGGCTGCGGTTCTCGCGGCAGTTTTCGTAATTGGGATTGTCCTCGGGGACCGCCTGGAGTAGGACCCGGTCGGGTCCGGCAAACGCGGCGATCATGTCGATGTGACCGTCGGTGTCGCGATCCTCCACCTGGCCCCTCCCCAGCCACAGAAACCGCCCGACGCCGAAGCGCCGGCGAAGCACGCTCTCGATCTGTTCGCGCGTGAGACCCGGGTTGCGGTTGGGGTGCAGCAGGCACTGCTCCGTGGTCAGCAGCGTCCCGGCGCCGTCGGTGAGGACCGAGCCGCCCTCCAGCACCATCCCGCCGTCGATCACCGGGTCGCCGAGGTGCTCGGCGATCAGGCGGCCGACCACCGCGTCGTGGTCCCACGGTCCGAACTTCTCGCCCCAGGCGTTGAAGCCGAAGTGCACGGCGGCGCGGACGCCGTCGTCGCCGTACACATAAATGGGTCCACAGTCACGCAACCACGAGTCGTCGAGCGCCAGCTCGACGATCTCCACCGACCCCGAACACGCCGCGCGGGCAGCCGCGGCGTCGGCGCCCGGATTGGCGATCATCGTCACCGGCTCAAACGCGGCGACGGCGTTGGCCACCGCGGCGTAGTCGGCCTGCGCCTGGGCCATCGTCTCGCCCCACAGCTCAGTGCGGCAGGGCCACCCCATCAGGGTCCGCTCGTGAGGCTCCCATTCCGCCGGTGTGCGCACCGGCCGAAATCTAGTGCACGAGTCCCGCCGGAACGTCGCCGGGAAGCTTCTCGCGAAGCGTTCAGGCGAGATGCTGGCGGTGGGCGAGCGCCGCCGCCTGGGTGCGGCCCTGGACCCCGAGCTTGGCCAGGATGCGGGAAACGTGGACGCTGGCGGTCTTCTCGGCCATGTACAGCGCAGCGCCGATCTGGCGGTTGGTGGCGCCCTCGGCGAGCAGGGCGAGCACCTGACGCTCCCGAGGGGTCAGCCCGAACGGGTCGGCCTGCTCCGCCGGCACCACCGCGGCGTCATCCGCCGTGGCGGCCCCGAGGGGCAACCGGGCCCGCTCGGCCAGCGCCCGCACCTCGCGGGCCAGCCACTCCGATCCCAGACACTGCGCCAGCTCCAGCGCCGCGCCGGCCGCCTTCGCGGCTCCGGCGCGATCGTCGACGCCGGCCAGCGCCTCGGCCTCGCGCCACCGGGAGACCGCCACCGGGTAGGGCCGCTTCACCTCCTCCCACGCGGCGGCGCAGCGGCGCCACTCCTTGGCGGCGGCGCGACCGCGGGCCCGCGCCAGCTCCGCCCGGCCCTGGGCCAGCCGCGCCCGCTCGACCGGACCTCCCTCCTGGGCGGCGGCGGCGAGCCGATCGACGTGGATGCGCGCCCGCGTAACCGCCTCCCGGCGGTCGGCCGGCTGCTTCAGGTCGCGGGCCCGCTGCGCGCGGTCGGCCTCCACCAGCACCCCGATGACGCTCACCCGGGCGATCCGGATCACGTCGTCGGTGCAGACCTCGAGGCGGTCGAGCGCGGCCTGCACCGCCGCGCGAGCACCTTCCAGATCGCGCCGGCGCACCAGCAGGTCCGCCCGCAGCGCGCCGTAGAGGCCGATCCACTGCGGCTCGGGCGAGGCGGTGACCAGCTCCCCCACCGAATCCAGGCAGCCCGCTGCCGTCTCCTCGTCACCCACGGCGAGAGCCAGGTCGGCCTCGCGCAGCTGCCGGAAGATGAACATGATTCCGGCCAGCCGGGACGACGGCGGGGGCAGATTCTCGCGCGCCAGCTTCCAGTCACCCGCCTCCAGCGCGAGCTCGGACAGCGTCAGCGTCATCCAATCGTGACTGCGGGGGTGGTGGCGCGGTGTCTCCGCCACTCCGGCGCGGGCGGTGGCCAGTGCGGCGTCGGTGCGCCCGGCGATGGCCAGCGTATCGGCGAGGTTGGAGGTCGCGGTGGCGATGCTGTCGACATCCTCGTTCTCCCGGGCGATCTGCACCGCCCGCTGCAGCAGCCCCACTCCCTCGTCGACCTCCTGCAGCGCGGCCCGGGCCATCCCCAGCGTGTTGAGCACCTCGCACTCGGCGACCCGGTTGCCCGCGGCCATCGCGGCGGCAAGCGCGGTTTCGCCGGCGGTCACCGACTCGCGGAAGCGCCCGCGGAGAAACCGCTGCCGGGCCAGCCAGGCGAGCAGCAGCGGCCGGACGCCTGCCGGATCCTCGGCGGGAAGCATCTCCAGCGCGCGCTCGGCCATCGCCACCGCCTCGGGGCCGCGGTTCAGGCTCCAGATCGTGCGGGAGAGCCGGGCCAGCAGGGCGGCGTAGCGCGCCGGCTCGCGGCCCGGGTCCAGCTCGCGCAGCGCCTCGTGGAGCAGCACCTCGGTGCGGGCGCGGTCGTCGAGCACCGAGTGGGCGATCGCCGCCCGCCGGAGCAGCTCGACGTGATCGAGCCCGGCGATCTGCTCGGCGCCGGCCACCCGGGGCCACAGCTCCAGGGCCCGCTCGGTGAGCTTGGCGGCTTCACCGAAGGCGAGCACATCGTGGGCCGACTGGGCCGCGGCAATCGTGCTGCGCAGGGCGTTGGGCTGGTCGCCGGCGGCGCCGTAGTGAGCCGCGATCGCGGTCGCGCGCTCGAGCTCGCGCTCCTCGTCGCCGGCCTCGCACTGCTGCTCCAGGCTCTGGGCGAGCGCGATGTGCAGCTCTCCGCGCTCGCCGGGCAGCAGATCGTCGTAGACGGCTTCGCGCAGCAGGGCATGGCGAAAGCAGAACCGCCCGCCGTCATCGGCGACCAGCACCTGCTCGGCGACTGCTTCGCGCAGCGCCGCCGGCAGCGCGTCGCGGTCCAGGCCGGTGACGGTAGTCAGCGTCGGCTCGTCCAGAGACCGTCCCACGGCGACGGCGCGCGCCACCCGCTGGGCGTCGATGGGGAGGCGCTCGATCCGGCCCAGGAAAGCGTCGCGCAGGCTCTGGGGAGCCGCACCCCGCCCGTCCAGACCGGCGGCCAGCAGCTCCTCGGTGTACAGCGGGTTGCCCTCGCTGCGGTCAAACAGGCGCTCGAGGAGCGCCGGCTGCGGATCGGCGCCGAGGATGTCGGCGAGGGCCTCGCGCAACTCGTCGCGGTCAAACGGCTCGAGCTCGATCCTTCGCGCCCGCTCGAGCCGCTCCAGCTCGGACAGCAGCGGTCGCAGCGGATGGCGGCGGTGAAGCTCGTCCGCCCGGTAGGTCAGCAGCAGGCAGACCCGTTCCTGGCGCAGGCTGCGCGCGAGGAACGACACGAACGTGCGGGTGGAGCGATCGGCCCAGTGCATGTCCTCCAGGATCAGCACCAGCGGAGTCGACTCGCTGAGGCAGTCGAGCAGCTCCAGCACCGCTTCGAACAGCCGCAGCTGGGCGCTCGGCCCCGGCCGCTCGTCGCGAAGCCGCGCCTCGTCGTCGTCCAGGCCGGGAAGGATCGTCGCCAGCTGCGAGCGGCTGCCGCCGCTGAGGGTGTGCAGCACCGGGTGACGCTCACGGACCAGCGGCCGCAGCGCGCCGAGGAGCGGCGCGTAGGGAAGCTCGCCGTCTGCCTGCTCGACGCCGTCGCCGCGCAGGATCAGGGGCGCCTGCTCCTCACCCCCGTTGCCGCTCGCCGCGGCCAGACGCTGCTGCAACTCGCCGACCAGCCGGGTCTTGCCGACGCCGGAATCACCGCCGAGCAGGACGAGGACGGGTCGTCCGGAGCGAGCCTCCCGGACGGCGAGCTCCAGCTCGGCGAGCTCGCCGACCCGGCCCACGAAGCGATTGCTGGTCAGCCTCGACCTCATGGTGCAAGTATCGCCGGACGGCGCCGGCCAGTCGTGTCGCCGGGCCGGGGCGGGGGTGTCGATTGAATCGGTCGGCGGTCGCGCGAAGCTCATCGTTGTGGGCGGCTGCCATGATTGCGCTGAACTGGGGGTGCATTGCGGTTTCCTCTCGATTGCTGCCAACGTGCAACTCAGGATGAGCTGCGACGCGGGCTCGCGCATCGGCGAAACGGAGCGACTTTGGGGGCTGCTCCCCTTACCTGCGGCCCCGGGACGCCTTACCGGCCCACCCCTGCTGCGGGATGAACGCCCGCGGGCTGATCACCTCCAGCTCGCGCAGGCGCCGGCGCAGCGGCGCATCCTGGACCTCGGCACCGGCGGTCACGGTCAGCGTCTGCGCGGCGCGCTGACGCGCGAGCTCGTCGAAGCCCAGCAGCTCCTGCGCGTCAGCCGGACCGTCGGCGTGCAGCGCGTAGTTGTCGGGCGGGATGTACCAGAGCTCGAGTTGCTCGTGGTGCGCGAGCAGCGCGCGGGCCAGCGGGTACTGGGTCGGGTGGTAGAGAACCAGGACCGCCAGCCTTCCCGGGAACCGCAGTCGCCGGGCCTGGCGCAGGCTGATCCAATCGCGCAGGAACCGGGGACCGCGTTTTCGAGAGGGCTCCACCGCGACGACGCGCGGGATCGACAGCAGGTCGCGAGCGTGCGCCTGTAGCGCGCATTCCTCGAGCCTGCCGGGGAGCAGCAGGACCCCGAGCGAGTCGTCAGCCGGTGGCGAGATCACGGCGAGTTCGGTGCGGGGCCGCGCGGCGCGGTCGCCAGCGTCGACACGGCCACCGCCCGCGCCAGTCGTTCGTCGGATCCCGACCGACCGCGGTGCGACACGGTCACGGTGACATAGCTGCCCCCGCGGGTCGGCGACCCGTTCGTCGCGAACAGCTGGTGCTGGGCCGGGATCCACCCGGCGGCCCCGCCTGGGATGGAGACCGCCAGGGGTTGCTGGGAGGCCTGGTGAGCGCCCCCGTTGCCGAATACCTGTGCCTGGTGGGATTGCGTGGTGTCAAACTCGGTCCACGCCTGAGCCGAGACCTGGTCGATCACGTCGAGACGCACGCCACCGACCCGGAGCCGGCACTCCAGGTTGGCGGGATCGGAATCGGCGACGCGCATCGCGACCGGCTCGCGCGCAACCGCCGCGGCGGCGGCACGGGCCCCTCCACAGACTCGCTGGGCGACCGGCGCTTGCGACCGAGACGCGGTCGTCGTGTGACCGGCGGCGCTCGTCCCGCAACCGGCCACCAGCGCCCAACCCAACACGAGGGCGGCCCACCGCCTCGTGAAGTCCTTCGAGACGACCGTATTAGGCGTCTTGCGCGCTCGTTCTGTCCGGTTCGCCGGCCCCCGACGTTCTGTCGCCGTCGCCGGAGGCCGCCGGCGTCTCCGTCCCGTCCGGCATCAGGTCGCCGGCGCTGAGCGGGCTGAGCGGCGACCGGATCGCGCTCGAGATCTCCGCTGAGCTGACGTTGAGCGGGTGATGGCAGGCAGCCAGATGACCGCCCGCGTATTGCGCCAGTGGCGGCTCGACGTTCGCGCAGACCTCGGTCGCTCGCGGGCAGCGCGTGTGAAACCGGCATCCCGAGGGCGGGCTGATCGGATTTGGCGGCTCCCCGCCGATCACCATCCGCTCCCGCTCCCGGTTCTCCTGAGGGTCGGGGATCGGGATCGCCCCCAGAAGCGCCTCGGTGTAGGGATGGATCGGCTTGCTGTAGAGCTCCTGGGCCGGGGACACCTCCATCATCTTGCCCAGGTACATGACACCGATCTGGTCTGAGACGTGACGGACGACCGAGAGGTCGTGCGCGATGAACACGTAGGACAGGCCCAGCTCGTCCTGCAGGTCGTCGAGCAGATTGACGACCTGGGCCTGGATTGAGACATCGAGCGCCGAGACCGGCTCGTCGAGGACGATCAGGCGCGGATTGAGCGCCAGGGCGCGGGCGACGCCGATCCGCTGGCGCTGGCCGCCGGAGAACTCGTGCGGGAAGCGGTTGACGTGCTCCGGGTTCAGCCCCACGCGGTCCAGCAGCTCCCGCACCCGGGACTGCACCTTCCCGCGGTCCATTCCGTGCAGGCGCATCGGGGTGCCCACGATCTGGCCGACCCGCTTGCGCGGGTTCAGAGAGGAGACCGGATCCTGGAAGACGAGCTGCGCCTCCTCTCGGAACGGCTCCAGGCGCCGGCGGCCGAGGTGGGTGATGTCGTCGCCCCGGAACCGCAGCGTGCCCGCGGTCGGCTCGAGCAGCCTCACCATGCACCGGGCCAGCGTGCTCTTGCCGCAGCCCGATTCCCCGACGATGCCCAGCGTCTGCCCTTCCCGCAGCCCGATCGAGACGTCGTCGACCGCGTGCACGACGCCAATCGTGCGGTCGATCAGCACCCCCTGCTTGATCGGGAAGTACAGCTGTACGTGCTCGGCTTCGAGCAGCAGCGACTTCCCGTTGCCGCCGGCGACATCCTCATCCGCCCCGAGCCCGGGCGTGGCGGCGCTGTCATCGGTCCCCGCGGCAGGCCCGGCGGCGCTGTCATCCGTCCCGGGCGCGGGCTCGGGCGTGGCGTCGCCGCTCATGCGGCGACCGATCCCGTGCCCAGCCCGATGCGCCCGTCGACCTCGCGCCGGGTGCGCTTCTCGGAGAGCTCGAGCCAGCAGCGATCCTCGTGCTCCGGCGCCTCGGGGACGCGGGCCTCGAGCGCCGGCACCTCGGTGCACCGATCGAACGCGTGCGGGCAGCGCGGGCGAAAATGGCACCCGGCGGGCGCGTTGACCAGCGACGGCGGCGCGCCGGGGATCGCCGGAAGCCGCCGGGGCGGCTCGCGGTCCATGCGGGTCACCGAGCCCAGCAGCCCCCAGGTGTAGGGATGCTGCGGGTCGTAGAAGACCTCGTCCAGCGTGCCCTGCTCGACCACGCGCCCGGCGTACATGACCAACACCCGGTCGGCGATGTCGGCGACCACCCCGAGATCGTGGGTGACGAAGATCACGCCGCTGTCTGACTCGCGGCTCAGTTGGCCGACCTCCTGGAGGATCTGCGCCTGAATGGTGACGTCGAGCGCGGTCGTGGGCTCGTCGGCGATCAGCACGCCGGGCGACAACGACAGCGCCATCGCGATTCCCACCCGCTGGCGCATCCCGCCCGAAAATTCGTGTGGGAAGGCCCGCGCCCGATCGCGCGCGCGGGGAATCCCCACCCGCTCCATCAGGTCGACGGCCCGATCGAGCGCCTGCGCCTTGGAGACCTTCTCGTGGGCTCGGATCTGCTCCACGATCTGGTCCCCGATCCGCATCACGGGGCTGAGCGAGGAGATCGGGTCCTGGAAGATCATCGCGATCTCCTTGCCGCGGATCCCCTCCAGCTGCTGCTCGGAGGCGGCCACCAGGTCGCGGTCGCCCAGCCGGGCGGCGCCGGCGAACCGGGAGTTGGGGCCGCGGGTCAGCCCCATCAGCGTCATCACCGTCACCGATTTCCCGGATCCCGACTCGCCCACGATCGCCACCACCTCCCCGCGGTCGAGCGTGAACGAGACGCCGTCCACGGCGCGCACGACCCCGTCCTCGGTCTGGAACGAGACCTGCAGCTCGTCGACGTCGAGCAGGCGCTCAGCCATGATGGGGGCTCCGCGGGGCTATAGCGCTATCCGCTGAGTCGGACGCGGGGGTCGAGGGTTGCGTAGATGATGTCGGAGAAGGCGCTGAACAGGACCACGAAGAAGGCGGTGAACATCGCGCCGACGAGGATCGGGGGAACGTCCAGGTTGCCGATCGCCTGTGCCTCGTACTGGCCGATGCCGGGGAGGTTGAACACCGTCTCGGTGACCAGCGCCGCGCCTCCGAGCAGCACCGCGAAGTCGAGCCCGAAGATCGTGATGATCGGCATCAGCGAGTTGCGCAGCACGTGGCGGGTGAACACCTTGCGCTGCGACAGGCCCTTGGCGCGCGCCGTGCGCACGAAGTCCTGGTTGACCATGTCGAGCAGGTTCGAGCGCAGCACCCGGGAGTAGAAGCCGATCGACAGGGTCGCGATCGAGAGCCAGGGCAGGATCAGGTGGTAGGCCCACTGCGACGGGTTCGAGATCCCGCTGTACCCGGTGTTGGGGAATATCGCCACCTTGTAGGCGAACAGGTACAACAGCAGCGCGGCGAGCAGGAACACGGGTATCGAGACCCCGAGGATCGCCGTCACCATCACCGCCCGGTCGGCCATCCGCCCCGCCCTCAGCGCGCTGTAGGAGCCGAGCGCGATCGCCGCCACCAACCACAGGATCGCCGCCGGGATCACCAGCGACAGCGTCACCGGGAACTTCTGGCGAAACTGGTCGACGACGTTGAGGTCGTTCTGGTAGTCGATCACCTGGCCGGTGAAGATCAGCTTCATCGTGTTGGCGTACTGGACGTAGAACGGCTTGTCGAAGCCGAACTTGCGGCTGACCTCGGCCACCGTCGTCGCGTTGGCGTTGCGCCCGGCGATCGCCCGCGCCGGGTTGTAGCTGGGGATGATCTCGAAGATCCCGAACACCACCACCGAGACGGCGAACAGCAACGCGATCATCGAGATCGTGCGGCGGACGATGAACCGGAGCATCAGTTCTTGATCCGGATCTGGGCGCGGGGATCGAGCGCGTCGCGGATGCCGTCGCCGAGCACGTTGATGCTGAGCACGGTCAGCACCAGCATCGCCCCCGGGATCAGCGAGTACGTCGGCGTCGTCTGGATGTAACTGAGGCCGTCCGAGATCAAGCTGCCCCACGAGGCGTTGGGTGGCTGCACCCCGGCCCCGAGGAACGACAGGTAGGCCTCGAGCAAGATCGCGTTGGCCAGCATCAGCGGCACGAACACGATGATCGTCGAGGCCGCGTTGGGCAGGATCTCAGACATCATGATCCGCCAGGGGCCCATCCCCTGCACCCGGGCGGCGTCGATGAAGTCCTGTTCGCGCAGGCGCAACACCTCGCCCCGGATCGGCTTGCCGAGATACGGGATGTAGATCACCCCGATGATCAACGCCGGGATGAACAGCGAGTTGCCTTTGATCGGGCCGATGCCCCCCAGCGCCAGAGCGGTACCCAGCGACACACCGAGGATCACCACCGGGAAGGACCAGATCAGCTCCATCAACGGCCTCAGGACCGCGTCCACCGGACCCCGGAAGAAGCCGGTGAGCAGACCGACGAGCGTGCCGAAGATGATGATGATCAAGGTCGCGATCCCGCCGATCAGCAGCGACGTGCGACCGCCGTAGAGCAGCCGCACCGCCAGGTCACGGCCGTTGGTGTCGGCGCCGAAGAAGTAATGGCTGGTGAACGTGGGGCCGATCGGCACGCCGTCAGGCGACACGATGTCCTGCGGCTTGCCGCCGACGTTGACCGTGCCGGTGATGTTCTCGGCGTTGGGACCGATGTGAGCGACGTCGTGGGAATAGATCGGCGCCAGCAGGCACGCCACCACGAAGACCACGAACAGCGCGGCGAACACGAGCGCCACCTTGTTGCGCCGCAGCCGCCGTCCCGCCAGCCGCCAGGGCCCGATCGCCGGAGCGTGAGCGCCCTCCGCCCACGGGTCCGTGGCCAGATCCCCACGCACGACCTCGTTGTCGGTGTCGCGCACGCCCGCGGCGGACTCGGCCGCCGGCTCGGCCTCACTGCGCCGCGAACGGGGGGGATCTAATGCCATCGAGTCATCGGGAAGCTTACCGCTGTCCGGGGCGACGCGCAGGCCGGAAGGGCGTCGCCGACGCCCTCCCGGCCAACGTCGATTACTTGAGCTGGAGGCTCGTCAAGTCGGTCAGATACTCGACCGTGAATATGCCCGCGTTGAAGTTCAGCTTGTTGGAGTAGAACTTCGGATACTCCTCGTGGCCGTAGGCCGCGTAGTAGCCGTGCTGCACTGCGTACTGGTCGAGCGCCGACCACTGACTGGCCACGCTCTGCGGCTGGCTCTGGTACAGCTTGACCAGGGTGCTGTTGTAGTGCGGGTCGTTCACGTACCCGTAGTTCAGCGACGATCCGGCGTCGCCGGCGAACAGCTGCATGAAGTCCCACGGGTTGGGGAAGTCCTGCGACCAGTCGCCGAAGCCCGTCTGGGGCTTGGTCTTGGGGGCGCCGATGGTGGTGAAGTACACGCCGGAGTTGATGATCTTCTCGGTCGCCTTGAACCCGAGCGAGTTCAGCACGGAGGTGTAGTAGTCCACGTACTGCTTGCGCGGGCTGCGGTCCTCGCCCCACACGGTGACCGGTTGGCCGATCATGCCCGACTTCTTCATCAGCTGCTTGGCCAGCGTCATGTTCGGCGGTCCGTCCGGGTTGTGGAACGGGCAGCTCGACGGATCCGAGTGGCCGATGATGCCGGTCGGGATCAGGTGACAGTCCTCCACGAGGAAGCCGCTGTCCAGCCGCGACAGGGCCCGCAGATCGAGAGCGGCCAGCACCGCCTGACGGGCGTAGATGTTGCTGAACGGCTTCTGGTTTGTCGCCATGAAGAAGTAGAACGTCGAGTTGGTCGGGATTGCTTGATATCGGTCGGCCGCCTGCGTCTTGACCTGCTGCAGGATCGACGCCGGCAGCGTGTCGCCCGGGTCGAACACGTCGGCCTGGTTGGAGAGCACCTGCTCGGCGTTGGCGGTCACGTTGGAGTTGACGTTGTAGACGATCTTGTCGGCGTGCCCGCGAGAGAACCCGGGCAGGTCGAAGTTCGGGTTCTTGACCAGGGTGTAGCTGCGGCCCGGGCTGATCGGGCCCCACTTGTACGGGCCGTCGCCGATCGTGCCGGTGGCGGCCAGGTTCTTCATCGGCGTGTTCGGGGGCACCGGGGCGGTGCCCGAGAGCGCGAAGATGTCGACGATCGGGGCGAACGGGGCCACCAGGTTCACGGTGATCTTCCCGGTCTTGTTGTCCGTGACCATCCCGGAGATCGTCTTCGCCTTGCCGTTCGCGTACGCCGTGCCGCCCTTGATGTAGGCGCTGACGAACGAGGCCGCCTGCCACGGGATCTTGATGTCACGCATCAGCGCGTAGGTGACATCTGACGCCTTGATCGGCGTCCCGTTGGAGTACTTCAGCCCCGGGCGGAGATAGAACGTATAGGTCTTGCCTCCGTTGGTGGCGGTCGGCAGGCTCTTGGCCAGCGCCGGGATGATCTGGCTCCCGCCAACGCCGTTCACCCGCTTGAACGCCAGCAGAGGGGTGTTGATGACCGAGTACAGCTCGGTGCCCTGGGTGGTGAAGTCGAGGCCCTGGTCGGCCGACAGCGGCGGGGTGCCCGCCGCAATCGTGATCGTGCCGCCGTTCTTACCACCACCGCTCGACGACGCCGCGCCTCCCGACGAGGATTTGCTCGACGACGAACTGCCGCCGCAGGCGCTGATCGCAACCGCGGCTACCACTGTCAGCAGCAACACCACTGACGGTCTGACGTATCTCTTCACGTGATCCTCCTCCAAGAGGTCATGGTTCCCAGGCGCACAATGTATTCCGATCGCGCCGCCGATGCCAACTGGGTCCCGTCGATCGCTGCGCGCCTAATGAACGCTAAACAGTCGTGTCCGGCAATCGTCGCGGCGCCCGCGGCCGTGGCAGCCCAGGTTGCCATGGTCGTATGATCGCCGTCACGCGGTGATCCGGGAGGCAGAAACCAGGCTCAGGCGGGCATGAGCGCCACCGCCGCCACGGCGACGGCTCCGGACGAGCAGCGCAGCGTTCTCGTCGTCTTCGTCGGCCTGATGCTGGTGCTGCTGATGGCATCGCTCGATCAGACGATCGTCTCCACGGCGCTGCCGACGATCGTCGGCGACCTCGGCGGCCTCAGTCACATCTCGTGGGTGGTGACCGCCTACCTGCTGGCCCAGACGGCGGTGACGCCGGTCTACGGCAAGCTCGGCGACCTCTACGGGCGCAAGATCGTCCTTCAGTTCGCGCTGGTCGTGTTCCTGATCGGGTCGGCGCTTTGCGGGCTGGCGCAGAGCCTGACCATGCTGATCGTGTTCCGGGCCATCCAGGGCCTCGGCGGCGGCGGGCTGATGGTCGGGACGATGGCGGCGATCGGCGACGTCGTCAGCCCGCGCGAGCGCGGCCGCTACCAGGGGATCTTCGGCGCCGTGTTCGGCCTATCGAGCGTGATCGGCCCGCTGCTGGGCGGCTTCTTCACCACCAGCCTGTCGTGGCGCTGGATCTTCTACGTCAACCTCCCGATCGGGGTCCTGGCGTTCGGAGTGCTGGCGGCGACGCTGCCGTCACGCCGCGACGAGGCCCACCATCGCATCGACTATCTCGGCGCCGGACTGCTGGCCGCCGCCCTGAGCACGGTCGTGCTGCTGACGACGCTGGGCGGGACCTCGGTGGCCTGGGGGTCGCCGACGATCATCGGCCTCGCGATCCTGGCGATCGTCTTGGTGATCGCGTTCGTGCTGGTGGAGCAGCGCGCCCCCGAACCGGTGCTGCCCCCGCGTCTGTTTCGCGACAGCGTGTTCTCGGTCACCAGCGCGATCGGGCTGGTCGTCGGCTTTGCCCTGTTCGGCTCGGTCACGTACCTGCCGCTGTTCCTGCAGGTGGTGCTGGGCGCCACTCCCACCGGATCGGGCCTGCAGATCCTGCCCCTGATGGGTGGGTTGCTGATCACCTCGATCTCGTCGGGACAGATCATCAGCAGCACCGGCCGCTACCGGCCGTTCCCGATCGTCGGCACCGCGGTGATGGCCGGCGGGCTGGCGCTGCTGTCGACGATGGACCCGCAGACAACCCGGCTGGCGGCGTCGGCCTACATGTTCGTGCTCGGCCTCGGGCTTGGGCTGGTGATGCAAGTGCTGGTGCTGGCAGTACAGAACGCTGTCGACTACAAGGACCTCGGCGTCGCCACGTCGGGAGCGACCCTGTTTCGCTCGATCGGCGGCGCGGTCGGCACCGCCGTCCTGGGCTCGATCTTCTCAAACCGGCTCAGCGCCGAGCTGGCGGCGCACCTGCCGCGGGGGGCGTCGGGCTCGGTCGGCACCGGCGCCGGGCTGAACACGGCCGCTCTGAAGCGGCTGCCCGCGCCGGTGCACGCGGACTACCTGACCGCGTTCACCAACTCCCTGTCGACCGTGTTCGAGGTGGCGACCGGGGTGGCGTTGGTGGCATTTGCATTGAGTTGGGCGCTGCAACAGCGACCGCTCCGGGAGACGATCGCCGCCGGCTCGGGGATCGGGGAGACGTTCGCAGCGCCCAAGCACACCGACTCGCTGGCCGAGGCGTCGCGGGCGCTGTCGGCGCTGATCGGCCGGGACCGCCGCCGCCAGCTGGTGGCGCAGCTGGCCGAGCGGGCCGGCGTCGACCTGTCGCCCGCCGCGGCGTGGCTGCTCGTCCGGCTCCAGGAGGATCCAGGGGCGAGCCTCGCGCAGCTGTGCCGCGCGTTCGACATCCCGCTGGAGGTGGGCGAGCACGCTCTGGGCGAGCTGGAGGAGCGCTCGCTTCTGACCTTCGGCGCCGACGGTGACGCGGACCGGGCACGGGTGACGGGGCTCACGCCCGACGGCGATGAGCTGGCGACGCGCTTGGTGGCCGAGCGCCGGGCCAGCCTGGCGCGGCTGTGCGACGGCTGGGAGCCCGACCGCCATCCCGACCTCGCCGGACTGCTGTCCCGGCTCGCCCACGAGCTCTCCCGCGAGCCGGGCGCCGGGGTGGGCGCGGGCACCACGTAGCCGCTGGCGCCCGAGCCGGGTGCCGGGTGGGCGCGGGCACCACGTAGCCGACTGGCGCCCGAGCCGGGCGCCGCCGTCAACGACGCGGCGATCCGGTCGCCCGCCGCAGATCCCCCTCAACCGCCCGCGCCGCCGCCGCAACCAGCGGGAGGAAGTCGCGCCGCAGGCTGGTCATCGTCCCGCGACTGGCGTGCACCGAAACGTTCAACGCGGCGACCACCACGCCGGAGGCGTCGTGAATCGGGACCGCCAGCGATCGCAGTCCCTCCTCCAGCTCCTGGTCGACGGCCGCCCACGCCTGGCGCCGCACGCGCTCGAGCACCCCCCGCAGCTCATCGGCGTCGGTGATCGTGTGCGCGGTCAGCGGCCGCATCTCGCACCGCGCCAGTCGCGCGTCGAGCTCGCCGGCCGGGAGGCCGGCCAGCAGGACGCGCCCCATCGAGGTCGCATAGGCGGGCAGCCGGGTCCCGACCGAGAGCGTGATGCTCATGATCCGCCTGGTTGGCACCCGCGCGACGTAGACGATGTCGATGTCGTCGAGCACCGAGATCGACGAGGACTCGTTGACCTGCGCCACCAGCGCCTCCATGTGCGGTTGGGCGACTTCGGGCAAGGTGAGGCCGGACAGGTAGGCGTAGCCGAGCTCCAGCACTCTCGGGGTGAGCGAGAAGCGCCCGGCGGACACGGATACGTACCCGAGCCGGACCAGGGTGAGCAGGAAGCGCCGGGCTGCCGCCCGGGTGAGCCCGGAGATGCGGGCCACGTCGCTCAGTCCCAGCTCGCGGTGCTCGGCATCGAAGGCGCGAATCACCAGCAGCCCGCGTTCCAGCGACTGGACGAAGTCGGCGCTCCTGGGACGTTCCTCACTCACCCAGATGCCCAAGCTACCTCAGTGGCCCCGTTCGCAAATACGACGACATCCGAGCGAGTCAGCCAGCGGCCCGCTCGAATTCACGCCTCGCGCGGCGGGCCGCGCTCGCTTCGTCGGGCTCAGCGGCGCCCTCGGCTTACCCTGCATGCATGCGCAAAATCGTCGGCCACACGCGCGCCGGCGGAGCCGCCGTCGGATTGCCCGGCGAACGCGGTCGGGGAGCGGTATGAACCGAGAGCGCCGCGCGGTGGCGGCCGAGGTGTTCGCCGCCGGTCGGCAGTACGACGCCGGCCAGACCGATCGGCTGGACCGGCTGCGCAATGTCGAACCCGACACCGCCGAGCTGCTCGGGGTGCTGGTGCGGGCCATCGGTGCCCGCCGGATCCTGGAGGTGGGAACCTCCAACGGCCACTCGACGCTGTGGCTCGCCGACGCCGCCCAGAGCACCGGCGGTCGCGTCCAGACCCTGGACATCGACCCGCGCCGCACCGCGCTGGCCCGGGCCAACCTGGAGCGGGCCGGACTCGGCGAGGTCGTGGATTGCCGCACGATCGGTGCCGCCCAGGCACTCGGCGAGTACGCCGACGATTTCTGGGACCTGGTATTCCTGGACGCCGAGCGACCCGAGTACGCCGGGTACTGGCCCAACCTTCGCCGCACCCTCGCCCCCGCGGGCACGATCGCGATCGACAACGCAATCTCGCACGAGTCCGAGCTGGTCGGCCTGGGCCGGCTGCTCGAGGCCGATCCCGAGCTCACCAGGGCGCTGGTGCCCATCGGCGCAGGGCTGATGCTCGTCGTCGCCCGGCCATAGCGGTCCGGTCGTATTTGCGAACGGGGTCACTGGCCGGCCCTCGTCCGCGGCCTTAGGGTTATGCTGTCCCGGTCTGCCCGGAAGGCACGACATCGAGGAGAGATCGACGTGGAGCAGGAGTACCACCCGGGATGGCCGCCTCCGGTCCGACTACCGGTATGGCCGGAGCACGGCGCGCGCCGCCGGCGGTCCCGCAGTCCCCGCGTGCTCGCCGTCGTCAGGGTCGGCCGCGCGGCCGACGAGCACGCCCTGCAGTGGGCGCTGGCGCTGGCCGAAGAGCACCGAGCGCGGCTGTCGGTGCTCGGCCTTCAGACCACGTCGGCCTGGTGGCAGTACCTGCCGATGAGCGGATGCATCGACGTCGTCGCGCTGGTCGCCGAGGAGCGCCTGTGGGCGGAGTCATGGCTGTATCGGAGGCTGGGCGCCGCGCTCGACCGCCGCACGGACCTGATCATCGCCCGCGGCTGTGTTCCCGTCGGCCGGACCGCCGGCCACCTGCTCCGGGAGCGGCCCTACACCCATCTCGTCGGCGCCCGGGGCACGATCTCCGCGCGCGCGGCCCGGAGGTGGCAGACGCGCCACCGGCCGCTCACCGTCGTCCGAATCTGAACAGTCGCGCTATCTAGGATGAGGCGGTGGCCGAGTGGGCGATCGCGCTGCTGGCACTGGCATTGCTGCCTGCTCGGGATGGCGGTGGTCGGCGGGCGGGCGAGCGCGAGGTCGCGGTGCCCGACAGCCCGCTCGGGCTCGACTGAACGCCCGCGCTCGCGGTCAGCGGGTGAGGAACTCCGCCATCTTCCCGCGCAGCGCCTGCTTGATCATCCGCGAAGCCGCCGGATCGCCTCCGGCGAGCGCGTGGCCGAACTCCTTGGCCTGCTCGAAGCTGATGTGGGGCGGCATCGGCGGCACCTCGGGATCGGTGACGAACTCGATCAGCGCCGGGCGTCCCGCCGCCAGCGCGTCGTCCCACGCCCCGCCGATGTCCTCCGGGCGGTCCACCCGGATCCCGTGCAACCCGAGCAGCCGGGCGTAGCCGGCGTAGTCGAAGTTGGGCAGCACCTGAGAGGCATCGAGCTTGGGATCACCGGACATGACCCGCTGCTCCCAGGTCACCTGGTTGAGGTCGCGGTTGTTGAGCACCGACACGACCAGCCGCTGGTCGGCCCAGCGCTCGCGGTAGCGAGCTATGTCGATCAGCGCGTTGATACCCAGCATCTGCATGGCGCCGTCGCCGATCGCGGCGATCACCGGATGGTCGGGGTGGGCGAACTTCGCCGCCAGCGCGTAGGGCACTGCGGGGCACATGGTCGCCAGCGTGCCCGAGAGTCCCGCCTGCATGCCCGCGCGGACCCGAAGGTGCCGGGCCCACCAGTCGGTCGACGACCCCGAGTCGGCGGTCAGGATGGCGCCGTCGGGCAGCCGCGAGCTGAGCTCATGGAACACCAGCTGCGGGTTGATCGGGTCGGCCGGCTGTTTGGCCTGCTCGTCCAGGATTCGCCACCACCGGGCCACCCCGGACTCGATCTCCTCGCGCCAGGAGCGGTCCTCCTTTCGCGCCAGCAGGGGGATCAGCGCCCGCAGCGTGTCGGCGGCGTCGCCGACCAGGTTGACCTCCATCGGATACCGGTTGCCGATCAGCCGCGCATCGATGTCGATCTGCACCCCTCGAGCCGAGCCCGGCTCCGGCAGCCACTCCGAGTAGGGAAAGTTGGAGCCGACCATGAGCAGCGTGTCGCAGCCCTCCATCAGCTCATAGGAGGGCATCGTTCCGAGCAGCCCGATCGAGCCGGTGACCCAGGGCAGGTCGTCCGGGAGAACGGCGCGGCCGTTGAGGGCTCGAGCCGCGCCGGCGCCGAGCAGCTCGGCCACCTGCTCCACCTCGTTGATCGCGTGCTTGGCGCCCTGGCCGACCAGGATCGCCACCTTCTCGCCGGCGTTGAGGATCTCGGCGGCTTCGCGCAGCGAGATGTCGTCGGGGACGACGTGGGGCCGGCGGATGGCCGCGCTCGAGGACGGCACGGCGCCGTGCGCGCGCGGCGGCGCGCTGTAGGGCAGCTCCTGGACGTCGTTGGGGAAGATCACGCAGGTGACCGAGCGCGTGGCCTTGGCGATTCGCATCGCGCGGTCGATCAGGTGCGGCGCCTGCTCGGGAACCATGCACACCTGCACGAACTCGCTGGCCACGTCCTTGAACAGCGTGATCAGGTCGACCTCCTGCTGGTACTCGGAACCGAGCGACATCCGGGCCTGCTGGCCGATGATCGCCACCACCGGCTGATGGTCCAGCTTGGCGTCGTAGAGGCCGTTGAGCAGGTGGATCGCACCGGGACCCGAGGTGGCCAGGCAGACCCCCACCTCGCCGGTGAACTTGGCGTGGGCGCAGGCGGCGAACGACGCGATCTCCTCGTGGCGGACCTGGATGAACTCCAGCCGGTCCCCCACCTCGTGAAACCCGCCGATGATCCCGTTGATCCCGTCGCCCGGGTAGCCATAGACGCGACGGATGCCCCACTCGTCGGCCAGCCGCTCCAGGACGAATTGCCCAGTCGTCTTGTCTGCCATCACGTTCCTTTAGCTCGTCGCAGTCAGATCTCGGGTAGCGACTACCCGCGATCCGGCGCGTAGCCACCGAACGACGGGCGCATCATCAACTCAACACGGGAGGATCTTCGATGCAGAGACCAGAGACGATCGCGGTGCTCGGCGCCGGCGGGATGATGGGATTTGCGATGGCTCGCAACCTCGCCCGCGGCGGGTACCAGGTGCGCGCCTGGAACCGCTCCAAAGACAAGGCGCAGCCGCTGGCGCAAGACGGCGCGGAGGTGCTCGGAACCCCCGCCGCGGCGGCGCAGGGCGCCACCGTCATCCTGACCATGATCTCCGATGCCGACGCGGTGCTCGACGCCATGGAGGGCGATGACGGCGCCCTGGCTGCCGGCGCCGGCGGCACCGGCAGCGCCGGCGGCGGCAGCGCCGGCAGCGGCGACGGCGGCGACGACGCCATCTGGTTGCAGATGAGCACCATCGGCGAGGCGGGCACCGAGCGCTGCGCCGAGCTGGCCAATGCTCATGGGATCGAGTTCGTGGACGCTCCCGTGCTCGGCACCAAGGCTCCGGCGCAGGAGGGGAAGCTGGTGGTTCTCGCTTCGGGGCGTGACCGGATGCGCGATCGGATGCAGCCGATCTTCGACGTGCTCGGCCAGCGCACGATGTGGCTCGGAGAGGCCGGCGCCGGTAGCCGGCTGAAGCTGGCGACCAACAGCTGGATCCTCGCCGTGGTGGAGGGCTGCGCCGAGACGCTGGCGCTGGCCGAGGGCCTCGGGCTCGATCCCCAGCTGGTGCTCGACGCCCTCCAGGGTGGCCCCCTTGATCTTCCCTACCTGCAGATGAAGGGCAAGGCGATCTTGTCGCGCGACTTCGAGCCGTCGTTCCGGCTCACCCTGGCGGCCAAGGATGCCTCCCTGGTGCAGGAGGCCGCCGAGCGCCACGACCTCGATCTGCCGCTGGTGCGCACGATCCGCGAGCGGCTGGATGCCGGCGTGCCCGAGCACGGCGACCGCGACATGGCGGCTACCTATCTGACCAGCGCGCCCCGCTAGGCCGCGGCCGGGGCCGACGGCCATCCGGCACACTGGCGGGATGCCGGTCTCCGACCAATCGCTGCGCGGGTTTCTGGCCCGGCTGCGGGACGACGGCGAGCTGGTGCGAATCCCCGGGCCCGTGTCGTTGCGCCACGAGCTGTCGGCCCTGCTGGCGGCGGTGGACGATGGTCCCGCCCTGCTGTTCGAGCAGGTCGAGGGGTCACCGATGCCGGTGGTCGGCGGGGTGCTGGCGAGCCGTCGGCGGATCGCCGCCGGGCTCGGCGTCACCGTGCCGCAGATCCAGGAGCGGATGCTGGACGGGCTGCGATCGCCGCTGGCCCCGCGCGAAGTAACCGGGGCTCCCTGCCAGGAGATGCAGATCGACTCGCCGGATCTCGGCGAGCTGCCGATCCCGTGGTTCTTCGAGTACGAGACCGGGCCGTATGTCACCGCCGGCGCGATCGTCGCTCGTGACGGCCGTGATGGCTCCGCCAACCTCTCAATCGCCCGCCTCAAACCGCTCGGGGGGACGCGCGCGATGGCGGGCATCGCTCCCAACCACCACCTCGCGGCGCTCGGCCGCCGGGCCGCGGAGCACGGCGAGTCGCTCCCGATCGCGGTCACGATCGGCAACCACCCCGCGGTGCTGCTGGCCGCCTGCCTCTACCTGGATCTCGGCGCTGACGAGCTTCAGCATGCCGGTGGGCTGCTCGGCGAGCCGGTGGAGGTGGCGCGCACCAGCGCGGGACTGGCGGTCCCTGCCCACTGCGAGCTGGTGCTGGAGGGCCGCCTGAACTACGCCGAGATGATCGAGGAGGGACCGGTCTCGGAGTTCCATGGCATGTACGAGAACTACGGCCCGGGGGCGGTGGTGACGTTTCACCGTCTGACGACGCGCCGGCAACCGATCTACCAGGCGATCGAGCCCGGACGCCATCGTGAGCACGTGCTGCTCGGCGGCACCGCGATCGCCGCCGGGCTTACGGCGGAGCTGCGCCGGGTGGTCCCCGCCGTCCACGCGGTCGCGGTGCCGGAGGGAGGTGCGGGCCGGCTGACCGCGGTGGTCGCACTCGATCCCCGAGCCCGTCCCGGCTCTGCGCAGCGCGCGATGTTCGCGGTGTGGGCCAGTGTCAGCCTGATTCGGACAGTCACCGTGGTCGATGCCGACGTCGACCCGTGGGACCACGTCGAGGTCGAGTGGGCACGCACCGCCTATGCGCGTCCCGATCGCGACCTGATCATCGTTCCCGGGGGCGCCGCCGACCGAGCCGAGCCGCTGGAGCTGCGCGGCCGGGTGGCCAAGCTCGGGATCGACGCCACCCGCAAGGAGTCCGATCGCGCCGACCATCGCCCCGCCGCCCCGCCTGAGGGTGCCGTGGCGCAGGCGCGCCGCCGGCTGGCGGAACTGCGGTGAGCACCGCCCGCCCCCGCCTCGTGGTCGGGATCTCGGGATCCAGCGCGCCCCAGCTGGGCTATGCGGTGTTGCAGGCGCTCCGTCAGATCGACACGGTCGAGACGCATCTGGTCATTTCCTGCGGCGCGCGGCGGACGATCGAGCTGGAGCTGGAGGTCGATATCGCCGCCGTCCAAGGGCTGGCCGACTTCGTCTACGAGCCGGACGACCTCGCCGCCCCGATCTCATCGGGCTCGTTCGCCACCCTGGGCATGGCCGTCGTCCCCTGCTCCATGGGCCGGCTCGCGGCGATCGCCAACGGGACATCCGACGACCTGCTCGCCCGCGCCGCCGACGTCTGCCTCAAGGAGCGCCGGCGGCTCGTGCTGGCCACACGAGAGGCGCCGTTGAACCTCATCCACATCCGCAACATGGAGGCGGCGACGCTGGCCGGGGCGACCATCTTCCCGCCAGTGCTGGCGTTTTATCACCGGCCCAGCAGCACCGCCGAGCTGGTCGATCAGATCGCCGGCCGGATCCTTGACCAATTCGGGATCGAGCACGAGCTGTTCCGGCGCTGGACGGGCCCCGGCGACTCATGAGGCGGCGCCGGCGTCACTGCCGAACCTGAGCCCGGCGCGCTCGGCGACCCAGCGGGCGCCCAGCAGCTCCCCGTCGAGGTCGCCGTAGTGCTCCAGCGCGCGGCGATGGATATCCGCGGTCGCCGCAACCAGCTCCAGCGGCACCGCCAGCTCCGCACCGACCGCGAGCAGCGACGTCAGCTGGTCACAGCAGCGGGACAGCTCGAATGTCGCCAGGTCGTCGCCGGCGAGCAGCGAGCCGCCATGCTCCGCCAGGAACCGGCTGGAGGCGGCGCTCTGACCGAGGGCGTCGCGCACCACCTCCGGGTCCAGGCCGGCACGGCGGGCGACGGTCAGCGCCTCGGACGCGGCGACCGCCTGGCCGAACCACAACGCGTTGGTGAGCAGCTTGAGCAGGTAGCCGCTGCCGGCTGGGCCGACGTGGACGATCGGATCGGCGACTGCCCCGAGCACCTCGCGCGCCGACGTCAGATCGTGCTCATCACCGCCGACGAAGCTCAGCAGCCGCCCGTCGCGGGCGGCGTCCGGATTGCCGGCGACCGGTGCGTCGAGCACCCGGATGCGCTTGGCGGTGGCGGCCGCCACGAGGTCCCGGGCCACCGACGGCGCCGCCGTGCTCATCTCGATCCAGATCGATTCCGGCGCCAGCGCTGCCACCACCTCGTCGATCACCCCGGCGACCTCGGCGGCGGCGGGAAGCACGCTGACGAGGACGTCGGCGCCCGCCGCCGCCGCCGCCGCGCTGGGCGACCAGGTGGCGCCGATCGC
Source organism: uncultured Actinomycetota bacterium (assembly GCA_963787595.1). Classification (GTDB taxonomy): domain Bacteria; phylum Actinomycetota; class Thermoleophilia; order Solirubrobacterales; family Solirubrobacteraceae; genus Palsa-465. Next base: position 250,912 of record CAWBDE010000002.1, read on the forward strand.
CTCCAGCGCGGCCCGCTTGCCGGGGATGAGATCGGTTCCGGTCACCGCAAAGCCGTGGGTCACGAGACGGGCGCAGATCGGCAGCCCCATCCGGCCGAGGCCGATCATGGCAACCCGCCGGTCCCGTGTCTGGCTCACCGTGCGACCACCTAGTCAGGTGCCGGCCGCGATCAGCACCACGAGATGGCGCGGCCCATGGACTCCCTCAACGCGCGACAGCTCGATGTCCGAGCTCGCTGACGGGCCGGAGATGAGCGTGATCGGGACGCGATGGTCGCGCACCGCGGGCGCCAGCGCGGCGATCGCCTCCGGTACCAGGCCCACGATCTGATCCGCGGTGACGATGCAGATGTGATGATCGGGCACCAGCGTGATCGCGCGCCGCCCGGAGCTGGCCTGTCCATCGAGGATCAGCGTGCCGGTCTCGGCGATCGCCACCGCACAGCCGGTGATGGCGCCGTCGATGGCGTCGAGCTCGCGGGCGCTCAGGCCGTCATCCTCGATCACGTCGACGCCGCCGGGCTGCCAGCCGGCGGCCAGCGCCGGGGGAACCACGACCTGCCGCAGGCCCAGCCGCTGGCAGGCGCCGGTCAGGGCGGCGGCGATGTCGTCCTCGCCGTCGACTCCGATCACCTCGGCGCCGTAGTCGCTCAGCCGTTCGCGCAGGCGCCGCACGCGCGCCGGCCGATCGAGATCGCCGACTCGCCGGTAGTCACGGGTGACCCTCACGTCGGCGGAACGCTCGCCGGCGGGCACGTCCGCGAGGGCGCGGCGGACGCGACCGAGGATCTGCGCCCGGGCGTCGCTCACGACCGCTCCCGCCACCAGTCCCGGAAGCTCTGGGCGGGCAGCGGCGGCAGATCCCGCATCGAGGTCCATCCCGCCAACGGACCCGGCAGCCGTGAGATCTTGCCCCGGCGGACCAGCGGCCACTGGCCGAGCCGGCCCGAGCGCTGCGCCGCCTCGTACAGCCGGCGGTTCGCAAACACGCGCGCCATCGCCCGCATCGCAACGTGCTCGGCGGAGAACCGCCCGCGGGCGCCACCATCATCGGCCGCGGCCACCACCCGGCGGCGTAGATGCACGAGCACCTCGGGGATGTTGATCTTCACCGGGCAGACCTCGTAGCAGGCACCGCACAGGCTCGATGCATAGGGCAGCGATCCGGCTTCGGTCATCCCGCGCAGCAGCGGGGTCAGGATCGCGCCGATCGGGCCCGGGTAGGTGGAGCCGTAGGCGTGCCCCCCCGTGCGCTCGTACACCGGGCAGACGTTCAGGCACGCCGAGCAGCGAATGCAGTTCAGAGCCTGGCGGCCGACCTCGTCGGCGAGCACGTCGGTCCGCCCGTTGTCGAGCAGCACGAGATGAAACTCGCGCGGCCCGTCCCCGTCGGTCGTGCCCGTCCACAACGAGGTGTACGGGTTCATCCGTTCGGCGGTGGAGGAGCGGGGCAGCAGCTGGAGGTAGACCTCGAGGTCCTCCCAGCTGGGGATCACCTTCTCGATTCCCATCACGCTGACCAGCACTTCAGGCAGCGTGGTGCACATCCGACCGTTGCCCTCGGACTCGACCACCGACACCGTGCCGGTGTCGGCGACCGCGAAGTTGACCCCGCTGATCCCGACACGAGTCTTCAGGAACAGCTCGCGCAGATGCCGCCGCGCCGTCTCGGCGAGCGCGCGGGGATCATCGGACAGGTCTGCCGGCGCGTCGTCGAGGGCGCGGACGAACAGCTCCCGGATCTGCTCGCGGTTCTTGTGGATCGCCGGCACCAGGATGTGCGACGGCGTGTCGTCCGAGAGCTGCACGATCAGCTGCGCCAGGTCGGTCTCCCACGCCCGGATTCCCCGTTCGCCGAGCGCTTCGTTGAGCATCGTCTCCTCGGTCGTCAGCGACTTGGACTTGACCACCTCGGTGACCCCATGGCCGGCGATGATGTCGCCCACGATCCGGTTGCCCTCATCGCCATCGCGCGCCCAGTGCACCACTCCGCCGGCCCGCGCCACCGATTCCTCCAGCTGCATCAGGTGCTCGGGAAGGTGTCGCAGCACTCGTTCCTTGAGCGCCCGCCCCGCCTCGCGCAGGTGCTCCCAGTCGGGCATTTCCGCCACCACCTCGGCCCGCTTGGCGCGGATCGTGCGCGTCGCCCCGGTCAGGTTGTGGCGCAGCTGAGTGTCGGCCAGGGCTGCCCGCGCCGCCTCGGGAAACGGAGGGTGGCCGCCGCGGTCGGTCACGCCGGAGAGCGCTCGTCGGCGTGGGCGAGGATCTCGGCGATGTGCATCGCGCGGACGCCGGCCCGCTGACGCGACAGCGCCCCCCCGATGTGCATCAGGCACGAGTTGTCGGCGCTGGCGCACACCTCAGCGCCCGTGTCGAGGATCGAGCGCACCTTGTCGGTCAGCATCGCGATCGAGGTGTCGGCGTTCTTGACCGCGAACGTGCCGCCGAACCCGCAGCACTCCTCGGCCTCGGACAGCGCCACCAGCTCGATCCCCCTCACCGCGCGCAGCAACCGCCACGGACGGTCACCGACCTTGAGCATCCGCAGGCTGTGACAGGTCGGGTGATAGGTGACCCGCCGGGGGAAGAACGCCCCCACATCCTCCACCCCCAGGACATCGATCAACAGCTCGGTCAGCTCCAGCACCCGCGGCGCGAGCGCGGCGACCTCGCGGGCCAGCCCGGGGTCGCCGGCCAGCTCGGCCACCCGCGAGTAGGAGTCGCGCACCATCCCCACGCACGACGCCGACGGCGAGACGACCAGCTCGCTGGCGCCGAACACGCGGACGAACCGGCGCACCAGCGCAATCGACTCCTCGGCGTAGCCGGTGTTGAAGTGCATCTGCCCGCAGCACGTCTGCTCCAGCGGGAAGTCGACGGCCACGCCAAGACGCTCGAGCAGGGTGACCACCGCTCGCCCAGTCTGCGGAAACAGCGTGTCGTTGAAGCAGGTGATGAACAGCGCCACGCGGCGGGGCGGGACCTCGGGCATCGCAGACCGCGCTTACCCCGGGGGACGTCGCCGCTAACCGTGGACGACGGGACCGGTCAGCACTGGATACCGAGCGGGCTGGCCGCCTCCTGCTCCAGCTGCGCCAAGGTGATCCCGGGGTTGTCCTCCTGACAGCCGGAAAGCGCCGCCTGTGCCTGCTGCACCTGCTGGGGAGTGGGCGCGCCGGCGGAGGGCTGCGCGGTCGTGGTCGTCGAGGACTTCGTCAGCGGAGCGGGCGATGAGGTCGTCGTCGTCGTCACGGTGGGCGTGGCCGAGGTTTTGGTCTCGGTCGGCGGGGGCCTGCGGTGAGTGGTCGTCGCCGGTGTGGACGAGGTCGTCGGTGTCGCGGTCTGCGTCGTGGAGGATGTGGTCGGCGAGCTCGTCGTCGCCGGCGCGGTGGACCGATGACGCGTGGATGTGGCGGAGCTCGTCGCCGAGGACGCCGACCGGGTGGAGCTGCTCGCGGACGTCGTGGTGGCGCTCTGGCCCCCACAGCCGGCGATCACCAGCCCGGCCGTGACCAGCGCCGCGGCGGCTCGGGTCCGCAGCGTTCGCCCCAAGACGGCATCCATTCCAGACCCACGAGCTTTCATCAAGCGGCGCACCCTAGAGCATCGGCCGGCGCCTGCGCCCGCGCGGTCAGGCGACGAATCGTCGTGGTGAATCCGGATTCGGCGCTTTGTCGGTAGCCGCCGCGTCGAGCATCGCCAGCCGTTTGCCATGCCAGTACTCGGGTACGCCGAAAAGTGACCGTCGCCATCGCCGAAAGGAGCGCCGATGTCGCAGGACGAACCGCGCACAGGTCCCCGACACGAGCCCGAGCGGGTCTACGAGCGCGCCTCCGATCCCGCCGAGGCCGCCGACCGCCCGCTGGAGCCCAAGTCCTCCCAGGAGGCGCTGCACGCCACCGACGAGCCGGAGGACCAGCCGCCCACGGATCCCCACCACGCGCTCAACACGCCGGTCGGCGAGCCCGATCCAGAGGCCGATTCCGATCCCTACCGCCCGCCGATGCCCGACGACGACGCCGACCGCGCCTCCGGTGTCCGGGGCACCGGCCAGCGGTCCGAGGACGGATGACCGCAACGCTCGCGTCGGCCCGCCGGATGCTGGAGCGCACCGGTGAGCACGCCGTGGTCAGCGTCTTCTTCGATCTGGACCCGGCGCAGTTCGCCACCGCGCCGGCGCGCAGCACGCAGGCGCGCTCGCTGATCGACGAGGCGGCGCGCGCCGCCGCGAGCTACGAGCCGCTTGACCACGAGGACCGCTCCGTTCTCCGCGAGGACCTCAAGCGCCTCGGTGACTACCTCGAGTCCGAAGAGCTTCCCGTCGCAGGCGCCGGCTCGCTGGGGATTTTCGTCTCCGGCCGGGACGACCTGTTCGAGACCGTGAAGCTGTCCGAGCCGGTGCCGGCGCAGGCCAGGATCGCACGCACACCGTACATCGAGCCCCTGGTGACGGGACCGGCGCCCGGCCGCTGGTGCGTGGTGCTGATCAGCCGGCGCACGGCGAAGATCCTCGCCGGTGAGCTTGCCCAGGTCGACGAGCAGGAGCGCGTCACCGACGACGTCCGCGGTCAGAGCCGACGCGGCGGCTGGTCCCAGGCCAACTACGAGCGCAGCGCCGACGACGAGGCCGAGCAGCACCTTCGCCACGTCGCCGCCGAGCTGTACCACCTCTGGCAGCGCGATCCATTCGCTCACCTGGTGCTCGGTGGCCCGGAGGTGGACGTGGACCGGTTTGTCGAGCGGCTGTCCAATGACCTTCGCCCGGCGCTGACCCGGGCCCGGCTCGGGCTCGACGCCGAGACGGCGAGCGTCGCCGAGGTGCAGGCGGCTCTGCTGCCACTGCGCCGGGAGGCGCAGGTCGCCGATGCCGACGCGGCGGTGACCGCGCTGGGCAGCCGGCTGGATGGCGGCGGCGCCGCGGTCGCCGGGCTGGATGGCACGTTGTCCGCGCTGGCGGAGCGGCGCGTCGAGAACCTCGTGCTCGGGCTCAACTTCGCGGCGGCCGGCGGCCGCTGTCCCAGTTGCGGGCTGCTCTACGCCCAGAGCAGCGGGTCCTGTCCCGTCGACGGGACCGAGCGAGAGCCGGTCGCCGACTTGCGCGAGGCGGCGGTGCAGGCCGCGGTGCTCCAGGACGCCGCGGTCACCGTCGTCGGCGACGGGAGCGACCCGCCGCCCCCGGTACTACGCCGCCACGACGGAATCGGCGCCCTGCTGCGCTTCTAAGCGCCGCCGCACTGCACCCGGCGAGCCATACTCCAGGCGTGCGCACGCTCCGCGACCACTCCGACGCCCCGTTTGACTCCCCCTACGCCCACGGCTTCGTCCGCGTGGCGGCGGCGGTTCCGCGCGTGCGCGTCGGCGACCCGGGGTTCAACGGGGCTCGCACCCTGGAGCTGGCCCGGCGCGCCGACGAAGCTCACGCCGCGTTGGTGATCTTTCCCGAGCTCGGCCTGGCCGCCTATTCCAGCGAGGACCTGTTTCATCAGCAGGCGCTGCTGGACAGCGTCGCCAGCGCGCTCGAGCGGCTCGTCCTCGCCAGCGAGCGACTGGCGCCGGTGATCGTCGTCGGGGCGCCCGTCGCACTCGAGGGCGGCCTGTTCAACGCCGCCATCGTCATCCACCGCGGCCGGATCCTGGGCGCGGTCCCCAAGAGCTTCATCCCCGAGTACCACGAGTACTACGAGAAGCGCCAGTTCCGCGCCGCCCGCGACCTGGTCGCCACCGAGCTGGCGCTGCTCGGCGACACGGTGCCGTTCACCCCGGAGCTGATCTTCGCCTGCCGCGATCTGCCGGCGTTCGTGCTCCATGTGGAGATCTGCGAGGACCTGTGGGCGCCGATTCCGCCCAGCACCTACGGCGCACTGGCGGGCGCGACCGTTCTGGTCAACCTGTCGGCCAGCAACATCACGATCGGCAAGGACGGTTACCGGCTGATGCTGTGCCAGGCCCAGTCCGGCCGGGCGATCGCCGGCTACATGTATACGGCAGCCGGCTTGGGAGAGTCGACCACCGACGTGGCCTGGGACGGGCAGGCGCTGATCTGCGAGAACGGACAGCTGGTGGCCGAGTCCCGGCGCTTCTCCGACGCCGAGGAGCTGATCGTCGCTGACCTGGACCTCGACCGCATCATCTCTGACCGGGCCAGCACCAGCAGCTATGGCGATTCGATCCACGAGCACCGCGATCGCCTGCGTCAGGTGCGGCGGGTGGAGTTCGAGCTCGGCGTCCCGAGCGAGACGATCCCTCTGGAACGGCGGATCGAGCGCTTCCCCTATGTCCCCGCGAACCCGGCCAGCCGTAATGAGCGCTGCGAAGAGGTCTACAACATCCAGGTCCGCGGCCTGGAGACCCGCCTGATGGCGACCGGGATCAAGAAGATCGTGATCGGCGTTTCAGGCGGATTGGACAGCACCCATGCCCTCACCGTGGCCGCCCGCGCCGTCGATCGGCTCGGACTGCCGCGCGGCAACGTACTCGGCTACACCCTGCCCGGCTTCGCCACCAGCGCGCGAACCCTGCGCAACGCCCACGCCCTGATGAACGCCCTCGGGGTCAGCGCCGCCGAGCTGGACATTCGGCCGTCGGCCAACCAGATGCTGCGCGACCTCGACCATCCGGCGGCGCGCGGCAAGCCACAGTACGACGTCACCTACGAGAACGTACAGGCGGGCGAGCGAACCTCTCACCTCTTCCGCCTCGCCAACTATCATCAGGCCCTGGTGCTGGGCACCGGGGACCTGAGCGAGCTGGCGCTCGGCTGGTCGACCTACGGGGTCGGCGATCAGATGTCGCACTACAGCGTCAATGCGTCGGTGCCCAAGACGCTGATCGGGTTCCTGCTGCGATGGGCGATCGACACCGGCCAGTTTTCCGACGAGGCCAACCAGGTGCTGGGCTCGGTGCTGGAGACGGCGATCTCGCCCGAGCTGGTCCCGTCAGGCGGAGACGCCGCCGGAGACGGCCCCGAGCAGAACAGCGAAGCCACCGTCGGTCCTTACGAGCTGCAGGACTTCTTCCTGTACTACATCCTCCGGTTCGGCTACCGCCCCAGCAAGGTGGCCTATCTCGCCCAGCACGCCTGGTCTGACCGCGCCCGCGGTCCGTGGCCCGACCTGATCCCGGACGACCGGCGCAATCAGTATTCGCTGCGTGAGATCACCCACTGGCTGGAGGTCTTCCTGCACCGGTTCTTCCAGACCAGCCAGTTCAAGCGCTCCGCTCTGCCCAACGCCCCCAAGGTCGGCTCCGGAGGCTCGCTGTCGCCGCGCTCGGACTGGCGCGCCCCGTCCGACAGCGTCGCCGCCGCCTGGCTGCAGGAGTTGCGGGCGCGAGTGCCCGCCCCGGGTCCGCCGGATCACGCGGTCGGCGAAGCCTCCGAGCTGCGATATTAAGCCGGTGCCCACCGAGCCGGCGCCGGTTTCCCTGGCCCAGATCATTCGCCGTGCCGCGGAGGTCGTCGACCCCGACGACGACGACCCGGCAGTCGGCGATTTCGAGCTCGCGTTCGAGGACGCAGACGAGCCGGTCAGAGCGCTCGATGACGTCGCGGCCCGGGTCGGAACCGTGCTCGCCGACCTCGACCCGGCGGTGGCCAACGGGTCGCTGTCGATGGCCGGCGCGATCGCCATCTACCTGAGCTACCGGCGCGACGAGCTCCACGCTGCCCCCGAAGAGCTGATCCGGCTGGCGGCGCGGGCCGAGTGGGAGCGGGACGTGCCCGCGGTCGTCGAGGACTGGCTCGCGGAGCGCGGGGTGCGGCTCTAGAGGAGGGGAGTTCCGCGCCAAATTCGATTGTGACAAATCGGATTTACTGCGAAGCCCACGCCCACCGCGCATCTGGCGACAAATCCGACTCGGCCGGCCGAATTTGTCACCTTTTTCCGGGCGCAATCGCCCACGCGCCGGCGATTGCGCCCGCAATGTCCGCATCGGCAAGAATCTAGGGATGGCGCAAGAGCCGACCACGGCAGACACCGCTGCCGACGACCGCAAAGCCCCGTCGCCGGCGCCGATGCCTCGCGACCACCAGGGTTGGCGCGTCGCGCCGGCGCCCGACGGCCGCGGGACGCCCGATCACCACAAGCCCACCCCGCCGCACCGCCTGCGTGGATTCTGGATCTTCGTGGTGGTGCTGCTGGCGCTCAACTGGATCACCGTGCTGGTGTTCCAGCCCGCCAACACCCAGCCGCGCGTCAGGGTCCCGTTCAGCCCCTACTTCCTGACCCAGCTCAACGACGCCAACGTCAAGTCGATCTCATCGACCGGGAACACGGTCCAGGGTACGTTCAACAACAAGGTCCGCTACCCGGCGAGCGACAAGAACGCTCCCCAGACGACCTTGTTCGCCACCGAGGTGCCCACGTTCTGGAACCACGACAGTCTGACCAGCCTGCTCCAGTCCAAGAACGTTCAGGTCAATGCTCAGTCGACGGCCAAGAGCACGTCGCTGATCGCCGAGATCCTGCTCGGCTTCGGGCCCACCCTCCTGCTCGTGGGGCTGTTCGTGCTGTTGGCGCGCCGAGCCCAAGCCGGGGCCGGAGGGCTCGGTGGGCTGGGCAACTTCGGTCGCTCACAAGCGCGGCGGGTCGACCCGGAGCGGATCCGGGTCACGTTCGACGACGTCGCCGGGATCGACGAGGCCAAGGCCGAGCTGACCGAGATCGTGGATTTCCTCAAGGCGCCGGAGCGATACCAGCGCCTGGGGGGACGGATGCCCCACGGCGTGCTCCTGTTCGGCGCTCCCGGAACCGGCAAGACGCTGCTGGCGCGCGCGGTCGCCGGCGAGGCGCATGCCGCGTTCTTCTCGATCGCCGCCTCCGAGTTCATCGAAGCCATCGTGGGGGTCGGCGCGGCCCGGGTGCGCGACCTGTTCGCCAAGGCCAAGGAGGCGGCGCCGGCGATCATCTTCATCGACGAGCTGGATGCGATCGGCCGCTCGCGCCAGGGATCGGCGGGGATCACCGGCGCCAACGACGAGCGCGAGCAGACCCTGGATCAGATCCTGACCGAGATGGATGGGTTCGAGTCCAACGACGCGGTCGTCGTGCTGGGCGCCACCAACCGACCGGAGATCCTCGATCCGGCACTGCTGCGCCCGGGCCGATTCGATCGCCGGGTGGCCGTCCAGGCCCCCGACAAGACCGGACGGCGGCGGATCTTGGATGTCCACACGCGGTCGCTGCCACTGGCCGACGACGTCGACCTCGACGTGCTGGCGGCGTCCACGCCGGGGATGGTCGGCGCCGATCTCGCCAACCTCGCCAACGAGGCCGCGCTGCTCGGCACGCGGCGCAACCACGACAAGGTCACGATGGCCGACTTCACCGATTCGCTGGAGAAGATCCTGCTCGGCTCGCCCCGCGGGATCATCCTCTCGGCCCCGGACCGAGAGCGGACCGCGTTCCACGAGTCCGGCCACGCCCTGGTCGGGATGATGACCCCGGGCGCCGACCCGGTGCGCAAGGTGTCGATCATCCCGCGCGGCATGGCACTGGGCGTCACCCTGTCCACTCCCGACGCCGATCGAGTCTCCTATTCACGTGAGGAGCTCGAGGCCAAGATCAAGGTCGCCCTCGGCGGCCGGGTGGCCGAAGAGGTCGTCTACGACAGGATCACCACCGGCGCAGAGTCCGACATCCAGCAGCTGACCCAGATCGCCCGCCAGATGATCGGGCGCTGGGGAATGAGCGACAGGCTGGGGCCGGTGACCCTGGTGCCGTCCGAGGGCCAGGGGCCGCTGCTGCCCGGGGCGAGTGAGACCTCACCGCAGACCCAATGGCTCGTCGATCAGGAGGTCCAGAACCTGATCGACAGCTCCCACGCCGAGGTCACCCGGCTGCTCACCGAGCATCGCCAGCAGCTGGACTCGCTCGCCCACGCCCTGCTGACCGCCGAGACCCTGGACGGCCCGGAGGCCTACGGCGCCGCCGGGGTGGCGCTGCCCGCGCCCGCCGAGCCTCTGCCCCCCGAACTGGAGCCCCACCCGGAGCCGGCCTGAACCGCCGCGAGCAGCTCACGGCCGAGGTGACAGCGACACCCGGGGAGGGTGTCGGGCGCGATCGCACTCGCTCCGCCGACGTGAGAGCATGCGCCGATCATGGCGGCCAGCTCTCCCCCGCACCGCGTCGTGGTCGTCGGTGGCGGCTTCGGCGGACTGCGCGCCGTTGCCCGGCTGCGGGCCCTGGAGGCCCCGGTGCAAGTGACGTTGATCGACAAGCGCAACTTCCATCTCTTCCAGCCGCTGACCTACCAGATCGCCACCGGCGCGCTCTCGCCCGGGGAGGTGGCGCGCCCGTTGCGCTCCGTGTTCAAGTCGGACCCGGATGTCCGCGTCCTGATGGCCGAAGTCGCCGGCTTTGACCTGGCCCAACGCCAGGTCGATCTCCGCGTCGGGGCCGGCATCCAAGGCCCCGAAACGATCGCCTACGACACCCTGGTGGTGGCCGCCGGTTCGAGCTACTCGTACTTCGGGCACGACGAGTGGCGGCGGCACGCGCTCGAGGTCAAGACCCTGGAGAGCGCGGTGGCGGTGCGCTCGCGGATCCTGGCCGCCTTCGAACGTGCCGAGCTGGCCACCGATCCCGGGGCACGGTCCGCCGAGATGACGTTCGTGGTCGTCGGGGCGGGACCGACCGGGGTCGAGATGGCAGGCCAGCTGGGCGAGCTCGCCCGTGACACCCTGCGGCGCGATTTTCGGGCCATCGACCCCAGCCACGCCCGGGTCCTACTAATTGACACCGTGGACCGAGTGCTGCAGACATTTCCGCGCTCGCTGTCGGCCAAAGCGGAGAAGTCACTGCGTCAGCTGGGGGTGACACCCATGCTCCAGCGCACCGTGGTCGACGTCGACGCGCGCTCGGTCACCATCGCCGATCCCGGTGGCGCCCGGGACCGGATCGAGACCCGGACGGTGATCTGGGCCGCGGGCGTCAATGCGTCCGGGCTGGCCGGCCATCTCGGCGATCTCTGCGGCGCCGAGCTCGACCACGCGGGCCGTCTCACCGTGGAGCCCGACCTGACGCTACCCGGGCATCCCGAGGTGATCGCGCTCGGCGACATGGTCCGGGTGCGCGACCAGAAGGGAAACCCGGTTTCCCTGCCCGGTGTGGCGCCGGTGGCGATCCAGCAGGGCCATTACGCGGGGACGCTGATCGGCAACCGGCTGCAGGGTCGAGCGACGCCACCGTTTCGATATCTCGACAAAGGCAATCTGGCGACGATCGGTCGGGGGTCGGCGGTGGCCGACCTGCGCGGCCTCAAGCTCAGCGGGCTGCTCGCCTGGTTCGTGTGGCTGTTTGTGCATCTGTGGTACCTGATCGGCTTCCGCAACCGGCTGCTGGTCACCATCCAATGGTCGATCAGCTTCTTCACTCATGGTCGCGGTGACCGCGTGATCGGCGATAGAAACGTATTGGACTCAGTCGCACCGGGTCCCGGCCGCTCCAGCGCCGCCTAGGCGGATCGGCGATTCTCGGCCACGCCCGCGCGTGGCCCCGGCCCGTCGCTCGCCGGAATCATCGACAATCTGGTCGCTCCCGATGCTCCGGTGCGGACCTTCGACAACAACGCGCAGATGCCGCCGATGAGCGCCCACCTGTCACTGCCGATCGCGGCCCTGAGGATCTCGTCTCCGTCCGGGCCGCAGTGGGAGTTCCTCGTCCTGTTCCTCGTCGTCATCATCGGGCCGCCGCTGCTCGAGCGCGCGCGGCTGCCGGGAATCATCGGGCTGCTGCTCGGCGGCTACGTCATCGGGCCGTTCGGCTTCAACGTGATCGGCGCCGGAAACACCACCGTGCCCGCGCTCGGCCAGCTCGGCCTGCTCTACCTGATGTTCGTCGCCGGGGTGGAGCTCGACCTGGCCCTCCTCAGGGTCCATCGCCGCTGGGTACTGCTGTTCTCGCTGATCACGTTCTCGGTCCCGATGGGACTCGGCTCACTCGTTGGGTTCTCGATGAGCTGGAGCGCACCCGCCGCGCTTCTGCTCGGCGCGCTGCTCGCCTCGCACACCCTGCTGACGTATCCGGCGGTGCGAAACGCGGGGCTGACCACCCACCCCGCGGTGGCCACCGCCGTCGGCGCAACCGTGCTCACCGACACCGCCTCGTTGATCGTGCTCGCCGCCGTGTCGGGCTCGCAACTCGTCGGCGGCAGCCCGGCGTCGATCGGAGTTCAGGTCGCGGTTGGGTTGATCGTGCTCGTGATCTTCTCGCTGGTGGTGCTGCCGCGGCTGGTTCGGATCGCGTTTCGCTATCTCGGCACCGATCGGATCGTGCGCTACCTGCTGGCGATCGCGTCGTTCCTGGCGGCGGCGACGGTCGCCGATGCGTTCGGTATCGAGGGCATCGTCGGCGCGTTCTTTGCCGGCCTCGGGCTCAACCGGCTGGTTCCGAACGAGGGGCCGCTGATGGAGCGCATCGACTTCTTCGGCTCCGCCGTGTTCGTGCCGGTTTTCCTGGTCTCGGTGGGCATGCTCCTGCAACCGAGCGTGATGATCGAAGGCGAGACGCTGAAGCTGGCCGGGCTGTTCATCCTTGCGTCGCTCGGCGGCAAGACCCTGGCCGCGCTCATCTCCAAGCGGATCCTGCGCTTGACCGCCGGCGAGGCCACGCTGATGCTCGGCCTGACCGTGCCCCAAGCCGCGGCCACGTTGGCGGCGACGGTGATCGGCTTCAACATCGGGTTGTTCGACCAATCGGTGGTCAACGCGGTGCTGGTCGTGATCCTGGTCACGATCGTCGCCGCGACGGTGCTGGTCGAGCGCTCAAAGCGCGCCGTGACGCTGCCCCACGTCGAGCGGAAAGCTCTCGGCAAGCGCGTCCTGGTCGCGCTCGAGGATCCCGCTCAGGCCCAGATCGGGTTCGCCATCGGCGCCCGCATCGCCGCCCCCGACACCGGGGTGGTGCGCGGGCTGCTCGGCAGCGCGCCGCATGAGACGGCTGTTCAGGAGACCAGATTGTCCGCGCTGCGCACGGCCGGATACGCGGTCGGCGTCGATGTCGACCCCGCGCTGCTCGTGCACACCACCCTCGCCGAGGGGATCATCAACGTCGCCGCGGCTGAGCGGCCCTCGCTGATCCTGGTGGGTCAGCGCCACGCGGCGGCGCATCCCGCGCTGGGCGGCGCCGGCGAGGCGGTGGCGGCATCGATCACGGCTCCGGTGGCGATCGTGATCGGGGATGCCACGCGGATCGGCCAGGTGGTGCTGGTGGGGACCGACCGGGTGGATCAGGCGCGAGGCAACGGCGCCGCGGGGCTGGCGGCGGAGCTCGCCGCCCGGATCGGCGGCAAGGGCGTCATCAAGCACGAGGCCGGAGCCGTCGAGACGTTCACCGAGGTCGCGCCCGGGCAGCTGTGGATCGCACCGGCGGACTCCGGGCAGGTGCTCGCCGCCGCCGATCCTCCATCCGGCTCGGCCCTGGTGATGGTGCTCGAGCCCCCGTCGAACAGGCCCGCTGACGAAGAGTCTGCCAGCGCCGCCGCCTGGGATCAGCGAATCGGGATCTAAGGCGGGCTCAGCCGACCGCCGGCGACGCCCTACTGGTGCAGCCCGAGCACGGGGACCGAGAGCGACGGGGTATGAACGACGCAGCTCGAGCCGGTGTACTGACCGCTCTGCGGAAACGACTCAGCCAGCGCATTGGCGATCAGATGAGCCCGGGCGGCGTAGCCGGGCGAGTAGTAGTGGATCCCGTCCGGGATGAACCAGCTGGTCTTGACGACCGAGGCCCAGTCATAGACCCGCATATTCGGGTACTTCGGACACGCCTGGACGAGGGCTCGGTCCCAGGCGGCCATGTTCGTCTCAGAGTAGGGGCCGCTGCTCAGGAGGGACTTGACATTGACCCACATCACCGGCTGCTTGCCGATCGCCGACATCATCCTGGCGATCCGCGCGGTGAAGCCGACGTTTGACCCGATGGCGACGTCGGCGGAGTCGTTGGTCCCCAAGGCGATCACCCAGCAGCCGTTGTAGCCGGCTCCAGTCAGGCCCTTGGCCACGTCGTAGGCGTTCTCGCCGCCGGGCAGCGTCTCCACGATCGAGGTCGCCCCGGTGATCTCGAAGCGGGCACTGGTCACACCCACCCGCCGGTATTGCGCGGCCATCCGCTGGCCGGGATCCGGGAGGTACTGACTGGAGGTGAGTCCCTCAGACGTGGAGTCGCCGATGTGCACGACCGAGCGGCACGAGCTGCGTGGCGAACGATCCGTCCCGGCGGCGGCGGTCGTGTGAGCGCCCGTCGTCGTCGACGCGGACGGATTCGCCGTCCCATTTGGATCCGCGGTCTTGGAGTTGGTTCGCCCGGTAGTGGAGCGCGATTGCTCGGTCGTGGCGTCGGAGGCGCTGGACGCCGTCTTGGTTTTGGAGCGGTCCTTCCTGGCTTCGGATCGTGCGGGCTGCTGCGGCGGCAATCCCGGGATGCCGCCGAGCAGGACCGGGCGCGAGCGTTGGCTGGTCGGGAACCGGACTCCGGCCAGCCCAACTGCGTCGATGACGAGCAGGACCCCCACGGCGATCAGCGCCGCCCGCGCCCCCGTCGGCAGCAGCCGCGGCTGCCAGTGCAGGGATCGGGCCCGGGCCCACATCCTGCCCAGCGCGCCGTGACGGATCGGCTCCTCGACGTAGCGCCAGGAGAGCGCGGCCACCACGAAAGTGGCCGCCAGCTGAGCCACGGCGCGTACGACGTTGACACCGTGGGCCGAGGCCGGAGTCGTCAGCACGATGATCGGCTCGTGCCACAGGTAGATGCCATAGGAGCGGACCCCGATCCAACGAAGCGGTTCCCAGCCAAGCGCCCGGCCGACTCTGGTCGCGGGATGAGCCGCGGCCGCGACCACGAGGACCGTGGCCAGCGACAACAAGAGGATCCCCCCCTGGTACAGGAATCCCGAGTACTGAGTGGTCCGCCAGACCAGAAGGCCGACCATCACCAGCCCGACGACGCCGGCCCAATCGAGGATCGATCGGGCGCCGGGAGTCACTCGGGTGGTGAGCGAGCGACTCGGCCACACCATCGCCAGTGCCGCGCCGAGCAGGAGCCCGAAGGCGCGGGTGTCGGTGCCCTCGTAGATCCGGGTCGAGTCAAAGCTCGGGTGATAGAGGATCGCCATCTCGATGGCCGAGGCGGCGGCGAGCACGAGCGTGACCCCGGCCAGCCGCGGCCGCACCTTGATCGGGCGACGGAGCTCTGGTACGCACATGACACCCAGCAGCAGCAGCCACGGCCAGATCAGGTAGAACTGCTCCTCCACCGCCAGCGACCACAGGTGGCTCAGCGGGGAGGGTGGGCCGAATCGCGCAAAGTACGAGACGTGCTGCGAGATCTGCCACCAGTTGTTCAGGTACAGAACCGCCGATGCGACCTCCCCCCGCAGCTCCGCAATCCGCGAGTGGTGCAGCAGCGAGACCCACAGGGTGACCACCGCCATCATCACGTACAGCGCGGGCAGCAGTCGGCGCGCCCGTCGCAGCCAGAAGTCGACCAGGCTGAGCTTTCCCGCGTCGTAGGCACCGAGCAGAAGATCGGTGATCAGGTAACCGCTCAGCGTGAAGAAGACCCCGACGCCGAGCAGCCCACCGGAGGCCCAGCCAAAGCCAAGGTGATAGGCGATCACGGCCAGCACGGCGACCGCTCGGACGCCATCCAACCCCGGCATGTAACGACCCGCGCGAAGCGCAGGCTCAGGCAAGGCTCACCAACTCACTCGTCACCAGGTCACCCACCATCCCGCTCGGCGGGGCGTGCGCGATCGCATCGCCATGATCAGTTGCCGACGCGACCGGCTCTTCGCGCGATCCGCGTTGATGGTACCGGCTGATGGTCGCAATCCCCGCACCTCCGCCTTGACCATACGGCGCGAGGCGGCGTCGCGGATTGTCCACTTCGAGCCGCCTCACCACTGCCTATCGACGGCGCGGCGGAGCGGTGCGAGCGTGCTGGCCGGCGCGCCCGGGCGGCGCCCAATCCGCGGCGGCTCATGAGCACGCGCACCCCCCTGCGCGTTTGGCGATCGGTCGCGGGGGGCACTCATTCCAGCGGTGACGCTCGGGCTCGCGATCATGCGGCGGTTCACGTGGCCGCAGGTGGCGGCTGATCTCGCGGCCGGGATGGGCGGCGCCAGCCCGGGAGCGCCGCCGATCACCCGCACCTCTGGCCACGCGGCGCTCAGCTGATGGCCGCGCCCCGCGTCGTGATCGCCGGGGGTGGCTATGTGGGCCTGTACACCGCGCTGGGGCTGGAGCGATGCCTGGAACCCGGCGAGGCGGACCTTGAGCTGGTCGCGCCTGAGAACTTCATGCTGTACCAGCCGCTGCTGCCCGAAGTCGCGTCCGGGAGCGTCGAGCCGCGCCACGTGGTCATTCCGCTGCGTCGAGTACTGCGGCGCACCCAGGTGACGCTCGGTCAGCTGACCGGCCTGGAACACGCTCGCCGGGTCGCCACGATCACGCCAAGCGGAGATGAGCCGCGGCAGACGAGCTACGACATCCTGGTCGTCGGGATCGGCGCGGTGACGAGAACGCCCCCGGTGCCCGAGCTGCTCGATCAGGCCGTCGGCTTCCAGACTCTGAGCGAGGCCATCCACCTGCGCAACCAGGTCCTGTCTCGCCTGGAGGCCGCCGAGTCGGCCACCAGTCAAGCGTTGCGCCGCCGCGCCTTGACGTTCGTGTTCGTGGGCGGCGGCTATGCCGGCGTCGAGGCACTGGCCGAGCTCGAGAACCTAGCCCGCGAGGCCTGCCGGAGCTATCGCTCGGTGCACCCCGAGGACATGCGCTGGGTCCTGATCGAGGCCACCAACCGCATCCTCCCCTCGATCGACGAAGGGCTCGCCGATCGTGCCGTCGCGGTTCTGCGCGCTCGCGGAATCGACATCCGGCTGCGCACCACCTTGGACTCGGCCCGCGACGGCACCCTGTCCCTCTCCGACGGCGAGCAGATTCAGGCCGACACCCTGGTGTGGATGCCCGGAGTCACGCCCAACCCGAGGGTGGCCGAGCTTGGACTGCCCTGCGACGATCAGGGACGCGTGCTGGTCGATGCCTGCCTTCGCGTCGGCGACCAGCCTGACGCGTGGGCCGCGGGCGACTGCGCCGCCGTGCCCGACGGCACTGGGGGCCTGCACCCGCCGACGGCCCAGCACGCCGAACGCGAAGCCCGCCACCTGGCCGGCAACATCGCCGCCTCTCTGCGCCGCCAGGCCCCCACCGAGTTTCGCTATCGCACCCGGGGTGAGTTCGTCACGCTCGGCAACCACCAGGCGGTCGCTCGCGTCTTCCGGGCTTCGCTGCACGGGGCGCCGGCGTGGACTCTGCGCCGCGCCTACTACCTCGCCCGCATGCCCAGCACCGAGCGCCGGATCCGGCTGCTGGTCGATTGGATGGCCGGACTGCCGTTCAAGCCCGACATCGCCCAGCTCGGAACCGAGCAGCACCCTGACCAACCGCTCGTCCGGACCAGGTAGGCGGGGGCGCGCCAACTCCCGAAGCGCGGCGTCAGCGAATGTCCACGGGCGTGCCGAGTCCGACATGGTGCGCCAGCCAGGCGTCGTCTGCGACCTCCAACCGGATGCACCCGTGCGAGATCCGCCCGGGTATCGCGTAGGGCTCGTAGTAGGGCCCGTGAATGCCCACCACGCCGCCGCCGGGCCAATCGGTCAGGGTCGAGTAGTCGCTGGTACCGAACGCGTAAGGCCAGTACCCCGAGCTCGGGCTCTCGATCTTGAACCGCTCCCGGATCCAGAAATGTCCGGACGGGGTCGGGGTGGAGGGCTTGCCCACCCCCACCGGAGCGCTCCACACGCGACGGCCGTCGACATTTACGTAGATTCGCAACCGCGGGCGGTCGACGGTGATCTGGGTGTGGGTCAGGTGAAGCGCCCCCAGGTCCTGGCGCCGCACCCAGCCGATCCGACCGTTGGGGCGCATCGGGATCCGGAGCTTGATCCACTCCTGGCCGGCGGCGTCCCAGTGGGCGCGCAGCAGCAGATAGATCTCGGGAAAGCCGTCCTCGGTGTACCAGTGCAGTCGCGTCACGCGCGGCGCGTTCGTCGCCGGTCGCCGATAGATCGTGCCGGTCTCGGCGACGTAGGCCCATCGGGTGAACGTCGTCTCGTTGGAGAGCACCACGTCCGGTTTCGGTGCCAGCGTGCCCGATTCCGACAGCGAGGACGGCGCGACACCGTTATTGGTCAGCGAGCCGACTGACCGTCGGGCAGCGGCCGCCATCGCCGCCGGCGATGGATCCAGCGAGCGGATCTCGGTGTGGCCCCACGCCCGCAGCGGCCCCACAGCGGCGGCCGAGACGCGCGCCGGCGAGGCCATCGCCCGGCCGGCGACGCCCACCGCCAGCACCATTACCGCCATCGAAGTGACCCAGATCAAACGCACGCGACCCCCCCAGCGTATCTCGAATGCCAACGATCCACGCCGGCGCATCGGCTGTCGGGCGGGCGTGGACGTGCCGCAGTGCCGACAGCGGTGACGCTCGGACGGTGGCTCGCGCTCGCCTCTCGTTTGCGGTAGCGTCGCCGCTATGGCGACGATCGATACCGGGTGGAGTCGTCCTCCTCTCGCCGCTGACGACGTCGAGCCGCAGCATCTCGGCAAACGAGCCTACGAGAAGGAGCTCAGGCGCCTGCAGGTGGAGCTCGTGCGCCTGCAGGATTGGATCGTCCACAAAAACCTGAAAGTCGTGGTGGTCTTCGAGGGTCGCGACACTGCCGGCAAGGGCGGGACGATCAAGCGGATCACCGAGAAGACCAACCCGCGCGTGGTGCGAACGGTGGCGCTCGGCACCCCTACCGAGCGCGAGCGCACGCAGTGGTACTTCCAGCGCTACGTCGCCCATCTGCCCGCCGGCGGCGAGATGGTTCTGTTCGACCGCAGTTGGTATAACCGCGCCGGCGTCGAACGTGTGATGGGCTTCTGCACGCCGGAGGAGTACGAGGAGTTCATGCGGACATGTCCGCAGTTCGAACGAGATCTGCTGCGCTCGGGGGTCATCCTCGTCAAGTACTGGCTGTCGGTCAGCGACGAGGAGCAGGAGCGTCGCTTCAAAGCGCGCCTGAAGGACCCGGCGAAGCAGTGGAAGCTCAGCGACATGGATCTGGAGGCGCGCCGGCGCTGGGTCGACTACGCCCAGGCCAAAGACGACATGTTCGCCTACACCGATACGCCGGAATCGCCGTGGTACGTGGTCGAGGCCGACGACAAGCGCACGTTGCGGCTGAACCTCATGAGCCACCTCCTGAGCCTGATCCCCTACGAGGACATCCAGCAGAAGAAGATCAAGCTTCCACCGCGGCAAAGCCGGGCGTACGTCCGCCCGCCCCAGAGCGATCAGAACTACGTCCCAGCGCGATACCAGGTCGGCTGATCCCCGCAGTCCGACTTCGGCGCGGGACACATGATCGGTCGGGTGCGATCGCAAGACGGTCGCGTACTGGGTGCTCGCACGGGCAGATCCGGGCGGATGCCACGCACGACAAGCGGTCGCGATCGGTTATCTGGGGTCTGAGTGGACGACGCGGCGGTGGGTCGCTGACGCGAAGCGGCGGTGGCGTGCCGCCCTTCGTTGGAGGATCCCGGATGGCAGGCTTTGGCGATGGCAGGCGGCGACTGGGTCGCGGCTATTGGCGTGGATCGGCGCTTTCGATCGTCTTCTTGATGTCGGGGTTTGCGCCGAGGGTGATCTGGACGGTCTTGGGCTTCTTCTGTTCTGGCTTGGGGACGCGAATCTCGAGTACGCCGCGATCGAAGCCGGCCTGGACGTTGTCGGAGTCGACACCGTCGGGCAGGGTCAGCGAGCGGGAGAAGCTGCCGAACGCGCGCTCGAGCCGGTAGTACCCCTCCTGCTGGTCCACGTGCTCGGCTTTGCGCTCCCCGGAGATGGTGAGCACGTTGTCCTCGAGCTGGACGTTGACGTCCTCGTCGGACAGTCCGGGGAGATCGGCGCGCAGGACGTAGTGGTCGGCGGTCTCGACGACGTCCATCGGGGGCAGCCACCGTCGCGTCGCGCCGTTGCCGCGGCCGGTCTGGGCGGGCTGATCAAAGAAGGTGTTGAAGAGCCGGTTCATTTCGTTCTGGATGGTCCCCAACTCGGCGGCCGGCTCCCAGCGAATCAGTGCCATTACGAACCTCCCTTGGTGAAACCAGTGGGTTGTCGTCTCACCACAACCAATAGATCTCAGTCCGCGACTGTCAAGTCTTTCATGCGAGATTGACGCGAACGGTGAGTACGGCCCAGCCGGCGGGCATGGCGACGGTGACCTGGTCGCCGTCGGCTACGCCGGCGGGCAGCACGATCGCGATGCCGTCGACGGTGGTCAGCGTCAGCGGCGTCGTCGCGGCCAGCTGCGCTTCGCGTCCTGATAGCTCAAGCGTTCCGTGCCGGGGGAGCAAGGGAGGCTGCGGGCGCGGGGCGTGCGGCGGGCCTGCCGGGCGGACAGTGTGGTCGTAGCAGGCGCGGCGGGCCGGATCGGTGAGAGCCGCGTAGGCGTCGGCGAGCGCGCGGAACTGTTCTGGGCTGTCGGGGTGAGGGTTGCGATCGGGATGATGCTGGCGTGCGAGGCGCCGGTAGGCGCGGCGGATCTCGGGCGGGCTGGCGTCCTGGGAAACGCCCAGCAGTCGGTAGTAGTCGCGGTCGTTGCTCGGGGTGCTCACCTGCCGGCCCGTCCGTCGGCCTCGCTGGGTTGGGTTACGTCACCGAGCGCGCTGGCGAGCAACAGGGTGATCACGATCGCGAGGGGCCCGGCGGCGATGCTCACGCCGATCGCCCGCGGAAGATGTGGACGCTGAACTGCGTGCATCAGGTTCACCTCCAACGATTCGCTTTCCTCTCCGAATCGGCCACACGTCCGGGCGCGTCAATCCCTCGCGAGTCGGTGTCGGGCCCGCGGGTCGCGGCGGCGCGGAGCTTGCCGAGTGCCCGGTTCTCGATCTGACGAACTCGCTCGCCTGACAGGCCGATCCGCTCGCCGACCTCGCGCAGCGACTGCTCTGGGCCGTCAAGGCCGTAGCGAGCGCGGAGGATCATCCGTTCGCGCTCGTTGAGGCTGCCGAGAAGCGCCCGGACCTGCTCGATCTCAGCGCGATCTAGCAGTTGCTCGTACGCGTGCTGCGCGAGCGGGTCGGCGACGAGCTCACCGAACGCGCCGAGCTCGCCCCCCGAGCCCTGTACCGGCTCGTCCATCGATTGCGGGATCCGCTCCAGCGCGAGCAGGTCGCCGACTTGCGCGTGCGTGAGCCCGGTGGCGGTCGCGAGCTGCTCCCCGGTCGGCTCGTAACCGTGCTGGCGCAGGTAGTCGCCGTGGGCGCGTTGGAGCGCAGCGAGGTGGCGCAGTGCGCGGTCGGAGAGCACCATCGGCCGGGAGAGCTCGGCGATCAGCTGCTGCATCGCCTGGCGCACCCACCAGGTCGCATACCCCCAGAACGGCACCCCCAGCGTCGGGTCATAGCGCTCCAACGCGCGCAGCAACCCGACCACGCCCTCCTGGATCAGCTCCACGCGGGCGATCGTGGGCGAGCCGCGATACACGCGCGCGACCCCGGCGATCAGCGGCAAAAACGCCTCGACCAGCTCCTCACGCGCGCGCCGGTCCCCGTCCTTCGCTGCTTGCACGAGGCGCTGTTCGGTCGCGCGCGGCGGTCGCGGCCGCTCCCCCAGTTCCTTCAGGGAGCCGGCTGAGCTCGTCGGCCCGCCGAGCCGCTCGTGTCCCAGCTCGCTCGCAAGCCGCTGATCGAGAACCCGCGCATCCCGCGATTCCCTCGCTAGGGTTTCGCTCTCGGCGTCGGTAATCTGATCGGCGTCTGCGGACATGGCCGGCTCCGCCACAGTGTGTAGCGCGCCGCCCTGCCCCTGGTCGGCGAGCAGGACGGCGAGCTGTTCTGTGTTCACGATCTCGATCCTGCTCCCCATGGCGCTGGGCTCGGCCGCAAATGGGGTCAGCCGGCGAGCCGGGCGCGTGGCAGGACACCCACGCGGCCCGGAGGAGCCGAGGCTGCCGCGCACCCGCGCGATACGCCAACGACGACGGACGGACATTGCGCAACGTTCACCTCTTCTCCGGGCACTGCCACGCGGCTCGGGAAGAAGATGAGGAATAGGTGGTGTGAGTCCGGGGCCCTGTGAGCCTCTACCCGAGGCGGTGGGTCGCTCGCACAGCCGAACCCCGCGATCAGTGCGGGCCCCGAGCTCCACCCGATTAGACGAGCCGCTTCTACTATGTGTTGAAACCTCTGAGGGCACCAATAGGCCGCTGTGACTCGCTGTCAAGCCCGCGGCCGAGGCGTGTAATCGAGCACCTGCAAACCGCCCGGAGTGGATGACGACCAACCAGTCGAGAGCCGCTTTTGAGCAGCTCGCTCTCTCGCCGCGACGTTCTATAACTCGCTCTTGCAGCCGGCTTGCTCGGTCCAGCGTTACGGAAAGGAGTGGTAGCGAACTGATGGCTTTAGAAGATGAAGGGGTGGAGCGGTTCACGCAGTCCCAGCGCGAGCAGATCGAGCGACGCCGCCTCGATCAGGACCGCACCCTTTTAGCGATGCATGAGCTCGAGGATGCGCTGGCGACTGCGGCGCCGGCGCGGGAGGCGCGATGGCATGAAACCGTGCTCGGCGCGCTGGCCGTGCTGGGCGATGCGACGCGAGAGGAGGCCGAGAACGCGCAGCGGGCCGACAGCTTGCTGTCCGATATCGCGCTTAACCAGGCTCGGCTGCGCAACCGCGTTCGGCGGCTGCGGACCCAGTATCGCCAGCTGCAGGAGACGATCGACTCCTTACGACACGAGTTCGAAGCACCCGATGATGCGGTGGTGGACGTCGCCGATATCCGCCAACGCCTCGCCTGGCTACTCACCGGCCTGCGGCACCAGCGTGCCCGCGAGTCAGACCTCATCTACGAGGCCTACTACGAGGCGTTCCGAACGGACCTTGGCCAGCCCGCGCCCGACCCTCCCGACCGGGAAACCCAACCCAACGAGTGACCGTCGCACCACCTCGAGCCTGAGCTCTGGCCGTGCAGCAGTCCCCTCTTTTTCGGGCCCGGTCTTGACGATCCGCGTCGGCGTCCTATTCACAGACGTGAAAGGAACAAGGGACGACATAACAAGCATGCGGCTCATCAGTTCGGTGGAGCCGGGGTCTGAAGTCGGGGTAGCAGCCCAGCTACCACCGCCTCCAGCGGAGGTGAACGGCCCCGGCTCCACCCTTTTGCGGGCTGGACGGGCCGAGTGCCGGAAGCATTTTGGTGTCCCGCTCGAGGCAAGGAGCGGGAGGCACACGCCCTCGGTGGCACTCGATGCGGTGCTTCAGAGGTTTCAGTAAGAGGATCATCCCTCAGACTGCTTTTGAGGAGGCGGCCAGCGCGGGCGGCTTGCGGTCGCGTCTCAGGGTCATGAGGCTCCGCTATCGCGTGCCCTGAGCCACGCATTCGCCGCCGATAGCGGGAGGCCGCTCCTGGTTTAGGGTCGCGTTGTCCTGAAGTGGAGGCGGACCCCGACTGTGCCGAGAACGATGTACTGCCCCGGCATGCGCCGGGACGCTCGCTAACGTGGCGGCGCGTCTCGGGCGGTGGTCTCGTGACTTTCCAGCCAGTGGCGACGCTCAGAACCGCCGACGAACGTTGTTGGGACCTCGACGCCGCGGGTGACGCGATGGCAAGGCGCGACGATCGGGATGGGGTTGGCGCCCATGATCCAGCCGAGGTCTCGAGCCGTGCCGGCGTTGGCGAGGTCGGTGTAGGACCGGTGGCCGGCGTAGGGGATTGATTCGGTTGATCTCAGCGCGGGCGCGCCGGACGACTCCAGAAACGCCCAGTCGATGACCCACTGCACTCGGTCGGTGTTGCCGGCGAAGTAGTCGCGGAGTTTGGCGGTGGCGTAGGTGAGGTGGCGGCGAGCGGCCTGGCTGCCGCGGCGGCTGGTGGCGCGAGCCCGGAGCGCGTCGAAATCGCCGTGACCTTCAAACGCGACGCGGGTCAGCCCTTGGGGGGTGGCGGCCAGCAGCAGTGCTCCGAGGGGGCCGTCGATGGTCGCGATGGCGACGCCGGGCGCGGCGAGCGTGTTGGCGACGGGTCCGGACTGCGAGATGGCGCGAGCTCCGGCTCTGAGACCGGCGTCGTATTCGTTGCATTCGGCGCAGATCCCTTCGGCGCGCGTGTCGACCCGCTCGACCGAAAAACCGGCGTCGGTGATCTCCTCTGGGTTCTGCAACCCGCTAACGAGATCAAATATGCGCAGGCACAGGCGACAGCGAAAGTGCGAATGATGGGTGGTATTCGTCTCATACCGCACCGGCTCGGGCGCGCCGAAGGCGGACAGGAGCCCCAGCTCGCTGAACTCCGCCAGCGTGGCGTAGACCGTGCCGCGGCTCAGATCGGGCAGCGACTCCGCCGCCCGGGCGTAGACCTCATCGGCAGAGAGATGCTCGGTGCGGCCGCCCCGGAACGCGCCCAGAATGGCGCGGCGCTGGGGCGTGCTGCGCAGCCCGCGGGCGCGCAGCAGCTCACCGGCTTGGTCTGAGGGCAGACTCATCGGCGCATTCTCGCGCGTAAAGACGGTGTTTGCCGCAGCGAACAAGGGGTACTAGAAGAGACACAGTCTTATCAAGCACTGCGTCTCCAGTTCCACCGAGGAGTGACCCCGTGATATTGCGCATCGATCGCCTACAGACCGAGCTACCGCCTCCGACTGACCCAGATCCCATCGGCGCGTCCGCCGTCCAAGAGCTGCTGGGCGGGAAGTACGGCGAGATGTCGACGTTCATGAACTACACGTATCAGTCGTTCAACTTCCGCAACCGCCAGGGCGCTCGCCCGTTCTATGACCTGGTGGCGAGCATCGCCGCCGAGGAATTCGGACACATAGAACTCGTCTCGACCGCGATCAACACGATGCTGACGGGCGCGACCGAGGGCAAGCCCGGCGAGCTGGGCGACCTCAGCGCCGTCAAGGGCGTCCGCAACACCCAGCATTTCATCGCCGGTGGCGCCGGGACCCTCGTCCAGGATTCAAACGCCAAGCCCTGGAACGGCGACTACGTGTTCGCATCCGGAGACCTAATCGAAGATCTCACCCACAACTTCTTCTTGGAGACCGGAGCGCGCAACAACAAGCTTAAGGTCTATGAGATGGTTGAGCATCCCGCCGCGCGAGCGCTGACCGGGTATCTACTGGTCCGTGGCGGCGTGCACCAAGTCGCCTACGCGCGCGCGCTTGAGAAGCTGACCGGTGCTGATCTGATGAAGCTGTTCCCGTCGCCGCGGATCCCGACCGACCTTATCCCGGAGTGCCAGCCTCATATCAAGCGCGGCGAGCATCTCAAGCTCTACCGCTTCTCCCCGAACGACTATCAGGAGATCGCCGCGGTGTTCAACGGCCCCCATCCCGAGACCGGCGAGGACCTCACGATCGCCGAAGAGATCTCACCGGAGGGTGCGCCGCCGTTTGACCTGCCCTCCCAAACCGCGGTGTTCGCGCCCGGACCGGATCCTGAGATGCTCGCCGAGGTCTCGGCCAAGCTGCGCAAGGCCGCCGGACTGCCCGCCAATCCCACGGGAGTGGTCGCCAACAACGGCGACGGCAAGGGCGTCGTCAACAAGGTCAAGGACGCCGTCAGCTAGAGCTCATCCAGCGGTGGCGCCCCGCGACGCGGGGCGCCACCCAAGTCACAGCCCCGCCCGCCCATACCCGAACTCGGAGATGCAACGGCAGAATTGACCCACCTCGACGAGAAGCTGGCGGAAGTCACCGGGCTCGCGCAAGCCGCTCAGGGCGCCACCAAGAAGTCGCGACCCTCGCCTGCCGCGAGAAGGACACAGAGTCGCTGGAGCTGCTGCCTCAGCCCTCCCAGATGTCCAGATTGGCTTCGTTGTCTGCTCAATTGGTTCGGTAAACGCCGATTTCGCGATCCACCGGACCAAAAAGGCCGATCTACGCCAACCCTGTCAGCTGGCCAAAAACGCCATATTCAAGACGCTTTAGGGGATGGCGAGACCCGGACTCGAACCGGGGACACCACGATTTTCAGTCGTGTGCTCTACCAACTGAGCTATCTCGCCTGGCCGCGCGATGCTACCGAGTCGGCTGCCCGTCGAGCGTTCGCCGTCGGCGTCGGCGCGGCGGCTCGTGACGCGTCTCTGCGGCGGACATGGCCGCCACCGACGCCCGCAACAGGCGGACCCCCCGGGTCCGCCCCCTCAAGTACTCCGCGCCGGGACGATCGGGAACGCGTCGAACTCGACGGCGCCGTCGTTGGCGACGACGGTGTAGACGCCGCGGGCGCCCGCCGGGCCTGCCATCACCGTCATGAAGCCATACCGGGAGCAGTCGTAGGCCTCGAGGGTGACCTCGGGAAGGCCCGGGAACGTCGCCGGCAGCGCCCCGATTCCGGTCCCCACCTGGTGACGCTCGTGAAACCCACCGGCTCCGGCCACGACGTACGGAACGTCGCGGGTGCCGACTCGCCGCCGGAAGCGCTGGTAGTTGTGCGAGTGAGCGCTGAGCACGGCGTCGGGCACACGCCCGGACCGCGCGAAGCAGTCGTCGAGCGCGTCTCCCAGGGACAGGTTCGAGCCGTGCACGATGTCCACCGAGTAGACCGGGCGATGCACGGTCAGGATGAGGGTGACCCCCGGCGGCGCCGCCGACAGTTCACCGGCCAACCAGTCAAGCTGATCCGCGGCGATCTCTCCGTCCTCGTGGACGTTGGTGTACAGACCAATCACACTGAGCCAATCGTGAACCAGGGTCCAGTACACATTGGGCTGGGCGCTCGCCGGGCGAGGCACGGCAATCGCGGCATCGTGCAGCGGGGGTGAGGACGAGCAGAACGTCCGCATGAAAGGCTCGAGCGGATCCGCCCGGGAGAACGCCGTCACCTCGCCGTCGTGATTGCCGGGCACCGCGAAGATCGGCGCCTCGTACGCCGCATACGGCGCGAAGAACTGCGATCGGTAGTTGGCCTCCTCGCCGTGCGGATAGACGATGTCACCAAGGTGATAGAAGAAGTGAGGCGGCGCCGGCCCGCACAGCTGGGTCACCATCGCGTCGGCGATCCGGCGCTGGGGCCGCGGATCGCGCCATCCTCCGGTGTCGCCGACGCAGTGAAAGCGCACCTCCTCGTCGCGGTCGATGGCGAGCAGCGTCTCGGGGCTGAGGACTTCGGCGAGCTCGCGTCGATACGGCGGGTCACCGGGCGCCGGCGGAAGCGGCTCGAACTGGGGACCGGGCGTGACCGATCGGCGCCTGAGCACCTGCCGCAGCGCAGTCCGCGGAACGAAAGGGGCGGTTGTGGAGGCGGCCGCGCGCCGTCGATCATTCACCACTCAGGCTCCAGAGTCGCAAACGCTCGGGCCCCGCCCGTTTAGATCCTGTGATCGCCGTGGAGTTGGCACGCGGCGGATCAGGCGGCAGCCCGCTGGGGCTGGGTCATGCGGCTCAACAGCTCCAGGGCCCCGCGCTTGGACAGTGGCTCGTTCAGATTGCCGCACTTGGGCGACTGCACGCACGACGGGCAACCCGACCGGCACGGACACTCACCGATCAGACGCTGGGCGTCGGTGGTCAGCCGCTCGAACTCCTCGTAGCCCCGGCGCGTGATCCCGACACCGCCGGGATGACCGTCGTAGATGAAGATCGTCGGTCCGCCGGTCTGGGGGTGGGCGTTGGTCGACAATCCGCCGATGTCCCACCGGTCGCACATGGCGATCAGCGGCAGCACCGCGATCTGGCCGTGCTCGAGCGCGTGCAGCGAGCCCAGCAGCTCGGCCGGTGGGAACGACTCGGCGGCGATCAGCTCCTCGAGCTCGTACCACAGAGCGCGCGTCGCGAACTCCACCGTCGGCAGATCGAGCGTCTGGAAATCGATCACGGCGTGATCCTGCAAGCCCTTTCGCTGATAGCCGAGCACCGTCTCCGAGTAGACCACCGAGCCGTAGGAGAGGGTGACTCCGCCAACCTCGCGGCGGTCACCGAGCCGCACTATGTAGGTCATGCTCTCGCGCTTGGCCTGGGTGAAGTAGTCGCCGTCAAAGCGCTCCAGGACCACGCGGCGAGCGACGAGATCCAGCTCGACGACGCGATACGAGCGGCCAAGATGCAGGTAGACCGCCCCGTCGTGAACGGTGGAGAACGCTCGGCCGGCCTCGATCGTGCCGAGGACCTCGCCGGAGCCCCCGTCGAGCAGGACGAAACTGTCGGCCGAGGCCGAACGGAGCGCCACCCGGGCCGCCGGATAGTCGTCGGCGCGACGCGGCACGAACCCGGTCGCCCGCTCGCGCAGGAATCCCGCCTCGGCGAGCTGGTCGGCGTGCTCCCGCCACTGCGGTCCGAGGAACGGCTCATCCTGGTCTGACAGTGGTGCCTCGTGCGCCGCGCACAGCAGGTGCTCGGCGTAGATCTCAGAGCTCGACGGATCCAGGATCGCCGCCTCCACCGGCCGCCCGAGGAACTCAGTGGGGTGGCGGCAAAAGAACTGATCGAGCGCGTCCTCGCCGGCGATGTAGACCGCCAAGCCGCGTCCGCGGCGCCCCGCCCGGCCCCACATCTGGCGCAGGCTCGCCACCGTGCCGGGAAATGTCACGCAGACCGCGGCATCGAGCTCGCCGATGTCGATTCCGAGCTCCAGCGCGTCAGTGGCGACCACGCCGAGCAACTCCCCGTCGGTCAGGCGACGCTCGATCTCGTGACGTTGCGCAGGCGTGTAACCGGCGCGGTAGGGAGCGATCCGTTCGCCCAGCTGCGCCGGGAGACGATCGACGGAGTGGCGGAGGATCAGCTCGACGCCCTTGCGCGACTTCATGAAGCAGATGGTGCGCGCGCCGGAAGCGACCAGCTCGGAGAACACCTCGGCCGCCTCGTAAAGGGCCGAACCCCTGACGCCGAGCTGCTCATCGAGCAGCGGCGGGTTCCACATGGCGATGCGGCGCTGGGCCCGCGGCGCGGCGTCGTGCGCCACGAGGTGAAAAGGCTGCAGGCCGGTGAGCGTCTGCGCGAGGTCGCGCGGATTTGCGATCGTCGCGCTCGCCAGCAGAAAGCGAGGCTCGGTGCCGTGGATGGCGGCGGCGCGGCGCAGCCGCCGCAGCACGTTGCCGACGTGCGAGCCGAACACGCCGCGGTAGACGTGGGCCTCGTCGACCACGACGAAGGCGAGGTTCCCGAACAGGTCCGCCCAGGCGTGGTGGTGAGGGAGGATCCCGACGTGGAGCATGTCGGGATTGGTGATGATCAGGTTGCTGCGCTTGCGAATCGCCGTGCGTTGCGCCCGCGGGGTGTCGCCGTCGTAGATCGCGGGTCGGATCGCCTTGTCCAGCCCGAAGCGCTGTAGCGAGCGAGCCTGATCCTGGGCCAGCGCCTTGGTCGGATACAGGTACAGCGCGCGGGCGGCCGGATCGGCGGTCAACACTTCCAGGGTGGGCAATTGGAAGCACAGTGACTTGCCGGATGCCGTGCCGGTGGTGACGATCGTCGGACCGTCGAACGCTTTTTCCAGCGCCTCGCGCTGGTGGGCGTAGAGCGTCTCGATGCCGGCCCGCTGCAGCGCGGACGCGACCGTCCAGTTCAGCTCGTCAGGGACGCTGACAAGGCGCGGCGGACGACCGGGGAGCACGTCGTCATGCACGAGACGCTCATCGGCGCGACCGCTGTCGAGAAGTGCCTCCCAGGGCTCGGTTTCGTTGACCGCAGACACGCGTCCCTCAGTATGGCGGGCGGGTTTGGGTGGCGGCGGCGGGCGGGTTTGGGCGGCAACGGCGGGGGGTTTGGGGGCGAGTTGGGTGGCGGCGGCCGGCGGGTTTGGGTGGCGGCGGCCCCTGCGGTGCTACCGTCGCGCCGCCGTGCGATGTCTGTACGTCGATATGGATGGGACGCTGCTCGGCCCCGACGCGTCGCTGCTGACAGGAGCCGACGGCAGCTTCAGCTCCCGGGGCGTGCGGGCCTTGGAGGCCTGCGCGAGGGCGGCTGTCGAGGTCGTCATCTATTCCGGCCGGCGTCAGGGAAGCGTGTTCGAAGGGGCGCGGTTGATCGGCTCCTCGGCGTACATCTTCGAGCTGGGATGCGGTCTGGTGGTCGACGGCGAGTTGGAGTGGCTGACCGACGGCCTGGTGCCCGATCAAGCGGCCGGCTCCATCCATGACCAGATCGAGGCCTCGGGCGCCCCGGCCTTGCTGCTGGAGCGCTTTGCCGGCCAGATCGAATACCACACGCCGTGGTCGGTCGGACGCGAGGTTTCCCACCTGTTCCGCGGTGATGTCGACCTGGAGGAAGTCGCGACGGTGCTGGAGGCGGCCGGGTTAGGCTGGCTTCGACTGGTCGACAACGGCGTCATCCGCGCGGCGTCCGAGCAGATGCCCGGGCTGCCGGTGATCCGCGCTTACCACCTGATCCCAGCGGGGGCGTCGAAGGCCCGCGGTGTCGCGCGGCACATGCAGGCTCGCGGTTACGCGCGCGAAGACTGCATCGCCGCCGGCGACTCGCGCGAGGACATGGAGACGGCGTCGGTCGTCGAGACGTTCTGGCTGATGTCCAATGCTCTCGAGCGGGACCTGACCCTGGGTGAGGAGGTCAGGGGCCGAGACCGGATTCGGATCGCGTCGGAGAGCTACGGCGCCGGCGTCTATGAGGCGGTGGTCACGACACTCGCCGAGAGGACGCGCTGAGCCCGGCGCGCTCGCGAGGGGCGGCCCCGAAAGCATCTCGTCCGCCGCTGGCCCTAGGCTGCGCCGCGGGACCGAGACACTGGGCGTCCGGCCGGCTTCGTCCTCGCGCGCGACGTCCTCGGCCAGGGCCGCTGTCGCGTCCGCGAATTCGCCGAATGCATCCGCGACATCCGCGGCGTTGGAGCCCGTGATCGCGTGGTTGAGTGTGTTCACCGCGGCATCGAAGCGCTCCCAGAGCGATGGCGGACCGCGCCGTCCAGTGCCCGGCCGCAGTTCGTAGGGCGGCGCGGCATTCTCGGCTCCGGGCACCGGACGCCAAAGCAGTCCCGCGGCGTGCGCATGCTCCCACGCCACCTGCTCGCTCGCGGCGGCGTCGGCGAGCTTGCGCAGCCGCTGGGCGAAGTCAGCGTCCGGCGGGGCTAGCTTGTGCGCCCGCATCGCGTCGGCCCAGCCGTCGCTGGCGTGCCGCACCGCTCGCATAATCTCGGCCCGGCGACGGTCCAGATCCGCTCCGAAACTCATTTACCTCCGTCAGCCGTCCCAGCCCGCCGCGGCCCGGGCTCCGCCACTCCGACCGGCTCGCCGCCCCAGAAGTCATCGGCGTTCGGTCCCGACGGGGCCGCCGACCCCGCACCCAGGCTGTAGCTCTCGTCGAGGATCCGCTCAAAGTCCGAGCGCTTGATCCGCACCCGCCGACCGACCCTCAGCGCCGGCAACGTGCCCTGATCAATCCAGTTGCGGACGGTCTGCTGGTTGAGCTTGAGCGTCTCGGCGACCTCTGCCACGGTCAGATAAGACTCCTCTGAATTGCTCCTGTCCACGTTTCTCGCTTCTAATTGAGACAAACTGGAACCAATCAAGAGGGTATACTACCGCCACCGGGAGACGGAAGTGCGCAGGGAGTGAGAGAAAGGCTGCAAACCCGTGGAAACGGGCGATCGCACAACCGAAGACGTGATCGGCGGACTGCCAGATGAGCGCAAGGTCATTCGGCTTCCACGGGACTGGCTCGGCCCACGCGATGAGCTCGTGCCCATCGGTCCGGCGACCGGGACACAGTCCCTGACGGCAGACCCACCTGGCGACGCCGCAGAGCTACCGCCGCAAGCGGACGCGTTCTGGGGCGAGGACTCAGCCGCCTTGCACGAAGCGGTGCAAGCACCGACGTCCTCGCACAATGCGGCGCAGACGCCGACGACCTCCCGCGACGCGGGGCAGACGCCGGCGTCCTCCCCCGACGCCGGCCAGACGTCAGCCACTGGAGCCCGGCGGACGATTCGCCCGGCGGCGCTGTTGCGGAGCTTCCCGTCGCCGCGCCTGCCCCGCCTGCCGACAGTCCCAGGGCTGCGCGCGCGGTGGGCGCTGCTGGGAATCGCCGCCACCGCCATCCTCGCCATCGCAGTGATCGGCAGCCTAGAGTCCTCCGCGCCGACTCCGGGACGATCGTCCGCCTCCGATGGGGAGCGGTCAGATCGGTCTACCGGTCATGTCGCGGTTCTGGAGCCGCGGGCGTCCACGTCGTTTTCCGTAGGGCTGACGGCGGAGGCGGCCGCCGAAGCGAGCCACACACGGTTGGTTCTCGCGCGCGCCCGCGCGCGAGAGGAGAGCTTTAGACGTCAACTGGCGATGAGGCGCGCCCGGGCTCGTCGGCGCGAGCAGGCTCAGCGGCAGCGAGAAGCGTTGGCCGCTGCGGCCCAACCCACAACCACGCCGACGGTGCCCGTCCCGGCGCCTGAGACCACCGCGGAGTCCTCATCGGCGCAGGCCCCAACGCAGTCGACCGAAGCTAACACGGCGTCCTCAGCGCCCACCGCCCCCACCGAGACGTCACCGGTCGCCGCCCCTGCTACGAGCACCGGCGCGACAAGCAGCTCGGACAGCCAGACGACAAAGCCCGCGCATCAGCAGGCGTTCGGCCCGAACGGAAGCCTCGGACCCGGAAGCAGTCCTGATGGGTGATCACAGAAAGCGAGACTCGATGAAGAAAGCCCTGGACCACGTCAAACACAATGCGGTCGCCTACGTGGCGCTGTTCGTCGCGCTCGGAGGGACGAGCTACGCCGCCGTCAGCCTGCCGGCGGGGAGCGTGGGAACCAAGCAGCTGCGCAACGGGGCGGTGACCGCGTCGAAGCTGGCACGGAGCGCGGTGTCGCCTCACATCACGCTGTGGGCGCAGATCAAGGCTGGCGGCCATCTGGTTGCGTCGGAACCAAAGGCGTCGGTGTTTCCCTCAGGCACACCCGGGATCGAGCGGATCAGCTGGGGCAAGCCGATCCCCTCGAATTGCGTCGCATTCGCGGATGCGTATAACAACACCCCAGGAACCTCCGCCGGCAGCGCGACTCTCCTCGGTCCGCTTCGGTTCAAGCACAGCACCGAGTATCTGATCACCGCATTCAATGGCGGGGGCGTCATCGCGCCTCAGAACGTCAACGTGATCGTCATCTGCCCCTGACCTGAGGCGATGGTCCGCGCTCGTCTGCTGATAACGGCCTCCGGTGTCTCGGCATCGGCCGTCCTCCTGCTCGCGCTCAGCTCGAGCGCGTTGGCGGACTACACCGTCTACGCCTGCGGCTCGTACCCCAACGGGGTGTTTCAGGGATACAACACCTCGGCGGGCACAGTCGTCGGCGCCGATTGTCCCTTAGGCAGCTACAACGCCAATGGCATTTTCGCCCAGCCGGGCAGCGTTGCCGCTCCGGCGGGAGCGGCGGGCAGAATCCAGGCAGATGCGCCCGCTGGCCTGGAGCTAACCGGCGCCACCATCGGTCAGTACGCTGGATTTGGCGTCAACGATGGTGAGGATTGGGGCGGTGGGTTCTACTGGGGCGGCGGCGGCTTCAACGTGACCGACGGCGAAACCCGAACTTCGGGTGGGTGTTCGCGGCACCGGCCCGGTATTTCGGACTGCAGCTGGTCTGCGGCAAGAGCGTCGTGCCGTAGTCCACGCGGAGATCGATGCTGGTTCGATCGCTCTGTATGTCCGGGAGACGCAGGGTCCAACGTTCGGGGCGACCGGCCTGTGGCAGTCATCGGGCTGGGTGCGCGGCACGTGGCCGTTTACCGCGACGTCGGACTCACCCTCAGGGGTGTGCCTGCTGTCGGCGACGCTCAATGGCGAGACCGTCGCCTCGAGCTCGACGACGTCGCAGAACAACGCGGTTTGGAAGCAGTGCCCCGGGGAGGGGGTCAACCAAGCGGTGGACACAACTCGGTTTGGCAATGGCGCGATGCCATTGGGGCTCTACTCGCAGGACGCTTCCAATGTGCCCGCCTCCATAACCAAGACGGTCTACGTCGACAATATCCAGCCGACGATCTCTCTCTCGGGGCCGACCGACGCCCCCTCGACCGCCGGCGCCCAGTCTGTGACCGCGATCGCCTCGGCGGGACCGTCCGGCGTGGATGGGATCTCGTGCTCGGTCGACAACGCGCCGGCCCGGTGGTTTCCGGGGGCCAGCGCGCAGGTGCCGGTGACTGGCGTCGGTGAGCACTCGATCAGCTGCGCCGCGGCGAACAACGCGGTCGACACGGCCGGTAATCACGGCTGGTCGGCGCCGGCGACGTGGTCGGTGAAGATCGGCGACCCCACGATCAACGGGATCACGTTTGGCCATGTGGTTGACGCGCTGCGCTGCCGGCACGCCAAGGAGCGCGTCAGGATGCCGGCCAGGTGGGTCACCGTGCGCCAGCATCACCAGCGCGTGAAGGTCAAGCACCGCGCCCACTTCGTGATCAAGAACGTCACGAGATGCCATCCCCGGACCACGATCAAGCGGGTCGTCGTCCGGGTGCGCGAGCGTCGCGACGGCAAGACCGTCTGGATCAAACGACACCAGCGCGAGCGCGTCGTGCTCCTCCCTCACACCAAGAACTCCTATCAACTGCGCGTCGGGCACGGCAAGACCGCAACGGTCAGCGGCTGGCTTGGCAACTACGCCGGAGTGGCGCTCGGCGGCCAGCCCATCACCGTCTTCACTGCGCCGGACAACGGGCTTGGCCAGTTCACCTCTGCCGGGGTTGCCACCACGTCTGCCACCGGATGGTGGGGCGTGAAGCTACCGGCGGGCCCGTCACGACTGGTAGAAGCGGTCTATGGCGGCGGCCCGACAACCGAGGGGTCGGTGTCCAATCAGATCGCGCTGACCGTTCCTGCCAAGATCCGGCTGCTCAGCGTCTCTCCCCGCAAGGTCGCCTGGGGGCAAACCGTCCGTCTGGTCGGCAAGCTCTATGACGGGTATCTGCCCGCCGGCGGCGCGCTGGTGCGCCTCCGGATTGGCGAGGGCAGCGCGCAGACCACCTACGGGGTGCGCGAGCACGTCGGTGGCAGCGGCCGGTTTACGACCACCTACACGTTCGGCCAGGGAGTCGCGAGCATCCATCGCGCCTACTGGTTCCAACTGGCGTCGCTTCCGACAGGCAACTATCCCTACGCGCCGGCGGCCAGCCAGAAGCTCACCGTCGACGTCGGCGGCCACCCAAATCAGCCCCGCCGCCGCTGATCGCGCTGAGGCTCGCCTCCGACCTCAATCCAGCGTCCAGTCGCTGGTTCGAATAAATGCCGCACCGGCAAATCAGCAGCGCGGACACCAGCGGCACCGCCAGCCTGACGACGCGTGTCGGAACCTACATGACGACGCCTCGTAGCTGGTCGACGGCGGCGGAGTTTGTGCCGGATTCGTAACTGACGTAAAAAGTCTGTGCCAATCCGGGGTTTCGGCGCCCGGAGCCGGTGCTGACGTGCTGTGGTCATGAGTATGAGCAGGAGCAGGAGCAGACGCGGCCATGGGTTCTCGATTCCGAACCGGTCGCCATCGCGGGCGCAACCGAGTACCCTCCACAGGAGATGGTCGGCGACATTCTGCAGCCAACGCATCTGCTGTTGGTCCTCGTGGTGGCCCTGCTCGTGCTCGGCCCCAAGCGGCTGCCCGAGGTGGGTCGCCAGCTGGGGAACGGGCTTCGGGACTTCCGCTCGGCGATCAACGGCGAGCGCACGGAGCACGTCGAGCCGCCCGCCGAGCAGTACGAGCCGCCGGAGCCCGCTCCTGAATTCGGACAGGAGCCGCTTGAGACCGTCGTCGGGCATGAACCGGGGGAACCGTCGTTGGGACACGAGTTCAGTCACGAGGCGTCCGAACGGACTCCTGAGTCGCATGAATTCGCTCACGACGGACCGCGAGCGACGGTTGCGGACCACGCCGCCGAGACATCGGGATCGACCGGCGAGCACGAGTTCGCCTACGAGGGTTCTGAGCCCGCTGAGAAGCGGGTCGACCCGCTCGGCTGACCGAGCCGCCGCCGCGCCAGTGTCAGCGGGGCGTGACCGCGCCGCACTCGTGGCTCTGCTCCGTCTCGGCCGACGCGAGCACTGGCAGTATTCCGAGCTGGTGGAGCAGGCCGGCAGCGCCGAGTTGGTCCTGCTGCAGGAGCTCGCCGGCCGCGGCGACCAGCCCAGCCTGCTTCCCGATGAGCCTGAGCCGGCCATCGAGAGCGCTGAGTCGGACATCGCCAAGTGGCAGGGGAGGGGCTTACGACTGCTCGGCATTCTTGATGAGACCTACCCCCGGAACCTCAGGCGCGTCCATGACCGCCCGCCATTGATCTTCCTCGCCGGAGATCTGAGCCCGGAGGACGCCCGCTCGGTGGCGGTCATCGGATCTCGCCGGGCGTCGCGGACCGGCCTGGAGACCGCGGCTCAGATAGCGGAGCATCTGGTCGCCACCGGCCACACTGTCATCTCGGGACTCGCCTCCGGAGTCGATACCGCGGCCCATACTGCCGCTCTCTCGCTGGGCGGACGCACCATGGCGGTGATCGGCACGGGCCTAGCCCACGCGTATCCGCCGGAGAACGCCGGGCTCCAGGACCAGATTGCCCGCAAATGTGCGGTTGTGTCGCAGTTCTGGCCGGACTCGCCGCCCTCCCGAAAGAGCTTCCCGCTGCGCAACGCGGTGATGTCCGGACTCTCGCTGGGGACGGTGGTCGTGGAGGGTTCGGCCAGAAGCGGGGCGCGGATCCAGGCCAGGATCGCGCTCGGTCACGGCCGTCCGGTGTTCCTGTGGAAACCGTTGCTGGAGCAGCCGTGGGCGCGGGAGCTGGCGAAGCGGCCGGGAGTGCACGTGGTGGCCCGGCCAGATCAGATCACGAGAACGATCGAACGGCTCAATGCCACGGACCTGTTGACCGAGTAGACGCCATGCCAACCGTCGCCGAGCTGAGCGATCCGTACGGAAACTTCATGCTCGCGCCGCGGCACGGGCGCAACGTGTGCTCGGCGTGCTTCAACCTCACCGAGGGCTACGGGCGCTGCTACGCCTGCGCCTATGGCGCCGATCGCCTGGACGGGATGCTGCCGATCTCCTACAGCGTGGCCGGCGGGCAACTTCACCATGCGCTCGCCAGCTACAAGCGACTCTGGGGAGCGGCGACACGACAGCTCTCGTTCGAGCTGGCGGCCGTGCTGTGGCGTCATCTCGCGAGCCACGAGCACTGCTTGGCGCGCGCTGCCGGACTCGACGCTTTCGATCTCGTGACGACCGTGCCGCCAAGCGATCGCCGGCGAGTCGACACCCACCCCCTTCATCTCATGGTGCGAGATCTGATCGGCCCTGTCTGCCGACGCTACCAACCTCTGCTCCGGAGGTCCAACGCACCCGTGGCACCCCACCAGTTCAGTTGCGAGCGATACGTGCCCCGCCGCCAGCCGGGTGGTGCCGCGCGGTCCGTGGGGGGAAGATCGGTGTTGCTGATCGACGACACTTGGACGACCGGCGCGAACGCGCAGAGTGCGGCCGCGGCGCTCAAAGCGGCAGGATCAGGTCCGGTAGCGGTGGTCGTGATCGGCCGATACCTCAATCGCGACTGGCGCCGCAACGATCGTCGTCTGCGGGGGCTGAATCGCCCGTTTGATTGGCACCGCTGCGCCCTGTGCGAACCGGCCGAGGCATGGCCCGCCGAAAATTGAGACTGGTCGCGGGCTGCCCGCTGCCGGACCGACGTCTCAGGTCCACCAGGCGTCGAGCACCCGGCGCCAGTTGCCCCACGCGATTGCCTCGACCTCACCGTCGTCAAAGCCGCGCCCACGCAACGCGTCGAGCAGCTTCGGCAGCCCGGCCACGTCCCCGAGCGTCGCCGGGATGGTGGCGCCATCAAAGTCTGAGCCCAGCGCCACGTGCTCTACTCCGATCCGATCGGCGACGTACTCGGCATGGCGGGCGACCAGTTCCAGCGGGGTGTCGGGATCGTCGGCGAAGTCCGGGCGCAGAAACGAGCACGCGTAGACGATGCCGACCAGCCCGTGGGATGCGCCGATGGCGTCGAGCTGTGCATCGGTGAGATTGCGCGAGGCGCCGCATAGTGCGTGCGCCGCGGAATGACTGGCCACCAGCGGGCCGGCCTCCGCCCGGGCAACACCCCAGAAACCTGCCTCGTTGAGGTGGCTGAGGTCCACCATGATCCCGAGCTCGGCACAGCGTCGGATCAGCGCGTGCCCCGCGGCAGTCAGCCCAGGTCCGACGTCAGGAGCGGACGGAAACACGAACGGCACACCATGTCCGAAGTCGTTGGCTCGACTCCACACCGGTCCGAGCGACCGCAGGCCGGCCTCGTACCACATGTCCAGGGACTCCAGCCCGGCATCGATCGCCTCGGCTCCCTCCAGATGCAGGACGGCAGCCGGAGGTCCTTGATCGTCGTGGGCGGCGTCGAGATCGGTCGCGCGACGAGCCAATCGGACCTCCCCCGCCCGCTCGAGCGCGAGCAGGCGCCCGGCGACGCGGGTCGCGAATGCCGCCGCTCGAGCCTGTGACACCGGCGCGGCGAAGTCGACCGCGAGCACGCCGTCACCACGGGGCACCGGGGCCCGGTCCTCACCCTCGGAAGGGGTGAACACGGCGAAGATGGCGCCGCGGACCCCGCCGGCGCGCATCCGGGGGAGATCGAGATGACCGTTGGGACGGCCGTCGACGATCATGGAGTGGTCGTCTCGCGTCAGCGCGTCGTTGTGACCATCGAACACCGCCACCATCGTCCGAACCTAGCGCTCGATCGGGGACTACGAAGCTACATCGCCGTAGCTGTAGTGGCAGACCGTTGATAGCCTCGGCGCCGAGCGAATGAGCCCGCGGTCGCGTCCGGATGTCGAAGCCAAGCCTCGCCGGCGGTATGCACCACGGCTCCCGCCGCAGGCACGGCGCGAACAACTGATCGACGCCGCGCTCACGGTGATCGTCCAGCAGGGCTACGAGGGGGTCTCGATCGAGGCAATCGCCCGCACCGCCGGCGTCACCCGACCGGTCATTTACGACCATTTCGCCAATCTCGGGCACCTGCTCCAGGCGCTGATCGAGCGTGAGGAGAGCTACGCGCTGGCGCAGCTCGGAGCAATCGTCCCAGAATCACCCGACCAGGGCGACCCTCCTGAGCTGTTCGCGGCCGGCATGCGGCGGTTTCTGGACGCGGTGGCAAGCCGACCGGACACGTGGCGGATCATTCTGCTCCCGGCCGAGGGCACGCCGGCCATCGTGCGCCAGCACCTACAGACCAATCGGGCGAAGGTGCGGGAGCGGCTGGAGCAGTTCGTGGCGTGGGCGGTCGATCGCTCCCAGCTCCCGGCCGATCTAGACGTGGAAATCTGCGCGCGAGCGATTCTCCGACTCAGCGAGGAGGCGGGCCGGATGGTCCTGATCGACCCCGAGCGCTTCTCGCCGCAGCGCTACGAACGCTTCGCGCACATGATCATGGACCGGATCTGGTCGCGTCCCTGAGCGAGCGCAGAAACGACGGGGACCCGCTTCCTGGGTCCCCGCCGCCGGCCATCAGGTTTGACGCTCACGGCCGGGTTGAACGTCGCATCCAGACGACCGCTTGCGGACGTTCAAACCCATAGTGGGACACGAAGTTGCGACGCCCGGGCGAGTACTCGCGAATCGGGTGATGGCGACGGCCAGGCGCATCGTCAGGAATTCGCAAGCGGCGTGCAAGCGGGCTTGGCATACTGGTCGTCCCCCACGGGGGCGTAGCTCAGTTGGTTAGAGCGCCGGCCTGTCACGCCGGAGGTCGCGGGTTCGAGTCCCGTCGCTCCCGTCTCAGAAGTGCCCGTGGACGCGGGCGATCCGGCCGGTTCGTGGTGGGATCGCCTGTTCAACGTCGGCGCGGGCAACGGTCCCGAGCAATGTTTGGTGGTCGCCGGCCATCGCCAAGGTCGTTGATCTGGTTGTGCGAGTGCCTCTCGACCCGTAGCTCATCCACTTGCGGTGGGGCGACGGGCTCGGATGCCCGTCGTCGAGGTCGGGTTCGGCTCGGGGCCACCGCAAGTACCGCGACGAGAACCGGCGGATCACCGC
Organism: uncultured Actinomycetota bacterium; assembly: GCA_963787595.1. Lineage (GTDB taxonomy): Bacteria > Actinomycetota > Thermoleophilia > Solirubrobacterales > Solirubrobacteraceae > Palsa-465. Next base: position 290,903 of record CAWBDE010000002.1, read on the forward strand.
CGGCCGTGTTCGCCTCGCGACGCTTTCAAGGAGCCGGCACCACCGGCTGGATGAGGCCCTGAGCGCGGTTCGGGTTCATCGCCATCGGACGAAGGATCGATGCGATGACGATGCTCGCTCGTCGCCGGCCATTGCGACCGGCGGGACCATGAGGATCGGAACGCGGCCGACGCGGACCAGGCCAACGAGCTGACGAGCGCCTACGCGGCAAAGGACTCGTCAGCGTCGGGGCCGCCTGACGCGCCCTTCGTCGCCATAGGCATCGCGCAGCCAGCCCGAAGCTCGCCATCCCTTCCGCGGCAAAGGACTCGTCCGGTCTTAAAGCGCGTCAGACGATCCCAGGTCGCCGTAGGACTCGTCCGACTCGGGAGTGTGCGGAGTGAAAGGACTCGCGACCGGGACGCTGTTTCCCCCGAGCGCGTGGATGGTCCGGCCGCTTCGAATATGCGCCTGCCGGCGCGGCATGAACCCTGACGAGATGTCGATCGGGGGGCCACAGGAGTCGTCTCGTCTGGATCGACCAAATGGCAAGAGGGTCGTTCGCGCGTAAGGCGGGGCGGCACTTTTCGGGCAAGGCATCATGCGTCGATGCCGCATCGACCCAAGAGAGGTATCGGCTAGCCGACCGTTGGGCGGCGTGATGACGTCTCAATCCGGGAGTGAGCGCAGTCGCGGGTCGCTTCGTCTCGTGCATTTTGTGGAACTCCCAGAGCCCGATCGAGGCGATCAGCCGCTGAGCGGCGAGACTCCAAGGGAGCTTCTCACATGTCGTGGCCCCGACCGCCGGTTATCACCAACCCGGCGCGCGGTCCTGCTGGCGCGGTCCGCGATCAGTGGCTGCCGACCGAGTGCGCGGCGTTACCATCCTCGCGGAGAACAGTTCGGGCGCCCGGCCAAGATTGCTGTCGCTCCAGGGGCCCCCTTGGCGCTCCCAAGAATCGAACTCGCGTTGCCGGACGATGAGTTGTCGCGATCCGGTCACGCCCAGTTTCACCAACCCTGAGAGGCATGCAAATCTGCCGCGGCCGCTCATTCATCGACTTGCTTACTGGCCGGCTCGAGAACCGTGGGTTACGTGTGCGATGAAGTAAACACCTCTGAGAAATCGATAATGGAGCCGTTGAGCTCGAGGAGACTTGTGCTCGCTGTACCTTGGTCTGTGTAATTGCCTTGCGGAGTGTGAATCAGTGCCTGGTAGTTCGCCTGCGCGCTAAACGTGAAGCTATTGGAACCTATGTAGCATCCCGCAGGACCGCTGGTTAGGTTCTTGACCCCGATCACCTTGCCATTAGGAGCGTCGATGGTAAAGACCGCGACGAAGCGAGTTGGGTTCACGTTTCCGCGGAGCGTTTCAGTGAACGTCCCCGCATAGGGTCCGCTGGCCGTCCCCGAGATGTTGGCAGAGAACGGACCGCCCGGAGAGTTAATGCACCCAATGCCCTGGTGATCAGGGCCAGCGCTGAGTGTTTCGCCGTTGAGGGTGGGCGGCAGCGTCCGCGCGGTCGCCACCGATACACCGACGAGATCAACGCCCCACAACCCCGCAATGATAACTATGGCGGCCGCGAGCCACGACACCTTTACTCTTTCCATCGATTCCCTCCTCGCCGATGACGAACTACCCCACTAGCGTACGTGCATCGTCAAGCTCTAACCCCTCCCAAAGGAGCAGCCTCGCTAGCTAAAGTTACCAACTCCTCCCTGGAAACCCAACAAAATCCTTGGCACCTAATCTTGGCGCGCCGCAACTCGGCGGTGGAGGCGCCGAGACCGCTCGGCGCCCAGCCGCGTTGACTTCAACGACACTTGCGAGCTCTACACCATCAGCAGGTACCTGCTTTGCTTGAACACCTCGAGAGCTTGTATCCGCCACCGCCCTGTCACCCACGTCCTCGCGATGCAGGTTAGTGCTTCGGGACCTCGAGTCGCAGGAGGAGGACGCCCGAGTCGTTCGCCGGCTGCGAAGGAACCCGTTAGAGATTCAGGAGCTCTCGACTTACAAGCTAAAACCCGGCGAGCTGCCGCGAGGAGGGGACGACACCTCGTGAGCGACCGACCACGACTCGTGACGATCCTTTGGTTGGAGCAACGCGCCATAGCCCGTTCGCTGTGTCCACGGATGCTTCCGCTTCTATGCCGAGGCGTAGTGGCCTCGCGTCCTGACAGGACGCTGACGTGATCCGCATCGGACGAGATCGGCCAGGACGGAGCCGTCTGCGACGACGTTGACGGTCGGCACGACCAGTTGCAGCGGAGGGCACTATTCCTCGACGTCTAACTCAGTCACGACGACGTCGCGCTGCCATCGATACAACCACTGCTCTGGCTGCGCGTGAGCGAGGCTTTGTGGTTCGGATCCAATACGGGAGACGCCGGCATGCTGGAGTTGGTGGGGCCGCGTGCTGCGAATGCGATCGGCAGCTGTGTTGCAGCACTCGCCCTGCTCTGGTATTAGTGCGCTGGGAGTTGTTTTCGAGCAGGGAGATGTCGGCGTAACTCGAGTGGGGGAGCGATGAGGCCGTTTTGCGCGAGCAGTGGTAGGCATGACGACTGCGGGCTACAGCGCGCGCGGTCGCTTGGCGCTCGGGCGGTGCTCGCTGCGCTCGCGGTGCTCGCCGCCGCCGCCGTCGTTGGCGCTCCCGGAGCGCTGGCCGCATCGCCGTGCGGCGCTACGGGCCAGTTCTCGCGATCGGGCACGACCGCGACGTGCACGTATACGAGTCAGGGCACGGAGGACACGTTCGCGGTCCCGACCGGCGTTAGCACTGTCAGCGTGAGCGCATTCGGCGCTCCGGGAGGGGCTACCAGCACGCCGTTCGGCGCCGCGGCCGGCGGCTTGGGGGCGAAAGTGGTCAATACCGGGTTGCCTGTCACGGCGGGCTCGCCGCTGTGGGTGGATGTCGGTCAGGCCGGCCCGCCGTTTCCGGGCGGCAATTGCAGCGGGCCGCCCCTGGTCGGGGGCTTGTTCGACGGCGGCGCGGGTAACGCGTGTAGTGGTGGGGGTGGCGGGTCGTCGGCCTTGCTGAGGGCACCGCGTGCGAGTGCGCAGCTGACGGGCAACCCGGCGACGGACGCCCGGCTGCTGGTGGCCGGTGGCGGCGGCGGCGCGGGCGCCGCAACTGGCACGAACGGCGGCCGCGCCGGAGACGCCGTGGTGGCCGGCGCGGGTAACGCCAATTGCAACGAAAATGGGGTGGGTGCTCCGGGGGGGATCGGCCCCGCTGACGGGACCGATGGTGCCGGCGCCGGCTGCAGCGGCGGCGCGAACGGCAGCGCGAGCGGCGGCGGCGACGGCTTCGGCGGTGGCGGTGGCGGTGGCGGCGGCTGGTTCGGCGGCGGCGGCGGCGGCGGCGGCGAGGTTCAGGGCGGCGGCGGCGGCGGCTCGAGCTACGCGGGCGCGGGCCCGTCCGGTGGGATCTCGGTCGCGACGGCGTCCTCCTCGGACGCGCCCGAGGTGGTGATCAGCTGGGCGGTTCCCGCGCCCACGGCGGCGATCACGATGCCAGCGAATAATGCGACCTACAACCGGGGGCAGGTTGTGAATTCGAGCTTCAGCTGTACCGAGGCGGTCGGCGGGCCTGGGATCGAGTCATGCCTGGATCAGAACGGGCGCCCGGCCGGGACCGCGATTGACACCTCCACCCCGGGGCAGCACACGTTCACGGCCACGGCGACCAGCAGCGACGGGCTGACAGGTCAATCCAGCGTCACCTACACCGTCTCCAGCCCTCCCCCGTCGGCGAAGGCGCCCGCGGCGGCGACCCGCGCGGCGACGAAGGTCACCCACACCTCGGCCACCCTGCGCGGGACGGTCAACCCGAACGGGTCGGCGACGAGCTACTACTTCCAATACGGAAGATCCCGCGCCTACCGTAAGCAAAGCAGCTCCCGCAGCGCCGGCGCTGACACCACCACGCACCCGCAGTCCGCGACGATCTCCGGCCTGTTACCCGGGAGGACCTACCACTTCCGGATCGTCGCGCACAACAAGGCGGGGACGAGCTACGGCGCCGATCAGAAGTTCAGCACCCCGCTACGCGCTCTGAAGCTGTCGGTCTTCCCGCGGCGCGCCCGCGCCGGCCGCGCCTGCTTTGCCTTCAACGCCACCTCCACCGGGCATCCCGTGGCGGGCGCCACCGTGCGCTTCGCCCACCGCACGGCCAGGACATCCCGCGCCGGCAAGGCCACGATCTGCGTGACCCTGCACCGCGGGACCTACCGCTCGAGCGCCACTGAGGCCGGGTTCAGGCCCGCGCGAGCGACCGTTACCGCCACCGCCGCGCCAAAGCCATCGTTCACGGCGTGAGCATCTTGCCCGGTAAGCGGTACTAGGAGCGGTTCGAGGCGATCACTCAGACTTGTGCCTCGCCGCGACCAAGCGCGCATGCGTCCGCGGTGGTCAATCGCCGCGAGCAGTCGGAACCGGTCCCACTTGGGCTCCATCATCTAGACCCTATGGAGGATGATCCGCCGGAAGGTTGAAGGCCGGACCTCGATCGCATTGATCGGGGGTTTGACTGGCCGGAGACGGACTCCGGCTGACCCCATACGAGGGAGGTCCGGCCGTGACCGGAACGATGACATGGGTGGCGATGGATGTCCACGCGCGCTCGACCTACGCGGCGTCGCTGGATGTGACCAGCGGCGAGCTGGTGCGCCGGCGGTTCGACACTGGCGCGGTGGAGCCGGTGGTCGGCTGGCTGGCTGGGTTGCCGGGGCCGGTGCGGGCTTGCTACGAGGCGGGCCCGACCGGGTTTGGGTTGTATCGGGCGGCGGTGGCGGCGGGGATCGACTGTCAGGTGATCGCGCCGTCAAAGACTCCCCGTCCGTCGGGCGACCGGGTCAAGTCCGATCGCAAGGACACCGATCTGTTGTTGCGCCAGCTAATGGCCGGCGCGCTGACGGCGGTCGCGGTCCCCTCGGCGAGCTTGGAGGCGGCGCGAGACCTGGCGCGGGCGCGCGAGCAGGTCAGGCTCGATCTGATGCGCTGTCGCCATCGCGTGTCCAAGCTGCTGTTGCGCCGCGGCCGGGTGTACGACCGCACCGCCTGGACGCAGGCGCATCGTCAATGGCTGGCGGCGCAGAGCTTTTCCCAGGTCAACACCGAGCTGGCGTTCATCGACGGCTTGGCGGCCTGCGACGGGCTGACCGCCCGCCGCCAGGCGCTCGACGAGCGGCTGGCGCGCGTGGCGCGCGAGGACGAGCTGTGGCCGCTGGTCAGTCGGCTGCGCGCGTTCCGCGGCCTGGACACCCTCTCAGCGCTGATCGTCGCTCTTGAGGTCTCAGACTTCGGGCGCTTTCCGCGCGCGGTGCAGCTGGGATCCTGGCTGGGGCTGGTGCCATCGCGACAGCAGTCGGGCGAGCAAGACGTGCACGGGTCGATCACCAAGACCGGCTCAAAGTACGCCCGGCGGATCCTCGTCGAGGCCGCTTGGCATTACGCCCGTCCGCCGAGGATCGGTCTCAAGCTCGCCGCGCGCCACGACGGGCTGCCCGATCACGTTCTGCAGATCGCCTGGCGCGCCCAGCACCGTCTACACCACATCCACAAACGAATGCGCGCCCGCAAAAAGCCCGCCAACGTGATCACGGTCGCCTGCGCGCGCGAGCTGGCCTGCTTTCTCTGGGCGGCAGCCACCGCCCCATAGCCCAAGCTGACAGCCCTCCCGCTCGGGTGGGGAGACGCCGGGCCCCGAAGTCCGCCGGCACGCGCGATGTGGCTATGGGCAGCCCCAACCAGGCCACGCCCGCTTTTAGACAAGCGCCCGCCGGCGACGCAATCAGGGACCTGGGGTGCCAACCCCCGCATATGAGACTGACCGACGTCGAGGACGCGCTCGGCGCCTCCCCACCCGAGCACCCAACCCGTTACGCACCGCAATCCGGAGCGACAATGACCGCTGCCTACTTGACAAACCTTCCTCCATATGAGTCACCCTGCGCCGGCCACGCTGCGGCACGAGTGCTCAGCATTGGCTCGAGTATCGCCATAACCCGAGCGTAGTGGTGCCGGTGGGGTTGTCCGGCCATGACGGCGAGGAGAAGGGTGACCTCCCGGTGGTCTGCAGCAATCCCCACGGGGGCTAGCTCCTGCGGCCCGTCAATTTTGGCGGCTGAGTTTCCGCGCACGGGCCCCGCGCCTGTTGGGTGCGGCAGCCCGCGACCCGTCAGGGAAACAGTTCTCCGATCCGTCCTCCCGATGCTCCTCGACGGATCCGTGGTCGCCGTCACGGCGAGGCGCTCAAGTCTGATCATCGCTATGTCGCACCGAAGCGCTCGTCCGCTGTACTTCACTCCGGCGATCGAGTTCGCGGCAAAGCGCTCACCCGCCACAGCCGACCCACGTCATCGCGTGGTCGCCATAGGACTCGTCCGGTCTGAGACCCAGATCGTGAAACCACTCGCCAGCGATCCTGCGGGTGCTGCCGGATTACGCCTGAAGGGGTCACGCCGGCACCACTGCTGCTTGTCGATCAAACCAGGAGCGCGACCAAGCGTCGCAGCAGAGCCGCCGAGCCACGCAATAGCGACAGTCCCGCCCACGCGACGCCTCCAGCGATCGTCCGGGGCGGAACCTGCGAGAGCTCCGGTGTGGACCTTCGCTTGGCTGTAGGTCACCGTGAGCGGCTCCTCAAAACCATTGCGCTGCCGCCTCCGGCAGCAATCAGTCCGCCGAGAAGCAAGCCAAGGCCTACCCAAAGCAGCAGGCTGGTCTTTGCGCCTACACGTACGGCCGTGCTGACCTGGGGAAGCGCCGCTCGAGTTCATCAGGACTATCACCCAGGTGCCCCCCTTGACATTCCACGTGGTGGTCACTTGGCTACTACCGCTGCTTGACGACTGCCAGAAGCGTTCGCGCGCAGGGGTAGCGGCCGGCGCCCCGCCGGCATGCGTCTTGTAGGAGACTGTGTTGCCGTTGACCTCGGTTACCTCGCTACGGGCGGCTCCGGCCAGGTAGCCGTTCACGGCGTTCTGAGACGCGATCCCGACGAATAGTGGCTTACCGGTGCTACTGCGAGCGCTGACCCGTACCCGCCCCACCGCGTCAGTCGCGAAGCTTCGGAGGTTCCCGACATCCAGCCCTTCGGAAGTGGCCGCGTATCCGGGCGCGGCGACCTGCAAGGTAGATGACGTGTAGTAACCATCCTTATCGCGCTGGGTCAGGTGGATGACGACAAGCGCGACGCCCAACAGCACCAGTAGGCCGCCGATCCCCGCGAGGATCCATCTACCGATCCTGAGCCGGTCCCTCCCCGGTCACCGCCCGGCGCCCTCGGCGCGACCTCAGGCGGAGGCTCGGGACGTGCTATTGGATCTTCAGCGCCAGCCATCTGATCAGCCCGATCGCCCGACATAGTCTTTACGCCTCGCCGGATCAAGTCAAGGTCGAGCCCTAACCGCTCAATCATTACCGGCGGCATGCCGGCACTTCGCTCGGCGCGAGAAGGAGCGCCCGTTGCCTGAGTGCGTACAGCCGCATTGGGCTAGTGGCAGCCGCGGTAGCCGAGCCTCAACCCAAGTTCAAGACTGCTCCTGCGGACACAAGAAGCCACGCGAACGGCCTACGGATTCGGGCCAGGAACAGCACTCCGCCGTGCGACGGCGCGACGCCCGATGGTCGGAGGAGGCGATCATGCGGCAGGACGTCGGCCGGGCCCGACCGGGACGATCCCCCCGTCGCCGAAGCGTTGGTGGTGCTCTTGGGCTGCTCAAGAAGTGAACGCGATCGCCGGCGACCTGCGCGGCTCGCGGTTCGGCCACGGAATGCCGGCTGCGTCGTCAACGAGGTGAGCCGGTCGGCATCCGGCGCTCGACCAGCGCGCCGAAGCGAGCCGGAGTGGTTCAGGCGTGCCTGTGCACGATCAGTACGGTACGTCCCGAGTGCGCCGCGACGGCGGCCGCCACGCTGCCGAGGAAAACGCCTGCGAGACCTCTCTTGCCGTGGGAGCCGAGCGCGATCAGGCTCGCGTCGCGGTCGTCGGCGACGCGGGCGATCCCCTTCCACGTTGGGGCTTCGGTGAGCTCGAGACTCTCGGCGTGGAAGCCGGCGGCGTGTGCCAGCGAGGCTCCGTGCGCGGCGGTTTGCTCGGCAGCTCTTCTGACCTCGTCGCTTGCCGCCGCGTCGAACTCGACCCCTGGCGGCGGGATGAACCCGACCACGAACGGACGCCATACGGTCAGCACGATGGCGTCCCGTCCGCCTGCCAGCTGGCGGGCCGCCTCGTCGATCGCGACCCCGGCCAGTTCCGAGCCGTCGTAGGCGAACAGCACAGGGCCAAGGTCAACCGCACTCATGTCGCTGCGCCGGCTCGGTCGGCCGCGGGTTCCGCTGAGTCGCCGTTGCGCGGGCCGCCGTAGTGTCCGCCCGCGTCACAGGCGAGCGGCTCGGTCAGAACCGTCGCCCCGGAGGAGTCACGGATTCGGGCGAGCAGCGGCGGCGAGTACCACGCCGGCGCCTCGCCGCTCTGCCATGTCTCCAGTGCCGGCGCCGGCGGGCGAACCCCGCCGAGCGCATAAAGGGAGACCGCGAGCAGCGTGCCGGCGCTAGCGATCCCGAAGCAGATCCACAGCGCGGTCCGGGTGCCCGCCGCCGGGCTCCCTCCCACGGTCGTGGCCACATGGACAAGCACCGGCCCGACCGCGAATGCTGCAACTCCTCGCAGCAGCTCGATGATCGCGAACACGCGCTGCAGGGCGTTGTTGCGCAGCGAGAAGCCGGCGATGAACAGCGCCGGCGCCACCGAGCCGCCGACGCCGAGTCCGACTAGTCCAGAGCCGATCGCCATACCCAGCGACGTAGGCGGGAGATGAGACAGAAGTACCAGGATCCCCGCGATCAGCGAGAGCATTCCTCCGAGCACGAGGTAGTGGAGACCCCGGGTACGGAAGACCACACCGAGCACAACCGCGGTGATCAGCGCAGCGATGAATTCGGGGAACTGAAGCAGGCCCAGGTGCACAGGACTGAACTTGTCTGTGAGCAGGACGGCGGCCAGCGCAACCGCGGATATGGAGCTCGCCGCGGCGCACATGGCAACTACGATCCCGCTCACGGGGAGTGTGCTGCCGAGCGGGCGAATGCACAGCAGCGGACGCTTGGCGCGGTACTGGTACACCAGGAGAATCACGATCAGCGCGAGCCCACATGCCACCGGCACGAGCGTCATGACGTCTACGAACGGGTGGGTGAGCAGCTCCGAGGCGCCGTAGAACAGGGCCACGCAGCCTGCGGCAGCCAGTGCGACGGGAAGAGGGTTGCGAGTGGCGCTGGGGTCAGCCGGCGGCGCGTCCTGAAAGGTCAGCAGCGACAGCAGCAGCGCCGCGGCCGCGATACCGGCGATGATCCAAAACAACGGACGCCACCCGTTGGCTTGCGCCTGGATGCCGCCCACCAGCGGCCCCAGGGCGACTGCTCCGAAGATGCAGACATTTAGGATCATCGCCGTCCAGCGCAGCTTCGAGAGCGGAAACGAGACCACGAGTGGGGGCACGGCCGCGATCAGCAAGAGGCTCGTGCACAGGCCCTGCAAGACGTGGCCGGCGATGAAGAAGCCCGCGTCGGGCGCGGCCGCCGCGAGCACGGAGCCGAGTACCAGCAGCGCGGCGTAGAGGACCAGCATCCGGCGCTGGGGAAGGTGCTGAGCCAAGAGCACGGCCAGGACCGTGCCCACGGCATAGCTGGCGTTGGCCATGCCCGAGGCGAGGCTCATCGCCTGCAGACTCATGTGCAGGTCCTTGGCGATGATCGGGGTGATCGGCTCGAGTGCCGCCGAGAGCGCCAGGTATGGGACGAGGGCACAGATCACCATCGCCGCGGCCGCCGGATAACGGCCGGTCCAGGGGCCCTGTCGCATCAGTCGAGTTCCCAGTCCACGACGCCATCTCATGATAGGACCACGGCGCCGACGCTCGACTAGCCGTCCGTGCCGGGCAGCACGAAGCCGGGGGACGACAGGTGACTCGGCCGTGGTGTCGTCGCCAGTGCGATGACGCTGGCCTCCGCGAAGGGGCGATCCCTATCGTCGCGGCATAGGGATCGCGCGCCGACGCCGAAGCGGGTGATCACGTTGTCGCCGAAGCAGGCGCGCGGCCTGAGCTGGTGCGCTCCGGGAAGCGATCGTACGAGGGTCGCTGCCTGAGCCGATGAGGGAGCGGGCGGGCCTGGACGTCGCTAGCGTAAATGAGTTGCGTTTGACGGAGACGTCATCGCCGACAGTTTGTCGTTCGATGCACGAGTCTTTAAGATTTTCGGACGTGCGGCGCGCGAGCTCGAGCATCTAGTCGGTCATTGCTGCCGCTGCGTAGAGCCGGTCGGGCTCCTCGATCGTGACGTGGGTACCAGCCCAGAGCTACACGCTATCGTCAGCGGCCGGCCCACTCGCCGAGGCCGACGTGGTCGTTGGGAAGCAGAGGCTTGGTGGCTCGGGCCTTGATCTCCTGAACCGCCCATGAGTTCCCGTCCGGATCGTGAAAGCCGAAGAACGTGCCACCATCTGCCTCGGTGACCACGCTGAGCTCGCTCGCGTCGACGTCACGGTCTAGCAGTTCCTGCCGTGCTGCTGCCGCGTCGGGAACGACGAGCTGGAGCGCCTTCATCGAGCCAGGTGTCATTTGATTCTGCGCTGGCAAATTGCCGAGGACGATCGAGCAGCCTGAACCCGGCGGGGTTAGCTGCGCGACGTCCATGTGTCCGTTCTGCGTGTGGTGATCAAGGCCGAAGCCGATCTGGTCGCGATAGAACGCGACCGAGCGGTTGATATCGCTAACCGGTAGGACAACGACTTCAAGGCTCCAATCCATGTAAGGCTCCTGTTCTGTTCTGGTCGGGTCTGTAGGGTCAGCGGGAGGCTTCGACGGCCGCACGGACGTGGCCGACTGGTCGTTTCTGCCTCCCGCTGCCGCATCGAACCGTGCGTGCGGTTCTCCCGCACACGGCTCTCCGACATCCTTCATCGCGGGGCATGCGCAGTCCCGGAGCGGACCGTTCCGGTGAGGGTGTAGACGCCGAGCCGGTCGAGCCACTCGCTGTTAAAGCGGGTGCCCCAGTTGCGGCCGGAGCGTTTGTGCTTGTTGCTGGCGAGGATCGCGAGGCGTTCGTGGACGTAGCTGTCGATGTGTGAGAACTTCCGGGCGGAGTTCCCGACTCGGAAGTAGTTGCCCCAGCCCCTGATCACCGGGTTGAGGCGCTCGACCACGATCTCCAGCTCGATCCCGGCGTAGCGGCGGTCGGTCAGCTCTCTGATCTTCGCCCGGACGCTTGTCATCGCCCGGGGCGAGGGCCAGCGCTGGAGGTACCACTTGCCACGCCATTTCCAGGACTCCACCTTGCGCAGGTGAAACCCGAGGAAATCGAATCCCTGCTTGCCCTTGGTCAGCTCGACGATCCTGGTCTTCTCCGGGCTCACCCGGAGCCCGGTCTCGGCCAGCACGTTCCGCGCCCGCTGCCAGGCGTCCGTGGCCTGACCGGCGGTGCCGCAGACGACCACGAAGTCGTCTGCGTAGCGGATTAGAGTCCCCGCTCGGAGAGCGTCACCCTGCCACGCCTGATCGAGGCGGTGCAACGCGATGTTCGCCAAAAGCGGGGAGATCGGCGATCCCTGCGGAGTGCCCGCACCGGACACGGTGATCACTCCGCCCTCGAAGATCCCCGCCCGCAGCCAGCACCGCAGCAGCTTCAACATCTGCCGATCGATCACCCGACGGCCGAGATCGGCCATCAGCACGTCGTGATCGATCTCATCGAAGCACGCCTTGATATCGGCATCGAGCACCCAATCGCCGCTCCGGCTGGCTGCGACCCTGATGGCTTCGATCGCCATGTGGGCCGAGCGCTTCGGGCGAAACCCGAAGCTGGGCGCCAAGAAGTCGGCCTCGAACACCGGCTCGAGCACGATCTTCGCGGCGGCCATCACCACCCGGTCTGAAACGGTGGGTATCCCGAGCGGCCGGGTCTGTCCCGGCCGGCCCGGCTTGGGCATATGCACCCGCCGCAGCGGCCGTGGCCGATACCGGCCCGCCCGTAGATCCGCCGCGAGGTCTTCAAGGAACGGTTGCACCCCGGCGGTCTCGACGTCCTGAATGCTGACGCCATCAACCCCGGGAGCACCCTTGTTGGCCCGCACGTCATCCCACGCCCGCCACATCACGTCGCTGCGGGCGACCTTGTCGAACAGGGCATGGAACCGACGCTCGGGATCCTGCTTGGCACTGCGATAGAGCACACGCTGGAGGGCTCGAACGCGGTCCCGGCCACCGGCCGGGCTGACGGAACTAGCCGAACTGCTGGCACTCATCAGCGTCCCTCCCTTCCGTTGATATGCATGGATGAAGCAGGGGCCCTTCGCTCCGGTCGGGTTGTGTTGTCCCGACCATCAGCACTACTACGACCCCCTCCGACTCCCTCTCGGCTATCGGCCACTTCACGGTGCTGCCGCTTATAGGCCGATGCTGCTCCGATCCCCCGCAGGGACCGGGCCGAGGAGGGTCTCCCCAGTTCCCAGGACAACCGTCTGACCGTTCCGCGCCCTATACGCCGGGAGGTTCCTGCGCATCCGCTCCAGGCTCCCAGATGCGTTCCGTGGCCTTCGCCCTGTTCACGCGGGCTCGGCTCCTCCTTGACCGCCCAACCGGGCGGTGAACAATGACGACGCCGCAGGCTTCGCTTAATGCTGCGGACCGGCCAGTTGATCCACCCCGCTTCGCACCCCGCCTCTCGGCGACGCACGGGGGCCTCACTACCGGGGACCCTGGCATCTCCCCGGACCGGACTCACACCGGCAGGCTGCCCTGAGCTTGCAGAACGAATACCCAACCTTCCTTTCCTTTGATTGATTGAGCGCCCGTTCTGTCCTGGGCGCGCGGGAACGGTTGGTTCGCTCTCCGAGACCCGGCGGGCGGGGAGAACTCATCGCGGGCGTTCGCGCTCGAGGACCCAACGGCCTCGCACAATCTCGATGAAGGGCACGAAACCCCGCTAAGCACCGACTGCCTTGGACCTCGCAACCTGCTCAACGGACCAGCGTCCTCCGTTCAATCGCTCGGCCAACGCGCCTGATCGATCAAAGCCGACTGCCGTGCACGCTCTGGTGGAGCTGCACGAAATCGCGCTGAATCCGCTGTCGCCCGACCCCGCGGGATTGGGGTTCGGCCCCATCAGCCACGTCGAGCCATCCGACCGCACAATCAGCGGCGATTGGCGATGGGTGCGTGCCGTGAACACGGGGCCAGCAGCGTGCACAAACGCCCCAGTGGGTGGTGCAACGGGTCCCGAAGCCGGCCGGCGCTACGGCATCCGACCTGACTGGTGTGTCATGCCCCTCGCGGAGGCAGTGTTTATCTCACTGGTGGACCTACGCTCAGAGCCCACAGCTTCCCCCTCATGAGGACGTCGCCCAACGCTGATGCGACGAGTCTGATGCGCTCAAACCCAGCCCGCAACGGCAACACAGAGACATTCCTCGCTACTTGTCAGGCTAGTTCCTGCCGGCGGCTGAATCGATGCGAAGTCTCAGCCGGAGGCCGCCGCGCTTCCGCTCCCACGCAGGCTCAGGCGTTTCGCCGGCCCGAGTCGGGTTGCCCTTGACTACCGGTTTGTGTGCACGGTTAGCCGGAGCAGCAGTGCACGTCCCGAGTGCTCGGGCGGCGACGAAGCAGGCGTCTCGGATGAGGCTCAGCACAATCCGCGCGGCGCCTCCTGCTAGCACCTTTGTCCCCGCGTGGCTCTTTCTCGACAGTTTCGCGTGAGGACGAATGCAAGTCAGCTTTCCCCATTCTGTGACTCAACTTGCTCATAAGCCCGCGAAGCGGTCTCATCATAAAGCGGCTCCGCGGGTCCGTGGTGCAGCTCACGGATAGGCGGGTTGGGTGACGTCGCCGGGGCAAACGGTTTCTCGCTCGATCAAATCCGGCTCACCTTGTCATCGCATGCGGGGGTCGCGCGCGTACGTCTCAACCCTCAGTCAGCGTGACCCCGCCGCGCGCGGGGCGGTCGGATCCGGGACCCCAGCGTCTTGCTGCTCTCGAGCGATGAAGTCCTCGATGTCGGCCTCGTCGCCTCGAGAGCGTTCAGCGACCCGTAGGAGATTCGTCATCGTCGCGACCTCCTCGATCTGCTCGCGGATGAACCACTGCACGAACTGCTCAGAGGTGTAGTCGCCCTCCTCGCGGGCAGTCGCGGCGAGCGCGTTGATCTGCCCCGACACCCGCTGCTCTTGATCGAGCGCCAGAGAGATAGGTTCGACGACGTCACCGAAGCGCGCGACCGGCGCCTCGAGCCCTGGGACCGTTACCTCACCGCTGGTGTCGAGCAGGAACCGGATCATCATCATCGCGTGCTCGCGCTCTTCGAGCGCTTGGCGGTAGAAGAAACCGGCCAACTGCGGCAGCGCCTGAGAGTCATAGTAGACGGCGCAGGCGACGTACTGCTGATGGGCGGCGAACTCGTTACCTATCTGTTCATTGAGCTTGGCCGCGAACCCCGGAGTGAGAGTCATGATCCGCCATCTTACATAGTAGGGCTCCCTGCTATTTGACCGTAATCGCCAAACGTACGACAGCTCCGCGGCCACCGCGGCTTCCGCTCCCCCGAACGACCAGCACGAGACGCGCCGGCAGGAGCCGAGATCTCGCTGCCGCTTTGAACCAGAAGGGTCCCGAAACGAATTGGAGTGGCCCCGTTTTAACGACACTTGACCGCTACCGGTCATAAGCCGGGGAAAGCGAGGTTCAGGTGCCCAGAACAAGACCGCCGTATCCCGACGAGTCGCCGGGAGGCGGTCCGTCTGGCCCAGCTCGGCAACAAGCGGTCTCCTCGCCGTTTGGGAATGATGACCGCGCTGCGTTTCCTGCTTGAGCAGGGGTCTGCGGCTGAGGATTAGTTCGGAGGTTGCGCAGAGCGCGTCGACGCGCAGCCGCCCTCATGACGCAGGCTGCTGGTTGTCAAAGGTCAAGCGGCCCACCAGGAGGGCGACATGCGCGTCACCATCGCATTCAACCGGCTTCTGCGCCTGCAAGGCGCGGCGATCATCGATGTCAGCTTCGGCTGAGGGGGTGATCGTGACTGTGCGGCTTCGGCACCACGGCGGTGTGCGAACGCTGTGGCCAGATCAACCGATCGCTGCAGATCCGACCGGCGTGTGAAGCGTTGGCGCCATCTCGGTCTGGGCTCCAGCCGCTGGGTGATCGAGTGCCAGCTAGGTCGGCTGCATTGCCGCGACTGGGGGTGCGCTTGGAGGCCGTGCCCTAGGCCCGCCACGCGCGCAGCACACGCGCGACTTCGAGGACGTCCTCCCGTGGCTGGCCTAGCCGATGGCCAAGACGCCGACGCAGGCCTGCTGCGGATCGCCTGAGACACGGTCGGGCGGATCGTCCAGCGCGTCGTCTCAGATCGGCTTGACGAGCGGCGCTTGGCCGGACTGGTCACGATCGGGGTGGATGAGATCTCCTACCGCCGCGGGCACAGGTACCTCACGACCGTCGTCGATCAAGGGCCCGATCGGGTGGTGCGCCCCGGGCCGCAACGCCGCCACGCTGCAGGGCTTCTTCGATCTGCTCGGCAAGCGCAAGGACACGATCCGGGGCGGTCTCGATCGACATGCCCGGCGGCGACCAGCAGGCCATCCGGGAGAGCCTCCCGCACGCGCAGATCGCATTTGATCCCTTCCACGTCGTGCGCCTCGCCCAGCGCGCCGTCGACCAGGTCCGCCGCGACGAATGGAACGCCCGCCAACGCTCGCACTCCCTGACTGAGAAGTGGATCAAGGGCACGCGCTGGTCGCTGCTCAAGGCCCCCGAGAAGCAATCGATCGACCAGCTGGCCAAGCTCGGCGAGGTCCAGCAAGCCAACCGGCCGCTCTACCGCGCGTTCC
Organism: uncultured Actinomycetota bacterium; assembly: GCA_963787595.1. GTDB lineage: Bacteria > Actinomycetota > Thermoleophilia > Solirubrobacterales > Solirubrobacteraceae > Palsa-465. Next base: position 306,769 of record CAWBDE010000002.1, read on the forward strand.
GGCTCAAAGAAGAGCTCCGGCTGCTCTACAACTCGAGGACCGCACGCTCGCTCCGAGCACCTCGATGCCTGGCCGACCTAGGCCTCCCGCTCCCGGCTGGACCCATTCATCAAGCTCGCCCGCACCATCCGCCGCCACCGCGACGGGATCCTCAACGCCATCCGCCTCGGACTCAACAACGGCCGCTTTGAAGGCCTCAACAACCGCATCCGCCTGATCAGCCACCGCAGCTTCGGCTTTCACTCCGCCAGCCCCTTGGTCGCCCTCATCTACCGCCGTTGCACCGGCATCATCATCCCTCTCGTTAGATGACATTCATCCCCAAACCGACGGAGCGCCCAACAAGCCGCAGCGCGAGCTCCCCGAGGATTTTGGGGATCTCTGACGTGACGTTGCGCAACTGGCTCAAGCAGGAGAATCGCGCGGTGAGCGTCCGGGTAGGCGCTCTGAACTGTCCTAACTTCCGCGAGACGGTGTCACCCAAACCGGGGCAGGGCCAGATGTTCGTGCCTGCATCGCCGACGTTGCAGAAGCCACCGTCAACTGCCGCCGACTGCCCCTACTCGATCAACCGGGCAGGTTTCACTGCTTGAGCGGCGGTGCCGCTCTCGCCTCGAGCCAATACTCCGGTCCCGGCCCGATCTCCTCCCTGCCGCACCGCCCCGGGCGCTGCGACGGGTTATTCGGCGTGCGGTGGGCGGGTGGGCTTCGGTTGCCACACGGTCGTCTTGTGAGCGCCAGGCGCGACCGGAGGCGAGGACCTATAGTCCGCTCGGTGCTGGCGGCGCTCGCGGTCGTTATCCCGCTTGGGCTGGGCGGAGCGGTCAGTCCGGTCATCTTGACGGCGCAAACCATGCTCCTCGCCGGCCCCGACGGTGGGAGGGCAGGGGTGCGCTACGCCGCCGGTGTGGTCCTCACCACGCTCGTGATCGTCGTCGCCATCGTGCTGTTCGGGCGCGCGGTCTCGCTCCCGACCAGGCCGCACCTCGACGCGACGCTCGACGTCGTTCTCGGCCTGGTCTTGGTCAGCGTGGCGGTTCTCATTGTCGTCTCGCGACGGCGCCGGGGCGGGTCGCCGAGTCGCGAGGGCGGTGACGACCGGCGTGCGAGTGGTTCGCGCCGGGCTCGGGCGGCGTTTGCGTTCGGCGTGTTCGCCATGGCGACGAACGTCACGACGCTGGCCCTGATTGCACCGGCCGCCAAGGAAATCGCCAGAACTGAGGTTGAGGTCGCACCTGAAGCGGTGCTCGTCCTCGTGCTCGTCGGACTGGTTTCCATGCCCGCTTGGGTGCCCGTCGTCCTGACCAGGGTCGCCCCCGGTCCCAGCCAGCGGGGGCTCATTGCTCTACGCGATCAGATCGCTCGCCGCCGTCGCGGGTTCACCCTCGGGCTGCTCAGCGCCGCCGGGCTGTTCTTCATCGGACGCGGGCTCATACGCCTGCTCGGCTGATGATGCCGCCCGCGGAGCCACCAGGCGGCTCGGCCGAGTTTAAGAGTCAAGGCCTCCCACAGCATCGTGACGCTCAAGCCGTTGACCTTCCCAGCGAGCGTGATTTCTACGATGTCCTTCCCGTTCTTCGGGCTCGGCTCGGATGTACGAGTCGCCCGTACCGCGCGTCGCTCGCCCGCCACGCAGAGTGCTCCGACGTCGATGGCTGGGAAACCCAACTCCAGACCGGGCGTGGCAGGCTCGCAAATGCCCCTGACCTGCGGCGGGCGGCCGCCAGGCCGAAGGCAAGACGCGGGACTTTCGTACGCTCGGCAAACGACGTCTCTCTACCTAGCCGAGGAACAGTTCAGATGCCTGACCAAGAACAGCTGCAGGAACTGATCGCCAACAACAGCCAGGGCATCCTGGCGGCGGTGACGCAAGCAGGGTATCCCCACCTGACGAACGTGCTGTACGTATGGGATGCCGCCAAGCGTAGAGCGCTCGTCTCGACCACGGCTCGTCGTGTGAAGGGTCGCATCTTGCGGCGCGACGGGCGCGCCACCTTGCATGTCCCAGGCGCTCATTTCTGGTCCTATGCCGTCGCCGAGTGCGACGCCGAGATTTCGAACGTCGCTACCACCCCCGGCGACGAGACATGCCGAGAGCTGCTTGAGGTTCACTCGACGTTTTACGGCAAGATCGCTGACGAGACCGAGTTCTTCGCGCAAATGATCGACGCTGAGAGGCTGGTAGTCAGGCTTGGAGTGAGGCGTCTGTACGGCGTCTTGCTCGACGAGCCACCCGGCGCTTGAGGCCGCGTCGGCCCTCGCATGGAGCGACGAGCAGAAACCCCGGCGTGGCCCGCCGCGTCCGTGTCCGCGCCGACAAGAACCTGGGGCAGGCGCTCCCTGCAGCGGGATTCCGGGGGACATAGGACGTCGGAGTAAAAGTCCTTCTTGACGACTCTCTCAATGGTGCGCGACCTCGGGTCTGGCGCGGTGACCGCGTGCCGCGGCGAGGACGCGCTCGGATTCACACGACCGGTCAAGTGGCAGTCAGTGACCCGGAGGCCACCAGCGCGACCACGGGCTCCAGGTCGGCCGGGTAGGGCGCCGCTGAGCCCACGAACGGGACCAGCTCGCGAACGCGGGCGTACGCGCTGGCGGTCAGTCTCCCGAGCCTTTTCGGGGCGCGGAGCTGGAGCGCTTGCGCGGAGCACAACAGCTCGATCGCGACGATCCGGTGGCCGAGCGCGGTCTGTTCGGTCAGCCGCCGCGCGGCCAGCGGGGCCATGGTGATCCGGTCGCCGATCCCCTCCTCGGGAGTGGTGGTCGCCAGCTCAAACGACACCGGCTGGGCCAGGAGCCGCGCCTCGGCAGTCAACGCGTGCGCCGACCAGGAGATCGCGCCCAGACCGCCGTACCCCAGGCCCTCCTGCTCAGACAGGCCACCCGGCAGCCCCGACAGCGGGGTCTGCAGCAGCTTCATGGCTCGCTCCAGGCTCGCGGTCAACACGGGCGCGAGCGCGATCCGCAGGAAATCGAGCGCCGCTGCCACCGGCAGGGCCTCGTAGTTGCCCGCCGAGATGATGCGATCCTCCCCCGGGGTGACGATCGGATTATCGTGGTGTGCGTTGAGCTCGATCGCCAGCTGGCCGCGCACGAACGCCAGCGCGTCGCGAGCGGCGCCGCCGAGCTGAGCGATCGACCGGTAGCTGAGTGGATCCTGGAGATTGCGCGCCGCCCCAGGCTGCCACAGCGAACTGCCCGCCAACGCCCGCCGCAGCCCGGCCAGCTCTGCCCGAAGCCCCGGGAACGGGCGCGACTCCCCCACCACCGGGTCCAGGATCGTGAGATTGGCGCCAAACGCCTCCAGGTCCAGGGCTCCGGCGACGGTGATCGATTCGATCAGCCGGCCCGCGTCATTCACCGCTAGCGCCGCCAGCGCCGTCGAAAACGAATTGTTGTTGACCAGCGCCAGTCCCTCCTTGGCCTGAAGCTCAACATCCCCGAACAGGCCCCGGGCAAGATCGGCAAGTGGCGCCAGATCAGCCTCCCCGGCTGAGCCCAGCAGCCTCACCCGCGGGTGCTGAGCCGCATTCAGTGCATCCACCAGCCGCTGCGCCAACAGCGGCCGAACCCCCACTGTCCCCTTCGCAAACCCATTGGCCAAACGCAGCATCGTCGCCCGCACCATCTCGTCGGGCACGCCCGGGCCGTGGCCGATCAGATGACTCTCCAGCAGCCGGCGGTTGAACTCCGGCACCTCGTCCGCCGCCACCCTAAAGCGCTTGTGCTGCCCTAAACCCGTGGTCATGCCATACACCGCATCGTCGCGCGCGAGCACCCGCTCAACCTTCAACCGGCTCTGCCGCATCCGGTCGATCGCCGCCTCCGATAGCGAAACCGGCTCGCTCAAGCGTGCGACACGCACCACCTGCTCAAGCGAGAGACTCTCACCGTCGATCACCACCGTCATCGCGAGAAAGTATCCGTCCCAATCCGGTCACCAGCCCAACCATCGCTTCCGCGTCTAGGCTGACGCGCATCGCGCTAATGCGTTGGCGACTGAGCACTCTTTAGCCGGGCCGTCCCCGCCCGAGTGGTTGGCCGCGTTCGCGATGCGGGGGACGCATGATCAAGCGAGTCGCCGCGGCCCTGGGCTCGGTCGCCCGCGGATAAGCGGGTCGCTCGCTATGACGCGCGTCCTGGTGGTCGCCAGACAATTCCGGGCTCGTGCTCGGGGGTGGGCGTCAGGTCAGGAGCGAGCGGCAGACCTCGACGTGGAACATGGTGGCGTAGCCGAGATCATCGACGTGAATTCGCTCATCATGGCCGTGTACGCCGGCCGCGGCGATCTCGTATGGCGTGGTCCGCAGCGGCCAGAACCCGTATGCCACCGACCCAAACGCCGCGCGCGGGTAGTGCGAGTCGGTGAAGCCGGTGCAGATGGTCGGCAGCAGGATGGCGTCGGGGTCGTGGGTTTGGATAAACGCATGGCAGGCATCAAACAGCGGGGACTCGATCGGCGACAGCGTCCCCCCGGTGAGGGGTTCGAGCACCTCCAGCTCATACGGCACATCGTCACCCAGCGCGTGGCGTAGTTCGCCCAGCAGCTCGTCGATCGAGACTCCGGGAAGCACCCGGCAGTCACAGTCGACGCTGGCCCGCGCGGGCAAGACGTTGAGGGCATCAGACCCCTGAAGGCGGGTGGGCGCAATCGTGGTGCAAAACAGCGGCTCCAGGAGATCACCCAGGCCGCGATGCAGTCGCGCCGCCCGGGCGATGTCGGCATCGAGATCCTCGCTGACCGGGCCGATCAGGCTTTCCAACATCGACTGGGTCGCGGGCAGCAGCCGGCGGCGTGGCCGATGGTCAACCAGCCGGCCGATCAGCTCAGCAAGCGCCGCCACGGCATGAGGCACCCCGTAGGGACTGCTCGAGTGGCCCGGGGTGCCAAGCGCCGTCACCCGGACGGTGGCCGCGGCCTTCTCGCCGACATTGAGCGTCACGATCGTGCGCCCATCCGCGAGCAGCAGCCGCTCGGCAGCGCCCTCGTTCAGCACATAGTCGGTGGCCAGCTCCGGGCGCTCATCCACCAGCCACGACATGCCAACCCCGTTAGTCCCATCCTCCTCATCGGCCTCGGCGATGAACACCAGATCGCCCGACAGCGCCATCCCAGATCGGACGACCTCCGCCACCGCCACGGCACGCGTGGCGGTCTCGTTCTTCATGTCGCACGCCCCGCGGCCCCACACATACCCCGCCTCATCCAGCACCCCGGCAAACGGCGGATGCGTCCAATCGCCTGCCGCCGCGGGAACCACGTCGGTGTGGCCCAGCAGCATCAGCGACGGACCCGAGCCGCCGCCCGGGATCCGGGCCACGAGATTCGCCCGATCGGGATCGCGCGCCACGAGCTCGCACGCAACCCCGTTCGCCACCAAGTAGTCACGCAGCAGCCCAGCCGCCGGCGTCTCGCGCCCCGGCGGATTAGACGTGTCGACCCTAAGCAACGCACGCAACAGCTCGGTCGCCTCATCACGCAGCGCGTCGACATCCACCCCCCAAACCTACGCCACGCCATACCACCACCCAGGCGCCGCGCACGATCGCACTCACATCACGGTCTTCGCCCGCCGCCGCGATCGCGCCGGCGACCAAGCGCAACTTGGCTACGACGCGGTGCTAGCGACCGACGAGCAAGCAGATGCGCCTAGGGGCGGTCGGCGTCAGTCCTGCTTTCCGGCAACGCAAGGGGCCCCACTGGCGCCCCGGCGAAGTCTCACCTCCGCCTCGCCACGAGCAGGCAGCGGGCGGGACCTGGGAGGTCGCTCGGCGGGGTTGGCGGCGGGTGGCTGAGGCGCGTGATCGGCAACCCGCATGAGTCGTCGCGCGCCGACCGAGGCGCTGATCCTGACCTCGCGCAGCGAGCCGTCGGCATCGACCCGCGAGTAGGTGAGCTCGACCTGCTGGCCGATCAGCGCGGCGAGCCGCGGACTGCCGAGAGTGGTCACCCGGCGGCCGTGAAGATCAGCGATCGCGTAGGCGTGGCCATCACGTCCGCGGCGGACGTCGCGCAGCGTGGCGGCGGCGCGGTGGCTCGCCTTGTATTTGCGCCAAGTGGTCTGGCGGCCGGGGCGATACGTCGACCCCGGCCGCTTGAGCACCGAGCCCTCAAACCCGAGCGCGACGAGCTGGTCGTGCGCGGCCCGGCTGGCCGGCCGCGTCTGGATGAGCCGCAGCCGTTCGCCGGGGGAAGGCCTGTCGCAGAAGCGCGGTGCGCCTCCCCAGGGCAGCGGCCGGACATCTTCGCCAGAGAGGTGGAGCAGATCGAAGGCAACCACGTGGAGCTTGCGTGCCGCCGCGGCGTCGGCCTGGAGCGTGGCTCGGCACACCGCCGCGAAGTCTCGGACTGCTCGGCCGTCGCGGGTGCTGAGCGCGACGAGTTCGGCGTCGAACACGGTCCCGCGGGGCGACCCGGCGAGCGGCGCCAGTAGCGAGTCGAGGCGATTACCCGAGACTCGTGCCTCGGCGCGACCAAGCGCGCGTTCCTCCGTGCTGGCCGATCGCCACCAGCAGAACCCGTCCCACTTGGGCTCCATCATCCAGTCACCCTGCGCCGGCCACGCCGCCGCGCGAGTGCTCAGCATTGGCTCGGGGATCGCCATCGCCCGAGCGTAGAGCCGCCGTGATGCGGGTGGGGTTCTCCGATCATGGCGGCGGGGGGAAGAGTGACGCTCCCGGTGGTCTGCAGCCACCGTCCCGAGGCTAGCTCCGAGGACCCTGTCAGTTTTGGCGGCTGATTTCCCGAGCACGGGCCCCCCGCTTGCTGGGAGCGGCCGCCACGGACCCGTCAGCGAAAGCCAGTTCCCTGACGCTGTGCTCTGGTGCTCATGCTCGCGTCAGCTGATGGAAGTCGCCAAGACGACGCTTATGAGCTCTGCTCCGGTGGTGCTTCCGTCGTGGAGGGAAGAGGGCCGAGCGGTCGGTCGCCGACGCTCCGGTTCGGACCAGAGCGGCGCCGGGCCGCTCGGTGCGGGTCTGCGCGCGCGGACGGTGGAGCTCGGCCGGTTTGTCAGCTACGCCCGCGGGTCGGCAGTCCAGCCGCTGTCGCCGAAGTGCGCGCAGCCCGTCGGGCGGGGAGCGATCCCGAGGACCGAGCGGACTGACCGACCCTGACGGGCCGCGTCGAGCCCGGACGCGGTGAGGGTCGTTTATGGTGCCCTGGTGTCGTGTGACTGGCTGTTGATCGACGGGTCAAGCTTGATCTTTCGCGCCTATTACGGCGCGCGCGCGACGGCCAGCACGGCTGACGGATCGCCGGTGAACGCGATCGGTGGGTTTCTCGAGCGGCTGGGGCGTCTCATCGAGGACCGTCAGCCGCGGCGGGTCGTGATCGCCGATGATCGGGCGTGGCGTCCGCAGTGGCGCGTGCAGCTGATTACGAGTTATAAGTCTCATCGGGTCTCAGAGCCGGTTCCGGCGGGCCTGGCGCCGCAGATCCCGGTGATCTACGACCTTCTGGAAGCGATCGGGGTCGATGTGGTCGGGGTTGTCGACCATGAGGCCGAAGACGTGATCGCGACCCTCACCAACCTCGCCTCCGAAACGGTCGAGATCGCCAGCGGTGACCGGGATCTCTTTGCGCTGGTAGTAGACCCGCGGGTCCGAGTCCTGTATCCCGAGAAATCAGGGCTGTCGGTCATCGACGAAAGCGAAGTGGCTCGTCGCTACCAGATTCCCGGGCGCCGGTATGCCGACTTCGCGATCCTGCGTGGCGATCCCTCCGACGGCCTCCCCGGGCTCAAAGGAGTCGGGAGCGTCACCGCGGCGGGGATGATCCGGCGCTACGGGGATATCGCCGGCGTCCTGCGCGACAGGCCGCTGCGCGACACCGACCGCCAGTATCTGGAGCGGGCACGGCGCGTCGTGACCCCAGTGACCACTTTGCCGATCGAGCTTCCGGCCGGCCGCCGCGACAGATATCCGGCCGACGAGGACGCACTGAAAGTCCACGCGGCGCACAACGACGTACAGGAGTCGTGCGCTCGCCTGGTCAGAGCCCTCGCACCTCTGGCGACTGGTCCCGGCAACCCCGGGGCCCGCGATCAACCCGCCACTCCGGCGGCGCGGCCGGTTCACAGCTAAACCGCTTCGTTTGGGCGATAGGAGTCGCGCCGAGGTGCGGGAGCCGCCGGCCCGGGACCATCCCCAAGTCGCCGAAGCGTGCGCAGGATCGGCACCTCGACGATCGGGTATCGCGGCGGCAAAGGACTCGTCCTGCGCCGGGAGGCTCGGCGCCGGCTTCGTCGCCAAGACAGTGCTCAGTTCCGGGTCGTCCGGATGGCGAAAGCAGTCGTCGCAAGGGACGCGGAGCTCGCCGAAAGCGGGACGCCGAGGACGAGAGCCTCAGCCACCCCGCTGCATAGGCAACCGTCCCTGGAATTGGCGGAAGCGAGAGCTGTGGGCGCCGGTTGAATAGTGACCCGCCTGCGCCGGTCGAAACGTCTGGCGCGGGGGTCGGGTCGTCCGGCCGGGTTCTGCCCCTCGGTCGATCATCGTGATCGAGTCGAGGAGCAAGCGCGGGTGGTCGGCGTGGAGCAGCGGGCGGAGATCAGACGATGGCACGCGGTAGAGCGGCTGTCGATCCGGGAGATCAGTCGGCACACGGGGTTGCATCGCGAGACGGTCCGGCGGGCGTTGGCGGCGCTGCCGCCGAGCTACTCGCGGCCGCCGGTGGTTCGAAGGTGGATCCATCAAGGACTGGGTTCTGCCTGCCCCACCCGAGGCCGGCCCTGCGCTCCCGCCGGCATCCGGATGCAGCTGCCCAGCAGATCCTCAAACGGAGGGCCGAGCGCCCGAAGGTCGAGCAGCGTCTCGTTGACGTCGAAGGCGATCACCGAAGTCAAGGCGTTCCTCTATCCATACCCCGGACCCGGTCGATCAGCCTCTCGGGCTGCGCTGGGGCATGGTCGGCGCGCCACGCCACGTGCTGATCGGGCCGCACGAGCACGAGATCGGACCCATACCGGGGGCGCAGGCCCCGATCCTCGAGCCCGACCACCTGGAGCGGCACCCCCCTGGAGCATGCAGCTGCCGCGAGCGACTCGACGTGACGCCCGCGATCCTCGGCCAGGACGAGCAGGCTCATCCCATCCCCCAGGTCATCGAACAACGAGTGTCTGGGTTCCAGCCAGGCATGAGGGAGGCGGCCGCCTACCACCGCGCCGTCTCGGCCGCCGGTCGCACCGCCGGAGCCCGAAGCATGGCTGGTGCCGTTGGCAGAGATGATCGGTGACCCGTCGTAGGCGAGATCGAGCACGAGATCCAGGGCGTGGAATTCGGCATGCTTGGTGTCCTGGATGTTGGCGTCGGCGATCCGCCGCGCCCGCTCGCCGGCCGCGCCGTCGGCGTCGATGTCGTCGGCCAGCAGATCGGCGGCCAGCACACGGTTGTTGGCCGCCGCCGCCTCGATGACCTGGGTCTGGATGGGACGGCGCTCGAGCTCGTAGCTGTCGAGCAACCCCGGGCCGCCCCAGCCCTGCAGGACGGCCGCCAGTTTCCAGCCCAGATCGACTGAGTCGCCCACGCCGGTGTTGAGCCCGTGTCCCCCGAAGGGCGGATTCAGATGAACGGCATCACCGGCCAGGAACACCCGGTCGCGTCGGGCCCTGTCGACAAGCTGCATGCGCGCCGTCCAGGGGTCGGTGGAGACGACGGCCGCCTCGACTGGTTCGCCCGCGCACCCCTCGATGATCAGTTGCGCGTCGCGCTCGCCGGACTCGCGATCGACGCCGAAGGCGATCATCCACCACGTCCCCTTGAGGTCGATAGGTCCCATGAGCCCGGGGGCGATGCTGTTGACGATCCAATACTGGACGGCGGGTCCATGGCGCACCCGGTTGAGCAGCACAGGCGCTCGGAACACCATCCCGAGGTTCGGGCGCAGGGCGTGCTCACCCACGTAATCGGAGCCGATCGCGGCGCGGACGACGCTGCGGGCTCCGTCGCAGCCCACCACGAAATCGGCGCTGACCACGGACTCCTCACCGCCCTCGGCGGCGATCGCCACCCGCACCTCACCCTCATCCTGCTCGAGCCCGAGCACGCGGTACCCGCGCGCCAGCCAGACTGTTGGCAGCTCGTCGGCGACGTCGCGCAGTAGCTCCTCGAGCACGTACTGGGGAGCCTGCTGGCCGAGTTCGGCGAAGCGGTCGCCCTCGGCGGTCAATCCCAGCACCCCGGTGAAACGAGAAAGCTCGTGACCGGTCAGCGAGGTGCAGAACACGATGTCCTTGGACCAGGTCACGGGAAGCGGCGCCCGCTCGCGCAGGCGCTCGGCGATCCCCCAGCGACGAAGGTGCTCCAAGGTGCGGACGTTGACGGTCTTGCAACGGGGACGGGCACGGGACACCGTCATCCGGGGCTCGACCACGAGGCAGTTGATGCCGCGCCGTCCCAGCTCGATGGCCGTGGCCAGGCCCACGGGCCCTCCGCCCGCGATCAGGACCTGCGTGGAGGCAGGCACGACACTAGCCACGCTTCCTCCACATGCTCGGTGCCTCCCTCTACTGTCGCCAGACGTGTCTAGGTGATGGATGATAGTAGGATCGATTCTTCGCCGTTTCAACCGAGGAGGCAGAGGTTGGCATCGCTCGAGGCCCAGGACCGGGCCGACATCTTCGTTTCGCACGCCTTCGACGAGCAGCTCGTGGATCTCGGTGAGATCCGGATGAACTACGCCACGGCGGGGCGCTCCGAGCTTCCCGCTCTCCTACTCGTCCCCGCCCAGGTCCAGTCGTGGTGGAGCTATGAGAAGGCGATGGCGCTGCTCGCCGAGCACTTCCAGGTCTACGCGGTCGATCTGCGGGGACAGGGCCGCTCGACCCAGACGCCCGGCCGCTACACGCTTGACAACATGGGCAACGACCTCGTTCGCTTCATCGACACCGTGATCGGACGGCCGACGGTGGTGAGCGGTAACTCATCTGGCGGTGTGCTGGCGGCCTGGCTGTCTGCCTACGCCAAGCCCGGGCAGCTGCGGGGGGCGGTATACGAGGATCCGCCGCTGTTCGCGTCGGAGACCAACCCCGCCGTCGGGCAATCGATCCGTCAGTCGATCGGCCCCATGTTCGCCGTCCTGCACAAGTGGCTCGGCGACCAGTGGTCGATCGGGGACTTCACGGGAATGCAGGCGGCGACTCCAAAGGAGCTGCCCCAGCACGTGCTGATCGCCCTGGGACGGATGGGGATCGGAGGACCGCCTGATCAGGCACCGCCCAGCGAGCCGCCCCAGAACATGAAGGAGTACGACCCCGAGTGGGCGTGCTCCTTCTGGAGCGGCGCGGCGAGCGCGGCGTGCGATCACGCCCGGATGCTGGCCGCCGCCAAGGTGCCGGTCCTGATCACCCACCACTTCCGCGAGATCGACGCCGATACGGGCAGCCTGATGGGCGCTGTCTCTGATCTGCAGGTCGCGCGCGCCCGTGACCTGATCACCGGTGCCGGACAGGCCTGTCAGGTGGTGGACCTGCCTGACATGGTCCATGGCATGCACGACGCGGACCCCAAGCGCTTCGCGGAGATCATCGTCGACTGGTCCGCGAGCCTGGCCGCGGCCGGCTGAGCCCGGAGGTGCCAGCCAGGATCAGGACTCCGGCGCCGGGGCCCCCGATCGGCTGATCAGCCTGCGAATCGCAGCGGTACGCCGAGAGCTCCCCTGGAACTTGGCCAGGCCGACCGCCAGCAGCAGGGCGACCCCGTTGAACAGGTCAGGGATCCAGGTCGGGGCTCCCGCCAGCTGTAGGCCCTTCACGCCGACCGCGAGGACGTACACGGCGATCACCGTTCCCCAGACGTTGTACCGGCCTCCGCGGAACTGGGTCGACCCCAAAAAGGCGGCGGCGAACGCCGGCAACAGGTAGGGCGGCCCGATCGTCGGATCCCCGACCGCCAGCTGGGCACTCGTCAACCAGCCGGTGAGGGCGGCGACCAGGCCTCCGGTGATGAACGCCCCGACGATCACGCGCTGCGTGCCCACGCCCGCCAGCCGGGCCGCGTCGATGTTCCCGCCGGTGGCGTAGACCCGCCGGCCTGCGGGCGTCCGCTCGAGCACATACCACACGAGCACGGCGATCAGGAGCATGAAGTAGACGGGATAGGTGATCCCGAATAGCTCGTTGGTGGCGATGTTCTGAAAGCTGGCGGGCAGGTTGAGGATCTGGGTGTTGCCGGATATCCATTCGATCATCGCCAGCAGCACCGAGCTCATCCCCAGGGTGGCGATGAACGAGTCGATCTTGGCGCGTACGACGAGCAGCCCGTTGACGATTCCGACCACGACACCTCCAACCATCGTGATCACGATCGCCTCGCCGGCCGAGATCCCCTTGCTGATCAGCCAGGCCACCAGGATCGCGCCAAAGCCGACCTCGGCGCCGACCGCGAGGTTGAAGGCACCCGCCGAGAGGGGGACAACGAGGGCGATGGCCGCGAGCGCGGTCAGCGCCTGCTGAGAGAGGATCGATCGCCATGTCTCGGAGGTCAGAAACGTCCCCGGGACCCACAGCGCAAACAGGATGAACATCGCCACGAAGATGTAGATCGCGCTGATGTTGCGAAATGACAACAGGCGCCAGAGGCGCGAGCTGCGTGTCTCGGCATGGCTCGCTTGCACGCTCGTGGCGGTCGTGTCGCCGGCGGGAGCGCCCGCGGACGCCGTCGTCGAGTCAGTCATGAGTCTCCTTCCCGCTTGCGCCGGATGGTCGCTGCATGGCCTCGGGCTCTAGGCCCAGACTCTCCCGGATCATCCGATCCTCGCTGAGTTGCGATCCCTCGATCTCGGCCACCAGCTCGCCGTCTCTGAGCACGAGCACGCGATCGCAGAGCATCGCCAGCTCCTTGGTGTCAGACGACGAGACCAGCACCCCCGTGCCGTTGGCGGCGGCCCGCGCGAGCAGCTCATAGATGGCCGCCTTGGCGCCGACGTCGACGCCCTGGGTGGGCTCGTCGAGGAGCAGCACCTTGGGGTCGTTGCGCAGCCACTTGGCGAGCACGACCTTCTGCTGGTTACCGCCGCTGAACAGGCCGAGCGCGCGCTCGGGCGAGGGCGGCCGGAGTCCGATTCGGCCGACCCAGTCGCCGGCCTCACGCCGCTCCGCGCGGGCGTCGATCTGTCCCAGCCCTCGCCGGAACGGCCGCAGGCGTGGGAGCGTGAGGTTCTCGCGCACGCTCAGCGACATCACGGCGCCGTCCCGGTGGCGGTCCGCGGGAACGAAGCCGACCTGCCTGGAGATGGCGCCGGCCGGACTCTCGGCCACCAGGGCGCGCCCTTCCAGCAGGACCTCGCCGCCGCTCCGAGGAAGCGCTCCGAAGAGGACGCGAGAGAGATGCTCACGCCCGGACCCGAGGATGCCGGTGACACCCAGGATCTCGCCCGCGCGCAGCGCGAAGTCAACGCCTCTGACGGTCGAGCCCCGCAGACCCGAGACCCGAAGCAGGACGTCGCCGGTCGCTGCCTGACGGCTGACGCCCTCGGCCACGGCGCGCCCGACGATCATCCGGACCAGCGCGTCGTGGTCGAACTCGCCGGCGACCACGTCGGCCACCTTCTTGCCGTCGCGGAGGACGACGACCCGGTCGGCGAGGTCCATGACCTCGTCTAGGCGATGGGAGATGAAGATCACGCCCGCACCTCGCTGCGCGACGCGGCGGATGGCCTCAAACAGCTTGCCGACCTCGTCGCCGTGCAGCGCCGCGGTCGGCTCGTCGAGCACGAGGACGTTGTCGGGTCGCGTCCATCCGTCGAGCGCCCGGGCGATGGCGACGATCGTCCGCTCGGCCGCCGATAGTTGCAGCACGGGCAGGCCTACGTCGAAGCCGGCACCGAATTGCGCGATCAGCTCTCGCGCGCGCGACGCCTCTTTGCGCGCGTGGACCGGGCGCACGATCCCGCCGCCCAGCTCCCGGCCGAGATCCAGGTTCTCGACCGTAGTCAACATCGGGATCAACCCAAGGTCCTGATGGATGAAGTGCAGCTCGGAGCGGGCGGTCCGGCCGTCGGCCTCCGTTCCCTCCCGGGGGAGCGTCTTTACGGTGCCCCCGTCGGCTTCGTAGACCCCGGCGAGGATCTTGACCAGGGTCGATTTTCCCGAGCCGTTGGCGCCGACGACGGCGACCACCTCGCCGGCGCCGACCTCGAGATCGACCCCGTCCAGCGCACGGAGTTCGGGGAACGTCTTGATCAATCCCCGGACTCTGAGGAGCGGCTCATGCGCGGCCGCGATCATGGGAGTGTGGCCATGAGCGCCGTGCGCCTACTTCCCTGCCCACAACTTGGCGAAGCGCTGCGGGAAGTCCGGATAGCCGCTCCATCCCTTGGACACGTCGCCGGTGAGGTCGTTCTTGTACAGGAACTGGATCGGGACCGTCCCCGCGCGCTCACCGGCGGTCAGGGGCTGATGGGTGGAAAGGCGAACGAGCTCGTCGAGCTCGTCCCACACCATGACCCCTAAATCGAGCCCAAGCCCGGACTCGATCTGGCCCGCCTTGATGTACTGCAGGGCGATCGGATTGGGTGCGAAGCCGGTGACGTCGACGTTGATGCCGCTGGCCTTCAACGCCGCCGGAAGCCCGGCGACGGTCTCCTCGCTGGCGAACACTGCGACCTTGGTGTCTGGATGTGACTGCAGGTCATCGACAACTCGTGTGGGAGCTGTGTTGCCGACGGTCGCCACCGGAATGGGGACGTAGCGGTTGGTGCAAGAGGAGCACAGGCGAGCCATCTCCGCTTCGTAGCCCTTCTGTATGTAGGAGGTGAAGTCCAGCTCGGGGATGCTGTAGAAGACCGCGTTGGCCTTGCTCCCGTGGCGCGAGATGACCTGGTCGGCGAGCAGCTTGCCGGACAGGAGCGAAAGGCGCTGGTCGAAATTGGCGGCGCCAATGCCGTACTTCTGGGGATTCATGACCCCGTTGGCGGCCATCGGGATCCTGTCCTGGACAGCCTGTTTGAGCTGCGGTGCGAACTGGTCCGGCGTGATCGCCGTGAGCAGGATCCCGTTGGGCTTCTGGGAGATGATCGACGACATCGCGCTCTGTAGTCCGCTCGCTGACGCCCCCTTGACCACAAGGAGCTTGTAGCCGAGCAGGGCCTGGGTGGGCGGCAGGAGCTGTGCGAACAGACCGCACACCGGGGTCGAGCACTCCAGGTACGCGAGGGTCTGGCCCGTGGGGCGCTTCTTGAGCGGCTGATCGACCGGGAACGGGGTCGGATGGCCGGTGTAGCGCGCCACCGCCGCCGTAGCGGCTGCGGTGTTTGCCGAACCTGAGCCTCCGCTCGCGCTCGAGCTGCTACCGCTGGCACTACTCGTGCTGGAACTGCTTCCACACGCCGCGATCCCCAGCGTGAGCACGACCCCGGCTAGGGCGATGCCGACCTTCAACGGGCTACGCAACATCTTCTCTCCTCCGTGACTGCGGGTTTTTGCCCGCGGACCGAGGTGGCTCCGCGGCAATCCTCACCGTCTCGGGCCCCGAGCCGGGGCACGAGGCCGGCGGGCAGCAGTGTATAGATCATAGATGATCTTCGCTACATCAAAGTTGCTATTACCTCCGGTGCATCCACGTTCAGCCCCCGGCAGCGAGACCATCGGGCCGAGGCACCCGACGCCGCCACCAGCATCGCCAGGAGCACGCTCCGTAAAGCGGCCCAACCAACTCAGCCGGCGGAGGTCCGGTCAGAAGCGAGCATTCGCATATCACCGATACGTCCACCCACCGGTCGTGCGACGGCGTGAGGTGCCGGCCTGCAGCACATGCCCGGGCGTCGACGACGCAAGGCCCACGGCCGCGCGGGACTCAGTTTATGTCCTATGATCGACCATCGATCCTAATAGGATCGTTCAAAGAACGGTGAGGAGGACTTGCTATGAAGACGGTCGGGACATGAGCACTCATGACGGCCGCTTCGCCGTCGTCACGGGAGCCGCCAGCGGCTTTGGCCGGGCCATTTGCTCGGAGTTGGCAAAGCGCGGAGCGGAGATCATCGCCGTCGATCTGAACCCGACCGGCGAGACGATCTCGGAGGTCGAGGAGACCGGCCGCCGGGCGCTCGGTCTTCAGGCCGACGTGTCCAAGCCCGACGAGGTCGCCGCTATCCAGGAGGAGTTGATCGCTTTCGGCGGCCACGTCGACATCCTGGTCAACAACGCGGGGGTATTCCCCTTCCGGGACATCTTCGAGCTCGAGTACGAGCAGTGGAAGCGGACTCAGGAGATCAACGTCGACTCTCAGTTCCTCATGACCAAGGCCGTCATCGGCTCGATGCGTGACCACGGCTGGGGGCGGATCGTGAACCTGGCCTCCAACTCTCTCGGACTGGCCGTCCCAGGTCTGGCGCACTACATGGCGAGCAAGGGCGGCGTGATCGGCCTTACCCGAGCGCTCGCGAGCGACCTCGCACCATTCGGAGTGACCGTCAACGCGATCTCTCCCACTGCCTCACGCACTCCCGGCGGGAGCCAGAATATCGGTGACGAGCTCCTCGAGACGGTCGCGCAGATGCAGGCCATCAAGCGCGTCGGAGTCGCCACCGACATCGTCGGCACCGTCTGCTTTTTGACCAGCGAGGACTGCGCGTTCGTGACCGGACAGACGATCGTCGCCGACGGTGGACTGGTAAGGCTGTGACCCCCGCCGTGTCAGACTCGAGGAGATAGAGCATTGTCGAGCCTGACCGGGATCATCGACGTCCACTCGCACGCAATCCTGTCCTTCGGGCGCGGCGAGCCGGTGGGAGCGGGAAACGCCCAGCCCGAATGGTCGGTGGAGATGGCGCTTGACTACATGGAGGAGTACGACATCGCCGCGTGCGTCCTATCCGTGCCCGACGCCGCCAATTACGCCACCGGAGCAGAGGCGCGGGAGATCGCCGGGCGCATCAACGAGACGCTGTCCAGGATCGTCGCCCGGCATCCGAACCCGTTCGCAGCCCTGGCCTCGTTGCAGGAAATCGACCGGCGGGGGGCGACGCTCTTCGTGCACCCGTCGATCAGCGGACCCGGACAGAGAATGCTCGTCGGCCTCAACCCTACGGTCATCGAATACATGTTCGAGACCACCCGGATGGCCGTCAACAAGGTCGTCACCGGCGCTAAGCAACGCTTTTCGAACATCAAGGTCATCTCCACCCATGCCGGCGGCACCATCCCCTTCCTCGTCAACCGGCTACAGACGCTCGAGCACACCTTCGGTGTCGAGCCAGGGAGCCTCGAGCTCTCATCCGACGAAGTCCGAGAGGGCGTGGCCTCGTTTCATTACGACCTCACCGCCGCCACGTCGGAGGTTCAGCTCGGCGCACTGCTAAAGCTGGTGCCGGCCTCCCAGATGCTCATGGGACTGGATCTACCGTTCATGCCCAGAACGAGCTTCGCTGCCGCGATCGCGGACCTGACCGGCTCACCGAGCTTGGACGCAGCCGACCGGGAAAGGTGGCCCACGGGAATGCGGAGCGTCTGTTCCCGCCCTCAAGGCGCGAATCGAGCACAGAGGTCATCGGCTAACGGAGAGTCAGGAGAAAGTATGAGGTTCGCAAATCACAATGACCGGCTGACGCTGATCGAGGCCACGGCCCCCGAGGATCTCAACGGTGCGCGCGGCATCGACCTGCACGAGGCGAGCGGGGGAGCGATCCCGTCCGATCCCGTGGCCGCCTTGGACCAGTGGGACGAGGTGCTCGCTGCGGCCCGGTCCCTGCCTCCAGACGCCGCCGCGATGACCATCGACCCCGCCCGCCTGGGCCCCCCCACCCCGCGACCCCGTCAGATCTTCGGCATCGGGATCAACTACGCCGACCATGGAGCCGAGTCCGGCATGCAGGCCCCCGAGGTTCCGCTCGTCTTCACCAAGCTCGGCACCGCCGTGACCGGACCATTCGATCCCATCGGTCTGAGCTCCCAGTCCGTCGACTGGGAGGTCGAGGTCGTCGTCGTGATCGGACGCGGGGGCAGCGACGTCCCGATCGCCGATGCCTGGGACGTGGTCGCTGGGGTGACCGCCGGGCAGGACCTCTCCGACCGTGACATCCAGTGGCGCCCGCAGTCCTCGCCTCAGTTCGGCCTGGGAAAGTCGCTGCGCGGATTTGCGCCCATGGGGCCGACCCTCGCCACCCCGGACGAGTACTCCGACCCCGGCGACATCGAGCTGGCCTGCCACCTCAACGGGAAGGAGGTCCAGCGCAGCCGGAGCTCGGAGATGCTGCTGAGCGTGGCGGAGCTAGTTGCCTACCTGAGCGCGATCACCCCCCTACTGCCCGGCGACGCCATCTTCACGGGAACGCCCAGCGGAATCGGAATGACCCGGACGCCCCCTCGCTACCTGACGGCGGGGGACAGCCTTCAGAGCTGGGTGCAGGGCGTGGGGACGATGTCGCACACCTTCACCGCGGTTCCCGCCGCTCAGCGAGCTGTCGGCTGAGCCGATGCGGGCGTGCTTCACCGGCTCCGGTTGTTTGAGGATTATAGATCATGTAGAGTCGATTACGGCGGGTGGCTATACACTCGCGGAGGGTCATCTGGACGGCGATCGACGAGCGAGGAGAGAGCGATGCCCACCATCACTCCGGCCAATCCGGTGCTTCACCATGTCACTCTCAAGACCAACCGTTTGGACGAGATGGCAGCCTGGTACAAGCAGGCGGTGGGCCTTGAGCCCAACCACTTCGGCTCGTTCGGGGCGTGGCTGACCAACGACTCGGCCAACCACCGCGTAGCCCTCCTTGTCGCCCCGGGACTCGACGACGATCCCGGCAAGATCGCGCACACCGGCATGCATCACCTGGCGTTCGAGTACGACAGCGTCGACGGGCTGCTCTCCAACTACGAGCGCCTCAAAGCGGAGGGGATCCGCCCGCACGCCTGCCTGGACCACGGACTGACGACGTCGCTGTACTACGTCGATCCTGACGGCAACAGCGTAGAGCTGCAGACCGACAACTTCGGTGACTGGAACGCGTCCAGCGAGTGGATGCGGACGGCCCCAGAATTCCAGACCAATCCGATCGGGGTCAACGTCGACCCCGATCAGCTGGCGGCCGCATGGCAGGCCGGGGCTGACGCCGCGGAGCTGCACAAGCGCAGCTTCACGGGGGAGTTCGACCCGGGCACGCCGCTCGACCTCCGCCTTCCCGCCGAAGCGGAAGACGAGGCGGTAGAGGCCATCTAGGCGCCGCCACCGCGGCCGCGGAGCGGCCCCTCACCTCGTGCCGCCGCCGGGGGCACGATCATGCCCATCGATGGCACGATCCGGCGATCAGCCCGCTTCGCGGCGGCAGCAGGGAATCCAATCGGTCGAGGTCGGCATGCGCGTCCTGGAGGCGATCGAGGCGCATGGCGGCCCCGCCTCCTTGTCAGAGGTGGCCGCGGCCTCCGGCATGCCCGCCAACAAGGCGCATCGTTACCTGGTGAGCCTCGGACGAGCGGGATTCGTCGCCCAGGACAGGTTGAGCGGCGTCTACGACCTGGGGCCGGCGGCGCGGCGGTTGGGGGTCGAGGCGCTCCGGCGCGACGACGAGGTCAGCATCGCGTCGGCGCGCGTGATGGCGCTGCGAGACGAGACCGGGCACACGATCAATCTCTCGGTGTGGAGCGAAAGCGGACCCACGATTGTCCGGTGGGACACGGGGCGGCACGCGTTGTCGATCACGTTTCGTGTCGGCTCGGTGCTGCCCTTGCTCGAGTCCTCTGTCGGCCGGGTGTTTCTCGCTTATCTACCCCGCGCTCAGACGCGGGCCGTCCTGGCACAACAGCAGCGAAAGCAGGAGACCGGGGGGATGGCCGCGGCGGAGGTCCAGGCCATCGCCGAGCAGGTGTCCCAAGCCGGTTTCGCCTACACGACAGCCGCTCTTGTTCCGGGCCTCGCGGCCCTGGCCGCACCCGTGCTGGCCGTCGACCGAGAGCTGCTAATGGTCGTCGGCCTGGCCCTCCCGGCTCGTCTCGCGCGCGGGAGGACGCTGTCGAGACTGACCGACCAGCTCACGACCGCGGTCGGCGAGATCTCGGCGAGCCTGGGCCATATCTCAGACGACCTCCCGGGCGCCACATGAGGGTTCCCGGCGCGGCCACGGGGTCTATAGGCCCAGAAGGCGCTGGGCGTTGCCCCGGGCGATCTGCTCGCGCTCGGGTTGTCCGAGCTCCAGTCCGTCGAACCAGTCGACAGCGTCGCTGATCTGCTCGTACGGGTAGTCGACGGCGAACAGGATGCGGTCGGGGCCGACCTGGTCGATCGCCGCCAGGAGCGAAGGCGTGTGGAAGTTGCCGCTGGTCGTGATGTAGAAGTTGTCTCGGAAGTAGTCGACGGTGGAACGTTGAAGGTTGACGCTCGGGATGTGCTCGAGGCGCTGCTGGGTGCGGTCAAGCGCAAATGGCAGCAGCTCGCCCATGTGACCGAGGATGATCTGAACGGTCGGCACGCGGTCGAAGAGACCGCTCGTCATGAGGCGGAGCGCGTGGGTGGCCGTCTCCATGGTGAAAGCCCAGGTCGGGCCCAGCAACTCCTCCCGCCCCTGGTAAATCCGTCGCTCGGTGGGAAGCGGATTGCGGGGATGCAGGTAGAAGGGAACGTCGAGCGCGGCGACCCGCTCCCAGAACTCCTGGTACTGGGGCTCGTCGTAGTAGGCCGCCGTGCTCAGATCGCCCACGCTGCTGTAGCCGTTGGCCATGGCGCCTCGAAAGCCGAGGTCGCCTACCGCCCGTTCGAGCTCGGCGACGGCGGCGCTCGGGTCCTGGAGCGGGAGCGCCGCGAGACCGGCGTACCGATCGGGTGATCGCCTGACGATCTCAGCCAGAGCGTCGTTGGCATGCCGAGCCGCGCTAACGGCATCAGAGGCGCCGACGATGTCCTGTATGCACGGAGCGGTCAGCGACAGCACGGAGGTCTGGATTCCCCCGGCGTCCATGGCCTCGAGGCGGCGCTCGTCGGTGTCCTGAAGCAGCTCCGTCACCAGCTGCCATTCGTCTTGATCCCAACCGATGTTGGGGAAAATCGTGTCGAGCAACTTCGGCGTGACGAAATGCTCCTCGATCGCAATCTTTCCGTCCACGTCTTCCTCCCTCGGCTCACGAATAGACGATCGATTCACTATAATGGAACCAATCGAGTGGGGAGATCGAGTGCAGTCGAGCTACGCGGCGTGGGTGCGCGAGCACGAGTGCTGCGCGGTCCTCGTCCGTCCCGACTGGCAGATCTTCGGAATGGCTGCCGACGCCGGGTCCGTACGGCGGCTCGTCTCCGAGCTCCACGCGCGGCAGGCCGCCGGCCATGAAAGCCTCACCTTCATCTCAGACCATCCCACCCCGCAATTCAGGAGGAGACAGTCCAGTGACCACAGAGCTCGTAGCCCGACATTGGATTGGCGGAGAGTGGACGACCTCAGGCGCGGAGAGACACACGATCGACCCGGCCACGGGTGACGCCATCGGAACCTTCTACGACGCCGACGCCGAGCAGGCTCAGCACGCCATCGACATCGCGGCCGAGACCTTCGAGGCATCGCCCTGGCGCTCGGACGCCATGTTGCGCGCCACCGCGCTCAGCCATCTGGCCGACGCGTACTCGGCCCGCCTGGATCAGGTGATCGACACTCTCTGCCGGGAGAACGGCAAGCCTCGCTACGAGGCGGGGTACGAGGCCTCGTTCATTCCCCGCGCCCTGCGCTTCGCCGCCGGACTGGCGGTGCAGAACTTCGGTCGCGTGCTCGACACCCGGCCCGGGCAGCAGTCGATGTCGATTCGTCAGCCGGTCGGCGTGGCTGGGCTGATCATCCCGTGGAACTCGCCTGCGTATCTCTTCGTGCGGGCGCTGGGGCCCGCCCTGGCGGCGGGCTGCACGGTGGCGACAAAGATGCCCGCGCAGGCAGCGCAGAGCGCCGCCCTGGCCGCCGAGATCCTCGGCTCGGTTCCCGAGCTGGCCGACGGCGTCGTCAACATTTTCATCGAGTCGGGCGACGCCGGCGCCCGATTGCTCGTCGACTCGCCGCGGGTCCCGGTCGTGAGCTTCACCGGGAGCACGCGCACCGGGCGTCTGATCGCGCAGGCAGCGGCGAGCAGGCTCAAGCGGGTCGGGCTCGAGCTCGGCGGCAAGACGCCACACCTCGTCTTCGACGACGCCGACCTGGGTGCCGTCCTGCCAACGCTCGAGAAATCATCGACGGTCTTCGCCGGCCAGTTCTGCATGACCGGCAGCAGGATCCTCGTCCAGAGAGGGATCGCCGACGAGCTCAAGCAGGGGCTCGCCGAACGCCTGGAGGCGGTCCGTCCCGGGCCCGCCTCGGATCCGGACAGCGACATGGGGCCGCTGATCGACAAGGCCTCCGTCGCCCGCGTCGACGCCGCCGTGCGAGAGGCGATCAAGGCCGGGGCTGAGGTCATCGCCCGGGGCGGGCCGTCGACGCTTCCGGAGCTCGACGGAGGCGCCTTCTACCACCCGACGCTCCTCGAGGTAACCGATGTCTCGCTTCCGATCGTCCAGGAGGAAACCTTCGGCCCCGTGCAGACGATCCAGGTCTTCGACACCGAGGACGAGGCGGTGGCGCTCGCCAATGCCAGCGAATATGGACTCAGCGCGTGCATCTGGAGCCGCGACGTCGATACCCCGATGCGGGTGGCGCGGCGTCTGGAGGCAGGCCTCATTTCCATCAACAGCTGGGCGAACCTGGCCGTCGAGTTCGAGGAGGGCGGTTTTAAGTCAAGCGGCGCCGGCCGGCTCGGCGGTGTGGCCTCGCTCGACGACTTCGTGGAGTACAAGCAGATAACCCAGGACTACGCCTGATCGAGCACGCCCGCGCTGGTGCTCGACGACCGGCGCGTTGACCCTCGATCAGCCCGCCGGCCGATCGATGCCGCTTTCGGTCAGGCTCTTGACGATCTCGCGCTCGTTGCTCTGGAGGTGGTCGGCGACGGCCTTGCGCACCTTGGCGGCGCTCCGTGTCCGAGCGGCCTCGAGCAGCGGGCGGTGGCGCTGGTCCGGGGAGCGGGTGAAGAGAACGTCGGTTTCGATGTAGACGATCCTCAGGTACCGCTCCCCGGCGTGCCAGAGCTCGGTGATGATGCGCTCCAGCCGCGGCGTCATGACCGGCGCCATCAGCGCGGTGTGAAACGCGTTGTGGCTGTTCCAGAACTCGTCGGAGTCGACTTCCAGCTCGGACATGGCAGCGAGCTCGCGCTCGAGCACGGCGAAGTCCTCCTCGGTGAGGGCGGGAGCCGCGCGTCCGGCTGCGTCTGCCTCGATCGCCTCCCGCAGGCGGTAGATCTCGCGGAGATCGTCGAGCTCGAGCGGTGCCACGATGGCCGTGCGCGCGGGACGGAGAACGACGAGCCCCTGGCCGGAGAGGCGCTGCAAGGCCTCGCGCACCGGGCTGTGACTCACGCCGAGATCGGTCGCGAGGTCACTGATCGAGAGGGTCTCACCGGGGCGAAGGCGACCCTCGAGGATGGCCCGGCGCACCGCGTGGCTGACCCGGTCCACGAGCGACTGCGTGGTCGGAGAGATTGGAGCTATGCCGGTCTTAGTGGCCAACGCGGACTCGTAATCGATGATAGATCATGCTGCGGACCCCTCCTGCGATCCGCCAAGGGTCACAACCCGAGGATATGCTCGGCGTTTCCGTGAGCGATCTTCTCGACGTCGGCCGGGCTGAGCGGCGCGTCGCGCAGGAATCTGGTGGCCTCCGTGCTGTCCGAGAACGGATAGTCGACGGAGAAGATGATCCGGTCGGCGCCCAGGACGCCGAGCGCACACAGCAAGGGCTGATCGGTGGTGTACCCACAGGTCGTCACCCAGAGATGCTCGTGGAGGGTGCCGGCCAGCGAGATGTCGGGGCCGGTCAGCGGATCCAACTGCTCGGCGGCGCGGGCCAGCGAGAACGGGAGGTTCTCCCCCATGTGACCGACGATGAGCTGCAGGCCGGGAAAGCGCCCGAAGGTGCCGGTCACCGCCATGCGCAGCACGTGCATCCCGCACTCGGCGTGCCAGCCCCAGCCCGAGGTCGAGAGCCGGGCGGCGACGGCGGGCTCCAGGCCGGAGAAGTAGGCGTCGAACACCGGCGGCGGCGGCGGCGCCGGGTGCAGGTAGATCGGGACCCCGAGACTCTCGGCGGCGCCCAGCACCGGGCGCATCGAAGCGTCGTCGAGAAAGACGCCGTTGGTCTGGCCGGCGATCAACGCGCCGACGAACCCGAGGTCGCGCACCGTTCGGGTCAGCTCCTCGGCGGCGGCCTCGGGGTCGCACATCGGCAGGGAGGCAAACGCTCGGAAGCGGTCGGGGTGAGCCGTGACTGCGGCCGCCATCCGGTCGTTGAGCTCACGCGAGATTGCCGTGGCGCGCTCGGCGCCGAGCATCTGGATCCCGGCGTTGGGCACCGAGAGCACCTGGACATCGACGCCGGCGTCGTCCATCACCCGCAGCCTGGCCCGGTCGACGTCGCCGAGTGCGTCAAGCAGGCCCCACACGCTTGCCGGATCGATGCCGGCGTCCTCCGCGATGTCCTTGGGGAGGAAGTGCTCCTCCAACGCGATGAACCTCACTTCAGACCTCCTGTCGATCGCTGTGGTGTCACGGAGCGCCCAGCCCGGCATGAGCTTCAGCACGTTGCGCGTGGCCAGCTCCCGCCAGGTCTCCCCCGGCGGCTGATCGGCCTCGTCCACCGAGCGCACCTGGTCCCCCGTGGCCGCGGCCGGCGTCCAGCAGTAGTCGCTGCCGTAGAGCACGCGCTCCGATCCGAACGCCCTGACGAGCGCGGAAACTTGGTTGGGAAAAAGGGTGCCCGACATGTCGAACCACAGGCGACGTATCTGCTCAGGTGTGCTCGGACGCTGGCCGGCCGCGCCCATAAAGGCCGATCGGAAGAGCTCGATGCGATCGGCGGGCAGCGGCAGGGCGCCGCCCCGTGGGTGAAGATCCACTGAGTGCCAGGATGGCGGGTCAGCGCCCCGCGCAAGACGAGGTCTGAAACCGCTCGGGTCGTGTCGAAGATGAACTCGACCATCGGCCGCGGCCGCCGAGCGACACCGCCTCGGGGCACCGCGGGGGACCTCGGATGTACGAACACCACCGCGCAGCGGCGATGAAGCTCGGTCACAGCGGCTCATAGCGCTCGTCTCCTACATAAATTCCATCGGCGTTGGTCTCGGAGGTCACGCCATGGCTGCCCAGCTCATCCAGGGCATAGCCGAGCGTCTCCAACGAGCCCTCCACGTCGGGCAGCGGCAACGACGCGAAGTGACCGAAGCGACCGGGATGCTCACGGGCGACCCGGCCACCCGTCGGTCCGCCCGCCGCGTTCATCCCGGCTCGCCGGGGCTCGCCACCGGCGCCGGGGTGCGGCCGACCTGGAACGGGGGGATGCGGTCGGGCACCGTCCCGGCCTCCTGGAAGCGAGCGAACTCGAGCTCTTCGCGGTCGAGTACTCGCGAGACGCTGGGGCGCGCCTCGGTGCGGCGGGCGTGATCGGCGCAGCGGGGAAACGGCGTGGTGTCCATGCCCGACCCCACGGCCCTAAACCACAGCCACAGCATGAAGGCGTCGACGATCGTCCAGGCCCCGAACAGCCACTCCCGGAAATCCAGTCGGTCCTCGAGGATCGCGAAGCCCTTCTCAAGCTCCTTGCGCGCGAGGGCCCGGATGCGTTCCCAGCTGTCCTCGTCGTCTGAGAACACCCCCGGGAAGCGCTGGCGCGCCACCGCGGGCTGAAGGCCGCTGGCGAACCAGGCCATCGTCGATAGCGCGTCGGTGACCACGCGCTCGTCGGCGGTGGGCAGCAGATGCGCCTCGGGAAAGGTGCGGGCGAGCACCGTCTGGATTACCGGGTTCTCGGTGATCACCCAGCCGTCGATGACAACGGTCGGGACCTTCTCCTTGGGGTTCAGCGCACGGTACTCGGGCGTCTGATGCTCGCCGATGTAGCGGTTGACAACATGGACCGTGAACGGTGCGCCGGTCTCCTCCAGGGCAACGAACGGGACCCGGGCGCACGACCCAGGAGACCAATAGAGATCGATGGACGGCACAGCACCTCCTCGGCGAACGGTGGCGGCGTTGCGGCTCGATCATAGATCATCCATACTTGCTCGGTGAGCATCTCCCAGCCTCAGAGCGGATGAGCCTCCCGGGAACATCGGATCGGACCGCGGCGGACGTCGAGGTCGACCTGGAGGTCTTGGACGCCGTCCAACGGCGGGTCTTATGGCTGGCCACGTCGATCATCCACCACGCCAACAACGTCCGGGATACCCCTTCCGGGGTCAAGGTGGGCGGGCACCAGGCCTCCTCGGCCTCGGCGGTCTCGATCATGACCGCGCTGTACTTCGCGCACCTGAGGGGACCCGACCGAGTGTCGGTCAAGCCCCACGCGTCGCCGGTCCTCCACGCCATCGAATACCTGCTGGGCGAGCTCGACGAGCGCTACCTCACGACCCTGCGCGAGTTCGGGGGACTGCAGAGCTATCCAAGCCGACTGAAGGACCCGGTGCCCGCCGACTTTTCCACGGGCTCGGTCGGGATCGGCGCAACCGCCCCGATCTGGAGCGCGCTCGCCCACCGCTACGTGGCCGGGCACTTCGAGGTCGTCCAGGGAGGCCGCCAGGTCGCGCTCGTCGGTGACGCCGAGCTAGACGAGGGCGCATGCTGGGAGGCGATCCTCGACCCCGTGGTCTCGCGGCTCGGCGAAGTGCTCTGGATCGTCGACGTCAACCGTCAGTCGCTGGACCGCATCGTTCCCGACATCGCCGCCGACCGCCTGCGGCGGATGTTCGAGGCCGCGGGATGGCACGCCCGGACGGTCAAGTACGGACGGCGCCTGGAGGCTCTGTTCGATCAGGCAGGCGGGGGCGCGCTTCGCCGGCGGATCGATCAGATGACCAACGAGGAGTACCAACGACTGCTCCGGCTCGCTCCCGCCGACGTTCGCGAGCGCCTGCCCGGTGCCGGTCGCGGCCAGCGTGACATCGAGCGCGTGCTGAACGAGCTCGATGACGATTCGCTGATCGCCGCGCTCCGCGACCTTGGCGGACACGACTTGGGACAGGTCCTCCACTCCCTGCGCGAGGCCGACGCCGTGACCGACCGGCCCTCGGTGATCTTCGCCTACACGATCAAGGCGTGGGGGCTTCCCACGCTCGGCCATCCCGCCAACCACTCGGCGCTGCTGAACGATGCCGAATGGGAGCGCACCGGGATCGAGCTCGGCGCGCGACCCGACGACCCGTGGGCGCGGTTTGCGCCCGGGTCGCCCGAAGCCGATCTGTGCCAGGAGGCCGCCCAGCGTCTCGCGCGCGAGCGTCCGGCGCCGGCTCGCCCACCCGAGATCCCCCGCGACGTGGGTCGTTCCCACCGTGGCCGCGCATCCACTCAGCAGGCCTTCGGGCGGTTCTTCGCCGATCTCGCGCACTCCGCCCCCGAGGTGGGCGCCCACGTCGTGACCGTCAGCCCCGATGTCGCCTCCTCCACCAACCTCGGAGGCTGGATCAACCGTGTCGGGATCTGGCATCCCGGAGACCGCATCGACTGGTTCGCCGATGACACCAACACACTGGTGCGCTGGAGGGAGTCAGAGCATGGCCAGCACATCGAGCTGGGGATCGCCGAGGGCAACCTCATAGGGCTGCTCGGCGAACTCGGCGCGACGTGGTCGCGCGACGGGCTTCCCCTGCTCCCGGTGGGAACCTTGTATGACCCGTTCGTCAATCGCGCGCTCGAGCCCTGGTCGTTCTCCATGTACGCGGGCGGGCAGTCGATTCTCGTCGGCACCCCGTCCGGAGTGACCCTGGCCCCCGAGGGCGGAGCCCACCAGTCGATCATCACGCCGTCGGTGGGCCTCGAACAACCTCAATGCGTGGCCTGGGAGCCGGCGTTCGGTCAGGATTTCGAGTGGGCGATGCTCGACGCCCTGTCGCGCCTGGGCAAGCCCGACGGCTGCTCGGCCTACTTCCGGCTCTCGACCCGGCCGCTAGACCAGTCCCTCACGCACGTCCCCGAGGATCCCGAAGCGCTGGAGCGCCGGCGGGCCGACGTCCTCGCCGGGGGCTACGTGTTGCGGCGTGCCGAGAGGCGTGCGACGATCACCGTCGTCGTCATGGGCGCTCCGGTCCCAGAGGCGCTGCGGGCGGCCGAAGAACTCGAGGACGGCGGCTATCCGGCCGACGTGGTCTGCCTGACCTCGGCCGACCTGGTGTTTCGCGCCTTTCAGGCCCGCGGCGGCCTGGGCGACGGATCTGACTCGATCCTGGAGCGAATCCTGCCGGTCGACCGCGCGACACCGCTGGTCACGGTACTCGACGGCCACCCTCACACCCTGAGCTTCCTGTCGGCCGTGCACGGCCAGCCGATCGCCTGCCTGGGCGTGTCTGACTTCGGCCAGTCGGGCGATGTCTCTGACCTCTACCGCTACTTCGGAATCGACGCCGACACCATCGCCGGCGCCGCCCTGGACCTACTGCCATGACCGAGATCTTGATGCCAAGCCTGTCCGATTCGATGCAGGAGGGAACGATCCTCACCTGGCTCAAGGCTGCCGGGGAGCGCGTGGAGCGCGGCGACGAGCTGGTCGAGATCGAGACCGATAAGGCGACGATGACCTACGAGTCGCCCGAGGAGGGGATTCTCGAGATCGTCGTCGGGGCCGGCAGCACCGTGGCCGTGGGCACGATGATCGCCCGGGCGCAGGAGGGCGAGTCCAGGGTCGTCGACGACGATGCCGTCGCGCAACCCACCGTCGCCGACGATCCCGTACCGGTCGGGGCTGTCTCGGCGCCTGTGGAGGATGGCCTCAACGGCGACGGCCCGGTTCGGGCCACGCCCCTCGCCCGGCGCCTGGCCAGCGCTCACGACATCGACCTGAGCCGCCTGAGCGGCAGCGGTCCGCGAGGCCGGATTCGACGCGTCGACGTCGAGCTAGCAGCCGGCGTACGGGTCAAATCGCCGGCTCCTCGATCACATGCGCCCGCGCCCGGCCCCGCGCCCGCCCTCGCCGCGCAGGCCGACGCGAGCGTGGCCCCCGAGGGCGACGGCCCAAAGGGGCCGGTGACGGTCGTCCAGCCCACCCGGCTGCAACGGGTAATCGCCCGTCGCATGTCGGAGGCCAAGGCGACGGTCCCCGAGTTTCAGGTGGAGGCCGAAGTGGCGTTCGATGCCGCCATCGAACTGCGAGCCCAGCTCAAGGTGCAGGGCGGCGAACGCGCTCCCTCGTTCAACGACCTGGTCGTGAAGGCGTGCGCGCTCGCGCTGCGCGAGCATCCGCGCGCCAACGCCGCCTACCGCGACGGAGCCTTCGAGCTCTACGGCCGCGTCAACATCGGCATCGCGGTGGCCGCCCAGGACGTTCTGGTCGTGCCCACGATCTTCGATGCCGACGCGCGTTCGCTCGGGGCGATCGCCGCCGAGGCCAAGCGGCTGGCGGCCCGCGTCCGCAACGGCGAGATCACCCCTCCCGAGCTCTCGGATGCCACCTTCACCGTGTCGAACCTCGGGATGTACGGGATGTCGGCGATCACCCCAGTCATCAACCCCCCTCAGGCGGCGATCCTGGGGGTCGGAGCGGCCCGAGCGTTGCCGGCCATCGTCGACGGGGAGCTGACCGAACGTCACGTCCTCACCCTACGGCTGTCTTGTGATCACCGGATCCTCTACGGCGCCGACGCCGCCGAGGTGCTCAGCGACATCCGAAGTCACCTCGAGCAGCCGCTGCGCCTGATGTTGTGACTCCACGCTTGATAGATCGTAAGATGATCGATAATCTTGCTCGATGCCGGAGGATGGTTGCGCCGTAAGCGCGGCCCGTAGTTCTCAGACAGGAGAGAGAGGGCCCCCTCAGTGGCCGCAGACCGAGGTGTTGGCAGGGCCGTCCAGCGATTGCGCGACGGCGAGATGGCTGTGCTCTACGACGACCAGCGTGATCAGGGAGATCTGCTCACAGCCGCTGAGCTGACGACCGCGCAGACCGTCACCACGATGGTCCAGCGGGGCGGGGGGCTCGTCGCGGTAGCGTTGACCGCGGGTCGGATCCGCGACCTCGGGCTGAGCCAGATTCCTCTCAAGCGAGAAGGTGGTCGCCGCGCCTGCGAGCGCACTCCGTTGATCGTGTCCGTCGAGGCCCGCGCAGGAGTCTCGACCGGGATCTCGGCCGAGGACCGCGCTCGTACCATCTGGACGCTTGCCGACCCCGCCAGCGCCCGGTCTGATCTCGTCAGCCCCGGGCACGTGTTCCCGCTGGCGGCTGCCCACGGCGGGCTCCTGGAGCGCTACGGTCGGCTGGAAGCCGCGACAGAAGCGGTGCGGCTGGCCGGTCTGGAACCCGCGGCCACGCTATGCGACGTCCTGGATGACGACGGCGATCTCGCTACCGGCGCCGGGCTGCGGAGCCTCGCTCTCGACCTCGGCATCCCGTTTTTGAGCATCGGCGACCTCGCCGACTCGCTCTCCGACGAGCTCTGGAGCAACCCCCTGCACGCTGTCACCACAGCAGTCGCCGTGACGGCCGGCGTGCAAGCCGGCGCCACCGCCTTGCCGGCAACTGTCCTTCAACAACCCTGGAGCCTGAGATGACCACCGCACCGACCTCGTCCGAGGCCCCCACCCTCCCCGAATTGCTGGCGCAGATCGAGGAGATCAAGCCGATCCTGCAGCGCAACGCGGGCGACACCGAGTCCGACCGGCGGCTCGCACAGGAGAGTGTCGAGGCGCTGATCGGAGCAGGAGCCTTCAAGGTCACCGTCCCGCGCCGCTTTGGCGGCTACGAGATGTCCGTCCGCGCCAAGCTCGAGGTCTCGTCGGCGATCGCTGAGGCATGCGGATCTTCGGCCTGGGTGGTGGCGATCATCAACGGCTGTAACTGGATGGCGAGTCTGCTTCCCGGGCAGGCACAGGAGGAGATCTTCGGTTCGGGGTCCGAGGCCAAGGTCGCCGGTGTTCTGAACGCCACGTCCGAGGTTCGCAAGGTCGACGGCGGCTACGAGGTCAGCGGCAAGTGGCCGTGGGCGTCGGGGAGCTGGCACGCCGAATGGGGGCTGATCGGGATGATGGTCGTCGACGAATCAGGACAGCCCGTGGATCAGGCGTTGGCGTTTGTGCCGATGAGCGAGCTATCGATCCAGGAGACTTGGTTCGTCGCCGGGATGAAGGGGACAGGCTCAAACACGCTCGTGGCCGAGAACGTTTTCGTCCCCGACTATCGACTGTTCTCGGTGTCACGGGCCATGAGCCACGAGTACCCCACGGAGTACACCGACGAGGTCCTATACCGCTCGTCGTTTATCCCCCTGCTCACGATCCTCCTCGCCGGACCGCAACTCGGGCTCGGTCGCGCCGCCCTGCGCTATGTAATGGAGAAGGCACCCAAGCGCGGCATCACCTACACCAAGTTCGAGCACCAGGTTGACTCGACCGCGTTCCAGCTGCAGATCGCCCGTGCCGCGACGCTGATCGACACCGCCCACCTCCACGCCTTCCGGGCTGCCGCCGACATCGACAGGGCAGCCGGCGACGGACAGGATCTCTCATATCTGGGACGCACCCGGGTGCGCGCCGACACTGCCTATGCGATCACTCAGATCACTCAAGCGATCGACGCGCTCCTCTCGGCCCACGGCGCGTCGAGCTTTGCCGACATCAGTCCGCTGCAACGCATCTGGCGCGACTCCAACACTGCCGCTCGCCATGCCGTGGCCGACCCGCTCGTCAACCAGGAGGTCTATGGCAAGGCGCTGCTCGGGATCCCCTACGAAGAGAACATCACGCCGCTCATCTGACCGACGGCGGCGAGATCGGAGAGACCAGATGACCGACCTGATGAGAGCGGGCGCTGAGCGCAACGGCCTGACCGTAACGTTGGAGGCGGGCACGTCAACCATGACGCTGAACCGACCTCCGCGCAACCTGCTCGAGCCCGAGGTGATGGACACGCTGCGCGTGGCCCTGCTCGAGGCCGACGAGGATCCCGAGGTCAGGGCCATCGTGCTCAAAGGCGCCGGCGAGCACTTCTGCGGCGGACTCGATGTCGACTTGATGCGGTCGAGCAGCGGCGGCCCGGTGGCGTTCGCGCAGGCGCTGGTCGCACTCTTCAAGGTCTTTCCCTTGCTTGGGACGCCTGTCCTGGCCGTGGTCACCGGGGATGCCGTCGCCGGCGGCTACTCGCTTGTGTGCTGTACGGACGTCGCGATCGCCGCCGCAGGATCGAGGATCGGGACCTTCGAGGCGAGCATCGGCATCTGGCCGATGCTCGCGCAGGTCCCGCCACTGCAGCGGCTACAGCCGCGTCACGCCCTCGAGAACATCATCACTGGAGAACCGTTCACCGCGGAGCGCGCCTTGGCGGTGGGCGCCGTCAACGAGGTCGTGCTTCCCGAGGAGCTCGATGCCACCGTCGAGTCCTGGGTGGAGCGGATCACGAGGGCGGGCAAGACCCTGGCCGGTGGCCGCCGAGCCTTCTACTCCCTGCTCGAGGCGTCGTTCGAGGAGGCGCTCGATGACGCCCTGGAGCGTTTCACCGCACAGTTCGAAGGAGCGCCGAAATGAGAGTCATCGAGTTCGCCACCCTGCCGGAGACGACGGTCGCGCGCGAGGACGTCATCGGCCATCAGCTTAACCGGGCTCTCGTCGGCCGCGACGCGACCGGTACCGAGAGCCTCGTCGTCGACCTCGTCCGCTTTCCGCCTGGGTTCAACCATCAGCTCCACCGTCACCCTGACGGAGATCAGCTCGTCGTCGTGCTCGACGGCCAGATCATCGCCTACGACAGAGACGACGAGCGCGTCGTTCTGGCGGGCAGCGCCGTCCTGTTCTGCGCCGGGGACTGGCACGGAGTCCGGGTCGAGGCCACCGAGGCGCTGATCCTCAACCTGTTCCCGGGCGTCGGCAGCGTGCCCGAGGCCGGTTACGAAGCAAGCGATCCGCCGTTCCCGGGAACGATCGGCCACGTGACAGCAGCGATCTCCGAAGGAGGAACGTGATGGGTCTCGAGGGCTCGCCGGTGCAGACGTGGTACGAGGTCGCCCCCGTGAACCCGGATGGGATGCGGAAGATCCTGCATCCGGACGTCGTGTTCGACGTCTGCCCAGGCTGGCCGAACGGAGGCGTGTTTCACGGCGCCGAAGCCGTGCTGTTGGATTTCTTCTCGGGCGCGGGCAAGGCGTGGGAGCGGGTCAAGCCCGAGATGAACGAGGTGATCGAGGCCGGCGACACCTATGTGGTCAGGGGCCACTACGTGGGCATCGCCGCCGGGACCCAGATTCCCTTTGACGCTCAGTTCGTCCACATCTGGCGGGTCAAGGACGGCAAGCTGATCTCGCTGCACCAGATCGCCGACACGGCTATCCTCGCGGACGCCGTCGCGGGGCGAGAGGCCGCGTCTCGCCGATGACGACGCTGGTCGCCGGCGCGACCGGCCGGATAGGTGGCGCGACCCTGGCGGCGTTGATCGAGGCAGACCGTGAGCCGATCGCCCTCCTGCGCTCGCCCGGGCGTGCCCCCGCGCTGCCCCGCCGCGTCGACTGGAGGGTCGGCGATCTCGCCGACTCCCGGAGCCTGGCCGACGCCTTTGAGTCGGTGCAGACGCTGCTGTTGTGCTCCGGGCATGCACCGACTATGGCCGAGCTCCAGCTCAACGCGATCACCGCCGCCCGCAGTGCGGGGGTGCAACGGATCGTGAAGATCTCGACGAGCCCGGCCTCGGCGTTCGCGGGGACGCCGTCCCAGGTCGCCGCCCAACACCTCGAGGTCGAGGCGGCACTCGCCGCCTCTGGCATCGAGCACACGAACATCCGCCCCAACGCCTTCGCCCAATTGATCGGCAGTTTTGCCCAGGGGATCGCCCGCGGCGTGCTGGAGCTCACGCTCGCCGACGCCTCCGTCAGCTGGGTCGACACGATGGACGTCGGCCGGGTAGCCGCCGCAGCGATCGTCGCTGACGGTCCGCTGCCGACCCATATTGAGGTCACCGGGCCGCAGGCTCTGAGTGGCGATCAGCTCGCCGGGCTCCTGACGCAGGCGACTGTCCGACCGGTCACGTACCGGCCCATCTCCGATGAGCGCAACCGCGCCCGGCTACTGGCCGCGGGCGCGCCGGAGTGGCTGGCCGAGCACGTGATCACCATCTTCGCGCTCCTGCGCGACCGAGATGGCGACCGCGTCACCCACGCGGTCTACGAGTGGACCGGCCGACCGGCGACGTCCATGGCCGAGGTCCTGGCCCGCGACGAAGGTCAGCTGGGCATCACAGCGGCCGTGACCGCGGGGCGGGCGTGAACCGCGGCGAGCCGAATACGAACTGCAATGCCGGTAAAGAGGTGAAGCGATGAGTCAGGCCACAGTCACTCCGGACGCAGCGGAGCGCGTCTCCTCCACCCGGGACGCGACCGGGCAGACGGAGATTCAGCGCGCTGGCTACGTCGCGCTGAGGACCCCCGAGCCCGAGGCGGCGGCCCACTTCGCGGTCAAGCACATGGGGTTCTCGCTGGTCCACGTCGACGACGAGCGCCGGCACTATCTGGCGGCCCACGGCCTCGATCCCTACTCCCTCGTCTACGCACCCGGGGAACCCGGCGTCGATCACGTCTCCTACATCGTCCACAACCGAGGAGCTCTCGACCGAGCGCACCGCCGCTTCCGGCAGGCCGGGCTGGAAGTGGAGCGGATCGATCCCAGCCCGATCTGGCGTGCCGGGGCGGCACTGCGGATCGTCTCCCCCGCCGGGCACGCCGTCCACATCACTCCCGGCATCCGCGTCGATGTCCCAATGGCGGCGCTCGTGAGCCCCCCGACGACCGCGCCTGCGCCGATCTCCTTCGACCATGCGGCGCCTCGCGTCCGGGAGGTTGACGCGGAGATCGACTTCGCCACCGGGGTACTCGGACTGCAGGAGTCCGCGCGCGTCGTCGCCCCAGGAGTAGGGCCGGTGATCGTCTTCTTTCGCAGCCACACCCTGTTTCATTGCTACACGATCGTCGCCGGCTCCTTCAACGGGCTGCACCACTACCAGTTCACGCTCAAGAACGCCCCGGCAGTCCACGCTGCCTACGAGAAGATGCGCGACGGCGGCGTCGTCGACATCGTCTGGGGCCCGGTACGCCACGGTCCCGGCCACAACGTGGCTTTTTATTTCCGTGACCACGGCGGCAACTTCGTCGAGTACTCCGCCGAGGAGGAGATCATTCTCGACAACGCCGCCTACGTCGCCCAGGAGTGGTCCGCGGAGGATCCCAAGTTCGCCGACGAGTGGGGGTCCGCGCCCCCCGCGGTCTTCTTCGAGTAAGCGATGACCACCGTCTCAGACTGCGCCATCTGCGCGATGGTCGACGCCGAGCCTGCCGGGGGCTGGGCATACGAGGACAGAAGCTGGGTGGCGGGAACACTGCCGGGGCTTGAGATCCCGGGTTGGATCGTGCTCGCGCTGCGCCGCCACGCCGTAGAGGCCGCGCCGCTGAGCGAGCGCGAGGCCGCCGACCTGGGTGTCGCCATCCGGCGGGTGTCGGCAGCGCTCGAAAACGTCACCGACGCTGAGCGGGTCTATCTGCAGGCCTACGGTGAGCTCGAGCGCCACTGGCACCTGCTGATCAGCGCCCGGGGGGGCGAGATCCCGCCCGAGCACCGCCACATCGCCTTCTTTGCCCATCGCGGCGAGTACATCGACGCGCCCGCGGCCCGGCGAGTCGTCGAAAAGCTGCGGGCGCTTCTGGCGCCGCCCTCCTCGGCGGCCCGGGCGGCGTCATGAACCTGGCG
>CAWBDE010000003.1:0-1508991 GCA_963787595.1 uncultured Actinomycetota bacterium
TTCTTATGTCACCCCGCTTGTGCCTTTGGGTTTGGCACAGGCGGGGTTTTTGTCGTGCGTCGCGCCTCGGGATGCTCGAGGGGCGGGCCAGCGGCGAGCGCCGTGCGGGCTGGTCCTCGGTGGCGCGGATAGCGATCGGCGGGTCCCGCGAGCAGGGCGTCGGCGCCGCCTGCCCCGTTGCCGTCGCCTGGTGCTTGGTTCGCCAGGTGTGAGGGTGGGCTGGTCGCCAGGTCTGGTCGCCTGGGCTGGTCGCCAGGTCGGCTGGTCGCCAGGTCGACTGATCGCCAGGTCGACTGGGTCGCCTGCGGACGCGCACGTGCTGTCGTGGCCGCCGAGGACTCATGCATGGGCGTTCGGAGACCAAGCAGCGCCGGTTGGTCTGTGCGTGGTCGGGCACGCCCGTGCTGCGGGCAGAACGAACCACGCCCGCCGCCCCTGCGAACGCGTGGCTGTCCAGCGCCCGCTCGCGCCGGTGGACGCCCCAATAGCCGCCGACGCCAACGGACTCCGAGCCAGCGCAAGGATCCTCGACCCGTGCTGGTCTGAGCGCACCGCAGCTGGGTCTAGAGGACTCGCTCGATCCTCAGGCGCCGGACGCCGCGCGGTGTCGGTACCTCCACGGTCTCGCCGGCGGGACGGCCGAGCAGCGCCTTGGCTATCGGTGACTCGGCGGAGAGCTTGCCATTCGCCCGATCTGCCTCGGTGGCACCG
Source organism: uncultured Actinomycetota bacterium (assembly GCA_963787595.1). Lineage (GTDB taxonomy): Bacteria > Actinomycetota > Thermoleophilia > Solirubrobacterales > Solirubrobacteraceae > Palsa-465. The sequence continues at coordinate 712 of CAWBDE010000003.1, forward strand.
ACGATCGTCCACGTGTGAACCTCGCCGGTGGTCTCATCGCGGACCTCCGCGGAGCGTCCGAACGCGAACGTGCTGCTGCCGTTCCCGGCGGTTTCCACCACGACGGCGTTGCGCAGACGCTGACGCAGGCGGCTGATCCTCGTCTCGAGGTGCGCCTGATCCTCCTTGGCGGCGTGATACTCGGCGTTCTCCTTCAGGTCGCCGTGTCCGCGGGCGGTCAGGATGCGAGCGGCGATCTGCCGCCGGCCAGCCGTCTCCAGATCGCCGATCTCGCTCTTGAGCGCCGCCAGCCCCGCTTGCGTGATGGGCTCGCCCTCGTTGCTCGATGTCGTCATCTGGGCATTTTCGCACGCCTACCGTCGCCGCCGGCCTCCCGCCGTCTCCAGTCGGACAGGCTTCGGCCGGTCCTTCGCAAGCGCCTCCGGGGCCCAGGTCGGTAGCTGCGGCCGGCGGGCGCCAGCGTGGCAACATCAGCCCGGATGCGCGCGATGAACAGGTTCTTCCGGGCAAATCCTCAGGTCTTCATCCTGCTCGTCATCTGCGTGGTCCTCGGCCTGGGCACCTTCATCGCCGTCCTGGTCGCACTCGCCGGGGCGGGCAACGGCACGCCGAGCGGCGAGCCGTCGGGGGTGCTCATGCTGGGAGGCAGCCTCCTGCCGTAGCGTCCCGCTCTCGGCGCGCGACAAGGACGCAGGTGGCATCCGCCCCTGTCGCGGGACCGCAAGCCGACCCGGGAGCCGGGCGAGCGCTAGCTCACGCGGTCGCGCCGGCTGCGCTCGGGTTCGCGACGCACTGGGGAGAGGCAGTGGGTGGGCCGAGGCGCAACCGCCCCGCCGCGACGCCCGAGCTCGATCCGAATCGGCCGGCGATGAGGGTGGGGGGAGGGCGGCTCGGGCATCGCGGACGGCGGCCAGCGGGTCGGGACCGCGGACGGCGGCCAGCGGGTCGGGACCGCGGACGGCGACCAGCGGGTCGGGACCGCGGACGGCGGCCAGCGGGTCGGGATCGCGGATGGCGGCCAGCGGCTCGGGATCGCGGACGGCGACCAGCGGGTCGGGATCGCCGAGGACATCGTCGACCAATGCCAGCAGAGCGCGAAATCTCTTCTTGGAAGCCTGGAACATATGTTCGAGAGAGTAGACCTGGCCTCGGACAGACAGTGGTAAAGAGCGGCGGCGCTCAGGAGCGCAACGACGACCGGGCCTCGAGCTCGGTACGGACGCGCTCCACCACGGCGGAGGTGAACTCGGTCGTGCCGGCGTGGCCTCCCAGGTCCGGCGTCTTGATGCCTGCGGCGATCGTGTCCAGCGTTGCCTGATAGATCGCCCGCGAGGCGCGCTCGCACGCGCCGCCGTGGCGATCGGCCGCGTGTCGCAGCAACGCGCCGCACGCGAGGATCATCGCCACCGGATTCGCCACGTCCTTGCCGCGCAGCGCCGGCGCGGTGCCGTGCGGAGCCTCGGCCATCGCCACCGTGGTGGCGTACGTGTCGTCGAAGGCCAGCAGCACCGACTCGGCCCCGGCGATGGACCCGAACATGGGCAGCACCAAGTCTGAGAGACAGTCGCCGTCGCGGTTGAGCGCCGGGATCACCAGCGGCGCATCGGTGGCGCCGGACAGCAGCCCGGCGTAGGTGGCGTCGATCAGCACCGGCCGGTAGTCGATTTGAGGGTGGCGCTCCGCGGCGGCGTCGAGCTCCTCCTTGAGCATGCCCTCGTACACGGGCGAGACGGTCCATTTGGGCCCGCCGTAGACGCGGGCTCCCATGTCGCGCGCGGTGCGGAACGCATACTCGGCGACGGCGTGGCAGGTGGACCGGGTGATCCGCTCGGTCCGGAACGCGGTCTCCTCGGCGGATCCCGCAGCGCCCTCGCGGCGCTCGGCGGCGCCGTACGCGTCCTCCACCGCCATTCGCACCACCGAGATCGGATCATGGACCCCGGCGATGGGCGTGATGCCGGGCAGCCGGCGGCCGGTGCGCACGATGACCTTCCCAGCGACCAGCTCGCGCAGGATGCGGTTCGGGGAACCGACGTCACCCGCGCCCTCCGGCGTGATCGTCGCCGCCTTCAGTCCGAGCCCAGCCTCACGCATCGCTGCCGCCGCCGCCTGGACCACCCCGTTGCCCGTGGCGCGGCGCTCGTCGAGCGAGAGATCGAACCTGACCAGGTCGAGCTCCAGCCCCAGCAGGCCGCCGTTCAGAACCCGCAGCGACTGCTCGAGCAGCTCCTGGCCGGTCTCGTCGCCCTCCAGGACGACCACCTGAACAGGGCCGGCGGCCGGCAACGCGGCGCTCAGCCCTCGGCAGCGGCGGACTGGGGCTCGCCGCTCGCGGACGGGGGCATCAGCTCGTCGCGCCGCTCCGTCAGCGCCCCGATGACGATCGTCAGATGCTCGTCGAAGTCCACGCCCAGATCGGCGGCACCCTGGATCATGTCCTCGCGGCTCACGGCGGCGGCGAACGCCGGCGTCTTCATCTTCTTCTTGACCGACTTGGGGGTCATGCCCACCAGGCCCTGGGGACGCACGTAGGCGCAGGCGAGGATGAACCCGCACAGCTCGTCGACGGCGAACAGCGCCTTCTCCAGTGGGGTGTCCCGGGACACGCCGAGGTATGCGGCGTGCGACGCGACGGCCCGCACCAGCTCGGGCGGATAGCCACGTTCCTCGAGCTCACGGAGGGCGTACCGGGGGTGACCATCCTCGAGGCTCGGATAGCGCTCGTAGTCGAGGTCGTGGAGCAGCCCGGTGAGGCCCCACAGCTCCACGTCGCCGTCGAATCGAGGGGCGTAGGTGCGCATCGCCGCTTCCACGGCCAGCATGTGGCGGCGCAGGGAGGCCGACTGCGTCCATTCGCAAAGAAGGTCCCAAGCCGGGGCTCGCGAAAGGGGCTGCAGCATGGGCGTTACCCTAGCTGAGGACGGCGAGCCGCCCCGCCCAATCAGGCCTTCGGAGCCACCCCGTCGCACCGGGCCTTCGGAGCCGCCCCGCCCAATCAGGTCTTCGGAGCCACCCCAGCTGACCGGGCCTTCGGAGCCGCCCCGCCCGATCAGGCCTCCCGATGGGTCAGGACCGGCTAGGCTGGCGGACGCCCGACCACAATCCACCACAGCGGGGTCGATAACACTGGAGAAGTTCGTAATCGAAGGCGGCGTGCCCCTGTCGGGCACGATCACCGCGGCCGGCAACAAGAACGGCGCGCTGCCGATCCTGGCCGCCTGTCTGCTGGCCGACGACGAGGTGATCCTGCGCAACGTCCCCCGAATCCGCGACGTTGAGGCGATGGTCCGACTGCTGCAGCTGCTTGGTGCCCGAGTGCAATGGCTGGGCGCGAGCGAGGTGCTGGTTGACAGCTCCACCGTCCACACCACGGAGGTCGACCCGGTCTTGGCGGAACGGATCCGCGCCTCGTTCCTGCTGGCGGGCCCCTTGCTGGCCCGGTTCGGCTTCGCTCGGATGCCGCCGCCCGGCGGTGACGTGATCGGTCGCCGGCGGCTCGATCCCCACCTGGATGCCTTCCGCGCGCTCGGGGCGCTCGTCAACGATCGCCAGGACGAGGTAACTCTGACGGCGCCCCCGCTGGGATTGAGTCCGTGCGATTTCCTGATGGACGAGCCGTCGGTGATGGCGACCGAGAATGCGCTGATGGCGGCCGCCCTGACCCGCGGGCCGACGGTGATCCGCAACGCCGCCTGCGAGCCGCACGTGCAGGACCTGGCCCGCATGCTGGTCGGAATGGGAGCGGCGATCGACGGGGTGGGATCGAACGTGATGACGGTCCACGGTCAGGCCAGTCTGCGGGGCTGCACCTACGAGATCGCGCCCGACCACATCGAGATCGGCTCGTTCATGGCGCTTGCCGGCGTGACCGGCGGCGAGCTGATCGTCAAGGACACTCGGCCCGACGACCTGCGGATGATCCGGATGGTGTTCGAGCGGATTGGGTTGCGCAGCGAGGTCCACGGCGCCGACATCATCGTCCCCGGCAACCAGCAGATGTCGATCCGCAACGATCACGGCGATCACATGCCCAAGGTCGAGGACGGACCCTGGCCCGCTTTCCCGGCCGACCTGACCAGTATCGCGCTGGCGATGGCCACCCAGTCTTCGGGCTCTCTGATCATCCACGAGAAGATGTTCGAGAACCGCCTGTTCTTCACCGACAAGCTGGTGGCGATGGGCGCCGAGATCATCATCTGCGACCCGCACCGAGCCATCGTCTCAGGGCCGCGCCGGCTGCGGGGATCACGGGTGGAGTCGCCCGACATCCGGGCGGGAATGGCCATGCTGATCGCCGCCCTGTGCGCCGACGGGGTCACCGAGATCGGCAACATCCGCCAGATCGACCGAGGCTACGAGCGCATCGACGAGCGTCTCCAGGACCTCGGTGCCCGGATCACCCGGCTGGAAGACGCGCCTGTAGCGGCGTGAGCGAAGTCCGCTCCGCGCGCGCCGGCGCCTGAGCTGATGGTCGACCGCATCCCCAGCGGCACGCGCGACGTGCTGCCCGACGAGATGCGGGAGCTGAGGGCGATGACCAACCGCGTCCGTGACGTGTTCGGCGCGGCGGGCTTCGGCGAGATCTACACCCCGGCGCTCGAGTACGAGCAGACGTTCAGCCGCGCCAACATCGGCGGCGCGCGCCCCGCCTACCGGGTCTTCGACGAGCACGGCAGCGTGCTCGTGCTGCGCCCGGACATGACCGTTCCGATCGCCAGGGTGGTGGCCAACCGCTACAGCCACGTCGACCCGCCATTACGGTTCGCGTACATGGCGCACGTGTACCGGGGAGTGCGGCCCCAGCGAGGTCAGTCGCGAGAGTTCCTTCAGGCCGGGGTGGAGTTGATCGGCGCGCCCGGCGCCGCGGGAACTGCCGAGGTGCTCGCGGTGCTGTGCGCCGCCCTCGACGCCGCGGGGCTGGAGAACTACCGCGTCGGGCTCGGCGACGCCTCGTTGTATCCGTCATTGCTCGAAGCGTTCGGGGTCGGGCTGCAGTCGCGCGAGCTGATCCTCACCGAGCTTGCCGCCGGCGATTTCGTCGGGGTCGACCGGGAGATCCGCGCTCTAGGCCTCACCGAGGCCGATGTCGACCTGCTGCTGGCGCTGGCCCGAACCCGGGGTGGACCTGAGGTGCTCGACCGTGTGCCGGCGGCCCTGCACGAAGCCCTGCGGGGCATGCGCGAGGTGCACCGGCTGCTCGCTTCGAAGGTGGCCGACCGAATCATCTTCGACCTCGGCCTGGTGCGCAGCCTCGGTTACTACACCGGCGCGGTGTTTCAGGTCTACGATCCTGCCTATGGCGTTCCGATCGGGAGCGGCGGGCGCTACGACGAGCTCTTGGCCGCGTTCGGCCGGCCCTTGCCGGCGGTCGGGTTCGCCCTCAACGTCGAGCGGCTCCACATTGCGCTGACCGGAGAGGAGCGTGGACGCCGGCGATGAGCGAGCTCCGGGTTGCCGTGCCCCGTGGGGCACTCTTCAATGACACCCTTAGCCTCCTGGACCGCATCGGGATGGACACTCGAGAGGTGCGCGAGAACGACCGCAAGCTGCTGTTCGAAGACGCGGGCATCGTGACCATGAGGCCCTCCGACGTTCCCACCTACGTCGAGGCCGGTGCGGCGGACCTAGGCATCACCGGCAAGGATGTGCTGATGGAGCAGTCCGAACGCGAGGTCTACGAGCTGGTGGACCTCGGCTACGGGCGCTGCCGGATGGTGCTCGCCGGTGTTGCCGGCGAGGATCGGGCCCAAGAGGCGCTGCGCCGACTGGGGGTGGTGCGGATCGCGACCAAGTACCCGCGGGTCGCCGGCCGCCACTTCCTGGAAACGGGGCGTCAGGCTGAGATCGTCGAGGTCAAGGGGTCGGTGGAGCTGGCTCCGCTCACCGGACTCGCGGAGGCGATCGTCGACCTCACCGCCACCGGCACCACGCTGCGCGAGAACGGGCTCGTCATCAGGGAGGAGATCGCCTCCTGCACCGCCCGCCTGATCGCCAACCCGGTGACGCATAAGCTGCGCGCGGGAGCCATCGATCGGCTGCTGGAGCGAGTCAGTGGCGTGTGAGCTCATCACCCTGTCGGGAGATCCCGCCGGTCTGGCCCGGGAGCTGCGCGAGCTGGTCCCGGCGCCGGAGTCGGTCTCGGAGCAGGTGGCGCAGATCATCGCCCGAGTACGCGCCAACGGCGACGATGCCCTGCGGTTCTACACCCGCGAATACGACACCCCGAAGACCACGCCATCGGCGCTGCGCGTCCCGGAGGCCGAGCTCGACACGGCGCTGGCGCGTCTCTCCGACCCGGTCCGGGACGGCCTTCACCAGGCGATCGCCAACGTCACGCGGGTGGCGCAGGCCGGGCAGATCAATGACCGAACTGTGAGCTTCGCCGGCCACGAGGTGACCCTGCGGGAGGTGCCGGTCGACCGGGCCGGGGTGTACATCCCCGGCGGTCGTGCTCCCTATCCCAGCACCGTAGTCATGGGAGTGGTGACGGCGAAAGTGGCGGGCGTCGGCGAGATCGCGGTGTGCGCGCCGCCGGGAGCCGACGGCGAGGTCGATGCCGTGGTGCTGGCCGCCTGCCGGATGACCGGTGCGGGCGCGGTCTACCGGATGGGTGGCGCCCATGCGATCGCGGCGCTGGCATTCGGCACCGAGACGGTCGCCCCCGTGGACGTCATCGTCGGGCCCGGGAACCTGTACGTGCAGGAGGCCAAACGTCAGGTGTTCGGGCGGGTCGGGATCGACGGATTCGCGGGACCGAGCGATCTGGTGGCGATCGCCGACGGCGACGTCGACCCCGAACCGCTCGCCCTCGACCTGCTCGCCCAGGGCGAGCACGGAGCGGGCTCGCTGGTGGTCGCGATCTGCACCTCCGGGGAGCTGATCGACGCGCTCCAGACGACGATCGCCGGCGCGCCCGAAACCGAAGCGGTCATTCGGCTGGTCGCAGTCGCCGAGATCGAGCAGGCGCTGAGCATCGCCGAGAGCTTCGCGCCCGAGCATCTGCAGCTGGTCGGCGACGGCGCGCAGGCGCTGGCGCCGCGAGTGCGCCACGCCGGGTGCGTGTTCGTTGGCGCGGCCGCGGGCACCGCGTTCGGCGACTACATCGCGGGCTCCAACCACGTCCTGCCGACCAACGCGGCGGCTCGCTTCGCGTCGGCGCTGTCTCCGGGTCACTTCCGCCGCCGGTTCACCGAGGTCAGGATCGGCAGCGGTGCGGCGTCGCTGGCGCGGGCGGCGGCGCCGCTCGCCCGCGCGGAGGGCTTCGAGCTGCACGCCCGGTCGATGGAGGCCCGCATTGGAGACAATGACGCGTGATGACGCGTGCTGCCGAGGTCGACCGCCGTACCGCGGAGACCGAGATCCATCTCTCGCTCTCGCTCGATGGCGACGGCCAGGGGGAACGTGAGACCGGCGTCGGATTCTTCGACCACATGCTCGATCTGCTCGCTCGCCACGGCCGGATGAATCTCAACGTGCGGGCCACGGGCGACCTCCACACCGGGGCGCACCACACCGTGGAGGACGTCGGCATCTGCCTCGGCCAGGCGCTGGACCGCGCGCTCGGCGACCGAGCCGGGATCGCCCGGTTTGGGCAGGCGACGATCCCGATGGATGAATCCCGCGCCTCGTGCGCCATCGACATCTCCGGACGGGGACTGTGCGCGTTCTCCTCCCCGCTGCCCTCCGGGGCGATCGGCAACTTCGATCACGAGCTGACCGAGGAGTTCTTCCGGGCGCTGGCGAGCAACGCGCGGTTGACCCTGCATCTCACCGTCGAGGCCGGCACCAACGCCCACCACGTGATCGAGGCGATGTTCAAGGCCTGCGCCCGCGCGCTGCGTACCGCGGTCACGGTGGACGCCACCGAGCGGGGCGTGCCCAGCACCAAGGGCACGCTGGTATGACCGCCTCGCCGGCGATCGCGATCGTCGACTACGGCATGGGGAATCGCCGGTCGGTGCAGAAGGCCCTGGAGCACGTCGGCGCGACAGCGGAGATCACCTGCGAGCCCGACCGGCTGTGGGAGGCCGACGGCCTGGTCGTTCCGGGAGTCGGGGCGTTCCCGCTGGGCATGGGCAAGCTGACCGCGCTCGGTCTTGACCGGCAGATTCGCGCGCTGGCGAAGGCGGGGCGGCCGATACTCGGGATCTGCCTGGGCATGCAGCTGCTGTTCGACCACTCCCAGGAGCACCACCTCACCGCCGGCCTGGGTTTGATCCCGGGCGAGGTCGGCCGGCTACACGCCGGAGGTCTCCGGATCCCCCACATCGGATGGAACGACGTGACCTTCCAGCGAGCCTCGGCGATCACCGCCGCGCTGCCGCCGGACGGGCGCCCGTTCTACCACGTGCACTCACTCGCGGCCCGCCCTCGGGATCCGGAGGACGTGGTCGCTACCACGACCTACGGCGAGCAGTTCGCGACGATCGTCGCCCGAGGCCGCGTGTTCGGGGTCCAGTTTCACCCGGAGAAGTCCTCAGCGGACGGGCTGACGCTGCTGCGCAGCTTCGTCTCCCTGTGCGGCGGCGATGGCCGCGCGGAGGAGTCGGTGGGGTGGGTGGGGTCGGCGTCTCCGTGATCCTGCTGCCGGCGATCGACATCCTGGAGGGGAAGGCGGTGCGCCTGGTGCGGGGGGATTTCCAGCAGCGCACGATCTACGACGTCGACCCGGTGGCGGCGGCCCGACGGTGGGTCAGCGCCGGCGCCCGCGCGCTGCATGTCGTCGACCTGGACGGAGCGCGCACCGGCACCCCCGTCAATTTCGACCAAGTCCGCCGGATCGTCGCTGCGGTCGACGTGCCGGTGCAAGTGGGAGGCGGCCTGCGGACGATCGCGGCGGTCCGCGCCGCGCTCGCCGCCGGTGCCGCGCGAGCGATTCTCGGAACCGCCGCCTACAACGACATGGACCTGCTGGAGCAGGCGCTGGACGAGCATCGCGAGCGGGTTGTCATATCGGTGGACGCCCGTCGGGGCCGGCTGGCCATGTCGGGTTGGACCGAGCAGACGGAGATCCCGGCCGAGTCGGTGATCGAGACGCTGGGTCGCCGGGGGGCGCGGCGGTTCGTGTACTCCAGCATCGAACGCGACGGGATGCTCAGCGGACCGGACCTGTCCGAGGTGCAGCGGATCGCCCAGGCGGTGCGCGGAACCTTCATCTACTCGGGCGGGGTGTCCTCGCTGGCCGACCTGAGCAGGCTGGCGGGGCTGCGACAGGTGAACCTGGCGGGTGTGATCGTCGGCAAGGCGCTGTACGAAGAGCGCTTCGACGTTGCCCAGGGGCAAGCCGCCCTCGGAAGGGCGAACGGAGCCTAGGCACTAATGGTTCTCGTCAGCAGAGGAGGCGCGCCGGTGCATTACAAGCGCGTGATCCCATGTCTCGATGTGGATCGCGGCCGCGTCGTCAAGGGAGTCGGCTTCCTCGATCTGCGCGATGCCGGGGACCCAGTGGAGCTGGCGGCTCGCTACGACGCCGCCGGCGCTGACGAGCTGGTCTTCCTGGACATAACCGCCACCTCGGACAAGCGCTCGACCGTGGTGGCGCTCGCGCGCCAGGCGGCCGATGAGCTGTTCATCCCATTCACGATCGGCGGGGGGATTCGCACCGTGGCCGACGCCCAGGCGGTCCTCGATGCCGGCGCCGACAAGGTCTCCATCAACTCCGCGGCACTGCAACGGCCCGAGCTCGTGGAGGAGCTCGCGCGGACGTTCGGCTCGCAGTGCGTGGTGCTCGCGATCGACGCCAAGCGGCGCCAGCACGGGGGATGGGATGCCTATCTCGCCGGGGGGCGGACCCCGGCGGGGCGCGACGCGGTGCAATGGGCGCGGGAGGCGGTGTCCCGTGGCGCGGGCGAGATCCTGCTCACCAGTATGGATCGGGACGGAACCACCGCCGGCTATGACCTGGCCCTGACGGCGGCGGTGGCGCAGGAGGTCGGCGTCCCGGTGATCGCCTCCGGAGGCGCCGGCCGGCTGCAGGACCTGGCCGACGCGGTGGCCGCCGGGGCCGACGCCGTGCTGGTGGCGTCGATCCTGCATTACGGCCACCACACGGTGGGCGAGATCAAGCGCTACCTGGCGGGCGCGGGAGTCGCGGTGCGCCATGCAATCAGTGCCTGACCCGGCGGGGTGCGATTCGCGGGCACACCACGACACCTGGCGGGACAGCCCATGACCCGTGCGGAGGCCTTGACGATCAATGTGCCCCGAGCGAGCCTTCGCCGGCGCCCGTGCGCTGATCGATCACGCAGGATCGTTCGCGCTCGCCCCGGCTGACGGAACGCCGGTGGCCGGGACGACGGATTCTGAGAGGACGACGTCGCGTCCGAGGAGCCTGCCGTCATAGGCGAAGCGATGTTCGCGCAGCGCGCGCGTGTACCGCGGAATCGCCTCCGCGGTAAGCGAGCCTCCGTGCATCGCGTGCATCCACGCTGGGCCGAGCACCTCGAGGCGGTCGACGACCGTGCGGACCGGCTGCTCGTGAGCGAAGATTCCGATCTCGCGGTAGTAGGCGCACATATCCGTGCCCAGATCCTGCTCGACGGTGACGGGCTGCTCTCCGGGTTGGATGTACAGGTCGGCCGGGAACACACTGCGCGTCGTCTCCTCAAAGATCATCATCGAGTCCCAGTGGTGGACGTGCGGCGTCTCCAGGAACCGCAGCCGATGCATGCCGAGATCGAGTATCTCTCCGTCAGAGAAGCCCTGGACCTTGCCGCGGTAGTCCCAGCCCGCGAGGTTCAGCCCGATAGACAGCGCGCTACCCACGAGCGTTGACTTCGGCGCCCGGGCGAGGAAGCGGTCCATGCCGCCACATTCGTCGGCCTCGAAATGCAGCAGCGCAACGAACTCCAGCCGCCCGGGGTCGAGCACCTGCTCGACCGCGCCGCGCACCGACTCGTAGAGGTCGTGCATGCCGGTGTGAATGAGCGCCGGGCGCTCGTCGTCGATGAGGAACTGGTTGAACGTGATCCCCGCGACCGGCACCCAGGTCGCGATCCGGTAAATGCCGCCGACGATGTGGTCGATGCGCGTGCTTGGCTGCTCCATCTCGATCGCGACTCCTTCAGCTGAGGACCTTTGTCATCTTGCCGCATCGCTCGGCGAGCTTCACCCGCCCGCGGACTCGTCGCGGCAGCAGCCTGCGCCCAGACATTCGAACCCGGTCCGCCACCGGACCGCGAGAAGCAGTCCAGCGGACCGCCTACCGGCCGCCATCCTTGGTCGCAGCGGTCGCAGCCTCGCGCGACCGCCGGGATGAATGCAGTTTTGTTAGGGACCCGGCTGCGTAGGGCCGCTTATGCGGCTTCTTCGACGTAGCCCGCGGCAGCGCATGTGTCGCAGTATGCGGCGGGCGGGACGCGCGGCTCGTAACAGCCGGGGCGACAGCAGGTCGACGATCGCTTGGGCCGGCCCCGACCGATGCGAGCGGCAGCGGCATCCTTGAGCTCCTCGCGCATGCGATCTAGTTCAGCCGCGTGCTCCGCGCAGAACCGACGGCCCATCTCGGCCGGCTGCTGACAGTGGCTTCCACTACGACAACGCATGGACGTATAATGATAGCAAGACGGCCGAAATCGGCCGCGTTAGCGGCTGATTGTCTCTGTCCGCACTACTTCCGTTTCGACTCGGCGGATCGGGTCCTAACCTTGGCGGGCCTTCGCTCTGGCGCGAGCCTTCGACTTGGCGCGAGCCTTCGCTCTCGCCGCGTTCGTCCGCGAGCGTGGCTGAGCCTTCCCGCCGTGCCGGGGGGTGCCGTTCGCGCGGCGCTTGGCGCTCCTCGCCGCAGCCCTGCGCCGGGCCCGCGCGTGAGCCCGGCGGCGGGCCTCGGCCCGCGCTCGCCTCCGCGCCACCGCCCGCGCTCGCCTCTGCGCCACCGCCCGCGCCTCGGGTGACTCCGGCCGCACCAGCTGATAGATCGTGTCATAGCCGTCGAGATAGAGCGCGTGATAGTCGGCGATCACCGCGGTGAACGCGCCGTCGTGGAACGAGAACACCTGGCGACCGGAGGCCGCGTCCAGGCCGGTCGTCGTCCTGGTCCCCAGATCCGAGTAGTAGACGACGTTGCCGACCACGGTGGCGGCGCCGGAGATCTTGCCGCCGGCCGGATGCCGCCATCGGATGGCGCCCGACCGTGCGTTGAAGGCGTACAGGTCGCCGTCGTAGGACCCGACGTAGACGGTCGGCCCCAGGCCCTTGGGGTCGGCGACCGCCGCGGAGGCGTAGACATAGGCGCCGGTGGCGGTGGCCCATGCCAGGGCGCCGTTGCGGGCGCCGAACGAGTACACGCGCCCGTCCGTGTTGCCCATGTAGACGCGGCCGTAGGCGACCGCGGGCGTGGAGTAGAACTCGCCGGAGCCGAAGCCGAAGTGGGCCCCGTTGGTCCCCACCGACCACACCTGCTGACCGTTGCCGGCGCGAACGGCATAAGCGCGTCCGGAGTAGTCCCCGAAGTAGAGCACGCCGTTCACCAGCGCGGGGCCGCCCTTGATCGCCCCGCTCGCGTGGTAGGTCCAGTACAGGTGACCGTTGGCGACGTCGCGGGAATAGAGGGTGCCGCCCTGGTCGCCGAAGAAAACCGCCTTGCCATGCACGATCGGCGATGACTCGCTGCCCGGACCGACGGGTCGCGACCATACCGTGCGCCCGGTCTTCATCGACAGCGCCATGAACCGACCATCGCCAGGAGAGTGACCGCTGATCGACAGCACCGGACAGAGGACCACGCCCGCCTTGGGCGCGATCGCCGGTGACGCCGCCGACAGGGTGCCGATCCGGTGATGCCAGAGGACGTGCCCGTTGCGAAGGTTGATCGCCCGCGCCGAGCCATCGTCGTCGAGCACGAACATCGTCTCGTGATGGATGACCGGCGGGAACTCGAGCAGTGCGCCGTCGACGAATCTCCATCCGACCTGGAACGGCGGGTGCAGGTTCGGCGGCCCCGCGAAGAAGCGCGTACGGGCCGAGTCATATCCGTACCAGGGCCACTGAAAGTTGTCCGCGGTGTGCTTGACGCGATGCCGCGGCGGCGCGTCCGCGGTCGTCGTCGGCACGGTGAACTGAAGATTGGGGTGCGAAACGTTGCCGGGCGAGTGCAGGAGCACGAACGCCGCTGCGCCGCCCGCGACCACGAGGGCGACGACCGCTGCGACGAGCCCGCGCCACAGCAGCCGCCGCGAAGCGGGGCTGGGCATGCCGCGCATGCTAGTGGGGCATTGGCGACGAATCGCCCTTTGGATCGGTCGCGCCGAGGCGCGATCATCAGGGCGTGCCCCAACCATCGTCAGACGCCGTGCTGCGTCGATTCGCACAGCTCCCGGCGGCTCGGCCGCTGCTGTGCCGGTTGCAGGGCGTCGACGGCGTCTACCTGGTCGGCGGCGCAATCCGTGATCTGCTGCTGGACGAGTTGCCGCTCGACCTGGATCTGGTCGTCGACGGCGAGCTCGGGCCGATCACCGAGCGGCTGGGAGCGCCGTCACGAGCTCACGACCGGTTCGGCACGTGCACGATCTCCCTGGAGGGCTTCACTTATGACCTGGCACGGGCCCGCAGCGAGAGCTATACGCGGCCGGGAGCTCTGCCGACCATCGCTCCCGCCGCCCTGGACGAGGACCTGCGCCGGCGTGACTTCACCGTCAACGCGCTCGCGCTCGGGCTCGGTGGCGATCGCCGGGGCGAACTGGTGGGGGTGCCGGGCGGGATCGAGGATCTGCGGCAACGGCGGCTACGGGTGCTTCACGACGCGAGCTTCATCGATGACCCAACCCGCTTGCTGCGGCTCGCGCGGTACGCGGGCCGGCTGGGATTCACGGTGGAGGTGCGAACCCGGGCGCTCGCCGAAGCCGCGGTGGCGGAGGGAGCCATGACGACGGTGAGCGGCGCCCGGCTCGGCACCGAGCTCCGGCTGCTGGCCGCCGAGCGCGATCCGGTGGCGGCCTTTCGTGCCCTCGCCGAGTACGGCATCGACACCGCGCTCGAGCCCGGCTTCGGCCTCAGGTCCCCCGCCGACGCGGATCTGGCGCAGCGCGCGCTCAAGCTGCTGCCCGCCGACGGAAATCGAGGGGCGCTGGTGACCGCCACCGCGTCGCTCGCCGTTGGCGCCGATCGGCTGGCCGCGCTGCTCGATCGGCTGGCATCCCCCGCCGGCCCGCGAGATGTGATCCTCGCCGCCGCGACCCGAGCGCGAACCGTGGCGGGCGCGATGGCGCGGGCCAGGCGGCCCTCGGAGATCGCCGCGATCGCCGCAGGCTCGCCCGTCGAGCTGGTGGCCCTGGCCGGAGCGCTCGGCCCGGCGGCGGCGGCCCGGCAGTGGCTGGACGAGCTGCGCCACGTCGCGCTTCAGATTGACGGTCGGGACCTGCTCCAGGCCGGAGTCCCGCAGGGGCCCGCCCTCGGGGCCGGTCTAGCGGCAGCGCGGGTGGCGCGGCTCGATCGCGGAGCCGACCGCGAGGAGCAGCTGGCCGAGGCGTTGAGCACCGCCCAGGCGATCGCGAGCGGGGACGCCGACCGTCGCAGCTAGCCTGGGGCGCATGGAACCACCGGCTCCGTTCTACGGGCTCGGGCCGCATTTCGCGATCGATCTGCCCGGGGCCCGGGCCGTGTTCAGCACCCGGCGCGGTGGACATTCCCGGGCACCGTACGCCAGCCTGAACCTGGGGGCGGCGACGGGCGACGGTGTCGAAACGGTCGTGCGGAATCGTGCTGCGTTGCGCGCAGCCGTGGGCGCGCCGCCGCTGAGTTTCGTCTCTCAGGTGCACGGCGCCGACGTGCTGCGCACCGTCGCCGGCACGCCGCTGCCCTTCAGGCATGCCCGCGCCGACGGGCAGGTGACCGACCGGCCGGGTGTCGCTCCTGCGTCGCTGACCGCCGACTGCCTGCCGGTGGCGGTCGTCGGCGACGGCGCGGTGGCGATGCTGCACGCCGGCTGGCGCGGGCTCGCCGCAGGCGTGATCGGGGCCGGGGTGCGGGCCCTGCGCGAGCTCGGCGCGCGCGGCGATCTCACCGCGGCGATCGGGCCGGGCGCGGGACGGTGTTGTTATGAGGCCGGACCTGAGGTGCACGCGGCATTCGCCAGCATCCCGGACGCGCACCACGGCGCCAACGTCGACCTGCACGCCGTCGCCCGGCGGCGGCTGGAGGAGTCCGGGGTGAGCTCGGTGTTCGACATCGGCCTGTGCACGATCTGCGCCGACCGGGAGCTGCTGTTCTCCCACCGCCGCGATCGAGGGGTCACCGGCCGTCAGGCGGGGGTGACGTGGTTGATCTGATTCACGGCCTGACCGCCGAGCGGGTGCACGCGAACCTGACCCGGGTGCGCCAACGGATCGCCGCGACCGGACGCGACCCGGACGACGTCGAGATCCTCGCGGCGGTCAAGTACCTCCCGGCTGAGGAGCTCGATGCCTTGGCCCGCGGCGGCATGACCCTGCTCGGGGAGAATCGAGCCCAGGAGCTGGTCAGCAAGGTCCAGGCGGCACCCGGGCGCTTCACCTGGGATTTCATCGGGCAGTTGCAGAGCCGCAAGGTGCGCGATCTCCTGCCCCACGTGCGCTACATCCATTCGGTGGCCACCGATTCGGCGCTGGCCCAGCTCGGACGGCACGGAGGTCCCGAGACACGGGTGATGATCGAGGTCAACGTCGCCGGCGACAGCGGCAAGAGCGGGATCGCACCGGATCAGCTGGCGGACTTCATCGACCGCTGCCCGGTGACCGTCGTGGGTCTGATGACGATGCCGCCGCTGACCTCTCGAGCGCAGGACAGCCGCCCCCACTTCGCCGCATTGCGCGGCCTCGCCGAGCGCCACCATCTGCGCCACCTGTCGATGGGAACCAGCCAGGATTACGAGGTCGCAGTCCAGGAAGGAGCGACAATCGTCCGGCTCGGTACGATCCTGTACACCAGCGCGTCATAATCAGCGGCAGGGAATCGCCGGGATTGCGCGAACCCTGAGAACGCAATGGCCTTCCGAGATACCTGGCACCGGACCCTCGTCTACTTCGGACTCGCCGAGGACGAACCCTACGACGACGATGAGCCGGAGCCCTACGCCGAACCCGAAGTGGAGCTGCAGGACAGCTACCGCGAGCGTCCCAACGTCCGCAAGCTGAGCTCGCGTCGCAGCCGGCGCGACGACTTTGACGACATCTTCTCCGACGAGGCCCCCAGCGAGCGGCGGACCACGTCGCTGCGGCCGGTGGGTGGGGGGCGGACCGCCAATGGCCGCGCCGGCAACGACGTCCGTGTGCATTTCGTCGCTCCACGCAGCTTCAACGACGTTCAGGACGTGGCCGACAAGTTCAAGGACGCGATCCCGGTGATCCTCAACCTCCAGGGCACCGATACCGACCTGTCGAAGCGGCTGATCGATTTCTCGAGCGGTCTGACCTACGCGCTCGACGGCGGGATGCAGCGAATCGCCGACAAGGTGTTTCTGCTGACCCCGCACAACGTCGAGGTCTCCGCTGAGGAGCGGGCCCGTCTGGTCGAGAAGGGCTTCTTCAACCAGTCCTGAGCAGGTCGCCGCCCGGGCGGCGCTGGCGTAATGCCGAGCCGACGATCCCGACGCAGGTAGATTTCATTGGATGCGAGTTGGAATGATCGGCTCCGGGAGCATGGCGCGTGCGTTGGCTCGCGGCTGGGGGGATCCGGTGCTGTGCTCCGACTCGGGATCGGGCCGCGCCGCGGCGCTGGCCGCCGAGCTCGGCGGCCGGGCCGCCAGCAACCTGGAGGTCGCCGAGAGCTCGGACCTGGTGGTGCTCTGTCACAAGCCCTATCAGCTGCGGGCCGTAGCCGAGGAGATCGCCGGCCGGGCGAAGGCGGTGGCGTCGGTGCTCGGGTCGAGCTCGATCGACGAGCTCACCGCCGCCTATCCGGGCACCCCGATGTTCCGGCTGGTCCCCAACACGCCGGTCGAGCTGGGCCGCGGCGTGACCTGTTACGCGCCCGCTCCGGCTCCCGACCGTGTGCTCGAGCGCGAGGTGATCGCGCTGTTCGGAAGGGTCGGAAAGGTGGTCACGGTGCCGGAGAGGCTGATCGGCGTCGCCAGCGCGGTGTCCTCACTCGGACCCGCATACCTGGCGCTGGTCGCCGAGGCCCAGGTCGACGCCGCCGTGCGCCTCGGCCTCGGTGCGCACGTCGCCTCGCGACTCGCCGTGGAGACGATGGCGGGCACCGCCGAGCTGCTGGCGGCGCGTGGCTATGACACGCTGAGCGTCCGGCGCGAGGTCACCTCCCCCGGCGGCTCGACGGCTCGCGGGCTCGACGCGCTGGAGCGCGGCGGCGTGCGCGCGGCGTTCGCCGCGGCGGCCGATCGCGCCACCGGGGTCACCACCTGATGGCGCTGTTCGCCCTCACCCGAGGGGACATCGGCAACTACGTCGACGCGCTGTTCGAGGTCTACATCGTCCTGCTGTTCGTGTACATCCTGCTCAACCTGCTGTTCTCGTTCGGCATGCGATTGCCCTACGCTCGCTGGACCGACGGGCTGACGAACTTCCTCCGGGATGTGTCGGAGCCGTACCTTCGGATCTTCCGCAGGTTCATCCCGCCACTCGGCTCGTTCGACCTGTCGCCGATGATCGCCATCATCGTCCTGTACTTCGTGCGCGAGGTGCTGGTCAATGTCATCTCAGGCTGAACAGGCCAGGACGGCGCCGTCCGAGCTGCCGGCCACGCCCGCCGCGCCGGCACGATCGGGGCGGCGATTGGCCCCGCTGGCGCGCGTCCTGGCGGTGGTCGTGGCGGTGCTCGTCGCCGACCGGGTGACCAAGCACCTCGTGGTCAGCGGCATCGCGGTCGGGGACGTCCACAAGCTGATCCCTGGGGTGAGCCTGGTTCACGTGCGCAACTCGGGCGTCGCGTTTGGCTTGTTCGCCGGTGGCGGGGCGCTCGTCCTGGCGCTGACGCTGGCGGCGCTGGCGGCCCTCGTGATCTATTTCCTGCGGCGCCCGAACCGGCGCCTGCTGTGGCTGCCGACCGGGCTGCTCGTCGGCGGCGCGCTCGGCAACCTCATCGACCGGCTCTTCAACGGGTCCGTGACCGACTTCATCAAGCTTCCTCACTGGCCCGCCTTCAACGTTTCCGACATAGCCATCACGATCGGCGTGGTGGCGCTGGTGCTCGTGCTGGAGGGCGCTTGGTCGCGGCACGAGGGTGAGGTGGCGGGAGCTGACGACCACCGGTGATCCGCTCCAGCTGACCGTCGCCGAGGATGCCGCCGGGACGCGCCTGGACCGCTTTCTGGCGGAGCCGCTGGGCTCGCGGGCGCGAGCCCAGACCCTGATCGACGGCGGACGCGTGCGGGTCGATGGGCGCGAGCGGCCCAAGCGATACACCGTGACCCCGGGCGAGCTCGTAACCGTCGAGCCACCCGAGCCCGCTCCCCGACAAATCGAGCCCGCCCCGGCGCCGTACGCGATCGCCTACGAGGATCAGTACCTGCTGGTCGTCGACAAGCCGGCCGGCGTGGTGGTGCACCCCGCCCGCGGACACCGGACGGGCACGCTCGCCCAGGCGGTGGCCGGGCTTGCCGCCGGAGGCGAGGATCCCTGGCGAGCGGGAATCGTGCACCGGCTGGACCGCGACACCTCGGGCCTGCTGACGATCGCCAAGCGCGAGGACGTGCACCGGGCGCTCAAGGAGCTGTTGGCGGCCCGAGAGCTGCGCCGCGAGTACCTGGTCCTGGTCCAAGGGACGCCCGCGGCTCGCACCGGGACCGTCGACGCTCCGGTCGGTCGTGACCGGCATGACCGATTGCTGATGTCGATCGACACCGAACGGCCCCGCGAGGCACGCACCCATTTCGAGATCGAGCGTCTCCTTCCCCGGTGCACGCTGCTGCGGGTTGTGCTGGACACCGGGCGGACGCACCAGATCAGGGTCCACATGGCCGCCATCGGTCATCCGGTGTGCGGCGATCCGCAGTACGGCAGGCCGGGGGAGCACGGGTTGGCGCGTCAGTTCCTGCATGCGACGCGGCTGGCGTTCACGCATCCGGTGACCAGCGCACCGGTCGACGTCGGCTCTCCGCTGCCCGCCGACCTGGCGGTGGCACTGAGCCTGGCTCAGGGCGAGTCGGTCGGCCGAGATCCCGCCGAAGACAGCGGCGGGGCGACAGTCCGAAAGTCGCCCCGCCGCCCCGACGGCGAGCACACCGGCCACCGGAGGTAGGAGGCGACCGGCGTGCGCGGCGGGTCACCGCCGGTGGTAGGGGGACGATGACCCGCCGGAAGCTGGAACGAACCGGACCCGGCAAACTTGCGTAGACTCGCCAGGTAATCCCCGACCCCGTCGAGCGCGGATCGCGGCCCTGCCCCGGGCAACCGGGGTGCGCGTCCCGTCCGGCGGGCAGCACACAACACGATTTCAAGGGAGCAGGATCAGTGGCTCAAGTCGGTATCAAGGAGCTGCTGGAGGCCGGCGTTCACTTCGGCCACCAGACGCGACGTTGGAACCCCAAGATGCGGCGCTTCATCTTCGGTGAGCGAGACGGCATCTACATCATCGACCTGCTGCAGACCGAGGCGCTGCTGGAGAACGCGCGGGCGTTCGCAGCCGAGCTGGCGCGCCGCGGCGGGACCGTCCTGTTCGTCGGTACAAAGAAACAGGCCCGGGATGCGATTCGCGACATCGCCGCCGCGGCCGACATGCCGTACGTCAACCATCGCTGGCTCGGCGGCCTGCTGACGAACTTCCAGACGATCTCGCTGCGGATCAGGCGCCTGCACGACCTGGAGCGCTACGAGACCGAGGGTCAGCTGCAGCTGCTGCCCACGCGAGAGCGGATGGCGGCCCAGGCCGACCTCGAGAAGCTTCGCGCCAACCTCGGCGGGGTCAAGAACATGCAGCGCGTCCCCGACGCTGTGTTCGTCATCGACCTGAAGACCGAGGCGATCGCCGTCCGCGAAGCCCAAAGGCTGCGGATTCCGATCATCGGTCTGGTCGACACCAACTGCGACCCGGACGGGATCGACTACGTCATCCCCGGCAACGACGACGCGATCCGGTCGTGCGCGGCGATCACCGGCGCGATCGGCGACGTCGTCTCGCAGGGCCACGACGTGTTCCGGGCCGAGGAGGAGCGGGCCCGGCTGGAGCGCGAGCGCCAGGAGGCCGAGGAACGGGCGCGTCGCGAGGCCGAGGAGCAGGCGCGTCGCGAGGCCGAGGAGCAGGCGCGTCGCGAGGCCGAGGAGCAGGCGCGTCGCGAGGCCGAGGAGCGCGCGCAGCGTGAGGCGGCTCAGACCCCGGGCGAGACGCCGCCGGTTCCGGTTGCCCAAGCGGCGCCGGAGGCGCCGCCGGCGCCGGTTGCCCCAGCGGCGCCTGAGGCGCCGCCGGCGCCAGTTGCCCAACCCGCGCCCGAGGCGGAGCCCGCTCCTCAGCCTGCGACCTCGAGTGCGCCGACCGTGGCGCCGTCCCAGGCCGATACCACCTCACAGACAGCGCCCGAGGTGACCCCCGACCCGGTGGCGGAGCCCGCCGAGCAGCCGCCGGTCCCACCCACCGAGCCCGAGGCGGCGGCCGTCGAGCCTCCGGCAGCTCCTCAGGCGCCGGCGCCGGCGGCGGACATCGCGCAGGCGGCGGCGGCATCCGCGCCCCCCACGCCCGAAACCGGTGGCACGCCGGATGGCGAGGAGCGGTCATGAGCGCCATCTCGGCCCAGGACGTGAAGGCGCTGCGGGATCGCACCGGAGCCGGGATGCTGGCCTGCCGCGACGCGCTCAGCGAAGCAAACGGTGACCTGGACAAGGCGGTGGAGCTGCTCCGTACCCGGGGCGAGGCCCAGGCCGCCAAGCGCGCCGGTGCGGAGGCCCGCGAGGGAGTCGTACAGAGTTACATCCACGCCGGAAGCAAGATCGGGGCGCTCGTCGAGGTCGACTGCGAGACCGACTTCGTCGCTCGCAACGAGCGGTTCACAGAGTTCGCGCGTGACGTGGCTCTCCACGTGGCCGCGTCGAACCCGCTCGCGATCAGCCAGGACGACGTCCCGGCCGAGGACCGGGAGCGCGAGACCCGGATCGCCACCGAGCAGGCGGCGGAGCGCCCGGAGAACGTGCGCGAGCGGATCGTCACCGGCAAGCTCGACAAGTGGCTCGACGAGGTGGTGCTGCTGCGACAGACGCACGTCAACGAGGACAAGCATGGCAGCAAGACGATCGAGGAGCTGCGCGCCGCGCTCGCGGCCGAAACCGGGGAAAACGTCGTTATCCGGCGGTTTGCCCGGTTCGCCGTCGGCGGCTGAGGTAGTGTCCGGTCGGTCGCAGGAGCACCGGAGAGGAACAGATGAGCGACGCGGAGATGATCGACGAACTGCTCGCCGACGGGGGCGAGCGGATGGCGCGGTCGGTGCAGGCGATGCGTCACGAGTTCGGGTCGGTGCGGACCGGGCGGGCGAATCCGACGCTGTTGGATCGCATTTCGGTCGATTACTACGGCACCGTGACTCCGCTGCGTCAGCTGGCGACGATCAGCGCTCCCGAGGCGCGGCTGCTGACGGTGCAGCCCTACGACAAGAGCTCGATCAAGGCGATCGAGCGGGCGATCCTGGAGTCCGACGTCGGTCTGACGCCGGGCAACGACGGCAACTTGATCCGGCTGAGCGTGCCGGAGCTCACCGAGGAGCGTCGCCGCCAGCTGGTCAAGGTGGTCCGTCAGATCGCCGAAGAGGGACGCGTGGCGATCCGCAACATCCGTCGCGACGTGATGCACGACCTCCGCGAGCTCAAGGAGGCCGGCGAGGCCGGCTCCGACGACGAGCATCGCGCCGAGGTCGAGCTGCAGAAGGTCACCGACGCCCGCATCGGCGAGCTCGACGAGCTTCTCAAGCACAAGGAAGAAGACATCCTGGAGGTGTAGGTGGGTGGCGCCGGATCCGATGACGACCCCACCGGCTCGGCCGGCGCCTCCGTCCTCCCGGCCCACGGCCGCGAGGCCCGGGCTCGCTACGTAGCCATCATCACCGACGGCAACGGCCGCTGGGCGCAGCGCCGCGGCCTACCGGTCATCGCTGGGCACGAGGCCGGAGCCGACACCGTCAAGGCCAGGCTCCGCGACGCCGCACAGCTCGGCGTGCGGGAGCTGACCGTCTACTCGTTCTCCACCGAGAACTGGTCGCGCGATCCCGCCGAGGTATCCGGCCTGATGGACATGTTCGGTCGGCGGATCGAGCTCGAGACCCCGGAGCTGCACGCCGAGGGCGTGCGGATGCGGTTCATCGGCCGTCGGGCCGCCCCGGTGGCGCCGGAACTGATCACGCGGATGGCGTGGGCCGAGGATCTGACCCGGGAGAACGATCGGATCACCCTGTTCGTGGCATTCAACTACGGCGGCCGGGCGGAGATCGTAGACGCAGCGCGAACCTTTAACGGCGAGACGGAAGCCGACTTTCGTCAGCACCTCTATGCAGCCGACATGCACGACCCCGATCTCGTGATCAGAACCAGCGGAGAACGCAGGCTCTCCAACTACCTTTTGTGGCAGGCGGCGTATTCGGAGTTCGTGTTCCGGGACGAGCTTTGGCCCGACTTTTCGCGCACGGCGTTCGAGGAGTCGCTGGACGAGTTCGCCGCCCGGCGACGACGGTTCGGGGGCCGGTGATGCCGCAGTCGCGTCGCTCGGCGTCCGGCCAGCGGTCAGGCCGGTCGGGACAGCGATCCAGCGGAGCGACCCGCCAGGCGCGAGCACCGGCCGGACGCGGGCGGCGTCCCCGCCCGCGTCCGTCCCGGGCGGGAGGGTCCGGAGAGCGCCGCCGCTCGGATCTGGTGGCGCGAATCCTGGTGGCGGTCCCGGCGGCGATCGTGGCGATCGTGTTCGTCGATGTCGGAGGAACGGCGTGGGCCCTGTTCATGATCGCCATCTGCTGGGTCTGCATGTCCGAGCTCTACCGGCTCCTCGGACGCTGGAGGCCGGCGCCGGCGGTCGGGTTCGCCGCCGCGGCGGCGCTTGTGCTGGCGGCCCGATTCGGCACCGACCGCACCGTGCTCGAGGTCACCGTCATCACGCTCCCGGTGGCGTTCCTGGCGGTCCTCGGTCGCGGGCCGGACCACGGCAGGGCCACGGTGTCGATCGCCGGCACCCTGCTCGGCGTCTACTGGCTCGGCCTGGCCTTCGCCCACTCGATGCTGCTGCGTAACCTGCCTCACGGGGGCGGGATCCTCATCGACGTGCTCGTCGGGACGTTTCTGGGGGACACCGCCGCCTACCTCGGCGGCCGGCTGTTCGGGCGCCGGGCACTGGCGCCGAGCATCTCCCCCAATAAGACGGTCGAGGGTCTGATCTGCGGGATGATCGTCGCGATCGTGGCGGTGTTCATCGCGGGTCTGAACCAGACGTGGCTGACCCAGGGGGACGCGCTCCTGCTCGGCGTCACGATCGCCGTGCTCGGGCCGGTCGGAGACCTGTTCGAGTCCGTGGTCAAGCGCGATGCGGGCGCCAAGGACGCGGGCAGCCTGTTCGGCGCCCATGGCGGCGCGCTGGACCGGCTCGATGCGGTCATCTTCACGGTGGTCGCCGCTTATTACGTCGCGGTCGGCGTGTTGAGCTGAGGCGCGCGCCGGCGGTAGCACACGGCGTCTGAGCCGCAGCGTCGGCCGCCTACAATCGGCGCGTGTCGCGCCGCCTCGTCATCCTCGGCTCCACCGGCTCGATCGGGGTGCAGGCGCTCGACGTGGTCTCGCGCAGCGGGGAAGACGAGCTCGACGTCGTCGGGCTCAGTGCCGGGACCGACTGGCAGACCCTGATCGCCCAAGCGCACGCCTACGGGGTCAGGCGGATCGCGCTCGCCGATCCCGACGCCGCGGCGCGGGCCGCCGAGGCGTGGACCGATGGCGTGGTGTTGGCCGGCCCCGACGGGCTCGTCGAGCTGATCACCGAGGCTGCCTGCGACCTCGTCCTCAACGGGATCGTCGGATCGGCGGGGCTGGTGCCGACCGTGGCCGCGCTCGGCGAGGGGATCGACCTCGCCCTCGCCAACAAGGAGTCGCTGGTCGTCGGGGGCGAACTGGTGATGGCGCTGGCCGAGGCGACGGGAGCCGCGATCATCCCGGTCGACTCCGAGCACTCGGCACTGCATCAGCTGCTCGGAGCCGAGCGTCCGGGAACGGTTGAGCGGCTGATCCTGACCGCCTCCGGCGGACCGTTCCGCGGACGGCAGGCGGCCGAGCTGGAGTCGGTGACGGTGGAGCAGGCGCTGGCCCATCCGACGTGGACGATGGGCGGCAAGATCACGATCGACTCGGCCACGTTGATGAACAAGGGCCTCGAGCTGATCGAGGCGCATCACCTGTTCGGAAGCTCGTACGCCGACATCGACGTGGTCGTGCATCCGCAGTCGATCATCCACAGCCTGATCCAGCTCTGCGACGGGGCGACGCTGGCCCATCTTGGCTATCCCGACATGCGGGTGCCGATCGCCTACGGCCTGCACTATCCCGAGCGGGCGGATGTGCCGGTACGGCCGCTCGATCTCGCCGAGCTGGGATCGCTCACATTCGAGCCGGTCGACATCGAGACGTTCGCCTGCCTGCGGCTGGCGCGCGCCGCCGGCGTCGCCGGAGGCACGGCGCCGTGCACGCTGAACGCGGCCAACGAGATCGCCGTGCACGCGTTCCTGGGCGGCCGGCTGCGATTCCTGCAGATCGCCGAGGTGATCGAGGGGACGCTCACCCGCCTGCCCGAGCGGCAGGTTCACTCTTTCGACTCGCTCGCCCGCGCCGACGCCGAGGCGCGGCGGCTGGCGGGCGAGCTGGTGGAGTCGCTCGCGCCGGCGTGACTGCGATGGCTCTTACGGTCCCTTGATCGGCGTCATCGTCGCGCCTGCGAGACTGAGGGCGCGCGCATGTCCTATTTCCTGGCGTTTCTCGGCTTCGCCGTCCTGATCATCCTGCACGAGGCGGGCCATTTCGTCGCCGCCAAGGCAGTCGGCATGCGCGTGGAGCGCTTCTCGCTGTTCTTCGGGCCCATGGTGCTCAAGCGCAGGCGCGGCGAGACCGAGTACGGGGTGGGCGTGATCCCGCTGGGGGGCTACGTGAAGATCACCGGGATGAACCCCAACGAGGAGCTTCCGCCGGAGATCCGTCCCCGCGCGTACTACAACCAGCCGGTGTGGAAGCGGGTGGTGACGATCCTCGCCGGCCCGGCGGTGAACATCTTGATCGCGTTCCTGATCGTGTGGGGGCTGTTCATCGCCCAAGGCCAGACGCACTACACCGCCAGCACCAAGGTCGCGCGCGTCCAGAATGGCAGCGCGGCGGCCGGGGTGTTGCGTCGGGGCGATCAGGTCGTCTCGGTCGACGGAGTCGGCGGCTCCGAAGCCGCGATCCGCAAGCAGATCGACACCCATCGCTGCGCCGGCGCTCAGGTCGTCGGCTGCCGGTCAGCCACCCCGGCCCGGATCGTCGTCAGGCGAGACGGAAGGCTCGTCGCCCTCTCGGTGCACCCCCGCTACGAGACCGTCGCGGGGCAGACGCGGATGCTGGTCGGCGTCGACTTCGGCACCAGCGTGTCGACCACCAGTCTCGGGGTCGCCGGCGCCGCGTCAGACTCCGTCCGCGGCCTGTGGTCGGTGACGACCCGGACGGTCTCGACGATCGGGCGGATCTTCGAACCCCAGGAGCGCAGGCAGCTCAACGGCATCGTCGGCGGCTACACGGTGACGCAAGAGTCGTTCGCGAGCAGCACCAGCCAGGCGCTGAAGGTGCTGGCGCTGATCTCGCTGTCGCTGGGAGTGATCAATCTGTTCCCGTTCCTGCCGCTGGACGGCGGCCACGTATTCTGGGCGGTGGCCGAGAAAGTGCGCGGCCGGCGAATCCCGTTCAGCGTGATGGAGCGGGCGGGCGTGATCGGGTTCGCGCTGATCATCCTGCTGTTCGTGATCGGCCTCAGCAACGACATCTCGACGCTGAGCGGCAAGGGGTTCGGCATCCGCTGACTCGCGTGCCGTCGCTCGCGCGCCGGGCGACCCGCGTCAGTGCCGGGCCGCGGCGGCGATCGAGCGGGCGACCAGCTCCACGGGATGGTGGATCGGCAGCGGCGTGCCGAGCCGGCGCAGGTGCAGATCCAGCTGGGCGGCGCAGCCGGGGTTGCCGGCGGCGATCGCCTGGGCCCCGGTGTCGATCAGGTTGCGCGCCTTGCGGGCGCCGAGGTCGGCGGCGGCGGCCGGCTGTACCAGGTTGTAGATCCCGGCCGACCCGCAGCACACGTCGCGCTCGACGGCGACCTCGAGCAGCTCCAGATCGGGAATGGCTGCCAGCAGCTCGCGCGGCGGCTGGCGAACCCCCTGGGCGTGGGCGAGATGGCAGGCGTCGTGATAGGCGACGCGCAGCGGCACCGGTCCCCGCCCGGCCCGGGCCTTCACCGACCCGAGCAGCTCGGACACGTCGCGGACGCGACCCGAGAACGCCCGTGCCGCTGGAGTCCCCAGCAGGTCGCCGTACTCCTTCATCGCCGAACCGCACCCGGCGGCGTTGATGACGACATGATCGAGCTCGGCACCGCCACCGGCGTCGGCGAACGCGGCGATCGTCTGCTGGGCGCGGTGGATCGCGGCCGATTCCTCGCCGCTGTGAAACTCGAGCGCGCCGCAGCAGCCGGGAACCCTCGGCGCCACCACCTCGAAGCCCTCGGCGGCGAGCACGGCGACCGTCGCCCGGTGCACTCCGGGATAGAAGATCCGCTGCACGCAGCCGAGCAGCAGGCCGACCCGGCCGCGCGGCGGGCCCACCGCCGGCGTGTGCTCGGGCACTCCGAGCCTGGCGCCCCGCCCGATCGGGGCCGAGGGGGCGACCTGGGCGACGGCGGCCAGCCGCTCGGGCAGCCGACGCTCGAGGCCGAGCCGGCGGCCCGCGGCCAGCATCGGCGCCAGCGCGCGCAGCCGGCGGGGGTGAGGCAGCGTCTCGAACAGCAGGCGGCGCAACGCTCGCTCCCCGGGGCTGCGCCGGTGATGGCGCTCCACCTGCGGGCGGGCCCGCTCGATCAGGCGGTCATAGCGGACCCCCGACGGGCAGGCGGTCACGCACGCCATGCACCCCAGGCAGCGATCCAGGTGGGTGACCATCTCATCCGACAGGCCGGTGTCGGTGTTCAGCCCGTCGTTCATGAGCACGATCCGGCCCCGCGGCGAGTCGGCCTCGGCGCCCCACAGCACGTAGGTGGGGCAGGTGTCCAGGCAGAATCCGCAGTGGACGCAATCGTCGATCACCGACTGCTCGGGCGGACGATGCAGGTCGAACGCGGCCATCAGACGCCGCCGACGAAGATGCCGGGATTGCAGGTTCCCGTCGGGTCAAACCGCGCCTTGACCCGACGCATCAGCTCGAGTGCGGGAGGGTCGATCATCCCCCAGCGCTCGCCGGCGCTGACCGCCCCCGGAGAGTCGAGCACGATGATCCTCGCCGCGTCCGGCAGTCGTTCGCGCAACCGCCCCACCAGCTCCGGCTCGACCTCGACGAAGCTGGTCCCGAGCGCCGCTCGGCCCACCAGCCTGCCGCCGCACGCCTCGGTGGCGGCCAGCACCTCGGCCAGACAGGTGGGAGTGGCGGCGACCCGCACCAGCGTCTGGTCGGCCGACCGCTGGTCTCGGCGCTGGCGCTCCCACAGGGCGTCGTCGTCATCGCTGACTTCGGTCTCCTTAAGACCGTGCTCGCGCATCAGCCGGGCGGTTCGCTGCGCCCGGTGGGGGGCGCCGCGTCCGGCGCAGCGGGCGAGAAGCCGTCCCCGCCCCGCCTGCCACGCGACGTCGACGGCCTCGAACTCCGCCGGGAACGCGGCCACGGCGACGGCGGCGGCGGCGAGTCCCGCCGGATCACCGGCCGCACCGACCGCGGTGGCGCCGGACTCGTGGCGCGAGTGCAGTCGGACGTTGACCGACAGGATCACGCCGAGCGTCCCGAAGCAGCCCGAGAACAGCTTGGCCAGGTCGTAGCCGGCGACGTTCTTGATCACCTTGCCGCCGGCACGGGCGATCGTTCCGTCGCTGAGGGCAACGGTCGCGCCGACTGCCAGGTCGCGCGGGTCCCCGTAGCGGTGGCGCAGCGGACCGCTGTCGCCGGTGGCTATCACTCCGCCGATCGTGGGCCCCGGCTCGTCGCCGAGCGGCGGGTCGAGCGCGAGCATCTGCCCGGCGGCGGCGAATGTCCGCTGGGCGACGGCGAGCGGGACGCCCGCCTCCAGCGTCGCGGTGAGGTCGCCGGCGTTGTGCTCGACGATCGCATCCAAGCCGGTGGTGTGCAGCTCCACGTCGGTGGTTGCCGGGTTGCCCCAGTGAAGCTTCGTCCCGGAGCCGACGATGCGCACCGTTTGACCCGCGGCGCTCGCCGTCGCCAGTGCTTGCGCCACGTCCTGGAAAGTGGTGGGAGCGTGGCTGGTCGCGGTCGGCATCGGGCCTAGAATCGCTCGGCGACGCCGGCGCGTTCCAGCGGGTGCTGCCGGTAGGGGCCGGGAACCTCGCCACACAGCCGGGGGGTCGGCATCAGCTTGCCGGGGTTCGCGAGCCCGTGGGGATCGAAGGCGCAGCGCAGCCGCTGGAAGGCGTCCAGGTCCGGCTCATCGAACATCGAAGGCATGTAGGCCTTCTTGTCCACCCCGACGCCGTGCTCCCCGGTGATCGAGCCCCCGGCGTCGACGCACGCTTTGATGATCAGGCCGGAGAGCTCCTCGGCGCGCTGCGCTTCGCCCTCGCGGCCCGAGTCGTAGCAGATCAGCGGGTGCAGGTTGCCATCGCCGGCGTGAAACACGTTGGCGACGCGCAGCTGGTACTCGCCGGCGAGCGCGTCGATCTGGCGCAGCACCTCGGCCAGCCGGGTACGGGGGATGACGCCGTCCTGCACGTAGTACGCCGGGGCGAGTCGACCCATCGAGGCAAACGCCGCCTTGCGGGTGCGCCACATCAGGTCGCGCTCGGCCTCGCTCTGGGCGATCCGGACATCGCGGGCTCCCGCGCCCGAGCACAGCGCCGTCAGCTCCTCCAGGCCGGCCACGCAGCGCTCGTAGGGCCCGTCGAGCTCGACCAGCAGCGCGGCGCCGGCGTCCAGCCGGTAACCGGCCCCGGTAGCCTGCTCGGCGGCCTCGATCGACAGCTTGTCCATCATCTCGATCGCCCCGGGGACGATGCCGGCGTCGACGATCGCGCTCACCGCGTCCCCGGCGGCGCCGGTGTCGTCGAAGAAGGCCAGGAGCGTGCGGGTGGTCTCCGGCGCCGGGATCACCCGGAGCGTGATCCGGGTGGCGACCCCGAGCGTGCCCTCGGAGCCGACGAACGCTCCCAGCAGGTCATAGCCCGGGTCGTCGCGGCGCAGCGTGACCAGCGAGCCGTCGGACAGCACCACCTCCAGCGCGAGCACGTAGTTGGTGGTGAAGCCGTACTTGAAGCAGTGGGCGCCACCCGAGTTCTCGGCGATGTTGCCGCCGATCGAGCACACGATCTGGCTCGAGGGATCGGGTGGATAGAAATGGGTCGGCGAGACCGCCTTGGAGATGGCGAGGTTGGTCACCCCGGGCTCCACCACGACCTGCCCGTCCGCGAGCGCGACCGACAGGATCCGGCGCAGCCGGGAGAGCACGATCAGGACCCCGTCGGGCACCGGGAGGGCGCCGCCGGAGAGGCCGGTGCCGGCGCCGCGGGCGACCCAGGGGACGCCCGCCTCGAAGCATGCCCGCACCGACTGACGGACCTGCTCGGCGGTCCCGGGCAGGACAGCCGCCACCGGAACCTGGCGATAGTGCAGCAGTCCATCGGAGCGATAGGTCGCGAGCTCGTGCTGGTGGGTCAACACAAACTCCCGACCGCATATCTCCTGCAGCCGGGAGATCAACGCGGGTGATCCGGACGGCATCACCCTCCAGTATCCCCCGATTCCGGGCCTAATGCACCTTAATCGGAAAGCTCCGGCTGTAGACGGTCTTGCCCAGGTCGCTCGGCGGCAGGAACGGGTTGGAGCTGGGGTAGGTCCAGGCGAGGCGAACCGTGCCGCTGCCTGCGAACTTCAGGTGGGTGTCGAAGTAACCGCCCGAGCCGACGGTCAGCGTCTTGATCGTCTTCCCGTTGAGCTGGATCGAGACCGACTGAGGTCCGTTTCCGTCCTTGGTCATGAACGGGGCCGGACGGACGGCGCCCCAGATCTCCTCGTTGGCGCTGCGCGAGAATGACGTGCGGGGCATGTACACCGGCAGCCGGTAGGCGTCGTAGGCGGGCTTGGGCTTGCCGCCGTAGAACTCCAAGCCGCTGGCGAAGCCGGCGATCGAGCCGGCTGACTGGGGCGGGTCCTGCAGCAGGTACTGCATGTAGCTGGCGATCCGCCCCTGCTTGAAGCTCAGGTACTCGGCCCAGTTGATGTAGTAAGCCGCGGTCGCGGGGGAGACGTAGCGGCCTCCCGTCATCGGCACCGCCGACCTGTTCGGCGGGTTGGTGATGTAGCCGTACTCGTCGTTGTAGATGCTGTACTTCTTGCCCGATCGGTACGCCCCGTTGACGCGGTCGAGCACCCGCTCCATGTTGCCGAGGTCCGGGAACGCCGCGAAGTCAGGATCGCTGCGACCGTCGCTGACCGGAGACAGATTGCCCGGGTAGGGATGGTCCCCGACCCCGCTGGCGCCGAACAGGGCCGGATTCTGGCTGCGGAACCTGCGCGAGGCGGCGGCGCTCGTCGGGCACCCCTCGGCCTTGGCGAGGCTGCCGCGGAGCTGGCGATAGCTCGAGTCGACGCAATACAGGGTGCGTAGGTAGGCCAGCGGCTTCGTCTGGCCGGCGTTGCCGGGCAGACCCTGCGGCCAGTATCTCGTGATCCCGTGCTGCGAGCCGCGGGCGGCGAAGTCACCGATCAGGATCGTGTCGCGGGCGTGGCCGGTGGCGTGCAGCGCGCTCCACCCGGCGTTGAGCAGGCTGCGATACATCATCGGGGCGACCGAGATGGTCGAGCCGTTGATCGCCTGAGGGCCCAGATCCTCGCCGAAGTTGGGCTCGTTGAAGATCGTCCAGAAGCGGACCGCCGGCAGGGGCGACGCGGCACCCGGAGGGGTGAAGCTCCCGTCGTAGCGGGTTGCCACCGCGCGGAAGAACTGTCCGTAGGCCGCGGCGTTCGGCTTCCATGCGAAGTAGAGGGTGCTCGACTTCGGCACACCGGGGCCCTCGGCCCAGCGCGGAGCACCGCCGGTGACGACGAAGTCGATGGTCAGCCCATAGGCCTTGGCCGCGCGCACGACGTTGTCGTACGGCGCCCACTTGGACCTGGCGTACCCGTTGGGGTCGGTCGCGTCAAACGATGGCTTCCTCGTCGACTTCGGGCTGGGGGCGATCGTCGCCCACGGCACGATCACGCGTACCGTGTTGGCTCCGAGCTGACGGAACTCCTGCATCGCCGCCGGGGCGTTCACCAGGTCGCTGCCGTCCTGGATGATCGCGATCTGGGAGCGGCTGGCGCTGGCGGTCGCGGGCAGCGCGGCGCCCGCCGCGAGGGCGAGGGTCGCGCCCACCGCCAGCGTCGTCCGGCGGCGGTACAGGGCTGTGGTCACAGAGAGGCTGGGCATGGTTTGGATAACAGCTCCGGGCGAATAGAGTTGCGGCGCCACCGGGCCCTACCGACCCCGATCAGGGGGTCGCCGCGGGCCGGAGCCGACCGCCGACGGGCCGGCCGTGTTTCACCCTAGCGGAGCGTGATGCCGACGACGCGGCCGGGCGCACCCTCGTTCAATGGACTGTGATGCTGGCGGTGCGGCTGAACTCGGTCAGACCGTGCGGGTAGGCCCACTCCAGCCTGACCTGGCCACTTGCCGGAAATGTCTGGTGGACTTCGAAGTACCCGTACGGGTTGGTGATCGCCACGCGCTGAACCGCCTTGAACGCGCCGCCCGCGGTCGGGCGGAACTGGATCTGCACGTACTGGCGCCGGTGCGTCGTGCGGGCGGCGTCGGGCGCGGGCCGCACGCGCCCCCACACGTCGGCGGGCCGGCCGTGCGCGGTGCTCGACACGGGCAGGTACAGCGGCATCCGGAAGGCCGCCAGCGCCGGCTTGGGCTGGCCGGAGGAGGTGAACAGCCCGGTGGCAAAGCCCGCGTCGCCCGGCGGATCCTCGAGCAGGTACTGGTCGTAGGACTTCAGCCGCGGATCCTCCCAGGTCAGGTACTCGGCCCAGTTGAGGTAGTACGCGGCCTGGGCCGGCGTGACCGTGTACTGGGTGTTGGGCGGGTTGGTGATGTAGCCGAACTCGGTCGACCAGATCGGGAACTTCACGTCTGAGCCATACGTCCGCTGGAGGTGGTCGAGCGTCGACTGAAAGGCCGGCATCGTCGCCAGGTTGAAGTCCTCGGGCTCGTTCGGGATCGGCTCGTCGGGCGGTATCGAGTAGAAGGAGTACGGATGCACGGCGAATCCGGAGGCCTCGAACAGCGCCGGATTCTGCGCGGCGAAGCGGGTCGACCCGGCCGCCGTCGGCGGGCAGCCGAGCTCGCTCGCCTGCGTTCCGCGCAGCGGCTGACCGCCGGAGTTCACGCAGTACAGGTCGTACAGGAACCGCAGCGGGGGCATCGCGCCGAACAGCCCGGGCGCGCCCTTGAACGTCGCCCCTTCGGGCGCGAGCTCGCCGATGAGGATCGTGTCGTGGCCGTGCCCGGTGGTTTGAAAGGCGCTCCAGGCAGCGTTGACCAGCCCGCGGTAGAGCCGAGGCGCAGTGTCGACCTGGGTGTGCGGGTCGACCTCGGGCGCGACCTCGGTCCCCAAGTTCGGTTCGTTCCAGATGGACCAGAACGAGACCCGCGGCAGCGGCCGTGACGCCCCCGGCGGCGTGTAGTGACCGCTGTAGCGCACGGCGACAGCGTGGACCCACTGCCCGTACTCGGCGGCCGAGGGCTTCCATTCGGGCTGGGTCCTCGGGTGGGGTGCGCCCTTGCCCGACGCCCAGTTGGGCGGCGGGGGGACGAGACCGAGGTCGACCCCGATGCGGCGGGCGGCGGCCGCTTGCAGGACCGCGTCGTAGGGTGCCCATCCCGCTGCCGGGTAGGCCGCGGGATCGGTGGCGTCAAACAGCGGCTTGTGCGTCGACGTCGGATCGGGGGCGATGTCGGCCCAGTGCATGTAGATGTGCAGACGGTCCACGCCGAGGCGCTGAAGCAGGTCGAGGTTCGCGGGCGTGTACGTCGAGACCCCGCCGGCGGTGAACATCGTCACCGGGCCGACCCGACCGGAATGCAGTGACGGAATGGCCGGGCTCGCCTTAGACGACGCGCCTCCACAGGACGCGAGGACAAGCCCGAGCAGCGCCGCCGCGGCCAGGACTGCCAGCCGGCGGGCGCACCAAGAGCGGCTCGAGACGGATGTCATGGTTTCGGGCAAGCGGGAGACAATAAGGTCAGACGGTCGCGTTCGTGCCGCCAGGGGCGGCTACCAGCCCGCGCGTGTCGGACTAGGTGCCCAGCTCGGCCGGTGGTCGCCGGCGGCGGTTGATCATTCTCTGCGCCTCGGGGTCTGTCGCCCGCCGGAGGCGGCGCAGACCGGATGTACACTGCCCGCGCATGCTCCTTCCCGGCCGCACGGGCGCCGTGGCGACGGCGCGGACGGAGCGGGCGACGTGGCCGGCGGCGGCCTGCACCGAGACTCGGATCGTGGCCGGGCTGACCGTGCTCGCGCTCGTGGTGCGCTTCGCCCTCATCGATAGCCAGAGCTACTGGCTGGACGAGTCGCAGGCGGCTCACGAGCTCAGCCTGTCGTTTCCCTCGATGCTCGGCGCGTGGAGCTCGGCGGAATGGAACGGTCCGCTGTATCTGATCGTCGCCTGGCCGTGGGCGAAGGTGCTCGGCACCGGTGAGCTCGGTCTGCGATCGCTGTCGGCGCTCCTCGGCGCCGGGCTGGTACCGCTGCTCTACCTGTCGGGGCGCGAGCTGGTCTCGCGCCGGGCGGGAGTGGCGGCAGCGGGTCTGGCGGTGCTCAACCCGTTCATGATCTGGTACTCCCAGGAGGCGCGCGAGTACATGCTGCTGGTGGTCTTGTCCACCGCCTCGATGTTGTTCTTCGCCCGGGCGTGGCGGACGTCGTCGTCACGGGACCTCGTGTGGTGGGCGATCTTCTCCGCGCTCGCGCTGCTGACGCAGTACTTCGCCGGCTTCCTGATCGCGGCCGAGGGCATGCTGCTGCTCTACCGCTGCCGCCGCCGCGCCACCCTGCTCGCCGTCTCGGCCCAGCTGGTGGTGCTCGCCCCGCTGATCCCGCACGTGATCCCGCGGCTGCGCAACCCGGCCCAGTTCATCACCAGCCAGGCGTTGTCCCTGCGCCTCCAGCAGGTACCGGTCACGTTCGCGCTCAACACGCTGTACAAGAGCTCGGCGGCGTCCTATGGGCTGCTGGGGACGGCGGCGCTCGCGGCGGTCGTGATCGCGCTGCTCGTCGCCGGCGGTAGCGACCGCGAGCTCCGCGGCGCCGGGATCGCGGCGCTCCTGGCCGGCGCGGTGCTGCTGATCCCCCTGCTGCTGGCGCTCGCAGGCCACGACGATTATGTGGCGCGCGGGCTCATGCCCGCGTGGCCGCCGTTGGCGGTGCTGATCGGCGCCGCGTGCACGGTGACCGGCGCGCGGGCCGCGGGTGCGGCGCTGGCAGCGGTGCTGGTCGCCGGGTTCGTGTGGGCGGGGATCAAGATCGACTCCACCGGCTACTACCAACGACCCGACTGGCGAGGGGTCGCGGCCGCTCTGGGCCCGGCGCGCGGGACCCGGGCGATTGTCGCCTACGACGGGCAGTTCGCCACCGGTCCGCTGTCGTTCTACCTACCGCGGGTGCCATGGGCGGGGCCGCCGACGAACGGCAGCACCGACGTCGGCCCCGTGACGATCTCAGAGCTCGACGTGGTCGGCGATTCCGGCCAGCGGCTGGGCCGGCTGCCGCCGGGGACCGAGCTGATCGGCGCCCGCGCCGTCGACGGCTATCAGGTCGATCGCTTCAAGCTGGCGGCGCCGTGGTCGGCCGGCCCGGCGCAGATCACGGCCCGGGCGACCGGCCTACTGTCTCCGGCACCGCCGGACTCTGCGGTCATCATCCAGCACGCTTCCGCATAAGCTTGTCGGCGATGCGACGCCGGAGGCACCTGATCGCGCTCGCCTGCGCTGCCGTCACTCTGGCCGTCGCGGTCGGCGCGCCCATGTCCGCGTTCGCTGCCGGCGGCAATCCGGTGATCAACAACTGCGAGTCCGCGGGGCGGCTGACCCAGAGCTTCACGCTCAAGGATCTGCAGCATGCGCTGGCGGTCATGCCGGCGTCGGTCAAGCAGTACACCAACTGCTACGACGTCGTCCAGACCGCGATCCAGAACGCGAAGAGCGGCAAGACGGGCACGGCCACCGGCAATTCCTCCTCCGGAGGCTCGTTCCTGCCCACCCCGGTGATCGTGATCCTGGTGCTGCTGATCCTCGCCCTGATCACGTTCGGGGCGATCGCCATCCGGCGGCGGCGCGAGGCGTCCGACGGGGGTGCTCCCGGTGCCGAGGGGCCGCCGGGCCGCCACTAGACTCGTGTCCATGTCCTCTCAGCGCCAGATCCATGTCGGGAGCGTGCCGATCGGCGGCGGTGCGCCCGTCGCCGTGCAGACGATGACCAAGACCGAGACCGCCGACCTGGCCGCGACGATGGGTCAGATCCGCCGCGTCGCCGACGCCGGCGCCGACATCGTCCGCGTCGCCGTGCCGCGTGACGACGACGTCGAGGCACTGCGCACCATCGTGCGCGAGTCGCCGATCCCGGTGATCGCCGACATCCACTTCAACCACACGCTGGCGCTCAAGGCGCTCGACGCCGGGGCGCACTGCGTGCGGCTGAACCCCGGCAACATCGGCGGCCCGGACAAGGTGGCCGAGGTCACCGCTCGCGCCACCCAGCTCGGCACCCCGCTGCGCGTCGGCGTCAACTCCGGCTCGCTGCCCAAGCACCTGCGCCAGCTGGAGTACGACAACCCAGTGGAGGCGCTGGTCACCGCCGCGGTGGAGACGGTGGAGCTGATGGAGCGGCTGAGCTTCACGAACTTCAAGGTGTCGATGAAGTCGACCTCGGTTCCCAACACCATCGCCGCCAACCGGCTGCTCTCCGAGCGGATCCCGTATCCGCTGCACCTGGGGGTGACCGAGGCGGGAACCAAGTGGTCGGGATCGCTGAAGTCGGCCGTCGGCCTGGGCACGCTGCTCGCCGACGGGATCGGCGACACGATCCGCATCTCGCTCTCCACCTTCCACGCCGAGGAGGAGGTGAAGGTCGCCTGGGAGATCCTCAAGGCGCTGCACCTGCGTGAGCGCGGCCCGGTGCTGATCGCCTGTCCCACCTGCGGCCGGCTCCAGTTCGACATGGACACAGTGGTGGCCGAGGTCGAGCGGCGACTCGAGGACTACGACGACCCGATCGAGGTCTCGGTTCTAGGGTGCGCAGTGAATGGAATCGGCGAGGCCCGGCACGCCGACTTCGGTATCACCGGGGCGCGTGACAAGGGAATGATCTACTCGCACGGCGAGGCGCTCCGGCTCGTGCCCACCGAGCGGCTCGTCGACGAGTTGTTCGCCGAGATCGACAAGTACTACGCGGCCGGCAAGAAGGTGGTCCGGGACGAGGGGCATGCCGCCGAGGCCCGCGCTTGGCTGAACCAGAACGAGGACGCGACCGCGATGACTCCGGAGCGGATGGCGGCGATGGAGGCTGAGGCGGCCGCTTCGGCGTCCGACGGCGCCGCGCTGGACGTGCTGGAGGGTCCTCCCGGGCGCTTGGACGAGGCGCAGTCCCCGGTCGCGGGGCGCCGCTTCACCCGCGCCTGAGCCGCTTACCCCGGTCTTGTCCGCGACTACTGTCCGGCGACCGGGGAAACGTGACAAATCGTGACAGGGCCTGCGGATTTGTCACCAGCCTGCCGCTCAGCGTGGGCTAAGCGACAAACCGCGGGGCCGCGTCCGAATTTGGCGCAAATCCACCCGGATCGCGGGCAGCGTAGCTCGAAACGCCTCCCCGGCTAGCGGGCAGCGTGGCTCCAAACGCCTCCCCGGCTCGCGGGCAGCGTGGCTTCAAACGCCTCCCCGGCTCGCGGGCAGCGTGGCTTCAAACGCCTCCCCGGCTCGCCGCAGGCGCTCTCGGGATCCTTCCGCGGGAACTTCAGCTCCGGGAGGGTGGAGGGCCGCTCCCGAGGCAGCGCCCAGGTTCAGCCGACCTTGTCGAACCCGGCCGCGACCTGCGACCAGTTGACCACGTTCCACCAGGCGTCGATGTAATCGGGGCGCTTGTTCTGGTACTTGAGGTAGTACGCGTGCTCCCAGACGTCGACCCCGAGCAAGGGCGTCTGGCCGCTTGAGATCGGGTTGTCCTGGTTGGCGCTGGAGACGACCGCGAGCTTTGAGCCATCGTGGACCAACCACGACCAGCCGGAGCCGAACTGGTTGACGCCGGCGTCCTTGAACTTGGCCTTGAAGTCGTCGAAGGACCCGAACGCGGACTCGATCGCCTGCGCGAGCGCGCCTTCGGGGCTGCCGCCCGCGCTCGGCGCCATCCACTCCCAGAACAGCGAGTGGTTGTAGTGGCCGCCGCCGTTGTTGCGCACCGCGGTCTGCTTGTCGGACGGTAGCGAGCCGAGGTCCTTGAGCACGTCCTCGATCGGCTTGTCGGCCCAGTCGGTGCCCTCCAGCGCCGCGTTGACCTTGTCTACGTACGCCTGATGGTGCTTGTCGTGGTGCACGCGCATCGTCGCCTCGTCGATGTGGGGCTCAAGCGCGTTGTAGTCGTAGGGGAGAGGCGGTACGGAATACGCCATCAGACGGCTCCTTTGTGAGCTGAAGTTGCGAGCGTTCTATCAGAACATACCCATACCCAGACGGTCTGCGGCGATGGGTAGGCTAGTGGCCGCCCCCAACAAGTACGCTCGCGTTCGAGCGGGCCTCCGGCGGCGCCTGGCGTTGTCCTCGGATGCTCGTGCAGCGCTGCTGCACGTCGCCTCCTGCGTACGCGCCAGGCATCCACCGGAGACCACTGTCGGTGCGACCGTACTTGCGGGGACGACCACCAGTGCCGCGGTTTGCGAAACGATGACCCTGCTCTCAACCTATTTCCTGCCCACCGAGCGCGAGCCACCCGCCGATGCGGAGGCGATCTCGCACAAGCTGATGGTGAGGGCCGGTCTGGTCCGCCAGGTCGGCGCCGGCCTGTGGTCGTGGCTGCCCGCGGGGTGGCGCACCCATCAGCGCATCGTCCAGATCGTGCGCGAGGAGATGAACGCGATCGGTGGTCAGGAGATGCTGATGCCGGTGCTGCACCCCGCCGAGCCGTGGCGGCGCACCGGGCGCTACGCGATCGAGGAGTTGTTCAAGCTCCAGGACCGCCGCGGCGCCGACATGGTGCTGGCCATGACCCATGAGGAGATCGTCACCGGTCACGTGGCGGCGGCCGTCAAGTCCTACCGCGAGCTGCCGCTGATCCTGTACCACTTCCAGGTCAAGGAGCGCGACGAGCCTCGCCCGCGCGCAGGCGTCCTGCGCACCCGCGAGTTCATCATGAAGGACTCCTACACCTTCGACCGCGACGCCGAGGGCCTGGACGCCGCCTATGACCTGCACGCCGCCGCCTACGCGCGCATCTGCGATCGCTGCGGCCTGGAGTGGTACCGCGTCGAGGCGGATGTCGGGATGATGGGCGGGCATGGGGCCGATGAGTACATGGCGCCATGCGCCGCCGGCGAGAACGAGGTCGCGTTGGCCGCGGGCTACGCGGCCAACGTCGAGGTCGCCAGCGCCGATGCCCAGCCGGTGGCGCTGCCGGCGCCGAACGGATCGGCCGAGCTGGTGCAAACCCCGGGGGCGACGACGATCGAAGCCCTGGTCGACTCGCTCGGGGTGCCGGCGGGCGCGCTGCTCAAGGCGTTCCCGGTCGTGCTCGATGGCGGCGAGATGAAGCTCGTGATGGTCCGCGGCGATCACCGCGTCAACGAGATCAAGCTCCAGAACACGCTCGGCCGGCCGTTTCGGGCCGCCCGGCCCGACGAGGTCGCCGAGCGGCTCGGCCCACCCGGATTCATCGGCCCCGTGGGCGCGGAGCTCCCGGTGCTGCTCGACGCGGCGATCCAGCCGGGGGCGTACGTGACCGGCGCCAACCAGGCCGACGCTCATCTGCGGGGGGTGCAGCCGGGCCGTGACTTCGCATATGAGACGGTCGACGTCCGCGCGGTGGTCGCCGGTGACACCGTCCACGGCAATGTGATCCGGATCGAGCGCGCGATCGAGATCGGGAACATCTTCAAGCTGGGCCCGCGCTATTCGGAGCCCCTGGGGGCGCGCTACCTGAACGAGTCGGGCAGCTCGCAGCTGATCTGGATGGGTTCCTACGGTTTCGGCCCGGCCCGGGCGGCCGCGGCCACGGTGGAGCAGCACGCCGACGAGCAGGGGATCTCCTGGCCGCGGAGCATCGCCCCCTTCGACGTCGAGCTGGTGGTGCTGGGCAAGCCGGGCAGCGAGGAGCGCGAGCTCGCCGACCGTCTGTACCGAGAGCTCCAGGAGGCCGGGCTTGACACCCTGTACGACGACCGCGACGCCGGGCCGGGGGAGAAGTTCACCGATGCCGAGTTGCTGGGTTGTCCGCTGCGCCTGACCGTCGGCCGGCGCACGCTCGCCGCCGGCGAGATCGAGGTCCAGGTCAGGCGCGGCCGAGAGTCCCGGAGCGTGCCCATCCCGGGCGCGGCTCCGGCGGTGGTAAAGCTTTGGCGCGGGGTCCCGTAGCGACGGCACCCGGACGCGACCGCACAGTGCCGACACACCGGTGAGCCCCCAGGTCAGCAGACGCCGCCTGTTTGGGATCGATCGGTCGGGTCCGCCTCCATCAGCGACCCAGTCCGATCAACCCCTGCACCCGTGGACGATTCCCAACGCGATCGGTTTGCTGCGGCTGCTCGGCATACCCGTGTTCCTTGTCCTGGCCTTGTCCAGCGACGACGGCCAGGACACCGTGGCGACGATCCTGTTCGCGGTCATCGGCTGGGCGGACTACCTGGACGGCTTCGCCGCCCGGCTCACCGGCCAGTACAGCCGTCTGGGGGCGCTCCTGGATCCGGTGATCGACCGCCTGCTGGTGATCTCCGGGATGGTCGTGGTGTGGCACTTCTCGCTGTTACCGCGATGGGCGATCGTGGTCGTCGTCGCCCGGGAGTTGTTCATGCTCGCCCTCAGCCGCTACGGCCTGTCCCGGGGGGTGGAGGTGAAGATCAACTGGCCGGGCCGCATCGGGGTTGCGCCGATGATGGGAGCCCCGTTCTTCGCGATGCTCGGGGTGCACTGGCTGGCCCTGGTGCTGCTGTACGTCGGGATGGCACTCACCCTCGCCGCCACCGTGCTCTACGTCCGCAGCGGCCTGGAGCAGGCGCGGCGACTCTCAAGCTCAGCTTGACCCTCTGAGATATAATCCGAGATTGGAACTCAACCAAGCCGCATGGCGGAAGGCGAGCACAGTATGGACACATTTCCAGACCTCGGGTCGCTGAGTGACCAGGAGCTCAAGGACCTGATCAAGCAGCTGACCGAGGAGGAGATGGAGATCTCCTACCGGCGGCGGATCCTGCACGGCAAGATCGACATTCTCCGCGCCGAGTTGGTCAACCGGCTCCGTAAGAAGGACGAGACCGGCGAATTGGTGATCTCCGGCGCAGACGTGCAGCAGCTCACCGACATTCTGGCTGGGCGGGTGCCGTCCAACGAGCCCGAGTAACCCAGGGGAACGACCCCCATGGCCCAGCACTGTCCCGAGTGCGGATTCGCCAACGATGACGGCGCCAGCTATTGCCAGCGTTGTGGGGCGTTCCTGGCCCAGAGCGAGCCTCCCCCCGGGACGACGACGGCTACCTACACGGTGGGGGAGACCGGAGAGCTCGAGGTCGTGGAGTTGGAGGACGTAGTGTCACGGGGAGCGGCATTGGTCATCCGCGCAGGCGGCGGCCGGGCCGGAGAGAGCTTTCCGGTGCAGGGAGATCGCCTCACCGTCGGTCGTCGCCCGGAGAGCGACGTATTCCTCGACGACGTCACCGTCTCCCGCGATCACGCGTTGATCGTGCGCCGCGGCAGCGACTACTTCCTCGATGACTGTGGCTCCCTGAACGGAACCTACGTCAACCGGCATCGGATCGAGTCGCATCGGCTCGCCGACGGCGACGAGCTTCAGATCGGCAAATACAAGCTGGCGTTCCTGAGCCGCTGATGAGCACCGATACGCCCGCCCCCGCGCTCGAGCTTCCCGAGCCGCCCCGACCCGGCCGGGAGCGGCCGCGCCAGAAGGCGGTGACGATCGGCTCCGTGTGCAAGGCGCTGAACCAGGAGTTCCCCGAGATCTCCATCTCCAAGATCCGTTACCTGGAGGACCAGAAGCTCCTGGCCCCGCGCCGCACGCAGGGGGGCTACCGGCTGTACACCGAGTCCGACATCGACCGGCTGAGGACGATTCTCCGTCTCCAGCGCGACGAGTTCCTGCCGCTGCGCGTGATCCGTCAGGAGCTGGCCGGCGGGCGGTCTGACCGGGATGTCGCGCCCCCCGCGGGAGAGCGCGTCGGGCCGCGCCGGGTCGGGGTTAACGTCCGCGACTCGGGGTCGCTGTACTCGATGGACGACGTCGCCGACGAGACCGGCGCCGACCCGAAGCTGGTCCGTGAGCTGGTGGAGTTCGGCGTGATCAAAGGGGAGACTCGAGATGGCGAGCGCTACTACGACGAGACCGAGCGCGAGATCGTCCGCGCCGTCTCGGAGCTGGCCCGTTACGGGGTCGGCGGCCGGAACCTACGTGTGTTTCGCAGCTCCGCCGACCGAGAGGCACAGCTGCTGCAGAGCATCCTGGCGCCGGCGCTCCGCTCCCGCAACCCGGAGCGACGCAAGGAGGCGATCGAGGCGCTGGAGAACCTCGCGTCGGTCACGACGCACCTCAAGCATCTGCTGCTGATTCGTGACCTGCGCACGATCGCGACCTAGCCGGGAGGACTCCCCCGTGTCTGGCGCGGATCGCTAGCCGGATCGCCACGGTGGAGCTACGCGCCTTCGTTCGCGAGATCCCGGACTTCCCGAGCCCGGGGATCGTCTTTCGTGACATCACGCCGCTGCTCTTGGACCCGCACGCGCTCGATGCCGCGGTCGCGGCGCTCGCCGCACTAGTGCAGACAGAGCGGGTCGAACTCATCGTGGCCGCCGAGGCGCGCGGATTCATCCTCGGGGCGGCGCTGGCGCGCGAGCTGGGGGCGGGATTCGTGCCGGCGCGCAAGCCCGGCAAGTTGCCCGGCGAGACGATCTCGGCGCAATACACGCTCGAGTATGGAATCGACGCGCTCGAGGTCCATGCCGACGCTCTCGCCGACGGCGCTCGGGTGCTCGTCCACGATGACCTGCTCGCCACCGGCGGTACCGCGGGAGCGCTGTGCGAACTGGTGGCCGACCTCGGTGCGGAGATCACCGGCTGCGCGTTTCTCGTGGAGCTCAGCTTTCTCGGCGGCCGGGAGCGGCTGGCCCCGCATCCCGTCTACTCGCTGATCGAATACTCGGAGTAGCGTCGCCCCATGGCCGCCGCGCGCCGCAGCCGCATCCTGCCCGCGCCCCAGCGGCAGGTGTGGGAGCTGATCGCCGATCCCCACCACATGCCGCGCTGGTGGCCCGGCGTGGACCGGATGGAGGGCGTGGAGGAGGATCGGTTCACCCAGGTGTTCAAGACCGACCGCGGGCGCTCGGTCCGGGCCGACTTCCGCGTCCGTAAGTCCCAGCCGCCGTGGATGCGCGTGTGGGAACAGGAGATTCCGGGCACGCCGTTCGAGCGCGTGCTCGGGGAGTCGATCATCGAGGTCCACCTCGAGCCCGCGGACGGCGGCACGACGGTGACGATCGCCCAGCGGCAGAAGCTGCGCGGGTACTCGCGCACCGGCGGCTTCCTGTTGAAGCGGGCCACCGCGTCCAAGCTCGATGAGGCGCTCGATGGCCTGGAGCGAATCTGTCGCTGAGGAGCTTTGACTAGACGCCGGTCAGCGTCCCCTGGAGGATGATCCTCCCGGGGATCCGCGGCCGTCCGGTGGTTTCGAGGGTGACGATCAGCCGCCGGTAGTGGCCGGCGCCGGTCGGCAGCTGGGTCGCGGTGGAGAATCGCCGTGTCCTGCCCACGCCCGGGTTGACGAATCCGAGCCGGTGCGCGTCCTGGGACGAGTTGTAGAGCCAGACGGCGTAGGCGTCGGGTGGACGCGTGGTGTTGGGAGGCACGTTCTGGGCCACGATCGCGACCCCGTCGGTAGCGCCCTCCCGGAGGATCTCGGCGATCCCGACCGCCTTGCTGTGGGACTTGCCGCCGGGCGGGAACAGGTTGATCTGAGCCACCACCCGGGCCGAGGTGGTGCTGCTCGCGCTCGCGGGGGCGGTCGCGGTCGCGCCGCCAGCCGCCGCCGCCGCGCCGGGAGTGGAGGCAGTGGCCGGAGCCGACGCGGTGGTCGGAGCCGCCGCCACCGGGTGGTGCTTGGACGAACCCGAGCGGAGAACGAGGAACAGGACGGCCGCCACCACGACGGCCAGTCCTGCGGCGATCACCACGATGCCTCCGCGGCGGGAGCTGCGGCGGGCGGTGGCCGCCGCCGGGGCGGACGCCTCGGCGTGGCCCGCCGCCGGGGCAGGCGCCGGAGCCTGGCCGGCCGCCGGAGCCTGGTCGGCCGCCGGGGCGGCCCCCGGAGCCTGGCCGGCCGCCGGGGCGGACGCCGCCCGCTCGACCTCATCGGGGATCGGCGGCATCGGCCCCGTCGCCAACTGCGTTAGCTCGGCGGACAGCACCCGGGCCCAGGCGCGGGCGTGCGGAGACCGCCCCAGGAGATCGCGGATGTCATCGACCTCGGCCGCCGGCAACTGTCCGAGGAGATAATCGGTCAGGTGCTGGCGCTGTGCGGCGTCGAGATCGGTGGTGGACGCGAGGGCGTCCGCTGCCGCCAGGGCGCGCCCGCGGACGGCGGCACGGTCGATGGAGAGCAGCCGCGCGATCTCGTCGTAGCTGCGGCCTCGGCCGAGCACGAGTTCGAGCACCGCGCGCTGGTCGCCGGGGAGGCTGTCCAACGATGGCATCGCGGCTTCGTAGCGTAGATGAACCGCGCGGTTGTCCCGCGCGTCGCGGCGGCGGTGCGAGCACTATGGTGCGGCGGGTGACGACCGGGTTCCCGATCGACCTCGAGGCCGGCTTCGACCATCTCTACGGACTGCAGATCACCGAGCTCGACGACGGGCTCGTCCGCTGCCGGGTGCAGGTGCGCGACGAGCTCAAGCAGCCGGGCGGCTGCGTCCACGGCGGCGTCTACGCGGCGATCGCGGAGAGCCTGGCCAGCACTGGGACAGCTGCCGCGATGATGGGCGCCGGCAACACGGTGAGCGGACTCTCCAACCAGACGAGCAGTCTGCTCCCGATCACCCAGGGCACGATCAACGGCGTCGCCCGGACCCGTCACCGTGGCCGCACCACCTGGGTGTGGGAGGTGGAGCTGACCGACGACGCCGGCCGGCTGTGCGCGCTGACGCGGGTGACGATCGCGGTCAGGCCGCCGCCCCCCGAGGCTGCCGGCCGCTGACCCTCCCCGCCGCCCCCCGAGGCTGCCGGCCGTTGACCCTCCCCGCCGCCGGCGGGACCGTCATTCGCCCGGGGTCGTGCCGCGTCGCCGGGGCGCACCCCGGCCGAGCCAGAAGACCACGAAGGCGCGCAATGCCGGATCGGCAGCCGAGTTCACCCGCAGCAGATGCGCCCAGGCAAGGGCGACGATCCCCTTGATGCCCGCGCGCCCGGCGAGCACGACCGTCTCGCCGGTGGCCGCGAGCGCCGGGGTGAACCGAGGGGCGGTAGCGGCGGCAAGAGCCCGCAGCCCGCGGGGCGGACTGCCGGGTGGGTACATCAGCACGACGTCGCCGACCTGGAGCGCCTGCAGCAGCTGATCGTCGCTGAGCCGGCCCGCGTCCAGCTCGATCTTCGCGGGCGCGTGCGGGCCGCTCGTCGGAGGACTCGAGTCGTATGGCGGATGCGC
This sequence comes from uncultured Actinomycetota bacterium, assembly GCA_963787595.1. Lineage (GTDB taxonomy): Bacteria > Actinomycetota > Thermoleophilia > Solirubrobacterales > Solirubrobacteraceae > Palsa-465. The sequence goes on from CAWBDE010000003.1 coordinate 45,693, forward strand.
GGCATCCGGCGCGATCCGTTGCGTGCCCTGGTCGCGGTAGCTCACCCCGGGACCGCTTCCGGCGGTCGAGATACCGGGATTGTCCCGGCCGGCCAGCAATCCGCCTGACAACAGGGCGATGATGGCGATCGCGATCGCCAGTGCAGCGGCGACGATCAGCAGCCGCTCGATCAGCCGCGGCATATTCGACCCGATGGCTGTGGGGGATCACTCCGCGGCGGACACCGGAATGCCGGCCGACGGCTCAGAGCGCCACGAAGGATCCGCGCCGGCGGCGGCCAGCTCCTCGATGGCGGCGCGGAGATCGTCGGCGAGCGTCTCGAGGTCCGGCATCGCGTCGTAGTCGGCGTTCAATCCGAAGTTGAGCTGCCCGTTGTAGCTCATGATCGCGATCCCGAGCGCCTGGTTCTCGGCCAGCGGCACCATCGGGAAGGTCGCGTCGAGCTCACGGCCCAGCATGTACAGCGGAAACTGCGGGCCGGGAACATTGGTGACGACCACGTTGAACATGCGCTGGCGCGCCTGGAGGCGAGCCGCCTGGGCCATGATCGTCGGCGGGGCAAACCCCGATAGCTCGGTGAGCATGCGGGCGCCCACCGCCTGCCCGGACTCCTTGAGTCCTTGCATCGAGCGGCTGATCGTGAGCAGGCGCGCAACCGGATCGGCGAGGCCGATCGGCAGTGGGACCCACATCGCCGCCACGCGATTGCCGAGCGCCCCCCGCTCCGCGTCGGCGCGGATCGAGACCGGCACCATCGCCCGGAGCACGGTCTCCTCGATGGCCTCGCCGTGGCGCCCGAGATACCGGCCGAGGGCGCCGGCCACGGATGCGAGCACGACGTCGTTGACCGTCGCCTCGAAGGTGTCCTTGATCGCCTTGAAGCGACGCAGGTCCTCGCGCACCCAGGTGAAACGGCGATGCGGTCCGATCCGGGTGTTCAATGGGCTAGGCGGAGCGGCTTGTAGCCCGGCTCGGGCCACGGCTCCGACTCCCGCCACCGCGTGCGCCACCCGTCCCGCGACATGGCGGGGCCCCCGGAGCGTCGCCCTGACCCCGCGCGCCATCTCGGCGGGAACCGTCGCGCGCTCCAGCATCGCGTCCGCCAGCAGCTGAGCGCGGCTCGGCAGGGGCCGGGGGATCCACTCGTGATCGGCGGACGCCACGGGGACCGGATCGGGCGAGGTGTCGAACAGCACGGTGACGATGTCGACCCCCGAGATCCCGTCCACCAGCGCATGATGGGTCTTGGACAGCAACCCGAACCGATCATCCGCGAACCCTTCGACGAGCCACAGCTCCCACAGCGGCCGGGAGCGGTCGAGCGCCTGGGAGAAGACCCGTCCGGCCAGGCGCTTGAGCTGCTCATCGCCGCCCGGGCTGGGCAGAGCCGTATGGCGAACGTGGAAGTTGACGTTGAAATGAGGGTCGTCGACCCACACCGGCCTACCCTGGTTCAAGGGGACGAAGGCCAAGCGCTGGCGGTAGCGCGGGACCAGATGCAGCCGGCCCACGACGTGGTCTACGAGCTCGTCGTAGCCAGGAGCATCGCCGTTGAGCATCATGCAGCCGGCGACGTGCATGTGGGCGACGTCCCGCTCCAGGTGAAGAAATGAGCTGTCGAGACCGGTGAGACGGTCTGGATTGGCGGCCACCGGATGATTCTGGCACCGATTCGAGTGTGACGTGGCGCACACAAGGAGTGCAAACCGGCTGCGACCCTCTCGATCTTCAACCATCGACCTGCCGAGTCGTCCACGCCCGGAGCGAGGACGAGCGGGGGAACCACTGCCGGGGCAAAGACGACCCCGGCCGGGGCGAATCGGTCGCCTGGCGCACGCCAGCCGCGACCGTAGCGGCCTCTGAACGACGCCGACCGGCGTCGGCCAGCGGTTGCGAGCCCGTCAGCTAACCACGCAGGCGCCGGGTCGAACGTCTCACAGGAGGTCCTCGACTTGAGGCCCAGATTCAGCTTGCGCAGGCTGCGCTCCGTCCATCTGATCATTGCCACGACATTGCTGGCCGTTCCCGCCTCCGCGTACGCATTCACGACGGCGACGGGGCACCAAGCCCACAGCATCGCCCCCGCGACCCGGCTCGAGCTCCAGCTCAGCCCGCGGCAGGTGGAGGTCGGCCGCGCCGTGACCATAACCGGGACGGCGCCGGCGGCCGGCACCGGCAACACGGTGTCGCTCCAGACGGCCCCGCCCGGCTCGGCCGCCTGGCGCCGGACAGCGACGGCGCGCGTCGGTCCCGGCGGTGGCTTCCGCTTCCGGGCTTTCCCGCGGCACTCGGCGATGTTCCGGGCAGTTGAGCCGGGGAGCGACGTGGCGGTCGCGAGCAAGGTAACTGCGGGGGGCGCCGCCGTCAGCGCCGCGCGGCCGGTCAGGGTGACCGGTCGCTTTGCGATCGCCCGTCACCAGTTCGCCGTCCTCGGCGGATCCCGCCTGCGGGTCCATGGCAGGCTGCTGCCGGAGGCGGCGGGCCGGACCATCCGCCTCCAAGGCCGCGCCGCCGCCGGCTGGCGAACGCTGGCTCGCGACCGCACCGGCCGGTTCGGCGGCTTTGGCCTGAGCTACTCGCCGAGCAGCGGCGGTCCCCGCCGGCTGCGAGTGCTGTTTGCCGGCGACCACGGCAACGCCGGGACCACCCACTCCGCCGGCACCGTCACCGTCTACGGCGAGAGCGTCGCCTCGTGGTACTACGACGCCGGCGGCACCGCCTGCAGCTTTCATGCCGGCTTCGGAGTGGCCAACCGCACGCTGCCGTGCGGCACCAAGGTCGCATTTCGCTACGGCGGCCGCAGTTTGACGGCGACCGTCGATGATCGCGGCCCCTACGTGGCCGGACGCGACTGGGACCTGAACCAGACCACCGCCGCGGCGCTGGGCTTCGCCGGCGTCGGGACGGTCTGGGTGAGTCGCTGACCAATGCGCTGCCTCGTGGTCGCCACAGGCGGCCACGAGGCGGCGTCAGCGAGATCGGCCGGACCCCGGGCGATCGGCCGGCCACCGGCCGGATCTGCCGGACCGCGGACTACTGTCCGGTCATGGCGGGTCGTTGCATCGCTCACATCGACATGGACGCGTTCTACGTGTCGGTGGAGCTCAGGCGCCGGCCCGAGCTCCGCGGCCTGCCGGTGATCGTCGCCGGCTCCGGGCCCCGCGCGGTGGTCACCACCGCGTCCTACGAGGCCAGACGGTTCGGAGTCGGCTCGGCGATGCCGGCGGCGCGGGCGCGCCGGCTCTGCCCTCACGGGGTGTATCTGGCTCCGGACTTCACCTACTATCGCGAGGCGTCATGCGGCGTCATGTCTCTGGTCCGCGCCGCGTGCGACACCGTCGAGGTGGTCGGTCTCGACGAGGCCTACCTCGATCTCTCCAACTTCCCGGCACCCCGCGCCGAGATGCGCCGGCTGGCGCTCCGAATGCAACGCGACACCGGACTCTGGTGCTCGATCGGCATCGGGCCGAGCAAGCTGGTCGCCAAGGTCGCCTCCGACGCCGAGAAGCCCCGTGGGTTCGTGGTCCTGACCCGGGAACAGGCCTGTGAGCGCTTCGCCGCGGCGCCGTGCGGTCTCATTCCGGGGATCGGACCCAAGACGGCGGAGCGGCTGCGCCAGGTCGGGCTGGACACGCTCGGCGAGCTTCGCCGCACGCCGGCGGACCAGCTGGCGGCGCGGTTTGGTCCGCGCCTGGGGGCGGCGCTGCAGTCCCGGGCACGGTTCGAGGACGAGACCCCGGTGACCGAGGGGCGCAAAGTGATCTCGGAGTCTCGGGAGACCACGTTTGACCGCGACATCGCCGAGCTGGTGGCGCTGGAGCCGGTCCTGGAGCGACTCACCGAGCAGCTGTGCGCGACCCTGGTGGCACAGCAGCGTCACGGGCGCACGATCGGGATCAAGATCCGTCTGGACGACTTCTCCACCCATACCCGGGCCCGCACCCTGCCCGAGCCGGTGGCGTCAGCCGAGCAGGTCCTGCCGGTGGCGCGGGAGCTGCTGCGGCGATTCGGCGCACCCCGGCCGGTCAGACTGCTGGGGGTGCGCGTGGCGGGGCTCGAGAACGGCCGCGACGCCGAGGCCCAGCTCACGTTCGTCCTCTGACGGGTCAGTAAAGAGCGCTGGCCAGCCGCCGGCGCGACTCCCGGGCGAGCGGATCGTCGACCCCGAGCTCGTCCAGGATCCCGACGACGACGCGGCGGATCTCGTCGCGGCGCCCGTCCGAGGACGGGAGCGCGCCGATGAGGATATCCAGCGCATGCTCGTGATCCGCGGCGTCCAGCGCCCGAAATGCCCGCGTGAGGTTCTCGTCGGGGTCGCCCCCTTCCAGGGCGATCCGTGCCTGCAGACCATCGGCGGCGAAGCTGCCGGGCACCTCACGCAGGAGCGCCAGAGCACCGTCGCTGTCTCCGCGATCGTGGAGGAGGCGGGCCAGCGGCACGGCCGCGTCGGCGCGAGCGGGCTCGAGCTCCACCGCCCGGCGCAGCGAAGCCTCGTCGCCTTCGGCGACCAATTGGTCGGCCTCGGACGGAAGCAGCGAATCCAGGAAGCTGTCGACCGCCGCCGGCGGCTGCGCCCCGACGAACTCGGCGACGACGCGGCCATCGCGGAACGCCTTCACCGCCGGAATGCTCTGGATGCCGAAGGCGCGCGCGACCTCGGGATTGGCGTCGACGTCGACCTTGGCCAGCTCGATCTCGCCGCCGCGGGCGTCCACGGCGCGCTCCAACACCGGTCCGAGCTGCCGGCACGGCCCGCACCACTCGGCCCAGAAGTCGACGACGACCGGGAGGGTCCGCGAGCGCTCGATGACCGCGGTCTGGAAGGTGCTGTCGGTTACGTCGATCATTCTCAATGATGGTAGCCAGGGCGATACGGCGACCACAGGAATCGTGGTAGACAGCCCCGTGGCCGATTACGTGACGCCTCGAGGATCGGTGAAGCTATCGGTCTCCGACACGGGGGAGGGGCCCGCGGTGGTGCTCGCCCACGGCCTGACCGCCACCCGGCGCTACGTGGTGATGGGCTCATCGGCCCTGCAACGAGGCGGGCACCGGGTGATCGCCTACGACGCCCGCGGCCACGGCACCTCCTCGCCGGCGGAGAGCTCGGACGCCTACCGCTATGACGATCTGGGCCGCGACCTGGAGGCGGTGCTCGACCGTGCGGGCGTGGACCACGCAGTGCTGGCGGGCGCCTCGATGGGCGCTCACACGCTGCTCCGGCTGGCGCTGCGCCGCCCTGAGCGCGTCGCTGGGCTGGTGGTCATAACGCCGGCGTTCGACGGTAGCGCCGAGGATCCAGACCAGCTCGCGCGCTGGGATGCGCTTGCCCGCGGACTCCGGGAGGGTGGCGTGGACGGTTTCATCGCCGCCCAGGGAGAGCCGCGGGTGCCGGCCCGCTGGCGCGAGACGGTGATCAAGGTGATTCGCCAGCGGCTGTCGCGCCACCAGCACCTCGATGCCGTCGCCGACGCGCTGCAGGCGGTGCCGCGATCCCGCCCGTTTGAGTCGCTGCGCGAGCTCGAGACGATCCGGGTACCCACGACGGTCGTGGCGTCGGGCGACGAGGCCGATCCCGAGCACCCCCAAGCGGTAGGCGAGGCCTACGCGGCGGCCATCCCGGGGGCGCGACTGGTCACCGACGAGCCGGGCCGCTCGCCGCTCGCCTGGCAGGGCAGTCAGCTGTCCCGACTGATCGCCGAGGTGGCGGCGGAGGCGGGACGGTGACCCCGAGGCCGGCGTCGGGCTACTCGGGAACGCCGCTGGTGGTAAAGCTCGGGATCCGGCCCGGCACCCGCCTCGGGCTGCTCGGGGCGCCGGCCGGGTTCGACGACGTCCTCGGGGCTCTGCCCTCGGGCGTCGTCGTCCGGCGGCGCGCGCGGGGTGAGCTCGACGTGATCGTGGCCTTCTGCACCGAGCGGACCGAGCTCGAGCGCCGGCTTCCGGCGTGGCGCGGGCGGCTGCATCCGGCCGGGTCGCTGTGGCTGGCCTGGCCCAAGCGCAGCTCGGGCGCGGCGACCGATCTCGGCGAGGCCGACGTGCGCGAGCTGGGGCTGGCGGCGCGCCTGGTCGACAACAAGGTGTGCGCGATCGACGCCACCTGGTCGGGGTTGAGGTTCGTGTACCGGCGTGCCGATCGACCGGCCCCGGGGGCGGCTCAGGAGCGGCGCAGGACGTAGACGCGGGCGCAGCCGAACCGGTGTACCGACCGGACCGCGGGGCCGAGCTTGCGGGCCAGATCGGCCTGGTGTCGGCAGTCGGAGACGAGGACCGCCGCGCCGGTGCCGGCGACGAACCGTCGGGCCACCGCCGGCGACATCCGGCCCCCGAACAGGCGGTCGACCTCCCGCGCCCGGGCGGGATAGTCGCGGCTCCAGTAGCCGTGGCCCACCCAGACCGCGCGGCCCGTCTGGGAGGGGACCACCGCCGCAAACGGAGTGGGCGCGAGCACCCCGCCGGGTGGCGTGCCCCGGGCGACCCAGTCAAGCGCGGCGGCGTCGCCCTGCGGCAGGTAGTACTGGACCAACCGGCTGTCGGCGGTGCGCACGAACTTCCGCGCGTTGAACGCGAGCCCCGGGATCGTCACCAGGCCCACGGCGACGGCGCCGGCCACCGCGGGCAATCGAAGCCGGCGCCATCCCCGGACCATCAGCACCGCCAGCGGCAGGCTCAGCCCCTGCAGCGCGTGGGGCGCGAACGAGTCGTTGACGAAGTAGGCGACGAAGCAGGCGCCGATCCACAGCAGCAGCGCCTGCTCGATCATCACGCCGTCCGGGCGCCGGACTCCGAGCGCCGCGACCAGCGCCAGCGGACCCAGACCGGCCAGCAGCACGAGCGGGCCAAACCGGGAGATGACCTCGTATCGCGCCGCGAGCTTCCACGCCGGGTCGCTGTGCGACAGCCAGAAGTAGTAGAGCAGGGGGAGTGCCGCGGCGATCGCGACTACCGCGAAGGCCGGCCACTGGCGCAACCGCCGGACCATCGCCAGGCCGACGAAGATCACCACCAGCGTGATTCCCTGCCACGGGTGCAGCCAGGACGCGACCAGCGCCGCCACGGCGGCGGCGATCAGCGGGGCAGGTGCGGGGGCGCCCCGGCGCGCTCGCCGGCGGGCGGCCTGGCCTGGATCCGGATCCAGGGCACGCTCGGCCGCGAGCAGCGCCACCGGCACCAGCGCCAGCCCGATCGCGCTCGGCACGTAGCCCCACAGCTTGTCGGCGGCCAGCAACTCGTCGCCGAGCAGGAACAGCGAGAACCGGAACGAGCCGGAGCCCGACGCGAGGTGGGTCCAGCTGAGCAGCGCCGCCACCGGCGTGCAGAGAAACAGCGACAGGGCGACGGCGGCCGCCGCCGCCGCCGGCCGGCCGGAGAACAGCCTCCGCGCCCACGCGACGCAGCCTCCGAACAGGATCAAGATCGCCAGCGGCTTGACCACCAGGTAAGCGACCGGAAGCGAGACGCCGAGCGAGTACAGCGCCCCAGCGACAGCGAACAGCGGCTCGAGATAGACATGGCCGCTCGGTGACAGGCTGAACAGATCGGATGCCAGCCCTGAGTGGGCGCTCGCATCCCGCGCCCAGGCGAGGTACTGAAGCTGGTCGGCGCCGAGGACGCCGTCGGCTCCGATCAGGCCGTCGGCGCCGGTAAAGCGGGCGTGCCACTGCGCCGCGTGGATCAGGAGCAGCGCCAGCGGGAACAGCGCCCAGGCCGCGAGGGCCGCCAGCAGGGCGATCTCAGCACGCGTCGCCCGCGGCCCTCTGCGTGGCATCGAGGGCAAGACTATCCGCGCGGTCGCAACGGCGGAGGCGGTCGCCGTCGGGCAGCCGCCCCCGCTCGGAGCCCGATCAGCCGGCGGTCACGTGATCGATGGCGCTGCCGGGCTGGAGGTAGCCGTTGCCGCGAAAATCGACGTTGACGCGCAGCTGCGCCGGGCGGCGGCCGTGCAGGCGCCGGAACGTGGCCGGCACCGAGAACCGGCAGTCAGGCGCCACCGGGGCCACGACGGACGCCAGCTGGTGGCGGCCGTTGGAGTAGCGGATCCCGATGCTGCCGGTGCATCGCTGCGGCGCGGGGATGAAGCCGCCGCCGCGCAGCGCGCCGGAGGTCGTGAACGTGTAGGGCGAGTGCTTGGCCCGGCTCGGTGAGGTGTGCGCGGTCAGCAGCGGCCGCGGCCGCGACCACGGTTCGGTGAAGAAGGTCGCGTCCGCGCCGGCCGACGACGCGTCCCCGTGGAAGGCGACCACGCGATAGTGAAACAACGTCCGGGGCGCGAGTCCGACGAGCGGCACCGACACCGCCACGGGGGTGGTGAGGGCCGCCAGCGGTCGGGAGAACGTCTCATACCCATACGCCGAGGTCGGGCCGTATTGGATTGCGTAGCTGGTGATCGCACCGTTGGGATTGATGCTCCCGGTGATGGTCGCCGAGGTCCGGTCGACGTTGATCGGTCCGCCGGTGACCACCGCCGCCGGGGGGTGGCCGCTGGTGGTGAATGTGCGGTCGGCTCCGACGCCGGTCCCGGCGCGGTTGACCGCGCTGATCCGGTAGTGGTAGACGGTTCCCGGGGTCAGCCCGGTGACGGCGCTGGCCACGTCGACCCCCTTGGCGCCGTGGCCCGCCGCATGCACCACCGTGTTGGCGCCGTAGGCGGCCGTCGGGCCGTAGGAGAAGACGTACTGGGTGGCCAAGCGGTTCGGATTGACCCGGCCGTGGACGACGGCGCCCGTAGCGGTCACGCGCGTCACCCCGCCGGTGACCACGGTGGGGGAGGAAGCAGCCTCCGCGGTCGCGGCGAGCGATCCGAGGGCGACGGCGGACGCGGCCAGCAGCTTCAGTGTGCGCTTCACTCAAACCTCCTCGAGAATTCGTCGCGGTACCTAAACCGACGGCCAATCCTAAGTTGCGCCCGGCCACGGCGGGGACGCCGGCCCAAAGAACCCGGCCAGCTCCGCGGCGACCTCTTCGGGCCGATCCTCGACCAGGAAGTGGGAGGCGTCGATCGTCCGGCCGGCCACGTCCGGCGCCCACGGGCGCCAGACGGCGAGCGGGTCGCCGTACAGGCGAGGCAGAGCGCCGCGCTCGCCCCACAGGCAGAGGACCGGGCACCCGATCCGGCGGCCGCGGTCGGCCTCGTCCAGCTGTCGGTCGATGGTCGCTCCTGCCCGGTAGTCCTCGCACATCGCGTGCACGGCGCCGGGGTCGCGCAACTGACGGCGGTAGGCGTCCAGCACCTGCTCGGGATACCTTCCGGCGACTGCACCGAGACCGATCGCCCGCAGGTGGTAATCGAAGAAGGCGTCCGGGTCACCGCCGATCAGTCGCTCGGGCCCCGGAGCCGGCTGGGCGAGGAAGCCCCAATGCCAGTACAGGAGCGCCAAGCGATCGTCGGCGCGGGCCCACACGTCGCCCGTCGGGACGATGTCGAGGACGGCGAGAGAGGTGACGCTGGCGGGATGGTCCAGGGCCATCCGGTAGGCGACCCGGCCGCCCCGATCGTGTCCCGCGACGGCGAAGCGCTCGTAGCCGAGCGCCGCCATCGCCTGGAGCTGATCGAGGGCGAGGGCGCGCTTGGAGTGGGCGGCGTGATCATCTGCGGTCGGCGGGCGCAGCGACGCACCGTACCCGGACAGATCGCTCACGACGACGGTGAAGCGCTCGGCGAGCGCGGGCGCCGAGCTGTGCCACATCAGGTGCGACTCCGGGTACCCGTGCAACAGCAACAGCGGGGATCCGGCGCCGGCGATCAACGCGTGGACGTTCCCCCGCTCGGTCTCCAGGTCGCGGACCTCGAAGCCCTCGAACATCCGCGAAACCTACCCCCTCGCCGACCGCGTCGCTCGGTTCACAAGCCGAGGCATGGCACCGTGTAGCGTGAACGGCATGCGCCTTCCCATAACTCTCGATCTCCACCTCCCCAACTTCAACTACCCCGGGGTTGGGCCCGACGAGGTGTTCGACAAGCTCGTCGACATCGCCACCGGGGCCGAACGGTCGGGCTTCAGCTCGGTCTCGGTGATGGACCACCTTCACCAGATCCCGCCGGTCGGACCCCCCGAGAACTGGATGTTCGAAGGCTCGACGATCCTCGCCGGCCTTGCCGCCCGCACCTCGTCGCTGACCCTGGGGCTGCTCGTCGGCAGCGTTACCTACCGCAATCCGGCGATTGCCGCCAAGACGACCGCCACGCTCGACGCGATCTCCAAGGGCCGCGCCTGGCATGGTCTCGGCGCCGGGTGGTTCGAGGCCGAGCACCGCGCCTACGGGTTTGCGTTCCCGCCGCTCAAGGAGCGGTTCGAGCGCTTGGAGGAGGCGCTGCAGATCACCCGGTCGATGTTCACCGAGGACCAGACCACGTTCGCCGGCAAGTACTTCACCGCCGACGGCGCCTACAACAACCCGAAGCCGGTTCGCGGCGACATCCCGATCCTGATCGGCGGCAGCGGTGAGCGCAAGACGCTGCGGCTGGTGGCGCAATACGCGGACGGCTGCAACCTGTTCGGAGATCCGGAGCGGGCCAAGCATCTGCTCGGCGTCCTTCACGGCCACTGCGAGTCGGTCGGCCGCGACCCGTCCGAGATCACCAAGACCGGGATGGGGCAGGTCGTGATCGCGCCCACCCACGAGGCCGCACAGGCCAAGGTCCAGGCGATGCGCGAGCGCGGCATTCCAGAGGAACGGCTGGCCTCGGTCATCGCCGGTGACCCGGACACGGTCGCGCAGCGAGCCCAGGCGATGGCCGACGTCGGGATCGAGGGGTTCACGATCTCGATGCCCGACGCTCATGATCCGGAGACGATCGAGCTGGCCGGTCGAGCGCTCGGTCCGGTGTTCGCAGCGTCGGTGGCGTAGGCGACCGAGAGCTCAGGCGACCCGGGCAGAACCGACCCGCGAGCTCAGGCGATCCGGGCAGCGGTAGTCCGGATCGCCTCCCGCGCCTCGGTGGCCAGGACGCGGGTGATCTCCTCGGCGGACTGCTCCTGGGCGAGTCGGTGAGCCTGTCCCGCCCACAGGTTGATCAGGTCGGGATCGCCGGTCTGGCGACCGTGGGCTCGGAGGGGGGAGGTCAGATGATGGATCTCCGGGTAGGCGCGGGGGGCGGCTTCCCCGTGCTCCCGATGCCAGCGATTGGTGATCCCCCGCGCCAATCGCCCGCTGAACGCCCGGGTCAGCACGGTCGGGGCGTCTGACGCCGTCGCGGTGCGCTGCGCGCTCGAGGTGCCGGCCTCCACGCTGCGCAGGTAGGCGGTGCCGATCTGACCCGCTCCGGCGCCGGCGACGAGGACCGCCGCCAGCGCGGCGCCGGTCATGATCGACCCGGCGCCGACGAGGGGAAGATCGACGCCGGCCCGAATCAGCTGCAGCGCCGCCAGGAGCGTGAGCTCGGACTGCTGGCCGTCGTCGACGAAGACGCCGCGGTGTCCGCCGGCTTCGAGCCCCTGGACGATCAGGGCGTCGGCACCGAGCGCGGCCGCCTGACTCGCTTCGAACGGAGAGGTGACGGTCAGCCACACCTCCGAGGCGGCCGCGTGGAGGGCTTCGATCGCCTCTCGGGGCGGAGCGCCGAAGGTGAAGGAGACGACCGGGACCGGGCGCCGGCACAGGAGCTCGAGCTTGGCGTCGAAGGCGTCGTCATCGAACCGAGGTTCACCCAGCCGGACACCGGCTCCCTGCGCCTCACCGCTCAGGCGCCGGGCGTAGGCCGCTACGCGATCGGGGTCGGCTGCGTACCCACCTCCGACGAACACGTTGACCCCGAAATCGCGGCCGGTGAGCCGCCGAGTGGCAGCGATGTCCTCGCCCAGGCGGTCGACGGTCAGATACCCGGCGGCAAGGAAGCCGAGGCCGCCGCCGCGGTTGACGGCCGCGGCCAGGGCGGGGGTTGATGGGCCGCCGGCCATCGGCGCCTGGACTATCGGGACCGGTAGGGCGCGCAGGGTCGCGCTGCTGGGGGAGGTGTCGTTCACCGGCTGCCTGTTTACCACTCCGGAATCGTCGGCCGCGTGCCGGGGTCGGGGCAAGCCAATACGATGAGCGGCGATGGCCCACTACGGCAAGCCATGACCGACCACCTGTCGCTCGGCTGGATCGGTACCGGGGTGATGGGCGGGCCGATGGCCGGCCACCTTCTCCGGGCTGGCCACCGCCTGACCGTCTACAACCGGACGAAGGCGCGCGCCGATGACCTAGTGGCGGCGGGAGCCGGCTGGGCCGACAGCCCGGCCGAGCTGGCCGCCGGCGTGGATGTCGTCTTCACGATGCTCGGCTACCCCGCCGACGTCCGCCGGGTGCTGCTGCAGGACGGCGGCGTCCTGGCGGCGATGCGGCCGGGCACGCTGATGGTGGACATGACCACAAGTGAGCCATCGCTCGCCGAGGAGATCCACCGGGTGGCCGCCGAACACGAGGTCGCGGCGCTGGATGCCCCGGTATCCGGCGGCGACGTGGGCGCTCGCGACGCGACCCTCGTGATCATGGTGGGTGGCGAGGAGTCCGCGTTTGAGCGTGCCGAGCCGCTGCTGACCAGGCTCGGCCGCAGCGTCGTCTGGCAGGGAGAGGCGGGGAACGGGCAGCACGCCAAGATGGTCAACCAGATCGCGATCGCCTCCGGGATGGTCGGCGTGTGCGAGGCGATGCTCTACGCCCAGCGCGCCGGCCTCGACGTCGAGCGCGTGATCGACACGATCAAGGACGGCGCCGCGGGATCCTGGTCGCTGTCCAACTACGGGCCGCGGCTGCTGGATTCCGACCTCGAACCGGGCTTCAGGATCGACCACTTCGTCAAGGACCTCGGGATCGCCCTGGTGCAGGCGCGGCGGATGCGACTGCCGCTGACGGGCACCGCGCTCGCCGAGCAGCTCTACATCGCCGCCCAGGCCCAGGGATTCGGCGAGAAGGGAACGCAGGCGCTGCTGGCGACGCTGGCCCGCATCGCCGACGAGCCCGAACTCACCGATTGACGAACTCGTCGACCTTGCCCTTGATCGCCTGCCCCATGATCCGCCCGACGCCCTGCTCTCCACTGGACATGGCCTTCATCATGTTCTCGGCCTGCTCGAAGGTGATGTGAGGCGGTAGCGGCGGCACATCGGGGTCGGTGATCGCCTCGATGAGCGCGGGACGCCCGGCGGCCAGCGCCTCGTCCCAGGCACTCCCCACCTGGTCGGGAGAGTCGATACGAATGCCCTTGAAGCCGATCAGCTCGGCGTAGCGGGCGAACGGGAAGTCGGGCAGCGTTTGTGTGGTCGGATTGCGCGGATCGCCGGCCAGCACCCGCTGCTCCCAGGTCACCTGGTTGAGGTCGTTGTTGTGCAGGACGAGCACCACCAGCTGGGGGTTGGTCCAGCGGTCGGAGTAGTGGATCAGGTCGATCAGGCCGGAGTTACCGACCATCTGCATCGCCCCGTCGCCGATGGAGGCGATCACCGGTCGGTCGGGATAGGCGAACTTGGCGCCGAGCGCGTATGGCACCGCCGGACACATCGAGGCCAGATTGCCCGACAGGGCGGTCTGCATCCCACGCCGCAGCCGCAGGTGACGGGCCCACCAGTCGGTGCATGAGCCCGAGTCGCTGGTCAGGATGGCCCCATCCGGCAGACGCTTGGAGAGCTCGTGAAACAGCAGCTGGGGGTTCAGGGGTTGGGCCGACTCGTGGGCCTGGCTGTCCAGGATCTCCCACCAGCGCCCGACCTCCTGCTCGATGTTCTGACGCCAGGACCGATCCTCCTTGCGCGTCAGCAACGGGATCAGCGCGCGCAACGACTCGCGACTGTCGCCGACGAGGGTCAGCTCCATCGGGTAGCGGATCCCAAGCATGCGCCCGTCGATGTCGATCTGCACCGCCCGCGCCTGCCCGGGCTCGGGCAGCCATTCCGAGTAGGGAAAGCTGGAGCCGACCATCAACAGCGTGTCGCAGTTCATCATCATCTCGTTGGTGGGCTTGGTGCCCAGCAGGCCGACTGATCCGGTCACGAACGGCAGGTCGTCGGGTACCGCCGCTCGGCCGTTGAGCGCCTTGGCCACGCCCGCCCCGAGCAGCTCAGCGACCTCGATCACCTCATCGGTGGCGCCCAGCGCGCCCTGGCCGACGAGGATCGCGACCTTTTCGCCGGCGTTGAGGATGTCGGCGGCGCGGCGCAGGTCCTCGTCGCGAGGCCGGATGACCGGATCGGTGAACCCGATCGACGACATGATCGCTCCATGCGCTCGCGGGGGGGCCGCGTACTCGCTCTCGCCCACGTCGTCGGGCAGAATCACGCAGGTCACCGAGCGCGAGGCATGGGCGATCCGCATCGCCCGGTCGATCAAGTGCTGGGCTTGTTGGGGAGCCATGCACACCTGGACGAACTCGCTGGCCACGTCCTTGTAGAGCGAGTTCAGATCGACCTCCTGCTGGAAGTTGCCACCGATCGCCATCCGCTTTTGCTGACCGATGATCGCCACCACCGGCTGGTGATCCAGCTTGGCGTCATAGAGACCGTTCAGCAGATGTACGGCGCCGGGCCCCGAGGTCGCCATGCAGACGGCGACCTCGCCGGTCAGCTTGGCGTGGGCGCAGGCCGCGAACGAGGCGATCTCCTCGTGGCGCGTCTGAATGAACTCGAGCCCCTCGACCTCCTCGAAGGCTCCCAGCAGGCTGTTGATGCCGTCGCCGGGATATGCATAGACACGCGAGACCCCCCACTGGACCAAGCGGTTGAGCATGAAAGCGGCGACGTTCTCAGACATGGAGGCTCCTCGAGGTTCAGGCGGACGGTACGAGCTTCGGGCGGACGCTGCATGCAAGGTCTTCCCACAGCGGGCATGGCCAAACCGTCGCCGTGTGCGTGCGGACACCACCGTCTCCTCCCGCGCCGCCGGAGCGCAGTCGGTGCATCCACGGATCAAGGGAGCGTCCGCAGTTGTCCTTCGGATGACAAGCTGACGGCCGTTCCGCAGCCGCGATTCGGGCCGCGCCGTGGCGATGGTCATCCCCGGTACCGATCCAGGTGGGATGGGCGCAAGCCCGTGATCCGCTCGTTTGGCCTCGTCCCAGGCCAGGTACGCCGCGGCGGGTGCTGCACGGCGCGCCTGGAGCGTCTACGGATCGAGAACCAGCTCGGCTTCGAGCAGATCAGGGATGAAATCTCAAAGCCGAGCTCGTCACGGCAGGGTTCGGGGTCTGGAGGCAGCCCGAGACCGAGCCACCGGTCCA
Organism: uncultured Actinomycetota bacterium; assembly: GCA_963787595.1. GTDB lineage: Bacteria > Actinomycetota > Thermoleophilia > Solirubrobacterales > Solirubrobacteraceae > Palsa-465. Next base: position 60,884 of record CAWBDE010000003.1, read on the forward strand.
TGCCGATCTGCGGCCGCGCCATTGGTCGTTGCGGGCGATCTCCGGGGCGACCGGATCCGCCAGCCTCAGCAGGGCAGCGACTCGGGACAGGTCAAATAACCGTCGCACCTGACCTCGGGCGCCCACGCACTCAAATCGAGTTCCCATCTCCCGCGCCCGCACGACCGCGGCGAGCACGGTCCGCATTCCTGCGCAATCCATGAATGACACCCTGGCGAGATCCAGCACCAGATGGTGAAAGCCGACCCGTTGCAGCTCGCAGAGCTGCTGATCGACGACGCCGGCAGTTGCCAAGTCAAACTCCCCGATGGGAACCAGGCGCAGACGGTCGCGTTCCGGGTGAGCCTTTAGGTGAAACGGCTGCGGGGTGTGGGCAGCCGACGCCCGGCGCCCGGCTCCAAAACGGTTGTGCACCGTCGACGCGTTCACAGGCTCGCCAACTGCACCGACCGCCTTCCTCGCTGTCACCGCGCCTCCAGATGTTTGATTGCTTGCTCATCGGCAGCGCCGCCGGATGCTGATCTGAGGCGACGCACTGACCGTTGCTCCAGCCTAACTGCAGTCGATCGAACGGACGGCGATCCAGCCACCGAGTTGTCACCGCGCTAACGGCGACGACGTTCCGCGCGCGGTCGCCGCCGGCTGGGCGTCGAGCTTTACACAAATCACAGCCAGAGGCGCCAGCCGCGCCGGATCCGGGCGCGATCGGTGAGGAGGGGGCCTACCTGATCGTTGAGGAGCTTCGGCTTCGAGCCTAAGGGAGGGAGAGCAGGCTGTGGGTCGGCTGGCCCCGACCCGGGGTGCACCCGATCACCTTCGCCTCGCCCACGTTCACCTGCTGCTCGGACGCGCGCAGGTGCAGGACCACCTGGCGGGCGGCGCGACCCAAGTCGACACGATCCAATCTCGCCGGTAGACGACGGCGGCGGCTTCGCGGCGATCCCATCCGCGGATCCCGCCCGCCGCGGACGCCGGGTCAGCGTTGCCTTCGAGTGCGAGCGAGCGGAGCCCCGCCGCCGGCGCTCTTCACCAGCTGACTGGTGGGACTTCTGCCGGGCTCGCCCAGCGAAACCTCGATGGCGCGATCGAACATACTGGCCACCGCCTCGGCGGCCGCTTCTTCCTCCTCCAGTATCTGCTCCACGGTGGCGACCGTCGGCTGATCGTCGGCGCGTTGGGCCACCCCTTGGAGCAGGTGATAGGCGGCGATCTCCAAGTTCTCGTGGGCATAAGTGGCCGCCGCCAGCGTCTCGAGATTGGGTCGCACCGGGAGTCGAACCTCGATCGCCGCCAGCCCGCCCATCTCCACACCACCGGCGCCAACGCCACCGCCGGCGGCGATACGCGAAGCCAGGAACCGGGCGTGAGCCTCGGTCTGGCGGCGATGATCACGATAGATCCGGGCGATGCGCGCGTCGCCGGCGTGCTCGATCCCGGCCTGCAACAGCCCCAGGCTCTGCCGCTCGATGACTTCCACCGCGATCAGGTGGCTGTGCAGTTCGGATTCGATGTTTGCCGCCATTGCCTGTGCCTTCTCTGGCTCTCGCTCAATGTACCCTTAGGCACCAGTTTCGACTCCCGTGGGACGAGGAGAGAGTTCGTCTGCTTACACAAAGCGGCGCGTGTCAGCAGTTGTCACGCCTCGACCTCCGCGTCGATCAGAACGAGGCTCTCGGGCTGTGCCAGCCGCTCCATGGCGAGATTGGTCAGCAGCCATCGGTCCGTGCGCGGGCGGGTGAGCAGCCCGGCGCGGGAGAGACGTTGCAAGGCGATGGTGACCGGGGGGCGGTGAGCGCCCACCAACATTCCCAGTACCTCATGCGTCAGTGGCAGGGTGATGGTCACCCCGTCCGGACCGACGCGGCCCCACCGCTCGGCGAGCAGCCAGAAGAGAATCAGCAGGCGGGCGTATACGCGCGGCAGGTGAGTCACGGCCTGCAGGAGCGCCAGGTAACGAGCGCGCTGAGCAATACGGCCGACGATCCGGCTGGTGATGCTCGGCCATTGAGCCACGCGCTGCGCGAAGGCGGTGTCGAGGACGGCGAGCCGAGTTGGCCTCAGCACGAGCCAGGCGACGGTGATCGGCAACGGGGCGTATTCGCCATCTGTGTCCCAGGGACGAAGCACGTCGCCGGGTCCGAACAGCTCGCAGGCGGCGCGCTTGCCCACGTGGACACGCCGGACGAGCAAGCCGTCGATGAGCATCAGCCCCAGCCAGCCCTCCTTGCCCTCCGCGCTGATCCGGCTCGGGTCCCAGGTGGAGGTGAGCTCGATCACGGCGGCGACGGCGCGGGGGCGGGCATCCTCCAACTCTGGGTCATCGAGTCCGTCGCCGAGATCCGGATCCACTTCGAGCAGCGACACGCGCTGGCCTCTTCGATCAGACCGCCCGGGCATCGTTAGCAACACTAATCGATCGAGGCTGCGCGCGCACGGTGATCATCGATGTTCGTCAGATGACCGCCGGGCTCGCGCAGCTTAAGTGAGACGTCAAGATCGCTGGTCCAGTAACTTCAGCTCGATGGCCCCGAAGTGAAACGGGTACCACCGGCGGCCGTGGCCGCCAGCGGGAGCCTGATGGCGGTGACTCGCCTTAGTTACTGGCCCTGCTTGACGCCGGGCTCACCGAGCTCGAACTGGATCGGATAGGTCGGCTGCTCGCCAGGAAGATTAGCGGAGCGGCGGTACTTCCCGAGGGGGAGGATGATCCGGCCACAAGTACTGGCGAGCATCATCGCGCTGGCGGCGTAAAACGCGGTGAACGCAGACGCCATCGTGAAGTAGCCGCCGAGATACTCCCACGTGGTGCCGCCGACGGTATAGAACACACCGAGCAGCGCGGCGCCGACGGCGAGGGGAAAGAGCACCGCAGTGAGCGCGAGGCTCTCGGCCAGCGACGCAAATCCGGCCACGAGCGTGACCGCCGCCAGCGGGTAGAACCAGTAGCCCAGCTCGGGTACCGCGGCGTGGGGGGGCGACGCCGGCAGCACCTTGATCGCGATCAGCAGGTTCAGCAGTCCATATCCGAGCCAGAACGCGGCCCAGATCCCGTGGACCGCGGTGGCCAGCCCGTCGCGGGCCTTGTAAGCCCAAAGGGCGGCAGCGCCCTGGGCGATCCCGCCGGCGGCGGTGGCGAACGGGAAGATCAGGGTGGGCGACGTCGCCGACCCGTACCAGCCGACGAGGTAGGCGGTGACCATGAACGTGGCCACCGCGAAACCGAACAGGCCGAGAATCGATGGAGCGGCGATCGGCTGCAAGAACACCCGGGCATGATCGCGCCACTGGTGCAGCTCGCCGGTTGCGCCATTCGTGCCGACGGGTGCGGTTGGCTGTGTTGTACTCATCTAAAAGACCTCCTGATAGGGGCGCTGGCGCCCGCTTGTCAGACAGCCTGTACCCCCCAGTCACACACGGCTCGCGCCTGCCCGTTAGGTGAATGACAGTTCGCCTGAGGTTCCCGGGGAGCCTTCGTCAAAGCCCGCTTGACGGGTACCGCAATCGTCCGCGGCCACCACCCCTGTTGGCGTCAGAGCCTGCGGGCTCCGACCCACGACGCTCCGGCTCCTGGGTGACGCCCGGCGCCCACAAGGCCCGGCGAACGACAGCGTCGTGAGCACTGATCGCGTCCGATTTGATCCTTTTGTGATCCGGCTGCGAACTCTGGGTGGAAAAACAGGAACATCAACAGCACTGGAGTGATCAGATGAGCGAAGTGCAAGCCGGCGTGAGCCGCGGTCAGTTCATCAGGAACGCAGCCAAGGGCAGCGTCGTCCTGGTGGGCACGGGCGGGATCCTCGCCTCGATGGATGGGGTGGCGTTTGCCAAGGGCGCGACCAAGAGTGATGTCGCGACTCTCCAAGTGGCCTATATCGCCGAGAGCCTGGCGGTCAAGGTCTACTCGACGATCATCGCCAACTTCTCCTCGTTCAAGGGGCTGAAGAACAAGGACTACTTCCAGAAGGCCCTGCAGAACGAGAAGGACCACAAGGCGTTCCTGGGCAAGGCGCTGGGATCGAAGACCCCAAGCGGCTTCAAGCTGCACATCCCGAAGGCGGCGGTCTCGAGCACGCACGCGCTGCTGGGCACCGGCGTGGCGCTGGAGACGGCGTTCGTGGAGACCTACCTCGGCGCCGTCGGGACGCTGAGCTCCACCGACCTCAAGCAACTGGCGGCGAAGGTCGCCACCAACGAAGCCACGCACTTCAGCTTCTTTGACGCTGCGTTTGGCGGACACGCCGTACTGCCGCCGTTTCCAGGGACGATCTCGGCCAAGACGGCGGCGGCCACGCTGACGAAGGACGGCTTCATCAGCTAGCTGCCAGCGCTCGACGTGACAGGCACCGGGGCGAGCGCCGCCTGACAGCGGCCGGAGCTGTGTGACAGTTCCGGTCGCTGTCGCCTGGCCGGTTCCACTAGCTTGCGAACAGCGGGTGGGTCACGGCGTAGCGGCCGTTGTGGCGCTCGCCCACCAGGCTTGGCGGCCAGGCGTCGCTGCTTGCCGCGACCGCGTACACGGCGTCGGCAAAGCGGACGACCGTCGCCTCGGGATCGCCGCTGGCGCGAACCGCCTCCCACGGAAGGACGATCAGCCCCGCGTCGGCGATCCACCTGGCCTCGGACACGCCGAAGTCGGCCGATTCGAGATCGTCGGGCGGCGGCGAGATGTAGGCGTAGAAGGCGGGCATCGGGGAGCGCTCGTCGCCGAACACGAACCCGACCGAGACCACCTCACCGGTCATGCCGTTCTGCAGGAATATCGGGTGCGAGGCCGGCGGGGTGACGGACCGCCCGTTGAACCGGGTCGCGGAGAGATCGAAAGCGCCCCACATCACCCCGACGCGCGGGCGGTGCCCACGGAAGGGAGCCTGGTAGGCGCCGAGCGCCTGGCCGGCACGGAGAAGCGCCAACGCCATTCGGCGCGCCGCCGCGGAGTCGTAGTCTCGTTGCTCGCGATCCTCATCGAGGGGAGGGGCGCCAGCGATCTCTGGCTGGCTCAGGTTCTCCAATGGCGGGATGCCGAGTGGACCCACCGCCTCCAGGAACGCCGCGTAGAAGTCGGCGACCGATCCGGGTGCGAGTGGCACCGAGGCACGGCCCGTATCGGCGGTTACGGTGACCCGATCGTCGAGCAGCTGATACTCGACCGCGAAGAACACGTCGTTGACCCGCAGCGTCGGGGTCGCGAAGCCTCGGGGCGTGATCGGCATGAGAACGTTGCCCCAGTTCGGTTCGAACGGCTGGTCAATCGTGTACTTGCCGCCGATCTGGGCCAGCCGATGCAGGTACGCCACGGTGGGGCGAATCGCCTCGTAGTCAAGCTCCGGCCAGGATCGGGATGGGTTGCCCGTGGTCAACAGATGCCTCCTAGAGTCTTCGCGCCACTCGCGCTGGTAACCATATAGTTGCTTGCGCAAAGAAGCATCATACGCTGTGGCGACGCCGCGGGGAGGCGGCGCATTCCTACGGCGTCATCCCGGTCAATAGACTCGGTGGCTGATGCTCCCGTACGACGAGGCTGGCAGCGGACCGGTCGTCGTACTTATCCACGCCGGTATCGCCGACCGCACGATGTGGTCTGATCACTTAGAGCCGTTGGCCGCGGCCGGATACCGAGCGGTGGCGGTCGACCTGCCGGGCTTCGGCGACGCCTCGGCCGCCGGCACCGAGCAAGCGCCGTGGTCTGATGTTCTGAGCACCATGGACGCGCTGGGCATTGAGCGCGTGGCGCTGGTCGGCAACTCCTTCGGGGGCGCGGTGGCGTTGCGGGCGGCGTCGGTCGCGCCCGACAGGGTCGTGGCGCTGGCGCTCATCTCCGCGCCGGCGCCCGGCTTGGCGCCATCGCGCGAGCTCGAGCGCGTCTGGGAGGCAGAAGAGGCGGCTCTGGAACGCGGCGATATCGACGGGGCGGTCGACGCCGTCGTGAAAGCCTGGACGTTGCCTGACGCACCGCAGACGCTGCGGGATCGGGTGGCGGCGATGCAGCGGCGCGCCTATGTCGTACAAGCAGGCAGCCCCGAGGCCACCGAGGCCCCTGATCCGCTCGAGCGCAAGCCGGCTGCGCTCGCCCAGCTCATGATGCCGACCCTCGTCGCGGCAGGTGACCGCGACATGCCAGACTTCCAGCGCGGAGCGCAGCAGCTCGCGCAAGAGCTGCCTCGTGCGCACCGGACCGTCCTGGAAGGGGCAGGTCACCTCGCTCCGCTAGAGACCCCGGAGACCTTCCGTCAGCTGCTTCTCGGCTTCCTCGCCCGATCCCACGCTCCGCTAGATCGCCCCTTGGGCTAGGCGAGGCGCCGCCAGCGTTTGTGACGCTTGACACATTGAAGACGCGGTGAGATCGTTGGTGCGAGAGTCCCGAGATATGCCCCGACCAGCGAGCGAACCATCCGGACGCGACATCGTCGTGACGCCGCCGGTCGCCGCGGCGATGCGCCAGGGTCAGCAGCTCGTGGCCGCGCCGCGGGAGGCCCGCGACCTGCGGTGGCATGTGGAGGCGGCGTTTCTCGGCGACCTTCCGGCGCTCGCCTCGGCGCGACTGGCCGCCCGAGACGTGCAGCGGCAATCGTAGAACGTGGGTCGAATGACGGTTCTGCCGGATCGTCCTGACCGACGGGGCTGACGACCGGGGCCCTCGCGCTGGCAGCGTCGTCAACCTCGATGACATTGCCGCCGCCAAAACGACTGCTGCGCGCCGAAGAGCGGAGGTAGCGCCCGTCATCGAGACCGACCAATCCCCTGGGACAGGGCCGCGGCGTTCGCGAACGTGTCACATTTGGGGCGGCGGCGGTGCTGAGGGGGTGTGATCGATTTGCACGCACAACATGACGAGCGGTCGGATTGCCTTGACAGCGGATCGGCCTTGTCTGAGTTCGAGACGTTCTTTCGCAACCACTATGGGGTCGTCGTGCGCCTCGCCCAGAGTGTGGTCGGCGACGTTCAGGGCGCGCAGGACGTGGCGCAAGACGTCTTCCTGGCGGCCTACCGACGCTTTCCCGGCGACTACGAGCAGGCCGCGGGATGGATACGAGTCGCGGCCGTGCACACGGCGCTGAACACGGTTCGGGGGGACCGGCGTCGCGAAAAACGTCACCTGCTGACCCGGCACGCCGGCTCCTGGCCCAGCGCCGAAGACGCGGTGATCGACCGCGAGGCGCGGGCAGAGGTTCGCTCCATGCTGGGGCGTCTGCCGCGCCGGTCGGCGGCGGTCCTGGTGATGCGCCACGGTGGCATGAGCTACGCGGAGATCGCAGACGCGCTGGGGGTGCCGGTCGGCCATGTTGGGACCCTGCTCAGACGGGCAGAGGCCTCGCTTCGAAAGGAGATGGACCGTGAGACACGTAGCTGACGGCCTGCTTCGGCGGCTCGACGACGAGCCCTTCGCCGTACCGGACAGCGTCACCGATCACCTGGCGGTGTGTGCGCGCTGCAGCGCTCGCCGAGCCCAGATCACGCACGACGCCGAACGCGCGGCCCAGCTGCTGTCCGGCCCACGGTTGGTCCCGGACACCGATATGGCATGGGTCCGGCTCCAGCGCGACCGGCAACGCGCAGGCGAGGGGAAGGCCGATCGGCAACGCGCAGGCGAGGGGAAGGCCGATCGGCGCCGGAGGCCGGCGCCGGCGTTCCGCCGGGCCCCATTGTTTCCGAGGGTGTCGCTGCGAGCAGCGCTGGTCCTCGGCGCGGTCGGAATCGTAGTCGTGGGCACGGCCGCGGCGGCCACGCTCACGACCATCTTCGCGCCCACCCACGTGGCGCCGGTGTCCCTGAGTCAGAGCGACCTGCGGGCGATCTCCGCGTTCACGGGCTTGGGCGACGGCCAAGTCCTCGGGGGCTTCTCCACCCCGAGCGGGTCGACCAAGCTTCGGTTCGGAACGATTAGATGGTCCTCCTCTGGCCGGGCCCAGCCGGTGTCGTCGCCGGCCAAGGCGGCGGTCGCCGCCGGATTTCCGGTGTCACTGCCCGCCCATCTTCCCGCGGGGGTGGGCGCGCTACAGCGGGTCGGCGTGCAGCCACGTGTGAGCGCCACCGTGACCTTCAACGCGACCGCCGCCAGCCTCAGGGGAAGCTCGGTGACCCTTGACGCCGGCCCGGCGGTCCTCGCGGAGTACGCCGGAGCGAACCGGACCGACCCGCCGACGCTCGGCGTGGTGACGATGCGCCGTCCCACGGCGCGGTCCGCCGGTGCGACGATCAACCAGATCGAGGCCTTCTTGCTCGCCCAGCCCGACATCCCGCCGCAGCTGGCGGAAGAGATCCGCCTCCTCGGAGACCTGCGAACGACCCTCCCGGTGCCGGTGCCCCCAGGCGCCTCGGTTCGCTCGGTCAAGGTCGCCGGCCAGCCAGGCGTGCTCCTCGCCGACGCCTCCAACGCGGCCGCCGCAGTGGTGTGGGAGGACGGCGGAGGCATGCTCCACGTCGTCGCGGGAATCCTCGACTCTCAGGATGTGCTGAATGTTGCCGACCAACTCGGCTGAGCGTGTCGTGGTCGACGGGTCCGCCGGACACCCGGCGGTCGGCGTGCCGGCGCCCGCGGGCTCTTCGCTCGAGAACGCATCGGTGTCGCCGATCCCGTCCCCGGCGATCCACACGTTGGCGCTGAGCAAGCACTTCGGGGATACGATCGCCGTGAAGTCGCTGTCGATGACAGTGCAGCGAGGCGAGGTCTTCGGCTTCCTCGGCCCCAACGGGGCAGGCAAGACCACGGTGGTGAAGCTCCTGCTCGGGTTGGCGCGTCCCAGCGGAGGCGAGGCGTTGGTGCTCGGGGCGCCCATGGGGGACCGCGAAACGAGGCGGCACATCGGATATCTCCCGGAGCTGTTTCGCTTCCAAGCCCTGCTCACCGCCGCCGAGGTGCTCCGCCTCCATTGCCGACTCCTGGCGCTGCCCAAGGCGGCGTGGGAGCAGGAGGGGCGCCGGGCGCTGGAGACCGTCGGTTTGCTTGCGCGAGGCGATGACCGCGTGGGCACGTTCTCGAAGGGGATGCAGCAGCGGCTCGGGCTCGGCGTGGCGCTGCTCGGCGACCCGACGCTGGTCGTGCTCGACGAACCCACCAGCGCGCTGGACCCGGTCGGACGCCACGACGTGCGCGAGATCATCCGGGGACTTCGCGAGCGGGGCACCACCGTGTTCCTGAACACGCACCTGCTCGAAGAGGCCGAACACGTCTGTGACCGCGTGGCCGTGATCGACAAGGGAACGGCGGTCGCTACCGGCACCCTCGACGAACTGCTCGGTCACCACAGCCGGGTACGGCTCAAGATACGCGGGCTCGGTGAAAACTGGTGGAGCAGCCTGGAGCGGTTCGGTCGATGGCACCGCCAGGACGAGTGGACCCTCGTCGAGGGCATCGAACCCGCTGAGATCGCTGACCTGGTCGATGAGGTGGTGGCACTCGGGGGCCGGGTGGAGGCCGTGGTGCCCGAGCACCAGACCCTGGAGGCCCGCTTCCTGGAGCTACTGGGCGAGCGATGAACCCGACCGTGACCATCGCCGGCCTCACCATCAAGGAGGCGGTCCGGCGCCGTCTCCTGCTCGCCTTCGTGGCCATCACCGTGGTCATCGTCGGGCTCAGCGCGTGGGGCTTTGACCGTTTGGCCCACACCCACAGCATCACCTCGGGCGAGAGTCGCCTCGCGGTTCCCGACGCGCTGATCCTGTTCATGTTCATGTTCAGCTTCGTCCTCGCTCTCAGTGCCTCGGCGATCGCCGCGCCCGCGATCGCATCGGAGATCGAGTCCGGCGTGCTCATGACGGTGGTGACCCGGCCGATCCGGCGAAGCCAGGTGCTCCTCGGCAAGTGGCTCGGGCTCGCGACGCTGCTCGCCGGATACGCCGGGGTCGTGTGCGCGCTGCAGTTCGGCGTCGTCGACTGGACCAGCGGCTTTCACCCACCCAACCCGGTACTCGTCGGCGTGTACCTGTTCGCCGAGGGAGCGCTGCTGCTGACCCTGTCCCTGTTCCTGAGCACGCGGATGCCGGTGATCGCCGCCGGGGTCATCGGCGTCGCCGTGTTCGGCGCAAGCTGGCTGGCCGGCGTCGTGGGAACCCTGGGCGCCACACTCAACATCGGCGCGCTACGCACGGTCGGGCAGGTAGGACGCTTCCTGCTGCCCACTGACGGGCTCTGGCACGCCGCCATCTACTACCTCCAACCACCCTCGGTCATCACCGAGCACCTCGCCGAGGGCGCAAACCAAAACCCCTTCTACGCCCAGGGAGCACCGTCATGGCCATACCTGCTCTGGGTCGTCTGCTGGTTACTCATCGTCCTGATCGCTGCAGTAGCCAGCCTCGAACGTCGCGAGCTATGACGAAACTCTATGCTCGATAATCCATCTTATGTCTAGCGGGGTGGAGAATTGCTCTCGCGCGACGGCGACGATGTGGAATCCGGGATGGATGTGAGTGCCCCTGATCCCGCCCGTGCCCGAGTCCGTCCGCACGCGTCAGCCCACCTGCACCCTGGAGCTCGAGCCCTGGCTCGAATGTCTATGATCGGCTGATGCAGCTGGAGGGGCCTGCGCTCGCGTCTCCAGCGCCGCCGCTGATTCAGTTGCTAGCTCGCGGTCTGGACCGTCACCCCGATGCGATCGTGCTGGTGTCGATCGTGCGCTCGATGAGCTGGCGCGAACTCGAGAACGAGAGCTCGGCACTCGCCTGCGGTTACCGTCGCCTCGGGCTGCGGGAGGGAGATCGGATCGCGTCGCTCATGCCCAACCGGATCGATCTCATCGTGCACTACCTGGCGTGCTTCAAGGCGGGGCTGGTGGCGACGCCGCTCAATTACCGCTACACGTATCGCGAGATCGATCATGCCCTGGAGGTCAGCGGCGCCGATGCGTTACTGGTACACGTCGAGCGCAGCGAGGACGTGACCACCAGCGTCCTCGCCCCAGGTCTTCGTTGCGGGGTCGTCGCCTACCAAGATCAGCCCGGCACTCGCGATGGCAGCTGGCCGCAGACGTTCGGCACGCTGCTGGAGAGCGAGCCGCTTGCTCTGGACCCATCGCTCGATCCGTCGATCCCGGCGGTGATCTTCTTCACATCGGGCAGCACCGGGCCTGCCAAGGGAGTCACGCATACCCGTGAATCGCTGCGCTGGATGATCGCCAGCGCCGTCTCCGCGTTCGAGCTCAGCGACGGTGATGAGTTTCTGCCCGGGTCCTCGATGTCACACCTGGGCTCGTTCTTGTGGACGCTGAGCATGCTGTCGGTCGGCGGGCGTGTCGTGGTCGCACGGACCACCGACGCGCACGAGCTCCTGCCGCTGCTACGCGAGAATCGACCGACCGTGCTGGCGATGATTCCGGCCGCCCTGACCGCGCTGGTGCGCGACCACGGCCTGCAACCCGGCGACTTCGCGTCACTGCGGCTCTGCCGCGCGGGCTCTGACAAGGTCTCCACCGAGCTGTTGACCGAGTTCGCCGCCGCGGCCGGATTTTCGATCTCGGAGGGTTACGGTATGACCGAGGTCGGTCTGGCGACGCTGAACCCGCCCTCAGGGGTCAACAAGCAGGGATCCATCGGCCCCCCGATCAGCGGGTTCGCGATTGCGCTGCGTGACGATGACGGCAACCCAGTCAGGCCGGGCTCGGTCGGCCGGATCTTCATTCGGTCGCGCAGCCAGATGGCGGGCTACTGGAACGCGCAGGCGGCGACCGACGACGTGGTCTGCGGCGAATGGCTGGACTCGGGCGATCTGGCGCACGCCGATGAGGACGGTTACCTATGGTTCTTCGGGCGAAAGAAGCAGATCATCGTCCACGATGGCTCCAACGTCAGCCCGTTCGAGGTCGAAGGCGCCTTGCTCGAGCATCCTGCAATCGGACTGGCTGGCGTCGTCGGCATCCACGACGCCGTGCACGGTGAGACGATCCGCGCCTACGTGACCCTCCGCGACGGCGCGGTCCGCCCGTCAAGCGCGGACCTGATCGTGTTCTGCCGCGACCGCATTGGCTACAAGGCGCCCGAGGAGGTCGTCTTCCTGGACGAGATGCCGCTCAACCCGACGGGGAAGATCGACCGGGTCAGGCTCAAGCGGATGGCCGAGGACCACCTTCATCCCCACGGCCTGCCCCCGTCGCTTCAGCCACCGCAGCGGCGAGGCCAGGTGGCTCCGGACTGGGGATAACCCGGACGACATGCGGCGGACGGCAGCCGTGATGGTGGGTGCTGCTTGGCGCAACGCTTGCGCTACGGTGGCGAGATGAGCAACGGGGCGGGGCCACAGCGAGTCGGCCCCGGGTTGCTCGTGCTCGTCGCGATGGGCGTGAGCTTGGTGGTGCTCGCCAACGACTTCTCGGCGCTCAACGTCTCGCTGGCGAGCATCCAGCGCAGCTTTCATGCCGAGTTGAGCACCGTGCAGTGGGTCATCAACGCCTACGCGCTGGTCTACGGGATGCTGATCGTGGCCGGTGGGCGCCTGGCGGACCTGTTCGGGCGCCGACAGACGTTCCTGATCGGAGCCGGCATCTTCGCCGCCACCTCGCTGCTGGCGGGGGCAGCGCAGGGCGAGGGATGGCTGATCGCCGCCCGGGCGCTGATGGGCGTCGGCGGCGCGCTGATGTTCCCAGCCATAGTGGGGATGACCTATGAGATGTTGCCCGAGCGAGCGGGCGTCGCCGGCGCGATCGTCGCGGGCGCCAGCGGGGCCGGCCTGGCGATCGGACCGCTGCTGGGCGGCGCACTCACCGACCTGTTGACCTGGCGCTGGGTGATGTTCATCAACCTCCCGATCGCCGCCTTTGCGATGACGGTCACCTGGCGCCGCGTCCATCTCGAACACGCCTCACCCCCCGCGCCGGGGATCGATCGTCTCGGCACCATGGTCCTCTCGTTCGGATTACTGGCGGCGCTGCTCGCCCTCGACCAAGCGACCGACTGGGGCTGGGGTGACCCGCGCATCATCGCGCTCGTGGCACTGGCCGTCGCGCTCTTGGTGTTGTTCGCGGTCGTCGAGCACCACGCGGGGCCAGCGGCGCTCGTGCCGCCCGACCTGGTGGCCAACCGGGAGTTCCTCGCTGCCTGTGTCGTCATGACCGTGACGGTGCCGACGTTTTTCGTCGCGATGCTCTACGTCCCCCAGTTCCTGCAGCGCTTGCTCGGCGCCTCCCCGTTCACCGCCGGGCTCGGGATGCTGCCGATGATGCTCAGTTACGCCGTGTTCTCGATCCCGTCGGCGAGGTTGCTCAAGCGCTTTGGAGCCAAGCTCGTGATCGCTACCGGCGCCGGATGCCTGGCGATCGGGCCGCTGCTGCTGTCGTTCGCCGGCCAGGGCTCACCCTACTTGGTCCTCGTCCCGGGGCTCGTCATCACGGGCCTCGGCTTGGCGCTGTTCTTCTCCGCTCTCACCACTGCTGCCATCACCGCTGTCGACGCCGAGCGGGCGAGCCTCGCCGGCGCGTTGATCTACATGTTCGAGCTCATCGGAGGGTCCGTCGGACTCGCGCTGAGCACGGCAGTGCTCACCGGATCGGCGAACCGCCAGTCCGATCAGGCGTTCGCCGCGGGGTTGCAAGCGGCGTTCAGACTCGACGCCGCACTGGCCCTCGTCGGCGCGCTGATCGCGGTCGCCGTGGTGGGTCGTCGAGCCAGGGCAGTTCTGGCGACCTAGCGTCTCGTCGCGGCGCGGGCTGCACCTCGAGGTATGGCGCGGTCTAGGCCGCCGTCGGCCGGAAGGCGACGCGCAGTTCGTCTGGGCCGCGGTTGGCGGCGTTGCGATACCAGCGGATCTCGGAGTGTTCATCGAGCCGGATGTCTTGAAGTTGCGCAAGCAGGACGCGCAGCGCGATCAATGACTGCTCCCGAGCCAGGCGTGCCCCAAGGCAGCCGTGAGGGCCGTGGCCGAAGCTGAGGACGCCCCGCGGATCGCGGGCGACGTCAAAGACGTCGGGCGCGGGGAATTGGATGGGATCGCGGTTGGCCCCCGCGATCGAGAGCTGCACGATCGAGCCGGCCGGAATCGTCTCGCCGCGGAGGTAGATGTCCTCCAGCGCGATACGGGGGATCAACGTGACAGGCGGCTCGTAGCGCAGGGTTTCCTCGAGCACAGCCGGAAGCAGCGACAGATTCCGCCGGACCGCGCCCCGTTGATCGGGGTGGGACAGCAGGAGCCAGATCGCGTTGCCGATCACGTTTCGCACCGGTAGGTGGCCCGCGAGCAGCAGCAGCATGGTGTTACCGACGATCTCTTCGTCGGTGACGGCGGCGTCTGAATTTGCCAGGCCGGCCATCGTTCCGAGGAAGTCCTCACGCGGTTTCCTGCGACGCTCGGCGAGCAACGCGGCCATGTACTCCGTCATCTCACGAGCGGTGGCCGCCATCCTTCTCGTCGCTTCCTCGGTGATCGGGATCTCGTTGAAGAAGTTCACGAAGCCAAGCGACCACTCGACGAACCGGCCTCGATCCGCCACGGGCGCGCCGACGAAATCCGAGAGCACGTAGGCGGGCAAGAGCAGCGCGAAGTCGTTTGAGATGTCCAGGCTGCCCTCTCGCAGACGACGCTCGACCAGCTCGTCTGCCACCTGCTCGATCGGACCCCGTAGCGCCTGCATGGCGGTGGCGTTGAAGCCGGTGTGAAGCAGACGACGCAGCCGTGCATGCTCCGCCCCGTCTCGCATCATCAACCAGCTCTCAAAGAACGGCACGAGCCCGCGAACCTCGGAGCGAACGGGCGCCGGCACGGCGTCGATGAAGCCCTTGATCCGCCCGGCGCTCAATCGGGAGTCGGCGAACAGCGCGCGGACGTCGTCATAGCGAAAGACGAACCACTGGCCCAAGGGCTCGTGGTGGTAGACCGGGCGATTCTCGCGCAGCCACGCGAGATCGGCAAACGGGTCGTCGAGCTTTTGCGGATCCTCGAGGAAGAACGGATCGAGGGCGTTGGTCATCGGCTGGTTTCGGGATGCCTTGTGAAGATCCGCCCCTTGGGACTTGCCGCCCGCCGGCGTCGGCGAACCAGATCCGCCGTCCTCGCCGAGCTGCCCGCCGTCCGCAGCCCTGACGAGGGCGATCGGGCAGGCACCTGAAGCCTATTGGCCCGCTTCGGAGCGCGCCACCCGGTTCCCCGAGCGTGAGCCGCTCGGCGCGGTCAGCGCGTCGGCGAGCGCGAGCGCCAGCGCGGCGGCGACGAACGCCCCGATCACGACCACGCCGTGGCGAAACGCGGTGGCGAACTCGCCGTGGGTGCTGGCCAGCTCGGAGTAGAAGACGCTGCCGGTGATGGCGATGCCGGCCGAAGAGCCGATGCGCTGACCGGTCTGAAGCACGCCGCCGGCGCTGCCCGCCCGTTGCGTCGGCACTTCGGATAGCGACAGGGTCTGGTTGGGCGAGATGACCAGCCCGCCCCCCAGCCCCGCGAGCAGCAGCGGGAACGCGATGTAGTACGCCACGTCCGATCCCGGCTCCTGGCGCACGGCGAGCCACACCAGGGCGAGGCCGATGATCACCGTGACCAGTCCGAAGGCGACCAGCTTGCGCCCCCGGCGCAGCACCTGTCGGCTGCCGAGGGAGGCGGTGAGCGCGCCGCCGACCGCGAACGGGGTTGCCGTCAGGCCCGCCTGCAACGCGGTGTAGTGCAGTCCGATCTGCAGATATTGGGTGAGGATGAAGAACGTGCCGGTGAATCCCGCGAAGTACAGGAGCCCGACTCCGGTGCCCAGGATGTAGGAACGGATACCGAACAGATCGAGATTGACCACCGGTTCGCGGGTGCGGCCGTAGCGGCGCTCGTGCAGGACCCACACGACGGCGAGCGCCACGGCGACCGCAAACAGCGCCGGTCGCAGCGGGCTGTGCCATGTCCGTTCCTCGATGAACGGCACCAGGATGCAGACGACCGTCAATCCCAACAGGCCGACGCCGACCGGGTCAAGCTCGGTCCGCGGCGCCTCGGCGTCCCGGGGCTGCGGCGCGGGCAGGTAGCGACGGGCCAAGACCAGCGCCGTGGCGCCGACCGGGAGGTTGACCAGGAACACGGCGCGCCACCCGTGGTGGGTCCCGAACAAAGCGATCAGCCCGCCGCCCAGCAGGGGGCCGATCGCGGTCGAGATCCCGACCACGGTGCCGAAGTACCCGAAGGCCTTGCCCCGCTCCTCCCCCGCAAACAGCGTCTGGATGAAGCCGGTGATCTGCGGGGTGATGAGTCCGCCGGCGAAGCCCTGGATCACCCGGGCGACAATGATGAACGTCGGCGACGGCGCCGCGCCGCAGGCCGCGCTGGCGATGACGAACAGCGCCACGCCCGTCATGAACACCGGACGGCCACCTCGCGCATCCCCCAGCCGCCCCGCCGGGACCAGGAGCAGCCCGAGGGCGAGCGCGTACCCGGACACGATCCACTGCAACTCGTTCTCCCCAGCGTGGAGCCCCGTCTCGATCGAGGGCAGGGCGACGTTGACGATGGAGACGTCGAGCAGCGTCATGAACCCGGCGACCAGACACACCGCGAGCGCCTTCCACCGGTTGGCATCGGGCTCGGCCTGGCTCACTGGGACCTGAGGATAGGAGCCGGGCCGCCGCGGAGGCCGCTCGAATGCGAGCGTACGGATGGGGGCGGCCACTAGACTCCACGGTCATGCCCAAGCAGCAGCGAACCATGCGGATCGAGCAGCGCAGCCAACTCGCGGCGATGCAGCAGATGGAGAGCCGCAGCGACGAGGAGCTCGAGGCCGAGACCCGGTACAAGGCCGCCGCTCAGGCGATCCTCGGCGCCCGCGCCGCCGAACGTTACGACGCCAAGAAGGCGCGCGCGCACTTCCAGCGGGCGATCGCCTCCGCTCGCCCCCAAGAGCGACTGCAGCTGCGGCGGATGGCCGACGCGTCACTCGCGCTGGCCGAGCGTCGCGCCGACGACCTCAAACGGGCGACCGAGCGTCTCGGCGTCGACGCGCCGAGCACCAAGCAGCTGCGGGGTCTGAAGTTCATGGGCCTGGTTGCGCCCCCGGCGAGCGCCGGCCTGTTGGCGAGGCTGCGCGGCATTCTCATCATCGTCGCGCTGATCGTCGCCGTCCTGGCGATCGCCTTCGGGATCATCAACCTGATCTCGCTGGCGGTGCACATCTCCCTGGACCTGAGGATCTTCTGGAGCCTCGTGCTCGTCCTGGTAGTGGCCGCCGGGCTCATCTTCTTCGGCCGCCGCCGGCAGCGGCGAGCCCAGGCCGACCGCGCCGAGCAGATCGCGGCGCGCTCGCGCTGAGGGCGCAAGGACGCCGCATGTGCGGGCGCTACACCCTCGCCGCCCCAGATCCGGCTGCGATCAGGGCCCGGTTCCCGATCGCCGAGACGGTGGCGATCCAGCGGCGGTTCAACGTCGCCCCCGGCGACGACGTGCTGGCGATCACGACCGACCGCGAGGGCTGTCCGCGGGGCGAGCTGCTGCGCTGGGGCCTCGTTCCGGCGTGGGCCAAACGTCCCGACACCGGGTTGAAGATGATCAATGCGCGGCTCGAGACGGTGGCGCAGCGACCAGCGTTTCGGCGGGCGTTTAAGCGCTACCGCTGCCTGATCGTGGCCGACGGGTTCTATGAGTGGCGCCGGATCCCCGGGGCTCCCAAACAGCCGTTTCACATCACTCGGGCCGATCGCGGGCTGTTCGCGTTCGCCGGATTGTGGTCGATCTGGCACGGCGACGACGGGACCCGGCTGCGGACGTGCACCATCCTGACGACCGCCGCCAACTCGGCCATCGCGTCGCTGCACGACCGGATGCCGGTGATCCTGGACGCCGACGACGAGTCGGCCTGGCTTCACCCGTCGTCCACCCCGTCAGATCAGATGCCTGCGATCCTGGCTGGGCTGGCGCCCGAGGCAACGATCATGACCGAGGTCGGTACGACGGTCAACGACGCCCGCTACGACGGGCCTGAGTGCTTGACCCCCCCCGAGCCCAGCGCCCAGGCGGCGCTCTTCTAGCGTCGCGACTCGCCCCCTCCGCGCTCCCGCCGCGACAGCACCGATGCCCCTCTCCCCTCTGCTCCAGCGCTACGACCACGTGCTCCTCGACCTGGACGGCTGCGTCTGGGTGGCGCACACCCCGACCCCTCACGCGCGCGAGGCGCTGGCCGAGATCCGGGGCGCCGGCAAGCGGATCGCGTTCGTCACCAACGACACCCGGCTCGCCCCGGAAGAGTACGTGCGCAAGTTGTGGTCGATGGGCCTGCAGGCGTCGCTGGAGGAGATCGTCACGGTCGGATCGGCGATTCAGTACGCCCTCGCCGACCGGCCACCGGGTACGCCCACCTACGTCATCGGCTCGCCGGCGATCTTCCGCCACGTCGCCGACGCGGGTCAGCGGATCGTCAACGGCACCAGCGCCGCCACCAGCGCCGAGCTCGTGGTCGTCGCCGGCCACGACGACTTCTCGTTCGCCGAGCTGAGGACGGCGACCCAGGCGGTGCTCAACGGTGCCGAGATGATCGCGGCCGGACGCGATCGGACGTTCCCGGCGGCCGACGGCTACTGGCCCGGCTCCGGCGCGATCGTGGCCGCGCTGGAGTACGCCACCGAGCGCACCGCCCGTAGCGTCGGCAAGCCCGACGCGACGCTGTTTGAGACCGCGCTGGATCGAGTCGGGCCGGGCTGCGCCCTGATGGTGGGTGACCGGCTGGACTCCGATCTCGGTGGCGCCGCCGCCTGCGGCCTGGACGCGGCGATCGTGCTCACCGGTGTGACGACGCGCCAGCAGGCGGCGGCGGCCGCCGATCCCGCGCCCATTGCGGTGGCGGAGAATCTCTACGCGCTGATCACCTCGTGACGCTATCGCTGATCGTCAACCCGTTCGCGGGCGGCGGCCGGGCGGGGCGAGAGCTCGAGCAGGTGCAGAGCACGCTCGGCCGGCTGGGGCTGGAGCATCACGTGCAGCTGACGCGCAGCCTGTCGCACGCCCGGGAGCTCGCCGACGCAGCGGCGGGTGCCGGTGAGACGGCGGTGGCGTTTGGCGGCGACGGGCTGATCGGCGCAGTCGCCGACGGGCTGCGCCACCACGACGGCGTGCTCGGCGTGCTTCCCGGCGGCCGCGGCAACGACTTCGCGCGCACGCTGGGGATCCCGGCTGACCTGGAGCGGGCCTGCGGCGTGCTCGCCGACGGTGCTCAGCGGCGGATCGATCTCGGCCGCATCGAAGCGGCCACGTTCATCGGGATCGCGAGCTGCGGGTTTGACTCGGTCGCCAACCGATTCGCCAACGAGTCCCAGCTCATCCGCGGCAACCTGGTCTACACCTACGGTGCGCTCCGCGCCCTGGTCGGATGGCAGGCGGCCACGTTCACGATCCGGCTCGACGACGCTGAGCCGAGAACCGTCGAGGGGTACACGGTGATCGCCGCCAACTCGAAGTACTACGCCGGGGGAATGATGATCGCCCCGGGCGCCGGCGTCCGGGACGGCCAGCTCGAGGTCGTGATCATCGGCGACATGCCCAAGCGCAAGCTCATGGGGCGCCTTCCCAGCGTGTTCCGGGGCGCCCATGGCCGCTACCCCGAGGTGGAGATGCTCCGTGCCGCCAAGCTTCAGATCTCGGCCTCGCGGCCGTTCACGGTGTACGCCGACGGCGATCCGATCGCGGATCTCCCGGTGACGATCGGCGTGCTCCCGGCGGCCGTGCGTGCGATCGCGCCCATCGCCGCGTCGTTCGGCGAGGCCTAGCGCCCGCGTGGTGAAGCCACTCGGCGCGATCTGGCACGACCTCGAGTGCGGCGGGTATGCCGAGGACCTCCCGTACTGGCGGGCGCTGGCGAGGAGGGTCAGCGGCCCGGTGCTCGACATCGGCGCGGGAACGGGGAGGACGGCGCTCACGATCGCCCGCGACGGCCACCCGGTGGTGGCGATCGACATCGATGACGAGCTCCTGGAGCAGCTCCGCTGCCGGGCTCGGGGCCTCGATGTCACGACGCTGGTTGCCGACGCCCGATCGTTCGCGGTCGACGCTGAGTTCGCCCTCGCCATCGTGCCCATGCAGACGATCCAGCTGCTCGGCGGCCCGCACGGGCGCGCCCGCTTCCTGGAGCGGGCGGGCCGCCATCTCGCTCCCGGGGGACGGCTGGCGATCGCGCTCGCCCACGACCTGGAGCTGTTCGACGTCGCCGATGGCGCCCTGGGGCCGACGCCGGATGTGGCCGAGATCGAGGGGGTGCTCTACAGCAGCCGGCCGACGGCGGTCCGGGTGGACGGCGACGGCTTCCTGCTTGCGCGCCGACGCGAGATCGTGACGACCGACGGGGAGCTGTCGGTCACGCAGAATCTGATCCATCTCGACCGAGTGCATCCGGCCATGCTGGAGGCGGAGGCGGCCGCGGCCGGGCTGCACCCGGCGGGGCGCACGGAGATTTCACCGACGCGGGATTACGTCGGCAGCACGGTGGTGGTTCTCCATAACTGAATCTCAAGCCGCGGCTGCACTAGGATCGCCCCCGCCCCGCCGATGTCCTCGCCGCGCCTCGCCACCCACGCCGGTCGCCTGCTGACCATCGCCCTCATCGCCGCGGGCGGCGCCGGCTGCGGTAGCGCCGGAACCGACTCCCCCACCACGACCGCGACCGCCCGGACCTCGCCCACCCGTTCGGCGACGTCGACGGCGACCACCACCGCCGCCACGAGCTCGTCGGCGACGACCACGCTGCTGCCCGGCACCGGCAAGCCGGTGATCACCGTCGGCGACAAGAACTACACCGAGCAGTTCGTCCTCGGCCAGCTGTACGTCCAGGCGCTCACGGCTCAGGGTTACCGGGTCAACGTCAATCAGAACATCGGGCCGACGCAGGTGACGCTGCAGGCTCTGAAGACGGGCGCGCTGTCGATGTATCCGGAGTACCTGAACGTGTTCAACACCGACATCGCCGGCTATCACCACGGCTTTCGCTCAGGGCTCGGCGCCTATCAGGCGGCGCAGCATTACGCCCTCGGCCACGACCTGTCGCTGCTGGCCCCCACGCCGTTCAGCGACACCGACGCGATCGCCGTGACCGACGCCTACGCGGCCGCCAACCGCCTGCACTCGATCGGTGACCTGCGCCGGGTGGCGGATGCGCTGACGATCGGCGGTCCACCCCAGTTCCAGCAGGACGAGAGCGGGTTGCCGGCACTGAGTCAGGCCTATGGCGCGACGCCGGCGGTGTTCAAGCCGATGGCGGTCGGCGACCAGTACGCTGCGCTGAACGCCGGAACCGTGCAGGCCGCCGACGTGAACACCACCGATGGGCAGCTGGCGAGCGGCAACTACCAGCTGCTGCGCGACCCGCGCGGGGTCTTCGGCTGGGGCAACGTCGTGCCGGTCGTCTCCGACACCGTTCTCAGCGCCGAGGGGTCGGCATTCGCCGCCACCATCGAGCGCGTCGACCAGATGCTGACCCTGTCGACGATGCGCGAGCTCAATCAGGCGGTCGACGTCGCCCACGAGAGTCCCGCCGCGGTGGCGAGGGTGTTCCTCCAGACACACGGACTGCTGACGCCGCTCTCGTGACCCGGGCGACCACCGCTCGCCCGCCGGCGGTGGCTACTGGCCGCTTGAGCCAAAGCCGCCGTCGCCGCGGTCGCTGGCTCCCAGCTCCGGCACCTCGCAGATGACCGGCCGCTCGATCGCGACGAGTACCAGCTGGGCGATTCGCGCCCCCGCCGCCACCTCGAATCGCCCGGTGCGGTCGGTGTTGAGCAGGAGCACGCGAATCTCTCCCCGATAGCCGGAGTCGATCAGCCCGGGGGCGTTGACGACCGAGATGCCGTGGCGCGCTGCCAATCCCGAGCGGGGCAGCACCAGTCCCGCCTGACCGAGCGGGATCTCCACCGCAATCCCGGTGCCGATCGACGCTCGCTCCCCGGGCTCCAGCGCCGCCGGCTCGAGCGCGCGCAGATCGAGCCCGGCGTCGTCTGTGTGGGCTCGGGTTGGCAGCAGCGCGCGCTCGTCCAAGCGGACGACGCGGAGGTTCATGCAGGTCCGTGGACCGGCCGAGGGCTCTGCGACAGCTGGAACGATGAGTAGCGGGCGGCGATGCTCGCCGGCAGACGCGCCAGCACGCGGACGCCGTCGGGCGTGTCCTCGCGCTCCAGGTCACCGGCGATCTCGTGCAGCTCGGCCAGGCGGCCACCCTCGTCGTAGGGGACCAGCAGCTCGACCTCGGACAGACGGCGCTCGAATTCGACCGCGATCCGCTCGATCAGCGTCGGGATTCCGTCCCCGGTGACCGCCGAGACGAGCACCGCCCGGGGATGACGGTGAGACAGCGCGGCCCGACGCTCGTCGTCGATCTGGTCGGCTTTGGCCAGCACGAGCAGGCGCGGCGCCTCGTCGGCGCCGATCTCTGCAAGGACGTCGTCGACGGCCCGGATCATCGCCGCCAGCTCCTCCTCAGCGGCCGCGGCGTCGACGACGTGCAGGACCAGGTCGGCGCGGCGCGTCTCCTCCAGCGTGGCGCCGAACGCGTCGACGAGCTGGTGCGGGAGCTTGCGAATGAAGCCGACGGTGTCGGTGAGCAGATAGTTTCGCCCGCCGGCGCGGAGAACGCGGGTGGTCGGGTCCAGCGTGTGAAACAGCCGGTCGCGCACCGGCACGGCGGCGCCGGTGAGCGCGTTGAGCAGCGTCGACTTGCCCGCGTTGGTGTAGCCGGCAAGCGCGATCTGAGGCAGTGCCGCCCGCTCACGTTGCGCCCGCATCACCGATCGGGTCGATCGCACGTGGGCCAGCCGGCGCTTGAGTGCGGCGATGCGGTCGCGCGCGAGGCGCCGGTCGGTCTCGATCTGGGTCTCGCCTGGCCCGCGGGTGCCGATCCCTCCGCCGAGCCGCTCCAGGTGCGACCACAGTCCTCGCATCCGGGCCAGGTTGTATTCGAGCTGCGCGAGCTCCACCTGGAGCTTGCCCTCGGCGGTGTGGGCGTGCGCCGCGAAGATGTCGAGGATGACCGCCGTGCGATCGATCACCGGGATCCCCAGCGCCGACTCCAGGTTGCGCTCCTGGCGCGGCGACAGCTCGTCGTCGCAGGCGACGAGGTTGGCGTCGGCGGCCGCGATCGCGGCCTTGCACTCCGACAGCTTGCCCGCGCCTAGGTACGAGTTCGGGTGCGGCTGGTCGCGCCGCTGAACCATCTCGCCGACCGCGGCGACGCCGGCGGTGCGCAGCAGCTCAGCCAGCTCGGCGAGGTGGGCATCCTCGCCGGCGGGCACGGCTGCCACCATTAAGGCACGCTGACGAGCACGCCCGGCGGGTCCTCGCCCATCCTGGCGTGTCCCGCTCCCGTTGTGGGTGGCGTTGAACTCGGCCACGCCCCCGCATGGTAGCCGCGCCGGCCACGGGTCACCGCCGTCACAGGCGGCTCAGCCGTTGCACCGCCTCCAGCAGGAGATCGTCGGGACAGGTCAGCGAGATCCGGAAGAAGCCCTCGCCGTTGGGTCCGTAGGCGCCGCCAGGGGAGATCACCACGGCCGCCTGCTCGAGCACGTGCTCGCAGTACTCGGCGGCGTTGGCGAAGCCCGCCGGCACCGGCGCCCAGACGTAGATCGTCCCTTTGGGTGGAGTGACATCGACCCCCGCCGCGGCGAGCGCAGCACACACGAGGTCGCGACGGCGCTGATAGACCGCGTTCATCGCCGCTACGTCGGCGTCGACCTCCGGGGCCAGGGCCGCCGTCCCGGCTAGCTGGACGGCGTCGAACGGCCCCGAGTCGACGTTTGACTTCAGCTGCCAGAAGAGCGCGATCGCGTCGGCGTTGCCGACGATCGCGGCGCAGCGCCACCCGGTCATGTTGTAGCCCTTCGACAGCGAGAACACCTCGACGCCGATGTCCTTGGCGCCCGGCGTGGCCAGAAACGATGGCGCCCGGTACCCGTCGAACGTCGTCTCTGAGTAGGCGTTGTCGTGAACCACGAGGAGGTCGTTGGCGGATGCGAACTCCACCGCGGAGGCAAATAGCCCGTCGGGCAGGACGGCGCCCGTCGGATTGTTGGGGTAGTTGATGAACATGAGGCGGGCGCGACGGCGGACGTCAGCGTCGATTGCCTGAAGGTCGGGCGCGAATCCGAGCTCGGGCACCAGCCTCATCCGCGCCGGCTGCGCACCGGCCATCAGCGGCCCGCCCGTGTAGACGGGATAGCCGGGATCGGAGGCGAGCGCGACGTCCCCGGGATCGAGGAACGCCAGGCTCAGGTGAAAGATGCACTCCTTGGCGCCGATCGCCGCCATCACCTCGGTCTCGGGATCCAGGGTGACGCCGAAGCGGCGGGCGTAGAAGGCGGCAACCGCCTCGCGGAACTCGGCACGGCCGCGGTTGGTGGGGTAGGTGTGGGTACTGGGATCGGCCACGGCCTGCTGAGCGGCGGCGACGATCGGAGCGTAGGTCGGCATGTCGGGATCGCCGATGCCCAGGCTGATCACGTCGATCCCGGCGGCGCGCTTGGCGGCGATCTTGCGCTCCAACTGGGCGAACAGGTACGGGGGGATTTGCTCCAGGCGCCTACTCGGTCTCATGCAGCTCCTTGACGAACTCATCGGACAGCGTGCCGGTGAACACCGGCATCGCCCACCCGCTCAGGGTAACCCCGAGGTCGTCGCTGACCTCGACCTCAAGCTCGCCCCCATCGAGCAGCACCGTGACCGGCGAGGGCCCGCCCGCGAGGACGTGGGCCACCGCGGCGCCGCTGGCGCCGGTCCCGCTGGCCGATGTCTCGCCGACGCCGCGCTCGAAGATCCGCGCCCGGATCTGTCGGTCTCCGAGCGGCGTGTACCAGGACACGTTGGTGCGGTTGGGAAACTGGTCGTGACGCTCGACCTCGGGACCGATCGCCGCCAGATCCAGTGCCGCCAGCGCGTCCCGGTCGGGTACGCGGATGGCGCACTGCGGGTTTCCCACCTGGACGTGCTGAAAGCTCCACTGGCGACCGCCGGCGACGAGCCGGCCGGCGCCGTCCTCGCCGCCGGCCGGGAAGTCGGCCGACACGACCCGTGCCCGGCCGATGTCCAGCCGCGCCGTGGTCGGCGCGGTGATCGTCGGGCGGATCTCTCCGGCGGCGGTCTGGATGGCGAAGCTGTCGGCGTCGGCCCAGCCCCGGCGGCGCAGGTACAGCGCCGCCTCGCGGGCGCCGTTACCCGACAGCTCGGCCTCCGATCCGTCGGGGTTGAAGATTCGCAGCCGCGCCACGTAGCCCGGCTGGTCGGCGGATGACAGCAGGAGAACACCGTCGCCGGAGACGCCGGTGTGGGAGGCACACAGCTTGATGATTCGCGCTGCGGTGAGCTCGAACGGCAGCGCGGCTTGCTCGACGATCACATAATCGTTGCCCAGGGCATGCCATTTCTCGAAGTACACGCGGGCGCCAGTGTATGTGTAGCGTCGCCCCGGCCATGACCCGCGGACGGACGTTGACGGCTGCCCAGCGAATCCGAGTCTCGCCTCGAGCGCCGCTGATCGCGCTCGTCGTGATCTCGGTCCTGTCGCTCGCCGCGCGAAGCCTGCTCCTCGACGAACCGTGCCAGTCGCCCTGCAACCAGGCCGGCGAGCACACCCTGATCTTCGACGAGGCCTACTACGTCAACGCCGCTCGGGTGATCGCCGGAATCCGCCCCCCGGCAGGCGATCACTACGCCGACGCGCCGCTCGGCACCGACCCGAACGCCGAGCACCCGCAGGGCGCGAAGCTGATCATGGCGGCGGCGATCGAGATCTTCGGTGACGGTCCGTTTGCCTGGCGCATCGGCAGCCTGCTGATGGGAACGATCGCGATCCTCGGCATGTTCGCGCTGGTCCGCAGCGCCGGCGGCGGGCGCTGGTCGGCGGTCGGCGCGGCCGCCCTGATGGCGTGCGACAACCTGCTGTTGGTCCACGGTCGCATCGGCACGCTCGACATCTATGCCGTCGGGCCGATGATCTGGGGGGTCGCCTTGTATCTGCGTGGCCGTCCGTTACTTGCCGGAGCGGTGCTGGCGGTCGCCATCTGCTTCAAGGAGGTAGCCCCCTACGCCTTCCTGGTGCTCGCGCTGATCGAACTGGCGAGGGTGATCGCCCATCGGCGGGATCGTGCCAACCCGGCTGCGTGGGGCCTGGCTCCGGCGGCGCGGCGGTTGCTGTCAGCCGCGGTGGTGACCGCCGCGGGGTTCGTCGGGCTGCTCGAGATCATGGACCTGATCGCCACCCCCTACGCGGACGCCCAAGCGCGGTTGATCACCGGCGGCGCCTTCGCTCACATCGCGCACATGATCACCTACGCCGAGGCACTGAGAAGTCCGCACGGCCCCACGGGAATCGCCTCCTATCCCTGGCAGTGGCTGGTCGATCTGGAACCGATCGTGTATCTGCGGATCAATCCCTCGCTTCCGGGCCATGGCCTCTACGCCATCCATCCGGTCTCGGCCTTCATCGGGATCATGAGCCCGCCGATCATGGCGCTGGCCCTGCCGGCGCTGGCGTTCGCGGCCTACCGATCGCTCGCTCCCGTGTCCGCCGGAGGCAGCCCGACACCGGCGGATCGGCAGCTGGCGCTCGTCGGCGTCGCCTGGTTCATCGGCACGTGGGTGCCGTTCGCGCTGCAGAGCCTGCTCGATCAACGCACCAGCTACATCTACTACATGGTGGTGGTGATGCCCGGGATCTACGTCGCGGTGGCCTACCTGGTGGCGCTGGGATGGCGGCGGCGGATCCCGTGGCTGTCGGCGCTCGTTCTCGTGTGGGCGGCCTGCGTGCTGGCCGGGGCGATCCTCCTGTATCCGTTCGTCGCCGCCTTCTGACCGGCGACCGGCCCCGCCGTGTTCAGCGAAGCCAGGCGGCGAGCACCTCTCCGGCCACCTCCGCCGCCGTCCGGTGGGTGCGGTCGATCACCTCAAGGCCGGCGAGCTTGCGCATCCAGGTGAGCTGGCGGCGGGCGTAGTTGCGGGTGCGCCGCTTCATCCCGTCGGCATCGCCGCCGAGCAGCTCCGCGAATCCCAGCGCTTGGCGTGCCGTGGCAGACGCCCCCGCGGCCTGAGCCCGGCGGACCTCGGACTCCGCGCCGGCGGCGATCATCGCGTCGACACGAGCGTTGATCTGCCGGTAGAGCAGCTCCCGCTCCAGCACCAGCCCGATCAGCAGCGTGCGATGGCGGGTGTCGGCCGTCCACAGCTGGGACTCACGGGTCGGTGGCTCCAGTTCTCCGCTGTCGAGCAGCTCCAGAGAGCGCACGATGCGCTGCCGATCGGTGGGATCGATCGTCTCCGCCGCCCACGGCGCCCGCTGGGCGAGCACCGCGTGCAGGGCGAGCGGTCCCCGCGCCTGCAGCTCGGCGATCCAGCGCTGGCGAACGCCCTCGGGCGGCGCCGGCCGCAGGCTCAGGTCGGTCAGCGCCGCTCGCAGATACAAGCCGGTGCCGCCGACCACGATCGGCCGCCGGCCGGCGTCGAGCAGCTCGTCGATCTCGGCGTGGGCGAGCTCCGCGTACTGGCCGGCGCTGAACGTCGCGTCGACCGGCAGGAACGAGACCAGGCGATGCTCCAGCTGCGCTCGCTGGGCCGGAGCGGCGGCGCCGGTCAACGTCTCCAACCCGGCGTACACCTGCAGCGCGTCGGCCGACACGGCCACCGGGCGCTCGCCGCGGGCCCGGAGCCGCTCGGCGACCGCGATCGCCACATCGGTCTTGCCGACACCCGTCGGACCGAACAGGGCGATCACGTCGGGCGGGGTCACCGGGGCAGTATCGTGCAGCGATGAATGCTGTCGCCGGACGGCGGTCGTGAAGGCCGGCGCCGGAGTCTCCACCGGACTTGACCCCAGGCAGGGGGCGATCCAAGCCGCCAGAGCGGCCGTGATGGGGCTGGGCGGAGCCGCCCCCGATCTCGCCGTGGTATTCGCCAGCGGCGCTCACCTGGCGGCTCCGGAGGCGATGCTCGCGACGGTGCAGGCCGAGCTGGCCCCCGAGGCGCTGGTCGGCTGCGGCGCCGGCGGTGTCCTCGGCGGCGGCCGTGAGCTCGAGTCGGGCACGGCAGTGGCGGTGTGGGCGGCGGCGCTGGAGGGCGGGGAGGTTCGGCAGTTCCATACCACCGTGAGCGGCGATTCGGAAACCGGCACGCTGGAGGCATTGCCGGAACTGGGTCCCGAGTCGGCGATGATCCTGCTGTCGGACCCGTACTCGTTCCCCACCGATGGAATGCTGGACGGGATCGCCCGCGAGGCCCCCGGCGTGCCGGTACTGGGTGGTCTGGCGAGCGCCCGGTCGTCGACCGGCGCGCTTCTGTTCGCCGACGACGCCGTGCACGACGCCGGCGCCGTGGGGGTGTGCCTCGATGGCGTCGAGCTGCTGCCGTGCGTGTCCCAGGGGGCCACACCGCTCGGGCGGGAGATGACGATCACCGCCGCCGAGGACAACGTGATCCACGAGCTGGCGGGTCGCCCGGCGGTGCAGGCGATCGAGGAGGCGATCGGTGAGCTGCGGATCACGGAACGAGCGCTGGTGTCAGCCGGTCTGCTCATCGGGATCGTCATCGACGGCGGCAAGCCGGAGTACGAGCAGGGAGACTTCCTGGTGCGCGGTGTCCTCGGCGCCGATGCGCAGACCGGTGCCGTCTCGGTGGGCGCGCTGGTCGCGCCCGGTCAGGTCGTCCGCCTGCACGCCCGCGATGCGCGATCCGCCGACGAGGATCTGCGCCGGGAGCTCCGGCTCCGCGCCGAGGCGATCGGCGGTGCGCCGCCCGCGGGGGCGCTGATATTCGCGTGCAATGGACGGGGTCGGTCGATGTTCGGACCGACCGACCACGACGCCAGCCTCGTCCGCGACGAGCTCGGTGGTGCCCCGTCAGCGGGCTTCTTCGCGGCTGGGGAGATCGGGCCGGTCGGCGGGCGCAGCTTCCTGCACGGGTTCACGGCGACGATCGCGGTGTTCCCCGGCTGAGCGGTCCGGCGGCGCCTGGTGTCCCCAAACGGGACATTAGACTGGCGCGGTGTCACGGTCCGGACGGATTCCGCTGGCTGGCAGCACCGCGCTGCTCACGGGCGCTACCGGCGGGATCGGCCAGTCGATCGCCCGCGCTATGGCGGCCCGCGGCGTCCGGCTGATCCTGACCGGGCGCCGGCGGGCCGAGCTGGAGCGGCTCGGCGCGGAGCTCGGGGTCCACACGATCGTCTGCGATCTCAGCGTGCGGACGGACCTCGATCGTCTCGCCGCCGAGGCGGTGTCCTCCGGTGTCGACATTCTGGTCGCCAACGCGGCGTTGCCGGCGACCGGATGGCTGGTGGATCTGCCGCCGGAGCACATCGACCGAATGCTGGACGTGAACCTGCGGGCGCCGATCGTCCTGGCGCGCGCGCTGGCGCCGGTGATGGCCGCTCGCGGCGGCGGTCATATGGTGTTCATCTCGTCGCTGTCGGGCAAATTCGCCGGGCCCGCGTCATCGATCTACTCCGCCACCAAGTTCGGGTTGCGTGGCTTTGCCCTGGGGCTGAGAGAGGACCTCCGCCCACGCGGCGTCGGGGTGTCGGTGCTCGCGCCCGGCTTCATCCGGGACGCCGGGATGTACGTCAAATCCGGAGTGAAGCTCCCGCCGGGGGTGGGAACGAAATCTCCTCACGAGGTCGCCGCTGCCGTGATCCGGGCGATCGAGCACAACCGGGCCGAGCTCGATGTCGCCCCGGTCAGCCTCCGGCTCGGCACCGCAATCGGCTCGGTGGCGCCTGCCCTGGCGGCCTGGGCCAGCCGGATGATGGGTTCGGACCGGGTGGGCTCAGACTACGCCCGGAGTGGGCGCAATCAGCGCTGAGCCTCCGCGGGCGCGTGCTCCTCGGTGACCGACGACAAGGCGCCGATGATCTCGTCGGCCAGCCTGGCTCCGTCGTCGGGCAGCTCGGGGATGGCCTGGATGCGGACGATGACGTCCTCGCCGTCGATCTCCTCCAGCAGCACCGATGCCGCCTTCCGGGTGGGGGTGGTGATGTCCTGGTCCAGGATCGCCTGCACCTGGCTGGGACGGACGCCGGAGCTGAGTCGCACTCTGACGTCGACCGAATCGGGCTCCTTCAGCGGCATCACCGCGGACGCCAGCACCACGTTGTTGGGGATCAGCATCTGGTCAGCGCCGCGAGCGAGGGTTGTGTAGAGCAGCCCCAGTGAGCTCACCACCCCCTCCAGCGTGCCACCGACCACGCCGGCCTGCAGGCGCACGCGCTCGCCGACCCGGAACGGCCGCGCGCTCAGCAGCACCATCCCGGCGATGACGTTGCCGAGCGTCTGCTGTGCCGCCAGACCGAGCACGACCGCGGTGAACGCGCCGCCCACCGCAAGGGTGCGCAGCGGCACCCCGGCGACGCCGAGCGCGATCAGGAGCGCGGCGGCCATCGTGGCCAGCCGGATGAGGAAGCCGACCGTGCCGGCGGTCGGTGGATCCATCCGCCGCATGAAGGTCGGCCCCGCGAAGCGTCCCACCGCCCGCGCCACCGCCCACCCGAGGCCGATCACCGCGAGGACGGCGACGATCCGGATCGGGGTCTGTAGCGAAAACAAACCGGCGTGCCGCAGCGTCTTCGCGTTGTGGTTGAGGACCCGATGGGCGGCGATGTCGATGAAAATCAGCAGGGGCACCAGGACGAGCGCCTGGCGCCGCGCCCGGCGCACCGCCCGCTGGTTGACCTCGAAAGACAGCCCGACTCGCTCCCAGGCATCGCTGCGGGTCTCGAACATCCGATCGGGAATCAGGTCCTTGGTCGGCTTGAACTGCCTGGGCATCCGTGGCTGGGGTCGTCGGGACGGGTCTCTTTAGATAACAGCTGTGGCGAGCACTGGTTTCACCTGGAGTCGATCTCGAACAGCGACTCCTGCCGCGGCTGGCGCCCTCGAGGTGGTCGAGGCGCGGGCTGAGCGGTCTCCGTGGAGACGACTCTTCCCCGCTCCGACGGCGCCCTGTCCGGTCCTCGAACCAGCTCCGCCAAACGCCTACGCTCATGCTGCGGCGCGTACGCGCCACCGCGATACAGCTCACGATAGCGCGGCAGCAGCTCGGGTCGATACGCCGCCATCCAGTCCAGGAACACCTGCCGCACCTCGCCCCGCAGATGCAGCGCGATGCCGCTGACATACGCCGCTCCCGCCTCGCTGGCCAGCTGCAAGATCTCCGCCACCTGCTCCGGATCGTCGTTGATCCCTGGCATCAGCGGCGCCACCAGCACGCCGGTGCGGATCCCGGCCCGGGTCAGCTCGGCCACCGCCTCCAGCCGGGCGCGGGGATTCGGGGTGTGGGGCTCGGTGGCTCGCCAGGCGCGCTCGTCGATCGTCGGAACCGACAGTGCCGCGCTGAAGTCGGCCCGCGCCGCCAGCTCCACCATCTGCGGGAGATCACGCAGCAGCAGCGGTGACTTGGTCAGCACCGACGACGGGTTGCGGGCTTCGATCATCGCCTGCCAGATGCCGGGCATCAGCTCGTAGCGGCCCTCCACCCACTGATACGGGTCCGTGTTGGTCCCCAGCGCAATGTGCTCGCCCCGCCACGAGGGCTTGGCCAGCTCGACCCGCAAGCGCTCCGGCGCGTTGACCTTGACGACGATCTGGCGCTCGAAGTCCTGGCCGGCGTCGAAGTCCAGGTACTTGTGGGTCGGCCGCGCAAAGCAGTACTGACACGCGTGAGTGCATCCGCGATAGGGATTGATCGTCCAGCGGAATGGCATCTGGGACGCCTCCGGCACCCGGTTGAGGATCGACTTGGCGCGGACCTCGTAGAAGCGCGTCGCGATCGCCCCGGGCGCCTCGAAGTGACGCACCACCGCCTCCTCCCGGTAGCCGGGCAGCCGAGCCCGCTGCTCGTCGTCGATGCTCAGGTTGCTCCATCTCACCGAACACATGTTCCCGCGCGCCCAGGACAGAACGGGCGCTCAATCAATCAAAGGAAAGGAAGGTTGGGTATTCGTTCTGCAAGCTCAGGGCAGCCTGCCGGTGTGAGTCCGGTCCGGGGAGATGCCAGGGTCCCCGGTAGGGAGGCCCCCGTGCGTCGCCGAGAGGCGGGGTGCGAAGCGGGGTGGATCAACTGGCCGGTCCGCAGCATTAAGCGAAGCCTGCGGCGTCGTCATTGTTCACCGCCCGGTTGGGCGGTCAAGGAGGAGCCGAGCCCGCGTGAACAGGGCGAAGGCCACGGAACGCATCTGGGAGCCTGGAGCGGATGCGGAGGAACCTCCCGGCGTATGGGGCGCGGAACGTCAGACGGTTGTCCTGGGAACTGGGGAGACCCTCCTCGGCCCGGTCCCTGCGGGGGATCGGAGCAGCATCGGCCTATAAGCGGCAGCACCGTGAAGTGGCCGATAGCCGAGAGGGAGTCGGAGGGGGTGGTAGTAGTGCTGATGGTCGGGACAACACAACCCGACCGGAGCGAAGGGCCCCTGCTTCATCCATGCATATCAACGGAAGGGAGGGACGCTGATGAGTGCCAGCAGTTCGGCTAGTTCCGTCAGCCCGGCCGGTGGCCGGGACCGCGTTCGAGCCCTCCAGCGTGTGCTCTATCGCAGTGCCAAGCAGGATCCCGAGCGTCGGTTCCATGCCCTGTTCGACAAGGTCGCCCGCAGCGACGTGATGTGGCGGGCGTGGGATGACGTGCGGGCCAACAAGGGTGCTCCCGGGGTTGATGGCGTCAGCATTCAGGACGTCGAGACCGCCGGGGTGCAACCGTTCCTTGAAGACCTCGCGGCGGATCTACGGGCGGGCCGGTATCGGCCACGGCCGCTGCGGCGGGTGCATATGCCCAAGCCGGGCCGGCCGGGACAGGACCCGGCCGCTCGGGATACCCACCGTTTCAGACCGGGTGGTGATGGCCGCCGCGAAGATCGTGCTCGAGCCGGTGTTCGAGGCCGACTTCTTGGCGCCCAGCTTCGGGTTTCGCCCGAAGCGCTCGGCCCACATGGCGATCGAAGCCATCAGGTCGCAGCCAGCCGGAGCGGCGATTGGGTGCTCGATGCCGATATCAAGGCGTGCTTCGATGAGATCGATCACGACGTGCTGATGGCCGATCTCGGCCGTCGGGTGATCGATCGGCAGATGTTGAAGCTGCTGCGGTGCTGGCTGCGGGCGGGGATCTTCGAGGGCGGAGTGATCACCGTGTCCGGTGCGGGCACTCCGCAGGGATCGCCGATCTCCCCGCTTTTGGCGAACATCGCGTTGCACCGCCTCGATCAGGCGTGGCAGGGTGACGCTCTCCGAGCGGGGACTCTAATCCGCTACGCAGACGACTTCGTGGTCGTCTGCGGCACCGCCGGTCAGGCCACGGACGCCTGGCAGCGGGCGCGGAACGTGCTGGCCGAGACCGGGCTCCGGGTGAGCCCGGAGAAGACCAGGATCGTCGAGCTGACCAAGGGCAAGCAGGGATTCGATTTCCTCGGGTTTCACCTGCGCAAGGTGGAGTCCTGGAAATGGCGTGGCAAGTGGTACCTCCAGCGCTGGCCCTCGCCCCGGGCGATGACAAGCGTCCGGGCGAAGATCAGAGAGCTGACCGACCGCCGCTACGCCGGGATCGAGCTGGAGATCGTGGTCGAGCGCCTCAACCCGGTGATCAGGGGCTGGGGTAACTACTTCCGAGTCGGGAACTCCGCCCGGAAGTTCTCACACATCGACAGCTACGTCCACGAACGCCTCGCGATCCTCGCCAGCAACAAGCACAAACGCTCCGGCCGCAACTGGGGCACCCGCTTTAACAGCGAGTGGCTCGACCGGCTCGGCGTCTACACCCTCACCGGAACGGTCCGCTACGGGACTGCGCATGCCCCGCGATGAAGGATGTCGGAGAGCCGTGTGCGGGAGAACCGCACGCACGGTTCGATGCGGCAGCGGGAGGCAGAAACGACCAGTCGGCCACGTCCGTGCGGCCGTCGAAGCCTCCCGCTGACCCTACAGACGAAGCGGACGGTATGGCCGGGGACGGGCTCCAATAACCGTTGCGCTGGCCAGCGAGCGGTACACCCAGCCTGGTCGGTCTCAGGCCGTCGCGGTCCGCGCCCGCGACCAGCGTCCCGGCGGCCGGGGAAACGTGACAAATCGTGACGTGGCCGGCGGATTTGTCACCAGCTTGGCGCTCAGCGTGGCTCATATGGAGGAAGGTTTGTCAAGTAGGCAGCGGTCATTGTCGCTCCGGATTGCGGTGCGTAACGGGTTGGGTGCTCGGGTGGGGAGGCGCCGAGCGCGTCCTCGACGTCGGTCAGTCTCATATGCGGGGGTTGGCACCCCAGGTCCCTGATTGCGTCGCCGGCGGGCGCTTGTCTAAAAGCGGGCGTGGCCTGGTTGGGGCTGCCCATAGCCACATCGCGCGTGCCGGCGGACTTCGGGGCCCGGCGTCTCCCCACCCGAGCGGGAGGGCTGTCAGCTTGGGCTATGGGGCGGTGGCTGCCGCCCAGAGAAAGCAGGCCAGCTCGCGCGCGCAGGCGACCGTGATCACGTTGGCGGGCTTTTTGCGGGCGCGCATTCGTTTGTGGATGTGGTGTAGACGGTGCTGGGCGCGCCAGGCGATCTGCAGAACGTGATCGGGCAGCCCGTCGTGGCGCGCGGCGAGCTTGAGACCGATCCTCGGCGGACGGGCGTAATGCCAAGCGGCCTCGACGAGGATCCGCCGGGCGTACTTTGAGCCGGTCTTGGTGATCGACCCGTGCACGTCTTGCTCGCCTGACTGCTGTCGCGATGGCACCAGCCCCAGCCAGGATCCCAGCTGCACCGCGCGCGGAAAGCGCCCGAAGTCTGAGACCTCAAGAGCGACGATCAGCGCTGAGAGGGTGTCCAGGCCGCGGAACGCGCGCAGCCGACTGACCAGCGGCCACAGCTCGTCCTCGCGCGCCACGCGCGCCAGCCGCTCGTCGAGCGCCTGGCGGCGGGCGGTCAGCCCGTCGCAGGCCGCCAAGCCGTCGATGAACGCCAGCTCGGTGTTGACCTGGGAAAAGCTCTGCGCCGCCAGCCATTGACGATGCGCCTGCGTCCAGGCGGTGCGGTCGTACACCCGGCCGCGGCGCAACAGCAGCTTGGACACGCGATGGCGACAGCGCATCA
The DNA here is from genome assembly GCA_963787595.1 of uncultured Actinomycetota bacterium. Lineage (GTDB taxonomy): Bacteria > Actinomycetota > Thermoleophilia > Solirubrobacterales > Solirubrobacteraceae > Palsa-465. Next base: position 95,831 of record CAWBDE010000003.1, read on the forward strand.
GATCGAGCCTGACCTGCTCGCGCGCCCGCGCCAGGTCTCGCGCCGCCTCCAAGCTCGCCGAGGGGACCGCGACCGCCGTCAGCGCGCCGGCCATTAGCTGGCGCAACAACAGATCGGTGTCCTTGCGATCGGACTTGACCCGGTCGCCCGACGGACGGGGAGTCTTTGACGGCGCGATCACCTGACAGTCGATCCCCGCCGCCACCGCCGCCCGATACAACCCAAACCCGGTCGGGCCCGCCTCGTAGCAAGCCCGCACCGGCCCCGGCAACCCAGCCAGCCAGCCGACCACCGGCTCCACCGCGCCAGTGTCGAACCGCCGGCGCACCAGCTCGCCGCTGGTCACATCCAGCGACGCCGCGTAGGTCGAGCGCGCGTGGACATCCATCGCCACCCATGTCATCGTTCCGGTCACGGCCGGACCTCCCTCGTATGGGGTCAGCCGGAGTCCGTCTCCGGCCAGTCAAACCCCCGATCAATGCGATCGAGGTCCGGCCTTCAACCTTCCGGCGGATCATCCTCCATAGGGTCTAACGCAACAAACCTCACGACGCGACCCCGGATTTGACGCAAAACCCACCTCGGATCGCCGGCCGCGAAGCTCGGCACATCCCGGCTCGTGGACACCGCGCCGCGCCGATCAAGCCGTCCCGGCCCGGATCGACCTCCAGGCTGTCGCTCTAAGAAGACTCCCCAGTCCACAAGCTAGTGGCCGCACCGCAGACCACTCTTGGTGCGACCGTACTTGCGGGGACGACCACTAGTCGGGCTCGCAGTCGGCGCAGGCGCCGTGCAGGACGACCTCGTGATCTGAGACGGTTATCGGGACGCGCTGGCTGAGACGTTTGATCGTGCGTTCGAGCTCGGGGTCGCTGAACGGTTGCAGGATGCCGCATTGGTCGCACACGAGGTGGTGGTGGTGTCCGGCGTCGCTGCGGATCGCTTCGTAGCGGACCAGGCCCTGGCCGATGTCGACGCGTTGCACCGCGCCGATGCGCTCGAGACCCTCGAGGATGCGGTAGATGCTGGCACGCGAGACGCGGCGTTCGCGGGTGCGCAGGATGTCCTCGATCTCCAGCGCCGAGAGCGCGCAGGTCTGCTCGTTGAGGAGGTACAGCACGGCCCGTCGTGCCGCCCCGCGGCGGTAGCCGGCGTCGGAGAGCGCCTGCTCGGCGTCAGTCACCCAATCTTGTCCTGAGCCGGCCATCGACCGAGATTCTAGGCTGCCGCCGGTCGTGCTTTGGATGCTCCCGGCGCGCATCGCCGGGCGCTCTGCCGCCAGGCCGCCCAGCCTCGTCCGGTGGCGTAGGTGAGCGCGCCCAGCGTTCCGACGAAGAACCCGATCGGAAGATCGGTGAGGTAGGAGACCGCGATCGCCGCCCACACCGTTCCCAGAGCGAAGAGCACCGACAGGCCGACGGCGCGCAGAGGCTGATTGGTGAACGAGCGGGCTGCGGCGGCGGGGCTGATGAGCAGGCTGAAGATCAGCAGCGAGCCGACCACGGGAACCGCCATCGTGGTGGTCAACGCGAGCACGATCAGAAACGCGAGCTCCATCCGGCGGCTGCTCACCCCGCGGGCCTGGGCGACCTCGGGAAGGATGGAGGAGAGCAGCAGCGGGCGATAGAGGACGAGGATGGCGGCGACGCACACGGCGGCGATCGCGACCGTAGGGAGCAGCTGGTCGCCGGCGACACCGAGGATCTCGCCGAACAGCAACGAGTAGATCTCCGGCGCGTACTCGGTGGTCTGTGACAGGAACAGCGCGCCGAGAGCGAGCATCATCACGATCGTCATCGCCGTCGCGACGTCATGGCGGGCGTGGCGGCCCAGGCCGGCGATGGTGAGCGCTCCGGCCACCGAGAACACGGCGAGGCCGACGATCGCGTTGACGCCGATCAGGCTGGCCCCGGCGGCGCCGGCAAACGCGCCGTTGGGCAGAGCGTGCGCCGCGAACGCCGAACCGCGGGTCACCGTGAAGAATCCCGCAACACCCGCGACGACGGCGACGATTGTCGCCGCCTCCCAGGCATTGACCATGAAACCGGAGAACATCAGCTGGCCGCTCGTGCGGCGGATGCGTCTCGGGGGTCGCCGCGGCGCCGTCCGGCGAGCTGGGCGAGCAGGTAGAAGACGAACACGACGGCGACGACGAAGAAGCTGACCGGCCATCCCCCGCCGGTGCTGGTCCACGCAACGCTGTCATAGGCGAGCACGACCCCCAACCAGACCGCCGCGACCCCGATCAGCGCCGCCAGCGCGATCGCCCGCCCGGTCCGCTTGGCCAGCCGGAGCGCGGTGGCGGGCGGCCCGATCAGAAGCGCGGTGGACAGGATCGCGCCGATGGTGATCGCCGACAGCGACACCGCCACGGCGAGCGCCAGCAGGTAGCCGACGGACACCCAGCGAACCGGGACGCCGCGGACGGCGGCGAGGTCGGTGCTCACCGAGGACAGGATCAGCGGGCGGTAGAGAACCACCATCAGCCCGACCGCGACACCGCCCAAGCCGGCAACGATCGGCACCATCGAGCCCGACAGGGTGAAGATCGACCCGAACAGCACGGTGACGGTCGCGCCGGTGGTGCTGGCGGTGATCGTGTCCTCGTACAGGAACAGGGCGGCCAAGCCGAGGGCGGCGCCGAGCACGATCCCGGTCGCCAGATCGCGCCCCCGTGGCCGGCGGATGCCGATCAACTCCATGACCCCGGCAGCGGCGATGTTGAAGGCGACAAACCCGTACAGGGCGGGGACGCCCACCAAAAAGGCGCCCGAGCCGCCGGCGGTGCCGATGTCGGCCAAGGAGTGTCCGGCAAACGACTGTCCGCGCATGACGGTGAAGACGCCGACGACCGCTGAGACGACGGCGACCACCCCGCCGATGATCAAGGCGACGTGCACCGGGCCATTGGAGAAGAACCCCGGAGCGATGATCGCCGACCGGCTGATCATCGCCTAGCTCCGGTGCGACCCATTTGTGGGGGCGGCCACTAGCCCAGCCCGACCAGAGCGTCGGCGTCGGCGCCGGCCGTGGCGGCGTCCGGCTGCCCGGCGACGACCAGGACTCGGTTGCGGACGTGGATGACCTCGACCTGGTGGCCATAGAGCTCGCTCAGGGTCTCGCTGCGGATCACCTGCTCGGCGCTACCCGATGCCGCCCGACCGGCGGCCAGGTAGATGACCCGGTCCATGACCGGCAGCAACGGGTTCATGTCATGGGCGGAGAGCAGGACCCCGACCTGATGCTCGACGGCGATCTCGGCCAGCAGGCGCACCACCTCCTGGCCGCTGCGCAGGTCCAAGTTGGCCAGCGGCTCGTCTAACAGCAACAGCCGTGGACGGCTGATCAGCGCGTGGGCGATCATCACTCGCTGCTGCTCTCCACCCGACAGGTTCCCCACCCGCGCGTCGGCGAAGGCGGTGGCGTCAACCGCGGCGAGCATCTCCTCGATCCGCGCCGCGCGGTCCGCCGACGGCCTGGGCACCCCGAAGCGATGCCCGTCCAAACCGAGGCCGACCAGATCGCGGGCGCGGAGTGGCACATCGGGATCCAGCTCTATCTTCTGCGGGACATAGCCGATCAACGGATTTCGCCGCGACCGGGGGCGGCCCGCCACCAGCACCCGCCCCGAGCTATGGCCGACCAGCCCCAGGATGACCCGCAGCAGGGTCGTCTTACCGGCACCATTTGCGCCGATCAGGCCCGCGAACTCGCCGGCGGAGACGGCGCAGCTGACCTGGTCGAGGACCAGCCGGCCCGACAGCCGCACGCTGAGATCCTGCACCCGGAGAATCTCCGAGTCCGAGCGAGCCGCGACGGTCACGACAGCTTCACGGTCGAGATCCTGTCGGTCACGGCCTTGTCCAGCGCGGTTATCTCGGCGAGCATCCAGGACTGATAGGTGTACCCGGGGGTCGGCATCGTCTCGTAAACGCCGATGATCGGAATCCCCGCCCGCTTGGCCTGGGTGATGAAGCCCGCGGTCACTGCGTCGGTGACCTGCTGGTTGTAGACGAGCACTTTGACCCGACGCTGGCTCAACAACGATTCCTGCGCCGACATTCCCTGAGGGGAGGGATCGATGCCGTTCATGATGGCGGTCTGAAAGCGCAGCGGGGTCAGGTTCCGCGTCCCGGCGGCCGCGAGCATGTAGTCCGCCACCGGCTCGGTGCTCGCCACCGGCGTCGCTGGATACCTGGCCTTGAACCGAGCGATCGCCGCCAGCCAGGGCTGCAGAGACGCCGTGAATTTCCCCGCGTTGGCGTTGAAATAGGCGACGTGGGACGGCTGCAGCTTGCCGAGATCGGCCGCCAACGCGCTTGCCACCTTGGGCATCGTGCCGGGGCTGTACCAGAGGTGCGGATTCGGAGTGCCGTCCGGCAGGCCCAGCAGGTGCTGGACATCGATCACCTGGCGAGACGAACTCGGCGACGCGGCGGCGATCTTGGCCATGTAGCCGTCGTAGCCCACTCCGTTCTCGATCAGGACCTGGGCGCCGCTGATCTCCTGCGCCACGCCGGGGCTGATCTCATATGTGTGCGGATCAGTGTTGGGATTGCTCTCCACCGACGACACGGCGACGTACCGGCCCCCGACCTGAGAGGCCACACTGCCGTACTCGTTCTCGGCCGCCACCACCCGGATGGGCCTGTCCCCCCCACTTCGCGCGTGCGATGGAGTGCCGGCGCTCGCGCCAATCGATGCCGACCCGCAGCCGGTGAGCGCCGCCATTGCCAACAGAGCAAGCGCCAGGCTTGGCATCCGGCGACGCAACCGCGGCCGTCGCCATCGCCGTGACCGGAGCTGCGACGACCGTCGACCAAGTTCAGAGCTTGACAGCCAACCTCGTGGCCCGGTTCGCGAATACGACGACATTTGAAGCACGCAAGCCTAACATAAATGAGAACGAGTCTTGCTCTTTCCTAAGGGGTGACTGCCTGGCCGACGGATGCGCGACACTGTGGCGCGAGGCCCGGGGCCGTATAACCATGAACCGCAGCGTGAGCAGACTCCTGGCACCGAGATCGACCGACAGCGGCGAGGCCGGGATCGGGGCAGGCGCCAACGTCCTTTCCCACACCGCGACCAGCTATCCCCATTCGCCTCGCCCCTCCCGGAGACGGCGGCGGGTACGCCGCTGGCTGGTCAGGGCCGGCGCGGCGTTCGTCGCCGCGATCCTCGTGCTGTTCGTCATCTCCGCTCTGTACGTGAGCAGCCTGCCGAGCGTCGGTGACGCCGAGTCGCGGGTGCATCACATCCTCGCGATCCATCACGGCGTCTACGCCGCCATGCCCCAACCGCGAAAGCTGAGCGAGGCTGTCGTTGCCGTCGAGGACGAGCACTTCTACGCCAATTTCATCATCAACGTTCTCGACGGCGCCGGGCGAGCCGCGCTGGCCACGCTGCAGACCACCGAGGATCCGGGCGGCAGCACCATCGCTCAGCAACTCGCCAAGCAGCTTTACGGCGACGGCAGCGGGCTCGGCGCAACCCTTCGTGAGATCGGCCTCGGCGTCAAGCTCTCGCTGAGCTATCCCAAGGCGGAGATTCTCAACATGTATCTGAACGCCGTGTACTACGGGCACGGCTATTGGGGCGATGGCGCGGCGGCACGCGGATACTTCCACACCGCGCCGGGCGGCCTCGATTGGGCCGAGGCGGCGATGCTCGCCGGGCTGCCGCAGGCCCCGTCCGCGTATGACCCGCTACGGCATTTCGCGCTCGCCAAGCAACGGCAGCGTCACGTGCTCGATCAACTCGTCGTCAATCACTACCTCACCCGCGCGCAGGCACAGGTCGCGTTCCGCGCGCACCTCCCGCTCAGAGGTTAGATCGCTTTCGTCGCAGGCCCCGTCGGCGAACCGGGCCTCCGGTATCAGCGGCTGGCATGAGCCAACAGCGAGGCCTCGCCGGCCAGCGTCTGACTGGTCGCGGCGGTCACCGTGACGTCGACCAGGTCGCCGGGCGAGCCGAGGCCGTCGAAGTTGACGACCTTGTTGTGCCGCGAGCGACCGCGCAGCCGGCTCGGATCGGTGCGGGATGGCCCCTCTACCAGCACCTGCACCGTGCGACCGACGAACCGCTGGGCGCGCTCGCGTGCCCGCCGTTGGATCACCTCCACCAGGCGCTCCATGCGCGCGACCTTGACCTCGTGCGGGATCTGCCCGGGCATTGTCGCCGCCTCCGTCTCGCGACGCGGCGAGTAGACGAACGTGAACGCACCGTCGAACCCCACCCTCTCCGCCACCTCCAGCGTCTGCTCGAAGTCGGCGTCGGTCTCGCCGGGGAAGCCGACGATGATGTCGGTGGTGAGCGCGCAGTCGGGCACGTGCTCGCGGATCAGCGCGACGCGATCCAGGTAGCGCTCGCGGCCGTAGGTGCGCCGCATCCGCTTCAGCACGGCGCTCGAGCCGGATTGCAGCGGCAGATGGATGTGCTCGCACAGGGCGGGCAGCTCGGCGTGGGCACGGATCACGTCCTCGCGCATGTCCTTTGGATGCGGGCTGGTGTAGCGAATGCGCTCGATGCCGGGGATGGCGTCGACGGCACGCAGCAGGTCTGAGAACGCGATCCGCTGCCCGCGCGGAAGGTCCCGGCCATAGGAGTTGACGTTCTGGCCCAGCAGCGTCACCTCGCGGACCCCGTCAGCGGCCAGCCGGGTCACCTCGGCCACCAGCTCCTCCGCGGGCCGGCTGACCTCGCGTCCGCGCGTAGAGGGCACGATGCAGTACGAGCACACCGAGTTGCAGCCAACGCTGATCTGGACCCAGCCCTGGAAGTCGCGCGCGCGCTTGGCCGGGAGATGGCCGGTGAAGCCCTCGAACTCGAAGAATCCCTGGGCGGTCAGCGAGTCGCTGGTCAAGAACTCGGCCAGCTTGTGCACCTGGCCGGGTCCGAACGCGACGTCGACGAACGGGAAGCGGGCGAACACCTCCTCCTTGACCGACTGCGCCCAGCAGCCCCCCACGCCGATCACCCGCTGCGGATCCTCGAGCTTGAGCCGCTTGGCCTCACCGAGATGGGCGACGAACCGGCTGTCGGCGGCCTCGCGAATCGAGCACGTGTTGAACAGGATCAGGTCGGCGCCGGCGCGGGTGTCGACCTCGGCGTAGCCGAGCGACTCCAGCATTCCCTTGATTCGCTCGGAGTCGTGCTCGTTCATCTGACAACCGAACGTGGTCACGTGGTAGCGCTTCATGGCCGTCTCAGGGTACTGCCCAGCCACATCCGGCCGGCGCCGTCAAGCGGACCAACCCACCACCCAGCGAGTCCATCGCACCGCGCGGTTACCGTGCCGGCGCCGTCAGCGCGCGTACTCCACGGCGCGTGATTCGCGGATGACCGTCACCTTGATCTGGCCGGGATACTCGAGCTCCTTCTCGATCTCGCGGGCGATCTCGTGCGAGAGGATGGTCGCCGCGTCGTCGTCGATCGCGCCGGGGGCAACCATGACGCGGATCTCACGGCCCGCCTGCATCGCGTAGACCTTGTCCACGCCGGTGTGCCGGGTGGCGATCTGCTCCAGATCGCGCAGACGCTTGACGTACTGCTCCAGGGATTCGCCGCGGGCGCCGGGGCGGGCGCCGGACAGCGCATCGGCGGACTGGACGATCACCGCCTCGATCGTCTGGGGCTCGACCTCGTTGTGATGGGCCTCCATCGCATGTGCCACCGCCGCGGTCTCGCCGTACTTACGCGCCAGATCTCCGCCGACCAGCGCGTGCGGACCCTCGATCTCGTGGGTGACCGACTTGCCGATGTCGTGCAGCAGGGCCGCGCGCCGGGCCGTCTTGGGGCTCGCGCCGAGCTCCTGGGCCATCATCGCCGCCAGCTGAGCGACTTCGATCGAATGCGACAGCACGTTCTGGCCATAGCTGGTCCGGAAGCGCAGCCGGCCGAGCAACTTGACGAGCTCGGGATGGACGCCTTGAACGCCGGCGTCGAACGCCCCCTGCTCGCCCAACTTGACCATGTGGGTCTCCAGCTCGGACTTGGTCTGGTAGTACATCTCCTCGATTCGCGCGGGATGGATGCGCCCATCCTGGAGCAGCTTCTCCAAGGTGAGGCGGGCGATCTCGCGGCGGACGCCGTCGAAACCGGAGAGCACGACCGCTCCGGGCGTGTCGTCGATGATGAAATCGACTCCGGTGAGGTTCTCCAGCGCGCGGATGTTGCGGCCCTCCCGGCCGATGATCCGACCCTTCATGTCGTCGGCCGACAACTGCACCACCGACACCGTCGTCTCGGCGGCGTGGCCGGCGGCGAGGCGCTGCATGCACACCGACAGGATGTTGCGCACCCGCCGCTCGGCGTCACGCTTGGTCTCCTCCTCGATCTGGCGCAGCCGGCGGGCCGACTCATGCCGGGCCTGATCCTCCACCTCCGCCAGCAGCAGCTCCTTGGCCCGGGCGCCGGAGATCCCGGCCAATCGCTCGAGCGTCTGCTCGACTTCGCTGCGTCGCTCGGCCAGCGCCTGGCGCTCGGTGGCCAGCTCGGCTTCGCGGCCGTCCAGCGCCTTCTCCCGCCGCTCCAAGGCGCTGCTGCGCTCCGTGAGCGCTGCCTGGAGCGCCGTGGCGGTGGCGGCGTCCCGCTCCGCGGTCCCGGCCGGCTCAACGCCGTGAGTGCGCCCATAGAGAACCGCGGCGACCACGATTCCGACCGCTATGAGCGCTGCGGCGACGATGATTGCCATGGTCGTTCCTCTCATCGGGCCCGGTAATCCGGCCCGTCCATCCCAGTTTGTTGTTTAGCTGTTTGGGAGCGACCGAGCGGTCCGTGCGAGGCACGGAAAGCCAGTCCAGGCAGCGGCAGTCAGCGGTCCGGCCTGCGGGTTAGCGCGGGTAGTCCCGAACCGATCTGGACCTATGGGGCGGGCCCTGGCGGATTGGCGTCGACACTGGAGATCTCTGTGTTCGGTATATGGAGATTTGCTGGCGTTTTGCGGTCTCGAGGACCGTTCGTTCACTGGGTGAATCGTAGTACTGGGGTGTTGCGCGCGCAATCCTCGCGTTAAGGCGGCGGCTACCGGGCGTTTTTGGATGGGTGGGCGGGGAGGCTGTGCGCTGCCGGGCACAACCGAGGCGAACTTTCGGGAGGCCCCGTCGCCGTCCCACCAGCGTTCAGTCGTCGCGCGCGCAACCCGCCAGTGCGTCGAGCGCCAGCTCGGGCTCGTAGCCCTTGCGCAACAGCAGCCCGAGGGCGCGCTCACGATCGCGGCGAGTGGCCGGCGGCACGGAGAAGCGGCGGCGGAGCAGCGCCCGGGCTCGATCGAGCTCGCTCTCCTGCGCGCCGTCGCCAGCCGCCGATCCGGCTCGACCGTCGTCGGCGGCCGATCCGGCTGGACCGTCGTCGGCGGCCGATCCGGCTGGACCGTCGTCGGCGGCCGATCCGGCTGGACCGTCGTCGGCGGCCGATCCGGCCAGGCCGTCGTCGGCGGCCGATCCGGCCAGGCCGTCGTCGGCGGCTGGTCCGGCCAAGGCGGCGTCGGCCAGCTCACGATCGATGCCGCGCGCCAGCAGGCCGCGCCGGATGCGGGCGCTGCCCCACTGCTCGAGCTCGCGCTTGTCGGACACGTACAGCTCGGCGAAGCGGTTGTCATCGAGGAGCCGCTGCTCGGTGAGCGTTCTGATCGCGGCCTCGGTCAGCGACTCCGAGATGCCCTTGCGCTGAAGCGCCAGCCGGACCTCGCTGATCGTGCGGTCGCGCCGGTTGAGGTACGCGTAGGCGAGCTCCAGCGCACGTTGCAGCTGCTCATCGGTGTCGAGCGTCATGGTGGGTCGACTGCCTCGTGGCGCCTCCACGGAGACCAGCGGTTAGGCCGCCGGGGCGACCGCGGACAGCGGCGCCTCATCGTGCTCGATCTCCTTGACCAGATCCCGGCTGATGCCCAGCGCGGAGTAGATCTTGGCCTCGAGCTCACTCGCCATCTCCGGATGCTCGTCGAGGAACGCCTTGGCGTTGCCGCGTCCCTGCCCGAGCCGCTCGTCACCATAGGAGAAGAACGAGCCGGACTTGGTGACGATGTTGTGCTCGATCCCGTAGTCCAGCAGGCACCCGGAGGTCGAGATGCCCTTGCCGAACTCGATGTCGAACTCCGCCTGCTTGAACGGCGCCGCCACCTTGTTCTTGACGACCTTGACTCGAACCCGGTTGCCGACCGCCTCGGTGCCGTCCTTGAGCGTCTCGATCCGGCGGATGTCCAGCCGCTGCGAGGCGTAGAACTTCAGCGCCCGGCCACCCGGCTGGGTCTCCGGTGAGCCGAACATCACGCCGACCTTCTCGCGGATCTGGTTGGTGAACAGGCAGAGGGTTTGGGCACGGTTGAGGTTGCCGGCCAGCTTGCGCATCGCCTGGGACATCATCCGCGCCTGCGCTCCCACCGTCTGGTCGCCCATCTGGCCCTCGAGCTCGGCCCGCGGCGTTAGCGCCGCCACCGAGTCCACGGCAACCAGGTCCACGGCACCGGAGCGGATCAGCATGTCGACGATCTCCAGCGCCTGCTCGCCGTAATCCGGCTGTGAAACGAGCAACTCGTCGATGTCGACCCCGATCTGCTGCGCGTACAGCGGATCCATGGCGTGCTCGGCGTCGACGAACGCGCACACCCCGCCCAGCTTCTGGGCCTCCGCGATCACGTGGTAGACCAGCGTGGTCTTACCCGAGGACTCCGGGCCGAAGATCTCGACGATCCGCCCGCGGGGAACGCCGCCGATACCCAGCGCAACGTCCAGCGACAACGCTCCGGTAGGGATCGCGTCCACGTTCACGCGCGCGCCCGGATCACCCATCCGCATCACGGCACCCTTGCCGAACTGCCGCTCGATCTGAGTCAGCGCCCCCTGGAGGGCCGCCTGACGCTTGGCGTCGGCCTTGGAATCAGGCGCGCCGGCGGTTGCGCCTCTTTGGTTCTCGCTCATGCTCGCGCGGCTCCTTTGTCATATGCGCGTTGAACTCGTCACGGTAGGACGGTTGGCGGACGGAACCGGACGCTAGACCCAGCGCGTGTCAAGGAACAAGACACATTGGTGGCGAAACTGCAGCGAATGCGTGCCAAATGATGCACGCGGCAGCGGACGGGCGCAGAGGATGGCGGGGAGGAGTGGTCCTCGCCGTGTGCGCACCTTGCCGAGTCAGACCAGACGAGGAGACGATCCGCCTGATCCTGGAGGATGACCGCCCAGACGGCGCCCGGCGCTGACCGTTCTTGGCTAACCTCGAGACGAAGCTACAGGAACCGAACGACGAGAGGAAGATCAGATGGCGCTGCCGCAGCAGGTCGGCTCGGGGGTGCATCGCATCGTCGACGGGGTCGTGAACTGGTATCTGATCGACGCGGACGGAGAGGTCGCGCTGGTCGATGCCGGGTGGCCCAGCAGCTGGCCCCGCGTCGAGCAGGCGCTGGCCAGGATCGGCCGCTCGCCCGGGGACATCACCGCCATCGTGCTCACCCACGGCCATCCGGATCATCTCGGCGCCGCCGAGCGGGCCCGCGCTGCCTGTGGAGCGCCGGTCTATGCCCACCGCGCCGAGCTGGGAAGAGCGACCGGCCAGGCGAAAGGCGCCTCGCCCTTCGCGTTGGTCCCGAGCCTCCTGCCGACGCTGTGGCGTCCCTCGGCGGTGGGCTTCGTTCTGCACGCCGCCCGTCGCGGATTCATGACCCCGACGTGGGTCAGCGACGTGACTCCATTCGACACCGGCGAACGGCTCGACGTCCCGGGTCGCCTGAGAGTGATCGCCACACCCGGTCATACCGAGGGCCACGCCTCCCTCCTGCTCGAGGACCAGGGGATCTTGTTCACCGGCGACGCGCTCGCGAGCTACGACGTGCTCACCCACGCCAGCGGTCCGCGCCTGATGCCCGACGCGCTCAACGGCGACGCCGCACAAACTCGGCAGTCGCTCTCTGCCCTCGCCGAGGTCCAGGCCGATACGGTGCTCTTCGGCCACGGCGAGCCGTTCGTGGGGCCGGCGGCGGATGCGGTGGCGCGAGCCATCGACGCCCGGGCGGCGTGACCGCTCCTGAGGAAGACGGGCTCTCAGTTCGCTGAGCTCGTCGCAGCCGGGTCGCACCCGGAGGCGTCTCCGTCGAGCGTGATCGTCGCCAGCGCCTCGTAGCGCGCCGGACCCGAGCCCAGCCACGAGCGGTACAGCGTCACCGCGGTCGCCGCAAATCGCAGCGCCTCGGGCGGCTCGAGCTCGTCACGCGACCGGCGGGCGCAACGGCCGACGCGGGCGACGGTGACGTGACCCAGGTACGGCCGATCCTCAGGCTGGTAGAAGCCCTTGTGACGAAGTGCCCCGGCGAGGCTCGCCTGCGTGTCCGCCAATGCCCCGCAATCGTCCGAAAGCTCCACGGCCACCACCTGCGGTCGCCGGCGTGGCAGCCAAACCGCCCGGCCGAGCGACAGCATCACCGGTGACCGCGGCGCCACGACGCGGCACGCCGAAGCGATCGCGCCGATCTCGGCCACCGGCCGGGAGCCGAGGAAGCACAGCGTGACGTGCAGCGATTCGTCGGCGACCAGTCGCAGCCCGGGAACCCGGCCCAGCCGCGCACCGCTCCAGCACGCCAGCGCGCTCCGCACCCAGTCGGGCAGCGCCAGCGCGACGAACAGCCGCGGCTCAGCCGCCACTGGCGGTGGCCTCGGCGCTCCCCGCGAACCCCCCCATGGCCCGCCCCGGCAGATCGGATTCACCGAGCAGCACGCGGCGCAGGAGATGCATCGCCACCGTCACGGAGCGATCACGGATGTCGGCGCGGCCGCCCGGCAGCACCGTGCGCCGCGACAGCCGCCGGCCATCTCGGCTCCAGACCGAGAAGCAGACCAGCCCCACCGGCTTATCCTCGGTGCCGCCCCCCGGGCCGGCGATCCCGGTGACCCCCACCCCCAGGTCGGCCGCGAACCGGTCCGCGATCCCCTCGGCGAGCGCCTCGGCAACCTCCGACGAAACCGCCCCGAAGCGCTCGATCATCGCCGGATCCACGCCGGCGAGGTCGATCTTGGCCTGATTGGAGTAAACGACCCCACCGCCGAGGAAGTAGGCCGAGGAGCCGGCGCGATCGGTCAGCCGGAACGCGAGCCCGCCGCCCGTGCACGACTCCGCCACCGCCAGGGTGTGCCCTCCGATCAGCTTGGCGACCTGATCGTCGATGGTTGAACCGTCCTCGGAGTACAGCGTGTCGGAATGGCGGTGGCGGAGGAACTGGAGCAACGCGTCGTAATCGCCTTGGGCGGGGGGCGCGTATGTGGTGGCGACCTCGATCTCGCCTCGACGCAGGCACGTCGTGATCTCCAGCGGCGCCAGATCCAGCCCATCGTCCTCGGCCGCCCGCAGCGTGTTGGCGATCTCCGACTCGGGGATTCCGAACAGCCGCACGATCTCCCGGCGGTACGCCACCGCGCCCGCGGCCGCGGCGCGAAACGCCGCGGTGCCTCGGGCCGTCTCCCACATCGGCTGCAGCTCTCGCGGCGGCCCGGGAAGCACGACGACGGTCGGCCCGTCACCGTCTGCCGGCTCAACGACCAGGCCGGGCGCGGTCCCGACCGGGTCCAGCACGACCGCCCCGGTGGGAATCACCGCCTGCTTGCGGTTGGAGCGACGGACGGCGTCGGGGTCGAGGTCGGGCCAGCGCTCCATCATCGGCCGCAGGATCTCGGCGATGCGTTGCTCCAGCGCGTCGTCGAGGATCATCTCGCGTCCGCAGAAGCGCCCGACGATCTCGGCGGTGAGGTCGTCGGCCGTAGGTCCGAGTCCGCCGCTGGTGATGATCACCGCCAGGCCCTCCTCGCGCATGAACCGCAGTGCCGCCAGCAGATCCTGCGGACGGTCGCCGACGATCTGGATCATCGCCGTCTCGAGGCCCACCTCCCGCAGCCGCTCCGATAGCCACGGACCGTTGCGGTCGGTGATGATGCCGGTCAGGACCTCGGTGCCGGTGACCAGGATGCCGGCGCGCGGCGGGGCGGCGGCGGCGCTCATGCGCACCGCGGCTGGTCGGCCGCTGACAGCGCCCTGTGCGCCGTCGGCGTCAGCAGGTAGCCGATCGCGCTCGACGACTGCGGCACCGTGACCGCTGTCCCGTTGACCTTCATCTTCACCGAGGCGTTGCCGAGGGTGAGCTTGAGCTCGGACGCCGTCTCGGTCGGGATCGTCTGGCCGACGTTGAAGATCTGGCCGGCGATCAGCGCCTTGCCGGTGCCGTCGACCAGGCACACGTACACCTGCCCGGTGGGCGTGAGCTGGAGCTTGACCCGCTTGGGCTTGGCTGTGGCGTGATGATGGTGGTGGTGCTTGCCGCGGTGGCCGGTGCCGGCATGCCTGAGCGTTTGCGTCGTGGATGAGTTTCCGGACTTGTGCAGACCGACGACGACGAGCACGGCGACCACCGCCACGAGTACCGCTCCGATGAGCGCCCACGGGGGGATCAGCGGCCCTCGCGGCGCATTCGGGGGGCGGCCGGAGCGTTGCCGGCGCTCGCGGTCACGGCTGAGCGGGCGGAGGGGGCGCTGCTCGTGATCTGTCGGCCGCTCGTAGCGACGCTTGAAGTCGTCGAGCAGCTGCCGGCTGTCGACGCCCAGGAAGTCCCCGTAGGTGCGCAGGAAGCTCTTGGCGTAGACATCGCCGGGGAGCAGGTCCCACTCCTCGTTCTCGATCGCGCGCAGGTACTTGGCCCGGATCTTGGTGCGCGCCTCCACCTCGTTGATGTCGATCTTGGCGCGGAGTCGCGCCTCTCGCAGCGTCGCGCCGATATCCGCCATCGTCAACCAAGGCTACCGGCGGCGCGCCCGCCGGCTAGCGGTTGGAATCCTCCGGGCCGTCCGCCGATCCCGGCTCGGGAGCCCCCGCCGATCCATCGCTCCCGGACTCCGCCAGATGCGACAGGATCCGCGGGACGTCAGCTTCGCCGATCAGCACCTGGCGGGGCTTGGAACCCTCGTAGCCGGAGATGATGCCGCGGCGCTCGAGCATGTCGATCAGCCGCCCGGCGCGGGTATAGCCGAGCCGCAGCCGCCGCTGAAGCATCGATGTCGACGCCGTTCCCATCGATGCCACGAGGAAGATCGCCTCCTCCAGCAGCGGATCCTCGTCGGGTGCAAGCAGACCCTCTTCCTCGGCGGGGACGCCGTCGCTCGGCACCTCCTCGAGGAGCTCCTGGTGAAATTCGGGCTCTCCCTGGCGTCGCCACGCCTCGGTCAGCTCCAGGATCTGGGCCTCGTCGATGTACGCGCCCTGGATGCGTTGCAGCTTGGAGGAGCCCACCGGCGAGAACAGCATGTCCCCCTGGCCAAGCAGCGACTCGGCGCCGTTGTGGTCCAGGATCACCCGCGAATCCGTCTGGCTGGAGACGGCGAAGGCGATCCGGGAGGGAACGTTGGCCTTGATCATCCCGGTGATCACGTCGACCCGCGGCGACTGGGTGGCCAGCACGAGATGGACGCCGACGGCACGCGCCTTCTGCGCCAGGCGGATGATCGAGTCCTCGACGTCGGCCGGCGCCACCATCATCAGGTCGGCGAGCTCGTCGATCACGCACAGGATGTAGGGCAGCCGGGGCTCGCCGCGAGCGTCCCGAGCGCGGTTGAGCTCGGGCAGGCTCCGCGTCCGGGCCAGCGACATGATCGTGTAGCGCTGCTCCATCTCCTTGACCAGGTTCTGGAGCGCGTTGGCCGCCATCCGGGGACTGGTGATCACCGGCGTCAGCAGGTGCGGCACCGACTCGTAGTGGTTGAGCTCCACCTGCTTGGGGTCGACGAGCACGATCCGGACCTCGTGTGGGGTCGCCCGCAACAGGATGCTGGACAGCATCGCGTTCACGCATGCCGACTTGCCGGCTCCGGTGGTCCCGGCGACGAGCAGATGGGGCATCTTCGCCAAGTCGGCGCCGATCGCCCGTCCGGCGATGTCCTTGCCCAGCCATACCGTCAGCGGCGACCAGTCGGGCGGCGGTTCCTGATAGACGTCGCCGAGATGGACGATCTTGCGCCGTGCGTTGGGCACCTCGACCCCCACCGCCTGCTTACCGGGTATCGGGGCAAGGATCCGGATGTCGGTGGCGGCCAGGGCATAGGCCAGGTCATCCTTGAGCTGGGCCACCTTGGCGACCTTGATTCCGGGCGCGAGTCGAATCTCGTAGCGCGTGATGTGCGGCCCGGTGACGCGGCCGATCACCTTGGCGTCGATGCCGAAGTGGCCCAGGGTCTCCAACAGCGTGCGAGCCACCTGCTCCTGGCCGGCGGTGTCCGGCTTGGCGGCATCGCCGCTGGAGCGCGTCAATGACCGGGTGGAGGGCAGCCGCCACTCGAAGTCCGGATCGTCGGTCACCGAGGCGCGGTAGCGGCCCTGCGGCGTGAGGTCGCCGGCATCAACTTCGGCTGGTGGACCGGCCCGGCGAATCTCGATCTCCTCGGGCTCGTCGGAATCGTCGCCGTCGAGCCCCGGCTCGGCGTCCTCGCCGTCCTCATCGGTCAGCTCGCGTTCGATCGGTGGCGCCTCGACATGGGTCGCCCGCACGATCAACTCGTCGGTGTCCGGCTCCGGCGGCAGCAGCGGCTCGCCGGGCGGGTTCGGATTGGCGGGCGGGCCCGGGTCGGCCTCCCCCGCGCTCGCCGCCGCCGTCGCCGTGCGCGCCGACAGGGCGGCGCCGAGGCTGGTGCCGGAGCGGCGCACCGCCCGCCCCGCGCCGGCCGCGCCGGTCCCGGTGGCACGAACCACTCCGGCCAGGGTCGCTCCGCTGACCAGTATCACCCCCGCGATCGCCAGGAACACCGAAAGGATGTCTGCGCCCAGGTTGGAGAGCAGATGTGAGCTGCACCACAGCTCGGCCTGGCCGACCACCCCGCCGCGGGTCTCAAACCCGGCGGGATGCCAGAAGCGCGGGGCCGGCAAGCGCCCGGGGCCGATCCCCAGGGTTCCGGCCGCGAGTGCCAGCGTCAGGGCGGCGACCAGGCACAGCACGCCGGCCCGCAGCGGCCGTGCCGGCGGGCGCAGCTCGCGCATCAGGATCAGCGCGCCGCCGAGCACCAGCGCCACCGGGACGGCGTAGCCGAGCGCGCCGAACACGAACCGAACCACGTGGACGCTGCCGTTCCCCAAGGCTCCGCCGGCCCAGTGCAGGTACGCGACCCCGCCCAGGAAGATGCCGATCGCGATCAGGGCCAGGGCGAAGATGTCGATCTGGTGGGGCTCGAGCGCCACCGAAGGCAGCGCCGGACGCATGGCGAGCAACGAGCGGCGGGCGCGCGCCGGCGGCGATCTCCGTCGCGACTTGGGCTTGGAGCGGGTCTTGGTGCTGGCAGCCATGTCCGAAGAGCTGACTTCTACGGCCGACCCTGCGCTCCTGCCGGGGACAACGGGGCTGCGTTTCGCAGATCTTCAACCGTCATCGCGGTGGTCCTCAGGCCCGTACCATCTGCGACCAGCGATGGCCGATTTCGAGCGTCCCCCCCGAGTGCTCGTCGTCGAGGACGACGATGCGATCGCGCAGGTACTGCAGCGCTCCCTTCGGATGGAGGGCTACGAGGTCCGGGTGGCGGGAGACGGCCCGGCCGCGCTTGACGGCGCCCACGCGTTCCTCCCCGACCTGGTGGTCCTCGATCTCGGGCTGCCGGGAATGGACGGGATTGAGGTGGCCAAGCGGCTGCGACGCCAGGACGACGACGTCCCGATCCTGGTGCTCACCGCACGCGACGCGGTCGAGTCGCGCGTCGAGGGGCTGGATGCGGGAGCCGATGACTACCTGGTCAAGCCGTTCGAGCGCCAGGAGCTGCTGGCGCGGCTGCGCGCCCTGCTGCGCCGCCACCCGCCCCGCGGGCAGGCCAACCTGGCGGTCGGCGATCTGAAGCTGAACCCGGACACCCACGAGGTGGTTCGGGGCGACCGACATGTCGAACTGACGCAGCGGGAGTTCGAGCTGCTGGAATATCTGATGCGAAACGAGCGAATCGTGATCTCGCGCCAGCGCCTGCTCGACGAGGTGTGGGGCTATGACCCGTTCTCGATGACGAACACGATCGAGGTGTTCGTGTCCAACCTACGAAGGAAGCTGGAATCCGATGGCGAGCCTCGGCTCTTACATACGATCCGCGGCGCGGGTTACGTACTCCGCGTATAGGCGCCTCCCGATCCGCTGGCGCCTGGCCGGCGGCTCCGCGGCGCTGACGTTCGTGATCCTGGCCAGCTTCGCGGCGATCGTCGGGGTGCTCACCGACCGCCAGGTCCGCGCCCAGTTCGACGATCAGCAGAGTCAGGCGATCAACCAGCTCGACCAGGAGCTCAACGGCCGGCTGCATTTCGACAACGGGCTGTACCTGAAGCGGACCAACGTGTCACTGGGGGACTTCGCCGGCTCCGATCACGCCCAGATCCGCATCTTCGACTTCGCCGACGGCTTCCTGCTGCAGACCCAGAAGGGACTGCGCATCAAGGGGGCCAAGGCGCCTGTGACCAACGGCCTGTTCGCCATCGCGCCGGTGCGCACCTCCGGCTACTTCGAGCAGTCCGGTTACCGTGTGGCGGTGCGCCGGCTCGACGTCCAGCCGAGCGGTAGCTTGATCCTGCTCTATGCGGTGCCGCTCTCTGACCTGGAGCACACGCTCAGCCGGGTGGACGTGTTCCTCGGGCTGGGCGTACTGGGCGGCACCGTGCTGGCGCTGCTGGCGGGGCTGTTCGTGTCCGGCCGGGCGATGCGGCCGATCGTGGAGCTGACCGATGCCGCCCGGGAGATCGAGCGCACCCGGGATGCCAGCGGACGGCTCCCCCATCCTGAGGCCGAGGACGAGATCGCCGAGCTGTCACGCACGCTGGCCGGCATGCTGGGGGCGCTCGACGCCGCGCGCTCGGACACCCAGGCGATGCTCGATCGCCAGCGTGAGTTCGTCGCCGACGCCTCGCATGAGCTGCGCACGCCGCTCACCAGCGTGCTCGCCAACCTGGAGCTGCTCAGCGAGGAGCTCGAGGGCGAGCAGGCCGACACCGCCGACGCGGCGCTGCGCTCCACCCGTCGGATGCGGCGGCTGGTCGGCGACCTGCTGCTGCTCGCTCGGGCCGATGCCCGGCGCGCCCAGCCCCACCGCCCGACCGACCTGGCCGACGTGCTGGTTGAGGCCGCGGCCGAGCTGGGCCCGATGGCCGAGCATCACGAGCTCTCGATCAGGGCCGAGCCGGTTGTCGTGGAGGGGGTGCGCGACGAGCTGCATCGCCTCGTGCTCAACCTGCTGGAGAATGCGGTCCGCCACACCCCGCCGGGCACCGGCGTCCACGCCTCCACCGAGGTGCAGGGCGATGACGCCGTGATCGTCGTCCAGGACTCGGGCCCGGGGATCGGCCCCGAGCTGGCCGACCGGGTGTTCGAGCGCTTCGTCCGCGGCGGTCGCGACGGCGCCCGGGGGTCCGGATTAGGCCTGGCGATCGTCCGCTCGGTGGCGCAGTCTCACGGCGGCAGCGTCGCCCTGGAGACGCTTGCGTCGGGGACGGGGACGCGGTTCGTGATCCGGATCCCGACCGCGGGCGTCGCCGGGCAAGCCGCCGCCGAGCCGGTGGCCGATCACACCTCGACCACGACCGGCAGGACCATCGGGCGGCGGCGCAACCGGTCATAGACGAACGAGGCGAGATCGTCGTGCAGGCTCTGCTGTAGCACGTCGATCTCGTGGACGCCTTCGCCGGCCGCCACCGCCAGCGATCGGTCGACCTCGGCGCGGATGTCGGAGACGAGCTCGTCGGCCTGCTCGATGAACGGAACCCCGCGAAAGATGACCTCCGGCGGGACCACCGATTCGCCGGTCTGCTCGGACACCGTGGCCACGACGATGAAGATTCCGTCGGCCGACAGCATCCGGCGGTCGCGCAGCGCGACGTCGGCCGGATCGCCGATGTCGACGCCGTCGACGAAGATCATCCCCGCCGCCTCGCGCTCGCCGATTCCGGCGCCGGTCGCATCGATCTGGAGCGGCAGGCCGTTCTCCAGCGCGAACACCGCATCGGGATCGATGCCGACCGCGTCGGCCAGTTCGGCGTGGAGCTGGATGCGCTTGTGATCGCCGTGGATCGGCATCACATACTGCGGCCGCACCAGGTTGAGCATCAGCTTCAGCTCCTCGACGAAGCCGTGACCGGAGGCGTGGATCGGGGCGTCGCGGGGAGTGATCACGTTGCAGCCGATGTGGTAGAGGCGGTCGACCGTCTCGTTGACGGCCCGCTCGTTGCCGGGGATCGGCGTGGCCGAGAACACCACCGTGTCGCCGCGGCGCAGCGTGATCTGGCGGTGGTCGTTGTAGGCCATCCGCCGCAGCGCCGACAGCGGCTCCCCCTGGGAGCCGGTGGAGATGACCACCACGCGGTGGTCGGGCCAGTCCTCCACCTCGTGGGGCTGGATCATCATTCCCTCGGGGAGCTCGATGTGGCCGAGCGAGCGGCCGATGTTGACGTTCTTGCGCATCGAGCGGCCGACCAGCGCCACCTTGCGCCCGAGCGCCGCTGCGGCGTCGATGACCTGCTGGACGCGGTGGATGTTCGAGGCGAAGCTGGTGACGACGATCCGTCCCTCGGCCCGGCCGAACACCTCCTCCAGACGGGGACCGACGGTGCGCTCCGACGGCGAGAACCCGGGGCGGTCGGCGTTGGTGGAGTCGCCGCACAGCAACAGCACCCCCTCCGACCCGAGCTCGGCCAGTCGGGAGACGTCCGCCGGCAGCCCGTCCACCGGCGTCTGGTCGAACTTGTAGTCGCCGGTGAGCAGCACGGTCCCCAGGTCGGTGGTCACCGCGACGGCGCACGAGTCCGGGATCGAGTGGGTCATATGGATCAGCTCCACCCCGAACGGACCGAAAGTGAGCAGCTCACCGGTGGCGGTGTCCTCCAGGTCGACGTCGCGGAGGTTGTGCTCGTCAAGCTTGGAGCGGGCCATCGCCATCGTCAGCGGCCCGCCGAGCACCGGCGGCGGATCATCGCCGCGCGCCGCCGTCAGCTGGCGCAGGACCCAGGGCAGGGCCCCGAGATGATCCTCGTGGCCGTGGGTGACGACGATCGCCTCGATCTCCCGCGCGCGCTCGCGCAGGTAGCCGAAGTCGGGCAGCACCAGGTCGATACCCAGCATGTCGGCGGTCGGGAACCGCAGCCCGGTGTCGATGACCACGATCCGGTCCTCGTACTCGACGAGGGTCATGTTCTTCCCGATCTCGCCCAGGCCGCCGAGCGAGAGGACCCGGAGCTTGCTCACGCTAGCCGGTTGCCGCCGCCGCGAGCATGCCGTGGCGCTCGAGCATCGCCCGCACGATCGCCAGCTCGTCGGCGTCGAGCTCGACGTAGGGCAGGCGGGGCTTGCCGACCCGGATCCCGATCAGGTTCAACGCGGCCTTGTTGCTGCAGGCGAGCGGCGCAACCGCCAAGTCCCGGTAGACGTCGTGGAGACCGGCGTCGATCTCCCGCCGGCGATCGGGCTCGTCGACCATTCGGCGCATCTCGTCGCCGAAGACGTGTGTGCAGGTGAGGACTCCGCCCGGCTCGCCCAGCTCCAGGACGTCGACCAGCAGGTCGTCGTTGCCGGCATAGATCACCATCCCGTCGATCTTGGCCAGGTTCGCCGCGTTGGCCTGCTTGACGCCACAGATGTGGTCCAGCTGGGCGAGCTCGGCGAGTAGGTCGTTGGGCATGTCGGACCCCGTCCGCTGCGGGATGTTGTACAGCAGGATCGGCCGGTCGGTGGCCCGGACGACTTCCCGGTAGTGGGCGACGATGCCCCGCCGGCTGGGCCGGTTGTAGTACGGGTTGACCGACAGCAGCCCATCGACGCCCAGCGCGGTGGCCCGCTCGGTCAGGTGGACGGCATGGCGCGTGTCGTTGGAACCGACCCCGGCGATGACTGTTTTGGGGGGATGCGCTTCGCGCATCTCTTGGATGGCGAGCTCGATCATTCGCAGCTGCTCGGCGTCGCTCAGCGTGGCGGACTCGCCGGTCGTGCCACACACCACGACACCGTCCGAGCCGTGGTCTGCGAGGTGGTGCATCAACGTCACCGCTGCGTCCTCGTCGACGCGTCCGCGCTCGTCGAACGGAGTCACCATCGCGGTCAGGATCGAGCCGAAGTTCGGGTCCATCGCGCCGCATTATCGCAGGGGCGCAGGCGGCTTGGCCGCCCCTCGGCGCGGCGATCAGTCGCTCGTCGGCGCAGCGCTCAGTCTCTCGTCGGCGCGGCGCTCAGTCTCTCGTCGGCGCGGCGCTCAGTCGCTCGCCGGCGGCGCCGACGGGAGCGCGTCGGACTCCAGCAGTCGCTCGTAGACGCGCCACCGCTTGACCAGCCGGCCGCCCATCTCCTCCAGCCCTCGGTTCATGGCGGTGTTGACCTCGAGGATGAAGCTGGCCTCCCCGGCCTTCTGGCGGCTGGCGGCGGCGGCGTCGAAGTGAGCCAGGTAGAGCGCCGCAGCGACTCCGGTGTGCTGGTACTCGGGCAGCACGCCGAGGAAGCCGACCCGGATGCGGTCGATGATCCGGCCCCGGTTGAGGTAGTACCACCAGCCGAGCGGCAGCAGCCGGCCCTGCATCTTCTTGTAGATCTGGTGGATGTCGGGGATCGTGATCGCCATCGCGATCGTCCGTCCGTCGGCCTCGGCGATCATGAACCATTCACGCGAGTAGACGAGCTGCATGTCGATCGCGAAGGCGTCGAGGTCGGCCTTGGTGTAGGGGACGAAGCCCCAGTTGCGCGACCACGCCGCGTTGTAGACCTTGGCGAACTCGTCCAGCTCCCGGCGCAGGTGCCGCCGCGACATCTTGCGGATCGTCACCCCGTACTTGCGGTGTGCCCGCTCGGCGACCCGCGGCAGGATCGGGTTCATCCGCTCGCGGTCGTCGATCGACAGGTCCCAGCCGTAAAGGTCCATCGCCTTGGCCAGTCCGGCAGCCTCGCAGCGCTGCTGGTAATAGGGCGGGTTCCACGGCTCGCGGATCAGCGGCTCGCGCGCGAACCCCTCGATCAACACCCCGGCCTCGTCGTTGATCTGGAAGTTCATCGGGCCGACCATGCGGTCACAGCCGTGGCGCCGGCACCAATCCTCGGCCGCCGCCAGCAGGGCCTCCAGGATCTCGGCGTCCTCCTCGAACTCCAGGAACCCGAACATCCCCCACCGGCTGCCGTGGAATCGGTTGAACTCGAAATCGATCTGTGCCGTGATTCGGCCGACGACGCGGCCGTCGCGCCGGGCGAGGAAGTACCGGGCCTCCCCGTGGGTGAAGAACGCGTTCAGCTTCCGGGTCAGGAAGGCGTAGCGCTCGAGCTTGAGGGGCGGGATCCACGGCGTGCCGGCGTGCAGTCGGAACGGCAACGCCACGAACTGACGCAGATCCTCCGGGGTGCGGGCGGCGCTGACCTGGACTGACATCGGCCGCTACCGTATCGGAGGCAGAGCCGGCGAGCGCTGCGGGGCGATCGCTCGACCGGCCAGCGCGGGCGCTCGACCGCATCCGGGAGGCTGCCCGTCCGGTGCACAGGCGCCGCACCCGTCCGGTGCACAGGCGCCGCACGCGGAGGCGTCGGCCAACGTCCGGGAAGCCCGTCGTGGTGGGTGGGGACGGACGTTTGCGTCCCGAACGCGCCCTGCGCCCCGGATGTTCATGGCCCGGACCAAATGGAGGCAGGTGGCCGCTACAGGAGGTGCTCGAGCCCAACCGTCGGTGACTCGGTCAGGGTCGCGACTCGCCGGACGGCGAGCAGGACCCCGGGCATGAACGATTCGCGGTCGATCGAGTCGTGACGGATCGTCAGCGTCTGACCGACGTCACCGAGGAGCACCTCCTGGTGGGCGACCAGCCCCGGCAGCCTGACCGAATGGATCGGGATCTCGGGGGCGGGGTGCGCCCCCGCGGCCTGGTCGACGGCCGCCGTGATGGCGTCGCGCATGAGCGCCGCCGTCCTCGCCGCGGTCCCGCTCGGCTTGTCCAGCTTGCCGTCGTGATGGAGCTCGATGATCTCGGCCCGCGCCATGTGACGCGCCGCCGCGGCGGCGAACTGCATCATCAGCACGGCTCCGATCGCGAAGTTCGGGGCGACGAACACGTTGGCAGTGGCCCCGCGCAGATCTTCGAGATCGGCGATGTCGAAGCCGGTGGTCCCGATGACCACGTGAACGCCGGCGGCGACCGCGGCGTGCGCGTTAGCCACCGCCGTCGACGGGATCGTGAAGTCGACGATCACCTCGGGGCCTGCGCTCAGCGCGTCGGCGAGCGAACAGTTCAGCGCCGGGTCGGCCCGGGCCACGAGCTCCAGATCGCCGGCGGCGGTCACCGCGCGGCAGACCGTCTGCCCCATGCGTCCCGCCGCGCCGGCCACCGCGACCTTGATCGACTGGCCATTCACGCGACTGGTGCGCCCCACTCAGCCGGTCGGGCCGGCCGCCAACGCCGGCGCGACCGCCGCCAGCGCCTCGTCGAAGCGCTCACGGTCCGGGCCGATCCCGGCAGCCGAGAGGCGCAACGGATCCCACAGCTCCTCGGCCAGCGCCGCCAGGTCGGAGAGCGACACGGCGTCGATCCGGTCGACGACCTCGTCGAGCCCCATCAGCGGCGTCCCGGCCAGGATCTCCGATCCGAGCCGGTTCATGCGGGCTCCGGTCGACTCCAGCGCCAGCACCACCCGCCCCTTGAGGTTCTCCTTGGCGCGGTGCAGCTCCTCGTCGGTGACCGGCTGGGCACGGAATCTGGTCAGCTCGGTTCCGACAACCGACATCGCCTGGACCAGATTGTCGGCGCGGGTGCCGACGTACAGCCCGACCTGGCCGGTGTCGGCGAAGGCGCTGGTGAACGAGTACACCGAATAGGCGAGTCCGCGACGCTCGCGGACCTCCTGGAACAGTCGTGAGGAGGAGGTCCCGCCGAGGATCGTGTCCAGGACGCGCAGCGCGAAGCGGCGATCGTCGTGGCGGGAGAGCCCGGTCGTGCCCAGGCAGACGTGGTACTGCTCGGTGTCCTTGCGCTCGAACCGCCGTTGCGCGGCCCGCGGCGCGGTGGGGAGCTCGGGGGTCACCAGCTCCGGGGCGCGGTCGCCGTTCGCGCCGATCCGCTCGCCGGCGAGCCCGACCACCGTCTCATGGTCGATCGCGCCGGCGGCGGCGATGACAACGTTCGCCGGCTGGTAGCGGGCCCGATGAAAGCGTGCGATGTCGGGGACTGGCGTACCCGAGATGACGCTGGCCCGGCCGATGATCGCCCGGCCCAGCGGGTCCTCGCCGAACACCGCTTCGCCGAGCATGTCGAACACCTTCTCCTGCGGATCGTCCTCGTACATCGCGATCTCCTCCAGGATCACCTCGCGCTCGGCGTCGATGTCCCGGAGCGAGGGCCGGAAGACCATGTCGGCGATCACGTCCAACGC
Organism: uncultured Actinomycetota bacterium; assembly: GCA_963787595.1. Taxonomy (GTDB): domain Bacteria; phylum Actinomycetota; class Thermoleophilia; order Solirubrobacterales; family Solirubrobacteraceae; genus Palsa-465. The sequence continues at coordinate 121,194 of CAWBDE010000003.1, forward strand.
CTCGGGCAGGTGCTCGTCGATGACCCGCGCATACACCGAGGTCGTCTCCTTGCCGGTGCCGGCGTTGAGCTCCGCCCCCATGCCGTCGAAGATCTGATCGATCTCCAGCGACTCGTACTTGGCGCTGCCCTTGAACAGCAGGTGCTCGACCAGATGCGACAGGCCGGCCTGCGCCTCTGACTCGTAGCGCGAGCCGGTGCCGACCCAGAAGCCGAGCGCCACGGAGCGGACGGAGGGCATCGCCTCCGTCACGATCCGGACGCCCGACTGCAGCGTCGTCAGACGGTGGGCCTGCTGCACCGATTCAGGTCAGGAGCGCGGACGGTCCGGGTCCCGATCGCGTACCCGGCCGCGGTCACGATCGCGGTCGCGGTCGCGCTCACGCGGGCCGCGGTCGCGGCTGCGATCGTCACGGCCGCGGTCGCGGTCACGCGGTCCCCGCTCCCGCCGCTGTCCGCCGTTCTCGGCGGCGGCGATGGCGGCCAGCTCCTCGGGGTTCTTGCCCTGGATCTCGGGATCCGCGGTGAGGCGGAGGCCGATCCGGCCGCGCTCGCGGTCGACCTCGACCACCTTGACGGCGACCTCATCCCCCTTGTTGAGGACCTCCTCGACGGTGGCGATTCGCCGCCCGGGAGCGACGTTGGAGATGTGCAGCAGGCCATCGGTGCCCTTGGAGAGCTCCACGAAGGCGCCGAACGTGGTCGTCTTGACGACCTTGCCGGTGAACTCGTCGCCGATCTCGACTTCCTTGGTCATCGAGCGGATCCGGTCGACCAGCGCGTCGCCGCGCTCGCGGTCGGCGGCGTAGACCAGCACCATGCCCTCGTCGTTGACGTCGATCTGCGACTCGAACTCCTCCTGCAGGGCCCGGATCGTCTCGCCGCCCTTGCCGATCAGCAGGCCGATCTTCTCGGGGTCGATCTGCACCGAGGAGATGCCGGGGGCGTATCGCGACAGCTCCGAGCGCGGAGCGTCGATGACCGCGGTCATCTCACCCAGGATGTACTCCCTGGCGACCTTGGCCTGGGCCATGGCATCGCGCATGATCTCGAACGTCACGCCCGTGATCTTGATGTCCATCTGCAGCGCGGTGATTCCGTCCCGGGTACCGGCGACCTTGAAGTCCATGTCGCCGAGGTGGTCCTCGACGCCGGCGATGTCGGTGAGGATGATGTGGTCGTCACCCTCCTTGATCAGGCCCATCGCGATCCCGGCGACCGGCGCCTTGATCGGCACCCCGGCGTCCATCAGCGACAGGGTCGAGCCGCATACCGAGGCCATCGACGAGGAGCCGTTGGACTCGAGGATGTCCGAGACCACCCGAATCGTGTAGGGGAAGTCCTCCTGACCGGGGATCACCGGCACCAGCGCCCGCTCGGCGAGCGCGCCATGACCGATGTCACGACGCTTGGGACCGCGCATGAACCCGGCCTCCCCGACCGAGAACGGCGGGAAGTTGTAGTGATGGAAGTAGCGCTTGGTCGCCTCCAGGCCCAGCGTGTCGAGGCGCATCTCCTCACGGGTGGTCCCCAGCGCGACCACGCTGAGCGCCTGCGTCTGGCCGCGGGTGAACAGCGCCGAGCCGTGCGTCCGCGGCGTCACGTCGACCTCGATCGAGATCGGCCGGATCTGATCCGAGGTGCGGCCGTCGGGGCGCTTCTTCTGGACGGCGATCCGCTCGCGGATAAACGTCTTCTCCAGCTTGTCGAACGCGCGCTGGGCATTGGCCCGGTACTCGGCGTAAGTGTCGGCGGCGGGATCGCCCGAGTAGTGCTCCAGGATCTGCTCCTCCACCGCCTTGGTCGCGTCCTGGCGCGCCAGCTTGTCCTCCACCTGGGTGGCGGAGTCCAGAGCGGCGCCGTGCGAGCCCTTGATCTGCTCGTAGAGGTCGGCATGAACCTGCGGAATCGCCACCTCGATCTTCGGCTTGCCCGCCCGGTCAGCCAGCTCACGCTGGGCCGCGCACAGCTTCCTGATGTTCTCGTGCGCGATGTCGAGCGCGTCGAGGATCTCGGCTTCGGGGATCTCGTTGGCGCCCGCCTCGACCATCAGGATGGCCTCCTCGGTACCGGCGACGATCAGATCGAGATCGGTGTTCTCCAGCAGCAGGTCCTCGTCGGGATTAACCACGAAGTTGCCGTCGATCTTGCCCACGCGCACCGCGCCCACCGGAGTCGGGAACGGGATATGAGAGACCATCAGCGCAGCGGAGGCGCCATTCATCGCCAGCATGTCGTAGGGGTTCACGTGGTCGACCGAGATCGGCATTGCCACGAGCTGGGTCTCGTAGCGCCAGCCCTTGGGGAACAACGGGCGGATCGGGCGATCGATCAGGCGCGCGGACAGCGTCGCCTTCTCGCCGGCGCGCCCCTCGCGCTTGAAGAACGAGCCGGGGATCTTCCCGGCCGCGTACATGCGCTCCTCGACGTCCACCGTCAACGGCAGGAAGTCGACTTCGCGGAGGTTGCCCGCAGTAGCGGTGCAGAGGACCATGGTGTCGCCCGCACGGACGACGACGGCGCCGGAGGCCTGCTTGGCCAGTTTGCCGGTCTCGAACGAGATCTCTTTGCCCTCGATCTCGACGGACACGCGCGTAACGGCGTCAGACATATTCAATTCCCTTCTCCTCCGCCCTTCGGTCGGCGGAGTTCTTTCTCTTGTTTTCGTTCCGAACCCCGACGATGCTAGCGGGTCACCCGGCGCTAGCCGCTTCGCGGCACCCGTCCAAGCGGACTCGCCCGCACCCCCACGCCACCGCGGAACATGTGTCCAAGATGTAAACGGACCGCGAGGTCCGGTTGTGCTACGGTAACCGGACCGTCAGGTCCAGTTTCAGTTTCGCAGACACCGTCCCAGGAGCAACGGCATGAGCGCAACCACCACGCAGGATCCGATCGTCATCGATTCGCCGCGTCCGCACGTCAACCCCTGGCTGGTGCTGGTGATCGCGTGCCTGGCCCAGTTCATGGTCGTGCTCGACGCCACCGTCGTGAACATCGCGCTGCCCTCGGTGCAGCGCGGCCTGCACTTCTCGGCGGCCAACCTGCAGTGGGTGGTCAATGCCTACACGTTGATCTTCGGCGGCTTCCTGCTGCTCGGCGGCCGCGCCGCCGACCTGCTCGGCCGCAAGCGCCTGTTCATCGCCGGCGTCATCCTGTTCTCGGCGGCGTCGCTGCTCAACGGCCTGGCCCAGTCGTCCGGGATGCTGATCGTCGGGCGCGGGCTGCAGGGGCTCGGCGGCGCCCTGGTGTCCCCGGCGGCGCTGTCCATCGTCACGACGACGTTCAGCGACGGCACCCAGCGCACGCGGGCGCTGGGGGTGTGGAGCGCGATCGCCGCCAGCGGCGCGGCGGTGGGCCTGCTGATGGGTGGCATCCTGACCGACGTCGCATCGTGGCGGTGGGTCTTCTTCGTCAACGTCCCGGTGGGCGTGGCGACGATCGCGCTCGCGCTGCGCTACGTCGCCGAATCGCGGCTGCAGGTCAAGAACCGCTCGTTCGACCTCGCCGGCGCGATCACCGTCACCGGCGGTCTGGTCGTGCTCGTGTACGCGATCGTCAAGGCCCAGGCCTACGGGTGGGGGTCGGCGCGCACGTTGGGGCTCGGCGCCGCCGCGGTAGCTCTGCTGCTCGCGTTCCTGTTGATCGAGCGGCGCAGCCCCGCCCCCCTGATGCGCTTGAGCATCTTCCGCATCCGCACCCTGGCCGTCGCCGACACCGTGCTGTTGCTGGTCGCCTCGGCGATGTTCGGGATGTTCTTCTTCGCCTCTCTGTACGTCCAGGAGGTCCTCGGCTACAGCCCGCTGAAGGCGGGGCTGGCGTTCCTGCCGGTGACCGCTGGGATCATGATCGGCGCTGGCCTGAGCCAGCAGCTGATCCGGCGCTTCGGCGTGCGCGTCGTGTCGCTCATCGGCTTGGTACTGGCCACGGCCGGCATGGTGATCCTCACCGGGGTGCCGGTGCACGGCAGCTACGTCGGCGACCTGCTCGTGGGGCTGCTGCCGCTGAGCCTCGGTCTGGGCCTGGTGTTCGTTCCGATCACGCTGCTCGGAACCAGCGGGGTCAGCGCCGAGGACTCGGGGCTGGCCTCCGGGTTGTTCAACACCGCCCAGCAGGTCGGCGGCTCGCTCGGCCTGGCGATCCTCTCCACCCTGGCGGCCAGCCGGACGAGCGCGCTGCTGCGCGGCGGCGACGCGCTGCACTCGTTGCAGGCGACGGTGGGCGGATACCACGTCGCCTTCCTGGCGGCAGCGATCATGCTCGCCGCCGGCTTCGTGATCATGGCGGCCGGGCTGCGGCGCAGCCACATGCGCGAGGTCGAGCGGGAGCTCGCGTCCTCGGCGAGCCCGGCCCCGAGCGTGGCCTGACCGTGTCGCCGCGCCGCAGCGACGCATCCGAGTGCTGGAAGTAGGAGAATTCCCGGCGATGGAGGAAGAGCCCCGGCGGCTGCGGGCCGACGCCGAGCGCAACCGGCGGCGGCTGCTGGACGCCGCGACGCAGATGTTCTGCGAGCGCGGACTCGACGTCGGCGTCGGGGAGATCGCGCAGGCCGCGGGAGTTGGGCGGGGGACGCTGTTTCGCAACTTCCCGTCCAAGGAGCACCTGATCGCGGCCATCGTCGTCGAGCGGATCTCCGAGTCGATCAGCCGCGGCCGCCAGGCCCTGGCGAGCGCAGATCCGGCCGAGGCTCTGTTCGAGCTGATTGACCAGTCAGTCGGCCGCTCACAGGCCGACCGCGCCCTGTTCGACGGCCTTGGGGAGGCCTGGCTGGCCAATCCGGAGATCCGCGCCGTCCACGCCGAGCTGCTCGAGGTGCTCGACGCTCTCGTCGGGCGCGCCCAGGATGCTGGAGTGGTGCGACCGGACATCAGCGCGGTCGACGTCCTGATGCTGGTCAAGGGCGTCTGCGAGGCCGCACACTCGTTCGCCCACGTCAATCCCGACGTGGCGCTACGCCAGCTGGGCCTGGTCCGGGCGGCGATCAGCGTCGGAGATGACGCCCCGCCCCTGCGCGGACGGCGGCCGACACTCGCGGACCTGGAGAACAGTCTGCCGCCGCCCGTGGAGACAGCGGAGGACCCAGCGCGGCGCCTGCCGACGCTCGTGCCCGGTCGGACCGTGACCGGCTAAGTCGCCCCGTCACCGAACGTCAGGGGCGCTCGCTGAGTCGCTCGAGCTCGCCGAGATCCACCCGCTCAGCCGCCCCCGCCCGCCACGCGAACAACGCCGGGGTCGTGACCACTCCGGCGCGCACCCCGGCCCGGAAGTCCCGCGTCACCCGCTCGTGGACGGCGTCGCCGCGCCGATCGGCGTCGAAGCGGTCCAGGTCCAGCCCCAGCGCGCGGGCGCGCGCCCAGAGGTGCGGATCCTCCAGTCGCGCCGGGTCGGCGAACAGCGAGTCGTGCATCTCCCAGAAGCGGCCTTGGCGCCCGGCGGCCTCGGCGGCGCACGCCGCGGCCCAGGCGCGGGGATGGCTCGACTTCACCGGAAAGTGACGGAAGATGAGCGCCACCGGGAGCCGCCGCAGGCGCTGCTCCTGCGCGGCGCAGTAGGGGCACTCGAAATCGGCGTAGGCGATGACGACATCCCCGGAGACCGGGCCACGGCGGTGATCCTCGTCGCCGGGCTCCGGCACGGGCGCCGAACCGAGCTCGCTCACGACCTGGGTGCGCCCCCAGTCGCCCGCCGCGAAGCGCCTAGTGCAACGGGGCCAATCAGCGCTCGAGCGCGTCGAAGATCAGGTTGGCGCCGGGCAGGTCGCCGGGCGAAGCCGCCTGATAGCTCCACCGCACGATGTTGTCAGGCCCGACGATCGCCAGCGCCCGCTGGGCGAACCCACCCTCGTGGTAGGCGCCGAACGCGCGGCATACCGCCCCCTTGGGCTCGAAGTCGGAGAGCTGCTCGATCGTCACCCCCAGCTGGTCGGCGAACGCCGTCTGGGAGTACGTCGCGTCACACGAGACCCCGTAGAGGGTCGCCCCCTTGGCGCGGAAGTCGTCCAGCACCTCCTGATAGAGGTTGAGCTGATCGGTGCACACCGGGCTGAACGCGAACGGATAGAACACCAGGACGGTGGTCTCGCCCGCCAGCTGCGCCCGCGTGAAGTCGCTGCCGTCGCCTCGCTTGAGCGTAAACTCGGGGACCGGAGTGCCGGTCGCGATCACCGGCGCAGGCCGAGCTCGCGGATCAGCGACCGGTACCGGTCCAGGTCGTTGCGCTGGAGATAGTTCAAGAATCGGCGGCGCCGACCGACGAGCATCAGCAGCCCCCGGCGGGAATGATGGTCCTTGCCGTGCGTACGCAGGTGATCGGTGAGCGCGTTGATCCGCTCGGTGAGCAGAGCTACCTGGACCTCGGTGCGACCGGTGTCGCCGTCGTTGTCGCCGAACCTGGCGACGAGCTCCTGCTTGCGTTCCGCGGTGAGACTCATGCGGCCGGTGAGGCTAGCAGAGGGGGCCGGGCTACCGGCAGGCAGCTCGGGTCTGCTCCACATCGATGTTCATCTGCTCGATCAGGGCCTCGACGGTGTCGAAGCGTCGCTCGCCGCGCAGCCGGGCGATGAACTCGAGGCGCAGCCTGCGGCCGTAGAGATCCTCATCGCGGTCGAGCAGGAACGCCTCGACCAGCACCGCGCGACCGGTCCCGAACGTGGGCCGGACACCGACGCTGACGGCGGCGCAGGCGCCGTCCGCGCGAGCGGCGTAGACGCCGTGCCCAGGACAGACCAGCTGCTCGTCGGGGACGAGGTTGGCGGTGGGAAACCCGAGCAGACGGCCGCGCTCGTCCCCGTGCACGACCTGGCCCCGGATCTGGAAGGCCGAGCCGAGAAGCCGAGCGGCGCGCTCGACGTCGCCCGCGTAGATGAGGGCCCGGATGTGGCTGGAGGAGACGATCTCGCCATCGACTTCGACGAGGCGGACCACCCGGGTCTCGAACCGAGGATCGGCGCTCAGCAGGGTGCTGTCGCCAGCCGCCCCGTGGCCGAAGCGGAAGTTCTCCCCCACCGAGACGTGGCCGGCGTTCAGCTTGGCCACCAGCACCTGATCGATGAACTCGGCGGGGCTCTGGGCGGCGAACCGGTGGTCGAACGGGATCACCACCAGCTCGCGCACGCCGAGCTGGGCGATCAGGTCGATCCTGACCTCCAGGCTGGTCAGCAGCTTGGGCGCTGCCTCGGGCCGGATCACCGCCAACGGGTGCGGTTCGAACGTGAGCACGGTGTCGTTGCCGGCGATCACCTCGCGGTGGCCGAGATGAACGCCGTCGAACTCACCCACCGCGACGCGTCGCGGGCGGGCCTGGGCGTCCCCGAGCGTGGTCACCTCCATGGCCGCAAGCCTAATCTGCCGCGCGTCGCTACCCGGTCAGGGCTCTGCATCGCCGCCACGCCAAAGTGATCTCAGCCGCGGAACCCGACCACGGGCTTGAACCCCGCACCGCCATCCACGGGCTCGGCCAGCGCGATCAGCCCATCGGCATCGACGAGCCGTACCGCCGCAGCCCCAGCGTCCGGCCCGCCGGCCGCGGTCGGCCCGATCCCGCCCGCGACGTCAACCGCGACCCCGTGGGCCGCGCGTCGCGCCGACTCGCCGTCGAGTCTGACCTCGGGCAGAAAGGCCAGCGCCGCCGACAGCTTGACCGGGCGTTCGGGGTCGGCGTCGGCGACATCGAAGTCGCCGATCCGGGTTCGCCGCAGCTGTTCGCAGTAGGCGTCGCCGAGATCGGCGATCAGGCTGCGGACATAGGTCCCCGACGAGCACTCGATAACGAACCCGCGGCGATCGCCATCGCGCCAGCGCTGCTCGAAGCGGTGAACCTCGACCATGCGCTCGGCGGGCTGCACCGCGGCGCCTTCGCGGGCCAGCTGGTAGGCGCGCCGCCCGGCGACCTTGACCGCGGAGTAGGCGGGCGGCCGCTGTCGCGTCCAACCCAGTGGGAGGTCGAGGTCGCCCGAGGGCACCCGCCCGGTCTCGATGATCTCGCCCTCGGGATCCCCGGTGGTGGACGTGGCGCCGAACCGTGCGACCGCCTCGTATCGCTTGGGCAGCGCCATCAGGAAGCGCTGCGCGCGGGTGGAACGGCCGACCAGCACCAGCAGCAGACCGGTGGCGAACGGGTCCAGTGTGCCGGCGTGCCCCACCTTCGTCCCGCGCGGCAGCGTACGGCGCACGGCGGCGACCACGTCGTGGGAGGTCACGCCGGTGGGCTTGTCGTACAGCAGCAGGTAGTCGCTCATCGGCTATCGCTGGGTGGCGGGAACCTGCACGCCTAAGCGAACGTATGCTTCGCTTAGGCGTGCAGGTTGCCTGCGGGGCCCCGGTCGCATACCCGCTACAGCTGCGCCGCGAGCTGCTCGCGCAGGAAGCGCACCAGCTCGTCGTGCGAGAGCACGGTGCTGAACCCGGCGGCCTGGCGATGGCCGCCGCCGCCCTGGGCCCGGGCGATCGCGGAGACGTCGATGTCATCGTCGCCGGCCCGCAGGGAGACCTTGCGCGGGGCGGCGACCGGATTGGCGCCCAGGCGATCGCGGACCACCGCGGCGACCCGCGTGCCCTTGACCGCGCGCAGGTGGTCGACGACGCCCTCGGAGTAGCTCTCCTCCGCGCCGGAGTCGTCGAAGTCGCCGGCGGTGAGCTCGGTCATCGTCAGCCTGCCGTCGTCGTAGCGCTCGACGTTGCTCAGGCCGCGCGCCAGTAGCGCCAGCTTGCCGTACGGCATCCCCTCGTAGACGCGCCGATAGATCTCGTGCACGTCGACGCCGGCGTCGATCAGATCGGCGGCCATGAGATGGGCTGTGCGACCGGTGTTCCCGTACATGAACCGGCCGGTGTCGGTGATCAGGCCGACGTAGAGCGCGTCGGCCACGGTCGACGACGGCGATACACCGAGGCCTTTCATCAGATCCCAGACGATCTCGGCCGTGCACGAGGCTTGCGGATCCACCAGGTTGACGGTCCCGAAGTGAGTGTTGTCGTGGTGGTGGTCGATGTTGAGGATCTGGGCGCCGTGGTAGCGGAACGCCTCCGCCGGATTGCGCTCGATGTTGCCGCAGTCCAGGAACACGATCGTCCGCTGGCGCAGGTCGGCCGGGGGATGGGAGACGACCCGCGCGGGCTCGAGCAGCCGGTATTCCTGGGGCAGCGGGAACTCTCGCTGGTCGATGAACGTCAGGCAGTCCTTGCCGATCGCGCTGAGGATCCCCTGCATCGCAACCAGCGAGCCGAGCGCGTCTCCATCCGGGTTCTCGTGCGCGACGACCACGAACTTCTCGGCGGCGCGTAGCGCGGAGAGCACACGTTCACGAGATGGGCGGTCGCCGTTGGTGTTCACTTGTCTCCCTCCTGGAGTGCAACTTCGTCCAATAGGCGCGAAATCCTCATGCCGCGGTCCACCGACTCGTCGTATTCGAAGGTCAGCGACGGCGTGTGCTTCAGCGTCAGCTGGGTCGCCAGCCGGCGCTGCAGAAACCCGTGGGCCGAGCGCAGTCCTTCGATGGTCGCGGCGCGCTCCGACTCGTCGCCGAGGACGCTCACATAGACGCGAGCGTGGCGAAGGTCAGGGCTTGTCTTTACGCCGGTGACTGTCACGAAGCCGATTCGTGGATCCTTCAGCTCTTTGGCGATCGCGTCGGACAGAACCTCTCTCATCGCCTCGTCGACGCGACGCATGCGGCCGCTTCGCATCCTACCCACCGCACATTTGTTCACACAGCGCGCTCATCCGCGCAGGTCCTTCACCGAAGCCGTGAACCGCTCCACGCGCGCCCCCTCGGGGCAGCGGGCCAGGATCCAGCGCTCGGCCTCGTCGGCGGCGGCGGCCAGCCGGCGCAGCGAACCGCCGGTGATCGCGGCGGTCAGGGTCGACCGCTGCCACAGGTCCTGGTGCCCGGTCTCGGCTACGGCCAGCCCGAGGCGCTGGCGCAGCGCCGCCTTTATCGAAGACAGCTCCTTGCGCTTGGCCTTGAGGCTTCCCGCCTCGGGGAAATGAAGCTCGATCACGAGCACGGCAACAAATCCATCATCTGACATCACAGTTCACCCAGACCAGGCGACGGCCCCCCGGGCCCCCGCGCCTCAGGCGAGCTCGCGCTCGACCTGGCGGGTCGTGTAGGTCTCGAGCACGTCGCCTTCCTTGACGTCGGCGTAATCGCGGAGAACGATTCCGCAGTCGAACCCGCTCGCCACCTCGCGAGCGTCCTCGTTGAAACGGCGCAGGCTGGCGATCTCGCCGGCCCAGATCACGGTGCCATCGCGGACCAGGCGGACCCGGGCGCCGCGGGTGATCCTGCCCTCGGTGACATGCGAGCCGGCGATCGTCCCCACCCGGGAGGCGCGGAAGATCTGGCGAACCTCGGCCGTGCCGAGCGCCTCCTCCACCTCCTCGGGGGCGAGCATGCCCTGCATGGCCGATCGCAGCTCGTCGATCGCGCGATAGATGACCGAGTAGTGCCGGATCTCCACGCCCTCGCGGTCGGCGGCGGCGCGGGCGTCGCCCACCGGACGCACGTTGAAGGACAGGATCACGGCGTCGGAGGCGGCGGCGAGCATCACGTCGGATTCGGTGACCGCGCCGACGGCGCGCCGGATCACGTTCACCGACACCTCGTCCTGCGGCAGCTTGGCCACCTCGTCCTCGATCGCCTCCAGCGAACCGGCCACGTCGGCCTTGAGCACCAGGTTGAGCTCCTGCAGGCCGGACCCGAAGATGTCCTCCAGCGAGACGCGCTTGCCACTGCGCCGGGCCAGCGACTCGGCCTTGAGCCGGGTGGCCCGCTCCATCGCCAGCGAGCGCGCACGGCGTTCGTGCTCGACGACCCGGACGTGCTCTCCCGCCTCGGGGACGCCGTCGAAGCCGAGCACCTCGACCGGCTCTCCCGGGAGCGCCTGACCGATCCGGTTGCCCAGGAAGTCGTGCATCGCTCGCACGCGTCCCCACTGGGCGCCGGCGACGAGGGCGTCCCCGACCGCCATGGTGCCGCGGCTGACCAAGATCGTCACGACGGGACCCCGTCCGGGATCGAGCTTGGACTCGATGACGGTGCCCGACGCGGGCGCGTCCGGGTTGGCGCGAAGCTCCTCGACCTCGGCCATGACGATGATCGTCTCGAGCAGGTCGTCGAGCCCGACCCGCGTTCTCGCCGAAACGTCGACGAACTCGGTGTCGCCGCCCCATTCCACCGGCTGGAGTCCCAGCTGGGTCATCTCGGTCCGGACCCGGTCGGGCTGCGCGCCCTCCTTGTCGATCTTGTTCACCGCGACGAGCATCGGCACGCCTGCCTCCTTGGCGTGGTCGACGGCCTCCTGGGTCTGGGGCTTGACGCCGTCGTCGGCGGCGACCACGATCACCGCGATATCCGTGACCTTGGCGCCGCGCGCACGCATCGCGGTGAACGCCTCGTGGCCCGGGGTGTCGAGAAAGGTGACGGAGTGATCGTCGTGGCTGACCTGGTAGGCGCCGATGTGCTGGGTGATCCCGCCGGCCTCGCCGGCCGCCACCTGGGTCTCGCGGATCGCATCCAGCAACGACGTCTTGCCGTGGTCGACGTGGCCCATGATCGTCACCACCGGGGCGCGCGTCACCAGATCCTCGTCGGAATCGGCGAACACCGGATCGGCGATCGTCTCGTCTTCGGAGTGGACGATCTCGACCTCTTTGTTGAGCTCGGTCGCGAGCACCTGGATCGTGTCGTCGGACAGCGTCTGGGTGAGCGTGCGCATCTCTCCCAGCACCATCAGCTTCTTGATGATCTCCGAGGTCGAGACGTTCAGATACTCGGCGACGTCCTTGACCGTGGAACCGGAGTTGACCTGGATCGCCGACGGGTCGGCGACCGCGGTCCGGGTGGGACGCGACTCGGCCTCCTCGTCGTAGACGCCGCGACGCCGGCGACCGCGGCGCTGGCGGCGCGGAGGCTGGTTGGACTGAATCGGCCCGCCGGGTCCGCCTCCGGCTCGGCGCGATGCCTGTGAGTCGATGACCACCCGGCGCCGTCCGCCGGCACTGCCGGGGGTGCGCTCGCCCTGCAGCGAATCCCGCGTCGGTCGCTTGTGGGCTTCGCCCCCGGCTGGGGCCGGACCCGGTGGCGTCGCGGCAGGCGGCACCGAGGCCGACGGTGCCGCTGCCGGCGGCGCGGGGGCAGGCTGTGCCGACGGCGGGGCCGCGACCGGGCCGGCCGGCGCCTGCGCCGCCGCGCCGGGTGCCGGGCGGCTGGCGCGATCGGGGGCGGTGTCGACCGCCGGCGGGGACCCGGCGGTGGCCGCCGACGCGGGCGGGGTGTCGACCCCCGACGCGGGCGGGGTGTCGACCGCCGACGCGGGCGGGGTGTCGACGGCCGCAGCGGCCGGCCTGTCGCCGCCGACGTTCGCGCCGTTGCCGGCCGCGCTGCCGGCATCGGTGCTGCCGTTGGCGAGCACGCGGGAGGCGAGGTCGACGTCGACTGACGAGGACGCGGCCTTGACCTCGACGCCGGCGGCCCGGAGGCGTGTGAGCACCTCCTTGGCGGGGAGGCCACGCTCCTTGGCTATCTCGTGGACACGCTTGTTCATCTCTACCCGAGCAGTTTACGTCGCTATTGGCCGGCGTTATCGGGGGCGGGGGTGCCGGCGGCGCCATTCGTCGGCGCCTCGGCCTCGACCTGATCGGTGTCCTTGCCGGCCAGGGCCTGGTGGGCCTCGATGCCGCAGTACCGCGATCCCGGCAGCGCCGCGTTGGGGCAGCGGCGCCCGTTGGAGAGGATCGCCGCGCAGCGACCCTGCGCCTCGTCCTCCTCGTAGCCGTGCTCAGCCTCCTCGGCGGCGAACTCCGTCTCGGATCGGATGTCGATCCGCCAACCGGTCAGCCGCGCCGCCAGACGGGCGTTCTGGCCCTCGCGGCCGATCGCCAGCGACAGCTGGTCGTCGGGGACGATCACCGTGGCCTGCTTGCCGGCGTCGTCGACCAGCACCTCGCGGACGCGGGCGGGCGACAGCGCCTTGGCCACGAACCGGGCCGGCTCGTCGTTGTAGGGGATGATGTCGATCTTCTCGCCGCGCAGCTCGGAGACGACCATCCGTACCCGTGAGCCTCGCGGCCCGACGCAGGCGCCGACCGGGTCCACGCCGTCGATGTGGGACACGACCGCGATCTTGGAGCGATAGCCGGGCTCCCGGGCGACACCGGTGATCTCCACCAGGCCGTCGGCGATCTCCGGCACCTCGAGCTCGAACAGCGACTTGATCAGCTCCGGGTCCCGTCGGCTGACGATGATGCTGGGGCCCTTGGTCGAGTTCGACACGTCCTTGATCACGGCCTTGATCCGTTGTGAGTGGTCGTAGCGCTCGCCGTCGACCTGCTCGGACTTGGGCAGCAGCGCCTCGACCCGTTCCCGCAGCTGCACGAGCGTGTAACGCGAGTCCGACTGCTGGACGATGCCGGTGATCAGCTCGCCGACGCGGTCGCGGTACTCCTCGAACATCATGTCGCGCTCGGCCTCGCGGATCCGCTGCAGAATCACCTGCTTGGCGGTCTGAGCGGCGATCCGGCCGAAGTCGTCGGGCGTGACGTCCTCGATCTCGATCTGGTCCTCGTACTCCTTGAGCTTCTGCAGGTCGATTTCGGGCTCCGGCGCGTCGCGCATCTCTCCGGTCTCCGGGTCGACCGTCGGCTCCTGGTCCTCGGACGCCGCCACCAGCAGCTGCTCCTCGAGCTCCGGCGGGATCTTCAGCTCCCAGACGATGAAGTCGCCGCTGTCACGGTCCATCTCCACCTTGGCGTAGGGAGCCGACCCGGGGGTCTTCTTGTAGGCGGAGAGCAGCGCGTCTTCCAGCGCCTCCATCAGCTTCTCGTGCGAGATGTTCTTCTCCGCGGCGAGGCCCCGTACGGCCTCGACGATCTCCTTGGACATGGGCTCAGTCTCCGGGTACGAGGTTTGAGCGGACGATCTGCTCGTACGGGATCGTCAGGATCCCGTCGCCGGCGGCGATCGTGACTTCCCTTTCCGAGGCGCCGACGAGCTCACCCACCACCAACTTCGTTGGCGGTGCCGGCTGCTTGTGGCCGTGGCTGGCCTCACGCAGCCGCACCCGGGCGCGCCGCCCCAGAAAGCGGGTGTAGTGCTGTGGCTTGGTCAGGGGGCGATCCCGCCCCGGGGAGGACACCTCCAGCGAGTAGCGCTCGCGGTAATCGTTCAGATCGCGCGACACCCGTTCACACAGGGCGAGGCTGACCCCGTCCGGATGGTCGATGAACAGGCGCAGCGTCGAGCCGGAGGTCTCCGCGAGCAGCACCTCGACCTCAGGCTCGACGCCGGCGAGCCTGGCTTCGATCTCGGTCTGCAAGGGGGTGCTCACTGGAACTCCTCAGTCATAAATCTCATAAAAAAAGCGGGCGAGCGCCCACTTTCGAAAAACGGCACCGGGAACGCCCGGCCGGAAAGCTGTGTAGCTGAGGGTAGCACCGCTGCCGACTGGAGGCGGAGTCCTGACCACGCCGTAGCGGGGCCGCTAACCCCCTTGCGACTGCTCGGCCCGAGCCCTCGCCCGGTCGCGATACACCTGGTAATCGTGGCGTCCCGGCTGCAGGCAGGCGGCGAGCGCCAGCGGCTGCCGCGCCTCGGCGTGGCGGCCCATGAGCTGCAGGCAGCGCCCCAGGCAGAACAGCGCGTAATCGTTGGTGGGGGCGCGCTCGATGACGGCCCGGAACTCGTCGGCGGCCTGCTCGTAGTGCTGGATGTGAAACAGCGCGCGTCCCAGCGCCTCGCGCACGGAGGTCTTGTCGGGGGCGAGGTCCCGCGCCCGGCTCAGGGGGATGGTCGCCTGGTGGTAGTGCCGGGCCTCCAGCAGCTCGGTGCCGCGCCGGTACAGGTCATAGGTGTCGGCCACGACTACGAGTCTAAGACCGCCCGCGGGCGGTGTGGCGCGCGGCGTGGCGCGCCAGGCGCGGCGGGAGCGCCGACCAAGCCTCAATCCGTCCCGTGATCCCCAGCCCCCGGCCCAATTCCTGGCGCAGCGCCCGCCGCTGGGCGGCGGTGGGCCTGGCGGTGGCGCCGCCGTAGCGGGCCAGGCGCAACGTCCGGATGTACGCGGCGGCGTCGCTGCTGGCACCGAGACGCTGCTCCAGGGTCGCCAGAGTGACCCCGTCGGCCAGCGGCCGCCCGGTCCGCGACCACGCTCGCTCGAGCTCGTCCAGGGGGTCGCCGGCGGCGCGGCGCCAGGCGAGCAGCCGCCACAGCAGCCAGCCGGCGGCGACGGCCGTGGCGATGGCGAGCACGATCAGCCACGGGCTCGGCCCCCCACTCAGGTGCGCATGCGAGACGGTGCTGGTCGACCCCGCGGCCCCCGCGTTGCGCTGGCCGCCATTGCCGATCGGGGAGCCCTTGGCGGCATCGCCCTTTTCGATCGCCGCCGGCGTCGCGCCGCCGCGGGCCGGCGCCGCCGTCGGAGTGGGGTCGAAGCGGACCCAGCCGTAGCGGGGAAACCACGCCTCCACCCAGGCGTGCGCGTCGGTGTCGGTGACGATCCAGCGATGGGTGCCGGAGTCGTATGTCCCCGAGGTGAACCCGGAGGCGACCCGGGCCGGGATCCCGCCCATCCGCAGCAGCATCGCCATGGCGCCGGAGAACTGCTGGCAATACCCCTGCCGGGTGTGCAGCAGGAAGCTCTCCAGCGGATACCGGCTGGCCGGCGGATTCTCGTTGTAGGCGAACCCGTGCCCGAGCTGGCGCTCGACGGCGGCCACGAACGCATACGGCGTGCGAGCGTGGACGGCGAGGCCGCGGGCCAGCGCGTAGGCGCCCGCGTACGGCGAGCGCGCGAGGGCCTGGGTGACGAAGCTGGCGGACACCACGCCGGCCCCGTTGATCGACGGCTGGGCGTGGGAATCGAACAGCGGGAAGGTGATCTGCGGCACGTCGGCCGCCGCCCCTGAGCCGAGCGGGATCCCCAGCGTCAGATCGGAGTTCAGCGACTCGGCCGGATAGGCGCGGCCGGCCCGGGAGAGCTGCGCCGCCGACGGATGTGGCGAGTACGTCGACACTTCGTAGGTGGCGCCCGGACCGAGTGTCTGCCCGGTGATCCAGGTGCCGGCATCGTCGCCCTCGCGCACGCCGCGGGCGACCGTCGGCGGTTGCTGGGCGTAGCCGGCGGCGATCACGTCGGTGGTGCGCATGCCGACGATGCCGACCCGCAGGGTCTGGCTCCACCGGGCCACCGCGGCGCGGGCCGGCGGCGGCAGCGCCGGCTGGATCGAGTGCGGCTCCGCGATCCAGCTGTAGCCGTCGAACGTGCTCAGGTCCGCCGCCTTCCAGTAGTCACCGGTGCGGGCTTGCACGGTCAGCACCTCGTGGCCGTTGCGAGGCCAGCGCAGTGGCCCGTAGGTCTGGTTCCAGTCGAAGCTGTCGACGTGCTGGCGGACGAGCATGCCCGTCCACGCCCGGTAGTCCACCCACGGCTTGCCCTGATCGATGCCGGGAGCGACGATCGCCCCGGCGACCCCGGCCAGGGTCACCATGACCAGCGCCGACGCCGCCGCGGGACGCCGCACCCGCTCGCCCCAGAGGAACGCGGCGAGCAGCGCGAACAGGAGCAGGCCCTGCAAGTACGGCCACTCGGGCCGGACCAGCGTCGACGGGACGACCGCCAGCGCCGTCAGCGCCAGCGCGGCGGCCGCACGCCGGCCGTCGCCGAGCGAGCGCTCCGAGAACCCGATCACCGCCGCGGCGACGAGCACCAGCACCGCCGCGCCCAGGACGATCACCAGCCGCACCGCGGGGCTGGTGCCGAGATAGGGCACCAGCGCGGTGGGCAGCGCGGTCAGGCCGGTGCCGATCCGGTCGGCGCTGACGGCGAGGCGCAGATGGATGAACCAGTGCCAGGGCAGTCCGGCGATCGGGAACGTGACCGCCAGCAGGAGGACCGTCGCCACCAGTCCGGCCACCCGGCTGCGCGCCAGCAGCATCGGGACCGCGCCGGCGAGGGCGACTGCCACCAGCAACACTCCGACCATGCGCCAGCCCGGCGCGGAACTGAGCAGGGTCGTCCAGCGCTCCATCCCGTAGGCGGCGAACGCGGTGAACGCCACCAGCCGGACTCCCGGTCGGGCGCTCGACTCGGTTGCCTGCAGATCCCGTCGCGTCAGGCTCGACCAGGAGCGCGGGCCGGGACGCAGCGTGGAGGCGCCGGCGCTCATGCCACCCGCCGTCCCGACGGCCGGTCGGCGCCGGCGCGACCGGCGCCGAGGGCAAAGCCACGGCAGCCGCTCACCGAAAGCGTGGCCACCACCGGTCCGCGGGTTCCGCGGGGGCGACCGGCCACCAGGCTTTGATTGGGGATGACGAGCACGGTCGGACCACGATCGGACGCGGTCAGCACCGTCGCCAGGCGCTCGCCCGGCGACGCCGCCACGTAGATCAGGGCACCGCTGCGGCCGGTCGCCGGCAGCGCCGGGGCGCGGGTGGCCGGCTCTCCCTTGACCACCGCAAGCCGACCGTACGCGGCCGGCCAGGTGACCAACTCGCGATCGATCGTGGTGGCCCGCTGCTCACCCGGCAGCAGCAGCCCGCAGCCGCCGCCGCGGGCGAGCTCCAGGACGAGCGATGCCGCCGCCCGGACGGCGGCATCCAGCAGCTCGGATTCCAGCTCGCCGGCCGGGCGCGCGGCGCGGGTGTCGAGCACGACCAGCGGCCGGGCATCTCCGTCGGCGGCCAGGCGACGCTCGATCAGGCCGGCGCCGCGTGCCACCGCGGGCCAGTGGATCCGCGATGCCGGCGTTCCCGGACGGTACGGGCGCAGGCCGTCGAGATCGACTGCGGCGAGGGTGTCGGAATCTCCGCGCCCGTCGGGCAGCTGCAGTCGGTTCCCATGGCCCGGGCGCGCCCAGTGGACGGGCTCGGTGCGCGGCAGGACGAGGAGCTGTCGGCCGCCGCCGGCGCCTTCGCAGCGGGCGGTGGCCAGCCCCAGGGGATCTCCCACGATGAGCGACGGGGGTGGCAGTCGGTGCAGGCCCCGGCGCGAGAACCGGGTGACCATCCGCACCGTCAGGCTGCGCTCGCCGCTGATCGGCGTCATCTGATCGGCCAGCTCGAAGCGGGATTCGGTGAATGGATCGAGCACCTCGAACCGGCCCCACCCGCCCAGCCCGAGCCGCCCGCGCCGGACCTCTATCGTCGCCTCCAGCGGCTCGTCCTCCACCACCCGCTCGGCGGTCAACTGGCGCTGCACGCGGGCGCCACGGGCGGTGAGCCAGACCCAGGCCGGAGCGCCCAGCCCGAGCCCGGCCATCCCCACCGCCGCCACGAACAGCGGCGCCGCCTCGAATACGAACGCCAACAGCCCGAAGGCGAACCCGGTCGCGGTCACCGCGGCGGCCCGCCGAGCAACCATCCGGATCGTGGCCATCTCCGCGGCGCCGCCTACAACGCCCGGGTGGAGCCGACCGCGTCGAGGATCACGTCCCGCGCCGCGCCTCGGGGGGTCTCGGGGGCGAGCACCAGCCGATGGGCGAGGACCGCCACCGAGAGCGCCTGCACGTCGTCGGGCAGGGCGTGGTCACGTCCGTCCATCATCGCGTGCGCCTTGGCCGCCCGCAGCAGCATCAGCCCGGCGCGGGGGCTGGCGCCGAGGTCCACTCGCGGGTCCTCCCGGGTGCGCCACAGCAGCCGCACGATGTAATCGCGCAGCGCCCCGGTGGCCCGGATGCGAGCGGCGGCGTCCTGAGCCGCCAGCACCTCGGCCGCGGTCACCACCGGGCGCAGCGCCATGACCTGGTCGCCGCTCTCGTGAGCGGCGAGCATCCCGGCCTCGGACGCGCGATCGGGGTAGCCGAGCGACAGCCTCACCATGAAACGGTCGACCTGTGCCTCGGGGAGCGGGTAGGTGCCCTCGTACTCGATCGGATTCTGGGTCGCCAGCACCAGGAACGGCCGCGCCAGCTCATGCGTGTGCACGTCCACGGTCACCCGGCGCTCCTGCATGCATTCGAGCAGGCCGGACTGGGTCTTGGGCGACGCCCGGTTGATCTCGTCGACGAGGACCACGTTGGCGAACACCGGTCCGGGCCGGAACTCGAAGCGCTGCTCGCGTTGGTCGTAGACGTTGGTGCCGACAACGTCGGCCGGCAGCAGGTCCGAGGTGCACTGCACCCGGGCGAACTGGCAGTCGATGGAACGAGCGAGCGCCCGCGCGAGGGCCGTCTTGCCGACTCCGGGGTAGTCCTCGACGAGCGCATGCCCCTCGGCCAGCAACGCCACCAGGAGGTGGCGCAGCGTGTCCGGCTTGACCTGAACCGCGCGCTCGATGTTTGCCGTCAGCGCCCGTCCGACCGCGGCGAAGGTGTCAGGCGCCTGCGGCGCGAGCGGGGTCTGTTCGGAGGGCTCGATCGGGTGACTCCTTGGCTAGTGGCCGTCCCAGCAGCTTGTCCACCTCATCCAGGACACCGGCCGCGACCTGCTCCTTGCGCGACCTCGGCAGGACGCGCTCGGTGCCGTCGGCGAGGACGATCGTGACCTCGTTCTCAGCCGCGTCGAAGCCGATTCCCGGCTGCGAGATGTCATTGATCACGATTGCATCCAGGCGCTTGCGCGCGAGCTTGTCGCGGCCGTAGGCGAGCGCCTCGTCGCCGTGCTCGGCGGCGAAGCCGACCAGCACCTGATCGGATCGGCGGCGGGCAGCCAGGCCGCTGAGCACGTCCTCGGTCGGCTCGAGCTCGAGCTGTGGGGGGGTGGACGAGTCCGATTTCCTGAGCTTACGCGCGGCCGGGTGGCGCGGGCGAAAGTCGGCGACGGCCGCGGCCATCAGCAGCACGTCGCAGCCATCGAACTGCGACCGGCAGGCGGTGGCCAGCTCGGCCGCGGTGGTCACCGCCACGACCGCGACGCCCGGCGGCGGCGCCAGGGCGACGTTGGCCGCCACCACGGTGACGTGCGCCCCGCGGGCAGCCGCCTGCTCGGCGAGCGCGAACCCCATCCGTCCCGAGGAGCGATTGCCCAGGTAACGCACGCTGTCGATCGGCTCGCGCGTCCCGCCGGCGGTGACGAGCACGTTACGCCCGAACCACGGCGCGGTGGCACCGCTCAGGCGCGCCTCGGCGGCGGCGATCAGCTCGGCCGGCTCCGCCAGACGGCCGATGCCCTGTTCGCCATGCGAGGCAAGCGCGCCGACGCCGGGGGCGATCACCGACACCCCGCGCGCCTCCAGCACCTTCAGGTTCGCCTGGACCGCCGGATGCCGGTACATACGATCGTTCATCGCCGGGGCGAGCATGACCGGACAGCTCGCCGCCAGCGCGGCGGTGCTCACCAGGTTGTCGGCGGCGCCCGTGGCCAGCTTGGCGATCGTGTTCGCGCTCGCCGGAGCGATCAGGAACAGGTCGGCGTTCTCCACCAGCGCCAGGTGGGTGATGGGCGTCCGAGGGGGAGGCGGGTCACCGGGAAACGCTCCGCGCAGCGGGTCGTCCTCGAACTCGCCGCACAGCGCCGGCGCCCCGGTGATGCCGGCAAACGACGCCGGCCCGACGAACCGGCGGACCGCCGGGGTCTGAATGACCCGGACGGCGTGACCGGCCTTGATCGCCAGGCGTGCCGTCTCGAGCATCTTGTAGGCCGCGATCCCGCCGGTGACTCCGAACAGCAGCCGCGACACCGGCGCTACCGCCTGTACTTCAGGTGGCGGGGCCTGGCCGACACGGATGCAGGCTACCGGTAGTGGTACTTAAGCTTGCCCTGGGCGACCTCTTCCAGGGCGATCGTCAAGTAGTTCTTGGAGCGGGTGTCGACCATCGGCGGCGGGAACTCGTCGAAGGTGCCCTCCCCGAGGTTGTGGTAGTAGGAGTTGATCTGGCGGGCACGCTTGGCCGCCACCAGCACGCTGGCGTAGTCGGAGTCGACGTGCTCCAGCAGCTTGTCGATGCGGGGTGAGATCACGGGTTCAGTCCTTCGTCGGGGGCCTCAAAGACTAGCGGCCGACTCATCGGCCGCGGCCAACTCCGACCGGACGATCTGCTCCAGCTCGTCGGCGGCGTGCTCCAGCTGGTCGTTGACGACGACGTGCGAGAACTCCCGCTGGGCGGTAAGCTCGGCCTCGGCGGTGCGCAGCCGCTGCTCGATTTCCGCGGGGGCGTCGGTTCCCCTTCTCACCAGGCGCGCGCGCAACGCGTCGCGCGAGGGGGGTGCGATGAACACCGCCAGCGCGTCCGGCATCGCCTCCCGGACCTGCCGGGCTCCCTGCAACTCGATCTCCAGGACCACCGGTTGGCCGTGCCCGAGCCGGTCCTCGAGCTCCGAGCGCAGCGTCCCGTAGCGGCGACCGGAGTAGGTGGCGTGCTCCAGGAACTCACCGGCGGCAATCCGGCGATCGAACTCCACGGGACTGAGAAAATGGTAGTCGGCGCCGTCGCGCTCTCCCGAGCGAGGCGATCGGGTCGTGGCCGACACCGAGAGTCCGAGCTCGGGCACCCGTTCCAGCAGTTCGCGGATCAGCGTGCCCTTGCCGACCCCTGACGGGCCGGTGATGACGAACACTCTGGCCACCGGTCAGCGGAGGCGAGCGTCACCGCCGGCGCAGCAGCGCCACGAGCTCACCGCGCTGGCGCTCGGACAGGCCGCCGAGGGTCTTGCTCGGCGAGATCCGGCATTGCGAGAGAATCTTGTTGACCTTCACGCGGCCGTACTTGGGGACCGCCAGCAACAGGTCGAACACCTTGGCGGTCTGTAGATAGTCCGGCGGCGCGAGCAGCAGCTCGTGGATCGGCTGGCGCCCGGCCTTCAGGTCGCGCTTCAGCTGGGCGCGCCGGCTGCGGATGTCGTTGGCCCGCTGCAACGCCTCCATGCGCTGCACCAGCGATCGCTCCGGAGCGGCGAGCGATTTTGAGAACGATTCACCGACCGGCGGCATGGGCGGCGACTATACATCGTGGGACGGGGCGATCAAGGGCAATCCCACCAATTCAGCTCAACCTCAGCTTGAGCTTCAGCATTATCGAGCCTGGTTGCGGTAATAGCCATGTTTTGCAGGGTTTTCCGCCCTGGGTGGCCGCCGGCGTACGATCTAGCCATCGTTCAGCCCGGATCAGCCACCGGATACCTGGGATTCGACGCTGAAGTGGGTGCGGTGCGCTCCCTGAGCTCCGCGGCGATGCGCCCGCCGGCGGCCGGGTCGCGGAACGTCTCGGTGCCCACCGCCACCAGCGTCGCGCCCGCCGCGATCAGCTCGCGGGCGTGCTCGCCACGGGTGACTCCGCCCATCGCGATCACCGGAATCGCCACCACGCCAGCGACGGCATGGACCTGGGCCAGCGCGATGGCGCGGATCGCGGGCCCGGAGACGCCGCCGGTCCTCCCCCCCAGCCACGGCTCGCCGGTGCGGGGATCCAGGGCCATGCCGCGGATCGTGTTGATCAGCGAGACCGCGTCGGCGCCCTCCCGCTCGGCGGCCAGCGCCACCGCCGCCACGTCGGAGGCGTTCGGCGTCAGTTTCACCACCAGGGGCTTTCCGGTCAGTGGCCGGACCACCCGGAGCAGCGCCGCCACCTCCCCCGGGTCGGCGCCCATCACCAGGCCGGTCTCCACGTTCGGACAGGACACGTTGAGCTCCAGCGCACAGACGGCGTCGCGGCCGGCGAACGCCGTCACCAGCTCGGCCACCTCGTCCCGGGTGAACCCCATCACGTTGACGAACAACGGCACCGGCAGACGGGCCAGCGCCGGGAGATCGTGAGCGAGATATCCGTGAAGACCCCGGTTGGGCAGTCCGATCGAGTTCATCAGACCGGCGGGGACCTCCCACAGCCGGGGCGGCGGATTGCCCTGGCGGGGGTGCAGAGTCACCGTCTTGGAGACGAAGGCGCTGAATGGGAAGCGCTCGATGAGCTCGTCGCCGAACGCTCGCTGCGCCGCGATGGCGTCGAAGGTGCCCGAGGCGTTGATGATCGGATGCGCCAGCTCGATGCCGCAGAAGCGGGTCGTCAATGGCCCGTCCCCGGAGCCAGAGCGGTGTCCAATCGCGCTGCCTGCACCACGGGTCCGTCGACGCAGATGCGGAGGTAGCCGTCCTTGGTTTTCACGACGCACCCGAAGCAGGCTCCGAAGCCGCACGCCATCCCGGATTCCAGCGCGAGCTGAGCCGGCACCCCCAGCTCGGTGCACAGAGCCCGCACGGCTTCGAGCATCGGCGGCGGGCCACACGCATACACCTCGGCGGGATCCCCGCCGGAGGCGTGCAACGACTGCGCCAGCAGCTCGGTGACGAGTCCGTGATGGCCGACGCTGCCGTCGTCGGTGGCGATCCGGACGTCATCCGCCCCATACAGCAGCGCAGCGCCGGGAGCGTGGCCGGCGTCGCGAAAGCCGAGCAGGGCCGGCGCATTCAGCTCCAGCTGGTCGCGCCAGATCGCCAGCGGGGCGATCCCGACTCCTCCGCCGACGAGCAGCGGCCGCCGCCCCGCGCGCGGTGCGGTGAAGCCGATTCCCAGGGGCCCGACCAGGGACAGCTGGTCACCGGGGGCGAGCTCGCCCAGCCGCTTGGTCCCGGGCCCCACCTCCTCGAGCAGGAACTGCAGCTCGTCGCCCTGCACCGGGGCGCGCAGCACGCTGAACGCGCGCGGCAGGTACGGCCGCTCGGACTCGCCTCCGCCCCACCGTCGCGCCGTCATCAGCATGTAGAACTGGCCGGCGCGCGGCCGCGGGCCGGCCGGATCGGTGCAGCTCAGGACGGTGTAGGCGCCGTAGCGGCGTTTGCCGGTGACCCGCGCCCGGCGCGCGCCAAACGGGGCCCGCACCCGATCGGCGGGGATCGCCGTTGCTCGCTGGTCGCCGACCGTCACCGTGGTCCGCTGGTCGCCGGGACCGCCGGCCGGCTGCGATGCAGCTCCTGCAGCGAGACCACCGCCGGCGCGCCGCGGCGCGCGGCGATGATGGCACGGGCGGCGGCGACCCCTCCGGACATCGTGGTGATGCAGGGGATCCCGCGCGCGATCGCCGCCGATCGGATCTCGTAGCCGTCGGTGCGAGCGCCGGCGCCGGTGGGGGTGTTGATCACCAGGTCGACCTCGCCGCGGTCGATGCAGTCCACGACGTGGGGCGACCCCTCCCCCAGCTTGTTGATCCGGGTGGTCGGGATGCCCATCCGCTCGAGCGCCCGAGCGGTGCCGCGGGTGGCGATGATGTCGAAGCCGAGGTCGTGCAGCGAGGCGGCGATGCCCGTGGCGGCGGGCTTGTCGCGGTCGGCTACGGTCAGGAACACCGTGCCGTGGCGGGGCAGCTGGGCCCCGGCGGCGGCCTGCGCCTTGGCGAACGCGGTCGGGAAGTCCGACGCGATCCCCATCACCTCGCCGGTGGAGCGCATCTCCGGACCGAGCAGCGAGTCGGCGCCGGCGAAGCGGCTGAACGGGAGCACCGCCTCTTTGACACAGACGTGGCCGGCGCTCGCCGCCGGCGGCAGGTTGAGGTCGGCTATCCGCTCGCCGAGCAGGATCCGGCAGGCCAGCTTGGCCAGCGGCTGGCCGATCGCCTTGGAGACGAACGGCACCGTCCGCGACGCCCGGGGGTTGGACTCGATCACGTACAGGCGGTCGTCGCCCCGGATCGCGAACTGAACGTTGAGCAGTCCCACGACCTTCAGGGCGAGGGCGATACCGGTGGTCTGCTCCCGGATCCGGTCCAGCATCTCGGCCCCGAGCGTGTGCGGCGGCAGTACGCAGGCCGAGTCTCCGGAATGGATCCCGGCCTCCTCGACGTGCTGCATGATCCCGGCGATCCAGACCTCGCCGCCGTCGCACAGGGCGTCGACGTCGACCTCGATCGAGTCCTCGAGGAAGCGATCGAGGTAGATGGTGGAGCCGGCCTGCACGCCGACGCGGGTGAGGTAGTCGTCGAGCCCGTCGACGCTGTAGACGATCTCCATGGCGCGACCCCCAAGGACGTAGCTCGGCCGGACCAGCAGGGGGAAGCCGACCTGCGGGGCACAGGCGAGCGCCGCCTGGGCGCTGGTGGCGGTGGCGTACGGCGGCGCGCTGTAACCGAGGCGGTCCAGCAGCGCGCCGAACCGCGAGCGGTCTTCGGCGAGGTCGATCGCGTCGATGCCGGTCCCGAGGATCGGGACGCCGGCCCGCTCCAGGCCCGAGGCGAGCTTCAGCGGAGTCTGGCCGCCGAACTGGACCACCACGCCTTCGAGCTTGCCCGTGGGCTTGCCACCCGCTCGGCTTCCGGCCTCGCCTGATCGGGTGGCGCCCACGCCATCCGGCTCTCGGCATCCAGCCTCGCGAATCGGCCCCGCCCGCCCGGCATCCGAATCATCCGGCTGGTTTTCCACCTCGCACACGGCGAGCACGTCCTCCAGCGTCAGCGGCTCGAAGTAGAGCCGGTCTGACGTGTCGTAGTCGGTCGACACCGTCTCCGGGTTGCAGTTGATCATCACCGCGTCGTAACCGAGCTCCCGCACGGTCTCGGCGGCGTGGACGCAGCAGTAGTCGAACTCGATCCCCTGTCCGATCCGGTTGGGTCCCGAGCCGAGAATGACCACGCTGCGCCGGTCGCCGCGAACGACCTCGTGGCGTGGGGTCGCCGGATCGGATGCCGGCCGCTCCCAGCTCGAGTAGTAGTACGGAGTCGCGGCCGCGAACTCGGCGGCGCACGTGTCCACCGCCTTGTAGGTCCGCTCCCCCGAGAACACCGTCCCGCCGGTCCGGTTCTGACCCGCCAACTCCCCACCGCCGGCCACCAGCTCGGCCAGCTCGCGCAGGAACCACGGGTCGATGCTGGTGCGTCGGCGCAGCTCGGCGATCGGCGTGCCCCGCCGCAGCGCCTCCAGCAGGTGGTCGTAGCGGTCAGAGCTTGGCCCGGCCACCCTCTCCAGCAGCTCGCCGTCATCCTCGGGGAACACGGGGAGCGAGTCCAGCTCGCGGGAGCGCAGCGCCTTGGCGAACGCCTGCTGGAACGTGCGGCCGAGCGCCATCGCCTCGCCGACCGATTTCATGTGGGTGGTCAGGGCGGCCTCGGCTCCCGGGAACTTCTCGAACGCGAACCGCGGCCACTTGACCACGCAGTAGTCGATCGCCGGCTCGAAGCTGGCCGGCGTGGCCCGGGTGATGTCGTTGGGGATCTCCTGGAGCGTGTACCCCACGGCCAGGCGCGCGGCGATCTTGGCGATCGGGAACCCGGTCGCCTTGCTGGCCAGGGCGCTGGACCGCGAGACCCGCGGGTTCATCTCGATCACCATCACCTCATCCGTGGCCGGGTTGACGGCGAACTGGACGTTGGAGCCGCCGGTCTGGACCCCGACGGCGCGGATCACCGCGATCGCCTGGTCACGCAGCGTCTGGTACTGCTGGTCGGTGAGCGTCTGCTGCGGCGCGACGCACACGCTGTCGCCGGTGTGCACCCCCATCGGGTCGAGGTTCTCGATCGAGCACACGATCACCACGTTGTCGGTGTGGTCGCGCATCACCTCCAGCTCGAACTCTCGCCACCCCAGCACCGACTCCTCCAGCAGCACCTGTCCGATCGGCGATGCCGCCAGCCCCCCGCCGACCACCCGATCGATGTCCGCCTCGCTGCGGACGACCCCGCCGCCGGTGCCGCCGAGGGTGAACGCCGGGCGCACGATGAACGGCAACCCGAGCTCGCGCCGGGCGCGCCGCGCGTCGCCGGTGTTGTGGGCGATCGTGCTGCGCGGCACTCGCAGGCCGGCCGCGGTCATCGTGTCTCGGAAGCGCTCGCGATCCTCCGCGCGATCGATGGCGTCGTAGTCGGCGCCGATCAGCTCCACCCCGGAGCGCTCAAGCGTCCCGTCCTCGTGCAGCGCCTTGGCCAGGTTCAGCGCCGTCTGGCCGCCGAGCGTGGGCAGGAGGGCGTCGGGGCGCTCGCGCTCGATCACTTGGGCGACCGGACCGGGAAGCAACGGCTCGATGTAGGTGGCGGTGGCGACCTCGGGATCGGTCATGATCGTGGCCGGGTTGGAGTTGACGAGCACGACCTCGTAGCCCTCCGACTCCAGCACCCGGCAGGCTTGGGTGCCGGAATAGTCGAACTCGGCCGCCTGGCCGATCACGATGGGGCCCGAGCCGAGCAGCAGGATCTTGTGGATGTCATCGCGCCGGGGCATCGGTCAGGCCGCGGCTTTGATCGCCTGCACGAACCGGTCGAACAGGTACAACGAATCGTGGGGGCCCGGTCCCGCTTCGGGGTGGTACTGAACGGCCGCTCCGGGGACGTCGCGCAGCGTCAGTCCCTCCACGGTGCGGTCATACAGGTTTATGTGGGTCAGCTCGGCGGCGCCGAAGTCGGTCTCCCACCGCGCCGGCTCGTCGTCGTCGATCGTCCGCGCGCCGCCGGGGCCGAGGACGGCGAAGCCGTGGTTCTGGCTGGTGATCTCCGTCCGCCCGGTGCTCAAGTCCTTGACCGGATGGTTGGCGCCGTGATGGCCGAACGGCAGCTTGTAGGTCTCCAGGCCCACCGCCCGGCAGAGCAGCTGGTGGCCGAGGCAGATGCCGTACACCGGCAGCCGGCCGACCAGCTGCCGGACGGTGTCGACGATGTACCCGAGCGCGGCCGGATCACCGGGCCCGTTGGCGAGGAAGATCGCGTCCGGCGCGGAGGCGAGCAGGGCCTCGGCGCCTGAGTGGCAGGGGTGCAGGATGACGGTCGCGCCGCGGGCGCGGAGGTTGCGCAGGATCGAGAGCTTGACGCCGGTGTCGATCATGGCGATCCGCGGGGCGTCCCCGCCGGCCGTCGGACCCAGTGAGACCGGCTCGGCGCCGGTCACCGTCTCGGCCAGGTTCCGGCCCGCCATGGCGGGTTCTGAGTCGATCATCGCCCGCGCCTGTTCGGTCGAGATGCGCGCCGGGAACACCCCTCCGGGCATCGCGCCGCGGTCGCGGATGTGGCGGACCAGCGCCCGGGTGTCCAAGTCGGTGATCCCCGGGATGCCGCGGTCGGTCAGCCAGCTCAGCCAACCGCCGTCGGCGCCCGGCGCGTCGTCGTGATCGACCCCGGCGCGCATGATCACCGCGCGGGCATGGACCCGGTCGGACTCCATCGCCCCGGGGCTGACCCCGTAGTTGCCGATCTGGGGATAGGTGAACGCGATCAGCTGACCGGCATAGCTCGGGTCGGTCATGGCCTCCTGATAGCCCGACATGGAGGTGGTGAACACCACCTCGCCGACCGCCGGCCGGTCGGCGCCGCAGCCGAGTCCATCGAACCGAGTCCCGTCCTGCAGCAGCACGTAGGCCTCCGGATGCCTCACCGTGCCCCCAAACCTGGGAGGTCGGGTCCCGGGCGCTGCCGGGTGTCAGCGGCGGCCGCTGCCATCGTCACTCCGCCTGGACCGGCGCTTCCGCGCTCACGGGACGGTCGTCGTCGGCGACCGGCATCGGTCGGCGGTGGGCAATGGTCCCGGCGGCCACGGTCAGCAGCACCCGGCCCGCCAGCGTCCGGCCGTGGAAGGCGCTGTTCGCCGACCGGCTGACATAGCCGTCGGCGCCGACCTGGTAGCGCGTGCTCAGGTCGACCAGGCAGAGATTGGCGGGCTCGCCGACGGCGATCAGCGGGATCGGCAGGTCGTAGAGGCCGGCGCCGGCGCTCATCCGCTCCACCACGGTGGCGAGCTCGAGCTCGCCGGACAGCACCAGCTCGGTGTAGACGGCGGCGAACGCCGTCTCCAGCCCGGTCGTCCCCATCGGCGCCTGCTCGAACGGGACCTCCTTCTCGTGCACTGCGTGGGGAGCGTGGTCGGTGGCGATGCAGTCGATCACCCCGGAGCGCAGCCCCTCGATCAGCGCCTGGCGGTCGGTCTCGGTGCGCAGCGGCGGGTTGCACTTGAACCGGCTGTCGAGCGTGCGGACGGTCTCGTCGGTCAGCGTCAGATGATGAGGACTCACCTCGCCGCTGACCCGCGCCGGTGGGTGGGCCACCTCCTTGGCGGCGGCGAGCGCCCGCACCGACTCGACCGCGGACAGATGTTGGAAGTGGACCTTGGCGGCCTCATACAGGGCCAGGGCACCGTCGCGGGCGATCATCGTCGACTCCGCCAGCGACGGGATTCCGGCCAGACCGAGCCGGGCCGAGACCGCTCCCTCGTGCATCACCCCGTCCTGGGACAGGTCCGGGTCCTCCTCGTGCAGGGCGACTACGCCGCCGCACAGGCGCTGGTACTGCAGCGCCTTGCGCAGCATCCCGGCCGACACCACCGGCCTGCCGTCGTCGGTGAAGCCGGCCGCACCGAGCTCGCGCAGCTCCGCCATCTCGGTCAGCTCCTCGCCCCGGAGGCTCCGGGTGATCGCCGCCAAGAAGCCGACCGGCACGCGCGCCTCGTGGCGGGCGCGCTCGATGACCGAGCCGAGCACGGCCGCGGTATCGACGGTGGGGTCGGTGTTGGGCATCGCCACCACGGCGCAGAAGCCGCCGGCGGCCGCGGCCGCGGTGCCGGTTGCGATGTCCTCCTTGTACTCCTGACCGGGCGTGCGCAGATGCACATGAGGGTCGAAGAACCCCGGGAACAGGTGCTTGCCGTGGGCGTCGACGACGTCGAGGTCATCTCCCGAGATATCGGACTCCTGCACTCCGGCGGGAGTGATGGCCACGATCCGCCCCTCCCGGATCAGAACGTCGCGGGGCTCGTCGAGGCCACTGCGCGGATCCAGGACGTGGGCGCCGCGGATCAGGAGATCGACCCGGGGGCGCTCGACCCAGAACAGTCGGTTGGTCATGCGGCCGCTACCAACAGCGGCGAAGTCGCCAGCAGCTCGTAGAGGACCGCCATCCGGACCGCCACGCCGGCCTTGACCTGATCGACGATCAGCGCCTGGGGCGAGTCGATCGTGTCCGCCGACAGCTCGACCCCGCGGTTGACCGGCCCCGGGTGCATGACCAGCTGCTCGGGACGCAGCCGGGCGGAATTGATCTGGTAACGGGCCGCGTACTCCCGCAGCGTGGGGACGAACGACTGGGTCATGCGCTCGTGCTGCATCCGCAGCACGTAGATCACTTCAGCCTCGCCCACGCGATCCAACGACGGCACGGCTGAGCAGCCGAGGGCCTCGATCTCGCGCGGGATCAGCGTGGGCGGCCCGCACACGGTGACGTCGGCTCCCATCCGGGTGAACGCGAGAATGTTCGAGCGGGCGACCCGGGAGTGGCTGACGTCGCCGACGATCCAGACGTTGAGCCGGTCCAGCGATCCGAAGCGCCGGCGCAGCGTGAACACATCCAGCAGCGCCTGGGTCGGATGCTCGTGCTTGCCGTCGCCGGCGTTGACGACGGCGGCGTCGGTCCAACCGGTGACCAGCGCGGCGGCGCCGGCGTAGGGCGAGCGGATCACGATCGCCGCCGGGTCGTACGCCGACAGGGTCTGCACCGTGTCCTTGAGCGACTCGCCCTTGTCGACGCTGGAGCCAGCCGAGCGGATGCTGACCACGTCGGCCGACAGTCGCTTGGCGGCGAGCTCGAATGAGCTGCTGGTCCGAGTGCTGGCCTCGTAGAAGAGGTTGACGATCGTCCGCCCGCGCAGCGCCGGCACCTTCTTGATTTCGCGCCCGAAAACCTCGGCAAACGACTCGGCGCGGTCCAGGACGCGCTCGATCCCGGACCGGTCCAGGTCATCGATCGAGATCAGGTGGCGGGGCATCCGGACGCTCATGCCGCCCTGACCTTGCTCGGCGCCACCGGCCCGATCGTGACCTCGTCGACGCCGTCGACCTCCTCGACGTGGACGTTGACCCGCTGTTGTTGTGACGTCGGCAGGTTCTTGCCCACGTAGTCGGGCCGGATCGGCAGCTCGCGATGCCCCCGGTCGATCAACGTGGCCAGCTGCACCCGGGCGGGGCGGCCGTAGTCGAAGATCGCCTCGATCGCGGCCCGGACGGTGCGGCCGGTGTAGAGCACGTCATCGACGATCACCATCGTCCGGCCCTCGATCGGGAAGTCGAGCTCGGTCGCGTGCACCACCGGACTGGCCGATCCGCCCGCGCGGATCGCGAAGTCGTCCCGGTAGAAGGCGATGTCGACCGAGCCCCGCGGAACCGCCGAGTCCAGCAGCTCGCTGGTGAGCGCATGCAGGCGGTTGGCGAGATGGGCGCCCCGACGGTGGATCCCAACCAGGGCGATCGTCCCGTCCGGATTCTTCTCGACGATCTCGTGGGCCACCCGCACCAGGGTGCGGCGGATGTCACTGCGATCGAGAACGACCGTTACGGCTTCCAACTTGCTCCTTCCTGGCCTCACGGGACCGGGTTAAGGGGCGGCGAAATTTCCTGGCGGAGCCTAGCAGCGGCTCCGGCGGATCCAGCCCGGCGCTCGGATAGGACCGTGACGAGAAACGTGACCCACGCTCCCGTTTCTCGGCACGGTCCCTCGCGCCGCAGAGCTCACGACGGCGACGCGGCGGCCTGCGCTGCCTGCCAGCGGACGAGCGTCGGCTCGCCGCGTTCGGCGAACGGTATCTCGATCGTGTCGAAGTCGCGCGGGACGACCGTGGCCGGGAACACCTCGCGGGCCTCGTCGCGCAGCTGGCCGAGCGGATGGCGGGTGGAGATGTGGTTGAGCGCCAACAGCCCGACCTCGGCCTCGCGGGCAATCGTCGCCGCCTCACGGGCGGTCGAGTGGCCGTTGTCGGCCGCGCGCCCACGCTCCTCCTCGGCGAACGTGGCCTCGTGGACGAGGACGTCGGCACGATGCGCGGCGATCCGCACCGACTCGCAAGGCCGGGTGTCGCCGGAGAGCACCAGCTTGCGACCCGGCCGCGGAGGGCCGAGGACCTGAGCGGGCGACACGCCGCGGATCGTCTCCCCGCGCTGCACCCGTCCGAACTCGGGGCCTGACTCCAGACCGAGCGCCAGCGCCGCCTCGGGATCGAACACCCCCGGGCGCTCGTCCTCGAACAGAACATAGCCAAGCGACCGGCCGCGGTGCGACACCGCCACCGGCGCGATCCGGTACCCGTCGCGGTCACGCGCGTCGCCCGGCTCGAGCTCCACCACGAGGAGCTCGAATCCCACCTGGCCGCTCATCCGCAGCACCAGCCCGAGCAGCGCCCGCAGCCCCACCGGACCGTAAATCGCCAGCGGCTTGTCGCGGCCGCGCAGATCGAACGTCTTGAGCAGCCCGGGCAGGCCCAGCCAGTGGTCGGCGTGAAAATGGGTGAGGTAGATCTCGGTCAGGTCGGCCAAACCCGCCGAGCTCACCAGCTGGCGCTGGGTCCCCTCTCCACAGTCGAACAGGATCCGGTCCGCACCCCGCCGTACCAGAATCGAGGGAAGTCCGCGACGCGCGGTGGGGATCGAGCCGCCGGTGCCGGCAAAGAAGATCGAGAGCTCCATGGCCGCCCTGAGTCTGTCAGTCGAGCGCCAACAGCTCGAACGCAAGCGCGGCGAAGCGGGCGTGGGCGAGCCCCATCGTGGCGTGGGGCTGGCGCCGTCTGTCCGTCGGGCTGCCCGGATTGAAGATCTGAAAGCCGCCGGCGTCGGCCTCGTGCAGCGGGATGTGCGAGTGGCCGAAGATGACCGCGTCGACGTCCGGGAACCGGCGACGCATCCGCTGTAGGCGACCGCGCGCGATCCCCGCGTCGTGGATCACCGCGATCCGCCACCGTGCGCCGGCCGTGAACACCGCCGTCTCCGGTAGGGCCGCGCGCACCGCGGCGTCATCGACGTTGCCGCGCACGCCGACGACCGGCGGTCCGAGCTCGCTCAGCGCCGCCAGCACCGACAGGGCTGACAGGTCCCCGGCGTGGACGATCAGATCGGCCGCGCGCAGCCGCGTCAGGCACGTCTCGGGCAGCGTCCGCGCGCCGCGGGGCAGATGGGTGTCGGAGATGATCGCGATGACCACGGTAAGCTGGCCAGCGATCTTCCCCGATCACCGCGCCCGTAGCTCAGGGGATAGAGCGTCCGCCTCCGGAGCGGAAGGTCGCAGGTTCAAATCCTGCCGGGCGCGTAGCTACCGCGCGGTGACCGTACGCGGCCCGGGCTGCTCGGCGAGCTGGCGCCTTTCGTCAGGCCGCCTTGCGAAGCCGGTCGAGGCCGTCGAGGATGAGATCGAGCCCCCACGCGAACTCGACGGCGCTGTCGTACCCGGATTCGGGAAGCCGGGTGACGATCTCGGCGAGATAAGGATGGTCGTGAAGGGCGACGATTCTGTCCGCTCGCCTCTGTGCGGCCTCGCCGGCGCTTGCGGGTGTCTTGAATCCGAGATCCTTCTCCTGAAGGGCGAAGCCATAGATGTAGGCGTCCTGGACCGAGTAGGCGTGGACCGCCATCTCGAAGGAGAGGCCCGCCTCACGCAGGCAGCCCATCGTCGCGTTGTGGTGTCGCAGGTTGGCCGGTCCGGGGTGCCGCGACTCCATCAGTCCGATCGCCCAGCTGTGGCGCTTGAGCGCCTCACGTGCCGAGATCGCCCGGCGTCTCAGCGCGGATCGCCACTCCTGGCCGCCCGAAGGAGCCTCCATCTCGCTGAAGACGATGTCGACCATCCCGTCGAGGAGCTCCTCCTTGTTCGCCACGTGCTTGTAGAGCGCCATCGGCACAACGCCGAGCTCCTGCGCGAGCCTGCGCATGCTGAACGCCTCGAGCCCGATCTCGTCGGCGAGCGCGACGGCAGCTCCCAGCACGCGAGCTCGGCTCAGCCGTCTGCGGGGGGTGTGGTGGGTCGGTTGGCTCATTGCGCTTGACAAGTGTACGGCGTATACCTATTATCGGCAGACAGAGTGTACGCCGTACACTGGAAGGGACCACAGAAAGGCACCTCATGGATCAGCCCTCTCCCGCTCCGCCGCCGGGCTCGGCCGTCGCCTATCCCGTCCAGTACAGCGTCGACTATCCAGACCGGCCGCTCAACCGCCTCACCACGTTCTTTCGCCTGCTCGTCGTCATTCCGATCGCGATCGTGCTGTCCCTCGTCGAGGGCGGCTACACCTACGGCTACGGCGCCGGCCGGGGCGTCGCCATCGCCGCCGCTGGCGGCTTGATCGTGCTGCCCGCGCTGCTGATGATCCTGTTTCGCCAGAAGTACCCGCGCTGGTGGTTTGACTGGAACCTCGAGTTGATGCGCTTCTCGGCCCGGGTGGGCGTCTTCCTGGCGCTGATGGACGATCGCTATCCCTCCACCGACGAGCATCAGGCAGTGCGGCTGGACTTTCCCTACCCCGACGCGCGCAACGACCTCAACCGCTGGCTGCCCCTGGTCAAGTGGCTGCTGGCCATCCCTCACTACGTGGTGCTGTTCTTCCTCTACATCGCGGCGCTGTTCGTCGTCGTCGCGGCCTGGTTCGTGATCCTGCTCACCGGTCGCTTCCCCCGCGGGATGTTCGACTTCCTCGTCGGCGTCGGCCGCTGGACCAACCGGGTGATCGCCTACGCCCACGTCCTCGTCACCGATCGCTACCCGCCGTTCCGCCTCGCGCCGTAGCGTCCCGCTGGGAGGCGGCAGCCGAAGATGTCGGCCGGCCGCGTTCTCGCCGACCGAGAAGGTTACGGCCGGGCGTAGGCCTGCCGGCAGCGGTCAGAACAGAAGTACAGGCTCTCCTTCCCTACCTTCACCCGGGGCGCCGCGTCGGTGATCGCCACCTGCATCCCACACACCGGATCGGTCGTCACCGCCACCCGCGCCGGAGCCGGTGCCTGGGCGACGCCCGCCGTCGGCCCGGGAGCCGGATCGGCGTGCTGGAGGGCGATCATCTCGGCGAGGATCGAAACCGCGATCTCGGCCGGCGTGCGGGCGCCGATATCCAGGCCGGCGGGGGTGTGCAGCTGCCCCGAGAGCTCCGGGGCCAAGTGCAGCCTGTCGCGGACGGCGGCGCCCCGCCGGCGGCTGGCGACCAGCGCGACGTAGGGCACGCCGGCGGTCAGCGCCGCGCGAAGCACCGTCTCCTCGCCGGCACCGTGGGCGGCGACGATCACCGCAGCGGCGCCCGGCAGGTCGAGCTCGTCGCCCACCGCGGTCACCGGATCCGCCGTGTCCACCCCTCCCGACTCGGAGCGCACGCATTCATAGCCCGCCGCGCCCGCCAGCGTCGCCACCGCCTCCGCCGTCGGCGAGCCGCCGACGACGATCAGCCGCGCCGGCGGCAGGCGCGGTTCCAGGAAGATCTCCAGGGCACCCCCGCTCAGGCAGGGGTTGCGCTCCACCACGGCGCCCTCGATCGCGTCGGCGTCCTGCGCCCCCAACCCGTCCTCGGGCACCAGGCGCAGCAGCAGCGGCTCCCCGGTCTCCAGTGCCCGCAGCGAGTGCAGTCGAACTGAGGACTCAGCGCACACGCCACCGACAAATCCCTTCACCGAACCGTCCGGGAGCACGATCGCGGCGTCGCCTGGTCGTACGCTGGTGGGGCGGCGGGCCCGGATCACCGTAGCCACCACGAACGGCGTCCGCTGGGCGAGCAGGCGTCCGACCTCGGCGGCGAGCTCACCTTTGATCATCCCGAGCCTCCCTCCTGGCCGTCCCGGCCGTCCCGGCCGTGCCGGGCGGCCGGGCGCGCCCGCCGAGCCGGCGCGACCGAGATCTCTGCCGCGATGTTCACGGTCCGGCAGCGCCCGCAGCGCACCCGCACCCGGCGGGTCATGTACCGAGGGTCCATGCCCGCCGCCAGCAGGTTGCCGCAGCTGACGCACACGTAGTCGTAGTCACCGTTGCCCCGGAACACCGGCCGCTCGGGATAGTCCTGGACGGCGGTGCCCCCGTCGATCGGCACCTCTCCCGCCTGCACCGCTCGCATCTTGAAGACCGGCATCATCGCCCAAGTGGAGCCACGAGTCAGGCCGCCGCCACGAAGTTCGCGGTGAAGTCC
This sequence comes from uncultured Actinomycetota bacterium, assembly GCA_963787595.1. Taxonomy (GTDB): domain Bacteria; phylum Actinomycetota; class Thermoleophilia; order Solirubrobacterales; family Solirubrobacteraceae; genus Palsa-465. The sequence continues at coordinate 156,937 of CAWBDE010000003.1, forward strand.
TTGATCAGCGCATCGAGAACGGTGGAGACGACGCCCTCGCCCATCGAGGCCGCCTTGCCGGTGATCTGGGCCGCGGTGTGGACGTTGCCGCCGCCGTCGTCCAGGGTGAAGATCACATCCGCGTTGGCATGACCCTGGCCACCCGCCTCGCGCGACTTGACTCGGAGCAGCGCCCGGCGCGCCTGGGCGTCTGACTCGATCACACTCACCGTGCCGGTGAACTTCATCGACATCGCGCCCATCTTCACCTTGATCTCGGCCTTGACGGCATCGGGTCCGGTCTTCTCCAGCACCGATCCGCCCTGGACGCACGGGACCAGTCGCTCGAGGTCGAGCACGAGGTCCCAACTCTCATCGGTCGGCTTGCTGGTCGTGAACGGATGGTCGAGTTCCACCATCTAACGGACGCCTTTCGTTTGTATGTTGTGGGCACTGCCGTCGCCGTGGAGAGAAAGCGATCTGGGGATGACGATTGAACCGGGCACATACGCGCTGGGACCCGATTCGGGCACGCTGACGGTGCAAACCGGCAAGGGCGGCGCGATCGCCCGGGCGGCCCACAACCTGCTGATCGAGGTGATGTCCTGGGGGGCCACGGTGCAGATCACCCCCGAGCTGCAGCGCAGCGTCCTGGAACTGACCGCGGATGCGAGCTCGCTGAAGGTGCTCGACGGGACGGGCGGTATGCAGGCGCTCGACGACGACGACAAGTCCGGGATCAGCCAGACGATCGACGAGGAGGTGCTGAAGAAAACCGCGATCACTTTTCGCTCGACCTCGGTCCGGGCGCAGGACGGCGGGCACCTACACGTGACCGGCGACCTCGAGCTCGCGGGCGCCACCAACCTGATCGCCTTCGATCTGACCGTCGGCGATGACCGGCGGCTGACCGGGACAGCGACGGTCCGGCAGACCGCCTGGGGCATGAAGCCGTACACGGCGCTGTTCGGGACGCTGAAGGTCGCCGACGAGGTGCGGGTGTCGATCGACGCCGAGCTGCGGCCCGCCTGAACGCCCGGATCCACGCCGAAGCGCGGCATCAGTCGCGATACACCGTCTGCGCGTCGAGCCCGCCCTCGACCCCTGGCGGGAGCGCGCCGGTGCCGTGGGCGTACATCGCGAGCTCGGCGATCGTCCGCGAGCGACCGGCGTCGTCGGCGGCCGTGAACGCGCCGTCTGCCCACACCAGGGCGTCGGGCGTCGCGTTGAGGGCTACGCCGGCCAGCAGCCGGGCCTTGCTCAGGACCTTGCCGGTGGCGGAGGCGATCGCCGCGGTCGTCGCCGAGGACGGGCTGGTATTGAAACCGTGGCCGGCGCCGAAGCGATCGCTGTCGGCGGGGACGACCTTGACATCGAGAGCGGGCACCCCGAGCTCGCCGGCGACCTGGCGCGCGTATTCACTCTCGTGTCCGTCCGGCTCGGTGGTCAGGCTGAGCACCATCTTGCCGGTGGGGTGCACGCGGAGGAACACCGCGCGGTACGCCTCGTTGGCCATCTACTCCTCCTCCTTCCCGTGCTCGCCGGTCCGGCGCCGGCGCTCCTGGTGGGCGGTGAGCGCATTGTGCTCCTCCAGGTCGCAGAAGCTCGGCTGCGGCCCGCCGAGCAGGTGCGGTGGCACGGCCGGACGCTGGCAGCCGGGGTAGATGCAGATCTTGGCAGCGGGCTCAGCCATCGCCGCCTCCGAGCCCGGTCCACCCCGGGGTCGTCCGGCCGCGGCTGGGTCCGTGGCCACTCGGCATCGCCACCGAGCTGCCGGGAAGGAATCCCACCCAGCCCGTGGCTCCGGCCCAGGTGTCCTCGTCGGCCTCCGGCGGGGCGGACACCGGGTCTCCGCCTCGTGGCGGCCCGTCGGCGGCGATCGCCTCGACGACCTCCTCCAGCGCCGCCAGAGTATGGCCGCTGACGAGCTCATCGCAGTAGGGCAGCGCCGCCGCCATGCCGCCCGCGCGCGGCGCGAAGCCGGTCGCCGCGACCCGCGGGTTGACCCACACGATCCGGTGGGCCAGGCGCGACAGGCGCTCCATCTCCCGCCCCACCAGCGCGGGATCGCCCCGCTCCCAACCGTCGGAGAGGATGACGACCACCGCTCCGCGGGCCATGCCGCGGCGGCCGTGGCGATCGTTGAAGATCTTGAGCGCGTCGCCGATCCGGGTTCCGCTGGACCAGTCGGGCGCGGTCGCCGCGGCCTGCTGGATCGCGCGCTCGGGGTTGCCGGAGTGCAACGCGCGCGTCAGCCGGGTCAACCGGGTGGCAAACGCGAACGCCTCGGCCGGCGCGGCCGGACCGGATCGGTTGCCCACGGCGCAGGTGAGGAACTGCAGGTAGACGCGGGCATAGGGCTCCATCGAGCCCGAGATGTCGCATAGCGCCACCAAGCGGCGGCGGACGACTCGGCGCCGGCGGCGAGCCAGCCGGATCGGCTCGCCACCGGTCCGCAGGCTGGCGCGTAACGTCCGGCGCAGATCGATCGACTCGCCCCGGCGGTGCCGCTGCGCCCGGCGGGTCCGCCGCACCGGGGTGGCCAGCGTCAGCCGGGACATGAGGCGGTAGAGCGCGACCAGCTCGTCCGGGGTCAGCGCGTCGAAGCGCTTGCCTCGGATCACCTCCTCATCGCCGGCGAGCGTCGGCACCGGCAGCTCGCGCTCGGCCGGCTCGCGTCGCCGTCGCCCCCGCGCCGGCGATGCTCCGGCAGACCAGCGATCGGGCGCCCCTGGCCCCGGAGGCAAGCGCGCGTCCCGGCTCGGACTCTCGTCGGCGGGCGCCGGAGCCTGGTCGAAGTGCTCGACGATCGCCACCTCGGCTCCCGCGCCACCGCCGAACACGTCCGCGAACACCCGGTCGAACACCTTGCTCTGGGCCGGATCGGACACGAACACGGCCCGGGCGATCCAGTAAAGCCGCCGCCGGGACACGGTCCCCGCCCGCCCGGTCAGCTTCAGCGCCCGGGCGAAGCGCGCCGCGCGCTCGGCGCCGACCGGCAGCCCGGCATCGTGCAGGCGACGGCTGAAGCTGGCGGCGATCGCCGGCAGGTCGAGCTCGAGCGTCTCCACTTCGAACCCGGTCATCGTCTCATCGGGCGGCGCTCACAAGCTTGGCCAGGCCCGACGCCCGGACCAGGTCCTGGTCCTCGCGGTACTTGAGCACCGAGCCGAGCGTGCGCTCGGTGGTCATTTCATCCAGCTCGTCGACGCCGAGCAGGCTGAGCGCCGCCATCCAGTCGATCGCCTCGGCGATCCCGGGCGGCTTCTGGACATCAGAGGCTCGCATCCGCGATACCGCGTCGGCGACCTGGACCGCCATCGTGGCCGACGCGCCGGGGACGCGCCGCCGGATGATCTCGAGCTCCCGTTCCCGGCTTGGATAGTCGATCCAGTGATACAGGCAGCGACGCTTGACCGCATCGTGCAGGTCCCGGGTGCGGTTGGAGGTGAGGACGATCGCCGGCGGATGGACGGCCCGGACCGCTCCGAGCTCGGGGATCGTGACCGTGGCCTCGGCCAGGATCTCCAGCAGGAACGCCTCGAAGTCGTCGTCGGCGCGGTCGATCTCGTCGATGAGCAGCACCGCCGGGCGGGGGCCGGGGTGTTGCAGGGCGCGCAGCAGCGGCCGGGCGATCAGGTACTCGGCCCCGAACAGATCCTCCTCGCGCAGGTCGGCACCGCGGGCGTCGGCCAGCCGGATCGAGAGCAGCTGGCGCGTGTAGTTCCACTCGTACAACGCCTCGGCGGCGTCGATCCCCTCATAGCACTGCAGCCGCAGCAACGGCGTGTCCAGGACCACCGCCAGCGCCTTGGCGGCCTCGGTCTTGCCGACCCCGGCCTCGCCCTCGAGCAGCAACGGCTGGGGCAGGCCGAGGCTGAGGAACATCGCCGTCGCCAAGCCCTCGTCGACCAGGTAGTCGACGCTCGCCAGCCGGCGGGCGAGGGTCTCGACGTCGGGGACGAGGTGGCGGATCTCCTCCGCCACCTCGCCCGAAGCTTGACCGGCCCTCGGCCCGGCGGTGGTCATTGCGGAGGCGCAGGACGGCCCTGCATCGCCGCCCACACCCGCGCCGGGGTGCAGGGCATGTCGACGTGGTCGACCCCGTGGGTCTGGTGCAGGGCGTCGATAACCGCGTTGACGATCGCCGGCGGGGAGCCCACGTTCGGCGACTCGCCGACGCCCTTGGCGCCCAGCGGGTGGTGCGGGCACGGGGTGACGGTGGCCCCGAGCTCGAAATCGGGGCACTCGAGGGCGGTCGGGATCAGATAGTCCATGAACGAGGAGTTCAGGCAGTTGCCCTCTTCATCGAAGCTGATCACTTCCATGAGGGCGATCCCGATCCCCTCAGCCAGTCCGCCGTGGATCTGCCCATCGACGATCATCGGGTTGATCCGCACGCCACAGTCGTCGACGGCGATGAACCGGCGCACCGTCACCTGCGCGGTGTCGGGGTCGATGTCGACGACCGCGATGTAGGCCCCGTAGGGGTAGGTGAGGTTGGGCGGGTCGTAGATCACCTGGGCGTCCAGACCGCCCTCCATGCCCTCGGGCATCGGTTCGCCGCTGTAGGCGCGCTCGGCGATCTCCTCGATCATCGCCCCCCGCTCGGGGTCGCCCTTCACATACCAGCGTCCCTTCTCCCAGGCCAGATCCTCGGGCCGGGTCTCCAGCATCGTCGCCGCGATGAGGCGCGCCTTGTCGCGCAGCTTGCGCGATACCACCGCGACCGCGGCGCCGCTGACCGGAGTCGACCTCGAGCCATAGGTGCCCAGTCCGTAGGGCGTCCGGTCGGTGTCGCCGTGGCGGACCTCGATGTCCTCGGGCGGGATCCCGAGCTCCTCGGCGACGATCTGGGCGAAGGTCGTCTCGTGGCCCTGGCCCTGGGTCTGGGCCGAGATCGAGACCATCGCCCTGCCCGACGGGTGCACCCGCAGATCGGCGCCGTCGTTCATCGACAGGCCGAGGATGTCCATGTGCTTGCGCGGTCCGGCGCCCACCCCCTCGGTGAAGAACGAGACGCCGATCCCCATCAGCTCCCCGCGATCGCGCTTCTCCGCCTGTTCGCGCCGCAGCTCGTCGTAGCCGGCGATGTCCATCGCCACCTTCATCGTCTCCGCGTAGTTGCCCGAGTCATATGTCCATCCGGTGGTGGTCTCGAACGGGAACTGATCGGGAGCGATGAAGCTGCGCATCCGCAGGTCGATCTGGTCGACGCCCATCTCCAGCGCCAGCGCGTTGACCATCCGCTCCACCAGGTAGACGGCCTCGGTGATCCGGAACGAGCACCGGTAGGCGACGCCGCCCGGGGCCTTGTTGGTGTAGACCGCCTTGACCTTGACGTGCGCCGCCTGCAGGTCGTAGGAGCCGCAGCAGATGTGAAAGAAGCCGGCCGGGAACTTCGTCGGCTGGGCGGTGGAGTCAAACGCGCCGTGATCGGCGATCACGTCCACCCGCAGTCCGGTGATCCTGTCGCCCTTGGCGCACATCTCCGCGCGCATGATGTAGTCACGGGCAAAGCCGGTCGACATCAGGTTCTCGGAGCGGTCCTCGATCCACTTCACCGGCGCGCCGGCGACGATCGATCCGGCGATCGCGCACACATATCCGGGGTACACCGGCACCTTGTTGCCAAAGCCGCCCCCGATGTCATTGCAGCGGATGCGGATCATGTGCTCGGCCAGCCCGGCGACGTGCGCGTACACGGTGCGGTGCACGTTCGGCGCCTGATTGCCGTTGTAGATGTCCAGCTGGCCGGTGTCGGGATGGAAGTCGGCGATCATCCCGCACGTCTCCAGCGGCGCCGGGTGGCAGCGCGGATAGATGATGTCTCGGCTGACGACGGTGTCGGCCTCGGCGAAGGCGCGGTCGGTCGCCTCCTCATCGCCGGCCTCCCAGGTGGGGCTGGCCAGGTTGTCGACCTGGCCCTCCTTGTCGTCGCGGATGAGCGGCGCGTCGGGGTCGAGCGCTTTGCGGGCGTCGACCACCGGCGGCAGCGGCTCGTACTCGACGTCGATCAGCGCCAAGGCGTCGCGGGCGATGTACTCGTCGGTGGCGATGACGAACGCCACCTCCTGGCCCTGGAAGCGGACCTTGTCGCCGGCCAGCACCGCCTGAGTGTCGTAGGAGATCGTCGGCATCCAGGCCAGGCCGAGGGTCTCCAGGTCCTTGGCGGTGATCACGGCGGCCACGCCGGGATGGGCCAGCGCCGCCGAGGTGTCGATCGAGACGATCCGGGCGTGAGCGTAGGGGCTGCGCAGCATCGCGCCGTGGACCGTCCCGGGCAGGCGGATGTCATCCAGGTAGGTGCCCTGGCCGCGGATGAAGCGGGCGTCCTCCTTGCGCTTGAGGCGGCCGAAGCCGATCGGCCGCTCCTGGCTGGGACTCGGCAGGTTCTCTACGGTTGCCATGGGTCAGACCCCTTGTCGGTCGGCGGCTTCGCGTTCGGCGGCCCAGCGGACGGCGGCCACGATGTTCTTGTAGCCCGTGCAGCGGCAGATGGCGCCCGAGATCGCGGTCCGGATCTCCTGTTCGGTCGGGTCGGGATTCTCGTTGAGCAGCGCGCGGCTGGTCATCAGCATCCCGGGCGTGCAGAACCCGCAGTGGAGCGCGTGCAGCTCGTGAAATCCTTGCTGCACCGGGTCCAGCTCGCCGTCGAACTCGAGCGACTCGACGGTCGCGATCTCGTGACCCTCGCACATCACCGCCAGGATGGTGCACGACTTGATCGGCTCGCCGTCCATCAGCACCACGCAGGCGCCGCAGTTGGAGGTATCACAGCCCCAATGGGTCCCGGTCAAGCCGGGCGTATCGCGGATGAAGTGCACCAGCAGCTGGCGGGGCTCGACCTCCCGAGACACCTCGTGCCCGTTGATCGTGATCGTCACCTGCGCCATAGCTAGACCTCCCGGTGCAGCGCCCGCGCGACTGCCCGGCGCAGCGCTCGGTGGGTGAGCACGCCGGCGAGATGGCGCTTGTAATCGACCGGTCCGCGGCCGTCGGCCGACGGCGAGCAGTCCTCGGATGCGATCCGCCCCGCCTCGGCGAACAGCTCCTCGGAGGGAGCCTCGCCGTGCAGCAGCTCCTGCGCCCGGGAGGCGTGCACCGTGGTCGGTCCGACCGCGCTGAGCGCGATCCCGGCGTCGGCGATCGTGCCGCCGTCGATCCACACCGCCGCCGACGCGGCCGCGATCGCCCAATCGCCGGCCCGTCGCTCCACCTTCTCGTGCGCGCTCCCACATGTCCCGCCCGCACGCAGGGGTATCCGCACCTCGGTCAGCAGCTCGCCGTCGCCGACCGCGGTCATGTACGGCCCGACGTGGAAGTCGTCCATCCCCACGAGGCGTTCACCGTCGGCGCCGCGGATCACCGCCGTGGCCTTCACCGCTGCGCACACCGCGCTGAGATCCTCCGCGGCGTCGGCCTGGCACAGCGAGCCGCCGATCGTCCCGCGGTTGCGAACCACCGGGTCGGCGATCACCGCCTCGGCGTCGCCGAACAACGGCAGGTGCCGGGCGAGCAGGGCTGACTTCTGAAGCTCGACGTGCCGGGTGAGCGCCCCGATCCGAATCTCGTCGGCAAGCTCGCGGATGTAGGCGAGCTCGTCGAGGTCGTTGATGTCGATCAGGTACTCGGGCTGAGCGAGGCGGAGCTTCATCATCGGCAGCAGGCTGTGCCCGCCGGCGATGATCCGCGCGTCGCCGTCGTGCTTGACCAGCGACTCGATCGCGCCCGCGACGCTGGTCGCCCGTTCGTACTGGAATGGCGCCGGTGTCTGCATGGCCGACAGTCAGGCTCTTTCCCTGGTGCCGACCGGCATCCGCTTGCGCGGCCCACCCACCTCTTCTGCCGGGTCGTACTGGACCGGAGACTGGCTCCCGATCACCGGCGAGCGAGGCAGGCGCTCCGCCCGGCCCGGGCGCCCCTCCGGGTACAGCGTTCCGGCGGCCCGGCTTCCGTATGCCGGGTTGCGCAACGCCGGCCCGTTGGGGGACGCGGCCGCGATCGGCGCCTCTCGGCCCAGCCGAGCCAGCGTGAGCGTTCCCCGCGTGTAGACCTCGGAGATCCGCGGGGACTTGACCTCCCGGCTCTCCGGGAAGTTGCGCAGCCCCGCTGCGCCGGCGCCCGGATACAGGCCGTCGATCAGGCCGACGGCGTCGCTCAGGCCCGCCTTGGAGACGAGCAGACCCTCCAGCAGATCCACGCCCGCGTCGAGATTCTGGTTGATATCCGTCACGACCTCGGCCACGGGCCCGCTCTTGGCGATGATCTCCACCACCGCGCCGATCGCGTCGTTCAGGCTCGAGGTGATCCGGCGCAGGGCGACGATCGTGGAGACCAGGTAGAAGACCACCGCCACCACGATCAGCACGACCGCGACGATCATCACGATTCCGGCTGCCGGCATCGCCTCACGCCCCTTCCGCGTCGTCGAGGATCACGTCGAGCGAGCCACCGTAGTTGGCGACCACGCCGACGGTTGTCGCCACCTGGTCCTGCGTGGTCGTCAGCAGCGGCACTGCATCGAGGTCGGCCGACCCCGCCCGCGCCGCCCCGGCGATCCGCCTCACGCTGGGCACGATCCCGGTGGCCGCATCCAGCACGCCCCGCAGCAGATAGACGACGACCGGCAGGACGATCAGCAGCAGGACCGCGTCGCCGATCCATTCCAGGGTCATCGCGGCCTCCTCTCGGCCACCACCGCCGCCTTGGCGGCGATGCCGGGGAAGGCGGCGACGATCACGTCGAACTCGGCGTTGATTGACTTCACCGCCGGCTCCAGCACCGCCAAGTGCTCAGTTTGGACGCCCTCCAGCGCGGTCGCCAGCGTCGCCAGCTTGCCCGCTGCGCTGGCCAGTCGGACGCGGACGACGATCAGCGCCCCGGCCAGCACGGCGATGATGATCGCCGCCAGGACGACGCTGAGAATGGTCAGTGTGGTGGAGCTCATGCCGGGACTCCGCCGTACCCGTCGGTGAGCGCGTTCATGTACCCGTCCTGGACCACAGCCTCCTCCGCGATCTGCCCCAGTACCGGCGCCGTGGCCTGCAGCTGCGGGATGTTCGCGGTGTTGGCGGCGACCTTGCCCGCCACATCCAAGAGATCGCCGGCTGAGCGATCGATGTCGGTGACCGTCCTGATCAGAAGGATCAGGAGCCCGGCGACCGCCAGCGCTGCGACCGCGCCGATGATCAGGGCTATCCCCCAGGCCCCGTGATTGGAGATTGCGGCGATGGTCGGCATCATCTGCCGACCGCCACCTTGCGCAGCGCGCGCGCCGAGTGCAGGATCCTCACGCCGGAGTCGTTGATCTGAGCGACCCCTTCGAGCGCGTCGGTCTGCCTGCGCACCTGCTCCACGCCGTCCACCGCCGTCCGTGCCTGCTTGGCAATCCGGTCGGCGAGGACCAGGATCGTGATCACGATCCCCGCGGCGACGATCACCACCACGACGCCCAACACGAGTCCGATCGTCCAGCCGGTGGACATGCCGACTACGGTCATGCACCCTCCTCACTTCGATGTTTGCCAAGCGGGCTGCACATCATCCCCGACCTGGCGAAGCTGCACGTCGGTCCGAGCCGCGCCCGCGCGAGCTCAGAGGGCACCGGGACCGGCACGGAGTCCTTTCCCATGACGGCCTACGGGCCCGTACCAGGGTGCGTGCGGGACGGCCCTCGTCTCCATGCACAGGATTTTGGCGGGACCGCGGACGATGCGCAACCGGAAGTTGCCGAGCAGTCGGCTCCGGCGCCGCGGTGACCCGCTGGACCGGTGGCGGAGCGGATGGCCGGCGAGCCGCCGGGAGGATGGCCGGTGAGTGGCAGGCCTCAGCCCCTGAGCACTCCGGACACGGCTGGGGCGGATGAGACGATTCGGTATCCGGAGTCCTCCGGTCGTCTGGCAACGCTCTGCCGATCTCCTGGAGCTCGCTCTACTCTCCTAGGGGTCCTCATACCGGCCGGGCGAACCGCCCCGGACCGGCCGGGAACGACGCGGCCTAGATTGGCCGCGGACTCGGGTCCGGAGGCAGCGGGATGGGATCCGGTCCTGGGGCCGGCGGGGACGGATCCGGCCCGGGCCCAGGCCCAGGGCTGGGCGGCTGGGGATCGGGGCCCGGCGGACCTGGCGGGCCGGGACCCGGGATCCCCGCGGTGGCGGTCTGATGTGTCGGCATCGTTGGTCAGTTCTACCCGTCAGGCACGCCGGTTAGCCATCTCGGCGCCGCGGGTACCCCACAGGGGGTGAAGATCCTGGTTCTGACCACCGAGCCCGTTTCCGCGGACGAGCTGCGCGGCGCGCTGGGCGGGGAGATTCATCCGGAGGACGCCGAGGTGATGGTCGTCGCCCCCGCGCTGCACGAGAGCGGACTCCGCTTCTGGCTGTCGGACGCCGACGAAGCGATTCAGCGGGCGGACGCGGTTCGCCGGGAGAGCGTTGACCAGCTCGGCGAGGCGGGTGTCTCGGCCAGCGGGGACACCGGCGAAGGCGACATCGCCGACGCGATCGAGGATGCGCTGGAGACGTTCGCCGCCGATCGGGTGGTCGTGTTCACCCGCGCCGGCGACGAGCAGCGATACCGCGAGGACGTCGACGAGGACGAGCTCCAGCGCCGGTTCTCGATCCCGGTGACCGAGTCTCGCATCGCATCATCGAGCTGAGCCGAGCCCGCGGGCCAGCAGGCGGGCGTTGGCGGGCGCGAACCCCTGCCAGTCGTTGTTGAAGTAGGCGTACACGGTCTGCCGGCGGCGCCATTGGGCGATGCGCCGCGCCCAGGTCTCGATCTCGGTCGCCGAGTAGTTGCCGTTGCGCCCCCGGGCCCCGTAGTGAAAGCGAACGAATCGCCAGGATGCGGTGGCCTCGTGGGTCTGGAACGGTCGCTCGGGGTGGTCGCCGATCGTCAACGCGACCCCGTGGGCGCGGAGCGCCTCCATCACCGGTTCGGCGAACCAGCTCGGGTGCCGGAACTCGATCGTGTGCCGGCCATCGGGAAGCGACGCCAGCCAGGCCGCCAGCCGCTCATCGTCGCGGTGGAAGTTGGCGGGCAGCTGCCACAGGACGGGGCCGAGCCGACCGGCCTCGATCAGCGGTTGCAGGGGCTCGTAGAACCGGGCGATGCCGTCGCGCTCGGTCAGTCGCTTGATGTGGGTCAGGTAGCGACTGGCCTTGACCGCGAACGTGAACTCGGGCGGCGTCTGCTTGACCCAGGCAGCGACGGCGTCGCGGCGGGGCAGGCGATAAAACGTGTTGTTGACCTCGACCGTGTCGAACCGCTGCGCGTAGAGCTCGAGCCACCGCCGCTGGGGCTCGCGCTGCGGGTAGAAGCGTCCGCGCCAGTCGGCGTAGTTCCAGCCCGAGCATCCGATGCGTGTCGGCTTCATCCGCGGGTAGGTTCGACGGTACGACATGTCGTTGTTCGACGAGTCCCTGCCGCCGGTCCCACCGATCCCGCAGCACCTCAGCCTCAAGTCGCTGCGCGAGTCGGCGCAGGACTGCCGCGCGTGCGAGTTGTGGGCCGGAGCCACGCAGGCGGTGGTCGGCGAGGGACGCCGCGACGCCCGCCTGATGCTCGTCGGTGAGCAGCCGGGCGACCGGGAGGACATCGAGGGACTGCCGTTCGTGGGCCCCGCCGGCCAGGTTCTGGATCGCGCTCTGGAGCGCGCCGGGATCGACCGCCGCGAGGCATACGTGACCAATGTCGTCAAGCATTTTCGGTACAAGGCGCGGGGCAAGCGCCGGATTCATCAAACCCCCGAGCGCGCTCACGTCGTCGCCTGCCGGCCGTGGCTGGACGCCGAGCTGCGCCTCGTAGCCCCCGAGGCGCTGGTGTGCCTCGGGGCTACGGCTGCCCAGGCATTGCTCGGGTCCCACGTGCGCATCGGCCGCGATCGCGGTCAGCCGATGGCATCAGAGCTCGCCGAGCTGGTGACCCTGACTGCGCATCCGTCGGCGATTCTGCGCCAGCGCGATGATCGCGAGCGGGAGGCGGCGATGGAGCAGTTCAGCAACGATCTGAGCGCAGTCGGCCGCTGGCTGGCGTCGCGGGAGCGCACTTCGACGGGCAGCTAGAATCACCGGGCCCGGGCTGTTCGCGACGGGGTTGCCGTGGTAGACCACAACGCCCAACCACAAGCCGGGGCCCCAGAGTCAGCGCTCGGCCAGACGGCTTCGCCGGCGCTGGAGATCGCCAACGCGATCTCGCGACTGCACAAGGAGTTCGTAGGGCGGGGTCCCACCAACTCCCGCACCACCATCGACTCCAATCTGGTGGTCTGCGTGCTCGACGGCGGCTACACCCGCGCCGAGCAGACGCTGGGGGCCAACGGCAAAAGGGATGTGGTGGCCGCGGGTCGACTCGGACTGCAGGAGGCCATGCGCCCGGCAATGATCGCTGCCGTGGAGCAGACCACCGGGCGCCGCGTCCACTCTTTCATGAGCGCCAACGATCTGGAGCGCAACCTGCAGGTGGAGCTCTTCGTGCTCACGCCCGGCGATGGTTGCGCCGGATCGACTGCGCCTCCCACCGCCTGATCGAGCTCGCGACGCCGATATCATTGGTCCCAGCTCGCGATGCGTCCCGCATGGCCGTGGGGGGCGACTCGTCATCGACGGGAGGCTCAGGTGGCTCCACCGGTGCGGACCGTCGTACAGACTTCCTGTACGGAGGAGGCGTTTGCCGGATCTGGCCCCCATCGAAGCAGCGCCGCATCGGCGCAGCGTGACAGTCGATCGATCGCCCATCGGCGAGGCGTCGACCGAGGAGCTCCTGCGACGCTACGCCGGCCAGGCCGATCCCGTGGTGCTGGAGGAGATCGTGCGCCGGTTCGAGCCGTTGGCGCGCAGCATCGCCCGACGCTACTACTCTCGGGGCGAGCCGCTCGAGGATCTCACCCAGGTGGCGATGGTCGGGCTGCTCAAGGCGATCAATCGCTTCGATCCGGAGCGAGGCTACGCGTTCACCAGCTACGCCACGCCGACGATGCTCGGCGAGCTCAAGCGCTACTTCCGCGACAGCGGATGGGCGATACACGTTCCCCGGGGGGTCAAGGAGCGGGCGCTGGAGCTGGCCAGCGTCACCGATCAGCTGTCAGCTCGGCTGGGCCGGTCGCCGTCGCTGCCCGAGCTGGCCGAGGCGCTCCACGCCACCGAGGAGCAGACGCTCGAGGCGGTGGAGGCCTACCACGCCCGGCACACCACGCCGCTGGAGCACGGCCCCGATGAAGACGAAACGGGGGCCCCTCCGCTGGCCGCGGTGCTGGGCGCCGAAGATGAGCGGCTGGAGCAGGCCGAGTATCTGACGATGATCGCCAAGGGCGTGGAGACGCTGTCTGAGTCCGATCGGCTGATCCTGTACCTCCGGTTCGGCCGCGACCTCACCCAGTCTGAGATCGCCGCTCGTATCGGCACCTCGCAGATGCAGGTGTCGCGCCTGCTGCGCTCCGCGATCGAGAAGATCCGGCGGGTCAGCGGCGACAGCGCTGATCCGGGCGCGGGCTGAGCCGGCGGGTCAGCGGCGACCCGGGCGCCGGCAGAGCGCGCGCCGCTCGCTCGAGGGTCACGTGGTGGCCCCGCTTACCCGGTCACGACTTCTTGGCGTCCACCGCGCGCTTCAGCTGGGCCTTGTTCATGTGCGAACGGCCGTCGATGCCGAGCTGCTTCGCCTCGTTGTAGAGCTGGTCCCGGGTCCGCCCCTTCTCCCGATTGGTCCCCGACCGCTGCCCGCCCCGTCGTGAGGACGACATGTCCTGGGTGGAGGTCCTGGAGGCCTGACGCGATTCCCCGCTGCGGGCGCGCTCCTTGTTCACCGTCCGGGCCGCGATCTCCTCCGCCCGGCCCTCACTACGGCCCTGATCCTTCTCGCTCTCCTTGATGTGCTCGTATTTACGAGCCTGCTTGCTACCGGGCTTCACGCCGCGTGGTGGCATCGTGATCTCCTGCAGTCGGCCGTTGGATTTTGCGTACCCCCCTGCGGGCCTGCCAAACGCGAGCCACTAAGTGCAACGGAGCCACTAAGCTCGATCCATGTTCGGATTGCGAGAGAAGGCGAAGATGATCGACCCGGAGCGAGCGCTCCCCGGCCGGCAGACACCGCTGGCGGTGGCCGATCGCCACGCGGTGCTGGGCACGCCGATGAAGCCGCCCTTCCCGGACGGGTATCAGCAACTGGTCGTGGGGATGGGCTGCTTCTGGGGCGCCGAGCGCGTGTTCTGGCAGGCGCCGGGTGTCTACACCACCGCCGTCGGCTACGCCGGGGGCTACACCCCGAACCCCACCTATGAGGAAGTGTGCAGCGGGAGCACCGGCCACGCCGAGGTCGTGCTCGTCGTGTTCGACCCCGCCAAGACCTCCTGCGCGGAGATGCTCAGGCTGTTCTGGGAGAACCATGACCCGACCCAGGGAATGCGTCAGGGCAACGACCGTGGCACCCAGTACCGCTCGGCGATCTACTGGGACACCGAAGAGCAGCATCAGGCCGCAGAGGCCTCCCGCGCCGCCTATAACGAGCGCCTCCGCCAGACGGGCTATCCCGAGATCACCACCGAGATCGAACCCGCCTCCACCCACCCGTTCTACTACGCCGAGGACTACCACCAGCAGTACCTCCACAAGAATCCATGGGGCTACTGCGGGCTGGGAGGGACCGGCGTCAGCTGCCAGCTGGATGACTCGGGCGCTGCCCATCAAGGCGAGGCTGGACGCCGAGCGGGCAGCGAGCCCGAGGGGCTCGCGGTGCCGGCACAGGTACAAGTCGCCGCCCCGGCGACGACTTAGTAGCCGACCACTCCCGGCGCGCGAGCGCTCAGCGAGTCACTCAGCCGCCGGCGACGGCGGGCAGAATGGTGACCTCGTCACCATCCTTGACCTGGGTGTCGAGGCCGTCGAGGAAGCGGATGTCCTCGCCGTCGACGTAGACATTGACGAACCGGCGCAGGCCACCATCCTCGGCGATGCGGCTGCGCAACTCGCCGAAGCGCTCGTACAGTGAGTCGAGCACCTCGCCCACGGTGGCTCCGTCGACCGTGGCCGAAGCCTCGCCCTCGGTGGCGGATCGAAGCTGGGTGGGGATCTTCACGCTGACGGTCATCGGCGCATCTTATGCCAGCGCGCCGACGCGCTGGCTCGCGCTCTCAAACGCGGTGACACTCGGCTCGATGTCCCACACCGCGAACGTTCCGCGCACCGCGTCGAGCGTTTTCAGACCTTCGCCGGTGATGTAGACGACGACGCGTTCGTCGGGGTCGATGTCCCCCCGTAGCGCCAGCTTCGAGAGCACCGCGGTGGTCACGCCTCCCGCGGTCTCGGTGAAGATGCCGGTGGTCTGCGCCAGCACCTTGATCCCCTCGCGGATCTCGTCGTCGGTGACCGCATCGATGCCGCCGCCGCTGCTCCTGGCCAGGTCGAGCGCGTATGGACCGTCGGCGGGATTGCCGATCGCCAGGGACTTGGCGATCGTGTCCGGCTTGACCGGGCGGCAGAAGTCCTGCCCGTCGGCGAAGGCGGTCGCGACCGGGGAGCAACCCGCCGCCTGGGCGCCGTTGAACACGGGCAGCCGGCCCTCGAGCAGGCCGGCATCGATCCACTCGGCAAAGCCACGGGCGATCTTGGTGAACAGCGACCCGGATGCGATCGGAGCCACCACTCGATCCGGCAGCTCGAACCCCAGCTGCTCGGCGGTCTCGAACGCCAGCGTCTTGGAGCCCTCGGCGTAGTACGGGCGCATGTTGATGTTCACGAACGCCCACGCGTGCTCGCCCGAGAGCTCGGTGCACAGGCGGTTGACGTCGTCGTAGTTACCGCGAACCGCGACCACGTTCGTGCCGTAGACACCGGTGGCGAGAACCTTCTGCTCCTCCAGGTTGGACGGGATGAAGACATAGGACTGAAGCCCGGCGGCGGCGGAATGCGCGGCCACGGCATTGGCCAGGTTGCCGGTCGAAGCGCACGCGATCGTCTCGTAGCCGAGCTCACGAGCTCGCGCCAGCGCCACCGACACGACCCGATCCTTGAACGAGTGGGTCGGGTTGGCGGCGTCGTTCTTGATCCAGACCTCGTTGAGGCCGAGCCGCTTCGCCAGGCGGTCGGCGCGCAGCAGCGGAGTCCAGCCCGCCGGCAGCGCCCCGCGCGGGGGCGACTGGACGGGCAGGAAGTCGCCGTAGCGCCACAACGAGTGCGGCCCGGCCTGAATCCGGCGACGCAGCGCGGCCGGATCCGGGTCCTCGCGAGGCGCGTAAGCGACCTCGAGCGGACCGAAGCACCGCTCGCACACGTAGTGCGCGTCAAGCGGATAGATCGATTGACATTCCCTGCAGCGAAGAGACTCTGGCGGCATCTTGGAAAATCCTCCGCCGGGGTCTGTGGTCGGAGGCACTTGCGAAACCGCCTTGCCACATCTCCCAGGCCTTTGTGGGTTGGAGCCTGATGGAATTGGCACCGTTCCCTTGCGGGAGGTTGCCGGGGTTTCGTAGGGCCATATCCCTCCACCCCTCTGGATGCGTACTGCTATGTACGGGCTGAGTATACCGGTGGGCGAGACCGGCATTAGCCGCGCGGGGCCGATGCGCGGCGGCGTAACCCCGCCCCCGGCACGGTGTTGACGAGGTTGGCATGGCCACCGCCCCGCCCGACCCGCCGGTGCGCCTGCCGGCGATCCTTGCCCCGGATGGACCGGATGCGCCGAGGCGACGCATGCTGATGATCGTCAACCCGTACGCGACGACCGTCTCCGGCCGTCTCCGCAGCCTCGTCATCGATGCGCTGAGGGGCCGTTATGACGTGCGGGCGGTCGATACCGAGGCTCGAGGTCATGCCACAGAGCTGTGTCATGAGGCGGCGAACGCGGGCTATGACGTCGTGGTGGCGTTCGGTGGCGACGGCACCGTCAATGAGGCCGCCAACGGGCTCGCCGGTTCAGACACACCGCTGTGCTGCTTGCCCGGGGGCCGGGCCAACGTGTACTGCCGGATGCTCGGAATCCCCTCCGACGTGATCGACGCCACCGAGCATCTGCTGGGCATGGCGCACGATTGGAGGCCGCGGCGCGTCGATCTCGGGCGGGTCAACCAGCGCTGCTTCCTGTTCTCAGCGGGACTGGGGCTGGATGCCAGCGTCGTCGCCGTCGTCGACGCCCATCCGCGGCGCAAGGCCCGCCTCGGCGAGTGGTACTACACGTGGGCGGCGGTGACGACGTTCAATCGCCGCTACCTGGTGCATCCCCCGCGGATGCGGGCCGAGCTGGGTTCAGAGACCGTCGACGGCGTGACGACACTGGTCCAGAACTCCGACCCCTACACCTACTTCGGCGATCGTCGAGTGCGGATGGGCGAGGGGGCATCCCTGGACAGCGGCGACCTGGCCGCGATCGTCCTGGATCGGGCCAACCCCGTGGACGTGCCAGCGATCGCGTGGCGCGCGCTGTCGGGGCGCTCGCACCTGTCCGGACACCGGCGCGTGCACGCCTACAGCGGGCTCACCGAGTGCAGGGTCAGCTCCCGTGATGGGCGTCCGCTTCCGCTCCAGGTCGACGGCGACTACATCGGCGACGTCGCTGGGGCGACGTTCGCATGTCTGGCGCGGCGGATGCTGGTCGTCTCCTGAGTCGCGCCCGCGGAGTCGCGCCTGCGGGAACGCTGAACCGGATCGGGGGGTGAATACGAGCACCCTGCCGGCTCTATGTCCGTGTGGAGACCCAAGACGCGCGGCGGCGCCGATCCGCACAGGCCCGCCCGGTCCAGATCACCGGCCGGGACCGGATCCTGCTCAGCTTCGTCGCCGAGCATCGGTTCGTGGTCGCCGGTCAGGTGGCCGTGCTGCTGGAGGTCACCGAATCGGCGGCGTCCGCTCGGTTACGGGCGCTCAGCGCGGGCGGGTACGTTCGCACCGAGCGCAAGCTTCACCTCCAGCCGGCCTGCCATCAGGTCACTCGTGATGGGCTCCGGGCGATCGGCAGCGACCTGCCCGCCCCGCACAGACCGGATCTCGCCCTGTACGGGCATGATCTCGGTCTCGGCTGGCTGATGCTCGCGGCGCGCCGCGGACGCTTTGGTGCGGTATTGAATGTCATCTCCGAGCGACGCATGCGATCCAGCGACGCTCGGGGCGCGGAGCGTGACGAGCGGTGGGGGGTTCGCCTCGGCGGTGTCGGGCCGGGTGGCCGCGACCGGCTGCACTACCCGGACATGATCGTGGTCACCGGCTCGGGGCACCGGGTCGCGTTCGAGCTCGAGCTGACGACCAAGGCGCAGGATCGACGGGAGCGGATCCTCTCCGCCTACGGAGCGGACCGTCGCATCGACGCCGTCGTCTACCTGGCAGAGAAACCCGCGGTGCGGCGGGCGATCGAGCGGTCGGCGCGGCGAGTCGGGGTCTCGGACATCGTTCACGTGCAGCGCGTGACGCTGGGCGGATCCACGCCGACGACCGCTCGCGGCCATGCCGCCGAGCGGCGTCACCGGGCGAGCCGGGACGGGGGTGCCTCGGTGCGACGCGGGTCGGAGACTTCGCGGTGAACGACTCGATTCCGGCCCGCCGCGCCCGCCGTTACCTGTCGCTTGCGCTCTGGGTGGCGGTGCTGATGGCGCCTTCCCTTCCGGTGGCGGTGGGATTGCTGGCCGGCGGTGCCGCGCTGCGGTTCGCGCCGACGCTGTGGCGAGCGGCGCTGCGGCGCCACGGGCGCGGCGGCGTCAGCCGGCTCCGGCAGCCCGGCGGCGTCAGCCGGCTCCGGCAGTGCGGCGACGGCCGCGACGAGGTGCAGACCACGGTGCTGGGGAAGGATCCGGCGAGGCGACCGGTGACGCTGAGCGACGCTCAGCTCGCCGCACATGCCTTGATCCTGGGGGCCAGCGGGGCCGGAAAGTCGACCACCATGCTCACGATCGTGAGCGCTCAGATCCGCGCCGGCCGGCCGGTGGTGGCGATCGACATGAAGGGGTCTCCGGCGTTCGCGGCCGAGTTGCGCCGCGTGGCGGAGGGGTGCGGACGTGGGCTTTCGGTGTGGACGCCGGACGGCTCCGGTCACTGGAACCCGCTCCAGCACGGCAACGCGACGTCGCTGAAGGACAAGCTGATCCGCACCGAGCGCTTCAGCGAGCCTCACTATCAGCGCGCCGCCGAGCGCTACGTCCAGACGGCCCTGCAGGTCCTTCAGGCGGCGCATCCCAGTCGTCCGGTCGAGCTGCATGAGGTGGTGGCGGTGATGGAGCCACGACGGCTGATACCGGCGCTGCGCCTCGTCCCGGAACCGCTCGCCGAGCGCGTGCATGACTACCTCGGTGCCCTGACCCCAGACCAGGTCAGTGCGGTGCGGGGGCTGGGAACCAGGCTGGCGCTGTTGAGCGAATCGTCCGCCGGCCCGTACCTGCGCACTGAAGAGGCTGGCGCGCCTGCGGCCGGCGAGCCCGGGCTGCGTCTGACCGGCCGCCTCGGTGCGGATCTTCCCGGGCGGGCCGCGTCGGCCGGCGTAATCGACCTGCGGGCCGGCCTGGAAGGCGGCGAGGTCATGCTGTTCAGCCTGAACTCCAGCGTGTACGGCAGTCTCGCGGCGCAGCTGGGGGCGTTGGCGATCCAGGACCTGGTCAGCGCGTCGGGTCACCGCCTCGGTCCCAGCCCGAGCCGAGAGAGCGGTCCACCGAGCGCAACCGTGGCGATCGACGAGTTCTCGGCGCTCGGCGCAGACAACGTGCTGGCACTGCTGGCGCGGGGACGAGAGTCGGGCGTGAGCGTGATCCTGGCCACCCAGGAGATGTCTGACCTGGAGCGCGCCGGCCGTGGCTTTCGCGACCAGGTGCTGGGGATCGTTGGCGTCAAGATCGCCCATCGTCAGGATGTCCCGACGTCCGCCGAGATGATCGCCCAGATGGCCGGGACTGAGCGGGTGTGGGAGCAGACCGAGAATCTCCGCGGCCCGTTCGCGCCCCGCGGCGGTAGCCGGGGGACGCGCCGGCTCGCGGAGCGATACGCGGTCCACCCCAACGAGATCAAGACGCTCGCCCCGGGCGCCGCCGTCGTGCTCACGAAGCTGCCGACGGCCGAGGTGCGGCGGGTGCGCGTCACGCCGCCGCGCCGCGAGCCCTCACCGCCGGCGCGCGCTCACGTCCCCCGGGTGCGCGCGGTGGCGCCGCCGCGGGACGCTGCGCGACGGTCGGCGTCTCCGGGTGGCGATCGCCCAGACGCGGGCGGCCGGCGACGATCGGGCGCGCGGGGTCGTGACCGGGATCAGCCGGCGCCGGGCGTGACCCGGTAGGCGTCGAACACGGCGTCGATGTTGCGCAGGCGGTTGATCGCCTGATCCAGAGCGCGGGTGTCCCCCACCTCCACCACGAACCGGTTCTTGACCATCGGGTGGTTGACGGCGCAGTGGGCGTCGAGGATGTTGATCCCCGCCTCGGCGAACGTCCGGGACATGTCCTCCAGCAGGCGGTGGCGGTCCCAGCCGTCGACCTCGATCTCGACCCGGAACGAGGTGTCGGCGTCGCCGTCCCAGGAGACGCTGGTGAAGCGCTCCGGGTCCTTCTTGAGGACGGCGACGTTGGGGCAGTCGTCGCGATGGATGGTGATGCCGCGGCCGAGCGAGATGTAGCCGACGATCGGATCGCCGGGAACCGGGCGACAGCACTTGGCCAGGCGCAGCATCACCTCGTCGATGCCTTCCACGGCGATCCCGTAGCGCGAGGAGGAGGTGGTGGGCCGGGTACGACGCCGGTTGGTCTGGAGCAGGTCGTCGGCGGCGGTGGGCTCGGACTCGGCGGCCTCGCCCTGCTTGAGACGTTGCATGACCTTGTTGACGACGGTGTTGGCCGAGATCTTGGCGCCCCCGAGCGCGATGTAGAAGTCGTCTCCCTTGCGAAAGCCCATCTCCCGGATGACGTCGGCGAGCAGCGGCGAGCCGACCAGCTTCTGCGCCGGTAGGCCCTGCTTACGCAGGGCGTCCTGGAGCAGCTCGCGTCCGGTGTGCTCGGTGTCGCGGCGCGACTCGGCCTTGAACCAGGCCTTGATCTTGTTCCGCGCCCGGGTCGTCTTGACCAGCGCGAGCCAATCGCGCGACGGCCCGCGCTCGCGCTTGGAGGTCAGCACCTCGACGATGTCGCCCGAGCGCAGTGCGTAGGACAGCGGCACGATCTTGCCGTTGACCTTGGCGCCGACGCAGCGGTGACCGACGTCGGTGTGGATCTCGTACGCGAAGTCCAGCGGAGTGGAGCCGGCGGCCAGCGATTTGACCTCGCCCTTGGGGGTGAAGACGAACACCTCGTCCTCGAACAGGTCGACCTTGAGGTTCTCCATGAACTCCCGCGGATCGGCCATATCCTGCTGCCAATCCATCAGCGACCGCAGCCACTTCAGCTTTCCGTCCCGATCCCGATTGGCCCCGTCGGACCCGACGGCGCCTTCCTTGTACATCCAGTGGGCGGCGATCCCGAACTCGGCGAGATCGTGCATCTCGCTGGTGCGAATCTGGATCTCCAGCGGCCGCCCCTCCGGGCCGATCACCGTCGTGTGCAGGGACGAGTACATATTGAACTTCGGCATCGCGACGAAGTCCTTGAAGCGGCCCGGCAACGGCTTCCACAGCGAGTGAATCACGCCCACGGCGCCGTAGCAGTCCTTCACCGAGTCGACGATCACCCGCATCGCGGTCAAGTCGTAGATCTCGTTGAACTCGCGGCCCTTCTTGGTCATCTTGGAGTAGATGGAGTAGAAGTGCTTGGCCCGGCCGGAGATGTCGGCGTGGATGCCGAGCTCGGCGAGCTCGGAGGCCACGATGTCGCCGGCCTGGGTGACGTAGCGCTCGCGCTCGCCACGCTGCTGGGCGACCAAGCCCTTGATCTCGTTGTACTTACGGGGATGCAGCGTCTGGAAGGCGAGATCCTCCAGCTCCCACTTGATCGCGTGGATGCCGAGCCGGTGGGCGATCGGCGCGTAGATGTCGAGGGTCTCGCGTGACTTCTCGATCTGCTTCTGCTTGGGCATCGCCGAGATCGTGCGCATGTTGTGCAGGCGGTCGGCGAGCTTGATCAGGATCACTCGGATGTCGGAGGCCATCGCCACGACCATCTTGCGGTAGTTCTCGGCCTGCGCCTCATCGTGTGACTGAAAGGTCAGGCCCGTCAGCTTGGTGACGCCGTCGACGAGGCCGGCGACATCTTCGCCGAAGGTCTGTTCGACCTCCTCCAGCGAAGCGCTCGTGTCCTCCACGGTGTCGTGGAGCAGGGCGGCGCACAGCGTCTCGGTATCGAGCCGCAGCCCGGCGCAGATCTTCGCCACGCCGATCGGGTGGCTGATGAACTCCTCGCCCGACATACGGCGTTGATCGGCGTGATGAGCGCAGGCGTACGCGAACGCCCGCTCCACGCGGTCGCGGTCGATCGCCAGCGCCTGGTCGGCGTGCTCCTCGACGATCGCGAACAGATCGCCGAGCAGCCGCTGCTCAAACGGCGCCAGGTCGGAGCGACTCACCGCCTCCGGTTCGTGCGGGCCGGCGAGACCGTCGACCCGGGGCCGGTCGCTGGCGAGCGCCGTCGAGGCGCCGTCCCCGGCGCGGGTCGCCTTGCCCTTCGCCGACTTCCCGCCGGCGGTGTCGCCGCGGCCCATCGCTCGGCTCAGGCGCCTGCTGGATGATTTGCGCTGCTCAGGTATCGCTTGCCGTCCTCGTATCGCTGCGAGTAGACCCTGAAGGACGGCGAGCGATCGAGCGCGGTGGGCGCTCGGCCCGCGATCGCGAGGGCCGGCAGATCCCGGTCGAGGCTTACGAGCTCCAGCTCCGCGAGCACCCGGATCAGCCTGCCGGCGAGTTGTGCCGATCGGCCGTGCGGACCATCGCCGCGAAGCAGTCGCTCCAGCTCCTCGCCGGCCGCCCGCTCCCGCGCCCGCAGGGCGCGATAGAAGGCGACGAGCGAAGCACGTAGACCGTACTCGAACTCGTGCATCTGCTCGGTAAAGCGTAGCTCAGGCTCGCCCCAGGCAAGCTGCGTGACGCCCTCGCCCGCGAGCATCGCCTCGGCGGCCCGGTGACCGCTCGGTGGATCGAGTGCGACCACGTGGGCAAAGCCGCGTACTAGTCCGGGCTCGCGCTCCAGCTGACCGTGGCCCACCAGGGTGAAGCCCCCGACCCGCTCGCGGAGTCCGGTCAGCCGTCGGGCGACATTGGCGCAGATCGCCAGCACCGGCTCGCCGGCGGCCACGGCGTCCACCAGCACCGACAGCGGGCTGTGGCCGCGGCGGTCGATGATCACGCGAGACGACGCGAACCAATCGGTCGGCGCCGTCGGCGGGGTGTCCAGCGCGGCGTCGACCTCGGCCATGACCGATGCCAGGTAATCCTCCCGATCCTCCAGCACGCTGATCGGGGCGGGCGAGCAGGGCTGTGCGTGCCGGAGCACGAGCCGGGGCTCCACAGCTCCTCGCCATGCGTTGCGCTCCAGCTTGAACGTCGCGTTCAGCGGCTGCCGGGAATCGTCGCCGACCCGTCCGTCGCAGCCGAACGCCACCGCCCGCGCCCGGGCCCCACCGGAGGTGACCGAGAAGCGAGCGTGGCGCCCCTCCCCCATCGGCCGAACATCCCCAAACCGGCCGCCGGGAACGAGCAGGCGCGGCGACGGATTTCCGATCCCGCACGGCTCGAGCACGAGCAGCTCCTCGGCGAGCGCCAGGCCCAGCTCGCTGCCGGAGACGACGGCGTCGACCCGCTCCACCGGCTCGAGCAGCTCGGGAGTCAGCGCTGCAGCCGCGTGCGCCTCGAACCGCGTCCGGAACTCCTCGACCCGCGCCGGATCGATCGTCAGCCCCGCGGCGGCGCGGTGACCGCCGTAACGGCGCAGGCAACCGCTGACGGCGTTCAGCGCTCCGAGCAGATCGAAGCCGGAGATGCTGCGCCCGGAGCCGGTGCCGAGCTCGTCATCGAGCGCGATCAGCACCGCCGGGCGGTGATGGCGCTCGACGATGCGCGAGGCGACGATTCCCACCACGCCGGGATGCCAGTCCTCGCCCGCCAGCACGTAGGCGCTGCGGGGTCCCAGCCGCGACACCTGGGCCTCGGCATCCCAGAGGATCCGCTGCTCGACCGCCCGCCGCTCACCATTGACCCGATCGAGCTCGTGGGCGATCGCCTGGGCTCGCGCCGGGTCCTCGCAGAGCAGCAGCTCCAGCCCGGCGTCGGCGCGGCTCAGCCGCCCGGCGGCATTGATCCGCGGCGCGAGCCGGAAGCCGAGGGTTCCCGTATCAAGGGCGCCCGGGTCGGCCTCGGCCACCGCCATCAACGCGCGCAGCCCGGTCTTGGCGGTGGTCGCCAGCGCCGCCAGGCCCTCGCGGACGAGACGCCGGTTCTCGCCGACGAGCGGCACCAGATCGGCGACGGTGGCCAGAGCCACGAGATCCAGATCCTCGCCGGTGGTCGGCGCCCTGAGCGCCTCGGCGAGCTTGAGCGCGACGGCGCTGCCGCAGAGGCTGGCGCACGGGTACTCGCCCACTACCGGGTGTACGATCGGGCAGTCCGGAAGCCTCCCGTCGGGACGGGGCGCATGGTGGTCGGAGACCACCATCTCGACGCCTGCCGCCCGGGCCCCCGACACCTCCTCCACGGCGGTGATCCCGCAGTCGACGGTGACGATCAAGGCGGTTGCGCGCTGAGCCAGCCGCTGGACCGTCGCTGCCGACAGGCCGTAGCCGTCCTCTGTCCGGCTCGGCAAAAACCAGCCCACGTCGCCGCCGAGACCGCGCAGGGCGCGGATCATGATCGCGGTCGCGCATACGCCGTCTACGTCGTAATCACCGTGGACGACGATCCGGCCGCCGGCATCGAGCTGACGCCGGATCGCCGCGGCCGCGTCGCCGATGCCCTTGAAGTCGCTTGGATCGTGGGCATCGCGGGCGTCCAGAAACCGTCGTGCCCGATCGGGGTCGCCGAGCCCGCGGCGGACGAGGATCTGGGCGAGCACGTGGCTGATTCCGAGCGCGCTCTGCAACGCCAGCGCCGCGCCGAGGTCGTAGTCGGGGATCTGCAGCCGCGGTCGCACATCGCCGGGCGCGCTCGGCGCAGGCGCGACGCCGTCGACGACGCGCAACGCCGCTGATGGTTCCGGTTCGAGGAGTCTTGCGACCTCCGCCATCCCCACAAGGTATGAGCGGGCCAGGACGGACCGCCAGGCGATGACGTGATGTAACTAAGGGGCGCTATCCGCCACTTAGTTACATAGCCCCCGGGCGCACCCAGAAGTCAGAGGCGCACCGGACCGGGGCCGCCTTCTCTCTCCTGGCGCACGCCCAGGTAGTAGATCAGCCCGATGCCGATCAGCGCGCCCGGGATCGCCTCCAGCGCGGTGGTGATATGGGTGTCGTGGCGGCCCGGGATGGAAAAGCCATTGACGATCAGGCCGAACAGCCCCGCGCCGAACAGCGCGCCCAGGAAGGCGCCGACGATGCCGCCCCAGTAACGGTCAGGCAGCCAGATGGTGAAGTGCCAGAGGGCCAGGCCCATCATCACCCAGGCGAGCATGCCCATCAGCGACGCCTCCCGTGGCGGCGGTTGCGCGACCGCGACTTGCCGGATCGAGGCGGCTTGGGGGACCTCGCGATCGCCTCGTTCTCAGCCTCGTCGGGAGCGTGCCGGAAGCCCTCCTCCGCGGCGCTCTGGGCGGTGGGCTCCGGCGCGGCCGAGGGAGCGGTGTCCGGCCCGTCGGCGGCGGTCGGCGCGGGTCGCTCACCGCGCTCCGGCTGACCTCCCTGCCCGCCGTTGGTGGTCGACTCGGACTCCGCTTCGCGATCCGGCGCCACCGCCGGTCCGCCGTCACCGGGCGCGGGACCGGGAGCGGGACGCGGCTTGGCGGGCCGAGACCGGGTGGGCGACGTCTTCGCGGCGGCGGCAGCTCCCTTTCCGCGCCGCGGTGGCTTGGGCTTGGCGGGCGCGCCGGCCTCGGCCTCGGTTTCGGTCTGGGAGGTATGGGCGAGCCGTTTGATCAGGGTCGAGGTGCGCTGGGTCGGTTCGTTCTCGATGTCCAGATCTCGCTTCATCTGCTCGAACTCGGCGGCCGACACGCCCTCGGGGTCGGGCTCGGTGATCCGTCCGACCCGTTGGCGCAGGCGCTGGCGGGCGGGCTCGACGTCCGCCCCGGCCGTGGCGTAGGCGGCGACAGCGCCGTAGTCGGTCTCGATCCGCTGCCGGCGGTGCCGGTAGATCGTCTCGCGCTCCTTCCAGTGGGTCAGCACCGGGGAGGCGATGAAGATCGACGAGTAGGCTCCCGAGGCGACGCCGATCAGCAGGGCGAAGGCGAAGTCCTGCAGGGTCGAGCCGCCGAACAGCAGCAGCGCGATGATCGGCAAGAGCGTGCAGGAGGTGGTGGCGATCGACCGGGTGAGCACCTCTGACATGGAGCGGTTGACGATCTGCGAGAACGCGGCGCGGGGCATTCGCGGAACGTTCTCGCGCACCCGGTCGAACACGATGATCGTGTCGTAGAGGGAGTAGCCCAGGATGGTGAGCAGGGCCGCGACCGTGTCGACCGTCACCTGCCTTCCGGTCAATGCGTAGACGCCGGCGGTGATGAGCAGGTCGTGCATCAGGGCGATCAGCACCGGCACGGCGAACTTCCAGTCGAAGCGCAGCGCCACGTAGGCGGAGATCACCAGCAACGAGGCGATGATCGCGACCACCGCGGAGTGCGTCACCGTAGCGCCGAACGTCGGGCCGACCGACTCGCTGCCGAAGCTGCGCACCCCGAACTTGGAATTCAGCGCCCCCTCCACCCCGCTGCTGCCCCGCGCCAGCGGCTTGGACGAGATCTGGAACTGCGTTCCCTTGCCGCCGATCTCCTGCACCACGGGGCTGGAGATGCCGGCTCCCGCGGCGACCGCGCTGACCTGCTTGGAGGTGGTCGGATGTGCGACGGTGACGTTGATCCGAGCCCCGGAGGTGAAGTCGATGCCGAGGTTCAGACCGCGGCCCCCGACTGCCAGCGCCCCGATCAGCAGGATCACGCCCGACATCGAGAAGAAGTACTTGGAGGCGCCCATGAAGTCAAAGCGCCACACGTGCTTCTTGCCGCCGGCGCCGAGCGCCGACGGCCGGGCGATCGTCCGCGAGTCGGCCGTCGTCATCAGGATCGCCTGCGTTGCCATCACCGCGGTGAACAGCGACACGATCGTGCCGATGCCGAGGGTGAAGGCGAACCCCTGGACGTCGGACGTAGCCAGCACGAACAGGATGAACGCGGTGATGATCGTCACCACGTTGGCGTCGATGATCGCGGTCAGGCCCTTCTTGTAGCCGGTGGCGATCCCGGCCCGGATCGAGCGCCCGGCGCGTATCTCCTCCTTGACGCGCTCGAAGATGACGATGTTGGCGTCGGCGGCCACGCCGATGGTCAGGATCAGACCGGCGATCCCCGCCAGGGTGAGCGTGATCGGGATCAGCTTGATCAGGGCGAAGAAGTAGAGGCCGTAGACGGCCAGGCCGGCGACCGCGATTACCCCGAGCACGCGGTAGTAGAAGATCAGGAAGAGGGCGACCACGAGCAGGCCGACCGCGCCGGCGATCAGACCCTGATGCAGCGCCTGCTGGCCGAGCGTCGCCGACACCTGGGATTCCGAGATGCGGCGCAGGTTGATCGGGAGCGCGCCGAGGCGCAGCTGGGTGGCCAGGTCCTGGGCCGAGGTCGTGGTGAAGCCGCCGGTGATGTCGGCGCCGCCGCCGATGATCCCGTCCGGGTATTGGTTGTAGTTGATCTGGGGGACGGTGACCAGCTGGTTGTCCAGCGCGACGGCGAAATGCTGGTAGTACTTGGTGCCACCGACCCCGATGATGTTCGCGCCGCGCTTGGCGATCTGGCCGGTGACGTTCTGGAACTCGCTCTGGCCCTTGGAGGTGAAGCCGAACTGGACGTCGGGGCTGCCGCTCTGGTCGGTGCCCTGCGTGGGGTTGGTGATGTCTTTGCCGAGGATCGCGACCCGGTCCTTGAGGACGAAGAACTCGGCGTCCGGGCTGTCGAACGCGACGTGGGAGGAGGCGGTCAGGTTGGCCGCCTGCAGCACCACGGTGCCCTGGGGGACGGTGAGCAGCTGGCCGTCGGCCATCGTCACGCCGGACGGCAGGCCGGATTTGAGGTCGGCGAGGCTGCTGTCGGGGCCCGACAGCAGGCAATGATCGCCGGCGACGACCGTCGTTCCGTTGGCCTTGGCGGCGGCGGCGCAGGCGGCGCTGCCCGGCGTGCCGAACAGGAAGTACTGCGGGCCCTTGCGCGACAGCGTCGGCGAGTCCGGCGCGACCGGCTGCCGCGCCGCCAGCGTGACCGCCTGGTAGAGCGGCACGCCGCCCGCGCCCGGCACCCCCGGTCCCCCGCCCGCCACCGGCCCCTGGCTGATCGACAGCGCCGTCTGATTCGGAGGCGGCTGTAACTGGCTGGCCACGGTCTTGCCGTTGGGCGTGAGGACGTTGGCCTCCCAGTCATAGAAGTACAGCTCGGCGGTCTGGCCCACCTCCTGCTCGGCGCGTCCCACATCCGTGACGTCCGGCAGGCCGACCGTGATCTGATTGCCGCCCGAGGTCTGGATCTCCGGCTCGGTGACGCCCAACTGGTCCACGCGCGAGCGCATGATGTCCACGGCCCGGTTGAGCGAAGCCTGGTTGACCGGGCTCTGCGGGGTCGCTTCGCCCTGGTAGACCAGCTCCACCCCGCCCTTCAGATCGAGGCCCAGAATCGTCTTCTGGGTCGTGACCACGAACACCGAAGCGGCGATCAGTCCCGCCACCAGGAGCAGGACGAAGCCGTGACGCTGTCGATCTGACATCAGCAGTGAACGATGCTAACGGCCCGAGCCGGCCACGGAGCCCCCAATGGATGGGCGCACCCGCCCCAGCGCCGTCGCATGCTAATTGTGATTGGTGGGCGTGAGCACGACCAGGACTCCGCCCTCTTCGTCGTCGTAGGCGGGGAAGATGTCGGCGACGGCGCGGGCCGGAAGGTCGTGCTCGGCGTTGACCTGCACCGGCTTACCCCGCACCCGGACCTCCCATTCCAGCGCGGTCCCGACGTGGTCGCCGCCGTCCTCGAAGCGCAGTCCGAGGACCTCCCGCACCGGCCGACCGATCGCCTGCTCGGTCTTCAGTCCGGTGAGCTCGAACGAGCCGCGCCCGCAGTCGACGATGCGCCCGTCGGAGTCGCAGGCGAAGAAGGCGGCGTTGGGTGCCGGGTAGTAGTCGTCGAGCAGCTCGAACAGGTAGGCGAAACCGCATTTGTCACAGCCCCGCGCCTCACGGCGGAAGCCGGCGTTGCGATCGGTTCCCATCGAGCGATTGCCGCAGTGGGGGCAGATGAAGTAACGCTCACGACTCATCGGCGCTGAGGATAGAGGGACGCGGATAAGAGTCACATGAGTACCGGCCCGCTGAGCGGGCGGGTTGCCGCTCGCTGTGTCCAGGGGCCATCTCGGCTAGGTGAGGCCGCCTAGATCAGTCGGCGCTGGCCGGGGGGCTCGAGACCGAGGTGGGCAAATCCTCGGTGGGTGGCCGCTCGCCCCCGTGGTGTGCGCTCGATCAGGCCCCGTTGCAGCAGGTAGGGCTCGTATACGTCCTCGATCGTGTCCTGCTCCTCGCCGACGGCGACCGCGAGCGTCGACAGGCCCACCGGTCCGCCGCCGAACTTGTCGCAGATCGCCCGCAGGATCTCGCGATCCAGGCGGTCGAGCCCCGCGTCGTCAACCTCCAGGAGATCGAGCGCGGCATCGGCGACGGGTTCGGTGACGATGCCGCGGTGACGCACCTCGGCGTAGTCGCGCACCCGGCGCAGCAGCCGGTTGGCGACTCTCGGGGTCCCCCGGCTGCGCCGGGCGATCGCCGCCGCGCCGCCGTCCTGGATCTCGACTCCGAGCAGCCGCGCTGACCGGATCACGATCCGCGCCAGATCGTTTGGCGCGTAGTGCTCGAGCCGTTGCTGGATGCCGAAGCGATCGCGCAGCGGAGTGGTCAGCAGCCCGGCGCGGGTCGTCGCCCCGATCAATGTGAACGGCGGAAGCGTCAGCGTCACGATCCGCGCGCCCGCGCCCTCGCCGACGGTGATCGGCAGCTCCCCATCCTCCATCGCCGGATAGAACGTCTCCTCCAGCGCCCGCGGCAGGCGATGGATCTCGTCGACGAAGAACACCGCCCGCGGCTCGAGCGCGGTCAAGAACGAGGCGATGTCGCGCTTGCGCTCCAGCGCCGGTCCGGCGGTCTGCACGAACGGCACGTCGAGCTCGGCGGCGACAATCTGGGCCAGCGAGGTCTTGCCCAGCCCGGGCGGCCCGGACAGCAGCACGTGGTCGAGAGCGTCGCCGCGGTGGCGTGCCGCCGCGATCGACACCGAAAGCTGGTCGCGCACCGCCTCCTGGCCGACGAAGTCCTGCAGACGGCGTGGGCGCAGCGAGCGATCGAGCTCGTCGCCGGGCAGCTCGGCGGGGTCCGGCAGCCGGGGCGTGGCCGCGCTCACCGCCGCGAGCTCCGCAGCGCGTGGGCGATCAGGTCCTCGGTGCTCTGGCCGTCGGCGCCGTCGAGCAGCTCATCGATCTCGGGCGCCCCAAAGCCCAGGCCGATGAGCGCCTCGCGTGCCAGGCTCACCGGATCGTCACCCCGGGCGACGGTGATCTCACCCGGCAGGGCTGCTTCGACCTTCTCGCGCAGCTCGACGATGATCCGTTCGGCCGTGCGCTTGCCGACCCCCGGCGCCGCCTGCAACCTGGCCACGTCGCCTCCGGCGACCGCGGCCAGCAGCTCCCTCGGTGGGGCTCCGGAGAGGACCGCCAGCGCCACCTTGGGCCCCACCGACTGGACGGCGAGCAGCATCAGGAAGAGGTCCCGCTCCTCCTCGGTGGAGAACCCGTAGAGAGCGAGTGCGTCGTCCCGCACGACGAGATGGGTGTGCAACACGACCTCGCGACCGGCGGCCGGTACGTTGCGCAGCGTCTCAGCCGAGACCGCCAGGCGGTAGCCCACGCCACCGCAATCGACGATCACGTGGTCTCCACGGCGCACCGCAACCGTCCCGGAGATCAGCGCGATCACGTGCAGGCCCCCGCGACCGCACGCGCCAGCGGCGCCCGGTTGAGCTCGCAGATGGCCACCGCCAGGGCGTCGGTGGCGTGATCGGCCGCCGGCGGAGCGGACATCTCGAGCAGGCGCGCCACCATGCGCGCCACCTGATCCTTGGCGGCTCGCCCGTTGCCGCAGACGGCGCCTTTGACCTGCTGGGGGGTGTAGGAGCGCACCGGGACCAGGCGCTGGCCGGCCGCGAGCAGGACCACACCGCGCGCCTGGCCGACCGCGAACGCGGTGCGAACGTTGGCGCCGAAGTAGAGCTCCTCGATCGCCATCGCCGCGGGCTGGTGATCGTCAAGCAGCTCGCCGACTCGCTGGTGGATGTCGGCCAGGCGCCGCTCCAGCGCGATCCCGGCCCGCGTCTGGATGACGCCCTCGGCCACGGCGCACAGCCGCGACCCCTCCCGGCGAACGAGGCCGTAGCCGGTACTGGCGGTGCCCGGATCAATGCCGAGGACGAGCATGGGCAGACATTCTCCGTCGGCGTGCGGACGCCTCCCGCGTGCCCGTGGGGGGTCAGACATCGGTCCTGGAGCACCGCAACCACCGCAACCCCCGGCCGCTCGCGCTGTTGTAGGGGTGTTCACGCTACGTCGCCTTCACACCGCTTCACCGGGGCATGGCGCAGGATGCTCTTCGTCCTGGTCGCGTCGCTGCTCATCGTGCTTGGCCTGGCGCCGGCGGCTGGCGCCGCCCACGTGTCCGATCCGGTACAGGGGCCCAACACTCTCATCGACGGACCGGACGCGGCGATCGTCAGCCTGAGCGGGATGTCGATCGCCCGCGACGGCACCGGCGGCCTCGTCTACCTCAAAGACGTCTCGGGAGTGGCGCACGTGTTCATGTCGCGGTTGCTCGGGGGCGGGTTTCAGGCGCCCATTCAGGTGGACGCGGGCCTGCTCGGCCCTTCCTCGCAGCCGGTGATCGCGGCCGGCAACGGCGGCGCCCTCGAGCTGGCGTTCATCAACGGCGGAGCGCTGTACGTCGCCCAGACCCTGGCCGCCGACGCGCCACTGACCGCGCCCGCCGCGATCTTCGCCAGCGCCGCCAACCCGTCGATCTCGATGTCCAACTTCGGCAAGGTGTACCTGGCGTTCACCGCCACCAACGGCGCCGGGAGCGGCGACGTCCGCGCCGCCTACTACTACCACGGCCAATGGGCGCTCGAGGCCGCGCCCCTGGACGCCAATCCAGCGGATGCGGCGGGCACCGGCGGCGGCCGCCCGGATGTCGTCGCCGCCGGCGATGGCGTCGGGATCGTGGCCTGGGGCGAGAACGGCCACATCTACACCCGCCGGGTCACCAAGACGACGCCGAGCGTCGTCGATGAGCAGGCTGATGTGCCCGCGCTCAACGGCTGGCAGGAGGTGTCCGCGCGCGACCCGGTGATCTCAGCCGGGGGCGACTCCTCGTATGCGTCGGTCGCCTTCCAGGAGGAGTTCGCCAACGGGGGCGGGATCCAGTCCCGCGTGCTGCTGAACCGTCTGCACGGGTCGCAGTACGACGGCATCCAGCAGGGCGACGGGGCCGTCACCGGCGGACCCGAGGGCGCCGACGAGCCGGCGACCGCGGTGACCGAGTACGGCAGGGGGTTCGTCACCTCCGAGCACGATCAGTCCCATCAGCTGTTCGCCGCCACGCTCGCCTCCGACGATGCCTTCCGAGGGACCGCGCGGGTCGACAGCCTGCCCAACGGCGCGGTCCCGGACGCCGTTCCCGCCGCCGCCGGTCTCCAATCCACGCTGATCGCCTGGCAGCAGACCCCGGGCAGCGCCGGCCCGGCCGAGATCCGGCTGCGCTACGCCGCCGACGGCGTTGACCTCGGTCCCGAACAGGTCGTCTCCTCCCCCACTTTGGGCGCCACCGACGCCGCCAGCGGCCTGATGGCGGGCGGTGACGTGGCCGGCGATGCCGCGATCGCCTGGGTCCAGGGCAGCGGGGCGGGGACCTACGTCGTCGCCGCGCAGCTGTATCACCCGCCGGGCGGCTTCGCGGCGGCTCACCGGTTCAGTTACGTCCGCAGCGCCCAGCCGGCGCTTGCATGGTCGGCCGCCGCCGAGTCCTGGGGCCCGACGATCTACACGGTCAGGGTCGACGGGGTGGCGGTGGCGCAGACCGCCGCCCTGGAGGCGATCGCGCCGGCGCCGCTGGCCAACGGGCGTCACAACTATCAGGTGACGGCGGTCAACCGCGCGGGCCTGACCGCGACGGCAAGCCCGGCGACCGTGTTCGTCGACACCGTCCATCCACGGGTGTCGCTCAAGATCGCCGGGATGCGGATCGTGGGCAGCCCGCTCCGGATCGTCGTCGCCTACAGCGACCCTCCACCGCGGGGGCTGCCGCGGGCCGACGCCTCGGGCGTGGCGACGGTCTACGTCAACTGGGGCGTCGGGAAGCAGATCCGGATCCGCCGCAACGATGCCGACCACACGTATACGCGCGGGCGCGCCTACACCGTGACGGTCACGGCTACCGATCGGGCGGGGAACAAGACGGTGGTGAAGAAGAAGCTCACGATCACGGCCAAGTCCAAGCCCAAGTCCAAGCCCGAAAAGGCAAAGACGCCTCCGGCTCAGAAGATCCGCCCATGAGCGACTGGTCCATCACAAGCCGCCGGCGAACCGACTCAGCGACCGTCGCACCTGGCACAAGCCGCCGGCGAACCGTCTCAGCGACCGTCGCACCTGGTCGGCAGCCCGGGGGTGGTGTAGCGAACCACCCGCCACGGGCCGACCACGGCCAGCGTCTGGGCGTGGGTCAGCCGCGGGTCGATCGCAGCCGGGCCGCCGACCTGCGCCGAGTGCGGACCGATGAAGTCCACGCCGGGCTCGTGCATCGACGTGCCAACCCGCTCGAGGGTCGCGTCCAGCTTCCAGGCGAGCGCCGTCTGACCGGAATGGTTGATCGCGGCGAAGCTGGACTTGCAGGGCAGCACGCCCCGGTGACCGCCGACCGCCGCCACCGCCCTGGTCAGCTCGTTGAGCAGGTAGACCCCCTGGGAGGCGTCTGTCTGGTCCGTCCGAGCCACGCTGATCTGGGCGGTGCTGAATGGGACGCAGATCGCCGCCAGCACGATCGCCACCGCAACCGTCATCGGACGCCGCAGGCCGCCGACGAGCCCGCCCGCCAGCTCGGCGATCCGGGCGACGCCGACGCCGCCGAGCACGCAGGTGAGGGTGGCGGCCGGCAGGAAGAAGCGCTCCAGGCCTGGATAGCCGTCGAGCGTCTCGCCGACGACCACGACCCACCAGGCGACGACGCCCACTCCGATCGCGACGATCACCCGGTCGCGGTCGCGCACCCAGCCGACGACCACCGCGACGACTGCCAGGATCAGGGCCGGCAGCACCTGATCTCTGACGCCCCGGACCACGACCGAGCGCAGGACATTGGATCCGAGGTGGCCGTTGTACTCGGCGGCGTGGGTGGCGGCCAGGAACGGGTGGCCGGTGGTGATCCACGGCG
Source organism: uncultured Actinomycetota bacterium (assembly GCA_963787595.1). Classification (GTDB taxonomy): domain Bacteria; phylum Actinomycetota; class Thermoleophilia; order Solirubrobacterales; family Solirubrobacteraceae; genus Palsa-465. Next base: position 191,431 of record CAWBDE010000003.1, read on the forward strand.
GCACGAACCAGCCGAACGGCTGCGCCACCAGCCCGGCGATCAGCAGCAGCCGCATCCAGGGGCCCTTGAAGCCGGGATCCCGGAACCAAAGCCAGATCGCGTAAAGCCCGATGAATGGCCACCACTCCGGGCGGATCAGGCCGGCGGCGACGGCGATCAGGTAGGCCTGGGCGTGACGGCCGTCGAGCAGGCGGTCGACGAACCACACGGTGGCGCCGACCAGGATCGCCTCGGAGGTGCCGTGGAGAAAGTAGTAGTACCAGACCTGGTCTTGCCGGCCGGTCAGCACGATGCCGATCGCCGCCAGGAGGCCGGCGAACGCCCCCAACCAGCCGCCGCCGACCAGGCGGCTGGTCAGCTTCCAGGCGCCCCACAGCCCGAGCAGGCCCCCGGCGCGCGCGGTGATCACCCACAGGGTGGGCGCGGCGGAGTGCCACAGCCCCCAGATGGTCGTGAAGATCACCGGCAGCGGCTTCCACGAGGGACCGCCGTTGACGATGAAGCTGAGATGGGGATCGGTCACCTCGCGGCCCCAGACGATCCACGACCACGGGTCGTAGCTGGGCGCGGTGGGCAGGATCGCCGCCGAAAGGGCGGCCAGGACGATGCACGACACGACCGCGATCACCGCGGGCGACCCCGGTGGACGAAGGGAGCGAACCATTGACCCTGCGCGCGACCCTCCGGGGCCGGAGGAGCCGGTCGTGGACGGCCGCTGCTGCGGCGAATCGACGGCTGACATCGGCGGACGAGTGTAGCGGTGGGTTCCGGCGCCCAACCTACGCCACCCCACCGACGCTGGCGGCGGCCCGACGCTGGGCGCTGCCGCTGCTGGTCGTATTGGTCACGATGGCGCTGGGCAGCGCTCGCGCCGGAGCCCAGGCGACCACCCCCTACGTGGCGACGCCTCCGACCCACGGCGCGCTGTACCGCGATGGTCCCGGCGATCGCTGGCTGCTCGGCGGCGCCTGGCTCTACCGGGCGGACCCCGCGGACGTCGGCGTCACCGACGGCTGGTGGCGCAACCTGGCGAGCACCGCCGGATGGACGGGCGTGACCGTCCCCAACTCATTCAACGCCGGTGACCTGTCGACCGCCAGCATGAACGGGTCGGTCGGCTGGTACCGGCGCGACTTCACGATCCCCACGGGTGCGTTCGCCGCCTACGTACCGGCCCGCTTTCGCAGCTGGATCATCCGGTTCGAATCGGTCAACTACTACGCCACGGTGTGGCTGAACGGTCGTCGGATCGGCGGCCACGCCGGGGCCTACCTGCCTTTCGAGTTCGATCTGAAGGGCGTGCACAGCGGCGTCAACCGGCTGATCGTCCGCGTCGACGATCGCCGCAACGCGGGCGATCTGCCTCGGGGCCCGGGCGGCGGCTGGTGGAACTATGGGGGCATCAACCAGGAGGTCTACCTGCGCTCGGTGCAGGTGGCCGACATGTCCCCGGTCGTGATCCGGCCGATCCTGCCGTGCCCGACGTGTGCCGCCACCGTCCAGGAGCAGGTCTCGGTCCGTAACGTGACCGGGGCGCCTCAGGACGTCGCGCTGCGGGGATCTTACGGCCGCGCGCGGCTGAGCTTCGGCTCTGACCGGATCGCGCCCCACGCCACCTGGACCGCCACCGCGGCAGTGACGATCCGGTCGCCCCACCTGTGGGCTCCGGGAGACCCGTACCTGTACCGCGCGGGCCTGACGCTGTCAGACGACCACGGGCACCAGCTCGAGGGTTATGTTGACTACAGCGGCATTCGCAGCATCACGGTCACGTCCACCGGTCAACTGCTGCTCAACGGCCGGGTGCTCGATCTGCGCGGCTTCAGTCTGCACGAGCTCAACATCCAGACCGGCGCCGCGCTGAATCCCGGCCAGCTGGCGGCGCTGGTCGGCTGGGTACGCGAGCTCGGCGGCGACATCATCCGGGCCCACTACCCGCTGAACCCCGAGATCGAGGAGCTCGCCGACCGCGACGGGATCCTGCTCTGGTCGGAGATCCCGGTCTACCAGACCAACGCCAGCTACCTGTCGCAGCCCGGCTGGCTGAACGCGGCCCATGCGATGCTGCGCACGAACATCCTGACCAACGAGAACCATCCGTCGGTGCTGGTGTGGAGCATTGCCAACGAGCTGTCGACGCCACCCGGCGGCGCGGAGGCGCGCTACATCGCCGGCGCCGTGGCGATCGTGCACCAGCTCGACCCCACGCGACCGGCGGCGATGGCGATCGCCGACTGGCCGGGGGTGCCCTGCCAGGCGGCCTACGCGCCGCTCAATGTGATCGGCTTCAACGACTACTTCGGCTGGTTCGATGCCGGTGGCGGCGCCACCGACGATCCGGACGCCCTCAGTCCCTTCCTCGACAGCCTGCACGCCTGCTATCCGCACAAGGCGCTGATGATCACCGAGTTCGGGTTCGAGGGCAATCGCAACGGTCCGATCGAGGAGCGCGGCACCTACCAGAACCAGGCAGCCTCGGCGGCGTTCCACCTCGGCGTGTTCGCCTCCAAGCCCTACATCTCCGCGGCGATGTGGTTCGCGCTGCAGGACTTCGCGGCGCGTCCCGGCTGGGGCGGCGGCAACCCGTTCCCTGACCCGCCGTTCGTGCAGAAGGGCGAGATCGACCTGTACGGCAACCCGGTGCAGCCGCTGTTCTCCACGATCCAATCGATTTACAAATCGACGGTGCAGATCGCCCCCGCCCCGGCGCCGAGCACGACGGCGGCGGCGCACCGCGGTTCGAAACGAAAAGCGACTCACTGACGAGTGGCCGGCGTCGCTGCGGCCCGCGAGCCGGCGTGTAAAAGGAGACAAGGGCATACCCGATCGTTTCCGTGGGACGGTTTCTGCGGTTGGGCGCAGATCCGGGGTCGCCAACCCGCCGGAGAACCCGGCGCGGTCGACCGACAACCCCGGCCGGCGGTCGAGGCGGTCGCGGTCCGCGGCCGCGACTGGCGTCCCGGCGAACCGGGAAACGTGACAAATCGTGACCCCGCCCGCGGATTTGTCACCAAGCCGGCCGCTCAGCGTGGGTAACGCGACAAATCTCACGGCACGAGCCGGATCTGGCGCAAAACTCTCCCCGGGGATCGCGGGCGGCGAGGCTCGGTCCGCGGTCTCGGCTCGCTTGACTGCTCACGGGATCCTCCACCGATGAACCCCCCCGCGCCCACAACGGTGCAGGGCAACTTCCGGGCAGCGCCGTCATCGCTTCCGACAACCTCGGCGGAAACGATCCGCTATGCAAAAGGCGACAAATTCGGTCAGCGCATCCGAATTTGTCACCAGATGCACGCTGGGCGTGGGTTCTGCGATAAATCCGCTTTGTCACAAGCGAATTTGTCGCCATCTGCACCCTGAAAACCGGTGCATCGCGCGCGGAACCGGTCGGGGCGGGCCCTGCGACGCCCGGAGCGTGGCCCTGCGACGCCCGGGGCGGGCCCTGCGACGCCCGGGGCGGGGCCTGCGACGCCCGGGGCGGGCCCTGCGACGCCCGGGGCGTGGCCCTGCGACCCCCCGGGTCGTGGCCCTGCGAAAGCCGGCCCGGCCGGGCCTCACCCCTGGGCAGCCGCCCGTAGTGCGGCGCTCGGACTACCCGGGTCAGGACCCGCCGAAGCGGCAACGGAGCAGCGTCGCGATCACCCGGAACCCATCGCGCGCGGTCAGCTTCTTGCCCTCTGCCGTGGCCCGGGCGCGATAGTGCACCGGAACCTCGAAGATCGGCTCGTGGCGCTGAACGAGGCGGGCGGTGATCTCGGGCTCGATCGAGAAGCCGGCCGAGTGGAGCGCCAGGCTCTGGAAGAGATCGGTCCGGATCATCTTGTGGCAGGTCATGATGTCGTGCAGATACACGTTGAACAGGACGTTGCAGGCCAGCGTGACGCCCTTGTTGCCGAGCACGAACAGGAACGAGTGGCTGGTGTAGCCGTCGAACGCGCGCACCCCGAAGGACGCGTTGGCGCGCCCGTCCAGCAGGGGGGGCATCAGTAGCGCCAGGTCGGCCGCGTCGTACTCGAGATCGGCGTCGAAGATGCACGAGAAGTCGCCGCGGGCCTCGCGGAGCGCGGTCTGGATCGCCGCGCCCTTGCCCTGGTTGTGCTCGTGCTCGAGCAGCCGCACCCGCTCGTCCCAGTCGCCGCTGCGCAGGATCTCAAGGGTGCCATCGGTCGATCCGTCGTCGACGACGATCAGCTCGAAGTCCGACGGCAACTCGGTGTCGAGCACCTCAGTGATCGCCTTGGCGACGCGCTCGCGCTCGTTGTAGACAGGCATCAGGATTGAGAGCATGTTTGCTTGACCGCGTCGGCTGGGCGAGCGCCATGACGGACGCCCGCAAGGGCGCGTCGATGCTAGCGAACCCTGCCGGCATCGGACGCGACGCAGGCGCGGACGCGGCCTCGGGGAGCTGCGGGACGGCGAACAGCCGCGCAGCCGGCCAGCCGGCGCGCTGCGTCGTGATTGGTCGGCGACCGTCCCGCGGCGCGAGGGCGGCTCCGGTCCTAGGCCGGCGTACCCGGCCCGCCGGGCCTAGAACCCGGCCCGCGCGGCCCAGGACCCGACACGCCGGGGCCACGGACGCCGCCGATCACGAAGCGCTCCTCGTCGGTGGCGGGGCACACCCAGCGCGATCCGTGCGCCTCGAAATCGACGACCATGGGGTGATCATGCCCCGGGCATCGCGGCACGGCGGTCCGGAAGCCCTCGATGCACGCCGATTGCAGACCATCCGCCACGCTGGCGAGGACGCGTTCACGATCCTGCATATCGACCCGGAATCCGACCGAAAGATCTACATCGAAGCCCACGATGATGTCCCACTCGCCGGTTGCCGGCGCAGGCTCGAGCTCGATTATGGGCAGCGAGGGGATGTCCGGCGCCATGTCACCCATCACGATGCGGACCGCTTCGGTCAGCAGCCGCCTCTGGTCAGTGTGGGCGTCCGAGTCAGGAGCCGCCATCACTCCGAGGCGACGAGGCCGGTCCTCACACCAGCGTCACGACGAAATAAAAGTCGGCGCCGACAGCGCGGACTCCCGTGCCGCTCTTCGTCCTGATCGGAAACGTCTCGGTGATCGCCAGGTGATAGTCGCATCCCGTGCTCACCGCAACCGACGAGTGGACGAGGTAGCCGGCAGGGATGACCGGGTGAAAGTTGCGATAGCCCCTGACTCTCCTTCCGTCGCAATAGAGGTAGGTCGACTCCTCCATCGGCCCAACCGCCGATGCGCTCGTGCGCGCGTAAAGCTGGTAGCTCCATTGCAGTCGAGTGCGCCCGCGATACCTCACCTGAGCGTCGAACACACCGTGGCGGCCGTCCGCCCGGAAGGTTGCGCGCTGCGGGGTGAAGGCGTAGTACTGAGGCGCCGCACTCGCACGACCACTCGACAGCCATAGCGCCAGCGCGATGGTCACGCCGAGCAGGCAGACCGCGCGCCGTACCACCACCGTCAGCGGTGCACGCCTCGGCGTGGTGAAACCTGGGCACCCCACGGGCAGGCCAGGTTACCGGATGCCGTCCTCGCGAGCCGCTACTTCTTTACGGCAAGCAGGTCGACGTCGAAGATCAGCGTCGAGTTCGGCGGGATCTGCGGCGGCTGGCCCGTCTTGCCGTAGGCGAGGCTCGGCGGGATGATCAGCTGCCGGCGTCCTCCCACCTTCATACCGGGGATGCCCTCCACCCATCCCGGGATCACCCCGCCGGTGCTCAGGGTGGCCGTGAACGTCTGCCCGCTCGTCCAGGTGGCCTGAAACACCTTGCCGCTGTACAACGCGCCCACATAGTTGACGACGACGGTGCTCCCCTTCGTGGCGGTCGCGCCGGCGCCCTTGATCAGGTCCTTCGTCTGCAGGGTCTTGGGCGGGCTGCCCTTTCCGGGCGCGATGGTGGGCTCCTTGGACAGTGGGCCCGACTTTGGCGTGGGAACGCTCGCCGAGCTCGTCGTCGACGTCGTCGAGGCGCTGGCCACGGCGGTAGTGCTGTCCGCGGTGGCGCCCGCCGATGGCGCAAGCGCCACTCCGGGGGCGGTCGAGGTGCTGCTACCGCAGCCGACGAGGGCAGCGGCCAGCCCGATCACGGCGAGGGTGAGGGTTGTCGTCTTTCGCATGCAGGGGCCGAGGGTAGCGAGCGCACCGAAGAAGCGCCGAAGCCCTGGTGGCACCGTTCGTAGATACGACCGAAGCCTTGGTGGCCCCGTTCGTAGATACGACGACATTCGACCGGCCTCCGGCGGCACCTGCTCGGGCTTGCGGCCCGCTCGGCATCCAGCCTCGCCGGATCGGGCCGGGCGGGTGGGATCCGGTGCGTCCGGCTGTCCTCGGATGCTCGTGCAGCGCTGCTGCACGTCGCATCCTGCGCCCGCGCCAGGCAACCCCCGCTCGGTGTCGCCGTACCTACGGCCGGAACCACTTCCGTCGGACTCGGCTAGGAGGCGATCCGCGCGAGCACGTCGGCGTCGACGTCGAAGTTGGCGTGCACCGCGCCGACGTCGTCGGACTCCTCGAGCGTGTCGATCAGCTTCATCAAGCGGGCCGCGTCTGACTCCTGAAGCGGAACGCGGGACTTCGGGCGCTGGGCGACGTCGGCGCTCTCCAGCTCCACCCCGGCGTCGGCGAGTGCGCCGCGGACCGCCACTAGGTCGCCGGGCTCGGTGACGATCTCGTAGACGTCGTCATCGAGCGTGATGTCCTGCGCGCCGGCGTCGATGGCGACCATCAGGTCATCCTCGTCGTAGCGCGAGGCGTCGACGACGATCACGCCGCGCTTGTCGAACAGGTACGAAACCGAGCCGGGCTCTCCGAGGTTGCCGCCGTGCTTGGACAGGGCGTGGCGGACATCGGCGCCAGTCCGGTTGCGGTTGTCGGTGACCGCCTCGATCAACAGTGCCACTCCCCCGGGCCCGTAGGCTTCGTAGAGGACGGTCTCGATCTGGTCGGCGTCGACGCCCTCGCCGGTCCCCTTGGCGATGGCGCGCTCGATGTTGTCCTTGGGCATCGAGGCGTCGCGCGCCTTCTGCACGGCGAGCGCGAGCGTCGGATTGCCGTCGACGTCACCTCCGCCCTCGCGGGCGGCGACCGTGATCGCGCGGGTCAGCTTGGTGAAATGCTGGCCCCGCCGCTGGTCGACCACCGCCTTCTTGTGCTTGATCGAAGCCCACTTGGAGTGACCGGACATGGCTGTAACTATAGGCGCAGGCCGAGCGCCTCCGGGTGCTCTCGGTACCACGCGATGGTGCGCCTCAGGCCCTGCTCGAGGTCCACCGTGGGGGCCCAGCCGGTCACCTCGCGCAGCTTGCCGGCATCGACCCATTGGCGGTCGATCTCCGCGCGCGGGAGGCCCTGGCCGCGGATCTCGGGGGCGACGGCTGCGCCGGCCAGCCGGCAGATCAGCGCGACCACATCGAGCACGCGGTGAGACCGCCCGCAGCCCGCGTTGAACGCCTCCCCGCCCCCCTGTCCTGAGAGCAGGAGCCGCCAGATCGCCAGATACGCGGCCACCGCGTCCTCGACGTAGAGGAAGTCGCGCTCGGGAGATCCGTCGGACCGGATCACCGGCGCCCGCCCGGCCAGCGCCGCCGCGACCGCCTCGGGGACGAGCCGCGAGAGATTGGTGTCGCCCCCGCCGTAGAGGTTCGCGAACCGGGTGACCGCCACCGGCAGCCCGAACGTGTGCCAGTAGGAGCGCGCGATCAGGTCGGCGGCCGCCTTGGAGACGTCATAGGGAAAGGTCGGCTCCAGCGGATGGCACTCCCGGTAGGGCAGCTCCGGCCGGGGGCCGTAAGCCTTGTCCGAAGAGGCGATGATCACGCTGTGCACGCCGCGGGCGCGGCAGGCCTCGAGCACGATCCAGGTGCCGCGCACGTTGGTCTCGAAGGTGAGTCCAGGCGCGCGGTTGGCGGTGCCGACCACGGTCTGGGCGGCGAGGTGAAACACGCTGTCGACGTCGTACTGCACCAGCGTGCGGTCGACCAGTGCGTCGTCGCAGACATCCCCGGCGACGGTGTCCACCCGGTGGGCGAGGCCCATGAGCTCCAGGGTCGACACGGCGGGCTCATCGCGCCGGATCACCACCACCCGCTGGCCGCATCGCACCAGCGCGGCGGTGAGCCAGGAGCCGAGCAGTCCATACCCGCCGGTGACGAGCACCGAGTGCCCGGTCGACTCAGGCGGGTCTAGGCCCACAGCTTCAGGCCCACAGCTTCCACGGAGCGCGCTGTGCCGCCCACAGGTCGTTCAGCATCACCGCGTCCTTGTAGGTGTCCATGCAGTGCCAGAAGCCCTCGTGGCGAAACGCCCGCAGGTCTCCTCGCGCGGCCAGCTGCTGGAGGGGCTCGCGCTCGAGCACGGAGTCGCCGGTGAGCAGTCCGAGCACCGGCGGCTCCAGGCAGAAGAAGCCGCCGTTGATCCACTTCTCACTCCGCGGCTTCTCGTGGAAGCGACGGACGAGCCCGTCGCCATCGACCTGGGCGACGCCGAACGGCAGCTCCGGCCTGACGACCGTCATCGTCGCGGCCGCTCCGTGGCGGCGATGGTGGCCCAGCAGAGCGGTGAGGTCGACGTCGGCGACGCCATCGGCGTACGTGAGGCAGAACCCCTGCCCGGCCAGCTCGCGGGCGACGAGGTGCAGCCGCCCCCCCGTCGGGGTGCTCTCGCCGGTGGGCAGGCAACGAATCTCGGCTCCCGCCGGCCACGTCTGCCCAGCCACGAACCGCGCCACCTGGTCCCCGAGATAGCCGGTCAGCAGCAGGAAGCGGCGAAAGCCCTGGGCAAGGTAGATCTGCAGCACGTGCCACAGGATCGGACGCCCGCCGATCTCCACCATCGGCTTGGGAATCGACTGGGTGTGCTCCTGCAGGCGGGTCCCCCGCCCGCCGCACAGGATCACCACGCTCGGACTCACGGCGGCGGATTATCAGGCATCATCAGCGCCGGTGTCCGCGCTCGCTCCGCCCGAGGTGTTCAAGGCGTACGACGTGCGCGGGCTGTACGGCGAGCAGCTCGATGCCGCCGTTGCCTACGCCATCGGCCGCTCGTTCACGCGGGTGATCGCCGCGATGGAGGGCACGCCGGCTGCCGATCTACGCCTCGGTCTCGGCCGTGACATGAGATTGACGGCGCCGCAGCTGGCGCTCGCCTACCGCGACGGGATGGTCGCCGAGGGCGCCACCGTGCTGGACGCGGGAATGGTCGGGACCGAGATGCTCTATTACCTGGTCGGCTCTAGCGATCTCGCCGGCGGGCTGATGTGCACCGCTTCGCACAACCCCAAGGCCTACACCGGGGCAAAGCTGGTCGGCCGCGGAGCGCTGGCGCTGTCGGGCGACGCCGGGCTCGGCGAGGTCCGCGACCGAATCGCCGCCGGTCTGGGTGACGCGCCCGGCGGCGGCACCGCCGAGCAGGTCTCGATCTACGGGGAGTTCCAGCGCGCGGCGCTGAAGTTCGTCGATGCCGCCGCGATTCAGCCGCTGCGGGTCGTGGTTGACGGCGGCAACGGGATGGCGGGCCCCATGGTCGGCCCGTTACTGGAGCGGCTGGGGCTGGACCTGATCGAGGCCTATTGGATTCCGGACGGCAACTTTCCTGATCACGAACCCAACCCGCTGCTGCCCGAGAACCGCGAGTTCATCATCAGCGAGGTGGTCCGACGCGGCGCCGACCTGGGGATCGCGTGGGATGGCGACGCGGATCGCTGCTTCTTCATCGACGAGCGCGGCGGCTTTGTCGACGGCGATTTCCTGACCGCGCTGCTGACCGAGTCGGTGCTCGCCCGCGAGACCTCCCCGCCCACGCCCACCGTCCTCTATGACGTCCGGGCCAGCCGCGCGGTGGCCGACTCCGCCCGCGCCGCCGGAGGCAAGGCCCTGGTCAACCGGGTGGGGCACGCGTTCTTCAAGACCCGCATGCGCGAAGTCAACGCCGTGTTCGGCGGCGAAGTCTCCGGCCACTACTACTTTCGCGACTTCTATTGCGCGGACTCGGGGACGCTGCCCGCGCTGTTGATCTTAGAGCTGCTGTCGCGGCGCGCGGTCCCGATGTCGGAGCTGCTGAAGCCCTACCGCAGCCGCTACTTCATCTCCGGCGAGATCAACTCGGTGGTGGCCGACCAGGCCATCAAGCTAAACCAGGTGAGCGACCGGTACGGCGACGCGCGGCAGAGCCGGCTGGACGGCGTCTCGGTCGATTACCCGGACTGGCACTTCAACGTGCGCCCGTCCAACACCGAGCCGCTACTTCGACTGTGCCTGGAGTCGCTGGTGTCAGCCGAGCACATGGAGGCCAAGCGCGACGAGGTGCTGGGCCTGATCCGTTCGTGAGCCGGCTGCCGCGTAGGCGGGTGCCGGGCACGGGCAGGCGCCTTCCCGATTTCCGACCCGGCTGCGTGCCAGTATCCAACCGTGAGCGCCGAATCAGTGTTGGACCGGGAGGGCGAGGCGCTCCGGGCGAGACTCGAGCATCATGACCCGTTCTGGGCGCCGCAGCTGCTGCTGGCGGCGGCGATCCTGCTCCAGCTCTCGCTGTCGGCAAAGCTGCAGGTCAGGCCGAGTTGGCTGGAGCCGGCGCTGGAGGGGGTGGCGCTCGCCGGTCTGATGATCGCGTCGCCCCACCCGCGACTGCGCCACTCGCCACTGCGCCGGCGCCTGTCGCTGACCCTGATCGCGGTCGTGAGCGCCGCCAACGCCGTCTCCCTCGTGCTCCTCTGCCACTACCTGCTGCAGGGTGGACGGTCCAGCGGCCGCGCCCTGATCGGCTCGGGAATCGTGCTGTGGGTGACCAACGTGCTCCTCTTCAGCGTCTGGTTCTGGCAGCTCGACCGCGGCGGCCCGATTGCCCGGGCGATGCGGCGCAAGCCCCACCCCGACTTCCTGTTCGTGCAGATGACCGCGCGCGCATTCGCGCCCACGGGGTGGGAGCCGCGAATGATCGACTACCTGTACACCTCGTTCACCAACGCCACCGCATTCAGCCCCACCGACACGATGCCGTTGACCGCGATGGCCAAGAGCCTGATGGCGGCCCAGTCGCTGGTGGCGCTGGTCACCATTGGTTTGGTCGTGGCCAGAGCGGTCAACATCCTCAGCTAAGTGGCTGCCCATATCCAACCGTGATGGACCACGCGCCCGGCACCCAGCACCCCCGGCGTCGCCGCCAGCTGGATTGGGAGCTGATCACCTGCGGCATCAGCGGGCACGTGCTCGTCGGTCGCGACGCCGACCAGACCCGCGAACAGGACGCGATATTCATCCGGGACGGTGACGATGTCCGGTGGCACCGATGCCTGCGCTGTGACTGCTGGATCGCGCTGAAACCACCTGACTCGGCCATCCGGCAACCTCTCCCCGACCGCGCTGAGATCGACGTCCCGCTGCGTGGGAAGGCACTCCGCGACCGCGTCGTGCTGCGCCTGATCGCGCTGGACCGGGTGGTGCACTTCCTCGTGCTCGGGATCCTCGGCATCGCGGTGCTGGCGTTCGCCGCCCACCGCTCCAGCCTCCGTGACGCGTTTTACCGGGTGGTCACGGCCATCCAGGGCGGCGTCGCCGGCGGCCCGGTCGTCACCGGCCGCCACGTCGGCATCCTGGGCGACCTGGATCGGCTGTTCGCTCTGCGCACGGCCACGCTGGTGGGGGTGGGCATCGCGGTGCTCGCCTACGCCGCGCTGGAGGGAGTCGAGGCCATCGGCCTGTGGTTCGGCAAGCGCTGGGCCGAGTACCTGACGTTCGTCGCCACCGCGGTCCTGCTGCCGCTGGAGGTCTACGAGATCGTCCACGGCGCCACCCCGTTGAAGGTGATCGGCTTCTTGATCAATGTCGCCGTGGTCGTCTATCTGCTGGTGCGCAAGCGCTTGTTCGGCCTGCGCGGTGGGGGCGCCGCCGAGGCGGCGGAGCGCCGCCAGGCGATGAGCTGGGAGACGATCGAACGGGCGACCCCGGGGGGCCCCGGTCCACAGCGTGCGACCCCGGTGACGCCGGGATGAGCGTTGGGCCGTCTGCTGATGGGCCCGTTACGGGTGCCTCGGGACGATGGCGGTGACACCGCCGCCACCCGACGCTCGGGTCGAGACTGAGCTGCGGCGGGTCGGGGAGCAGCTCGCCGCGTCGTTTCCCAGCGCATCGCGTCAACCGCTGCGCGTGCTCGACGCGCGGGCGATGGAGCTCGCCGCCGGCGATCGCGAGCTCCGGGCGGCGCTGTTTCGGTTCGTGGATGTGGCGCCCGCCTGCCGCTCGCTGGACGACCTCGCCCGGCACCTGATCGGATTTCTCGACGAGGTGCCGGATGCGCCGCTGCCGATCGCGACCGCGATGCGGGTGTCCAACAACCGCGCGGGGCGCGCTGCGCTGGGAGCCGCCGCTGCCGGCGGCGTGAAGCACCTCGCCCACCGGTTCATCGTCGGCGAGACCCCCCGGGCGGCGCTGGGGACGCTGCGCCGGCTGTGGGAGACGGGCGTGGCCAGCTCGGTGGACCTGCTCGGGGAGGCCACGGTCACCGAAGCCGAAGCCGAACGCTACGCGGCGCGCTGCGCGGACGCGATCGAGCAGCTGGCGAGGGCCACCGGCGAGTGGCCGGAGCGAGCGGTGCTCGAGGCCGACGCGGTCGGGCAGTTGCCGCGGGCGAACGTGTGCGTGAAGGTGTCAGCGCTGACGCCGCTGCTGCGCCCCGACGCGCCGCAGCGCGGCGAACGCGATGCCGCCCGGCGGTTGGTGCCCCTGCTGCGCTCCGCGCGCGCCGCCGACGCGCACCTGCATATCGACATGGAGTCGCTCGACTCCCGTGAGGCGGTGCTCGAGCTCGTGCTCGGCCTGCTCGACGAGGAGGAGTTCCGAGACGGTCCCTCAGCGGGCCTTGTGCTGCAGGCGTATCTGCGCGATTCGCCCGATCAGCTGGATCAGATCCTGAGCTGGGCGCAGGCCACCCGGCGATCCCCGCCGCTGACGGTTCGTCTGGTCAAGGGCGCCTACTGGGATCACGAGCTGGTGCAGGCCCGCCAGCACGGCTGGGAGGTTCCCGTGTTCGAGGACAAGGCCGAGTGCGATCGCAACTTCGAGGCGCTCACGCGGGCGCTGCTGGCGGCGCGCCCCGCGGTCCGGGTGGCGGTCGCCTCCCACAACCTGCGGTCGGTGTCGCACGCAATCGCCGCCAACCGCGTCACCGGGGGTGAGGACCGGGAGCTGGAGCTGCAGGTGCTGCGCGGGCTTGGCGACGAGCTCCAGCACGCGCTCGCCGTCAACGGCTTCCGCGTTCGTGCCTACTGCCCGGTCGGAGACCTGGTGGCCGGAATGGCCTACCTGGTTCGCCGACTGTTGGAGAACACGTCGAACGAGAGCTTCCTCTCCGAGCAGGCCCGTGGCGTCCCGGTGGCGCAGCTGCTGGAGGCCCCGTGATCCCGAGGATGTGTGTCGTCTGGCCGCAGATTGCATCATGACCGCGGCGTAACGTGCAGGCGTGAGCATGCTGGCACCGTTTGCCAACGAACCGATCCTGGAGATGCGCCGGGCGCCGGTCCGGGCCCGACTCGGCGAGGCGCTGGCCCGGCTCGACGCCGAGCTGCCGCTGCGGGTGCCGGTGTGGATCGGCGGGGACTCCCGGGCGGCCGGTGATCTGGACTCGGTCGACCCGGGTGCCCCGGAGCGTCTCGTCGCCAGCGCCGCGGTGAGCGGACAAGCCGACGTCGACGCCGCCGTGGCCGAGGCGGAGCGGGGCCGGCGGCAATGGGCAGCGGCCGGGGCGCAGGACCGCGCCGGCGCGCTCGTCGCCGCCGCCGCGTGGCTGCGCGAGCGGCGGTTGGAGCTGGCGGCGCTCGAGGTTCGTGAATGCGCTAAGCCGTGGACCGAGGCCGACGCCGACGTCTGTGAGGCGATCGACTTCTTGGAGTACTACGCCCGGGGCGCGGTGGAGCTCGAGCGGGGCCGTGAGCTGCTGCAGCTGCCCGGGGAGCACAACGAGCTGCGCTACGTCTCCCGCGGAGTGGTGGCGGTGATCTCGCCCTGGAACTTCCCGCTGGCGATCCCCTGCGGGATGACCTCGGCCGCGCTGGCGACGGGCAACGCCGTCGTGCTCAAGCCGGCCGAGCAATCGCCGGCCCTGGCCCACCGGCTCGTGGAGGCGCTGCGCGCCGGCGGCGTGCCCCCCGCGGCAATCTCGCTGCTACCCGGAGAGGGCGAGGCCGGCGCAGCCCTGGTGCGCCACCCCGGCGTGCACGCGATCGCGTTCACCGGGTCCCTGCCGGTGGGGCGTCAGATCGTCGCCGCGGCGGCCCAGGTCGCCGACGGACAGAACCATTTCAAGCAGGTGGTGGCCGAGCTCGGCGGCAAGAACTGCGTGATCGTCGCCGCCGATGCCGATCTCGACGAGGCGGTCCCGGCGATCGTCGCCTCGGCGTTCGGCTACGCCGGGCAGAAGTGCTCGGCCGCCGCCCGCGTGCTCGTCGATCAGGCGATCGCCGACCAGCTGCTGGAGCGTCTCGCCGGCGCCGTGCGCACGCTGATGGTGGGGCAGGCGCAGACGCTCGGCACCGACGTCCCGCCGGTGATCGAGCGCGCGGCGCAGGAACGCATCGATGATTACGGCCGACGTGCCGAGCGCGAGGGTCGGATCGTGGCCGAGGCGCCGGCGCCGGAGGACGAGGGCTGGTTCTGCCCGGGGCGGCTGGTCTGCGACCTGCCGCCGGATTCGCCGGTGCTCGCCGACGAGATCTTCGGCCCGCTGCTGGCGGTGCAGCGCGTCCGCGACTCAGAGCACGCCTGCGACCTCGTCGACGAGCTGGCGTTCGCCCTCACGGGTGGCCTGTTCACCCGAGACCCCGGGATCGTCCGGCGCGTCCGCGAGCGCTCGCCGGTCGGCAATCTCTACGTAAACCGAGGAATCACCGGGGCGATGGTCGGTCGCCAGCCATTCGGGGGCAACCGGCTGTCGGGAACCGGTCTGAAGTCCGGCGGGCCCGATTACCTGCTGCAGTTCGTCGAGCAGCGAGCGGTGAGCGAGAACACCATGCGCCACGGACTGGAGGTCTGAGGCGATCCGGCCGCCGGGTTGATTTACCGCTGCATCGCCCCCATCATAGGAGCGCGTGACCGTACCGCTGACAGTCGCGTTCAAGCTCGGGTTCGCCCTCGTCCTCGTCCTGGCGATCCTGGCCAGCGCCTGCGTCCGCGCGCCCCGCCGCTCCGTGGACCCGACCGAGCTGCGCCGCCTGGTGGTGTGCGCGCTCGGCCTCTACGCCGTCGGAGGATTTGCCTCTCTGACCCATCACTCGGGCCTCGCCGGCCTGGTCTACGGGTCCGGAATCGGCGTCTCCGCGCTTGCCGCCTGGCTGTCCAGGGGACGCGACCAGGAGGATCCGCCCGATGACGAGGATCCGGTGCACCAGCCGCCGCCCGAGCCCGACGGCCTCCGGGAGCTCGACTGGACGCAGTTCGAACGCGAGTTCCGCGAGTACGCGCGCACGCAGGGCCCACCTTCCCAGCCATCCCGCGTGAGCTGATTTCTCGTCAATGGATCGACATGTGCTCCAGCGACAGATACAGACGCGCCGCCCAGGAGATGGGGTCGCGGGCGAAGTAGCGGCCGAGGGCGTCCCGGTCCAGCGCATCGTCGATCGCGGCCATGATCATCGACTGGTCGAGCACGAGGCGCCGGTGCCCGATTGAGCCCGTGACCGGGTTGACCGCGTCGTAGAACCCCCCATCGGACGTGTAGATGCCGGGGTAGCGCGAGCGCAGCGTCTGCAGGTTGCGATAGGCCTGCTGGGGCAGGACGGGGAGCGCGATCGCCGACGCGTGCGGGGTGACGACGTTCTCGGTGGCACAGGTCGTGCACTGAGCCAGTCCCTCGTGGGCCGGGAAGGCCAGTCCCTCGACGCCGAAGCCGCCATAGTTCCCGGTGTCATCGGCGGTGCTCGACGGCGAGATTCCCCAGACGGGATAGTGCAGGACCTGGGTCGCGTACTTCTCCTGCACCTGGGCCCAGCGCAAATCGGCCAGGCCGAAGCTGTGCGGCCCCCACGTCGTCTCCGGCACGACCAGGTTGGCCATCAGCCCCTCGAACATCCCGCCGGCGAACGTGGGGATGAACGTCAGCGACGTCCCGGGATAGACGTAATGCCCCTCCCACACGTCAAACGACTTACCGGACTGCGGGTCGATGTAGGTCCGCCAGTAACCGGGCACCGGCCACTGACCCTGCCAGGAGAAGTCCGGATCGGTCGAGCAGCGCTGGGGCGGCAGCGTCCGCCACGTGCGCCACCAGACGTCGCCGGGCATCTGGTGGCGCCCCATGCCGATGTATATGGAGATCCGCGGATCGGAGTACAGGGCGCCGTTGTGGTAGCCGGCGGGTCCCTGGTCGACGTAATAGCCGCCGTACTGCTGTCCGGTCGGCTGGTTGCCCGGCAAGGAGGCGTTGGTATTGCAGTCGGTCTGCGGCCGGCTGTCGTAGAAGATGGAGAAGTCCATCGGCGCTAGCAGCCGATCCACCAGGCCGCGCAGCTCCGGCAGCGCTTGGCGGACCTCTATGAGCCCAGAGGCATACCACCCGTTGTCGACGGCCGACACGAACCAGCAGTTGTCCTGAGAGGGTGTCGTCTCGGCGCAGTCACCCTGCCCCGGATTGAGCAGGACGTTGCCATTGTTGGTGTCATACCACTGATACAGAAACCCGTCATAGCGTTTGAGGGTGGCGACCTCGTTCAGGGTCTGTGTCGCCAGCGCGTCGGCGTGGGTCCGGCTGATCAGCTTGAGGTCATGCGCGGCGACGAGCGCCCACAGGTAGACACCGATATTCGCCGCCGACGTATAGTCACCACGCACCGCGCCCGGTCCGAGGTTGTCCAGCGGGAGGTGCGTGGTGGAGTCGACGTCGGCCGCGTAGAACTTCCAGGTGTCAGCGGCGATGCCATGCAGCACCGTGCGCTGGTGGTGGGTCAGCTTGCCGGCGTTGGTCACGGCCGACGCCGACGCGGGGGGTGCCGCCGCGAGCGCGAGCGCGCCGGCGGCGAACATCCCGGCCACGTAGACGGCGAGCCGTCGCAGAGCCATCACCGTCCTCCCCTACCCCAGGGTGAACGTCGACGGCGTGCCGGTGTCGGACCGGTCCGACACCCAGACGTGGAACGGCCCGGGTTGCACGACGAACTGGCCACTGTCGTCGTAGTAGCCGAAGTTCTGCGGGCCGAGCTTGAACGTCACGGTCGTGCTCTGTCCCGGGTTGAGCGTCACACGCTGGAACCCTTCCAGCTTCTTGACCGGTTGCAGGATCGTCGTGAAGTCCTCGTGGAGGTACAGCTGCACCACATCAGAGCCGGCGACTGACCCCGTGTTGGTGATGGTGTCGGAGACCCTCAGCGTTC
The DNA here is from genome assembly GCA_963787595.1 of uncultured Actinomycetota bacterium. GTDB lineage: Bacteria > Actinomycetota > Thermoleophilia > Solirubrobacterales > Solirubrobacteraceae > Palsa-465. The sequence continues at coordinate 208,769 of CAWBDE010000003.1, forward strand.
CATTCCGGGACACGCTCGTCGATGACAGGCGGGGGCCGGACAATGAGAACGTCGTGTAGGACAACCCGTAGCCGAACGGATACTGGGGTGTGTTCGGGACGTCCAGGTACTTGGACGTGTACTTGTTGTTGGGGTCGGCCGGTCGGCCGGTCGGTAGCTCGTTGTACGAGATCGGAATCTGCCCAACGTTGCGCGGGAACGACATGGGCAGCTTGCCACTCGGGTTGACCTTTCCGAACAGCAGGTCAGCGACGGCGTTCCCGCCCTCGGTACCCGGGTACCACGCCTCGAGCAGGCCCGGCGCGTGCTCGGCCAGCCAGGGGATCGTCAGCGGCCGACCGTTCATCAGGACGACGACGTAGGGCTTGCCGGTGGCCGCGATCTGCTGCACCAGCGCAAGCTGATCCCCGGGTAGGCCGAGCATCGACCGCGACGACGCCTCGCCACTGTCCGAGGAAGGCTCGCCGACCACGACCACCGTCACCGCAGCGTTCTGCGCGGCGGTCACGGCCGCGCTGAAACCGGTGTCCGAAGTACAGCTGGTGTCACATCCCTGCGCATAGGTCACGGCGGCGCCGGGGACAGCGGCCTTGATGCCGTCAAGGACGGACACGACCTTGTCGACCGGCTTCAGGTCGGCCGGCGTGGTGTCATAGCCGATTGGCACGTCTGGGCCCAGCTGGTCCAGCGGATCGTCGGCGAGCGGTCCCACGACCGCGACCGACGGCGTGCTCGTCTTGAGCGGCAGCGCGTTGCTCTGATCGTTGAGCAGGACCATCGATTCGTCCGCCGACTTCCGCGCGGCTGCCAGGTTAGCCGGCGTCAGCTCGGCCGTCTTGACCCGGTTCGGATCGGTGATCGGACGCGCGAACATGCCGGCCAGGTACTTGAGCGTCAGCACATGGCGCACGGCGGTGTTGAGCTGCGCCACCGTGATCTTCCCTTGGGCCAGCAGTTGCGGTCCGTAGTTGGCATACGTGGAGTAGAGCGTGCCATCGGATTGGAGGCCGATCGAGACCGCCATCTCGATGTCGATCCCCGCCGTCAAGGCGAGTCGAGCCGCCTCGGCCGGGCCGTTGGCGTAGCCGAATTCCTCGAGTTCCTGGACGGCCTGATAATCGCTGAGGGTCACGCCGCCGAAACCCCACTCGTCGCGCAGGATCGTCCGCAATAGGTATGGGTTGGCAGTGTTGGGGACGCCGTTGAGGGAGTTGAACGAAGCCATCACGGACGCCGCGCCGGCATCGACCGCCGCCTTGTAGGGCGGCAGGTAATCGTTGAACAGCTGCTGGGTCGACATGTCAACCGTGTTGTATTCGCGCCCGGCGACCGGCGCACCGTAAGCGGCGAAGTGCTTGACGGTCGCGGCCATCTTGTTCGGTGCGGCGAAGTTGTTGCCCTGATAGCCGCGTACCTTGGCGGCGGCGATCGCCGAGCCGAGGAACGGGTCCTCCCCGGCGCCTTCGACGACACGTCCCCATCGCGGATCGCGGCTGATGTCGACCATCGGGTTGAACGTCCACTTGATCCCGTCCGCGGTGGCCTCGTCCGCCGATACCGCTTCATCGTTGGTGACCAGTGGCGGATCCCAGCTCGAGGCTTCGGCCAGGGGCACCGGGAACATCGTCTTGTAGCCGTGAATGACGTCGAGGCCGAAGATCAGGGGGATGTGAAGACGGGAGCTCAACGCGGCCCGTTGGACCGTGTTGATGTTGTTGACGCCGACGAGATCCAGGACAGACCCGATCTGCCCCTTCCGGGCCTCGGACACGAGGTCGCCCGGCGCTCCATTGGGCCCGTCGGGCCCGGCCATCTCCAGCTGACCGAACTTCTCGGCCACCGTCATCCGCCGGATCAGCGAGTTGACCCGGGCGTTGATCTGATACTGATTGAGCTGCGGGGTCGCGGCCGACGAGCTGTTGACGCGACGTGTCTGGCGATGCGTAGCTCGCGAGGAGGCTCGTGCTGTCGGTGCAGACGCAAACACGCCGGCGGCGAGTGCAATCGCCGCGGCGACCAGCGCTCCGAGGACTGTTCCCACCCCGACTCGACGCCGAGGACTCTCACCGACTGCTCGGACGACCCGCTGTGCCATCTCCCGCCTCCTCTCGATACTGGCGATGCGGGTCGCTGCTACCCAGCTGCGGTTCGGATCAAACGTCAGTCCACGGCGGAACCTGGGCGCAGTGCGAGCAGCAGCTCATGCAGGCGCGTCTCGCCGGTCAGCTCCGGGTGAAACGAGACCGCGATGACGTTGCCCTGTCGAACGGCCACCGGATGGCCCTCCATCTCGGCCATGACCTCGACGTTGGATCCAGTCTCGGCGACCCACGGCGCACGGATGAAGATCGCGCGCACCGGATCTCCGTCGATCCCCGAGATCTCCAGGTCGGCCTCGAATGACCGCAGCTGTCGGCCGAACGCGTTGCGCTGAGCGATGATGTCGAGCACCCCGAGGTGGGCGCGGTCGAGCATGATCATCCCGGCGCATGTGCCGAGCACGGGTGTGCCGGACGCGGCCACCGCGCGCAGCGGCTCGGTGAGGCCCTCCCGCTCGATCCCGAGGGTCATGACCGTCGACTCACCGCCGGGGATGATGAGCGCGTTGAGGCCGTGCAGATCGGCCGGCACCCGCACTTCGCGGGCTGTGGCGCCGAGCCGGCTGAGGATCGTCGCGTGGGCCTCGACGTCGCCCTGAAGCGCCAGGATGCCGACCATGGGAATCCGCGGAGCGGATTCCACTACCAGCCGCGAGGCGCCAGCAGCTGCTCTGATTCGAGCTTCGAGGTTTCGAGGCTCATCATCGGCTGCCCCAGGCCCGTGGACGCCGCGGCAACGCGCGCTGGATCCTTGAAGTGAGTCGTCGCCTCGACGATGGCGCGCGCGCGGCGCTCTGGATCCTCGGACTTAAAGATGCCGCTGCCGACGAACACGCCCTCGGCGCCAAGCTGCATGACGAGTGACGCATCGGCGGGGGTGGCGATCCCGCCCGCGCAGAACAGGACGACCGGGAGGCGCCCATCGGCGGCCACCTGCCGGACGAGCGGAAGGGGTGCGCTCAGCTCCTTGGCGGCGGTCGGCAGCTCCTCCGGATCCAGGATGCCGAGCCGGCGGATCTCACGGCGGATCACCCGTAGATGGCGGACCGCTTCGACGATGTCGCCGGTCCCGGCTTCGCCCTTGGAGCGGATCATCGCCGCCCCCTCACCGATCCGGCGCAGCGCCTCGCCGAGATGGGTCGCGCCACAGACGAACGGGATCTTGAACCGCCACTTGTCGATGTGGTTGGCCTCGTCGGCCGGCGTCAGCACCTCGGACTCGTCGATGTAGTCGACCTCGAGCGCCTCCAGCACCTGTGCCTCGGCGAAATGTCCGATGCGCGCCTTCGCCATCACCGGAATCGTGACCGCGTCCTGGATGTCCTTGATCATGGCGGGATCGGACATCCGAGCAACACCTCCGTCGCGCCGGATGTCGGCCGGAACGCGTTCGAGCGCCATCACGGCGGCGGCACCGGCGTCCTCGGCGATCTTCGCCTGCTCCGGAGTGACCACATCCATGATCACACCGCCCTTGAGCATCTCGGCCAAGCCGGTCTTGACGGTGAAGGTCGCCTCGTCGCGAGAGGCGTCGCCATTGTGGTGCATGCTGGCCAGTCTAGCCGGGCGCTAGGTTGTCAAACCGATGAGCGTCGACGCCGTGTTTGTCCAGGACGGAGCTGGCTTCACCGCCACGGATCTGGCACTGGGGCCCTGGGCGCCGGGAGCCCTGCATGGCGGGGCGCCCGCCGCGCTGCTCATGCACGCGTTCACCCAGGCGACGTCGTCATCGCTGCAGCCGGCTCGGATCACGTATGAGTTCGTGCGGCCGGTGCCGTTGGGGCCGTTGGTAGTCGATGTCGAGGTGGTGCGCCCAGGGCGGAGGGTGATGCTGCTGGACGCTGTCCTGAGCGACGGCGACGGGACGAGCGTGACTCGGGCCCGCGCGCTGTTCGTAGCGCCCAGCGAGCTGGGCGAGACGCCGTCGAGTCCCCCACCGTTCCCCGGTCCCGTCGACGGCCTGGTCAGTGACTGGGCGGGCCGCCGCTCTCGTAACTTCGCCACCGACGCCATGGAGATCCGCTTCGTCCAGGGCCGCTTTGCAGAGCCTGGGCCGTCGACGGCCTGGTTTCGGCTGCGCCATCCGCTGATCGCGGGCGTCGAGACGGCGCCGTTCGAGCTGGTGGCCGCCGCCGGAGACTTCGGCAACGGGATCGCGTCGGTTCTGTCGTGGGACGAGCACGTGTTCATCAACCCGGACCTGACGCTCTACATCGAGCGCGCGCCGACGGGTGAATGGGTGGCGCTTCAGTCCGAGATGCGGGTCGGCCGGGGCAGCGTCGCGGTCGCCGAGAGCGTCCTGTGGGATGAGCGGGGGCGGATCGGCCGGGCCGTGCAGTCGCTGCTGGTCGGCCGGCGGTGAAGCCGCCAGGACGGTCCTGTCGCTGCTGGCCCAGGGGTCTGCACCAGGCCCCGGCGCCTACTTCAGGCGAAAGGCCTTGATGCGCACATCGTACTGCTGGGCGTCGCGCGCGTACACGCCGTACGCCAGCGCCTGGATGAGCGACAGCAGCGCGGTGTGAGAGCGAACGAACGCCGGCGTGTTGGACGAGTAGTACAGGCGGATGCGCGCCAGGCGGGCGACTTCGGAGAGCGTCGCGTCGGTGATCGCCAGCGTCGGGGCCTTGCGGTGGCGCGCGAGCTTCATCGTCCGCGTGATCAACGGATGTGGCCGGCCGGCCGACAGGCCGACCACGAGGGTCGCCGGATCGATCCGGCTGAGTCGGCCGAGGGCCTCCTGAGAAGGGCTGGCGACGATCTCCGCGCGCAGGTCCAACAGCATCAGCAGGTGGCGCAGGTAGCTGGCGAAGAACGCCATCTGATCGGTCCCGGCGATCAGCACCTTCTCGGCGGACACGATTGCGTCGACCGCGGCCGCGACGTCGGACCGCGACAGCTTGTGCGCCGTGTCTTCGACGTTGACGTGGTCGGCGGCCAGGGCCGCCTCGAACTCGGTGTGATCCAGCGAGAACAGCGGCGCCGTGGCCCCGAGGAGCTCAGTGTTGCCCCCGCCTCCGCCTCCGCCAACGCGCCGGCGGTACTCGTCGCGGGCGGCCTGCTGCAGCTCGGGGAACCCCTCGAATCCGAGCGCCTGGGAGAACCGGACCACCGTGCTGGACGACGTGTTGGCCCGGCGCGCCAGCTCCTCCGCCGTCTGGAAGGCGGCCTCGTCGAGGTGGTCGACGATGTACTGCGCCACGTCCTTTTGGGAGCGGGAGAAGTCCTCGAACCGGGCCCGGATGTAGCCCGAGAGCGCTTGGTGGCCGTTGCCGGTCTCGGGGGCGGTGGTCGGAACGGTTGACTGCTTCATCGGCAGGCGTCTGTTTCGACGCCGCCTGCCGCCGTTCCTTCAGGGCCGGTTGCGCAACTGGGTGGCGGCCCGGCCGAGATCGCCGGCGGTCAGTTAACGCGGGACTGCTGCGCCCGCGCCGCGCGCTCCTTGTTCTGCCGGCGCTCGGCGAGCGCCTGACCGACCGCGTAGACGATCAGCAGATTCGCGATCAGCCCGATCCCCAGGAAGGTGATCAGCAGCGCCAGCGTCTGTCCGAAAGAGCTGATCGAGTGGCCGAGTCCAAGGATGTCGCCGACGGAGAGCATTGTCGAGAAATCATACCGTCAGGCGTGGGCGCGCTCGCGGGTTGCGAGGTGACCCGCTCGGCCGCGCAGCGCCGGACGAGTCGGTAGCTTGGGCGACGCCGGCCCGGTAGCTCAGTTGGTCAGAGCAGCGGACTCATAATCCGTCGCGCGCAGGTTCGAGTCCTGCCCGGGCCACTGGTAAAAGCCTGGAAACCGGTAGTTTCTCGTTTTTCTCGCGAGCGAACGTGCGTTCTGGGCTCCCCAAGCTGGTAGCGCACATCGTGTACCTGGACGATCTGCGAGCTACCAAAGCACGTCAATCAGGCTCTCCAGCGAGCACAAGGGCCGGAAGCGACGCGAGCCCGTTTGGGTCGCCCGGTATCGAATCGTCGGCAAGCATTCGGCAAAGGTTCTCGGAAAGACATGGACGAAACGCAGTCGTTCCCCTGAGGGTTAGCTGACGCGAAGTCAGGCGGAAGAGGCGCTCCGCGACCTCATCAGCGCCGAGAGCGCAGCGATCGAGGCTGCGGCCGGTGCGACGTTCGATGACGCGGCAGACGCCTACATCGCGTCGCTGACGGCGCGAATCCGGAGCGGCAGCTTCCGCCCCACCCTGCGGACCTACATCAACATCATCGATATGGAATATTCCCCCGCTTCCGTAAACACTCGGGGTCAGTTGTTGTTGATGTCGTTTAGTTGTTCGAGCGACATGCTCTCATCCTCGTAGCGGGCTGGGGAGAGCATCCCGAGGGTGGAGTGTCGGCGGGTGGCGTTGTAGAAGATCTCGATGTAGTCGAATACCTCTCGGCGGAGCTCCTCGCGTTCGGGCCAGGAGCGGCGGTGAACGAGCTCTTTCTTGAGCGTCGCGAAGAACGTCTCGGCGACGGCGTTGTCCCAGCAGACCCCGCGCGAGCCCATTGATCGGGCGATCCCGGCGTTGGCGGCGGCCTGACCGAACGCGAGGCTGACGAACTGGGCGGGCTCAACCGGTCGTCGCAACACCGCTGCTGTTGAGTAGTTCCGGGTGAGTGTCATCCATGTCAGTGCGATTGTCTAGTACCAAGTGTCGGAGACGACCCCGAAGGGGCCGTACCCTTCACCGGGAACGCCCAGGGTTTGTGTGACGCTCAGGCCACGGTTGAGTCAGATCGCGGTCGTCGTAGCCGGTCCGCTCAACGAAACCTACCGGTTGTGAGGTGATCGTTAAGAGCCCCGGCGGGGGTGCGCCACCCGAGCGTCTTGCGCGGCCGGCCGTTGAGCGCCGCGGCGACCGCCTGGAGGTCTTCGGCGCTGTGACGGGTGAGGTCGGTGCCGCGGGGGAAGTACTGGCGAAGCAGCCCGTTGGTGTTCTCGTTAGTGCCTCGCTGCCACGGGCTCTGCGGATCACAGAAGTAGACCGGCAGGCCCGTCTTGACCCGGAGCGTGGCGTGCTGGGACATCTCAGCGCCCTGGTCCCAGGTCAGCGATCGGCGTAGCTGCTCCGGGAGGGTCGTGATCGCCGTAGCGATCGCGTCGCGGACCTGTTCGCCGCCGTGCCCGGTGACCGGCGGTCCGTTCTTGACCCATGGCTGTCGGTCCTCGGGCGCCGGAAGGTGCAGCAGCATCGTGAACCGGGTCAAGCGTTCCACCAGCGTCCCGATCGCGGAGTGACCGGTCCCGAGGATCAGATCGCCCTCCCAGTGACCCGGAACGGCTCGGTCCTCAGCCTCGGCGGGCCGCTGGCTGATCATGATCTGCTCAGTGACGAAGTTCTTGCCGCGCTGCGTGCGCGCCCTCGGGACCCTGAGCGCCCGTCCGGTTCGCAGACACGCGACCAGCTCGCGCTTGAGCGCTCCGCGGTCCTGCACGTAGAGCGCCTGATAGATCGCCTCGTGACTGATCCGCATCGACTCATCATCGGGGAAGTCCAGGCGCAGCCGAGCAGAGATCTGCTCCGGACTCCACGAGCTCGCCCACCGGCGATCGTGACGGCGCGGCTTGTTGGGACCCGACCACGGCCGGATCGCCGGACCCGGCACCGGTGTCCCGTCCGGCCAACGGACCTGCCCGGAGAGCCGCTCCTGCACCTACTCCCGCAACCGCTCGTCGGTCGCGAGCTTCGCGGTCTTCGGCCGTCGGGCCATCATCTCCGCCTTCCACTGCGCGACCGACGCCCCGATACTCAAGCGTCCCGCCACAAGTCGCGGCGTTGCGCCGCAGCTCCCGAGAGATCGTCGACGGTGAGCGCCTGACCCTCCGAGCGATCTCCCGAATCCCGGTGCCCTGCGCTCGAAACAACGCGATCTCCTCCCGCTCAGCGAACGACAAGTAGCGCCCCGACAGCGGGGCGAGCGTGAACTTGGCATCCCGCCACCGTCCCTGAACCACCGGACACCCACCGCCTCCGACACGCTCGCCAGCTCCGCAGCCTCCGTTGTCGTCATCCCGTCGCCGATCGCCAGCCAGAACACCACCCGCTCTGTCCGACCCACCACCGGCGGGCGTCCCGGCGACCGCATCGCCGGCCGTCCAGTCACTGCCGAAGCCCAACCCGTCGCTCTGCCCATCGCACGCCTCCTCGATCAAGCGTTACGACGACCACTTGAATCCGCCCTGCGAGCCTTGGTCGGAGTGGTGAATCAGGCCGGGGTCGGGACGCCGGCGGGCAAGCGCCATCCGCAGCGCGTCGACGAAGGGGCTCGCTCGCCTGTGATCAGCCATCGACCACCCAACGATCAGCCTGGAGAACGCGTCTTGGACGGCGGCGAGATACAGCCATCCCTCCCAGGTCCGGAGATAGGTGATGTCAGCGACCCACAGCGTGTTCGGTGCAGCTGGGCGAAACTGGCGGGCGACGAGATCATCAGCGACACGGACGCCGGGCACCCGGATCGTGGTGCACCCCCGCCGCTTGGGGATTAGACCCGACAGACCGGCCTGGCGCATCAGCCGCTCAACGCGTTTGCGCCCCACCCGGATCCCGTGGCTCATCCGCAGCTCGGCGTGCACGCGCGAGGACCCATAGACCCGCCAGTTCTCTGAATGGATCACCCGGATCCGCTCGGTCAACCACGCGTCAGACAGCTGCCGGTCAGACGGTAGGCGCCGCTGCCAGGCGTGAAAGCCCGACCGGGACACCTCGAGGATTCCGCACATCAACGAGATCGGATGATTGGCCTTCTCCGTCACGATGAACCGATACGCGGTCACCGGATCTCCTCCCGGGCGAAGAAGGCCGCGGCTTTTCTCAAGATCTCCTTCTCCTGTTTAAGCCGCGCGTTCTCGCGCCGCAACTGACGCAGCTCCTCACGCTCCTTGCTCGTCACCCCGTCGTCGCGCTGGCGACGATCGACCTGGTCCTGCTTGAGCCAGTTGCGCAGACACGACTCCGCGATCCCCAGCTCCTTCGCGATCTCAGCAACCGGACGCTCGCCCTCGAGGGCCAGCGCGATCGCACCCTCGCGGAACTCCTTCGGATATGGCCTTGGCATGCACACCATCCTCCGGTGGCGTCAGACGCCACCTCAGATTAGGTGTCCACCAAAGCGGGGGAATTCCAGTTCGGTTGATCTTTGCGATATCGCAAACCGGGCGGGGCGAGTTAGTTCTGTCGGGCTTGATCCTGCGCGTCCGCGAGCAGCCGGACCACCCGCCGCGCGCCCGCGTCATCGGTGTCGAGCGTTGGGTTGAGGATGACAACGCTTGCACCAATGAGCTGCGAGGAACCGAGAGCGACGCCGAGCAGCTCGCCCAATTGCTCCCAGCTGAGCCCGCGCTCATCGGCATAGTCAACGGCGGGCAACGCGGATGCCGACAACACGTCGAGGTCTAGGTGCAGCCAGAAGCCATCGGCGGTGTCTGTGAGCCGCGCAAGCGCTCGCGTCGTGTGACCGGACGGGTCCTGCTGCAACTCGTTGGACGCGACGATCGGCATTCGCGGCGCGAACCGGCGGGGGTTCGGCGCCCTGAGTCCTTGAGCGTCGTCCTCGTCGAACGGGCCGAGCACAACGACCCGCTCGTCCGAGAGCGTTGGGACACGACCCGCGAACCCGACGAGGGGCGGCGGTCCGACCCCAAGCAGCGCGGCGAGCTCCATGTCGGCCCCCTCACCGGTCGGGGAGGTCTGTCCATCAAAGCAGTCGAGATGGCCGTCGACGAATAACAGTCCGGCGTCGGGACGGACTCGCGCGAGCGCCGCCCAGACCCCGAGCAGCAGCGTGCAGTCCCCGCCAACGAGCAGCGGCCGACGACCCGCGGTCAGATGCATCGAGACGGCATCGCGCACGACCTTCGACAGGCCGAGCAGATCCGTCAACCCGATCACCCCCGTCTCGCGATCGCGGACGGGGTCAGCGACGACGACCTGCAGGTTGCCCGCATCGATCACGCCGAGAGAGTCCGCAAGCCCCTGCGCGCGCAGCGCGGCAGGCATCCGTTCACAGCCAGCAAACGCGCCCGAGCAGTCCGACGGGACACCGATCATCAGGTCGAAGATCGATGCTCGGGCCATCACCCGTGCAGCGAAGGTGCTCGGCGCGGTTTGACGAACGACAGCCCGAGCGTCTCGCCGTAGAACGCGGTCATCGTGCCGAAGTTCTTCGCCGGGATGCCGACGAAGTCAGACGCCGGTGACGAGCGGAGCTGTGTGGGTCATAGGCGGCGAGAATACCCATACTCGGATGCTCATCGGGAGCGGACACGTCCGCGAGCTCGATTCATCCCCGGCAGCCTACGGTCATGCCAGCGTAGCGCCACATTGACGGAGCGAGCGGCGACCAAGCCGAGCGACGCAAGGAGGTCGTCAGCCTGCCGGCGTCAACGGGTCGCCGATTCGACGCCACGGGGGTGAGGGTAGCTTTCACGAACAACCAGCCGCGTCGAAGCTCAGGCTCGGAGCGCGAATCGCTGCTGCTCTGGGTCGACGAGCTGCACTAGCGGAAGCGCGATTGAGGCTGCCGAGACGGCGACGAACCGGGAGCCATGACCGAGCGCCGCAGAATGCGGCTTCCACCGGATGGTTAGCGGGGGATCTGCTAGCGCCTAGGCGGAAGTGTGCTCGGTTTCCGCGCGAAGCAGAGCGCGCGCGAGGACGGTGAGAAGCTCGTTGTCGCGCGAGAGCAGGTGCGAGGACAGTGGGCTGCCATCGCGCTGGCACGGGCAGAGGAGATGTCCGCCTCTTCGACATTCCCCTCCGCTCGTAACGTGTGCGGCTCGATCACCCGGACCGACCTGCGCGCCTGACCAGCACCAAGCTGCTCGCCACCAGCCACGCGAACAGCACCACCGCCCCTAGCAGCAGCACGGCGTAGACAAGCGAGCTGTTATCTGTCGGCCCGAGCATCGTGGTGGCGCTCGCGACCCCGAGCACGACTGCGACGGTGCTTAGCCACCACAGCCAGCCGGGGAGCGTCCGCTCGTGCCGGATCGCGGCCGCAAACGCACCGGCGGTCAGAGCGAGCGGCACCCCGATCGCTGGGCCGCCAGCGAGGTAGGAGAGAACGACGAGCGCATGAGCCAGCGCCGGATCACTCGCCACCGAGTGCTCTGCGAGCGCCCGGTAGCAGAGCGCGGACAGCGCCAGGAACGCCGCAGCGATGATCCCGCCGGCGAGCGCGACGGCGGCCCCGCGGGCGCTGGTCGCTCGCAGCCGTGCATATAGGTATGACGCGAACGCCGCGAGCGCGGCAGCCGCGAGTAGATGAAAGAAGCTCAGTGCCCGCACTTCGGAGACATTGCCCAGGAAGTACTGGCGCAGCTGGAGCGCGGTCGCGTTCAGCGCCGGAAAGTTCGTCGTCGCGAGCACGTCGCCGAACAGCAGCCCACACGCGAAAAGCGAAACGGTAAGCGCTCCGGACGCCGCCCACACCGCCTCCACCCGGGCTGACATCACCTCCTCTCTCACGTCGTTACTCACCGACCCATTCCAGCACGCGCGACGGTCGCCGCCGCGAGCCGCGGCGCCAGGCCTCCGCTCGCCGCTGAGGCGGCCACGCCGACGTACGCGACGCCGCCGTTGCCATTGGTATCGAGCGACAGCGCAGCCGGGCGGCCTCCTCGATCGCGTTCGCGCGTTCGCTGAGTGTTCGGCATACCGGGGTAGGAACGGCTCGGTCGCTACTGGAACCTCGCTCGTGCTTTGGCAAGAAAACGCGCGCGCGGCACGATTCCGGGCCGAGGCGTGCGAACAGGCCGGGCAGCGCGCCTCGGTCATCAGGTCTGACGGGCCTCGGTGCGTCGGCCAACACCAAGTTCTCGGCCGCCGGTGCTGAGCACACGCGGGTGCTTGTGGACGTCGTCATGGGTCAGCTCAGACACTCTTGTGGCGGGTTTGAGCTTGCGTGCTGCGTGACGCTCGCCAAGCGTGAGGGTCTGAGCCGACGCGCTGTGAGAACCCGGCCGACGTAGCGGCGTGGGAATGACGGCGACCGGCCGTGACGTGCCTCGCCGACGAGCCGGGCTTGCTCAGCGCGACAGACCAACTCTGAATGTCTTGCCGGGACGAGGAGGTAGGTGAGTTGTGGGTTCATGCGGCCCTCCGGTGAGTCAGTGGGGGTAGTTGTTCGCGGGCCTGTTTGGGCTCACGGTTGGGGAGTAGGACGTTCAGACGGCGTTGGACGCGTCCGGCCGCGACTCGCGGCGTGGTTGCTGGGGTTGTCCTGCTGCGAGGGCGGAGCGAGGGTTGTGCCGCGATTGGCGGCAGCTCGCGGCGATCGCCATTGCGCGGGCGCATACCACGGGTCTCGGGCGGCGATGAGTGCAGCGCATGGCCGTTCACGTCGCCGTTCGGGGATGCTTATCCTTGCCGCGGGTTGAGACACGCTAAGCGAACTTGTCGGTCGGCCGGTACGGCGCCTCTGGGGGTGCGCCGACGCACAGGTAGGTGAGCCCCTGGGCCCCGGAGACCGGTTGGCGCACGGACTCTGGAGTGACGTGGATCATCGTGCGTGGTCCGAACCCGACGCGGTCGCCGTCGACGTCGATCCAGCCGCTTCCGCCGAGGTTCACGTAGAGCTCTTGCTGGCCGGTGCCGGACTCGCTGTGCCGCGGCCCGCCGACATTCGGCGGCAGCTCGAAGACTTGGCAGCCGAATGCCGTGATGCCGAGGTCCCTGCGGGCGAGCCTCACAACTCCGCCGTAGCGGGTCGAGAGCTCGTCGATCGACTTGCACACGTAGCTCATCTGACCGCTGCTTTGCGTCCTTCGGGTGGGTTAGGCGCGCGACGGCTCGGCAGGTCGCGGCGGGGCGATCCGTTCTCGCGTAGACCGATGCGGTCGTAGAGCCTGCGCAACGGTTTCGGCGCCCACCAGTTCCACGAGCCGAGCAGTTCCATCAGCGAGGGGACGAGCAGCGCGCGGATGATCGAAGCGTCGATCAGCACGGCGAGCGCGGTGCCGAGGCCGAGCTCTTTGATGAACACGAGCTGGGACGTGGCGAAAGCGCCGATCGCGACTGCGAACAGGACGGCCGCGGCGGTGACGATCCGCCCGGTTCGCTCTAGTCCGATCGCGACGGCCTCTGAGTCTGACGCGCCGCGGTCGCGCGCCTCCTTGATCCGGGAGAGCAGGAAGACGCCGTAGTCGGTTGCCAGGCCGAACGCGACGGCGGCGAGGAAGATCGGCTGCGTCGCGTCGAGGGCCCCCTGGCTGGTGAACGACAGCGGCCCCTGGAGGTTGCCGTCTTGGAAGATCAGGACCAGGCTTCCCAGCACGGCGCTCAGGCTGAGGAAGTTCATCAGGACCGCTTTGATCGGCAGCACGACCGACCCGGTGAACAGGAACAGGATGATCAGCGTCGCGGCAACGATCACCACGAGGACGACCGGCAGATGGGCGCCGAGGCTGTGCTCGAGATCGAGGTAGGCGGCGGTCTGGCCGGCCACCCCGAGATAGACGGGCGCACGGATCGCGCGTATGTCGCGCACGAGCTGCTTGCTCGCGTCGCTGAGCGGCCGCTGTAGTGATGCGACGGCCAGCAGCGAGTTGTTCACGCCGGCCGCCTGTGCCGGGGCGACGGCCGATACGTCCGGCAGTCGGCTGATCTGCGCCGTCAGAGCCTTGACCTGCGCCGAGCGCGCAGGCGCGCCGACGACGACTTCGACCGGCGAGGTCCGGTTGGGCGGGAAATTGCTCGCCAGCGCGTCATCGACCACTCGCGCACTGGCGGTGTCCGGCAGCACGCTCGCGTTCACGGTAATGAATTTGATGCCCGTGACCGGAATTCCGAGCGCGATCAAGAACGTGGCGCTGAGGACCGCGATCCGCGCTGGTCGCCGTGTCACCAATCGCGACAGTCGGTACCAGGCTCCGCTTTGCGCCGGGCGGGCGTCGCGGTCGGCCGCGCGCTGCAGCCGCTTTGGCGCGAGCGCGTTGACCCGCGGGCCGAGCACGGCGAGCAACGCCGGTAGCACGACCAGCGCGAGCGTCGCCGCGACGAGCGCGACGATCGCTCCGGCAATCCCCATCGAGTACAGGAACCGCTGCGGGAAGATCGACAGCGCCGCGAGCGCCACCGCGACGGTGACCGAGCTGAACAGGATCGTCCGCCCGGCAGTCTGAAGCGTGTGCCGCAAGGCCTCGGCGCCGAAGCCCGAAGCGGCCGCCTCCTCGCGATAGCGGGAGACCATGAACAGGCTGTAGTCGATCGCGAGCCCGAGTCCGAGTCCGGTCACGAAGTTGAGCGCGAACACCGACAGGTCGGTGAAGCTCGAGACGATTCGGAGCGCGAAGAACGTCGCGACGATCGCGACTGCACCTAGCAACGGCGGTATCAGGGAGGCGACGAGCGAGCGGAAGAACAGCAGCGACAGCAAGAAGATGAACGGGAACGCGAGCAGTTCGGCGTGCGCGAGGTCGTGGCCGACCTGGGTATTCGCCTGAGCGCTCGCGATCTGCTGACCGCCCAGGCGCACGTCACGCTGCCCCGCGAAATGACGCTCGATCCGCTGTGCGGCGTCCTGCAGTTGCGTGTCGGAGCGCGGCTTGAAGTACGCGACTACGTAGGTCGAGTGTCGATCGCGCGAGACCATCGCGGGGTCGTGGGTCTCATAGAAGCTGAGGACCCTCGCGACGTCAGGCTGGACGCGGAGCTGGCCGGCGACCTGCTCAACGCGCCGCGCGACTGCCCCTGTCCGAACGTCACCGGCGCTCACAATCGCGACGATCCCAGGATCGATCTGACGGCCGGCTGCCGCCTGGAAGCGATTCGTGGCCTGGACCGATTGTGTCGCCGGGTCCTCGGCGCTGTAAGGGCTCATGTGCTTCGCGACGCTGAAGCCGAACGCGCCAGCGGTCACTGCGCCGATCACCGCGACCAGGAGTACGCGGCGTCCGTGTGCGTGAAGGAACGTGGCGAGGTTGTTGAGCATCTGCCTACTCCTCTCTCGCTAGCGAGCCCGGGTCGGGCGTCGGCGGGCTCAGAGCCGATCTTGCGTCCCTGCGTGGGGTCGCCGTAGGGGTCAAAGCCGATCTTCCGAGCCTGGGTGGGGTCGTCGTAGGGCTCGGCCTCGATCCGGCCGCCCTTGCCCGGACGCCCTGACGCGTGGGGTGATGGCGTTGATCGGCACCCCGCCTCCGAAGACTGATGTCGTTGTCGGCGCGAGTCCCGGAATCGAACGGGGAGCTGCTGTGGGCGGGTCGCTGTTCTTGCATTGCTCGTTCGGCCTTGATCTGTAATTCAGATGTCGTCCTGTGGACCATCGCGATTGCTGTCGTCATGTCAGGGTGCATTTCGTGCTCGTCACCACTTGCGCGCGGAGACCATCGGCACGCCAGTCCGGATCTCGAGCAGCCGCCGCTGCGCGTAATCCATCTCGGCCCAGAGTGACCTGACGCGGCCAATCATCCGGCGGAGCGGAGATCCGTCGTCGGTGTCCGCAACCGGCTCCTGAGGGCCCTCAGCTGGTCGGGGCGCCACCGGCTCCTCTCGAGGCGCATAGGCGTACGGGTGGTGGAACGCGTCGACTGAGTCGGCGGGAGCGACCTCGAACGCAAACAACTCGCCGACGCGACCGTCCGCGACGGTAATCGAGACCTGATTCGTGCCCGAGTTCCACAGCAGCCTCACGTCAATGCCGTCGTTGCTGCGATGATCCAGCTCGTGGATCACACTGCGTCTTGTGACCGGACTAGTTAAGCGCTCGGTCATAGGCTGGCTCGGTCTGGAATCCCTCGTCGGCTTCATCGGCGGGAATGACGGTCCCCACCAGGCCGGTGACGACGTCGTAGACGTGCCCGGAGAAGGTGACGCGCGGAGAGATCGCTGGTGCTGAGCGCAGGCGTTCGACGTCGCGAATAACGGTCGCCGCCGGGTCGAGGACGGCGTGCTCGCGCAGGTCCGACTCCTCGGCGCCGATCCGCTGCGCGTAGCGGCGGCGGAAGGTATCGTTGGCGAGCGCAGCGGTTCCGCACTGGGTGTGGTGGATCACGGCGACCTCGAACAGCGGGCCGGCTGGCAGGACGCGTGCGGCGAGTTGGCCGATGAAGGCGACATCGTTGATCACCTCCGGGGTGACCCGCCCGCCGACGTTGCGGATGACCATCGCGTCGCTGAGGCCGAGACTGAGGAAGTGCGCGGGGTCGACGCGCGGATCGAGGCAGGTGATCACGAACAGGCGCAGCTTGGGGAAGACGACGGCTCCGTGGTGGCCGCCGGCGGCGGCGAACGCGCGATTGCGCTGCAGCGCGGCCTCGACGTTGGAGGCGCACGGCTGGCCCGGGCTGGTCATCTCAATCCAGCTCGCCCGGCCAACCTCTGAGCTGGCGCCTGTGACGAGCGGGGTGTGTTGCTGGGTGCTCATGGTGTGTTGTGGCGTGTCGCTTGGGGGTGGTTAGCTGTGGGGGGCGGCGGCGGCCGGGGTGCTGAGGGTGGGGAGCGCGGGGGTGTCGTCGTGGTTGGTTGTTGGGTGGGCGGGCAGTAGCGCCAGCGCTATCACGGCGCCGGCGGTGGCGATGCCCGCGGCGAGGTAGTTGGCCGTGTGAAAGCCTTGGAAGAAGGCTGAGGTAGCGGCGTTGTGGATGGTTGAGGCGAGCAGCGGGTGGCTGGTGTGGGCGAGTTTGGCGGCGGTGGTGAGGGCGGCGCCGACTGAGGCGTGGGCGCGGCGGTCGAGGGTGGCGGTCAGTCCGGTGGGAAGCGCGCTGGTGAGCTGGCTGGCGTACAGCGATGCGTACACGCTGCCGATCACCGCGACGCCGAGGGTGGCGCCGAGCAGTCGGGTGGCGTCGTTGACTGCTGACCCGACGCCGGCCTTGGCTGGCGGCACGACGCTCATGATCGCTTCGGTGGCGGGCGCGCTGGTGAGGCCCATGCCGGTGCCGAGCACGACCATCTGGGCGGCGATCGTCGCGTAGCCGGTCGTGACTGATGAACTCGATACCCAGAGGTAGAACGCGGCCATCGAGGCCAGGCCGGAGGCGACGATCAGCTTGGTGCCCAGCCGTACGGTCAGCTTGGTGCCGAGGATCGAGGAGATGGCGACGAAGGATGCGACCGGCAGCAGGCGCACGCCGGTAGACAGCGGGCCGTAGCCCTTGAGGAACTGGAAGTACTGGGTGACCAGGAAGATGAACCCCGACAGCGCGAAGAACGAGATCGCGACCGAGACGCTGGCCGCGGTGAACCGCGGGTTAGCGAACAGGCTCAGGTCGAGCATCGGCTGCGCGGTGCGCCGCTCCCAGGCCACGAACGCCGCCGCCAGCACTGCGGTCAGCGCGAAGCTGGCGATCGTGCGGGCGCTTGCCCACCCGTAGGTCGGTGCTTGGATGATCACGTAGATGAGCAGCCCGATCGTCGCGGTCGACAAGCGCGAAGCCGGCGCGGTCGGGGCGCGGCGTGTCCGGGTCGCGTGACGCCGGGACGTACCCGGCGACCAGGACCCCCGCGAGCGCGGCGATCGGCGCCAGCGCGAAGAAGATGCTGCGCCAGTCTGAGACCTCCAGCAGCCACCCGCCGACGATCGGCCCCAGCGCGATCGCGGCCCCCGTGATCGCGCCCCATAACCCGATCGCCAGCGCCCGCTCCCGGCGATCGATAAACACGTTTGTGAGCAGCGACAGCGTCGCCGGGAACACCATCGCCGCCCCGACGCCCATCACACAGCGTGCCGCGATCAACCCGCCGACGCTGTCCATCAACCCGCCGGCCAGGCTCGCGAGACCGAACACCGACAGACCGGCGAGCAGCATCCCCTTGCGCCCGAACCGGTCAGACAGGCTCCCGGCGCCCAGCACCGAGCCGGCGAACAGCAAGCTAAACGCGTCCACCACCCACTGCAACTGCGAGTCTGACGCGTGCAGCTGGCGCACCAGCGATGGCAACGCGACGTTGACGATCGTCGTGTCAAGATTGATCACAAACGCCGCCAG
Source organism: uncultured Actinomycetota bacterium (assembly GCA_963787595.1). Taxonomy (GTDB): domain Bacteria; phylum Actinomycetota; class Thermoleophilia; order Solirubrobacterales; family Solirubrobacteraceae; genus Palsa-465. The sequence goes on from CAWBDE010000003.1 coordinate 226,786, forward strand.
CAGCAGCGAGATCAGGATCAAGGGCTTGCGATTCACGGCTACTCCTCAGGAGCGAATTAGTTGGATGAACGTCACGGCAGCCCGCCTTCGGCGCACAACATGTCGGGCGAACCGCTTGACGGGTCAGCGCTGACGCCCGTCTCCGGCTGCACATCGAGCTGTCGCGCGTACGCACGCAACAGGTCGGCTACGCCTCTGGTCAGGTGGAAGGGATCAGCTACGAGCGAGCCATCGTTCAACGACAAGGCGGCGCGAAGCTCATCCCCGACCTCAGCGACCACCACGGGCTGATGTGGAGGCTTGGAGCTGTCGAGCGCCGCGAGACGGGCAAGCGGATCGTGATCCTTGGCCGAGTAGCGCCGGAGTGTCACCGCCCCCTCGGGGGTAGCCAGCTCGGTCGACAGACCCGAGCGCCGATGACCCGGCGCCCTCGCGGACCGGCGCGTTTTCGCGGCTCGTCGGGCCTCGGCGGCCCGTCGCGCGACGGCGGCGTCTCGGTAGAGATCGTCTGTGTGCGCCCGGGCGAGCAGCATGTGCAGATATGGATGACTCACAAGCCGAGGATCGGACCACGTGGGGTGAGCTGTCTTCACCCCGATCTGACTCACCCCGGGTGAGCCGCTTCTTGTGCTGAGCTCAGAGTAGGCCGAGTTCGCGGCCGCGCGCGACCGCTTGGCGCCTGCCGGTCGCGCCGAGCTTCCGGTAGAGGTTCTTGCTGTGGGTCTTGACCGTGTTGCGCGAGACGCCGAGCTCCTGGCCGATTTCCCGCGCCGAGAGACCCGTTGGCAGGAGGCTGAGGACCGCCGCCTCGCGGGCGGTCAGCTCCTCAACTATGGCTAGGCGCGAGCCGTGTGGCTCGGAGACGAGCCGAAGGCTGCGCTCGGCCTTGTCGAGCAAGCGCGGCACGAGGGTCCCGGGTTCGGGAGCGTGGGCGCTCAGCTCTCGCGCCTCTCGCACCAGCGCAATCGCGCTGTGGCGGTCGCCGAGCTCGCGGCGCGCCTCGGCCACAGTGACGAGCACATATGCCAACCCGACCACCCCACCCCCGCGTCGCGCGAGGATGACCGCCCGCGTCAGCTCTGCCTGCGCCTCGCTCGGCCTCCTCTGCTTGCCCAGCAGCCTCCCCTTAGCGAGGTGCGCGAAGGACCCCATCCAGTACTCCTGGAGCTCCGACTCAGCGATCACGTCGAGGGCCGTCTTGACGTTGACGTCGCATGTCTGCCAGTCGTTGTGGTCCGCGGCGATCAGCGCCAGGTGTCCGTACGCAGCCACGGCAGCGACCGGATCGCGCTCGCGGCCAAGCTGCCCAGCCCGAGTGAGGAAATCGACGGCCATGGCGTCGTCGCCCAGCCACCGGGCGGTCGCCCCGAGCACGCTCCCAGCAAGCGCGTGGTCGCGCAAGCTGCCGTCGAGCGGCATGACCTGCTCGGCTAACTCCCTACTGAGGCGCACGTCGCCGAGCAACTGCCAGGCAGCAGCCCGCCGCACCGTCGCCCGCGACGCGAACGTCGGGTCCCGATCGAGCCTGTGGTTCGGAGCCTGTTCCGCGCGGTCCAGCCACGGAAGGATCTCATCCTGGCGACCGAGCGCCAATGCCACGCCGGACCTGCCAACGCACAAGCGAGCGTCCGCGACGACGTATTCAGCCGGAAGCGCGTCGAACCATTCAGTCATGACTGTAAGCGCCCGCCCGATGCCCCGCTCGCCGGTCGCGAACGCCGCCCCGTACGCAGCGATCAAATCGGCAGCCTCGTCGAGATCCCCGGCCGCGACCATGTGCGGGACGGCCTCCGAGATCATGCCGGCATCCGCGAGCCACCGACCAGCACGGCGACGAAGCTCAACCGACGCTCCGGGCTCCCTCCGCTCAAGCTCATGCCGGAGCAATTCGGCGAACAGATGGTGATAGCGATACCACTCGCGCCGCGGGTCGAGCGGGATCAGGAAGTAATTCGAGCGCTCCACTCGGTCAAGCATCTCCCGCGCTCCGCCGGCGCCGGTGACCGCCTCACACAGCGGCGCGCAGAATCGCTCGAGCACGCTGGTGCACAGGAGAAACCTCAAGATCGCATCCGGCTGCTGGTTGAGCACCTCCCCGACCAGGTAGTCCACGATCCGGCGATCGCCAGCCGAGAATCCGGCGATCAACTCATCCGCATCGCGACGGTCGCGCAGCGACAGCGCCGCCAGATACAGCCCCGCGGCCCAGCCCTCGGTGCGCTGATGAAGGCGGCTCACCGTATTGACCGCCAGACCGAGCTGGTGAACTTCGTTCAGCAGGTACTCCGCTTCGGGCTCGGAGAAGCCCAGCTGCTCGGGATCGATCTCGCTGAGACTTCCGCGCGCGCGCAACCTCGCGAGCGGCAGTGGCGGCTCTGATCGCGAGGCGATCACGAAGTGATGGTTGCCCGGCACATGCTCCAAAAGGAACCCGATACCCGCATGGATCGCCTCGTGCTGAATCACGTGGTAGTCATCGAGCAGAAGCACCGTCTCGCTGGACGTCTCGAGAAGCTCGTTGATCAAGGCCGGGACGGCCTCTTCCATCAGATCGACACCCGGAGCCCGCAGCAACGACAGCGGCCCCTCGCCAAAGTCGGGAAGCACCGAACGCAACGCCGCGATCACGTAGCTCCAGAACCTGACGGGCTCGTTGTCACCCTCGTCCAACGAAAGCCACGCCACCTTGCGGTCGCTCAGTGCCGTCAAGCGCCACTGCGCCATCAGCAGCGACTTGCCGCTGCCCGCCGGACCTCGGATCACCGTCAGCGGTCGCACAAGACCAGCCCCCAACGCCTCAACCAGCCCCGCCCGCGGAACAAGCTCCCGAGGCAGAAGAGGCTCAAGCTTCGTCCTCAGAAGCAGGAGCCTGGGTTCCCCGGGCGCGACGCTCACAGCCGAATTATTAGGTCACGACGGCTTTGGGTCACGCAGCCAATTTGATCGCGCTCGCGTGAGCGAAGTCTGCGATCACGTCAGCGAGGCCGCGCGGGGCCGCGGCCCAGGTCGCCGCCGGTCTCGATCATCGCCACCCGGGGAGCCGGTGTGATCGCGCCGCAGCCAGCTGAGTCGTCGGGGTGCCCGCCGCCTCGGTGGCAACGGCGGTCTGGGCCGATCCCACCCCCAGTCCTTTGGCGCGGGGTCGACGGCGATCATGTAGATCTCTCCCAGGGCACTGTCGTGATGCAGCCGGACGGCGACGAAGCCGCCGGGCTGGGCGTCGATGTCGGCCAGCCACACCCGGTGGGCGGCATCGGCGAGCACGTCGCGGACCTCGTGGGCCTGGGCGGCCCGCCATCCGCCAAGAGGCCGCAAGACCAACTCCGGTCTCAGCAGCTCATCAGCGGGCCCGAACACCGGCCGCTAGGCACGCAGCGAGAGTCCGGCGACACGCTCTTCGTCAGACGGACGGTACTCGGCAGGCGGTCGCCTTCCTCGGGGGCAGCGTCGCACGCTGATCGCTGCCGACGGAAGGTGCACGCGTGACGAGCGGATTGTCAGCGGTGCGGCGTCGGGGCTCGGGATAGTTTGGGCTTAGTGGGAGGAGAAATGCGAGTGCTGCTGGTGTCGGGGAGCCCTTTCCCTTGAGATAACCGGCCGCATCGTTTGGATGATCGCTTTGCCCGATGACCTTCTCGAGACGCGCGGTCCCTATGGCGATACCGCGGACCCTAGTGCCGGCCTCCGCCAGGGCCGGAACCGCGACGAGGCGACGGTTCGATCGGAGGGCGCGTACGGACGCGTGTCATGGGTCGCCTGAGGAGCCGATGCGGCGGACCGTTGCTGTGATCGTGGGTGGTCTGCGGGGCGGCGGAGGCCGCCACCGGCAGCGGGTTGATCAGCGCGAGCGCGAGTATCGCTTGGTGCGCACGGGGCGGATCCGGCTGGATTAAGCGAATGCGTCGATGCCGGTGAGCTTGGCCGACAGCGCCCACAGGCGCCGGGCTTGTCGGGGTTGACCGCATACTCGCGCACGCCGCCGGACGTGGTGTCATCCCGCCGGCACTAGCTCGGCGATGTCGCAATCCTCGCAGTAGACGCCGCCCATTCCCTGCAGCAGCGGAGAGGTGGCCGCCCACACTCTCCGTGGCCGCGCCCTGCTCGGGCGTCTTGAACCCGGACGCAATCATGTTGCCCTGCTCATCGATCCAGCCGGCGGCGACCGTCTCCTCCGTCGTCAGGTGGCGCTGCAACGGCGTCCGGATCCCCCCGGGGTGCAAACGAGAACGCCCGCACGCCGGCCTCCTGGCCGAGCGCGTCAAGCTGTACGGCAACAGCGCGTTCGCCGTCTTCGCCTGGCCGTAGGCCCCCACTTGTCGTACCCGCGCTCGAACGTCACATCGTCCCAGCGCAGCGGCGAGCGACGGTGACCGGCCGAAGACACCGACACAACGCGTGTCCCGTCGTGCGCGATCGCTGGCCACAACACGTTCACGAGCGCGTAGTGACCGAGGTGGTTGGTCGCGAACTGCGTTCTACCGGTCGGTGATCTATCCGCTCCTCCGGCGCATCAACATCTACCTGAGGCGCTGGGCTGGGAGGAAGAATCGGACGGCTGCGAACCCTCACGCGGTTCAAGCGCGGGTGGGCTCGGGTGCTCGATCGAGCGCCCGACCTGTTCGCGCACTGGCGCTGGGTTCGCACGTGCTGGGCGGCCGGTGAGAAGAGCCCGGTGACGGGAGACTGTCACGCCAGGATCTGTGGGAGCCGGGGGCTGCGACGCCCCCGGCCACCCGACCACCGCCACTGGATCGCCACCCCGGCCTCACACACCGGGTCGGCGATCAACACCGCTGCGGGCCGCACCCTCATCGGTCCACGCGGCGACTCAGACTTCTCGCTCGTTGCGCAGTTTCCGACGGCCTCCCGCGGACGCGCTCGCCAGCTCGCCGGTCTGGTGGACGTCTTCCTTTTGCGGTCTTGGTAGCGCAGCGCCCAGGAGGCCGCCGGAGTTCTCTTCCCTTGTCGGCGAGAAGCGGGAGTGCGGTCGAGACTGCCCCTGCGGCGGCATTTGCGGGAGTGGCGTGAGGGCGGGCAGTCGTCGTGTGGTCCGCCTTGGTGTCCCCGGCGGCGGGATCGGCAGTCTGATCCACATCGGTCGAATCGACGCGTACGGGTCGAACAACACTAGGAGTCGACGCGCGCGGTGATCGTGGCGAGGCGACGCTCGACTGGTCCGCGATGCTGCGGGGGGGCGACCGCGACGAGCTCCTCGACTAGGCGACCAAGACGCCGCCGAACCTGAATCGAGCCTAACCCCATGCTGATGATCTCGTCCAGCGCGACGCTGACGTAGTCCTCCCAGCTCGGCAGCATCAGCACGACTCGCGGAGTGCGATCGGCGCCGTCCACCACTTCGAGTCCAAGGTCGCGTGTAACCAGCACGCGGAGCAAGTCGGCGATCGCGTCGAGCGCTTGGACAGCGGTGGTCGGGTCGTTGACCGCCGGTGAGAGCCCACGCAGCGCGATGTCGGCGAGCAAGCGCAGCGCCAGCGCTGGATCCTGATCGAAGGTGCGCTCGGATCCGAGCCTGAACGCCGCGAGTACCTCGCGGTCAGTCAGACTCACACCACCCACCACGACAGCCACACGGCCGTTGTCAAAGACCGTCTCCCCTGGGGCGACGCACAAATGGATGCAAGCATCCTCGCGCTCGGCGATCCGCAACAGCCGAGGCACGTCCAGCATCTGAACGATCGATGACCGCGAAGGCCAGAGCACCTCGCGGCCGTCGCCGGGCGTCTGTACGATCGATGACACCCTGTCCTTCGGCCCCCATCCGTCCCGATCGGCGGTGGTCGGGAGCGTCTCGGGATGTACGCCGTCGATCACCTCGCGTCCGCGCTCGCCCACCTGTTCAAGGATCGAGGCGAGCTGGATCGATCGGAATGCAGCCGTGTGCAGGCTGCTTAGCAAGGTCGCGTCTCAGAATCCGGGGGAATTGAAGAGGCGGGCGTAGCCTCCGCTTTGTCCTGACACGACGAAGCATTGGAGGTACGCCCGTATGGCGAGAGTAGCCCCGAGCGATCGGTTTCGTAGCGAGCTCGATGAAGCGCTGGCCGGGGTTGGCCAGGAGCAGGATCCGGTGGAGATGATCGGCCGTCTCGGCGCGCGGTGGATCTTGCAGCAGGCGCTGGAGGACGAGGTGACGGAGTTCTCGGGCGCCGACGCTATGAACGGGTCGAGGACACGGTCTCGCACCGCAATGGCTATGAGCCGCGGACGGTGAAGACGACCTCGGGCCCGGTCAAACTGGAGCGCCCGAGGGTGCGTGACGCCACGAAGCTGGGGTTCGAGTCGCGGATCGTGGGCAGGCACGTCACGCGCACCTATGCGCTGGAGTCGCTGGTGATCAGCTCGTTCCTCAGAGGCTTGTCGACCAGGGATGTGGAGGCGGTGCTGGAGGACACGTTCGATCAGCCGGTCAGCTCGCGCTCGACGGTGTCGCGGATTCTGGAGGACACCCGGGAGCGCTATCGACGATGGTGCAAGCGGCGGCTGGAGGAGCACGATCTCATCTATCTGTTCCTGGATGCGATCTACCTAAGGCTGCACCCCGACGACACGCCGGCCGAGGGGGTGCTGGTCGCGTGGGGGGTGACGCTGGAGGGCCGGAAGGTGCTGCTTGGTCTGCAACTCGGCAGCCGCGAGAGCTACGAGAACTGGCTGGGCTTCGGCCGCGACCTCATCGCCCGGGGGATGAACGCGCCCGGGCTGGTCTGCGCCGACGGCGCGCCGGGCCTGTGGAAGGCGGTGCGCGAGCTGTGGCCGCGCGCTGATGAGCAGCGGTGCACCGTCCACGCGCTGCGCAACGTCACGGCCAAGCTGCCCGAGCGCCACCACACCGAGGTCAAGGCCCGCTGGTGGACCACCTTTGACCAGGCCAGCTCCCCGGCCGAGGCCCGGCGCGGGCTGGAGGCGATCATCGCCGACTACCGCGGCGCCTACCCCTCGGCGATGGCCGTCATCGAGCGCGACCTGCCAGCCCTGGTCGCGCATCTGCGCTGGCCGTCTGAGCACCGCAAACGGATCCGGACCACGAATCTCCTAGAGCGCACCTTCGTCGAGGTCCGCCGGCGCACCAAGGTCATCGGCCGGTTCCCCGGCGAGACCAGCGCGCTGTCACTGATCTGGGCCGTGCTCGAGCTGTCAAGCCGCGGCTGGCGCGGCGTCGTCATGACACCCAAGACCGTCGCCGAGATCGAACGCATCCGCCGCCAACAGAACGCCTTCACAACCGATAACACCGAGGAGGTGGCCGCCGCCTAACATCCACACCCCGCGGAAGCTACGCCCGGCCAATTTCACCCGGGAACTGAGACGCCACCTCAGGCAGTATCGGGCAGGGCGAGCACGGCAAAAGCGACGATGGCCAGGGTTCAGGTCACCGACGTTTGCCATCGCTATAGAGATCCGCGGATCGCGACTCGAGCAACGCCGCGGATTGCGTCCCACGGACCCTCGGGGATCCTGGCCGAGGGGGAGGCCCCCGGATGCTGCGGAGCGATGCGCACCCGGAGAGCCCGCGGCCGGCTGCGAAAACGCAGCGGCGAGTCGAGCGTTGCCGCCTCACCGTCGATGCCGGCCGCGACTGGACGGTCGGAGTGAACCTCGAACGACGGTGCCGCCCACACCTGCACGCGCTTTTCGCTGCCCCCAGCCGCGCCTGCACCGAGGGCCGTGATGCCGAGCACACCGGCGTCCAGACGCGGGCGGGTGCCCGACCCGAGCGCGCGGCCGAGCCGATACGCATCATTCGATACCAGCACAACCGCGCTGGTGTTGTGGTCGCGACCGTCCCCACCGGTCCAACGCAAGCCAAGCGGCTCGCCACCCGGGCCGAGCACCGTCGGCATCGTGTCGGCGATCGTGCGGAGCTTCGCATCTCGATATCCACCTCTCTGGACAGCTTCGGCGTAGACCCCGAGCGACACGTTGTTCACGAACACCCGGCCGTTGACCTCGGCCAGGTCCACGACGCGCTCGCCACCCTTCGTGAACGCGTCGAGAGCTCCCACGACGTCGTCACGGTCGACACCGAGATCGAGCGCGAAATGGTTTCGCGTCCCCGCCGGCACACATACGTACGGGAGACCCCGCTCCGCCGCGAGGGCGGCGACGGTCGCCTGCGTGCCGTCCCCGCCGGCCACCCCGACCGCGTCCGCGCCGTTCTCGATCGCGTCGCCCACCAGGCTCTCGAGGTCGTCACCGAGGTGCAGCTCGACCGGCTCTACGCCCCGAGCGCGGGCCTCGCGCGCGACGTGGAAGCGCTCAGCCTTGCCGCCACCCGACTTCGGGTTATAGAACAACACCGGCCGCGTCGGCGCCGGGGTGACAGGAAGCTTTACGTGGACGGCGAACACCCGTCGCGCTGCCTCGACCGAGAGCACGAGTCCGGTGAGGATCAGCGCGTCCTCGAGCACGCGGCCCTCCAGTAAGACGAGGGCGACCGCGCCGGCGAGCAACACGCCGGCGCCCGCCGCACCCACCAAGCGTGCGGCGCCGCGATGAATCAACGCCCACCACGCCGCCAGCAACGCAACGACCACGCACGCCAGCACGGTCAAGCCACGGGGGAATCGTTGTGCGCCCGCCACCACCGCCAGCACCACCGACGCCGCCAACGACAACAGCGACGCGAGCGCCGCTACTCGCCGATTCGACACGTCAACAAGCCTCCTTGATCAACGACCGCTCGACCGTGCAGTGGGCGCCGCCGAAAGGCGATCTTACGAGAGCCCTGGCGGGAGGCCACCAAACAAGCACGAGGGTGCGGCCACCAGCCATCATCCGCGGCGAGTATCCCCGATCGGACCCAAATAGCTGATCAACCCAACGATTAGGCATAAAACTGATGCACGATCACTGACAACACTCGCAGATCGACCGAGACCCGCGTCGATTGCCGACCTGGCTGACGAGCTCGATCGCCTCATCCTGCTCAGGTCGCGGAGATGCATGACCTCGATGTCTCCGTCTGCGTCCTTGTGAACCGCGATCGCGACGGTCCACGAGGACGGTCCTATCGTCAGCAGCCGCTCGAGCTCGGCAGCGCAGCACGAACCCGCTCTCAGTCAGCTCGTCGTTCGTCGCAGCGGCTGTCATAAAGCCGGTAGGGAGCAGCAGCGCGATCCTTTCAAGCCGCGTCCGGCTGGCGACGAGCTCACAGACTCGGCGCCGAGACGATGACCGAACCCGCGCGTCGAGCCGACGCTGAGACCTTGTCGTGAACTTCCTGTTGCGGTCCAAGCTCGTCGTGGGGTGGATTGAGCAAACGACGAGGGAGGCTCGGCCGCAAGTTGCCTGTGCGCTGACGTGGCGACGAAGTCGTCTGCATCTCGCTGGTCGACAGGTCTGGCACCAGCTGGTTCCCGCCGTTACGCTTATGCTCGACCGCCGTCAGGTCACGGGCGCAGATCGCGAGCGCGATCCGTGGAACGAGTCGCGGGCAGATCCGGTGAACGACAGGGGCATACCCAAACGATCGGAGCCTCAGGTGGAACTGGTGGAGCTGAAGAGAAGAGCAGCGTCTCGCGCGGCGAGGCAGCCACGCGGCTGCACGCGATCGCCGACGAGCTCGCGTCGAACAGCGATCTCGTCATCGAGCGAGAGGACCCTGCGGTTTTGTCGCACACATCCCCGAGTTAAGGTGGAGTTCGAAATCGAGGATGACCGGCAGCGAACTCGAGATCAAGCCGACATGATAGTCAGCAGAGCGATTCCACACCAGCTCCGGCCAATTCGCTTCCGGCATGGATCAAGCTGACACCGAGATTACAGGTGACGCGCGGCGGAGGGTCGGTTCGGCGCCGTCTCTGGTGGTGGGTCCAATGCTGCGCTATGTCGGGGAGTCGGAGGCGACTGTTTGGGTCGAGACCGATGGCGCTTGTGAGGTTGAGGTGCTCGGGTGGCGTGCGCGCTCGTTCCGAGTCGCGAGTCATCACTACGCGATCGTCGGAATCGAGGGGCTCGAGCCGGGCTCGGTGCGGGAGTACGAGGTGGCGTTGGATGGCGAGCGACGCTGGCCGGAGCCGGGCTCGCAGTTGCCGGCGAGCGTAATTCGCACGCGTGCGCTGGAGGATGAGACGCGCGTGGCGTTTGGGTCTTGCAGCGTGACCGCGCCCCCCGAACCGCCGTATTCGCTGCCTCGGCGCGACGATCGCCGGGGACTGGGGATCGGGGCGCTGTACGCGCTGGCCTGCCGGCTGGTGCGGGAGACACCTGAGCGTCGGCCTGACTTGTTGCTGTTGCTCGGTGATCAGGTGTACGCGGATGAGGTCTCGCCGGCCACGGAGCAGTTCATCCGCACACGCCGCGATATTCCCCGGCCGCCGAGTCAGCAGGTCGCTGATTTTGAGGAATACACCCGTTTGTATCGCGAGGCATGGGGGCACCCGCTGGTGCGCTGGTTGGCCTCGACGGTGCCGACGGCAATGATTTTCGATGACCACGACCTGCATGACGATTGGAACACCTCCGAGGCGTGGGCCAAGGAAATGCGGGCGAGGCCATGGTGGGAGGAGCGGATCATCGGCGCGTTCATGTCGTACTGGATTTATCAGCATCTCGGCAACCTCTCCCCCGGCGAGCTGGCCGCGGACAACCTGCTGGGACAGGTGACCGCGGCCGACGACGGCACCGAAGCGCTGCGCGCGTTCGCGCTCAAGTCAAGCCACGAGACCGACGGTAGCCAGTGGAGCTACCGCCGTCGGCTTGGAACGAGCCGGCTGGTCGTGATCGACTCGCGCGCGGGGCGGGTACTCAAGGACGGACAGCGATCGATGCTTGACGCCCGCGAATGGGAGTGGCTCGAGCGGCAGTTGACCGGCGGGGTCGACCACTTGCTGCTCGCCACATCGGTACCGCTGCTGCTCGCTCCGGGGCTGCATTATCTCGAGGCGTGGAATGAGGCGGTCTGTGCCGGCGCTTGGGGGCAACGATTCGCGAGCATCGGTGAGCAACTGCGCCAGCGGCTCGATCTCGAGCACTGGGCCGCGTTTGAGAGCTCATTCACAAGGCTCGTTGAGCTGATCCGCGCGGTTGCTGCAGGTGAGCTCGGATCTCCACCCGCGTCGATCGGCTTGCTGTCTGGCGATGTCCATCACGCCTACCTAGCCGAGACCACGTTCGGGAAGCGCTCGGGCGTTCAGAGCATCGTCTATCAGGCGGTGTGCTCTCCGTTCCGCCACCCGCTAGCGCTCCACGAGCGGCTAGCGGTGCGCGCCGCCATGTCGCGCCCCGCGATAGCGATCACCCATACGCTGGCTCGTGCCGCCGGAGTCAACAACCCCGGGGTTCGGTGGCGCCTGAGTCCTCCGACGTTTGATAATCAGGTAGCGACGCTCGCGCTCGCCGGCCGCCACGCACACCTCACGATCGAGCGCACCCGTGGCGATTGGCGTAACCCGATTCTCGAGACGGTCCTCGAGCGAACACTTGCCTGAGTTCGCACGGCTCTAGCGGCGCTTGCACTCGCGGGCCGCGGCCGAGCTCCGCGAGCTGGCAGGACGACCCGAGGTTCGACGGGGCAACCAAAAACGCCCAATCACCAGGACAAAGCAGCGCGCTGCGGGTTGCACGAGAGCGCTGCCGGTCCACCGGGAGCGTCGGAATCAGTGCAGCATTGCTCGAGACTCCGGCTTCCTGCTGGAGCGGTAGCGGCCGTGGACGAACGCCGACTGGTCGCTAGTTGGTTAGCGCCGGCCCGGCCCGATCTGTCGCTCCGCGAACGACACGGAAGAGAGCGCTCTGGCGGTGGCAAGGCCGTCGAATCGCCTAGCACCAAAGGTGCCGCAGGGTGCGCCGCCCGCCCGTGAGTGCTGTTGGGGTGAGCGCGTGCGAGCTATTGCCGCGCCATTGCCACGCGCATTTCCGCTTCGCTGTCTTTGATCAGTTCGCCGCTGAGGTCGACGGTCACGGCATGGAGCGTGCCGGTGAAACGGAACGGCGCTTTGTAGTCGGAGGTGACCGGCGAGCCGGGGTTGGCGCCGCAGGTCAGGCCGCCGGGGTTGAGTACGACCGGGGTGGTGACCGGCATGTCGATCTCGGCGACGAGGATGCCGTCGACGTAGAGCTGAGCGCGCCCCGGGGCGCCCTTTCCGCTGGGGATATCCGGTGGGCCGGTCGGTTCGAACTCGAAACGCAGCTCGTGGTGGCCCTCCGACACGGGTTCGGGTGAGGACACGCGATAGATCGCTCGGCGCACGTAGTTGTGGGCGTATTGCAGCCGGCCGTCGAGCATGTAGAACGACCAGCCGCCGACCGCCGAGCCCTGGCAGAGCAGCACCCCCTCGGCGCCCTCGCTGGGGATCTCCGCGTCGGCGGTGATGCTGTGCGGACGGTTGAGCACTTTCGGGCCCACGAAGTACGGCACCGTCTCGGTGCCCGGCCGGTAGGTGTATTGGTCTCGGGGTTCCGCGATCTCGGGACGTTCGGTCATCAGGCGCTCCACCGCACTCCCGTCGATCGGGAGCACGTCGTACTTGCCCGCCTGGACGTACCACATGGCGATCATCTCGATCAGCTTGTCGCGGTTCTCAGCGGCAACGTTGTAGTTCTCTGCCGGGTCCTCGGTCATGTGGTAGAGCTCCCACCCGTGAGCGTCGAGCTCAGCGAGCGTCTCGCGCGTGATTGGAGTCCCGAACGGCTTGCCGGCCTCGACAAACGACGGGCCCGGCCACGGGCACACCGCGCGCCAGCCGTCGCGGTCGATCGAGCGGTGACCGAACATCTCAAAGTACTGCGTGCCGTGCCGGGTCGCCGCGGCGGCGTCGTCGAACGTGTGCGCGAAGCTGACACCATGAATCGGTGACTGCGTGACCCCGCGGATCGTCGCTGGCGGGTCGATCCCGAGCGCCTCGAGGATGGTCGGGACCATGTCGATGACGTGCGCATACTGGGAGCGGAGCTCACCGCGGGCTTTGATCCCCTTTGGCCAGTGCACGAGAAACGGGTCACACGCGCCGCCGCGGTAGGTCTCACGCTTCCACCGCCGAAACGGCGTGTTTCCCGCCCACGTCCACCCCCACGGATAGTGATTGAACGTCGTCGGGCCGCCAAGCTCGTCGATCGCGTTGACGCTGTCTTGCAGTGGCTCGGGAGCGTTGTTGAAGAACTGCAGCTCATTCGTCGTCCCCGTCGGGCCACCCTCGGCACTGGCACCGTTGTCGGAAACGAGCATCACGATCGTGTTCTCCAGCTCGCCGCTCTCTTCGAGGAACGCGACGAGCCGGCCGATGTGGTGGTCAGTGTGCGACAGGAATCCGGCGAACACCTCCATCAGCCGCGACGCGAGGCGGCGAGCGTCGGGCGCCAGGGAATCCCACTCGGGGACATCCGGGTCGTGGCGAGAGAGTTCCGCGCTGGCCGGGATCACGCCCAGCTCCTTCTGACGCGCGAACACCAGCTCGCGGTAAGCGTCCCACCCATCGTCGAACTGACCCTGGTAGCGGTCTGCCCACTCCTTGGGCACGTGATGCGGGGCGTGTGTCGCTCCCGGACAGAAGTGCAGGTAAAACGGCTTGTGGGGCGCGACCTGCTTGGCGTCGGCGATGAACTGGATCGCCTTATCGGCCAGGTCCTCGGTCAGGTGATACCCCTCTTGGGGGGAGCGAGGCGGCTCGACCTGATGATTGTCATAGACCAGATCGGGCGTCCATTGGCTGGTGTCACCGCCAAGGAACCCGTAAAAGCGCTCAAACCCGCGGCCCAGCGGCCAGCGGTCAAACGGACCGGCCGCCGACTCGTATTCGGATGGCATCAGGTGATACTTGCCGACCAAGTATGTGCTGTAGCCATGCTGCTGGAGCATCTCCGACAAAAACCCGTTCTCGAACGGGATCTGCCCGTTGTATCCCGGATACCCGGTCGCGAGCTCGTTGATTGCCGCCGTCGCGTTGGCGTGATGGTTGCGTCCGGTGATGACGCACGAGCGCGACGGCGAGCACAGCGCCGTCGTGTGCATGCTGTTGTAGCGAAGCCCCCCGTCCGCAAGCCGGTCGATGTTCGGCGTCGCGATCGGACCTCCGTAGCACCCCAGCTGCCCGAAACCGGTGTCATCGAGAACGATGATCATCACATTCGGCGCCCCCGGCGACGCGCGTAGCGGCCGCGGCCACGCCGGGCTGGACTCCTCAACGGTCCGCTCGATCACGCCGCTGAACGCCGTCCCCGGCTCGTACTCATTCAGCCCCATGCGCAGCGCTCCTTATTGAAGACCCAGTAGAGAGTTAGCAAGCTAAGCCGTCGCACAGCAACCAGACTGGGCGAAGCTTCTTCACTCTACCGTCATCGGCTCGCGGCGGATGAGAGCCCCGGCTCCAGCGGCTCGGTGTGCCTTTGCGCGATTCGCAGTCAGCAAGCGTCCGCGGCTCGCTGATCGCGCCGAGCAGCGCGCCCGGCCGCGACCGCCCGGCGCGATCCGCGCCCCCGACAAATGGCACCTCGGACGACAGGCTCGGTCAACGCCAGCACACCAAGTGCCCCAGACGAGCAGCGCGTTGTCTTCACGCGCGTTCTGCTGACTCCGCTGACACGGCGCAATCAGGAGATTTGCCCCGACCCTCGCTCGTGCCGCCCACCCGGCCCCACGCCCCGCTCGCCGCTCACCTTTACATCCACGCAGCTGGAGGCATGTTGCCGCCACGAAGGCGGCGCGGCAAGGCTTCTCCTTCAGGCCTGCCGGCCCGGAAAGCGGCAGCCCCGCCGAGACTGCTCAGCCGGCGGCGACGAAGGAGAAGTGTCGAGCAGCGTTGCGGCAGCTAGAGGCGGGCGAGCGACGGCGGTGATGCCCGTCAGTCGATCGGTTCGAAGTCGTTGAGCTTCCACGTCTGGTCAAACCACGGCTGCAGCGGGCCGTAGAGCCGGAACAGCTGAAACCACGCCTTGCCGGGGATCGTCTCGACCCAGTTGCTCTCCTTGCCATCGGGTGCCTCAGGGCCGAAGTACAGGTCATGGGAGCCGTCGTCGTTGGCCTCCAGCGTCCCCGAGTTGCTGGCCAGCGCCGGGTAGATCGTTGACGCGACCTGGATCAGCGAGCGGGTCTGGGTGTCATAGACGTCGACTGCCCAGAAGTTCTTGGCCGGTGGGTCGGGGTCGACATGCAGGCGGTAGGTCTTTGCGCCGTCGAGCAGGTCGCCGTTGGCGTCGTGCACGGTGTAGGCGTACGCGGATCCGGCGCCGACCTGAGCGTGCGCCGTCGCCGGGGTGATGACGGTCGCCAGATAGTGAAATTGGGTGCGGGCGTCCAGTAGTCGCGCGCCGTCGCGCAGGAACTCGTGGTTGCCGCCGACGAACGCGTTCTTCCAGGAGCCGTAGAGCGCGGCTTTGGGGTCGCGGGGCATGTAGGCGATCGCTCGCGACATCCCTCCCCCGATGAGCGCCGCCTTCCCAAGATCTCGCGCATCCGCTCATCGGGAGCGAACGGCTTGCCCTTGACGATCCCGATCGCCGCGAGCTGACCGGAGCGTTCCGCGTCCAGCGCCTCGATTGGCTCTTCCTGGACGAGCTCGTCGATCTCCTCATAGAACGAGAAGTCGTTGGCGTGAACGGTGTTGAACACCTTCTCGGCGATGTTGACGAACACATTGTCGCTCGGACTCGCGGCGTCGGCGAGTGGGTACACCTTGGTCTGCTTCATCGCTGGGACGCCGCCGAGCGCTCGGAACACCACCCAGTTGGTGAACGTCGAGGACTGGTAGGTGTAGTAGCCGCCCGGGGTCTCGCTGTCGTAGCCGGGCGGCAGGAACAGATATTTGCCGCCGGCGCCGTGGTCAGGGCCAGGGATCCCCATGTCGGCGACGTAGCGAAACCAGAGTCATCGACGACGCACAGCGACTGCGGTGGCGCTTCGATCACCGTCGGGCCCCACGCCCGCAGATCAAGCGTCGTCGTCCCATAGGTCGTCTCGGTGCTCGGGGTCAGAAACAACGACTCGGAGTTCGCCCGCGGGTCGGTGTAGCCGATCACGTTGGGCGAATCGACACCGGCCGCCCGCAGCCCCCGCCGCATCGCGACCACCGACGCGCCCGGCACCGAGTTCATGAACACCTCGATCCCGCGCATCAGATCCAACGCGTCATAGATCGTGGCCGTCGTGTCGGGCGTCGGCACACCGTCAAAAAAGTCCAGCCGCCCGAACGGCGACTCGACACGGTCTGGGGACGACAACGACGCGATCGCCGCCTGCATCTGCTCTGGCGAACGACTCCCGGTCGACGCTGCAGATGACATTCTGAGCTCCTTGCGTTGTGACTACGGGTAGAAGATGTGGCCACGCCGCGCTGACTGAGCTTCGGCATCGGTCATCGGGTTCGCGCACGATCGCGGCTGACTGCGTCCCGCAGGTCGCGCGATGGAGATGATCGTCGCAACGCTACTCCGCTTCCGCACTGTGCGTGGGGTGGTCCTCGTGGCCGCGAAACCAGGCGACGGCCTCGCGGACGGTGGCGAATTCCTGTTCTTCGCGCACCGGTTCTGTGCGTCCGGCGCGGTCGAGCATCTGCCTGACCGGTGTTTTCATGCGCGCGGTGGCCAGCGATGCGCCGCGTTCGTCCGAGAAGTCCGACCCGTCGACCTTGAAGCCGAAGATCTTCTCGAGCTGGCTGGAGATCACCGTCAGCGCGACGCCCATGATGTAGCCGAGCAGTACCGGGCGGGACAGGAACTCGGCGATGAACCCGAGCCGGATGAGCCCGGCGACGACCAGGATCGCGCCGATCAGCAGCGCGAGCATCGCCGACAGCGCCAGGGCTACACCGACGCCGGCGGCGAGATCGCGGCGTCGCGCCGGTTCGCGGATGCCGCGCAACGCGGCGGTGATCGGCAGGAATCGTGCGGGGCCCTGTGGGTGATTTGCCATCCGTTCAGGCCTTGTCGGCGGTGACCGTTGCGAGCCGCTGTTCGACCGCCGGGCGGTGTGGGTCGGACGCGATTGCTACGAGACCTTGCAGGAGGTCGGCTAGTCGGTGCTGCACCTGCGCCGAGTGCGTCTCCGTCGCGATGATCTCATCGACTGAGACGCCGATGTAGTCCTCCCAGGTCCATAGCCTGACCACGACCCGCGGGGTGCCGGCGGCGTCGTCCACCACGACCTCGCCGAGGTCTCGCCGGAGCAGGACCCGCAGCAGGTCGGCGATCACGTCCAGTGACTGGACGGCGGTCGTCGGGTCGTTGATCGCCGGCGACAGCGCGCGTAGGGCGATGTCGGCCAGCAGCCGCAGTGCCAGTGCCGGGTCTTGGTCGAAGGTGCGCTCTGAGCCGACTCCAAGCGCATCGTACACCTCGGCCCCGGACAGGTTTTCACCGCCGACACGACGGCGGTAGGGTCGCCGTCGAAGACTGTCTGGCCGGGGGCGATCGATAGGTGGATGCGAGCGTCGTTGTGCTCGGCGATGCTCAATAGCTCACGGACGGCGACCCGCTGGAGCACCGCTGCTCGCCCGGGCCACAGCAGGTCGCGGCTGGGTGCTGCCGGCTCGCTCGGCAGACGATGATCATCGATGGCTGCCTCGCCGGGATCGGAGCCGAGCAGCGGTTCTGGATGAACGCCGTCGATGACCCTCCGTCCGCGTCGGTTGAGCTGTTCGAGGATCGAGGCAAGCTGGATCGATTTGAACGCGGCGGTCTGCAGCGCGCGCACCAGCGTGACCGCTACCAGGACGGCGATGCCGAGGATGATCGGCACCAGCAGCGACGTCTTTGCTTTGGTGCCGACTTCGAAGGCGGCGTAAGCGCGAACACGATGACCGCCGTGAAGAACGAGAAGCCGTGCCAGACGATCGGGCTGTCGCGGAACAGGTTTAGACGGGGCGTGTACATCGTCGACCCGAACTGAACGACGAGAAACAGCATCGAGTAGATGATCCCGATGAACGGGACGAACCCGGCGCCGACCGCCACGAGCATTTCTGCCTCCTCCAGCGCCTCCAGGAGCGCATCAAGCGTGTCGCCCGTGGCAAAGCAGCCCGGCCACTCCTCAAACTGGACCCAATAGAAGCCGTCCTCTCGCACCAGACCGACATGCAGTGTCCGACCCTCCATCCCAGCCAGACCCTCAGAGCATCTCAGCAGCACCCAAGCCCCTGAAAACGCCGCACACGCAGGTAAAAGCTGCGTCTCATAATCCGTCGCGCGCAGGTTCGAGTCCTGCCCGGGCCACTGATAAAAGCCTGGTAACCGACAGACTTGGCGCGCGCCAGTGACGCACGGGCGCGAGCCCTCGGAGCGGGACACTTGATCACGGACTGTCTTGCATCGAGAAAACGCATCCAACGCTTCGCGAAGATCGGTGGTGGGCCCGCCCCGGTTGCCGCGAATATTTGCTGAACGCGTTCGGCGCGCATCGTGCGGGAGGCGACTCGACTCAAAGGTAGGAGCGGAGATGGAGAACGAATCGGTGGAGGTGCTGATCGTCGGCGGGGGCCAGGCCGGTTTGGCGATGAGCGAGCATCTGAGTGCCGCCGCCGTGCCGCATCTCATCCTCGAACGGGATCGCATCGCCGAGCGCTGGCGCTCGGAGCGGTGGGACTCGCTGGTCGCCAACGGGCCGGCCTGGCACGACCGGTTCCCGACCCTCGAGTTCTCCGATCTGGGGCCGGACGAGTTCGCCACCAAGGCGCAGGTCGTTGACTACTTCGTTAAGTACGCAGAGCAGATCGGCGCGCCGATCCGGTGCGGCGTGGAGGTGACTTCGGTGCGCAGGGACGCCGCCCGCCCCGGCTTTCGCGTCCAGACCTCGGCAGGAGCGTTCGACGCCCGCTTCGTGGTCGCGGCCACCGGACCCTTCCAGCGCCCGCTGATTCCGCCGATCGTCCCCGGCGATGCCGTGCCCGTGCAGCTGCACTCGCGCGGATACCGCACCCCCGATCAGCTTCCCGACGGGGCGGTGCTAGTTGTCGGAGCCGGATCCTCCGGCGTGCAGATCGCCGACGAGCTGCTGCGCTCGGGACGGCATGTCTACCTGTCCGTCGGCCCTCACGACCGCCCGCCGCGCAGCTACCGCGGGCGTGATTTCGTCTGGTGGCTGGGCGTCCTGGGCAAGTGGGACATGGAGACCCCACCACTCGGAGCAGAGCACGTCACCATCGCGGTCAGCGGCGCCTACGGTGGCCGCACCATCGACTTCCGCGAGCTCAATGCCCGCGGGATGACGCTCGTCGGCCTGACCGCGTCCTACGAGAACGGCATCGTCCGCTTCGCACCGAATCTCGGCGAGACCATCGCCCATGGCGACGCAACGTATCTGGCGCTGCTCGACGAAGCTGACGCGTTCGTCGCCCGCGCGTGCCTCGATCTTCCGGAGGAGCCCGCGGCCCGCGAGCTCGGACCCCTGCCCTCCTCCATGGTCAACCCCCTGCTCGAGCTCGATCTCGCCGGCGCGGGGGTGAGATCGATCATCTGGGCCACCGGCTATGCGGTCGACTACAGCTGGCTTCAGGTCGACGCCTTCGACGAGAACGGCCGGCCGCGCCACCGCCGGGGAGTCTCGTCGGAGCCGGGCGTCTACTTCCTCGGCCTGCCGTGGCTGTCGCGCCGCGGGTCGTCGTTCATCTGGGGGGTCTGGCACGACGCGAGGTACCTGGCCGATCACATCGCGACCCAGCGCGGGTACCTCGCCTATGCACCGAGCCTGGATCCCGTGGCCGGGGCGCGCTGATGCGCCGTCCCGCACGGGTTCGGACGCCGGGCGCTAGTTCGGGCATCGCGATGCAACCCACCGGGTAATGCTATTGACCCGATGCCGCGGTCCTGCGATCAATCCTGGATCGGAGCCCGCGGACCGTGGCCAGGCTCGCGCGCGTAACAAGTAGAGGAGAGAAGAAGGGACGTTCCCATGTCAGAAGCCCACGCAGAGAACGCCGCTGCGATTGAGCAGCGCACGATCGCGGAGGTTCCCGCCTCGGAGCGGCATGGCCGCGTCCGCAACCTCTTCACGATCTGGTTCGGCTCCAACGTGATGTTGCTGACGATCGTGACCGGCGCCTTGGCCACCACCGTCTACGGCCTGCCGCTCGCCTGGGCGGCGCTGGCCGTCGTCATCGGCAACCTGTTCGGCGGCGTGTTCATGGCGCTGCACTCCGCCCAGGGCCCGCGGCTCGGGGTGCCGCAGATGATCCAGAGCCGCGGTCAGTTCGGAGCCTACGGCGCGCTGGTCGTCGTCGCCGTGGTGATCATCATGTACCTGGGCTTCGTCGCCTCCAATTCGGTGCTCGGCGGCCAGGCGCTCAACGACCTGATCCCCGGCCTCTCGGTCAACCTCGGGATCATCATCATCTCGGCCGTGTCCCTGGCCGTCTGCATCTACGGCCACGACATGATCCACCTCGTCAACAAGGTGCTTTCGCCGCTGTCGGGCATCGTGCTCGTGCTCGCCGTCGTCGCGCTGATCATCAAGGGCGCGCCGGCGCACACGCTCTCGCGGGGGTCGGTGAGCTTCAGCGGCTTCGTCTCGACGATCGCCGTCGCGGTGCTGTGGCAGATCGCCTACGCGCCCTACGTGTCGGACTACTCGCGTTACCTGCCGGCCGATACGCCCGCGAGCCAGACGTTCTGGGCCTCGTACTGGGGTTGCGTGCTGGGCTCGGCGCTGCCGATGATCTTCGGCGCGCTGCTGGGGGCGATGGCGCCCACGGCGAGCTCGATCTCCGAGATGCACAGCTCGGCCGGCGCAGTTGGCTGGATCGTCGTGCTCGTGCTCGGCTGCGGTGTCTTCAACACCAACGCGATCAACATCTACGGCGGCGTGCTCGGCACGATCACCGCGGGCCAGACCTTTAAGTTCGACTGGCTGCCGCGCGGCTTGACCCGTGCCGGCCTGGCCACCCTGTTCGCGCTCATCGCCACGGTGATGGCCGTCGCCGGCAAGAACAACTTCGTCACCAACTACACGAACTTCATCTTCCTGCTGCTGTACCTGCTGATCCCGTGGACGGCGATCAACCTCGTCGACTTCTACCTGGTCAAGCACGGTCGCTACGACGTCAGCTCGTTCTTCAAGCCGGACGGCGGCATCTACGGGCGGTTCAACGTTCCCGCCTGCGTCGTCTACGTGATCGGGGTCGCGGTCGAGGTCCCGTTCATCTCCACGACGCTGTTCACGGGGCCGGTCGCCAAGTCGATCAGCGACGTCGACATCTCGTGGCTGGTCGGTCTGGTCGTCGTCTGCCCGCTCTACTACTGGGCGGCCAAGCGATTCCTGCACGACACCCCTGTGACGGTGGAATCGCACGAGGTCGAGGTGCCGGTGGTCGAGGCCGGGGTATGAGCTGGACCACCGGCCTCGTCCGCATCGGCCTAGCCCAGTGGCGGCCGGTCCCGGGCGCGCCGGACCTCAATCTCGCCGTCGCCTCGGAGCTGATCGCCCGCGCCGGCCGCGCCCGCTGTGACCTCGTCGTGATGCCGGAGCTGTGGCCGACCGGCTATTACCCGGCGACGCTCGCCGCCGACATCGCATCCGCCGCGGAGCCGCTGCACGGGCAGCGCGGCGAGGCGCTCGCCGCGCTGGCCTGCGAGCACGGTCTGTGGCTGCAGGCCGGCAGCGTGCCCGAGCTCAACGAGGGACGTCGCTATAACACCGCGCCGCTGTACGCACCGGACGGGCGGCTGGTCGCGAGTCATCGCAAGTTTCACCGCTATGGACCCGGTGGCGAGCCGCTCGCCTTCGACGCCGGCGAGGGCCCGACCGTCTACATGCCCGCGGACGGCCCACCGATCGGGCTCGCGGTGTGCTTCGACGGCGACTTCCCCGAGACCGGTCGCGCGCTGCGCGCAGCCGGCGCGCGGCTCGTGCTCGAGCCGGCCGCCTACGAGTACGCGGCTGAGCCCTGGTGGGAGCGCCTGTATCCCGCTCACGCGCTGGCCAACGGCCAGTGGTGGGTGCTCGTCAATCAGGCGGGTGGTCCCGCCGACACCGGCTGCTTCGGCCGCAGCCGGATCATCTCTCCGCGCGGCGACGTCGTCGCCGAGGCCAGCCGCGCCGCGGTTGACACCGAACCCGCGCCCGAGCTCCATATCGCCGAGGTCGATCTCGGCGCCGGCTGGGAGGCCGCCGACGCCGAGGGCTCCGAGCTGTTCGACGAGCGGTGCGAGGCGCCGGTCAGCGTGGTGCGCGATCCCGCGGCCACCGGCTCCGCAACTCGGCCCGCCGCCGCGGCGTGACCCCCGACACCGATGTCATCGTCGTCGGCGGGGGGACCGCCGGCGCCGTCATCGCCGCCCGCCTGAGCGAGGATCCCCGTCGGCGGGTGACGCTGATCGAGTGGGGGCCCGACGATCGCAAGGAGCCTCGCGCGTTGCAGATCCGGCGCTGGTTCGAGATGCTCGAGGGCGAGTACGACCTCGACTACCGCTCCGTCGAGCAGCCGCGCGGCAACTCCCGCATACGCCAGTCCCGAGCCCGGATCCTCGGCGGGTGCTCATCGCACAACACGATGATCGCGCTGCGTCCGCCTGATGCGGACTTCGCCGACTGGGTGGCGCGCGGCGCCGCCGGCTGGGACGCGGCGACGATGGCGCCCTACTTCGAGCGCCTGGTCACCCCGATCGAGCCGGTCGCCGCCGAGCATCGCAACCCGTACCTGGCCGACGTCGTGGCGGCCGCCGCCACGGCGCTGGACGTGCCGGTATATGAGGACTTCAACGCCAGCCCGTACCAGGACGGAACGGGCTTTCTGCCGATCGGCTATACGCCGGCGACCGGAGTGCGCTCCTCGGCCTCGGTCTCCTATCTGCACCCGGTCATGGATGACCGCGAGAACCTAGAGATCGTGCTCGGAGCCCGGGTGCTGCGCGTGCTCGTCAACGACACCGGGGCGGCGACCGGGGTGGCCCTGCGCCGCGATGACGGCAGCCTGCAGACGCTCACTGCCGGCTCGGAGGTCGTGCTCTGCGCCGGCGCGATCGACACCCCGCGCCTGTTGCTGCTCTCGGGGATCGGGCCGGCGGCGCAGCTGAGCAGGCACGGCATCGACGTGATCGCTGACCTACCGGGCGTCGGCGAGAACCTGTCCGATCATCCCGAGGGACTGGTCGTGTGGGAGGCGGCCCGGCCGGTCCCGCCGGCGGCGGCCACTGATTGGGACGTGACGATCATGGCGCGCCTGGACCCCGCCGCCGAGGTCCCCGACGTGCTCGCTCACGTGCCGCTGATGACGTACTCCGTCCATGCCGAGACGTTCGGGCTGCAGCTCCCCGAGCACCCGATCTCGATGACCCCCAACGTCACCCGGCCACGCAGCCGCGGGCGGGTGGGACTCGCCTCGCCCGATCCCGACGCGGCACCGCTGATCGACTACCGCTACTTCACCGATCCCGAGGGCCACGACGAACGCGTGCTGCTGGCCGGGATGCGGATGGCGCGACGGATCGCGGCGACCAAGCCGATGGCCGGGTGGGTCGCCCGCGAGCTGTTTCCGGGGCCGGAGATCGCCGGCGACGAGGAGCTCTCGGAGATCGCCCGCGCCACCCACCACACCGTCTACCACGTCTCCTGCACCTGCCGGATGGGCGCCGGCGACGATTCGCTTGCGGTGCTGGATCCCGAGCTGCGCGTGCGCGGGGTGCGGGGCCTGTCGGTCGCCGACGCCTCCGCGTTCCCATCGCTGACCACCGTCAACCCGGTGGTCGCCGTGCTGATGCTCGCCGAGCGAGCCGCGGAGCTGATCGCCGGCCGTGGCGCGGGTGCCTCGCAACGCTCGATGCAATGGTCTGGCTTTTGACAGCTTCCAACCCCGACCCTGGAGCAACACGATGACGGTCCACCGGCGGATCCGCCCGTTCAGCACGCGCGACACCTACCCGGAGCAGAACCTCGACAACGATCTGTGTCAGGCCGTCGTCGCCGGTGACACCATCTATCTCCGCGGCCAGATCGGCCAGGATCTCGATACGTCCGAGAACGTCGGCGTCGGTGATGTCGAGGCCCAAGCCGAGCAGGCGATGAAGAACATCAAGCAGTTGCTCGAGGAGGCCGGCGGCGCGCTCGAGCACATCGTCAAGGTCACCGTCTACCTCGTCGATCCCCGCTACCGCGAGACCGTCTACCGGGTCATGGGCCGCTGGCTCAAGGGGGTCCATCCGGTGTCGACGGGGATCGTCGTCACCGCCCTGGCGCGACCGGAGTGGCTGGTCGAGATCGACGCGACCGCGGTGCTGGGCGGTGAGCAGGCGACGTGACGTTCTCGATCCTCGGCCGCTGTGAGCGCACCGGCCGGCTCGGGATGGCGGTCACGTCCTCAAGCCCGGCGGTCGGCGCCCGCTGCGCCACCGTGCGCGCCGGGGTCGGCGTCGCCGCCTCGCAGAACGTGACCGATCCCCGCCTGGGCCTCGCGCTGCTCGAGGCGCTCGCGGCGGGCAGCGCGGCGCAGTCGGCGATGGACGACGTCGTCGCGGCGGCACCGCAGGCGGCCTACCGCCAGCTTGCCGTCGTCGACGCCGACGGGCTCAGTGCCGCGTTCAGCGGCGCGCAGACGCTCGGAATCCACGGAACGAGAACCGGCAACGGCTGGGCCTGTGCCGGCAACCTGCTCGCGTCCCAGTCCGTGCTCGATGCGGTCGCCACGGCGTTCGCCGAGTCCGGCGACCCCGAGCTCGAGGACCGTCTGCTCGCCGCGCTCGCCGCCGGCGTGGCGGCGGGCGGCGAGGCCGGTCCGCTCGGTTCCGCCGGCCTGCTCGTCGCCGACGCCGTCGCGTGGCCGGTCACCGACCTGCGCGTCGACTGGGCCGATGCGGACGGCGCCGGACCGATCGAGCGGCTGGCCGTCCTGTGGGAGCGCTGGGGTCCGCAACGCGACGACTACGTGACCCGCGCCTTGCACCCGGAGTCAGCGCCCGCCTATGGCGTCCCCGGTGACCCGGGCCAGCCCCGACCCGACCCCTGATCGGCGAGGGGAGACGACGCGATGACGACCGCCGCC
The DNA here is from genome assembly GCA_963787595.1 of uncultured Actinomycetota bacterium. Classification (GTDB taxonomy): domain Bacteria; phylum Actinomycetota; class Thermoleophilia; order Solirubrobacterales; family Solirubrobacteraceae; genus Palsa-465. The sequence continues at coordinate 251,697 of CAWBDE010000003.1, forward strand.
CCCGAGACAGTCATCGCTCGAGGGCCTGCGAGACTCGCTCCCATGAGCGGGATGCGCTTCACGTTGCGTCAGCTTGAGTACTTCGTAGCGGCGGCCGAGGCGGGGAGCATCACCGAGGCGGCACTCAACATTCCCGTGGCACAGTCCTCGGTCTCGGCGGCGATCGCGCAGCTGGAGACGGGGCTCGGCGTGCAGCTGTTCATCCGTCATCACGCTCAGGGGATCACCCCGACCGCGGAAGGCCGACAGTTCGCGGTCAAGGCCCGATCGCTGCTCAGGGAGGCCGACGAGCTTGAGCGGTTCGCCTCCGAGCTGACCGCCGAGCTCAGCGGCACGCTCAATCTCGGATGCCTGGTGACGCTGGCGCCGCTGATCGCGCCACATCTCGGCAAAGGCTTCCGCGACCGGCACGCCGCGGTGGTGCTCGAGATGGTGGAGGCCGGACAGGATGAAATCATGGCCGGCCTCCGGTCGGGCAAGCTCAGCGTCGCGCTGACCTACGACCTGGAGCTGACTACGGACATCACCTTCACCCCGCTGGCGACGCTCCCGCCGTTCGCGGTTCTCTCCGCGGAGCATCCGCTCGCCGGCAAGGCGGTGCTGACGCTGGACGAGCTGGCCAAGGAGCCGCTCGTGCTGCTCGATCTGTCGATGTCGCGCGACTACTTCACGGGCCTGTTCAGAGCGATCGGAGCCGAGCCGAGCATCGCGCATCGCTCGATGCACCCCGAGGTGATCCGGACGATGGTCGCCAACGACTTCGGCTACACGATCGTCAACATCCGCCCGACGGTCTCGATGGCGTTGGACGGACGACCGCTGGTGACCCGCCCGATCGCCGGCAGCCCACGGCCGATGATCATGGGCCTGGCCCGGCTGAAGGAGCTTCGCCCCACCCGTCTGGTCGAGGCGTTCGAACAGCACTGTCGAGCGGCCATCGCGGAGAAAACCATGCCCGGCCTGAGCGATGACAGCTGACGCTCCCGAGCTGCTGCGCCGGCTCGTCGCGTGCCCGTCGATCGCGGGAGACGGCAACGAACCTCTCATCAGCGAGATCGCGGAGCGGCTCGACGACGCCGGAGCCGCGGTCCGCACTCATCCGGGGCACCGGCCCGGCGTGCGGGTACTCCACGCGGTGTTCGGACCCGAAGGCGCGTCCGGCGGAGTGCTGCTGGCCGCGCACGGCGACGTCGTCGACGTCGACGTCCAGCATTGGTCGTCTGACCCATTCACGCTGAGAAGGGACGGCAGCAAGCTCTACGGTCGTGGCACGACCGACATGAAGGGCTTCATCGCTGCGGCCCTGGCGGCGATCGGCAAGGTCAGCCCCTCGGCGCTCCGGGCTCCCCTGCAGTTGGCGGTCTCCCACGACGAGGAACTGGGATGCGCAGGGGTGGGACCGCTGCTGGATGTCGTGGAGCGAGAACACGCCGCGGCGCCGCTGTCGGGGGTGGTCGTCGGCGAGCCCACCGAGCTGCGGGTCGTCGACCGCCACAAGGGCAAGGTGGCTTTCGACGTCACCGTGCGCGGGCGCGCGGCGCACTCGGCGACACCCGCGGCAGGGGTCAACGCCGTGCGCGGCGCGGCGCATCTGATCGTCGCCTTGGAGCGGCTGGAGCGGGAACTCGCCACCGAGGCCTGCGATGACGCGTTCACCATACCCCACGCCACGATCGGCATCGGTCCAATTGCGGGCGGCGTCGCACTCAACATCGTGCCGGAACAATGCGCGCTCAAGGTGGAGACGCGCATGCTTCCCGTCCAGCATCCCGACGAAGTGTCAAAGCGGATCGGTGACGTCGCCGAGCAGATCGGGCGCGAGCTCTCGCGTAAGGCACCCGAGGCCGGCGTCGACGTCGCGCGGGTCGCCGGTTATCCGCCGCTCGGTCCCGACCCGAACGCGGCCCCGTTCGCCGGGCTGACCGCTGCGATCGCCGGCTGCGGTCACGGCGGAGCGGTCGACTTCGGCACCGAAGCCGGCCTCTACCAGCAGCGTCTCGGTGTGCCGGTCGTCGTCTGCGGACCGGGGTCGATGGCTCAGGGCCACACCCCGGACGAGTTCATCGAGATCGCACAGCTCTCGGCCAGCGCGGCGTTCGTGGACGGTCTGCTGCGTCGCCTGAGCCGGCTACCCGACGCTTAGGCGACGAGCGGTGGGTCCGGCCACGCTGCACTCGAGCGACGCCCACCAACAGGACCTCGCGGAAGTGGCGCGTGCCCAAGATCCTCTGACATGCGAGAGCAGGAACGAAGAGGGTCGGCGTGAACCAGGCCCATGAACGCGCTCGGGCTCAGTGGTGGCCGTGCCCGTACGGCGGCGGGACGTCGAGCGCTGGGTTACGATCGAAGAAGCCCACGGGCTTGAGCATGAACCCGATACGCTCCACCGGCATCACCGGCCAGTCCTCCGGCCGCGAGATGTGGAGCATGCCGAAGGCGTACCACAGGACGATGTCGTCATCGACAATCGAGCGGTCGGCCGCCTGATACGCGGGCAGCCCGTCACCGCCTGGATGCTGGTTGGGGTACTCGCCCGCCGGGAAGCGCTCACGACGGTCATAGTGGGTAACCCACACATTGTGGCGCAGGAACGACGCTCGACGATCGACATCGGAGTCCGCGTGGAAGAAGGGCACCGCGGTGGCACCCGGCACGAGCTTGTAGGCCACGCGCTCACCGAGTCCGTTGCGTATGCCGTCGTTGGCGATCAACCAATAGCGGGCGCTCGCGGCGTCGACGGTCCGCCGCGCCGTCGGCTCGCGATCGAGGCGCGTGACCACTGGCCGGAAGGCGTTGCCGTGCGGGTTGCCGCGGTTGCGCGGCACCGTCTCGGTGTTCACCTCGTACACCGAGTTGCGTTCACCGTCGATCTCCAAGTCGAAGCGGACACAGAAGAAGTGCTGATGGTGAGTGGCGATGAGACCGGCAGCGACGCTGACGCCATAGTCGGCGTTCGCGACCGCGGCGCCCTGGGTGAGAACGATCCCGGTGGCCTTGATCTCGGACTCGATTGTCCCGTCCTGGTACAGGTACCAGTAGAAGGCGTACTCGTAGTTGCCGACGGTGACGATGGACGAGATGACGAGTCGACGCATGCGCCGCGCCTCGACGTGACCGGTGGGCGTGTCGGTGTGCTTCCACGACAGCCCGGCGTCCTCCTCGTGAAGGCAGATGGCATTGGTGATCGTGTAGGGCTCGCCGCGATCGTCACACAGCTCGACGTCGAAGTAGTGGATATGGCCGAGGCAGTCGCAGCCCAGCTCGAGCGAGTTGGTGCACGGCCCGATCCCGTACTCGCCGATGTCAAAGGCGCTCTTGCGATAGCCCGCCGGCCCGGGGTCGCCGTAGGGAACGACGAGCTCCGTGAACGACGCGCGGTTGATAATCGGCCGCAGCCGGCCGCCGTCCTCATAAGAGATCCGGTGCAGGACGAGTCCCTCACGCGCCGTGAAGCCGACTCGCACCCGCCACCGCTGCCACGATACCTCCCAGCCGTCGACCTCGAAGCTCGGGCCGTCGGGCTGCACGATCTCCAGCGGCCGGAGGCCTGTGCGGGGCTCGAGACCGGTCGCCTCAGGACGGTAGCGGCCCGAGGCGGCAGGGATCGGCGTCACCCCGTGGTCCTCGACCTCGATGACCTCCATGGCGTTGAGGTCGACGATCGCGTAGACGCCGTCGATAGGGTGGGCATAGGGGTTGTCGTCGCGATCCTCGCGGATCCACGACGGCGTCCAGGCGAGGCGGCGGTCGCGATGGTCGGGACCGGCGTGGGTGCCCATTCCCCATGCCTCGATCGTCACCAGGCCCAGGTCGGTGATCCCGCGGCGCCGCAGCGCGCTGGCGAACCGGGCATCGGCCCGTACGACCAGTTCGCACTCGTCCCACTCCGACGGCGTGATCGCCGCCTGCACGCCGAGCAACTCGCACTCGCTGACGACACTGCCGTCGTCACAGGCGATGATGAGCTCGTGCGTCGACGCCCGACGGCGGTCCGAGAGCACCACTCTGGCCTCGCGCGCCACCGGCCCGCCGTTGCGCACCGCTCCCTTGTCGGGCTCGTGGAGCGAGACGTCGACCACGCGGACCTGCTCGGGCGCCGCCACGCGCGCCAGCGCCACCTGCGCGGCACGCCGCAGCTCTTCGCCGGTGAGCGGATCGAGGGGATGGCGCGCCTGCACCTCCGTACCCGTGCTCGCTCCGGCTGCCGTCCCCGTTTCGCTCACGCGCGCACCTTAGCGGGCACCGTCACCGGCAGAGGCGTGACGACGGCGGGACCCTGCGGCACTTGAAGAGGTCCTCGACAGGGACGCACTCCGTGAGGCGACTCGCCGAGCTGCGCTCTCCGTGGGCGGCTCCCCTGCGGGTTGACTGCGGCCGCTCGGTCTTTGTCGGGGTCGCCACTTCGTGGTGGATTCCACGGAAGCTGAGGAAGCTGGCCGCAAGGGGGATCATCTTGGAAGGGGCGATGGGAGCTGGGGCTTCGCCGACAACGCAGTGGTGCTCGTCAGCCCCAGTCTTGACCGGATGAAACGGGGCGCTATTGCGAAGCACGTGCCCCCGCCCTCGCTGACCTCGTCGGTGACCCATCAGCGAGCCCTCGTCGAGGCGAACCACCTCTGCTCCGGACGGCAGCGACACCAGGATCGCTCGCATGAGCCCAGTTTGCACGACGCGGGCGGCGACGGCTGCCATCGCGCAGCACGAGATGCCTCAAAGAAGCCGCGCGTTTCGACGCCTCCCCCCTCCCTCGCCCAGTCGAAATTGGTTTGCGGCCAGTCAGCTTGTGGCACTGACCAGAGACGCGAGTCCATCGCTCATGACTAGCGGGCCGTGAGACACCAAGGCATGCTCGATGGGGAGGTCCGAGAGAGCGGCGAGCAACGAGCGGAGACGCGCGCGGCCGCCCTCAGGTTGTGTCCACGAGTCCGGGCAAACTCTGAGCTCGCCAGCGCGAGTCCGAATCATCGCGTCGCCGAAGACAAGCGCCCGCTGCCGCGGCAGCCACAGCGCGATCTCGTCGGCGCGCTCGACGTCGAATACCCGCAAGCCGCCGAAGAGCTCGTCACGGTCGCTTACCGCGCGATCAAAGGCGTAACGCGAGCGACCACCTGTTTGGAGTCTCGCCCAGATGTCCACGCCGTACCGGCTCGCGACGTGAGCGATGCTGCGCTGGTGCCAGTGGCAAGTGCGCACGACGCCGGTGCAGCCACCCCCGCCGTCTACGAGTCGATCGACTGCATCCCAGTCATCGACCAGCGGATCGATCAAGACGAGCCCGCCCGCCGTCGCGACCGCCCACCACGCGACGCTTTGCTCCCAGCCATCCTCGCCGCCCTCGTGTTCGGTCCATTCAGGATGGAGCGCCTCGAATCGCCAGAGCCCGTCGATGATTTGACCCGTTGCCCTCTCGGCCATGGGACGAGAGTGTCGCAGAGTGCGAATCACACCCCGTCGGCCGAGGCATCGCGGCGCTCGGGCGACCGCTCAATTGGATCGAAGGCGGCCACGTACCGGCCGGGCGCCCCGCCCCCTACTCAAACTTCCCGCTAGCTGCGGATCTGGTAGGTAGACGATGCGTGCTCGCCATCAAGCTGCACAGGCATCGGCTCGGGCGGCCCGCTGACTGGCTAACCGCTCGCCGTTGGCGGGCTGGCGTTCGATCTAGGGCCAGACGGCAGTTTGGGTGGTGGTCCGGCCATCGGCGGCGGAGGCTTGGATGTCGTCGATCAGGTGAGATAGATGCAACTGCGTGTTCGAAGCTCGGGGCGTTGAAGCTGTCATTGGTGATGTCGTCGCGAAGTGCTGCGTAGACGTCGGCTACGTTGACGACAGATGACGGCAGCGCTTCGGCCTCGCGGTCATCGACCTCGACCGCTTGTCCGTTGAGGCTAAGGGTCAGCCGGCCTGATTGGAATCCGCGGGGCGCGCCCCCCTCGAGGGTGAACCTCCCGTCTTAGCGCCTGTTCGAGGGGTGTCCGCACCGCTGGCGTGACGACCGCCCCGCCGAGCCGTGCGTGAAGCTGGGCTGCCGCGTGGTCGATGCCGGCGCGAGCCTCGGCTCCCCGGTCTGCGACGGCCTTGGTCAGGAGCTTCCCGTCGGCGGTGGTGGCCCAGGACCCGACGATCTCACCGTCCCACCAGAGGGTCGGGCCGATATTGCCGGCGCGGTCGTAGATGTGACCCGGCTCGATGGCGAGAAACCAGTCTCTGGCCTTCCATCCCATTGGCGTCGGGTCGAGGGCGGGCAGTAGGGTCGCGGTCGGGGTCGCCGCGTCGGTGAAGACGTCATCGTCCTCGCCGGAGCTCGCGAGGATGATCCCGAGCTGGCCGTGCAGGTCGACCTCCTCGATCGCGAGGTTTGCGAGAGCGCGATGGGTGGTGGTCTTGTTCCATCCGGTCCACCACTGCAAGTCCTCGGTCGTTGCCGGGCCGAAGCGGGCCAGCCAGCGGTGGGCAAGATCGCGTTGCGCCTCTGCCGTGGCGATCGGCGGCAGGCCCTCCGGCCACCAGCGTGTTACCGGCTCCCAGCGATGATGCCGGCTGGTCCAAGGTCCGGTCGGCGTGCCGCGAATGATTCGGCCGCTGGCGCTCATGAGGGTCAGCAGGGACGTGGTGATGTTCTGCGGTCGATCGGACGGCGCTTTCGCCAGGATGAGCGTCCTCAACGCGGGCACGTCATCGGCCAGCTGCGCGCCGGTGGCCGTACCGCGCCGCGCGAGCGCACGCTCGACGCGGTCCTCGAGATCAGTGATCCAGCCGCCGATGTCGCCGTCGATGGGCGGCTCGCTGCCATTGCGTAGGAGTCGGCTGATCAGGGCCCGACGAAGCATCCCAGCTAGAGGCGTGCTGACCGCCGCCTGGACCAACGCGATGTCCTCGCGGGCGAAGACGAACAGCGTGCGTCGCATCGCCATCCACCGCACCACACTGCGTCGTGCGTACATAGCGTCGGCCACGTCGGTGAGCGTCGAGGCGGCACTGCGCGCGAGCACGGACAGGTACACCGACGCCGGATCAGTGGCGTGCAAGGCGACGACGGCGTGCGTCGCCGCCTCCGGATTGGGAGCGTCGCCCGCGAGGTGGTGACAGCGCACCATCGCACGCCGTCGCTGCTGCACCGTGATCGTCCGCATCGCTCTACCTTCCCGATTGGAGAGCGGCAGATGGCGGAGCCGCAAACGAGACTTGATCTCGAGCTTTCAGCTCGACAGGGCGGGCCGCGTCGGTCATGCCTCACCGCACGCTACGCGCCCTGCCGGTCAGTGGATCCGGGCATGAAGCTCGAGTAGCGGCCGTCGGCGTCGGCCCGCCAGATGTCGAGCTTGGCCCCTGCCAGAGGATGGCCGTCGGTGTCGGTCAGCCGGCGACGAGCGTCGGGTCGCCCATCTCCTCGGGCTGGCGCGGAAGGACCACCTGTGCTCGGTGGCCAGCTCGACACCGGTGAACCCGGCCCCGATAACCACGGCGGCGTACTGGCCGGCCGAGGCGGGCAGCAGGAGAGGCGATGCAGGTGTGCCTTGAGGACCGCTGCCTTCGGCGGCGTATCGACCTCGAACAGGTGCTCCGCGCCTCGCATCTGCGGCCGGATGACCCGGCTGCCGGTCGCGAGCACGAGTCGGTCATACGAAGCCACCAGCGGGGCGCCAGAACGGTCGACCGCCGTGACCGAGAAACACTGCGCAGCCGCGTGGTGGCCGGCGCCGCCGCGAGCGCCGCCGTCCGGCCCCAACCGCTGCGGAAGCGGCTCTCCAGCACGAACGCCGCCCGTGCACGGCTGGTCGGAATGTCTGGTCACGGAATCCCCTTGCGCAAAGGCGTTCTTCGCTCCGCCGCGATCCTCGCCCTCCAACTGTGACAACACCTCTCCGCAACACGCCGCCCTCTCAAGCTTGACGGCTAATCCCGCCGCGCTCGCCTCAGCTGTCAAACCATCGTCGTCTGATCCGCGTAGGCCACGAACTTCTGCTCCAGGCCACCGCCGGTAAACAGCCGCACACAATTCGTGATGGCGCGGCGACGAAGCAAGCGCGGGTTGCACGGTGCGGTCGCGCCCTGCTGCGTGCGGTTGCCCGCTCATACGGCCGTAGTGAGCCGACGCCGCTGGCGGTCATACATTCGCCAGATCTCGTCGTATACGTCTTGGGCGGCGAGGAACGGGGCAAGCTCCTGTTCGTCGTCCCAGCCGTAGCCCTCGAGCATCTCCCGGACGGTGCGTTCGTCTGCTCCATGGATCCGGAGGCTGCCGACGTAGCTTGCAACATCCCAGTGAACCGGTCCTCGGAAGGTGTCCTCGAAGTCGTTCCAAAGGCAACGATGCGGCGTGCAAAGCAGGTTGCGCAACGAGACATCTCCGTGCAGCGCCTGGGTCGGAAGGGTTGACTCAAAGACGATCGTCCGTAGCATCTCCAGCCGCTTACGCAGCGACGCAATCGTCTCGCCCTCTTGGGCGTTGGCCGGCAGCAGCTGACCGATCAGGCGCTCGATATCGTCGCGCAGCTCGGCCAGTCCGCCCAGCTCACCCGTGAACGGTCGCAGCCGATCGTGGAGAGCTTTCAGCAAGCGACCGAGCCGGCGGGCGTCGTCGAGGTGGGCGGGCTGGACCTCGGGACCCGATTTGACATCGTCGATCCAATCGACGAACGTCATCCATAGACCGTCGTGGCAGTGCGGCCCCGGCGCGATCAACCGGCTCGGTGAAACGACTACGCCCGAGGGCGCCAGGAACTCCAGCACGGAGATCTCGCGCTCAAGCCACCTCCGCGGGTCGTCGTGCAGCGCCACCGTTCCGGTCATCACACGAGCGACGACTGGCGCGGGGCGAAGATGCACCAGCACGTTGCTTGCGGCCTGCAGGACGGCGGCCTCGTCCAGCTTCAGCTTCAGCCCACACGCAGACGCGACCGTGCCGGCAGCCGTAACAGCTCGCTGCTCGAGAGCGCCAACCATTTCGAGCAATTTCGCACAAGTCCCGGCCGTCGGAACTCGTATCCAGTCGTGTGGATCGCTCGTGTCGGGATGGCTGACCCCTCAACCCGCGCTTTCCGTCAACCGCTGAACATGCGCCGATGACAAACTCGGGCGCCCTACTGGTGATGGGTGCAGGCGGCAGGATCGGCAGTGCGCTCGTGTCCGAACTCGACGCCGCCGGGTCTCCGGTCCGCGCCGGCTATCACGATCCCGGCGCAGCCCAGGAGAGACGTGACGCCGGTCGTGACGCGGTCGCCATCGAGCTCGCTGACCCGGCCACACTGTGGCCCGCACTGGATGGCGTCGAAACGGTGTTTCTGCTCACTCCGGAGACGCCCGACCAGCCTGACCTGGAGCTTGCGGTGATCCGTGCGGCCGAGGCTACGGTTGGGCGGCGCATCGTGAAACCTGTCGGCCTGGCGCGCCGGCGAGCAGCTCACGCCGAGCGCGCGGCTGCACCGGCCCGCCGAGGAGTTGCTCGAGGCCTCGAGTCTGACGTGGACGTTTCTGCGACCGGCGACCTAAATGCAGAGCTTTTTGGGCGATGCCGAGGCGATCGGCCGCGGCGTGCTCGCCCAACCCGCCTCCAACGCGCCCGTGGCATTCATCGACAGCCGCGACGTCTCGCGCGTGGCCACGTGGTGCTGACGACGAAAGGTCACGACGGTCGCATGTATGCGTTGACTGGACCCGAGGCACTGACCTACCGCCAAGCGGCAGCCACGTTCGCAGCGTGCTCGGCCGCCGCGTCGACTACAAAGGCCTGTCCAGCGAGGAGGCGCACAAAGCGATGAGCGCCGCCGGTATGCCCAGCTGGCAAACCGCGATGCCGCTTGACACCAGCGCTGCCTATCTCGATGGCGGCCGCGAACAGGTCACCTCGACCGTGGCGCAGCTCACCGGCGGTGCGCCATTCTCACTTGCCAGTTCGCACCACCGCGCTGCATTTAGCTGATCGCCGGGAACCCGAGTTCGCTCAGGCTGTCGATCTGGTCGTGGAGCTGAATGCCGTATGGGCATGTGTGGTCTTGTTACCGTGACGCGGTGCCGATCGTCCACCGTACTGCCGGCCTCGTCCTCACCGAGCACGAGCTCGCCGTTCCGCTCGACTACGGCGAGCCGGATGGCGAGCGGCTTACCGTCTTCGCACGCGAGGTCGCCGATCCCGATGGGCGCGACCGCCCGATCCTGGTGTTCCTGCAGGGCGGGCCAGGCGTTGAGGCGCCACGTCCGAGTCGCCACCCGTCCTCACCGGGCTGGCTTGACCGCGCGGTGCGGGACTACCGCGTGCTCATGCTCGACCAGCGCGGGACGGGCCGCTCGACGCCGGTCGGCCCCGCGACGCTCGGCAGCCGTACGGCGACCGAGCAGGCCGCATATCTCACCCACTTCCGCGCCGACGCCATCGTCCGCGACGCAGAGGCGTTCCGAGAGCATCTTGGCGTCGAGCGGTGGAGCGTGCTCGGGCAGAGCTTCGGCGGCTTCACGACGCTTTGCTACTTGTCCCAGGCGCCGCACGGGCTGCGGGAGGCGTTCTTCACGGGCGGCCTGCCGCCGATCGGCCGCCACCCGGACGAGATCTATGCCGCGACATACGCGCGCGTCGCCGAGCGCACGCATCGCTACTGGGAGCGCTACCCGGAGGACCGGGAGCGCTTCCAGGCCGCCGTCGCGCTGGCACCGCGCCTGGCCTCCGGCGACCGGCTCTCGCACGCACGGCTGCGGCAGCTCGGTTACCTGCTCGGCATGAGCGGCGGGTCCGAGCAGGTGCACGCGATTCTTGAACTGCCGCCGGACTCGCTCGCGTTCGCCCATGACGTCGAGGCGATCGAGTTCGCGCGCAACCCGATCTACGCGATCCTCCACGAGTCCAGCTACGCCGACGGTCACGCCACCCGCTGGTCGGCGCAGCGGGTGATGCCGACGGCCTACGCGGGCGACCCGACGCTGCTCACCGGCGAACACGTGTACCCGTGGATGTTCGACGAGCTCGGCGCCCTGGCGCCGGTGCGGAAGGCCGCCGAGTTGCTGGCTGCGCACGATTGGCCCCGGCTCTATGACGCCGGCGTGCTCGCCGCCAACGAGGTGCCGGCCGCCGCGGCGATCTATACCGAGGACATCTACGTCGAGCGCCGCTTTTCCGAGGAGACGGCGGCCGCCGTGCGAGGGCTGCGCCCGTGGGTCACCAGCGAGTACGAGCACAACGGCCTGCGGGTCGACGGCGGGCGCATCCTCGACCGCCTCATCGACCTCGTCCGCGGCCGCGCCTGAGCCAGAGACGACGGCGCACCGACGCCGCGGCGACCGGCAGGGCGTGGCGGGAACCCGGTGCACATCACGCTCTCGCTCGACTCTATTTCGCTGGCTGGGGTATATCAGCGGAGCCTGATCGAGAACATGGAGGAGTTGCGTCGGCTGCTCACCAGCACGGTGTAGACGCCGACTGGCAGCGGACGCCGCGCGTGCACGACGATCTTGCCTCTTCGGTCGTTGCCCGTAGCGACAATTTGAGAGCCCCGGGCGAGCGCGACGCGTGCGTTGCGCGGCACACGGGATACGGCGCCGGTCACGATGTGTCGCAGGTGACATTTCCGGCGCCCCTTGACGCAGACCGCGATCGTGGGGCCGGGCGCTGGCCGGGCGAGCCGAACGCCGCCCGGCGGCACGACGATCGGCGGCAGCTTGTCGCAGTGCGTGGCCCGGTCGTTACGCGCCGGCGTCGCGGTGGGGTCGTCCAGCGGTTGGCTGTACGGCGTGGGGACGAGGTCCAGAAGGCCCTGCTGGCCGTAGCCGGGATAAGTCAGGATGAAGTTGCTGACTTGAAAGTGAACCCCGTCGGTGATCGTACCGTCGACGGTCAGGGTCGGCACCTGGGTGTTGATCCAGCCCTCGTAACCGGGCACGACGGGCACGGTGGCCGTCTTGGTCGTAGTGGTCGAGACCTTCTCATACTGAGAGGTCCACGCCTCGGCCTGCACCTTCAGAATCCCCGCCTTGACGGACCCCGAGATGGTTTCCTCGGTGTTGGTGGCCTGACCGCGCTGGTCGCTCAGCGTGACCTCGTCTTCGGCGTCCAGTCCGTTCGTCCCGAGCCCCTTCACGCCGGCGTCGTTGCAGTTGTACAGAGCATCGCCGATGGCCCGCTGGGAGTCTAGGGCGATCCTCTGGGAGGGGGTCCCGACGTAAGAACAGTTGGTGGCCGTCTGGCAATACGCATTCAGCGCCATGCCGGCTTCGGAAGGATCCGCGTTCGCATTGATGGTCGGTGGAAGGGCGGCTGAATATGCTCGGGGCCCGCTGGACGCTGATGCGTTCGAGCTCGTGTCGGACGCGGCCGCAGCGCCTCCGAGGACCAAGGCCAAGGCCGCGCCGCCGGCGGTTACAGTTCTCTTGCCGATCATCGGAGGAAGGCCCCTCGCTCAGCCCAGACCCTTGGTCGGTGCCGGAGCCGTGAGCGTCGTGCCGCAGTGGCTCTTGATCTCCGCTTGGGTCATTGGACGGGCGTAGGTCATGATGTCGACGGGCGGAGTGCGGAGGTCCGGGCTGACGCCGTCCTTCGTTTCGGTGAAGTTGGTGATTGTGTATTTAGCGAGCTGCGTGGACAGCACCAGCGTGCCCGTGATCTTGCCTTGCACCGGCGCGGACCACACCTGGCCCACCCATCCCGCCGGAACGTAGATCGTGACCTTCTTCTCATACTCTCGGGTGTCGGACCACTCGTGCTCGATGCCGAACTTCGCCGACACCTCGACCTCTACGATTTGGAACACATTGAACTGCGCGCCGACGCTCACGCTACCGCCGACCTTTATCGAGGCGTCGCGGGATTGCTTGATCGCCACCGCCACGGAAGAGGACGGCAACGGCTCGCCGCGCGGCGGGCTCTGAGAGCAGTTGGGCTCGACGCCGTAGGAGGTGAGGTCTCCGATGCCGTAGAACGGTGGCCCACTCGGGGTGAACGAACACGACGTTCCGACCGCGCCAGCGCACATCAAGTTGAGCACGGAGGCCAGTTGCGGCGGGGACTTCGAAGCATCGAGGGTGTAGTTGCCCTGAACCTGAAACAGGACGTCGCTTCCGTAGTCGGAGCTCTGCGTCCAGCCGATCGCCGGGCCATTCGTGTTCGGTGTGGGAGGCAAGGCGTCGAAGTGGGGAGGCGCGGTGGTGTTGTAGACGCTGACCGCCATGGTGTTCTGAGTGAACAGTCCACAGTTGGCGGCTCCTGCGCTCCAGCAACCGGTGACCCAGATGGTCAGATACTCCGTGCCCTTCGGCGTGGCGGCACGGTAGGTGACCCAGCTGTTGAAGTGCCAATCGGTAAGCAGGAAGTTGTGCTCGCCCGACTGCGCATGAGTCTGGTAATCAAATCCGTCTGTGGGCTGGACGGTTGCCGGGAGCGCCGGGCCTTGCCAGTACCCGTGCGGAGACTGGCTCTGGACGACGAGGCTCCACGTGTACGGGGTCAGGTTGACTACATGTCCCGAGAGGTTGCCGTTGTTCCCGTCGATTCCACCGGCAGCTTCGGCGACCGGCGCCTTCTGGGCTGACTTCAGGGGCCGAAGCTTTCCGGCCCGCGAAGCGCTGATCGCGCTCGAGGCGAGCAGCAGCACAAGCCCGGTACACACCGCGATTCCGGCGGCCGCCACCCCCAGCCGCGTTCTCATCCTCTCCCCCGTTTTGCGAAGACCGCCGGTGCTATCAAGAGGTCATCTCGAGCGACGGACATCCCGACAGCGATCGCCCGGCAACCGTGACGGGCGGCGAGCGCACAGCTTGAGCGGACGAGCGTCCGCGAGCAAGCCCGGTCTGACCGGCAGCGTTGACGACCTTCGGCGCCGGGTCGCTGGGCCTTGGCCGCGGGCGCGGCGGTTGGTCATGATTGGAAACCGCTCCAGCTGTCCTCGGTCGCTCCCGGCGGGGGGTAATGTGTGGCGGGCCAGCCGCGCGATGGGCGGGCTGGCATGGGACTGCGACATGTTTGTGTCTGCCTTTGCTCGGATAAAGAACTCGGGCCATGACCGGGGCGAGAATAGCCTGAGCTTGGCGTCGCGGGCGCGAGTCGGCACAGATCGGCAAATAACGCGGGTCAGATCGCACGGATCGGCAAGCCGGTGACGGTCGCTAGCTACCAGCGGTTTGACACGCCCGGGATCGCTGCCGGGGAGCGGTTTGAGTACTGGCGCAGCTGGTTTTCGCTGGCGGTGGACGCGCCGATGCGGCTTGACCCGATTGCGCAGCTGCCGCGCGACTTTGCTGCGTCGGCGGAGGTGCTGGGTGTCGGCGAGGTTGACTTGGTCGAGTTGCGCTGCGCCCCGGCGGTAGGCCGGTGGGCGCGGGAGGCGATCGAGCCCGCCGACCGGCTGCGGCTGGCGCTCGTCGCCCCCACGCCGGGCGCGATCGGCTGCTGGCATGGGCGTGAGCTCTCACTCGCCCGCGGGGCGGTCGCGCTGCTGGGCCGCACCGACGGGCTGTGGCGCGCGCCCCGGGGCCTGCGCGCCATCCAGATCAACGTCCCCCGCCCCGCGGTCGCGGTCAGCGACAGCGCTATCGACCAGATCAACGACCCGTCGCGCCTGCTCAGCGATCCCGTCTTCACGCGGCTGATCCAGCCTTCGCTGCTCGGCCTGGCCGGACATCTTGACAGCCTCGCCCACGCCGACATCCCCGAGCTCAGCGGACTGTGGATCTCACTCATGAACATGCTGGTGCGCTCGCTCGCCGGCCAGGACACAAACGGGACCGACACCACCCAAGCCCGCCGGCTCCAGCTCCAGCGCCACATCCGCGCCAACCTCGCCGACCCCCGGCTGTCACCGACCCAGATCGCCGACGCGCTGCACGTCTCGCGCCGCACCCTATACGCCGCCCTGGCCCCCGACGACCAAGGCATCGCCGCCGAGATCCAACGCCAGCGCCTAGACCGCGCCCACGCGATGCTCCAAGACCCAACCCACCCACGATCAATCGCCGACATCGCCGCCAGCGTCGGGCTCCCCAACCCAGCGCACTTCAGCCGCCTCTTCCGCGCCCGCTACGGCCACCCCCCCAGCGAACTCCGCCACCCCACCCCCCAACCCAACCCCGCCGAGACCCCCACCGCGCCCCAGCTGACCTAGCCACAGACGCCCGCCCGCCGCGGCGTCCACGACAGCTCTCCTCACATCATTCAATGAGCCTCACATACGCGTCGCCGGCGAGCGAAAAGGACCCTTTGCTCAGTCGTTGATTCCGGAGATCGAGGCTCACTCGAGGGCGACGAGCCAGGCGGGGTTCCTCAGGCCTGAAGCCAAGCTGAGTCGCGCATCGCGGAGGCCGGCTGGCTCGGTGAGCGGCTCACCGCTGGGTGGGCGGGAGACCGGCGGCGACAGGACACGGGTCGCAGTCGGGGCGTCGGCACAGTCGGCAGAGGTGCCGTAGCCGGTCGCTGTTCGTTGTCGAAGCGGCCAGGGAGGGGGCAACGAGCTGCGCGACCTGTTGGAGTGCCGCCGAATCCAGCGGTTCGACGAGTGCGACGATGGCGTCGTGGCGGGCGCTGAGCAACTGGTGGTGGATGAGGTGTCCGCGCTTGGTGAGGCGCAGCTGAACAGTGCGGCCGTGACCTTGGCGCCGTTTGACCCAGCCGCGGTCGACGAGCCGATCGACTAGTCGCACGGCGCCGGGATGGGTCAGGTCCAGCGCGCGTCGGAGCCCGTCGATGCTGAGATCAGGATCGGCGGCGATGATGCCCAAGGCCGCTGGGGCCGCGCCTGCCGTGCCGGTGACGGCGGAAGTTGAGCCGTGCACAGCTTCGGCGACCGCGAGTCCCCAGGCGCCGATGACGTTGATGGCGTGATTTCGCTCGGGAACGATATGCATGGCTCATATTATGGTCGGATGCGATCAGCAGCCCGCCGCGATCGTCGATGAGTGCCGTGTCGGTGCTGCTGGCCTTGGCTTCGGCCGTCAGCTATGGAACCGGGGACTTCGTCGGCGGGGAGGGCAGTCGCCGTTGTACCCCGGCGCAGATGTCCTTGCTGATCCAGGCAACCGGACTCGCCGCCGCCGGGGTCGCGGTGGTGGTGACGGCACGCGGGTCCCCGTCCGTGGCGGTGCTCGGATGGGGCGCGCTCAGCGGCGTCGGGAGCGCGGTCGGCAATCAGTCTCTGTACCGCGGCCTGGCCAGCGGCGCGATGAACGTAGTGGCCCCACTGTCGGCGGTGCTCACCGCTGTCGTGCCCGCGGTCGTCGGATTGGCGGGCGGCAATCGGCTCGGCCCCACGGGCTGGATCGGGCTGGCGATCGCCATACCAGCAATCGCGCTGGTGTCGCTGTCACCCACCAGCACCTCAGACGCTTTGGCTCCGGGCGACGAGCCAACGATTGAACGTCTGCCGTCGCACTGGGACAGTCGGATACGTTCCGGCGTGGGTTGGGGGCTGCTCGCCGGCTGCGGGTTCGGGCTGCTGTTCGTCGCGCTTGATAAGGCGGGCACCGCGTTCGGGGCCTGGCCGCTGCTGCCCGGTCAGGTCATCGCAGTCAGTCTCGTCGCCGCGGTCACCGTCTACGTCCGCCGGCGCTCGCCGCCAACCCAACGCGATTCCACCCGTTGGGCTCGCGCGATGCCGTGGGGGCTGGCCTCGGGTCTCGGCGGCGCCGCAGGCAACATCCTGTTCTTTGCCGCGACCGGTGCCGGACAGCTCACCGTTGTCGCCGTTCTCACCGCCCTCTATCCGGCGGTCACTGTCATCCTCGCCGCGCTCGTGCTGCGCGAACGGGCGGGCCGTGTCCAAATGGTTGGGCTCATCATCGCCGCCCTCGCTGTAGGGCTGATTACCAGTGCTTGAAGGCGGTTCGCCGCCGTCGCCCGCGTGTGCCGATGATCGATCCCCTGCGCACTGTCTATCGAGCTTGCGAGCTGTGAGTTCGGAGCGCTGGCGTGAGCGCAGGTGGTTGCCAGCACGGTCAGTCCGGCGAGGCAGATCACGATCACGACGTAGGCAAACACCTCGACAGCCGTCAGCGGGTCGGCGGCGAGAGTGAGCGCGCCGACCCCAATCGCGGGAGTCCGCGGACACCCCCCGATCGCGTCGGCACGGCCCGCAGTCAGCCGGAGCTGCGGCCACAGGGTCGAGCAGCGCGCCGCGAGGCGCCTTCGACCCGGCCGGATCCGAGAGCAGCAGTCGAGGCGAGACCGCTCCGTCGGCGACCGAGCAGGAGTTACGGCCGACCTCGGAGTTCTGTTTCACCGCGATGTTCGCCGCCTGCTGGCTGGAGGACCGCCGCCTGCACGGTTTCCGCGCTTTCCAGGGGGCGCGACCCCGGGGCGGCGTTGAAGTGCTCGTCGCTTGCGAAGGGGGCTCCGGTTCGCCGCGTCCCGGGAGGCGATTGACGACGGAGCACACCACGGCTTGCACGCCTCAACCGACATCGGACCGCCGAATGTGGCCTTTTTCGGTAGGAGGGCGGTCCGTAGGGGAAATGCGGGCGCTTGGTGGGTTCGATCAGCGCGGGCCGCCTCAAGTCGGTCGACCGAGCGCTGCGCTACGGGCTGATCGTCAGCGGCTCCTGCCCGTTGGCGCGCATTCCCCGTTCGATCGCGGCGATCACGGCCTCCACCACGGCGACGCGCGCGTAGCGTTTGCTGTCACCCGGAATCACCGTCCACCTCGCGCAATCATGATCGGTGCGCTCGAGCATCGCCGCGACGGCGGTCTCGTACTCCCGACGACGCTCGCGATTGCGCCAGTCCTCCTCGGTCAGCTTCCAGCCCTTGAGCGGCCTGCGCTCGCGCCGGCGAAAGCGGCGCAGCTGCTCCTCGTCGGAGAGGTGAAGCCAGAACTTGACCAGCACGGTTCCGTGGACGCACAGTCCGCGCTCGAACCCGACGATCTCTTCGTAGGCGCGCTCCCACTGCGCTTCTGACGCGAATCCCTCGACCCGCTCGACCAACACCCTGCCGTACCACGAGCGATCCAATACCGACATCCCGCCCCACCCCGGGAGCGCGGGACCGAAGCGCCACAGGAAGTGGTGGCGCTGCTCACGCTCGTCGGGCACGGCGAATTCGGCGACCGTCACGTGGCGCGAGTCCAGCTCCGAGACGAGCCGCTTGATCGCGCCGCCCTTGCCGGAGGCATCCCAACCCTCGAACACGACGCACACCGGCGGTCCGAGCTCACCGTCGCCGAGCTGGCCGCCGACCTGCAGACGCAACTCGAGCAGCCGCTTCTGGGCGGCTTTGAGTCTCCGCTTGCCCTCCTTCTTGGAGAGCTTCGCGGACAGGTCCGCATCGTGCAGGCTGGCCATCACCCGGATCCTGTCAGACCGCGCCGGCGAAGGTAGCGTCAGATCCAGACACCGTGCTGAAGGAAAAGCAGGTACAGAGATGCCAGCGTCCGGCCCCGTGGCTCGCCATATGCGCGCGTCAGCTGCTTGCACGCTCGCTGCGACGGATCCGAGACCGAAGCGGGAATCAGGACGAGACGGCTCCTCGGCGACGCTCCGGCGGTCTCCGAGGCCGCCGCCGAGCCGGCTGCGGTCGTCGGCCTGGCTCGTCTCCGGGGCCGCCGGGTCGCGTTTGCGCCGGCGACCTCGCCGTGACCAGCTATATGAGCGCGTTCCTGGAGCAAAACGTGGCTATTTTGTCAGTTGGCATGTCTCGTGCGGGGTCGTCAGTGACGGCGTGAACTTCGGGGGTCAGAGGTGGCGCGCTCGAGCGCGTCTCATGACCAGGCGGCGAATAACTCAAGAGGATCAGAAAGGCGGACTGCAGTCGATGACAGACGAGCAGCAGCACAGAGAAAGCGCCGACGGCTCTACCGTTTCTCGACGGCAGCTGCTGCAGGGCGCCGGGGCGTTGGCCGTGTCCGGCGGCCTAGCTCAGGCGGGTGTCCCGGTGGCCAGGGCAAGCCAGCGAGGGCCGGCACTCGGGCGCCTGCGCCGGCAGCCGAACTTCCTGGTCATCCTCGCCGACGAGTACCGCTACCCGCCGGTGTATGAGTCAGCGGCGACTCGCGAGTATCGGTCCGCCCACTATGTAGCCGAGCAGACCCTGCGCGCGGATGGGGTGGAGTTCGAGAATCACTACATCATGAGCTCGGCGTGCGCCCCCAGCCGGGCGTCGTTTTTTACCGGGCAGTACCCGTCGCTGCACGGCGTCAGCCAAACCGACGGAGTCGCCAAACCGGTGGTCGATCAGGACGTCTTCTGGCTTGACCCGGCGACGGTGCCGACAATGGGAGACTACTTCCGAGCCGGCGGCTATGACACCTTCTATAAGGGCAAGTGGCACGTCTCCCACGCCGATATCAACGTTCCTGGAACCTATGACCAGGTGCTCAGCTTCAACGAGCGAGGCCAACGCGACCCGGCCGGGGAGCGCACCTACCTGACCGCTAATCGGCTTGATGGGTTTGGCTTCGACGGTTGGATCGGACCGGAGCCCCACGGCGGCAACCCGCTGAACTCGGGCTCGTCGGCCAAGGCCGGCGGTGGCCGCGACGCCCAGTTCGCCTCCCAGACCGCTGAGCTGCTGCACAGCCTCGCCGGAAGATCGCCGCAGCGCCCGTGGCTGGTGGTCAGCTCGTTTGTCAACCCTCATGACATCGCGCTCTGGGGCGCCCTCACGCTCCTTCAGGTGCGGCGGTGGAACCTGCGGGGCCAGCTCCGGGGCTCTGCCGTGCCCACGGAGCTGTTTGACGCTGCCATGTACGCGGCAACCAGTCACGAGCGGCTGACCACAAAGCCGTCCTGTCAGAGTAGCTATCTGGAGACCTACCGGCGGATGCTCCAGCCGACCCCGAACACGCTGGACTATCGGCGCTTCTACTACCAGCTGCAGGAGAACGTCAACCGCGAGATCCAGAAGGTCCTCGACGTGCTAAACGCGCAGCGGGCGATGGCTGCCGACACAATCGTGATCTTCACCTCCGATCATGGCGACATGCTCGGCGCCCACGGCGGCATGCACCAAAAGTGGCATCAGGCCTATGAGGAGTCGGTTCACGTGCCCTTCATCGTCCACAGCCCGACGCTGTTCTCCGGGCGCCGGCAGCTCGCCGAACTGACCAGCCACGCCGACGCCCTCCCGACGATGCTCGGCCTGGCCGGTCTCGATCCTGAACACCTTCGCAGGCAACTCGCCAGCACCCACAACGAAGCCCACCCGCTGGTGGGTAGAGACCTCTCCGATGTGCTGCTCGGCGAGCGAGAGCCGGCGATCGTTCACAGTCCCGTCTACTTCACGACCGACGATGAGATCAGCCGCGGCAGCGACCAGATCAGCGCCACCAACCACATGTATCCAGCAGTGGTGCAGCCCAACCACCTGGAGACGGTGGTCGTCAACCTGATGACCGGTGCTGACCGGACCGCGGAGAAGTGGAAGTACACGCGCTACTTCGACACGCCCCAGTTCTGGAGCGCGCCGCCCGCCGAGCCACCCCCTCAACACCTACCGCCGGAAACCCCCCCAGAGGCGATCGACGTCGTGACCCTCATCAGCGGCAACGTCGACCAAGCCGGCGTTAAGGAGGCAACCACCACGATCAAGCAGCAGCCCGCAGCAGCCCAGATCGAGGTCTACAACGTCAGCCGCGACCCGCTCGAACTCACCAACCTTGCCCACAGCGCCAACCCGAAAACCCGCGCCACCGTCGCTCGGCTACGTCGCATACTCGAGCAACAGCGCAGACTGAAGCGCCGAACGCCCAGCAGCGGTCACGTTCCCGGCCAAGAGCCGTAGTAGCGACGGCGAGGCGGACGACGTACCGACGGTCCGATGGTCACCTTATGAACATTCTCGTGCGTTTGCCCGCAGTAGGCTCGTGATATCGCCGGACAAAGGCGGTTCGAGCAATCATCGCGGAGCAACCTCGTCCGGAAGCGCTTGAATGAGCACCCCCTGGAGATTCCGCAGGACGCACTCGAGCGCCTGCACCACGGCTCGTGTTGCGCGTCGATCCGCGGGATCGTGAGGCATTGGTCTCGTTCGGCCACCCGTTCTTCAACCCACGAGCCGGTCATCGTCATCGCGACCGCATCGGGGTGCGGCTCACCGACGACACCGACTGGGAAGAGATCCGCGAACTGGTCACCGAGAGCTACCGCCTCCTCGCACCCAAGAAGCTCACCGCACTACTTGACTAAAGCAGAAGTCGTTTTACGCGACTTGCCAGCATCTTTGGCTATCCATATCGCGTAGGTATCGCCCGAACGCGTTGCCCGCTGCCTTTAGCGACTTGGCCGCGTGGGGCTTGCCGAAGCCGGGATCCAGTCGGGGCGCAGGGCAGCGGGAATCACGGGATATTCGGGCACGACCCTTCGGGCGAGCGTCGCAGCCGAGCGATCGGCTATGAGTCGGGCGATGTCGGTCATGGCGAGCAGCATCCGAATTGAAGGCGCGATCTGAAAGTCCGCTGCGTTGAGCTGGTCGCCGCCGATCACTCCTTCCGCGATCAAGCGATCCACCTGGTCTAAGAGGTCGGGGAGTCGATCGAGATCCTGCCGTACCTGTCGGTCGTTCGCCCCGGCCATCCGCGCGAACACGGGAGCGATCGGCGACGACAACACGCCCGCGAGACGGGGGGCGGGCAGCGGGCTGGCCACGTCGGCAAACCATTGGCGCTGACCCAGATGCTGGCGCAGTCCCCAACGGATCAGCCGTCGCGGGACGGGCTGAAGGACCACCTCCCCCCAGCGCTCAGCGTCTGTCACAGCGGCGCAGGCAGCGGGCTGTCGGGGATACAGCGAGGGTAGGGGCGCGAGCTGCTCCAGCACCTGCGCGATCGCGAGCGACCCCTGAACGCGGCGACCGTCAGGCAGCCTGATGGCCGGCACCGTAGCGCCGCGAAAACCCGACGCCCACAGCATCGGCGGATGACCACCAGCGAGCAACTCGACGTATCGATAGGCGAGACGCTTGAAAGCAAGCATCGCCCGTACCCCCAGCACCGGGTGCGAGAGCGGGATCCCATATAGCCGAATGACACGACCAGACATGACGGCGAGGGTAACCTCTGGTGCTCGCTGACGCCAACCGTCCGCGCCGTCTTGTCGCCGCGAAGGACCGAGCGAGTTGACGTCACTCGATGCTCAGGAGATGATCGCCTCTGGTGAGCTTCGAGGTCGAGTTTCGCAACACGCACGAACAACTCGAGGAACTTGTCTCCCATGTCGATGCGATCGCGGAGATCCCCAACTCGGTCCGCCGCGGCACACAGGTCAAGCTGCGCCACGTCGAAATCGCACCCTTCCTGAACGACAGCCCGTCCAGCAGCGCGCTGAGCCGCGCTGCCGCATTCACGAATCTCCGGCGGTCTCAGCCGCCAGTTGCGGCGCCGAGCGGACTCCTGCTCCAGGTCGACGAGCGGACGAAGCGAGAGCCGCAGGTTCGTAGCTCCCTCGGGGAGACAATCCAGCACTCTTGTCGGTCGACGCTCGAAGCCCGATTCTTGGGAACGGCGAGTACGGGCCTAGAGGCGGGACGCCGCTTCGACCCCTCGGCGCGACGATGAGGCGTGTCGCCGGATGGTGCGTACCGATCGCTATTGGGTCTCAACGTCGAGTGCGGTGAGGAAAGCGTCAAGCCGGTCAGCGAATACGTCGTTGTCATCTCCGGCGACCATGTGACCGGCTGCCTCGACATCAACGGTCTGCGCGTGAGGGATGAGTTGCAGCATGTCGGCTAAACCGGCGTCGCTGACGACGTCTGACTGGACGCCGCGCACGAGTAGAGTCGGGATGGTCACATGCGCGGCCGCGACCCGAAGGCGCTCGGGATCGATCCGTCTCTGGGGCTCGTCGCCGATGCGCATGAATGCTGGATCCCAGTGCCAGTACCAGCGGCCGTCGGAATGCTCGCGCACGTTCTTGCGCAGCCCGTCAAGGTTTCGCGGACGACGACGCACGGGGTTATACGCGGCGATCGCGTCAGCGACTTCCTCAAGCGAGGCGAACCCCTCAGGCGCGGCGGTCATGAAGTTTCGGATGCGAGCGACACCCGCGCGTTCGACGCGAACGACGATATCGACAAGCACCAGGCCGCGGGCAATCTCGGGGTGCTCACCCGCGGCGAGGAGCGCCGTGATCCCGCCGAGCGAGGCGCCGGCGAGCACGGGCGGGCGCTCAAGCGTGGCGACAAAATCGGCGAGATCACCGACGAAGCCGTCAAGCGAGTACTCCTGGGACGGATGCCAGCCACTGTCCCCGTGACCGCGTGCGTCGAGTGCCACCGCTGTTCGGCCGCTCGCCGCCAGACGCTCCGCGGTGCGCTTCCAGGAATGCCGGGTCTGCCCGCCGCCGTGCAACAACAGCACCACAGCGCCATCAGAATCACCTTCCCACCGCTCGCCGGCCAGCCGCACCCCGCGTCCGTCGAAATGGAAAGCTTGAGGAGTCAGGGCCATGCGGTCCCTAACCTACCTCGACGGGCTCGCCTGACGCCTCGAAACCCGGACGACCAGCCGTCACAAGCGCATCGGCGAGCTGGTCTGCCGTATTCCGCGGCGGCGAGCCGCTTCCTCGATGGTCGAGACGTGTGCAGCGCTGGCCCGCGAGGCCCCCGCGCGCCAGTAGATACCGGTTGGCCGCCTGGAGCTCGGGGCGCGGGGCGCCGCAATTCGATGCTCAGCTGATGGCCTGTCCGCCGTCGACCACGAGCGTCTGCCCAGTGATGAAGCCCGAGGCCGCGGACGCGAGGAACACGGCGGCGCCCTTGAGGTCGTCGGGTCCCCCGAAGCGGTGCAGCGGAATGCGCGTGAGATATCTCGGCCCGGCTCGCTCGAGCACGAGCTCGCTCATCTCAGTCGGGAACCAGCCGGGCGCGATCGCATTCACGTTGATGCCGTGCTCGGCCCACTTGACGGCGAGGTCGCGAGTGAACGAGATCACGCCGCCTTTGGAGGCGTTGTAGCCAATCGCATCCAGATCCTCGCCTGTGGCGCCGCGGAAGGCGGTGACGGACGTCAGGCTGATGATCTTCCCCGCCGAATCCGAGGCGATCAGGTGACGACCGACGGCTTGCGAGCACAGGAAGACTCCGGTCAGGTTCACGTCCAGCACCTTGCGCCAGCCGTCCAGTGGGTAGTCGAGGACCGGCGCCCCCCAGGAGGTCCCGGCGTTGTTGACGAGGATGTCGACGCCGCCGAACGTCCCCACGCAAGTGTCGACCATCTCCTGGATCTCATCCTGACTGCGGACGTCGCACCGAACTGCGATCGAGCGCGTACCGAGCGACTCCTCGATCGCGCGCGCCGCCTCGGTGCAGCGATCAAGGTTGCGTCCGCACAGGACCGTGTCGGCCCCAGCCTCCGCCAGCCCGCACGCAATCTGATATCCAAGCCCGGCTCCGCCGCCCGTGATGATCGCTCGCTTGCCGGTCAGGTCGAGGAGTTGTCGAACGTTGGTCACGGGGTCACCATACCCTCCGCGAGGAGGTCCTCACGACTAACGCTTCTGCCAGTGGAGCCCGCCCACCACCCGCCGTACGCTCCGGCAGACCGCTGAGACCAACTGCCCGTAGGACCGGCAACCGCCAAGAGGTCACCAAGTTGAACAGCTGGAACTTCGCCAACGTCTGGGAGACCGTCGCCGACAAGGTCCCGGAGCGCTGCGCCCAAGCGTTCGGAGCCCATCGCTTCAGCTGGTCGCAGTTAGGCCGGCGCGCGGACGGCGTCGCGACCAACGAATCAACCGTCCGGCAGCTATGAGCTCGGGCCGGTGGGCCGGCAAGCAGGCGCTTGTCGGCGTCGCGGAGACCGGGTATCTCCGTGGCACGGATGAGCTCCCACTGCGATTGATGCTGAGGGCCTCGATCGACGCGCTCGCCGATGCCGATCGATTCTGCGCTCGGCGACGGCGTCTGCTCAGTCGCCAGCGGAGCGGCCCCCATACCCGCCACCTCGGGCAACACCGGTTGCGGTGTGGTCGCGTTCTAAGGGTTCGTCGAAAGGACGCCCATGGGGAGGGCCCGCATTGACAACCAGCATCAATGTGATATCACATTGATAGGTGATCGGATGGACGGACGCCACAGCCCAGAGGAGGCATTCCGATGAACGCAGCCAACGACAAGCCGAAAGGACTGCGCGGGTGGTGGCTATCTCCTCCGCGACCCGGCCTGCAACGCCTGATCGCGCCGTGGGAGTACCGCCACGTCCGTGGCTTTGGGGTCACGCGTATTTTCGGCGGCAGTCTCGCGGCCGCCGCGGGCGTCGTGTGCCTCTCCTACGACGTCTTCGGATGGGCAGCCTTCTTCCTGGTTCTCGGGGCGTTGAATCTCGCGGGTGGCTACTGGTACATCACCATCGCTCGCTCCCGACCTGCCCCAGTCTGAGCCCGCGGTCGGTAATCGATGTGGGTTCGCAGCGCGTGTTCCGGGCTCGCCTCCGGCCTCGCCCTCGCTGTCAAGCGCCCGCTGGAAACGTGGCCGCATCGGCCCCATTGTCAAGGTCTCGGTAGCAGCCCTGCCGGCTTGCTTGACGCCCGGCTCCAGCGTGTGCCGGGAGCCGCGATGTTAGGTGACGGTTGTGAGCCAACTGCGTCCTGTTGATCGACCACCAGGTCAGGGTTGACGGTCGCTCAGCTCGGTGTTGCTCGGTCGAGGATCGCGCCGATGTGCGCCGAGGCGCAATCGAACGCGGGAAAGCCCGCGCCCGCCTCGTCAAAGATGACGTTGAGGTCGGTGCCTGCCAACACCACCGCGTCGACACGGTCACGCCGGCAGATCGTGCGTGCGATCTCACGCAGCGAGGTGACATTCCCGGGGGACGTATGGCCGGCGGTCGCCAGTTCGAGATAGACGCGATGAACCTCATCGATTTCCTGAGGGGTGGGCGCGACCACATCAAAGCCGGCGAGCGCACCATACAGTTCGGATTCGATCGTGAAGCGTGTCCCGAACAGCGCGACACGCGAGATGCCGCGCTCCCGCAGACCGGCTGCCGTCACCTCCAGCATGTCGACGATCGGCAACGCGACGCGCTCCTTGAGCCGCCCAAGCGCAACGTGAGGAGTGACCGCGGCAATCGCGACGAACTCCACGCCGACGTCGCCAAGCTCGATCACGAAGTCAGCGAGATACTCAGCGAGCCCGTCTAACCGATCTGCTGCGGCGTGGGCCAGCACGGTCGGTGCTTGCGCGTGGACGATCGTGATGCGGGGCACGCTGCCACGCTCCCAGCAGCCCGCCGCAATCGCGCGGTAGTAGATCACGCCGGCCCCCACACCCAGGCCCCCGATGAGCCCGACATGCCGCGACTCCCGCGGCCTATCGCGCTGACAAGCTGACCAGACATCGCTCTTCATTCGCCAGACAGGAAATCAATTCGCCGCTGACAGGTCCCAACGAGTCGGTCACGCGGCGCACCGCATCTCGCTCCAGCGGGATCTGACCGCGCCTCCGGATTCACCAACCACTGTCGTAGTGGTGCTACGACGTCTTGAGCACGTGGTTCAGTGGCGCGCCGGCTGGGGTGAGCCGTTCCCGGGCGACACTGGCGCGGAAGTCGTCAAGCAGTCGGTGTTGAAGTGCGTCGCTGTCCAGGAGTGCGAGTGCGGGAGGGTGAGCGGCTCGCGCTCCTGGGGGTCGGTGATCAGGTTGATCACGTGTGGGGATGCGAGCCGGTCAGGAGCAGTCGCCTGAGTGTTTCTGGGCGACGAGCACAAGCTTGAAGTCGTGCCAACAGCCCCGGGTCAGCTTCCAAAACCCAGCTGCGATGACATCCGACCCGAGCCCCGCTTGCCGGGTGCGCGTATCCGCCCATCCGCAAGCACGTCGCGCGCAGCGATCCCGGGCGTAAACCACTGATAGACCGCGCCCGCCGCCGGCTTTACGATCCGTGCGATTCGACTCCCGTTCGTTGACGATCCGTGCAGACTCGGGCTCACGGAGCCGGCCTCAGGCATATGCTCGCGCCGGTCGTGGCGCGAGCTCTCATACTGAGCAAAGCAAGACAGAGCAAGACATCAACACAGTCGCAGTCCTGTGCCAGTTCACCCCGTGATGCGGCTGGCACCGGACCGAATACCCCTCCGGCGGGAGCAGCAGGAGGTATCCCGATCATAATCAGCACGCCGCCCGCGACGAAGGCTCAGCTATCCGGCGTTGCCATAAGGGGATTCGCAGTCGCCGGCGAAAGCCCTCGCGAAGCCGGCCGTCGTTCATCGAGGGCGCTCGATGAGGGTTCGCTCGGGGGCGGCGGCCGCGGTCTGCGTCGCGGTCGGCTTGCTGCTCGGCTCGACCACGACGAGCGCGGCACCCTCGGCTTCCCAGGTCAAGCCGATCGCGCTGCGCGAGGCGACGCAGCTGGGGAAAGTCGGGTACCGAAACTACGAATGAGCCGCCGGGGCGGATCACCAACCTGACGCCGTACATTTGGATCTTCGTTGCGAGCGCCACCAACGTCAACCCCGATTGCGACGTCTGCCGCCATCGGGGCTCAGCCTTCCCCGCGACCCTGATGCCCGGCCAGGATTTCGTCTACAGCCTCGGCCTCAATCGCAGTTATCTATCGACGCGGGCATACGACGGCTGGTTCCCCTACTGAGCCGACACCGTGAGCGCCGCCGAGTATCTGACGGTCCACCTCCTTGGGAACCATTGCAGCGGCGTTTGCCTGCCGAGTGACGGGCCCGCCTTGGGCACCGCGGGAGTTTCGGAGGGGTGGAACGGGACCAGCCCGCCTAGGAGCACAGACAAGCGGAGCATGGATTTCGGGCCTCAGACGCCCAACCCGGAGATCGGCTGGACCGCCAGAGGCAACGCCAGCGTCTGGCCCTACATCGACACCCCGTCTGACTTCACGTCACAACCAGGCGTGGCTACACGCTTGACGCGTCCAAGGCCCTCTGCCATTTGGCCGACCTGCATCACCGTCTGCTCATCCCCCGGCGTCGGTTCGTGTTCGCGCGAGAACGCCTCAGCGCCCGCGGCGGTGGCCAACAACCCAGACAACACGCGGCCCAGCCCCTAACGCGGAGAGTTATCCCAGTGAAACGAACACAAGCCCATTGGTCTCAGATGCCCAGCCGAACCGAGCGTCGGTACCTGATGGTCGCGGCGGTGCTGCTGTGCGTGGCCGCGGTCCTGGTGTCGCCGGGGATGGCGCGGGCGGCGGATTGCTCGCTGGCTGACTACGGCTATAACGAGGCGTGTGGGCCGCAGTTCGAAACGCCTGCCTGGGGGGACGGAGCGGGCTGGACCGATCCGTCGAAGTACGCCACGATTCAGCTCGCCGACCTGACCGGCAACGGCATCGATGAGCTGATCGCCCGCAATGATGACGGGATCGAGATCTGGAGATTCGATACCACGGTTGGCCAGTGGCGTCCGGCGATTGACGCTAGCGGGCAACCGGAGGTGCTGACAGATTTTCGCTCGCCGCTGCCCTCGGAGTCGGGCCCGAATTGGACGCAGGCGCCGTACTACAGCACGATCCAAACCGTCGACCTCAGCGGAAACGGTGCGCATGAGATCATCGCCCGATTCCCGAGTGGGATCCGAGTGTACAAGTACACCCCGCCGGCGGGGTCGAAGAGCATCGACGGCGGGACGTGGTCGCTGGTGTCCCAGAACGGGCCGTTCAGCGACGCCGATGGCTACACCGACCCCTCGCTGTACCTCTCGATCCACGCGGCCAGCGCCGAGAACGGACAGCCGGCGGCGCTCGTGGCCCAGTCAAAGTCCGGTGTGGTTGTGTATGAGTGGAACGGGTCGGGGTGGACGAAGGAAAGCGTCGCACCCGTCTCAACATACACATCCGATCCTTCTCAGTATCTCGATCTTCAGTGGGCCAGCCTGCCGACGAGCTCTGGGGTCGTGCGCGCGCTGATCCAACGAGGGTCCGGCGGAGTGTCCGCCCAGTCTGAGCAAGGCGGCAGGTGGCTGAACCTCGTCGCTGCGCCAAACCCGGGACCATTCGGAGGCCCCAACCCGACCCCGCAGGCTGATTGCCCGTTTACGTCTGGGAGCTCGAACCTTGACTGCTTCGACTCCAGCCCGTCGTATTACGAGACGCTGCGGTTCGGGGACATCATTGGCGACAGCTTTCCAAATCAACGCGAGATGCTCGGACGGGCCAGCGACGGCCTACGCGTGTGGCAGCTGTCTAGCGACGGGACACGCTGGCAGCGGCTGGCGACACTGACGGCCCTTCGGGGCGGTTCTGATCTGGCCACGGGACGGTGGGCCTCGATCAGGCTCGCCCGGATCCTGGACACCAAGGCCCAGCAGGTGCTCGCGCTGGACGGATCCGGCCTACAGGCCTGGACCTACAACGCGCAAGCGAACTCTTGGGCGCAGGTGACTCCGTCCGCGCCGCTGAACCTCGGTGGCAAGATGTGGGACACCGATCCGGCCTACTACTCCACGATCCAAACCGGGGATGTCACCGGGAGCGGGCACGACGCCGTGATCGCGCGTGGTCCGTACGGGATCCGGACGTGGTTCTATGACCTGCATGGCAACAGCGGCTGGACGAGCTACCTGCCGCAGGACACCAGCTCGTACCCGCAGTTCACGGGCGGTCAGGCGGCGGCGTTCGCCGCGCTGACCAGCCAGGCCAAGAGCCACGGCGCGATTCCCGTCGGCGATGGCTCGGTGCGCGACTTCTGGACGGGCGAGAACGCCCCGGACACGGCTCAGCTCGACAATCTCGAGAGCGGGATCCTCGCGTTTGCCGGCTGCTCAGGGGGTGTCAACGGAGGTCCACCGTTTCAGATGTGCACCCCGCCGGCCGGCACCAGCGGCTTCGCCGCGGCGGACTGGACGAACGTGATCAACGAGACGCTGGCAGAGGTCGGAATGGCGCGCAGCGCGGATGACTTCTTCACCGAGCTCGACACGCTGCGCCAGAAGCTGTTCCTCGTCCAGGGCGCGGAGCTGGACGCGATCGCCAGCAATTTGGGCCTTCAGGGGGCCGCGGGCAACGAGACCACGTTGCAACCCGGCGAGCTCGCAGCGACGATGTTGAGACTCGCCGGCGCGCTCGCGGACGAGGTTCCGGGCGCCGGCCCGACTTTGGAGGTCGCCGCCGAGCTGGTTGGCTTGATGACGTCGAGCTCGCCGACGCTCACGTCGGAGTTCAACGCGACCTATGCCGATCTGAAGGATAAGTTCGCGACCGCGTTGACTGAGGTGGACAAGGGGCTCGCGGTGCAGAGCCAGGAGATGCGTCAGAGCTACGGAATGTTGCGCCTGGTCAGCCAGTTGAGGGCGGGCAACGGTGCGTGGAGCAACCCCGACGCGGTCGGCATGGGAAGTGTCAACGCGCAGAGCTTTGCCCTCTGGGTCTACAAGCAGCTACTGCCAACCATGTACAACCGCTACGTGGTCAGCAACTGCCGGACCAAGTTCAATCGTTTCGACGATTGTTTCCCAGCCGGGCAGACGCTCGGGGTGGTGGACGGCGGAACCGCGAACTTCACCGCGCTGGCGCCACCCGGGTATCGGTGTTGGCAGGAGACCTTCGGCGTCTACTGCGACTACACAAAGCTCAGCTTCCCGAACGATCTAGCCGGCAAGCTGTTCGGCGACCTGTCCTCCACTTGCAACTACCAGCCGGGAAACGCGAACACCGCTTGGACGTACGCCTGCAACCTCGGCGTCAACCCGGAGAGCAGCGTCGGCCTCGCGGAGGGGACCGCCAACGGCTGGGATTTCGCGAACAATTTCGGAAACCCCTGCTATGGGTGCGCCAGCGTATCGAGGCCCGCCGGTCAGATAGCGATCGGCCATGCCGGCCGGGTGAGGCTGACCGGTGCTCTCACCCTGCCGAAGGGGTTTGGGGTGAAGAGCGCCAGCGTCGATCCGGCGCGGCTCTTGTACCAGGCTGGTCCCATGCCCCGGCTGGTGTACGCCGGCCCGGGTGAACGGGCTGCCGGCCCCTTGGCGCTGGCCGTGCATACGGGTGCGCCGACGGGGAAGAGCGCTCCTGCCGGCGGCCCTTCCGGCCAACTCTCGCTGGGACGCGGCGTCCTAGGCCAGCGTCGATTCAGCCTGAGCGTGACCGGGGTGAGGGTCGGAGTCCCAGCGGCGTGTCGGCAGCTGCGTGCAGCCGATGCTCTGGCGACGCCGGCGGTCGCGCTGAGCACGGTGTTCATGGTCCAAGACCAGAATCGCAGCCAGGAGGTTTCGGTGCCCTCCGTGTGGCGTTGTGTGCGCGACCGGGCCGGGGTGATCACCGGGCTGGCGCCGGCGGTAACACGGCGCGTCGCCCAGCGGTCAGGTTTGGCGCTATCGCTCGCCGGCCCCCGAGCGGTGAGTTCCGGCGCGAGGCTCACCTACGCGGTGCGCGTGCGCAACCGACGGCGCGGCCCGAGGAACCGGCTGGTCTCCTCGTTGTGGCACGTGCTCGTTCGGGGCACGCTGACCTCTTCTCGGCCGGCGGTTCGGCTGGGCAGTTCGGCACCTCGATCCATGGCGGCCTGGCGGCTTTTCGAGCTGCGCCGCGGCCAGTCGCGGACGCTGCGACTCCACGTCCAGATCCCTCGCTCGGCCACCGGGCGCGTTTGCCTCGCCGCAGTCGCACGCGCCGACTCCGCGCGAGCCGCCAGCACACGGCTATGCACACGCCTCATATCGCCCCGCGCGAGCGGACTCGGATGAGGCCCGCTTGACGCGCCAGCCCACTGCTCCTGCAGGCGGGCGGCGGCTGAGAGGGGAAAGTCGTAGCTCCGTCGCCGCGGGGGCGATGAGAGAGGAGCCAGGACGGGTTAGCCCGCGGCGGCAGTGTGAGGCGGTAGCACCCGATTCGTTGACTCATGGCGTGCTGGCCCAGCTTCAGCCGGTTGGTTCGCGCAGCACGTTGGTGCCCGTGACAACCACGAGCATCAGCCCGGTGACGGACCGCTGCTTCGGGTCGACGGCCAACAGAAGGCGCACCGCCGATCTCGTGCCTACTGCGGCAACATTGCGGAAGTGGACAGCAACCAGCCGAGGCCGGTGGAGGCGTACGAATTCACTTGACCGAGGCCGCCATTGTTTAGTCCAGTTCGGGTGTCCACAGGGCGTACAGATTCAATCGGTCCGCGTGTCTTCACCCCTCCGGCCGGTCCGGCCGTTGCTTACTACGTGACACTATCTGAGCCTCGCCGCACGCAGCGGTCACAGGATCGGTGGATTGGGGAGTGGTTTCCCGAAGTCCGGGTCAAACGGCTGTCGATCGGCGTGGCACGTTTGCCGGCGTGCGGTGGCGGGCCGGATCAGATACGCGCTGAGCGCGTGATCGATGCACACGCTGGGGTCTTGGGCGCTGGTGTGGCCGTAGCCGTCGAGGGTCAGCAGCTTGGCGTTGCCGAGCAGGCGCGCAACTCGGCGGGCGCCGGCGTACGCGGTGAGTGGGTCATACCGGGTGCCGATCACCAGGACCGGGTTGGGGGTCGACCTGTTCCACGGTCCACTGTAGCGGTCAGCGTTCACCAGCGGCCAACCGGCGCACGGCACCGCGAACCACCAGCCCGGCACTGCCAGAAACGGGCTGACCCGCGTCAGCCGGCCGATTATGCTCGGCCACGCCTGCGGGCCCAGCCGCGGTCGCGGCTTGTCTGCGCACTGCAGCGCCGTCCCTGAGTTCAGCATCGACTGATACACCGGCCTTGTTTGTTGTAGCGCCGTCTCGATGGCTGATCCGTTGCCGCTGGCGGCCTGCTCGAGCCCGGCCGCGATCTGTGGCCAGCTCGCCGGCTCGCCGAGGTTCGGGAACACGTAGAGCAACAGATCGCCATAGCTGAGCCGATGCGGGGCAGGCGCTGACGGCGCCGGGATCGGCCCGTGGCGCAGCCGCGCCAGCAGCCCGCTCACTCGCGCTCTGACCGACCCGTGGCCCGCCAGCGCACACCGCGCCGGCCCCGCGGACTGACATAACGACTGCAGCCTTGAGAACACCAGATCGAAGTCAGCCGCGAAGCTGGCAATACCCGCCTGGGTGGAGGTCGTGAACGGGAACGGATTAATGACGCCGTCCAGCACCATCGCCCGCACCCGCCGCGGGAACATGTTCGCGTAGGTCTGGCCGATAACGGTGCCGTATGACACGCCTCGGTAGTTCAGCTTGCGGTCGCCGACGAGCCTGCGTAGATAGTCAAGATCGCGGGCCGTGTCGGCGGTCGAGTCGTGCGCCAGCAGACGGCGGCTGAGCGCGACACAGCGCTTCACGAACGCCAGGGCCTTTGGCAGGTAGCGCACCGACTCGGGCCTCGTGGTCGGGACCGACCACCCGGGCCCCCAGAACCTGGCCTCGGCCTTGGTGCTGGAGAAACACCGAACGTGCGTGCTCGCGCCGGTGCCGCGCGGATCCCAACCAACAACATCAAACCGCCCGTGACCGAGCCTGTCCAGGTCGGCCCCGCCGGCCTTCACAATCGGTACCCCCGCCACGCCGGGACCGCCGAAATTGACGAACAGCGACCCGATCCGGCGCCCCGGCCGGCTCGCCAAGTAACGAACCACCGCCAGCGAGATCGTGCCCAAGCCCGGCCGCGCCCAATCCAGCGGAACCTGCACCCTCGCGCACTGCAAGCGCTTCCCGCACCCCTTCCACACGATCCGCGTAGTGACGCTTGAAGACGCGACGACCGACGACTCCGTTGCGCTCGCCACCCCGGTCTGGATTAGGAACGCTCCCGCGACGGCGCACGCCAGCAGGATCGCCGATGCCCCCATGCCTTTCCGTGTGCGTCTCACCTGTCTGCCTGTTGTGGTTGACATCTGTCTGCCTTCCGTGGGCCGCGGCTCACCCGGAGAAAGGCGCTCCGCCTGGAGGGAAGGCGACCTCGTCTCTTTCGAGGGGGAGCTGATCGCGGCGGACCACCGGCGCTGCCGCAGGGCCAATGTCGAACTGATCGGTGGCTTTGTCGAACCCCACCGCTTGGCCGGTTAGCGCAAAGCGCGCGAACACATACGGTTGCCCGTTGGAGATGACCGCATTCGGTCCATCGGTGACCTGAAAGTGCAGATGCGGCGCGGATGAGCTGCCGGTGTTGCCGACTCTTCCGAGGAGCTCTCCGCGATGCACGCGCTCGCCGACGTGAACGGCAACGCTACCCGGCTGTAGGTGAGCGTAGGCTGCGTAGCGCCCGCCGCCCAGCGCCTCGGTGACGCGGTTGCCGAGCGCGTTTTGCACGTTCAGATTGGCCAGCGGGTGCGGCGGGGTGTTCTCGGGCAGGTCGTTGCGCGTGTCAGTCACCACCCCCGACGCGGCCGCGATCACCGAGTCGCCGAAGATGACATAGCTCTCGTTCTTGCTCGGGTCTCCCACGCGCGAGCGGCCATGACGGTTGAGCCGAAGCCAGTCGGTCGCGTAGCGCTGGGCTAGATAGCGCCGCCCATCAATGGGCAACAGCGCCCTCGTGTGCGCGCTCTCGCCGCAGCAGCCATTGGTGTCCAGGTAGCGGGCACCGAGCAACGGCGGTCCCAACACGACCGGACCGCGCAAGCTCACCATGGTGCGCGCGCCGTTGACCGTCTCTCGACGCGCTGGCCGGGAGAGGTCGGTGAACTCGATCCGGTGCACCAGGTGGCGGGGGATACGAGCGCCTCGGGAAAACGACACATCGAGCCACAGCACCCCGCCCCCGCTGGACGGCAACTCGTCTGTGGGCTGGTGCAACTGAGCTGCGTTGCTCATGATCTTGCGCACCGCACCGGCGCCATCGTAAGAGGCGATCACCGACCGATCCGCCGGGTCAAGCACCTGCACCCGATCGATCCGCTCCCCCGACGCGGACACGTTTAGGAGCGAGATCTCATACACCAGATGCCGGCGCTTGTCCGTGCCAAGTACCGGCGTAGGGGCGGCGATTACACTGGCGGAAAGCTCGACCAGCGCCGGCAACGGTTCCCCTGGCCCAGTACCGGAGCTCTGCACCCGTGCCCAAGCTAAGCCAGCACCGGCTCCGACCAACAGCCCACCCAAGAACGCAACACCAAAGCAGCGGATGACAAACAACCTTCCCCGGAGCAAAACGCCCCGCCGATTAGCGCGTCCGTCCAAGAAAATCACCCTCTCCAGGTGCGCAACCGACGCCGAGCCGGCCCACAGCGAGGTGACCCGATGCCGCGTCGAGAGGCGACGTTGCGGCAAGCATACCCAAACCTCTACAGCCAGGCGGACATCGACACCCCCCTCTTTACGCTAGCCGGACCCCCGCTTACACCAGCCTAGGACCGTATAGCCTCTTTGGTCGTCGACGAGCCGCTCGCGTCGCGCTCACGCTTTGGCTCGTGTAGTCGTAGCTCGACGTGTTGTGCTTGACGACGCTCAACTCGCCCGATGGTTCGCGAGCTGTCGTATTCGCCAGAACCAGGGCGAGAGCCGGGGCGCTCGCTAGCCAACCTGCATGGTGGCTCGCTGTCGAGGATCAGTCCCAGCGCGGTCGCGGTGCCGCCGATGTGGGAGGGCGGGAACGACTACCGCGTGCAGACGGCGTCGGTGACCGCTGACGCGTACATCACCAGCGCAATCAACCTCATCAAGGTCACCGGGATCGACCTGAACTTCCCCGGGTGGACCAGTCGCGACAACCCCATAAGACCCCCGATTACGCCAGGTCGCACGTCGATGCCCGCCGACGACGTCGCCTCGCGCGGCGATGCAATCCCCGGCGGCGCTGCGCAAACCTCCCCGGGTGTACGCTCGGCGCCGGCCCCGCTTGCCCCGGTGATCGGGACCTTCACTCTCAGCCTCTGTCACGCCGCCGCGGCCACCTCTCCGTCGCTTACCGCCGCCGTGCGCCACAGCACCCTGAGCCTGGCGTGTGCCAGCCGCCGCGTCACCGGAGCCGTGCCGCCGCTCATCCCCCAGGCGACCGCCACGCTCAGCCGAGCTAACCGCAACCATGCCTCCGGCACCGACACCCACGGGCGCATACAGCTCACTGCCCACGGGGGGCTCAGCCCGAGCCGGTACACGCTGACGCTGCGCGAACTCGAACGCTACGCCCGGCACGGGAACCGACGCCGCCTCGCGGTCACCTACCTGAGCACAATCGTGCCGATCGTGCTCCGCTGAAACCGCCGATTCGGGGCCGCGAGGGGGTATAGCGAGTCAGGCGGTACGCCGACCGGGCCGGCGGCCCGCATACATCGGGTTTGTCCAGCGGCCGGACCCGTCTGGCCATCGGCAGGCGCAGCCCGAGGTCGTGGTTGGCGAGCGAGCTCGGCCAGATGTTGCTCGGACATCGGGCGTGCATGCGGTGTAACGAACTCTGTGGCCGCGTCCACGGCCACTGGCGCGTTGCGTTCCCACGATCCCGATAGGCCGAAATCGGCGATCGTCGCGGCCATGCGGGCGAGGCTGTGGTAGTCGATTTGAGGTCACTCGCGCTCGATCCTTCGCAGCCCGCGCGTCGGCGTCCACCACTCGACGATGAGCATCGTGGCCTTCTCGTTGAGACGGGTGTGCACGACCTCAGCGATCTCGGCGTGGAAGCGGTCGCCGTCCGCTTCGTCGGTGATCGGTGGGGCAGCGATTGCCCGACCCGAGATCTTCGCCTCGCCCGGCCACTGCGCTTCCAAGCCCGGCACCGGGTCGACCGTGGCGCTGTGCAGGGCGAACCGCGGATCCCGACGGAGATCCGCGCCCTTGCGAGCGTTCGGCATCGAGCCAAAAACCAGTTCGCCGTCCTCGAAGACCGCCTCGATCCCGGAGATCCGCGGCGACCCGTTGGCGCGCAAGGTGGCAATTGTCTTGTGTCTGCGAGCGTCGAACAGCCCCCGCACGCGCTGCGCGAACTCGGCCTGTGCTCGTTCGACGTCCCGCCATGCCGTCATACGCCCCATGCTCGCACCGATCGCCTACAGCCGTCCCGTCCACCCAAGGCGCGCACGCGGATTCTCGCAAAGGCACTGTCGGCGCTCGCCGGTCTCGGCGATGCAAACGATCACGCGGTCGCCCGGTCGGCACTCGGCCAGGACACAAATGGGATCGACACCACCCAAGCCCGCCGGCTCCAGCTCCAGCGCCACATCCGCGCCAACCTCGCCGACCCCCGGCTGTCACCGACCCAGATCGCCGACGCGCTGCACGTCTCGCGCCGCACCCTATACGCCGCCCTGGCCCCCGACGACCAAGGCATCGCCGCCGAGATCCAACGCCAACGCCTAGACCGCGCCCACGCGATGCTCCAAGACCCAACCCACCCACGATCAATCGCCGACATCGCCGCCAGCGTCGGGCTCCCCAACCCAGCGCACTTCAGCCGCCTCTTCCGCGCCCGCTACTGCCACCCCCCCAGCGAACTCCGCCACCCCACCCCCCAACCCAACCCCGCCGAGACCCCCACCGCGCCCCAGCTGACCTAGCCACAGACGCCCGCCCGCCGCGGTTGGCGGTTCCGGCCCGCGGGGTCCGGACCGCTACCGCCGTTGGGCCGCGACGCAGGCCTCTGGCCGCCGGACCACGTCACGGCTGCTGGCACCCCGAAGCGATCGCCTCAGAGCTCAGACCGCATCAGAGCTCAGACCGTACGAGTGCGCAGATAGCCGTCGAGCCAGTCGTAGATGCGGGCGTCGCGGATTCCCAATCCCATCGGCTCGCAGTGGCGGTTTGCACCCTCAGCGGCCGTGAAGCTCACCAGTTGCTTCTCGCCAGACAGCATCTGGTAGAGCCGTTCCGATTGGCCGGGCCAGAATTGCTCATCCTCGGGACTGGTGATCAAGACGGGCGTAGTGATGTCCGCAACCTCATCACCGAGCTTGTACTGCATCACCTCTTGGTAGAGGTCCCACCGAGACTCACCCGCAACGCCGTAGGGCTCGCCGCGAAAATGCAGGGTGGCGCGGGACGACTTGGAGAGCCGCTCGGCCCAGCCCATTTCTTGATCAAACGCCTTCTTCTTGCTCTCATCCTTTAGTTGGGAGGTCATGAAGCCTGGTAGTTGCGCTGTCCAGGACGTGGACACGTCCACCACGCCGGGATCGATCACAGCCGCGACGAAGCGATGCTCGAACGCGAGCGCCCTCGGCACCCAGTAGCCGCCCTGGCTGATGCCGATCACTGCGATCCGGTCGGCGTCGACGTCTGACCGCGCCACCATCGCGTCGACCACGGGGGTCAGCACCGCTTCCCAGTCGTGGCGAAACGAAATGCTCTGCAAAAACAGCGTCGCCTGCTGACCGGGACCATCGAAGGTCATCCAGTGATATCCGCGCTGGTTGGCGGCGATCCCACCAAACAGCCCCATGTCGGAGGTCGCGCCGTCGCTGCCGTTGTTGATGACCACCAGCGGGCGCTTCTCTCCCGGCCGGGCGTCCGGAGCGCGGAAGAAGTAGCCAGGAAGGGTCGTGCCCTCATACGCGATCGCGACCCGCTCGCCCGGAACCGACGCCAAGTCGACCACCTTGTCCCAGCACGCGCGATGACGCCGCCAGATCTCCGGCTGGCGGCTTGGCTGCTGTGAGTGGGCGATCAGATACAGCGCCGTCGAGTAGTAGCTCGCTGCCCGCAGGTACAGGCCGTGGGCGCTGACGCGATGCTCCCCAGCCTCTGCGTCCTTTGCCGCGGACTCCAACGCCTCGGCGGTCGCGCACCACTCCGCCACCCATGCGTCAGCGTCACCGTCCTTGATCCGCGCGACCGTCGCCTGCACCTCCCCGGCGTCGGCATACCCGCGGTAAACGCTACCCAACGCCATCTCATACCCGAACTCGAAGTCGTCGTTCTTGAACTTCGGTCGCGTCATGAATCCGCCCGTCCGACCACCGTGGTGTCTGGCAACGTCATCGTCTTCCTCCTCGCTCGCTTCATCGTCGTCGGACAACAGCATCGCGGGCCGCCCCCCGCGTGTCCTCAGTAGCCAACTACGTAAATCCCACCCGGGTGACTCGTGGGGACGAATGAGAAATCGCCGCAGCCGACCACTGAGGACCAAACACGGAGCGTGTTTCAGCGCGGGCGACGCCGCTCACGCGCCGATAAACGCCCGAAGTGCACCCGATCGTTTCCGCGGCTCCTTCCCGAGGCCGACGTGCGTTGTCGTGGGCGTGGATGATGACGGGCATCGTCGGGGGCGTGGAGCGTGCCCGCTGCGGCCGGTGCGGTGACATCGGGGTGCTCACTGGACTCCCCCGAGCGCCGTGGACGGCTCTACCTGGCTCTGCGCGTCCGTGAGCTTCTCAACGACCGAGTCACTCAGGATGGGAGCGACGCGGACCGTGCATCGGTGCGAAGGACAGCCCCGGGCCTTCCCGGCTCGAGATTTGACTAATGCGGCCCCACTAAGTGGCGGCGGCGGTCGCCTCCGGTGCTGGTGCTCGTGTGGGCAGGACGTCGCCGGTCTCCAGCAGCGTCTTGAGGTTGGAGAGGACGTGGGGCCATCCCTGGCTGATGGTCGCCAGCACCTCGCTGCCGGCCCTGAACCCGTCGTGGATCACCGTGAGCTTGACCAGCTCGCCGAGGTGCTCGATCTCAAAGGTGGCCTTCGACCGTGGCTCAGCGGCGATCCGGTCGAGGAAGTCCTCGCCGAAGCCGATCTTCTCGCGCGCCAGCTGTCGCCACTCTGGTGTGAAGGTGTGCCACGTATAGGAGAGACGGTGGTAGGGCTCTGACTCGAGCACCACCTGTTGGGGGTCGGCGATCGTCAGCCCCCACTGACGCACCGTGATGGACGAGCCGGGCTTCCAGTCGGTCTCGAATTCAAGGCCCCAGTAGCGCTCGGTGAAGGCCGGTTCGGTGAGCGCCTGCCACAGGCGCTCGGGCGTGGTACGGATGTAGGCGCTGTAGACGAACGAGGGCTTCTCCACGGGATGTTCCTCCAGGGCTCGTTTGAGGTCGGCCAGGGCCCGAACCCGGCCGCGGTCGTACTGGTTGATCCAGCGCTCGGAGATCTCGCCGATCGGCGCCGGGTTGAGATAGTGCAGCTTCTCGCGCCCC
Source organism: uncultured Actinomycetota bacterium (assembly GCA_963787595.1). Classification (GTDB taxonomy): domain Bacteria; phylum Actinomycetota; class Thermoleophilia; order Solirubrobacterales; family Solirubrobacteraceae; genus Palsa-465. Next base: position 291,509 of record CAWBDE010000003.1, read on the forward strand.
CGCCAGACGGTGCTCACCAGCCCGGTGGCCTGGAGCACGGCGAGGTGCTTGGAAACCGATTGGCGCGCCATGTCCATGTCCGCGCATAACTCCCGCAGCGTTTGCCCGCTGCGGAGATTGAGGCTGTCCAGCAGCCTGCGGCGGCCCGGATCGGCCAGCGCGCGGAACACGCCATCCATGTTTGGGCGATATGCAGCCATACGGCTGCAGCATCATATGCAGCCGCATAGCTGCATGTCAAGCGGCGGCCGCCGGGGCGAGCGCTCCCGGACAGGCCGTCACCCTCAGACCTCCACCCCGCCGTGACACCTCCGCGCCGGTTGACGGGATACTCAGCGGGGAAGATAATCCGCGTTCATCTCGAGCCTAGGGGGCCGGCCGTGTCCTGGAAGCTAGAAGGGTCCTACTTCGAGACGTGCTCGTGCGATGTGGTGTGTGCGTGCTCGGCGTCGATGGCGCTCGAAGCTACACGCGACCGCTGCCGGGTCACGCTCGTCTTCCACATCAAAGACGGCGAGGTCGAGGGCACCGACGTGAGCGGCTTGACGGTGGCGGCGGTCGCAGACACCCCCAAGATCATGAGCGAGGGCAATTGGCGCGTTGGCGTCATCATCGATGCGGGGGCGTCCGATGAGCAGGCGGAGAAGCTCGGCGGAGTGTTTTCCGGTGCGTTGGGTGGTCCGATGGAAGCGCTGGGTGCCCTGATCGGTGAGAACCTGGGTCTCGAGCGGGCGCCGATCGAGGTGCGCGAGGACGGTTTGCGTCACTCGGTTGTGATTGGGGACGGCATCGACTTCGAGGTCGAGGACGTCGTGCCGTTCGGAACGGCGAGCGGCGAAACCGTCCGCTTGACGGGCGTCTTTCATCCGGCTGGTTCCGAGCTGACGGTCGCTCGGGCAACGCGCTCCAGGATCGATGCGTTCGGTATCCAGTACGAGGGAAACTCGGCCTTCAGCAGGTCGCAGTTCGCATGGGCGGCCTGACCGCCGCCGGTCCGGTCACCAGCGGCGGAGCTGAGCGTGGCGAGCTGGCGGCCGCATTTGCGGCCGTCCGTGCACGCGCTGGCCTGGTGGTGTTGTTGCTCGGCTTGGCGGCTGTCGCCTGGTGGTCGACGGTCGACCGCATGGCCGGTATGGACGCCGGTCCGGGCACCGATCTCGGCGCGGTTGGCTGGTTCGTGGGTGTATGGGTGGTGATGATGGCGGCGATGATGTTCCCGTCCTTGGCGCCCACCGCCGCGCTGTATGCGCGGATGACAAGGCGGCGCGGCTGGAGCCGCCCGCTTTTGTTCGCCGCCGGCTATCTCTTGGTCTGGGGTGCAGCCGGACTCGGCGCGTACGCTGCGTTCCGCCTCGGCAGAAGCCTGCTCGGCGATGAGCTGGCCTGGCACACCGGCGGGCGGTGGTTCGCCGGCGGGGTGTTGGCCATCGCCGCGGTCTATGAGCTGACGCCCCTGAAGGACGTCTGCCTCGGACAATGCCGGAGCCCGCTGGGATTTCTGGTGGGAACCTGGCGCGATGGAAAACGCGGCGCCCTCGAGATGGGATCCAAGCACGCCGGCTGGTGTCTTGGCTGCTGTTGGGCGCTGATGGCCGGGCTATTTGCGCTCGGAGTGATGAGCATCACGTGGATGGCGCTCATCGCCGCTCTGATCGCGTTCGAGAAGACGATCCCGTGGCGGCGGGCAGCTACCTGGGGCACCGCGGCCGTGCTGGTCGTGCTCGCGATCGGGCTTGTCGCCACACCCCAGGACGTGCCAGGACTAGTGATTCCCGGCGGTCAACACGCCATGCGCTCGATGAGCCCCATGCGTTAGCTGCGGAGGTCGAAGACCCGTCGCGGGACGGCCGATTAGTTCGGCGCGCCGCGCCAGTCATTACCTACAGCGCCGACAGGCGGCGGGCGACCCACATCCGCCGCACGCCGGCGTCCGGAACGCCAAAAGGAGGCAGCCATGCCCGATTACAACGTTGGAACCCGCAAGCAATGGCAGGCGGCTCGCGATGAACTCGCGAAGCTCGAGGCAGAGCACGCCGAGCTCGGCCAGAAGGTCACCGAGCAGCGGCGTCAGCTTCCTTGGGTCCTGGTGGAGAAGGAGTACCAATTCGACACCGAGGACGGCAAGAAGACGCTCGCTGAGCTCTTCGAAGGCCGCTCGCAGCTCCTCGCCTACAACATCATGTTCGGGCCCGACTACACGGTCGGAGCATGCCCCGGCTGCTCGAACCTGGGGGATGAGCTCGACGCCACTCGCGTGCATCTCAACCATCGCGACGTGACACTGATCTGCTTCTCGCGCGCGCCGATTGATCGGCTCATCGCCTACAAGCAGCGGATGGGTTGGCAGTTCCCCTACGTCTCGACTTTTGAGACGGAGTTTCCGTTTGACTTCGGGATCGCCCTCACGCCCGAGCAGGCGCAGAAGATCCCCGGGGTCAGCGCGATGATCGACAACCCCCCCGCGTGGCTCGAGGACTGGGGGCGGCAAGTCGGAGCCAAGCTCGACGACGGCCTGCGCGAGGGTCCGAGCTTCATCGCCTTCGCGCGCGAGAACGGAAGCGTGTACCACACCTACACCGTGATGGCACCCGATCGGTTCGTCGCTCCGTACCACTCGTTCCTGCTCGAGCGAACGCCGAAGGCTGGGTCCGAGGAGCCCCGCGCGTGGCGCAAGGACGAGTACCCGGCCTGATCGGGTCAGCGGAAGGTCGACGCTTTCTGCGAGTCGGGCGTCAGCACGATCACCGGAATCGTGCGGCCGTCCTGTTTCTCGTATTCGCCAAGGTGTGGAGCGTGCTCGACTGACATGCGGAACAGGCGGTCGCGCTCTGCGCCCGACGCCTCGCTGGCTCGTACCTGCGCACACCACGTATCGCCAGTCGGATCACCTTCTTCGCCGACAGCAGAGCGTTCCCGCACTGCGGTTAGCCCCGCGCCAGTCGCGACGCAAAGCCGCGCTCACGGTTCCCTTGAGTGCACTCCTGGGGTAGCGTGCCGGATCGCGACGACGTCACGCAACGCGCCGTCCAACCCGCTTTGAGAGATCTCCGGAGTAGCTGATCACATCCGTCAATATCAAGCTCGGGGTGGGCTACCTACTCATCCTGCCGATCTGGATCGCGGTGATCGGGGTCATCACGGGCCGCGTCCTGGGCCTCCGGCTGGGGCGCTGGCGAAGCTCGGTGGCCGCGGCGATCGGGTGGCTGTTCGGGTTGATCGCCGGCGCGGTCGCACTCGGCCCCGAGAACTCGCATCCACTGCTCGTGGTGCCCGTCACGGTGTTCTTCGGCGTGCTGGTCGCCCTGCCGGTCGCGATCGTCATCGATCTGATCACCCGCGGCCGCGACCGGCGCCGGCCACGGCGAAACCCGTTGCGCCATCCGATTCGGGCCACGAAGTCGGTGCTCGCGCCGCTCGGTCGCTTCAGCGAGCTGGTCGGCAATGCGCGCCAGGAGAACCTCCTCAACGTGCGCTATCGCTCGCCCGCCGCGCTGGCCTCGCCCGACCTCGCCCGTCGCCTTCGCTTGGTGCTCGAGCGCTCAGGCGGCATGTTCGTGAAGTTCGGACAGATCGCCGCCACCCGGACGGACCTGCTGCCGGAGACGCTGACCAGCGAGCTGTCCAGCCTGCAATCAGACGTGGCCCGAGTTCCGGCCGAAGCGGTGGCCGAAGTCATGGTGGCCGAGCTCGGGGAGCCTGTCGAGCAGGCCTTCGCGGCGTTTGACCCCGAGCCCCTCGCCGCGGCGTCGATCGGCCAGACTCACCGGGCGCAGCTTCAGAGCGGCGAGCGGGTGGTGGTCAAGGTGCAACGGCCGGGGATCGGCGAGATCGTGCGGCGCGACTCGGCCGTGCTCTCGTTCGTCTCGCGCCGGCTTGACAGCCGAGTCGAGGCAGCCCACCGGATGGGGATCCGGGACCTGGCGACCGAGCTGATCACGAGCATCGAGGAGGAGCTCGACTACGGCCGTGAGGCCGCGGCGGGCACCCACCTGCGCGAGAGTCGAGCCGCCGACGCCGGGTTGGAGATCCCGGCGGTGCACACGACCCTGTCCAGTGATCGGCTGTTGGTGATGGACGAGGTCCTTGGACGCTCGGTCTCGGACGCCGCCGCGGTCGACGGCGCGCCCGTCTCCAGACCCGAGCTCGCCCGGCGGCTGCTCGCCTCGTTCATGGGGCAGATGCTGACGGACGGCTACTACCACGCCGACCCTCACCCGGGCAACGTGCTGATCGACGCCGAGGGCACACTGTGGCTGCTCGACTTCGGTGCGGTGGGCCGCATCGATCCGGTGACGCGCGAGGCGCTGCTGGGGATCGCTGTCGGATTCACCCTGCGAGATGGCTCGCTGATCGCTCGGGCCGTCCGCCACCTCGTCAACGACGACTCGATCGACATGCGCCAGCTGGAGCGGGACCTGTCGATCCTGCTCGGCGAGGTGCAGGCGGGTGGAATCTCCCCGGCGGCGATGGGTGGCGTCATGGATGTGATGAACCGCCACGATCTGCGCCCGCCGGGATCGATGTTGTTGCTGTCGCGGACGTTGCTGACGCTGGAGGGAACGCTGCGGGCGATCGATCCCGGCTTTGATCTCGCCAGCGAAGCCGAGCGGCTGGTCAAAGCCGAGACCAGCAGCGACATGGGAACTCCAGAGGAGCTGCTACGCAGAGAGCTCGTGCGGGTCCTACCGGCTCTGCGGACGCTGCCCGAACATGCTGAGGCGATCGCGAGTCAGTTGCGCTCCGGGCGCCTGGTGATGCGGACCGAACGCTACGCCGGCGGAGATAAGGCGGTCGTCGACGGGTGGCTCAACCGGGTGCTCGTGGCCGTCGCCGGCGGAGCGGGTGTGATCGCGTCCGGAGTGGTCCTCGCCGCCGGCTCGTTGTCTGCAGACCACGGTGTCCGCGACGCGCTGTGGAGCCTGGGATTTCTCGGACTCACGTTCGCCACCATCCTGCTGATGCGAACAGTCGCGCAGGCATTGCACGGCCAGCCGGTGTACAGCGAGTGATGCGTCACGATCTGTCGCGCGCAGGCTCGAGTCCTGCTCGGGCCACCTCGACCGGCGGCGTTCCGTACGTGTGGAAGCTGGCGACCGTGTGGACGCCCCATGCCTGGCCCTTGGCGCGCTCGGCCTCGGTCCAGACGACGCACGGCTCGTCGGGGGCGTAGACGAACCGCCCGCCGGTCGTCACCTCGACGCGGTTGCCGCCGGGCTCGATCCCATAGAGGAAGAACCCCTGGGCGATTGCGTGCTTGGAGGGGGCCGCTTCGATCTCGACACCGGCGTCAAGCCAGATGTCGGCGGCGCGCAGGCACTCCTCCCGCGTGTCCACCCAGAAGGCGATGTGATGCAGGCGTCGCTGGGCGGCGTGGGCGTCGCGCGTGTAGATCAGCTCGTGGGCGGCGATCGAAGTGCTCATCCACGCGCCCGCCTCCGCGCCGTCATCGAGCTCGATCCGCTCATAGAGCCGGTAGCCCAGGGCGTCGACGCAGAAGTCACGGCACGGACGCACGTCGGCGGCAAGCAGGTTGATGTGATCGAGCCGCTTGATGGCGCAGCCGCGGCCGGTGTAGCGGCCGGGGACATTCTTGAGCGCGGGCGCCAAGGGCGGCGGCGGGGCCCAGCGCTCGCACTCGTAGTAGATCTCGAACAAGTGGCCATCGGGGTCGGTGAAGCGGTAGCTCGGTCCCCGGCCGCGGTCGCCGTCGGTCCATCCGACGCCGAGTCCGGTTGCCCGCACCATCGCCGCCCGCCGTTTGAGTGCCTCGGGACTCCGGGCTCGCAGGCCGAGAACGCCCATGCCAGACGTTTTGCTCACCGTTAGCTTGAGCGACCACGGTTGGTAGTCGCCCCACCCCCGCAGGTAAGTTGCCTCGCCTGCCTGGTGCTCGATCTCCATGCCCATGGTCTCGACGAAGAAGCGCAGGCTCTCCTCGCCGTTCGGCGTGAACATCTCGACCGGGCCGAGGTGCGCGATGTCGCTCATGAACCTGCTTCGACGACCGCGCGCAGACCGTCCAGCTCGTAGGACAGCTCTCCTGATCGGAGCTTGTCCCGCTTGACCCGCTCCTTTTCCTCCCGCGCCAGCGAGGCCTCGAGCACCTCGGGGGCGCGCTCGGCGGCCACCACGGTGGCGCCGTCAGCGTCGAGTACGACGAGGTCCGCCGGCCGGATCTCCTGTCCCCCGACGAGGACCGGGACGTCGAGCGCCCCCACCGCATCCTTCGCGGCTCCCCGTGAGCGAATCCAGCGAGTCCATATCGGGAGCCCCATCGCGAGGAGCTCCTCGCTGTCGCGCACCGCCGCGTCGTTGAGGATCGCCGCGGCGCCGCGGACCTGGGCCTGGGTGCCGAGGAGATCGCCGATCAGGGCCACGGGGGTCGGCTCGGGCATCGTCAGCACGAGCACCTCGCCCGGTGCCAGCCGCGCCATCGCGGCGTGCACCATGAGGTTGTCGTTCTGAGCGCAGCGCACCGTCCGGGCCGGCCCACATGCCCGCGCGCCGGGGACGAGCTGGCAAAGGTCGACGTCTACGAGCCCGTGGCGGCCTGACGCCTCATACACCGTCGCCGAGCCCAGGCGCGCGAGCTCGCTTAGCAGGTCCGGCCCATTCATAACTGGCTCACCACTTCGGGGAGAATGCGCTGGAAGGACTCGGCGTAGCGCACACCCTGATCGCCCGACGCCCGGCGCGCGTGATTGCCTCGCTGCTCGCCGCGCTGGACGTAATAGGTGTGCAGATAGCGCTGCGCCTTCATCTCGGCCATGGCCGCCACCTTCTTGTCCCACACGGAGGTGATGTCGACATGAACAGTCGGGGTGAAGTTGCACAGCTCGGGCTGGTGAGGCTCGAACAGGAACAGCTGGGGTGGCCTGATCGTCGCAAACGCGCTCGACACTCCCGCGCCGGCGGCCAGGTTGCGAGCGCGGTCGACCGCTGCGTGGGCCACGGGATGATCGGGATTGAACGGATCGACGCCGGTGTGGGTGATCAGCACGTCGGGAGCAAACTCGCGGATGCTCTCGGCGATCTGGAGGAGTCGCTCATCGTTGATCTGGAGTGGATAGTCCCCGAGGTCCAGACAACGAAACGAAGCCCCGAGATGACCGGCCGCAGCCTGCGCTTCGGCGTGCCGAACCCGCTTGACGTTCTGCACCGTCTGTCCCGCCTGCTTCCACAGGTCGCCCGACTCGCCACGCTCGCCGTATGACAGAGCGATCACCTCAGCCTGTCCGCCGCATGAGACCGCCTTGGCCACGGCGCCGCCCGCCCTCCAGACGAAGTCAGCCGAGTGCGCTCCGATGACCTGCATCCGGCTCATGGCACCCCGGCGAGGCGCCGCGTGTTCTCCACCGCCATGATCCGAACCTCGTCCTCGCTGAAGCCGGCCTGGAGAAACTGATCCGCCATCAGCGCCAAACCGTCCTCGACGGGGGGGTTGAAGACCTGCCCGAGGTCGCTGCCCCACACGGTATGGTCCGCGCCGACCGCCCGCGTGGCCTCGAACACCGCCTCCCAGGTGCACTTGCCCGTATACGGAGTGGTGAACGCTCGCTCCATGAGCGCGCCTCGCTCGGCGAGCAGGCGCTGCTCCGCGGCCGGGATCCCCTGACTCGGAAACTCGGGATGGGTGACGACGATCGTGCCGACGCCGGCGGCGACGGCGGCGTCGACCACCGGGAGGATCTCGGGCCTGGCCAGATGGCCGGTGGCCAGTACCAGGTCGTGCCGGGCGATCACCTCAAGCACGTTTACCAGTTCGGGCAGGACGGCACCGCCGCCGGCGATCACCGGCACAGGTCTCGGGCACACCCCGGCGTTACGCAGCTCGAGCTCGAAGCGCACCCAGACCGGCACCCTCCCGTCAGGGTCGGCCGCCTCCACCTCGCCGAACTCATTCACGGAGCTGACCGTGGGCAGCCACACGATCCGCGCCCCCTCGCGGGCGGCGACCTCGACCGCGGTCGCGTTCAGGCCACCGACCGCGTGGTTCAACGTGATCGTGCCCAGCGCCCGGACCTGTGGCACAGCGGCGGACACGACCGCGGCCCGCTCAGCGGTGGCGGTGTAGTGAGACTTGAGCCCGAAGCCCGCCAGGCCCAGCTGCGCAAACCGCTCGGCCAGCTCGAGATCAGTGATTCGCCGCTGCACGAAATCGGGTGCCACGTGCACATGAGGATCGAACCCCCCCTGCACCAGTGCCCGGGCTCGCTCGGTGGGCACGGGGTGCTGCCTATTCCTCACCCAACAATGATAACAAAATCGTCAACAATTCCTGCATTTGCGCTAGGCTGCCGCCATGAGCGGGGGGGACGCGTACGCGGCACTTCACCAGGCGATCGTCTCCGGTGATCTCTCGCCGAGCGAACGGCTGGTGGAGGAGGAGCTGGCCGATCAACTCGGATACAGCCGCGGCGCCGTCCGCGCCGCGCTCGTCGCACTGAGCCACGATGGTCTCGTCGTCCGCGAACGCAACCGCGGTGCGCGCGTCCGACGCATCACGATCGAGGAAGCGGTCGAGATCCTGGAGGCGCGAGGCGCGCTCGAGTCGCTGGCCGCCGGGCATGCCGCGCTGCGGCGCACCGACGCGGATGTCGATCAGCTCAGGGCGCTGTTGGCGGAGATGCGGCAGCTGCATTCCGTCGGCGAGCTACTGGCAATGTCAGATCGCAACGCCTTGCTGCACCAGCGCATCCTGGAGATCTCGCGCCACGAGGTCGCGCGCGAGATCTGCGCGCGGCTGCGCTCGCAGGTGGTCCGATTCCAGTTCCGCACGGTGCTGGCTCCGGGCCGAGCGCTGCACTCGGTGCAGGAGCACGGCGCGATCGTCGACGCGATCGCGGAGGGCGATCGCGAAGCCGCCGAGCTGAGGATGCGAACCCACCTGTCGCAGGTCGCCGAGACGCTCAGCGAGTCGATCGCGCGGGAGCGCTCCGTGGCGCTTTGACGTCCCCTGGCGATGGTGGCAGCGAACGCCTTTTGGCCGTTAAACCGAGACGATCACCACCAAGGAGGCAGAGATGGCCCTTCGCAGCCTGGAGAACGCGCTGGCCGGGTGGCCGAGCCCGGCCGAGATGCTGCGCAACTCGCAGACGGGACCAAACCCGTATCCCGGGGTGCCGCCCGAGTACAGCAACTGGCGGGACGAGCAAGAGGCCTGGCAGAAGGCCTGCGTGCTCTTCAACCAGTCCTATCACATGGCGGATCTCGCGGTGCGGGGGCCCGACGCCGAGCGGCTTCTGTCCCACTTGGCGGTCAATACGTTCGAGAACTTCACCGTCGACAAGGCCAAGCAGTTCGTCCCGTGCACGCCCGCCGGCCACGTCATCGGCGACGTGATCCTGTTCCATCTGGCCGAGAATGACTACAACCTGGTCGGACGAGCGCCGGCTCTCAACTGGATCATGTTCCACGCGGAGACCGGCGATTACGACGTCGAGCTCGACTTCGACCAGCGGACGGCGCTTCGCACAGACGGCTTGCGCCGCTCTTACCGCTTCCAGGTCCAGGGGCCGAATGCGATGGCCACGATCGAGAAGCTGCTCGGCTGCAAGCCGCCTGAGCTGAGGTTCTTCAACATGGCGGCGGTGAAGATCGCCGGCAAGCGCGTGCGCGCCCTGCGCCACGGGATGGCGGGCCAACCGGGCTGGGAGCTGTTCGGCCTCTGGGAGGACGAGGAGGCGGTGCGCGAGGCGATCATGACGGCCGGCCAGGAGTTCGGCATCCGCGCCGTCGGCGGTCGCGCCTACGGCAGCAATGCGCTGGAGTCAGGCTGGATTCCCTCGCCGCTGCCTGCCATCTATACCGGTGACTCGCTCAGCGCCTATCGGGAGTGGCTGCCCGCCGACGGTTACGAGGCCATGGCCTCGATCGGAGGCAGCTTCGCGGCTGCGAACGTCGAGGACTACTACCTGACTCCGGGAGACCTCGGCTACGGCCATCTCGTGAAGTTCGACCACGACTTCATCGGCCGGGACGCGCTGCAGCGGATGGCCGACCAGCCCCACCGACACAAGGTGACCCTCGCGCTGGAGGACGAGGACGTGACCAGAGTGCTCGCCACCCAGTTCGGCCCCGGGGAGCGGGCGAAGTCGATCGAGTTCCCCACCGCGGTCTACGCGATGCACCCCTATGACATGGTGACCGCCGACGGCAATCTCGTCGGCCTGTCGACCTGGATCGGCTATAGCGCGAGTGAGCGCAAGCTGCTCTCGCTGGCCATGCTCGACGAAGCCCAGAGCGAGCCCGGAACCGAGGTCACGCTCGTGTGGGGAGAGCCCGACGGCGGCTCCTCCAAGCCCACGGTCGAGCGCCACGTTCAGACCGAGATGCGCGCCGTGGTCGGCCCGGTGCCGTACGTCGAGGTGGTTCGGAAGGCTTACGGCGAGGGCGGCTGGCGCGCGGCCGGCATCTCCTGAGCGAGGCGCCGCGGCACGAGACCCTCGAGTCCCCGCTCTGCCACCGATAGCCGCGCGCCTAGTCGGCCTTGAACGCGTTCAACGCGCTTGACGGGAACGGCAGCCCGGCCTGGAAGCGCAACCGTCCTCGGGGCACGCGACCGGCAGGCTCCCCACCAGCAGCAGGTCACTCGTCACCCCGCGAGGTCACAGCCGCCTCTCGTTCGCGTGCGTTGTGACATGTGGTCGGTCTCCCAGGGCGACGCGGTTGGCGGCGTCGATGACGTCGCCGTGGAGTCGGCGTGCGCCGAGTCGGGCGCACAGCGCGTCTGATGTGCCGGGGCCGGCGACTGACATGGGCACCGTCTTCGCGAGCTCGCCGAGGAGCGTCGCCTCGGCCTCGAGCGGCTCTGGGTTGAAGCTGACGAGAACGATCAACGCCGGGTGCGTGTCCGCGGCGGTTTGGACGAGGGTCGGGACCGGCGTGTCGGCGCCGAGGAAGAGGATCCGCCACCCATGGGAGCAGAGAAGCAGGCCGAAGGCGAGCAAGGTGATGTCGTGGGCCTCGCCCGGGGCACAGGCGAGTACGGCGAGCGGACCGCGCCCCTGGCTCCACAGCCGCGCGAGCGCGAGCAGACGGCCGCGGATGAGGTTGGTGGCGAAGTGCTCCTGGCTTATGCCGAGGATGGCGTCCCGTTCCCAGTTGCGCCCGACTCTCGTCAGGGTCGGGAGGATCACGTCGCGCAGGACGGCCTCCAAGCCGAACGCGGCGAGGGTCTCGTCAAGCACCTCGTGCGCGGTGGCCTCGTCGTAGCGTTCGATCGCGGCGAGCAGGCGCGCTGCGGATCGCGGAAGAGCGCCCGCCCGCGCCGGGCCGTCGAGTGTGCCTCCGGGCGCTCGCCCGGGCTCCAGGGCGACATGTGCCGCCTGGGCCGCCGACAGCCCCTCGTCGAGCGCGCGGCGCATCCGAGCGACGCGGTCGACGTCCTGCTCGGTGTACAGGCGGAAGCCGCCGGGCGATCGAACCGGCGACAGGAGACCGTAGCGCCGCTCCCAGGCGCGGAGAAGGGTGGCATTGACACCAACGCGGCGGGCGAATTCCCCAATCCGAAGCGATCCAGGCCCGGTGGACATCGAGACACTATACGCACATTCAACAGAACCTTGACAAAACCGCCCGGCCCGGGGTATGCTCGTCCAGGTTTCGTACAGAGTTATGTCTAGGGTGGTCTGCGATGGAGATGCGCCAGACGATGGTTACGATGCAGCCGGGGATTGCTCCGAACATCGTCGAGCTGACAGCTGACGCGGGAAGCTTCACCATCCTGATCGCCGCCATCGACAGCGCCGGGCTCGGCGAGACGCTGGCCGGCGAAGGGCCGTTCACCGTGTTCGCGCCGAGCGACGATGCGTTCGCGCGGCTGCCCGAGGGGAGCGTCGAGGCGCTGCACGCCGAGCCCGACAAGCTGATCGAGGTGGTCACCTACCACGTCGTGCTCGGGCGGCTCGCGGCCGCCGACGTGGTCGAGCGCAAGACGGTGCCGACCATGCACGGCGAGCAGCTGCTGGTGTCCGTGGACGGCAGCATCCGAGTCGACACAGCCCGCGTCGTCGACGCTGACGCCGAGGCCTCGAATGGCATCATCCACGTCATCGATCGGGTGCTGTTGCCCGCGGCCATCTCGTAGCCGCGAGCCGCGCCGGGCACCGCCGCACGCTCCTGTCGGTCAACCCTTGACGGATTCGGCGCATCGGGAACCAGGCGGGCTCGGCGGGAGCCGCGGCGCCAGAACGGCACGGCTGGGACGCGTCGCCGCCGGCGGGGCCGTGCGGTGGGCGGGCGATCGCCTCGATGCACGGGGCAACGCCGATGATCGCAGGCGACGGCGAGGAGACCGGATCGTGGCCACGATCGATGCGCTCGTCGATCAGCTGGCGGTGATGCGGGGCGCCGCCATGAAGGCCGGTCAGGTGCTGTCGACGGTCGAGTTTCCCGGCCTCGACGACGACCAGGCGGCGCATCTGCAGGCACGTCTGGCGTCGCTGCGCGACAGCGTCGCCCCCGTTGAGTGGCGGCAGATGCGCGGGGTGCTGGCCGCCGACTGGGGAAAGCCTCCGGAGCGGGTTCTCGCCCACATCGACTCGGCGGCAGCGGCGGCCGCCAGCATCGGTCAGGTCTATCGGGGTCGCACGCATGATGGCCGTGAGGTGGCGATCAAGGTCCAGTACCCGGGGATCGCCGAGTCGGTCGACTCCGACATGCGCAATCTGCTCTTGCTGTCGCCGCTGCTCCGCCAGCTGATGCCGGGGCTCGCGGTGAAGAAGGTGCTCGCGGAGGTGCGCGAGCGGATCGTGGAGGAATGCGACTACGAGCTCGAGGCGAGCAACCATCGGCGCATCGAGCGCTTCTGGCGCGGGCACCCGTTCGTCCTCGTCCCCGCGGTCGACACCGAGCTCAGCCGCCGGCGGGTGCTGGTCAGCGAATGGGTCGACGGCATGAGCTTCGATGACGTCACACGGCAGCCCGACGCGGCTCGCGACCGGTACGTCGAGATCGTCTACCGCTTCTTCTACGGCACCGCGCTGGAGTTGGGGATTGCGCTCGGGGACCCTCACCCGGGCAACTACCTGCTCTGTCCGGACGGTCGTGTGGCCTTCTTCGACTTCGGCATGATGCGTCGGCTCGCTCCCAGCTACCTTCGGCGCGAGGCCGTCGTCGCCCGCGGCGTGCGGGAGGGCGACGAGACCGCCGTCATGGCCGGCTTGGCGGACCTCGGCTACCTGCCCGGCGCTGTCAGCGAGTGGGACGGCGAGCTGCTGCTCGACTACATGCGCGCGGTGTCGTGGTGGCTTGCCGGCGTGGAGCCGGTGCGCCTCGCGCCTGAGGATCTGTGGCGCAGTACCGAGGTGCTGCGCGATCCAGACGCTCGTCTCCAGGTCGCCCAGCTGCGGCGTATGACGCTGCCCCCCGAAGCGCTGCTGCTGCGCCGGATGGAGGGGCTGCTGTTCCAGACGGCGGCCATGATGCGGGCCCGGGCGCCGTGGGGAGCGCTGCTTCGCGAGCTGATTGAAGGGGCGCAGCCCGCCGGAGAGCTCGGCGCACGACATGCGGCGTGGCGGCACCAGCGCCGGGGAGCGACTCGGTGAGACGAACACGATCGCCGATGACGCCAGGGGAAGCGTGACCGTAACCCCGGCCGCGGCATCATAGCCGCGTGAGCCCGCCGCGCGCCGATCGCAGCCTGAGCCTGCCCCACGCCCGCCGCATCGCGCTGGCCGCCCAGGGCTTTGGCCGGCCGCGCCCGGCGCGGCCGGCGAGCGTGAACCAGATCGCGGCGCTGGTCGGCCGTCTCGGGCTGCTGCAGCTGGACTCCGTGAACGTGTTCACCCGGTCGCACTACCTGCCGGTGTTCTCCCGTCTGGGCCCGTACGACTGCTCACGGCTGGATCGCATCGCCGGACACGGCACCGGGAAGATCGACCGACGCCTGTTCGAGTACTGGGCTCACGAGGCGTCGCTGATTCCGGTGGCGCTGCAGCCGCTGTTGCGCTGGCGGATGGCCGACGTCGACGCGGAAGCGTGGGGATCGATTTCGCGGATCGCCCGTGAGCAGCCCGACCTGGTCGCGCGCACGCTTGCCCTGGTGTGCGAGCGGGGTCCGATCCGCGCCCGGGACACCGGCGCGGTCCGGCCACCGCCCCGAGCCGGACACATGTGGAACTGGCACGAGGGCAAGGTCGCGCTCGAGCATCTCTTCTTCGCCGGGCAGGTGAGCGCGGCGAGGCGGATCAACTTCGAGCGGCTCTATGACACCATCGACCGCGTCCTCCCCGCCGAGATCCTCGCCCAGCCGACGCCGGACGTCGCCGACGCGCAGCGCGAGCTCGTGCGAATCGCCGCTCGGGCACTGGGGGTGGCCACCGAGGCCGACCTCGGCGATTACTTCCGGCTGCCCCGCGCCGCATCCAAGGCGCGCGTGGCCGAGCTGGCCGATGCCGGCGAGCTGATCGGAGTGACGGTGCGAGGGTGGACGGGTCCCGCATACCTGTGGCCCGCCGCCCGGCAGCCGCGCCGGATCCACGCTCGAGCGCTGCTGACGCCCTTCGATTCACTGATCTGGTTCCGGGAGCGCACGGAGCGGCTGTTCGGCTTTCGCTACCGGATCGAGATCTACACCCCAGCGGCCAAACGGGTGCACGGCTACTACGTGCTGCCGTTTCTGCTCGGCGAGGATCTGGTCGCTCGCGTCGATCTCAAATCTGACCGGCAGCGCAGCGCGCTGCTCGTCCAGGGCGCATTCGCGGAGCCGGGCGTCGACCGCAGCCATGTCGCTGGCGAGCTCGCCGCAGAGCTTTCACTCGTAACAGCATGGCTCGGGCTCCGGGATCTGGTGGTCGTGGGACGCGGAGACCTGTCAGCCGAGCTGTCGGCCGCGACCGGATGAGGCGTCCCTGGCTCCCTGTCGCGGCTCCGTCTCGGAGCCTCGGGCGCCTTAGGCAACCTGCGCCGGCACCCTGACCCGGTGCTCTGACTCGAGCTCCTCGTCGTTGGTGAGGTCGCCGCGAAGTCGCAGCCCCAGCACCGGGAACACGAGCGTGGAGAGCACGGCCGCGCCGACCAGGGCGGCCGCCGTGGAGGGGCGCATGTGACCGGAGTGTCTGGCCAGGGCGGTGATCGCGAGCACCAACGGCAACTGCGTCGAGGACATCAGCGCCAGCGCCGTGCGCGCCCGGCGATCCAGCGCGCGCCGGTAGAGGATGAGGACCGGAGTGCCTCGGACGACGAGGAACAGGACGAAGAACAGGAACAGCTTGAGCACGGCGCCGACACTGGCGTACAACGCGCCCACGTCGAGGTTCATGCCGCTCACTATGAAGAAGAACGGGACGAATACGCCGAACGCGACGCCGGTTAGCTTGGAGTCGAACGCCGGGATCTCGTGGGTCCGCAGGACCTGTCGCGTGATCACGCCGGCGGCGAACCCACCGAGCAACAGATCCAGGCCGAGGTGCAACGCCAGATAGGCGAGCGCGAACACCAGCACGACGATCCACCGCACGGCGAGCTGGGAGCTTGACTCCAGGGTACGCTCGAACAGCGGCAGCGTCCGTCCGGCAGAGCGCACCGCGGCAACCGCCACCACGACCGCGACCACGACGAAACCGATCAGGACGGCGCCCTCCTTCGCCACCCCTCCCCCGGACAGAAACAGGGTCAGCAGCATGATCGGTCCGAACTCCCCCACCGCTCCGGCGGCGAGCAGGTAGGTCCCGAAGCGGGTCCGGAGCTCGCCGGTGTCCGACAGAATCGGGATCAGGGTGCCGATCGCCGTCGTGGCCAGCGCCGACCCGGTGTACAGGAGCGACAGCACGATCCCGACGGCGGCGAGCACCCCTCCGATCGAGTAGGCGAGCACGAGGGAGATGGCCCAACCGAGCAGCGCCAGACGCAGAGGTGGTCCGCTGATCCGGCCGAGATCGATTTCGTAGCCGGCGAAGAAGAACAGCAGGCCGAGACCCAGGTCAGAGAAGAACGACAGGAAGCTGTCGACCTTGACCCCGATCACGTGGGGTCCGATGATCACCCCGACGATCAGCTCGACCACGACCACGGGGATCAGCACTCCCCGCCCCGACGCCAGCGCGGCGAACGTGCCCGAGAAGGCGGCCGCGACCACGACGACCAGGAAATGCGACGGCGACAGGGTGATGACGGCGCCGAGCGTCATCTCGCCGAGCTTGCCGCGTCGATCGCCACGATGCCGGTCATTTCCTCAGAACTCGTCGAGCAGGACCTCGCGCAGGGCGATCCGCAACGCGGCATCGAGCAGCGCCAGGTGCGAGAACGCCTGGGGGAAGTTGCCCAGGTGCCGCCCCGTGCCGACCTCGAACTCCTCGGCGTACAGGCCGAGCGGCGAGCCGACCTTCAGCAGCCGGGTCATCAGATCCAGCGCCCGTTGCATCTCGCCGCAGATGGTCAGCGCCGACACCAACCAGAAGGAGCAGATAAGAAATGACCCCTCCTTGCCCGACAGCCCGTCATCGGTCTCGTCCGTCCGGTAGCGCAGGACGAAGCCGTTCTCGCTCAGCTCGGAGGCGATCGCGTCGACCGTGTTGCGCAACCGTTCGTCGTCGGCCGGCAGGAGTCCGAACACCGCCGCCAGCAGGTTGGACGCGTCGAGCGCGTCGGTGTCGTAATGCTGTCGCAGGACCCCGCGCTCGCTCACCCCGTGCCCGAGGATGTCGGCGCGGATCTCGGCGGCGCCATCCCGCCACTCGGCGGCCAGCGTGGGGTCACCGCGAATCTCGGCGAGTTGCGAGGCTCGGTCCAGTGCCACCCAGCACATGAGCTTGGACGAGACGTAGTGCTTGGGCTCACCCCGGGCCTCCCAGATTCCCTGATCGGGCTGGCGCCACAGCGCAGCGGCGCATCTCGCCTGGGCCTCGACGATCGGCCACAGCCGACGCGGCAACCGCTGGCTGCGGCGGGTGTGGATCAGGATCGAGTCCAGCACCGCTCCGTAGACGTCGTTCTGGCGCTGATCGAACGCCCCGTTGCCGACTCGCACCGGCCGTGCGCCGCGGTAGCCCGAGAGCTCGTCCCGAGTCGTCTCGGTGAGGTCGCGCTCTCCATCGATGCCGTACATGATCTGCAGTCCGCCGTCATCGTTGGGCGCCAGATCGGCGACGAACTGCATGAACTCGTCGGCCTCCCAGTCGAGGTTGAGCATGTGCAGGGCCCGCAGCGTGAAAGTGGCATCGCGCATCCACGTGTACCGGTAGTCCCAGTTGCGCTCCCCGCCCGGCGTCTCGGGCAACGAGGTGGTCAGCGCAGCGACGGCGGCGCCCGTCGGCATGTAGGTCAGGCCTTTGACGACCAGGGCCGAACGCTGGATCGGATCGCGCCAGCGATGGTCCGGGATCCTCGCCTGGGCGAGCCACGAGCGCCAATACCTGGCGGTGGCGTCCAGTCGCTGGTCGGCCTGCGCCGCATCGCTCGGGACCCGCAACCCCTCCGACCACGACAGCGCGCAAAACGCCATCTCGCCCTGCTTGAGCAGCCGCCGCGCGCGAACGCGGCTGCCCTCGATGCCGAGGGCGAGGTCGGTCTGGAGCCGGAACCGCTGGTCCCCGCCGGTGGCGTCCGCGGAGTGTCTGCCCCCATCGACCAATGACCACTCGGCGGGCACGTGGCCATAGTCGAAGGCGGGCTCGCACACCATCTCGACCTCGACCTCGCCCTCGAGACAGATCGCCACCCGCACCAGCATGTGATCGGCGTCATCGTCTGCCGGAGGGCGCGTGTGCGGGGTGATCTCGTCCTCGTGGTCGCTCGGACCCATCGTCAGGGCCTCGCGCACGATCAGCCAACCGTGCGGCGTCTTCCAGGTCGTGATCAGGACGTTGGTCCCTGGCCCGTACTCTCGCCCGGTGGGATGGTTGATCCCATAGGGGCCGGTGCGGAAGCTCCCGGCCTGGCGGTCCAGAAGGGCGCCGAACACGCTCGGGGCATCGAACCGCGGGATGCACAGCCAGTCGATCGACCCGTCAGGGGCGACCAGCGCTCCGGTGTGGCAGTCAGATAGGAACGCGTAGTCCTCGATCGCCGGAAACGGCGACCGAGGATCGACGGTCTGGTACTCGCCCGTCTCGGTCAACGCGAGGGGCGGTCCCGCCGGCAACGCTCGGCGCGAAGCCGCCACGCCGCCGGTTGGCGCGGGAACCTGGCTCGCCCCCGCTGCGCTGCGCACCTGCTCACGCCGGGATTGTAGACCTCCCAGGCGGACGTGCCGATGCCGCAGTGCATCGCCTTCTGCACGGCGATGGAGGACACGACCACCGCAGAGGACCACGAGCGGCCGTCGCGCACCCAGAAACCGGCACGCCCGTCTCCGGTGCCGATGTGGGCCACGGCCGAATCTCGGATCCTCGCGGTGTTCCTGGTGCGTGTCAGGTGGAACATGTCGAGCTGTCAGCTCACCGTCGGCCACTCCGTACGCTCACGCATATACCACTTCCACCGGGAGCCGCCATCGAACGTAAGTGCCGCGGCAGCGCCACGCTGCCGCGCTCCTGGCGTCCGAGCCGCGCTCCGAGCACCCTGCGCACGACAGGAGCCACAAAGTTCTCGGGTGACCCGACGCCCCTTCCCCCAAGCTCTGGGATTGACTGAGAGAATTAGAATGACCGCTTCTACCATCGGTGTCAAGGTCCCGACGCTGACGCGGTCTTGGCAGTCGCGGCGACTTTCATCCGCGCGGCGCCGGCGCCGTCGCCCCGCGCCGACGTCGGGCACGGCCTACCCTCCCGGCTAGCCAGGCCCCGGCGACCAACACCGCGCCGACGGCGATCGTCAGGTAGGCGTTGTCGCGCAGCCGAGCCGTCGCGATGAGCCACGCCGCGTTGGCGGCGGGCCGCACCGAATCTGACCTGATCAGGGAATCGACGACCAGCGGCTTGAGCGCAAGCCGTGCCAGCAACACGCATGCGCCGGCGGCGATCAAGCACCAGCCCATCCTCAGCGCCACCTGCCGCCGCCACCCTCGGGCGAGTGCGACGGCGAGCGCGAACAGGACGAGGGCGGCAATCGGGAGCACGAGGGCCAAAGCGCGGATGGCGGGCACCGAGATCTGGGCGTCATGTAGCTGGGTCGAGCGCAGGATCACGATTCGCCCCAGGTCGGGCGGAGAATGGGCGACGAGGCGAAGGAGACCGCCGGCGGCCAGCGCGGCGATCGCCGGCGCGCCGCCAGCCAACGCGGCGACCGCCGACGCATCGCTCAGCCGCTTGCTGACGTCAGCGACGAGCGCCGCCAGATTGAGCGCGACCACGCCGCCGCGGGTCGACACCACCGTGCCGCCTCCGTCGAGGATGCGTAGCAGCTCTCGATGGGCCACGCGGTTCGCAAACCGCCACGCCTCGATCCCCGGTGCGGTCGCCAGCTCACGCCTCACCAACTTGACGACGAGCCGTTTCAACTCCGGGGTCAATCGGCCGACATCCGGGATCGACCCCAGAAGCTGATTGAAGCGCGCCTGCTCGAACACCTCGTCCACGACGAAGCGGCTCACCTGGTTGCGGATCGTCGGGTTGGCGATCAGGTGCGCGCTGGTGTCGGTCCAGTTGGCGGTGTTCAGCACCTGCCAGTCGATCCACCAGGCGAAGCTCCCGACGGCCAGGGCCACAGTCGCGAGGATCAGAGCGATCCCCACCAGCGGGCGCGCCGGACGGTGGACTCGGGCCGAGCTGCGGTTCGGATGCGCGACGGTGGACATCGCCGCCATTGTCACGGAGGGCGGAGTCCCGCGCGAAGGCGGGGCGCCTCAGCGGTCCTGATTGCGGCCACGCCGCGGTTGCCAAGCTGACCCCCGACGGTCAATATCGAACCCGTTCATGGACGGGGACGACCTCTACGGGCTCGCGCTGGACCGCTTCGTGCCCGAACGAACCGCGCTGGCCCGCGAGCTGCGCGGCGACGGACACCGCGAGGCGGCAGCCGAAGTGGCCGCCCTGCGCAAGCCCTCGGTCGCCGCCTGGGCGGTGAATCAGTTGGTGCGCACCCAGAAAGCTGCGGTCGACGAGCTGTGGCGGGCCGGCGACGCGCTGCGCGAGGCCCAGAGCGAGGTGGTGGCGGGTCGCGCACCGGCGAGCGCACTCCGTCTCGCCGTGCAGGAGGAGCGAGCCGCGGCGGACGACCTGGCCGGCAGGGCACGAGGGCTGCTGAGAGCGATTGGCCACGAGCTCAGCCCGGCAATGATCGATCGCGTCACCGAGACGCTGCACGCGGCGGCCCTTGACGAGGACGCTCGCTCGCTGGTCGGATCGGGTCGGCTGGTGCGCGAGCTTCGCCACGTCGGCTTGGGGGAGGCCGCCGGCGTCGCGCCGGGCGCCCCTGCGACGACGACGGCCGAATCATCGCGGCCGGCCCGCGGCAGCCGGCGAGCCAATGAGCGTAAGGCGGCCCGTGCCCGCGAGGCGCGGGCCCGCCGTGAGGCCGAGCGAGCCGATGAGGGGCTGCGCGCGGCCCAGCGTCGGCGGGAGAGCGCCGCCCAGGCGCTCGACGAGGCCGATGCGGTGCTAGGCGCCGCCCGGGCTGCCGCCGCCGACGCCCACCGGCGGGCGCAGGCCGCGCGCCACGATCCCTGACCGGGCCGGCCATTGGGTGCCGGGATCACCATCCCGTCACCTCGGTGTCAGCCGAGCGTCCTCCAGGTCGAGGTCGTGTTCGATCGTGCGCGTCGTCGTCATCCCGACCCTGCCCTTTCCCCGCAGCTCGCCAAGCCGGCGCCGCTGGATCGCCACGAGCTCGTGGCGCAGCTCGCGCTCCGCGGCGGCGCCCGCCACCACCTCCTCTCCGAGCTCGGCGTCCTCGGAGCTCTCGAGGCGATCGCGCCTGGCCAGGTACTGAACCCGGAGCCCGTCGATCAGCTCCTGCTGGACGCCCGCGGCCTCACCGGCGCTCTGCAGGCAGTCGAGCACCGCCTGGGTCAGCGCGAGCCGCGCCTGGCGCTCGGCGTCGGCGACCGACGGGTGCTCGGTGAGCCCCAGCCGCGCGACCAGGAGCGGCAGCGTCATCCCCTGCCCGATCAGGGTGACGATGATCACGGCAAACCCGAGGTAGATGATGTCGTCGCGACCCGCCAGCCGCTGGCCGGTGCGCGTCGTCACCGGGACCGCGAGCAGGGCAGCGAGCGTGATCGCCCCGCGCATCCCGGACCAGCTGAGGATCGCCCGGTCGCGCCGGCCCTCCCCCGTTGCGCCCTCGCGCCGGCGCCACCGGACCGCCCAGCCGGAACTGCTCATCCACACTACGCGGACGACGATCACCGTCGCCACCACGGCCGCCGCGGTGACCAGCAACCGCCCCCACGGACCGCGCGCCTGCGCGGTGAAGGTGTGAAACGAGAGGCCGACGAGCACGAACAGGGCCGCGTTGATCAGGAACACGAGCGTCTGCCAGAAGGCGGCCGACTGGAGCCGGCTCCGAGCCGAGAAGGCGGCGCCGGTGCTGTGCCAGCCCAGGTACAGCCCGGCGGTGACGGCGGCCAGGACCCCGGAGGCGTGTAGGGCCTCGGCCGGGAGATAGGCGGCGTAGGCGAGCAGCATGGAGCCGGCGATCTCGATCGGCGGGTCATCGATGCGGTTGCGCAGCCGGCGCCCGACGACCCCGACGGCGAGACCGACGGCGACGCCCACCACCGAGGAGTAGACGATCGAGCCGGCGGTGTGCAGCGCCGAGAAGTGCCCGGTGGTGGCCGCGGTGACCGCCTCCGCGTACAGCACGAGGGCCGTCGCGTCGTTGAACAGCGCCTCCCCCTCCAGGATCGACAGCAGCCGCTGCGGGAGGCCCAGCCGACGGGCAATGCTGGTGGCGGCGGCGGCATCGGTCGGCCCGACGGCGGTGCCCAGCACGAAGGCGATCGCCCAGGACAGATGCCCGACCCAGTGGGCGACCGCGGCCACCGCAAATGCGGTCGCGAGCACCAGTCCGACAGCGAGCAAGCCGATCGAAGGGGCGTTGCGGGCGAATGCAGTCGGCGACGAGGTGACCGCCGCATCGAACACCAGCAGCGGAAGCAGGCCGAGCAGCACCGCCTTGGGCTCCAGCGACACGTCGGGCACGAACGGGAGGAAGCCGATGACCAGGCCGGCCGTCACCAGCACCACCGCGGTCGTCACTCCCGCCCGCCGCAGCACGGCGACCGCCACCAGCGTCACCGCAGCGACGGCGATGACGATCAGCAGGTGGCCGGTGACCATCGCGTAATCCTGATCGTTTCAGGTGGTTGACCACCGCAACGCTCGGGCGGATGATGGTGGTGTGAATGGCGGCGTGACCGGCACCGCCTTGCTGGACCGGGCTTTTCGCCGGATCCGATCGGCGAGCGCGGTCTGGCGCGGGATGATCGCGCTGAGCCTTGCGCTCGCCGCGCTCGGGGCGGGGCCGTGCCCCTCGCGCGCGATCGCGGCCGCCGAGAGCCCTGTCGGGGCGCACTCGATGCTGCAGCTCAGCGATCCGCCATGGTTCATGCAGATCATGTTCGAGGAGGCGGTCGCCATGCGTGCATCCGCGATTCGCCTCGACGTCGCCCCCGCCCTGGTGTTCTCAAGCCCCTCGCGACCGCCCGATTTCTCGGGCTTGGACGAGGTCATGGCGCTCAGCCGGCAGTACCGCCTGAGAGTGGTAGCTGACCTGTTCACGATCCCGTCCTGGATCGCCAACTGTCAAGGTCTGACCGAGCCGAGCGCCATGGATCGCTGCGGCACCGATCAGCTGTCCGAGTACCGATCGCTCATCGGACAGATCGTGGCGCATGCCGATCCGGTCATCCGTGATTGGGAGGTCTGGAACGAGCCCGACACGCCGGAGTTCTTCGCCGGCTCGCCGCAGCAATACGCGCTGATGCTCCGCGCCGCCCATGATGCGATCAAGGCGGTAGATCCGCAGGACGACGTCCTGCTCGGGGGCATCTCGGGCGTCGCCGGCATGAGCTGGCTGAAGCAGGTGTTCGCGACGCCGGGCGCGGGCGCAGCTTACGCATTTGATACCGGCAACGTACACGAGCGCGGCGAGGTCGATCAGCTCGCGTCCGACGTGACCCGCTGGAAGCGCTTCTTCGCCTCCTACGGATTCGCCGGCCCTCTATGGGTCACCGAGCACGGCTATCCCGCGAACGCAGCGTTTCAGTACGACCATGGCTACGCCGACGGACCGTCGTCGCAGGCCGCATACCTGGCGGCGTCGATCCCCACCCTGCTCGACGCCGGCGCCGCCGAGGTGTTCATCACCGAGCGCGACAACCTCGGCGGGCAGTTCGCCTCCGAAGGAGTGCTCGGCGGGGATGTCGCCGATCCACCGGTGACCGACCCACAGGTCATCGAGAAGCCGGCATTCGCCGTGGTCAGCGAGATCGCCGACTGCTACGCGACCCTCGGCCGCGACTGTCCCGGTCCTTCTCCGGCACCCGCCCCATCGGAGCTGGCCATCCCCGCGGCTCGTCTCGGTTCGTCGCGTTCGGCGACGGTTACGCTGACCGACCCCGCCCCCGGACCGTCGCGGCTGGGATCGGCGGCGCTCCTCGGTAACCGCTTCGGCTCGCTGTCGATCGCGAACGACGTCTGCTCGGGCCGCTTGCTCGAGCCCGCTCAACGCTGCAGCGTGGCGATCCGCTTTCGCCCGAGGACGGGCGGCGCCGCCACGGCCGTCCTCCAGATCCCGTCCGACAACGGACCCGTCAACGTCACGGTCGCCGCGGTAGCGCCATCGGTCTCCAGCCTCGTCTTCCCCGAGTTGCCCGACCCCCGGTTTGCTCTGGCCCGCTGGGCAAACGGCGTTGGCTACCCCCAGCGGCTCGTGCTCGCCCTGACCAATCTGCTCTCCGCTCCGGTGCAGATCGCCGGCACAACGCTCTCCGGCCCCGCCGCGAACCAGTTCACGGTGAGTCGCGACCGCTGCCGTCACGCCGACCTGCACCCAGGCGCCAAGTGCGTCATGGTCGTCACGTTCCTGCCCGACCGAATCGGACTCGCCCGAGCACTCCTGCGCGTGCGCGGCGACGGCGAGCCGCTGGACGTCCCGCTGCGGGCCACGGCGGCGCGTCTGCAAAGACCACGGGGCTGCGGCGGGATTCGCGGCTCGCCGAGCTACCCGGGCGCGGGGCTCAGCTCGAGCGGGCTCAGCCCGAGCCCGGCTCGGCCATCTTGCGGTGCATCTCGGCCTTGACGCTGTCGGGGAGAACGCGACTGCCGATTCCCTGCGCCTTGGTCTTGAGCGAGTGTGAGACGACCCGCTCGTCACCATCCATCAACGCCTGGAAGCCATCGCGCGCGACGTCGGCGGGATCGTCCTTCTCGCCGGCACCGACTTGGGTGTCAAGCATGTCGGCGCGCTCGAAGAACTCGGTCTCGACCGGCCCGGGCATGAGGGCGGTGACGCTGACGCCGGTTTCCTTCAGCTCGTTGCGGAGCGCGAGGGAAAACGACTGCACGAACGACTTCGAGGCGTTGTAAACCGCCTGATATGCCCCGGGCATGGTCGAAGCGATCGACGATGTGAACAGGATCCGGCCCTCGCCGCGCGCCACCATGTCCCGGACCACGTACTTGGCCAGGTGCACCGTGGAGCGGACATTGAGGTCCACGATGTTGAGCTCCTGATCGAGCTCCGTGTCGCCGGCGAACGCCCCACCGGCCCCCACGCCGGCGTTCAGCGCGGCCGCGTGCAGCGGCGACGCCGCCTGGCGGACGTGCTCGTAGAGCTCATCCACACCCGTCGGCGTGGCCAGATCAACCCGGACCGCGTCGACGCTGGCTCCCGTCGCCCGCAGCTCACCGGCGGCATTGCTCAGCTCGTCATCCTCGGCGGCGATCACGAGATCAAAGCCGTTGGTGGCGAACTGCTTGGCCAGCTCGAAGCCGATTCCGCTCGAGGCGCCCGTGATCAGAGCCAGCGGGCGAGTCGTGTTGGTGGCCATCCAAATGCCTCCGTTCGTCGGGTCGCGGGACAATTACCCACCGCAACTGCGGGAAAACCGTCGTCCCGCTCCAGCACGGCGATCCCGTAACCGTCCAGCCACCAACCCGGCGGCCGGAGACGATCGGGGATGCGCTACCGCCGTAACGGCACCGGGCGTGATCGTCGTCGACGTGCTCGACCGTCCACGCCCACGCCCACGCCCGTGCCCAGGCCGGGCCAGGTGATCCTGATGGGATAATCGGCGCCGACTCACTCGCTCCCGGGGACCGCACCTTGACCGCTTCAACTTCGCTTTCTGCTCGTCGGCGCTTCGCCGCGCTGGAGTGGCTGCGCGAGCACGACCGGGGCTTCAGTGCCCTGCGCCGAGCGCTCCGCGCGGCGCTGATCATGCCGGCGGCGTTCGCCTTCGGGAGCCAGCTGCTCAAGAACCCGGTGCTGGCCACGTTCGCAGCGTTCGGCTCGTTCGCGATGCTGCTGCTCGTCGACTTTCGCGGCTCGATCCGGAACCGGCTCCAGTCCCAGGCCGCCCTGGCGATCGGCTGCGGCGTGCTGATCTGCCTCGCGACGCTGGTGTCGCGCACGGCATGGCTCGCCGCGGCGGTCACCGCGCTGGTGGCGTTCGGAGTGCTGTTCGCCGGCGTCGTCAGCTCCGTCCTCGCCGGGGCCACGACCACGCTCCTGCTGTCGCTGATCCTGCCCGTCTCGCTGCCCGGGAGCGTCTCATCGATTCCCGACCGGCTCGCCGGCTGGGGGATCGCCTCCGGGCTGTCGCTGCTGGCGATCTCGCTGCTGTGGCCGGCGCCCGCCTACGACCCGGTGCGCGGGGCGGCGATCGACGGCTGCCGCGCTCTGGCGAAGCGGTTACGCGCCGATGTCGCCTACGTGCTCGCCGGGCGGCCGCCCGACCTGCGGGACGAGCACGCCGCCGCGGCCGCGGAGGCCGACGCCGCCGTGGACGCGCTGCAGCGCAGCTTCTTCGCCACGCCATACCGGCCCACCGGCCTGACCACCTCGGCACGGGCGATCGTGCGCCTGGTCGACGAGCTGCGCTGGCTGAACCTGATCGTTCTCCGCTCGGCGCCCCCGCACCATGGCCAGGCCCCCGGACGCGAGGCGTGTGGAGTCCGCGCCGCCGCGGCGGAGGTGCTCGAGTCGGCCGTGACACTGCTGGAATCGCCCACCGACTCCGGCGAGTCGCTTCACGCTGCGGTGCAGGGGCTGCGGCGGGCCGTCGCCGCCCTGGAGCACAACAGCACCGAGGCGCTGCCGGTCCTGGCGATAGCCGTCGGCGACGGTGAGGACACGGCCAAGCGGGTGGTGTCGTCGCTGGACCCCAGCTTCCGCGCTCAGGAACTCAGCTTCGTCGTCGGCCAGATCGCCGCCAACGTCGACTTCGCCGCCCAGGCCGACCGGCGCACCTGGGGCCAGCGGCTGCTGGGGCGCCAACCGTCCGGGTTTCCGGGACTGCTCAGCGCCGCCCAGGAACGGGCGGTCTCCCACGCCGAGCGGCATTCGCTGTGGCTGCAAAACAGCCTCCGCGGCGGCATCGGCCTCGGACTGGCCGTGCTGGTCGCCGAGCTGACCAGCGTCCAGCACGGCTTCTGGGTGGCGTTCGCGACCCTGTCGGTGCTGCGCTCGAATGCGCTCGGCACCGGGCAGAACATCGCGCGGGCGCTGCTCGGGACCACGGCCGGGTTCGTCATCGGCGGAGCGCTGGTGGCGCTGATCGGGACCAACACCGTCGTTCTGTGGACGCTCTTGCCGTTCGTGGTACTGCTCGCGGGGCTGGCCCCCGCGGCCGTGTCGTTCGCCGCCGGGCAGGCGGCGTTCACGCTCACGCTGCTGATCCTATTCAACCTGATCGCTCCCGCCGGCTGGAAGATCGGGCTGGTCCGGATCGAGGACATCGCCCTCGGGTGCGCGGTCAGCCTGCTCGTCGGAGTGATGCTATGGCCCCGCGGAGCCGCGGCCGCGCTCGGGCGGGCGCTGTCGGTGGCCTACACCGACAGCGCCGAGTACCTCAAGGATGCGGTGGCGTACGGGATGGGGCGCTGCGATGCCGGCGGGCCGCGTCCGCCAGCGCCCACCGAGCAGGCCGTAAACGCCGCCGCCGCGGCCCGCCGGCTGGACGACACCTTCCGCGGCTACCTGGCGGAGCGGGGTGCCAAGCCGATGCCGTTGGCCGAGGTGACGGCGCTGGTGACCGGAATCGCCGGGCTGCGGCTGGCCGCCGACGCGGTGCTGCAGCTGTGGGACGCGGACGGCGCCAACGGTGGCGATCGAGCGGCGGCGCGGCGCGAGCTGCTCGCCGGATCTCAGCTGGTCAACGGCTGGTACGACCGGTTCGCCGCCAGCCTCGCCGGCGACGGCGAGGTGCCGACGCCGCTCGAGGCCGACGAGGTCGCCGACGGCCGGCTGGTCGATGCGGTCGGGCGCGACCTGCGCGACCCTCAGGGTCGCGCCACCGCAACCGCCGTCCGCGTGATCTGGACGGGCGACCACCTCGATGCCGCCCGGCGGCTCCAGGCCACGTTGGCGCCACCGGCGCGCCAGGCCGTCGCCGAGCGAGCATTCGGCTGAGCGCCGGCCTTGATGCCCGCTCAGCTACTCCGGCGGCGCGTTGCGACTACGGCCGCTGGAACCTGGAAAAGTCGACAAGTGCATGCCCGATCGTTGCGGTCGGACGGTGTCTGCGGTTGGGCGCAGATCCCCGGTCGCCAACCCGCCTGAGAACCCGGCGCGGTCGACCGCAAAGCCCGGCCTGCGGTCGAGGCGGTCGCGGTGGGCGGCCGCGCCTAGTGGTCGTCCCCGCAAGTACGGTCGCACCGAGAGTGGTCGCCGGTGGATGCCTGGCGCGGACGCGGGATGCGACGTGCAGCAGCGCTGCCCGAGCATCCGAGGACAGCCGGATGATTCGGATCCCGCCCACCCGGCCCGACCCGGCGAGGCTGGATGCCGAGCGGGCCGCAAGCCCGAGCAGGCGCCGCCGGAGGCCGCTTGAATGCGAGCGTATTTGTGGGGACGACCACTAGCGTCCCGGCGACCCGGGAGACGTGACAAATCGTGACCCCGCCTGGGAATTTGTCACCAGCCGGCCGCTCAGCGTGGGTAACGCAACAAATCTCACGCCGTCGAGGCGGCCCGGGTTCACCTCGTCTGATTCAGTCAGGCGGCGAGCGCCAACCCGAACGGGCTGCCCTCCGAGTCGCGGCAGATCGCCCACTGCTCGCCGGGGTGAACCACCGATCCGCCGAGCGCCTGCACCCGCGCCAGGGCGTCAGGGAGATCATCCACCGAAAAATACGGAAGCGAGAACGAGTCGCCCGGCCCGCGACCCCGCTCGTGCACACCGACGGAGAGACCGCTGGTGGACGTCTCCCAGCCGCTCCCCTGCGACCGTTGCCGCTCGGCCAGCGGCTGGCCGAGGAGCTCGGTCCAGAACCGCCGCGCCCGCTCGGGATCATCGGCGGGGAACTCGATCAATGTCGGGCGGACATCCATGCCGCGACCTTACCTGCGCCGGCGTGTGCCGGTTGGGCCCACTAGCGGGCCGGCGCCTCGGGGTCGTCCCGCGGCGCAGTCTCCGGACGAGCCTCAGCTGGAGCATCGGCTCCCTCGTCCATGGGGAAGCCTTCGTTTGAGCCGGATACGTCCGAGGCGCCCTCGTGTGGCACCGTGTCCGCGTCCGCGGCACCGGTGACGCCATCGTCGCCGGGCGCGGCCTGTACCGGGTCGGTTTCGGCGCCAAGCGGCCGATCGTCCGCGCCGCCGGGACCTGCCGGAGCCGTTCGCGTGCCTCCCGGAGAGGCATCGCTGGCGACCGTCGGGGCCTCGTCGGCGGCCACCGGAGCCTCGCCGGCGGGGACGTCACGGGCCGCCCGGGCCTCCCGGGTGGGGGCCTCGTCCGCGGCCGTCTGCCGGGCGGCAACGTCGTCCTCGGCGGCGGTGCGCGTGGTCCCGGTGCGCCGCGCACCGGCACCGGCCACCGGCACCGCGGCTCCCCCGCCGTCCTCGACGACCACTGTCCGCCGGCGCCGGGGAACGAGCGTGTTGAACAGCAGGATCACCGCGCACGCCGCCCACCCCAGCTCTGTCCAGCGGTTGGCGGAGGCCATGCCGAGGACGTTGCCGCTGACCGCCGCGATGACCGCCGCCGCGCCGAGCGCGATGCCGACGACGAGGCTCATCGTCTTGGCCAGCAGGTGTTGGGCAGCGCCGAAGAGCAGCAGAGCGCCGGCCACGGCCGTGAACATCCCCGTCCACCCGTTGGCGGCGAAAATGCCGAAGAAGAACTTGCCGTCGGCGGGGGCGTGACCGTTGGGGAAGTTCGAGAACTTCGGGAAGGTGTGCGCCTTGTAGAGAAAAAAGAGGCCGGCGGCGGTCAGGATCGTGCCGATGATCAACGCGGGGACGCGCGCCAGGCTGATCCCCTTCTCGGTACGGGTCGTGGCCGAGTCCGCCGTGCCCGTATCCGCCGCGTACGCGCTGCCAGTCGTCGCCATACCCACCGGCTACCTCTTCAAGTGGCGATGCAAACAGTGCGGGCCACCGACCCCAGGGCCCGGAGCAGCCGCAGGCCAGCCAGCACCCACGTACAAGGGGTGGCGTACGCCACCCCACCCAAACCAGATTCTCCACAGTGTGGCCACTCAGACCCGGTAGCGCTCGAGCGCCGCTCGCCGGGCCTCGGCGTGATCGACGATCGGCTCCGGGTAATCGTGGCCGATCCGGCATTCCGCCTCCGCCTGCACATCCGCGGGCATCTTCCAGGGGGCGGTCAGGTACTCCTCGGGAACCCGCCGGAGCTCGGGAACGTAGCGGCGGACGTAGATCCCGTCGGGATCGAAGCGCTCCTGCTGGCGGGCCGGGTTGAAGATCCGGCGATAGGCGGGCTGGGGATCGACACCCACCGACGCGATCCACTGCCAGTTACCGTTGTTGGAGGCCTCGTCGCCGTCGAGCAGCCATCGCATGAACCAACGCTCGCCCCATCGCCAGTCGATGCCCAGGTCCTTGGTCAGAAACGAGCCCACCAACAGCCGAGCCCGGTTGTGCATCCAGCCTTCACGGCGGAGCTGACGCATGGCCGCATCCACCGCCGGAAACCCGGTACGGCCATCGCACCAGGCGTCGAACCGCGTCTGCGCATGGCTCCAGCGAAGCTTGCCACGGTAGCGCTCCTGAAACTCGGAGCTGGCGTTGGCGGGGAAGTGGCCGAGCACGTGACCGTAGAAGTCGCGCCAAGCCAGCTGACGCCGGAACGCCTCCGGTCCGGATCCGTCGGGCAGGCGGTGCTCGACCTCCCGGGGGGTGATGCAGCCGAAGTGCAGATACGGGGAGAGACGCGATACCGCCGACCCAGCCAGCTGATCGCGGCCGCGTTCGTAGTCGCCGACCGGTCCGGCGAGGAAGCGCCTGAGGACCTCGCGACCGACTCGCTCGCCTCCGGGCGCCGGGTCGCTGCACTCCTGCTTGAGACCGAGGTCGGCGAGCCGCGGCAGCCGGCCCGGGGGCGGCATGCCGGAAGGGGAGGGAATCCCGCGGGGCGCGCCCAGCACCGCACGCCGCGGCTGTCCGGCCCAGTTGCGATGAAACGGGGTGAACACCGTGTAGGGGTCGCCACCCTGAGTCGTGATGTCCGACAACGCGTCGACGGCGAACACGCCGGGGTGAGCTTGCACCTCGACGTCCAGCGCGGCCAGCGCCTGCTCGACCTCGCGCTGGCGCCGGCGCGCAAACGGACCCGCGTCGGCGCTGAAATGCACGGTCCGGGCACCCACCTCGCGGGCCAGCGCCGGCAACTCCTGTTGCGGGCGGCCCCGGCGAATCAGCAGTCGGCTGCCTCGCTCACGCAGCGCCTCGTTCAGATCCATGAGGCACTCGAGCATGAACTGGGTGCGGGGGCCGGAGGCGTGACGGCCGCCGAGCAGGCCGTCGTCGAAGCAGAACACCGGCACCACGGCGTCGGCACCGTCCAGAGCCGCCCGGAGCGCCGGGTGGTCGTGCACCCGCAGGTCGCGCCGAAACCACAGCAGGGCCTTGGCGCTCACGTCTCGAACACCCGCTTCACCGCTTCGCGGCGGTAGTCGAAGATCCGCTCCAAGTCACGGCGCACGAGCAGCGGATGGGCGAGCTCGCCGAGGCGCCCGAACGGCATCGCGTAGTCGACCTCGTCGCGTACGACCGTGCCCTCGCCCCGTGCGGTGAACGAGTGACGATGGTGCCAGAGTCCATAGGGCCCGCGGATCTGGCGGTCCACGAAGCTCCGGCCCGGCTCCCACTCCTCGATCCTCGAGGTCCACCGGATGGGCACCCGGTGCACGCGCAACCGGTAGTCGATTCGCGCTCCGACCTTCATCTTCACCGGCTCGGCGCTGGTCAGCGAGAACCGCAGCCACGGCGGGGTGATCCGCTCCAGATTGTCAGCCTCGGCAAAGAAGCTGAACACGGTGTCCAGCGATCTTGGCACGTATTGCTCGCGGTCCAGCCGGTGGATCCTCACGAGTGGTTCAGGACGTCCTTGAGCGCTGCCTCCAGCTCAGGATGGCGGAACTGGTAGCCGAGCCCGGCGAGCTTGGCCGGGATCGCCCGCTGGCCGGTGACGACGATCTCCGCCATCTCGCCATACAGGAGCTTCACTGCCATCTTCGGAACCGGCAGGACAGCCGGCCGGCCGAGCGCCCGTCCGAGCGCCCGCGACAGCTCGCCGTTGGTGGCCGGCCGGGGGGCGGTGACGTTCACGGGTCCCTGCGCCTCCTCGTGGTCAAGGCAGTACACGAGCGCTCCCACCACGTCGTGCAGATGGATCCACGGGACGTACTGGTGCCCGCCGGCGACGGGACCGCCGGTGCCCAATTTGAAGAACGGGAGCATCTTCGCCAGCGCCCCACCGCTGGGCGAGAGCACGACCCCGGTGCGCGTCGTCGTCACCCGCATGCGCGATTGTGCCGCACCCGCTTCTCCCTCCCAGGCCACGACAAGCGCCGCCAGCCAGTCGCTACCGGGCGACGCCTGCTCGTCGAGGAGCGCGTCGCCACGAGGACCGTAGTAGCCGGTCGCCGACTGAGAGACGAGCACCCGCGGGCCGCCATCGGCGGGTAACGAGGTAAGCGCCGAGACGAGCATCCGCGTGGTGCGCACGCGGGAATCACGAATCCGTTGCTTGGAAGCGTCTGACCAGCGCTGGTCGATCGGTTCACCGATCAGGTTGATGACCCCGTCGACCCCGTCCAGCGCCGACGGTGGAGGCGGTTCGGCATCCGGCATCGGCCACGCGTGAACCTCGACGCCGTCGCCGAGCACTCGCTGACCGCGCTCCGGATCGCGAGAGAGCGCCACGACCTGGTCGCCCCGAGCCTTCAGCTCGTCGGTGATCGCCAAGCCGATGGTTCCGGTGGCGCCGGTAATCAGCACTCGCATCGCGGGCTTCTCCTACAGGTCCGGTATGGGATTGATCGTCTGCCAGGCATTTTTGTTCGGAAAATGTAAACAAGTTGTATGGTTTCCACATCCCCAGCGTCGCAAACCAAGACCTCACCACCGCCCAGCTGGCCGAGCGGACGGGCCTGTCGGCCGGCGCGCTGCGCATGTGGGAGAACCGGCACGGGTTTCCCCGACCCGCCCGTCTACCCAGCGGCCACCGCCGGTACTCCGCCCGCGACGTCGAGCAGGTGCTCGAGGTCCGGCGACTGCGCGACCTGGGGATGTCCCTGTCCTCGGCGATCGAGCAAGCCGGACGGGACCCGCGACCGGCGGTCGCGTCGGTGTTCGCGGGCCTGCGTCGACGTCGTCCCGACGTCGCTCCGATGGTGACGACCAAGCCCACGCTGCTCGCGCTCACGCGCGCGATCGAAGACGAGTACTGCGCTCAGGCGAGTGACGGGATCTTGATCGGGTCGTTTCAGCGGGAGCACTTCTACCGGGCCTCACAGCGACGCTGGCGCGAGCTGGCGCGCACTGCCGAGCTGGCTGTCGCGCTCGCCGACTTTCCCGCCCGGTCCGATCCACCGGACGGCCCGGTGGAGATCCCCATCGACCGGGGGCATGCGCTGGCCCGCGAGTGGGCGGTTCTGGTCAATGCCGGCAGGACGCAGGCCTGCCTGGCCGGTTGGGAGCAGCCGAGCGACAGCGAGCTGCCGGACGCCGAGCGCCGATTCGAGGTGCTGTGGTCGTTCGAGCCCGGGGTCGTGGTCGAGGCCGTCGACGTCGCCGTCGAGTTGCTGACCCCGCTCGATCCCGAGATCGCGCAGCGAATCGCCCGGGCGCCGGTGAGAAGCCCGCCGGCACCCGAGGTGGCGCTTGACCACGGTGCGGCGCTGGCTCACCGCATGGTCGGGTATCTGGGTCAGCTGCTGGCGACGGCCGCGTAGCCGACGAGAGTGGATGCGGTCAGCCCGCCGGCTACCACCAGCACCAGCGTCAAGGAGGTCTTCAGCAGGAGGGCGCCGATGACCGCCCCGAAGAGCATCGACGCTACCGCCGTCGCCCGCCGTGTCGTCCCCGCGCCGGTACCGCCGAACAGTCTCAGGTCGGCGGCGAGTCCGGTCAGCGTCATCGTCAGAACCGTCGTCGTCAGGTCGGGCACCGCCAGCTTGCGAACCGTCGCATTACGTGCGCCCATACCGAGCGCCAGCAACCCGATCACGGCATCCCCGACGAACGTGCTGGGGCGCACTTCGACCACGGCGGTGATCACTGCCGCCGTGAGGATGAGCGTGGCCTCGATTGCCAGCGCGGCCAGCAGGTGAACCCGGTGGCGCTCCTTCAGCGCCGTCCCGAGCACCCCGCCGGCGACGGCCCCGAGCAGGAACGCCGTCAGCGACACCAGCGGCGCCACCACCGGCAGCCCCCCGGCGCCGGCGATCCCGAATCCGAGCAGCACGACGTTTCCGGTCATGTTGGCGGCGAACACCCGTCCGAGTCCGAGGTAGCTGGCCGCGTCGACGAATCCCGTCGTCAGCGTGAGTACGATCAACGCGCGGGTGAGCGGGTGCCTGAGCGACGCCACGCTTAGGGACGCAGGTGCCGGCGTGGTGGCGCCGGCGGACGGCACGGGGTCTGGAGACATCGGTTACCTCGACGTCGCGGTGGCCGGTGCTTCGCTCACCCCGCAAGTATCGCCGTGTCCGGTGCGCACCTGATTGGATACCGCCTCAGAAATCAAGGCGAGCGACGGGGAGATGGCAATGGCGGACCAGGCGGCGATCGTGACGGGTGGTTCCAGCGGAATCGGGTTCGCGATCGCGCGGATGCTGCTGGAGGAGGGCTACGGCATCACGCTCACCGCGCGTCGCCCGGAGAAGCTCGCCGACGCTGCGCTTGCGCTGGCCGGGGAGGGTCGGGAGATCGCCCAGGTACCGGGCGACATGGCGTCCGAGGAGGTCGTAGCGCAGGTGGTGACCGAGCATCGCGAGCGGTTCGGGCGGCTCGACGTGCTCGTCAACAGCGCCGGGATGGGCGTCGGCGCGCCGGTCGGTGAGATCGAAACCAAGCGCCTCGATCTGCAGCTGGCCGTCAACCTGCGCTCGATCGTCCTCTTCTATCGCGAGTGCGCCGCGTTGCTGCGGTCGGCGGGCGCCGAGCACGGCAACGCGCTGGTCATCAACCTGTCATCGATCTCGGGCAAGTCCGGCGAGCCGTGGCTGTCGGTCTACTCGGCGACCAAGGCGGGAGTCGTTGGCTTCACCGAAGCGATGAACAAGGAGCTCGGCGGCGACGGGGTCAAGTCCTGCGCGCTGTGTCCGGCGTTCGTCGACACCCCGATGGCCGACTTCGTCAAGCACGCCGTGCCCGCCGAGACGATGATCCGCTCCGAGGACATCGCCGAGGCGGCGCGGATGCTGCTGCGACTCTCCCCCGCCTGCGTCGTCCCCGAGATCATGTTCCAGCGTCCGGCGACGATTCCCGACGGCGTTCCGGCCAATGCCTGACTCGCGGCCCGCGCCACCGCGTTGACCATGAAGCTCGGCGTCCACGTCGGCTACTGGGGTCTCGGCCTCGGTCCTCAGGATCAGCTCGACGTCGTCCGGGAGGCCGAGCAGCTGGGCTACGAATCGGTGTGGACGGCCGAGGCGTACGGCTCCGACGCCGCCACCGTGCTCGCCTGGCTGGCCGCCGGCACCAGCGAGATCAAGCTCGGGTCGGCGATCTTCCAGATGCCGGGCCGCAGCCCGGCGATGACGGCGATGACTGCGGCCACGATCGATGAGCTCTCGGGCGGACGGATGCGGCTCGGGATCGGCTCGTCGGGACCCCAGGTCGCCGAGGGCTGGCACGGCCAGCGATTCGGACATCAGCTCCAGCGCACGCGGGAGTACGTCGCCGTGGTGCGCAAGGCGCTGGCCGGGGAGCGGCTGGAGTTCAAGGGCGAGACGCTCGAGCTGCCTCTGCCCGACGGGCCGGGCCGGGCGCTGAAGCTGACGATCAATCCGGTGCAGGAGCGGATTCCGATCTACCTGGCCGCGATCGGCCCGAGGAACACGGCCCTGGCGGGCGAGATCGCCGACGGCTGGCTGCCGACGTTCTTCTCACCCGAGTTCGTGGGCGACTTCCGCGCTCTGTTGGAGGAGGGCGCCGCCCGCTCGGGCCGCTCGCTGGACGGCTTCGACATCGCCCCAACGGTGCAGGCGTACGTCTCCGAGGACCGCGCGGCGGCACGCGACCTGATGCGACCGGTGCTCTCCCTGTACATCGGCGGTATGGGGTCGCGCCGCCAGAACTTCTACAACAACCTGGTTGGGCGTTATGGATTTGAGCGGTCCGCCCGCCAGGTCCAGGATCTCTACCTGGCCGGTGAGAAGACCGAGGCCGGCGCCGCGCTGCCCGACGAGCTGATCGACATGATCACCCTGTGCGGTCCCCGCCAGGTCGTTCGCGACCGGATCGGCGCCTTCCGCGACGCGGGCGTCGGCACGCTGATGGTGACGCCGATGGCGCTCTCCGGTCAGGATCGGATCGAGCAGCTGCGCGCGGTGGCCGAGCTGGCGGCTTGAGCGAGGACACGGTGGCGAGCGCTGGCCGGGCCGGCCGGGCGAGCGAGGATCGTCGCCTGCGGGTGTTTCTCGGCGCGTTCGGACAGCCTGGGCACGCCTTTCCGATGCTCGCCCTCGGGGCCGAGCTGGCTGGCCGCGGCCACGCCGTGACCTACGAGACGTGGGCGCGGTGGCGCGAGCCGGTGACGACCAACGGCATGCGCTTCCTGGCCGCGCCCGAGTACCCGGTGTTCCCGACGCGCGAGCAGCCGCTGGGGCCTTACGAAGCGGCCGTCCGGGCGACCGTCCAGACCCGGTCCGGGCTCGCCGCCGCCGCCCCGGATGTAGTCGTTCACGACATCCTCACGCTCGCGCCGGCCCTGGCCGCCGAGCTGGAGTCGGTGCCCACGGCGACGCTCATCCCGCACGTCTACCCGGTCGGCCAGCCCGGCTTTGCCCCCTACGCCCTGGGTGCCCGAATGCCCCGGACACAGCTCGCCCGGCGGTGGTGGCAGGCATTTGACCGTCCGGCGCGGATCGGGCTGCACCGGGGTCGCGCCGAGCTCAACGATGTGCGCCGGCGGCTGGGGCTGAGCCCCGTCACGGGGTTTCATGGCGGCCTCAGCCGGCGCCTGGTGTTGGTCGGGACGCTCCCGCAGCTCGAGTACCCACGGCCGTGGCCCGGGAACGTCCACGTCGTCGGCCCGTTGATGTGGGAGCCGCCGTTTGCCCGGGTGGACCCACCGCCGGGGGAGGACCCGATCGTCCTGGTCGCCCCCTCGACCGCCCAGGATCCCGAGCACCGGCTGCTCCGGACGGCGCTGGCCGGGCTGGCTGATCAGCCGCTCCGGGTGCTGGCGACCTGGAACCGCCGGCCCCTCACCCGGCCGGTCCGCGTTCCCGCCAACGCACGGCTGGTGGAGTGGCTGTCCTACGCGCAGACGATGCCCGGCTGCGCGCTGGTCATCTGCCACGCCGGGCACGGCACGCTCGTCCGCGCGCTGCACTCGGGGTGCCGCGTGCTGGCGGTACCTCATGTTGGGGACATGGCCGAGAACGCCGCCCGCGTCGACTGGGCCGGCGCCGGCGTCCGCCTGCCCTGGCGGCTGCTGAGTCCGCGCACCCTGCGGCTGGCGGCGCGCCGGACGCTGGGGCGCAGCGAGTTGGGGGCGCGGGCGGCGCAGCTGGCCGGGTGGTCGGCGGCGCATTCCGGGCCGGCGCGGGCGGCGGATCTGGTCGAGCAGCTGGGGCGCGACCCAGGGGGGCGCTGAGCGCGGCGGTAAGAGCTCCGGGGGTGGGACTCGAACCCACAACATTTCGGTTAACAGCCGAACGCTCTGCCGATTGAGCTACCCCGGATTAAGGTAAGTCGACACACCAGTCTTCGGTGTTATAACCTGATCCTTCCCTACTCTAACTGGCACGACACTCGGCCACTCAGCTGAGCCCACGTGCTTTCTCCCGACGCTCTGAGCGGACCGCGCCGGCCAGCAGGGGGACGAGGTACTGAGCGTCGGGGCTGCCACAGCCGGTGACCGGGTCCCAGCCGGGGCTGGCGTTGTAGCCGGTGAAGACACGGGTGGGCCACAGCACCGAGTTGTCGCCGGTGACCACGTCGTGGAAGGCCCGGTGGTAGGCGCGGCCGCGGGCGATGGCGTAGATGGCGGGGTTGACCAAGCCCAGGCGCCGGCCGGCTTGCTGATCGGCCAAGGCGATCACACCCGCCCACAGCGGGGTGGAGGCGCTGGTCCCGGTGGCCGGCCGGAGTTCGCCGTTGCTGTACTCCAGCGCCATCGCGGTGGCCGAGTCCGCGTTGGCGGCCACGTCTGGGACGCCACGGGTGGCGCCAATCCGGGCGATGCCGTCCTGGTAGGACGGCCGGGCGAACACGCGGCTGTACCCGCCGTTCGAGGCGTCGGTGCCGTCGTTCCAGGCCATCTCGCCGCGGTAGTTGCCGCCCGGGCTCGTCGCGTCCAGGATGGTACCGCCGACCGCCAGCACCAGCGGGTCAGAGGCGGGCATGCTGACCTGCACGGGCGGGCCGTCGTCACTGATCGCGCCGAGGTCGCCGGACGACGCTACGACCGTGACATGGTGGTCGCTGGCCTGCTTCATCGCGGCGTTCATCTGGGCCATCTCGGCGCCGGTGAAGAGGTGCTCGCCTTCACTGCCGCTGATCGAGATCACCGCGGCGTGCAGCGCGACACTCACCTGAACCACCTTGGTCGCGGCGGCGGTGAAGCTCGCCCTGCTGGACGTGGCGTCCTGGGGCACCAGGACGACATCGAGGGTGGCACCGGGCGCGATCGCGTGCGCCATCTCGGTGTCCTGCACTTCCTCCTCGTCAGCGAGGTAGGGCGTCGCCGACCGGGTGATGGTGCTGACGACGCGTAGCTTGGCCGGGGACAGGCCGAACTGGCGGTCGAATGCAGCCATGTCGCGCCGGATATCCGTGGCGGGCGGGCTGCTGGCCAGTTCGGGCATGACCACGGTCTCGCCGCTGCCGTCGATTCCGCGACTGAGCAGTGGCGCGACGCCGTAGGCCACCCGGTACGCCTGCGGGCTGTAGCACGGGGGCAGCTTCACCCCGGGTGGCGCGCAGTTCACCGGCGCAGTCGCGTTGACGGACTCGGCCGTGGACGCGCACGCGGCGGCCAGGCAGGCCGTCAGGGGTGCGGCCGTGAGCCAGAGCCACCTGCGCTGCCGCCGCCGCGGCGGCCGGCCGGCGTGCGGTGCGGGCGGCATGCCGATGTCCGGCGCGACTTCGAGTGCGGGCGGGCGGGCGGTCCGCTCGCGGGGCTCGCCGGCGGCAGGCCTGTGCGTGGCGCGCCGCCCGACGCGCCAGACCGTAGCGCCGATCAGCGTCAGCGCGCCGGCGAAGAAGATGGCGGTCTCGAGTGCCTGCAGTGTCCAGTAATGGCCTGGTGGTTGGTAGGTGACGAGCTGCTGCAGATGCTGCGAGAGCCGCTGTTCGCAGGCGAGAACGGCACCGCCCGCCGGGCCCTTTGGGCCTTTGGGGGCGCCGCCGGCGGGCTGCGGGAGGCCCGTCGCGATCGCAGGGCAGGCGCGGACGAGCAAATCGTGCAGTCGGGCGGCGCTGAGGGCGTGGTGGGCGCGATCGACCAGCGCAGCGGAGATCATCCAGGCGTTAGGGATCCGGGACGAGTTCGGGGCGATGCTGACGCCGCTCGCGCTCGAGACGAACCCGACGCCGTTTCCGAACGTCACGGGAACTAGGACTCTCGTGGCGCTGAGGAGGTTCGGGCGGACCAAGAACGTAACGGCGACCCGCGCACCGGCAAAGCCGAGCAAGGTTGCGGCCATGGCCGGCAGCGTGCGGCGCATCAGCGCGCCTGCCGCGACGCCGAGCGCCAACGCGAAGGCCGCGTACCCGACCGCGACGACCCCGCGCTCGGTGAAGACGCCCGGGTCGAAGCGGTTCAGGTTGACGGCGTCGAGCGGTGCGAACCACCAGCTTACGAGCCAGCTGGAGAGGCCGGCGACGGCGATCCCGGCGACGGCGACGAGCGCGACCCTGACCGACAGCCAGCGGCGGCGCGTGACGCTCTGCGTCCACGCGAGGCGGTGGGTTCCGCTCTCGAGCTCCCGCGCGACCAGCGGCGCGCCCCAGAACATCCCGAGCAGCGCCGGGATCGCCAGCAGCGCGGGGCCCAGCAGGTCCGCCAGCACCTTGCCGTGAGTGGGCAGCCCCGTGCAGTCGCTGCGTGCCGTGCAGTGCGCGCCACCGAGCGAGCTGTAGATGTCGCGCAGGTGCAGGCCCGTCACGAGCACGAGCACGGTGAACGCGGCGAACAGACCGAGAGTGACGAGCGCCTGCGTGCGGAACTGGCGCCAGGCGACCCAGATCATCAGCCGATCCTCCGCGGAGCCGCGTCGCCCGGTGGGCCGGCGGGTGGGGCCATGTAGGCGAGGAGGATGTCTTCGAGGCTGACCTCCTCGACGCTCCAGGCCGGGTCGATGATCGGCTCCTCGGTGTGCACGAGCAGCGTGCTCTGACGGTCGGTGTGGCTCGCCTCGATCACCTGCTGGCTGACGGGCAGCCGCGCGCTGTCGCGGCGCGGGCCGCTCAGCCGGCGATGGGTGGCGAGCAGCTCGTCGACCTCGCCCGACAACCGGACGTGACCCTCGGTGATCAGGATCACGTAGTCGCAGACGCGCTCGAGGTCGGCGATGAGGTGCGAGGAGAGCACGACAGTTACCGTGTGCTCGGCCGCAAACTCCATCAGGCCCTGCAGGAACTCGCGGCGCGCGAGCGGGTCAAGGCTCGCGAACGGCTCGTCGAGCACGAGCAGCTCGGGCCACTTGGCGATCGCGAGCGTCAGCGCGAGCTGCGCGCGCTGGCCGCCGGACAGCGTGCCGGCGCGCTGCGCGCGGTGAAGGCCGAGCCGGGCGATCCGCGCCTGCGCGAGTGCGGCGTCCCAACCCGGGTTCAGCGCGGCGCCGAGTCGCAGGTGGTCGGCGACCGACAGCGACGGGTACAGCGGCGAGTCCTGTGCGACGAAGCCGACGCGCGCAAGCTGCGCGGCCGTTGCGACGACCTCCTCGCCGAGGACGGCGACCGATCCCGCGCTCGGCTCGATCAGACCGACCGCGAGTTGCAGCAGCGTCGTCTTGCCGGCGCCGTTGGGCCCGACGAGACCGGCGACGTGGCCGGCCGGAACCTCCAGCGTGCACCCTGAGAGCGCCCAGCGGCGCCGGTAGCGCTTACCCAGCCCGCTGGCCGCCAGCGCGACGCTCACGCTACCTCCTCGATCCGGGCGGACCGAACAGCGTCGCGAAACAGCGCCTCGATCGACTCCTCGTCGAGGCCGGCGCGCCGTGCCTTGACGATCCAGCCACGCAGCTCGCCGCGCAACGGCCCGTGAGCGGCGACCGCGGGATCGGCGAGCGCGGAGCCGGTGACAAACGTGCCGATGCCGGGACGCGCCGCGACCAGCCCAGCGTGCTCGAGCTCGCGGTAGGCCTTCAGCACGGTGTTGGGGTTGATCGCGAGCCGCGCGACCACCTCCTTGACCGTCGGCAGCTGATCGCCCTCATCCAGCAGGCCGAGACGCAGCGCGTGGCGAACCTGCTGGACGATCTGCATGTACGGCGACACGCCAGAACGCGAGTCCAGACGAAATTCGATCACCGAGAATCCCCCATAACACTAGGTGCCTAGCACTATAGTTGCCTACCCTGCCATCGTCAAGCGGCGCCTGGTCGATTCCCGGACCCGACTGAGCCTGCGCCAGCTGTGGCCACGGCCCCAAGCGCGGTCGCGCGTCCCCTACGTGGCGCGCCGGTCCCAACTGTGCTTGCGGGTCGTCAGCCGGCCCTGCTGATCCCGCTCCTCATCTCGTCGGCGGTGAAGGCGCGCAGCGTGGTCGTGCGGATGCTGCTTTGACCAGCGACCGCCAGCAGAGCCGCGGCGAGCGTCTGATCGTCGGGCGCCTCCCCGCTCAACCTCGCCGCTGTTTCCCCATCGTGGTTCGCGCGTCTATTCCTGATTCTTCCTGCGCATCCAACGAGCGATCAGCCGCTGCACACCCATACCGATCTTCTCGCCGACGCTGCCCTCCGGCGGCGCGGCGCCGAGCTGGCGGGCTAGACCGAGGTTGTCCCATTCAGCCCAGGCCTCGACGACCCTGCCGTCCTTCCAGCGGTCGATGCTCATGCCAGTCACGGACCCGTGGGCGCCGGTCGGCGCTAAGCCCGCGAACTCGCCACGATGGGTTCCCTCGCCGTGCCACCGCAGCACGACCTTGTCATCGGCGGCGATCACATCGTCGACGGTGATCTGGACGTCGGGAAACGCGGCGCGGTACATGCGCGCCATGCCCTTGAGCACCTCGGGCCCCCGCAGGTCACGCAGCCGAGCGGGGGCGGCGGGATCGTGGTTGACGGCTTCCGACGCGACAAGGTCATCGATCAGCTGGAAGTTGCCGTCGTTGAAGCTCTGCTCGAGGAGCTGCCGGGAGGCTTCGGAGAGATCCCCCGGTCCCGTCGTGGCCGCGGCACCCTCGTCCGCCGTGACATCGCTGGACATGTCCGTCCACCTCCGTTGTGGTGTTGGAGCGAGCCTACGCCCGTCCGCGTGGCCCGGTCAAGGGCGACCGTCCCGCCAACGCCATGCGCGACGGAGAGCGTCAGATTGGCGAGATCCCCCTTCCGGCGGCCACTGCGCCCGAAGCTCAGATCGTGCGC
Organism: uncultured Actinomycetota bacterium; assembly: GCA_963787595.1. Taxonomy (GTDB): domain Bacteria; phylum Actinomycetota; class Thermoleophilia; order Solirubrobacterales; family Solirubrobacteraceae; genus Palsa-465. The sequence continues at coordinate 333,562 of CAWBDE010000003.1, forward strand.
TCCATCCTCGACACCACGGCCCGCATCCGCTCCCGCACCAGCTCGCGCTCTCTAGCCAGCTCGTTAGTACTCTCCCCCGCCGCCCGGGCACGGATGACCGCGCGCTCCATCCGATCGAGCTCCAGCACCAGCCGCGCATGCTCCAGCCGGTCGGGCGTGGGATCGGGTACCCGGCCGGCGAGCTCGACGAGGCCGCCGACCGTCCGGGCCAGCTCGTCGTCGTCCGCCGGCAGGGCGGCCAGGGGCGTCCGGGCGCGGCTCGTCAGATGGCGCGCGGCGTGCCGCAGCCGCTCGCTCGCCAGCAAGTCGTCGATGTCGATCTCCTGAAGCGTCTTCTCACCGAGCTGCGGCAGGGCGAGGCAGAGGGCCAGGAACAGACGCTCGGATCGCGCCGGCTGGCCCGGACCGGCGGTGTGGGCGGGCCGGTCGGGCGCGACCGCACCGTTGCCGTTCCGCGGGGACCTGGGGCCGCCGGCGGGGCCCCTGACGGGCGGACCACCCGCCGCCAGCAGCGCCGACAACCGGGTCTCGGACAGCTCCAGTCGCCCGGCGACGCGCCGCACGAGATCGTCGCGCAGCACGCTGGCGCTCACGGCGTCGAGTGCGGGACGCAGCTCGGCCAGCGCCCGGTCACGACCCTCGGCGCTGCGAGTGTCGGCACGATCGAGGATCCGCGCCACGTTGAAGACCACGAAGGGGACCGAGCGGTCCACCAGCCTTCGCAGGGCATCACCGCCATCTCGCTCGACCAGATCCGCCGGATCCGATCCCTCGGGCAGGGCCACGACGCGCAGCTCCAGTCGGCGCCCGGCGGCTAGTCGCGCCGCGCGGAGCATCGCGTCCTGGCCCGCGCGATCGGCGTCGAGGCACAGCTCCAGCACCTTGACGACGCGCTCGAGCTCGCCGATCTGCTCCTCGGTCAGCGACGTGCCCATGATCCCGACCGAGTTGCGAATCCCCGCCTGGTGCAGCGCCAGCACGTCGGTGTAGCCCTCCACCAGGATCATCCGCCCGGCGCGGGCGGCGGCGGCGCGAGCCAGGTCGATGCCGAACAGCACCTCGCGCTTGTGGTAGAGCTCGCCGTCGGAGGTGTTCAGGTACTTGGCGCCGTACTGGTTCTCACGCATGCGCCGCGCGCCGAAGCCGCGAACCCGGCCCCGGGAGTCCACCGCGGGGAACATGATCCGCTCCCGGAACCGGTCGTAGACGCTTCCCGGCCGCTGCTTGGAGCGCTGAACCAGGCCGGCGGCCAGCAGCTCTTCGTCGCTGAATCCCGCGCTCCGGGAGGCGAGCAGGACGCGGTCCCAGGCGCTCGGCGCGTAACCGACCCGGAACTCGCGCAGCGTCGGCTGCTCGAGTCCCCGGCCGAGCAGGTAGTGGCGGGCATCGGCGGCTTCGCGCGCGTCCCAGAGATACCGCGAGTAGTAGATCGCGGTGCGATCCAGCAGGGCATGGAGCCGGTCGCGGCGCTGCCGGCGCGCGGCTGCCCCGGGATCCTCGGCTTCGGTCTCCAGCCTGACCCCGAACCGGTCGGCCAGCGACTCCATCGCCTGTTTGAAGTCCATGCCCTCGGTCTGCATCACGAAGTCGAACGGGTCGCCCGACTCCTGGCAGCCGAAGCAGTGATAGTGCTTCTCGTCCGGGCGGACGTGAAAGGACCCGGTGCGCTCGTCGTGAAACGGACAGATTCCGAAGTAGCTGTCGACGCCGGCGCGGCGCAGCTCGGTCCGCGCCGAGACCAGGGCCAGCATGTCCACCGCGGCGAGGACCCGGTCGCGCGAGTCGGCCGTGTACCGGCTCACGGGGCAAACGAGGCGGGGACGGTGAGCTGCTCGAACGCCCGGATGCAGAAGCGATCGGTCATTCCGGCGAGATAGTCGGTCACGCGCGTTGACAGAGGGCCGGCCGGGAGTCGAGCTCGGGATCTCCGCCGGGTGGGCGCAGTAGTGGTGAAACAGCGATCGGATCACGAGGTCGATCTTGACGTGCTCGCGGGTGGCCACCGGGCCAAGGTACACGTGGTGAAACATGAACTCCCGAAGCTCGGCCATCGCGCCGCCCACCGTCTCGCCCTGCACGATGTCTCCGGCCGCCTCCGACGTCTCGACCAGATCGTGGACCAGCCGGTCGATCCGCCGTTGCCCGGTGTCGCCGAGGATCGCGATCGGCTCCGCCGGCAGGTCCCGGCCCGACAGCACCCCGGCGCGAACGGCGTCGTCGATGTCGTGGTTGATGTAGGCGACCCGGTCCATCAAGCGCACGATCTTGCCCTCCAGGGTCCTCGGCGGCTGCGAGCGGCCCGAGTGACTGACGATGCCGTCGCGCACCGGAGCGGTCAGGTTCAGCCCGTGGCCGTCGCGCTCCAGAATGTCGACGACCCGGAGAGAGTGCTCGTAATGGCGAAACCCGGTCCCGAAGCGCTCGCGCAGGCAGCGGTCAAGCGCGTCCTCCCCGACGTGGCCGAACGGGGGGTGCCCGAGGTCATGGCCCAACCCGATCGCCTCGGTCAGATCCTCGTTGAGAGCCAGCGCTCGGGCGACCGTGCGCGAGACCTGGGTCACCTCCAGGGTGTGGGTCAGGCGCGTCCGGTAGTGATCGCCGGTCGGGGCGACGAACACCTGGGTCTTGTACTTCAGGCGCCGGAACGCCTTGCAGTGCACGATCCGATCCCGATCGCGCTGAAACGGCGTGCGCAGCCCGCAGTCGGCCTCGTCTCGCTGTCGAGATTGCGGGTAGGAGAGCGTAGCCAGCGGTGACAGCTCGCGGGCCTCGCGCTCGGCGATGCGGCGGGCGAAGGCGTCGGCCACCGGCCCGGTGGGATGCGCGGAGACACTGGAGATCGTCGGCTGGGTCACGCTCCGATTCTGACAGTGCGCCGGTCCCGAGGAATGGATTTGTCACCAACCCACGACAGAAAGGCGGCGACGGCGGGCCCGGGGCAGGTCAGGCCGCGACCGGCGGGCCCGGGGGCAGGTCAGGCCGCGACCAGCGGGCGCAGGCGGACGTGCGCGTGGTGCTCGGCGGTCTCGCCGATCGCGCGCTCCACCTGACGCAGGACGGCGAGCGATCCCTCGGGTGCCTGGGCCAGCGGCGACCCGAGCGCGCCGACCATGAAGCCGTAGGCGTCCAACGAGAGCGGGAACGATCCCGCTTCGCACGCGGTGCAGACGACCCCACCCGCGGCCCCGGAGAATCCCCTGAGATGCTCGGTCTCGCCGCACACCACGCAGGCCGCGAGCTGGGGCACGATCCCGGCGGCGAGCAGCAGCTTGAGCCGGAACGCGAGCCCGTTGCCGGGCCGCGCCTGGGCCGCGTCTGACTCCAGCAGGGCGAGCTCGTTGGCGAGCAGGCGGAACACCTCCGGATGCGGATCGGAGGTCTCGAACAGGCGCGCGACCGCATCACAGGCGCGCGCGGCCGCATCCAGCGTGGCGGCGTGATCGCGCAACGCGGCGTGGAACTCGATCGTGTCGGCGCTGGTCACCGTGAACAGATCGCTGCGTCCCTCGTGCAGGACCAGGCGTATGCGGAAGAACGGCTCCAACCGGGCTCCGAAGCGGCTGCGGGCGCGTCGGGCGCCCTTGGCGATCGCGCTCAGGCGACCGTGGCCCGGCGTGTAGAGGTGGAGAATGCGATCCGCCTCGCCATAGCGGATCGAGCGCAGCACGATGGCTTCGGTCCTCAGCGGGCCGGGCATCGCCGGGCTATACTTAATGAAGCTATGAAGCCGATCACCGTCTATACCACCGATGGCTGTCCGTTCTGCACGAGTGCGAAGTCGCTTCTGGCCAAGCGCGCGATCGCCTACGAGGAAGTCAATCTGGCAAGAGATCCGGACAGTCGGGCCAAGTTGTCCGAGATCACCGGTATGTACACGTTTCCGCAAATCCTGATCGGCAGCGAGACGCTGGGCGGATTCCAGGAGCTGCTGGCCGCCGATCGGGCCGGGCGACTGTCAGAGCTGATCGCGGCCTGACCGAGCGCCAGCGCCGCGCCGGCGCGGTAGGACCAGGTCAGCCGGCACCAGCGCTGCGCCGGGGGCGTGGCTGACAGCCCTCGCATACGTACGTTCCTCGTCCGCCGACGACCAGCTTGCGAATCGCGGTTCCGCACACCGGGCACGGCTCTCCGGCGCGCTGATGTACCCGAAACAGGTCCTGAAAGGTCCCCTGCATGCCGTCGACGTGGCGGAAGTCATCGATCGTGGCTCCCTTGGCATCGATCCCGGCGGCCAGCACCTCCTCGATCGCGGTTCGCAGCGCCTCCCACTGGGGCCGTTTGAGCGTGCCCGCAGGACGCCGCGGATGAATCCGCGCCCGGAACAGGGCCTCGTCGGCGTAGATGTTGCCCACGCCCGCGATGCGGCGCTGGTCGAGCACGAACGACTTGACCGGGGCGCGCCGGCCGCGCGCCATCTCCCGCAGGTGCTCGGCGGTGAATCCCGCGGTGAGGGGCTCGATGCCAAGCCGCTGACCGAGATAGGCGTCGCGGAGGTCGGCTCCGCCCATTACGTGCCCGGTGCCAAAGCGCCGCGGATCGTTGTAGATCAGGCGATGATCCGAGTCGAGCTCGAACCGGACGCGGGTATGCGGCGGATCGACCGGAGGATCGAACAGCAGAGCCCCGGTCATCCTGAGGTGGATCAGGAGGTAGCGCTCGCCGGTCAGCCGCCAGACGAGGTACTTGCCGGCACGGCCGACCTGCTCCACGACGCGCCCCTGCAGCTCAGCCTCGGCCGCCCGGGGGGACTCCGGGCGGGTCCAGCGCGGGTCGAGGATCTCCACCGCGAGCAGAGTCCGTCCCTCCAGGTGGGGCGCCAGCTGGCGGCGGATCGTCTCGACTTCGGGCAACTCGGGCACGGGGCTCTCCGGAAGCTTGATTTCAGAGAAAGGACCGGCCCGGCAGCTCGGGCGCCCGGCTATCGGTCAGCCACTCCAGCACGCTGGCGCCCACGTCGGCCAGCGGGCCGTCGTGGCGACGAGACCCGTGGCCGGCGAAATGGGCCAGCAGCGGCGCGTGCTCGCGGGTGTGGTCGGTGCGCGGTGAGGTCAGGTCGCAGCCGTGGTCGGCGGTGAGCACCAGGAGATCGCCGTCGCCGAGCGCGGTCAGCCACCGGGCGACGTAGGCGTCGATCTCGCCCAGGGCCTTGGCGAAGCCCGCAAAATCGTGGCGGTGGCCGTAGACCTGGTCAGTTTCGATCAGGTTGACGAACACCAGCCCCTGATGCAGTCCGCGCATCAGCTGCGTGGTTTGGACCAATGCCACCGCGTTGGTCGCGCCTGGATGCTGGACGTCGATGCCGGCCCCGGCGAACAGCTGGCCCACCTTGCCCACGGTGTGCACGGGCATGCCATGTGATTGAACCGCGTCCAGGTAGCTCGGCGCGGGGGGCGCGAGGGCGAAGTCGCGTCGCCCGTCGGTGCGCTCGAAGCGCCCCGGTTCCCCGGCGAACGGCCGGGCGATGACCCGCCCGACCGCGTGGGGGTCCTCGAGCCGGGCGCGCACGTCGGCGCAGACGGCGTACAGCTCGTCCGGCGGGATGAGGTCGACGTGGGCGGCGATCTGCAGGACCGAGTCCTGGCTGGTGTAGACGATCAGCTCGCCGCCGGCGAGCTGCGCCGAACCGAACTGCTCGATTGCTTCGATGCCGTTGTCGGGACGGTTGCAGATCACACCCCGCCCGCTCGCCTCCGCAACCAGCCCGATGACCTCGGGCGGGAAGCCGTCAGGATAGGTGGGCGGCGGCGCGGCGGCGACGATACCCATCAGCTCCCAGTGGCCCGCCGTCGAGTCCTTTCCGGGCCCGGATGGTCGCAAGCGGCCGTGCAGCACCGGCTGGTCGGCCGGCGCGACGCCGGGCAGCGACAGGATCGAACCGAGGCCCAGGCGCTGCAGCGTCGGGAGCTTCAGGGTCCCGTCGAGGTGCTCCGCCAGATGCCCGAGCGTATTGGCGCCGGCGTCTCCGTACACGTCGGCGTCGGGCGCCGCGCCGGCTCCGCAGGCGTCGATTACGACGACGAACGCGCGCCGCCCGGGTTGCGGTGGGGGTGAGACGGGCACGCCCCGATTCTGCCAGCCACCCCGCCGCCGTCACCCGCCGGAGTCAGTCCTCCCCGTCCCAGTAGTCCAGTCGCTGCAGCCGGGCCATCAGCTTCACGCCCCCGAACCCGATCTTGTTGGAGCGCGGGTAGTAGCAGAGGTCACCGGGATGACGCGTGCCGTAGGCGAGGTAGGTCAGACCGCGTCCGCCGCGGAACAGGTGGGCGACGCCCGTCCCGGCGGGGCGGCTGACCACCGAGCCGGGACGGACCGGCGTCTCCTCGTCGCCGAGCACGAGCGTGCCGTCCCCGGCGAGGACCACGAAGATCTCCTCCTCCAGCGAATGGCAGTGGGGCGGGGCCGATTCCTGGCCGGAGAGCACCTCCACGTACTGCAGGCCGGTGCGTTGGGACCCGGCGGCTTGGCCCAGGTTGCGCCGGGATCGCCCGATCCGCGGCCGCCGCTGCCATTTCGGCTCGAGCTCGTCGACGTTGACGATCGTCGACGGCCGCGGCCCGGGACGGGCCGGCAGCGGCGGTGGGCCGAGCTCGGCCTCGCGGACGTACTGGATCGGCGTCCCGTCGGGCGGCCCGGCAACCGACGTCACCGCCCGCCGCCCCAGCATCGACTGACCGAGCCGCGGCAGGCGAAGGCTCTCGTCGTACTCGCGGGTGCCGAATACGAGCACGTCAAGGTGCTCGGTCGTGTGGAGGGTGTGCGCGCCCTGCCGTGGGAGCTGGACGATGCAGTCACCGGCGCGGATCGCCGCCGTCTCTCCGTCCTGCCATGCCAGGCCGCTCCCGGCGAGCACGTAGCAGATCTCCTCGGAGCGGCCGTGCTCGTGCGCCGGTGTCGACCAGCCCCCGGCGGCCAGCTCGATCCGCCGCACCCCGACCGTCTCGCTGCCGGCCGCCTCGCCCAGCAGCGTCCAACGATTGCGGAGATGGCCGAGCGCATAGTCGCGGACCGGAGCGTCCTCGAAGTGCGTCAGCCCCATCGCTACCTGCTCTGACGGGGTGCCCGGGCGGCGTTGATCTGGGCCCGGGGATGCGCCTCGAAGTAGACGTCGCGGAGGCGCTGCGCCGACAGGTGGGTGTAGATCTGGGTGGTCCCGATGTCGGCGTGACCGAGCATCTCCTGCAGCGACCGCAGGTCGCACCCGCCGGCCAGCAGGTGCGTGGCGAACGTGTGGCGGAGGGTGTGCGGGCTCATCCGGGACTCCAATCCGGCGCTGCGAGCATGGATCTGGACGATCCGGTACAGGCCCTGCCGGGAGAGGCCGATCCCGCGCAGGTTGACGAACACGTGCGACTCGTCCCCCGCCCCGACGAGGCGGGGCCGCCCCCGGGCCAGGTAGTCGGCCAACCGCGTCACCGCCTGGCTGCCCACCGGCACCAGACGCTCCTTGGAGCCCTTGCCGCGGGCTCGAAGCATCCCCGCTTCCAGGTCCAGCTCGGAGAGCTCCAGAGTGATCGCCTCCGACGCCCGCAGGCCGCACGCGTACATCGTTTCCAGCAGTGCCCGATCACGGAGAGCCGCCGGTGAATTGCCGCTCGGCTGGGCCAGCAGGCGGTTGACCTCGTCGCGGCTGAGCACCTTGGGCAGACGGGCGCGCGAGCGAGGCGGGTGCAGCTCGGCCGTCGGGTCACGGTCGATGATCTGCTCGCGGCGCAGGTGGCGGTGAAACGAGCGCAGGCAGGCGATCTTGCGCTGCAGCGTCGCCGGCGCCACCGGCCGTCGGTCGGCGTGGCCGTCGGCGAGCTCTGAGACGAACGCCGTCAGATCGGCCGGGCCCGCGGCCAGCGGATCGCGGCCGCGCCGGGCGAGGAACTCGCCGTACTGCTGCAGATCGGAGCGATACGCCTGCAGCGTGTTGCGCGACAGGCCCCGCTCGAGCTCCAGCGTGGCCAGAAATTCGAGCGTGAGCTCGGTCACCCGGCGCTGTATCGGTGAGGCCTGCGCGGTCGCCATCCTCGTCGTATTTCGTCCCCCGCCGCGGGGTCTCCTGCGGCTGGGCGCGGGCGTTCAGGACCTGGGTCTGACCGCGACGGGCTTCCGGCCAGGCGCTAGCGCGCGCTACGCGTGAAGGCGAGCCAGAGCAATGCGATCAGCGTTTTCGAGTCCTCGCACTCGGCGATCGCCTCATCGAGCTGCGCCAGCGGCCAGGGGACGATCTCGATCCGCTCGTCCTCCTCGGCGGCCGGCTCGCCGGCGGCGTCCGAGAGATCGGTGGCCAGATAGCACCACACCCGCTCGTCGCTGAATCCGGGGCTGGTGTAGAACTCCTGCAGCAGCTCCCAGGACTCGGCCCGCTTGCCGATTTCCTCGCCGAGCTCGCGCTTGGCCGCCGCCAGGGGCGCCTCGCCGGGGACGTCGAGCTTGCCGGCGGGGATCTCCAGCGACGCGGTGAGACCCGCGGTCTCGCGGGGCTGGCGGGTGAGCCAAACGTGCTCGTCGTCGACGGCGAGGATGCCGACCGCGCCGGGGTGCCAGACCTTGTCGCGTGCCACCACGGCGCCGTCGCCGTGGCGAAAGTGCTGAATTCCGGCGTGGACGACGCCGCCGTGCCACATCACCTCGGAGCCAATCGCCTCAAAGCCGCTCATGCCGCACTCAGTTCTAGCGCGGTCTCGTCGACGACGGTGAGCGCGATGTCCAGCATGTCCTCCAGGGCCCGCGCGCTGATCCGCTCCCCCGGCTCGTGGTTGCGCTCGGTGCCGTCGGCCAGGCAGGTGCAGGCAAAGCCGGCGGCCTGGAGCGAGTTCGCGTCCGATGCTCCGCCGGAGGCGATCTGCACCGGCTGGTAGCCGCACGCCCGCAGCGCCCGCTCCGCCACCGCCAGCTGGGGTGCCCGCGACTTGGTCCGGTAGCCGGCGAACATCCGGGCGACTGTCAGATCCAGGTCGCACTCGCCGGCGTTGGCGGCGTCCTGGAGATGGTCGACGGTGGCCGTGGTCACCTCGGCCGCTCGCTGCGGGTCGAGGCTGCGCACCTCGGCCTCGATCCGGCAGTGCTCGGGGACCACGTTGATGGCACTGCCGCCCTCGATCATCCCGACGTTGGCCGTCGTGGTGTCGTCCAACCGGCCGAGCTCCATCGCGGCGATCGCGCGAGCGCCCGCCACCACCGCGCTGCGGCCGGACTCGGGACGGACGCCGGCGTGGGCGGCGCGGCCGCGGACCTCGGCGACGATCCGGTAGTGGTGCGGCGAGGCCACCACCACCTCGCCGATGGGCGAGGCATGATCAAACACAAATCCGAACGCGCTGTGCAGCCGCGAGGCGTCGAACTCACGCGAGCCCCGCAGCGACACCTCCTCGCAGACCGTGAACAGGATCTCGACCCCGATCGGCGGCGGCCGATCCGACGCGCGCAGGCGCCGGGCGAGCTCGAGGATGACCGCGATGGCGGATTTGTTGTCGGCGCCGAGAATCCCCGGATTGGCGTTCTCCCAGGCGCCATCGACGAGCACCGGGTCCACCGGCGCCGCGAGCGGCACAGTATCCATGTGGGCGCACAGGAGCAGGCTCTGTGGCGAGCGTCCCGGGATCCGCGCCAGCAGGTTCCCGGCGTCGGACCCCGCGGCGGAACCGGCATCGTCCTCCTCCACCTCCAAGCCGATCGCCCGCAGCTCTGTGGTCAGCCAGTCGGCGCATGCGCGCTCGTGCCCGGACGGGCTGGCGATCCGGCACAGGGAGGCGAACGTCTCGTGGAGCCGCTCGCGCTCGGTCTCGCCGGCGCGGCTCACGGGGCGGTGGCGCGCGAGACAATGACGTCGGGCTCGTCGACCGCCGGTTGCCCCTGGGGATAGGGCGTGGACAGTGCGCGCTTCAGGGCGGCACCGACAAACGCGCGAAACAGCGGCGCCGGCCGCTCCGGACGCGACTTGAACTCCGGGTGGTACTGGGAGGCCACGAAGAACGGATGCAGGTCGCGTCCGAGCTCGATCGCTTCGACGAGTCGGTCGTCCGGCGAGGTGCCGGAGGAGATCAGGCCGGCGTGCTCCAGCCGTTTGCGCAGGTGATTGTTGACCTCGTAGCGGTGGCGGTGGCGCTCGTACACGACCGCCTCCTGGTACAGCTCGCGAATCCGGGTGCCGTCGTGCAGCTTCACCGGATCGGCGCCGAGGCGCATCGTCCCCCCCATGTCGGCGATCTCCTTCTGCTCGGGCAGCAGGTCGATGACCGGGAACGGCGTCTCCAGGTCCATCTCCGTGGAGTTGGCGCCCTCCATGCCGGCCACGTGGCGGGCGAACTCGCTGACGGCCACGTGCATGCCCAAGCAGATGCCGAGATACGGGATCTGCTCGGTGCGGGCGATCCGCGCGGCGGTGATCTTGCCCTCCCAGCCGCGACCGCCGAATCCACCGGGGATCAGGATCCCGTCGGCGGCGTGGAGAAGCTCTGAGACGTCGCGGCGATCGACGGTCTCGGAGTCGACCCAGTCGATCTGCACCTCGGCGTCGTGATGGATGCCGGCGTGGCGCAATGCCTCGGCCACCGACAGGTACGCGTCCTCGAGCTGCACGTACTTGCCGACCAGGGCGATCCGGATCTGGTGGTGGGCGGCCGCGGCGCGGCGGGTGATCGCCTCCCAGCCACTCAGATCGGGGGCGCTCGCCCTCAGCCCGAAATGCTCGCCGAGGATGAAGTCGTCCACGCCCTGAGCGTTGAACACGAGCGGGATGCGATAGACGTCGTCGACGTCGTAGGCGGACACGACCGCCTCCACCGGGAGGCTGGCGAACAGCGCGATCTTTGCGCGGATCTCCGTCGACAGCTCGCCCTCCGAGCGGGCGACGACCATGTCGGGAGCGATCCCGATGCGGCGCAGCTCGTTGACCGAATGCTGGGTGGGCTTGGTCTTGAGCTCGCCAGCGTGGCCGATGTAGGGCACCAACGTCAGGTGGATGAACATGCAGCGGCGCCGGCCGGCGTCGACCGGGAACTGGCGGATCGCCTCCAGGAACGGGAGTGACTCGATGTCGCCGACCGTCCCGCCGATCTCGGTGATGACGAAGTCGACATCGCTGGAGTCCGCCATCAGCTTGATCCGCTGCTTGATCTCGTTGGTGATGTGCGGCACCACCTGGACGGTCGCGCCCAGGTAGTCGCCGCGGCGCTCGCGCCGGATGACCGTGTTGTAGATGCCCCCGGCGGTGACGTTGGACGCCCGGTTGGTGTTGGCGTCGGTGAACCGCTCGTAGTGGCCGAGGTCGAGATCGGTCTCCGCGCCGTCCTCGGTGACGAACACCTCGCCATGCTGGTAGGGCGACATCGTGCCCGGATCCACGTTGATGTAGGGGTCGAACTTCTGCAGCTGAACGGACAGGCCGCGAGCCACCAGCAGCCGTCCGATCGAGGCCGCGGCGATGCCCTTGCCCAACGAGGAAACCACCCCGCCGGTGATGAAGATGAACCGCGTCTCGCTCTGTGACATCAACCCGGGACGAGTCTAACGAGCGGTCCGGCGCGTCCCCCGGGACGGCGGTTCAGGCGGCACGCAACAGCTCTCGAGCGTGATCGGTGGCGGCCCGATCCTGTGCGCCACCGCCCAGCATCCGCACCAGTTCGCCGATGACGGCGTCGCCGTCCAGCGCCGTCACCGTGGTCGTCGCGGGGGTCATCCCGACTTGCTTGACGATCGTGAAGTGGCGGTCGGCGAGCGCCGCCACCTGCGGCAGATGCGTGATGCAGAGGATCTGGCGTCCGCGCGACAGCTGGCGAAGGTGCTCGCCAACGGCGCGGGCGGTGTGACCGCCGATGCCGGCGTCGATCTCGTCGAACACGAGCAGACCCCGGCGAGCACCGTCGCCCGCATCGCTGCCATGGGCGACGCTCAGCAGCGCGAGCATCACCCGGGAGAGCTCTCCACCCGAGGCGACCTCGCGCAGCGCTCCCGGCGCCGCCCCCGCAGTGGAGGCGATCAACATCTCGATCGCGTCCGATCCCCGCGGTCCGCAGTCGTCGCGACGCGGCGAAAGCTCGATCTCGAACCGGGCCTCGGCCATCGCCAGCTCGGACAGCCGGGCCCGCACCGCCGCCGCCAGTCGGGGCGCGGCGGCGCGCCGAGCCTGGCTGCACTGGCCGGCGAGACGCTCGAGCTCAGCCCGCGCCTGCACCAGCTCATACTCGATCGTTGTCAGCGCGCTGTCGGCATGCTCCAGCTCGTCGCGCCGCAGCCGGCAACGCTCGGCGTGGGCGAGCACGTCGGCGACGGTCCCGCCGTGCTTTCGCTCCAGCCGCGCGAGCCCGGACAATCGCTCCTCGATCTCCTCCAGGCCCGCCGGACCGCCGGCTTGCCCCCTATCGGTCTGAAGGTCCAGCAGGTAGGCGCGCAACTCGGCGCCGACATCCTCGCCCTCGTAGCGCAGAGCCTGCACCCGTTGCGTCAGCTCCTGGAGGCGAGGGTCGACCGCCGCGACCGGCTCCAGCGCCACCGCGGCGGCGGCCAGCAGCTCGATGACGCCGAAGCCCGCCTCGCCGCCCGCCTCCCCGGTGATGCTCCGGGCGGCGGCGGCCGCCGCCTGGGTCAGCGCCTCCTGGTGGCGTAGCCGGTCGCGCTGCGCGATCAACACCGCCTGCTCCTCCTCGCTGGGAGCGGCGGCTTCGATCTCATCGAGCTCGAACTTCAGGAGATCGAGCTCGCGCTCCCGGGCGCCCGCCAGCTCCCGCAGCTCGGCCGCCCGCTGCTCCAATGCGCGCACGCGCTCGTAGGCGCCGCGCAGCTGGGCGCGCAGGCTCAGCTGCTCAGAGCCGCAGTAGGCGTCGAGCAACTCCAGCTGGGCGTTGCCGAGCATCAGCTTGCGGTGCTCGTGCTGACCGTAGAACGACAGCAGCCGGCTGCCGAGCTGCTGCAGGTCGGCTTGGGTGGCGGCCCGGCCGCAGACGTAGGCGCGCGTGCGCCCGTCCGGCCACACCCGCCGGGCGAGGACGATCTCGTCGGCGCCGGACGGCAGCCGCTCGAAGCTGGCGAGCGCCGGCGGCAGCTCGAAGACGCCCTCGACGTATGCCTCCGCGGCACCGGGGCGGACGATCCCGCGCCGGGCGCGGCCGCCGAGCAGCAGGTCGAGCGCGTGGGCGAGCAGCGTCTTACCGGCGCCGGTCTCGCCGGTGAGCATGTTCAGCCCGGGGGCGAGCCGCAGCTCGGCTGACTCCATCAGCAGCAGGTTCTCGACGCGCAGCTCACACAGCACGACTGGGGTCTAGCACCCGCCCCTGACGGATCGCGGCCGCGGCGACGCGGCGACCGCCCGCTGGAGCGGCTCAGAGCGGGGTGGCGAGGCGGCCGAACTTCTGGCGCAGGCGCTGATAGAAGGTCGTACCCGGGATCTGCGCCAGCGTCCCCTGGTCGATCACGAACCGCGTCTCGATGCGCTCGCCGGCGTTCAGCACCCCGATCGGCCGCCCGTCCACGGTGACCTCGACCGGCTCCTCCTGCGAACGGTTGGCGACCGCCAGGCGGTCGTCGGGGGCGACGACGAGCGTCCGCGCGGTCAGCGAGTGCGGCGAGATGAACGACACGACATAGCCGTGCACCCCCCACGCCATGACCGGCCCCCCGTTGGCCAGGTTGTAACCGGTGGAGCCGGCCGGCGAGGAGACGACCAGCCCGTCGCAGCGGACGCGGCCGACGTCCTCGCCACCGACCGAGTACTCCAGGTCGGCAACCCGCTTCCCCGCCTGGCGATGAATGGAGACGTCGTTGATCGCCAGACCGCTGGTGCCGGCGCCCGACACCTCGATCCCCGGCAGCGACAGGATCTCGAAATCGCCGTTCAGGGCGCGTATGCAGCCGACCGCGGCCTCCTCGCGGTCGACCGTGGCGAGGAAGCCCATCTCGCCGAAGTTGATCCCGAACACCGGCACGCCGGTACCGGCATAGCGCCGCAGCGCGCTGAGGATCGTGCCGTCGCCTCCCAGCGCAAAGCAGATGTCGACGGGCCCATCCGCCGTCGCCTCGCCCCGCACGAGCGGATGGTCGGGAAGACTGTGCTTCGCGGCCTCCGCGGGGTCGAAGCGCAGCGCCACGCCGGCATCCTGGGCCAGGCTGACCAGCATCCGCAGCGCCTCCGCGGTGTATTCCGGGCGACGGTGGGTGAGCACCGTCGCCGTCTGGATGTGGCTCACGGCTCCACCTCGCGCGCCGCCCACTGGAGATCGGGCACCCCTTCACGCGACCCTTCGGCCAGCCAGACGAAGCTCTCCAGGTTGCCCTTGGGTCCGGGCAGCCCCGAGGCGGCGTAGCCCAGGACGGCGGCGCCCCGGGCCCGGGCGGCCGCGCCCACCGCGATCAGCGCGTCGCGGCGCAGTGCTGGATCACGTACGACGCCGCCCTTGCCGACGCCGGGCCGCCCGACCTCGAACTGGGGCTTGACCAGCGCCAGGCAGTCAAAGCGATCGGCGACGCAGGCGAGCACTGCGCCCAGGACCTTGGTCACCGAGATGAACGAGACGTCGATGACGACGGCGTCGGGCCTGTAGGGCAGCATCTCGGGCGCCAGCGAGCGGGCGTTGACCCGTTCGATCACGGTCACCCGCGGGTCAGAGCGCAGCCCCCAGTCAAGCTGGCCATAGGCGACGTCGACGGCGACGACGTGAACGGCGCCGCGCTTGAGCAGGCAGTCGGTGAAGCCGCCGGTGGACGCGCCGACGTCCAGCGCTCGGCGGCCGGCGACATCGACGCCGAGGCGGTTCAGCGCGTTGGCGAGCTTGACCCCGCCACGCGAGACATAGGCGGGCGCGGCGGCCAGCTCGAGCGCGACGTCCTCGGGAACGAGCTGGCCCGGCTTCTCGGCTCGCCGGCGGTCGGGCAGCAGGAGTACCTCGCCGGCGAGCACCGAGGCGGCGGCGCGGCTGCGGGAGGCGAACATGCCTCGCTGCGACAGGAGCTGGTCGAGCCGGACGCGCTTCATCGTCGCCGGAACGGTACGGGATACGAGCGTGGGGTCAGCGTTGCCGTAGGTGAGCAACTTCTGGGGCGCCGGCGTACGCCGTGCTGCGAGCTGCGGCTATCGAAGCAGGCCCGACGTGATGCAGCTCGGCCGGCGCTACCGGTCCCGGCGATCCGGGCACTTTACGACCAACCGCGAGCGCCGTGACGGCGCGTGGCTCACCAGCCCCGGCTCCCGGGCGCGAGGGACCACGCCCCGCGAGGATCGAATCCCTTGGTCGCGAACTGCCCGTTTGGCTACGCCGGCTTGGCTGGCTGCGGCCGGCTTGGCGGGCGCGCGGCTGGTTGGCGGCTCGCCAGGCATCTCGGGTCCTCACTTCGACGGGCGGGGCAACGGGCGCTCCGATCGGCTCAGCGATCCCGAGTTGGGACGCGGCGCCGAGGAGAAGGCCGCGGCGCCCGACGCCTACGCCACCCCGCTGCGCTCCGCCACGGCGGCCTCGATCCGCTCGGCGATCCGCCGGCCGGTGAACCCGACCTCCTCGTGCAGCAGCCTGGGGGCTCCGTGGGTGACGTAGCGATCCGGCAGCCCGACCCGAAGGATCCGCGGGGCGATCCCCGCGTCCGACAACGTCTCCCACACCGCTGAGCCGAAGCCGCCGGCCAGGACGCCCTCCTCCACGGTGACAAGCAGCTCGTGCTCGCCGGCCAGCTGAGCGGCGAGCCCGGCGTCGATCGGCTTGGCGAAGCGTGCATCGGCCACCGTCACCGAGATCCCGTTGGCGGCCAGCAGGTCGGCCGCCTCCAGGGCCTTGCCGACGCCCGAGCCGTAGCCGAGCAGCGCGACCCGCATGCCCGGGCCGGCGCTCGCTTCGCGCAGGATCTCGCCGGTGCCGATCTCCAGCGACAGCGGCTCGGCGGGCAGCGGAACCCCGATCCCCTCCCCCCGCGGGTAACGCAGCGCGATTGGCCCGTCGTCGTAGGTCAGCGCCGTGTGCAGCATGTGGACCAGCGTCGCCTCGTCGCGGGGCGCCATCAGCACGATGTTGGGTAGGCAGCGTAGGTAGGCGATGTCAAACGCCCCGTGGTGGGTGGGGCCGTCGTCACCGACCAGCCCCGCCCGGTCCATCGCGAACACGACGTTGAGCTTTTGCAGGCAGACGTCGTGGACGATCTGGTCGTAGGCCCGCTGCAGGAAGGTGGAGTAGATCGCCGCCACCGGCTTGCACCCCTGGAGCGCCAGCCCGGAGGCGAACAGGATCGCCTGCTGCTCGGCGATGCCGACGTCGTAGTACCGATCCGGCAGCTCCCGCTGCAACAGGTTCAGGCCGGTCCCCGAGTTCATCGCGGCGGTGATGCCGATCACGCGGTCGTCACGACGAGCCTCGGACACCAGCGCCTCGCCGAACACCTTGGTATAAGCCGGCGGAGCCGGCTTGACGCCGGCCGCCTTGGCCACCACCGCAGCCGGCGCGCCGTTGGCGATCGACTTGGGCTTGGCGGCGTGCCACTTCTCCATCCCCTCCAGGCCGCCCTCCTCGGCGGGGGCGAAGCCCTTGCCCTTGACGGTGGCGCAGTGGACGACCACCGGTCGCTGGGCGGCCAGCGCCTCGCGAAGGGACTGGCGCAGGGCGCGGACGTCGTGGCCGTCGACCACGCCCATGTAGGCCCAGTCGAGCTCCTCCCACCACAGACCGGGTGCCCAGAACGCCTTGAGCGATTCCTTGAAGTGGGGGCCGAGCCGCTCGAAGGTGTTGCCGATGCCGACCGGAAGCTTGGTCAGGCCGTCCTCGACCTCTTCTCGCGCGTGCCACAGCTTCGGGTTCAGGCGGACGCGATTGAAGTATCGGCTCAGCGCGCCGACGTTGGGGGCGATCGACATCCCGTTGTCGTTGAGGACGACGACGATCGGGGTTCCCTGCCCCCCGGCCTGATGCACCGCCTCGAACGCGACTCCGCCGGTCAGCGCCCCGTCGCCGGCGACCGCGACGACGTGGCCGTCCGGGCCATGGCCGCTGCGCATCGCCTCCTTGATCCCGACGGCGTACCCGATCGACGTAGAGGCGTGGCCGGCGCCCATGATGTCGTGCTCGGACTCGGGAATCGAGCAGAACGGGGCCAGTCCGTCGTACTTGCGGATCGTGGCCAGCCGCTCCCGGCGCCCGGTGAGGATCTTGTGCGGGTAGGCCTGGTGGCCGACGTCCCAGAGGATCTTGTCGCGCGGGGAATCCAGCAGTGAGTGCAGTGCCACCGCGATCTCGCAGGCCCCCAGGTTGGCGCCGAAGTGACCCCCGATCTCACCCACGGTGTCGATGATGTGCTCGCGCACCTCCTGGGCGACCTGCTGGAGCTCCTCGTCGGTCAGCCCGTGCAGGTCCTGGGGCGATTTAATCCTTGGCAAGAGATCTGACATCAAAAACTCCGGTTCGCGATGAAGTCGGTGATCCGCTCGAGCTCGGAGGCTCGGTTCGGTGCCGCCGCGGCCAGCGCCCGGAGCGCTCGCTCGCGCGACTCGTCGGCCAGGCGGCGCGCGCCATCGACGCCGAACTCGGTCACGTATGTGCGCTTTCCCAACCGCTGATCTGAGCCCTGCTGCTTGCCGAGTGTCTGGACCGAGCCGATCACGTCGAGGATGTCGTCGACGATCTGGAACAGCACGCCCAACTCGCCGGCAAAGGCGCGGAACGATGAGAGTGTGACAGGTTTGCAGTTGCCATCGAGGAGCAGCACACATTCGATGCTGGCCGCGATCAAGCGGCCGGTCTTGAGCTCGTGCAGTCGTCTGAGGCCGTCAGGACCCTGGGGAGCGGTTCGGGCCACATCGAGATACTGCCCGCCCACCATGCCCTCAACCCCGGTCGCGGCGGCCAGCTCGGCGGCGGCGGCCAGGATGTGGCGCGGCTCGCCGCGCTGCTGGGAGAGCAGCAGCCGGAAAGCCTCGGCGTAAAGCCCGTCGCCGGCCAGTATCGCGACGTCGTCGCCGAACACCTTGTGGCAGGTGAGACGACCCCGGCGCAGGTCGTCATCGTCCATCGCCGGGAGGTCGTCGTGGATCAGCGAGTACGTGTGGATCAGCTCGATCGCGCCCGCCAGCGGCAGGATCTCGGAGCGGTCGTGGCCGAGCGCATCGGCGGTGGCCAGGGCGAGCACGGGCCGGATCCGCTTGCCGCCGGCCAGCAGCGAGTAGCGCATCGCCTCCTCCAGGCCGGAGGTGGCGATTTCAGTGGAGAAGCGGATCGTCTCCAGGTAGGCCTCGACGGCGGCACGCAGATGCTCCGGATAGGCGGCCCGGAGGGTCGAAACGGCAGGCAAACGGGATGCCTATGCCGCCGGGAGCGGGAGCTGACCGGGGAGGTCGGGCAGCGGCTCTAACGCCGCCCGGGCCCACTGGTCCACCTGCGCGCTCGCCTCCGATGCCAGTGCGGCACACTCCTCGATCGCCACCAGCGTCGCGTCCGGCTCGAGCTCGCCGGCGCGCAGCAGCTCTGCCGTCTGATGCAGCCGAGCCGTGAGCTCGGTCAGGGAATCAGTCACGGTGACAAGACTATCGACCCGTCGCCACGGACTCGGCCTTCGCCGGGCCTTCACGCGATCCCAATCTGGCATGGTGATCGCGGGCCTGCCCGACTTCGCGGCCGGGATCGTCCTGCTGGCGCTGCACCACGATCGGCTCAGCGACCGTCCAGAGCGCGATTGACCAGCGCGTCGGCGGCGGCGTTCTGGGCCCGGGGCACGCTGCGGATGTTCCAGCGGTCAAACCCCCGCAGCGCCGCCATCGCCTGCTCGTAGAGAGGCTTCAGCGCCGGGTGCTTGACCCTGTAACCGCCGGTCAGCTGGCGGGCGACGAGCTCTGAGTCGTTGATCAGCTGCACCTCGCGGGCCCCCCGCCGCCCCGCCAGCTCCAGGCCGCGGAGCACCGCGCGGTACTCGGCGACATTGTTGGTGGCGACGCCGATTCGCTCGGCCAGCTGGTCCAGGACGGCGCCGTCGGCGGCCGAGACGACGACTCCGATGGCCGCAGGTCCCGGGTTCCCCCGTGCGCCCCCGTCCACGTGGACGGTCAACCGCTCCTGTCCCACTTGCGATGCAGCGACGGCGGAGGTCAATCGGCGGCGAGCTGCGGAAGCTCGCCGGGGACGCGCGAGCGGCGACGATCGCGGACCTGGCGCTTACCGCCGCCGGAGGCGGCCTCCCGCCGGGATCCCTTGCGCCGGTCGACGATCACGGTGACGTTCGGGTCATCGGCGTAGTAGCTCGTCAGCTTGGGGAGCAGGTCGTCGGCGAGCGCTTGGGGGACAACGCAGTAGATCACGCGATGTGGCTACCCGCGGACCTGCACCGCCCACCTCGAACATCCGTCTAGAAACCAACCTCGAGCCGCCCGCGATCGTCGGCTACGGCGTTGTTGCGCAACTCGATCTCGCTCAGCTCCGACAGCTCATAGCCCTGGGCGGCGACGCGCACCGTGGGCACCTCGTCGGACAGGTCGACCTCGTAGCGATACCAGCACAGCTCCCAAGCCACGACCACCTTGACGATGCTGCCGTTGGCGTCCGCGGGATACACGGCGACGTCGGGAATCCCCAGCGAGCGACCGATCCCGGCGACGGTGCGCGGATGCTCGGAGCCGTTGAACAACGACACCGCCGACGAGATCTTGTGCTCGACACTCGTCGGGACCGCCCGGACATGACGGGGCTCGCGGCCGTTGTGCCCGGATCGACCGACGACGCGGCTCATCGGCTCGGGCCACCACGGCGACGTTGAGCGGGCCCGGCGCGCGGGCTCAGACCGACGCGGCGGCGACGCCTCCTGGTCGAGTCCGGGCTCGAGCGCCGGCTCGTCGACCGGCGCGCGGTCGACCGGGACCTCCGTCCATTCCCGGTCCACCGGGACCTCGGTCCATTCCCGGTCGACCGGGGTCCCGGCCCACTCGCGGTCGAGCGCCTCGGGCGGCTGCCGGTCAACCGGCGTCTCGGGTCGCGCGCGGCGGCCGCGGCGACGGCGCAGCAGCGATCGCCGCCGCTCGCCGCGCGAGTTGAATTCGTCGTACTCGGATACCTCGCCCTCCCGCAGCCAGCCGTCGTGCAGGGCCCTTGAGGTGCACAGCTCGCACACGGAATGGCGGGCGCCGCCGCCGACATAGATCTCGGCCCGCTCACCCCGCAGCAGCGTGCGCCCGCAGACGTCGCAGATGTCGACGCTGGTCGATGTCCGGATCTCTCGGGTGCTCACAGCGCTGTCAGGCTACTACGGGGCCGCCGGCCCACGATGTCCGGTGGCCGAACGGGGCCACTAGGCCTTCACCGCATCGCGCTCGGCCCGGGCCTCGTCGACCACCTTGGCGGCGAGATGCCCCGGCACCTCCTCGTAGCGCGCGAACTCCATCGTGAACTCGCCCTGACCACCGGTGATCGACCTCAAGTCGGGGGCGTAGGCGAGCATCTCGGACATCGGGACCTCGGCCTTGATGTCGGTCATTCCGGCGCCCACGGGCTCCATTCCCAGCGGGCGGCCACGACGGGAGTTCAGGTCCCCGATCACGTCGCCAACGGTGTCCTCGGGAGCGTTGACCGAGACCACCATGATCGGCTCCAGCAGCACCGGGACGGCCTGCTCCAGGGCCTGCTTCATCGCCAGCGAGCCCGCCACCTTGAACGCCATCTCCGACGAGTCGACGGTGTGGTAAGAGCCGTCGTAGAGGCGAACCCGTACGTCCTTGACCGGATAGCCGGCGACCGTGCCCTCCTGCATCGCCTCCTGCACGCCCTTCTCCACCGCCGGGATGAACCCGGTGGGGATCACGCCCCCCTTGATCGCGTTGACGAACTCGAAGCCGCTACCGGCCTCCAGGGGCTCGATCTCGATATGGCAGTCGCCGAACTGGCCGCGGCCGCCGGTCTGCTTCTTGTGGCGCCCGTGGGCCTTGGCCGAGCCCCGGATCGTCTCCTGGTAGGGGACCCGCGGCGGCTTGAGGGTCACGTCGGCGCCGAACCGCTCGTGCAGCCGCGCGACGATCACCTCGACGTGGACCTGCGAGAGCCCGGCGACGATCTGCTCGCCGGTCTGGGCGTCGCGGTGCAGGTCGATCGTCGGGTCCTCCTCCTGGAGGCGGCGCAGCGCGGTGAACACCTTGTCCTCGTCGCCCTTGGCCTTCGGTTCGATCGAGAACGCCATCACCGGGGCCGGCAGCTTGATCGCCGGCATGGTGATCGGCTCGGCACGGGCGGCCAGCCAGTCGCCGGCGCGGGTCTCCTTGAGCTTGGCGACGGCGCCGATGTCGCCCGGGCCGAACTCGGTGGCGTGGGTTTGGGTGGGGCCCGAATTCCTACCCTCGAAGGTCACCAGCTGACCGATCCGCTCCTTGTTGTGGGTGCGGGTGTTGAGCACCTGCGAGTCCTGGGACATCACCCCCTGATACACGCGAAACAAATTGATTCGCCCGGCGAAGGGGTCGGCGCGGGTCTTGAACACGTAGGCGAACAGCTCCCGGTCCTCGACCGGCTCCAGGGTGACCTCGCCGACCTCCAGCCCGCCGTGTTTGACCGGTGACGGCAGATCCTCCACGATCGCGTCGAGCAGGCGGTTGGTCCCGAGATTGCGGGTGACCACGCCGCACGTGACCGGGAAAAGCGAGCCGTGATTGGTCCCGTCCTTGAGGGCGGTGACGATCTCGTCGTGGGAGATCTCATCCCCCTCCAGGTAACGCTCCATGAGCGCGTCGGAGGTCTCGGAGACCTCGTCCATCAGCCGCTCGCGGTATTCGTCGGCCGGGGCGCGCATGTCGTCGGGAATCGGGATCTCGGTGCAGTTCTCCCGGGCGCTGCCGTCGTATGCGTACGCCTTCATGTCGACGAGGTCGATCACGCCGGAGACCTCGTGCTCGGAGCCAATCGGGATCTCGGTGGCGACGACGTGCTGCCCGAACGCGGACTTGAGCGAGTCCAGCGTGCGGAAGAAGTCGGCGCGCTCGCGGTCGAGCATGTTGACGAACAGCAGCCGGGCGAGATCCAGCTCGGCGGCGCGCTGCCACAGGCGGGCGGTGTGGACCTCGACCCCCATCACAGCGTTGACGACGAACACGGCCGACTCGCACACGCGCAGGGCGCCGAGCGCGTCGGCGATGAAGCTCGAGTCACCCGGGGTGTCGAGCAGGTTGACCTTGCGCTGCTGCCACTCAAAGGAGCTCAGCGCCAGCGAGATCGACATCTGCCGGGCCTTCTCGTCGGGATCGGAGTCCGAGACCGTCGTGCCATCGATCACGTTGCCGAGGCGGTTGACCACTCCCGCCTGGAACAGCAGCGCCTCGTGCAACGAGGTCTTTCCACTGCCGCGGTGGCCGACGAGGGCCACGTTGCGGATTCGATCCGCGGCCTTGTGCATGGCTGGTCTCCTCTCACTCGAAAGCCGAAAATGCGACCTTACCGGTTCGGTGTGTTCGGATCGGTGCATGCACCGATCCGCGGGTCGGCGCATGCGCCGACCCGGGCCAGGCCGCATGCGGCCTGGCCTCCGCCTAGTCTCGTTCGTCGGCGAGCCGGGAGCGCAGCCACAGCACCGCCTTGGTGTGCAGCTGCGACACGCGCGATTCGCTGACCCCGAGGACCTCGCCGATCTCCCTCAAGGTCAGGTTCTCGTAGTAGTACAGGGAGATCACCAGCTTCTCGCGCTCGGGCAGCGCGGCGACCGCGTCGCTGATCCGCTCACGCAGCTCGGCTTGATCGACGAGCGTCTGCGGGTCGGGCGCGCCGCGATCGGGCAGCGTGTCCAGCAGCGACACCCCGTCGCCGTTGCCGTCGGGGACGCTCCACAGCTCGTCGAGCGCGACGATCGTGGAGTTGGAGATCTGCAGCAGCGTGTCCCGCAGCTCGTCCACGCTGATCTGCAGCTCGGCCGCCATCTCCTCGTCGCTGGGAGCCCGCTGGAGCCTGGCCTGCAGCTTGGTGTTCGCCTTCTCCAGATCGCGCGCCCGGGCTCGCACCGACCGGGGAACCCAGTCCAGGGTGCGCAGCTCGTCGATGACCGCGCCGCGGATGCGGGTGATCGCATACGTCTCGAACTTGATCGCCCGGTCGGGGTCGAACCGCTCGATCGCGTTGATCAAGCCCCCCAGTCCGTAGGAGATGAGGTCGGGCTCCTCGACGTGGGCGGGCAGACCCGAGCCCATCCGGCCGGCCACGTACTTGACCAGCGGCGAGTACGCCACCACCAGGCGCTCTCGCGCCCGCTCGTCACCAGTCGTCTTGTAGCGCCTCCAAACCTCCTGGAGTGAGATCGCTTTGACGTTGGTGTCCAGTGAGTTACCCCCGCTCCTGAGTGATCATGCCCGCGGGTGAGAAGTCGCGTACGCCTGGCGAAGCCGAGCCGACTCTACCCGAGTGTAGACCTGGGTCGTGGAGATGCTGGAGTGGCCAAGCAGTTCCTGGATGCTGCGCAGATCGGCGCCCCCCTCCAGCAGGTGCGTGGCAAACGAATG
Source organism: uncultured Actinomycetota bacterium (assembly GCA_963787595.1). Lineage (GTDB taxonomy): Bacteria > Actinomycetota > Thermoleophilia > Solirubrobacterales > Solirubrobacteraceae > Palsa-465. Next base: position 356,969 of record CAWBDE010000003.1, read on the forward strand.
GCGCAGCGCGTGGGGATGCGCCTGCGCGAGGCCGGGTGCGTGGCCCGCCGCCCGGCGGGCCCAGATCCGCAGGCGCCGCCGCACATCGGAGGTGCCCAGCCGGCATCCGGACTTGGACAGAAACAGGCCGGCGCCGCGATCACGGGCCAGCCGGGGACGCCCGCCGGCGAGGTAGCGCTCCAGCGCCCGCAGCGAATGCTCGCCAGCGGGGACGAGCCGCGTCCGGCCGCCCTTGCCCTCGACGCGGACCGACTCGCCGTCGAAGTCGATCGAGCTGAGGTCGAGGGTGACGAGCTCCTCGGCGCGCAGTCCGCACGCGTAGGCGAGCTCGAACATGGCCCGGTCGCGCAGCTCCAGCGGCGTCGTGGCCGGAATCCGGTCCAGCAGCGACGCCACCTCGGCCGGCTTGAGCACGCTCGGGAGGCGCTGGGGGCGCTTGGGCGAGCGCAGCAGCTCGGCTGGGTTCTCGGCCCGCGCGCCGAGCGCGATCTGCGTCCGCAGCAGCCCCCGCAGTGCCGCCAGCTTGCGCGCCACCGTTGTCGGTGCCTGGCCCCGCTCGGTCAGCCCGGCGGCGTAGCGCCGCAGCGCCCGGACGTCGATCGTGGCGGGCTCCAGCTGTCTCGCGCTCGCCCAGCTCGCGAACTGCCCCGTGTCGATCGCGTACGCCCGGCGAGTCTTGCTGGCGACGGCCCGCCGGCGCAGGTCGGCCTCGTGCGCCTCCAGCGCGGCCATCCACACGGGCGAGATCTGCTCTGGCGCTGGCGACTGCATCTGAGGACCAGGTTCGCCGCGGCGCCGGACGGCCCTCCGGGGGGAGCTGAGCGGCCCCGTTAGGTTACGTCGACGATCGTCCCGATCGGGGTGTACGGGTAGACCGCCCCGGCCTCGGAGTACGGCATCTCCACGCAGCCGAGGCTCTGCGGATAGCCGTAGCCGCCGCGGATGAAGCCGTGCAGGGCGTCGCCGCCGTTGAAGTAACTGACATACGGAACGCCGGGGTCGGAGTAAGTGCCGCCGCCCGGGTTGGTGCCGCTCATCGTCACCGACGGCGCGTGCTCGAACACGGCGAACACGCCCTGCGCGGTCGCCGCGCCGGCGATGCCGGTATTGACCAGCCCGGAAACGCGGACTCGGCCGTCGTGCCAGGTGCTCTCGGTCTCCGGGCTGCCTTCGCTGACCGAAACGAACGTGTAACCGAAGGTGGACCGGTGCCCGGCCAGCAACGCCGAGATCAGCGCGTTCCAGACGGCGGGGCTGGCGACGCCGTCGGGCGTCATCCCGTGGTCGTTCTCGAAGGCCATCAGCGCGCCCTTGGTCAGCTCGCCGGAAGCGCCCGGCTGCCACAGGTTGCGCAGCTCGGACGGAGTATTGCGCCAGCGCCACGTGAAGCGGCCCTTGGGAGGATTGACCGCGGCCGCCTCTTCCGCGGCGGGAGTTGGGCTGACGCCCTTGCCCGAATACTTGAAGTTCACCGGCAGGTAGCCGAGTCGCGCCAGCATCTGCTGCAACCGAGTGGTGGAGCCACCGGGAACCGTCCAGGTGGCGCTGTCGGTCGAGCCGGATCGGGTAGCGCCGAGCAGCCGCACCCCCTTGGGCAGCGGGATCTGCACCTTCGCGCCCAACCCGTAGCCGACGCCCTGGGGCTGGAACTCGATCGCATGGCTCGAGATCCGGTGCCAGCTGCCGGAGGTCGTCGGTGAGACCGGCGGCAGGTGGGAGCCCAGCACGCGCGAGACCGGCTTGGAGAACGTCAGCGTGATCTTGGTGGCCGGGTCGATCCGAGCACCGGGCGTGGGATTGGCGACCACCGAGGCGGCACTCCCGGCCGGGAAGTAGCTGACCAGTGCGCTGGCCGACTTCTCCCAGTTACGCGGCTGCGCCGACAGGAACACGGTGCCGGCGGCACCAGTGTGCGGCAAGACGATCGACGTGGCCGGATGCGGCAACACGACGCGCTTCAGGTGCACGGGCGAGGCGCCGTAAGAGTACGCGCTGACCGGCGCCTTGAAGCCGAGGCGCAGCGGCGCCCCCCGGCTCACGGTCACATAGTGAGAGCGCAGGCTGGCCACCGGTGCGGTGGTGGTGAGGTTGAGCTGCTCCTTGCTGCCGGCCAGCCACGAGATCCAGCCCGGCCGCTTGACGACCACATGCACGCTCAGGCGCTGGTCGGCCGCGATCAGGTGCTGCGGGTAGATCCGGCCGTCGCGCACGGTTACCGGGACCGGTTGGCGCTGCGGGCCCATGACCGCGCTCACGCTCTCCACGGTGCCACCCCCAAGCGGCATCCCGATCTTGGCGATCGCGATCGAATCCGGGCTCAGCGTCGCCTTGGCCGAGGTGAGCAGGACCCCGGCGGCGACGGCGGCTGCGACCGCGGCCAGCATGACCCCGGCGAGCACGTAGCGGCCGCGCCCGTGACGGCCCGGCCATACGGTTCGACTACCCCTGCCAACTGTTGTCGCACGCTCGGTATCGCCCGCGCGCAGGTAAGAGACGTTCGCCACGGCGAAGATGGTACACATCGCGCCTTCCCGATCAAGCAGCGAGCCTTTGCCGGGAGGTTTGCAAGCGTTGTTGCGGACTTAGCGAATGATTCCGGCATTGCGTGAGTCGCCTGGCCGGCCGGCTGCGCTCCGGTGGCGGTCAGTGAGTGATCGCCCCTCGCGCGGCGCTCGAGACCAGCTTGGCGTACTTGCTCAGCGCCACGCCGGGGAAGGGACGCTCCGGCGCTCGGAAGCTCTGCGAGCGAGCGGCCAGCTCGGCGTCGGAGAGGTCGACGTCAAGTCGGCGGGCATCGACGTCGAGGGTGATCTGGTCGCCGTCGCGGACGAGGCCGATCGGGCCGCCGCGGATCGACTCGGGCGCGACATGACCCGCCATCAGCCCGTGGGTGGCGCCGGAGAAGCGGCCGTCGGTGATCAGCGCCACCTCCTCGCCCAGGCCCTCGCCGACCAGCGCGGCCGTGACCGCGAGCATCTCGCGCATGCCCGGGCCGCCCGCCGGTCCCTCGTTGCGGATCACGATCACGTCGCCCGCCTTGATCGTCGCGGCGGTGACCGCCGCCATCGCGTCCTCCTCGGACTCGAACACTCGAGCCGGCCCGGTCTGGCGGCGGCGCTCGTGGCCGGCGAGCTTGACCACGCATCCCTCGGGGGCGAGATTACCGTGGAGGATCGCCAGTCCGCCGTTGGGCTTGATCGGATCGCTCAACGGCCGCACCACCTTCTGGCCGGGCGTCTCGACCGCCGCCGACGCGATCTCGCCGATCGTCTTCCCGGTCACCGTGACCGCGTCGGAGTGCAGCAGCCCGGCATCGTCCAGCCGCTTGGCCACGAGGGCAACGCCCCCGGCCTCGTACAGGTCGGGCGCGACATACCGGCCCCCGGGCTTGAGGTCGCAGAGCAGCGGCGTGCGGTCTGAGATCGCGTCGAAGTCGTCGATGTGGAGATCGATCCCCATCTCCCTGGCGATCGCCAGCAGGTGCAGCACGCCGTTGGTGGAGCCGCCGCTGCAGGCGATCGCGGCGATTGCGTTCTCCAGGCTGGCGCGCGTGATGATGGTGCTCGGGCGCAGATCTCGGCGGAGCACGTCCATGACCAGCTCACCGGCTTGCTCGGCGACCTGCGCCTTGCGGGGATGCATCGCGGGAACCATCGAGAAGCCCGACGGCGAGATTCCCAGCACCTCGAACGCCATCGCCATCGTGTTGGCGGTGAACTGGCCGCCGCACGCCCCGGCGCCGGGCGACGCGACCGCCTCGATCTCGGCCAGCTGCGCGTCGCTGATCCGGCCGGCGGCGCGGGCGCCGACGGCCTCGAACACCTCCTGGATAGTCACCCGCTCGCCGTGCAGGTTGCCGGGCATGATCGAGCCGCCATAGAGCATGACGCTGGGGATGTCCAGCCGGCACAGCGCCATGACGGTCGCGGGGATCGTCTTGTCGCATCCGCTCAGCGCGATCACCGCGTCGAAGCGGTGAGCGTCGACGACGAGCTCGATCGAGTCGGCGATCAGCTCGCGGCTGACCAGCGAGGCGCGCATCCCCGGAGTGCCCATCGTGATCCCGTCGGAGATCGCGATCGTGTTGAGCTCCATCGGCGTGCCCCCGGCCTCGCGGATGCCCTGCTTGATCTTGCCGCCGAGGGCGCGGAGATGGAAGTTGCACGGCATCGTCTCGATCCAGGTGTTCGCGACGGCGATCAGCGGCTTGGCCAGGGCGTCTTCGTCGTAGCCGATGCCCCGCAGGAAAGCCCGGGCCGCGGCTCGCTCCGGGCCTTCGGTGAGGGGACGGCTGCGGTGCTTGAGATCGAGCTCGGTGTGGGTGCTCATCGCGGGCGGGACTGTATCGCTCGCCGGCTATCGCTCGCTGGCGTCGGCGCCGGCAAGGGCGCCGAGGCCGGCCGGGGGCGCCGAGGCGCGGGCGAGGGCCGCCGAGGCCGGCTGGAGTCGACGAGGCCGGCCGGAGTCGAGGCCGGCCGGAGTCGACGCGCGCGGGCACTTCGTGGCTCCGCTCGGGGAGGCGCCGTCGGCGGGCGCGCGAGCGGTCAGCTGGAGCTGTCTAGCGGGCTCTCGGTGGGGCTCTGGGCGGCGTCGCGCATCCGCGCCCGCTCCCACTGGCCCAGGCGCCACAGGTCGCGCTTGACCCGCGCCGGATCCAGCTGCCGTCCCGGAAGGTGCATGTTGGCGGTGCAGATGAGCCGTTGCTCGTCGCCGGTCAGCGCCATCCACTTGGCGAGCACGTCGTCGGAGTCGGGAAGCCGCGCACTACCGTACGGACGCGTCTCGTCGGGGAACTCCACGCAGTACTCGTTCAGCAGCCGGTGGGTCTGAGCCAGATAGGCGACGATCGCCCGGTGCGGGTAGATCAGGTAGCCATAGGCGGCGCCGCCGGTCTGATCGGAGTCGACCGGACCGTCGGATTGCGTGCCCCACACCCGAATGAACCCGAGGTCCCGGTACATCGACCACTCCTCCTCGTTGACGCAGGAGCGCAGCAGCACCCGGGCGCGCTGCTCAGCGCGCCGCTCGCGGCCGGGGTCATATGGAGTCACCGGGGCCAGCCGTCGCCGCGCGCGGTGACGTGACCAGAGCTCCTCCACCCGGGGCAGCAGCTCCTCGGAGAGGAGCGCGACGGCTACCAGCGCGGTCGCCGCGAGCGCCAGCAGCACGAGCTCGCCGGCCGCCTACCGGCCACCGGCCGCGCGCGGGAAGAAGATCACGCGGTCCGCGTCGCGGGGGACGTCCTCGAACGTCTTGACCATGTGCGCCTGACGCCGGCCGGCTCCGTCTCGGACCGGCACCGCCGCCCACAGACCGGCGTCGAGCTGCCGGCGAAACTCCTCCACCAGGGCCAGCTCGTCCTCGGCCACCTCCACATCGCCCTCCGCGATCAGAACCTCCCCGTGGCCCGGCTTCATCCTCAGAAAGCGCACGCGATGATTATGTCACGCCGACAACATCCATCCGCCATACGGCGCACATCAAACGGACACGCGGAGCACGTCGGCACATCAAACGGACACGCGGAGCACGTCGACCGGTCCGGCACCCGCCCCGACACCGGTCAATCCATCGCGTACGGCGCGGGAGGCCAGCAACTTGGCGGCGCGCGCCGCATCGAGCGGCGAGTCGCCCCAGGCCAGGCGCGCGGCGAGAACCGATGAGTGCGTGCAGCCGGAGCCGTGCGCAGCACCGCCGGGATACTGCTGCCCGGGGAGCTCGACGACCTGCGAGCCGTCGAAGAACACGTCCGTCGCCGACTCGCGGTGACCGCCGGTGACGACGACGACCTGCGGCCCGAGGGCGTGGAGGGTGCGGGCAAGCGCCGCGACGTCATCGGGGCGCGCGGCCTGATCCGGGCGCAGTGGGTGCGCCGCGACGTCATCGGGGCGCGCGGCCTGATCCGGGTGCGGTGGGTGCGCCGCGACGTCATCGGGGCGCGCGGCCTGATCCGGGTGCGGTGGGTGCGCCGCGGCCGCCAGGGTGCGGGCCTCCGGCAGGTTCGGCGTCACCACGGTGATGCGCGGCAGCAACCGGCGGATCAGCGCCATCACGGCCGGGCCCTCCAGCAGCTGCGCTCCGGACTCCGACACCATCACCGGGTCGAGCACCACCGGGGTGCCCGGCCGCAGCTCCTGTAACGCGGCGGCGACCGCATCGACCGTGTCGACGCTTCCCAGCATCCCGATCTTGACCGCGTCGACGCCGATGTCCTCGGCGACCGCCTTCACCTGGGCAACGATCATCTCGGGCGACACGGGCGCCACGGCGGCGACCCCGACCGTGTTCTGCGCGGTGATCGCGGTGATCGCCGTCATGCCGTGGACGCCGCAGGCGGCAAACGCCTTCAGGTCGGCCTGGATTCCGGCGCCGCCGCCCGAGTCCGAGCCGGCGATCGACAATACGCGGGGGATCCGTGCATCACCGTCGGTCTCGGATTCACTGTCGGCCATCTGGGTCGCGAGCTTAGTGAGTGGTCCTCAGCCGGCCCAACGCCGGCTGGGCCGTCCGGCTGGCCGGGCCGTTCGGGCCTCCGGGCCGTCCGGGCCGCTGGGGCCGGGTGGTGCGTCCGGGCCTTCCGGGCCGTTCGGGCCTTCCAGGCCGGGCAAAAATCGCCCACCCATCCCGGAATCGCGATGGTGTGCGCTGGTTTGCCCGCCGGGCGGTCGAAATCGCCCACACATCCTCGAAACGCGCGAGGTGTGGTGTGTTTTGCCCGCGAACGCCCGCCCGTCGCGGTGCGCACGCAGCGTCGCCGTGCCCACCACCGGGGACGCTCGATTGTCAGGCGATGATCGAGAAGCGGCCTCCCGGCTGTCGACGGATGTGCCCCTGGAGCTCGAGCGCGGCCAGCGCCGCCAGTCCGCCCTCGGCGTCCAGTCCGGCCTGCGCGAACGCGCGCGGCGGGTCATAGCCGTCGGCGAGGGCGTCGAACACCGACTGGAGCTGAGGGCTCAGCGACGGGCGCTCCGGCACTGATGGCGCGGGCGCGTCGTCTCCGAACAGCGCCCGCAGGACATCCGCCGGCTCGGCCACGAGGTGAGCGCCCGATCGCAGCAGCTGATGGGGCCCCCACGACAGGCGAGCCGTGACCGGACCGGGCACGGAGCCGACCTCTCGCCCGAGACTGAGTGCGTCACGCGCGGTCAGCATCGCGCCCGAGCCTTCCCCGGCTGCCACCACCACCGTCATGCGTCCAAGAGCGGCGATGATGCGGTTGCGCGCCGGGAACATCCACCTTCGCACCTGGACGTCGGGTCCGAGCTCGGAAACGACCGACCCAGCGGCCAGGATCCGCCGGTGCAACCACCAGCGGGAGGTGGGATAGGCACGCTGGGGCGCGGCCGGCAACACCGCGATGGTCGCCCCGCCGGACTCCAGCGCGCCCTCGTGCGCCGCCGCGTCGATTCCCCTGGCCATCCCGCTGACCACCGTCAGCCCGGACGCGGCGACCCCACGCGCCAGCGAGCGAGCGTTCTCCAACCCATACGGCGAGGCCGCCCGCGACCCGACGATCGCCACCGCGTCCGCGCGGGCGAGATCCAGGAAGCGGCGCAGACCGCCGGCCACGTGCAGGGCCGCCGGTGGCGCCGGCAGCGATCGCAGCGTCGCCGGGTAGCGCGGATCGCAGCGGCACAGCACCTCCAGGTGCGATGCCGCGCAGCGCGCGACGTACTCCTCGGGACGAAATCCCTGGTGTCCTGCTCGTACCGCGGCGGCATCGTCTCCGCAGACGGCGCCGATGAGGTCCTCATCATCAAGCTCCAGCAAAGCTCGGGCCCGGCTGCGGGCCACGTCGAGGTGACCGCACAGCCTGCCGAGCAACCACGATCGCCGCAGACAGGTCGGACACGCGATCGCGGCGGTCACAGGACGGTCGCGATCTCCGCTCCCCGGCGCTGGCGAAGGCTGAGCGCCAGCAGGATGTCCTCCCGGGTCACGCGGTCCCGGCCGGCGAGATCGCCAATCGTCCGGGCAACCCGCAGCACGCGGTGGCGACCGCGTGCGCTGAGCATCCCGATCGCGTAGGCGCGGGACAGCTCGTGCTCGGCCGCCCCGTCCAGGCGAACGCGGGCGCTGACCACCCGAGCTTCCATTACGCCGTTGCACGTGGCGCCGGTCCCGGCCAGCCGCCTTCGCTGCCGTTCGCGCGCCTCGGTCACTCGGGCCAGAATCGCCGGCGAGCTGGTCCGGGCAGGCGCTCGCAGCTCGTCGCCTTCCGGCCGGCGCACGTCGACGAGCAGGTCCATCCGATCCAGGAGCGGCCCGCTGAGCCGGCGGTGGTGCCGGCGTAGCTCGGTCTCGCCACAGGTGCAGCGATCATCGACCCCGGCGTAGCCGCAGGGGCATGGATTGGTGGCCGCGACCAGCATGAAGCGGCTCGGGAACGACAGGGAGTGCTGGGCTCGGACGATCGTCACCCCGCCGTCCTCCAGCGGCTGGCGCAGCGCGTCCAGGCTGGGGCGCTGGAACTCCGAGAGCTCGTCGAGGAACAGCACGCCGTGATGAGCCAGCGTCGCCTCTCCGGGGCGAGGCGGCGACCCGCCTCCGGCGAGCCCGGCCGGCGAGATCGTGTGATGCGGCGCTCGGAACGGACGGGCGCTGATAAGCCCGTCGCCGTGAACTCCCGCGACGCTGTGCAAACGGGTCACCTCGATCGCCTCGGCCCGGGTCAGAGACGGCAGGATCGTGGGCAGCCGCCGAGCGAGCATCGTCTTGCCGGTGCCGGGTGCCCCTTCCAACAGCAGGTTGTGACCGCCGGCGGCGGCGATCTCCAGCGCCAGCAGCGGGGCGCCGTGGCCGCGCACGTCGCAGAGATCGAGTGCGGTGCTTGGGCGATGCATCGCCGCGGGCCTGCCCGGCAACGGCGGTGGCGCAGCCCCATCGAGCACCGCTGCGGCCGCCCGGAGGCTGGTGACGGCCACGATCGTCAGGTCCTCCACGAGCGCCGCCTCCCGGGCTCGGGAGCGGGGCACGATCAGCCGCCTGCACCCGGAGTGCCGGGCGCCCTCGGCCACCGCCAGCGCCCCCGGCGAGTCCCGCAGCTCGCCGCCGAGCGACAACTCGCCGAACACCGCACACCGCTCCAGTCCCGCGCTGCAGACCTGACCGTTGGCGGCGAGCACGGCGAGCGCGAGCGCGGCGTCGAAGCCGGGCCCGGCCTTGCGCAGCGAGGCCGGCGCCAGGTTGGCCGTGATCCGCCCCTCCGGGAACTTGAAGCCGGAATTGAGGATCGCCGCGCGGATCCGATCCCGGGACTCGCGGACGGCGGTGTCGCCGAGGCCGACGATGGTGAACGCCGGCAGGCCGCTGCGGATGTCGACCTCGACCCACACCTGACGTGGCTGGACGCCGTCGATCGCGAATGTGACGACCCGAGCGAGCACCTCCTGGACGCTACGGAAGATCGCGTCGCACGTGGGTGACGCACCGTCACAGAAGTGTCATTTTTGCGGGAATTTTTGTTACAGAATTGGCACCGTCGGTGACCCACGGGTCACACGATTTGGCCTAGCTTGGGCGGTGATGACCAATCCGTCTGGAAAGCAGCTCGGGCGGCGCGGAGAGCAGCTGGCGGTCGAGCATCTCGGCCGACTCGGGTACGAGGTCGTGGAGTGCAACTACCGCACGCGCTTCGGGGAGCTCGACATCGTGGCGCGGGTCGGGAAGACGCTGGCGTTCTGCGAGGTCAAGACGCGGCGCGGCGATGGCCGCGCCGGGGGTCCGATGGAGGCCGTGGGGCCGGCAAAACGGACGCAGGTGCGCAAGATGGCGACCCAGTGGCTGTTCGAGCGCCGGGACCGGCCCTACGCCGACACGATCCGCTTCGATGCGATCGGGGTCACGGTCGACTGCACCGGGCGGCTGATTTCGCTGGAGCACCTGGAGGGTGCCTTTTGATGGCGCCGCCCCGTGGCGCCGGACGGAGCCCTAGCCGAGCGCGAGCTGCTGATACGCCGTCGACTGAAACGACAGCCGGTGCAGCGGAGAGACGCCGAGCCGCTCGATCGCGTCGCGGTGCTCCGGGGTCGAGTAGCCGACGTGCTGGGCGAACTCCCAACCGGGATGAGCGGCGTCGGCGCGGCGCATGTAACGGTCCCGGGTCTCCTTTGCGAGTACCGAGGCCGCGGCGATCGCGGCGCTCTTGGCGTCGCCGCCGATCACCGCTCGCTGCTGATAGCCCAGCCCGGACACCGGGAAGCCGTCGCTCAGGCAGATGCAGCCCTCACAGGCGACCTGTCTCAACGCATCGCCCAGGGCCGCGAGGTTTGTCTTATGCAGGCCCCGGGCGTCGATCCCCGGAGCACAGCGCGTGATGATCGAAACGCGGGCGGCGATGCTCAAGATGACCGGGTACAGAGCCGCTCGACCCTCCGGCGTGTGCTGCTTTGAGTCGTTCAGCGCCCCGAGGGCGCGGGCCTGGGTCGGCCCCAGGCGCTCGAGATCCAGGAGAACCGCGGCCGCGACCAGCGGCCCCGCCAGACAGCCACGACCGGCCTCGTCGGCGCCGGCGACGAACCGTACCCCCAGGCTCCGATCGAAGCCGAGCAGTCGCCGGCCGGGACGCGGCGAGCGGCGGCGCGGCGGGTCAGAGGGTCCCGATCCGGTCGGGGGGCCAGTAGGTGAAGAAGGCAACACCGATGATCCATTTCTCGGGGACGGGTCCCCAGAAGCGGCTGTCGTCGGAGAGACCACGGTTGTCGCCCATCATGAAGTAGTCGCCGGGCGGAATGGTGATCGTCTTGCGAAAAGTGCAGGAGCTTGCGGCGTTGCAAGGGACGGCGTGGTTGATGTAGCCGTCCTTCTCGCGCACGCCATTGCGGTATACGTGTCCGTTGACGATCCGGATCCGGTCGCCGGGACCGGCCACCACGCGCTTGATGAACGTCTGGTTGGACTCCGCGGCGGTCGGACGGTCGCACGCCGCGCTGTGGTCGGTCCCCTCGGACGCGTCGCCGCACACCGGGCTGGCGAAGTCGGCACCGTGCGGCGGGTGGAACACGACGACGTCGCCGACGCTGGGGCGGGTGTCAAGTCGATTGGTCAACACCCGTTGGCCCGGAGTCAGGGTCGGCACCATCGACGGGCTGGGGATTCGGTACGGCTTGACGATGAACGCCTGGATGAGGAGCGCGAGACCGACCGCGACCGCGACCGTGATCACGAGCTCCACCACCGAGCTGAGCGGCGATCGCCTGCGCTTGCGCGTCCGCGCCGACGCCATCGGTCTGGACCGAATCGGCCCCTGGGGGGCCACTAGTGTGCCCCCCGGAGGCCCACTAGAGCACGCCGATTCGATCGGGAGGCCAGTAGGTGAAGAATGCCTCGCCGATCAACCACGATTTCGGGACCGGACCCCAGAAACGGCTGTCCAGCGAGTCCGGACGGTTGTCGCCCATCATGTAGTAGTCGCCCTTCGGCACGGTGATCGTCTGAGGGAAGTTGCATTCTCCACCACCGTTACACGGAATCGTGTAGGAGTCCTTCTCTCGGACTCCATTGCGGATCACGTGGCCGTTGACGATCGACAGGCGGTCGCCGGGGAGGCCGACGACCCGCTTGACGTAGGTCTGTGACGACCTTCGGGTCTGAGCCACGTCACAGGCGGCCTTCCCGTCCTGACCCAGCTGATTCTCGCCCTCGCTGGGGTCGGCGCAAGTCTCCTGCGCCGGCGGGTGAAAGACATAGATGTCGCCGATCTTGGGGGCGATGAAATGAGTCCCCAGCCGATCGACCAGGATCCGTTGGTTGATGCGCAGGGTCGGGAGCATCGACGCGCTCGGGATCTCGTACGGCTTGACCAGGAACGCCTGGATCAAGAGCGCGAGTCCCAGCGCGATCGCGACGATCAGGACCAGCTCCGCCGCCGAGCGGATCAGCGGCTTGGTGGTCCTCGTCACACCTAATCGTCGTCCGTCGCCGGCTCTGCCTGCGCCGCGCCCGCCGCTTGCGCGCCGGGCTCCGCCTCCACCTGGACCTCGGGTGACGTGGCCTGGGTGGGGTCTGCACCGGTGGCTGCGGTCTCGCCGGTCGTCTCCGGTGCGGGCACTTCGGCGACCGTCTCCGGTGCGGGCACTTCAGCGACCGTCTCCGGTGCGGGCACTTCAGCGACCGTCTCTGCGGCGGTGGCACCCTCGGCATCGACCGGCTCGGGGGTCCCCTCTCCGTCCGTGTCGGGTCCGTAGAGGAGCTCGCGCTCCACGGCCACCTCGGGACGGGCGGACCGGCGCTCTCGCACCCGGGCACGCTTGCCGATCCGGCCGCGCAGGTAGTAGAGCTTGGCGCGCCGAACGTCGCCGCGGGCGGCGACCTCGATTCGTTCGATCTTTGGCGAGTGAAGCGGGAACGTGCGCTCCACGCCGACTCCGAACGACTGCTTGCGGACGGTGAACGTCTCGCGGGCTCCGTGGCCCTGGCGCTTGATGACGACGCCCTCGAACACCTGGGTGCGTCGCCGGGTGCCCTCGATCACCTGGAAGTGCACCCGCAGGCGATCACCGGCGTCGAACGTCGGGACTCGGCGGAGCTGTGAACGCTCCAGGCTGTCGATGACTGTGCTCATGGGAACTGAACGCGCCCGCGGTTCGCATCGCCTTCGGCTCCGCGCGGGCAGTAGCCAGAGCCGGTTCGGGCGCGCGTAGCGCCGCGGGGCCCATGCGGCGATTCATGGTAGCGGACGTATGCGAACGCGATGCCGGTCGCCGGGCGCCGGTCGCCGGTCGCCGGCCGCCGGTCGCCGGTCGCCGGTCGCCCGGGCGGGGGCCGGGGCCGGACCTGGGTCAGGGTCTACCAGGCCGGGCCGCACCGGCCCGCGCCGCGCGGCGGCGGCTCTGGTCCAGTCGCCACTCGGAGATGCGGGCATGGTGGCCCGAGAGCAGGACGTCGGGCACCCGCCAGCCCCGGTACTCGGCCGGCCGGGTGTAGTGCGGATACTCGGGACCGCGCTGGAGGGCGGCGCTGAACGACTCCTCCACGGCGGAGCGCTCGTCGCCGAGCGCTCCCGGGAGCTTGCGCAGGAGGGCGTCGCACATCACCATCGCGGGCAGTTCTCCGCCGGTCAGGACGTAATGCCCGATCGACACCCGGTCTGAGGCGAAATGCTCGACGATCCGCTCGTCGAACCCCTCGTAACGGCCGCACAGGACGGTCAGCGCCGGCTGCGACGCCAGCTCGTCGACGAGCTCATCATCGAGCAGTCGACCGGTCGGATCCAGAGCGATCACGCGACGCTGCCGGACGAGCTGCACTGGATCGACCTCGTAGTGGGCACGCAGTGCCGCCTCGACCACGTCGACGCGCAGCACCATTCCGGCACCTCCGCCGAACGGCGTGTCGTCGACCTGTCCCCCGCTGAGCGGCGTGTGATCCCGATAGTTGACGCGGTGCAGTTCGTGCCCGCGGGCGAGGGCGTTGGTGACGTGCCGCTGGGCGACGAACCAGGCAAATGCCTGCGGAAACAGGGTGAAGACGTCGATCTCCATCACACCTCGCCCAGGAAACGCAGGTCGACGTCGATGATCCGCTGCTCCAGATCCACTCCGCGAACCGCGTCTTTGATCAGCGGCACGAGCAGATCGGACTCGCCGGTCTCACGGGTCACTTCCAGGACCTCGCACGAGGGGAGTCCGAGCAGCCGGGCCACGACCCCAACCATCCGATCGCCATCCTGCACCGTGCACCCCTGAAGATCGTCGGCCCACCATTCATCCTCCTGCAGCGGGGGCGCGGCCTGCCGAGACACCCGAAGCTCCGCGCCGCCCAGCCGCTGCGCGGCATCGCGATCCTCACATCCGGCCAGCCGCAGGATCGGCCGCCGCTCGTGGCCGGCGGTGCGCACGATCTCGCGATCGGCTCCTTGAACCGACACCCGCGCGCCCAGCTCCAACAGACCGGGTACCGGCTCGATGACATGAAAGCTCCCGTCGAGGCCGTGGGGCCGTCCGACGACACCGGCGCGCAGCCAGTGATCCGCTTCGCTCAAGCCCCGCCGAGGTCGATCACGTGTCGACGATGTCCACCAACACGCGACGCTGCTGGTTTACGGCCGCGGCCTTGATCACCGCGCGCAGGGCGGTCGCGGTGCGGCCACCGCGGCCGATGACGCTGCCGTAGTCGTCCTCGTCGACCGACAGCTCGAGCACGACAGTGCCGTCGCCCTCGCGAACCTCGGTGACTCGCACCTCATCCGGGTGCGCCACCAGCCTTCTGGCGAGATACTCGAGCAGCTCCTTCACGGTCCTCGGCGCGCCGTTCGGGCCACTCAGCTGATGCCCTGGGTGCGCAGCAGCTTACGAACGGTCTCGCTGGGCTGAGCCCCTCGCGCGAGCCAGTCACGGATCCGCTCCTCGTTGAGCACGATCGTGGAGGGCTCGGTCTGGGCGTTGTAATGCCCCACGGTCTCGATCACCCGGCCATCGCGCTTGGAGCGTTGGTCGGCCACCACGACCCGCCAAATGGGGTTCTTGCGTCCGCCGATACGAGTTAGCCGAAGTCTGACTGCCATGTGCGAGCGATGAGGTTAGCGTGCTGGGCGCGGACGTGGGTGCGGCAAGCGTCTCGTCGGCGGAACGGCGGGGTCACGTTGGGTCCCGCGGACAACGGCCGCCCGGGTTGGTCAGCGCGCCTGGCGAATCATCGCGCCGAGATCCGGCATCCGCCCCTGCGACACCTGACGCATCACCTTGCGCATCTGCTCGAACTGCTTGATCAGCTGCTTCACGGCTTGCACGTTGGTGCCCGAGCCCCGGGCAATGCGCAAGCGCTGCGAGCCCTTGATCAGCTCGGGATGACGGCGCTCCTGGGGAGTCATCGACAGGATGATCGCCTGGAGGCGGTCGAAGTCCCGCTCGTCGACCTTGACGCCCTGCAGCTGCTTGCCCATGCCCGGGATCATCCCGAGCAGCGACTGCAGCGGGCCGAGGCGCCGGACCTGGCGCATCTGCTCGAGGAAGTCGTCGAGGCCGAACTCCTGCTTGCGCAGCTTGCGCTCCAGTTCGGCTGCCTGTTGTTCGTCGTAGCCGGCCTCCGCCTTCTCGATCAGGGTCATCACGTCGCCCATGCCGAGAATCCGCTGCGACATCCGGTCCGGATGGAAGCGTTCGAACTGGTCCAGCTTCTCCCCGGTGGAGGCGAACAGGATCGGCTTGCCGGTGATCGCTTTGACCGACAGGGCGGCGCCGCCGCGGGCGTCGCCGTCGAGCTTGGTCATGACGACGCCGTCGAAGTCGACCACCTCGCCGAACTGCTCGGCGACATTGACCGCGTCCTGCCCGGTCATCGCGTCGACGACGAGCAGGATGTCGTGTGGCTTGATCGCCTTCTTGATGTCGGCGAGTTCGTTCATGAGCTCGGTGTCGACGTGGAGCCGACCGCTGGTGTCGACGATCAGGACATCCTTGCCCTCGGCCCGAGCGCGCTCCGTCGCCCACCGGGCGATGTCGACCGGGTTGCGGTCGGTGCCCTGCTCGTAGACGTCGGCGCCGACCTGCTGGCCGACCTTGACGAGCTGGTCTACCGCCGCCGGCCGATACACGTCGCAGGCGGCGACGGCGACCGAGGAATGGTGCTGCTCGCGCAGGTAGCGCGCCAGCTTGGCCGTGGCCGTCGTCTTACCCGATCCCTGGAGCCCCGCCATGAGCACGACGGTCGGCGGGCGGGGCGAGAACGACAGGTCTCGCGCCGAGCCACCCATCAGCTCGGTGAGCTCATCGGAAACGATCTTGACCACCTGCTGGCCGGGGTTCAGCTGGCCCAGCACATCGGCCCCGAACGCGCGTTCCTTGACCGCGCCGGTGAAGCTCTTGACCACCTTGAAGTTGACGTCGGCCTCGAGCAGCGCGAGGCGAATCTCGCGCATCGCGCCATTGACATCGTCCTCGGTCAGCGTCCCGTGGCCGCGGACGCCGGCCAGGGTCGCCTGCAGCTTCTCGGCGAGGGAGTCGAACATCCTTTTGAGTCTAGGGCCGCCGTCCCGCTATGACACCAGCGCGCGGGCGAACTCGGCGGCATCGAAGGGCCGCAGATCCTCCAGCTGCTCGCCGACGCCGATCAGCTTCACCGGGATCCCCAGCTCCTGAGCGATGGCCAGAGCGATGCCGCCCTTGGCCGTCCCGTCGAGCTTGGTCAGCACGAGACCGGAGACGTCGATCGCCTCAGCGAAGGACTTGGCCTGGCGTAACCCGTTCTGCCCGGTGGTGGCATCGACGGTGAGCAGCGTCTCGTGCGGGGCGTCGGGAATCTGCTTGGCGATCACGCGGCGCACTTTGGCGAGCTCCGCCATCAGGTTGTCCTGCGTGTGCAGGCGGCCGGCGGTGTCGATCAGCACCACGTCGGCGCCCTCGCGCCGGGCGGTGTCAATCGCATCGAAGGCGACCGAGGCCGAGTCGGCCCCGAGACCGCCCTTGACGAAGCCGACCTCGGCCCGCTGGGCCCAGAGCTCGAGCTGCTCGACCGCGGCGGCGCGGAAGGTGTCCCCGGCGGCGAGCACGACGTTGCGTTGAAGCTCTCTGCTCAGGTGCCAGGCGAGCTTGCCGAGCGTCGTCGTCTTGCCGGTGCCGTTGACCCCGGCGACGAGGATCACCGTCGGCTCCGGGGTGAGGTCGATCGTATCGTCGCCGGTGCGGGCGATCTCGGTCAGCAGCGCCACCAGTCGATCGGACAGCTCCTGACCTCCGGAGAGCCTGTTCTGCGACGCCTCCTGCTCGAGCTGGGAGACCACCTTGGCCGTCGTGCTCGCCCCGACGTCGGCGTAGATCAGCGCCTCCTCGAGCCGCTCCCAGGTCTCGTCGCTGAGATCCTCGAACAGGGTCGCCTGGATCTCGGTCTGCAGCGCCTGCCGGGTCTTGCGCAGGCTCTCACGCAACCGGCGAAAGCGCCCCACCCGCCGCTCCGCCGGCTCTTCGGCGGCCAGCTGGGGGGCCGGTTGGCCGTCGATGATGAACAGGTCTCGCCAGTCGCGCGCCATGACGGCGGCGACGTTACCAGCGCGCTCGTGCCGACTGGACGTGACGGGAACACGAGGCGCTCGAACAGCCGCTTTCGCGGCGAACGACGAAAACGTCCGGACGAACGCCAGCGTGGAGCGGCGGCGCGGGCCAACGGACCAGACGGTATGGACGTTCGCGTCGGGGGCCGGCCGGGCGGCCGCGGCGGGGGGCCGGCCGGGCGGCCGCGGCGGGGGACCGGCCGGGCGGCGCCGCGCCGGATGCCTGCCGGGCGGCGCCTCAGGCAGCGGCGGCGTGCTCTAAGCGGCCTCGGCGTCCACCGCCGACAGCCGCCGAGATATCACCTTGGAGATCCCGTCGGAGCCCATCGACACGCCGTAGAGCGAGTCGGCCGCCTCCATCGTGCGCTTTTGGTGGGTGACCACGATGAACTGGGCCCGAGATGCGTACTGGCGCAACAGGGCGAGGAAGCGGTCGATGTTGAGGTCGTCGAGGGCGGCCTCGACCTCATCGAGGATGTAGAACGGGCAGGGGCGAGCCAGGAAGACGGCAAACAGGAACGCCAAGGCGGTCATCGACTTCTCGCCTCCGGAGAGCAGCGACAGCCGTTTGCACTCCTTGCCCGCCGGCGTGATCTCGATCTCCACCCCCAGCATGTCCTCCTCGCCCCGAAACTCGTCGTCGGACGAGGCCTGCCCGGCGGCGGGATCGGCGTCATCCCCCACCCCGTCCTCCGGCGCCGGCGCCGGGAGACCGCCGATCACCCGGGCGGGACGGGTAGATCCGTCGGCCTCGGATACCAGGCGAAGCCGGCCCTCGCCTCCGGCGAAGAGCTGCGTGGCAAGCTCCTCGAAGGCAGCGGCCGTCGCCGCGAACGTCTGCTCGAAGGTGGTCCGGATCTGGCGGTCGGTGTCGGCGATCAGCTTCTCCAGCTCCCGGAGTGCCGCCTCCAGGTCGCCCCGCTGGGCCTCCAGCTCTTCGACGTGCGCGACCGCCTCCACGTATTGCACCTGGGCGAGCGGGTTGACCGGGCCGAGCTGCTCGCGGCGGCGGGCCACCCGCTCCAGCCGGGCGTTCAGCGTCTGGCGCTCCTCGGCGCCGAGCTCGGTCTCGGCCGGCTCAGCGGCGAGCGCCAGCGCCTGGGCGAGCCCGTGCAGGTCGGCCTCGGCGTCGGCCGCCTGGTCGAGGGCGCGCTGGAGTGACACCTCGGCCTCGGTCACGGCCTCGTTCTCACGCCGCAGCCGGCCGTGCAGATCGGCCTCCTGCTGGGCGCAGGCGCGCAGCTCGCCGGCGACGTGCTCCCCGGCCTCCCGGTCGGCGGCCAGCGCCGCCTCGAACCGCTGACATTGCTCAGCGATCGCGGCGGCGGCGCCCTCCAGCGCCCCGATCACCTCAACGACAACGGGGATTCGCTCGCGATCCCGTGCCGTGGCCGCTCGTAGCTGCTCGAGCCGTCGTCGGCGATCGATCCGCTCGCGCTCGGCGGCCTTCACCATCCGCCGCTCGGCGACGAGCTGCGCCGTCAGTTGCGAGCGACGACCCGCGTCCGGCCCGTCCTCCGGGGCCGAGCGCCGACGCTGGATCATGGCGGCGATCCGCCGCTCCTCCTCGGCCGCTTCGTCCAGGGCCCGAACGGCGGCGCGATGGTCGCCGATCACCCGGTCACGGAGCGAATCTGCCTCCGAGACCATCCCGGCCACCCGCTCGAGCGCGGCGCGGGCGTCCATCTCGGACTGGACGGCCCGCTCGCTGGCCCCCACCAGCCGGTCGCGCCGGTTGCGCTCGGCGAGCACCCGGTCCTCGCCGACCGCCGGTGCCTGGCGCAGCTCGCGGGTGCGGTCGGACCAGACGCGGCCGCTCCGGGTCACGGCGACGCCCGCGAAGCCGGCGATGAGCCGGTCCAGATCATCCAGCAGCCACACGTCTCGCAACAGGATCCGCGCCAGCGACAGCGCCCGGTCGCCGCCGCGCACGTGATCGAGCAGACGCTCGGCTTCCGGGACTGGAGGCTGCAGGCGACCGGCGTCACCCAGCACGCCACCGGCGTCAGCCAGCAGGTCGTCGCCGCTCACGACCAGCGCCCGCCCCCCGTCGGCGCCCGCGCGATCCAGGAGTCCCGAAGCCACCTCCCGGTGCGCGACGACGGCGGCGCCCAGCCGGCCGTCGAGCGCCGCCGCCACCGCCAGCTCATACCCGGGGTCGACCTCCAGCTCGTCCGCCAGGGCGCCGGCGCCGTCGGGCGCGCCGGTGTGGTGGCGGAGAAACTGGTTGACGGTGGCCAGCTCCCCCCCCACCCGCGCCGCCTCGCGCCGGCTGCGCTCCACCTCGCGCTCGGCCTCTCGCAGCTTCCCGCGAACCCGCTCGGCATCCGCTTCCGCCGCCTCGCGCTCGCGCTGGCGGCCGGCGACGATCTCGCCGCGCGCCGCGACCTGGGCGGCCGCCTCCGTGAGTTGCTCCTCCAGCTCTCGCAGCTCGCGCGCCAGCCCCGCCTCGCGATCCCGGTCCAGGGCCGCCAGCGACCCCTCCAGCCCGGCGATGCGCGACGCCGCCTCCGGATCGTCGCCGTCGCCGGCGGCCAGTGCCTCGAGCGGCGCGATCAGCGCCACCGAGCGCTCCAGACGGGCCGCGATCGACGCCTTACCGGCGCGGGCCGACTCGACTCGATACGAGATCCGCTCGGCCGCCCCCCGTGCCGTGTACGAGCGCCGCGAAAGCTCCTCGCGTTGAGCGCTGCGGGCGGATAGCGCCTCCTCGGCGGCCTCACGGCGGGTGGCGACCGTCTCTGACTCGGCCTGCAGCGACCGACGACGTTCCCGGACCGAGTCGGCGGTCGCCTGCGCTGCGGTCGCCGCCTGACGGCGACCGCGGACGTCGTCGCGCGCCAGCTCCCAGCGGATCTCCAGCGCCTGGCGCTCAAGCCGGTCGTGAAGCTCGGCGGCCTCCGCCTGGCGCTTGAGCGGGCGCAGCTGGGATCGCGCCTCGCGCTCGACGTCGAGCGCCCGATCGAGGTTGTCCTGGGTGCGGGCGAGCTTCAGCTGGGCGCGGCGCCGGCGCCGGCGGTGCTTGCCCAGACCGGCCGCCTCCTCGATCAGCAGACGCCGATCCCGGGGCTTGGAGGTGACCAGCGACTCCACCCGGCCCTGCGAGATGACGGAATGCATCTCCTTGCCCAGACCCGTGTCGGACAGGAGCTCGACGATGTCGACGAGACGGCAGCGCGCGCCCGCGAGCCGGTACTCGCCCTCGCCGTCGCGATCCAGGCGTCGATGGATCGAGACCTCAGGCATCCCCAGCCCGAGGCTTCCGTCGCTGTCCTCGAGCACCAGTTCGACCTCAGCGGCGCCCGCGGCCTGACGGCCGGGGGCTCCGCCGAAGATCACGTCCTGCATCGATTGACCGCGGACGGCGACTGGCGACTGCTCGCCCAGCGCCCACAGCACCGCGTCGGTGATGTTCGACTTGCCCGAGCCGTTGGGCCCCACGACCACGCTGACCCCGGGGCCGAACTCCAGCCGGGTCCGATCCGGGAACGACTTGAAACCCTTGACGGTGATCGACTTCAGGTACATCGCTAACGGCTCACCCGCCCATCGACTCCAGGGCGGCCTGCGCCGCTTCCTGCTCGGCGTCCTTCTTGCTGCGACCGACGCCGCTGCCGATCGGCTGGCCGCGGATCGTCGCGCTGACGGTGAAGGTGCGGTCGTGCGGCGGACCCTGCTCCGCCACCACCGAGTAGCTGACCAGCTCGCCCCGCCGGGCGAGCCGCTCCTGCAGTGCTGACTTGTAGTCGACCGAGTGCTCGAGCGCGTCCTCGATCTCCGGCTCGAACGCGGACACCACCGCTTGGGCGGTCGCGTCGTACCCGAACTCCAGGTAGCACGCCCCGATGACCGCCTCGATCACCGACGCCAATACTCGTTCGGTGCCGAGCAGTGCCTCGAGCCCGGGCGCTGCGTTGGCCGGCGCCGCGGCGCGCAGGCGCGCGGGAACGCCTAGGCGCTCGGCCACCGTCCGGCACGACCTGCCCGATACCGCCTGGGCTCGGATCTTGGTCAGCCGGCCCGGTCCGAACCGCTCGGCATCGAGCTTGGGGTACAGGTGCGTCGTGACGGCGAGGCCGAGCACGCTGTCGCCCAGGAAGGCGAGCCGCTCGTAGGAGTCCGAGCGCCGCGTGGTCCACGACGAGTGCGTGAACACCGCGGCCGACAGGCTCGGCTGGAGGCGGTCGAGCATCTCCGCCAGCGCCATGTCCGAACCCGACGGTGAGGTCGCGGGGGTCGGCGTCCTGCGCTCTCGATCCGCTGTCACTCAGGGTCAGGGCCTCGGGTCGCGGCCGCCGGCGCCACGCCGCTTTCGATTACGAAGTCGACCGCCTGACCCACGGTCAGGATGCGGCTGGCATCCTCGTCGGAGATCTTCACGCCGTAGGAGTCCTCCAACTCCTGCACGAGCGTGTAGAGATCCAGCGAATCGGCCTCCAGATCCTCGCGGAAGCGCGTCGGCTCGCGGATCCGATCGGGATCGACCTCGAGCTCATCCACCAGGTGGGCGCGAATCAGCGAAAGCACTTGCTCACGTTTCATTGGCGGCACACCGTAGCCGTCGTCCCGGACGCGCAACTAGCCATCGTCCTCCTCCTCTCCCCCCACGGCGGGGGTCCGTAGTGCGCCGGCCGCCTGGAGCGCGGCCCGCGTGGCGCTGATCACATCTTCCTCCACTGCCCGGGCGGCGACCTCGATCGCTCGCGCAAATCCGCGGCGAGTAAAGCGCCCGTGGGCGACGACTCCGACCTGACGGAGCCCCAGCATGTAGGCCCCACCCGGTCCTTCCGGATCGATGTCGCGGCGCAGGGTGCGGATCGCCGGGGCCAGCAACCAACCCCCGAGCCGGGCCCGGCGGGAGGTGGCCGACGCGTCGCGCAGCAACCGCAGCGTGCGCCCGGAGACGCCTTCGATCAGCTTCAGCGCGATGTTGCCGGTGAAACCGTCCATCACGACCACGTCGGCGGCGTCGTCGAACACCTGGGTGCCCTCGATGTTCCCGATGAAGTGCAGGCCGGTGCCACCCGCGCTCGCCAGGTGGGCGTGCACCTCCACCAGGTCCGGAGTGCCCTTGACGGCTTCCTCGCCGTTGGAGAGCAGGGCCACGCGTGGCGCGTTGATCGCCAGCACCGCCTGCGCGAACGCCGATCCCATGTGGGCGAACTGGACCAGATGCTCCGGGCGGCAGCTGACGTTGGCGCCGACATCGAGCAGCAGCACCGGGGTGGCACCGGGTACCGGGACCGGCAGCGCCAGCGCCGGTCGGTATATCCCCCGGTCCCGGCGGATGTTGAACAGTCCGGCGGCGAGGGCCGTTCCGGTGGAGCCGCCCGATACCAGTGCATGGGCTCGTCCGGCGGCCACCGCTCGGGCGGCCTGGACGATCGAGGCGTCCGGGGTCGAGCGGACGGCATGAGCCGGATCGGCTGCTTTGGCGATCGAGACCGGGGCGTCCACGACCTCGACGCCGGCGGGGACTCGGCCGATCTCCGGCGCGGGGCCGAACAGGATCACCTTCGTGCCCGCCGCGGCGGCGATCGACGCCCCGGCTGCGACCTCGGCGGGACCCAGATCCGCCCCGCCCGCATCAACGGCGACGGTCGCCATCGTGGTGACGGGTTAGCCCGACTGCTGGGCGGTCTCGGCGATGATCTCGCGACCCCGGTAGCTGCCGCACACCGGGCAGACCCGATGCGGGCGACGAGGGCTGTGGCACTGCGGGCACTCGTTGTAAGTGGGCGCAGTCACCTTGTGCTGGGCGCGGCGCTGCGAGGTGCGCGCGTGGGATTGCTTGCGCTTTGGGACCGCCATGCGACGCAGGAGGCTAGCAGGGGGGTGCTGGCGCGCCGGTGCCCGGGAGCCGGCATGCGCTGCGCCGGCCAAGGGCATCAGCGCGCGGGCCGACGGTAAAAGCCGATCCGGCCGCCGCCGGCAGCCTTGGCCGCGTACATGGCGCCATCGGCGTTGCGCAACAGGAGATCGGTGCTGAGGGCGTCGTCGGGATACAGGCTGACGCCGATGCTGGCTGCGGTGCAGATCTCGGTCTCACCCACGATGAAGGGCCGGCGCAACGCGTCGAGCAGCTTGCCGCCGACGCGCTCCGCCACGCCGCCCGGCGTGTCGGTCAGGTCGGCGAGCAGCACGAGGAACTCGTCGCCGCCCTGCCGAGCGAGTACGTCGGTGTCACGCAGCACGCTGCGCAGCCGGCCGGCGACCGCGGCCAGGAGCCGGTCGCCGACGGCGTGCCCGAAGCGGTCGTTGACCTCCTTGAAGTCGTCGAGATCGACGAACATCACCGCCGCCGCACCATCACCGCGGCGCGCCCGGGCCAGCGCCAGCTCCAGTTCCTGCTTGACCAGGATGCGGTTCGGCAGGCCGGTGAGGGCATCGTGGTAGGCGAGGTAGGCCAGCTGCTCCTCGCCCCGCCGCCGCTGGGAGATGTCGCGCAGGAACGCATAGAACACGGGACTCTCACCGTCGGGCCCGGCCACCCGGATGACCGTCAGCTCGATCGGAAACGTGCTCCCGTCGCTGCGGGTGAAGTCGGTCTCGATCCGCCGGCCGAGCAAATCCGAGTCGCCGTCGTCGCGGACCCGGTCCACGAACCGGCGATAGTCGGCCAGGGTCTGTGCGGGGATCAGCAGGTCAGCCACCTCACGCCCGATCACGGCCTCGCACTTGTAGCCGAACATCCGCTCGGCCGCGGGGTTGAACTCGATCAGGCGGCCGTCGCGATCGACCGCGATCACGCTGTCGAGCGTGGCGGCGATAAGCGCGCGATTGCGCGCCACCGCGGCGTTCAGCGCGTCGAGCTGCCGCGAGCTCTCGATCACGAGCACCGCATGCGCGGCGAGCGCGCCGAGCACTTCCAGCTGCTGTTCCTCGGGTCGGAGCCCGGAGATCGGCTCGGCGACCGAGATGATCCCGTACCGGCGTCCCTCAGCTCCGTCCAGGGTGGCGAACAACGCATCGTCGGGACGCCAGCGGCGCTCGCGGGGCGACGACGCGATCGTCATCTCGGACGCGTACGAGCCGACGCTCCCGGCCGCGTCGATCGCGCCCTCGGGGACGAACTGGACCCCCTGGCGCCGGAACCGCGGCGCCAACCGCGGGGCCCAGGTCCGGGCGGCGGTGACCTCGCCCAGCAGGCGTTCGCGGGCGCGGTTGCTGCCGACCACGACCACGACCTCGTAGTCGTCGCTCTCCGGCCGGAAGACGTTGACGACGACCGTCTTGAAGCCGAGCGCCCGCGACACACTCGTCGCCACCGCGGTGAGCGTCTCGAGCAGAGTCGGATGGCGACGGGTCACGCGCGACAGCTCGAGCAGTCCGCGCAGAGGCGCGGCCGCCTCGCCGGCCTCCGAGGACTCCCCGGCACGGTGCATTCCCATCGCTATTCGATCAGAACCGGCTCTCGGGTGTGACGGGGACACAGGCAGAGTCTCGCAATTTGCGCGAACGTCGCCCGGGGGGGGGGGTCAATCGAAGCGCAGCTCGGAAAGCTTGGCCCATCGCGGATCCGGCTCGGAAGCGTGGCCGTGGCCGACTTCCGCCAGGTTCAGATCGGCGCCGCAGACCGAGCACAATCCAGCGCACTCCGGGCGACACAGCAGCTGCGCCGGCAGCGCCAGCGCCAGCGCGTCGCGCACCCACGAACGCAGGTCGAGCAGCCCATCCCGTACGTAGGGCGACTCGAGCTCCTCGCCCTCCCCCGGCTGGGACACTTCGCGGGCCTGCACCGTGAACGCCGGCGTCGCCGGCGACAGGCAGCGCATGCACGGGCCGTTGAGGGTCGCCGAGAACTCGAGGCGCAGCGCGTAACCGGGTCCGGTGGTGCGCGAGATCTCAAGCGCCACGGGGACCAGACCCGGCTCGGGTACGTATTGCTCGCCGCCGAGATGAAACGGCGCGAGGACGACGTGGAGATCGAGGCGGCGTCCCTCTCCTGAGCGCAGGCGAAGTCCCGACAGGTCGAAGGTGTCTGCGCGCAGCGTCATGAGACGAGATTAGGACGCGCGGCGCCCGAGATCGGTCTGACCGGCGATGATTCCCGCCATCTCCGATTGGTTTGCGACATACGGCCTTGCCGAGGTCCACGACGACCTGTTGATCGGCGCCTATCCGCTCGACGTCGACGACATCAGGACGCTCGAGACGATGTCGGTGGCGCGAGTGCTCAACCTGGTGGAGGATCAGGAGTACCCACCCGGCCGGCGGTTCGTGATCGAAGCCGCGTACCGCCGGGCGGAGATCGATGAGCACCGGATGAGCCTCACCGATTTCGGGCGGCTACCCGCCGCTCGCTTGGAGACGGCCGTCTTGGAGGTGGTCGGCTGGCTCCGGGAGGGGGTGGTCAGCTACGTTCACTGCCGGGCCGGCTGGCAGCGGTGCGCCGCCGTCGCCGCGGGAGTGGTGGCGGTGTACGACGGCCTCGCGATCGACGAGGCGCTCGCCCTCGTCGCCCGGCGCAAGCCATCGGCCGACCCGCTGCCGCATCAGCGAGACGATCTGCGCACCTGGTGGATGGAGCGCAGCGGGCTGCATCCGCGGCGGTAGCCGTCGGGCTGCACCCGCGGCAGTAGCCGTCGGGCGGCACGCGGCGGCGGTAGCCGTCGGGCCGACGTGAAGCGCCGGACCCTAATCAGCGGCGCGCAGCCGGCGCGGTCTGACCTCGTCGGCGGCGACGTCGGGGCCGAGATCGAGCTGCAGCTCGGCGGCGCGGACGCTGCGGGCGCTGACCGTCACCTGATCGAGCTCGGGGAGGTCTCGTCCCTCCGAGACTGCCCCGTGATCGACGAACCGGCGGGCCGCCGGGAGCACCCGCGCCTCGTAGGAGCCGACGGTCTCGTTGTAGGCGCGGACGGCGCCGTTGAGCCGCGAGCCCAGCGTGGACAGCAGGCCGGAGAGCTTGACCAGGCGCGAGTGCAGCTCGCGACCGAGCTCGGACACCGCCTGGGCCGACTCGGCGACCCGCTCCTGCTGCCAGCCATAGGCGACCGCATGGAGCATCGCGAGCAGGGTCGTCGGCGTCGCGATCAACACGCGCCGCGACATCGCGTCCTCGATCAGCGCGGGGTCGGCGTCCAGCGCCGCCCCGTACAGATGCTCGCCCGGCAGGAACATGACCACCAGGTCGGGCGCCGATTCCAGGCCGGCCCAGTAGGCCTTGTCGGCGAGCGACTTGACGTGCTTTCGCAGCAGCCGGGCATGGTCGCGCAGATGCTGCGCGCGCTCGGCCTCGTCGCGGGCCTGGTAGGCGTCGAGCACCCCCTGCAGGGGCGCCTTGGCGTCGACCACCACGTGCTTGCCGCCGGGCAGGTTGACGATCAAGTCCGGCCGCAGGGTGGTCTCTGCGCCCACCACCGCCGACTGCTCGGCAAAGTCGCAGTGGCGCAGCATTCCGGCGAGCTCGACCACGTTTCGCAGCTGCATCTGGCCCCACTGGCCCCGGGCGTTGGGCTTACGCAGCGCGGTGACCAGCGCACCGGTCTCGGTGCGCAACCGCTCTCCGGTCTCGGTCAGCGTGCGCAGCTGGGCCTCGAGCCGCCCCCGCGACTCGCGACGTTCCTGGTCCAGGCGCATCAGCTGGCTGTCCACGCGCCCGAGCTGCTCCTGGAGCGGCCCCACGAGCCGCTCGACCGCCTGCTGGCGCTTCTCCAGGTCGCCCTTGGCCTCGGCCTGTGCCGTCTCCAGCTGCGCTCGGGCCAGCTCGGTCAGCTGCGCCATGCTCGCCTGCAGCGCCTCGGCGCTCAACGCCTTGAATGAGATGGACAGGCGTTCCTGGGCGTCGCGGACCGTCGCCAGCCGCTCGGACGCCCGTTCGCGCTCGTGGTGCAGATCGGTCCGGGCGGCGATCAGCTCCCGCTCGAGCTCGCCCGCGCGCGCCGCCTCCTCTCCGGCGCGCGCCCTCTCGGCGGCCGCCTCCTCTCCCGTGCGCGCCTTCTCGGCGGTCAGCGCGCGCAGCCGAGGTGCCAGCGCGACGGCGAGGACGCCGGCACCGATGATCAGGCCGAGTGCGAGCCAGAGAGCGTTCATGGGAGTCGTTCAGCATGGCGGGCCCCGCGGACGGAACCCGGACGCGTCAGAATCCCGCCGATGGGCGAACGACCGATCCGCCGGCGGCTGGTGATCACCGGCAAGGTGCAGGGAGTTTTCTTTCGCGACTCGGTGCGCGAGGCCGCCGACAACGAGGGCGTGGGTGGCTGGGCGACCAATCGGGACGATGGCGCCGTCGAGGTGGTGCTCGAGGGCCCGCCCGCGTCGGTCGAGTCGGTCGTCGGCTTCTGCCGGATCGGCCCCGGCAGCGCCCACGTCGACCAGGTGGAGGAGCACGACGAAGCCCCGGAGGGACTCTCCGGTTTCCAGATCCGGTAGCGCTCGGCGAGACCTCGGCGTCCGGTGGGACTCGCCGCGACCTCGCGGGCCGATGGCGCCCTAGGAGACTTCGGCGGGCTCGTCCTTGCCGGCGAGCCGATCCCGCCCGCGTTGGACGGCCGCGATGAACTTCGACAGGTTGACCTCGAGCGTGTTGAGGATCTCGTCGGCGTAGTCCTCGGCCCCGAGCCGAATCTCGCGCTCGCGGGCCCGGGCATCCTCGATGATGTCCTCGGCGGCGCGCTCGGCCTGCTTGGTGATCTCCTCCTCGGAGATCAGACGCTCCTGGCGCTCGCGGGCTTCCTTGACGATTCGCTCCGCCTCCCGTTTGGCCTCGGCGAGCATCTCCTGGCGCTCCTTGACGATCCAGCGCGCCTGCTTGATCTCCTCGGGGATCGTGGCGCGCATCTGGTCGAGGATGTCGTAGATCTCCTCCTTGTCCACGCGTACCTGGTCGGTCAGCGGGACCGGCTTGGCGTTGTGGACGAGGTCGTCCAGCTTGTCGATCAGTACCAGAACATCCATCAGTGGCTCGATTCAGTCACTTTGCGCACCTCTGTTTCGTCACCGGCTCAGTCGATCCTTCAAGTGCCGGGCAACCTCGTCGGGGACGAGATCATCGATGTCACCGCCGAATGTCGCCAGTTCCTTGACGCCGCTCGACCTCAGGAAACTGTACTTGGGCGAGGCCATCAGGTAAACGGACTCGATATCCGGAGCCTGCCGGCGGTTGAGTTGGTTCATCTCCAGCTCGTACTCGAAGTCGGAGATCGCCCGCAATCCTTTGACGATCGCCATCGCCTGCTTCTCCCGGGCGAACTCCACCAGGAGGCTTGAGAACGGCTCGATCGAGATGTTCGGAAGATCGCTGGTGGCGTTGCGCACGAACTCCATCCGCTCGTCGGTGCTGAACATGGTCCCGCCCTTGCGCCAGGGCAGGTTCACGACGGCGACGACGACCGTGTCGTACATCGCCGAAGCGCGGCCGATCACGTCGAGGTGGCCATAGGTGACCGGATCGAAGGTCCCAGGGCAGATGGCGATGCGGTTATCGAGCGACATGGATCTGGATCAGGGTGTCGCCGTAGCGGCGCTCGTCGAGCAGCTCCATGCTGAGCTCGAGTGGACTTCGGCGGTCACTCTCGGCCACTACCCGGGCGTTGGCGGCGAGTATCGGCCTCAATGCCGCCGACAGCTCCCGTCCGAGGATGCGCGCCTGGCGGTATGGGGGGTCGAGGAAGACCAGATCGTATTGACGCGCGTCGCGGCGTGCGGCCTGGACGAATCGCAGGCCGGGGCGGCGGACGACCTCGGCGTCGATTTCGAGCATCCGCAGATTGCGTCGGATGACCTCGATCGCCGCCGGCGAGTAGTCCACCAGGGTCGCCGCGGCCGCCCCTCGTGAGAGCGCCTCGATGCCCAGCGCCCCCGAGCCGGCGAACAGATCCAGCACGCGCGCCCCGTCGAGACTGCCCAGGATCGAGAACAGCGCCTCGCGAACCCGGTCCGAGGTCGGCCGGGTGACCCGTCCCCTCGGGGCCACCAGCTCCCGTCCGCCGTACGCGCCCGCGATCACCCGCATCGCGGCGGCGGCGATCCGGCGGTCAGGCCCCTACGGGCCCTCAGTGCGTGTCGATCTCGGCCGGCTCCTCCGCCCTCTCGGCCGAGCGCGTCAGCACGAGGACGGCCCCCCGGGCGATGTGGGCGAGGCGCCGTGACGTGCTGCCGTGGATGAGCCTGCCGACCGGTCCATAGCCGCGCGACCCGACGATCAGCAGGTCGACCGAGGCACCGTAGAGCGCCAGCTCCTCGGCCGCGTCTCCAAAGGCGGCGTGCGGCTCGATGTCGCCCAGCGCGGCGAGCTGCTTCTCGGCGTCCCCGACGACGCGATTGACGGTGTCGGTATTGGCGCGGTCGTTGAACACGAGCGCCACCGCCCGGAACGCCGATAGCTTCGCTCCGGCGTGACCGGCGAGCTGGCGTCCCACCGTCAGGGCGTGTTCGCTCTCGGGCGAGCCGTCGTAGCCGACTCCGATCGTGCTCAGGGTGCCGGCTCGATCTGCGTAGCCGCTCGGCGCCACCGCCACCGGGCAGGATGCGCCGTTGAGCGCCTCGCGCAGGTGATCGCTGAGCGTGACGCGCCCGAACATGCTGTGGCGGTGCGAGCCCAGCACGAGCAGGTCGGCACCGTGGTGCGACACGATCTTGTGCAGACCATGACCGACGGAGAGCGATCCGATCGATAGCAGGGCGGCGTCGATGCCGGCCTCGGAGCGGGTCTTCTCCAGCAGCTCCCGGGAGCCCTCACGCTCGGCGGCGCCGTACTCCGGGACCAGCTCGCGCATCCGCGGGTCGCCACCGTGGACGTGCGCGAGCGCCAGCGTACCGTCTGCAGCCAGCAGGAGCTTGGCGAGCGCGATCGCGTCCTGGGCGCGCGTTCCGTCGTCCACACCGACAACAGCGTTATGGAACATCGATCCCCCCTGGGCCGTCGTGTGCACCTCCCGGGTGCGGCGATCGACGATGATGGTCGCGATCCCGCCGGGAGATCGTAGACGTTGTGGGCCGGTCAGAGCGAATTAGTTGCGCTCAGTGGTTCCCGTCGTCGTGTTTACGAGCGGGGCCACTAGGCCCGGATCGGCGCTCCCGCCTCCTCGCCGAACGCCTCCGCCAGCGCGTCGGCCAGCAGCGCGAACTCGGGCGACTCCAGATCCGGATCTTCGGCGTCGATCACCTCGGCCCGCAGCCGGGCGCGCTCCTGCAGCTCGCGGTCGCGGGGCAGCTCGGCGACCCGGAACTGAGCCAACCCGCTCTGGCGCACCCCCACGAGCTCGCCCTCCCCGCGCAGGTCCAGGTCGATCTCGGCCAGACGGAAGCCGTCCACGTGCTCGGCCAGGGCCCGCAGCCGGGGGGAGCCCTTGGGCCCGAACAGCAGGCACAGCGAGGCGTGCTCGCCGCGGCCGATCCGCCCGCGCAACTGGTGCAGCTGGGAGATCCCGTAGCGATCAGCGTCCTCGACCAGCATCACGGTGGCGTTGGGGACATCGATCCCGACCTCGATCACCGTGGTGGCGACGAGCACGTCGGCCTCTCCCGCCGCGAACGCCCGCATCACATCGGCCTTCTCAGCCGGGCGCAGCTGGCCGTGCATCAGCACCACCCGGAAGTCGCTCAGCTCGCCGGCGCGCAGCCGCTCGAACTCGGCGGTCGCCGCTCGGGCCGCGAGCAGCTCGGACTCGGATACCAGCGGACAGACGACGAACGCCTGGCGCCCGGACCGCAGCTCTTCGCGGATCCGGTCATAGGCCCGGGCGCGCTCGCGCTCGGTGGAGCACACGAACGTCTCGATCGGCTGCCGTCCCTGAGGGAGCTCGCGTAGCACCGTGAAGTCGAGATCGCCGTACTGGGACAGCGCGAGCGTCCGCGGGATCGGTGTTGCCGTCATGTGCAGGACATGCGGGCTCAGACGCGGATCCCGCCCGCCCGCCTTTGCGTCCAGAGCGGCGCGCTGACGAACCCCGAAGCGATGCTGTTCGTCGACGACGGCGACCCCCAGAGACGCGAACCGCACCGGATCCTCGATCAACGCGTGGGTCCCGACGACCAGCGACAGCTCCCCGCTGGACAGCTTGCCGAGCAGGTCGGCGCGTCGCCGGCCCGGCGTAGAGCCGGTGAGCAGTCCGATCGGCACCGCCTCGCCCGGCATCAACGCCTGAACAGTGGCGAAGTGCTGCTCGGCCAGGGGCTCGGTGGGCGCCATCAGCGCGCCCTGGTAGCCGTGCTCGATCGCCCGCAGCAACGCGTAGAGCGCCACCACCGTCTTGCCGGACCCGACCTCCCCCATCAGCAGGCGCTGCATCGGCCGAGCGCCGGCCAGATCGAGATCGATCTCCTCGATCGCGCGCCGCTGGTCGCTGGTGAGGGCGAACGGCAGCATCTGCCCGAGCCATCGGGCGCTCAGCGACGGTTCGCGGTCCAGGGTCGGCGCGACGTTGCCGCGGCTGCGCAGCCGCCGGCGGCGCAGCAGCGCCAGCTGGACCAGCAGCAGCTCATCGAATGCCAGCCGCCGAATCCCGAGCGCCTGCTCAGCGTCGGTGCCCGCGTGGGCGGATGTCAGCGCGGCCCGGCGGTCCGGCAGCCGCTCACTGACCCGCAGGCGCGCCGGCAGCGGCTCTCCGACCTCGGCGAGCGCGCCGGCGTGGGCGCGAACCAGGGCCAGGATCTGCGTCGAGGAGAGCCCCTCCGTGGCGGGATAGTGAGCTATTCCCTCATCCTGGGCGCCGGCGCTCGTGTCGGTGGTCCGGGCATGGCCCTGGACCCGGAAGCGGTTGCGCGCCTCGTACTTGCCGTGCAGCACCAGCCGGGTGCCGGCAGGGTACTTCTGGGCGAGCCACGGCTGGTTGAAGAACGTGGCCTTCATGGCGCCGGTCGCGTCCGCCACGGTGGCCTCCACCAGCGGCCGCATCCCACGGCGTCGCACCGGCCGCGAGGCAACCGCCCGCACCTGCACGACGACCGTCGCGGTCTCGCCCGGCGCCAGCTGGGCGACCGATCGCGCCTCGCGCCGATCCCGCGGCAGGTGTCCGAGCAGGTCACCGACGGTGTTCAGCCCCAGGCCCGCCGCCGCCTGGGCCGCCTTGGCGTTGTCCAGGCGCAACGGACGGGCCAGCAACGAGGGACGCGGATACCGGATCGGCGCCCCGGCGAGCTCATCGCCGCGCAGGGAACGGCCGGTGCCGAATGCCCGGGCAGTCACCCCGCAGATGATCGCGTCGGCGGCGGTCGATCAGCGCGCCGCCGGCTGCCACCGCGAGGGCAGCTGCTCGCCGGCGGTCGGCTCCAGCCCGATCCCGCCATCGACCAGAGCGCAAGCCGGCGACGTCACCCGAGGGCGCGTAAGCGCCCATCAACCGTCTTTGTCGGCCGGCGTCACCGCGCCGCGTGGCGCGCCATGGCGTCGCTCATCGCGGCCGCGTTGTCGCTCGCCCGCCGGGTGGGGTCGAGGCCGGCGACGGCGGCGAGGCCGGCCTGCGGCGACCGGGACGCGACCACGGCCACGGTCTTCTCCGACAGCTCCGCCGCCCGTTGCGCCGCCACCAGGCCATTGGCGCTGTTGGGGAGCACCACCACCTCCTCGGCAGCAACCGCGTGGATCGCGGCCAGCAGGTCATACGTGGACGGGTCGAGCGCCGCCCCCCCGTCCAGCACCCGGACCGCGAAGGCTTCGAACAGCGTCGCCATGCCCTCGCCGTTGACGACGGCGAGCGCCCCGGACACCGCCGGCGCCGCCGGCGCCCTCAGACGCTCCTCGCGCCGCGCAACGTGCTCGCGCATGTCGGCGATGTCCAGATGGGAGACGGCCCCGGCGGCGGCGAACACCGCGGTCGCAGCGTCGGGATCATTGGTGTGAACGTGAACCTTGAGCGTGCTCGTGTCCCCGACCACCAGCACCGAGTCTCCCAGCGCCTCCAGCGCCGGCACGAACGCGCGCTGCTCCAAGCCGTTGCCGGTGACCGCGAAATTGGTGCAGTAGCGGAAGGTGGCGGACGAGTGCTGGGGATGGGTCACCCGGACCGCCCGCTGGTGCTCGAGCTCCGGCGGCTCACTGCCGCGCAGAGCGCCGACGATCCCCGCCAGCAGCACCGTCACCCCATAGCCTCCGGCGTCGACGACCCCCGCCTCGCGGAGCACCGGCAGCAGGTCGGGACCGCGGTTCACCGAAGCCTGGCCGGCCCGGAGCGCGCTCTCGATCACCTCGGCGATGATCAGGTCCTGCTCGGAGGCGGAGGCGTCCGAGCCCAACCGGGCATCCGGCATGTGGGCGATCTCGGACGCCACTCGATGAGCCATCTCCCGCACCACGGTCAGGATCGTCCCCTCGGCCGGTTCGCGGACCGAGCCGTAGGCCTGGTCGGCGGCCCGGGCCAGCGCGGCGCCGATCAGCACCGGGTCGACCAGCTCCCCCGGCCGGCTGGCGAGCTCCTCGGCTGCGCCTCGGATCAGTTGGGAGAGGATCACCCCCGAGTTGCCGCGGGCCCCGAGCAGGGCGGCGCGCGCGACCGACCCCACGATCTCGTCGCGGCCGATGTCGTCGATCGTGCGCCCCTCCGACGCGCCGGCGAGACGATCGAGCTCCTGCAGCACCGCGCGCAGCGTCAGCACCATGTTGTCGCCGGTGTCGCCGTCGGCGACCGGAAACACGTTGAGATCGTTCACCTCTTCGCGGCGAGCCTCCAGCGCGGCCAGGCCGGCCTCCATCAGAGCGCGGAAACGCACGATGCTCGGATCGGAGATTCCCGCCTGGTCGGTCACTCGCCCGGGTGCGGGCACCTCAGCGCGCTCCGCCGCTCAGCGCGCTTTTGTGATCTTGCCGGCTTTGAGGCAGCGCGTGCACACGTAGACGCGCCGCGGCGTGCCGCCGTCGTCGATGCGAACCCGCTGCAGATTGGGATCGAATCGACGCCTGGTCGCGACCATCGAGTGGCTGCGGTTGTTGCCGAACGACGGCCCCTTCGCGCACACGTGACAGATCTTGGACATCGCGCGCAGTATAGGAGACCGGCGGCGGCGCGCACACTGCGTGACGGCCGGGCCGGCAACCGGTGAATTGATCGCGCATCGGCGCCACGGAGCCGGCACCGACCCGTAAGATTTGGCCTTGATCGTGAATTTCGAACGAGCGAGCCGGCTACCCCACTGCACCGATGAGCTCTAGCGCGCACGAGCGGACGCAGCCCACCCTCGTCCGGCTACCGGAACGCTACCGCCCGCTGCGCCACCTCGCCTCCGGCGGGATGGCGTCGGTGTGGTGCGCCGAGGATCTCGTGCTCGACCGCACGGTGGCGGTGAAGGTGCTCTCCGACCGCTTCGCCTCCGACGAGGTGGCCGTACGCCGATTCAAGCGCGAGGCCCGGGCGGCGGCGCGAGTCTCGACCCACGCACACGTGGTGACGATCTTCGACGTCGGCGGCGTCCCCAGCGAGAACGCAAGCGGGGACGCGCGGGCCTTCATCGTGATGCAGTACCTCGCCGGCGGCACGGTCGCCGACGCGATCCGGCTGGGAGCCGTCAGGCGCCAGGAGGCGGTGCGATGGCTGCGCGAGGCGGCGTCCGCCCTCGATCACGCCCACGCCCGCGGGATCGTGCACCGCGACATCAAGCCCGCCAACTTCCTGTTGGACCGCAGCCGCGTCCTGCACGTCGCCGACTTCGGGATCGCCCGGCTGGTCAGCGAGGACACGATCACGACCGCGGGCGAGCTGTTCGGGACGGCGGCATACCTGTCCCCCGAGCAGGCGATGGGACAGGAGGCGACCGGCGCCAGCGATCGGTACGCACTCGCGGTCACCGCCTTCGAGCTGCTCAGCGGCGAGCGCCCGTTCGCCGCCCCGCAGTTCGCCGCTCAGGCCCGCGAGCACATCGAGACCGATCCGCCGGACGCCAGTGAGCGCGACCGAACCCTCCCCCCGGCGGTCGACGAAGTGCTCGTCCGCGGTATGGCGAAGGATCCCGAGGAGCGCTACGAGACCGCGGGGGCGTTCGTGAACGCCCTGGAGACCGCGCTCTCCGGGGGGGTCCCGGTGCTGACCCGCCCTCGCCCCACGGACCACCGCCGGACGGGTCTGGCGGCCGCGGCACTGCCGCGCGTCGCCGACCGGCACCATGGCCGGCTCCCGGCGCTGGCGGCGCTCTTGGTGGTGATCGTCGGCGTCGGCGCGGTGGCGCTGGCGGGCCTCGGCGGCGGCGCCAAGCGCCAGCCGGCGGCGCCGGTGGCCGCCCCGTCACCCCAGCCGGTGAGCAGACGCCTGAGCGTCCACCACCAGCGCAAGCCCGAGGTGCTGGCGCAGGCGACCGCCGCGGCGCCCACCGGCTCGACCCCCCAGGCCGTGCCGGCCACCGTACCGGCGCCTCCATCGGCGGCGCAGTTGCAGCTGGCCGGACACCAGGAGATGCTGGCCGGCAACTACGCTGCGGCGATCGCGACGCTGCACAAGGCGATCTCGGCGGCCGCCCCCGGGAGCCTCACCTACGCCTACGGGCTGTACGACCTCGGCCGCTCGCTGTACCTGTCCGGCGATCCCGGGGGCGCGGTCCCGATCCTGGAACAGCGCCTGAAGATCCGCAATCAGACCGGCGTCGTGCGTCAGGCGCTGAATCAGGCGCTGGACGCCAGCGGCCAGGTCCCGGCGCGGCTGACGCCGTCGCGGTCGTCGAGCACGGCCACGACTCCGACCACGTCGACCACGCCGGGCACGTCGACCACGCCGGGCACGTCGACCACGCCGGGCACGTCGGGCACGTCGGGCACATCGGGCACGTCGACCAAGCCCGCTGCGCCTTCCACGCGGTCCAAGTCCTCCACGCCGTCGCGCCCGAGCCGTTCCGGCGCGTCGGGCGCGTCGGGCCAGCCGGCGAAGTCGAACAAGCCGGGGGCCGCGCCCAAGGGCAAGCCGGCCAAGCCGAGCGATCCGGGCACCGAACCCAAGGAAAAGCACTCGCCGGGGGCGCCCTCGTCGGGGGGAGCCGGGCTCCTCCCATCCCACGGGCGCCGCCAGGCCCAGGAGCAGCGCTACTTCGTCGACTGACGGCAGGGGGCGTCGGCACAAGCCGCCCACAGACGAAGGCCTTGGACGCAAACGTCCGCGCCACCAGAGACGACGGACGTTTGCGTCGGGCGGGGGTTGAGGGCGGGCGACGTCGGGCGCCGGGGCGCCCCTAGCTGCCGGCCGTACCGGAGCTCAGACGGCGAAGCCGGTCCGTCCCCGCCGTCCGGCCAGCTCGTGCTTGACCTCCAGCGACGCCAGCACCGCCTCCACCGCGTGCCGGCCGGTGTCGCGCTTGGAGCCACCCTGCACCCGGTCGAGCGCCTGCGCCATGGTGTCGACGGTGAGCACCCCAAAGCCGCAGGGAACGCCGGTCTCCAGTTGCACGCGAGCGATCCCCTCCGCGGCGCAGGCGCAGACGTAGGCGTAGTGATCGGTCTCGCCGCGGATCACGGCGCCGAGGCACACGACGGCGTCGAACCGACCCGACTGGGCCGCGTACTTGGCCACCAGCGGCAGCTCGAATGCCCCCGGCACCGAGAAGCTCTCGGTGAGCGTCACCTCGGCCTGCACCAGCGCCGCGCGGGCTCCCTGCTCGAGCTTGTCGGCCAGCTCGACGTAGAACCGCGCCACGCACAGCGCGACGCGGCGGTCAGCCATCGTGCCGGCGGCGGTCCTGCTCGTGCTCGTGCTCGAGCATCTCCTCGTCGAGGGCCAGCCCCTGGTGGTGGAGCGTGTGACCGAGCCGCTGCGCTTTGGCCCGCAGGTAGGCCTCGTTGTGGGGATTGGGCGCGTGCTGGATCGGGAGCTGATCGGTGACCGACAGCCCGTAGCCGGCGAGGCCGGAGATCTTCTTGGGATTGTTGGTGAGGATGCGGATGCTGGACAGCCCGAGATCGACGAGGATCTGGGCGCCGATCCCGTAGTCGCGCAGGTCGGCGGGCAGGCCGAGGCGTAGGTTGGCGTCGACCGTGTCCAGCCCCTCTTCTTGGAGCTTGTATGCCCGTAGCTTGTTGAGCAGACCGATCCCGCGGCCCTCCTGCGACAGGTAGAGGAGCACCCCGCAGCCTTCGCTCTCGATCATCGCCAGCGCCGACTCGAGCTGCTCGCCGCAGTCGCAGCGCAGCGAGTGGAACACGTCGCCGGTAAGGCATTCCGAGTGGACGCGGACGAGTACTTCCTCGACGCCGGCGATCTCGCCCTTGACCAGCGCCACGTGATGCTTGTTGTCGACCAGGGACCGGTATCCGACGGCGGCGAAATCCCCGAACGCGGTCGGCAACCGGGTCGACACCACTCGCTCGACGAGCTTCTCGTGGCGGCGCCGGTAGGCGACCAGGTCGGCGACGGTGACCATCTTCAGCCGGTGGCGCTCGCAGTACGGCGCGAGGTCGGGCACGCGGGCCATCGTGCCGTCGTCGTTCATGATCTCGCAGATCACGCCGGACGGGTTGAGGCCCGCCAGCCGGGCGAGATCGACCGCCGCCTCGGTCTGGCCGACGCGCTCCAGCACGCCGCCGGACTTGGACTTGAGCGGGAACACGTGGCCCGGCTGGACCACCTCCCGCGGACTCGATTTCGGGTCGATCGCGACCTGGATCGTCCGCGAGCGGTCGGCGGCCGAGATCCCCGTGCTGACTCCGGAGCGAGCCTCGATCGAAACCGTGAACGCGGTCTGGAACGCCGACTCGTTCTTGGCCGCCATCAGATCGAGGCCGAGCTCATCGCAGCGCTCGGGCGTGAGCGCCAGGCAGATCAGACCGCCGCCCTCCTTGCGCATGAAGTTGATCGCCTCCGGGGTCACGAACTGGGCGGCCATCGTCAGGTCGCCCTCGTTCTCGCGATCCTCGTCGTCGCAAACGACGACCATCTTGCCCTGGCGAATGTCCTCGATCGCGTCCTCGATGGTGGCGAATGTCGGCCTGGTGGTGCTCATGGCGTCGAGGTCAGGAGCCGCTCGACATATTTGGCTAGCACGTCCACCTCCAGATTCACTCTCGTCCCCGGCCGCGCCGAGCCGAGATTCGTCCGCTCCAGGGTCTCGGGGATCAGGGAAACGGTAAAGGATGCGTCGCCGAGCCCGGCCACGGTGAGCGAGACACCGTCGACGGCCACCGAGCCCTTGGCGGCCACGTAGCGCAGCAGATCCGACTCCGCCTCGATCTCCAACCGCCGCGCGAAGCCGTCACCCGCCAC
Source organism: uncultured Actinomycetota bacterium (assembly GCA_963787595.1). Lineage (GTDB taxonomy): Bacteria > Actinomycetota > Thermoleophilia > Solirubrobacterales > Solirubrobacteraceae > Palsa-465. The sequence continues at coordinate 395,066 of CAWBDE010000003.1, forward strand.
CGAACGCACCACCCCGACGCCGTCCACGTGTCCCTGGACCACGTGGCCGCCGAGCCGGTCGGCGGGGCGCAACGGCAACTCGACGTTGACCACCGACCCCGGCGCGGCATCGCGCAGCGAGCTGCGTTGCAGGGTCTCGTTCATCACCTCGGCGGCAAACCCGGAGCGGTCCACGGAAGTGGCGGTCAGGCAGACGCCGTTGACGGCGACCGAGTCGCCGCGCCTGAGGTCGGCGGCCAGCGTGCAATCGACGGTCAGCCGGACGCCGTCGTCGCCGCGCTCACACTCACGGACTCGGCCGCGATCGGCGATCAGCCCGGTGAACATCCGCGGCGCATCCGTTCACCACTCCTTGAGCCGGGCGGAGACGAGGAGGTCGTCGCCGACGTGCTCACACTCCAGCGTCTTCGCCCGCATCGCGTCCGCGATCTGCTCCACGCCCTCTCCCTCCAGCGGATCGCGCGCCGTCCGTCCGCCGAGCACCAGCGGCGCCAGGAACAAGCGGATCTCGTCGATCTCGCCGGCGTCGAGGAACGCTCCGGCGAGACGGGGCCCGCCCTCCAACAGGATCGATCCGATGCCGGTCGCGCCGAGCTGATCGAGCGCGGAGACCACGCGGGCGGGCTCGTTCTCGCCGGTCGCGACGACGACGTCAGCCCCGTGGGCCTTGAGCGCGTCGGTCGCGGATCGCGGCGCGGCGCGAGACACGACGACGGCGAGCGGGGTCTGGCGGGCGTCGCGCGCAAGCTGCGCGTGCAACGGCAGGCGCCCGACCGAGTCAAACACGATCCGGCGCGGTTGCCGCGGCGGCTGCGCCACGGGCGCCACCCGCGAGGTCAGCAGCGGGTCGTCGGCCAGAGCGGTGCCGATCCCGACGGCCACAGCATCGCATTCGGCGCGCCACTGATGCGCGAGCTGGCGGCTGGAGTCTCCGGAGATCCACTTCGAGTCTCCGCTGCGAGTCGCCACCTTGCCGTCCAGGGTCATCGCCGACTTGAAGAGGATCCACGGCCGCCCGGTGCGGACGTGCTTGCGGAACGGTTGGTTGATCAGGCGAGCGCGATCGGCCAGGTCGCCTGCGCTGAGCACCACCTCGACGCCCTCGTCGCGAAGGATTCCCAGACCCCGCCCCGACGCGTGCTCGGATGGATCGTCGGAGGCGACGACCACCCGGCCGATGCCCGCCCGGCGGATCGCATCGGTGCACGGCGGAGTCTGGCCGTGATGACAACACGGTTCCAGCGACACGTACAGGGTGGCGCCGGCCAGGTTGCGATCGCCGGCGGCGCGGATCGCCTCGACCTCGGCGTGCGGTCCTCCCAGCTCGCGGTGAAAGCCCTCGCCGATCGGTCCGTCGGGGTCGGCCAGCACGGCGCCGGCGAGCGGATTGGGACTGACGCGACCGCGGCCCTGCTGGGCGATCTCGATCGCGCGGGCGAGGTGCCGGCGATCGCTGTCCACGGTGAGCGTCATCTTCGCTTCGCAGCATAGTTAGCGGCGCATCTGCCCTCGTCGAGCCGGTAGACGCTCATCTCGGGCCCCGGCCGGTGGTACTGACCGGGGTAGTAGTCGATGGACCAGTCGAAGCTGAACGGGACCGCGCGCTGGGTCGATCCGAACGGGCTGGTGTGATACATCAGCCGGGCGTGGTTGGCGAGCTGCGCGTAATAGGCGATCGCCGCCGGGGCGATTCCGGGCTGGGCGAAGGATCTCCCCGCCTGCAGGGACCCGATCACCACCCAGCAGTACCCGTGCTGGGCGTACTCGCTGAGCAGCTCGGGGCGGAGCGTCCGCTCGTACTCGTCGACCGGCACGTAGCGACGTTCGCCCGGCGCCAGCTGGGCGCCATCGCTGTCGCTGTCGGTGACGTACGTGTTCCACAACTGCCAGCGGGCCCCGCTCGGCGTCCACGGCTCCGAGCGACCCACGTCGCGGCCCCAGTCATCGGACACCACCGGCTCCACCACCACCTTGGCGCCGGCCGGCACGTGAGCCACCATCCAGGATCGCGTCAGATTGCGGGTGTCAGCGCGTGACAGGACGAGATCGTTGTGGGTCACGGTGGCCAGGCTCTGGGCCAGCATGACCACGGTGGTGGCGCCGGCGGCGAGCGCCAGCGGCATCCGGCGTGCCCGGTGAAGCCAGCGGACCAGCTCGACCGCGGCGTAGGCGCCGAGCAGCGCGACGAGGGGAAAGATCGGCATCAGCCAGCGTCCGAAGTAGCGCTGCTGGTCGCCCATGAACAAGGTGTAGGCGATCGGCGCCGGGATGAGCACGAGCGCGAGCGCCAGCCGGCGGCGGACGACGAGCAGCGCGGCCCCGGCGAGGGCGGCGACCGACGGCGCCCACCCCATGCCCCAGGTGAAGGTGAAGAAGTAGTAGGCGGTCCCGCTGGCGGCGGTGGTTCCCAGCTTCTCCGGATCAGATCCGCCGGCCAGCGCCTGCTGAGTCGTCACGCCGGCGTGAAACGCCGAGAAGTCGAGCACCGAGTACGGGTTGGCGGCGATGAACGCCAGCAGCGCGCAGCCGACCCCCAACGCCAGCCGGCGGGCCGCCTTGACCGGTTCGCCCCCGGCGCCGTCGCAGACCCCCGCGGCCAGGAGGCAGACGATGGTCACCCCGGCGGTGTACTTGGTCGCGGCGCCGAGACCGATCCCGAGCCCGGCGATCACGTAGTCCCGGCGCGACCCGTTGCGCAGGACGCCGGAGACCCCGTACAGCGAGAGGGCCACCGGCGCCAGCGCCGGGACATCGTTCAGCGCCAGGTGGCTGTAGAAGATCGGAAGGAAGGCGAGCCCGAACACCGCGGCCCCCAGCAGAGCCACCGGCCGGTTGAACAGGCGCTCGCCAGCCAGATAGGTCAGCCACACCGCCACCGTGCCGAGCACCGCCGCGACGACCCGGGCGACGACGAACACCTCGGTGGGGTCGGTGGTGTAGGCCCGCCGGACGGCGTCCGCGCTCCCGAACCACAGCTCGAACACCAGGTGCAGCAGGTAGGAGTAGGCGGGCGGATTGAGAAAATACTGGGGGTTGTAATCATGCGAGAAGAAAGCGACCGCCCGCGGCACGAAATGCGTCGCCTCGTCGGAGTTGTAGCTGTAGGGGAGGCCCTGCTTGATGCCCCACAGCCGCAGCGCCAGCGTCACCGCCAGCAGCAGCAGCAGCGCCGGCCGGTACAGGTCGTGCCGCCGCGTGGCGACGGCACGGCGCAGTCGGTCGCGCGCGCCCGGCGGCGAGGGCGGGGACGAGAGCCGCTGCGGTGGTGCTGGCTCGGGCCGGCTTGCCGTGGCCGTGTCCATGTTCGTGTACGAGTATCCCGCTACCGTGTGATGGATTGCGCGTGCCCGCGCGGAAAGGGATCCGCCCCCCCGCCCCCTCCGACCCACCCCCGACCCACCAGAGCGCGACGCGTCGGGAAGTAAAGCGCGACATGAAGCTGATCATCCAGATCCCCTGTTTCAACGAACAAGACCAGCTGCCGGAAACCCTCACCCATCTGCCCCACGAGGTCGAGGGGTTCGACGCGGTGGAGTGGCTGATCATCGACGACGGCTCCGGCGACGCAACGGTGGCGCGAGCGCGGGCCAGCGGGGTCGACCACATCGTGCGCCTGACCAACCACAAGGGACTGGCCGCCGCGTTTCAGGCGGGCCTCGATGCCGGGCTGAAGCTCGGCGCCGACGTGATCGTCAACACCGATGCCGACAATCAATACGACGGCGCTGATATCCCGCGGCTGGTCGCTCCGATCCTGCGCGGTGAGGCGGACATGGTGATCGGCGATCGCCAGGTCAACTCCAACGAGCACTTCTCGCAGGCCAAGCGCCGCCTCCAGCGCGTCGGCTCGTGGGTGGTGCGCCAGGCCTCCTCCACCGATGTGCCGGACACCACCTCCGGATTTCGCGCCTACAACCGCGAGGCCGCCCTGCAGATGCAGGTCGTCTCCAAGTTCACCTACACGCTGGAGACGATCATCCAGGCCGGCAAGCTGCTCGTCGCCATCGATCACGTACCGATCGCCACCAACGCCAAGACCCGGGAGTCGCGGCTGTTCCCGTCGATGCCGGCCTACGTCCGGCGCAACGGGCTGTCGATCTTCCGGATCTACTCCCAGTACGAGCCGCTGCGGGTGTTCTGGGGGGCGGCGCTGCTTTTCGGCCTGGCAGCGCTGGCGCTGTTCGTGCGCTTCGTCGTCTACTTCATCGTCGACAACGGCGTCGCCGGCCACGTCCAGTCGCTGATCGCCGGCGCAGTCCTGTTCAACGCCGCGATGCTGCTCGGCGCCCTCGGGGTGATCGGCGACCTGCTGGCCGCCCAGCGCACGCTCTCGCAGCGCACGTTCGAACGCGTGCGCCGGATCGAGTTGCAGCTGGGGGTGGCGCCCTCGCACTACGAGCCGGGCGGCTCGCCGGCGGACAAGCCGCCGGTGGACGAGACCCCCGAGGGCCGAGAGGCGGTCAAGCTATGACCGCCGGGGCGGCTGTCCCCACCGGCAACACCTACGACAAGTACGGGTCCGGCAATCCGGTGGTGCGGCGGCTGATGGCCGGCTTCGCGCACAGCCTGGACGAGCTGTTCGCGCAGGCGGCGCCCCGGTCGGTGCTCGACGTGGGGTGCGGCGAGGGCGTGCTCACAAACCGCTGGGCGGCGCGCCTGGGCGACGGTCGGGTCGTCGGTACCGACCTGGAGGACCCCAAGCTCCAGGCGCAATGGGCGACCCGGGAGCGGCCCAACCTCGAGTTCATGCCGATGGCGGTGCAGCGGCTGCAGTTCGACGACGACGAGTTTGACCTGGTGGCGGCGACAGAGGTCCTGGAGCACGTGGACGAGCCGGTCCTCGCGCTCGACGAGATGGCGCGGGTCGCCGGCCGCTGGCTGCTCGTGTCGGTGCCGCGCGAGCCGGTGTGGCGGATGCTCAACGTCGCCCGCGGCGCGTATCTGCGCGAGCTGGGCAACACCCCGGGCCATCTGCACCACTGGACCCGGGACTCGTTCGTCAGCCTGCTGGCGGGGTACGGCGAGGTCGTGCAGACGCGTTCCCCGTTCCCGTGGACGATGCTGCTCGTCGCACTCGCCCGGTGAGCTCCACGGCCACGATCGCCCCCGACGGACCCCCGCCCGCCGGCGACAACGGCGCCGGGGGCGGCCCCGAGCCGCGCTCGTTCGCCTCCGGGGCGCGAATCCTGACGATCGGGATCGCCTCGACCGGCATCTTCACGTTTGCCTATCTGGCGACCGCCAGCCACGTGCTGAGCGCGGCCGCCTACTCGCGGATCTCACTGTGCTGGGCGATCATGTTCGTGATCCTGTCGGTGATCTACCGGCCGATCGAGCAGCTGCTCTCGCGGACGATCGCCGATCGGCGGGCCCGCGGCATCACGGCCCACTCGCTGCGCGTCCCGGCCACGATCCAGCTCAGCTTCGCCTTGATCTTCCTGGTGACGGCGCTGATCCTCCGATTCCAGATCGAGAACATGTTCGCGGGCTCGAGCGCCCTGTACTGGATCCTCGTGATCGGGGTCGTCGTCTACGCCGCGAGCTATTTCGCCCGCGGCTGGCTGGCCGGGCAACAGCGGTTCGCCCTGTACGGCGGGCTGGTGTTCCTGGAGTCCACGTCACGGTTCATCCCGGCGCTGCTGGTCGCGGTGGGGATCGGCTCCGGCCAGGCGCTGGTGGGGCTGGGTATGGCGATCGCGCCGTTCGTCTCGCTCTCGGTGATCCCGTTCGCGTTCTCGCGCCTGAGCCGGCGGGACCGTACCCCCGCACCGCAACGCGGTGTGCTGCGCAGCCCGGCGCCCGACGCCGGCGGCGAGGGCCCGGGCCAGGTCGCCGTCGAGGAGGCGACGGCCGAGCTGTCGATGCGCCACGGCGCGGGCTTCGCCGGATCGGTGGTGGCGATCATGCTCTCCGAGCAGGCGCTGATGAACGCCGGGGTGCTGATCGTCGCGCTGAAGGCGGGAGGTGGCGCCGGCGTGACCACCGGGCTGACCGGGTTCGTGTTCGACGTGATGCTGATCGTGCGCGCCCCGCTGCAGCTGTTCCAGGCGATCCAGACGTCGATCCTTCCCCATCTGGCCGGGCTCGAGGCCCGCGAGAGCCCGGACGAGTTTCATCGTGCGATCCGCGCCACGATCCTCGTCATCGCCGCCTTCGGGCTCGCCGTCGCGCTCGGGCTGCTGCTGATCGGACCGGCGGTGATGACCGCCGTGCTCGGCAGCAAGGGCTACACCTACGGGCGCTACGGCCTGGCCCTGGTCGGGCTCGGGATGGGCCTGCATCTCGTCTCGGGCACGTTGAACCAGGCCGCGCTGGCCCGGGGGCGGGCGCCGCAGGCGGCGGCCGCCTGGTTGGTGTGCGCGGCCCTGTTCGTGGGTTTCGTGGCGGCTCCGACGATCGCCTCCGAGGTGACGCGCGTGGAGGTGGGCTACTTCGGAGCCACCGCGATCCTGGCCACGCTGTTGTGGCTGCTGTATCGCCGCGGCGCGGCCTTACCGCCTCAACGGGCGCCGGCCGCCGCCGCGATGCGGGCGTAGGCGGCCGCCGGATCGTCTGAGTCAAACAGCGCCGAGCCGGCCACCAGCAGATTCGCGCCCGCCTGGGCCACCGGCCCGGCGGTCTGCTCGTGGATACCGCCATCAACTTCCAGCGCGACCGTCTCGGGGAGCATGCGCCGCATCCGCTCGAGCTTGCTCAGCGAGTGGGGAATGAACGACTGCGCTCCCCAGCCGGGGTTGACGCTCATGCACAGGGCCAGGTCGAGCGTCTCGTGGGCCACCTCGCTCAGCGTGTCGATCGGCGTAGCCGGGCAGATCGCCGCCCCCGCCGTGCAGCCGGCGTTGCGGATCGCGTCCAGCGTGTAGTGGACGTGGGGCGTGGCCTCGACATGGATCGTGATGCTGTCGGCGCCGGCCGCAGCGATGTCATCGAGATGCCGTTCCGGGTGCTCCACCATCATGTGAACGTCAACCAGCCCGCCGGCGTCGTGGACCAGATCCGCCACCGCGGAGACGGCCACCGCGCCGAACGTGATCGGCGGCACGAAATGCCCATCCATGACGTCGACGTGGATGACCCGGGCTCCGGCGTCGAGCACCTCGGCGACCTGGGAGCCGAGACGGGCGAAGTCCGCCGACAGGATCGAGGGGGCGACGCGCCGCTCGTACAGTTGGTGGCGCCGCTCGTGGCGCCGCTCGGACTCCCGCTGCCCGGCCACAAGCCCCTAGTGTCCCAAACGGGACACTAGACCTCCTGGAGCATGCTGCCGCGGCAGTGGTTGCACTCGACGATCGCCGTGCTTGACATGCGCACGATCGTGGAGTGCTCGCCGCAGTTGGGGCAGACCGAGACGAGCTCGTAGCGCCGCAGGCAGTAGACGCAGCGGTACCGGCCGGGAAGCGCGGTCGGCCGCAGCCACGGCTCCCCGCATCCGGGACACTCCGGTCCGAGCTTTGGCGCCGGCTCGTTCATGGACTAGAGATTAACCGGCGACCCAGATCACTCGCGACGCAGCCGGGCGATGAAGAACCCGTCGGTCCCGTCGGTGTCGGGCGCCAGGTGCGAAAAAGGCTCCCCTGCCGCGGCCACGCTCGCGCCGCCGCCCTCCGCCGTCCAGCCGGGATGCTCGGCGAGGAATCCCTCGACCACATCCTCGGACTCGGCACGCGAGATGGTGCACACCGAGTAGACGAGCAGGCCGCCCGGCCGCGTCGCGGCGGCGCCGGCGCGCAGCACCCGTCCCTGGAGTGGCGCGAGCTCGGCGATCCGCTCGGGACTGGTGCGCCAGCGCAGATCCGGACGCGACTGCAGCGTGCCCAGACCGCTGCACGGTGGGTCGACCAGCACGCGGTCATAGCGGTCCGGGGCGGGTCGCGCCGCGGCGGCGTCGCCGACCTGCACCGTCGTCCGGCGCACATGCATCCGCTTCAGCGTTGCGCGCAGCGACCGCGCTCGCCCCGGGTGCCGCTCGACCGCCACCAGCTCGCCGAGATCGCCCTGCAATGCGGCCAGATGGGTCGTCTTGGCACCCGGCGCGGCGCACAGGTCGAGCACCCGCTGGCCCGGCGCCGGCGCCAGCATCCGGCTCACCAGCATCGAACCGCGGGATTGCGGCATCAGCCTGCCCGCCCTCCAGTGCGGCGACGCAAAAGCGTCGAAGGGAGCCTCGATCACGATCCCTTCGGAGATCTCCGGGGCGGGATGGCAGGCGACGCCCAGTTGCGCGGCAAGGAGCGCCGGCTCGGCGACCAGCGTGTTGACGCGCAGCGCCGACTCGGCCGGCTGGTTGACGGCGGCGAGCAGTAGGCGGGCGCGCTCAGAGCCGAGCTCGCGCCACCACAGCTCGGCCAGCCATCGCGGCACCGAGTGGCGGACGGCCGCGCTCTCCGGCGTGGCGTCGTCGAGCCCACGGAGAATCGTCTGACCCTCCCGCGTCGCCCGGCGCAGGACCGCGTTGACCAGCCCGCTGCCGCCCCGGGCGTGGCGCTTGGCCAGCTGCACGGATTCGTGCACGGCGGCGTGGTCGGCTACCCCGTCGAGGAACAGCACCTGCATCAGCCCGAGCCGCACGGCGGCGAGCACGGGCGGGTCGAGCCTGCCCGGCGGCCGATCCGAGAGCAGCCCGGCGACGTGGTCCAGCGTGGCCCGGCGCTGCACGGTCCCGTAGGCGAGCGCCATCGCCAGCGAGCGCTCGCGCCCGGCCAATCCATCGGCCTGCGCGTTGAACGCCCGGTCGGCGTACGCTCCCTGCTCGAACACGCGCCGGACAACCGCGTAGGCGCATTCGCGCGCCGGAGATACGGTGGCCGTGGGCATCCTCAGGGCCGCCGGCCGCGCACGTAATCGCCTCCCGGCATGGGCCGGCCGCCGGCCGGCTGCACCACGGTCAGCGCGAGCGTCCCGGGCGCGCAGCCGAGCACCGGCACCGCGCCGTCCAGGTGCAGCTCGCCGGCGGGGGGGTCACCGTCGGCGGACGGGCGAGCCACCGCCTCCCAGACGCCGAGGCGGTCGCCGCTGGGCAGGATGACGGCGGCGCCCACGTGGGGCGCCAGCCCGCGGACGACGCGTCCAAGCTCGGCGGCCGGACGATGCGGCGCCAGGATCCGGTCGACTCCGGTGATCTTGTCGGCATAGGTGGCGGCCGCGTCGTGCTGCGCGATGCAGTCCAGATCACCCGGGAGTCGATCCAGCGCCGCCACCAGCAGCCTTCCCGCCAGCGGCGCCAGCCGCGCCGCCAGCGTCCCGAAGGTGTCGGTGGCGGCAATCGCCTCCTCCTGCGCCAGGCACACCGGCCCGCTGTCCAGGCCGGCGGTCAGGCGCATGATCGACACGCCGGTGCACTCGTCGCCGGCCATGATCGCCCTCTCGATCGGCGCCGCGCCGCGCCAGCGCGGCAGCAGCGACGGGTGGACGTTGAGGAGCTGCTGCTCGGACAGCAGCGGCTCCTTGATCAGGGCGCCGAACGCGCACACGCAGACGACCTCGGGCCGGGCGGCTGCGATCCGCTCACGAGCGGGCGCATCGTTGACCGACTCGGGCTGGTCCAGCGCGATCTCCAGCTGACGGGCGGCGTCGGCCACCGGCGGCGCGGCCAGGCGCCGGCCGCGGCCACGCGGCCGGTCAGGACGGGTGAGGACCAGAGACGGACGGTGCGGCGAGCTCGCCAGCACGCCCAAGACGTCGGCGGCGAAGGCCGAGGTGCCCAGATAGACGGTTCGCATGCCGGCAGGGGCGGCGCGGTGAGTCCGGCTCAGCCGGTGGGCAGCGCTTCGCGCAGCGCGCGCATCGCTTCCTTGCGTTGCGAGCGCGAGATCCGGTCCAGCACGAGGACGCCGTTGAGATGGTCGATCTCGTGCTGGATGACCCGCGACTCGAGCCCAGACGCCTCGATCGTGAGCGGCTCGCCGTACTCGTCCACGGCGCGCACGCCTACGTGCACCGGACGCTCGACGTCGACGTGCACCCCGGGAAGGCTGAGGCAGCCCTCCTCGAGCGTCTCGCGCTCATCGCCCGACCACTCGATCTCCGGGTTGACCAGCGCGGTCACCGGCGCCTGGGGATGAACGCGGTATACGAGCAGACGGTGTAGGACGCCGACCTGGGTCGCGGCCAGCCCGACCCCGATCGAGTCGACCATCAGCCGTGACATGCGCGCCACCTCGGCGCGCAGCGAGTCGTCGATCCGCTCCACTGGACGGGCCTTGGTCCGCAGCACGGGGTCGCCGAACTTGCGCACGTGCGCCAGGGCGGCGGCGCGCCGGGCCGCCGCCTCCGGATCGAGCTCGTCCTCGGGGTCGGTGGGGTCGGCGTCGACGTCCGGCGGCGCGGCCTCGCGCTCCAGCTCCGCCTGATCGGTTGCGTTCCTGCTCATCGCGACCCCAGTTTAGTTACGCGTTCACTGGGGATCGACGTCTACGCTGACCGAGGCACCTCGGCGAGCGGCGGCGGGTCCGAGCCGGTCGACCGCCCGCCCGACGGCCTCGATCGCGGGCCGGCGGAGACTGCACTTGATCACCAGCTGGCTGCGGGCCCGGCCGCGGAGCGTGAACAGCGGCGCCGGTCCGAGGACGGTGGCATCGAGCGACGACAGCTCAGCGTGAATCGCGCCAGCGGTATCACGGGCCAGGTTCGCCTCCGGCGCCGACGCCACGATCCTGATCAGCGAAGCGTAGGGCGGGTAGCGGAGGGCTCGCCGATGCTCGAGCTCGTCGGCGATGAACCCATCGGCGTCGTGGCGGACGGCGAACGCGATCGATCGCGCCTCCGGCGCCAGCGTCTGCACCAGAACCCGACTCGATGGATGCGACCGGATCCCCCGCCCCGTGCGACCGGCGAGCTGGGTGAGCAGCGAGAACGTCCGCTCCTCGGCGCGGAAGTCCGGGAAGCGCAGCGTTTGATCGGCGTCCAGCACGACTCCGAGCGAGACGTCCGGAAAGTCGTGGCCCTTGGCCACCATCTGGGTCCCGACCAGCACCCCGGCGGGCGCGGCGGCGAACCGTTGCAGCGTCTGCGCCCGTTGCCCGAGCGTGGCGGAGTCGGCGTCCAGCCGGAAGATCGGGAAGCCGTCCCCCCCCAGCGCCCCGCGCAGCTCCTGCTCGATTCGCTCGGTGCCGGCGCCGTGCCGCGCCACCGAGACCGATCCGCAGGCGCGGCAGCGCTCGGGCACCGCCTCGCGGTGGCCGCAGTGGTGACAGGCAACGAAGCGGCGCTGGCGATGCAGGACGAGCGCCACGTCGCAGTTGGGACACAGCCACACCCGGCCACACTCCCGGCAGGAGAGGAAGTTCGACCAGCCCCGCCGATTGAGCAGGAGGATCGCCTTGCCGCCGGCGCGGCGCAGATCGGCCAGCGCCATCCCCGTCTCAGGGTGAAGCGGTTGATGACGGCCCCGCATGTCCAGCACCTCCACCGCCGGCAGCGGTCGCCGGTCGACCCGGTGGGTGAGACGCAGCCGCTCCATGCCGAGCACGCTCTCGGGCCGGGGGGTGGCGCTGCCGAACACGAGCACCGCACCGTGTCGGCGCGCCCGCTCCCGGGCAATCGTGCGCGCGTCGTAGCGGGGGTCGCCCTCATGCTTGTAGGAGCTCTCGTGCTCCTCGTCGACGACGATCAGCCCGATGCGATCCAGCGGCGCGAGCACCGCCGAGCGCGGCCCCACGCACACCCGCGCCTCGCCGCGGCGCAGGCGCATCCACTCGTCGTGGCGCTCGCCGGCGCTGAGCGCCGAGTGCAGGACGGCGACGATGTCTCCAAACCGGGCCTGAAAGCGCCACAGCGTCTGCGGGGTGAGCGCGATCTCGGGCACGAGGACGATCGCCGAGCGCCCTGACTCCAGCGCCGCCTGGACCGCCCCGAGGTAGACCTCGGTCTTGCCCGAGCCGGTGACGCCGTGCAGCAGGTATCCCGGGTGCGCCGAAACCGAAACCGGGACCGGAACCGGGGCCGGGGCCGAGGCCGAGGCGCTGGCCGAGCCGCCGGCCGGGACGGGCGCGGTCGCGGCGAGCGCGTCGTTGATCGTGGCCAGCGCGGCTGCCTGCTCGGCGGTTAGCCGCGGCGGCAGGGGCGACGCCGACCCGACCTCGTGGTGAGGCGGACGGCGCGGCCGCGGACGGCTGCCGAGGGCGACCAGGCCGCGCCTCTCCAGGCGCCGGAGGCTGCCGGTGCCCAGCTCGGCGGCAACGGTGGGGCCCGCCTCCCGCAGCGTCGTGAGCAGCTGTCGCTGGTGCTGATTGAGCCGCGATCCGGGATCGATGAGGGTGGCGCGGCCGGCCGGGGTCAGCTCGGCCACCAGCGCCAGCTTCGCCCCCCGGCCGGCGGAGGCGCCCGGGGGGAGCATCAGCTGGAGGGAGCGCGCCGGCGTGGAGCAGTACTCGCGGGCCATCCAGCCGGCGAGCGCCACCAGATCCGGACCTAAGCCGGCGCCGAGCACGGCCTCGGGCTCGACCAGGCGCTCAGGGGCCAGCTCGGAGCGCTCGGCGAGCTCCACGACCACGCCGAGCCGGCTGCGAGAACCGAACGGCACCCGCAGCAGCGATCCGACCGAGACGGACTGCTCAGGCGCGACCCGGTAGTCGAACAGTCCGCGCACCGCGCGCGTTCTCGTCAGCGGCTGCACGCGAGCGATCATCGGTTGGCGAATCTAATGCGCCGTCCGGCGCCGGGCCCGGCCGGCACCCGGCGACCGCGCCACCGCCCCCCGTTACTCTCGGGGCGATGAACGCCGAGCCCGGCGAGGAGATCTTCTTCCACGGCCACCCGTCGTGGCGCTCGATGGTCACCTTCTACGTCAAGGGGCTGCTGGTGAGCCTGGCGCTCGGGATCGCCGCGGGCGTGTCCTCGCGGGCCGCCGACCGCCGCGTAGATGCCGGCTGGGTGATCGTCGCGGTGGTGGTCTCGTTCCTGTTGGCCCTGGCCATCGGGCAGGTCCGGCGGCTGCGCGCCACGTACTTCATCACCAACCGGCGGCTGACGATCGAGACCGGGCTGCTGCACCGGGATCTGCACCAGACCCGGCTGGAGCGGATCCAGAACGTCACCAGCCGCCAGACGATGTTCGAGCGGGCGCTGGGGGTCGGGACGGTCGACTTCGACACCGCCGGCGAGTCGGACTTCGATTTTGCGTTCTCCGGCGTCTCGCATCCGCGGTGGATCGTCGGCACCGTGGACGGGGCGCTATCCGAGCGGTGGGGAGCGCAGACGGCGGATGTCTAGCGGTGATGGGCTCACCCCCGGGTCGGGCCGGCGCGCACCGGCGAACCGCCCGAGACATGGGCACGCTCGTTGCGGGCGACGAAATCGATGATCGTCGGGACCCCCTCCAGCCGATACCGCTCGCGTAGCCGGTTCTCGACGAAGTAGGCGTAATCCCGCGTCACCCGGGCCCGCGAGTTGACCTGGATCGAGAACCGCGGTGGCCGCTCGGCGGTCTGGGTCATGAACAGCAGGCGAAGCCGGTGGCCGGATCCGGCGCCCCGGCCGCCGGCCCCGACCGGGGGCTGGCGAGCGGCGACGACCTCCGACAGGAAGCGGTTGAGCTGCGGGGTCGGGATCCGCGTGCGGCTCCGGTCGGCGAGCGCGATCGCTTCGATCAGCAGCCGGTCGACGTGACGGCCGGTCTTGGCCGATGCGGTCAGGACCCGCGGCCGCAGGCGCAGCTTCTGATGCGCCCGCGCCCGCTCGTGGTCCAGATCAACCGCATCGGCGATGTCCCATTTGTTGAGCACCAGCGCCGTCGCGCAGCCGCTGCGCATCGCCAGCTCGGCGATCCGGAGGTCCTGGGTGGTGATCCCGTCGGTGGCGTCGCAGACCACCAGGGCGACCTCGGCCCGCTCGGCGGCGCGCCGGGCGCGTAGCGACGTGTAGTACTCGATCGACTCCCCCACCTTGGCCTGGCGGCGGATGCCCGCGGTGTCGATCAGGATCAGCTCACGGCCGTCATACGCGATCGGGAGATCGATCGCGTCTCGCGTGGTGCCCGCCTGGGGCGAGACGATCACCCGCTCGGCGCCGGCGAACCGGTTCAGCAGCGAGGACTTGCCGACGTTGGGGCGGCCGATCAGCGCCAGGCGCACCGCGTCGCCGTCGTCGGCCTCGTCCTCGACCGGCGGGGCAAGCGCCGCGAGCCGGTCCAGCAGGTCGCCGGTGCCCAGGCCCTGGGCGGCGGAGACGGCGATCGGCTCGCCCAGCCCGAGCGAGTAGAACTCGGCGGCCAGGGGGAGGTCGCGGGCGGTGTCGATCTTGTTGGCGGCGACCAGCACCGGCAGCGGCGAGCGGCGCAACAGGTCGGCCAGCTCCTGGTCGCCGGGGCGCATCCCCGCCCGGGCGTCGACGACCAGCACGACGGCGGCGGCGTCGGCGAGCGCCGCCCGCGCCTGGTCCTGGATCTGGCGGGCCAGCGCGTCCCGGTCCTCCAGATCGACCCCGCCGGTGTCGATCAGCGTCAACGACCGCCCGTTCCACTCGGTGGGCAGCTCCTTGCGGTCGCGGGTCACCCCGGCCTGCTCGTGCACGACCGCCTCGCGCGACTCGGTGAGGCGGTTGACCAGGGACGATTTGCCCACGTTGGGGTAGCCGACGATCGCAACCTTCATGCGGCTCAATATATGTGCCCTGTTCCCGGCGGCCGTGGAGGGCGCTCGGGCGAGACGGCGCGCGGTCGCCGGGCAACCATCAACCGCACGGGCTGGCACCACGTGGATGGCGATTCGGTTCTCCTGGACCCGATTTGCCATCCACGTCGGTGACCGGTGTCACCCGCACCGGAGAAATGGGTGCGGGCGGTCGGCGGCGAGCTGGCCAGCCACGGCATGAGCGGCCTGCTTCAGCGGCGGGCCCGGGCCAGCGCCACGATCCGCGCCACCACCTCGTCCCGGGTCAGATCGGTGGTGTCGATCGTCTCGGCGTCAGCCGCCGCCAGCAGAGGTGAGTGGGCGCGCGCGGTATCGCGCTCGTCACGAATCGCCTGCTCGGCGAGCACCGTCCCCGGGTCGACGCCGAGCTCCGCGGCGCGGCGCTGCGCCCGCGCCTGCGGGCTCGCGGTGAGGAAGATCTTGAGCTCGGCACCGGGCGCGACCACGCTGCCGATGTCCCGCCCCTCGGCCACCCAGTCCCCTTGCGCCAGCAGACGGCGCTGCTCATTTACCATCGCCTCGCGCACCGCCGGCTGCGCCGCCGCCACCGAGGCCGCCTCCGACACCTCGGGCGTGCGGATCGCGTCGGTGACGTCACGCCCGTCGATCCACACCCGGTCGCCCAGCTCGATCGCCAGCGCCGGGGCGATCGCCGCCGGCGGCGTGTCGCGCTCCAGCGCCACCAGCGCCACCGCCCGGTACATCGCCCCCGAGTCCAGGAAGGTGAACCCGAGCGCGCCGGCCACCGCGCGGGCCACCGTCGACTTCCCCGCCCCCGCCGGGCCGTCGACCGCGATCACCATCCGCCGCGCTCGATCACCGCGCCGGTGCTCCGCCACAGCGCGAAGAAGCTCGGGCAGGTCTTGGCGACGACCTCGGGGTCCTCGACGGTCACGGACACGCGGGTCCCGATCAGCGAGAACGCCATCGCGATCCGGTGGTCGTCGTAGGTCGGCAGCCGGGCGGGCCGCGGAGTCCCGGGCTGGATGCGCAGGAAGTCGGCCCCCTCCTGCACGGTGATGCCGAGGCGTCTCAGGTTCTCGGCGGTCGCGCCGAGGCGGTCGGACTCCTTGACCCGGGCGTGGCCGATCCCCTCGATCGTGGTCGGCCCATCGGCGAACGGCGCCACGCACGCGAGCGTCATGAAGACGTCGCTGCTGTCGCCCATGCCGACGTGCACCCCGCGCAGGCGCGGGGGCCCGATGAGTGCCAGCGGACCCCTGCCGGTGACGGTGGCGCCCATCTGCTCGAGATGGCCGACGAGCTCGATGTCGCCCTGTCGGGTGGCGTCGAGGTCGAGCCCCGGCAGGCGCACCGAGGTGCCGGTGAGCGCGGCGGCGCCCAGGAAGTAGGAGGCGGTTGAGGCGTCGGGTTCGATCTCCACGTCGACCCCGCGGTACGGGCGCGGCGACACCGCCAGCGACCCATCGCCGGCGTCGACCGAGACGCCGAAGGACTGCATGACGTCAAGCGTCAGCTGGAGATATGGCCGGCTCACCAGCGATCTGAAGCGCAGTCGGGTGGGCGCCCGCGCCAGCGGCGCGGCCATCACCAGGCCGCTCAGGAACTGACTGGAGACCGACGCGTCGACATCGACGTCCCCGCCGGCGAGGCCGCCGGCGACCACCATCAGCGGCAGCGTGTCGCCCTCGATCCCGGCGCCCTGGTCGGCCAGGGCCCGCAGCAGCGGCCCCAGCGGCCGCCGCCGGAGCTGGGGGTGGGCGTCGACCACGAACCGGCCGCTCCCCGCGGCCAGCATCGGCACCAGGAAGCGGCCGACGGTGCCGGCCATCCCGCACCACACGGTGGCGTCGGCGCACGGCGGCCCGTCGAGCCCGTCGACCACCCAATCGCAGCCGGACTCGGCGGTTCGCAGCTCGCACCCGGCGCCGAGCGCCCGCAGCGCCGCGGCCATCACCTCCGTGTCGTCGGCGATCAGCGGATTGATCAGCCGCGACCGGCCCGTGGCGACTCCGGCGAGCAGCAGCGCCCGGTTGGTCAGGCTCTTGGAGCCGGGAACGCGCACCTCCCACTGCGCCGGGGGTGAGCCCGGGGACACCCGCATGACGGAGCGCCGCGCGGTGGCCGCCCCGGTCACGGGCGCGCCACCGGAAAGCCGAGGCCGCCGATCAGCGTCAGCGCCCGCTGGGTCGCCGTCTCACCCGAGATCCACATCGCCACCACACCCTCGGTCATGTCCGAAGCGGGATACAGCGCCATGTCGGTGATATTGACCCCGGCGCGGCCGAGCGCCAGCGCAATCTGCGCGACGACCCCCGGCCGGTTCGGGACCGAGGCCCGCAACTCGTGCAGGTCACCGCCGGACAGCTGGGATTCGAGCAGCCGCCGATGGTCGCCGGCGGCGGCCTCGTTCCAGCGGGTGAGCGCCTCCCGGTCACCGGCCGACAGCGCCGCCCGGACGGTCCGCAGACGTTCCAGCGCCCCGTCGATCTCCGCCGTCAGGGCTTCGCGGTTGGACAGGTAGATGTCGGTCCAGATCGCGCTCGGGGCACCGGCGACCCGGGTGGCGTCGCGAAAGCTCGGGCCGGTGGCGGGCAACCGGGCGGGCGGGTCAGAGCCGTCCTTGAGCGTGCCCGCGGCCTGGGCGACGAGCACGTTGGCGAGCACGTGCGGTAGATGCGACACGGTCGCCATGATCCGGTCGTGGGTGTCGGCGTCGATCGCCGTCGGGCGTGCCCCCAACCCGTGGAGGAGACGGTGCAGGCGCTCGTAGAGCACCCCCGATGTGTCGGCGCCCGGCGTCAGGTACCAGGTCGCGGCCTCGAACAGGTCGGCGCGGGCGTGCTCGACCCCCGCGTTCTCGGCCCCGGCGAGCGGATGGCCGCCGACGAAGCGGGGATCGCCGTGGGCGGTGACGACGGCGGCTTTGGTGGAGCCGACGTCGGTGACCACGCAATCGGGTGCAGCGGCGGCCAGGGCCTGGGCGACCAGCTTCGAGACGCTCCCCACGGGCACGGCCACGACCACCGCCTGCGCCCTGGCCACCGCCTCGGGCACCGAGCCGCAAGCGATGTCGACGGCGCCCAGCGCGACCGCGCGCTCCAGCGCCGCCGGGGACCGGTCATAGCCGGCGACACTTGCCCGCAGGCGCTCACGCGCGGCCAGCGCCACCGAGCCGCCGATCAGCCCGACTCCGAGAACGGCTACGCGCATCCGGGCCCGGCTATGCGGCGCCGCGGCGCACCCGGACCGCGTCGGCCAGGGCGTGCAGGACCTCGACCGTCGTGTCCCAGCCGATGCAGCCGTCGGTGATCGATTGGCCGTAGACCAGCGCGTGCGCGCCGTTGAGGTCCTGGCGGCCGGGGACCAGGAAGGACTCGAGCATCACCCCGACCACCGTCCGGTCGCCGGCGGCTAGCTGAGCGGCGACCGCATCGGCCACCGCCGGTTGTCGCGCCGGGTTCTTGTCGCTGTTGTCGTGGCTGAGATCGATCATCAACCGCTCGGGGAGCCCGGCGGCGCGCAGCAATTCGATCGCACCGCGCACCGATTCCGGATCGTAGTTGGGCACGCCCTTGCCCCCCCGCAGGATCACGTGGCAGTCCGGATTGCCCAGGGTGTGCAGGATCGCCGGGGTCCCGGTCACGTCGATGCCGGCGAAGGCGTGGCCGGCGGCCGCCGCCCGCACGGCGTCGACCGCCACCTGGACGTTGCCGTCGGTCCGGTTCTTGAAGCCGACGGGCATCGACAGGCCGGATCCGAGCTGGCGATGGATCTGGCTCTCCGCGGTGCGGGCGCCGATCGCCCCCCAGCAGACGGCGTCGGAGATGTACTGCGGGGTGATCGGATCCAGGAACTCGCATCCCACGGGCACGCCGAGCCCGAGCACCTCGAGCATCAGCCGCCGCGCGATCCGCAGGCCGGCGTTGACATCGCTGGAGCCGTCGAGATGGGGGTCGTTGATCAGCCCCTTCCAGCCGATCGTCGTCCGCGGCTTCTCGAAATACACCCGCATCGTCACGCACAGCTCGCCGGCGAGCCGCCGCGCGTGCGCGCTGAGTCGCTCGGCGTACTCCCGCGTCGCGGTCACATCGTGGACGCTGCACGGACCGACGACGACCAGCAGGCGGTCGTCGTCGCGGTTGATGATCGACTGCACCTGGTTGCGACCCCGCACCAGCACCGCGGCGTGGACATCGGTGAGCGGCAGCTCCTCGATCAGCGTCCGCGGCGACGCCAGCGGCACGAGCCGCGCGATCCGCTGGTCACGCACCGCGTCGCTGCGCGAGGTGTTGGTGACGGCCATGTCTTCAGGTAACGCCCATGGCGCTAGGCGACCGCGGCGGCCGCCACCGGCGCCGGCGACAGCGTCTTGCCCGCGACCGCGGCAGCGGCGCGGACCCGATCGAGGTAGCCGGCGAACTCGTCTGCCGCAAGCTGCTGAGCGGCATCGCAGATCGCCTCCTCGGGCCGGGGGTGGACCTCGACGATGATCCCATCGGCGCCCGCCGCGGCCGCCGCCAGCGACATCGGCGTCACCAGGTCCCGGCGGCCGGCGGCATGGCTGGGGTCGACGATCACCGGCAGGTGGGTCATCTCCTTGAGCACCGGGATCGCCATCAGATCCAGGGTGAACCGGTACGCCGTCTCGAACGTGCGGATTCCGCGCTCGCACAGCATCACCGCCTCGTTGCCCTCCTTGAGGATGTACTCGGCGGCCATCAGCAGCTCTTCCAGGGTGCTGGACAGCCCGCGTTTGACCAGCGCCGGGCAGCCGGCCCGGCCGATCTCGGTCAGGAGCGTGTAGTTCTGCATGTTGCGAGCCCCGACCTGGATCACGTCGGCTACCTCCAGCACCGGCTCCAGATCGCGGACATCCATCACCTCGGTGACGATCGGCAGCCCGGTCTGCGCCTTGGCCTCCGCCAGCAGCCGCAGGCCCTCCTGCCCCAGCCCCGAGAACGCATACGGCGAAGTGCGGGGCTTGTAGGCGCCGCCCCGGAACAGAGTCGCCCCCGCGTTGCAGACCGTGCGCGCCGTCTGCAGCGCCTGCTCCCGGGATTCGATCGTGCACGGCCCGGCGATCATCGCGAAGTGCGATCCACCGACCGGACGGCCGTCGATCTTGAGCACCGAACGCTGGCCGTGCTTGATCTCGCTCGAGGCGAGCTTGTAGGGCTTGGAGATCGGGACCATGTGGTCCACTCCGGGGGCGGCGGTGAGCTCAAGCCGGGCGACGTGCTCGCGGTCGCCGATCGCCCCGATCACCGTCAGCTCGTCCCCGTTGATGACGTGGGCGCGCGCGCCCACGCTGTGCACGCGATCGACGACGGCCTGGACCTCCGCTTCGGTCGCCGTCGGTTTCATCACGATCATCATCTGCTGGTTCCTTTCCACACGCTGGAGACTCTACGAGAGCGCGGAGCCCGGTCTCCCCGCGCTGCCGTCCGGGCGGCATCGCGGTCTGACGGCGCTCGACCTCCGGGACACCGCGCAACCGACGCGGACAGAGGGCTGTGGCCGAGCGCCTAGCTAAATCGCCAGGCGTAGAAGCGCGCGTACTGCGCCCAGCCGGTGGCGGCGTCGGTGCTGCGGGACAGGCCGCCGTGGTCGCTCATGCGCTTGCCAAGGTTCTACCAGACCGCCCCGGCCGCGCGCAAGCCGCGGACCCGGCGCGGACCCGGTGCGGCCGTCGACTCATGCCGGTCTCCGACTCAGCCGGTCGCCGACTCAGCCGGTCGCCGAGTCGGTCCGCAGCGCTCGGCAGCTGGCGGCCACCGACGCCGGCAGGTTGTAGGGCCGCACCTGCCAGCCCAGCCGGTGGGGCTTGAACATGACGACCGTCTTGCCCCGCGCGATCGCCCGCCCCGCATTGAAGCCGACGTTGCCCACGTTGAGATCGACCTCCCAGGCCAGCGTGCTCTGAAAGCCGACCCGCGACACCGGCTGCCCGCACGCCTTGACTCTCGCCGGGCCGCCGATCCTGGCGATGACGTCGTGCAGGCGGTTGACCTGCCGGGCATGAGTGCGAGCGACGGCATAGTTGCTCCGCGTCTCGTGCACGCGAGAGCGGACCGTGGGCACGAGCGCCGCCGCGAGCACGACCACGGCGATCGGGCCGCCCCAGCGCAGCAGCGCCGGCCCGTGCCCGTCGGCAAGCAGCCACCCGACCGCGGTGCCGGCGATGACGATCGTCACCGCTGCCGGCTCGATCATGTAGCGCGGCACCGCCGACCAGCCGTGATAGGCGAACGCGAGCTCGATCGCCACCCACAGCACCACTGCGCCGGCGAGCATCAGCGTGGTCCGGTCCCGCCGCGCGATCGCCAAGCCGACGCCGATCAGGGCGGCGAGCTGGACAGGCAGCCCGTTGAGGCTGTCAAAGCGGCCGACGACGCCCGTGATCTTGTTGCCGACGATGACCGTGTGCTGGTTGAGCGCGAGGTCTCCGGCACTGAACCAGCTGTGTGACGTCGCCGCGGGAACCGCGAACCAGAACGCCGGGATCAGCAGGATGCCGAGCACCGCGAGAGCGCGGAGGCCGGGTACGGCGCGCCATGCCCAGATCGCGTACAGCCCCGTGAACACCCACGCCTCGGGCCGACCCAGCGACGCCATGACCAGCATCACGAACGCCAGTCGCCGGCGCCCCGACAGGTGGCAGTCGATCGCCGCCAGGCACAACGCCATGATCAGGGGATCGGCGTTGGCGATCAGCACCAGGTGCGAGTAGGTGTCAATCCCGAGGACGGCAACGGCGGCGAAGCCCCCGGCCACGTACGGCGCGTAGGCGCGGCCCGGGCTCGGACCGGTCAGCCGATGGGCGATCCGGCCCGCGAACACGCACCCGCCGAACGCGCCGGCGGCGGCGGTGATCATCCACAGCCACATCTGCGTGCGGCCGAACAGCGCGAACGGCAGCGTGAACACGAACGAGAGCGGTTTCCACGAGGGAGCGCCGTCGGTGTTCAAGTTCCAGTGCAGAACCTGGCGACCCCACACCAGCCAGCCGAACGCGTCGTAGCCGGGCCGCTCGCCGGTCACGAGCACGAACAGCACGGCAACCCCCAGCAGGCCCACCGCCAGCCCCAGCCAGGCGCCCTGGCGCCGCCGATCGCGCCCCCGCCGCAGCGCCGGCGAACCGGCGTACCGGGGCTCGGGCAGCGATGGCAGCGATGGCGAGGTGCTCATCGACCGACGCGGGCTAGAGGAGCCCTCCCAGCGCGTCCAGGAACCGGCGGTTCTCGGCCGCGGTACCGACTGTCACCCGCAACGACCCCTCGCGCCCCAGCGCGGTTCCGGCCCGAACGAGCACCCCTAGCGCGGCCAGCCCGCCGATGACGTCGGCCTCCATCACTTCCTCGCGGAGGTGAACCCACACGAAGTTGGCGTCCGATTCGGCGACCCACAGCCCGAGGTCGCGCAGTCCGTCAGTCAGCTCCAGCCGGGCGGCGACCGTGTGGGTGACGCGGCGCTCGACCTCGTCCTGGTGGCGCAGCGCCTCGACCGCCGCCGCCTGGGCGGCCATGTTCAGGTAGAACGGCTGGCGCACCTGATCCACGGCGGCGCGGAAGTCCACCGAGCCGCACAGCCCGTAGCCGACCCGCAGCCCGGCCAGGCCGTAGGCCTTGGAGAACGTCCGCAGCAGCACCAGATTCGGCCATCGGCGCAACAGATCGAGCGACGCGTAGGTGTCGCCCAGCGCCAGCGCAAATTCACAGTAGGCCTCATCGAGGATCACGCACACCTGGCGGGGGACCCGCTTCATGAACTCGGCCACCGCCTCGAGCGTGACCGCGGTCGACGTCGGATTGTTGGGGTTGCAGATCAGCACCAGCCGCGTGGCGACGGTGATCTCGGCGGCCATCGCCTCCAGATCGTGGCGATCCTGGTCATCGAGCGCGACCTCGATGGCGCGGGCGCCGGAGGCGGCCGCCAGGTGCGGATACACGCTGAACGCGGGCCACGCGTAGACGACCTCGGCGCCGGGCTCGAGCAGCGCCTCGCCGGCCGCCAGCAGGATGTCGCAGGACCCGTTGCCCAGCGCGATCCGGTCCCGCGGGATCCCGTAGCGGTCCGCCAGCGCGCCCCGCAGCGCCATCGCAGACGGATCGGGATAGCGATGGATCCCGGCAAGCGCCCGGTGGGCCGCCTCCACCACCGCCGGCGCCGGTCCGAAGCACGATTCGTTGGAGGCGAGCATCGCCGTGTCCGCGCCGAGGTCGTACCCGGCCGCCAGCGGATACGCGGGAATCCGTCGAATACGCTCTGCGAACTCGAGCGCCATCTTCAGGTTGCAGCCGCGGCGGGATCGGACACGAGACTATTGTGCCGCCTCGAGGTCGGAGCGCAGCGTCCGCGCCGCTCCCAGATACACGTGCTGTGGTTGGTGATCCGCGGCCGCGTAGTAGTGCAGCAGCAGCCGGATGACGCGGGGCAGCGAACCGGGCACCGGCACTTCGCGGGCGCACAGCAGAGGTACGCGGTTGAGCCCCAGCCGCCGGGCGGCGACCGCGGGAAACTCGGCGTCGAGGTCGTCGGTGAGCGTGAAGATGCAGCTCACCATCGTCTCGGGGATGAGGGCGTTTCGGTCCATCAGCTCGCGGATCAGGAGCGTGGTGCCCTCCAGGATCGCGCTCGCTTCGTTGACCTCGACGCTATTGGCGCCACGGAGCGCGAACAACCGCATCGTGGGGCAATTCTGCCAGAGGACCCTCGGCCGGCGTCGGTGGCCGCAGCTGGTAGACGGTGGCGCAGCCGAAGCGGCGGGTGGCGACGATCAGGGATCCGAGCTTGGATGACAGATCGACGATTCCGGGCCGGCAGCTGGCGAGGACGAACCGGGCGCCGGTCCGCCTCACGAATCGCTGGGCGGCGGCCGCGGAGTCGGTGCCCCGGAACAATCCATCGGCGGCCAGGGAGCGCGGGATGCAGGTCGGCTCAGACCACAGGCAGTCGCCGACGAACGTCTGCCGGCCGGTGGCCGCGGGCACCGTCTCGCCGAGATAGAACTGGGTCAGCACCCCGCCCGGCGTCGGGTCAGCCGCCAGGTAGCGCAGGGCCCGGCGCTCGTCGTGGGTGATGAAGTTGGCATTGCCGGGGGTCGGGTCCACGTACCGATGGGCGGTTGCGATCGACCACGCGTTGGCGGGCACGACGAACAGCCCGATCACGATCACGGCGACGAGCCGGCCGTGGGGGATCGCGTGCAGCCGGGTCCGCGCCACGCCCTTGACGGCGAGGACCGACAACGGGATCGTGATCCCGTTGACCGCGTGCAGCGGGGTGGCGCTCAGGCCGGTGGCCGAGACCACGTAGATGATCACCGCCACCGGTACCCACAGTCGCAGGGCCAGCTCCAGGAACCCGTCGGGACGACCCTTGTAGCCGAGCACGGCGACGATGGCCAGCGGCGCCGCCCCGAGCGCGATCGACCCGAGGGAGAACTCGTGCTTGCTCGCCACCCGGGCCAGCTTCCAGGAGAGATCGACGTGGCCGAGCACCAGGTAGTAGACCAGCGGCAGCGCGGTGATGGCCAGCGTCAGCGCGGGCAGGGCGAGCCTCTGCCACTCGCCGTTCGCAGACCAGCGCCGCAGCTCCCGCCAGTGCACGAGCTCGGCGCCGATGATCAGCAGGATCACCGTCTCGCCCTGCCACGGGTGCAGCGTGCTGGCCAGCGCCCCGAGGAGTCCCGGCAGCCAGTCCACGCGACCGGCGCTGCGTGCCCGGTCGTAGCGCAGCAGTCCGAACACGATCAGCGCGACCGCGATCAATCCGAACGGATACCCCCAGGACAGCCAGGTCGGCATCATGTCCCCGACGACGCTGAAGCTCCCGCCGACGACGCTGAACGAGCCGAACAAGAGCGCCAGCGTCAGCGCCGCCCGCCGCGGCCCTCGCCGCGCAAAGCTGCGGTGGACCACCGCGCGGACCGCTAGGAACAGTCCGATCACCGCCACCGGCTTCCACAGCAGCAGCGCCAGCCACGGAACGACGCCGAGCTTGACCAGCGCCGCCGAGATGACGATCGCCGGCTGAAAGTAGTCGGCGGGCGTCGGGCGCAGCACGAACAGGTTGGCAATCAGGAAGTGATGCGAGGCGGATTCGATCCAGGCCAGGTACTGCATCTGATCGACGATGAAGAACCCGTCGGTACCGGTCCAGTGCAGCCCGTGGGCGGCGGCGTTGGCGACGTCGATGGCCACGATCCACAGCGACACCGCGGAGAAGACGGCCAGCAGCGCGAGCTCGACGGGATCGAGCCGGCGCGCGACGGGGACGGCGGGCGCGGCCGGGGGCGGAGCGGCGTCGGCGCTGGCCGGCGGGGTTGAAACGCGCACGGACGAGTAGCTAAGCAGAGCCCGAAACCGCGGGCCTGAGCGACTACCGCGCGAGCTTATATTGAAGTGACGATGCCGCCTGTCCGGCCGGCGTGTTCAGCAGGTCGATGTGGTGGCGGCTCACGTAGATGGCGGTGGCGGGTACGAACGTGAAGAGCAGGAACACCGACAGCACCATCGCGACTCGGCGCTGCCGGACGCTGGTGCCGAGTGCCGCGAGGGGCAGCAGCCAGATCACGTACCACGGCATCAGCCAGCCCAGGCTGGCGATCAGCGCCAGGGTCGCCCACCCGGCGCCGGCCAGCCAGTCGCCGTTGCGGTAGAACTGGTGCGCGACGACCAGGACCACCCCCACCGCGGCGACCTTCAGCAGCAGCGGGGTCGCGCCGCCGATGTGGATCAGCAGCCCGAACAGATTCGGGATGCTGAATCCGGTCAGCACCGAGCTCTGTTGCGCGAGATTGGGGATCGACAGCCCGAACAGCGCCAGGCTCAGCGCCGCCAGCGGGATCGCCCCGAGGACGGCGCCGACCAGCACCGCGATCCGTCGCTGCTTGGAGCGGGCGGCGACGAGCAGGAAGGGGAGCAGCAGCACCGCCGTGAACTTGACCGCCACCGCCAACATCAGCACCGCGCCGGCGCGGCGATCGCGGCCGCCGAGGACCAGGCTGATCGCGCCCAGCATCGGCACCAGCATGAAGAAGTCGTTGTGGAAGCCGGCGACCGCGTAGATCAAAAAGATTGGATTGAACGCCACGAACGCCACGGCGAAGCGGGGATCTCGGCCCAGCTGGCGAGCGCACTGGCAGACCAGCGCCACGAAGCCGAGGCTCATCAGAACGGTGGCGATCTTCAGCGTCCAATAGGCCACCGGCAGCGACACCAACGCCAACGGATACGTGAGGGCGGTGAACAGCCAGCCGTACGGGCTACGCAGGCCGTGCCAGCTGGCGAACCGGTAGACCGGATCGAACAGCTCCTGGCTGATGACGTGTGTGTACGGGTTGAGGTCATGCAGCCCGCCGAGCCGCGCGTAGCCGAGATAGTTGAACAGGTCGGTGAGCTGCAGCGGCGGGCTCAGCAGGAGGATCGCGTGCAGCGCCACCACCGCAATCGCGATCGTCCGCATCGACAGCGACCGCACCGCACCCAGCGCGACCCCGTAGGCCACGACCATCACCGCCAGCACGCCGCTGAACACCAGCCCCAGCGTCTGGGGGTTGGTGATCACGCGGGTGAACACGTCGTGCAGCGGCCCCGCCTCCCAGTTGGGGAAGGTATCGGCGCTGCGCGGCACCAGGATCGAAGGGCCCGCGGCGGCGGCGGTGACGACCGCCAGCGTCGAGAACACCAGGACGCCGATCGCCACCCGGCCCGCCGTCGGGCCGAGGGCGACGCGGATGCGGGGGAGCCGCTCGGAGATGCCGGCGGGGATTCGCGGGAGAGCGGCGACGCCCGCGTCACCTCCGGCCAGGCCGGAGGCGGCGGGCGAAGTCGACGCCAGCGCGACCTGCGTCTCGCCGGTGGCGGCATCCTCACGCATGTGCTGAAGATAGTGCCCTCGGCAGCGTATGCCCCAGCGGCAGCGTCGGTTCAGGTTCAGTTAAGGCGGGATCCTGCCGGCCGGGGCAGCTGGTGAGCATCCTGCCCGTCACCTAGTCTGGCGACGGTGAGCGTCGGCTGGCTAGCGGACGACCGTCTCCCCCCCGGGCTCGCCGGGCGCCGGATGGCCGGTGCCGATCTCGCCGCCACGCCGGCGCTGATCGCGGTCACCGCCCTGACCGCGCTCGCCGCCGGGCTGCGCTTCTACGGCCTGGCTCACCAGGGGTTCTGGTTCGACGAGGCCAACACGGCGCTCCTCGTCCACTTCTCCCCGGGCAAGATGCTCGGGTTGATCCCGCAGAGCGAGTCGACCCCCCCGCTCTATTACTGCGTCGCCTGGGTGTGGGCCCGGATCTTCGGATTCGACGAGGCGGGGTTGCGCTCGCTGTCGGCGGTGGCCGGGGTCCTGGTCGTCCCGGTGGCCTACGTCGCCGGTGCGAAGCTGATCTCGCGCCGCGCCGGGGTGACCGTCGCCGCCCTGACCGCCTGCAACCCGCTGCTCATCTGGTACTCGCAGGAGGCGCGCTCCTACGAGCTGCTGGTGGCGCTGACGGCGATCTCCCTGGCGGCGTTCGCCTATGCCCGGGCGGCGCCGACTGCGCCGGTGGTGGCGCTGTGGGTGTTGAGCTCCGGGCTGGCGCTCGCCACGCACTACTTTGCCGTCGTCGCGGTCGTTCCCGAGGCGGCGTGGCTGCTGGCCGAGCATCGGTTCCGCCGTCCGGTGCAGGTGGGGGTGGGGGTGGTCGCGCTCTGCGGGCTGGCGCTGATTCCGCTCGCTGTCTCCCAGAACGGGACCGGACACGATTCGTGGATCGCCTCGGCGCCGCTCGGTCTCCGCCTCGCGCAGGTGATCCCGCAGTTCCTGATCGGCACCAACGCCCCCGACCGCAAGCTGGTCAAGTACGTGGCGATCGCGGCGGCGCTGGTCGCCCTGGCGCTGCTGGCGACCCGAGCGACGCCGTCACAACGACGCCCCGCCCTGCTCGCCGGCGGCCTCGCCGTCGCCGGGTTCCTGCTCGCCCTGGCGCTCGCCGCGATCGGCTTCGACGATCTCATCACTCGCAACATCATCGCCCTGTGGCTGCCGGCGGCGCTCCTCATCGCGGCTGGGCTCGCCGCTCCCCGGGCCCAGCCGGTGGGGCTGGCGGTGACGCTGGTCCTGTGCGCGATCGGCGTCGCCGCGACGGTCGGCATCGCCGTCGACCGCAGCATGCAGCGGCCCGATTGGCGGCCCGTCGCCCGCGCCCTCGGCCCCCCGCCGGCATCCCGTCCCGCCAACCCCGCGCGAGCGGTCCTCATCCAGCACTACCGCACCCTGCTGCCACTCTCGCTGTATCTCCCCCACCTCGCCTTCCTCCCCGCCCGGGGCGTGCGTGTCTCAGAGCTCGACGTGATCTCGATGACCGCGCCGGGACAGCCACTGTGCTGGTGGGGCGCAGCGTGCAACCTGATTCCGTCACAGATGCAGCGCAGCTACGACATCCGGGGGTTCCGCGTGCGCTGGCGCCGGCACATCCATCAGTTCACGATCACGCGCCTGACCAGCGCCCACGCGGTGCTGCTGACCCCGGCGGCGGTCTCGCGCGCGCTGCGGACGACTACGCTGCGCCGCGACGACCTGCTCGTGCAGCGCGGTTGAGCGTCTCCACCTCGGCGCCGGACAAGCGGCGGTGGGCCCCGGGCGCCAGGTCGCCGAGCTTCAGCGGGCCGAACGAGACACGAACCAGTCGCCGGACGGGATGGCCCACCGCCTCGCACATCCTTCTCACCTGGCGCTTGCGGCCCTCGTGGATCGTCAGCTCGATCGTGTCCGGCCTCGGGCGGCGAACCCGCGCTGGACCGGTGCGGCCATCCGGGAGCTCGATGCCCGCGGCCAGCGAAGCGAGCGCGGCCCGACCCACCGGCGGGTGGCGGACCGTCGCGCGGTAGGTCCGCGGCACCTCGAAGCGAGGATGCATCAGCCGGTGGGCGAGCGCGCCGTCGTTGGTGAGCAGGATCAACCCGGTGGTGTCGATGTCCAGCCGGCCGACCGGGTAGAGCCGCAGCGGTGACGGGACGAGCGAGACGACAGTTGGGCGGCCCTGCGGATCGCTCGCCGTCGACACCACGCCCTCCGGCTTGTTGACGGCGTAGACGGCGCGCGACGACGCCGGTAAGACCGGCGCTCCGTCCACCGTCACGGCGTCATCCTCAGCCACGTCGCAAGCCGGGTCCAGAGCCGGGGCGCCGTTGACGGCGACGCGCCCGGTCCGCACGATCTCCTCGGCGGCACGGCGCGAGGCCACCCCGGCGGCGGCGAGGTACTTGGCGAGGCGCATCGCGCTGTCACCATAGTCAGCATGGATCTACGACTGCTGTCGACGACGCTCGCCGAGCTGGGCGAGCCGGCCTACCGCGAGCGCCAGGTGTGGCGCTGGGCGGCGCAGGGGGCCGACGGCTTTCACGGCATGACCGACCTGCCCAGAGCTCTACGGGCGGCGCTGAAGGAGGCGGTGCCGTTCTCGACCCTGACCGTGCGGTCGCAGGCCAAGGCCACGGACGGGACGGTCAAGGCGCTGTTCGCCACCGGCGACGGACTGCCGCTGGAGGCGGTGCTGATGCGCTATCGCGATGGCCGCCGGTCGCTGTGCCTGTCCTCGCAGTCCGGCTGCCCGTTGACCTGCAAGTTCTGCGCCACCGGCCAGATGCGCTTCGGGCGCAACCTGACCGCGTCGGAGATTCTCGACCAGGCCCTGCACTTCCGCCGGCACGATGCGGTGGACCACGCCGTGTTCATGGGCATGGGCGAGCCGATGATGAACCTCGACGCTGTGCTCGACGCCTGCGAGCGCCTCCCGGCCGTGGGAATCGGTCACCGGCACACGGCCGTGTCCACGGTCGGCTGGATCCCCGGGATCGAGCGTCTGGCGACCCAGCCACTGCCGATCCGCCTGGCGCTCTCGCTGCATGCCGCCGATGACGCCTTGCGTGGTGAGCTGATGCCGGTCAACCACCGTTATCCGCTGGCCGACGTGCTCGCGGCGTGCCGCGCCTACTACGAGCGCAAGCGGCGCATGGTGTTCATCGAGTACGTGATGCTCGCCGGAGTCAACGACTCCTACGCCCAGGCCCGCCAGCTGACCGAGGTGCTCGATCCCCGGGTGTTCAAGGTCAACCTGATCCCCTACAACCCAACCGACTCGCCCTACCAGGGCTCCAGCCCGAAGGCGATCGAAGCATTTCGCCACGAGCTGGAGCGCCACGGCCTCGGGGCGACGGTGCGGCTCACCCGGGGCCGCGACATCGCGGCCGCGTGCGGACAGCTGGCCGCGCGGGCGTGACCCCGGGCGCACCGGCAACGAACATTCACCGCCGCCGGCTGACGGCGCAGCTGCTCGCCGGACGTCCGGCGCCGGATTGCCTGGCGGTCGCGCAGCGCCTGCTGGCGATCCAGGCCCAGGACCCGCGCGCGGCGCGGCTGGCGGTGCGCGCCCGAAGCACCGGGGTGAGCAGTGCCGACATCGAGCGCGAGCTCACCGATCGGCGGTCACTGGTGATCACGACGTTGAACCGGGGCACCCTGCACCTGGTGCGCAGCGAGGATTACCCGCTGCTGCAGGCGCTGACCACCCCACAGCTTCAGAGATCCAGCTCCACCCGGTTGGGCCAGGAGGGATTCGACGCCGACCGTACCGCCCGCGCCGTCGGCCTGATCGAGCGCTCGATCGCCGACGACGGACCGTTGACCCGGGCAGCGCTCCGCGAGCGGCTGGACCACGCCGGCGTCGCCACCGCCGGTCAGGCACTGATCCACCTGATCTACCGGGCATCGATCGAGGGTCGGATCGTCCGCGGGCCCATGGCCGACGGGCAGCCCGCGTTCGCGCTGGTACGTGACTGGCTCCCCCGCGCCCCGCCGCCGGACCGCGCGACGGCCCTGGCCGAGCTGGCCCGACGATACCTCGCCGGCCACGGCCCGGCCACCGACCATGACCTCGCCCGCTGGGCCGGACTGCCGCTGCGCGACGCCCGCGCCGGCTTGCAGGCGATCGGCGAGAAGCTGCGCCGGCTGCCCGGCGGACTGGTCGACCTCGCCGGCCGCGGACGCGCCGCCCGCCTGCCCCCGCCGCGGTTGCTCGGCGCGTTCGAGCCCCTCCTGCTCGGCTGGCGCTCGCGCGCCGACGTGCTCGGCGACGATGAGCACAAGATCGTCACCGGTGGCATGTTCCGAGGATTCGGTCTCGTGGGGGGGCGGGCGGCGGCGGGGTGGCGGCTCGTCGGCTCCGAGATCGAACTCGACCCGTTCGCAGCACTGTCGAGCACCGACCGGGCAGCGCTGGAGCGGGACGCGGTGGCGGTCAGACGGTTTCTGAACTTGGGCTGACGGCTGAGCTGACCACCACCCCCGACACGCCGGCGCGCGCCTCGCCGGCAGAGAGCAGACGCTCGCGCAGCTCCTGCTCGAGCTCGGGTGACGCGTCGAACCCGGCGATGTCGGGCAGCTCGCCGAGCTCCGTCAGTCCGAACAGCTTCAAGAACAGCTCGGTGGTCCGGTATAGAACGGCGCCGAACTGCGATCGCCCGGCCTCCTCGATCATCCCGCGCTCCAGCAGCGTGGTGGCCGCTGACTCGGCGCTGACCCCCCGGATCCGGGCGATCTCCGGGCGAGACACCGGCTGCAGGTAGGCGACGATCGCCAGCGTCTCGGCCTGGGCCGCGGTCAGGGGTGGCGTTCGCGGCCGGGCCAGCAGTCGCCGGGCCGCCGGTTCGGCGTCCGGATGGGTGCTCAGCGTGTAACCGCCGGCGAGCTCACGGAGGATGAAGCCGCGGCGCTCGAACTCATAGTGCTCGCGCAGCCGCTCCAACGCCGTGACCACGTCGGGGAGCTCGGCGCCGGTCGCGTCGGCCAGCGCGTCCACCCCCACCGGGTCGGCGCTGAGGAAGAGCAGCGCCTCGAGCGTTCGCTCGAGCTCGGCGGTCATGGGTGCGACCCTCGCGGGCACATCGGGATCACGCGGTCAGCCTCGCTTCGGCCACCGGACGCACATCTGCGACCGCGCGGTCAGCCTCGCTTCGGTCATCCGGACGCACATCTGCGATCACCCGGTCAGCCTCGCTTCGGTCATCCGGACGCACATCTGCGATCACGCGGTCAGCCCCCCCTCGGTCGCCACCGGCCGCAGCCGGTCCGGCCGCCGCAGCGCCTGAACGGTGATCTCGGCGAACGGCTCGTCTTGGATCCAGGTTGCCTCACCCTGCTTGTGGAGCTCCAACAGCGCGTACAACGTAACCGCCACCGTGACCCGGTCGCAGCGCGACACCGCCTCGGAGAACGTGAACCGTCCCCGGGCCAGCAGCGCGCGCAGGTGGGCGAGCCGCTCGGCCACCGTGACCCGGGCGACGGTTATGTGGCGGATGTCGACCGGCGGCGCGACCTGGAGCAGATCACCGATCGCGCCCGCCAGGAGCGCGGGGTCATAGGACGCGACGGCTTCCGGCAGCGGAGCCTTGCGCAGTGGCTGCGGTAACGGCGCCGAGCGGAAACGGTGGCCTGACTCGCCGGCGAGTCGATCGCGCAGCGCAGACGCCGCAGCGCGGTACCGCTGAGCCGCCAGCAGCCGTGCGAGCAACTCCTCCGCGGCCTCCCCGGGATCGAGATCGATCTCCTCGATCTCCTCTCCCGGTAGCAGCAGACGGGACTTGAGTTCCAGCAGCGCCGCGATCAGCACCAGGAACTCCGTTGCCGCCTCGAGGTCGAGATCGCCCCGTTGCTCGAGATGATCGATATATGCGATCACCACCTCGGCGAGGTCGACCTCCAGCAGATCGACCTCCTCGCGCAGGATCAAGGTCAGCAGAAGGTCGAACGGTCCCGCGAAAACATCCAGGTCCAGCTCGAGGAAGGTGAGCGTCACGGCCTCTCCATCGCGCGCCAAACGTTACCCGCGGGCTCGGACTGGCCCCACTCCCATCGCCGCGCGCACGTCTGCCACAGTCGTCGAAGCGATCGCCCGCGCCTTCTCGGCGCCCACCGCGAGGATCTGCTCGAGCGCGGATTCGTCGTCGCGCAGCACGTGGTAACGCTCCTGCACCGGCGCCAGATACGCGATCACCGCGTCGGCCACGGCCTGTTTGAACGCGCCGTAGCCGCCGCCGTCGAAGTCTTGCTCCACCTGGGCGGGGGCGATGCCCCGCGCCGCGGCGAGAATGTCGATCAGGTTCGAGATCCCCGGCTTGTCGGGCGCCCGCCGGATCTCGGAGCCGGAGTCGGTCACCGAGGAGCGGAACTTCTTGTCGATCGTCGCAGGCTCATCGAGGACATATACCGTCCCCTGAGCGGTCCCGCCGGTGGTCGACATCTTGCGGTCCGGCGCCTGCAGATCCATGATCCGCGCCCCCACCACGGGGATCCGTGCCTCGGGCACGACCAGCGTCTCCCCGAAGCGGCGGTTGAAGCGCTCCGCGACGTCCCGCATCAGTTCGACGTGCTGACGCTGGTCCTCGCCGACGGGGACCTCGCGGGTCCGGTAGGCGAGCACGTCAGCCGCCATCAGCACCGGATAAACGAACAGCCCGGCGGACACGAGCTCGCGCTCGCTGCCGGCCTTGTCCTTGAACTGGGTCATCCGATTGAGGTCCCCGAACGAGGTCACGCTCGTCAGCAGCCAGGTCAGCTCCGAGTGCTCGAGCACGTCGGACTGGCGAAACAGGATGCAGCGCTCGGGCTCCAGTCCGGCGGCGAGCAGCGTGGCGGCGGTGTCGTAGACGGCGTCGCGCAGCCTCGCCGGGTCATAGGCGACGGTCGTGGCATGCAGATCGACCACGCAGTAGATCGCCTCGCCGCGATCCTGGCCGGCGACGTACTGGGTGATCGCGCCGATGTAGTTGCCCAGGTGCTTGCGGCCCGTGGGTTGGATGCCGGAGAAGATCCGCACCGGCCGCAGGCTACTCAAGCCAGCGCCCGATCCAGCGCGTCGTGCAGCGCCCGCTCCCCCGATCGCTCGCCTCGGTCACCGCCGCGGCCGCCGCCGTTGCTGCCCCCGCGGTCGCCGTCGCGGCCGCCGCCGTTGCCGCCGCCGCGGTCGCCGCCGGTTGAGCGACGCCGCCCGCCGGCGAGCAGCCACGCGGCGATGACGC
Organism: uncultured Actinomycetota bacterium; assembly: GCA_963787595.1. GTDB lineage: Bacteria > Actinomycetota > Thermoleophilia > Solirubrobacterales > Solirubrobacteraceae > Palsa-465. The sequence continues at coordinate 428,712 of CAWBDE010000003.1, forward strand.
CACCAATCGCCCCGCACACGTGCGCCTGCCAGGAGACACCGGCGTGCGGCACCACGCTCGAGATCAGCGCCCCGCCCCACACCGCGCCGACCACGAGCCCGGTCAGGATCTCCAGCGCGCTGCGATCGAACAGGCCGCGGGTGAACAGGTAGGTGGCGTAGCCGAATACGAGCCCGCTGGCCCCGACCGTCTCCGTGCCCGCCGGCGCGATCAGCCAGGTACCGAGGCCACCGACGATGATCACGATCAGCGTCACGAGGGCAAGCTTCGCCGCCCCGCGGAGGGCAATGATCACCCCCATGAACACCAGCGGAATCGTGTTGTCGAGCAGGTGCTGGTAGCTGAAGTGCAGGAATGGGGAGGTGAAGATGCTCCACACGTGGTCCACGTTCCGCGGGTAGATCGCGCCCTCGCCGTCCAGTGCGGAGTGGTCAAGCGAGTTGATCACCTCGACCAGCCACATCAGCACGACGATGCCGGCGAGCAGTGACAGTCCCTGCAGCGACTGACGCTTGCGGTCCGGAGATCTCGAGCCGGTGAGGAGCCGGTTCCCGATGCGGGCCATGTCGACAGGATGCCATGGCGCGCTGCCGCCCCGGCGCCGCGGCGGCGAGATTTTCGCTAGTTCTTCGCCAACACCTCGTGGGCGATCGCCAGCGCCACCTCGGCCCGCGAGCCCAGCGCCGTCGCCAGCACGAACTCACCGGGAGTGTGCGCGCCGCCGCCGCGCGGCCCCAAGCCGTCGATGGTGAGCTCGATCGTGTCCGCGAAGTGGCTGGCGTCGCTCGCCCCGCCGCGCGACACCCCGGAGATCGTGCGCCCGAGGCGTTGCGAGGCGGCGGCGATCACCGACTCGGTGACCACACGAGCGTCCATTCCCGGCCATTTCCGCTCCATGCCAGCCCGCAGCGCCACGCCGTTGTGCTGTGGTGCGACCGCGGCCAGCACCGTCTCGAAGGTGGACAGCCCTCGGGCGCGCAGGTCGAAGATCAGCTCGCCGGAGGCGGGGACGACGTTGAATGCGTCCCCGGAGCGGATCACGGTGGGCACGACACTGAGCTGCTCATCGCCGGCGGGATCGTGCAGCGCAGCCACCGCCGCCGCTGTCTGGGCCAGGGCGAGCAGGGCATTGCGGCCCTGATCGGGGGCGCTGCCCGAGTGTGCCGCCCGGCCGGTGGCGGTCACCTTCAGCGTTCCCGCGGCCTTGCGGCGCACGACAACGCCCTCCTCGCCGAGCTCGTCCAGCTGACCGCCCTCGAAGCACAGGCAGGCGTCGTAACCGGAGAAACGCGGCGCATGCCGGAACGGCCGCGTCCGCCACTCCTCGTCGGTCACCATGAGCACGGCCAGCTCGGCGAATGTCTCCGGGCGCCGCGCCAGCGACCGGGCGACCCCCAGCGCCAGCACGTCGCCGCCCTTCATGTCGACCGTTCCGGTCCCGTAAAGGCGCTCGCCGTCGGACCGCAGCGGCTGGTGGGCGTCGTGGCCGATCACGGTGTCGACATGCCCGAGCAGCAGCACCCGTCCACTTCCGCGCCCCGCGACGGTTGCGATCAGGTCGGGTGCGCTGCCCGGCGTGGAGCAGGCGGGCCGCTCGACGCGGGCACCGGTCGGCAGCAGCCGGGCGCACACCTCGAGCGCTCGCTCGGCGCCGTCGACATCGCCGGACGGGGACGAGATGTCGACCAGTTGCGCGAGCTCGGCGGTGGCCGTGGCCGCGATCTCCGCCGCCGCGGCGGCGATCATCGGGTCCGCGACCGCGCTCACGCCGCCTCCGGGGCGGCCACCCCGCGGCGCCCGATCTCGCGTAGTACGTCGGCGGCGCTCAGCGAACCGGGCTCCCGGCCCTCCTCGGCCGCCGCCACGGCCAACCGCGCCAGCGTCTCATTGACCGGCGTGGGCACCCTATGCAAACGGCCCTGCAACACGATCTCCCCGTTCAGGTAGTCGCTCTCGATCGCACCCGCCCCCCGGGCCAGGCTCTGCCAGCTCGAGCCCCCCGCTCGCGGGCGGCCGCCGATCTCGCGCACGTCCAGCCGGCGCCAGCGCTCATCCACGTTTGAGACCTCCGGAGCGACGAACGGCTCTCCGGCCGCGGTCAGCACGGCTCGCCCCTCCGCTCTGGCCATCTCGGTGAGCTCCGCGCCGGTCTCCCCGGTCCCGCACAGCGCCTGTACCGCGTTGCCGAGGTTGAGCAGCAGCTTGGCGTGCTTGAGCCGCATCACGTCGGGCACCGGGCGCGAACTGAACCGGGACGCCGACAGCGCGGCGCAGATCTCCTCGCAGCGAGCATCGATCCCCCTCGGATAGCAGCCGATATCGATCATTCCGCTCAGATCCGCCCCGTATGCCTCCACGACCCCCGCCTCGAGATGGGCGGTCGGGGCCATCACCACGCCACCGTAAACCGACTCCATCAGCCGCAGCGCCAGGCGCTCGTTGTCGACCCCGTTCTGGAGGCAGACGACGGGGATCGCGCGGCCGGCGCCGGTGCGCAGGGCGGTCAGCGCGCCGAGCGTGTCCTGGCTCTTGACCGCCAGCAGCACCACCTCGTCGCCGGTCCACCGCAGTTGCGCCGGGTCGCTCGCCACCTCCGGGCTCACCACCACGCGCTCCTCGGGGGTGAGCAACGTCAGCCCGTCACGGCGGATCGCCTCCAGGTGCGCGCCCCGGGCAACCAGCGCCACGTCGAACCCGCTCTGGTGCAGACGGGCGCCGATCACGCCGCCGATTGCTCCCGCACCGAAAACCACGAATCGCATCCCGTGGAGCCTACGACGCCCCGGCCGATGCGGACGCAAACATCCAGCTCCGCCGACGGGCGAGGCGCTCGCGGACGTTTGCCGACACCCACCGTCCGCGCCACGCTTCGAAAGCCGTATTTCGCACCCGGATAAGCCGTCTGCGCCCCAGGCGTCGCTCACCCACGCATGCGCCCAACGGCCTCCGGCGGCGCCTACCGGGGGACCGCCGCCGCCGAGGCAGGGTCGGGGGTGTGCCTCGTGTGGATCAGGAAAGTGGCTGCCGGACCACCGGGTGACGCGCCGCGCCGGCCTCGTCCAGCCGCCGCACCGGCGTGGTGTGCGGCGCGGTGCGTGCGATCTCGGGGTCGTCGGCCGCCTCGCGCAGGATCTCGGCGAGGATCTGCACGAACTGATCCAGCGTCTCGCGGGTCTCGGTCTCGGTCGGCTCGATCAGGAGCGCCTCCTCGACCAGCAACGGGAAGTACACCGTCGGCGGGTGCACCCCGTGATCGAGCAGGCGCTTGGCGAGGTCGAGCGTCCGGATGTGGAGGTCTCGCCGCATCGGCGCGCCCGAGAGCACGAACTCGTGCATGCAGATCCGCTCGTAGGCGGCGGGCAGATGCTCCAGCACCCCCTCCGCGCGGAGCTTGGCCAGCAGGTAGTTCGCGTTCAGGACCGCCGTCTCGGACACGTCGCGCAGGCCGGTGGCGCCCAGCGAGCGGATGTAGGCGTAGGCGCGGACGAACACACCGTAGTTGCCCTGAAACCCCCGCAGGCGCCCGATCGACTTGGGGCGGTCGTAGTCCAGATCGAACCACGGGCCGCCGCCGTTGTCGGATTCCCGGCGCACCACCTGCGGGCGAGGCAGGAACGGCTCGATGCGCTGCGCCACCGCAATCGGTCCGGCACCCGGGCCGCCACCGCCGTGGGGCTGGGTGAATGACTTGTGCAGATTGAAGTGCACGATGTCGAAGCCCATGTCGCCGGGACGGCAGATCCCCATGATGGCGTTCAGGTTGGCGCCGTCGTAGTACAGCGTCGCCCCCACGTCATGGACGATCTCGGCGATCGCCTCGATCCCGTGCTCGAACAGGCCGAGCGTCGACGGGTTGGTCAGCATCAGGCAGGCGACGTCGTCCGAGGCCTTGGCGCGCAGATCGTCGAGATCCACGTTGCCGTGGTCGTCGGTGCCCACCTTGACCACCTCGTAGCCGGCCATTGTCACCGTGGCCGGATTAGTGCCGTGCGCGGTGTCGGGGGTCAGGACCTGCGTCCGGGCCTCGCCACGATCCTCGTGGAAGGCGCGCGTCAGGAGCACGCCCGCCAGCTCGCCATGCGACCCGGCCGAGGGCTGAAGCGAGACGTGCGGCAGCCCGGCGATCTGCGCCAGCGCATCCTGGAGGCGCCACATCAGCTCAAGGGCTCCCTGCGCCCGGCGCGGATCCTGGAGCGGGTGCAGACGGGCGTGGCCGTCGAGCGCCGCCACCCGCTCGTGCAGCTTGGGGTTGTGCTTCATGGTGCACGAACCGAGCGGGTAGAAGCCGGTGTCGAGATCGAAGTTGCGCTTGGACAGCCGGTTGTAGTGGCGCACGATCTCGGGCTCGGACACCTCCGGAAGGCGCGGCCCGGTGGTCCGGCGCAGCTCCGGCGCCAGCAGCTCATCGACCGGCCGCTCCGGGACATCGAGCCGCGGGGCTACGAACGCTCGCCGTCCCGGACGCGAGCGCTCGAAGATCGTCAGCTCGTCGTCGTGGCGAGCGGCGGTGGTCACAACCTACGCTCCCACGGGGTGATAGCCGCGGCTGCGGTTCGCGGCGACCGCCGCCTCGAGTGTGTCGGCGAGGCGGTCGATGTCGGCGCGAGTCCGTCGCTCGGTGATCGCCACCAGCAGGCCGTGCTCATATTCGGGGTAGTCGCGGCCCAACTCGTATCCCGGATTCACTCCCTGCGCGGCGCAGCGGTCGATCACCGCCCCGGCGGGGGCATCCAGGGTGATCGCGAACTCGCGCACAACGGGCTGGTCGTGCAGCGCCTGCACCCCGTCCACCGCCAGCAACCGCTCGCGCGCATACGCGGTGCGCTGGAGCATCAGCTCGGTGAGCTCGACGATCCCCGTCCGGCCCAGCCAGCTCAGGTAGATGACGCCGGCCAGCGCGTTGAGCGCCTGGGCGGTGCAGATGTTCGACGTGGCCCGTTCACGGCGGATGTGCTGCTCGCGGGTCTGCAGCGTGAGCACGAACCCGCGGTTGCCGTCGAGGTCGTGGGTCTCGCCGGCGATCCGGCCGGGGACACGGCGAATCAGCGCTTCGGTGGCGGCGAAGAAGCCGAACGACGGACCACCGAAGTCAAGCCGGTTCCCCAGTGTCTGGCCCTCGCCGACGGCAACGTCCACTCCGCACTCGCCGGGCGAGCGCAGCAGTGAGAGCGGCAGCGGGTCACAGGCGGCGATGCACAGCGCATCCACGCCGTGGGCGGCGTCCGCCAGCGCCTCGAGGTCCTCCACGGCGCCGAGGAAGTTGGGCTGCTGCACGATCACGGCGCCGACGTCGCCGTCCAGCCGCGGCAGCTCGGTGACCCCATCGTGCAACGGCGCCTCCACGACCTCGATCTCCCAACCATGCGCCAGCGTTCGCAGCGCCTCGCGAGAGTGGGGATGGACCCCGCGAGAGATCACGAACCGCCGCGGGCGCGGTCCGGAGGCGGCGAGCGTGGCGACGTAGCCGGCCGCCGCCACGGCGCTCGGGCCCTCGTAGACGGAGGCGTTGGACACCGGCAGCCCGGTGAGCTCGGAGATCGCCGTCTGGTACTCGAACATGGCCTGTAGTCCCCCCTGGGAGACCTCGGGCTGGTAGGGCGTATACGGAGTCAGGAACTCCGAGCGCTGAATGATGGAATCGATCAGTGCGGGGACGTAGTGGTCGTACATCCCGGCGCCGAGGAACGACACCTCGTCGGCGGCGGACACGTTGCGCGCCGCCAACGCCCGGAGCTCCTCGTAGACCTCGAGCTCGGACAGCCCGTCGCCTAGCTGGAGCGGGTCGGCGAGCCGCAGGTGGGCCGGGATGTCGGCGAACAGGTCGTCCACTGCGGCGACGCCGATCGTCTCGAGCATCTCGCTGCGGTCCGCCGCGGTGGCAGCGGTGTATGTGCTCATCTGCTCACGTCAGCGTCGCCTCGTACGCCGCCGCATCCAGCAACGCCGCTTGCTCGTCGGGGTCTGACAGTTTCACTCTCACCAGCCATCCTTCCCCGTATGGGTCCTCGTTGATCGTCTCCGGCGAGTCGCCCAGCGTCTCGTTGACGGCGACGATCTCCCCCGAGAGCGGACCGATCACGTCCGACACCGCCTTGACCGACTCGATCTCGGTGTAGGGGGCGTCCTTCGCGATCTTGGCGCCGACCGCGGGCGGCTCGAAGAACACCACTTCGCCGAGCGAGTCCTGGGCGAACCAGGTGATCCCGAACGTGGCCTCGTCGGGCTGGGAGGGATCGATCCGGGCCCAGTCGTGCTCGGGGTGGTAGAGCAGGTCCTCGGGATAGCTGGGATCGGCCATGGCGTTGGCTAACGCTCCTTGGTGTTGGAGTAGATGGGCTTGGACCGGATCACCGCGGTGCGCGAGGTGCCCCGAACGTCGATCTGCAGCTCGCGGCCCGGCTGCGCGCTGCCGGCCGGCACGTAGGCCATCCCGATGCCGCGCTCGAGGCATGGCGAGAAGGTTCCGCTGGTGACCACTCCCCCACCCGCGATCCGGTTGCCCGGTCGGGCGATGCCCCGCCCCTGCATCTCGAAGGCGACCAGGCGTTCGGCGGGGCCGTCGGCGCGCACCCGGGCCACCGCGTCGGCGCCGATGAACCCGGTGCGCTCGCGGCAACACCATCCCAGTCCAGCCTCGATTGGGCCACGCTCCACGCTGAGGTCGTTGCCGTACAGGTGAAAGCACACCTCGAGACGCAGCGTGTCCCGAGCGCCGAGGCCGGCCGGGATCGCTCCGGCGGCGAGCACCGCGTCCCACACCGACTCGGCTCGCTGCGGATCGATCAGCAACTCGACGCCGGACTCGCCGGTGTAGCCGGTGCCGCAGACCAGCAGCGGCACTCCGGCGACGGTCCGCTCACCACAGTGCATCCGCGCCGGCAGGGGGCCGTCGGCGAGACCGGCGACCAGGCACCGGGCGTCCGGGCCCTGCACGGCGAGCATCGCGAACTCCGACACCCGATCACACACGTCGGCGTCGACGCCGGCGGCCTGCGACTCAAACCACTCCAGGTCACGCTCGTGGTTGGCGGCGTTGGTGACGGTGATGAACCGGCATTCGGCCAGCCGGTAGGTGAACAGGTCGTCCAGGACCCCCCCGTCCTCTCGGCACATCACGCTGTACTGGGCTCCCCCCTCGGGCAGGCGGCGCAGATCGTTGGAGAGCAGGCGCTGGAGCAGTTGCTGCGCGTCGGGACCGAAGGTCTCGATCACCCCCATGTGCGAGACGTCGAACACGCCGGCGGCACGGCGCACGGCCACGTGCTCGGCCGCGATTCCGGCGTACTGGAGGGGCATCTCCCACCCGGCGAACGGGACCATCCTGGCGCCGGCGGCGCGGTGTCGCTCATACAGCGGAGTACGGCGGAGAGTCTGGGCCGTCGTCGGCACTTCCTCGCAGGCTAATACATGCCTCGGGCGGCCTCGTCGGGCGCACGACCCCAGCCGGGCCCCGGGTCGCCGCCGCCTGGCCAGCGGTGCCGGGCCCACCGGCTATGCGACCCTGCTATCGGTCCTTCAGGAACGACGGAATGTCGATCTCATCGTCGGAGATCTCCAGCGAGGAACGCTGGCGATCGTCCATCGTGACGTCGCGGTCGCGGCGCTCTCGCCGTGTGGTCTCACGCGCGCGGCCGACTCCGGCCGGCCCGCGGCCCGGGTCAAAACCGGTGGCGATGACCGTGACGCGGACCTCGTCCCCGAGCGTGTCGTCGATGACCGCGCCGAAGATGATGTTCGAGTTGGAGTCCGAGGCGCTCTGCACGATCTCAGCGGCCTCGTTGACCTCGAACAGCCCGAGATCGTGGCCGCCGGTGATGTTGAGCAGGATCCCGGTGGCGCCCTCCACCGACTGCTCGAGCAGCGGCGAGGAGATCGCGACCTTGGCCGCCTCGGCGGCCCGGTTCTCGCCCGCGGCGGTGCCGATCCCCATCAGCGCGCTGCCGGCCTCGTGCATGATCGTGCGAACGTCGGCGAAGTCCAGGTTGATCAGGCCGGGGATCGTGATCAGATCGGTGATTCCCTGTACGCCCTGGCGCAGGACGTTGTCGGCCTCGCGGAAGGCGTCCAGGATCGTGGTCCGCCGCTCGACGATCGTCAGCAACTTCTCGTTGGGTATCACGATCAGCGTGTCGACGTTCTCCCGCAGCGCCTGAATCCCGTCGTCGGCCTGGCGGGCTCGCTGGGTGCCCTCGAAGGAGAACGGTCGGGTGACGACGCCGACGGTGAGCGCGCCGATCTCGGTCTTGGCGATCTCCGCGATGACCGGGGCGGCGCCGGTGCCCGTGCCCCCGCCCTCGCCGGCGGTGACGAACACCATGTCGGCGCCCTTCAACGCCTCTTTTATCTCGTCTCGCGACTCCGCCGCGGCCCCGTGGCCGACATCCGGGTTGGCTCCCGCGCCCAGACCTTTGGTCAGCTGATGGCCGATGTTGAGCTTGATGTCGGCATCGCACATCGCCAGTGCCTGCGCGTCGGTGTTGCAGGCGACGAACTCGACGCCACGCAGTCCGGCATCGACCATTCGGTTGACGGCGTTGGTCCCTCCGCCGCCGACCCCGACGACCTTGATGACTGCCAGATAACTTCCGCTTTCCATGTTCTCGTCCGACCCTCTAGTTAGGGTTGAAAGTTTCGGCCAAGCTCTTGCCGTATGAGCAGTTTGCCACGTTACGGCCTGGCGATACGCCAAGTCAACGGCCCGCACCGACTCGCAACGATCGTTGCAGATCGCTGGACCCTCGATGGCAGCCGAGGGTTGGGCGCGGAAGTAGGGTGAACCTTAGCTTGAGGGTTAGCCTCCACTGGAAGTCGATGTTCCGGCGCTTGCGGTGGGGGGCGTGGAGGCCGATGCGGAGCTGTCCGAGCCCGCCCCCGCGGCCGGCCGGGCCGGATCGGTGACGTCGATGTAATCGGCGCCCGCCGACCCGGGATCGCTCAGCACCGCGGTCGCCGCCGACCACTTGGCGCGCAGCTGCGCGTCGCCGCCGAAATACAGTCTCGGCCCCTGGCGCAACTGCACCTGGAGACCGATCGGCCCGGTGGAGGCCTGGCTGATCTTTGCCAGCATCGCGTACGGAGCCGCGGCGAGCAGCCGGATCTCGTTCAGCGCCAGACCGGTGAGGTGGGTGCCGCCCGGAGCCACCGCCAGGGTGATGGTCGGCAGCGGTGCCGGTGAGCTCATGTCGTGCAGCAGCGTCCCGTCGCCGGCCACCTCTGTCTGGCGCCCGGCGATCGCAACCACCGCCACCGGAACCTGCTCCTGGACCTGGATCCGCATCCCGTGCGGGAAGCTGGTGCTCACGCGCAGATGGCGGACCACCGCGAACGGCGCCACCGCCGTCCGCAGCGCGCTCATCTGTACGCTCAGGGTCGTCATGGTGTGAGCGGCCGAGACCAGGGCGGATCGGATCTGGACGGCGTCCGGGCCGTGGACCCCGACCACCGCCACCCTCTGTACCGCCACCAGGGACGAGTTGCGAAGCCACCACCAGCCGCCCGCGCCCAGTGCCAGGACCGCGGCGATCGCCGCCACCGCCTTGCGCCCGGGGCGGGGCAGCCGCCGCCGGCCGGACCGCCGGCTCGCCGCCGGCGCGCCCGGGGCCGGACGTGGGGATCGGACCCGCCGTACCGGCGTCTGGCTGCGACCGCCGATCATCGCGCCCAATCGCGGGGGAGGCATACCGGCCCGAGGGTCTGCACCTCGGGCTCCAGCTCCACGCCGAACCGGTCCTTGACCCGGCGACGGCCCTCGGCCATGAGGGCAACGACGTCGGCGGTCGTGGCGCCGCCCAGATTCTCGACGAAGTTCGCGTGCTTCTCGGAGAACCCGGCGCCGCCGACGGCGAGCCCCCGGCATCCGGCGTCCTGGAGCAGCTGCCCGGCGCTGCGACCGTCCGCGCGGGGATCCGACGGATTCTTGAACGTGGAGCCGAACGTCTTGATGCCGGAGGGCTGCGCTGCCCGGCGCAGGTCGCGCATCTCGCCGAGGATCTTCTTGACGTCGTCGGTGGCCGCCGGCGTCAGCACGAACTCGGCCCGGGCCACCACCTCGCCCGCGCCCAGCGCGGAGCGACGGTAACCGAAGCCGAGCTGCGCCGGGGTCAGGCGGCGCGTGCCCGTGGCGCTGCAGACATCGACCCACGCCAGCGCACCGGCGAGCTCGCCGCCGTAGGCGTTGGCGTTCATCCGCACCGCCCCGCCCACGGTGCCCGGGATGTTGACCCCGAACTCGATCCCGCTCAGCCCCGCCCGGGCGGCCCGCGCCGAGACCGCGGGCAGCCGGGCGCCCCCGCCGCAGTACATGCGCGTGCCGTCCACCCGGATCTGGCTCAGGTCGTGGTCAAGTTTCAAGACGAGTCCGCGGACACCAGCGTCCGCCACCAGCAGGTTCGACCCCGAACCCACGACCCCTACCTCAAGGTCGTGCTCGGCCGCCCACGTGAGCAGGCTCTCGAGGTCGGCGATCGTGCCCGGTCGGGCGAACAGCTCAGCGCGGCCGCCGGTGCGGATCGTGGTCAGCCGCGCCAGCGGGAAATCGCCCACGACGCCCGGGGGAAAATGTGCCATGACGTGGCCAGAGTAGAAGGCGCACCGGCAGGATCACCGCGGCGCCCCGTGGATCAGGCCGCGATGGAGCGCCCGAGGGCGTCGATGTCGCCGGCGCCCATCATCAGGCAGAGATCACCGCTGCCTAGCGTCGCGCTCAGGTACCCCCTGGCGGCGTCGAAACCGGGCATCCAGGCGACCGGGCGACGTCCCGGGGCGTCGGCGGCGGCGGCGGCCACCCGGCGGCCGCTCACCTGCGGAAAATCCTCGGCCCGCTCGCGCGCGCCGTAGATCGGCAGCACCACGACGGCGTCGGCCGCGGCCAGCGCGGCCCCGAACGCGCCGGCCAGTGCCCGCGTGCGTGAGTACAGGTGGGGCTGAAACACCGCCACCAGACGCCGCGACCCCAGCGTGCGCGCCGCGGCGAGGGCGGCGGCGACCTCGGTGGGATGGTGGGCGTAATCGTCGTACACCCGGGCTCCACTGGCGGTCTCCCCCAGCAACTCCATTCTTCGTCGCGCCCCGCGAAAGTCCGCCAGCGCCGCCGCCGCGACTTCCGGGTCGGCTCCAGCGAGCGCGCACGCGGTGAGCGCGCCGGCGGCGTTGATCGCGTTGTGGGCGCCTGGGACCGACAGACGCACCTCGATTCCCCGCCACTGAAATCGCGAGCCTTCCGGGTCCAGCCGCGCGTCGCGGGCGTCGTAGGCAACCGCGCTGTCCGGGCACAGCGCTCGCAACGCGGGCCGATCCCAGACGACCGCGCCCTCCCCGGCCCGTGCCATGAACGCCCGGAACGTCTCGTCGAGATCAAGCCGGGAGGCGTAGGTGGAGTGATGGTCTAGCTCGGCGTTGGTGAGCACCGCGATCTCCGGATTGAGCCGGAGCAGCGAGCGATCCGATTCGTCGGCCTCGATCACGATCCACTCGCCCGAGCCCCAGGCGGCGTTCGCGCCGGTGGACCGCAGCTCGCCCCCGACGACATACGCGGGGTCGAGCCCGGCGCCACGCAGCGCGTGGACGGCCATCGCCGACGTGGTGGTCTTGCCGTGGGTTCCGGTGACTGCGAGGCAGCGCCGCAGCGCGGCGATCTCGGCGAGCAGGTCGGCGCGGTGAAGCTCGGTGGTGGCCGCTCGCCGCTCGGGGTTGTCGGCTGGCACAGCGGTGGAGTAGACGACTTCGGCACCGTCTGGCACGTTGGCGGCGGCATGCCCGAACACGGGCTCGATGCCGTGTTCTTGCAGCCGCGCGGTATAGCTCGAAGGCGCTCGGTCAGATCCGGTCACCGCCGCCCCCAGCGCCCGCGCGACCAGCGCCAGCCCGCTCATCCCGGCGCCCCCGATCCCGACGAAGTGAAGCCGGCGACCCGCCCACACCGGCTGCGTGTCCCCCCGCGAGGTCGGCGATCTGACCCCGTCCTGATATCGACTGCGGTCTTCCCCGCCTGAGAGCATCGCTGTGCACCTCGGTCCCGGTGCCCGGATTGGTTGCCGGCCGAGGCTATATGACACCGCTTCCGGGGTCGGGTCGGCGGCGTGAACAGTGGCTTGATGAGAGCCCGCGCCACCCATGCCCAGAACTGCCCGGACCCGGTCCGGCCCACCGTGACCCGTCCAACCCGCTCGAACTGGCCGTTCCGGCCCATCCGGTCCCGTCCCGGCCCGCCTCGCCCCACCCCGTCCCGCCCTCCCAGCCCGCTTGGCCCCACCTCGCCCCGTCCCGCCCAGCCCGCTTCGCCCGCCCTCGTCCCGTCCCGCCCCAGCCCGCTTGGCCCCACCTCGCCCCGTCCCGCCCAGCCCGCTTCGCCCCCCCGTCCCGACCCAGCCCCCTCCCCCCCGCCCCGTCCCGCCCCTCGCAGTGCACCGGTTTTCAGGGTGCAAATCGCGACAAATTCGCTTGTGACAAAGCGGATTTGTCGCAGAACCCACGTCCAGCGTGCATGCGGCGACAAATTCGGATCCGCCGACCGAATTTGTCACTTTTTGCATGTTGGATCGGCGAACCTCGGCCGGGGGGTGGTCTGGTCCGCCAGGGCGGATCGGCATGGCCGACGGGGGCCAACCACCGGCGCGGTCCCGGCGACCCCAGCCGGCCCTACCTGACGGCCGTAGCCGTCCCTACTGACGGCCACTGCGCCGGCGTCCCGAGCGCGCGCCGCGCCGACCCGAGCCGGCCGCTGCCACCACCACGTCCGCGATCTCGCGAGCGGCGTCGGGACGGGCGAGTCCGGCGGAGGCGCGACCCATCGCGGCGAGTCGGCTCGGCTCGGTGAGCAGCCGGCCCACCTCCTGGGCCAGCCGGGCGCCGCTGCACTCGGAGTCGGGGATGACCACCGCCGCGCCGGCCCGCTCCATGAACCGGGCGTTCTCGGTCTGATGGTCAGCGGCAGCAAAGGGGTACGGGATCAGCACCATCGGCCGCCCATGAGCGGCGACCTCGAAGATGGAGCCGCCGGACCGGGCCACCACCAGGTCGCTGGCCAGGATCGCCTCTCCGAAGTCGTCGACGTAGCCGCGCAGGTCGTAGCGAGGCCCGGGAGCGGCGAGATCCGGCAGGTCCCGGGTGCCGGCGGCGTGCAGCACGTGGAACCGGGCGCCGGCGAACGCCTCCACGGCGGCCTGGTTGATCGAGCGGGCGCCCTGCGAGCCGCCGAACACGAGTACGCAGGGCTCGTCGGCCGCGATCCCAAACCGTGCGCGCGCCGCCGCCCGGTCGGTCGCGGCCGGCGGTCCGGGCCTTCCCGTGACCCGGTACCGGGAGCCGTCGCGCCCCGCGATCGGGAACGCCAGGCACACGGTGCGGGCAAACGGCGCCAGCAGGCGATTGGTGAGCCCGAGCTGGCTGTCGGCCTCCATCAGGATGAGCGGCACCCGCGACAGCGCCGCCGCCAGCCCGGCCGGCCCCGCGGCGTAGCCGCCGGCGCCGAGCGTGGCCGCCGGACGCAGCTGGTGGATGAGACCCCGCGCCGACCCCACCGAGCGTGCCGCCACCGCGGCGGCGGCGAGCGTCCGCACCGGGCTGTGGCGCGGCAGCGGACTCACCGGTAGCGTCCGCAGCTCGTAACCGGCGGCGGGCACCAGGTCTCGCTCGGCCCGGTCCCCGCCGCCGACGAACACGACCGCCGACCCCTGCGCCTGCAGCGCGTCGGCCACTGCCAGCGCGGGGATCACGTGGCCGGCGGTGCCGCCGGCACCGATCACGATCAGCGGCGCCGTCATCGCGGGGCCCGCGCCCCGCCGGTTTCAGCCCGCCGGGCGCCGCCGCCCGGCGGCGATGCGCCGCGCGCGGCGGTCTGCCCGCCGCCGCTCACGATCCTGGGCCCGCTCACGCGCCGGCGCCTCTACCACCTTCAGCCTCCGCACCCCCGGCCGGGAGATGTTGAGCAGCAACCCCACCGAGGCCAGCATCACGCACAGGTTGGTCGGGGCGTATGAGATGAACGGCAGCGGCACCCCGGTCAGCGGTGCGAGCCCGAGCACGACGAAGATGTTGAGGATCCCCTGGCACAGAATCAGCGACGTCAGTCCGGTGGCCAGCAGCTTGGCATACCGCCCCACCGCCCGGCGCGCGGTCCGCAGCCCGGCGTAGGCGATCATCCCGTAGAGGCAGACCACCCCGAAGATCCCGAGCACGCCGAGCTCTTCGCCGATCACCGCCAGGATGAAATCGGTCTGAGCCTCGGGCAGATAGAAGACCTTCTGAACGGACTTGCCCAGCCCGACTCCGAACAGGCCGCCTGAGCCGAGCGCGATCTGGCCCTGAACCGCCTGAAACCCGGCCGTCGACTTGGACGCCCACGGGTTGATGAACGATGTCAGGCGGGCTCGCTGGTAGGGCTGAACGACCGCCAGCAACAGCACGCCGAAGGCGGCGATCGCCAGCAGGATGGCGAGATAGCGCGCCGGCATCCCCGCCGCCAGCAGCAGCACCACGATCGTGAGCGCGACCACCAGTGCGGTCCCGAGATCCGGCTCGGCGACGATCAGCAGACACGCCGGTCCAGTCAGCAGGGCCAAAGGCCCCACTGCCTGGCGGAAGCTCCGCATCCGTTTGGGATGATCGGCGAGGTAGCGAGCTGCATAAAGGACCAGAGCAATCTTCATCAGCTCCGAGGGCTGGAACTCGATCGGCCCGGCTGCGAACCACCGCCGCGCGCCGTTGACCTGCACGCCGAAGCCGGGAAGCATCACCAGCACCAGCAGGCAAAACGAGGCGATCAGCAGCAGGTTGACCAGCCGTCGGTTCAACAGCGCCAGGCCGCGGCGCTCGAGCACGTACATGGCCCCCAGCCCGATGGCTCCGAACCCCAGGTAGCGGACGAACTGGCCGGTTCCACTACCGCCCCGCGGCCCGAGGACCCCGAGCGGCGAGGACGCGCTGTACACCATCACCGCGCCGAAGGCCAGCAGGCAGAGCGTCGCCGTCATCAGGATCCGGTGCTCGATCGGCGGGGCCGCCCGCCGCTCCGGCGTGCGGCGACCGGCGGCCTCGCCGAGGGTGGGTCCGCTGCGCAGCGGGCGCCGGCGCGGGCTCGAGGCGGCCGCCTGCGCCATCATCGGCCCCTCACGAGCTCGCGGAAGTGGTCTCCGCGGGCCTCGAAGTCAGCGTACTGGTCATAGCTGGCGCACGCCGGAGACAGCAGGACGGTGTCTCCGGGCCGCGCCGCCGCGGCGGCTGCGGCGACCGCCGTCGCCAGATCGCCGACCTCGTCAAGCGGGACTCCCGCCGGGGCCAGCGCCCGAGACAGATCGTGGCTCGCTTCGCCGATCAGATAGACCGCGCGGCAGCGCTCGCGCACCCACGGGGTGAGCGGCGAGAAGTCCTGGCGCTTGCCGCGACCGCCCGCGATCAGGTGCACACCCCCGCTGTAGCTGCGCAGCGCGACGATCGTGCTGGCCACGTTGGTCGCCTTGGAATCGTTGACGAACGCGACCCCGTCGGCGACGACGATCCGCTCCAGCCGGTGGGCCACTCCGGCGAAGCTGCGCAGCCCGGCGGCGACCGCGTCGCGGTCGATGCCGCGAGCCAGGCAGGCGGCCGCGGCCGCCATCGCGTTGGCCCGGTTGTGCTCGCCGGGTAGCGAGATGTCGGCGGCGGGCAGCAGCGGTGCGTCGTCCCACCACAGGTAGCCGGCGCGCTGCGCGAGCTCGGCGCCATCGCCGGATCCGAACGGCAACCGGCGGGCGCAGCCACCGAGGTCGGAAACCGGCACGTCGACGGGGGCGACCGCGACATCGTAGTTGCCCTGGTTGGCGAAGATCCGCAGCTTCGCGGCGACGTAGTCGGCGAAGCTGGCGTGGCGGTCCAAATGGTCGGGCTCGAGGTTGAGCAGCACGGCCACCTCGGGGGCGAACGCGACCGTGTCCTCCAGCTGAAACGACGAGGCTTCGCACACCACGGTGGCACCGTCGGGCACCGACCCGATGAGGGACGTGACCGCGGTGCCGACGTTGCCGGCGACCGCGACGGGCAGCGCCGCCTCGCGGTGGATGTGGCCGATCCACTCCGTCGTCGTCGTCTTGCCGTTGGTGCCCGTCACTGCGATGAACTCATTTGCCAGCAGGCGCCACCCGAGCTCGAGCTCGCCGAGGACGGGCCGGCCACGGGTCCGCGCCGCCACCACCGCGGGGGCGCTTTGGGGCACGCCGGGGCTCTTGATGAGCGTCCCGGCGCGGGCGGCAAGGGCGTCGCCTGACGCATCGAGGTGAACTTCGACGCCCGCCGCCGAAAGCCTTCGTGCGGCCTGGTCGAGCGCCGGGACGGTTCGCGAGCCCGCATCGCATCCGATCACCTCCTCGCCGCGGGCCCGCAGGGCCAGCGCCGCCGCCACGCCCGAGCGGGCGAGGCCGACGACGAGATAGGGGCCTCCGGGAAGCGGCGGCCGGGAGTGGGTGGCCCCGCCGGTGGCCACGCGCCGCTACCCCCGGACGCTGAGCTGGTAGACGACGAATCCGATCGCGCCGCAGGCGGCGGCGACGATCCAGAAACGCAGGATGATCTTGGTCTCCGACCACGCCTGCAGCTCGAAGTGATGGTGGATTGGAGCCATCAGGAACACCCGTTTTCGAAACACCTGAAACGAGAACACCTGGATCACCACCGACAGCACCTCGATCACGAAGATGCCCCCGAGCAGGATCAACAGGAACTCGGTCCGGGTCATGATCGCCAGACCGGCGATCGCGCCCCCCAGTCCCAGCGACCCGGTGTCACCCATGAAGATGCTGGCCGGGAAGCTGTTGAACCACAGAAAGCCGATGCATGTCCCGACCAAGCAGCCGGCCAGCAGCGACAAATCCCGCTGCCCGCTGATGAACGTGATCCCCAGGTAGGCGAGGACGACGATCGCCGCGCATCCCGCGGCCAGCCCGTCAAGACCGTCGGTGAAGTTCACCGCCGTGGTGGTGCCGGCCACCACGAGGTAGATGAACACCGGGAACAGGGGCCCGAGGTCGATCGACACGTCGATGAAGCGCAGCGGCACCGTCGCTCCGATGTTGGCTTCGTGGGTGGCTACCCACCAAAGGCCGAGAGAGATCGCGACCGTGACGACGAGCTTGGTCCGGGCGCGCAGACCCAGCGAGCGGCGCTTGACGATCTTGGTGTAGTCGTCGGCGAACCCGAGCAGGGCGCAGGCGATTGTCGCACCGAACACGCCGATCGACGACCAGTCCCGCTGGGATAGCAGCAGGTACGGGACGGTGATCGCCAGGAAGATGATGATCCCGCCCATCGTCGGGGTGCCCGCCTTGGTCTGGTGACCCTCGGGCCCCTCCTCGCGAATGTTCTGGCCGAATTCGCGGCGGCGCAGGAAGTCGATGAACTTCGGGCTCAGGAACAGGCACATCAGCAGCGCTGCCGTCCCGGCGATCAGGACCCGCCCGGATGCTGAGCCGGTCACGGCCGGTCCCGGGCGCCCAGGGCGCGGCAGACCAGCTCCAGCCCGACCCCGCGCGACGCCTTGACCAGCACGACGTCTCCGGGCGCGAGCAGCTCGGGCACGATCGCCGCCGCCGCTCCGGCGTCGGCGACGGCATGGATCTCCCCTGAGAAGCGCTCCCCGATGGCGGCCGCCAGCGGGCCGACCGTCACCAGCACGTCCACCCCGGCGGCCGCGGCCTGCTCGCCCAGCTCGGCGTGAAACTCCCGCTCGTGCGGCCCGAGCTCCAGCATGTCGCCGAGTACGGCCACGCGTCGCTCACCGTCGCCGGCGAGCGCGGTGGCCCTCAGGTCGTCAAGCGCGGCACGCATCGACATCGGGTTCGCGTTGTAGCAGTCGTCGATGACCGTGACGCTGCCGGGGAGCGTCCGGCGCTGGCCGCGGCCGGCCGACAGGCTGAGCTCCACCCGCCCGGCCGGGGTCACGCCCACGGCCAGAGCGGCAGCGACGGCGGCCAGCAGGTTGGCCCGCAGATGGGCCTGCGTGAACGGCACCTCGAGGCTGAGCCGGCTGCCGTGCGCCTCGATCTGGAGCATGTCGGCCTCGGCGGATAGCTGACGGACGTCGCCCCCCTCGCCGAACGTCACCGTCTTCACATCGGCGCGGAGGTGGGGGGTCAGCAGCGGTTCGCCGAACGGGATCACCGCGGTGCCGCCGCTGGGCAGGGCCCCGATCAGCTCCGCCTTGGTCGCAGCGATCGCCTCGATGCTCCCCATCAGCTCCAGGTGCGCGGGGCCGATGCTGACGATCACCGCCACGTCGGGCTCGGCGATCGCCCCCAGCTCCGCGATCTGACCGCTCCCGCGCATCCCCATCTCCAGCACCAGCACCTCGGTGCCCGCGGGCGCGGAAAGGATCTCCACCGGCAGCCCGATCTCGGTGTTGAGGTTCGCCCGCGAGGCGACGGTGCGGCGCTGCGGCGCCAGCACGGCCAGCAGCAGGTCCTTGGTGGAGGTCTTGCCCGTCGAGCCGGTAACGCCGATGACGTGCGCTCCAAGCTCCCGCCGCCAGGCGGTGGCCAGCCTCTGCAACGCCCGCAACGGATCGGCCGCGGCCAGCACCACGCCCGTGCCGCGTCGCGCCGC
Source organism: uncultured Actinomycetota bacterium (assembly GCA_963787595.1). Lineage (GTDB taxonomy): Bacteria > Actinomycetota > Thermoleophilia > Solirubrobacterales > Solirubrobacteraceae > Palsa-465. Next base: position 447,279 of record CAWBDE010000003.1, read on the forward strand.
GTCGGCGGCGTGCTCGGGCGTGGTCAGGGTGCCCCACGCGCCGGCGGAGAGCGCGCCGCCGGCAAACCGCCCGCCGTCGTCGTTTGACCCGGTCAGACCGACGAACAGCGTTCCGGTGCCGGCGGCGCGGGAGTCGATCGTCACCCGCTCGGGACCACCGCCGGTCTGCCCGCCTGCGATCACGCTTGCGCCCGCCGCCTGCGCGACCCGAAGGGGATTCCATTGCTTCATCGTGCGGGGCTGGCGGCGCCGACCGCCGACCCGCGGAGGATCTCGCGGGCCACGGTCACGTCATCGAACTCGATCTTGTGGCCGCCGCCGAACTCCTGGCCCTGCTCGTGGCCCTTGCCGGCGATCACGACGGCGTCGCCGGCCGCAGCGTCGGCGATGGCGGAGGCGATCGCGGCCCGCCGGTCGGGATCGTGGCTGACATCGCTCCCCGAGCCCTCCAGGATCTCGTTGATGATCGTCTCGGGATCCTCGGACCGGGGATTGTCGGAGGTGACGGTCACCCGGTCGGCCAGTCGTCGGGCGATCTCGCCCATCTGCGGCCGCTTGCCGCGGTCGCGGTCTCCTCCGCATCCGAACACGACGTGCAGCCGCCCGTCGGTCACCCCCCGGGCGGCACGGAGCACGTTCTCCAGTGAGTCGGGCGTGTGCGCGTAGTCGACGAGCACCGCGAACGGCTGACCCTCGTCGACGGTCTCGAAGCGTCCCGGCACCTGTCCCGCCGTCGCGATCGCCGCCGCGCACGTCTCGGGGGGCACGCCCACCGCGCGGGCCGCCGCCAGCGCACCGAGGACGTTGTACACGTTGAACTCACCGCGCAGCGGCGAGCTCAACCTCAATCCACCGTCAGGCGTGCGCGCGGTGAACCGGGACCCGGCGAGATCCGTCCGCACGTCGCAGGCGCGATAGTGAGCATCGCGGTGAAGCGCGAACGTGACCGCGTCGGGAAGCTCGGCGGCCAGCCGTGCGCCGTACGAATCGTCGAGGTTGATGACCGCCGCGCCGGGCCGCGCACCCACGAACAGCGTCCGCTTGGCCGCGAAGTAGTCCTCCATCGTGGGGTGGAAGTCCAGGTGGTCCTGGGTCAGGTTGGTGAAGATCGCGGCGGCGAAATGGATCGCGTCCGCGCGGTGCAGCTTCAGCGCATGCGAGGACACCTCCATCGCGCAGGCGCGGTCGCCACCATCGCGCATCCGCCGGAAGGTTCGCTGCAGATCGATCGCCTCCGGCGTGGTCCGCTCCACGGCGTGCTCGACGCCGCCGATGACGCTCTTCACCGTGCCCAGCAACCCGGTCTGGCGGCGGTCGGCCTCCAGCAGCGATCGGACCAGGAAGGCGCTGGTGGTCTTGCCGTTGGTGCCGGTGATGCCGACGACCTCGAGCTCGGCGGTCGGATCGCGGTAGAACGCGGCCGCCGCCGGCGCCATCGCCGCCCGGACGCTCGCCACCCGCACCTCGGGAACGCCGAGGCCCAGCGGGCGTTCCACGACGAGCGCCACGGCGCCACGGCGGACCGCGTCGGCGGCGAAGTCGTGACCGTCACGGGTGAAGCCGGGCACGCAGAAGAACAGCGTCCCGGGCTTCACCAGACGGTTGTCGTAGGCGAGCGCGCGTATCTCGACGCTTCCCGAGAAGGTGGCCTGAGCGCCGGCGAACACCTGATCGGATCGCATCGCGGACAGCCTAGCGACCGCGACGGCACCCGCCGGCACGCTGCCAGGACCGGTCCGGGTCGGTGGCTATGCGGCGGCGAACCCGCGCACGCAGCCGCCGGCCGGCTCGGGTCGGTGGCTACCCGGCGGCGAACCCGCGCACGCCGCCGGCGACCGGCTCGGGTCGGGGCTATGCGGCGGCGAACCCGCGCACGCCGCCGGCGATGGCTCGGCGCTCGATCACCCGGTCGACCAGGCCGTAGGCCAACGCCTCCTCGCCGGTGAAGTACCGATCACGCTCCATGTCAGCGTGAACGCGCTCCACCGATTGGGCGGTGTGCTTGGCGTAGATCTCGTCAACGCGGGCACGGAGGGCGAGGATCTCCCGGGCGTGGATCTCGACGTCGGTGGTCTGGCCCTCGAATCCGCCCGACGGCTGATGGATGAGCACCCGGCTGTTGGGTAGCGCCATTCGCTTTCCGGCAGCGCCGCCGGCGAGCAGCAGCGAACCCATCGACATCGCGATCCCGTAGCAGATGGTCTGCACGTCCGGATTGATGAACTGCATCGTGTCGTAGATGGCCAGCCCGGCATAGATCGATCCGCCGGGCGAGTTGATGTAGAGGTGGATGTCCTTGTCGGGGTCGTCGGATTCGAGGTGGACGAGCTGGGCGACGATCAGGTTCGCGGTCTCCTCGTCGACCTGGCCGCCGAGGAAGATGACCCGATCGTTGAGCAGACGGGAATAGATGTCGAACGAGCGCTCGCCCCGCGGGGTCTGCTCCACGACCATGGGCACAAGTGTCATCTGACCTCCTTTGCGCTGCTATTGTGCAACCGAGTGGTTGCTAGCAACCGTAGCACATACGCAACACTTGGGTTGCACGTCTGAGGAGACGCCGATGACCGATCTGATTGCTCGCGAGCTTACGCTCGCGGTTTCGCCGCAAGCCGTCTGGGAGGCGGTCACCGATCCGACCTGGCTCGAGTCGTGGCTTGCCGACGCGGTGTCGCTCGAGCTCTGCCCCGGCGGCGAGGCCCGGTTCTGGATCGACGGCCGGGTGCGCAGCGGATGGGTCGAGGAGGTCTCGCCGCCCGCAGACGACGCCGGCACCGGCCGGCTCGCCTTCTGGTGGGCTCAGGACGGCGAGCCGGCGTCGCGCGTGGAGCTGGAGATCATCCCGACTGTCTCCGGCACGTTGCTGAGGGTCTCGGAAACGCGCCCGCTGGAGGTGCTCGACCTGATCGGGATCCCGCTCCCCGGCCCGGGCGGCCCCGCGTTCGGTCCCGCGCTGGTGGCCGCCTGAGGATGGCCCCCGCGAGCGGAGATGGCGGGGAAGACCCGCGCCCGGGCGAGGATCCGGCCGGCGCCGTGTTCGGGGCGCTCGCCGACCCGATGCGCCGCCGTCTGCTGGCCGAGATCGCGGCGCAGCCATCGACCGCCACCGAACTGGCCAGCCATCTGCCGATCTCACGTCAGGCGGTCGCCAAGCACCTGAGCTCGCTGTCGCAGGCCGGCCTGCTGCAGCGCGAGCGGGCGGGCCGCGACGTTCGGTACCGGGTCACTCCCGCTCCGCTGTCGCAGGCCGTCTCCTGGATGGCCGAGGTTGGCGGACAATGGGATGAACGGCTGGCGCGACTGGCGCGCTCGCTCAGCGCGACCCCGCGGCAATGAGCAGTGGCGCTCGTACTCGAGTCATCGGAGGCGCGGTACGGGGCTGGATCACGTAAGGACACCCGCGGCGGCGCGGGTGATGCGCGGATACCGTGTAACCGTGAGCACGAACGCGCCATCCCTGCGTCTCTCGTCGATCCCCCCCGACGAGCCAGGCCGTCTGGTGCGCCGGGCGAAGGCGCTGTCATGGCTGAGCGTTGCGTGGATGACGATCGAGGCCGGCGTGGCGATCGTCGCGGCGCTCATCGCCGGCTTGGTCGCCCTGCTCGGTTTCGGCCTGGATTCGCTCATTGAGCTGGCCTCCGCGAGCATCGTCATCTGGCGCTTTACGGGAGCTCGCAGTCAGAGCGAGGCGGCCGAGCGCCGGGCGCAGCGACTGATCGCCGCGTGCTTCGCAGCGCTGACCCTTTACCTGCTCTACGCCGGCGTCCGCACGCTCGCTGACGGGTCGCACCCGGCCACGAGCTGGCCGGGCGTTGCCATCTGCGCCGGCGCGGTCATCATCATGCCTCTCCTCGCGCGAGCCAAGGCTCAAGTCGCCGTGCGGCTCGGCTCTGCCGCCACCGCCGGCGACGCCGTCCAGTCATGGCTGTGCGCGCTCGCCGCCGCGGGCGTGCTCCTGAGCATCCTCGCCAATGCCGCGCTCGGCTGGTGGTGGCTGGACCCGGTCATCGGCATTGGCATTGCCGGCCTCGCCGGGCACGAGGCCCGAGCGGCGTGGGCGGGTGAGGGCTGCTCTGACTGCGCGCCGGTCGGCTTTGCCACCGCCGAGGGGGATGGTTGATCAGATCGTGCCGGTGAGGACGAGCAGCCCGATGATGACGAGCACGAGCGCGGTGAACACGTTCCCCCACTGTTCCAGCCACTGCCCGCGGATCTCATAGCCGCCCCGGGTGGCGGCAAGCGTGAGCCCGACGATGGTGCCGATGGTGACCGCCGCGAAGATCACCAGCGATCCCACCGCGGTCGCGACCCCGGCGGTAGCGGCGGCGAGGAACACGGGCAGGATGGTGAGGTCTGGTGACGCCGCGGCGCCGAACGGGACCATCACCGCCGCCAGCCCCCGCACTCCACGCCGTGATTCCTCCTGGCCATGACCGTGATCGTCATCGTGGGGGTGCTCGTCGTCGTGATTGTGGCTGTGACCGTGACCGCTGAGCTCAAAGACGGCGAATCCGATGCCGGTGGCGATCAGGATCCAGCCGATGATCGTGTCCTGCGCGCTCTGGATGGTGGAGCGAAACTGCAGCCCGACGACGATGATCACCGCGCCGAGGATGATCGAGACGAGAACGTGCGCGACGCCGGCCAAGCCCGAGAGCCGCGCCACGCGTGACAGCGGATATCGGCGGGTGCGTCCGAGCACCGCCAGCGGCACCCAGTGATCGGGCAGGATCGCGTGGCCGAAGCCGACGCCCGCCGCCGCAGCCAGCAACGCCGGGCCGTTGCTGCTCACGCGGTGAGCGCCCCCGCGGCCGGGCGGGCCGCCAACCCCAGCCGTAGATGCTCAGTATGCGAGACTGCCTCGGTCAACAGCGAGCGCACGTGATCGTCATGCAGCGCATAGATCACCTGCCGACCGTCCCGCTCGCCGACAACCAGCCCGAGGTGGCGTAGAACGCGCAGCTGCTGAGACACCGCGGACTGCTCCATCTCGACCTCCCGGGCCAGCTCTCCGACCGAGCACGAGCCGGCACCCAGCCGGCTGAGAATCCGCACTCGGCTCGGTGTCGCAAGCGCCTGCATCGTCTCGGCAACCGACCGAGCCGTGACCGCCGACAGAAACATCAGATCAGCATCTCCACCATGGCTCATGCTCACATCATCGCATGAGCGGGCATTCAGGACACAGTTCGAGAGCCGCGCCTGGCTGTGCGCGTCAGCGGGGCGAGATCCCGAGGTAGGGGACCGCCCAGCCGACGATCTTCTGGAACGCCGGCGCGGCCACCGAACCGCCGTAGATCGACCCTCGGGGCTCGTCGACCATCACCGCCACCACCAGCTGGGGCGCTCTGGCCGGCACCATCCCGATGAACGAAGCGACGTACTTGGTGTCTGAGTACTGGCCGTTGACAACCACGTTCGCCGTGCCCGTCTTGCCGGCCAGGTCGTAGCCCGGGATCGCGGCTCCCGACGCGGTGCCCCCATCGGCGAGCACCCCTCGCAGCATGTCCCGGACCTCGGCTGCCGTGCTCGTGGAGATGATGCGGTGCCCGGCGGGGAGCGGCTGGGCCTTCCCGCCGATCGATGAGACGATGTGCGGCGGGCGCAGGATGCCACCGTTGGCGATCGCCGAGTAGGCGGTCGCCATCTGGATCGGGGTGACCGACTCGCCCTGGCCCATCGGCAGGTTCCCCATCGACGAGCCCGAGTACTGCGAGGCGTGAAGCACGATTCCCTGCTGCTCGCCCGGCAGATCCACCCCGGTCCTGGCGCCGAAGCCGAACCGGTGGACCCAGTAATCGAATCTGGTGGCGCCCAGCCGCATCCCGATCTCGTCCGCGCCGATGTTGCTCGAGACCTTCAGGATCTGGGCCACCGAAAGTCGTTCGTAGCCGTGTGCCTCGGCATCGTGGATCTGGCGATCGGCGACCTGGAGCATCGGCGGGATGTTCAGCTCCGTGCTGGGCGTGACGATGTGGTCCTGGAGAGCCGCCGACACCGTCACGGCCTTGAAGGTCGAGCCCGGCTCGTAGTTGTAGCCCACCGCGCGATCCATCTCGTCGGCGGCTGGCGCGCTACCGGGGTCGCTGGCGTTCACGCGCGGCCAGTTGGCGAGGGCCAGGATCGCTCCGGTGTTCGGATTCATCGCGATCGCGGTCGCCCCATTGGGCCGGAACTCCGCTCCGACCCCGGCCAAGACCTGCTCCACCTCGTCCTGGAGCGCCGCGTCGAGAGTGAGCTTGAGCGTCGCGCCGGACCGCATCGGATGAACGTCGTCGATCGAGATCGGCTGGCCGACGGCGTCGTTGACGATCCGGCGTTCGCCGGATTTTCCGACCAGCGCCGAGTTGTACTGGTACTCGAGACCGCCCAGGCCTTGCGTTCCGTTCCAGTTGACGCTCCCGAGCACCTGCGAGGCGGTCCACGAACGGGGATAGACGCGCTTGACCGTGGCGCTGGTCGAGATGCCGTCGATCCCCAGCTTCATGATCTGCTGCGCCGTGGCCGCGGGTACCTCGTAGCCGATCTCGACGTAGCCCGAGTGCGGCCTGGTCAGCGCGGCCAGCACCGGTAGCACCGGCTTGCCCAGGAGCGCAGCGAGCTTCCGCGCCGCCGGCTGCGGATTCTTGATCAGGTACGGGTCGGCGATCACGTTGGCGGCCGACTCCGAGACGGCCAGCTCCACGCCGTTGCGGTCGGTGATGGTCCCCCGGGTGGCCGGGATCACCTCGTCGCTGATCTGCTGGCTCGCCGCCGCATGCTGCAACGACGGGCCGTTGATCACGCCCAGGTACCCGGCGCGCGCCACCGCCACCGCGAGCAACGCCACGAACGCCAGGAAGATGTATCCGATCCGGCGGTCGATCGCGACCATCGGGCCGGTTAGCCCCCGGCGGAGGTGGCGGCCTGCGCGGCACTGCCCGTCGCGGCCTGCGCGGCGCTGCCCGTCGTGGCCGGGGCGGCGGTGCCCGTCGCGGCCGGGGCGGCGGTGCCCGTCGCGGCCGGGGCGGCGGTGCCCGTCGCGGCCGGGGCGCCGGTGCCCGTCGCGGCCTGGGCGCCGGCGGATCCACCCTGAGGCAGGGCCGCTGGGGTCGTTTGTCGGTCGCGGTGCCGGCTGCGGTCGTCGCGGTACCGGTCCCGCTCAGCGACGGATCGGCGGCCACGGCCGCCGCGGCGGCGGCATGGATCGTGGCGGCATAGCTGGCGCCGGAAGGTTCATGGATGCTGTTCAGGGCGCGCTGGATGACGCCGGTGCCGGTGGAGACGAACTTGATCTGGGTGGGCGCGGGCATGACCATGCCCATCCCAGCGGCCAGCCGCTCGATCCGCCCGGCATCGGCCAGTTCCGAGACGCTCGCGCGCAGCAGGTCGTTCTGGCTCTGCAGAGCGCTCCCGCGTTGCAGCGAGCGCCCGATGCCCGCGTTGAGCTTGAGGACCTCGACCTGCATGGCCACGATCCCGGCGAGCAGCACGCCCAGCAGCGGTATCCAGACGCGTCCGCGAATGAGCCGGTCCAGCAGCACGTGGTCGGGCAGAGCGCGGATGTAGGCCGTGGCGCGGGCGCCGAACGGCGCCTTGACCGGCTTGGGGGCGGCGGCGCTCGCCCGTCTCGTCCCGCCTTCCCACGTCCTCTGGCGGGTAGGGGTGCGCCGCGGCTCGGTTCGCGGCTGCGCGTTGCCGGTCAGGCCGGCGAGCGGGCCCGACCATCGACGCACGCTCCGGGGCGAGACCTGCCGCCCCACCACGGAGCGATGGCCGGCACTGCGCGACGACGCAGCCGGCTTGGCGGCGGCCCGGCCTCGAGCCTCCGGCTTGGCGGCGGCCCGGCCTCGTGCCTCCGGCTTGGCGGCGGATCGGCCTGGTGCCTGCGGCCGGGCGGCGGATTGGCCTCGTCCTTGCGGTTTGCGGGCCGCGGGATTCGAACTCTTGCCCGATCCCCGTGCGGCGGGCGTCAGCGCGGACGGCGTCATGGCGCGACCTCCAGCTTGCGGGCGGCGCGCAGGTGCGCGGACCTGGATCGGGGGTTGGCGGCAACCTCACCCGAGGTCGGAGCCACCGCCCGGCGGGTGAGCAGCTCTGCCTCGGGAGTGCGTCCGCAGACGCAGATCGGCAGCTCTGGCGGGCAGATGCAACCCCGCGCCCGAGCGGTGAGGAAGCGCTTGACGGCACGATCCTCGAGCGAGTGGAAGGAGATCGCCGCCAGCCGCCCGCCCGGTGCGAGCAGCTCCCACGCGGCCGGCAGCCCCTCGTGGAGCTGGCTCAGCTCGTCGTTGACGGCGATCCGCAGCGCCTGGAAGGTCCGCTTCGCCGGGTGGCCGCCGGCGAACTGGGCGGGGACCGGAACCGCCGATTTGATCGTGTCGACCAGCTGCTGGGTGGAGTCGAATTCATGGCGCCGGCGATCGCGAATGACGGCGCGCGCGATACCGGACGCGTAGCGCTCCTCCCCGTACTCCCGGAGCAGGCGCGCCAGCCGCCGCTCGTCCCAGGTGTTGACCACCTCGGCGGCAGTCAGCTCCTGCTCGGGGTCCATCCGCATGTCGAGCGGCGCGTCGTAGGCGTAGGAGAACCCCCGAACCCAGGCGTCGACCTGCATCGAGGACATCCCCAGATCCATGTAGATGAGGTCCGCGTGCAGCCGCTCCGCACGCAACGCCGCAAGACCGGTCACGAAGTCCGCCCGAATGAACCTGGTCTCGCATTGGACCTCGGCGGCCAGCGCTGCGAAACGCTCCTCCGCCATCGGGTCGCGGTCGATGCCGACGAGGATCCCGGACGGCCCAATCCGGTCGGCGATCAGCCGCGCATGTCCCCCGCCGCCGACCGTGCAATCGACCGCGACCTCCCCTGGCCGCGGATCGATCAGGTCGATCAGCTCGCCGGCGAGAACCGGGATGTGCGGCTTGGTCATGTCAAGCAGTGTCGCCAAGGCTCGCCGCGATGTCGGGGATGCGGGTCAGGACTTCCTCGAAGTTGCGCGAGTACCGCGCTCGGTCCCATACCTCGAGGCACTCACCTGAGCCAGTGACGACGACCTCCTTGCCCAGGCCGGCGTAACTGATCAACTGCTGCGGGATCATCACGCGGTTGGCGGCGTCAAGTTCGGTGTCGAAGGAGGCGTTGAAGAAGAAGCGCTTCAGCTCTCGCGCCTTGGGAGACGACGGGTTCAGGCCCTCCAGGGTCGAGGCGGTGAATGCGTCGTAGCCATCCGGCGTCCACACCGCGACTGTGCGCGGTGCGCCCGGCTCGACCTCGTGGGACGCGGCCAGCACCACCCCATCCGACAGCGCGCCGCGGAACTTCGCGGGGATCGTCAATCGGTGCTTCGCGTCGAGCGCGTGTTCGAAGGTACCGCGAAAGGTCAAGAGGGCTCATGCCGTGAATGAGTGCTCAAACCCGGGTGGCTGGGTGGGAGGAGCCCTGCCACCCGGGTTCCTGAAGCGACGCCCACACTAGCCCACTTTCTCCCACAATGCAACTCTAGGACCACTCTCCACCCCACAAATGGCCTCGGAGGGACCGTTCGAGGGCTAAATCGCCCGTCATCAGGGCAGATTCCCGGTGGGAGAAGGGGGCGGCAGAGCCCCGCACCGCGTGCACGGCGCCTTGCAAACCGCGACGCTGCCGGGCGCTGTTGCAACCAACGCCAGATTCCGTCCGGCGACTGTGCTTCGCTGGCGCGGCCTCTACTGGGTCGGCGGGCGAGAATGACCTTCGTCAGCCGCTCGGCCCCGGCCCGGTCGGTCGGTCGGCGAGACTGACCGTCGTCAGCAGTGCTTGGCGCGCTCAGCGGGTCAGCAGGCGGCGTCCGACGCGGTTCCCGAGGTGACCGCCGGCAGCTCGAGCAGGATTCTCGCCCCGCTCTGCGACGGAGCCGCGGCCAACCGACCGTGATGCGCCGCAGCGACCGCCGACGCGATCGCCAGCCCCCGTCCCCTGGCTCCCCGGCCGCGGCGCCCCCGCCGACACAGCTCGGCCACCGGCGCCGGCAGCCCCGGCCCGTCGTCGGCGACCTCCACTCGAACGGCCCCATCTCTGAGGCAACCTCCGACCTGCACTCGGCCGCCCCCGTGCTCGATCGCGTTGGCAAGCAGATTGCCGATGGCCTGCGCCAGGCGCAGCCGGTCGCCCCAGATCACTGCCCCACCTCCGGTCCAACTGAAGCACAGCTCCACGCCGGCGGCATCGGCGCTCGCCCGCCACGCCTCAACGGAGTCGGCGGCTGACGTCCGCACGTCGACCCGTTCTGGCTCGCGCACCCGCGCCATGTCCGCGGGCATCTCAGCCAGATCGTCGAGCGCCAGGGCGGCGCGGCCCAGCTCGGTGTCGATCGCCCGCAGGCGCGCGGGCGGCAGTTCGGCGGCCGGACCAGCGACCGCCAAGCCGAGTCGTGCAGCGGTCAGAGGACCCCGCAGCTCATGACAGGCACGAGCGACCGCTTCCATGCGCGCCGCAAATCCTCGGCGCCAGATCACGAAGACACCGGCGGCGAAGGCCGCCGCCACCCATCCGGCGAGCCCGGCGGCGACGATCATCGGTCTGGCCCCGCATCGATCAGCCGGTAGCCGACGCCCCACACGTTAACGACGAACCTGTCGTCGCCGCGGCTGAGCTTCTTGCGCAGACGGGACGCATGTGAATCGAGAGTCCGGGTTGATCCAAGCAACTGGTAGCCCCACACGATCCGGAGCAACTCCTCGCGCGTGAACACCCGTGTCGGCTCCGAAGCCAGCGTTCGTACCAGCCCGAACTCCTTCTTGGACAGCGGCACGCATCGACCGTCCACCCAAACCTCGCGCGAGATGGGATCGAGCTCCAGCGAGCCCACCCGCACCCGGCCCAGCCGCCGCCGGGAATGGCTGCGTCGCAGCAGTGCACGGATCCTGCTGCGAAGCTCACCGTAGCTGAACGGTTTGGACAGATAGTCATCGCAGCCGCGCTCGAAGCCACGGATCCGATCCAGCTCGGTTGCCCGCCCGGACAGGATCAGGACCGGGAGCGACGCGTCCAGGGCACGCCCCGAGTCGGCCGCGTCGCGCAGCGCGCAGACCAGGTCCAGACCGTCTCGATCCGGCAGTGCGAGGTCCACGATCGCCGCGTCCGGAGCACGATCGGCGATCAGGCGCAGACCGTCGGCGGCGGTGCCGGCTTCGATCGGCTCATAGCCGTCGGCGGCGAGATTGTCAGCCAGAAACTGGCGGGTCGCGCAGTGGTCTTCTACGATCACGATCGACGGCGAGCTCGAGTCCATATGGACATGAGCCTCGAGCCGGCGCACTCACACCCCCTCCGGGCTGCAACATCGCTCTCAGGCTCCCGGCCCGGGAGGATTCGCACATATGATGCCGACGCCATGTACCGCCGCGGCAATTACAGCTCAGGGGACGACTTCGTGCTGGAGTACGGAGAGCTTCGCTTCACCTTCAACGAGCGTGATTTCCGTGAGCGCTGCGAGCAGTCGGCGCGCAAGCTCGGATTCCTCCGCGGTGCGGTGCAGGAGGACGAAGCCGAGGACCTGATCAACCTCGTTGTCAACGGTGAGGTCACCGATCCGGCCTCGGCGCTGGGGGAGCACGTCAACGAGTGCTGGTCAGAGCTGGTGGGACCGTCGGAGCGCTCCCTGGTGCACTGGCTGCGGCGGCTGATCTTTCGCGGCGCCTGGCTGGACCAGCGCGTCAAGGAGGGCGAGCTGGACATCGCCTTCGACGCGGACGCCAACGCGTTCGTCTACGTCCAGCCCGATCGAGGCGGCGAGCGAATCGAGCTTGCCCCGGAACCGAGCTGGAACCGCGTCGCCTACGTGCGGCGCTAGTCACCCCTACCTGCGGCGCTGCGTCACACCTGCGTGAGGCGCTGCGTCACACCTGCGTGGGGCGCTGCGTCACTCCGCCGCTCGCTGGGCCGATCTCCTTGAATCGGTACGCGTGGATCGTCCGCGGGGATGCGTCCCAGTCGCTCTCTCCCCACCCGCCGGAGTGCGGTCTCGGAGGCCACAGTAGGTGAGGGTTGCGGATACCGCGCGGGGTGCAGCCGGGGTAGGCCTCGGGAGGCTCAGGAGGCAGCCGCCGAGGCCGGGCAGCGACGGGCTCGGCTAGCCCCCGCTGCCCTGAAGCATCGTGAAGTCCTGATCGCGCGGCGCCGGGTTGTCGAGCAGCAGCCGGGGAACCGTGACGAGCTCGTAGCCGCGGGCGCGCAGGCCTTTGATGACCCGAGGCAGCGCCGCGATGGTCTCGGAGCGGTTGCCGCCGGCATCGTGCATCAGGATGATCGCCCCCGGCCTGGCGCCGGCCAGGGCGCGCTGCACGATCTTGTTGGGACCCGGCAGCTGCCAGTCGGAGGTGTCGACCGTCCACAGCACCATCAGCATCCGGTACCGCTTCAGCAGCGCCAAGGTGGTCGAGTTCCAGAGTCCGTAGGGCGGGCGGTACAAGCGCGGAAACGGAGCGCCGTAGCGACCGATCGCCCGAGTCTCCTCGAGCAGCTGGTCCTGCTGCTGCTGGGCCGAGAGCTCGGTCATCTCCGGATGGGTCTCGGTGTGGTCGCCGATCGGATCCCCGTGGGCCACGATCGCCGTCGTCCCGGCGTGGAAGTACTGCTCGGGTAGACCGACCTCGAAGAACGTGGCGGGGGTATGCAGGCGGTCGAGCACCCGGAGCACGTGCAGGGTGTACGGACCGGGCCCATCGTCGAACGTCAGCGCGATCTCCCGGTGCTGTGATCCGGCGATCCGGACGTACGGCGTGCGGGCCAGGGTCCGATCGATCGCCGCGTTCTCCTGCTGGCGTTCGACCGCTTGAAACGATCCGGCGCCAGCGCCGGCGAGTCGTTTGATACGCACGAAGTAGGCGACCGGCGCGTGCGCCACTCGGTGCCGTCCGCCGCCGCCGGATCCGGCTCCGACCACAATCCCGATGATGAACGCAAGCGCCGCTCCGACACCGAGCGCCACGAGCCGACGCCGGCGATGCTGCGCCGCCGTCGGCGATCGATGACGGTCGGGGACCGCCACCGTTCCATGGCGCCGCGATCGGCGGCCAGCTTGACTTGTCATGTCGACGTCGTCCATCCGTCCTCCCCGCGGCATGATGCCGGGTCGGGTCCTCGGAGTGCCGCCCGACGGTGGCGATTAGGCTCCGTGCGCGATGAGCGCGTCGATCTGGCTGATCATCCCCACCTACAACGAGGCCGAGAACCTCCCGGGCATTGTCCGTGCGGCGAGCGCCGAGCTCGCCCGCACCGCTCCGGGAGACCACCGGATCCTGGTGGTCGACGACAACTCGCCGGACGGAACCGGGATGGTCGCCGACTCGCTGGCCGCCGACCACGAATGGGTGGAGGTGCTGCACCGCCCGCGCAAGAGCGGGCTGGGGCATGCGTACCTGGCCGGTTTCGCCAGTGCGCTTCAGAACGGAGCGCAGCTGCTGATCGAGATGGACGCCGACTTCTCCCACGACCCGCGGTACCTCCCCGACCTGCTGGCCGCTGCGCAGGATGCCGATGTGGTGCTCGGCTCCCGGTACGTGGCCGGCGGGGGGGTTCGCGACTGGGGACTCGTGCGACGGCTGGTGAGCCGGGGCGGCGGCCTGTACGCGCGGGCGATCCTGAGCGTCGGGGTGCGTGACCTCACCGGCGGATTCAAATGCATCCGGCGAGAGGTCCTGGAGGCGATCGACCTGCCGAGCGTCCGGGCAGAGGGCTACGTTTTCCAGATCGAGGTCACCTACCGCGCCATCCTGGCCGGCTTCACCGTGCGCGAGATTCCGATCGTTTTCGCTGATCGCACCGTCGGCAGCTCGAAGATGTCCAGCACGATCGCGCTCGAGGCGATGCTGCAGGTGCCCCTGATGAAACGCAGTGCCGCCGCCGCCGTCGCCCGTTCGCCCCGGATCGGGTCCACCACGGCGGGCTGATTAACACAATTTCAATCTTGCCCAAACCGCACTATGGCCCCCGCCGGGGCATTCTCAACGCCATGAGCGTCCGCGGTCCCCTGAGCGTGACGCCGCGCAACGGCGGCTACGAGTTGCCCGATGTCGCCCTCGACGTACGCGACGAGCAGGCCGGCAGCCGCCGCGGCGTCATCGGAATCGGGGGTCTGCTGGTCAGCGGCCTGGTCGTCGCCGCTGCGGCGGCGCACACCGAATCGCTGCTTCCGGAATCGGTGCGGCCGGTTCCGGCGTCGCTGGGCGGAGCGTTCGACGCCGTCGGCCTCAATCTCCACGTCGGCGGCGCGATTGTCGCGCTGGTGCTGATGTTCGTCTCCTATGCCTTGGTGGTCGCCGCGTCCGCGCAGCTGTCGGGGCGCGCGGTGCTGATGGCGATCGCGGCTCTCTATGCCGTCGTGCTGCTGGCGCCGCCGATGGCCTCGACCGACATCTTCAGCTATCAGGCCTACGCCCGGATGGGTGCGTTGTACGCGACCAACCCCTACACCCACGGCCCCCACGCGATCGCCCTGGACGCCGTGTTCCCGTACGTGGGCGCGAAGTGGTCGTACATCCCCAGCGTCTACGGACCCGTCTTCACGGCGTTCAGCTACCTGCTGGGATCTCTGTCGATCGCGGCCAGCGTGTTCGCTTACAAGTCGATCGCCGCCGCCGCCGGGATCGCGCTGGTGGCGCTGGTCTGGCACTGCGCCCGGCTGCGCGGCAAAGACCCGGTCAGAGCGGCAGCGCTCGTCGGTCTGAACCCGCTGCTGGTCGTCTACGGCGTCGGTGGTGGCCACAACGACCTGCTGATGCTGGTCGCCCTGGTCGGAGGGCTCTACGCGATCCTGGCCTCGCGGGAGCGCCTGGGCGGCGGGCTGACGGTGCTGGCGGTCGGAGTCAAGCTCACCGCCGGGCTGGTGCTCCCGTTCGCCCTGGCCGCCGGCGGGCCACGGCGGGGTCGCGACCGTCGAGATCTCGTTCTCGGCGTCGTCGCCGGGATCGCCGTGATCGGCGCGCTGAGCATCGGCATGTTCGGATCCGGGTCGTTCGAGATGCTCGCCACCGTGAACAAGACCCAGAGCGAGGGCGGCTGGCTGAGCATTCCCGGATTCATCGCCACCCGGCTCGATTTGCCCACCCCGGGCCACATCGCCGGCTATGTCCTCGCTGCCGTCTTCCTGGCCGTCTGCTACTGGCTGCTGCGGCGCGTCTGGCGGGGCCAGACCGATTGGATCGATGGCGCCGGCTGGGCCATGCTGGCGATGCTGGTCGCCTCCAGCTCACTGCTGCCGTGGTACGTCGCCTGGCTTTTGCCCCTGGCCGCCCTGGGCCACGACCGCCGCCTGGCGCGGATGGCGATCATCCTGACGGGGGTCGTCCAGGGAATCCAGCTGCTTGGATACATTCCGCATGGCACCGGCCTTGTGTGAGCCAGTGACGACCCACGCAATACCATCCCAGCGATGAGCGTCGCTCCGCGCGTCCTGGACGGCGAGCCTCGGGAGCTCGGACTGGTCAGCGTCGTGGCGCCGGTCTTCAACGAGGACGCGACCGTCGACGAGTTCTACTCGCGCGTCTGCTCCGCGCTCGATGGACTCCCCTTCGAGCTGGTGCTGGTCGATGACGGCTCCACCGACGGCTCCCCGATGAAGCTGGAGAGCCTGGCCAGCCGGGACCCCCGCGTGCGGGTCGTGTACCTGTCGCGTAACTTCGGGCACCAGACCGCGCTGACCGCAGGACTCGATCACGCTCGCGGCGATGCCGTGGTCATGCTGGACGCCGACCTCCAGGATCCGCCCGAAGTCATCTGCACGATGCTCGACCACTGGCGCGCGGGCTGCGACGTGGTCTACGCCGTCCGCGAGCACCGCCAGGGCGAGTCTCGGTTCAAGCTCAGCACCGCCCGCTGGTTCTATGCCCTGTTCGACAAGCTCGCCCACGTCGAGCTGCAGCACAACTCCGGTGACTTCAGGCTGCTGGACCGCCGGCCGCTGGACGCGCTGCTGTCGATGCGCGAGCGCAACCGGTTCCTGCGCGGGATGACCGTCTGGGTGGGCTACACGCAGGCGGCCGTCCCCTACAAGCGCGACGCCCGCCACGCCGGCAAGACCAAGTACTCGATCCCGAAGATGGTGCGGTTCTCGCTTGACGCGATCTCCTCGTTCTCGCATCGTCCGCTGCAGCTGGCGACGCTGCTCGGCTTCCTGATCTCGACGCTGGCGTTCATCGCGATTCCGATCGTCGTCGTGTTGCGCATCCTCGGGTCCTACCTCCCGGGCTTCAGTGCGCTGACGATCGTCGTACTGCTGCTGGGCGGGATCGAGCTGATCGCCATCGGGATCATCGGCGAGTACGTGGGCCGTATCTACGACGAGGTCAAGGGCCGGCCCCTCTACCTGGTCCGGGCGCGGCGCAACATGCCCGACGGGCCGGCCGAGCTGGCGTCCACTCAGCTGCCCCCCTTGCACACGATGCCGCCGAGCGAGACCGAGGAACCCGCGCCTATCCGCCCGCTGGATTAGGCCCGACCGACGGGTTGGAGCGACCGTCCGGCTGCCCCGAGCCGGCAGCGCGGCGCAGTTGACGCACCTGTGCCGGCGGCGGAGAAGGGCGGAGCTCCGCGTCCTGCGCTTCGTTCTCGAGCGCGGCGATTCGGCTCGAGAGCTCCCGGATCGCGTCGGCGACCGGATCGGGGAGGTGGATCCAGTCGGTGTCGGGGCCCTCAGGGCGCCGCCCCTCGACCCGCACCGGATGGCCGGGGTTGCCGACGACGGTCGAGTTGGGGGGCACGTCGTGGATCACGACGCTGTTGGCTCCGACCTTGGCGCCATGGCCGACCGTGATCGGCCCCAGCAGCTTGGCGCCCGAGCCGATGGTCACGTTGTCCTGCACCGTCGGATGACGCTTGCCGGTGGCAAAGCCGGTGCCGCCCAGGGTCACCCCTTGATACAGCGTGACGTCATCGCCGATCTCGGCGGTCTCGCCGATCACCACTCCCATCCCGTGATCGATGAAGAATCCGTCGCCGATCAGAGCGGCGGGGTGGATCTCGATTCCGGTCAGCGACCGCGCCACCGTGGCGATCATCCGGGGCAGGGCCGGCACACCGGCTACCGAGAGCGCGTGAGCGACCCGGTGGGCGAGAACCGCGTGCACGCCCGGCCACGCGGCGAGGATCTCCAGCGAGCCGACGTCCCGGGCGGCGGGATCGCGGCTCTTGGCGGCAGCCAGGTCGCGCCGGATCTCCGCCGCTGTGCGCGTCATCAGCCCGAGGCCGAACATGGTGTGCAGGCTAGCGAGCGACATCAACGGGCTGGTTGGCGGCGGGCTGGTTCGCCGCGGGCGGGTCTCAGGGCGCGAAGAAGGGCGTCGAGACGTACCGCTCGCCCGAGTCGGGCAGGATCACCGCGATCCGCGCCCTGCGGGACTCGGGCCGGTCCGCGATCTGCAGCGCTGCCCACACCGCGGCGCCGCACGAGATCCCTGCCAGCACACCTTCGCGTCGGGCCAGGAGCCGCGCCGTCTCGATCGCGTCCTCATCGTCGACGGCGATCACCTCATCGAGCAGCTCGCGATTGAGTACCGCCGGGACGAAACCGGCGCCGATCCCCTGGATCTTGTGGGGGCCCGCCGGGCCACCGGAAAGGACCGCCGAGGTGCGCGGCTCCACCGCCACGATCCGACAATCCGGGTTGCGATGCTTGAGCACCTCGCCGGCCCCGGTGATCGTGCCCCCGGTCCCCACGCCGGCCACGAGCACGTCGACGCGGCCATCCAGCGCCTCCAGCAGCTCGGGACCGGTGGTGCGGCGATGGATTTCGGGGTTCGCCGGGTTGGAGAACTGGTCGGGCAGGAACACGTCGTCGCGTGTGGCGAGCGCTCGCGCCGCATCCACCGCCTCGGTCATCCCGCCCAACGACTCGGTCAGCTCCACCCGGGCTCCGTAGAGCCTGAGCAACCCCTCGCGCTCGCGGCTCATCCCTTCGGGTAACGTGAGCACGAGGTCGTAGCCCCGGGCGGCGCAGACGAATGCCAGCGCGATCCCAGTGTTGCCGCTCGTCGCCTCGACGATCGTCGTCCTCCCTGGCTCGATCCGGCCCTCGCGCTCGGCGGCGTCGATCATGGCGACGCCGATCCGGTCTTTGACGCTCCCGCCGGGGTTGAGCGCCTCGAGCTTGGCGAACAGCTCCACCTCGGGGCTCGGCGTCACCTCGGTGAGCTTGATCACGGGGGTGTGACCGACCAGATCGGCGATATTGCTCGACACCGGCGCCATCCGCAGGAGTGACACTAGAGTTTCGCCCTGGTGGTCGGCCCGTGAGGCCGCGTCGTATTTGCGGGGGCGGCCACTAGATGTGGTACATCGGCGCAACCGCCGAACGGATCTCCTGCTCGGCGACCGATGCGACAGTCGCTTCGCCCAGCACGCTGCCGGCGGCCCGCGCCGCCTCGGCGAACACGCCCGCCGCCCCGCTGCCGAGGGGACCGTCGAGCAGCTCCACAAGCTCCAGCACGGTCACCTCGTCGGGTGGCCGGGCGAAGCGATATCCGCCCTTGACGCCGCGCTGGGAGCGCAGCACCCCGGCGCGGCGCAGGCTCGCGAACAGATGCTCCAGGAACTGGACGGGGATCTGGCGGCGGCGGGCCAGCTCGGCGATCGGCACCGGCACGTTTGCACCCTGGCGATAAAGCTCGACCAGTGCGTTGAGCGCGTACGGAGACTTGGACGTGATCGAGATCATTCCGACTCGATGCTAGGGGACCCATCGGAGCGCCGCGAGCGGAGCGAGCGGTGCTGCTGCGCGGCTTGGTGGCTGACTTAGATCCAGCCGCGCTCGGTGGCGATCAGCACCGCCTGGGCGCGGTCCATCGCGCCAAGCTTGCCGTAGACGTTGTGCAGGTGGGTACGGACCGTGCTCGTCGACAGGCCCAGGTCCGAGGCGATCTGCTTGTAGACCATTCCCGCAGCCAGGCGGCGCAGCACCTCGACCTCCCGTGCGGACAGGGGAGACGGCGCGACCGATCGGGGGGGCGGTACGGAGTCAGCCAGCGGCAGCTCGTACATCACCCGCCGTAGGCTGCCGGAGGTCAGGCCGACCGTCCGCGACACCCCCAGCAACTCCGCCGGCGTGATCGCCGCGCCGAGCACATAGTGGGCGAGCATGTCGGCGAGGCGGACCAGCGCGGCCTCCCCGGTGGCGCCCTGCGCGTGGTGGCGCTCGATCACCGTCGCGATCGACCTCGGCAGCGCCCAGCGGCGGGCCATCACGCCCCCGACCAGCGCATGGTCGACCCCCAGCTCGGCGCGCTCGCGACGGATGCGCTCCTCGGGGGTGCGGGCATCGGCATGCACCTGGTCGGGATACCCGGGATAGGCGATCGCCAGAACCAGCTTGCCGATGTCGTGCAGCAGCGAGGTGAACAGCAGTCGATGCGTGTCCTTGAAGGCCAGCTCCCGGGCGAGGCGGTCGGCGGCGCGCCGCGTGGCCATCGCGTGCAGCCGGAAGCGCTCGGGAATGCCCTGCCAGACGGCGGTTCGCTCGAAGAAGTCAAAGGTCCGGGCACGCTCGGCGATGGCGTGCACGGCGTCAGGCGACAGCACGTCGAGGGCCGCGGGAACGCTGTCGACGCGCCCCTGGCTCGGACCCGGCACCTGGTTGGCCAGCCGGACCACGCTCACCGACAGTCCGACTTCGCCCTGCACCGCTGAAACGACGTCGCCGACCGACGGCTGGCCTTGCGAGAACAGACCGAGAACCCGGTTGCGAGACTCCACCAGCACCGGATAGTCCTCGAGCGCCTCGAACGCCATCGTCAGCCGGCGCCCGTGCCCCTCGTTGTGATGATGCTCCCGGATGGCGTAGGGGTCGGTCGGCACGGTCCGCGCAGCCTCGCTGGCCACGACCATCACCGCTGCCTGCGGGTGCGCGGGCGGACCGGTATGGACGGATTTCGTTTCACAGTCCTCTGACCGGAGTATCGGCAAAACCCCGACTCCGGTTTAGGGTGCGCGAGAGCATCCGCCCTCAGGGTGGCATTCGGTCAGAGGTCTCGCGCCCGCGCCACCGCGGCGTCGATGCGGGCGAGCGTCGCCTCCTTTCCCAGCAGCGCCACGCTCTCGAAGATGCCGGGCGACACGGTCTGACCCGCGATCGCGACCCGCACCGGCTGAAACACCCGGCTTGGCTTGACACCGTCGCGCTCCACCACGCGCCGCAGCGCT
Organism: uncultured Actinomycetota bacterium; assembly: GCA_963787595.1. Classification (GTDB taxonomy): domain Bacteria; phylum Actinomycetota; class Thermoleophilia; order Solirubrobacterales; family Solirubrobacteraceae; genus Palsa-465. The sequence goes on from CAWBDE010000003.1 coordinate 467,430, forward strand.
GCTTCGACGGTGCCGACGTCAAACGGTTCGGCGCCGGCCAGCGCGTCCCGCGCGGCCAACAGCTCGTCCACGGCCCCGTCGCGCCCGATCGTCTTTGCAAACGCGGCCGGATCGTCGACCGGACCGTCGAACAGGAAGGAGACCAGGGGCCAGAAGTCGCCCAGGGTCTGGATCTTCTCCTCCGCGATCTCCACCGCCCCTCGGAGCCCATCGTGTCCCGTGAACTCCTCGAGTCGGCGGACCAGCTCTTCGGTGCCAAGCTCCCGCAGGTGGCGGCCGTTGAGGTGTCTGAGCTTGCGCTCGTCGAACACCGCCGGGTTCTTGGAGACCCGGTCCAACCGAAAGCGCTCGGCCAGCTCGGGGAGCGTGAAGAACTCCTCGTCGGAGGCAAACCCGGCCCCGAGGAGTGCGATGTAGTTGTCGACTGCCTCGGGCAGATAACCGGCATCGCGCAGCTCCTGCACCGAGGCGGCGCCGTGCCGCTTGGACAACTTCTTGCCGTCAGGTCCGTGGAGCAGGGGGAGATGCGCGTACGCGGGGAGAGGCGCGCCCAGCGCATCGAGCACGAGCATCTGCTTGGGGGTGTTCGACAGGTGGTCCTCACCCCGGATGACGTGCGTGATCCCGGCGTCGAGGTCATCGACGGCCACCGCCAGGTTGTACACGGGCGAGCCATCGGCGCGGGCGATGACCGGGTCGTCCTGACTGACATTGGGAAACGACACCTCTCCCCGGATGACGTCGCGGACGATTGTGTCCCCCTCGTCGGCAAATCGCAGCCGCACGGCGCCGAACGGCTCGGGCTCGCCGCGGAACCCACGGTCTGTCCCGTAACGCTGCTTGAAGGCGCGGACGTCGTGCGCGGTCGCGTTGGAGTGGTAGGCCCGCCCGCCGGCGAGCAGCTGGTCGACGATCTCGGCGTGCCGGGAGGCGCGCTGTGACTGGAAGATCGGGCCCTCGTCGAAATCGAGGTTCAGCCAGCGAAGCGCGTCGAGGATCTGCTCCACGTTTTGCGGTGTTGAACGCTCACGGTCGGTATCTTCGATCCGCAGCACGAGCGTCCCGCCCTGCCCGCGGGCCAGCAGCCAGTTGTAAAGCGCCGTCCGTGCGCCGCCGATGTGCAGCGCCCCGGTCGGGGACGGAGCAAAGCGAACTCTCAACGACATGGAGAATTCATGCTAATCGGCGCCCACGTATCACCGGCCGGTGGGCTGGACAAGGCGATCCAGCGCGGCGCCGAGCGCGGCTGCGAGGCGATCCAGATCTTCAACCAGTCCCCGCGGATGTGGCGTCCGACGGCGTATGGCGACGACGACTTCGCCGCCTTCCGCGCGGCGATGAAACCCAGCCCGGTCAAGGCGGTGCTGATCCACGCCGTGTATCTGCTCAACTGTGCCACGGAGGACGCGGAGATCCGCGACAAGTCACGCAACTCGCTGATCCAATCGCTGCGGGTGGGCGCCGGGATCGGCGCGGCCGGCGTCGTCCTGCACCCTGGCTCGGCGAAGCAAGGCGACGTCGGGCAGGCGATCAAGCGTGCCGGCAAGGTGATCAAGGAGGCGCTGTCCGACACCGACCGGTGTCCACTGCACCTGGAGGACACCGCCGGAGCGGGTGGGACACTGGGCCGGTCCTTCGAGGAGCTGGCGGAGCTGCTCAAGGCCGCCGGGGGCGGCAAGCGGCTGGGCGTGTGCCTTGACTCCTGCCACCTGCTCGCCTCTGGATACGACATCCGGACCGCGCCCGGGCTGAAGGAGACGATCGACGAATTTCACCGTGTCATCGGCGTCACGCGGCTCGGTTCGTTGCACCTCAACGACTCGCAGACGCCGCTGGGGTCCAACCGCGATCGTCACGCCAACATCGGCACCGGCGAGCTTGGCGAACGGGGGTGCGCGGCATACCTGTCCGAGCCGCGGTTCGAGAAACTGCCGCTGGTGATCGAGACCCAGGGGCCGGAGCATCAGGGGCCGAGCCGCGAGGAGGTGGAGCTCTGCTTCGCGCTGCGCAAACGAGGTCGCGCGTCGCGGGCGCGGGCCGCCTCCCGCTCAGGTAGCGTCCGCACGAAATGACCGACTCGAACCGGCCGGGCGACGCGCTGGTGATCTTCGGGATCTCCGGCGACCTCGCCCGCAAGATGACATTGCGCTCCCTGTACCGCCTGGAGGCCCGCGGACTGCTCGACTGCCCGGTGATCGGGGTCGCCGCCGAGGACTGGACCAGCGAGTACCTGCGCGACTACGCGCGCCAAGCGGTCGGGGCCACAGGCGAGTCGATCGATGACGCCGTGTGGGGGAGCTTCGCCCGGCGGCTGAGCTACGTGGGTGGCGACTTCAATGATCCCGCCACATACGAAGCGGTGGCCGCGGCGCTGGCAGATCACGGTAACCCGGTGTTCTACCTGGAGATCCCGCCGTCGCTGTTTGCCAGGGTGGTCGCCGGGCTGGCGGAGGCGCACTTGGTCGCGGGCGGCCAACGGGTGGCGGTGGAGAAGCCGTTCGGGCACGACCTGCAGTCGGCGCGGGCGCTGGCCAGGGAGCTGCATCGCTATGTCGAGGAGAGTCAGCTGTACCGCATCGACCATTTCCTGGGGAAGCTGGGGCTGGAGGAGTTCCTGTACCTGCGCTTTGCCAACGCGATGCTCGAGCCGGTGTGGAACCGCCAGTACGTGGCGGCGGTCCAGATCACGATGGCCGAGCGTTTCGGCGTGTCGGACCGCGGTCACTTCTACGACCCGGTCGGTGCGCTGCGCGATGTCGTGGTCAACCATCTGATGCAGATGCTGGCGGCGGCGGCGATGGATCCGCCGGCGTCGGGATCGCCAGACAGCCAGAAGGACGCCAAGGTCGCGGTGTTCTCGGCCATGGAGGACGCCGATCCACGTCAGTACGTGCGCGGGCAGTACGACGGCTACCGGCAGATCGAAGGTGTGCGGGCGAACTCCGACACCGAGACCTACGCGGCGTTGCGCCTCCAGATCGACAGCTGGCGATGGTCGGGAGTGCCGTTCTTCATCCGTACCGGCAAGCGGCTACCGGTCAGCCAGACCGAGCTGCGGCTGGTGTTCCGCAACCCTCCGCGGCTGCCGTTCATCCCGAGCGCGCGCAAGCGGCCCCAGCCGAGCCAGATCGTGTTCCGGATAGATCCGGAGACCGGGATCAGGGTCATCCTCGACGCCCACCGCGCCGACAAGCCCGGAACGAGCGATATTCAGCTCGACATGGAGTTCGCCGAGCAGGGCGGCGAGGGCGCCACTCCGTACGAGGTCCTGCTGCACGCCGCGCTGATTGGCGACGCCAGCCACTTCACCCGGCAGGACAGCATCGAACAGACCTGGCGGGTGATCCAGCCGCTGCTGGACCGCCCACCGAAGTCGATCACCTACCCGCAGGGCTCGTGGGGTCCACCGGACGCCGACAAGCTCGTGGCCGGGCACGGCGGCTGGCACGGGCCGTGGCTGCCGAGCTGATTCGCTCACGATGAGGATCCGCCTGAGCACGATCATCTGGCTGGCGATCGGGGTACTGCTCGCCGCCTCGCATCACTACCTGAAGCACGTCGACACCGTGCGACAGGTGGTCTCGGCGGGGCTGGCGATCGTGCTCTGGCCCCTGCTCCTGCTCGGGATCAACCTGCACGTCAGGTAGAGCCTGCCTCCGCTGACCGGCGCGGCGGCGGCTCGTGTCGCCGCCGGCGCGCCTCGCCGGGCACGGCCCCTTCGCGCCCTCGGCCACGCGTCAGCCGACGCTGGCCGGCGCGACGGCGGCTCCCGCCGATGCCGGTGCGCCTCGTCCCGCTTCCCCGGCGGCTGCGGCAGCGATCTCCGGGAGCAGCGCGCAACCGAGCAACGCGTCCAGCTCGGCGTGCAGCCCGGCGCTGCGCGACACCCGGTAACTGGGCCCGAGCTTCAGTCGCCGGTGACCTACGGTGGTCGTGAACTCGATCACCACATCCGACTCGCCGGGGGATCCGGCCAACAGCTCCTTGAGCTCGCCCAGCACCGACCCCGGCAGCGCCGTCGCGTCCAGCCGCAGCCGCAGCGCGCTGGGCGCGAGGATCGGCTCGACGGCACGGACCTGAGCGGTCAACACCTCCTCCTCGCTGGGCGTAAACCGCTCCACCTGCTGGGCGATCAGGCACGTCGTGTCACGGTCCTTGTGATCGACCTTGCCGCGCACGAGGACGATCGAGTCGGTCTTGAGGGCATCCTCGCTGGCCGCGAGCACTTTGCCAAAGACGATGATCTCGACCGCGGTCTGCAGGTCATACAGGGTGGCGAACATCATCCAGTCGCCCTTCTTGTTCTTGATCCGCCTGGCCTGGGTGACCATGCCGCCGACCGTCACCCAGTCGCCGTCGCGACGGGTGGCGAGCTCGGCCAGGGTGCTGTCGGCCCTGGCCCGCAGCGCGGGTCCAAGCTCCTTGAGCGGATGGGCGGAGACGAACAGGCCGAGTGACTCCTTCTCGGCGGTCAACAGCTCGGTCTGGTCGAATTCGTCGCCGGGGATCGGAGCGTGACTGGGAGTCGCGAACGCGGGCGCCGCGCCGGCTCGGGCCCCGTCGCTCGCCCCATCCAGCTCCGTACCCAGGTCGAAGATCGAACCCTGGCCGATGAGGGCATCCTGCTGGGCCTTCTGGCCGGCCGCCTGGGCCTGCTCGAGCACCATCAGCATGCCCTTGCGCGAGGCGTTGGTGGAGCCGAACGCGCCGCACTTGATCAGGGCCTCGATCGCCTTCTTGTTGACGGCCCGGTTGTCCACGCGCTCGCAGAAGTCAAACAGGCTGGTGAACGGGCGGCCGCCCTCGTCCCCCGCGGCGCTCCCATCGCCGCGCGCCCGCTTGATCGCCTCCACCGCCTGATAGCCGACGCCTTTGACCGCGTCCAACCCGAACCGGATGTTGCCCTCGACCACCACGAACTCGTGGTCTGACAGGTTGACGTCGGGAGGAAGGATCGCGATCCCCATCTGCTCGGCCTGGGAGACGAAGAACGGCACCTTGTCCTTGGTGTCCATCACCGAGGAGATCAGGGCCGCCATGTACTCGGCCGGATAGTTGGCCTTCAGCCACGCGGTGCGGTAGGAGATCAACGCGTAGCAGGCCGCGTGTGACCGGTTGAACGAGTAGTCAGCGGACCGCTCGTTGGTCGTCCACAGCATCTCGGTGACCGACTCGCCGGTGCCGGACCGGCGACAACCCTCGACGAACTCGGGCTTCAGCTTGGCCATCGCCTCGCGGTTCTTCTTGCCGATCGCCTTGCGCAGGTCGTCGGCCCGGGCTCCGCTGAAGCCGGCCAGATCCTTGGCGATCTGCATCGCCTGCTCCTGGTAGAGGATCACGCCCTTGGTCGACTCCAGGATCGGGCGCAGCCGCTCATCGGCGTAGGCGATCGAGTCGGGATCCCGCTTTCCACGGGCGTAGGTGGGGATCTGGTCCATGGCGCCCGGCCGGTACAGGGCATTGAGGGCAACCAGATCGTCGAACTCGGTCGGCCGCACCTTCTTGAGCGCCTCGCGCATCCCCTCGGATTCGAACTGGAACACCCCGATCGAGTCCCCTTGAGCGAGCATCTCGTAGGTAGGAGCGTGGTCCAGCGGCAGGCTGCTCATGTCCGGGCGCTCGCCGGTCGACCTCTGCACGATGTCCAGCGCGTCCTCGATCACGTCCAGGTTGCGCAGTCCGAGGAAGTCCATCTTCAACAGGCCGAGCTGCTCGACCGGCTTCATCGAGAACTGAGTCACCGTCCGGAACACCCGCTCGCCGTTCTCGTCGGCGCCGGCGTCCGCGATCTGCAGCGGCAGGATGTCGGTCAGCCGCCGATCGGAGATGACGACGGCGGCGGCGTGGATGGAGGAGTTGCGGACGATCCCCTCCAGCCCCTGGGCGACCTCGATGATCGACTTCGCGATGCCGTCGCGGTCGACCTCGACACGGAGCGGCTGGCCCGGCGCCAGACACTCGGCAAAGCTCGGCGAGCGTCCCATGATCGGGTCTGGGATCAGCTTGGCCAGCCGGTCCCCGACGCCGTAGTCGTGGCCGAGCACGCGAGCGGCGTCCCGGGTGGCGGCGCGCGGGAACATCTTGCCGAAGGTGACGATCTGCGCGACCGCCTCCTTGCCGTACTTCTCGGTCACGTAGCGGATCACCCGCTCCCGGCCGCGCACCGAGAAGTCCATGTCGATGTCCGGCATCGACACCCGCTCGGGGTTGAGGAACCGCTCGAACAGCAGCCCGTAGCGCAAGGGGTCGACATCCGTGATCTGCAGGCAGTAGGCGACGATCGAGCCGGCGGCCGAGCCGCGGCCCGGGCCGACCGCGATCCCGGCGTCCTTGGCGTACTTGACGAAGTCCCAGACGATCAGAAAGTAGGCGTTGAAGCCCATCCGGTCGATCACGCCGAGCTCGTACTCGGCTCGCTCTCGCGCCTGCGCACGCGCTGGGTCGCCGTAGCGGTGGCGCAGGCCCTGGGCGACCAGGCCGCGCAGGTACTCGCCCTCCCCCACTCCGTCAGGCGTCGGATAACTGGGGATCAGCTGGCGACCGAGCTCGATCTCGACGTCGCAGCGATCGGCGATCTCCAGCGTGGTGGCAATGGCCTCGGGCCACGCTTCGAACGCGTCCGCCATCTCCTGGTTGGAACGCAGATAGAACTCGTTGGTGTCGAAGGTGATCTTCGGCTGACTCAGGGTCGACTTGGTCTGCACGCACAGCAACGCCGCGTGATGGTGGTAGTCCTCGCGGCGGAGGTAGTGCACGTCCCCGGTGCCGACCAGCGGCCGTCCCAGCTCGGTGGCGATGCGGACGATCTCGGCGTTGCACTTGTCCTGAACCGACAGGCCGTTGCGCTGGATCTCGAAGTAGACGTTGTCGGCGCCGACCGCGTCCATCAGCTCCTGGGCGTGACCGCGCGCCTCGGCGGGACGGTCCGCGACCAGGTGCTGGCAGAACCGCGACTGCAGGCATCCGGTCAGCGCTATCAGGCCCTCGCCATGACCGGCGAGCTGGGCCATGTCCACGGCCGGCTTTCCGCGCTGATAGCCCTCCAGGAAGCCCGCCGAGGAGAGCTTGACCAGGTTGCGATACCCGGTCGCCGTGGCCGCCAGCAGGGTGAGATGAAAGCGATCCAGGCGGCCGGGGGCACGGCGGGCATGGTCCTCGACGATGTACACCTCACAGCCGATGATCGGTTTGATCCCGTGCTTGCGGCAGGCGGTGAACAGCTCCACCGTGCCGTTCATCACGCCGTGGTCGGTGAGGCCGAGCGCGGGCTGATCGAACGACGCCGCCCGCTGCGCCAGAGCCTCGATCTTGCACGCCCCATCGAGCAGCGAGTACTCGGAGTGGACGTGGAGGTGGGCGCAGACCGGTGGCATGGGCGGCATCTTTCAGCTTAGGCGCCGGGGCGGACGCCGAGGGGTCTACGCCCGCGCCCGACGCGCGGTTTCACGCGCTCTGTGCGCGGTTGATCCACTGGCGCAGCCACGCCAGCGGGAGCGGATCTCCGCTCACGGTCAGGCCGCCGACAGACTCTCGGCAGAGTGCCGCCGACAGCTGGTCCGCGCGGCAGCGCAGCGTGGTCGAGACCGGCTGGGCGGGGGGGGTCGGCGTGACCTCGATCCGGCGACCTCCGCCGGCGGAGACGTACGTGGTGCCGGCCTGAGGCTCCTCGTGGGCAATCGTGAACCGCCGGCCCGCGGTCCACGCCGGATCGACCATCGCCGCCACCAACGCGAACGTGGTGGCGGAGTCCAGCCGTACGCCCTCCCGGTGCAACTCGGTCAGGTCCAGTGGCGCGCTCAGCAGCGCCCCCAGGGCCGGCAGCTGCGCCCGCGAACCGCGAACGCGCGCCACGCCGAGCCCGAGCCGGCGGCGGAGCCATCCGGCGACGAGCAGCCGCGCGATCCGCACCGGCTCGCCCACCACCTGGAAGTCGACCTGGTCGGCCGGGCGCGGCGCGGGTCGCACCCGGATCGTGGGAGCGCCGCCAAGAACAGTGACCCAGACGCATGGGCGGGTCACCCCGGGTCCCCGACGCAGAACCAGGTCGTATGCCACCGGGCGCGGGTGAACGAGGGCCGCCAACGGAAGCAACTCCAGCAGCAGCCGACCGGCGGCGTCGGGATCCCGGCGGACCAGGCGGCGGAAGACGGGCTCCAGCGGGCGGTCGGCGCGAGCGACCGAGCCCCCGGACAGCGGTGGGTGGGCGGACGGGTCGTCGCCGTTGGCCGACGCAGGCGGGGCTTGCGGCGCGATCGTCGCGCGCAGCCGGGTGAGCGCATCGCTGAGGCGCTCCGGCTCCAGGGGCGCGGCGGACGGGTCAGGCACGATCGGGTCAGGCACGATCGGGTCAGGCACGGTCGGGTCAGGCGCGCTCGCGTCAGGCACGGACGGATCGGCCGTGGACGGGGCTGGCTCGCGCTCCAATGCGGCGGCGCGGCGTTCGGCCTCACGACGCAGCCCCCGCTCGCGCTGAAGGGCATCGCGCAGCGTCCCGAGCTCGGTCCGCACCTGGGCCAGCGCGGCGGTGGTGCGCTGCTCCAGCAGCACGCGGGCGGCCAGCCGAGTCTCGGCGTCGATCGCGCGGGCGCGCAGCGTCCCATCGGCACGAGCGCGAGAGTCGAGCTCCCGGTGGAGGGCGTCGATCAGCCCATCCGCGCGCTCGGAGGCGTGCACCGCGGCCGCCGCCTGTTCGGCGCGCTCCGCTCGCGACTGATCGAGCTCGCGCTCCAGCTCCGCGACGCGCGATTCGAGCCCGCCGGGACCGGCGTCGTCGGCCCCGGCCAGCACCAGCGGCGCCACCGGCGGGCCGCCGTCGGTGGGCTCCCGCGGTTGCATCACCGCTTCGTGTGCGACGAGCTGGCCTGCGCCGCCAGCCGGGCCGGCGATCGGCAGGGGCACGATCACGCTCCCAAACTGCAGCCAGGTCCGCTCCAGGTCCGGCGCCAGCCGTTCGGGCACGGTGAAGCGCAGACGCCAGACGCCCGGCCCGTTCCCGGACAGGCTCGGCGGTTCGGACATGGCCGGATAGCGGTCGCGCCGCCCGTCGGTCTCGATCACCAGCGTCGGCTGGCCGCCGGTGATCGGACGCGGCCGGCGCCAGCGTCCGGTGACGCGGATGGTCAGTTGACCGCCGCTCTCCGCGGAGCATTGCACCGTCTCGATTCCGACCGCCGCAGCGGCCGCCGGCTCGCTCATGCCGCGACGGTACGTAGTCGGGCGGACGGACGGGATCGCCGCCGCCTCCGGTTGACGCTCACTGCGGGTTTTGCTCGCGCAGTTGCTCGGTCAGGGCCCGGGCGTCGGCGAGCAGGCGCTGAGCATCGCCGAGATCCCCGGTGTGGGCGGAGATCTGCTCGCGGGCGACCGCCAGCTCGGTCCCGAGCCGCGCCAGCTCCTCGCGCAGCCCGGTGAGCTCTGAGACCGTAGCGTCGCGGGAAACCTGGACGGAGGCGAGCTGGGCGCGGAGGCCGGCGAGCTCGGTGTCCCGTTGCTGCTGTGCCGAGGACGCAGCGGCAAGCCGCTCTCGCAGCCTCGCCGCCTCCATCGCCTGGGCGTCGCGGCCGGCCGTGAGCTCGGCAGCCCGCTCGGTGAACTCCTCGCGTTGCGCCGCCGCGGCGGTCATCAGCTGGCGCAGCTGGGCTCCCAATTGCACCTGGGTCGCCTCGAGCGCGGCCTGCCTGGCCGCGCGCGCCTCCAGCGCGGACTGCGTTTCGGCGAGGGCGCTCCGCAGCCGAGCGGCCTCGGCAGAACCTTGCTCGAGCTCGGAGTGCAGCGCGGACACGCTCTCCTTGAGCAGCAGCTCGGCGAGTGGGCCGGTGCGCCCGCTGTCGGGCGGGGCCTCCGAAGACGCCGGCGCCGTCGGTGCGGGCGACACCGGCGCCGGCGGGTCGGGCGACACCGGCGCCGGCGGGTCGGGCGACACCGGCGCCGGTGAGTCGGGCGACACCGGCGCCGGCGGGTCGGGCGACACCGGCGCCCGCGCGCGCGCCGGCGGATCGTCGGGCGACGCCTCGGCCGGCCGACCTGGGAGCGGCGCCGAACCCGTGCTCCCCGGAAGCGGAACCGGCACGACGGCGTCCCCCACCCACAGCGCCGCCTGGCCGTCGCGGCTGGGCTCGGCCCACGCCGGCAGGTCGAACGTAGCCTGCCAGCCTCCGGAGCCCGCCGCCGGGTGCCGGTCCCGGCGTGCGGTGAAGCGATGGCGCCGCCCCTGCAGCTGGACGACGAGGAGCGGTTCCGGCTCGTAGGCGGTCGCCGGTCCGAGCCGGCGCCCGGTGAGGCGCAGCGTGACCGCGTCGTCGGCGGCGGGCCTGCGGTCGACGCGGTCGATCGCGACCGGCGTCTCGGTCGGCGCGGGATCTGTCATTCCGGGCATGAGCGGGCCGATCCTAGTCGGCGATGCGGCGTCGGGCAGTCTGGTCAGAGCGTCGCGGCGCGGGCGGACGAGCGGTGAACGGCCGCCGCCCGCGGCCCCTGACCAATCTGGGGCTTCCAGGTGAGGATTGCGGATACCGCGACGCTGGACCCCCTCAGCGAAAAGTCTCGGTGACGAAGCGTCTGTGGTCATCGGAGGCCAGGAGGGCGAACCGCTCGCCGAACTCTGTCCGGGCAGCGCGCTCGTCTGAGCGCAGCCGATCGATGAGGACGCCCATCGCCATGCACGCGGCAGCGCCTCCGCGCAGTCCGGCCACCTCGTCGCCGGCGAGGCGCAGCATCGCGATCTGCACCTCCCGGTCCTGATGACGGCCGAGCACGTCCTGCAGTGCCTTCAGTGATCTGACCATCGGCGCAACCGCCGCCTCGCCGAACAACGGGAGCCCGAACAGCTCCAGCAGGTACCGCAGCTCCTTGCCCTTCTTGCGCAGCTCGTGGTAGTCGGCCGCCGGGCTGGCGCCATCGATTGCGTCGCCCATGCGGACGATCCGCTGGTACACCTTGCGGATCCGCCGGCCGGCGAGCTCGCCGATCGGCCGCTCCGCCGCCGGCCGGTCGTGACTTGGCAGCTCCACCAGCGTCTCGAGCAGGCGCTCCCAATCCTCGAAGAGATTGCGAGTCCGGGGGGAGAGCAGGGCGCGCCCCATGTCTGCCCGAGCGGCGAGCCGGCCGTGGGCGAGCACCGGGCGCAGCGGGCGCAGATCGTCGCGGATGGCATCGGGAAGCAGCTGACGCAACGAGTCCAGCTCCTCGATGTAGACATCGAGGTCGCGGGCATCGCCGGTGGCGCGCTGCAGCCAGCGAAACTCTGAGCGAAAGCCGGGCAGCTCCCACCGGGGGAACACGGCGGCGAGCTGGCGCTGGACGGTGCGCGAGCGCCGGACGGCGATGCGCAGCTGGTGCAGATATTCGCCGTCCTCGCCCTGGATCGCTCCCGGCACGTTGTCGGCGATCACCGTCAGCAACCGCCGCAGCACGGCAGCCGCGGCGACATCGGCCCGCTGGCCGTAGGCCAACGGAACATCGATCTTGGCGCTGACCGCTGCGCTCACCGCGTCAGCTCCCCGAGCCGGGCCACCGCCTCGTCGATCTGCACCGCGGAGACGACCAGGGGCGGTTCGAATCGGATCGTCGCCGGGCCGGTGGCGTTGACCACCAGCCGCTGCTCCAGCAGCGCGCGCCCAGCCAGCGCGGGAGCGGAGACGCCCTCCCGCAGGTCCACGCCGACCATCAGCCCGCGGCCGCGCACCGCAGTCACCACCGGCAGCGCCGCCAGGCCGGCCATCAGGCGTTCGCCGTTGGTCCGCACGGCGGCGAGCAGCTCGCGGTCAGAGCAGATCGCCAGCGCCTCGAGCGCGGCCGCCGCCACCAGCGGGCCGCCGGCGAAGGTCGACCCGTGATCGCCGGGGCGCAGCACGTCGGCGAGCCGCGGTCCGGTGATCAGCGCCCCGATCGGCAAGCCGCCACCGAGCGCCTTGGCGCTGGTCATGGCGTCGGGGACGACGCCGGTGTCCTCGTAGGCCCACAGCGCCCCGGTCCGCCCCATCCCGGTCTGGATCTCGTCGAAGATCAGCGCGGCGCCGGTGCGATCGCAGGCGTCGCGGGCAGTGCGCAGCAGCTCCCGCGAAAGCGGGTGGATGCCGGTCTCGCCCTGAATCGGCTCCAGCAGCACCGCCGCCGTGTCGGTGCTCACCGCGGCCGCCAGCGCCTCGGGATCCTTGGCGACCACTTCAAAGCCGGGGACCAGAGGCGCGAACGGCGCCTGCTTTGACTCCTGCGGGGTCGCCGACAGCGCCCCGTAGGTGCGACCGTGAAACGCCCCGTCGAGCACGATCAGCTGGCCGCCCGGGCGGGCGCGGCGAGCCAGCTTGATCGCGGCCTCGTTGGCCTCCGCGCCGGAATTGCACAAGAACACCTTGCCGCCCAGCGAGCTCTCGGCCAGCGCCGCCGACAACCGCAGCGCGGGCGCCGTGTAGTACAGGTTGGTGGCGTGGGTGAGCTGCCCCACCTGATCGCGCACCGCGGCGACCACGCGCGGGTGGCAGTGGCCGACGTTGAGCACCGAGATGCCGGCCAGGAAGTCCAGGTACTCGTTGCCGTCGGAGTCCCACAGCCGGCAGCCGTCGCCTGAAACGAACTGGACCGGGTTGCGCACATAGGTGGGGATCGCGTGGTCACGCTCCAGCTGCTGCAGCTGCGCCAGCGACGGGTGGCTCATGGATCGGTCCGTGTCATCTCGGCGCCGGGCCGATCTTGGTCCCCTGACCGGCGTCGGTGAACAGCTCCAGCAGCAGCGAGTGCGGCACGCGTCCGTCGACGATGTGGGCGTAGGAGACGCCGCCGTCGATCGCCTCCAGGCAGGCGGCGAGCTTGGGCCGCATTCCGCCGGCGACCGTGGCCAGCTGCGCCCGGACCGCGTCGGCGCCGATCTCCGAGATGACGCTGCCCGGGTCCTCGGGGTCGCGCAACCAGCCGGCCACGTCGGTGAGGAACATGATCTTGTAGGCGCCCAGGGCCCGGGCGACGGCGCCGGCGGCCTCGTCGGCGTTGATGTTGTAGGAGTTGCCCTGACGATCGGCGCCGACCGAGGCGACGACCGGGATGTAGTCCTGGGCGACATGGGTGAGGACCTCCACGTCGACGCGCTCGATCCGCCCGACGAAGCCGATGTCCTGACCGGACGGGGCGATCTGCCGCGCGGCGCGAAACAGGAGGCCGTCATCGCCGCACAGGCCCACCGCCGGCTGGCCGTGGCGGTTCAGCCGCAGCACGATGTCCTTGTTGACCTTGCCGACGAGCACCATCTTGGCGACCTCGACCGTCTCGGCGCTGGACACCCGCAAGCCGTCGACGAACTCGATCGGCAGCTTCAGCCGCTGCATGTAGCTGGAGATCTCGGGGCCGCCGCCGTGGATCACGACGGGGTTCATGCCCACGTACTTGAGCAGCACCACGTCGCGGGCGAACTCCTCCTTGAGCTCCGGGTTGGTCATCGCCGCGCCGCCGTACTTGATGACCACCGTCCGGCCGTGGAACTCGCGGATGTAGGGCAGCGCCTCGAGCAGCGTGGCGACGTCGCGCATCGGCCGGGAGGTCATGCTCATGTCGTGTAGTCGGCGTTGATGGTCACGTACTCGTGGCCGAGGTCGGAGAAGAACACCTCGGCCTCGGCCCCGTCTCCGGGCAGGCCGATCTCGTACTGCACCTCGTCGACGGCCACCGCCCGCGCCAGCGCCTGCGCGTCGTGGGGAACGAACGACCCGCGGCTGCACACCGGCACGCCCTCGATCTCGATATCGATCGCCAGCGGAGCCGTCCCCGGCATCGCCGCCCCGGCGGCCTGGATGATCCGCCCCCAGTTGGGGTCTCCGCCGTACAGCGCCGTCTTGACCAGCGGCGAGTTCGCCACCGCGCGGGCGACGGCGCCGACGGAGCCGGGGTCGCCGCCGCGGACGACCACCCGCCCCACCCGGCGGGCTCCCTCGCCGTCGCGCACGACGAGCAGCGACAGCTGGCGCATGAGCGCGTCCAGGGCCTCGCCGAAGCGCAGCTCGTCCTCGGTCTCCGGGGCGACGCGCACGCCCGAATCGCCGCTGCACTGCACGAGCACGGTGTCGTTGGTCGACAGCTGGCCATCGACCGAGGCCCGCTCGAACGAGCGCTTGACGCAGACGCCCAGCAGCAGGTCGCACGTCTCCGCCGACATGAGCGCGTCTGACTGCACGAACACGAGCAGGGTCGCGAACCCCGGGGAGATCATGCCCGCCCCCTTCGCCTGCCCGGTGATGGTCACCATGCCGGAGGGCAGCTTCACCTGCAGGCGCGCGCGCTTTGCAAACGCGTCGGTGGTCTGGATCGCCGCGCCGAACCCGGCCGCCCCGTCCGGCGCCAGGGCGTGGGCGGCGGCGCTGATGCCGGACTCGATCTTCTCCATCGGGAGCGGGACACCGATCACCCCCGTGGAGCAGACCACCATCTGATCGAAGGGCACGCCGGCGGCCGCCGCGGCCAAGGCCTGCATCTGGGCGGCGTGCTCGAACCCGGGCTGCCCGGTGGCGGCGTTGGCGTTTCCGGAGTTGACGACGACACCGCGCACCGCATCCAGCCGGCAGCGCTCTCGGCACAGGAGCACCGGCGGCGCCTGGGTGCCCGAGGCGGTGAACCGCGCGGCGCTGCTCGCGTCCGCCGAGTCGCACACCAGCAGTCCGAGGTCAGGCTGCCCCGACGGCTTGACCTGAGCGGCCACGCCGGCGGCGCGAAACCCGGCTGGGAGCGCGTCGCCTCCCAGCTCGGTGACGTGATCCGGGCATGGCACCCACCGGCTGGCAAAGAACCGGCTCACGCCGCGATCCCCTCCCCCTCGGGACGGCCGAACATCAGGTTGAGGTTCTGCACCGCCTGGGAGGCCGCGCCCTTCCACAGGTTGTCGATCGCCGAGAACACGATCACCCGGCCGGTGCGCTCGTCGCGGTGAACCGAGATCCGGCAGATATTCGTCTCGCGCACGTCGCGAACGCCGGGGAGTCCGTCGGTGAGCTCGACGAACGGCTCGTCCGCGTACGCGTCTCGATAGAGCGCGCCAACATCGGTTGGGCCCCCATCCCTAATAGTCACGTAGCAGGAGACAAGCTCCCCCTGGTCCAGCGGAATCAGATGCGGGGTGAACGTGATCGGCAGGTCAGCGCCGAGCACGGCCAGCTCCTGCTCGATCTCGGGGGTGTGGCGGTGGCGGGGCACGCCGTAGGGGTTGAGGTTCTCGTCGACGGTGACGAAGTGCGTCGCCTCGGTGGCGGCGCGCCCGGCGCCCGACACGCCGGACTTGGCGTCGATCACGACGTCGCCGATCAGTCCGGCCCGGGCCAGCGGCGCCAGACCGAGCACGGCGGCGGTGGGATAGCAGCCGGGGTTGGCAACGAGCCCGGCGCCGGCGATCTGGTCGCGGTAGCGCTCGGGCAATCCGTACACCGCCCGCCCGACCAGCGCCGGCCGCGGATGTGGCCGGTACCACTCGGCGTACACCGACGGGTCGCGCAAGCGGAAGTCGGCGGAGAGATCGACCACCCGTACGCCCCGGGCCACCAGCTCCGCCACCACCTCGGCGGCGGCCCCGTGGGGGTAGGCGACGATCGCGGCGTCGACTCCGCCGTGACGGTCGAGGTCAAGCTCCTCCAGTACCAGCGGCACGCGATGGTGCGGGTACATCTCGTCCAGGCGGCGCCCCACGTCGGAGCGCGCGGTCACCGTCCGCAGCTGGAAGTGAGGATGGCGATGCAGCAGCCGAGCGCTGAGCGCGCCGGTGTAACCGGCCGCCCCGAACACGGCGACGGTGGCTCCCCCACCCGCGGCCTCAGGAGTCACGGACCCGTCCGTGCAGCTGATCCGCCAGCGCCGCGGCGATCCGGCGCCGACGGCCGGCAACCTCCTCGTCGGTCAACGTCCGGTCCGGGGCCCGGAAGCGCAGGCGCAGCGCCAGCGAGACGTTACCGGCGCCGATCCGCTGCTCATCGCGGTAGACGTCGAACACCTCGGCGTCAGCCAGCAGCGGCCCGCCCGCCCGGCGCACCTGCTCCAGCACGTCGGCCGCGCTGACGGTGTCGGCGACGATCACCGCCAGGTCCTCCCGGACCTCGGGAAAGCTCCCCACGGCGGTGTAGCCGGCGACCTGCACGTGCGCGGCGAGGACATCGAGGTCGACCTCGAACGCGCCGACGGCGCCCGACCACTCCCAGCCGGCGGCGACCTGAGGATGGATCTCGCCGATCCAGCCGGCCGCCGAGCCGTCGATCAGGATCCGGGCGGATCGTCCGGGATGCAGGAAGGGCGCGACCTCGGAATCGGCGGTGACGCTCCACGGCACGCGAACCCCGTCCAGCAGACCGGCGAGGACCCCCTTGGCCGCGAAGAAGTCGGCCACCGGCGGTTCGGGCTCACGCCAGGTGGGGGAGCGCACCGCGCCCGACAGCAGGGCGGCGACGTGGTAGGGCTCCGCGGGCCGCGCTGCCTGCACCGGGAGGTAGACGGCGCCGGCCTCGAACAGTGCCAGCCGATCGGCGCCGCGGGCGCGGTTTCGCTGTCCGACGGCGAGCAGCGAGCCGATCAGCGTGGTCCGCAGGCGCGCCTGCTCAGCAGACATCGGGTTCTCCAGCTCCACCGCCGGCCGCGCGCCGATACGCAGGCGCTCGGCCACCTCCGGACCCTCGAAGCTCCAGCCGACTATCTCGTGCAGGCCCTGGGCGATCAGCGCGTCGGCGGCGCGCCGGCGCAGCCGCTGGACCTCGGTGAGCCGGCCCGAAGCGCCGCGGCGGGCCGGCAGCGTGGCCGGCAGCGAATCGAGCGCGCCGAGCCGAGCGACCTCCTCGATCAGGTCGGCCTCCCGGGTGACGTCGGCGCGGCGGAACGGCGGGACGGTGACGTCGAGGCCATCGGCGGCGTCGGCGGTGTCGAACTGAAGCGCTCGGAGGATCTCGCCGCAGCGCCGGCGCGGGACCTGCACTCCGAGCAGGCCGGTGACGCGGGCGTCACGCAGCCGGATCGTCGCCGGCGGCTCACGTCCGACCCGTTCACCCCCGACATCGATCGTGCCGGGGAGCGGGCGAGCGCCGCACAGTTCGATCATCAGCGCAGTGGCGACCGCCTGAGCCTCGAGCGTCTGCTCGGGCGCCAGCCCCTTCTCATTGCGGCTTGACGCCTCGCTGCGCAGTCCCAGCTTCAGCGAGGTCCGGTGGATGTTGGCCGCGTCCCAGTTGGCCACCTCCATCAGCACGCGGGTGGTCGCCGGCCCCACCTCGGAGCGGGCACCTCCCATCACCCCGGCGATCGAGGTCGGTCCCTCGGCGTCGGCGATCAGGACCATCTCGGGGTCCAGGTGCCGCGTCTGGCCGTCGAGCGTCTGCATCGTCTCGCCGGCGCGGGCGCGCCGCACCGTCAGCTGCGCGCCGGCGATACGGTCTGAATCGAACGCGTGCAGCGGCTGCCCGGTGAGCAGCATCACGTAATTGGTGATGTCGACGATGTTGGAGATCGGCCGCTGGCCGGCGGCCATCAGCCGCGCCTTCAGCCAGGCGGGGGAGGGTCCGAGCTTTACCTCCTCGAAGGCGCGGGCGGTGAACCGGGGGCACAGCTCGGGGCACTCCACCACGATCCGCGCCGACGTCAGCTCCCCCTCGGGGCCGGGATCGTCCAGCCACGGGGCCGGGTGCAGCGGCGCCCCGGTGGCGGCATGGGCCTCGCGGGCGATGCCGTAGATGGCGAGGCAGTCGGGCCGGTTCGGGGTCACCTCCACCACCAGCACGTCGGTGGTGATCGGCAGCGCCTGTGCCAGCGGCGTGCCCGGGGCCAGCGCGCCGTCCAGGACCATGATCCCGTCGTGGTCGGTGCCGATCGAGACCTCGTCCTCGGCCAGGATCATCCCGTTGGAGGGCTGGCCGCGGAGGTTGGCCACCCTGAGCTTGGTGCCGTCGGGCATCACCGCGCCCGGCTTGGCCACCGCCACCGTCTGGCCGGCGACGACGTTCGGGGCGCCGCAGACGATCTGCGACGGCGCGCCGTCACCGGTATCGACCTGACAGACGCGGAGGCGGTCGGCATCTGGATGCGGCCGCGCGTCCAGGACTCTGCCGACGACGAAGTGGTCAAGCGCCGAGACGCCGTGGCGCTCGACCCGCTCGACCTCGGTGCCGGTCATCGCCAGCCGGTCGGCGAGGGCGAACGCGTCCAGGTCGGGCTCGCAGTACTCGTGCAGCCATTCCAGCGGGACGCGCATGACCCTTAGAACTGCGCCAGCAGCCGGATGTCGTTTTCATAGAGCAGGCGCAGGTCGGGAACGCCGTGCTTGAGCATCGCGATCCGCTCCACCCCCATCCCGAACGCAAACCCCTGGACCCGCTCCGGGTCGTACCCGTGGTCGGCGACCGCCGCGAGCACGTTGGGGTCGACCATTCCCGCCCCCAGGATCTCGATCCACGCCGTCCCCTTGCACAGCGGACAGCGCTGGCCGTCGGCGGTGACGCCCTGGACGCAGTTAAAGCAGGAGACGTCGACCTCCACGCTCGGCTCGGTGAACGGGAAGAAGTGCGGGCGCAGGCGGACCTCGCGCTCGGAGCCGAAGATCGCGCGGGCGAACGTCAGCAGCGTGCCCTTCAGATCGGCCAGGGTGACGCTGTCGTCGACCGCCAGTCCCTCGATCTGATGAAACTGCGGCGTGTGGGTGGCATCGGAGTCCGGCCGGAAGACGCGCCCGGGGACGATTATGTAGATCGGCGGCGGCTGGCTCTCCATCGCCCGGATCTGCATCGGGGAGGTGTGGACGCGCAGCAGCGCGGTATCTGGATCGAAGATGTCGTCCGCCGGCCGGATGTAGAAGGTGTCGGTGAGCAGCCGCGCCGGGTGCGTCGGGGCGTGGTTGAGCGCGTCGAAGTTGTAGTAGACCGTCTCGACCTCGGGGCCTTCGGCGACGTTGAAGCCGAGCCCGATGAACACGTCCTCGATCTCCCGGCGAGTCTGGGTCATCAGGTGCAGCCGGCCGATCGCGGGCAGCGGATCCTCGGGAAGGGTCACATCGATCCGGTCGACGACCAGCCGCTGCTCGAGCTCGAGGCTCGCCAGCTCGCCGCCGCGCCGTTCGATCGCCGCCTCCAGCTCCCGCCGCGCTTGGTTGGCGGCTTTGCCGGTGGCGGCGCGCTGCTCGGGCGGGAGCGCCGCCACGCTGCGCAGCAGATTGGGCAGCTCGGCCTTGCGGCCGAGGAAGCGAATCCGGACGTCCTCGAGCGTGGGGGTGCTGGCGGCGGCGGCGATTGCCGCGGACGCCTCCCGCTGTATCTCGGCGATCCGGTCCGTGCCTGTCATTTGCGCGCCATCCTAGACACCTCGTAGAGCGCCACCGTCGCCGCCATCGCCACGTTCAGGGAATGGGTGACGATCGGAATCTGGGCCACGTGATCGGCGGCGCCCAGTAGCTCTCTGGGCAGCCCCGCCCGCTCGGCGCCGAGCAGGAGCGTCGCCGCTGCGACCGGCAGCCGGTCAAGCGCCGGGCCCTGCCCGGCGGCCAGCGCGACGATCGGTCGCGGCAGTCCGCCGACGTCGTTGACCCGGGTGAGCGCGACCGAGAACACGGCCCCCATGCTCGCCCGCACCGCCTTGGGCCCGAACGGGTCGGCGGTGTCCGGGCCGACCGCTACCCCGGCGGCGCCGAACGCCGCCGCGGAGCGCAGGACCGTGCCCACGTTGCCCGGGTCGCGGACGCCGTGGAGATAGACGCATACCGGGCGGACCGGCATCGGCGCCCACCGCTCCGCATAGACGCCCAGCGCTCGAGTTCCGGAGCGCAATTCGGAGGCGGCGGCCAGCAGCTTTGGCTCCACCTCGATTCCCGGCAGGCCGCTGCCGGCGGCGCAGTAGCGCTCCACCGGCTGCCAGCCAGCGGCGTCGGCGGCGGCCAGCAGGTCCTCGCCCTCGGCGACGAACCGGGCGTCGCGGTCGCGGTCGCGCCGGCGCCGGTGCAGCTTGCGAATCTGCTTTAGCTGCTCGTTGTGGGGGCTCGTGATGGTCATGAGAATTAAAAAGGGCGCCTGCTTCTGTCGAAGCGGCGCCCGGGTGGCGGTGCTGGGTGCTCGGCGGGGTTGCCTCAGCCGGCGGCCAGCGCCTCTCGGGCGCGATCGGCAAAACGTCGGAAGGTGTCGGCATCGTGCACGGCCATGTCGGCCAGGATCTTGCGATCCAGCTCGACGCCCGCAGTCTGCAGGCCGTGCATGAACTGCGAGTACGACAGGCCGTGCTGACGCGCCGCGGCGTTGATCCGGGTGATCCACAGACGGCGGAAGTCACGCTTGCGGTTGCGGCGATCGCGGTACCGGTACTGGTCGGCCTTGAGCACCGCCTCCTTGGCGGTCCGGTAGTGGCGACTGGCGTCTCCCCGGTAGCCCTTGGCCAGGGCCAGCGTCGCGCGGCGCTTCTTGCGAGCGTGCAGTGACCGCTTGACCCGGGTCATGAGCGCTTGGCCCCCAGCAGCGTCTTGACCCGCTTTTCGTCATGCCGAGAGATCTCGGCGGGCTGCCCGTGACGGCGCTTGCGCTTGGGGGACTTCTTCTCCAGGATGTGGCTGGTGAACGAGTGCCGGCCGCGCACCTTGCCGCTGGAGGTCAGCCGGAAGCGCTTGGAGGCGCCCGAGTGGGTCTTCATCTTCGGCATGGTCGCCGGAGAGTAAAGCAGACGGGTTTATCTAGGCGGGCTAGCGGGCCGGGGACTTCGCCGCGGCGTCACTCGGGGTAGGCGAGGGCGTGTCGGACGCCCCGTTCTGATGCCCATTATCCGAGCCTTGCGCAGCCGGAGCCGCGTCCTCGGAGGGCTTGCCGTCTTTCTCACCGGCCAGCACGGTCTTGCTAGGCGCCAGCATCATCGTCATGTTGCGCCCGTCCTGGAGCGGGGTCTGTTCGACGACGGCGATGTCCGACAGCTCGCCGGCGAGCCGGTCCAGCAGCGCCGTGCCACGCTCGGGGTGGGTCACCTCGCGCCCGCGAAACATGATCGTCACCTTGACCCGGTCGCGGCCGAGCAGGAAGCGGCGGACGTGACCCTTCTTGGTGTCGTAGTCGTTCTGGGCGATCTTCGGGCGGAACTTGATCTCGCGGATCGTTATCTGCTGCTGGTGCTTGCGCGCCGCCTTCTGCTTCTGGGCCTGCTCGTACTTGTACTTGGAGTAGTCGAGCACGCGGCACACGGGCGGACGCGCGTCGGGAGCGACCTCCACCAAGTCAAGATCGCGCTCCTGGGCGTAGGCCATCGCCTCGGACGTCTTGACGACGCCGATCTGCTTCCCGTCCTCGCCGACGAGCCGCACTTCTGGCACCCGAATACGGTCGTTTGTCCGAGTGAGGTCCCGCTCGGGCGGGCGCCGGTCGAATCTACGCGGGACCGGCACTAGCTTCGGGCAACGGCGGCCTGGTTCAAGCGGAGCCGCGCCGTGTTGAATGAAGTTCGATCAACGCGAAGGAGTATAGCGGCGGATTCAGGCTCCAGAGCGACTTCTCGCCTCGTCGAGCACGCGCTGCGCGAACGCGGGGACCGCCGCCGGACCGGCGTCGCCCGCGCGGTGCTCGCGGACGCTCACCTCGTCGCGCTCCACTTCGCGGTCGCCGACCACGAGCATGTAGGGGATCTTGCGCAGCTCGGCGTCGCGGATCTTGCGCTTGACCGACTCGGTGCGGTCGTCGCACTCGGCGCGGATCCCGGCGTCGCTCAGACGTGCCCGCACGCCGGCGGCGTACGTGAGATGGCGATCGGCGATCGGCAGCACGATCGCCTGCACCGGCGTCAGCCACACCGGCAGCTCGCCGCCGGTGTGCTCGAGCAGGATCCCGATGAACCGCTCGTAGGAGCCCATCAACGCCCGATGGATCATCACCGGTCGGTGCTCGGCGTTGTCGGCGCCGGTGTAGGTGAGGTTGAAGCGTTCCGGGAAGTTGTAGTCGAGCTGGCAGGTGGCCAGCTGCCAGGACCGGCCGAGCGAGTCGGTCATGTGCATGTCGATCTTCGGCCCGTAGAAGGCGCCGTCGCCCGGGTTCAGGTCGTACTCGAGGCGCTGGCCGTCCAGCGCGTTGAGCAGCGACCGCTCGCTGCGATCCCACAGCTCGTCGGACCCGATCCGCCGCTCGGGGCGGGTGGACAGCTCCAGGCGGACATCGATGCCGAACACCGCGTAGGTGGCAAACGCGAACTCCAGGACCCCCGCCACCTCATCCTGGATCTGGTCCTCGGTACAGAAGATGTGGCCGTCGTCCTGGATGAAGGAGCGCGTGCGCAGCAGCCCGTGCAGGGTGCCTGAGGGCTCGTTACGGTGCAGCGGCCCGGGCTCGGAGAAGCGCACCGGGAGGTCCCGGTAGGAGTGAGGCCGCAGGGAGTAGAGCTGGCAATGCCCCGGGCAGTTCATCGGCTTGATCGCCATCGCGGTGTCGGCCGACTCGGTGACGAACATGTGCTCCCGGTACTTGTCCCAGTGGCCCGAGATCTTCCACAGCGAGCTGTCGAACAGCAGTGGCGTCTTGACCTCGGTGTAGCCCCGCGGCTTGCCCATCTCGCGACTCAGATCGACCAGCTGGTTGAACACCTCGGTGCCGGCCGGGTACCAGAACGCCGAGCCTGGTGCCGTCTCGTTGAACGTGAACAGGCCGAGCTGGGGGCCGAGGCGGCGGTGGTCGTTGGCGCGGGCGCGCTCGACCAGCTCCAGGTGGGCTTGAAGATCTGACTCGGAGAAGAACGCCGTCCCGTACACGCGCGTGAGCATCTGGCGGCTCGCGTCGCCGCGCCAGTAGGAGCCGGCCACCGACTGCAGCCTGAACGCCTTGACCCGCTTGGTGCTGGGGGTATGGGGACCGCGGCAGAGATCGGTGAACGGCCCGTTGGTGTACAGCGAGACCGTCCGCAGCGGGTGGGCGGGATCGGCGTCGCGGATCAGGTCCTCGATCAGCTCCACCTTGTAGGGCTGGTCCTCGTCCAGGAACCGCCGCAGCGCCTCCTTGACCGGCACGACCTCGCGCACAAACGGCTCGTCGGCCTGGACGTGGGCGCGCATCGCCGCCTCGATCGCAGGGAAGTCGTCGTCGTTGATCGTGATCCCGTCGGGGAAGTCGAAGTCGTAATAGAAGCCGTTGTCGATCGGCGGTCCGATCGAGATCTTGACTCCGGGATAGAGCTCGAGCATCGCGGTGGCCAGCACGTGAGCCGCGTCGTGCCGGACCAGGCTCAGCGCGTCCTCGCCGCTGCGCTCGGTGATGATCTCGAGCTGGGGGGGCGCACCGTCCCCGGCGGGGAGGGCTCGAGGGAGGTCGCGCAGCTCGCCGTCGACCTTGATGGCGAGCGCCGCCCGGGCGAGGCCGGCGCCGATCGCGGCGGCGGCGTCGGCGCCGGTGGCGCCTTCGGGAAGGCCCAGGATCGTCCCATCGGGCAGCTCGTAGTCCATGAGCCCGATGCTAGGCCCCTGTCCGCGCCGGCGCCTGATGGGTGGATTTTGCGCGGTCCGGGCCGGCTCCTGATGGGTGAAGTTTGCGCCGTCCCGGCCGGCTCCTAACCGGTGGAATTTTGCGCGGCCGGATCCGGGGAGGTGACGGTGTCGCGTCGGGTCGCGGCGCCGGGCGGCGGCGCGCGCGCGGGCGCGATGCATCGCGTCTTACGTGGCCGCCCGGATGTGCACTTATGCCGCGGGGTCCGCGGAAGACTCAAGCCTGCCTGCCCGATTGGCGCAACGCCGACGGCGACGGCAGGGCGAGAGCGAGCTGCGAGGACCGGTGGCGGTGGCGGACCCTCGCGATCGGTTAGGCGGTGCGCGTGACCCGGAACTGGAAGCGCGCGATCGTTTGCGCGCCGATGACCACGAGCGGGCAGAACAGCGCCGGCCCGGGCGGGCAAACAAACCGCCGCGTCTCGATTACCTCGCCCTGGAACCGGCCCGTGCACCAGCTCCCACCGAGCCGGCGCGGATCCAGCGACACGCCGACCCAGGCCTGCGGATTGGCTGCGGGCAGCAGCCGGGTCGCCCTCCAGACGCAGTGCGGACCGCGAGGACCGCTGGCGGTCAGGGTGTCGGTGACCAGTAAGCCGCCGGCGACGCCGGTCCGGTTCGGGCTCTTGACGCTGATCCGGAAGGTGGCGTGGCGGCCGGCGGCGGCCGGGGAGACTCGCACCGGCGCCAGCGGTGCAGACGGGATCGAGGTCGCAGCGGCCGGGGCCGCCGCCAGTACCAGCATGCCCGTTGCGAGACCGAGCGCCGTGCGCCTCATCGTGGGTGGAGTATGGCAGGAGGACCTCCATCCGATGAAGTTGCGATCCAGACGGGCTGGCTGAGTTCGACGGTCGCGAGCGCACCTCGCTCACGCTGGGCGAGCGCACCTCGCTCACGCTACATTTCCTGGTAGAGGACGATTAGCTCAGCTGGGAGAGCGCCGCCTCGACAAGGCGGAGGTCGCTGGTTCGAGCCCAGCATCGTCCACTCCGATAGTCCCAGAGGATTCGCCCAGGCGTCTCGGCGTTTGGCACCGGCCCACCCGTCACGTCTTGTCGGCTCCCGCTTGGCTGCTGGCGCGGGTCTCGAGACGCGGGGCCGGTCCGGCCACTCGTTCCATACGTCGCCTTCTATCGGGTCTGCGTCGTATGTGGCGTCGGCGCCTCAGAAGCAATGTCGGGTGTGGCTGAAGCCGCCCTTGGTGAAGGCAAGGACTTTTGCCGGGTGGACGGCGAACACCAGCGCGGTCCCGACGTCGTGTCGAAAGCCATCCTGAGTGACCTCGTATTGCCATCGCCCGTCCCACTTCCGTGTCCACGCTGCGGCGAGCCGGTCGAGTTGCTGTGCGTCGGTGACGCGGGCAGCCTCGCCCTCGACAATCACGTCGAGGCCGCGCTGCCAGTCGTTGGCGCCCGTGGTCAGCGCGACGCGTGGGTTGCTGGCGAGGTTGCGCGCCTTCTGCTCGTCCGAGCCGGTGGAGAAGTGCAGCGCGTCGTCGAGCCAGACGGCGACGAGTGGAGTCACGTGCGGCCGGCCGTCTGTGCGGACGGTCGAGATCCAGAAGATCTCGGCCTGCTTGATCGCCTCGAGCGTGTCCTCCCAACTGGTGGGCCGTGCTGCTGGATCGCTGAAGCGGGTGTCGAGCTCTGTGCGGGGTGTCGTCATCACGGATATCTGTTCTCGGGGTTGGCGGGTGGCGGGTAGGCCTTGGCGACGATGTCGTCAAGGCGAGCGATCGCGGTGAAGTCAGGGGAGAATCGGTTGCGCATCAGCGCAACCGCGACCCCCGTGTCGATGTCGGCGTAGGCCGTCGATCCGTTGGTGCCGACCATCCCGAAGGTCGAGCCCGATCGCGAGCGGGCGCCGCCGGGCCGGTCCGGGCTGTAGCCGAGCGACCAACTGATGTCCATCTCCATTACTTGATCTCTCCCGGTGTAGGCGACGGCGGAAGCAGCCGCGAGCTGCTCGGCCGAGAGGAGACGCGTCTCCGCTACCTGTCCGAGGAGCGCGGCGTACACGCGGGCCGCCGCTCGGGCGCTCATCGTGCCCAACGAGGGGATCTGCGCGGTGAGCACGTCACGCCGGTTAGCGAAAGCAGCATCGGGAGCAGCGCCGGGAGGCATCGCGCGAGCGAGCGGGCTGTCCGGGGCAGGGCCCGGCGGACGAGATCCGGACGGTGCGACCTGGCGGGCGACCCGATCCAGGAGAAGCGCCGGGACCGCGAAGTGGAGCTCGTCGGTGACGGCCAGCGGTTCGGTGATTGTTTCTCGGAGAAGGGTTATGAGGCGTGCGCCCGTCGTCCGCTGGAGCGTTTCACCGAGCAGGAAGCCGAAAGTCTGGGCGTGATAGCCGAACGCGGTCCCCGCCGGCCACCACGGCCTCGCCTCAGCGACGAGTGCACACATGTGATCCCAGTCGCACAGCTGCTCGGTCGTCAAGTCAGGAGGCAGCCCGGGAACGCCTGCCTGGTGCATGAGGACATGCCGCACGGTCACGCTCCCCTTACCGTGTGCAGCGAACCCGGGCCACACCTCGGCCAGACGCAGCTCGTAGTCGAGCCTGCCGGCCGCGACGAGGGCGTGCACGAGCGAACTGAGGATGCCCTTGGCGGTCGAACCCGCGAAGAACAAGGTGCCGGCAGACACGGATTCGCCGCTGACCGGATCGGCGGCGCCGCTCTGTGCGTCCGCGACGAGTGCGCCGTCCTTCATCACGGCGACCTGGAGGCCGACCTCATCACCGTCCGCGACGAGCTCGTCGAGGAGTGCCTGCACGGCATGCTGGAGTGAGATATCAGCCATCGTCGGTGATCCCGCCTGCGAACGGTTACTCATTGCTGCGCGTCTGCGTGGTCGGTTCTCAGGAATAGACCGCCGCGCACCAAGGAAATCACCGGTCCGACCTGCGGCCGATCTCCCGGCCGCGCCCGCCGCCCGGGAATCCCGGGTAAATAGCCGAGGCCGCCGGCAAATACGCCGATCGCCCCCGCTCTCCGCCTGCCACAACACTACGGACCGATCACGGCCAGCCTCGTGCCGCGAGCCTTGGCGCAGCCGGGGATCGGCACAGTCGTATTCGAGGATCCCGGAGACGCCGAGGACCGCGTCACCGCCAAGCGCCAGGGGCTGCACGCGATACGGATCCCAGACGACTATGACTCCGATTTCCGCTACGACCGCGAGCCCGTCGGCGCGCTCCAGGGCCTCGCGGCTCACAGCGGGGCGTGTTTAGAAGGAGTGGCCGAGCGGCGGTTCTCCCTCGCCGGTCACTCTGACCAGCCGGGTCGCACGAGGCCGGACTCGTAGGCGATCACGACGAGTTGGGCGCGGTCCCGGGCGCCGAGCTTGATCATCGCCCGGCTGATGTGGGTCTTGGCTGTCGCGGAGCTGACGACGAGGCGCTCGGCAATCTGCTCGTTTGACAGGCCGGCGGCGGCGAGCGCCATCACCTCGCGCTCGCGGTCGGTCAGCTCCTCGAGCGCCGCCGAGGCGGGCGGCTGCTTGGCACGCGCGGCAAACTCGCTGATCAGCCGGCGGGTGACCGACGGCGACAGCAGCGCCTCGCCGGCGGCCACTACCCGCACCGCGTCGATCAGGTCGCTCGGCTTGGTGTCCTTGACCAGGAAGCCGGCCGCCCCGGCCCGGATCGCGTCGAACACGTACTCGTCGAGCTCGAACGTGGTCAGGATCACGATCCGGACGCCGGCGAGCGTTGCATCCGCGGCGATCGCGCGCGTGGCCGCGATTCCGTCGAGCGTCGGCATGCGGATGTCCATCAGTACGACATCGGGCGTGAGCGCTCGCGCGAGGTCGACCGCCTCGCGCCCGTCCGCCGCCTCCCCCGCGACCTCGATTCCGTCCTGCGCGTCCAGGAGCGCACGGAACCCGGCGCGCAGCAGCGCCTGGTCGTCGGCCAAAAGCACGCGGATCACAGCGGCCCATCACCCGGCACCGGGATCCGCGCGCGAACGCGGAACCCGCCGCTGGATCGGGAGCCGGCGTCGAGCGTGCCGCCGAGGGCGAGAGCGCGCTCGCGCATGCCGGGGATGCCGTTGCCCCCGCCCTCGCGGTCCGGCGCCGACGCCTCGCGGCGACCGCCGGAGGCCCCCGGGCCATGTCCGTCGTCGTCCACCTGCACGGTTAGCTCGTCCGGGCCGTAGGTCAGCTCGACAGTGGCCGCGCGGGCTCCGGCGTGGCGGACGATGTTCGTCAGCGACTCCTGCACGATGCGGAACGCTGCCAGATCGATGCTCGCCGGCAGGGGCCGGCGCTCTCCGACTACCTCGAGCGTGACCCCAACCCCTGCCGCGGTGGTGCGGGAGACGAGGTCGTCGAGGCCGTCCAGGCCCGCCGTCGGCACCCGGGGCGCCTGCTCGCCCGTGCTGCGCAGCACGCTGAGCACCGACCGAACCTCGCGCAGCGCGTCGGCGCTCGCCTCGTTGATCGCCGTCAGTGCGATCCGCGCCTGCTCAGGCTTCTCTTCCATCAGGTGCAGGGCGACACCCGACTGGACGTTGATCACCGAGATGTTGTGCGCCAGCACGTCGTGCAGCTCCTGCGCGATGCGCAGCCGTTCCTCGTCCGCCTGGCGGCGGGCCTGGAGCTCGCGCGCCCGCTTGGCCTGCGCGAAGCGCTCCTGGCGGCCGCGCACCCCTTCCGCGCCGGCCAGCGCCACCAGCAGCCAGGCGGCGATCGCCAGCGCCGGCAGCACTTTAGGCGCGCCCGAGTCCCCGAGCGCCCACGGCAGCCCGAGGAACAAAAGCCAGCCGGCTCCGACCGCCAGCCGGGCAAGCACCCGCTCGCCGGCGAACAGCACCGAGACGATCGCGAGGCCGAGCGAGAGGAAGTTCGGGCCGAGCAGGTAGCCGCGCGCGACGTACGCCACGGTGACGGCGAACACGAAGGCGAGCACCTGGCGCGCGTACCGCCGCCGCAGGACGAGCGCGACCGGGCCGAGCGCGAGCAGAATGTAGGCACCGGCGTCAAGCCCGGTCGCGGGATGGCAAGCAGACGCCCACCAGCAGCTGTGTGTGCGCGACGCGTGATGCGCCGCCCCCGCCGTGACGGCGATCTGGATCGTCCCGCAGATCGCGGCGAGGCGCACGTCGCCGCGGCGGATCCAGCCCGACGAAGTCACATCCGCACGATAGCCCCGCTCGCGGGGGGTTGTCATCGGCTCCCAGGCGCAGCCGCCACTACGCCGGCGGGCGTACACGGCGCCGTTGCCCTCAGACGACGGGAGCAGCACAGGAGCCGCCCCCCGCCCGATGACAAATCGCCCGCCGGAGAGCACGCTTCTCCGTGCAGCACGCAACCGGATCAAAGACTGAAGGGAGCAGAAATGTACGGGTACGACACGATCAGACAGATCATTCCGGACCCCAGCCTGCGCGCCAGCGACGCCGACCGCGACGCGACCGCCGACCGGCTGCGCCAGCACCACACCGACGGCCGGCTCGACGCAGACGAATTCTCGGAGCGCCTGGACAAGTGCTTCGCCGCCAGGACCGTGGGCCAGCTGGCCGAACTGACGCGCGACCTCCCGGGCGATCCCGCGCGGCGCTCCCTAGGCAGCCGCACCAGCTTCCGGATGCTCGGCGGCCTGCGGATGATCCCGATCGTCCCGATCATCGTGGCGATCATCGCCATCCACGTGCTCGTCGGCGTCGTCGGCGGCCTGTGGATCCTGATCCCGCTGTTCTTCCTGGCCCGCCTCACAATCCTCCGCCGCGCATCCCGTACCTGGACCGATCGCCGCGGAGCCGCCATGTAGGTGCGCAGCCGGCCGGACGCGGCGGAACGGCGCCGGTGGCCGCCATTCGCGCCGCGGCCAAAACACCGATCGCCCACCCACCGCGCCCGGGAGTCGCTGGTCACGCTCGCGGCAAGGAGGAAGGTCCGCGTCGGATCAACCGGCGCCCGGGTTGCCCGAGTCGGTGCCCACCGAAGCGAAATTCAGGGAATCAGGGCTGCTGGATGTCGCTGGCCACCGCCGCTCAGGTCGTCGCCCGTTGCCGGTCCCCTCGCGGACATCGACGGGTTACACACATGCCGACAGACGGCTGGCACGCGCTGGTAATGCAAGAAGTGGGCACTCCGCGTTCGCAGGAGCGACTGCGCTGCAGTGAATTCGACACCAGGAGTACCAGGGCTTCCCGGCCGGGCCAGTGACCGCATCCTCCGGTCACTCGCCCGGCCGTTCCACGTCCTGCCCCCTTCTTGCTGCTGCCCCCGATGCTGCTGACCCCCGGGTACTTCAGTTCGCCCCCGCACGCTTCCGTTCCCAGGATCAGTAATCGGCGGGCGCAGCCGGAAGCTTGAGCCTGATGTCAGAAATCTGACTACATATCCGGATGCTAGGTTGCGGCTGTGGCCGCGATCGGCGTTTCCGCTCCCCGCCGCGATTCAGAGCCCAAGGTACGGGGCACGACGCGGTTCGCCGGAGACGGCGACACTCCCGGGCTGCTCCACGCCCGCCTGGTGCTCGCCCACGAGGCTCACGCGATGATCGCCGGGATCGCGACCGAGGCGGCCGCTGAGCTCGACGGCGTCGCGGCGGTGCTGACTGCGGCCGACCTGCCGATCGTCGCCGCCGGCAGGGGACGGCTGTACGAGCCGCTCGCGCGTCAGGAGGTCGTCTACGCCGGTCAGCCGGTGGCGATCGTCGTCGCCGACACCGAGGCGGTCGCCGAGGATGCGGCGCAGCTGGTCGAGGTCGAGCTGAACCCGCTCGAGCCGGTCATCGACGTCGAGGCCGCTGCCACGCCCGGCGCCCCCCGCGCACGGACGGTGCGGGCCGAGGCGGGCGAGGGCTCCGACGTCGGCGATGCCCACGCCGCCGTGGCCGCGGGCGGTCTGGACGACGAGGAGCTCTCCGACAACGTGCTCGGCACCGCGCGTCTGAGCAACGGCGACGTCGACGCCGCGCTGGCCGCCAGCGAGGTCGTCGTAAGCGGCCGGTTCAGGACGCCGTGGATGTACCAGGGGTATCTCGAGACCCAGACGGCTACCGCCTGGCTGGAGGCCGAGGGCGAGCTGGTGGTGCGCACCTCCACGCAGGCTCCATCCGCGACGCGGGATTCGCTCGCCCGCCTGTTCGGGCTGCCGATCGAACGCGTCCGGGTTCGCAGCACTCCCCTGGGCGGAGCTTTCGGCGGCAAGATGATGATCGTCGAGCCCTTGGTCTGTTCGGCGGTGCTCGCCACCCGCCGCCCCGTCCGGCTGGCGCTGACCCGCAGCGAGGACATCGCCGCTGCAAACCCCGCGGGCGCCGAGGTGATGGATGTGCAGCTGGGCGCCGACGCCGAGGGCAATCTGACCGGGATCCGCGCGCGCGTCATCGTCGACCGCGGCTCCACCGACGACTTCGGCGTCGAGTCGATCGCCGCGATGCTGGCCGCCGGTCCCTACAACTGGGCCGCGCACGAGCTGACCGCCCTCGGCGTCGCCACCAATCGGGTGACGTTCGGCGCCTACCGGGCTCCGACCGCGCCACCGGCCGCGTTCGCGATCGAGTCGCTGATCGACGATCTCGCCCGCCGGCTCGGAATCGACCCGCTCGGGCTGCGGCTGCGCAACGTCGCCGGCGAGGGCGATCTGGCTCCGTCGGGCCAGCCGTTCCCGGTGTTCGGCGCCCGCGCCTGCCTGGAGCGGGTGCGGGATCACCCGCTGTGGGCGCAGCGTGAGCAGCTGCCCGCCGGGGAAGGCATCGGCGTATCCATTGGCTGGTGGCCGGGCGGTTATGAGCCGGCCGCCGCGGTGTGCCGCCTGGATGGCGACGGGTGCTTGACGGTGATCACCGGGGCAGCCGACATGACCGGAGTCGAGACCGGGTTTGCCGCGATCGCCGCTGAAGCGTTCGGCGTCGACACCGATCGCGTGCGGGTAGTCAATGCCGACACGTCGAGTGCCCCCTATGCCGGGACGAGCGGCGGCAGCAAGGTCACCTATACGGTGGGACGTGCGGTGGAGCGGGCCGCGATCGAGGCCCGGGAGCGACTCCTCGAGGTCGCCGCCGACGAGTTGGAGATCTCACCGCTGGACCTGGAGATCGCCGACGGCGAGGTCCGGCCGGTCGGCGTGCCCGCCAAGGCGATCCGGATTGACGAGCTGGCGCCGAAGATCCTGAGCTTCGGGAGCCGGCACATGCCCGTCGAAGGCCTTGGGCGTTCCGCCCAGCCGCAGGCGCCGCAGTCCGCGGCCCATCTCTCCCACGTTCGGGTCGACCCCGACACCGGCGCGGTGAGCGCGCTGCGCCATGTCGTCGCTCAGGACGTCGGTCGGGCGCTGAACCCGGCTCTGGTGACGGGTCAGATGCGGGGCGGAACCGCGCAGGGGCTGGGGTGGGCTCTGCTCGAGGAGCTCGCCTACGACGATCACGGCCAGCTGAGCACCGGCTCGCTCGTCGACTACGCGATGCCGACGGCGGGCGGCACCCCACCGATCGACGTCGAGATCGTCGAGGTCCCGGCGCCGGACGGTCCGTACGGAGCCAAGGGTGTCGGCGAGGCGCCCGTCGTCGGCGTGCCGGGCGCGGTGGGCAACGCGATCGCCAGCGCGACCGGCGGAGCACGGGTGCGCCGGCTCCCGATGACGGCCGAGCGGGTGTGGCGCGCCGTGAACGGCAACGACGGCCGCGACGGCGCTGGGACGAGCTGACGGTCCCGCCGGCGAGCTAGCCGCTGGCGTCGAGGAACCCCTGCAGAGCCTGCTTGCCGTTCTCGGTCACCGGGTCACCGTGAGCGAGCAGCAAACGGTCAAAGTCGAGCTCCAGCAGCCGCCGGTAGGCGCGGACGAGACCGCGCTTGGTCTCCTCGGGATCGTCCATCAACGAGTCGGGGACGAACGTCAGACCCTCGCTGCCCGGCCACTCCACGACGCCGTCGGCACAAGCCAGGGCCGCGTGGGCGGGCAGGTACAGAGCCGTCTCGTCAGGGCAGATCGCGTCGATCTCGTGGACCACGGCCCCGCCCGGTAGCTCGTCCCCGACGGCAAACGGCGTCACCGGGCCACGATCCGACAGCTCGTAGACCCCGCTGGCGGCACAGTGCACCTCGCACCCGAACTCGTCACGCAGCCGCCACGCGTCGCGATCGTGATGGCGATTGGTCAGCAGAACGTGCTCGGGCGCGGCCCGGTGATCACGAAACCAATTCGGTCCCTCGGGCGGGAGTATCGGATCGATCAGCACTCGGTCCGCGAACAGGAAGTAGGAGCTGACCTGCTGGTGGATGTGAGGGTGACGGGCGGTCCAGTGCCACAGGCCGGGAGACAGCTCTTTCACGCCTCGAGGCTACCCCGGAAGTCTCAATGCGCACGACCGTTGATTTCACAACTACACTGAGACCATCATGGAAACGATCGCCGAAACCGGGCTCGGCGGATCCGCGCTGGACGCGTGGCGCAGCTATATCCAGAGCCACGCATCGATCCTCCGCGTGCTCGATGCCGAGCTTGCCGTAGAGCACGGGATGACCACTCGCGATTACGAAGTGCTGCTCTACCTTTCTCAGGCCGAAGGCCGCCGGCTGGCGATGTCGGCGCTGGCCGAGAGCACGATGCTCACCCGGTCCGGAATCACCCGGCTCGTCGACGGGCTCGTGGAGGCGGGATTGATCGAGCGGGTCGCCTGCCCCAGCGACGCCCGGGTGTCGTTCGCCGAGCTCACCGACCTCGGCGAAGCCAAGCTCCGCCAGGCCGGCTGCGCTCACGTCGCCAGCATCCGCCGCCTGTTCCTGGCCAACTACACCCCCGGGGAGATCGAGCAGCTGGCGTCGTTGCTGAGCCGGCTGCCGGGGGCTCAGCCCGGTCGGCAGTGCACGGCCGAGTAGTGGCTGCGGTGCGTGCCACGCCAACCCACGAAGACCGGCCGGCGGCGCGTGCGGTCCGGCGGATCGCGGCGGCCACCACGATGGGGGCCGTCAGCCTGGTCGTGTCGGACCTGGAGCGGTCGCGCCGGTTCTACGAGCGCGCCCTCGGTCTGCCCGCTCGCGAGCGCGACGATGGCGGCCTGGCGTTGGCGCCACCCGGCGGTGCGACTCTTCTCCAGCTCTACGGCGACCCTTCGGCAGCCGGCTTGGATCGGCGCGCGCCCGGGCTCTTTCACGTGGCGATCCTGCTCCCGTCGCGCCTTGACCTGGCCCACGCGCTCGTCCGGCTGGCCCACGCCCGCCAGCCACTGGACGGAGCCTCCGACCACCTCGTCAGCGAAGCGCTCTACCTCTCCGATCCCGACGGCAACGGGATCGAGATCTATCGCGACCGCCCGCGCGCGCAGTGGCGCTACGAGGGCGACACTCTGCGGATGGCGACCCTGCCGCTTGATCTCCGCGGCGTCATGGACGAGCTTGAGGACGATGGCCCCGACCAGCCGGCGGCGCCCGCGGGGACCGTGGTCGGCCATGTCCATTTGCAGGTCTCCGACCTCGCGGAGGCGGAGGGGTTCTATCACGGCTTACTCGGGTTCGACGTCACCGTCCGCGGATATCCCGGGGCCCTGTTCGTCTCCGCCGGCGGCTATCACCATCACCTCGGTCTCAACACTTGGAACAGCGCCGGCTCCCCACCACCCGCACCCGGGTCGGTCGGCCTGCGCTCGTACGAGCTGGCGCTGCCCGATGCCGACGAGCTGACGCGGCTGCTCGACCGCGTGCGGTCGGCCGGCGTGGACACGACGCCGGCCGGCGCCGGCGCCACCGGGGTCCGCGACCCTGCCGGCAACCTCATCCTGCTGCGCAGTCGCTGACCCGCGGCCGGGCCGGCGTGAGCCGCGGGCGGGATCCGACTAGGACGGGCGGGGCGGACCGACCCCCCGCTACCCTTCGGCACCTCGGCGACGTGGCGGAGTGGCTACGCAGCGGCCTGCAAAGCCGTGTACACCGGTTCGATTCCGGTCGTCGCCTATTGGATGAAATCGCTGCAAACGAGCACCGACCGTCAGCTCGAGCACGCCGCCGGTCCGCATTGCCTTCACCCGTGACGTCGTTTGCGCGGGGTCGGTTAGCCGCGTCGCACGCGCGCCCGGCCGCCACGGCGGGCGGCCGGGACGGCGCCTGACATGACCGGTTAGGCGCGTGACGGCTGGGGCTTCACGCTCGTGGCGGAGGATGCCGGCGGGCGAGGGATTGCGTGCAGCGGCGACGGCGTGGTATGCAGCAGGCGTGCGGCCCAGGCGGGCAGCCACCAGTTGTAGGCGCCGAACAGGCTGACGAACGCTGGTACGAGCAGGCAGCGGATCAACGTGGCGTCGACGAGGATCCCCGCGCCCAGTCCGGTAGCGAGGATCTTGATGTCGGTGTCCGGGCCGGTGGACATGGCCAGGAAGGAGAGCACCAGGATCAGCGCGGCGCTGGTGACCAGTCGGCCGGTTCGGCCGATGCCCTCGACGACCGCGGCGCGGGTGTCGCCGGCCCGGTCATAGCTCTCGCGCATGCGCGCGAGGATGAACACCTCATAGTCCATCGATAGTCCGAACAGGAATGCGAACACCATCACTGGCACCCACATGGTGATCGCGCCGGTGGCGGGGATCCCCCACACGGCGTGGCTGCCGTGGCCTTGCTGCCAGATCCAGGTCATGACGCCGTAGGCGGCGGCGAGCGAGGCGAGGTTCATGACCACGGCCTTGAGCGGCAGGAGCAGTGAGCGGAACGCGCGAGCGAGCAGCACGAAGGTTGCAAGCGCGATCAGCGCGAGCATCAGGGGGAAGCTGCCGTACACGTCGTGGCTGAAGTCAATCATCGCGGCGCCCGAGCCGGCCACCCCCAGAACTCCAGGGGCGCGAGCGATGGCATGGCGAACGGTCTCGACGGTCTCCTGCCCGGCGGGGACGCTGGTCTCGGCGCTGGGGAGCACGGTGATCAGCGCGGTCCCGTGTCGGCGGAACTGAGGGGCGTCGGGGGCGATGGCGGCGTGCACGCCGGGCAGCTCTTGGAGTCGGTGGGTGATTCCCGGAGCGGCGCTCTGGCGAGCGAGGACGTCGATGGGGGTCAGGGCGCCGGACGGCACTCCGCCGGCCTCGAGCGAGTGCAGCGCG
Organism: uncultured Actinomycetota bacterium; assembly: GCA_963787595.1. GTDB lineage: Bacteria > Actinomycetota > Thermoleophilia > Solirubrobacterales > Solirubrobacteraceae > Palsa-465. The sequence continues at coordinate 502,888 of CAWBDE010000003.1, forward strand.
GTGTGCGCGGGGCCACTCTGCGCCAGAGCAGCGGTGCTGGGCTCGCCGACGTGCATCGAGAGCGACGGAAGCATCAGCGCGACCAGTGTGGCGGTGCCGGCAACCGCGGCGAAACCGCGGTGGCGGGAGATGAACCGGGCCCACGCGCTCCAGCCGCGGCTGGCGGTGTTGTCGGTGCGCAGTCGCGGCCAGTCCAAGCGCGGGCCGATGCTGGATAGGACGACCGGCAGCAGGGTGAGGGCGACGGCTACCGAGATCAGCGGGATCAGCACGCCACCGATGCCGGCGCTGCGCAGGAACGGGACCGGGAGCACGACCAGCGCGAGCAGCCCGATTCCAACTGTCAGGCCGGAGAACAGCACGGCACGCCCGGCTGAGCTCATCGCCGTCAGGACGGCCTGCTCGTTGGCGCGCCCGTGGGCGCGCTCCTCGCGCCAGCGGGTGACCACCAGCAGCGAGTAGTCGATCGCGACGCCGAGCCCGATCAGGACGATCAGGAACTCGACGATCTGGCTGACCGCGGTGAGGTGGGTCAGCCCGCCCAGAGCGAAGAAGGTGGTGAGGATCGAGATGCCGGCTATCACCAGCGGGACGAAAGCCAAAAAGCTGGCGAACACGAACGCCAGCACCACCAGGGCGCCGAGCGCGCCGAGCATCGACTCGAGCACCACTCCAGCGCCTTTGGACGCCGGCTTGCTCGTCGTCAACGCCTGGATGCCGGTGAGACGAACTTGCCAGGAGCGGGGCACAGACGTGCTGATGGCCTGCTGGATCCGGACCATGGCGGCGCTCGGCGACGTCGGGTCCTGCTGCGGCGCGAACACGAGCGCGTAGGTGCTGCGGCCGTCGCGGGTGGCGAACGCGCTGTCGCGAGTACTGGGATAGTCGGTCACGCGCGCGGTGGGGATGACGTGACGGGCGGTCGAGAAGGCGTGACCGAGCTGGGCCGCCACGCCCGGCGTGTGGATCGTGGTGCCGGCCGGCAACGTGATGACGGGAACGATGGGGTCCTCCGCCCCCGTGTGCCGATACAGCGCCTGGATCCGGGCGTCGGTTCGGAAGGCAGGGCCCGGCATGGCGAAGCTGTCGGTGAGGCGCTTTGTCGTGGCTGTGGCGGTCATCGCTCCCGCCATCGCCAGCACCAGCCAGATGGCGAGGATCAGAAGCTTATGTTTGAGAACGAATCGGGTGAGCGTCGACATGGCAGTCCTCCAGGGAAGCGGTCGAAAGTGACTGCCAGAAGCATCGGCCGCGCGGCCAGCTTTGTCGTCGGCGCCAGGGAGGCATCCCCCTACGCGATCTAAAGCAATCGAGTCCGGGTGCGTACTCCGGCTGGAGTAGCTTCATCGCCTACCGGGAGACGATGAAAGTTCGTTCGGCGCCGTCTACCCTCGCAGGCGATGACGATCCCATCGCTCGCACAGCAGCATGCTGGCCGCGGCGGTCGGCTCGGTCTCTCGGGCGCTCTCTCGCGCGCGCGTCAGTCACCGCTGGCCTTCGATGTCGCGCTCGCCGTGCTCTTGACGTTGGTCTCGCTGGCGGGATCAGCCGGTGAGAGTCACCCCGACCAGCCGTTCGACAAGTTGCCTGCGGGACAGATCAACCCCGCCCCAGCCGCCGCCTACATGCTGGTGGCAGCCAGCGGGCTGGTTCTCATCTGGCGCCGTCGGCGGCCGGTGCTGGTTCTCGCGGTCTCACTGGGTGCGGCGCTCCTGTACACCTGCCTGGGCTACTTCGACGGCGCGGTCATCATCAATCCGATGTTCGCCCTATACGCGGTCGCGGTCAGCCTGCCGACCGGCGAAGCGATCGGGCTCTCGGTGATCGCGATGCTTTCCCTGATGGGCGCCAACGCGGCGTTTGACCCGCTCGGAGTCACCGGCGGAGGATTCATCCTGATTCCCGGCGAGGTAGCCGCCGCCTTGTTCCTCGGGCTGTGGGTGGCCAGCCGCCGCGCCTTCACGCTTCGCGAGGGCGAGGAACAGGCGCGCCGGGCAGTCGACGCCGAGAGGCTCCGGATCGCGCGGGAGTTGCATGACGTTGTGGCGCACACGATGGCCACGATCAACGTGCAGGCGGGCGTCGCCGCTCATGTCATCGACGATCGGCCGCGCCAAGCGGCCGAGGCGCTCGAGTCGATCAAGCAGGCGAGCAAGGAGGGACTCCGGGAGCTGCGTGGCATCCTCAACGTGCTGCGCCAAGCTGACGAGCACGACTCGCGCGCGCCGGCCCCGCGCCTGGCGCAGCTCGATACGCTCGTTGAGAACGCGGCCCGCGCAGGTCTGCCGACATCCGTGACGGTCGGCGGCGAAGCGCGAATGCTCGCGCCGACGATCGACCTCACCGCCTATCGGGTCGTGCAGGAGTCGCTGACGAACGCATTGCGCTACGCCGGCCCCACGACCGCCCACGTCAAGCTGTCATATCACGACGATTGGCTCGACGTTGAGGTCGTCGACGGTGGACCAGGCAAGGCCGACGGAGTACCGCAAGGCGCCGGTCAGGGGATCGCCGGAATGCGCGAGCGAGCGCAAGCCGTGGGCGGGACACTCACCTCCGGTCCCCGTCCCGAAGGCGGGTTCGGAGTCCATGCTCGCCTACCGCTGAGCGCACCATGATCCGCGTCCTGCTGGCCGATGACCAGGCGTTGATCCGCGCCGGCTTTCGCGTTCTCCTGGATTCGGCCGAGGACATCGAGGTCGTCGGTGACGCCGAGAATGGCGCCCAAGCGGTCAGCATGGCTCGCGATCGGCGCGCCGACGTCGTGCTGATGGATATCCGCATGCCGACCGTCGATGGCGTGGAGGCCACGCGTCAAATCGTCACTGATGAGAGCCTCGCCGGGGTCAAAATCCTCATCCTGACCACGTTCGAGAGCGACGAGTACGTCTACGACGCCCTACAAGCCGGTGCCTGCGGCTTTCTGGTCAAAGACACCGACCCGGCCGAGCTGCTGCACGCGGTTCGCGTGGTCGCTCGTGGCGACGCGCTCCTGTCGCCCACGATCACGCGCCGGCTGATCGCCGATATCGCCGCGCGACGCCCATTCCGCCCTCACGCCCACCCCGCGCTTGACGAGCTGACCGAGCGCGAGCGGGAAATCATGGCGTTGGTCGCCCACGGATCCTCCAACCAAGAGATCGCCAGTCAGCTGTTCCTCAGTCCGCTGACCGTCAAGACTCACGTCAGCCGGGCGATGCTCAAGCTTCAGGCTCGCGACCGCGCCCAGCTCGTCGTCATCGCCTACCAAAGCGGACTGGTCACCGCGCAAACCTAGCGGTGCCGACCTGCCGTTCGGGTCGCCGGTCCCGACATTCAACGATACGTGCGCCGCCGCCTCATGAGCCCCGTTCGGTGGTGTTAGCGAGGCTTTCGTAGACTTCGCGGTGGTGTCCGCCAATGAGGTTGACGAGTACCTGCAGGGTGTCGAGGAGCCGAAGCGCAACACGCTTCAAGCATTGCGCCGCACCATCCTTGAGATCATCCCAGACGCCGATCAGGTGATGTCCTACCGCGTCCCCGCGTTTCGGGTAAGCGGTAAGACGGTCGCCGGCTTCGCCGCGTTCAAGGATCATCTGAGTTACCTGCCGTTCAGCGGCTCGGTCCTCCCACAGCTGGCCGATGAGCTCACGGACTACACGATGACCAAGAGCGCCCTGCACTTCCCCGTCGACCGTCCGCTGCCGGAGACGCTCGTGAAGAAACTGATCGCGGTGCGCCTCGGGGAAGTTCGCCCGGGCTCGCCTTAGCTGCGTGACGCAGCGCCGTCCGCCACGTGGCGGGATCCGGTGTTGCCCGTACTGCACGCCGCGGGTGGTCCTCGTTCCGGCTTGCGCAACGGCGGGCTCACCATGGCCCTCGGGGAGACGCACGGGCTTGAGGCCAACTGGCCTGCCCCGGTGTCCTCGCCGGCGCTATCTGAGGCTCCGCCTGGCGGCCCACCCGCGTGGCGCGGTACGCGTCCTGTTTGCGCCGTTGCAATGGGTATATGATCGCTTGCCTCAGGCGGGGTTGGGGGTGTCGGCCGACGCGGCATCAGCCGCAGAAGGAGAAGACAGCGTGCATGTGGTCATCAGAAGCTATTCCGGGCAGGGTGCCTCGGACTTGTTCGATGCCATCGCCGAGCGGGAGGACGACGTAAAGAACGTCATCAGCACCGTGCCGGGGTTTGTCAGTTACTCAGCGTTCCGCAACGAAGGCGGTGGTCAGGCCGTGACCGTCTGTCAAGACAAGGCCGGCACCGATGAGTCCTCCCGGCGTGCCGCTCAGTGGGTCAAGGAAAACGTCAACGTTACAGTCGATCCGCCGACAGTTAGCGAGGGCGCGGCCGTCGTGCACTTCTAGAAGAGCGGTCGCCTGCGCGGGGGGCGGAGAGACCGCGTGCGACGCCGGCGAACGCGTGAGCTTCGTCCGCAGGTCGGAGCCACGGCAGGCGACGAACACGGCATCGGGTGCGATGACGCAAGACCCAGCGGATTGCGCGGTGGTCGCGGCGAGCTTCGCGATCCGCCACGGCCCCAGCCGGACTTCACCCGCGGCTCGCGTCCCCATCTCCGGGTTATACTCGGCGACCTCGCGGCTGTAGCTCAGTTGGCTAGAGCGTCTGCTTGCCATGCAGAAGGTCGAGGGTTCGAGTCCCTTCAGCCGCTTGTAGGAAAGCCCCGCTCAGGCGGGGTTTTTTTTAACTAGCCACCAACGCTTGCGGCATGGGCAGATGGGCTCCTGGAAGCCGGGTGGAAGCGAGCGTTGGCCGAGTAACGTCAATCGGATACAGAGAGCAGGGTTATGGCGGATCTGGACTTCACGAAGCTCAAGGACCTTACGCAGACGATCGAGCGCTCAGGCGACGGCGACGCGGTTGAAGAGCTGGGCCAAGCTCGGGGCGACTACGGCTACGTCTTCGATGCGGCAGAGTCGGGCAACGATGCCGAGGTCACCGACAACGACCTTGCTCTTGCGGAGGACGAGCTCGAGCGCATCGTCAAGTAGCGCGGGCTCTAGTTCGAGCGTAACCGAGGCGGATGGGCCATCATCATTCGCACCCGCTCATCCACGCCAGCGCTGACAGCGTAGGAGTGCTCCTCGTCGGCATCGGAGCAGTAATGCTGTCGTGGACGCTCTCAGGCCGCCACCGCTTCAACGCTTCACATGGGGCGGAACGCTCTCACGGCCGTGGCAGCGCCTTGCAGCGAGCTTCGAGCTCATCGGCGCCGTCCTCGTGGCCGCTGGATCCGGATTGCTGCTATTCAACGCCGCCAACCTCAGCACCGCGGTGGTGCTCATCGTCGTCGCGGGCGCGCTCCTGATCGTCTACGTGACGATGACATGGCAGCTCCGCGCCCACATGCGGCTACTCGGGCAAGACGAATCGCTGGCGGACGGTTGAAGGTGGCATTACGGCTGCGCGAACGCTTCGCGACGAACTGCTCAGTCGCCGCGATCGCGGTGAACGCATAGTGTCGGACGTCCGCCTGCGTCTCGGTGACGCCGCTGGACAGTGGCTCGACGGGCCCGTGCGCGATCTGCGCCCAAGGACCCAGGAGTGCTACCGCAATGCAGTCGAGCAACACCTCCTGCCCGCGCTCGCCGGGCGCCGACTGGATTTGATCTCGCCTGATGACTTGGCGCAGCTCGTCCGGCGGCTGAGACACGACGGCCGTTCGGAGTCGAGCATCGTGATCGTCATCGGCGTCACCAATCGGATCTACCGGTACGCCGCTCGTCGCCTCGGCTGGTCCGGGGCCAATCCGGTCTCCCTCATGCTCTCCTCCGAGCGTCCGAAGCCGTCGCAGACGCAGCGCCGTCGGATATTCGAAGGACATGAGCTTGAGCAGACGATCGCGGCCGCGACCGAGCCATTCCGGATGCTGTTCACCGTGGCCGCCTCACTGGCGCACGGCTCTCGGAGTTGCTCGGGCTCACATGGAGAGAAGTGCGACTCGACGATCTCGATGATGCCGAGATCGAGTTCGGATGGCAGGTGGACCGGTACGGCAAACGCACGCCTGCGAAGACCGACGCGTCTACCAGAACTGTCCCCATCCCAAGGTAACTCGCGCTGATGCTGACGCGCCACAAGCTCGAGTCTCGGTACTCGCAGCCAGTCGACTTCGTCTTCTGCAGCCGGACCGGTCGTGCGCTCGGCCAGCGCAACGTGATCCGCGCCCTTCGGACTGCACAGGGCCTGGCTCGTGATGCGAACGGGAACCCAACCTTTCCCGGAGCTTCACGCGCGAGATGCAGATGGACGTCCACAGCCGGTCCCGCGCGGGGCGCTGTCATCGATGCACAGCTTCCGGCACACCGTCGCCAGCCGGGCACTTCTCGCCGATGAGAGCGTGGACGAGATCGCGTTTCTGCTCGGCTACCGCGACGCCAACATCACCCGGGCCGTCTACGTGCGTGAGCTGGCTGACGTACGCCGGCGCAAGATGCGTCGCTCGCGGATGATTGCCGAGTACGGCGACCTGCTGAATCCATAAGCGGCCGGGTACGGTTGCCGGCTTTTGACTGGAGCCGTACGATCGGTCCGCGACTTGCAGGTTATATCCGATAAGGCAGTAAAGTACTGCCCATATGGATATAAGCGAACTCTTCCCCGCAGGGCCGATCATTGACGAGGCCCACCAGATCGGGCGTGGGAACTCGATCGACGCTTTGACCAACCGGCTACGCGCCGGAGATGTCGTGCGAGTGTTCGATCGTCGCCGCTGGGGCAAGAGTAGCGTCGCGCGCGCCGCCCTTGCACGACTCACCGCGGAGGGCCTTGTAGCTATCCGACTCCCGCTCGACGAGTATCCGACGGCATCTGCCGCAGCCGCCGTTCTGGCCAACGCATTCCGGACGCCCGGCGAACGCGCAGCATCCGGCGCGCGGGCAATCGGAAGCCGAGTCGGCACGGTGCTCTCGGGCGCCGGACGGACGGTCGGGAGCGAAGAAGCCTCGATGGTCGGTGGGCTGCTGGAGGGGCTCAAGCCCGATGAGGTCACGCTCCAGCGGGTGCTCAGCGCGATTCCGACCGAACTGGCAAAGAGCGAGCGGCGCGGAGCCATCGCAATCGATGAGGCCCACGTGATCGAAAAATGGAATCGCGATGAGCGCGCATCGCTACGCGCATTCATGGCACGAGACGATCGCCTTACGGGAATCGCTTTGACGAGCAGCGATAACCATGCCGAGCGGAAGCTCAAGAAGTCAAACGTCCTTGGGTACCTCGGCGAGGAGTTCACGCTGCCGGCTATCAACGTCGACGACTGGAGACACGGGCTGCGGTCTCGATTCGAGCTTGCAGGCGTTCCGATTGATGGAGGAGCGCTCGATTTGCTGCTCGAGGAATCCCAGCGCCACCCCTACTGCACGATGCTTCTCGCGAAACACTCCGCCGAACTAGGGCAACCGTTTGGAGCCGTCACGACGGGCGTCATCCGCCTGGCACTCCCGACCGTGCAAAAGCACGAGGCCTGGAAGCTTCGATGAGTGCTGTCCGGACCGAGATGCCGCAGGGGGCTCAGCTTGTGCGCTACCTCTACCCGAACGCGCCACCCTGGGCCCGGCAGGTTCCGACCGCCGGAGGCCAGACCACCATCCTCCACGGGGATCCCGGATCGGGGCTCGAGGAAGCAGCAGCCTGGATCGCCGAAGCGTCGGTGCCCTCACTCGGGCCGGTCATCACGTTCGATCCGAGCTGGATCGGCGACTACACATCGCTGGTGCACAAGCTGGTAATCGAGATTGCCGTCGGAGCGTTTGGCGAGGATGCCGCTTCGGCCCTCGGCGCGCTCAGGCACGGCGAATCGCGAGACCTGTCTGAGCTCAACATCGAGCATGGCGAATTTCTACGGTTCACCGCAACGCTCAACGAGCCGGGCGTCGGCTACCCACCGGGCTCGCTTGCCACGATCCTCCGCACCACGCCAAAGTCCCTCCTGCTCATCACGAATGCTCACGTCCTGACGGCGCGTTGGTCACGCGATGCTCTTTGGGAGATTCGCGGAGTCATTCAGGAGACTGGGCATCATGGGCTCGTGCTCACATGCCCAACCGAGGCTCGGGATGCTCTTGCAGGAGCGACTGCGCCGTTCCTCGGCGCCGGCGCGACCGCCGAAGTAGGTGGTGATCGCGACGAGCGTTTCTGGACGCGGGTCGCACGCACGCACGGCCTCATCGTCGCATCGAAGGACCTGGAATTCGTCCTGGCGCGCACATGGGGCCTCGCCGTGCCCACTCTCGCGGTGCTGCTTGATGCGCAGGAGAGCGGACCACGCGGCGCGTTGAACAAACACCTTCGCACTGCGCTCGACCAGTTGCCGCTGGTCCTCCATATGGCTCGAGTCGTCAATCGATATGGCCCTGAGCTCCTCCTTCGCCTATCGCGCGGTCTGCCTCCCTACGGCATTCCGTCGGCAACGGCGCGCGACGTCAACCGGGCGCTCCGTCAGCTCGGGTTCAATGCCCTTGTCGCCCGCCTCGGCCGTCGCGGCTGGAGGGTGGCCGACCCGTTTCTCTCCGACGCACTGCTCTCACGGCCGCTGGCAGCCTGGTGATCCACGCGGCCGGCAAGATGGAAGCTTTCTGGAAGCCTCGGAGGTCGCCGAACAGTCATCAGGCGGTTCGACGGGATCGCGGAAACCGCGCAGCGCCAGGAAAGATCATGATCGGTCGACGCTTGCCGACACTTGCCATGCAGAAGGTCGAGGGTTCGAGTCCCTTCAGCCGCTTCTAGCGAAAAGCCCCGGTAACGCCGGGGTTTTTGTTGGGTGGACGCAGACTTGATCGTCGGCTTGAAGCCGGCAAGTCTCGCCGGGTCGCGAGTACGTGTCCGAGCTTGATGAACGTAACGCCGCCGTCCTCAAGCGCGAGCCGCAGCGAACCAGCGAGCGCGGCGCGCCCGTCACGCGTGTGAAGCTCGGAGCGGCGAGTCCCCCGAAGGTACGGAAGCATCCCGATCAGCAGCGCGATCGCCACCCCGAGGATCACGAACCACGCCGCCGGCAGCAACGACCAGCTGCAGGAGATGCAGACCTAGCAAACGCCACACCGCGAACGCATACACGGGTACCGTCAAGACCACTGCGAGGACGACGAACAGGACCGTCAAGCCGCTCACCCCCGCTTCGCCGAGCTGGTCCTCTGTGCGGCAGCGCCTCGGTTTCGTCCGCGCGACCCCCCGTCCCGGCCTGGCTGCCCCGGGGACTCCGTTGCGCTTGTGTCCACGAGCACTCCCAGCAACTCGCCGACGGTCGGCTCTCGACCGATGGGCGCCGGCAGCGGCAGGTGGTTCTGGATGCGGTAGCGGTTGCGACGCCCGTCCTTTTCCTTGACCACGTAGCCGGCTTCGGTCAAGTCGTTGACGATCCCGAACGCCCGGCGCTCGGTCACGCCGAGCACATCGGCGATCTCGCGCAGGCGGACACCCGGATCGCGCGCGATGCAGACCAGCACTCGGGCGTGGTTCGTCAAGAAGCTCCACTCGCCCATCAGGCAAATATAGAAGAACAGATTCTAGAAATTACTTGCTACTTTGTTGAGGCTGGAGTAGTGTCGACGGGGACATCTCAAGCCCCGCGGGGAGGAAGTCAACGGCCTTCTCCGGCCTGAGACCGACAGAGAGGTGGGCAGCGATGACCGCGACGTCCGACATGACCGGCGTGGGCGCGACACCTGTGGCGGACCGCCACGATACGACGCCTCGGGTGGCGAGAGATTGGCAGCGCTATGCCTGGGTGGCGGGCATCATTTACGTCGTCGCGCTCGTCGCGGAATCCACGGTCGCGATCGGAGTCGGACTGACCCAGAACGACTCAGCCGGCAAGATGGCGACCGCGCTGTACGAGCACCGCACGCGGCTGGTGGTGATCGCATGCCTGTCGGTCGTCTACGCCGCCAGTTTTCTGATCTACCTCTGGAGCCTTTACAACCAGCTGCGCGGCACGCCCGACCGGCCACGGATCCTCGCCCCCCTGGTGCTGGCCGGCGGGGTGCTCTTCGTGGCCCTGCACGCCGTCAGCGACATCGGCATCACCGGCCTGGTCGGCGCCAAGCTCGCGGCCTACGGCGCTCAACACGACCACAGCGTCTCCTACTCGCTGTACCTCACGACGTATGCATTTGACAGCGTCGCCGACGTGTTCGGCAGCCTCTTTGCTCTGGCAACAGGGTTGATCGTGCTCAAGAGCGGCGTCCTGCCACGCTGGCTCGGGCGGATTTCTATCGTTGCCGGGCTCATGTTCTTCCTTCAAGCCTTCGGCCTCGGCGGCGTCATCGCCTCGTTCGGGTTAGTCCTCGACATCATCGGCTTCGTGCTGTTCGTGATCTTCGTTCTCGCGAGCAGCATCATCTTCCTAAGGCGACAAACCGCGGTCTCCAACCCCGCGGCGGCTGCGATCAGCTAGGTCCTGAGTAGAGGACGCAAACTGGTAGGCCAGGCACTCTGTGCTGCGGCCCAACCGCTTTGCCACAGACCTCGCCGAGAGGTGCGTCGCTGGCAGAACAGCGCGCTGATCAAGCGCGGCGAAACGATGAGCGTCGGCGTGAGAATCAACGCCACCGATAACGAGCGGCTGCTCCTGCGTCATGCTCTGCACGGGCGCTCCCTCTTAGTGGGCAAGGGGCGGCCTGGTCGGCAAGGGCGGACAGAACAGTGATCACGTACTGGACAGGTTCCGGCTCCCAAACGCCCAACCCCGAATCTTCACTGTTCTGGATGCAGGTCCTCAGCGACCTCAAGCAGCGCGCGGTCTCAGACATCCTGATCGGCGTGTGTGGATGGCCCGAAGGGGTTCCCGGAGGCGATCGCGGCGATGTTCCCGGCCACGACGGTCCAGACCCGCATCGTGCACCTGATCCGCCAGTCGCTGAAGTACGTGCCACGCCGGCAACATGACGCGGTCGTCAAAGACCTCAAGCCGATCTACACCGCGGTCGACGCCGACCACGCGCTGCGGTCGCCCCGAGGCCTTCGAGGAAAATGGGATCAGCAGCTGCTGGTGATCGGCCACGCGTTGCGCTCGTCTGGGAATACGTGACACCGTTCCTGGCGTTCGAGCCCCAGGTTCGTCGCGCGATCTACCCCACGAACGCGATCGAGGCCCCCAACCGACACCTGCAAAGGCGGTTAGGCCGAAGGGCAGCTTCCCCAAGGAGAACGCCGCCCGGGCTAGCAGGCGGCATGTGCTGTCGGGTCGGGGGCGCGCGCGACCCTTGCGTTTGCAACACGGGCCTCGGCCGCGGCGGCGCTCCCGCACGCGACCTTGGGCGGCGTCCTGACGCGGACCGCGGAGCTCGCGCTCACGCTCCGAACACCGGGCGCGCTTGCGGTTGCGCGATTGACCTGCCGCGCGTCGTGACCGGGCAACACGTTTGTGACGAGGATGAAGGCCTTCGCGCGGCCACCCCCCAGTCTGCGGATCGACCAGCAGAAGCGGCCAACGCTCAGCTTTGCCCGTGGCGATGAACTCACGAACACCAACCCCGCCGGCAGTCGATCGCACACGGTCACTCGGGCGATTCCGACGGGCGTCGGATTTTTGACGACGATCCGGTAGCTCACGTTCTGCCCCGCGCTGGCGCTCCGCACCGAGGCGGTCTTGCGCAGTTGTAGCACCGGGGCGATCTCCGTCTTAGCGGTCGCGAGGTTGTTGGCTGGGTTTGAGTCCGCGCTGGCGCTGGTGACGCTCGCTGCGTTGTCTTCGGTGCCGGCCCGTTTGACCTCCGCGATCACCGTGATCTTCACCTGCTTGCCGGGCGCGATCGTCCCGAGACGGCACCTGATCGGCACACCGGAGCGGCAGCTGCCCTTCCCGGTGTGGACTGAGAGCACGCGCAGCCCCAAACTCGAGGTATCGACGAGGCTCGCATCGTTGGCCGCCCCAGGACCGAGGTTTGAGACCACCAGCGTGTAGGTGATCTTCCGACCCGGAGAGGCGCTGCGCGCGCTGGCGTGGTCGACGATCTTCAGATTCGACAGCGGCTGAGAGCGCGCCGGCGCGGGTGGTGGTGGGACGGGCGGGGCGGGCGGACTGGGGGGTGCGGGAGGCTGCTGCGCGTTGATCGTGCTCGCCGACCTGTTGTTGGCCGCGTCGGTATCGGGCTGACCGGAGGTCACCGAGGCGGTGTTGTTGAGATCGCCGCTGGCGCTAGTCGCCACGGTCGCAGTCACCACCACCTGCGCGGCACCACCCGCGACCACCGACCCCAGATCGCACACCACTCCCGCATCGGTGCTGCAGTCGCCCTGGCTCGGGGTCGCTGAGACTATGGTCAGGCCCGCCGGCAGCGGGTCAGACACGGTCACCCCGGACGCGTCGCTCGGCCCGTTGTTTTTGACCACCAGCGTGTACATCACCTGCCCGCCGGCGGGCACCGCGTCGATCGACGCGCTCTTTTCGATCTGCAGGTCGACCTTTGGGCCTAGCGGTGCGCTGGCAGTCGCGCTGTTATTGTTCGGGTCAGAATCAGGCGTGGCGCTGGTGACGTTCGCAGTGTTCACCACCCCGACCTTCAGCGAGCTTGCCAGGTGCTCTCTCACCGTGAAGCTCTGCGACGTTCCCGATGCCAACGACGAGAGCCGGCAGGTCACCGTCGGCGCGCTGAAGCCGCAGCCAGGGCTCGCCGACACGAACGACGACCCATCCGGGAGCGGATCGGAAAGCAGCACGTCGGTAGCCGAGCTGGGACCGGCATTGTGCACTGTCAGCGTGTACGCCTCGTCCGTTCCTGGCACCGCTCGCAGCGGCGAGGCGCTCTTGGTGATCGAGAGGTCCGCCGGTAGCTGCGTGTTGGTCACCGTGCAGGTGATGTCATCACCGGGCGCCGGTGAGAGCTGCACCGAGCTGCCCGACCCAGACGGGAGCGGGGTCGTGCTGCCCGTAGCCGCGTTCGTACACGACCACGACTGCGAGTAATCCGACATCACTGCCCCGCTCCCCGGGGCGGGACCCTCGCTGAGCGTGTACGAGGACCCGTTTGTGCGCGGCAGCACGATCAGCGCGCCCGTCGAGGCCGAGTTCGCGGAGCCGGTGCTGGCCGCCCCGATCGTGGTTCCCTCCGGCGAGGAGACCGACAAGCCAAACGAATCCGAGGGCTTGACCCGTCCGACCACCGCCTTGTTGAGGGTGATCTTGCTCGTCACGATCGCGAACGCGACTGCCTGCAGGCCGCCGCCCACCAGCGCCGCCGAGATCTGCGTCGGCTCGTTTGCCTGCAGCACGATCGCGCCGTCGCTGATCCCGCCCGACTGCCCGCCAATACAGGTCACCGTGGTCGTTCCCACACCCGTCAGCCCTTGCCCACAGTACGGGTACTGGGAAGTCGAGGTGCTCAGCTGCCGCAGCGGGACATCCGAGGACAACGTAAGCGACTCATGGGCATCAGTCGACTCGGGATCGGCCACGACAAACCCGTAGCCGCTGACCGGCGTGCCGGAGGAGTCCGTGACCGAGATGTTCGACAGCGTGATGATGTCGCCACCGCCATTCGCGGTCTGATACAGCGCCGGCTTCCCCGGCGTCGACAGATACGCATGATTGCCGATATACGCGCCCCCCCAAGTCGGGAATGCGACCGCCCGCACCGGACTGTAGGGCAACGCTCCGTTGGGTCGGGTGCTCGCGGTGAAGCTGATCGTGTAGCCGCCCGGCAGCGAAACCGTCATCGGCTGACCGCTCGCGCTTCCGCTCGTCGCAAAGCTGTAAGCACTCATGTCAAGCCAGCACAACGTCTGCGCCTGCGCACCCCCGGTGCCATAGCCACAGCTGACCGAGGTCGCCGCATCCGACGCCGCCGGCGTCATGAACAAGCCCGCCGCCACCACCGCTAGCACACCCACAAGCACCACCAGCCGCGAGCCCAACGAACCCGCTGCCAGGACCGCGGCACGCCACCGCACGCTCACACGCCAGCTGTTCGCCAACGAGTCCCGACTTCTCTCGTGATCACGCACCCAGCATTCCTCCCGGGAATATGTGTTCGCTTGGGTCACCGTCGATCGGCTCACGCTCACCCAATCCGCTTGCGAGCAGCGGGCGCGTCGCGAGGCCGATGGATGCTACACGCCCCGCCATCCCGAGGCCGGTGGATGCTACACGCCCCGCGATCCCGCTCGTGCTAGACAAAGAACGCCTGCTCCCCGGAGCACACGGGGCGCTCCCGCAGCGGCCCAACACGAGGGCTTGGTCCGACGCGCTGAGGACCAAGTCCCTGGTGCCTCATCTACGTCGTCGACCGCTGGCTGCCGCCTCAGGCCTCCAGCGGCCCGCACCAATCCCAACAAGATCGTGGCTGGACGGACGACAAACCGGCATCAAGATCCTCCTCCGCGGGTCTCGGTGAGCCCCAATCATGACCCGGGTCGCCGTGATTTGGCCGGGGACGCGCTCCGTGATCTCTCGGCCGACGTCGAGGCGACCCAGCAGGTGATCGCTGAGGCCGAGGCGCCCGTCGTGCTGTGTGGGCACTCCGCCGCGGCATATGATGCACGAGGCGAAGATGGACACCTCGGACGCAGAGATTGGGCCGACGATCACCGCCGTCCTCGAGCGCGGCCCGCTGGCCGGCCGGCGCATCGACGTAAACGTCGTGGAAGGCCGGCCGCCAAAAACGATCGACGTGCCGGCCGACGACGGGAGCTGGTGCCGGTACTGCCTCGCGGACTGGACCCAGACCGGTCCGTCCGCCATATACACGTTCTTGTACCTCGTATAGCCGCTCAGGACGCTCCTGATTGGGCGCGGCACTGCAGTCGTGGGCGCCGACGACGAGTCCGCTCTCGGGGTTCGAATCGCGGCCGGCTGCCGTGCGGGGCGCGACCGAAGCGGGTCTCGATGACCGGCAGCACGCACGACCTGTTCGAGGGCCGCGACGACTTCGAGAACCGGGGCCGTGGTCACGATCTCGCGGTCCGCGCCCGCCCGCAGCAGACGCTCGAACGCCGCCAGAGGAACTGAAGAGAAATCCTCCGACAAGGCGATGGAAGCCCTGAGCAGCCGAGCGACGCCGTCCTGGGCCGGACGGCGGCTATTCCAGCCATTCGCCGATCACGGCGGGACTGGCGTGGATGCACACGAGCCTTGAGGGACCGGGACCGTCGTTGGTGAACTTGTGCGGAGTGTTCGCCGGGACGATCACCACGTCGCCGACGCCGGCCGCACGGGTCTCGTTTCCGGCAAGGAAGCTGAGGGTTCCGTCGATTACGAGCCAGGTCTCGTCGTAGGGGTGGCGGTGAAGCCTGGGTCCTTGCCCCGGGTCGCTGCAGTCGAGGATCGGCGAGATGGTGGCTCCGTGCTCGGCGCCTCCGATCGTCTGCGTCTCCTCGGGGTTTGTCTTGATCACTGCCATCGTTGCTCCTGGTTCATGGATCGGCTGCCGGGATCCTCCGCGGCAGGACTGCCCGGGGTCGGACATGGACCGAGAGGAAATCTGGCGCAAACGGTTAGGTTTAGGAGAGGGACGGGTTGGTTTGCTGCATGTCGACGTTGCCAGGTGATGAACTCTCGTTCGGCGCCGGCCTGAGAGCAGCGAACACAGCATGCGGGTGCCTGATCCGACGCTGGTGGTGAGGACTGGCGGTCTAGTGGTTACTGGTGCAGCCTGAGTCCGATTGTAGGCGCGAACAGTGAAGCGACGTATTGGGGCCAGAGGATCGCGCTGTTGCAGCGAAAGGTGATGTTCGTGCCCTCGGCGGCGTTAAATGTCTTAGCGGGGCTCGAATAGCGGCCGATCTTGACCTGGAGCCGATGCGACCCGGGTTGCACCGATAGCTCGACGGTTTGAAGCCGGTCGATCGATCCGACAGACGTCCCGTCGAGAATGATCTCGAAGGGTCCGCGGCGAAGCTCCATCGCGCCGGTGGCCTCTCGTTTCAGTGTGAGCGTGGATGACATTCCGGTTTCCTTCGCTGTCTGAGCGGGCGTGGTTGTGCGGATCAGCGTCGGCGCGAGGGGCGGCTGCCGGTGATCAGCCGCTCACGGTCGAACATCGCTGCGACGGCCCGCCAGCCCAGCGCATCCAGGACAAGCAGCGCGGCGGCGAGTAGCACGGCGACGGTGGTCGACGTCGTGATCACGTTGAATGACATCAGCGCGACGATCGCGATTGGCGGGATGTTGGCGAACACGCTCAATTGCTGAGCGACCCGGACGTCAGAAGAGCGGGCCGAAATCGCAATCCCCACCCAGATCGACCAGCCCGCGAGCAGCGGGGTGAATAGCACTCCGACTGGGATGTGGGAGCCCGAGAAGATGGCCGACCTGATCGCGGTCTGCGCGAACAGGGCCGCAACCGCGAGGAATATCCCGAAGATCGCGTACGCGACAACAAGCGTCGGGACAAGCGCGGCGAGTGCTTTGCCGACTAGGAACTCCTCGCGGCGGACTGGCGTGCTCAGGATCGGCTCAAGCGTTCCCTGTTCGCGTTCGCCGATAACCGAGTACGCGGCCACGGTTGATGGGACGATCGCGGGGATCAGCAGCATGTACAGCAGCGAGATCCCGATCCGGGAATCAAGTTCGGAGCTGGCAGCAAAAGCCGGCGCGGTCAGCAATTGCATCGTCGGCGCCACGACGAAGATCAGCGGCAGGAGCGTCATCGTGAACACCATGACGAACCGGTTGCGACGGTAATCCGTCAGCTCCTTGACCATGATGGCCCACACACGTCTCCAGGTGAACCTCATCGTTGCTGGGCCTCCACGTCCTCTTTGATCAACTCGACATACACGTCCTCGAGCGAGTGGCGAGTCTCCGAGAGCGAGATGATGTCTGCCCCGGCGCCAACCAACACGCGCGAGACTGCCGGGGCAGCGGTCTGCGGGTCGGACACGGCAAGGGTGTAGCGACCGGGGCCCAACGCTTTCCATCCGTCGACCGCCGGCAGGCCGACGAACGTCGCACCAGGATCCGCGAGTGCAGCGAGGACGTGAACCTCTAAGGCCTGGTTGAACAGCCGGGCCCGCAGCTCGTCGGGTGTGCCGACAAGCCTCAACGTGCGACTCAGGATTGCGACTCGATGGCACAGACGATGCAATTGCTGACCGCGCCAGCCGTTCGGCTTCCGCTAACCGGTGGGTAGTCAGGAAGATCGTGACCCCGCGCTCACGCAAGGCGCCGATCAGCTCGTGAACATCGTGTGCCGCGACGGGGTCTAGCCCCGAAGTGGGTTCGTCCAGGAACAGGACTGCGGGGTCGTTGAGCAGTGCGCGGGCAAGCGCGAGCCGTTGACGCAGACCCTTCGAAAGCGATCCGGACGGATCGCCCGCTCGATCCTGGAGATTGACTGCCCGTAGCGCCCGCTCGATCCGGCCGGAAGCGTCGCCCAACCCGTACAGCCCGGCAAAACAACGCAGGTTCTCTGCCACGGTCAAACGCAGGTAGAGCCCGGGTGACTCGGGCATGATCGAGATGCGCGCGCGGATCTCCGGTCCATTCGCCCCGCTCAACGGGATTCCGGCCACCCTGGCGGAGCCAGAGGTCGGCGAGATCAGCGTGCCGAGCGTCCGCACGGCCGTCGTCTTTCCCGCCCCGTTGGGGCCGAGAAAGCCGAATACCTCGCCGTAGCCGACATCAAACGAAACATCCTCAAACGCGACGCGCTCGCCGAAGTGCTTGCTCAGATGCTCAACCGTCAGCGCGTGCTCGCCCCATGTCGGGGTGAGCGGACCGACCGCTGAGCGAGACCGCCTCCCAGGTGTCCCAGTCATGGCCTGCTCCGAATCCACGACGCAAACCGTAGCCCAGGCTTGGCCACTTGCCTAGAAAACTTGTGAGGCGTGCTAATTTCTGACCATGCGGTCAGACAAGACGGGCGGCGACCGCACGTTTGTGACCGGTGCCAGGCGAGCGCAGATCGTTGCAGCTGCCATCGACACGCTCGCCGAAGTTGGCTATGCGAATGCCTCGCTCGCGCGTATCGCGGTACGACTCGGCATCAGCAAGGGTGTGATCAGCTACCACTTCGCCGGCAAAGACGACCTGATCGCCGAGATCGTCAGCCAGGTGCTCCAACAGGCGAGGGCGTACATGCAGCCTCGCATCGAGGCGCAAACGACCGGCCCCGAGATGCTTCGCGCGTACATCGAGTCCAACCTCGAATTCATCCGCGACAACCCCAATCAGCTCAGGGCCGTCGTCGAGATCGTGCGCGCGACGTTGGCCGGCGCCAAAAGCCCATTCAAGGGCAACCGCGATGAGGCGGCTCACATCCTCGCCGACATGCTCGCCCGTTTCCAGACCGACGGCGATTTCCGACCTGACTTCGATCCCAATGCGATGGCGATCTCGATCCGCGCGGTCATCGACGTCGCACCGAGCCGGCTGACCGACCCCGCATTCGACATCGACAAATACGCCCACCAAACAGTCACCATATTCCACCTAGCGACGCGGGCGACCGAAGGCTGAAAGCCCGTCCCAGCACCTGTCGAACCAGCGGGACCCTCCGCTGAGTCCACCTCTTCATACGGTCAGGGAGAGCTTCGTGGAGGCGGTCAACGCAGGCGAGACCTGCCGTGATTCCAACCCGAGGCTCCCGACTGGCCGGCAGCGCGTACGCGCTCACGGGTGGAGCCGACCCGCTCAGACGGGTCCGGGCCACGTAGGCCCACGGCCCACCCTTGATGCGCTTCACCCGAGGGTCTCATAGCGGTAGCCCGTTGGGGAGGTGCCGGCGATGCGCGTAAATGCGTGGCTGAATGAGCTTTCTGAGGCGTAGCCGAGGCGCTCGGCGAGCTCGGAGATGGTCCTCCTGGAGGTGCGTAGGGCGCGTTGCGCGAGCCTGATGCGCCAGTGAGCCAGGTATGTCCGGTGGAGGCTGGACGGACGCTTGACGAAAGCGTTGGGCAAGTGGCTGGGTGACAAGCGTGACAAGCCGGCCGCCGCGGCGAGCTCACCGGCGAGAAGGCCCTGCTGGTCGTCACGGCGCCAGCCACTACGACCTCTCCGACATCCAAATACGTCGAGCAGGCCGTCGACAAGCTGGCCGCCTTGCCAAGGAGAACCTCGTCACCGAACAGTCAAGCCCATGGCCGCACCAGACGAACCTGGGCGCACCGTGTCGACGTCGACCCCGCGCTCCGTCCGGTGACGGAGCGCGGCCGTGGTCGGCGTTCTCGCGGGGGGTGGTTTATGCGACGATCGGGGTGATGGAGGCCTGGCGGCGGGCCTGGTGGGTGCGGACGGCGAGGCTGAGGGTGCGGGCGAGCGTCATCGCGACGGCCATGATGACCAGGGTGTCGGTGATCGCGGCGCCGGTGACCTGGTGGTTGGCCATCCACGTCGCGAGCGGGTGGTGAAACCAGTGGACCGCGCCGATTGAGAAGCAGCTGCGTGCGGCGATCACAGCGGTCCAGAGCGCCGCGTAATAGGCGCCGGCGCGGGTCACGAGCCGGCCGGTCGTGGGCTCGCGGCGGATGTTGATCAGACGTGCGGCGATGAGGCCGAGCAGGGCGCCGGCTACGCCGGCGCCGATCTCGAGCGCGAGCCCGGTGCCGTGGGTGGCGATCGCCTGCACGAACATAGGCACGATCGCTGCGGAAAGGAGCAGCGGTCGCAGCAGACGAAAGCGGCTGAGCTTGCGGGCGGGGCCGAGGTCTGACTCGAGCACGGCGAACAGAACGAGTCCGTTGACGATCAGGGCGTTGGTGAGCATTGTGTTCTCGCTTTCGACGGGGTTGTGGTGTGCGCCGGCAATGGTGCTCGGCGGGGGGCGGTCTGTCATCGCCTCACGGGCTGGTTTCCGGGGCGATCTTGGGTTGATCGAAAGCAGGTAACGATCCTGCTCTCAACCCCGATCTCAACCCGGAATCAACCCTGCAGATCAAGCCGCAGGGCGATGTGAGCGGGGCGGCGACGCCGTAGCGTCAGTGACCGTCAATCCACTCCCCAAGGAGGTCTGAACATGTCTCTTCTGACAGTGCTGGTAGTAGTCGGAGTCATCGTCTACGTGATCGGGCAGCAGCTGGTCGGCAGCGCGCTGAGCGGCAAGCGTATGGTGGTGCTGCCCGCGGTCCTGACCGTGATCGGGATCCTCGACATCACCGGCCACCGGTCGCCCCCAGGCGCGACGGACATCGTGCTGCTCGTCGTCAGCGCGGTGATCGCCATCGCGATCGGCGCCGGTCTCGGCGCGATGACGCACCTGGAGCGCCGTGACGGATTCCTGTGGGCGCAGCTCCCCATGCGGGGGCTGTGGCTGTGGGGAGGCCTGATCATCAGCCGGCTCGTGATTACCGGAGTCGCGCACGCGGCCGGCGCGCACGTCGCCGCCGGGACCACGGCGATCCTGCTGATGCTCGGTCTCAACCGTGCCGCGCAGGCGCTGGTGGTCGTCCCCCGCGCGATCGCGGCTGGGATCCCGTTCGCTCCCGAGAAGGACGGCACCGTGTTCGGCGCCAGCTGGTTCTCCCGCCCGACCGGACGCGAGGGCTGAGCAACGGTGTCACGCTGGTGGAAGTGGTCGGATCGCGACGATGCCCTGACGCTGTTGGCGACGTGGCAATGGTGGCTGCGCGCGGCCGTGTTCGCGCTCGTCGCCGCGGTGGTGCTCAGCGCCCACGGAGCTGTCCCCGGCGTCGCGGAGCTGGCGATCGCGGCGGCGGCGATGATCGGCTGGTGGGCGAGCAGCCGCCTGCCCGAGCCGTGGGCCGGGTGGTCTCTGCTCGCCTGCCTGACCGTGATCACCGCTGTGGGTGGCTTTGCCGCCACCTCGCATCACGACACCAGCGTGCTGGCGCTGGCGATCGTCAGCATGCTGGCCGCCGGCGCCGATCTGCCGCCCACCAGGCTACTGCTCGTCTTCCTCGCCGGGGTGCTCGCCGTCGAAATCGGCGCGGTCGGCTATGGCGACACGGATCTCGGAACGGTGCTCGGGTATCCCGCGCTGCTGGCCGGGCTCGTTGTGGCCGGTCGCTACCGGCGCGCGTACCGGATCCAGACCGAGCAGGCCGAGGCGCTGCTCGCCGAGACCCATCGAGCGCAGTTCGAGGCTGAGCGCGCTGCCGCGCTGACTGAGCGCTCGCGGATCGCCCGCGAGATCCATGACGTGCTCGCCCACTCGCTTGGCGCGCTCGGGATCCAGCTGCAGGCCGCGGAGGTGATGCTGTCCGAGCGCCGGGACATCGACCGCGCGCTGCGCTTGCTGGCCAACGCGCGGCGGCTCGTCGACGAGGGGCAGACCGAGACCCGGCGCGCGGTGCGGGCGCTGCGAACCGACTCGCCGCCGCTGCCGCAGGCGCTGGCGGCGCTGGTCGACGACCGTCCCGGCGCGTTGACGGTCAGCGGGGAGCCCTACCCGCTGAGCCCGGCTGCTGGGCTGACCCTGCTGCGTGTCGCCCAGGAGGCGGTGATCAACGCCGCCAAGCACGCCGACGCTCAGTCGGCGACGATCGCGCTCGCGTACAACGACGTGGGCGTCGAGCTGCGGGTCGAGAACGCGCTCCCCGACGCCGTGACGATCGAACATTCCCACACCGCCGGCGGATACGGTCTTGCCGGTATGCACGAGCGCTTGCGGTTGATCGATGGTGAGCTCCACGCCGGCCCGGTGGGTGACCGCTGGGTCGTGCGGGCACGCGTGACACGGTGAGCCAGGTGGCTCCGCCACACCCCGACCGTCTACGAATCGTGATCGCCGACGATCAGACCGTCGTCCGCGAGGGGCTGCAAATGGTGCTCGACGTCATGCCCGATCTGGAGGTCGTCGCCGCGGTCGCCGACGGCGAGCAAGCGCTCGTCGCCGTCGCCGAGCACCACCCCGACGCGATCCTCCTCGACCTCCACATGCCGGTGCTCGATGGCGTCGGCGCCACCGAGCGGCTGACCCGCGAGCATCCCGACGTGGCGATCGTCGCGCTCACCACCTACGCCGACGACGATACGATCATCGCCGCATTGCGGGCGGGGGCCCGCGGCTACCTGACCAAGAACGCGGACCGCCGCGAGATCTCCCAGGCGCTGCACGCGGCGGCTGCGGGCCACACGATCCTCCCGCCCGAGGTCACTGCGATGCTGCTCACCGGGGCTGCCTCCGCCCGGCCCGCTAAGCAGCCGGTCACCGCCCCACTACCGGACGGTCTCACCGCGCGCGAGGCCGAAGTGCTCAAGCTGCTCGCCGCCGGCCTGTCCAACGGCGAGATCGCGCGCGAGCTGATCATCAGCGAGCACACCGTCAAGACCCACATCAACCACGTGTTCTCAAAAACCGGTTCACGAGACCGCGCCCAAGCGATCCACTACGCGCACGAACACCAACTCACTTAGACGATCGTCCTCCGAACGCCGCGGCGCAGCGTTATCGTGCCGGCGGTTGTGGTCTCGCACGATCAGGTTCGACGGTTGGCGCTGGCGCTGCCCGAAGTCGTCGAGTTAGACCATCACGGGCGGCCGTCGTTTCGAGTGGCGGGCCGGATATTTGCGACCTTGTGGGATGAGACGCACTTGAACGTGATGCTCGATGAGGCCGGGATTCACACCGCGGTCCAGGCCTGGCCATCCGTCTGTGAGGAGTTCTGGTGGGGAAAACGGCTCCGCGCCGTGCGCGTCGATCTCGCCGCCACCCACGAGCAGCTGGCACGGGAGTTGCTGGCCGATGCTTGGGAGCAAAAGGCGCCAAAGCGGCTGCTGCGCAATCCACTCCTTGGCCCAGCTGCTGAACCGTCCTCGATCTCAGAGCGGTGTCTGACGCTCGCGCACAGGTTCCATCTGGGCGCGGACGATCTGGGCGCCTGGCGGCAGAGCGAACTGCCGGACAGCGCGTTTGATGATTGGTTGACCGACCGCGTCGCTCGGCGACCCGCTGGCCGACGGGCCCGCCAAACCTACG
Organism: uncultured Actinomycetota bacterium; assembly: GCA_963787595.1. GTDB lineage: Bacteria > Actinomycetota > Thermoleophilia > Solirubrobacterales > Solirubrobacteraceae > Palsa-465. The sequence goes on from CAWBDE010000003.1 coordinate 525,697, forward strand.
GCGCCGACGATGTACATGACTTCGCGCGGCGCGAGATCCTCGACGAGCTGCGGCTGAGGGCCGCGGATCGCCTGCTCGAGGTCGGCTGCGGTGGCGGCCTGCTGCTGCGCGAGGCGCTCGCCGCCGGAGCGTCCGCGACAGGTCTTGATCACAGCGAAGAGATGATCGCCGTCGCCCGCGAGCGCGCACCCGGCGCTCAGATCATGCTGGGCAGCGCCGAGCGGCTGCCGTTCCCAGATGCGTCGTTCACGGCCGTGGCGATGTCGATCGTCTTCTTCTTACTGGCCGATCCCGCGGCGGCGCTTCGCGAAGCCCGTCGCGTGCTGGCGCCGGACGGACGGGTCGCGATCTATACCACCTCGCCGAAGCTACGCGGCACGCCGGCCGCTCCCGAGCCGTTAGCCAGCCGAAGCCACCTCTATGAAAATCAGGAGCTCGCCGCCATGGCGACCAACGCCGGCTTCCAGGCCGTCGCGGTCAGCGACCACAGCGGCGGCCAGCTGCTCACCGCGCGCGTCTGACCATCTGGCAGCGTCAGGATCCACGGCCGGGACCGCCCGCCGTCACCTCAAAGCTCTCCGGGCCCCGGGACAACCTCCTGTGCCAGGATTGGCGGTGAATCCAGCTATGAGAGATGCTGTCACGCAGTGAACTGATCGCGGGAGCAGGTCGCCTTCGTCGGGTGACGCCCGGTAGCGGCGCCGGAGCTTGGCGATGAGCGTCTTCACCGAAGCCGAGCTTCGGTATCTGACCGGCGGGCGGCAGCTGGGACGGATGGCGACGGTCGGCGCGGACGGCACGCCGCACGTGGTCCCGGTCGGATGGATCTACAACGCGGCCCGCGACGCGATCGACGTCGGGGGCCGCGAGCTGGAGCGGTCCAAGAAGTTCCGCGACATCGCCCGCACCGGGCGAGCCGCGATCGTGATCGACGACCTGGAGAGCATCGACCCGTGGCGTCCGCGCGCGGTCGAGGTCCGCGGGCGAGCCGAAGCGATCACGCTGCCGACGCCATTGATCCGTATCCATCCGAAGCGGATCATCAGCTGGGGGCTCGAACAGGGCCGCAGCGCGCGTACGGTCGAGAGTTAGCCGCCGCCGTCTCGAATTCCCCGCGCGTTGATCGCAGACTCCCGATACCGCATCCCGGCGTCACGCCGAGCGGTATCGGCCCGCCTCACCCGCTGAGGACTCCCGATACGGCACCCCGGCCCCGGTCACAACGTCTTGGTTTCGACCTCGTGGTCGGCGGTGGCGGCAGGCCGCGCCGCCGACATCTCGGCGGCTTGCTGACGCAGCCGGAAACGCTGGACCTTGCCGGTCAGCGTCCGCGGGAGACTGTCGACGAAGGTGACGAAGTGGGGGTACTCGTAGTGCCGCAACCGCTCCTTGCACCAAGCGCGCAGTTGGTCGGCCAGATCGTCATCGCCGGGCTCACCGGCGCATTCGATGTACGCCGCGATCCGGCTGACGTCGCCGTCGGTGACGCCGACGACGCCCACTCCCGCTACGCGTGGGTGCTGGATGAGGACGTGCTCCATGTCGACCGGGGACACCCACAGCCCGCCCACCTTCAGCATGTCGTCCACGCGACCGACGTACGCGTACGTGCCGTCCTCGCGCCGCTCATAGCGATCGCCGGTGGCAAACCAGCTTCCGAGCATCGAGACCTTGGTCTTCTCGTGCTGGTGCCAGTAGAACGCGGCACACGAGTCGCCCCGGACCTGGAGCGCTCCGACGGCCGGACGGGCGTGGTCGTCGACAACCGCTCCGTGGTCGTCGACGAGGCGCAGCTCATATCCCGGAACGGGCCAGCCGGTCGTGCCCGGCCGGATCCGCCCGGGGCGGTTGGAGCAGTAGATGTGCAGCATCTCGGTGGACCCGATGCCGTCGATGATCTCGAGTCCGAATCGCTGCCGCCACTGCTCGATGGTGTCCGCAGACAGCGGCTCGGCAGCCGAGACGCAGAAGCGCACCGACGCAAGCGCGTCGCGCGCGCCGTCTTCGCGGCCGACAGCGGCGAACAGCGCGGGCACCGAGTAAAGGACACTCGGCCGGTGGCGCCGGAGCGTCTCCAGGATCGGCGCCGGCTTGGACGGGCCGGCCATGTAGATCGCCGTCGCCCCGACCGAGAACGGAAACGACAGGCCGTTGCCCAGGCCGTAGGCGTGAAACAGCTTCGTCGTCGAAAATGTCTTGTCGTCGGAGCACAGCCCGAGGACGCCCTGCGCGTAGTTTCGGCAGGTGACCTCGATGTCGTGCTGGAGGTGGACGACACCCTTTGGCTTGCCGGTGGAGCCCGAGCTGTAGAGCCAGAACGCCACGTCGTCTCGGTGCGTCGGGACCGCGTCCAGCTCGTCGCACTGCGCGGCCAGCGCCGGCGTCAGATCGGTTACGTCCGCCCCGTCGGCGTCCCTGGCCAACCATCGCAGGCTCCGGTCACCAAGCGCCGCGCGAAGGCGCTGCAACCGCGGCGCGTCGGTCACAACGACCTGCGCGTAGGAGTCATCGATGAAATGACGGAAGTTCTCGTCCTTGTCCAGTGGGCTGACGGGGATCGGCACCGCTCCGATCCGAAGCGCGCCGAGGAAGACCACGGGGAACACCGACGTGTCGTCGAGCACGAGCAGCACCCGTTGCTCCCGGCCAACCCCCAGCTCCCGCAGCAGATGCCCAGCGCGGTTGATCTGGCGACGGAGCTGCTCGTAGCTGAGCGAGCCATCCGCGGCGACGATCGCGCACGCCTCACCCCGGCCCGCCGCCACCTGGCGGCTGACGAGATCGCTGACGTTGCCGGGAAATGTGCCGTGCGCCGGATGCTTCATCGCCCTCGCCTCTCCTCGTCAGCCAAGTTGGCCCCCCTCTGCAATACTAGTCAGTTGCGAGCGTCAGTCAAGTGTCATATGTTCCTCGCGCGCCGGCGCTACGCCGATGGCGGAGAGGAACGCGCCGATCGCCGCGACCACCTCGGGGCCGCGCTCCAGGTGCGGGCTGTGCCCGCCGGGGACGACGTGACGCCGCGCCGTCGGCAGACACGTCTCGATGCGATCCAGCTGCTCGAGCGTCCCGTACGGATCGTCCGCTCCCTGGATGAGGAGGGTCGGCGCCGTCACCTGCCCGGCCTCCGCCTCGAGATTCCATACCCGGAACGCCGGATCGAGCCATACGTTGCACCAGCCCCAGAATGCCGCGTCGACATCGTCGTGGTAGCGGGCCAGTCGGTCGCGCAGCGCGCCGTCGACATAGGCCTCGCGGGTCTGGCGGATTGCCTCTACGGTCATCGGCTCCACGAATACGTGCGGCGCCAGCAGCACCAGCCCGGCGACCGGATGGTGGGCGGCATGGATGAGGGCGATCGATGCTCCGTCACTGTGACCGAGGAGCACCGGCTCGACGAGGCCGAGCCGATGACACAGCTCGGGCAGCACCCGTAGCGCCTCGTCGTGAAAGAAGGCGGGGGTGCGTGGCTTCACGGATGAGGCGGATCGCCCGTGCCCAGAACGCGAGAAGGCGACCAGCCGCCGGCCCGACACCTCGTGGAGCGCGGCCGGAAATCGGCGCCACAGGTCGACCGATCCCAGGCCTTCGTGGAGGAGGACCAAGGGCGCCCGCCCGGGATCGCCGGGGAGGTCGAGGAGCTCGATCCGCCGGCCCTCGATGGTGAGCCCCGCGGTCGCCGCATCGCTCATCATGACGGCCCGGGCCGCACCGCGATGCGCACGTCGACGAGGCCGCACAGCCGCTGCTGGTCATCGCGAAACTCGTGAGACCAGAGCCATTCGCGTTCGTCGTGGTGACGGCAGCGGGCGCTGACGTGAACCATCCCCTGTGTGATGGGGCGCAGGAAGTGCGCCGAGTTGCTGAGCCCCGAGACGGTCATGCCGGCGGGCAGGACCGCCATCGCCGTGGCCAGCGATGCGACGGTCTCGGCGACCGCCGAGTAGATGCCGCCGTGCAGCAGTCCGAGCGGCTGCTTGAGCTCATCGCGGACCGCGAAGCGCACGGTGGCGGTTTCCGCGGTCAGCGTGTCCCATTCCAGCCCGAGGAAACCCTCGAACGTCGTCTCCACGGGCAGCAGCGGCTTCGGGAGGATGTCGCTGTCCCACGGCCAGTCGCTCATGCCGCCGGTCAGACCTCGTTGCCGAACACCACCGACTTGGTGTCGGTGTAGTAGTGCAAGGCCTCTTCGCCATGCTCCTTGCCATAGCCGCTGGACTTCCAGCCGCCGAACGGGAGCTCGTCATAGACCTTGGTCCGTGAGTTGATCCAGGTATAGCCCGCCTCGATCCGCTCCGCGGCATGCCGGGCTCGTTGCAGATCCCGCGTCCACACCGACGATCCCAGCCCGAACTGCGACGCGTTGGCGCGCTCGATCGCCTCGTCGAGATCGCGCACCCGCCAGATCGGCAGAGCCGGTCCGAACACCTCCTCGGTCGCCATGGGCGAGTCGTGCGGCGGGTCGACGACCACAGTCGGCAGATAGAAGAAGCCACCGTCCAGGTCCGGGGCCTCGGGCGCCGCGCCGCCGGCGCGCAGCGAACCGCCGGCGGCCAGCGTCCGCTGCACCTGCCCGGCGACCTCGTCGCGCTGCGCCGCCGTGTGCAGCGGCCCCATCTGCGACCCCTTGTCGTCGCCTCGCCCCACCTTCAGCCGCGCGGCTTTGGCGGTAACGGCGTCGATGACCTGATCGGCCACGGCCTCGAACACGTAGACGCGCTTGATCGCCAGGCATGCCTGACCGCAGTTGTAGAACCGTCCCATCGACGCGGCTGAGGCGGCGGCGTCGAGATCGGCGTCGTCGCAGATGATCATCGGGTCTGACCCGCCGAGCTCGAGCGTGACCCGCTTGGTGCCGCGTGCCGCGAGCGCCATGACCCGTTCGCCGACGGGGGTCGAGCCGGTGAAGGCGATCTTGCGCACCCGGGGGTGCGTGACCAGCGCCGTCCCGGTGCCCGACCCGCTGCCGGTGACGACGTTGAACACCCCCGCCGGGAGCCCGCCCTCGCACAGCAGCTCACAGAAGCGCAGCGTCGTCAGCGGCGTCGTTCCCGCGGGCTTGGCGACCATCGTGTTGCCGGCGACGACCGCCGGCGCGAGCTTGTTGCACAGCAGCGTCGTCGGGAAGTTCCACGGGACGATGGCGCCGGTGACGCCGAGCGGGCGCCGCAGGACCATTCCGTCGACCCCGGGATCGAGATTCGGCGTGTGGACACCGCGCAACGCCTTGGACAGCCCGACGTAGTGCATGAGCGTGTCGATCGCCTTGGTCAGCTCGATGCGGCTGTCGCGCAGGGTCTTTCCCTGCTCGCGGGTGAGCAGGGGGATGAGCTCCTCCAGGTGCTCGCCCACGTGGCGCGCCGCGGCGCCGAGGATCTCACCGCGCCGGCTGACCGCCAGCGCCGCCCAGTCCGCGAAGGCGCGCTCGGCCGCGCCGACGGCGGCGTCGACATCGCCGGTGGTCCCGCTGGCGACCTCGGCGAAGACAACGCCGGTGCCCGGATTGGTGACCGGCAGCGGCTCGCCGCAGTTGCTGTGCTCGCGCCCGTCGATGAACGCGCCCGCGAACGTTGTGATCGTCTCGGTCGTCATGCTCCCACGAACTCCGGGGTGCGCTTCTCGACGAATGCCTGCAGGCCCTCGGCTGCGTCCTGGGACCGGAACAGCTGCTCGATGAGCTCGGCTTCGAGCGCCAGTCCGTCGCCGAGGGAGCGCTCGCCGCCGTCGTGGACGCAGCGCTTGATCGCGGCGGTGGCCAGCGCCGCCCCAGCGGCGAATCGCTCGGCGTAGGCCCGCACGCGCGCGGACGCCTCGGCGGGATCCAGCAGCGCGGCCACCAGCCCCCAGTCGAGTGCCTGCGCCGGCGAGAACGTGCGTCCGGTGAGGAGCAGCTCCATCGCCCGTGACGGTCCGAGCAGGCGCGTGAGCCGCTGGGTGCCGCCGTTGCCGGGCAGCAGCCCGAGCGTCACTTCGGGTGTCCCGAGCTTGTAGTCGCCGGTGCTGGCCAGGCGGATGTCGCACGCCAATGCGATCTCGAGGCCGCCACCGAGGGCGTGTCCGTTGATGTGAGCGATGAAGATCTGGTGGGCGGCGGCCATCTGGGCAAACGCCGCTTGGCTGGTCCGGATCATCGCCATATTGGCGTCGACGTCGCCGTCGAGGAACTTCTTGACGTCGGCGCCGGCGGAGAAGAACCTCTCCGACGCCGAACGAACGATGACGGCGCGCACCTCGGAGCCGATCGCCGCCGCGACGGAGGCCTCGAACTCGGTCATCACGTCCAGGTCATAGGAGTTAGCCGGCGGGTTGTCGAGCGTGATCGTGCCCACCCCTCCATCCTGCTCAAACGCGACGCTCATCGGGCGAGACCGCCGACGACGACCGACTTGAGCTCGACGTAGGAATCCAAGGCCTCGATTCCGTGCTCCTTGCCGAAACCCGAGGCCTTCATGCCGCCGAAGGGCAGCTCGTCGTAGCCGTAGTGGATCTGATTGACCCAGGTCATGCCGGCGTCCATCTCCTGCGCGGCGCGGTGGATGAGCCGGGCGTCGTGGGTCCAGATGGACGACCCCAGCCCGTAAGGGGTGTCGTTGGCGCGGCGGATCGCGTCGTCGAAGTCGGCGAAGCGGAACACCGGCAGCACCGGCCCGAACACCTCCTCGGTCACCAGCCGCGACTGCACCGACGGCTCGGCGACGACTGCCGGCTCCAGGAACCAGCCTGTGCCCGAGGGACCGGTGCCGCCGCCGATGAGCAGCTCGCCGCCGCCCGAGACCCCGCTCTCGATCTGCTCCAGCAGCTCATCGCGGCCCGCGCGGGTGTGGATCGGTCCCATCCGCAGCTTGGGCTTCTCCGGCTTGGTCGTGCCGTCGCCGGGCTCATAGCGGCCGACCCGGGCCACCAGCTGCGAGACGAACGCGTCATAGGCCGACTCGTGGACGAACACCCGCTTGGCGCCAAGGCACGCCTGCCCCGCGTTCCAGTAGCGGCCGATGATCACCGCCTTGACCGCCGCGTCGACATCGGCGTCCGCGCATACGATGACCGGATCAGAGCCCCCGAGCTCGAGTGACAGCCGCTTGAGATCCGATGCGGCCAGCTTCGCCACGTTTCGTCCAACCGCGGTCGAGCCCGTGAACGCGACCCGGCGGACTTTCGGGTGCGAGACGAGCGCGTCCCCGATGACGGCACCCCGGCCGGTGACGACGTTGAGGACGCCGTCGGGCACTCCAGCCTCCGAGAAGAGGCGCGCCACCTCCAGGGTGGCCAGCGGCGTCGTCGCCGCCGGCTTGGCCACGATCGTGTTGCCGGCCGCCAGCGCGGGGGCGACCTTCGTTCCGAGCAGCGTCAGGGGGAAGTTGTGGGGAGTGATCGCGGCGCAGACCCCCATCGGGCGCCGGATGACGAGTCCGTAGGCAGGGCCGAACGCCGACGGCAGCGCCTGATAGGCACCCCGAACCTTCGTCGCGGCCTCGGCGTAGAAGCGCACCCCATGGGCGAGATGCGTCACCTCGCCCGCCGCCTCGGCCAACGGCTTGCCCTGCTCGGAGGTCAGCGTCGCGGCCAGCGCCCGCGCGTTGTCGTGGATGAGGTCGGCGGCCTTGGCCAGAATCGCGGCCCGCTTCTCCACGTCGGTCCGCGACCACTCCGGAAACGCTCGCTGGGCGGTGGCCACCGCCAGCTCGACGTCCTCCCGGGAGCCCGCGGGCACGCTGGCAACCACACCCTCGGTGGCGGGATTGACGACCTCGATCTCCTCGTGCGCCGCCGCCCGGCGCCACTCTCCCCCGATCAGCATCTCAGGCACAGGCTTGTCCTCTCGGTCAGGCGAGCCGCCCCGCGTCGCAAGGGCGCGCACGGCCGGCGGTCATGTATCGCTTGCTGTACTGCTGGTACTCGGCGGCTGCGGTGCGCGTCCAGCGAAGCGCCGACCCCGACAGAGCCTTCTTCTCCACCGCGGGGACCCCGGCCGCCAGCATCTCCGGCGCCACCCGAGCGTGCTCGGCGACGACCCCGCCGGCGGCGACCATCGCGCCAGCGCCGACATGGGCCCGCTGCAGCACGATCGCCCCCATCCCGATCAGCGCCTCGTCCTCGACCACACAGCCCTCCAGGAGCGCGGCGTGACCGACGACCACGCGTGCGCCGATGACGGTGGGCAGGTCGTGCGCGCAGTGGATGACCGCGTTGTCCTGGATCGAGGACTCGCTGCCGATCTCGATGTGGGACGTGTCACCGCGCAGCACCGCGCCAAACCAGATGTTGGCGCGGTCGCCAACCCGCACGTCCCCTGCCAGGACCGCGGTCGGTGCCAGGAAGACTCCGTCCCCGATCGTCGGTGCGATCCCATCGAGTTCGACGATCGTCGCCATCAGCGCCCCGCGGATTCCAGCCCGCGGGCGCCCCTCACGACCCGAAGGCTCTCCTCGCTTGACGCCACGGTGAAGAGACTATACGATGCCGAACGTAAGTCAAGTGTCATACCTCCTGGAAAGGGCAAGGCCGATGGTCGCGACCGCCGCGCAAGAGCTTGCGCCACTGACCGAAGCGCAGGTACAGGAGCATCTCGCGGCCGGCAAGCTGGTGGAGGGCCTGCAGCACATGTCGCCCAAGTATCTGGAGGGGATTCGGCGGATCCTCACGGTCTCCGCCGACACCGAGTTCGTCAGCGCCCCCGCCTACCTGCGCGCCGCCCAGCACGCCCCGGCGCTCAACAACTTCGGCTCGGCGATGTCGATCATCCAGGACGAGCTCGCTCACGCCCACATCGGCTACCGGCTGCTCGGAGACCTGGGGGTGGACATGGACTGGCTCATCTACGAGCGCCCCGCCCGCCAGTTCAAGTACCCCTACGCATTCGACGTCCCGCTCAACTCCTGGGTCGAGCTCGTGTGCGCCAACGCGATGTACGACCAGGCCGGGTACGTCCTGCTCGGCGACGTCCATGCGTCGAGCACGTTCGGGCCATGGAAGCGCGCGCTGGCCAAGGTCGACAAGGAGGAGACCTTCCATCTCCGGCACGGCCGCACGTGGCTCAAGAAGCTCGTCCGGGACCCCGTCGGCAAGCAGGAGGTCCAGGCGGCGGTCGACTGGATGTTCATCCTCACGCTGGAGTGGTTCGGGCTGCCGGATGATCTCAAGCAGCACTCCGAGCAGCTCGACTACGGGTTCAAGGGCAAGTCCAACGATCAGCTGCGCCAAGCCTGGATGGCGGAGACCGTCCCGTTCATGGAGGAGATCGGCGTCCGGGTGCCGGTCCACCACGATCCCGAGCAGGAGCGGTACGTCATCGACTGCCCGTTCCCGGCCCGGTTCGCCGAGGAGAGGCGCGAGTGGCTGCTTCACGAAGGACCGGTCAGCTGGCAAGCGGTGACCGCCCGCTGGCGGGAGCGCGGCCCGATGAACGACGACTTCGTCCACCGGCTCCAGCGCGGCTACCAGACGACCGCATTCCGGAAGGCGGCATGAGCCTGACGGCCACCAGCGCCGGCGACCAGGTGCAGGTCCGCATCTGGGAGGCGCTGCGGCACGTCGAGGATCCCGAGATCCCCGTCTCGGTTCTCGGGCTGGGTCTCATCGTCTCGGTCGGCTATCGATCCGAGGACCGCACCGCCGACCTGAAGATCACGTTCACCGCCATGGGCTGCCCGGCGACCGAGTTCATCCAGGACGACATCCGCGAGGCGCTGCTCGCCGACCCGGACATCGACGCCGTCGCGATCGAGGTCGTGTGGGACCCGGCGTGGACCAAGGACCGCATCCGCGGCGGTGCGCGCGCGACGATGCGCAGGCTGGGGATCGTGGTATGAGCCGTGCTGACGAGACCGTCTGGGAGGTGTTCGCCCGCCAGGCCTACGAAGATCCCCTGCATCACGTCGGCACGGTCACCGAGTCCGACGAGGACCTGGCCGTCGTGTCCGCGCGGGCGATCTACGACGAACAACCGTGGATCCACATGATCCTCGTGCCGCGCAATCAGATCCGGGAGGCGATCCGCGCGTGAGCAGCTGGATGACTCACGCGGCATCCGATCTGCGAGCCAGGAGGATGAGCGGATGCCCAGCGTGAGCCCCTCCGCCGTTGATCAGGCGAGCGCCACCATGGTCGCGCTCATCGGGTCATTGGCCGACAACAAGAGCGCGCTCGGGCGCCGCTACGGCGAGTGGGCCGTCAGCGCGCCGACGATCGAATCGGCCGTCGCCGCCGCCGCCATGGCCCAGGACGAGCTCGGGCACGCTCGCTCCACATACCCGGTGCTCGCCAAGCTGGGAGCGCCGCGCCAAGACGAAGGGTTGGATGCCGGCGAGCCGATGGATGCCTTGCGTCACGAGCTGCCCGATTGGGCATCCGTCATCGCCGCCAACCTCGTCATCGACGGCATCCTCACCACGTTCGTCGCCACCGCGCGCAACAGCACCATCGAGCCGCTCGCCCAGCGCGCCCGGAAGATCCTCCAGGAGGAAGGCGCCCACCGGGTCCACGCCGAGGCCTGGCTCAAGCGCATCTGCCGCAGCGGCGGCCAGGATGCCGACCTCCTCCGCCGGCGGATCGTCGAACTGTGGGAGCAGGCCGCTCGGTGGCCCGGTCCAGAGGATCACCCCGGCTACCAGAGGGCCGTCGTGCAGAGAATGGTCGGCGCCGGGCCGGATACGATTCGCCGCCGCGTCCGCGACTGGCTGTCCGAGCTGCTGCACGCCGAAGGTTCGGGAGTGCGGTTGAACGATCCGACCGACTGGTCGGCATGGGACGAGACCCGCCGCCAATGAGCGACTCGGGGGCCAGCTGCCCCTTCTGCGGCGCCACCGACGTCGAGATCGTCGGGGCCTGGGGCGCCCAGCTGATCACCAGCCAGGCTCGATGCCGCAGCTGCAACACCTACTTCGAGGCGCTGCGGGACGTCTTTGCCGAGGAGGATGAACGCGCCGATGGTCGATGATCAGCTCAGACGACGCTCGGTTGGCTCGCCGGCGGCGCGATCGCTGCTGCTCACGGTTCTCGGCGAATACGTCCTCCCGCGGTCCGGGGAGATCTGGCAGGAGACGCTCGTCGCGGCCCTCGCCTCGGTTGGCTACACCGAGCACGCCGGACGCCAGGCGCTCGCTCGCAGCACCCGGGACGGCTGGCTGGCGACCGAGCGCCGCGGTCGCCGGGCGCGCATGTTCCTCACCGACGCCGGTCGCCGGCTGCTCGCCACCGGCGCCGAGCGGATCTACTCCTTCGGGCAGCCGTGGCAGTGGGACGGCCGGTGGCTGATCGTCATCCTGCGTGTCCCCGAACAGCGGCGGGCGGTCCGCCACCAGCTTCGGTCTCGCCTGGCGTGGGCCGGCCTGGGGTCTTTGGGCGGCGGCGTGTGGCTGACCCCCCACGTCGAACGCGAGGCCGAGTTGGGCATGGCGATCGGCGAGGAGCCGGACGCCGACGCGCGCTCGTTCGTCGCGGAGCTCGGCGCGCTCGGCGACCCCCAGCAGCTGATCGCCGAAGCCTGGGACCTGGCCAGCGTACGGAACCAGTACCAGGCGTTCATCGACGACTTCGGCCGTCTGCGCCCGTCGACGCCAGAAGCCTGCTTTCGCCAGCAGACGCTGCTCGTCCACGCCTGGCGCCGCTTCCCGTTCCTCGACCCCGACCTTCCGGCCGGCGTCCTGCCGGCCGATTGGCCGCGCGACCGGGCGCACACGCTCTTCGGCGAGCGCCACCAGCGCTGGGCGGCCCCCGCACGCATCTACTTCGATCAGCTGGAATCCAACTACGGCCTGCAATCCCGCGCGGCCTGAGGCTCACTCCCCGGCTGAGGCTGGCTGGGCCAGCGCGAGGCGCATCTTGGAGACGAGGGCCGCGAACATGGGATACACGCCGACGCCGTGCACAGCCCGGAGCGAGGGCTCCCACATCTCCCAGCGGTCGATCAGGGTGTGCCCGAGCAACAGTTTGATGAGCTCGAAGTCAAACGCGCCGCGCCGCTCGAGCACGGCCAGCTGCTCGAAGTAGTCGAGCTCTCGGTAGAGCACGTAGGCCTCCGGCGCCCCGTCCGAAACGTAGCTCTGGAACGCCGCACTGAGATCTTCCTTGGTCTCGAACCGGTCGACCAGCCGCCGGGTCTCGACGAGTGCGTCCTCGTTCCAGCGGCGAAAGAACTCAGCCGCCATCTGGGATTCGCGGCTCTTGCGCGCTTCCCGGACCTGTTGGCCGGCAAAGATCGCCGCACCGATCGCACCCAGCAAACCAAGCGCCTCGATCGACGTCGCGATGGCGGTTACCTGCTCCGCCCAGTTTGGACTCACGTTGGCGCTCCGATCCTCGCGTCGAACTGAAACCGATCGTCCACGATCACGCCGCGGATCAATCGAACCGCACCGCGCGCTCGATGATCTCCTGGGCCCGGATGGCGGAGGCGAGTCGATCCAGCTCGAGTCGGCGCGCCCGCAAACGACGGACGAACGCACGCAGGGCCTCGCCGGCATCAGGAGGCGCGCCCACCCAGCGCTCGCTGGATCCGTCTCCGGTGACCAGCTGCAACACCCCGTCACGGAGCAGCGCGCTCGCGCGGGCCCCCGTGATGGTCACCTCCAATCCGGGGGGCCTCGTCACCCAGCTGGTATGCACGGTGAAGGGAACGTCCGCCCACCGCCCAAGACCGGTGCCTCCGATGTCGGTGCTCCCGGCGGGGCCCCGGTCGAGGCTGATCGCGTCCAGTCGCGGCGTCGGCCCGAGCATGGCGAACGCGTCGATGAGATGGATGGCGAGATCTCCGAGACCGCCGACGCCGGCACGCTGGGGGTCCCGCATCCACCCTGCGAGCCCGACGAATGCGCCGTTCAGCGCCCCGGCGTGCACGTAGCTCGCCCGGGCGGCAGAGACGCGGCCGAGTACGCCGGCGCGGAGCACGCCGCGGAGGCGGCCGAGCGCCGGAAGCTCGCGCAGGAACAGGGCCGGGTAGGCCGGTGTGCGGCTGCGCGCGATTTCCCGTGCGAGCCGTTGGGCCTCGGACGCCGTGCGGGCGATCGGCTTCTCCACCAGAATCGGGCGGCCGGAGCGGGCGGCGCGAACGCATACCCCGGGACGTTGATCGGTCGGGGCGCAGATGACGACGGCATCGGCGCGTCTGATCGCCGTGTCGAGGTCTCGGACGCGATGACTCGAGATCTGTCCGGGCACCGCCGACGGATCTGCGTCCCAAGCGGCGGCCAATCGCAGGTCGGGCTCGGATGCGATCACTCCGAGGACGTCGGCCACGTGGGGATGGCCACACCCGAGCAGCGAGATCTCGATCGGCATGCTCTGCAGCTTGGCAGGCGCCCGGAGTGTTGGCGCGGGCGCAGCGGTGAGCCCGCGGGTGCAGCGCCAGGCTGCTACGGTGCGACGCTTCGACAACCGCCGAATCCCGAGCCCGTCCGTCCTGGACGGTCGGCCGGGAACGGGGAAACCATCTGGTGGCATGCCAGCCACCGTGGGGCCAATCGCCGGTAGTCCGGCGTAGCGCACTTTCTCGCGCGAGCCCGTCAGCTAACCCCGTAGGCATGAGAAAGAAGGAGCCTCTATGTCGTTGAGGACCCTGCGAAGCGGGACGCGTCACCAGTGCAGAAAACGCCTCACCGCGAGCCACGGCGGCGTCGCGTTCCTCGTCGCTGCCGCCGTCGTCCTGGCCCCGGTGGCGCCGGCGGCCGCCCACACACCCCTCCTCACCCGCGGTAGCGATGGAGCATCGGTCGCCAAGGTCCAGCGCGCCCTCCACATCAGGGCGACCGGACGCTTCGGCGCCGCCACCCGGCGGGCGGTCATCGCCTTCCAGCGCCGGAAGGGCCTGACCGTCGACGGGATCGTCGGACCGCAGACCTGGGACGCCCTGTTCCGCATCTCAGCCCCGGGCGCGTCGAGCGGCGAAGCGTCGGCGTCCTCCTCGCGCTCGACCGGCTACGCGATCCCGGCGTCGATCGTGCAATGTGAGTCCGGTGGCAACTACCACGCGGTCAACCCGACGAGTGGAGCGGGCGGCGCCTATCAGATCCTGCCCTCCACCTGGCGCGCGTACGGCGGGCAGGGCCTGCCGCAGAACGCGCCGAAGGCCGAGCAGGACCGGATCGCGGCGCGGATCTGGGCGCAGGACGGCCCATCCGCCTGGGTCTGTTGAGGAGGCGGCCCGTCGATACGCCACGGTAGGCCCGCGTCAGAGCGGGTAAGTTGAATCGGTGCTCAGTGGTCCACTCAGTGGCGACGCCACCAAGCCCAGTTCGTCCTTCGGGCCACGTCTCGCGTTGACCTTCGACGACGGCCCCGATCCGGTGTGGACGCCAAAGCTGTTGGACGTGCTCGCCGGGGTCCGAGCGCGGGCGACGTTCTTCGTCATCGCCGCCCGCGCCGCCGCCCACCCGGACCTGATCGCCCGGATCCGCCAAGGGGGCCACACCGTCGGGCTCCATTGCGATCAGCACGTGCGTCATTCCTCGTGCTCGATCAGCTGGGGCCGGGCAGACACCAGACGGGCGCTGGCTCGCCTGAGCGCGGTCGGGGTCCGCCCCATCCTGTGGCGTACGCCGTGGGGCGATCTGGCGTCGTGGTCGTCGCAGGTCGCCGCCGAGCATCGCCTACGGCTCGTCGGCTGGACCGTGGACACGCACGACTGGCGCGGCGACAGCGCACCGGAGATGTTCGCCGCCACCCGCCGCGAACTGAAAGACGGCGCGATCGTCCTCGCACACGATGGAATCGGACCGGGGGCGCGGCGGACCGATACCCGCGCCACGTTGGGCTACGTCAGCCTGATCGCCGACTACGCGGGCCGCCAGGGTATGCGGCTCGAGGCGCTGACGTGAGCGTTCTGGAGCCGGAGCCCGACGGCCGGCTCGAAGAGACGCTCGAGCTGATCGCCGCCTCGGCGGCCGAGCGCGACCGCCGCCCGGTCGCGGAGTTCCCCGCGGACGCGATCGCACTGCTGGAGCGCGCGGGGGCGCTTGCGAGCAACGCCCGGCGCGGACCGAACCGGCCGCCCGCGATCGGCGAACTGAACCTCGTGCGCCGCGTCGCCGGCGCCGACGGTTCGGTCGGCCGCATCCTCGATGGTCACCTCAACGCGATCGAGCGGCTTGCCGTCCAGGCCCCCGCTGATCTGCGCGAGCGCGAACTGGCGGCGGTGCGAGCCCGCCGACTGCGCGCCGGCGTCTGGGGCGGCGACCCCCGTCCCGGCGAGGGGCCGCCGGCGACGATCGTGAAGACCGCCGCCGCCGAAGTGCTGCGAGGCGTCAAAACGTTCTGTTCCGGCGCCGGCGGCCTGCACCGGGCGCTCATCCTCGCTCGCGAGCCGGACGGCGGGCCGCCCTCGGCGGTGTGGATCGACCTCCGCGATCCCGAGCGGGTCGAGGTGGACGATGGCTGGTACCGGGGCTTTGGGTTGCGTGCGTCGGTGTCGCACCGGGTGGTGTTCCACGACGCGCCGGTGCTCGCCAGGTTCGGAGCACCCGGCGGGCTCGCCGAGCAGCCGTGGTTCGCCCGCGACGCGCTCCGCACCGCCGCCACCTGGGCCGGCATGGCCGACGCCGCCGTCACCGCGATGCTCGCGGAGCTGTCCGGACGGCCCCGGCGCGACGCGCTGGAGGGTCTCGCCGCCGGGCGTGCGCTGACGGCACAGCGGACGATCTCGCTGTGGGTGCAGGCGGCCGGGCAAGCGATGGACACCGGCGACGACCTCCCCGCCGTCGCGTTGCACGCCCGGGTGGCGATCGCCGAGCAAGCCACTCGATTGCTCGACGAGGCCGCACGCGCCTGCGGGTCCTGGCCGTTCGCCACGGCTACCACGCTCGATCGCTGCCGCCGCGACCTCGAGGTATTTCTGCTCCAGCATCGTCTGGATCCGATGCTGAGCGCCGCAGGCGGCCGGACGCTGGACGAGGAGCGGCGATGAGGACGCTCTCGGGGGTGGATTTCGAACAGCGCTACCTGACCGATCCGGATCCGTGGAACTACCGGGAGAGCGCCTACGAGCAGCGCAAGTACGCGGCGACGCTCGAGGCGTGCGGGCCGGGGCCGTTTGCCGACGCGCTCGAGCTCGGCGGGTCGATCGGCGTGTTCAGCGCGCTGCTGGCACCGCGCTGTGACCGGCTGGTCACCATCGACGCGTCGCCGACCGCGGTAGGGCACGCACGGGCGCGACTCGCTCCGTTTCCCCAGGCGGCCGCGATCGTCGGGGCGATCCCCGCCGACGTACCGGCGGAGGAGTACGACCTGGTCGTCGCCTCCGAGATCCTCTACTACCTCACCGACTCCGAGCTGGAGGCAACGCTGGCGCTGCTGGCGCGCTGCTTGCCCGGCGGAGCGTCGCTCGTCGCCGTCCACTGGCGACCGGCGGGCCCGGAGCGTCCCCGCACGGCGGAGCAGGCCCACGCCACCCTGAAGGCCGCGCCGTGGCTGTCGTGGGCGCGTTCCGAGCACACCGCCGACTATCTCCTCGACGTCTTTCAGACAAGATGACCGAGCGCCTGGACCTGCTTGTGATCGGCGGCGGCCCGGCCGGGCTGTCCGCGGCCCGGGGATACCGCGACGGCGGCGGCGGCGGATCGGTCGGGCTGATCGCCGACGAGGAGCGGATGCCCTACCAGCGGCCGCCGCTGACCAAGGGCCTGCTTCGCGGCTCCAGCGGCGAAGCCGAGCTGCCGATCGAAGAGGAAGGGTGGCTCCAGGCCCATGACGTGCGCTTGATCTCGGGGCGGGCAGTCGCGGTGGATCCCGTGACCCGGACGGTGACCCTCACCGGTGGGCGCGAGCTCGGCTACCGCGAGTGCGTGCTGAGCACCGGCGCTGAGCCAAAGCGTCTGCCGGTGCCGGGCGCCGACGACCCCGCGGTGCGAGTGGTCCGCTCCCTCGACCACTTTCGCGAGCTGCAACATCGGCTCGCGGACGGCGCCCGCGTGGTCGTCATCGGCTCCGGGTTCATCGGGTGTGAGATCGCGGCATCGCTGCGCATCCGGGGCCACGACGTGGCGCTCGTCTCAGACGAGGAGGCCCCCAATGCGGCCCGGCTCGGGAGCGAGGTGGGCAGGGTCATCACCGGGTGGCTGCGCGAGCAGGGGGTGGCGCTCCATCTCGGCGCGGCGGTGCAGCGAATCAGCCGCAACGCTCGAGGCCTGGAGGTGGCGGCGGAAACCTTCGGGGTCACCGGCGAGCTGGTGGTGATGGCCGTCGGAGTCGCCCCCCGTGGGGAGCTGGCGGCCGCCGCCGGGATCGAGCTGGCCGACGGCGCCATCCCGGTCGACGCGAGCATGCGGGCGGCGCGAGCCGATGTGCTCGCCGCCGGCGACGTCTGTGCCGCCGAGAACACCGCCGCTGGACGCCGGCTTCGGGTCGAGCACTGGGGGGACGCGCTGCGACAGGGCGAGATCGCCGGGCGCACCGTCGCCGGTGACCACGTCCGCTGGGCGGAGGTACCCGGGTTCTGGTCGGCGATCGGCGATCGGACGCTGAAGTACGCGGCCTGGGGCGACGGCCATGATCAGGTCCGCTTCGTGACTCACCCCCAGGGTGGCTTCACGGCGTGGTACGGGCGCGACGGACGCATCGTCGGGGTGCTCACCCACGAGGCGGATGACGACTACGAACGCGGGCAGCCGCTGATCGAGGAAGGGGCGTCATGGAGCTAGCCAGCGTGGTGGTGATTCCGGCGCGCGACGAGGAGGCCCGGATTGCGGCGTGCCTGAAGGCGCTGGCGAGCCAGACGACGGGACCCGCGGCGTTCGAGACGATCATCGTCGTCGACGACTGCAGCGATGACACCGAAGGCGTGGCGCTGCGGACGGCGCAGTCTCTCGGCCTGCGGGTGTCCCTCCTGCCCGGCCGCGGGGTGGGCTCGGGCGAGGCGCGCCGCATTGGCATGGACGCGGCGGCCCGGCGGCTGCTCGGACTCGGCCGCGACGACGGGCTGATCGCCTGCACCGACGCCGACTCCCGTCCCGCCGAGGACTGGCTGGAGTGCCAGCTTGACCACATCCGCCAGGGGGCGCTCGTGATCGCGGGGCTGATCGAGCTCGACGAGGAGGCGGCGGGCTCGCTCCCCGACGGGGTGCTGCGCCGCCGCGAACGCGACGCCGCGCGGCGTCTGGCGCGTGTCCGCGAGTCTGACCCGGCCGCCGCCCACCACCATTTTGCCGGCGCGTCGCTGGCGGTGACCGCCGGCGTCTACCGCGACGTCGGCGGCCTGGAGCCGGTTGCGTCACTGGAAGACGCCACCTTCGAGGCTCGCCTGCGCGATCACGGAATCCCGATCCTGCGGGCGGCCGACGTGCGGGTGCGAACCTCACCGCGAGTCGACGGTCGGGCTGGGCGCGGGCTGGCCGTCGACATCGCCGTGTCCACGTGGTCCGAGCGCCGCCGCTACGACGCGTCGGGATTCTCTCTGCGGTGGTTGGCCGGGTGCAAGGGCGACACTTCGGTAACGGTCATCGTTCCGACCAAGGAGTGCGCCGAGACGATCGGGGCGATCCTCCGCCGGACGGTCCTGCCGTTGCGCGATGCCGGTGTGATCGACGAGATCGTCGTGATCGATGCGGCGTCGGCCGACGGAACCGCCGCAGTCGCGCGCGCGGCCGGCGCTCGGGTCCTGCAACAGGATCGGGTGCTGCCGGGATTTGGCCCGACCCTGGGCAAGGGTGATGCGATGTGGCGGGCGGTCAGCGCCACCAGCGGGGAGGTCGTCTGCTTTCTCGACGGTGACACCGCCAATCCTGATTTTAGGCATCTCAGCGGCCTGGTCGGTCCGCTGCTCTCGGACCCCTCGCTGAAGCTCGTGAAGGGGACGTTCGATCGGCCCCTGCGGGTCGGGGACGTCGACATGCGGCACGAGGGGGGGCGGGTGACCGAGCTGATGGCGCGGCCGCTGATCAACTTCCACGAGCCCCGCCTGGCCGGGTTCTCGCAGCCCCTCGCGGGCGAGTTCGCGGCCCGGCGCGGGCTGCTGGAGTCGATCCCGTTCGCCGCGGGCTACGGAGTGGAGATCGGGATCATGATCGATGCACTGCGCGCGCACGGCCTCGATGCCCTGGCGGAGTGTCACCTCGGGACGCGGCGCAACCGCCATCAGCCCTTGCGGGCGCTGGGCGAGATGTCCTATGCGGTGCTCGCCGCCGTGGAGAACCGGCTCGGCTCGCGGCCCAACCTCGACTGCGGCCGCTATCTACGGCCCTGGGAGCAGGAGGACCCGATCGCCAACGTCCCGATCCGCGAGCGCCCACCGCTGAACACGCTCGCCGCGCGCGACGATTCGCGGCCGCCTCAGTCGGTGGGGTCATCGCAGCCGGGCGGATAGAGCGGGCTCTGGCAGCGCTGTCGTCGCGGTCGTCACCGCCACGCCCGTGCCGGCCGTCCCCGCCCCGGTAGCATCCGGGGGGTGGAGCGGGAAGAGCTGCGGGAGCTGCAGGCACCTCTCAAGGAACGCTACGCGCAGGAGCCGGGATCGGCTCAGATCACGCTGGCGGCCTCGGGCAGTCTCGGAGACGGGGTGTCCTGCTCGGTGCAGACCGGACGGGCGATCGCCGCCGCCGGCCTGCACCCCGCCAGCGGGGGCGACGGCTCGCTGCTGTGCTCCGGAGACATGCTGCTCGAGGCGCTCGTCGCCTGCGCCGGGGTGACGCTGCGCGCGGTCGCGACCTCACTGGGGTTGGGCGTGTCCGCGGGCGAGGTGCGCGCGGAGGGCGACCTGGACTTTCGCGGCACCCTGGGAGTCGATCGCGACGCTCCAGTCGGCTTCTCGGCGATTAGGTTGTCGTTCGCGCTGGAGACCGACGCGGATGACGAGCAGCTCGCCGCGCTGCAGAAGCTGACCGAGCGATACTGCGTCGTGTACCAGACGCTGGCCGGCGGGCCGGCGCTCACCACCACGCTGGGGCGCGGCCGGCCCACGTCGCCGAGTCAATAATCGCCGGAGACGTAATCCCAGGCGCGCCTGAGCTTGGCGGCCATGCCGTGGGACGGCGGGTTGCTCGGGTCGTCGCGCATGACGGCGGGATTGGCGGTCGGCCGCGGGAGCTGCTCGGAGGCTTGCGCCGATAGCTTGAGAAGTACGCCGTGCTCGTGGATCTCGGCGATGTCGTCGGCGTCGGCGAAGCGATGCCCGGCACCCAGGTGCTCGGCGATCACGATTCCGTCGAAGATGTCCGCGGCCTCGTCGGCGAGCACGTGGGCCACGCTGCCGATCTGCCGGTGGTCAGAGCTGAACACGGCCGTGCCGGGAGCGAGCACCTCGTATGAGACCGGCGATCCCAGCTCCATCAGGCGAGGATATACCGGCTCGCCGCGCCAGACTACGATCGCGCCATGGCGGTGGCACCTGGGAGCCAAGTAGAGCTGACCATCGAGACTCCTCGCGGTCCGGCCCGCGCCCATCTGACCTCGCCTCCGGCGGGGATCGCACGAGCTGCCGTCGTCCTCGGCCACGGCGCGGGCGGCGGAATCGGCGCCCCCGACCTCCAGGCAGCCCAGGCCGCCGCGCTCGGCCTCGGCTTCGCCGTCGCCCTGATCGAGCAGCCCTACCGTGTTGCTGGCCGCCGAGCCCCGGCGCCGGCTCCGCATCTCGACGCGGCCTGGGTCGCCGTCGTCGCCGAGCTGCGCGCCGAGGCGCTGGCCGGCGTGCCGGTCGTCACCGGCGGGCGCTCGCTGGGGGCGCGCGTCGCCTGCCGGACCGCCGCCGAGTGCAACTCGATCGGCGTGGTCTGCCTGGCCTTCCCGCTAGCGCCCCCGCACCGTGCCGCTGCCGTCAGGCCCAGCCCGAGCCGCCTGTTCGAGCTCGACGCGGTCACCGTGCCGACGCTGGTGGTGCAGGGCCGCAACGATCGCTTCGGAATGCCGCCGCCCGCTCCCCACCGGACCGTGGTCCCGGTGTCAGGCGATCACGGGCTGAAGTCCGACCTGCCGGCGGTGGGCTCGGCGATCTCGATGTGGCTGGCCGGCCTGGCCGGCGCCGGGGAGGGCCGCGGCCGGCGTCTGGTCCGTCGCTGACGAAGCGTTTCTAGGCGGGACCGACGGTGTCGTGGAGTGCGGTCTCACCGAGCGGCAAGGTTGGCCCGAACCCGATCCGGAGCAGCGCACCACCCCCGGGCCCGTTGGTGGCCTGCGCAAACCCGCCGTGCGCCTCGGCCGCCTGGCGCACGATCGCCAGGCCCAGCCCCGAGCCCGGCTGGGATCGCGCGGCACGGGCGCGATGGAAGCGGTCGAACACGAACGGCAGATCCTCTTCAGCAAACCCGGGACCGTGATCGCGAACGGTGAGGACACCGCCGTGGAGGGTCACCTCGACGGGTCCGCCGGGGGCGCCGTACTTGGCCGCGTTCTCGAGCAGGTTCGCCACCGCGCGCGCGATCCGGTCGCCCTCGCCGCACACGAGGGTCGGCTCGAGGCTCACTTCGAGCGCCAGCGACGGCGCGCGTCGCCGGGCGCGATCGATGGCAGCGGCCACCACCTCATCGACGCGGACGTCGCCCGGCTCGGCCCCCAGCTTCGTCCCGCGGGCGAGCTCCACCACGTCGCCGACGAGCGCGGTGAGCTCGTCCAACTCCTCGATGACGTCGCTGCGCAGCGCCTCGCGGTCCGCGGGCGAGAGCTGCTCCTGGTCGCGCATCAGCTGCAGGTTGGCGCGGATCGTGGCGATCGGGGTGCGCAGCTCGTGCGAGGCGTCCGCGACGAGGTTGCGCTGGGCGTCGACCGAGTCCTTCAGCGCGTCCAGCGTCCGGTTGAACGTCTGGGCCAGCCGCGCCAGCTCGTCGCTGCCGTGCACGTCGACCCGCTGATCACCGAGACGATCGGGGTCGGCGGCAATCGCCTCCGTCTGGCGGGTGAAGCGGGCGATGGGCGACAAGGCGGTCCGGGCCACCAGGAGTCCGAGCAGCCCGGCCAGGAGGATGCCGGCGGCGGCGAGGACCACCAGCAGGAGCATCTGGTGCGACAGTGCGGCGTCGACCTGCTTGAGGGGTAGGGCAACCATCAGCGCCCCGTCGGAGCCGATGCCGTACACGCCCATCCGCAGGTGGGTGGAGCCGACGCTGGCGTCGGTCAGGAAGCTGCCGCGGCCGCGGCGCGCCACCGACCTGACTGCATCGTGGACGGGCAGCTTGGTCGACTCGGTGGAGGCCAGGCAGACCGAGCCTGTGGGGCTGACGAGCTGGACATAGCCCGGGGCGCCGCCGAACCCCGGGCCGCGGTTTTCGTCCAGGCCGAGCCCGCGGTCGCAGTCGTTGACGTCTTGCCCGAACCCACTGCCGCCCCCATCGCTCCCGCCGAACCCAGCCCCGGCCTGCCCTGGAGGCGGCGCGGCGGACGCACCGCCACCGGGCGCGCCGCCGCCCCCCTGGTTGGCCGCTCTGGCCAGGAACGGCTCGGCCAGCCGGTGCAACGACTGGTCGGTCTGGCCCAGCAACTCGGAGCGCGTCCCGGCATAGGTCGAGACCGAGACGGCGATCACGGCGACCGCCACCGCCGCGCCGGCGGCCAGGCCCATGCGAGCGCGGAGGCTCATCCTCCAGGGTCCCGCAGCGCGTAGCCCACCCCGCGAACGGTGTGGATCAGCGGTCGGGCGCCCGCATCCTCGAGCTTGCGGCGCAGATACCCGACGTACACCCGTAGGGCGTTGGAGCCGGGACCGAAGTCATACCCCCACACCCGGTCGTAGATCAGGGTGTGGGGCAGGACCCTGCGCGGGTTGAGCATCAACAGCTCCAGCAGCTGGTACTCGGTCCGGGTCAGCTCCACGAACGTATCGGAGACGACGACCCCGTGGCGTGCGGGATCGAGCTTGAGCTCGGCGAAGGACAGCCCGCCCTCGACGTCCCCCTCGCCGCCGGCGCGTCGCGACAGGGCGCGCAATCGCGCCCGCAGCTCGTCGATGTCGAACGGCTTCACCAGGTAGTCGTCGGCGCCGGCGTCCAGCCCGTCGATCCGGTCGGTCACGGCGTCGCGCGCCGTCAGCATCAGGACCGGCACCCGATTGCCCTCGCGCCGCAGCAGCCGGCACACCTCGAGCCCATCGATGTCGGGGAGCCCGACGTCGAGGACCACGGCGTCGGGGAGCGCCGCGCTCACCTGCGACAGGGCCTCTGACCCCGTGGATGCCAGCACGATGTCGTATCCGGACAGGGCCAGCGCCCGGCGCAGCACATCCCGCAGACCGCGGTCATCATCGACGACGAGAAGTCTCATCCGCCCAGATTGTCGTCGCTGCGGGCCTCGGCGGCCGATCTTCCTACGTTTCGCTTATCCGCTCCCGCAGGACGGCTCCGAGCACGCCGTTGATGAACCCGGGGGCAGCGGAGCCGCAAAACCGCTTGGCGGTCTCGATCGCCTCGTCGATCGCCCCCTCGGGCGGGATCGGCTGGTCGCCTGGAACGACGTCGGGATACAGCATCTCCAGCAGCGCCACGCGCAGGATCGACCGCTCCAGCGGCGCGATCCGTTCCAGCGACCAGTCGGTGGAGTGGCGCCCGATCAGCCGGTCGAGCTCGGGCTGATGCTCGCGGACCTGCTCGGCGAGCGCGAACGTGAACGTGGGCACGTCCCGGGGAAGCGTTTCGCCCAGGGGACGCCCGAGCAGGTCGCTCTGATAGAGCGCCCACACCGCTGCGCGGCGCTGCTCGGTTCGACGCGCCACCGGGTGCGATCAGCCGACGGTGATGAGCTCTTTGGGCACCGAGGTGAGGACCTCGGCGCCGGCCTCGGTGACGACGACGAGATCCTCGATCCGGACCCCGAACTTGCCCGGCACGTAGACCCCCGGCTCCACCGTGACCACGTTGCCGCCGGCCAGCACCGAATCCGAGCGTTGCGACAGCCGCGGCGCCTCGTGGATCTCCAGTCCGACGCCATGGCCGAGGCCGTGACCGTAGTGCTCGGCATGTCCGGCGTCGTCGATCACCGCGCGGGCGGCGGCGTCCGCCTCGCGGCCGCCGACCCCGGCCCGGACCGCCGCCAGCCCGGTGTGCTGGGCCTCGCGGACCAGCGCGTAGGCCTCGAGCGCCTCTTCGGCCAAGTCGCCGGTCGCCAGGGTGCGGGTGCAGTCCGAGCAGTACCCGTCGAGCTCCGCGCCCCAGTCGATCACCACCAGCTCGCCGGCGCCGATCTGCTCGTCCCGCGGGTGGGCGTGGGGCAGCGCTCCGTGAGGGCCGGCGGCGACGATCGATTCAAACGACGGCCGCGGGGAACCGAGGTCGCGCATCGTCTGCTCCAAAGCGTGCGCCACCTCGCTCTCGGTTCGTCCGCGCAGGCCCTGCTCCATGATCCGGCGCAGGCCGGCATCGGCGAGCCTGGCCGCGTCGGCGATCCGCCGGATCTCCTCGGGATCCTTGATCGCGCGGAGCGCCTCGACCGGATCTCCGGCCGCGACCAGCTCCACCCGTTCCGGGAGCCGCTCGCGCAGCCGCGCGTGAGCTCGTACCGTCAGCTGGGCGTCCTCGAACGCGAGCCGGGGAGACTCGGGCCCGACGATCTCCGGGATCACGTCGATCAGGTCCTGCACCGCGATCTTGCGATCGAAAGCAGCGTCGACCTCGGCGGCGGACTGCTCCACGTACCGGAAGTCAGTGATGAACAGGCGCAGGTCCGGGCCTACCAGGACGAGCCCGTTGCTGCCCGTGTAGCCGGTCAGATAGCGAACGTTGACCAGCGAGGTGACCATCAGCAGATCGGCGCCGATCTCGGGCAGGCGCTCGGCGAGACGACTGGCGCGGTCGCTCACTGCACCAGCTCCTCGGCCAACCGGTCCAGCGCCTCGTCGTATCCTTTCGGACCCTTGCCGGCCACGCGGGCAAAGCACAACTCCCGGATCACCGAGCGGCGCCGGAACGGCTGCCGGGAATCGACGTCCGAGAGATGGACCTCCACCGCCGGCAGCCCGGTGAGCTCGAGGGCATCGCGGATCGCGTAGGAGTAGTGCGTCCACGCTCCCGGGTTGAGCAGGATCGCGTCGGCGAGGCCGTCCAGCCCGTGCAGGTGCTCCACGAACTCGCCCTCGTGGTTGGTCTGGAAGAAGCGGGTGAGCAGCCCCAGCTCGCCGGCGGCCTGCGAGATCCCCAGCTCGAGCTCGGTCAGCGTGAGCTCCCCGTACTGGGCCGGATCTCGGCGGCCGAGCTGATCGAGATTGACCCCGTGCATGACCTCTACGCGGTTGCGGACATCCTTGGACACCAACCTAGCTTGCCAGTTCTCGGACGGCGGCGATCAGCTCGCGCGGCGCCACCGGGGTCCCGGGGCGGGCGTCGCCGGGCGCGGCGAGCAGGACGAACGGGACCGGCCCCTGACCACGGCGCTTCTTGTCCCGCGCGGTGGCCATCACCACCGCGTCGGGGTCGACGTCGGTGAGCTCGGTGGGCAGGCCGTGGGACCGCAGCAGCTCGGCCACCTCGGCCCTGAGGTCGGCGTTGCCCGAGAGCCGCAGCGCGGCGAGCAGGCCGAGCGCCACCGCCTCGCCGTGGCGATAGCTCGCGTAGCCGGTGACCGTCTCGATCGCATGCCCGATGGTGTGGCCGAGGTTCAGCGTCTGGCGAACGCCGTCATCGCGCTCGTCGCGGGCGACGATCCGGAGCTTGGTCCACGCGCAGCCGATGACGACCTCCGGCCAGTCGGCCCCCTCCCAGCCGGCGCCGGCGCGGACCGTCTCCCACAGTGCACCGCCGGCGATCAGCGCCGTCTTGACGACCTCGGCGTAGCCGGCCGACAGCTCGGCCGCAGGCAGCGTGCGCAGCGCGTCGGTGTCGGCGATCACCGCCTGCGGCTGGTGATAGACGCCGACATAGTTCTTGGCCTCCGACAGGTCGACGCCGGTCTTGCCGCCGTAGGCGGAGTCGACCTGGGCCACCAGCGTGGTCGGTACCTGAACCAGCCGCACGCCGCGCTGATAGGTGGCGGCGCAGAAGCCGGCCAGGTCGCCGATGACGCCACCGCCGAGGGCCACGACCACGTCGGAGCGGGTCATGCCGCCGCGGGCGAGCTCCGACCAGACGATCTCGGCGTGGGCGATCGTCTTCGATTGCTCGCCGGGCATGATCGTCACCCGACCGTCCAGCGGGCTCAGCGCCTCGCCGTACAGCCGTCCGGCGTTGTAGTCGGTGACCAGAAAGCGGCGGCCGGAGACGGTCGCCGGCCAGAAGGCGGGGTCGCCGAGCAGACCGGGACCGACGTAGGCGGGGTACTCGCCCGAGGCGCTGGCCGCCCACAGCAGCGTCGCCCGCGCGGGCATCCCCTCCAGCGCGGCGAGCACGGCGGCGATCGCGTCGCCGCGCTCGTGGCCGACGACGACGTCCGCCATCCGCGCGTAGACCGGCCGGCGCGCGGCGTACAACCGCTCGAACTCGTGGCGGTCGGCGGCAAGCGGCCGCCCCGAGCCGCCGCAGCGCCTCCATGCCGTTTCGCAGTCGATGTCGATCCAGACCACGAGGTGGTCGGCGAGCGCCTCGCGGACCCGAGGGGAGCGCAGCGCGCCGCCGCCGAGGGCCAGCACGCGTCGGCCGGTGTCATTGAGCAGCTCGAGCGTGATCCGCTCCTCCGCCTGGCGAAACGCCGCCTCCCCGTCGTCGGCGAAGATCTCGGCGATCGGCTTACCCAGTCGCTGCGCGATCGCCGCATCCACGTCCACCGCGGGGCCGCCCCATGCGGCGGCCGCGTGGCGGGCGACGGTGGACTTGCCGGCGCCCATGAAGCCGATCATCACCACCGCTCCGCCGCCCCGCCGAGCGGCGGACGGGCTCATTGTGATCGCCATCGCACGCGGCTTCGGTAGGCGTGCAGCGCGGCGCGGACATCGTCGATGTGATCGCCGCCGAACTTGGTCCGGTAGGCGTCGGCGAGCACGAACGCCACCATCGCCTCGCCGACCACCCCAGCGGCGGGGACGGTGCACGAATCGGTTCGCTCGCGCAGCGCGTCGGCAGGCTCGCCGGTGGCGATGTCGACCGAGCGCAACGGCTTGGTGAGCGTCGGCAATGGCTTCATGGCACCGCGGACGACCAGCGGGTCACCGGTCGTCATGCCGCCCTCCACCCCCCCCGAGCGGTTGGTCTGGCGGTGAAACCCCCGGTCGGCGTCGTAGAAGATCTCGTCGTGGGCCTGGGAGCCCGGCAGCCCCGCGACCTCGAGGCCGTCGCCGATCGCCACCGCCTTCACCGCCTGGATCGAGAGGATCGCCTGGCCGAGCATCCCGTCGAGCCGCTCCCGCCAGGCGACGTGAGATCCCAGCCCCGGGACCAGCCCGAACGCGCGGACCTCGAACACGCCGCCCAGAGACTCGTTGGCCTTGCGCAGCCGGTTGATCTCGGCGACCATCGTCTGACTCGCCTCCGCGTCCAGGCATCTGACCGGTGACTCGTCGACCGCCGCAAAGTCGCCGGGGGTCAGGTCGTCTCGCCGCGGCGCGGTCACCCCGGTGATCTGGATGACGTGGGAGAACACGCTGACGCCGAGGACCCGCAGGAAGGCCTTGGCGACCGCGCCTCCGGCGACGCGCGCAGCCGTCTCCCGGGCGCTGGCGCGCTCGAGGATGTCGCGGACGTCGGTGAGGCCGTACTTCTGGGTGCCGACGAGGTCGGCGTGGCCGGGGCGCGGCAGGTGGACCTCCGGCGTCGGCGTCTGCACCGGCCAGGGATTCATCCGCTCCTCCCAGTTGGCGAAATCCCGGTTGGCGACCTGCAGCGCGATCGGTCCGCCCAGCGTGCGCCCGTGCCTGACGCCGGCGGTGACTTCGACGCGGTCGCGTTCGATCTTCATCCGGCCGCCGCGGCCGTGCCCGAGCTGGCGCCGCGCGAGGTCGGAATCGAGCGCCTCGCGGTCCAGCTCCAAACCGGCGGGCAGCCCCTCCACGATGCAGGTCAGACCCGGACCGTGCGACTCGCCGGCGGTTGTCAGCCTGAGCGCCACCGACCCGCTCAGGTTCCGGCCGCGGCGTCGGCCGGGGCGCCCGCCTCGGCCGGATGCTCCTGAGCGTCGATGCCTGGGATGCGCTTTCCCGTCCCCCGGCACCACGGACAGACGACCGGGTGGGGCTCGCCGCCCAGCCCGGAGATGAGCCGCCCGGTGCCGCGGCACGGGGTGCAGGTCTGATCGGCGCCGTTGCTCGGTGGCTGCGTGGCCATCGCCGCGCAGGTTAGCTGGCGCCTGCCGCGGCCCGCATCGCGTCGGCGCACGGCACCACTCCGGTGAAGCGCTCGAAGCTGAGCGCGGCCTGGCCGACGAGCACCGTCAAACCGTCGACGGTCGGCACGCCGAGCGCCTCCGATCGCGTGATCAGGGTCGTCCCCGAGGTGGCGTAGACCAGATCGACGACGCAGCCGTAGTCACCGAGGTCGCCCGCGGTCAGCGGCAGCTGGGCAAACGAGTCCGACCCGTCGAGCCCCGCTGCCGTGCAGTTGATGAGCACGTCGGCGGGCGCGGCGCGGGACACGGCGCTGGCGCCGAGCTCGCGGCACAGGTCGCGAGCGCGGGCGGGGGTGCGATTCCACACCTCGACGCGGGCCGCCCCGCCGCCCGAGAGCGCCCACACGGCAGCGCGGGCGCTACCGCCGGCACCGAGGACCAGCGCCGTGCGGCCGGTGACGCCGAACGGCAGCGACGCCAGCAGCGCCGGCGCGTCCGTGTTATCGGCGGCGATCTGGCCGGCGGCGTCGAACGTCAGCGTGTTGGCGGCACCGATCGCCCGGGCGCGATCGGTCGCGGTCCCGGCGCAGGCCAGCGCCGCCGGCTTGTGGGGGATGGTCACGTTGACGCCGGCAAAGCCGGCCGCCGGCAGCGCCCGGACCAGCTCGGCGAACAGCTCGGGCACCGTGGGCAGCAGCTGATAGCGCCAGTCGTGAAGTCCGGCCGCCGCCAGCGCGGCGTTGTGGATCGCCGGCGAGCGGCTGTGGGCCACCGGCCAGCCCATCACTCCCAACCGGACGCGCCGGGACGGGTCCTCAGCAGTGGGTCCGCTTGTCACTCTGCAGCAGGTTCAGGAACCCCGTGTAGCTGGAGGCAAACACGCTGTGCTGGCTGCACGGCCTGGCGAAGAAGTACAGGTACCGGGTGACCGCCGGCTGTGCTGCAGCGTCGATCGCCGACAGGCCCGGGCTGTTGATCGGCGTCGGTGGGAGCCCCGTGTGCACCCGGGTGTTGTACGGCGACGGTGACCGCAGCTGGGACTCGGTCAGCGGCTGGGTGAAGTTGCCGGTCGCATAGCGGGTGGTGGCGTCCAGCTGCAGCGGCATGCCGTCGTGCAGCCGGTTGTAGATCACCGAGGCGACCAACCGCTCGTCGCGGGGGGTGCCCGCCTCGCCCTCAACCAGCGAGGCGACCTTGAGCACGTCGTACGGCGTCATCCCGTGATGCTTGGCGTAACTCAGGTTGACGTGGGCAAAGCGCCGCCGGAAGTCGCGCAGCTGGTCGGCGACGAGCGCGGAGACCCGCACCGGATCGACCAGCGTGAACGTGTCGGGGAACAGGAAGCCCTCCAGTGACGGGGTGTCCTTGGGGGCGCCGTAGTGGGTCAGATCAATCAGCGGGGAGTGACGGGTCTGCGCCAGGTAGTTGCCTTTGACCCGCTGCCGGCGCAGCAGGGTGTTCACGTACGCTCGTGTCCGCCCCTCGGTGATGGTCAGGTCCGTGGTCTTGACCGCGGGGGGCGCCGTGGTCAGCTTTGACAGCAGCGCGCCGTAGCTCATGTCGCGTTGCAGGTGATAGGTGCCGGCGCGCAGGTCGCTGCGATCCCCGGCCAGGTCCGCCCGCAGCCCGAAGAAGAAGCTCGAGGAAATCACGCCCTGGCGTTCCAGCAGGTCACCGACGTCGCCGGCGCTGAGGTGGTCGGGAACCACCACCGTGACCCGTCCGTGCGGCGAGGTTCCGAATGGCTGGAACAGCTCGATCAAGAACCAGATCAGGGCCGCCGCGACGACGAGCGCCAGCAACGAGGCGATCCGTCCCTTCCACGGACCCCCCTGGCCCGCGGCGGCCGGGGTTCGCCGCGGCCGGGCCGGCGGCCGCCCCCGCCGGGCGGCGGGCCGGGCGTGCAGGGCGCTGATGCGCCGGGTGCCCGACGGGACCTCGCGCACGGGACGATCGACGCCATCATGGTCGCCGGCACCGGCGGTGGGCACGGCGTACGGTTCATCGTCGACGTAGCCGTCCTGGTGTGAGTAGGGCTCGTCGGTGATGTGGCCCTCATCCTCGGCGGAAGGCTCAGCGTCGTCCCACGCCGCCGCCGGCTCGGGCGCTGACTCGATCTCCGGCGAGTGCGTGGGCGGCGACGGCCCGCCGGACTCCGGCTCTCCGGCCGCGTCCGCCCGCCGGCGTTCGCGCTCTCGGCGAGCCGCCTCGCGCTCCTGCGTGGTGCGCTCGCCCGGTTCAGCCACGGCTCGCTTGGGTCGATTCCAGTTGCCGGTGCGTGAGCCAGCCCTCCAGCAGGTGGGCGGCAGCCCGCGAATCCTCGCTCGCGTCACCGCCGCTGCGCTGGGCCAGTCGCGTGGTGAAGCGTTCGTCATACAGCTCCACGGGGATGGTCAGCGCCCGGGCGAGCCCGCGGGCGAATTCGCGAGCTGCGGCCGTCTGAGCCGAGTCGCCCCCGTTCAGCGACAGCGGCAGGCCGACGATCACTCGCTCGGCGCCGAGCTCGTCGGCGAGCTCACGCAATCGCGCCCGTCCGCGCCGGGATCCCGGCGCGAGGACCGGCTCAAGCGGTGTCGCCAGAATTCCGGTTGGGTCGCTGACCGCACATCCGCAGCGAGCCTTCCCGTAATCCAGCGCCAGCACTCGCATGCCGTCAGCCAACCAGCGCGGCTTCGATCGCCGTCCGGGCGGCGGCGATGGCGGCCGGCAGCTGTGCCGGATCGCGCCCACCGGCCCGGGCCAGCGTGTCACGGCCTCCCCCCCCGCCGCCGACCGCGGCCGCCGCCACCTTGACGATGTCGCCGGCGCGCACCCCCCGGGCGACCAGCGCCGGGGCGACGCTGGCCACCAGATCGACGCGTTCCTCGCCGGCGCGGCCGAGCACGATCGCCGCATCCCCGAGCTTGCTCTTGAGCCGGTCGGCGAGCTCGAGCAAGGCCTGCCCGTCGGCAACCTCCACGGCGGCGGTGAGGACACTGGCGCCCGCCGTCCTGATCGCTCCCGCGGCCAGGGCGTCGACATCGACCATGCCGTTGCTGGCTCCCTGACGCCGGGCGTTCGCTTCCAGTTGGCCCACGCGATCGCGCAGCTTGTCGACCGTCTCGGCCACCCGGCCGGCCGGCACGCGCAGGCGTTCGGCGACACGCTCCAGTTCGCGGTCGCGGTCGCGGTGAAAGGCGATCGCCTCGGGTCCGGTTATCGCCTCGATCCGCCGGACGTTGGCCGCGCTCGACGTCTCGGCAAGGATCCGGAACAGCCCCAGCTCCGCGGTCCCGCGCGCGTGGGTGCCGCCGCACAGCTCGCGGGAGACGACGTCGCGGCTCCCACCCCCAACGCCGTCGCCGACCTCCACCATGCGGACGATCTCGCCGTACCTCTCGTTGAACAGCGCCATCGCCCCGAGCTGCTTGGCCTCGTCCAGCGTGGTGGTGAGCGCCCGCACCGGGTGGCTCTCGACGATCCACCGGTTGACGTCATCCTCCACCTGGGTGAGCTCATCAGCGGTGAGGGCGCTGCCGTGAGTGAAGTCGAAGCGCAGCTTGTCGGGACCGACGTAGGAGCCGGCCTGGTGGACGTGGGAGCCCAGCCGGTGGCGCAGCGAGGCGTGCAGGAGATGAGTCGCGGTGTGATTGCACTCGGTGGCGTGACGGGCGGCTCGGTCGACGTGGGCGAGGACGGGCTGCCCGGGCTCGAACGTGCCGTGCTCGGCCACGAGCGCGACGACCTGATCAGGTCCGAGGCGGATCACGTCGGTCACCTGGGCGCGGCAGCCGCCGCCGACGCACTCCACGACGCCGGTGTCGGCCACCTGGCCACCGCCGGTGGCGTAGAACGGTGACTCCAGCAGCTTGACGAGAACGCCGCCGTCCTCCCCGACCACCGCGCCGATCGACGTCTCGGCGTCGGTGGCCTCGTAGCCGACGAACTCGGTGGCGAAGCCGGCGTCGCCCGACAGGGCCGCCGCCCGGTCGCGCAATCCGTCGCCGCCGCGGTCGTCGCGGGCGCCGGCTCGCGCGCGGGTGCGCTGATCATCCATCAGCGTCTCAAAGCCCTGCTCGTCGACCCCGAGTCCGTGCTCGGTCACGATCTCCAGCGTGAGGTCGATCGGGAACCCGTACGTGTCGTGCAGCAGGAACGCGTCCGCCGCGGCAATCCCCTCTGCGTCCTCGTCGCGCGCGCGGGCGATCAGCTCGTCCAGCCGCCGCAGGCCCTGCTCCAGGGTGCGGCCGAAGCCCTCCTCCTCGGACCCGAGCCACTGCGCAACCACGTCGCGGCGCTCGCGCAGCTCCGGGTACTCGGCGCCCATCAGCCCGGTGACGACGTCGGCGTAACGGTCGAGGAAGCCGGGCTCCAGCCCCAGCCCGCGGCCCTGCTGGATCGCCCGGCGCATCACCCGCCGCAGCACATAGCCGCGATCCTCGTTGGAGGGGACAACGCCGTCGGCGAGCAGGAAGGTCATCGAGCGGCTGTGGTCAGCGAGCACCCGCAGCGCCCGATCGGTGGCAAACTCTGATCCGTAGCGCCGGCCCGACAGCTCCTCGCCGAGCGCGATCAGCGGCGCGAACTGGTCGGTCTCGAACACCGTCTCCTTCCCCTGCAGGATGGACGCCAGCCGGTTCAGCCCCAGCCCGGTGTCGATGTTCTTGGCCGGCAGCGGAGTCAGGACGTTGATCGGGTTCTGGTTGAGCTCCATGAACACCAGGTTCCAGTACTCCAGGAAGCGCTCGTTGTCGCCGCCCGGCAGGTCGCCGGCCTCGCCATGCTCCACGCCGCGGTCCAGGTAGAGCTCCGAGCACGGCCCGCACGGCCCGAGCGGCCCCGCCTGCCAGAAGTTCTCCGACCGCGGGCACTCGACGATCCGCTCCGGCGGCACCCCGATTTCGAGCCAGGCGTCGATCGCCTCCTGGTCGGGGCCAAGTCCCAGCTCGTCGTCGCCGGCGAACACGGTGATCCAGATGTCGTCGGCGGGGAAGCCGAACCCCGCGGTCGACAGCTCCCAGGCAAAGCGGGCGGCCTCCCGCTTGAAGTAGTCGCCGAACGAGAAGTTACCGAGCATCTCGAAGAACGTCAGGTGCCGCGTGGTGGTGCCGATGATCTCGATGTCCGCCGTGCGAAACGTCTTCTGGCAGGTGGTGACGCGGCGGCGCGGTGGCTGTTGCACCCCGGCGAAGTAGGCCTTGAGCGGGTGCATCCCGGCGATCGTGAACAGCGCCGAGGGATCGTGTTCGGAGGGGATCAGCGACGATGAGGGCAGGCGGAGGTGGCCCTCTGACTCGAAGAACTCGAGGAACCTGCGGCGGATCTCGTCAGACGTCATCGGCCCTGCAGTGTAGGAGGCTGACGCTGGCGCAACCCCTGCGGTCAGGGGCGCCCGGACCCCGCGATCGTCCCCCAGCCGACCACGAGATCGCCGTCCAGGAGGCACACGAGCTGCCCGGGGGCGGCCGCGTCGGCGGCGTCCTGGAGCTTGAGCGACAGCGCTCGGTGGTGGCCGGCGGCGGGATCGCCGACCAACCGCCCCCGCAGGGGACGCGACCGATAGCGCAGCTTGACGCGATTCACCCGGGAGCCCGAGCGATGCAGCCGGGCCGCCCGGATCGCCACCCGATCGGTCTGCAGGTCGGCGCGGGGGCCCACGGTGATCCGCCCCGAGGCGCCGTCCCTGGCGAGCACGTACAGCGGCTCGGCAGAGTGGATTCCGAGTCCGCGGCGCTGGCCGACGGTGAACCGGTGCTGCCCGGCGTGGGACCCGAGCACGACGCCGTCGCGATCCACGATCTCACCCGGCGCGTCGGCGATCCCGCCGTGTCGCTGCAAGAACCGCGCGCGGGAGGTCCCGGCGAGGAAGCAGAGGTCCTGGGAGTCGGGCTTGGCCGCCACCGGCAGACCGGCGGCGGCAGCGAGCCGGCGCACCTCGGGCTTGCGCAGGCCGCCCAGCGGGAATCGCATCCGGTGAAGCGTCCGCGGGTCCAGCGCGGCCAGCATGTAGGTCTGGTCCTTGGCGGTGTCGGCGGCGGCGCGCAGCAGCGGCCCGTCCTCGTGCTCACCCTCGGCGCTCCGCGCATAGTGCCCGGTGGCCAGCGTCTCGCAACCGAGCCGGTCGGCCAGGCCGAGCATCGCGTCCAGGCGAACGTGACCGTTGCAGCCGACGCAGGGGTTGGGCGTCGCCCCGGCGGCGTACCCCGCGATGAACGGATCGATGACCCCGGCCCGGAACTCGTCGCGCAGGTCGAGCGTGAAGTGGGCGATCCCCATCGCCTGGGCCAGCGATCTGGCCTGGGCCACCGCGGTGGCCGAGCAGCAGCTGCGCTCGCCGTCGTTCTCCGGATCGGACCAGAGCTCGACCGTGACCCCGACCGCCTCGCCCTCGGCCCCGCACAGGTGGGCGGCGACGGTGCTGTCGACCCCGCCGCTCATTGCCACCAGGGTCGCGCCGCGGCGACTGGGAAGGCGGGCATCGGCGCGTACGGCGGTCCCGAGGGCGCGGGCGAGCGCGTCGGCGGCCAGCTCGGCGGCGTGGAGCTTGGCCGGGCTGAGCCCACCCAGCTCGCCGGCGATCTGGGGCGGAGCGACGCGGCCGGCGTCCAGCACGCCGGAGTCGCGAGCCAGCGTCACCGCGGCGCTGGCGGCGGCGGTTGCCGCGCCGCAGCCGCGCGCCTCGAAGCCGGCGCCGGTCACGCGGTCGCCGGTCACCGCGATCGACAGCGAGATCTCGTCACCGCAGGCGAAGCCGTGGGCCGTGGCCGTGTGTGAGCCGGGCGGTCGGTGCCCGCGTCCCTGGGGCGAGGTGAGATGGTGCTCGAACGCTATAGCGTCCATGATGGCGAAGGTGGCCCCGGGTGTGCGAGCCTGATCCCCAGCTCGCGCAGCTGTGCATCGTCCACCGGCGCCGGCGCTCCGGTCAACGGGTCCCCCCCGCTGGTCGCCTTGGGAAACGCGATCACCTCGCGGATGTTGTCGCGGCCCGCGAGCAGGGCGACGACCCGGTCGATTCCCATCGCGATCCCGCCGTGCGGGGGCGCCCCGTAGCGCAGGGCATCCAGCAGGAAGCCGAACCGAGCATCGGCCTCCGCGGCATCGATCCCGATCAGCTCGAACACGCGGGACTGCACGTCCGAGCGATGGTTACGAATCGACCCGCCGCCGATCTCGTTGCCATCCAGGACGAGATCGTAGGAGCGCGACAGCAACGTCGCCGGCTCGTCCAGGTCGGCGACCGTCGCCGGGTGGCCGCCGGCCGTGGCGGGGGCGGTGAACGGGTGATGCTCGGCGTCCCACCGCCCCTCCTCGGGCTTGTAGGTGAACATTGGAAACTGGATCACCCAGCGGATGTCGTGCGCGCCGGCGGGGACGAGGTCAAAGCGACGCGCCAGCTCCAGCCGCAGCGCCCCGAGCGCCTGGCCCACGGTCGCCGCCTGATCGGCGACGATCAGCAGGAGGTCGCCGGGCGAGGCCTGCAGCGCCGCCGTGACCCCGGCGATCTCGGGCTCGGTCAGGAACTTGGCGATCGGCGAGCGCCAGCCGGCGGCCTCGTCGCGCACGAACGCCCATACCAACCCTCGGGCTCCGTGCTGCTTGGCCAGCTCGGTGAGGGAGTCGAGATCTGACCGGGCCAGGTCACGCGCACCGGCGTTGATCCCGCGCACCACGCCGCCGCCGGCCAGCGCCGTCGCGAAGACCTTGAACTCGGTGTGGGCCAGCGCGGTCCCGAGATCGACCAGCTCCAGGCCGAACCGGGTGTCGGGCCGGTCAGAGCCAAACCGGGAGACCGCCTCGGCGTAGGTCATCCGCGGCCACGGCGGCGCGGGAAGGTTCAAGTCGGCGTGCGCGAACACGGCGCCCATCGCCGCCTCGGTCGCCTCCAGCACGTCCTCCTCCTCCACGAACGCCATCTCCAGGTCCAGCTGGGTGAACTCGGGCAACCGGTCGGCCCGAGCGTCCTCGTCGCGGAAGCAGCGCACGATCTGGTAGTAACGCTCGAAGCCGCCGATCATCAGCAGCTGCTTGAACAACTGGGGCGACTGGGGCAGCGCATAGAACGACCCCGGAGCGGTCCGCGCCGGCACCAGGAAGTCGCGGGCGCCCTCGGGGGTCGAGCGGGTCAGAAACGGGGTCTCGATCTCCAGGAAGTCGCGGTCGTCGAGAACCTCGCGGATCGTCCGGATCACGCGGTGGCGCAGCGCGATCGCCGCTTGCATCGGCATCCGTCGCAGGTCCAATGCGCGATGGCGCAGGCGCAGGCTCTCGTCCACGGTTCCGTCGTCGTCGACGGGAAACGGCGGCGTCTGCGCGTCGGCGAGGATCTCCAGCTCGGCCACCGCCAGCTCGATCTCGCCGGTGGCCAGATTCGGGTTGACGTTCTCCGGCGCGCGCCGGGCGATCGTGCCCGCGGCGGTGATGACGTCCTCGGCGCGCAACGAGTGTGCGCGGGCATGCGCCTCGGGAGCGGTCGCCGGGTTGAACACCAGCTGGACGATGCCGGAGCGTTCGCGCAGGTCGATGAAGATCAGGCCGCCGTGGTCACGCCGGCGGTGGACCCACCCCGCCACCCGCGCGGGGGTCGCGGCGCGGCTCGCGTCGAGGTCCCCGGCCCAGCTGTCGCGGTAGGCGTTGACCCGCGGCGCGTGGTTCACGCCAGCCGGCTCCCGCGCAAGATCCCTGGGATCACCGTCCCCGACGTGACCTCGTCCTGCTCGCCGGAGTCCATGTTCCTGAGGCTGGCTCGCATCCCGTCCTCGATGATCGCGACGTAGCGAGCGCCGAGCCGGTCGGCGTGCCTGAGCTGGCCCTTGAGCGTTCGGCCGGCGAGCTCCAGCTGGGCGCTGAGCCCGGCGCGGCGGGCCTCGTTGGCGAGCTCGAACGCGGCGCGCCGGCTGCCATCGGGCGCGATCGCCACGAACAGGTCGACCAGCTCGGGGGCGGTCGGCAGATCGCCGGCGGCCAGGAGCATCCGCTCCACTCCGGCCGCCCAGCCCGCCGCCGGCGTCGCGGCCCCGCCGAGCTGCTCGATGAGGCCGTCGTAGCGCCCGCCGCCCGCCACCCCGGATTGGGCGCCAAGCGCGTCCGAGGTGAACTCGAACAGCGTTCGCGCGTAGTAGTCCAGGCCGCGGACCAGGGTGGGATCGAGCTCGTAGCCGAGGTCGGCGTCATCAAGGAGCTGGCGCACCCGGTCGAAGTGCTCGGCGTCCTCGGGAGCGAGCCGTTCCAGCAGCGTCGGCGCGTCGCGCATCGTGCGCTGGGTGGTCCGGTCGTCGGCGTCGAAGGCTCGCATCGGGTTGCGCTCGATCCGGGCGACCACCTCGGGAGAGAGCCCGTCCTCGTGGGCGCGCAGGAACGCGGTCAGCTCCTGCCGGTACTCGGCGCGCGTCGCCGCCGTGCCCAGGCTCGAGAGGCGCAGTCGCGCCTCGCGAACGCCGAGCGCCTGGAGGAGCTCGGCCAGCAGGAGGATCAGCTCGGCGTCGGTCTCCGGGGACGCGGAGCCGATCGCCTCGGCGCCGACCTGCCAGAACTGGCGATAGCGGCCCCGCTGCGGCGCCTCGGCGCGAAAGAAGCTCGACAGGTACCACAGCTTCACCGGCTGGGGAAGCTTGTGCATCCCGTGCTCGATATAGGCGCGACATACGGGGGCCGTGCCCTCGGGCCGCAGGGTGAGCGACCGGCCGCCCCCGTCATCGAAGCTGTACATCTCCTTCTCGACGATGTCGGTCGCCTCCCCCACGCCTCGCGCGAACAGCTCGGTGGCCTCGAACGTGGGCGTCTCGATGCGGCGATAGCCGGCCGCGCCGAGGATCCGCCGGACATGGGATTCGAGCACGGCGCGCCGGGCCGCGTCGGCGGGAAGCACATCGAACGTGCCGCGAGGGGCCTGGAACGAGCTCACCGGTGAAGCTGGTCAGCTGTGGTGCGCGAGCTCGCGCAGGAACGGATTCGAGTCTCGCTCGGCCCCGAGGGATGTCAGCCCCATGTGCCCCGGATAGACGGTCGTCTCCGCGGGATACGCGGCGAGCAACGCCTCGATCGACGCCAGCAGCGTCGGCCAGTCGCCACCCGGCAGGTCCACCCGTCCCACCGAGCCCTGGAACAGCACGTCGCCGGAGAACAGAGCGCCGTCTTCGCGCACGCCGTAGCTGACGTGTCCCGGGCTGTGGCCGGGAGTGAAGCTGACCTCGAACTCCAGGCCCGCCAGCTGGAGCCGTTCCCCGCCGCTGACCGTCTCGTCGGCGGCGTAGCTCTCGAACGGGCCGAATCCCGGCCACGGCACGTAGGCCATTATGTCGGCCAGCACCTCGGTCTCCAGCTCAGGGCAGTACACGGGCGCGCCGGTGGCGCGGGCCACCGGAGCGACCGCCCCGATGTGGTCGAAGTGCGTGTGGGTGAGAAGGATCGCCTCGACGGTCGTGATCTTCAGCGCCTCAACGGCGGTGGTGATCCGCTCGGCCTCGTCCCCGGGATCGACGATCACCGCCCGGCCGGGATCGGGGCCGCGCACGATGTAGCAGTTCTCCTGCACCGGGCCGACGGTGAACATGCGGGCGTCGATCATTTTGTGCTGCCGTTTTTCGCCGCCGCCTTCTTCTGCAGGGCGCGCCGGTACAGGTACCCCTCCAGGTAGTAGCCGGAGGGTACGTACAGCGCCATCGCCACCACCCCGAAGATCAGCGCCGGCACGATGCGGAAGTGGTTGGTGACCAGCAGGAAGATGAACATGAACGCGGCCGCCAGGGCGCCCTTCTTGAGCGCGCTGTTCCAGCTCGGGGGCCGCAGTTCCCGAGCTTCGCGGGCCTTGGCGCGCTCCTGCTTCTTGCGTTCCTCGGGGCTCGGCGGCCGACCGGTGCGCCCGCGGGTCTCGATCGTGCCGGCGGCGTTGCCCCGGTGCTTGGTGCGGCGCTTGCGTTTCGTCTGAGCCATCGCTGATTGGAGCTTACGCCGTGGAGCGGCCTTGGTGCAGGGAATCTTCGATCGTGGCGTACCCCCGCAGCGGGATGTCGTGCGGAAACCGGGTGAACGCGGCCTCCGGCGCCAGTCCGACGAGCTCGGCGCCGGCCACCGGCGCGTGGCGAGCCACCGCGGCGACGACCGCGGCGAGCGGCACGGCCCGGTGGTCCTCGACGTTGGTGGAGACCTGAGCCAGGCCGGACTGGTCCAGCCACAGGCCGATCGCCCTCAGCCCCGGCAAGCCCTCAGACCCGCCCTCCCGGATCAGCCCAGCGATCCGCTTGGCGTCAGCCACCGATGCCGACGAACCGAGCTCGACGTTGAACGCCACCAGCGGCGGCCGGGCGGCGACCAGCACCGCTCCCGCGGTGGGGTGCAGCTGCCGCGGCCCGAAATCGGGCGCCAGCTCCCCGCCGGCGATCCGGCGCGCCAGCTCCGCGGGGCCGCCCCGGCGCAGCTGTGCGCGCGTCCGCCCGCCGGCGAGGGTCCCGTACAGGAACACCGGCAGCCCGAGTTGCTCGGCGAGCAGATCGGCGAGGACCAGCGCCTCGGCGGCCGCCGCGCCCCGCTCCTCGTCGCTGAGATAGATGATCGGCGCCACGTCGATCGCCCCGACCCGGGGATGCACCCCCTCGTGCCGGTCGATGGCGATCGAGGCAATCGCCTCGGCGGCTCCCCGAACCACCGCGCGCGCCAGCTCGCCCGGCGCGCCGGCGAGCGTGTAGGCGCTGCGGTGATGATCGGGATCGGAGTGGACGTCGAGCAGCCCGTCGCCGAAGGCCGCCCCGATCCGGGCGATCGCCTCGGGGTCGCGTCCCTCGGACACGTTCGGGTAGGCCAGCAGCGTGGTCACGGTGGGCCGCCGATCATCGGCGGCCGACGGTGGTCACGGTGAACGGCGCGATCGGCTGGGGCGGGCGGCCTGATGCGGTATCCGGAATCCTCCCGTCGAGGGCCATCGCCTTGCGACGGTAAACTACCCCGTCCTCGCCGGAGTAGCTCAGTCGGTTAGAGCAGCGGAATCATAATCCGCGTGTCGGGGGTTCGAGTCCCTCCTCCGGCATCGTTTGTTTTTGCCCAATCGCCAGTGTTTACGGGCGATTTCGAGGTATGTGTTCCGCGCGTCGCCGACCGCAACGAGAGGCTACGAACCGCCTCGAAGCGTGCAGTTGTTGGCAACGTGTTGGCAACGGCGCCGGTCATGCCTGTCTCGCGATCCCGGCCAGATACGCGTTGAGACGATCGGCCGCACCGTCGGGTCCGGCGGGCTGGGGAAGCAGCTTCACATAGCGCTCGGTGGCCTGAAGCGAGCTGTGGCCCATGTACTCCATGAGCTCTCGCAGGGTGTAGCCGGCGGCCATGAGGAAGCTTGCGTACGTGTGGCGGCATTCGTGCAGGCCGATTGGATCGAGCCGCAGCTCCTGCCCGCTGTCACGCGCGCCCTTCATCGCCTGGGTCCACGCCCTCCGCGCTCGCGGCGCGAGGCGACCTGAGGTGAGCGATACATCGCCGAGCACGCGCCCCCGGTCGGGGCGGCGCTGGAGCATGTAGGCTCGTAGCAGGATCGGCTTCAGCGGCGCGACGATCGGAAGGCGCCGTCCGGTTCCGGCGTCGCTCTTGGACTTGCGGACGACGAGCCACAGGCGCTCAAGGTCTACCTCGGACCACTGCAAGCAATCCATCTCACCGCGACGCAGACCGGCATAGAAGGCCAGCCCGTAGGGGACGCGATCTTCCGCCGAGAGAACCTCGAGCAGCGCCTCGGCCTCCCCCGCGGTCGCGGCCCGGTCGCGCTTGACCTCGTCGACCGGCGGCAGTTCGACGCCGATCGTGGGATTGGCGGGCACCAGCCGGCGCGTCGGTCGACACGCCCACGCGTAGATCGCCCGCACGACGGCCAGGTGGTTAGAGATCCGCGAGCGCGACAGTCCGGCGCGCGCGAGTCTGTCGACGAACAGTTGCCACTCGTGAGCGCCGATCTCGGCGGCGGGACGCGGCCCGAACTCCGGGATCAGGAGGTGGCGCAGCGAGCGGTCATAACCCTGCAGCGTGGTCGACGAGTATCCGCGCTTGCCACGTCGCTTCCCGATCCGTCCTTGCTCGACGCCTGCCCACCACTCATCGGTGAGCGCTTTGAACGTCGGGCCGGCCGCGGCGCGCGCTTGCAGCGCGGGCTTGGCCTTGTTGCCGGCGCCGGCATACCAAGAGAGCGCCTCGTTGATGTCGCGATAGCTTGGCCCGTCGAGGACTTTGCCGGTCACCGGATGGCGACGACGCGCCCGGTAGGCGGGCCGGCACTTGCAACGCGCCGTGGCTGCGCCGGAGGCCGGGCAGGAGCGCGCGTGCCGGATGTAAATCCCGGGATGCTTCGTTCGCTTCCAGGCCACCGAGGGAGTACTAGCACCCAGGTGTGACGTCGTCGTCGCCGAGGTTGGCTCATTGCGGAAGAGTCCCGGCCATGAAGTGCGCGTGATCGTCGCACCATCGTTCGAGCTCCTTCATCGGCACGAGCAGCAGCTGCCCGCAGGGCACGAGCTTGATCGTCGGCTGCACCCGGCGCTCGAACGTGTCGACGCTGACGCCGAGCGCTTGGGCGGCCTGTTTGCGGCTGAGCGGCAGCCTCGGCACCGGCTGGAGGGGCCGCGCGGAGTGGTTCTCGGTCCGGCGGGCCACGGTCACATGCCTCGGTTAAGGCGCTGCGAACGTTCGAGGCGCAGCGATTGCCAGTCCTGTCCGACAGTGCCGGGGGAATAGCGAAGGCGCAGCCACTGGGCAAACAGCGGATCGGTGAGCGTCAGCCGGTTGTCGCGGAGGTCGGCAATCCCTGAGCTCTTAACTCCCTGGACCGCCCGCTGTGCAGCGCCAAAGCCGGCGAGGCCGGTCGCGCGCTGTGCGCGCGTGCCCTGGGGCGCGATGTCGTGCGCGAGGGCGACGGCGACCCGGCGCTCGTTGCCGTGCAGGGCGTGCCAGCGCAGGTCAAATTCGGACGCTGCTTGACGGATCGCGGCCGCCTGCGCGGCCCGGGCGCTTCTAGCGCTCGCGCGCTCACGAGCGGCGGTCAGTTCCCACAGGTGCCATGCAAGCTGGCTGGTGCGTTGAGGGTGGCCGGCACCCATGCGGGCAACGATGTCGGCCGCCTCCCCGGCGTCTCGGCCGGTCTCTCTGAACCGTCGCGAGATGGCTTCAGCGAAGCTCTCCGGGGCGACGGTCCCGACCCTTACCTTCACGGAGGTGGAGCCCCAAGGGCGTCGCTGCTCCGCGTCGTCGGCCAGCGAGCTGAGGTCGGGGCCGGCGAACACGTAGCCGACCGTCCGACGGTCCCGCTCGCTGATCTCGCCGACCGCCTCCAGAACACCCGGCACGGATGCTGCGTCCTGAAACTCGTCAAAGCAGACCACGGCACTCGCGTCTGCGACCGCGTGGACTTCAGCTGGGATCGAGAGCAGGCCTATCAAGCGTGCTTCAGCCTGGCCCGCGGGCGGATCTACCAAGCCGGGGCCACCGGCGCGCAGCGTCAAGTTTTCGAGCCGCTCGACCAGCGCCTCGTCGACTGGACCCTCTGCGCGCGCCCGGACGAATGCGTCAGTAAGCCGCGCCGCCAGATCATGCGCCGTCAGCACCCCGGAGCAATCGACATCCACGGCCAGGCCGCCACCGTCCCCGCTCCACGCGGCGAGCGTCGCATTGACGAGACTTGTCTTGCCATGGCGGTGAGGCCCTTCGACGATCGCTACTCCACCCGCTCGAAGCGCAGCCGAGACCTCGGCGACCTCCTCGGACCGGCCGACCAGCCCACGATCGTCCGTCAGCGGGCGGTCGAAAACGAAGGGATTCTCGAAGCTGGTCACCAAGATGCCTCGCCCGGATAACCATAGAGTCTACCACGCTACGAGCGTAGAAGGGTCTACAAGCGTAAAAGGGTACGTGACGCAGCCTGGAGTTCAGCCTGCTGGCTCCCTCCTTGTTCGCAGACCCCCTCGCTTCCAGCTGAGATCCACGAAAGACGCCCAACTCCCAAGCCGGCCTGCCGAGCGTCCTCCATCCCCGCGAGTATCCGATCCGCGCGCGACGCCGGCCGGCCGTCAACGTCAGCGCCACAACGCCAACCAACACACCACGTGCACCATGGGTGTTTGGCGGCGACTCCGCACGCCAGTGCGGCGGGCGTGAACGCGTCCCCATCCAGCGAGGTAGCAGTCCAACTGCAATAAGCGATCGCCTATGTTCTCCGTTATGCCCCTGGTGATGTTCTTCGAGCCTCGCGGGAGCACGCG
Organism: uncultured Actinomycetota bacterium; assembly: GCA_963787595.1. Classification (GTDB taxonomy): domain Bacteria; phylum Actinomycetota; class Thermoleophilia; order Solirubrobacterales; family Solirubrobacteraceae; genus Palsa-465. The sequence goes on from CAWBDE010000003.1 coordinate 568,992, forward strand.
GGCTTAACCCAGCGGGAACTGGGGGCCACGCGGGGATCCACCAGCCGGCGATCAGCGAGATCGAGTCCGGCGGGATGGTGCCGTCAGTGGATCGCCTCGCGGAGCTCGTGTTCTGTGTGGCTATCGCTTGAGCGTGGGGGTTGGGGAGCGCCCGGCGCGAGTGGACCGGGGTCTGCTGGCCGACAGCCTTCGGGCGCTGCCGGAGGAACGGCTGGAGAACGCGATTCGCATCAGTCGGTACGCGCTGGCGTTGCGCGCAGAGGGGCGGCGCGTGCAAGGCGAGCTGGTCGAGCGCGAGCTCACGGAGTTGGACGAGGTCTCCTGGAGCCGATGAGCGCCACGCCACAGCACGACCCGCCGGCGATCTTTGCCGCGCTCGAGCGCCACGATGTCGACTATGTGATGGTTGGGGGGTTGGCGGTTGCGGTGTGGGCGCAGGAGCGGGCGACCAAGGACACCGACGTGGTGGTGCCCGACGCCGATGAGCCCAACGACCGCCGGCTGAGCGCCGCCCTTGAGGAGCTCGAGGCGCGACCGCTCCCGCTCCAAGCGCCGGCGGCGGGGCTGGGGATCGGTTGGGAGCCGACCCGCGGCCTTGAGCGGTATGTGACCTCGGCCGGGATTCTTGACGTGTGCGTGATCCCGAGGGCGCGCCGGCCTATCGCGAGCTTCGCTCGCGGGCGACCGCGATCGAGGCGTTCGGGGCTCGTGTCGTGGTGGTCGGCCGGGAGGATCTGATCGCGATGAAGCTGGCCCCAGCCGCGTGCAGGATCTACTCGATCTTGAGCCCTGTTGGATCCCGCGAGCACTGAGCCGGAGCGGGTGGCGCTGCGCGCCCGTGATCGGGAGCTGATCCGCGCTGTGAAGGAGCCCGCCGAGCTGGGCGAACCGGGCGACCTGGCAGAGCATCTCGTCGATGAGCTGCGCCGGCCTTTGACCGCGACCCCGGACCGGGGGAGGTTTGAGCGAGAGCTGCGCAGCAGAGCGCGCGCGCTACGCGAGCTGCCGGCCGAGCAGCTGGCTGCGCTGCCGATACCGCCGGCGGTAGCGATTCCTGCGGCCCTGGCCGCCACCGCGGCGGCGGCGGCGCACGCCGCCGCTCACATCGAGGATGCCGAGGCGCGAGAGCTGGCGCTGCTGCACGAGCGCGAGGACGTCGGGCGCGTGCGCCGAGGCGAGCGCAAGACCGTCCAGCGGCAGCTTGACCTGGCCACGGCCGATGTCGAGCGACTGCACGCCGATGGCGAACAAGGAGTCGAACAACTCCGCGCCGGCGTGCAGGACATCGAGCGGTTCTATGACGCCAACGCAGACGCGCTCACCGAGCGGATCGCGATCCTGCGCGAGCAATACCGCCGCCGCCGCACCGCGATCGCCGACCAGGTAGCCAAGGCGCCGGAACGACCAGCCGCGTACATCACCGAAACGCTCGGGCAAGCGCCCGGCTGATCCCGCGCTCGGCGAACGGTGGGATCACGCCGCGCGGGCGATCGAGGCCTACGCCGCCCGCGCCGGAACCCACGGCCTCAAGCCGCCATCAACTCCGGACCGCGAGACCCCCGCCGCCGTGGGAACGCGCCCGCCGAGCTATCCCTGCCGCCCAATCCCATACGTCGCAGCCACAGCCTCCCCGGAGCCAGACAATCCCGGCGCCAACCCGCGTCCGCGCCTCGAACGCTAGCTCGCCCCCCAATGGCGCCGACCCGAGGAAGCCTGAGCGCTCGTTACACCTGCCGCCAGCATCGCCCACGGCTCGCCCGCGCCATACCGCTCCTGGACGATTTCCACAACTCTCGGAGGTGACGGCGGATGACCGCGGGCAAACGCTTGCTCATCGTCCTTTCTCGACAGCGACACTCCCGCCGGCGCGGACGCGTCTTCATTGCAAGCACGCGACAGTCAGCGCGTTTGCTGAGGATCGGCCTTCAGTCGAGCGAGCAAGTGAAGCGGCCTGGAGCCGCCGCCTGCCGCGCCGCAGAATTGGGATCAGCGAGGTGCCGCGATGTGTCGTGGCTCTGCACTCCTGGAGGGATCGGTCGGCGCGGCTACCGCTTTCCGCGCTTGAAGGCCGGTCTGATCGAGACTGGACAGCTTTGCCTTTGCGGGTTCGTCAAGCGCGAGCCGGGGAATTGAGTACCGTAGGCTCACCTGTGTGGCGCGCACGTTGATCCCGCGGCCTGCCGGCCAGTGGCCGATCGTGGTCGCGGGCGGCAATCACGTCACCCGTTCAGGTTGACCGCTCGGAGAGCGGGGGCTGTTTGACGTCATCGAGGTGCGCGCTGCAGCCGGCGGCGGCCCTCCCCCCCACCGCCATGCCTTCGCGGAGTGGTTTCGCGTGCTCCAGGGGGAGCTGACCTTCTGCGAGCAGCGCAACGGCACGATGGTCTGCAGCCAAACCGTCGGGGCCGGCGGATTGATGTTCGTCGCGCCCTGGATCTACCACGCAACGATCAACCTCGCCGATCAATGGTGCCGGTTTGAGGTCGTCGGACAGCCCGCGATGATGTCTGGCTACTTCGCCGAGGCCGGGATTCGCGTCGCTGACCCCAGCTCATGGGCCGCCCTGCGAATACGGAGGTTAGGCTTCGAGGCTTAGATCATCTCGTCAGTTGACTGTCGGTGTCTCAGCACGGCTATACCCTGAGATTCGGGTGTCGTCGAGAGCGAGATCAGGCCGCCAGGCGGGCGCGGGCGCGTTGTCGAGCTTGGTCGGCCGCGCTGCTGAGCTGGAGGAGATCACGAGCGCGCGCGGCGAGGGTTTGAATGGGGTCGTGGTGCACGCGCCGGCGGGCTTGGGGAAGTCGTTGCTGGCCCGTGCGGCTCTCGAGCAGCTCAGGGGCGCGGGCGCGGCCACGACGTAGATTCAGGCGACGGTCAGCGCGGCGAGCGTGCCGCTAGGCGCGTCTGCCGGCGCGATCGACGCCGACGTGCGCGCCGACGATCCCCTCGAGCTGTTTGGCCGTAGTGTGGAGACCGTGCTGGAGCCGGCGGGTCGTCGCCCGCCGGCGATCGGGTCGACGATGCGCACCTGCTTGGGAGTGATGCTCTGAAGTGGCCCCACTGTGATGGTTTGAACTGGCCCCACCTGGTGTCCGACGGGCGGCTGACTGTTCGAGGCTCATCGAGCTCGAGCGGAAGGCGCAGAGGGAATGGGATCCAGGGTGGAGCAGTTCGAGCAGATCAGGCGGGACCGTGATCGGGATGGGCTTTCGATCCGGGGGTTGGCGGTCCGGCATGGGGTTCATCGCCGGACGGTGAAGCAGGCGCTGGCGTCGCCGATGCCGCCGGCGAGGCGGGCGCCGGTGGGTCGGCCGGCGCCGAAGCTCGGCGCGTATCGGTCGGTGATCGATGGGTGGCTTGAGGCGGATCGGGCCGCGCCACGCAAGCAGCGGCACACCGCGAGGCGGATCCACCGGCGCCTGGTCGATGAGCACGGCGCTGATGTCGCGGAGTCGACGGTCCGTCAGTACGTCCGCGCGCGCAAGCGGGCGATGGGCTTCGCCGTCGGGGAGGTGTTCGTCCCGCAGGTCCACGCGCCCGGGATCGAGGCCGAGGTCGACTGGGGCGAGGCGCTGGTCGTCCTCGGCGCCGTGTCGGTGAAGGTGCATCTGTTCGTGATGCGCGCGTCGTTTTCCGGCGCCGTGTTCTGTCAGGCGTCGCTGGTGGAGACCCAGCAGGCGTTTTTGGAGCTGCACGTGCAGGCGTTCGAGTGGTTCGGCGGCGTCTTCCCGGAGATCCGGTTCGACAACCTGAAGTCGGCGGTGAAGAAGGTTCTGAAGGGCCGCCGGCGGATCGAGTCTGACCGGTTCATCGCGTTGCGCTCGCATTACCTGTTCGCGTCGCAGTTCATGACCCCGGGCCTGGAAGGCGCCCATCAGAAAGGTGGCGTGGAGGGCGAAGTCGGCCGCTACCGACGCAACCACTTGGTGCCGATCCCGCAGCTGCGTGATCTCGCCGAGCTCAACGCGATGCTGCTCGCCGGCTGCGAACGGGACCTTGGCCGGCGGATCGACGGCCGGCCGGTGACGGTCGGTCAGGCGTGGGGGGTGGAGCGACCGTTGCTGCTGGCGCTGCCGGCCGATCCGTTCGACGTGTGCGAGACGGCCGTGCCGCGGGTGGACGCGAAGTCGTTGGTCACGATCCGGCAGAACCGCTACTCGGTGCCGGTTCGGCTGGCGGGGCTGAAGGTCAGCGCCAGGATCGGCGCCGGGGAGATCACGATCAACCACGGCGGCCGAGACGTCGCCCGGCATGAGCGGTTGCACGGCAAGTTCGGGACCAGCGCCCAGCTCGATCACTACCTCGGGCTGCTCCAGCGCAAGCCTGGTGGCCTGGAGCACTCCGTCGCGCTCAGCCAAGAGCGCGACCGCGGCCAGTGGCCTGAGTGCTTTGACCGGCTCTGGACCGGGCTGACCGAGCGTTACGGACGCTCGGACGCCGCCCGGCAGATGGTCGACGTCGTGCTGCTCTGCCGCGAGCACGGCCCCGCCCGGGTGGAGCTCGCTGTCCGCGGCGCATTGGCCGCGGGCGCGATCGACGGACGCGCCGTCCACGTTCTCGCCCGCCGCACGGCGAGCACCACGCCCACCGCGCCGGCGCCGCTGACCGGCCTCGACGCGCGCCTTCAGGCGCATGAACGTCCCGCGCCGGACCTGACCGATTACGACCAACTGCTCGGAGGATCCCGATGACCACCACTCCCGCCCGCAACGCGCAGACCGCCGCGCTGGAGGCGCTGATCGAGGCGCACGCGATCGAGCTGAAACTCCCGACCGTCCGCCGCCGCTTCAAAGCGCTCGCCGCCGAAGCCCTGCGCGAGCAGCAGACCCCGGTCGCGTACTTGGGGGCGCTGCTGGAGGCCGAAATGGCCGAACGCGCCGAGCGGCGCGAGAAGCGCCGCCTGATCGACGCGCGGTTCCCGCAAATCAAACGGCTCGAAGACTTCCGGTTCGCCGACAACCCGAACGTCCCGCAGGCCACGATCGCGGCGCTGGCGGAGGGATCGTGGATCGATGACCGCGAGTCAGTGATCTTCATCGGCGACAGCGGGACGGGCAAGACGATGCTGGCCACAGCCCTCGCGGTCTGCGCCTGCCACCAGGGACGCCGCGTCCGGTTCACCACCCTCGCCGCGCTCGCCAACGAACTCCAGGAAGCCCAGGGCAACCGCGAACTCGAACGCGTCATCGGCCGCTACGCCCGCACCGAGCTTCTCGTCTGCGATGAGCTGGGATATCTGGCCTTACCCGACGGTGCCGCCGAGCTCGTCTTCCAGGTCCTCTCCGAGCGACACGAACGCGGCAGCCTGATCCTCACCACCAACCTGCCGTTCGGCAAAGCGCACAGGTTCGAGTGAACGTGTGGGCTGTCGTTTGCAGCGCTCACACGTTCGCGAACGCGGCGGCTTGGGTCTCGACAGCGCCGATGAGGTAGTGAAGCGCTCCTTCGGGTGTCATCCCGAAGGCGGCGGCGACGAGGCGGGGGTCGAAGCGATGGGTGAGCGCGGCCAGACGCGTCTGGCGGAGCAGGCTCGGGCTGACGCCGGCGGGGTCGAGAACGTGGGAGAGATATGCCTGGGAGGCGGGGGTGCGATGCGCGCGGGTGCCGCGGGTGACGACCACGTGAGGGTTCTCGGTCCCGAGCCCGGCTCGGTGGCCGAGGCAACGCTCAAGCGCGGCGAAGCTGACCGGGTCAAGCGGCACCGGGTGCACTCGGCGGCCAAGCAGCACCGTCCTCGTGGCGATGTTGACGTTATTGACGGTCAGCGGCCGCAGCTCGCCGACTGACGCGCCGTGCAGCAGCGCGAGCAGCCCGACGAACGCCTCGTGCGGGTCACAGTCACCGGCCGCCCAGCGTCTGAGCAGCCTGGCTTGGTCGGCTCGGGGGAGGGTGCGGCCGCGGAAGCCACGGGCGGGTCGGTGCGCGAGGCCGGCGGTGGGGTCGGTGAGGCAGATCCGCTGTCTGCGGGCGAAGCGGAAGAAGTCGCGCAGCGCCGCGAGCCGGAAGCCGCGGTCGCGGCCGGTGGCGAGGAACGCCTCGAGGTGGCCGCGCGAGCAGGTGGCCCAGTCGCGCACGCCGTCTTGGTCGAGATGCGTGGCGAACTGGGCGAGAACCGCGAGGCGCTGCTCGATCGTGTGGTCTTTGAGTGGGTGCTCGCCGATCCGGCGGGCGCGCTCCCGGCCAGCGAGCAGCCATGCCGCATATCGCTCGGCGGCGGGGCGCAGCGGCGATGGGCAGCGCGCGATCCTGCGTTGGCGTCGGCCGTGAGCAAGCCGACCGCGCTCGTCGCTGGCGAGCACGACGCCACGGGCGACGAGGAACGCTTCGAGCAGCCTGGTTGAGTCTCCTGGACTGCGGCCGGACCGGCCGCCTTCTGAGACTGCGGCGATGATCGCGGCTGGCCGGTCGATACCGGCGTGCAGCGCTCCCTCCAGCCGGCGCAGGTGCCGCAGGCACACTGCTGGTGCTGAGCGCTGGAGCAGCCAGTCGGCGAACGCCCCGAACCATTCCGGGCAGCGCTCCCCGAGCCGACCGCGTGCGCCTTGGACCCAGACGCCGACGACGAGTGGATCGCGCTGATAACACGCGTTGCAGAGACCGTGCGCGGCGTGCTGGGCCAGCTGACCGCAGCGCTGGCAGCATCTGGGCGTGGGCTGTTTGCGTGGTCGCGCGCGACGGATGCAGCGATGACAGCGCGGACCGTCCGCGGTCGGGCGAAGCCGCCAGCGCTCGCCACAGCCGGGGCAGATCTCCTTGGCGCAGTCGTGCCGGGCCCGCCAATAGCAGCGTTGGCAGCGATCGCGAGCGTGCAGCTTGCCGTCGTGGCCGCAGTCGACGCAGACTCCTTCCATCGGCTCAGAACGGTGGCGGCGTGCGCGAACGCGTCTGACCGCGCGGCGCTTGCTGCCGGGCGGCCCTGCTGCCGCGGGCGGGCTTGGCGACCGGGGTGGTGTCGACCTCGATCAGCTCGCCGGGCTGGCAATCGAGCGCCACGCACAACGCCTGAAGCGTCGAGAGCTTGAGCTGCTTGGGCGCCTGGCGCATCAACGCCGACACCGACGCGGCCGACATCTCAACACCGGCGCGCTCGGCCAACAACCGGCGCAGATCAGCACCGGTCCAGACCTCGCGTTGCGCGGCGGCCATCCGCAGCTTCCAGCGGACCTCCATCTCCCCTCAGTCCTCCTTGGCTTGCTCGAGCTCGGCCAGCGTGTCTGAGATCGCGCGCACATACGCATCCTCCACGAATGTCGAGGACGGCTGCACATAGCGCATCGTGGTGCCGACATGCCAGTGGCCGAGCATCTGCTGGATCGCGACCAGGTCCACGCCCCGCTCATAGTTACGCGTCGCGCACGCCCGGCGCAACGCGTGCGGCGAGAACCGCTCCTGCGCGGGCGCGTCCTCGAGCTGTTGCAGGTACGCCAGCCGGTTGCGGATCGTCCCGAACGCCATCGGGCCGCCCGACTCGTCGCAGAACAGCACCGGCCCTTTCTCGCGAAACCGCGGGCGCGCCTCCGCTAAATACCAGCGCAACAGTTCATCGAGAGAGTCGAGCATCGGCACCCACCGCGGCCGCGGACCTGAGCCGCGGGCGCCCTTCCCCAGCCGGACATGCAGCTTCCCGAACGGCCCACGAGTGAAGTGCACGTCACGCAGCTCAAGCGCCGTGGCCTCCTGCGCTCGCAGCCCGGCGTGAAACAGGGTGCGAAACAGCGCATAGTCCCGCGCTGCCGGCGCCCACTTGCGCGGTCTGCAGCCGCTCGCGCAGAAAGTCAAAGAACGCGTCGACTCGCTCGACCGTCGGTGGCGGCACCAGCCCCGGGGTCTCTGAGGACACATGCCGGGCGCTGTTGAAGCGATCCAGCGGATCGCGCAGCCGGCAGCCGAACAGCGCCTCGATCTCGACCGCCTTGCGCGCCCGCAGGAAGCCGAAGAAGCCGCGGAACGCCTGCACATATCCGCGGCGAGTGGTCTGCGTCACCCCCCGCTTGACCAGCGCGGCGATCACCCCGTCGACGTCATGCTCGGTGATCTCCCACGCCGGCTTGTCCGCCACCGCCAGAAACCGCTCCAGCACGCCGGTGCCGTTATCGATCGTGATCTGCGAAAACCCCTGCGCGACCTGCGACGCGACGAACCCGTCGAGGCACTCCTGCTGAAAGACCCCCGGATCAGGCGCGCAGCGAGCAGGCCCATCATCGCGTCGGCCTACGGCCTCCGCTCCGATGAGCCCGCTCGCTCCCTCAACCACCCGCAGCCGTCTCTGTCCCAAACCCGCATACCTCCACGTCGCCTCAAAGAAGAAGGCCGCGCCTCACAAACGCTGCCAACACCTTGAAACCTATGGACTCGCCCGGACAGCAGAAAGAGCGCTGCTCCTAGCGTCATCCTCTCCCGGGAACGTGTGCCAAGAGCAGTTGAATGGACCAAGGTGTTCCCCGACCCGCGGCTCGCCAAGGCCGGCGTCGACCGGCTCACCCACCGAGCGCACATCATCGACACCGGCAACGAGAGCTGGCGCTTCCGGCACGGCCTCGAACGCCAGACCAAGAAAGGAGCCTGACCCCAACGACGATCGGACACGCGCCGATCGCCGCTCGGGTAGCCGGGGCGGTTGCCCGCCCCGGCTCCCACAGAACCGTACGTACGCTGTTCGTATACGGCTCTTCGGGACGGCGGGTTGTGACCCCCCGCCGCCGGCCGTTTTGCGACCTCGAAGCTATCCCGATAGCGCCAGTTGCGGCGGGTCGGGGACGATGATGTGCTGGGGCGCTTGGCGGTGTATCTCGACCAGGAACCCGAGCCCGCGTTCTCGAAAGAACGCCAGGTTGAGCCCGTGGTCCACGGCCGGGATGTGGCTCAGCGCCCACCAGGACCGGTTGCCCTGATAAACCTGCCGCCACGCCGACCGCCGGGGGACGCCCAGCTTGACGAGGTTGCGCGCGATCGTTCGTTTGCGTTTCCAGTGGCGCAGCAGGATCGCGCGCAACCGACGCCGCAGGTGGGCGTCGATCTTGCGCATCACCTGCATCTCCGAAGCGGAGGCGATCCCGAAGAACCCGTGCCAGCCCCGCAGCCACGCGTTGATCTGGGCGATGCACGCCGGAAGCGTGTTTCCCCAGGTTCGCGGCGTGAGCTGCCGGACTCGCTGCATCGCGTTGCGCTTGGTGCGCTCCGAGAGCAGCACCTCCACGGTCCCGCTCTGCGGATCTATCCGCAGACAGAAGCCGAGGAAGTGGCATCCTCGGGACGGGCCACAGCCGACTTGGCTTCGCTCCACCTTCAGGCGCAAACGGCCCTGGATGAACTCGGTCAGGCTGGCCATCACCCGCTGCCCCGCCCGCTCGCTGCGCACGTAGATGTTTCCATCATCGGCGTAGCGGACGAACCGATGGGCACGCCGGGCGAGCTCTTGATCGAGCTCGTCCAGCACGACGTTGGACAGCAGCGGCGAGAGCGGACCGCCTTGCGGGACGCCCTGCTCGCTTGCGATCACAACACCGTCTGGCAGCAGCACCTTGGCCTTGAGCATCCGTCCGATCAGCACGAGCAGCCGCCGATCGTCAACTCGCTGCGCGAGCTTGGCGGTCAGCCGCTGGTGACAAACGAGATCGAAGAACTTCTCCAGATCAAGATCCACCACCCACTCGTATCCGTCCTCGAGATGCCGCTTGGCCTCGGCGATCGCCGTGTGACAACTTCGGCCGGGACGAAACCCGTGACTCGATGGGTGAAACGTCGGCTCAAACAGCGGTTCGAGCACCTGCCGCACGGCCTCTTGGACCACCCTATCGATCACGTCGGGAATCCCCAGTCCGCGCTGTCCGCCCCTCCCGCCTTGGGAATCAGCACCCGGCGAATCTCGCCGGGACGGTAGGTTCCCGCGATCAGGTCGGCTTGCAGCCTGGGCAAAACGACCGGCCACTGGTCTGCCAGCGCCTCGATCGTCTGCCCATCGGGGCCAGGGGCGCCCTTGTTCGACGCCACCTTCAACAACGCATCCGTCAACCGATACGCAACCTCCTCCATCCTCGCCGGCGCTGCCGTCCTCGTCTTGCCGATCGCCTTCGGCGCTCCCGCCCGGATCGCCCCCAGCCGGTCCCGGGTCTTCCTGCGGGTGGCCCCTCTCGGGTTTTCTGCTGTTGCGATCGGCAGGCAAAGCTGCACCGCCGTTTCTTCGACCGGGATCGCCTTCCCTTGCCCGCCGGTACTCGACCCGGCGCGCTCAGCGGGCATTACCCCGCCTTCTGGTACTACTCGATCCTCGGACTTCTGCTGGGCCATCGGCCGTCGTCCTTTCGTCCTTCGGCCTACCGAACCTCGGAACCCAGCAGATCTCCTGGGGTGAAACGCTGAGATTTCGTCGAGATCGCGTCGCCACTACGCCCTCGGCTATGACAGGAATCGGGCATCGCCGCCGCTGGCCGGCTCGCCCACCGAGGAACGCCTTACGGCGCTTCACTTTCGTTCGCCACCACGACGCATCTATGGCCTCTTTCAGACCCGCCCTCACGGAAGCTCCGCAGCGCAACCAGCCGCACTGGAGCCGCCCGGTCAATTCCGGGCCGCGCCCTTGCCTCTTCGATGTTGGATTCCCCCTGTCAGGGCTCCAGGTCAGGACTCACACCTCCGATCTCAACGTCCGTGCCCAGCACACCGGCCCGTCGCGCTACGCGCACCGGCCCACAACGACCGGCGCGTCTGGCGTTCTACCTACCAATCAGGCAACATCAACACCAACAACAACCCGACGCCAGGTGGGGCCACTTCAAGCCATCGCGCCGGGGCCAGTGCAGGCCATCACTTCCACCTGCTGGATCCGACCTCCGCGGCGTTGATGTTGCACCTGGCGAACACCTCGGCGGCGTTTGTTGTCGCCACGGTACGCTCTGACGAGCCGTGTCCTGATGCCATCGACTCGCTGTGGAAGGACGCGGAGCGCGGCGGCTGGGGCTTTCACCGTGTTGAGCGCACGAATACTGTGCTGAGCTATTCGCCAGCGCTTTGACGCCACCTCGTCGGCGACGTCTGCAGCCGCAACGGACGCGGACCGATCCGGCCGGTGGCTATGTTCATTGTGTCGGCTGGCGCGAAAAGCCCGAAACCCTCGCCGGGCAACGCCCATCGCTATAGCTTCGCCCGCACTGCTCCGCTGGGGTACCGCTTACTGTGAATGTTCACATAGTAGTCGGCCGGATGGCGTTCGATCGCCTTAACCAGCATGGCGTTCACCGGTACGCAACCCTGGTGGTGCAGCGCCGGGCCGGGCGACAGCGGCACAACGATGTGGCCCGACTTGCCCTTCACGCCGGTATAAATCTGCGCAAACGTAGCATTGAAGAACCCATGCAGGTGCGCGAATCTCCAGCAGACAAGCGAGCTGCCGTGAAGCGCGATTATCGCGGCACCGGTTCCCTGCGGGGCGCCGAGAGGGGTCTCGGCCTTTCCGCCGCTCAGCCTCACTCGATAGATGTGCAGCGGTCCACCGGCGTTTGCTCCGGGAGGCAACGCCTTTGATGGCTTGGCAGAGCTCGGGCTGCTGGTGCCGCAGGCTGTCACACCGAGCACCAGCAGTACGAGGCTCGGGATGAGTAACCGCGAACGCATAAGAGTCCTTTCACTCGTTTGACCTAAGGCCTGTGTACGACACGGACGGTGTTTGGCAACTAAAGCTTTGGCGCAGGTATCGTGCTGATTAGCGTGGGCTTAGCCAAGCAGCCAAAAACCAGGCCGTGGGTGGACGGCTTGCCCTCTGGCGCGGAAAGGGTGCGGCGTGGCGACGCGGCTAGGCCCTCGCGTAGGTGAGCGGGATCTCACCCTGTGCTTAGACGGGTCTTCGAGGTCCGGTCAACACTCGTCTCATCGTGGATGATCAGATCGTTTATTCAAATCGTCGTCGCGAGGCTGCGATGTCTCGCTTTTCGGTGGAGGCGCGGGACGCTGGGTTCGATTTGGTCCGGCGCGCGAACCGCTGGCTGATTGTCGGGGCGGTGGTCTGCACGGGCGTGGTTTCGCTCGCCGCCGAGCGAGCGTTTCATGGACATACACTGAGCCCAGGCGCCCGGTCAGCCGCTGGGGCTGGGCCACTTGTTGTCGGGGCCGGCGCCGCGCGCCAGGCTCACCCTCCATCTACTGGGGATGGGGCTGGGTTGCAGCCGTCGACGCAGGCTCCGGCGCCCGCCCAAACCGCGCCGGCGCCGACCGCACCGAGTCCGGTGGTGTCAGGGGGCTCGTGACCATGGGGGTGCTGGCGGCCGCGACCACGGGACCAACCGCGCTGTGGTATCTGACCCGCGCCACCGGCGTGGTGACGCTGATCCTGCTCACTCTCAGCGTCGCTCTCGGCGTCGCCAACGCCTGCCGCGCCCAGACCGAACATGTGCCCCGGTTCGTGTTTGACGCCGTGCACCGCAACGCCTCGTTGCTCGCGGTCGCGTTCCTGCTCGTGCACATCATCACCTCGCTGCTCGACGGCTTCGCGCCGATTCGCCTGATGGACGTGGTGATTCCGTTCGGATCGGCCTATCGCCCGCTATGGCTCGGTTTTGGAGCGGTCGCGTTTGACCTGCTGATCGCGGTGACGCTGACCAGCATATTTCGCCGGCGGTTGGGTTATCGCTCGTGGCGGGCGACGCATTGGCTGGCGTACGCGAGTTGGCCGGTCGCGCTGGTGCACGGACTCGGGACCGGCAGCGACACCAAGACGAGTTGGATGCTGGCGCTGACCGGCGTGTGCCTGTTCGTCGTGATCGTTGCCGTGCTCGCGCGGGCGATAGCCGGCTGGCCGGACCACTTCGGCGCGCGCCTGGCCACGATCGCCGCGTCGGCGGCGGTGCCGCTGGGCCTGCTCGTATGGCTACCCAGCGGCCCGCTCGCGGCCGGATGGGCCAAGCGGGCCGGCACTCCCCGCTCGCTGCTGGCCGCGTACAGGAGCAACCCGTCGCGCCCGTCACGGTCGGAGACGCCCGCGCGGACCGAGCCCAGCGACCAGACGAACGTGGCCCCCTCGTTTACGGGACCCGTGAGCGGCACCGTGAGCCAGGGAGAGACCGACGATGGGTCCGCGGTCGTCCACATGCTGCTCGTGGTGACGGGCCAGCACCTCAGCGCGCTTCACTTCCTGATCGAGGGACGTCCGATCGACGGGGGTGGCGTGGCGATGAGCGCCGGCGAGGCCACGCTCGGTACCGGATCAGAGCCCCACTTGTACCGCGGCCGGGTGACCGCGCTCAGCGGCACGAACATCCGGGCCCAGGTGACCAGCGCCGGCGGCGCCGCATTGACGCTGAGCGCGCGGCTGCGGATCGATCCGGGCCGCGAGACTGTCACGGGGAGGCTGACCGCCACCCCGGCGGGCGGTCAGTGATGATGACCGTGACTGACGGCGAGCTGCCGCGACTGCTGGCCGGGGTTAGCGATCGCCCGGTGACCGATCTCAAGTCGCATGTCGATGTGCACGGACCGCTTCCGGATCTGCGCAAATTGGCTCCGGGGCAGATCATCGATGACGTGCGGCGGTCCGGTCTGAGGGGCCGCGGCGGCGGCGCGTTCCCGGTGGCGCGCAAGTTGGAAGCCGTCGCTGCGCGCCGGGGACGGCGGGTGGTGGTGGTCAATGGCGCCGAAGGTGAGCCGGCGAGCAAGAAGGATCGGGTGCTGTTGCGTGAGCTGCCTCATCTCGTGATCGACGGTGCGGTGGTTGCCGCCCGCGCGATTGGCGCCGGCGAGGCGATCATCGCCGTGCCGCAGGGCCAGAGGCGCACCGCGGAAAGCTTGCGGCTGGCCTTGAGCGAGCGCGGCGAGACTCGCCGGGGCGGCGAGCCCCGGTTCGAGCTGGTCGGCGTGCCCGAACGCTACCTTGCGGGGCAGGAGAGCAGCCTCGTCAACATCCTGTCTGGAGGTCAGGCGCGGCCGAGCTTCGGGGCACGTCCGTTTGAGCGCGGCGTCCGGCAGCGCCCGACGCTGGTGCAGAACGTGGAGACGCTCGCCCACCTCGCGCTAATCGTCCGCCATGGCTCAACCTGGTTTCGTCAGCTGGGCACGGCTGGGGATCCCGGTTCGGCGCTGGTCACCCTGTCGGGAGCGGTCGCCTCTCCGGGGGTGTACGAGATCGAGCACGGCTGGCCGCTTCACGATCTGCTGGACAGCGCCGGGGTGACCGCCGATCTCACCGCGGTGCTCATTGGCGGCTACTCCGGCTCGTGGCTGCCCGCGGCCCAGGTCCCGCGTGTGCTGCTCTCCCCCCGCCAGCTCACCGACCACGAAGCGAGCCTCGGCGCCGGAGTGATCGTGGCGCTCGACGGCTGCGCCTGCCCGGTCGCTGAGACGGCTCGAATCGCCGACTACTTCGCCGCGCAGGGCGCCGGCCAGTGCGGCCCCTGCGTAAGCGGCCTGGGCGCGATCGCAGACACCGTCCAACAGCTCGCTGCCGGCACGGCCCTTCAAACCGCTTATGGGGACCTTGAGCGCTGGGCGAACGAGCTGCCCGGCCGCGGCGCCTGCCAGCATCCGGACGGCGCCGCGCGGTTTGTCACCAGCGCGTTGCGGGTGTTCGCCGATGACTTCCGCAATCACGCTCGGCGGGGCCGCTGCGGACGGTGCTCACACCCTCCGGCCCTTCCCGTTCCACTCCCAGGCGCCCATCAGAGTCACCGGTGACGCGTTTACGAGTCAATCCAATCACGTGCGTCGGCCACGGCTTGTGTGCGGAGCTGCTGCCCGAACGGATACGCCTCGATGACTGGGGCTACCCGATCCTCAACAACGCCGAGGTTCCACCCGAGCTGATCAAACATGCCCGCCGGGCCGCCGACGCGTGCCCGACACTCGCATTGCTGCTCGAGGACAACGGCATGTGAGATCCTTGCCGTGCTGGCAGCCTGGGCCGTCGCCCGACTTACGCGTGGCGGCTGCGGCGGCGACGCAACGACCGCATCGAGCCGCCGCGTGGTCGCCAGGCCGGTGCGCCCGCCGCCGTCGCGTTCTGTGGCCGAGGCCGCTCCGCCGCGACCCAAGCCGCCGCGCCCTTTCTACCCGCGACTGCTAGGCGCGGCGACGGGCCCGGTTCGGGCTTGGTGCCGGCTGCGAGCGGGAAGGACAAACCGTGGCTCGGGTCGCTCGCTCGCCGGCAGGGATCGCGTTGCTGTCGTTCAATCAGCGACTGTCGGAGCTTCGGCTGCACTCGGCACGGTCGATGCTGGACCACGAGCTGGCGCTGGGGCCCCAGCGTTGCCGGCTGCGAACGCCGGCACCTATTGGCGGCGTGAACGGCGACTTCAGGCTTGATATCGGAGCCAGCGGATTCGTCTTCTCCGGTCGGGTGGGGGTGGGGGTGCGCGATGGGCTTGGGTCGATCGTCAGCGACGCCGATGGGTACACCGACATCGGTTCCGGGCATCAGGAGTGCCCACCCCGGGACGAGCGGTCGCTTCGGTGCGCCAGAACCTGACAGATCAGATGGCCGCCGGCGGTGTGATCCCGAGCGCCGAACGGGCCGGATTGCTAACACCGCCAAGCGTCGCGCCACAGCACGTGACGCAATCCACGCTCGGCGCCGCGCGGCCGTGGTCGAGCAGCAGCGTGGGCCGGGGGCAAGAATCTGATCCCCGCGGCCCTCGGGCCGCCCTGCTTGGCGCCAACGTGTTACGCGCCGTCGAGCTCGACATAAATCCCGATGGGCCGCCGCCTACCTGTTCGGGCATGGCGGCGGCGTTCGGCCGCTCACCGTGGTCCCGATCGTGCCCGGCGTCCCCGGCCAGTTTTCCGCCCCTTACGGGGGGGACTTCTTACGATGGTCCTCCAGGAACGCGATCGTGACGCGCTCCCCGATCGACAGCTCTGGTTGCTGGTAGGTGTCGGGCGGAGGGGCCTGGCGCCGAGCGGCCGTGGCCGAACACGACCAACGGGAATGGGCGACCGGCGTGCTCGGGATACAGGACCACTCTCACTAGCCGGCGCGACTCGGGCGGACCTCCCGGTAGTGGGATCAGGCGACTGCGGTCGACGACCGTGAGCACCAGCTCGCCGACCCTGTACTGACGCGACACGCCGGTTCGCGCCACGGGCAGCGCGCGGTTCGGTTGGGGGAGGTGACGCTCGCCGGGTGCGCCGCCAAGCGCTATGGACTGCCGCACCCCCGAGCACCCTGCCGCCCCCGAGCACTGCGATAAGGCGGCGGCGCACATCTACCTGTTATCGAATGTAGACGCCGAAGAAGTCCCGGTCATCGGGCGTCAGGTAACGCTGCGACGAGCGGGCCATGCTCTTCAGCAGATTGGCGGCGCCGACCGCGCCGGGATGCCGGTACGTGATGAAGCTGGTCCAGTAGTCGTTGATGTCCAGCTCCATCGCGCGTACCGCTCCGGCGTGGATCAGGATCGCCGCCAGCGAGCCGACCGTCATGTAGTTTGCGGCGGCGTAGATCAGGTTGCCGTGGCGGTCGATCCCGACTCCCGAGCGCCACACCTGGATCGCGTTGCCGAGCGTCGCGCCCCACTCGGGACCATCGGAGAGGTTCGGATTGGGGCGCCCGTGGTTGACGATCAGCGGCAGGTTCTGGCGGGCGTAGATGATGTTGGGGCCGACGACCGGGCCGCCGCCCCAGGCCCTTACATCCACGCCCCCGTCGCGGTAGCGCAGGATCGTCGCCAAGCCGTCCTTGAGCGGCGCGTACGTGTGTCCGCCGCTCGCGAACCCGCCGCCCGAGTCCTGTAGCTTGAAGCCGCTGTTGAACGTCGCAACCAGGCGGCCGCGCAGGCGGAGCGGGACCTCCATCGGGCCGCGGGAGGCCATCGCCACGCTGGGCTCGAGCCGGCCGGGGTAGAGCCACACCGAGGTGCGGGTGTGATCGATCCACGCCACGCCGGCGACCAACTGCGGGTAGCTCGGCTCCGGCCGATAGCTCGTCACCAGAACCGGCGGATGGCTACCGCCGGTCGAGAAGGTGGGGTGCCAGACGCCCTCGCCGGGCAGCGCGGGGTGAATCACCGGCCGGATGCGCGGCGGGTGGTAGGCGGCGCGCGCGCTTGCCCGGGCTCCTGCGGCGACGACCCCCTCCTGCCTGGGCAGCGCGCGAAGCGCCGGACCGCCGGGGGCCGGCGCGTTTAAGGAGTAGTAGACGTTCTCGACCTGGTTGACGAGACCGCGCGCGCCGTTCTCGCGCATCCACTCCACGGTCCTGATCGAAAGGCTCGAGTCAGACGGCTGCGTAAGCATCTTGGCGTAGGAGAAGAGCGCTGGCAACACAATCAGAACTGCCGCAATCAGGGCGACCCGGCGTCCGCGCCGAAGTGGCGAACGTCGGCGACGTCGGTCGCGTGTCGGTGGGCGTCGCCGCGGGGGTGGGCGTACCGGGGAACGGGTCGAAGTCATCAGCGGCGGATCGTTCCAATGGCGTCGACGGCGAGGCCTAAGGAACGCCTGAGAGGGCGCTCATCAAGCCAACAGTCTGAGATGTCCCTCATAAAGGAGAGACGTGAGCTTCATCGGGCAAACGTAGCGTGATCGCCGATGACGTCTTTGAGACGAGGTTCAGTCGTGCCAGGGCTGGCTCGGCGCAGCGCGCTGCCGGCCGTCGCGTCCGCCACTACTCCAGATGCCCTCGAGTCCCACTCGGCGCTCGCCGGCCAGCCGGCTTCGCCCCCGCGTCCGCGCCGCGGTCGCGTCCGGGCGGCGCTGGTCACCGCCCGTCCCGCGCAGTGGATCAAGAACCTGCTCGTCGTCGCTGCTGCCGGGGCGGCCGGGGCCCTTGGTCGCGACGACGTACCGGTGCGCGTGGGCCTCGCGTGTCTGGCGTTCTGCCTGATCTCGGCCGGGATCTACGCCTTCAACGACACCCGTGACGCGGCCGAGGACCGCCGCCATCCGCGCAAGCGCTACCGCCCCATCGCCGCCGGCGAGCTGGAGCCGCGCGACGCGGTCGTGCTGGGCAGCGGGTGGCTGCTCGCCGGGATGATCCTGTGCTTCTCGATCCGCCCCCTGCTGGCGGTGATCGGGGGTGGCTACGTCGCCCTGACGCTCAGTTACACGTTCGTCTGGCGCCACATCGTTGTGCTCGACATCGTCGCGATTGCAGGCGGATTCGTGCTTCGGGCGTTGGCGGGCGGCGTCGCGGCGCCGGTGACGCTGTCACGCTGGTTCGTCCTCGTCGTGAGCGCCGCCGCTCTGTTCGTCGCCGCTGGCAAACGCCAGGCGGAGCTGCGGCGAACCTCGGGGGACCGGAGCGGCGAGGATGCCCGACGCGTAGTGCGGCGCTACAGCCTCGGTGGTCTGCGGCTGCTGCTTGCCGGAAGCGGCGGATGTGCCCTATTCGCCTACAGCACGTGGGCGTTGCAGCTTTCCCACGCCGCCGGCGCGCCGTGGCGGTTGCTGACGGTGATCCCGTTCACCGCGTGCCTGCTGCGCTACGGCGCACTCATGCGCAGCGGCGGCGGCGAAGCCCCGGAGGAGCTGCTGCTATCCGACCGCTGGCTCGCCTTCGGCGGGGTGGTGTGGCTGCTGCTGTTCGCCCTGAGCGTCAATGTTGCCGGCTGACGGGACCGTGGCGAGGCATATGCTCCGAGCCCTGTTTCGGAGGCTCGGGCGGTGACGCACAACCAGTTGGCGATCGATATCGCCGCGGCAGTGACGATCGCTGCGGTGGCGCTGGTGGTGGAGCCCGGGGTCGCGATTGGAGCGCTACTCGCGCTGCTCATGTTCCTAGTCTGCATCGCCAGCCTCCTGTTCGAAGGTCGGCGGCCGTCGCGGACGCTACGGAAACGGCCCACACGGCGATGAGGCCGAGGGTGACGCGGCGTTATGATGCTCGGCGGCGCGCAACCCAGCCGTGAGCGAGCCCGTAGCGTTACGGGGCGCTCAGGTCCAGGCGCCGGTAGCCGCCGTGATCGCGCGCGCCGCTTCGTGATCGCCCGTTCGGTGAACAGCGACGCCACCGATCGGCACCTCGATCCAAAGCTAGAACGCCCAACCGACGGTCGCGCTCACGAGCACGACCGTCAAAACCAGCGCGATCCCTGTGTCCTCGCGAAGGTCTCGACGCCCGCGCCGGACTCCCGCGCGCGCCGGCGGCGCTCACCGCCAACGGCGCGCTCGCCCCCGGGGGAGGAGTCCGTCGCGGTCGCGGCGCGCACGACGCTCCGGTTGCCGGCGATCGCCTCAGCGGGCGGGCTGGATGCTCTGAGGCGAGCGAAGATCGGGGGCGGCGACCTTCTAGAGCCGGAGAGGCCGAGTTCGACCGTATCGACGCCGCCGCTGTCCAGCCGGTCGTCGACGCCGAACGGGGAACGGCACCTTGACCGCCCAGTGCCTGACCGCTGCGGGCCGCCCGAGCGGCACAGTTGCGAACCGCGGTCCCGTGCCGAAAAATCCGGTCTACGAGGCGCGGCTGTCGCCATTCTCGGCGGCGCCGAAGTACGAGCGGTTTGCGAGCGACTTGGCGCCTCTCGATCGTTCACTCGTACTGAAGCCGCCCAGCAGAAGCTCGATGCGCCCTCCCTGACCGCTACCGGGATCCGCCGCCCGGACGTGCCCGCCGTGAGCTTCGGCGATCGCTTGCACGATCGCGAGTCCGAGACCGGCTCCGCCCGCTATGCGAGCGCGTCCAGAGTCGGTTCGGTGGAAGCGCTCGAACACACGCTGCCGCTCCGAGGACGGTATCCCTGGTCCGT
The DNA here is from genome assembly GCA_963787595.1 of uncultured Actinomycetota bacterium. Classification (GTDB taxonomy): domain Bacteria; phylum Actinomycetota; class Thermoleophilia; order Solirubrobacterales; family Solirubrobacteraceae; genus Palsa-465. The sequence goes on from CAWBDE010000003.1 coordinate 588,656, forward strand.
TGTCGATCACCACGAATCTGATCTGCTCGGAGCGGACTCGGTCGATCTGAAGGCGAACGATTCCGTGCTCAGCGGTGGTGTGCTCGATTGCGTTGCGAGCGAGGTTGCGCAATGCCTGAGCGAGCCGGTCGGGATCGGCGCGCAGTATCCCGCTAGGTACAGGACTCAGCTCAAAGCGACGCTCGGCGGTCACGCTGACCCCATCCCAGAGCTCAGTGACGAATCGCTGAAGCTCGATCGGCTGAGGACGCAGAAAGTTGGTCTGCTCGGCTGCGGCAAGGACGAGCAGGTCGTCGACCAGGCGACTCATGCGGCTTATCTCGGCTTGCACCAGACGCTCGACTCGGCGGACCTCGGCGTCAGAGGGAGCCTTCTGCGCGACCAGCACATCGAGCTGTCCACGCATCACCGTGAGCGGAGTCCGCAACTCGTGTGAGGCGTCGGCAACAAACTCGCGCTGGCTGTCAAACGCCGCCGCGAGTCGGTCGAGCATGTGGTTAAAGGCTTCGGCCAGAACACGAAACTCGCCGCTCTCACCGGTGGTGGTCTCCATTCGAGGCTCGAGCTCACCAGCATCAACCCGAGTGGCAACGCTCGCCATCCTGCGCAGCGGCGCCGAGACACGGGCGCCGGCCAGGTAGGACGCGAGCAGCGCGATTGCCAGGGTCGCGGCGCCGGCCAGTGCGAACGCTCGAGCCACTCCGTGCTGAGCCTGCTCCACCACCTCCAACGGCTCGCCCGCTCCGGCAACCACGGTGAGCGCTCCAGCGCGCACCGGGCGCTCGTGAATGCGCATCGCACCCACGTCCGGGACTTGGTGCGTCGAGTAACCGATCCGCGGTGTCAGCAACTTGACGCCTAACGCATTCTCCCGAGCCTGCTCCGGGATGGTTTCGCCCTCCTCGGGACCGATGGCGGCGAACACCTCCGGGTGGTTGCTGACCGTCGCCTCTCCCGGAACGAGCACGAACAGCAGCGTCGAATTGGCCGTGTAGGGTTGCGCGCGGACGTAGCGCTGCGCCACAGCGGCGATTTGTCCCGGGTTCTGATCATCCAGTGAGCCCAGCAAGTGCGAGAGTTGGCTCGTGTCACTCGCGATCCCTCGGTTGATCTGATTGCGCAATTCGGCGCCGGTGTCCTCGTAGATAACGACGAAGATCACCGCAGCCGAGATCAACATCACCCCCGCCACCCAGATCGTCAGCCGCCAGCGCAAGCTGGCCGACCGCACCGATCTAAGCGCCCGCGCCAAGTCGGTACCCGACAGACCGGACCATGACGATCGGCGAGCCATGCTCACCGCGATTCAGCGTGCGACGCAGATATCCGGCGTAAACGTCGACTTGGCTTGTACCAGGGTGGCGATCGTATCCCCAGGCAGCGCGCAGGGTCTGCTCCCGGGAGGGCACTCGACCGCGTTTACGCATCAGGCGCGCGCACCAACAGCTAAGCCTCACTCCTCGACAGCCGCCACTCACCGCCACGACACACCTCGCGGCTGGAGCTCATGTCGATATCTGCGCCGCCGGAGGTGACGATGCGGCTGATCGCGCCCATAGTCGTCGTCTCCACCGTCGTCGTATTCGTGAGCGGATTTCTGCTGATGTTTGCCGATCCGAGCGGACGGGGCGAGCTGCTCCTGATCCAGAAGGCGAGCTTCATCGTCTGGCTCGTGTCCATCGGTCTGCACGTCCTCGGCCACCTACCGCGCACGGCTCATCTGCTGCCCCCCCGGGAGGCAACGCCATCTCGTTGAGACCGTCGCCGGACCACGCGGGGCGCTGGATCGTGCTCTCGGGAGGCCTCGTCGGTGAACTCGTGCTGGTGATCGCTCTGATCCCGCAGTTCGCGCCATGGACGGCCCACGGTGTGCTCGTGCATCACCACCACTGATCGACACCGGAACCGTCGGCGCGCTCCAAGTCGGGGACTTCGGCCTGCGCCAGCCGATAGCGCAGCTCATCAGATGCGGTTGCGGCCGCGCCGTGATTGCACCCAAGTCCTGGTTCACCAGCCCGAGCCGTCCCCGTCGTGCGGCCGGAGACGGGAGTTCGGGTCACGTTGGTCAGCGCCTCCGACACCCAGCGACTGCACGCGGAACGGCATGTGCGACACGGGCACGCTGACCCAGCCGCATCGACCACGACCAGAGTCACCTGCTCCGATAACCCGCGGGTGCTGGCTGTCAATCCCATCCCATGCATCGGTCACCTCGCAACCTCAGGCTGCAGCCTGGAACGAACAAGACTGACAATCGCCCGCTTGTCGCCGATCACTAGGACGTGTCCCTTGTCGAGCCGCGCATTAGGTGGGGATCGCGTAAATCGTCCCCCCGCGTTCGAGAACCCGTCGCGGGGGCAGCGGCGCCGGCGGCGGCCCGCCTTCGACCGCGCCGGTGCGAGCGTTGTAGAGGCCTCCGTGGCAGGGGCACGCAATCTCACCGCCCTGGTAACCGACCTGGCAGCCCTGGTGGGTGCAGATCGCGCTGAACGCGTTCAGCGACCCGTCGCTGTGGCGAATGATGATGTCGGGTTGCTGATTGCTTGGATCGGAGTACAGTGCGGCCTGATTGCGCGGAAGCTGGCTGGAAGACCCGATCCGCACCGCTCGAGACGGAACTGTTCGTCCGCCGCCAGTGGCTGGCCCTGGCGCCTTCCGGTTGGCTCTGGAGGGCGAGCTCGTCGAGTAAGGGCCGGTACTGACTGGAGCCGACGCGCGTACCGCCAGGGGTGTCGCTGCCGCGCGGTAGCTGCCCTTGGCAAGCGTGGAGATCGCGCCCAACACCACCGCAAGGCCGCCGGTGACCCCCAGTGCCCTGGCGATCACCGCTCGCCGCGTGAGAGCCGGACTCTCCTCGACTGGCCGCGGGCCCCTCGTCCCAGTTTCTCCGGCGCTCGTCGCGCGCGGGGGCGCCCGCCGCGCCCTGGCGAGGCGGTCAAGCGAGTTGTCGATCGCCGGCTGGCCACTCGCCCCCGCCAGGACAAACGGCAGCCAAGCAAACACGAACACGATGTCAGAGCCCAAAAAGTAAGGCGACGTGTTCCAGCTATTAGTGAGAAAGAGGACGAGGTTGAGGGCTAGGCCGATCGCCGCCGCGGCACGCGTAAGCAGGCCCCCGAGAACCAGCAGCCCGACGACGATCTCCACAAACGCGACTCCGACCCCCGCGAGCTTCGGGTCAGGCAGCGCCAACGCACGCAACAAGAAGCCGCCCGGCGTCCCGTGCGCAAAAGCACTCAACTGCGTCCCGATGTAAGTAGGCGCGCCGGGATGCAGAAACCCCGGATCGCTCAGCTTCTGAATCCCGGCATACACAAAAGTGATGCCGAGAAACATGCGCAGCGGGAACAGAGCCAGCGCCGGCCCGAGCGCGGGGACCCGGCTGGCCGCCCGCCGCCTCCTCGCGTGCGCACGATCGGCATTCACTCATGTCGAGAGTCACGGCGAACCGTAAGCCAGCTGTAAGTCGCGGCTGAGACTACGCTCATCCACGAGGAACCACGGGCGCAAACTTGGCGGCAGCCGCTTCTCTCGAACCGAAGCAGAAGGGGGCGCGGGGGCAGCTGGCTCGCTCTGAGCGAGAAACGAAGGGCGGCGCAGGTACGAGATCGTCCCGGACGCCGGCTTGGAGGAAGCGAGCGGCCGCTTGCACCATTCTCGGCTGCGAATCGCGACACGCGTCGGATGGGCTGCGCAGTCGATAGAAAGCCGCAACCGACCTGTCAACCACCCGCCGGACGCGCTGCCCACTCGCGCCTGGCCTGTTTCTCCATCTGCTCAAGGCGCTCGTAGTAATCCGGAAACTCCTTGATATGCGCCAGTGCGATTCTGCCGGTGAGAATCGGATCATCTCCGGTCACGTCCGTCTGAGGATCGTGCGAGCCATGCTCGAACTCGACGTCGAGTCCCGCACGAAACTGTTCGAGGTCAAAACGATTCCAATCCACCCCGATCTCATCACCAATCCGGCGAGCCTCCTGCGCTGTGGTCTTCCTCGAGCTGGTCAACTCCCGTCCTCCTGTTCAAGCTGTATGAGCACTGACGGCCACCAATCATCACAGAGGGAGGCCGAATGTGACCCTCGCCTATCCTCTCCCACGATGTCACTTGAGAACCGACTGCACGGTGCTTCTGCTAGCAAGGAGAAGCAGGAGCGCCCGCGATCGCGCACGCCGCACCGCCGCACCGCCGCACCGCCGCACCGCCGCACCAAAGCAGACATCCGTCAGGGTGGCAACGACGCGCTCGCTCAAGACGACCAGCGAGACAGATGTCGAGCGTGGCGACGAGACGCTCGCTTTGCAACTGGAGGAGCGGCCCGTCCGGTCGGATTGCCTGCTCGGTCCCAGCTAACCCCGGCTGCCTGGGCGAAAGGCAGCAGCGTCGCCGGTTCCCCCCCATTCCAAAGGCAGAAGCCTCGCCTACACCACGTCGGGCGGGTCCCGCTTGTGCTCCGTCGGATGGGGTTCCGGCTGCTGCTCACCGCGACGAGCATCCGCCCTTGCCGATCACGGGGAAGTGCGTGCCCTGTCGGCCGCCCAGAGGTCAAAATCGCGATTGTCATTGGGTGATGCGGAGGCAGCGGTCGCGGGCCGAGCGCGGCGCCCCGAGTCTTGGGGGGCGGGAAATGAGCGGAGTGGCGCCTGGGGGGCGCGGCGGGAGCTGGTCGGCTCGCGGTGTGGGCTCACGCGGGACTGATGAGCGATGCCCGAGCGCCTGTATGACAGCGTGATCGTCGTGCTCGAGGGCAAGGGGTCGGTTTCTGAGTGCGACATCGTCCGGAGCAACGCGGCGACGGTCTCGGCAGGGGCTCGGCCGGCGGCTTCCGGAGCGTATCCCTGGCGCTCTCGGTCGCGAGCGTCGGCCTGGCTGATCACGTGCAGCCGGGTGCTCCGGCGGGCGCGAGAAAGCGCGGTGTAGGCCCATTCGCGGGTGAACTCGTGGGGGCGGCCGATGACGGCGGCCCAGTCGACGGTGGCGCCTTGGGCGCCGTGGCCGGTGAGCGCGTAGGCGTGCTCGACGTGGCGGTGCACGTAGGCGAGATCGAGCTCGCGCTGCTGGTGGCCGCGGTCGGTTTCGATAATCATGCGGTGAGCGCGGTCGTCGATTCCCAGGACGGTGGCGAGGGTGCCGTTGTCGATGTCGGCGTGGCGGTCGTTGCGCCGGGCGATGATCCGGTCCCCGGCCGCGAACTCGCGGCCGCCGACGACGACGCCCCGGACGGGGAGGCTGCCGTCGTCTTTGCGCCTTTGGCGGGCGGCGTGGTTGAGCCGTTCGCGAGTGGGGTTGTCGCGGGCGATCATTACCGCGCCGGCGACCCCGTGTTGGCGCTGGGCGGTCATGCCATTGGCTCACGACCGCGGTCAGGGCGCCCTCTTCACGATCGTGGATGGTGAGCGCCGGCTGCTTGTGCTCCAGGTAGGCGCCGGGGTGGCCGTCGTGCAGTGCCTGGAGGGCTTGGCGCTCGGCGGGGTCGTGTTGGCGCAGCACCTGGCGCAGCGTGAGGCTGGGCTCCTGGCGCGCGAGCGCGGCCAGCCAGCCGCCGGCCTGGACTGAGGGCAGCTGCCCCGGGTCGCCGACCGCGATCACCTTGACCTTGCCCTGCTCGGCGTGCGCAAGTATCCGGGCGGTGAGCCGCGTGGGCGCCATCCCGGCCTCGTCGACCAGCAGCAAAGTGTTAGGTGCGAATCCGCCGGCGCGGTCGAGCTCGCCGGCCAGCGCGTGCATGGTGGTGGCGGGGATGTTCGCGGTGTCGCGTAGCTCACGGGCTGCCCGGCCGGTCGGGGCGGTGCCGATCACCCGCCACCCCGCCTGCGCGTATACGTTGGCGACCGCTCCGAGCAGCGTCGTCTTCCCGGTACCGGCCAGCGCCTGCACGGCTTCGATCCCACGGCCGCTGGAAGTAAGCGCGCAGACCACGTTGCCCTGCTCGGTGTTGAGCGCCGGCGCGAAGTCAGCGAGGACCGCGTCGACCACCTCATGGTCCACGATCCTCGCCGCGTCTGGGGTTCGGCCTTCCGCGCCGGCGATGATCTGCTGTTCGCACGCCAATAGACCGATGGTCGTATACCTCTCCGCGACGCCGTTGGACGCGGTCAAGATGACGACCGAGGGGTCGGCGAGATAGCCGCTGATCGTGTTTTCAAGCTGCCCCAGGCTGGATCCCTGCGGATACGCGCCGGCGATCTCGGCCAGCGCGTGGCGGCGCGCGAACGTATTGTGATCCGCGGTCAGGCCTTCCGTGCCCGAGAGCCTCACCGCCAGCTGCGCCAGATCGGCTGGCTTCAGGTCAGCATCGCGGCGCCCCTGCAACGCCGCCAGCTCCGCGTGCCCGAAGCCATGTTCGGCCGCCCGCGCCCGCGCCTGCTCGCGCCACGGTGAACCCTCCACCCCGTACTGCTTGGAGCGGCGGGTGGCCAGCGCGATCCCTTGCATCCGCTCCCGCGAGAGCCCCGCAGCCACCCCAGTCAGCTCCAGCGCACGCTTCTCGATCTCTGCCCGCCGCTTCGAGAACTGCTCGAGCACCGCGTGGGGCACCCCCTCGATCTCAAACAACCCCCGCCCGGTCGACCGCCAGCAAACCCATGGCAGCGCCGCGCGTACCTCCGCGCGCAGCACCGCCCGATACACCGCGCCCGCCGCTGACTTGTGCTCACACACCGGATGAGCATCCAGCGCGGTGTAGCGGCCGGCGGCGCGCGTCAAGTTTGCCACCAGCACGTGGGTGTGCAGCTGAGGATCCCCTGCCCGCGACATCCGATGCCGATACCCAGCAGCGAGGAACCCCTCCCCCGCCACCGACTCGGCGCCGCCATGTCCCCGGCGGGTAAAGCACGCCTCCCGCTCCAGATAAGAAAGCGCATCTGCAACCGCCCGCTCGTGGGCCATCAGCAACGCGCCGCTGACCTCATCATCGGCGGTCGCGAACAACACCGACACGCTCTTGGGCGTCGAGAACGTCAAGTCCAACGCCGCCACCGTCGAACGCCGCCCCACCCGCCGCAACACGTCGTCGCTGACCGGGCTGCGGCCATGCATCAACGCCAGGAACTCAGTGTGCTCAACCCGGCCGCCGATCGCCAACCCCACCGCCTCGGCGCCCGTCCCGCACCACATCCCGGCGACCTCACCGCGACCGGCGTAGTAGTCCTCGATTCCCGCCGCCACCTGCGCCTCGTAATACGCCAGCTGACCCTGACTCGCGCCCAGCTTGCCGATTGTCAACACCGACCGCCCCCAAGGGGTCGTGCCTGACTCTGGAGGTGGCGATCGATCCAGCCGCAGAGCCACGCTGCCGCAACCGAGCGCAACGAGCCGCAGCGCGCGGCTCGCGCCCCTCGCCGTGGAAATGTTGGCAACCATGTTGGCAACGGAGCCCCCAAGACGATCTAATCCCCCGTAAACACGGGGTTCTTGCCGGATCGCGCCACGGAATCATAATCCGCGTGTCGGGGGTTCGAGTCCCTCCTCCGGCATCGTTGGCCATCGTGCGTCGGTTGTGACCGCGCCGCTGATCTGGCCGAGCGCATGCTGGAGTCCACCAGTGTCACACCGGACCACGGCCACACCGGACCGCGGTCACACCGGGCCGGCCGTCGCCGAAGCGCCACGAGGAACGGTCCACCCACATGCATGACGCGCTCCGGGCGGTTCGGGGGTGATGGTCATCGAGGTAGTGGGATGACGCGTCGCTGCGCTCTCCGCCGCCTCGCAGGAAACCGTCAGCCGCGAAATCCCTGCCGAAACGGCAACACTGCGCGCCCTTGAAGTCGACCGGAGACCGGTACACGAGGCCGCCCGTCGACGGGATTGTTTCGGGATTGCGTTAGGGATCTCCCACTTGGCAGCCCGCCTGTGGAGTGCGACGGTGTTCGCATCGCCGCGACGCCGACCCATCCAGTCGACGTGACGCGGCCCGACCGAAGACTGAGGTGAAGACGGCATGTCCGGCCCGCGCGCGGGGGGCGAAACGGCGTAGCGACCCAAACGGCGCCGGGCCCGAAACGGTTAGCTCAACCAGGAGGAGGATCAGATGGACAGACGAGAGTTCCTAAAGCGCGGCGGCTCAGCAGTCGCCGGCGGCATGCTGGCCAACCTCGGAGTGTTCGAGGGCGCGGCGCGCGCCGCCGCCCCGGTCGGCCGGCAGCCGAACATCGTCTTGATCCTCGTGGATGAGATGCGGTTCCCGAGCGTGTTTCCCGCTGGTGTCAGCACGCCGGATCAGTTTCTGCGCCGGTTCATGCCCAACCTGTATGAGCTCTGGCGGCACGGAGTCAAGTTTGAGGGTTATTACAGCTCGGGCAACGCGTGCAGTCCTGCCCGAGCCACCATCGCCACTGGACTGTACCCTCATCAGCAGTGGCTGCTGGCCACCCGAACCTCGAGCGGGCCGTCGTTGCAGCCAGGCTTCCCGACCTACGGCAAGCTGCTGCGGGCGCTGGGCTATCAGACGCCCTACTTCGGCAAGTGGCATCTCTCCAACCCGCCGGCCAACGGCTCGCTGGACGGCTACCTGGAGAATTATGGCTTCCAGGGCATGACGACGCCTGATCCGGTCGGCCTCAATGGCGAGGGCGCGGCCAAGGATGGGCCTGTGATCGCCGATGCCGCCGTTTCCTGGCTGCAGAAGTCAAGCGCCGCCGCCCAGCCGTTCTGTGTCACGGTCAGCTTCGTCAACCCCCACGACAAGCAGTTCTTCTGGGCCGGCTCACAAGGTGACTTCTACGAGAGCCTGTTCAAGGGCCAGTCGCTGAAGCCAGACGTTACCGACTACTCGTCCGTGCCCAGCGAGGAACGACTTCCGTCGTTGCCCTACCCGGCGGTCCCGCCCAACTGGGAGGCGGCCGCTGACCTACTCAAACACGGCAAGCCGATCACCCAGCAGGTGGTCCGGTCCATGCAGGAGGCGATCTGGGGTGGCGCCTCGGACGAGCATGCCCCCGCCTTCACCGCGTCGGCCGGTGCCAACGCGGGCGGCTTTTCGGTCTTGCCCTCTCCGCTGCATCCCGACACCCTGGGGGTGGCGATCGCCCCGTACCACTACTGGAAACAGGGGTTGGAGATGTACACGCTCGTGCAGCAGATGGTCGACGCGCAGATCGGCAAGGTCGTGGCCGCAGTGCCCACAGACCAACTGGCCAACACCGTGTTCGTGTTCGCCTCAGACCACGGCGAGTACGCCGGTGCGCACGGCCTGCTGTCGGGCAAGCTCGGCACCGCCTATGAGGAGGCGATCCACATCCCGCTGGTCGTCGTCGATCCCAGTGGCCGCTTCACCACACAGGTGAGCACGCCTCGCCGGCAACTGGCCTCGAGCGTCGATCTGGCGCCGATGCTGGTCACGTTGGGCAACCGCGGAAGCACCTCGTGGATCTCCGGGCAGTACCGCCAGATCTACGGCGAGCGCCTGGACCTCGTCAAGCTGCTGGCCAACCCCCACGCCGCCGGCCGCGAGCACGTGGTGTTCGCCACTGATGAGATCGTTCCTGCCGCGATCAACTATGCGCATGCTCCCACGCACGTGCTGGCCGTCCGGACGCATGAGTCCAAGCTGGTCACCTACTCGCACTGGGCGCCCGGCACGACCCGGATCATCCCTCGCTCGATCAAGCTCGAGTTCTACGACTACACCACCGCGGACGGCCGCGCCGAGACCCGTAGCCATCCCCATGACCCGCGCGCCAGGGCCCTGGCGCGCCGGCTGTTTGGCGAGTACGTTCCCCGCCAGATGCAGGCACGCCTGCCGTCCTCGTTGACATCGACCGTCGTCAAAGCGCGAGCAAGCTACGTCGCCTTCAGCGCGTTGACCAACGCCTACACATACCAAAAGCTCGGACCCGAAGGCAAGCTCGGGACTGTCCTGGGATACGGCAGCGGCCCCTTCTGACAGAGCGGGCGCATGACGCCGAGCATCCGGACGTGAGGCCCGGCGCGCTCACGGCGGCGCGCCGGGTGCCGGCGGCTGGAGGTCCCACTCACGTCGAGCGCCAGCGGGCGTTCTTCGGCGGCTCAGCCGCCCGGGTGAGACATCCCGAACCCGACCGTGTCTCCCGCCACCAGCGGCAGCTCCGAGTCGCGACTGACCTGGTCGCCGTTCAGGGCGACGACGACGTGCTCGTCGAGGGCTATCTCCACGGCTGACGCCAACTGCCCGAGGGTCCACGCCCGCGCTGTCCGACGCCGGGAGGCCGCGCGGGTGGCGAATGGTCCACACAGCTCCACGTGGATCTCCGGGGCGGGGAGAGCGTGCGCCCGCTCGTACTCCGCGGGCTCGTTGAGGCTGTGGACCGACGCGAGTTCGGGATCAAACCGCGCCACCGACCGGTCCGCGAGCATCGTCTGATCATCGAGGCGGCGAACCCGGCAGCGCTCGAACAGGAAGGCCGGGCTCATCCGCTCGGCGGCGATGAGCTCCTGCACCGTCCCCAGCAGGTCGCTTCGGTAGACAGCCGCCAACGGCTGACGGTAGCCGCCGATCTCCGGCAGGACGACATCGACCTCGCCGCCGGCGGCCGCGATGACCCGGCGAACGAACGCCGGGTGAAGCAGGGGCACGTCGGTCGACGACACGTAAGCCAGCGGCGCTCGGTCGTCGATGGCGGCCAGCCCGGCGGCGATGCCCTGCATCGGACCCTTGCCCGTTCGGTCATCGGAGACCAGCTCGGCCCGCTCGGCGAGGTCCGGCAGCCTCTGGCCCGGCGCCCGGACCACGATGATCGGTCCGTCGACCACCCGGCCCACGACCCCGGTCACCCGGCGCAGCAGCGTCGAGCCATGCCACTCCAACGCGGCCTTCGGCGCGCCCATCCGGGAGGACCGCCCGCCGGCCAGGATGATTCCCGCGGCCCGCGCCATGCGATGGGACGCGATCCTAACCGTTGGTCGCGTCCAGCGCTTGAACCGCTGTCTCGACGGTGTGAAAGATCCGGTGTGGGGGACCGATCTCCTCCAGCAGCCCGAGCGGCGAGCCATGTCGATGACAGGTCGGCGCACGTCGGCGAGGACCAACTCGATTCCAGCGCCGCGTAGGTCGCGACGAGCTCCCTGAGCATCTCGGCGGTGAATGCCCGACGTCGATGGCAAATCGGTTCCGGGAGACCCGAATCGCCATCCACGTGGGATGCGGCTGACGTCGACGAGTCCACGCGGCTGTCTCACGGGCGAATCATCCGGTGAAGCGGGAACATACCGTTCATGGCCAACGACCCCGATGTGTTCACGCTGAGCTCCTGGGAACGCGAGCTCGGCACCGCGCGCGGCACCCGGCTCGGCCCCGGCGCCGGCAGCGCCGAGCTCGGCTGCGCGCTCTACGAAGTCGATCCCGGCGGCCAGGCGACCCCCTACCACGCCCACCACGGCAACGAGGAGCTATTGATCGTGCTCGACGGCGAGCTTGAGCTGCGCACGCCCGACGGGCTGCGCACGGTGTCCCGCGGGGCGGTCGTCGGTTTTCCCGCCGGACCGCGGGGTGCTCACCGCTTGCGCAACGTCTCCACCTCTCCTGCCCGGTACCTGCTGGTGTCGACCATGCGCTTTCCCGATGTCGCCGAACAGCTCGACACCGGCACCGTGCTGGCGATCACCGGATCCGGCGGCGGCTGGGCGTTCCCCGCCGGCTCCGACGGCGACTACGTCGCGCTGACGGCAGCCGCAATCGAAGCCGACGAGAACCACTAATCCCAGAACCCTTGGACCATCTCCCCGTCGCCTTCGACGTGCGGTCCGAAGACGACGACCTCCAAGCCGTCGCCGTCGGCCTGAAGGGCTCGGGTAACGCCTGGAGAGACCCGAACGGCATCCCGCGGCGCGAGCTCGACGAGGTCGTCGTCGAGCTTGACCCGCCCGCTGCCGGACAACACCAGGATGATCTCCTCGGCCGTGCCGTGGCGGTGCGCGAACGCTTCTCGTTGCCCGGGCTTGACGATCAGGTAGGCGAGGCCGGTCGCGGCCGCCCCGAGCTCGCCCCGTGCGAACCGCGCCTCCTGATGCGCTGAGAATCCGTGCTTGACGGCTTGGTCCTCCATCTCGCGGAGGTTGCGCTTCGCGTAGCTCACGCGTGAATGCTATCCCGGCCATCCAGATCCTCGTCACGCCGCGGCGCGGCTCCGGCGACCAGCCGCGCCATCATCGCCGGAGCCTTCAGCCGCGCCGGCGACGGGTCGGCGGCGACCCGCGCGGCGATCCGCTCCAGGGGCAGCTCGGCGACGCAGCCCACGATGACGGTGTTGCCGGCGCGGCCGCCGAGCGCCCACACGCTCGGATACGCCGTCGCGAGCGCAGCGGCGACTGCCCCCACCTGGCGCGCGGCGCGGTTGTCGATCACGTTGACCAGCGCCAGCGGCGCCACTCGCGCCACCTCGGCCAGCGCTTGCACCGTGATCAGACGAGGCGGTATCACGGCGCCGACGAAGGCATCGATCGCGATCGCGTTCCAGCTCAGTTTGCGCTGCTTGGCGACGAAGCTCCGTCCCTCGGCCTCCCGCACCCGCAGTCCCGGCGCGCGCCGCAGGCCGAGATGCTCGCGGGCGAGAGCGAGGATGGCACCGTCGGACTCGCACACCTCCTGACGGCCGCCGGGGTCGGCCGCGGCCAGGGCGCGCGGCAGGGCACACGCCCCGCCGCCGATGTGCAGAACCCTCCGCGCCCGAGCCGCCCGGAGCACGATCCGCATCCAGCGCAGGTAGTCGAACTCGAGGTGAGAGGCGTCGGCGAGATCGATGTAGGACGCGTCCATGCCATCCTGGCGCAGCAGCCGCCCCGAAGGACGCGCCGGATCGCGCACCACGACCAGATCGCCGCGCTCCGCGACGATCCCTGGGTCAGTCTCGTGCCGGGGCACGCACCGCTGATTTACGGCCCTTGCCGGCCGCTGGAGGCGAGTCGGCTCACCGGTCGTTGAGGTCGAGCACCGGCACCGGAGGCTCGATCGTGATCCCCGAATCGGTGGGGACGATCGCGGTGCCGAGCGCGAAGAACTCGATCGCGTGACTGCCCCAACCGTGGCTGTGCTCCGACAGCGAGACGCCGACGATGCCCTCCGCGCCCAGTTCCTGGGCCTCGGTCTGCATCCGCTGCATCGCCAGCTCGCGCGCGTCGTATAGGGCCTGGGTGTAGTTCGGCAACTCGACGTTGCGGCCGGTCTGAGCCACCGTTTGCAGGGGACCGCGCCGACCCACGTGATAGACGCAGCTGCCCATCACCATGCCGACCGGACGATGGCCGGTGCGCAGCAGCGTCCAGAACTCCTGGCCTGACAGATCGCTCTGAAAGGGTCTCCCGTTGGGCGCCCGATGCAGGACGCCGCCACGATGCTTGACCGCGGTGCCGATCGCGATGAACTCCGCCATGTTCGGCCCCCATTCGTAGCGGCCGATGTCGAGGCGGACCCCGACGACCCCGTCAGCGCCGAGCTGGTCGGCCTCCTCCTCCATCCGCGTCATGGCCAGGTGGCGAGCGCTGTACATGGCCTGCGAGAGCACATCCAGCTCCCGGCTGGCCGTCGGACCGGTGACCTGAAACCCGATGTGGAAGATCGAGCTCCCGACCACCAGGCCGACCGGATCGAATCCGGCTTGGGTGACGAGCAGGAACTCGTTGACGCTCAGGTCCGATGTGTACAGACCTCCCCGGTTCTGCTCCAGCCGCTCGCGACCGGACGCGGGCACCCCCTGCAGAGAACCGGGATCGTAGTCGGTCACCTCACCCCGATCCGCAGCGTCGGTTTCACCGCCGGGGGCGACGATGACCGCGCCGGGGCGATCGCGGTGCCCGCGGCGTGCATCGTGATCACCCACCCTGAGCGCTCGGCGTCACCGCGACCCGACACGCGATACGGCACTCCCAATCGGCCCTGGTGCCAGCCGCGGCGGTCGCGGGATCCGAGAGATGACGCGACCGGCAGCTTCTCGCGGTGCACCGAATGCGAGAACTGCACCCCGACCGCGCCCGTGCCCTTGGCGTCCGACACCTGGCCGAGCAGCTTCGCGCGGACGGTCTCCCGCGCGGCGTGAAAGCCACGGCTCAGCTCCGAGAGCTCCTGGTTGCGGGCGGCCGTCCGCAATCGCGCCATCTGGGTGGCCTGCGGCGGCGAAGCGAACACCACGGCGGTCGTGGCCACGAATCCAACCGGCTCGTGCCCCGCGGTGTGCAGCCGCCAGTAGTCGTGGACCGACACGTCGGTGATCGTCGGCCACGCCCTCGGGGCGCAGTTCGGAAGGCGGATCGCGGTCCCGCTCACCACGTACTCGATCGTTCGTCTGCCGAGGTCGTGATCGCTGCGCCGCAGGTGCACGCCGACGACCGCGTCGGCGCCCACCTGGATCGCCTCCTCGGCGAGCCGATCGAGCGCGCGGCGCCGCGCAAGGTTCCACGCGTCGGTCAGCGTGTCGAGCTCGCACACGACCTCCGCCCGCCAGCGGTAGTTGCGGATCTGCGGTACCGAGGCCTCCGTGTACCGGTTTCGAATCGCCCGGGCGCTGACCATCGGTCCGTAGATCGCCGCCGCCCCGCTGGGAATGAACGCTGTGCCCGGCTCGAGCGGCGGCAGGTACTGCCAACCGATCCGGATCACGCTGGCGCCCATCACCTGAGCCAGCGGCGCCGGACCCATCCGCTCCAGCAGCGCGAACTCGTTCACCGACAGACCGCTGGTGAACAGAGAGCCATCGGCCGCCAGCGCTCGCAGCCGCTCCTCGGCGCGCCGGGGGATCCCGCCGGCTCCGATCCGCGCCATCGCCTCCGCATCCTCTGCGTCTCCGTTCCCACCGCGCGCGAAGAACCCCATGATCAGCCACCAAGGTACGTCATCTGAGGCCCCGGGTGCCACCGCTCGTATGATGGGCGGCCATGGAGCTGTGGCAGCTGAACTCGGAGACTGTCGAGCCGCGCGCGCCCCGTGTGCTGCGCTCCGATGACAGCGCCACGCGGGTGATCCTCCTCGCGCTCCCGGAGGGGGAACGTCTCGATGACCATCAGGTCCACGAGCACGCGCTGGTCATGGTGCTGGACGGCGAGCTGCTGATACGCGCCGGCGAGGACGAGCAGCGGCTCCCCGCTCACGGCCTGGTCCACTTCGATCCGGCCGAGCGCCACGAGGTCACGGCGCTCGCCGACTCTCGGGTGCTCATCCTGCTCGCGCCGTGGCCCGGACCCGGGCACCCGAGCCGACCCGACTAGGTGGCCCTGGTCGGAACCACAGCCGTCAGCGAAACGCGTTGATCCCGGTCAGCGCCTCGCCGACCACCAGCGCGTGAACGTCGGCGGTGCCCTCGTAGGTCACCACCGACTCCAGGTTGTTCATGTGGCGGATCACCGGATACTCGAGCGTGATGCCGTTGGCCCCGAGCACCTGCCGGGCGGTGCGCGCCACCTCCAGCGCGGCGTTGACGTTGGCCAGCTTGCCCATGCTCACCTGCTCGGGACGGAGGCGGCCTTCGTCCTTCATCCGCCCGAGATGGAGCGCCAGCAGGGCGCCCCGGTTGACCTCCACCGCCATCTGCGCGAGCTTGGCCTGCTGGATCTGGGTGGCGGCGATCGGGCGGCCGAAGGCGATCCGCTCCTTGCTGTAGGAGAGGGCGGACTCAAAGCAGGCACGGGCGGCTCCGATCGCCCCCCAGACAATCCCGTAACGGGCTTCGTTGAGGCAGGACAACGGCCCCCGCAACGAAGTGGCGGCCGGCAACATCGCCGACGCGGGTACCCGGACGTCGTCGAGCAGCAGCTCGGAGCTCACCGAGGCGCGCAGCGACAGCTTGCGGTGGATGTCCTGGGTCGTGAACCCCTTGGTGGCGCGCGGGACGAGAAAGCCGCGGATGCCGTCATCGGTGCGGGCCCAGACGACGGCGACCTCGGCCGCCGAGCCGTTGGTGATCCACATCTTCTGCCCGTGCAGGATCCAGTCGTCGCCGTCACGGCGAGCCCGCGTCCGCATCGCTCCCGGGTCAGAGCCGGCGTCTGGCTCGGTCAGCCCGAAGCAGCCGATCGCCTCGCCGGCCGCCATCCGCGGCAGCCATTCGAGCTTCTGCTCCTCCGAGCCCCAGCGATGGATGGCGTACATCGCCAGCGAGCCCTGCACCGAGACCAGGCTGCGCAGCCCGCTGTCCCCCGCCTCCAGCTCCAGGCAGGCCAGCCCGTAGGCGGTGGAGCTCGCCCCGGCGCAGCCGTAACCCTCGAGGTGCATGCCGAGCACGCCGATCTTTCCCAGCGCCGGAGCGAGCTCCAGCGGGATCTGCGCCGCCTCGAACCAGTCGCCGATATTCGGCAGGACCTGGTCTGAGACGAACGCCCGAACCGTGTCCCGGATCATCAGCTCCTCGTCGTCGAGCAGGTCATCGATGCCCAGGAAGTCGAGCGGACGAATCTCGCGGGGGGTCGTGGCGGTCATCGGAGGCGGCTCCTTTGCTGCGATCGGGCATTGCATGCAAGCAGACCACGCCGGCAAAGGAAACCCGGCGGGGCTCAGCGGCGCCGGCTGACCCACGTTTCCAGGAACGCGAGGAAGTCGAAGTACCGCGTCGGCGCCAGCCGGCCCAGGACGTCGAACAGGTACGCGTCCGGCCCCACGAGAATCCGGCTGCGGCCGGCCTTGGCACCCTCGTGGATGATCTTCGCCGCCCGCTCGGGGGGCGTCGGCGCCATCGTCTCGAACCGGTGGACAGCCTCATCGTGCGACATGTCGGGGTACCGCGGGTTCGGGTGCAAGCGGGCGTTGCGGACGATGTTGGTCTTGACCCCGCCGGGGTACACCGTGACGGCGCTGACGCCGGTGCCGCGCAGCTCCTGGCGCAGCGAATCGGTGAAGCCGCGGACGGCGAACTTGGAGGAGCAGTAGGCGCTCTGGTAGGGCATCCCGACCAGTCCGAAGACGCTCGAGGTGTTGACGATCACCCCGGAGCCCTGGCGCAGCAGGACCGGCAGGAACGATCGGACGCCGTTGACGACGCCGCCGAAGTTGACGCCCAGGACCCACTCGTCGTCCGACACCGACCCGTCGGCGATCCCCTGCGAGGTGGCGACGCCGGCGTTGTTGAACACCATCCCGAGCGGCGTCGGCGCCCAGTCGGCGACGTCGGCGGCGAACGCCATCTGCGCGCGGCGATCACGGACGTCTAGTCGGCGGGCCAGCACCGGGCCGGAGATCAGATCGGCTGTCGCCGTTAGCCCCGCCTCGTCCTGGTCGACGATCGCGATCGGGCAGCGGTACGCGGCCAGCCGAAGCGCAACCGCCCGCCCGATGCCCGACGCCGCCCCTGACACGAAGGCCGTGCGGCCGTCCACCGCCACGCGGTCGCGGCGCATCACGCTCAGTGGCCTCGCCGCGACAAAACGACCTACAGCAGCGTGCCGTTGAGGATCGCCTTGATGGTCTCGCCCGCGGTGGCGCGCAGCTCGCGCATGTCGCGCCCGCGCTGGAGTGAGATGACCAGCAGCTCTCTCAGGCCGCCGACGATGATGATCGCGGTGTCGATACTCAGCGGCGCCAGCCCCAGGTCCGGTTGTGCCCGACGTCCGGACTCGACCAGCTCCACGAGCAGGGCGGCGAACCGCTCGAGCGTCGCCAAGCCGCGGTCGGCGCCCGCCTGTCCGAGCCCGGGCAGCTCGCGGACGAAGCTGCGGTACAGCGCAGGCTGCGCGGCCACGTTGTCGATGTAGGCGTCGACCGCACCGTCGACCTGCCGGTCGAGCGGTTGGTCGGGCCAGACGGCGGCGGCGATCTGGCGCATCATGGCTTCGTTGGTGGCATCGAAGAGGGCGAGGAAGCACGCGTCGCGGTCGGCGAAGTGCTCGTAGAAGTTGCGCCGGGAGGTGCGCGCGATCCGGACCACATCGGCGACCGTCGTGTCCCGATAGCCCTTCGCCTCGATCGACGCGGCCATCGCGGCGATCAGCCGCTCGCGGTGGCCGGCGCCGGGGGACGGACCGCCTCGCGCCGGTGCCGGCGGCGCGCCCGCCAGCGGCTCAGCGGCCATGGCGCGCCACCACCGTCACCCGGCAGCCGTCCCGCGGGATCATCGTCACGTTGCGCATCCGCGCCGGCTCGGGCCCCGGGTCCGAAGCGGCCAGGTCGGTGCGCCGAGCGATTGCCTCCAGCACGACGCGCTGCTCGGCCATAGCCAGCGACGCGCCCAGGCAGCGTCGGATGCCGCCGCCGAACGGGATCCACGCGTAGCTGCCCGGCCGAGCCCGGAGGAACCGCTCGGGAGCGAACGCCGCCGGCTCCGGGTAGATGTCGGGCCGGTGGTGCAGCGCGATGATGCTGACCGCCACCGGCGTGCCCGCCGGCAACACGTGATCCCCGAAGCGCCACTGTCGCTTGACCAGCCGGACGATCATCGGGATCACCGGCCGGTTGCGCATCGCCTCTTGAATCGTCGCCTCCACATACTCGCGACCGGCGGCCGCGTCGGCGCCGCGTACCGACTGGCGCAACCGGTCGTACGCCGCCGGGTGGCGCAGCAGGCGCTCGAATGCCCACGCCAGCGAATTGGCGGTCGTCTCGTGCCCGGCGAGCACCAGCGACAGCAGCTCATCGCGCAGCTCCGCGTCGGTGAGCGGGCGGCCGCTCTGGTCCCGCGCGTCGAGGAGCAGCGAGAGCACGTCATCCCCTCGCTGAGGGTGGTCGCGCCGCTCCTGGATCACCGCGTACATGTGGCGGTCGACGATCGCCAGCAGCCGAGCCAGCATCCCACGCGCGTCGGCGGCGCCGGCGTTGCGCATCTCCAGCAGCTGATAGAGCGGGTGGGTGGAGGCGACCAGCAGCCGGCTGATGGTCCGCCGCATCCGCCGTTCGCTGTCCCCCCGGCCGGCTCGGCCGCTGATCCCGAACACGCCGCGCATGATCACCTCGAGCGTCACCGCCTGCATCCGGGGAGCGAGCGCGAACGGCTCGCCGACCGGCCACGCGTCTATCTCCCGCTCCGCCACCCGGCTGATCATCTCCACGTAGCGCTGTACGGCCTCTCCGTGAAACGGCGGCAGCAAGAGCCTTCGCTGGCGAAGGTGACGCTCGCCGACGGAGGTGAGCACGGAGTTGGGGCCGAGGATCGGACGCAGGGGTGACTCGCCGGTGAGCGACGGGGCGTCGGCGGGGCTGGCCTTGAGCAGCGACCTGAGGTGGTCGGGATGGGAGCTGACCACGAACCCATCGCGCCGCGTCGGCAGCCGGACCGTCCACACATCGCCGAACCGCCGCTGCATCGACAGCTGCCAAGCCATCGGGCGTCGGGCGAACCGCAGGCCCTGCAGCAACGGCGGCAGCGGCGGCCCCGGCGGAAGCGCTGTCGGCCGGGCGTCGTCGGCGGGGCCAGCCGGCGAGGGCCGCGCGCCGTCCGGGACGTGACCCGCGCCGGGGCGGTCAGTGAACGACTCGGGAGCGATCCTTGCCTGCGCCAGAGCGGTCACGGTACGACAGTGTACCGCAAACCTGCGCCGGCGAGATCAACGGATCACCGCGCCAGCGCTACCACCAGCTCGCGGATAGCGCCTGGATAGCGGTAGGAGATCCCGCCATGGGTGCCCTCGAACAGCTCCAGCGAGTGCCCTACCCCCAGGCGCGTGAGCTCGGCGGAGAACGCCTGCGCCCCCAGGTCCAGGAAGAACTCGTCCTGGAGCCCGGCATCGAGGTAGATCCGGCGCTGACCGTGGAGCGCGTCGACGTGGCGCTCGGCCATCCGCACCGGGTCCAGCGACAGCCATTGCTGCCACACCTCCTCGTCCAGGCGGCCGGTGCTCACGTCGAACGGCAGCAGCGGCTTGCCGGGCCGGTCCGGATCGGGGCTGTAGGCGCAGGCGTATGCGTACAGCGAGACGGCGGCGCCGTAGCGGCTCCAGTCAAAGCTCGGCTGCTCGGCGACGGCGCGCAGCAACTCGTCATAGGAACCGTTGAAGCTGTCGCGCAGCAGCCGGACGATCCCCGGGACGTCGCGCAGGTAACAGGCCTCGAACAACGCGTCGCCGGCGTGCGACGCCAACGCCCCGAATACGTCGGGACGGAGCATCGGCACCACCATCGCCCCGTATCCGCCGGACGACTTGCCGGCGATCCCCCGATGCTCGCGACCGGCCAGCGTCGGATAGCGGTCGTCGACGAACGGCACGATCTCGTCGCAGAGATGATCCAGGTAGCGCCCGGTGCTCGACGAGTTGAGGAACTGGGAGCCGCCGAGCGAGGTCCAGGCGTCGACGAACACGATCACCGCGTCAGGGCAGTCGCCACTTCGGAACATCGCATCCAGCCGTTCAATCAACGTCGGCTCGAACGCGGTGCGCCCCACCCACATGTCGACCTGACCGGAGTACCCCTGGATGACGTATACCGACGGCACCCGCGGATCGCCGTCGGTCTCCAGCCCCGGCGACCGGTAGACGTACAGCGGCCTTCGCGCGGGATCGCCCAGCGGATTGGACTCCAGCAGTTCGGAATGAACCACGAGCCGATCCAATGCGCCGGCCAGCGGCCTATCCCACGGGGGCCCGGGGAGGCCCTCCACCTCACGCAAGCTCATGTACGGCAACCTAACCAAAAGTCGCTGGCCTGGGGCCATGGCCTCGGCCGGGGTATGATCGAGTTCCCGAGTCCGCCGACCCGCACACATACGCCATGGCTGATCGAGCCCAGACGCAGACGCCGACCGCGAATGGCGATGGAGCCGCTGCGGAGCCGTCAGATCCCGACGCTGTAGAGACCTCCGAGTGGCTCGAGGCGCTGGACGCCGTCGTCTCGCACGACGGGCCCGGCCGCGCCCGCGATCTGCTCATCCGGGTGATCGAGCGCGCCCAGCACGCGGGTACTGGGCCGATCGCCAGTCTCAACACCGCCTACATCAACACGATCCCCGCCGAGCGCGAGCCACGGCTGCCCGGCGATCCGGCGATCGAGCGCCGGCTGCGCTCGATCGTCCGCTGGAACGCGATCGCGATGGTGGTCCGCGCCAACAAGGAGTCCTCCGATCTGGGCGGCCACATCGCCACGTATCAGTCGCTGGCAACGCTGATGGAGGTCGGCTTCAACCACTTCTGGCACGCGCCCTCTGAAGACCACGGCGGCGACCTCGTCTACTTCCAGGGCCACTCCTCCCCGGGCAACTACGCGCGTGCCTACCTGGAAGGCCGCCTCAGCGCCGAACAGCTCGACGGCTTCCGGCAGGAGGTCTCCAGCCCGGGCGGTCTCAGCTCCTATCCCCACCCGTGGTTGATGCCCGAGTTCTGGCAGTTCCCCACCGTGTCGCTGGGGATCGGCGCGATCACCTCGATCTACCAGGCCCGGTTCATGAAGTATCTCCAGGCGCGCGGGCTGGCCGAGACCGCCGGCCGGAAGGTGTGGGCGTTCCTCGGCGACGGCGAGATGGACGAGCCCGAGTCGATGGGCGCCACCGCGCTCGCCGGCCGCGAGCAACTTGACAACCTGATCTGGGTTGTCAACTGCAATCTGCAGCGGCTCGACGGACCGGTCCGGGGCAACGGCAAGATCATCCAGGAGCTCGAGTCCGATTTCCGCGGGGCCGGCTGGAACGTGATCAAGGTGATCTGGGGCAGCCGCTGGGACCCGCTGCTCGCCGCCGACACCGACGGCGCGCTGGTCAAGGTGATGGGCGAGTGCATCGACGGCGACTACCAGACGTTCAAGTCGCGGGACGGCGCCTACGTTCGCGAGCACTTCTTCGGCCGTGATCCGCGCCTGCTGGAGCGCGTCTCGAACATGTCAGACGACGAGATCTGGCTGCTCAACCGAGGCGGGCACGATCAGCAGAAGGTATATGCCGCCTATCACGCCGCGGTTCGCCACACCGGCCAGCCGACGGTGATCCTGGCCAAGACCATCAAGGGCTACGGAATGGGCGTCTCGGGCGAGGGCCAGATGATCACCCACCAGGCCAAGAAGATGACCGAGGCGGCGTTGCTGGCGTTCCGGGATCGCTTCGAGCTCCCGCTCACCGACGCGCAGGTCCATGCCGCCGAGTACTACACGCCACCCGCGGATTCGCCGGAGATGCAGTATCTCCGCGAACGGCGCGAGGCGCTCGGCGGTCCGTTGCCGGTGCGCCGGCGCCAGTCCGAGTCGCTCGCAGCTCCGGACCTGGAACTCTTCAAGTCCCAGCTCCAGGGCACCGGCGACCGGGAGATCTCCACCACGATGGCATTCGTCCGGGTGCTGGCCGCCCTGCTGCGCGAAAAGCAGCTCGGTCCCCACATCGTGCCGATCGTCCCCGACGAGTCGCGCACGTTCGGCATGGAGGGCCTGTTCCGCCAGTTCGGGATCTACTCGCCGTTCGGGCAGCGCTACCGGCCCGAGGACTCCGAGCAGCTGATGTTCTACAAGGAGGACGAGCACGGCCAGATCCTCGAGGAGGGGATCACCGAGGCGGGCTCGATCTCGTCGTTCGTCGCCGCCGGCACCTCTTACAGCGCGCACGACGTGCCGATGGTCCCGTTCTACATCTACTACTCGATGTTCGGCTACCAGCGGGTCGGGGATCTGATCTGGGCCGCCGGCGACAGCCGCACCCGGGGCTTTTTGCTCGGCGGCACCGCCGGGCGCACGACGCTGAACGGCGAAGGCCTCCAGCACGAGGACGGCCACAGCCACCTGCTGTTCTCGGTCGTCCCCAACTGCCGCGCCTACGACCCCGCCTACGGCTATGAGGTGGCGGTGATCATCCAGGACGGACTGCGCCGGATGCTCACCGAGCAGGAGGACGTCTTCTACTACCTCACCCTGATGAACGAGAACTACCCCCACCCGGCGATGGCCGACGACGCGCCGGAGGGGATCCTGCGCGGCATGCACCAGGTGCGCGAGGCCCCGAAGCGCACGCGCCGCCCGACGGTGCAGCTGCTGGGCTCGGGCACGATCCTGCGCGAAGTGCTCGCCGCTTCTGAGTCGCTGGCCGAGGATTTCGACGTGCACGCCGACGTGTGGAGCGTGACCTCGTTCAGCGAGCTGCGCCGCGACGGCATCGAGGTCGAGCGCTGGAACATGCTGCATCCCGCGCAGAAGGCGCGCGCCGCGTACGTCGCTCAATGCCTGTCCGAGCGCCGCGGGCCGGTGGTCGCTGCCACCGATTACCTGCGTGCCGTGCCCGACCAGATCCGCCAGTGGGTGCCTGCGCCCTACCGGACGCTCGGCACCGACGGCTACGGGCGCAGCGACACCCGGCAGGCGCTGCGACGCTTCTTCGAGGTCGACCGCCACTACATCGCGGTAGCAGCGCTCAAGGAGCTCGCCGTTCAGGACCGGGTGGATCGCCAGCTGGTGTCCGACGCGATCGCCAAGTACGAGATCGACCCCGAGGCTCCGCTGCCCATCAGCGTATGAGTGCGACCTCGACCCAGGTGCAGGTCCCCGACATCGGTGATTTCGAGGACGTGCCGGTGATCGAGATCCTGGTCTCGGTCGGCGACACCGTAGCCGCCGAGGACCCGCTGGTCACGCTGGAGTCCGACAAGGCGACGATGGACGTACCGGCGCCGTTCGGAGGCGTGGTCCGCGAGATCAGCGTCGCGATCGGGGATCGGGTCTCGGAGGGCAGCCCGCTGCTCAGCCTGGAGGGGGACGACGAAGACGCCGGCGCCGGCGAGCCGGCCGAGCAGGCGGCGGCGGCCGACCGAGCGTCCACGTCGGCGACGGCGCCGTCGGAGGCGGTGGAGGAGCCGGCGCCGCCCGAAGCGCGCGAGGAGCCGGCGCCCTCCGAAGCGCGCGAGGAGCCGGCGCCCTCCGAAGCGCGCGAGGAGCCGGCGCCGTCCGAAGCGCGCGAGGAGCCGGCGCCCTCCGAAGCGCGCGAGGAGCCGGCGCCGCCCGCCGCAGAGAACGGCGACGGGCCGCTCTACGCCAGCCCCTCGGCACGGCGCCTGGCCCGCGAGCTCGGCGTCGACCTGCGCGCGGTGAGCGGCAGCGGCCGCAAGGGACGGATCACCAAGGAGGACGTGGAGAGCCTGGCGGATGGAGGAGGACCGGCCTCGCCTGCGGCGGCCGGTCCCGTGCAGGTGGGGGCGGGTCTACCGCCCTGGCCGTCGGTTGAGTTTGAGAAGTTCGGGACGGTGGAGCGCGTCGCGAGGTCCCGGATCCAGCGCATCTCGGCCCCCAACCTGGCGCGCAACTGGGTGATGATCCCCCACGTCACCCACAACGACGAGGCCGACATCACCGAGCTGGAGGCGTGGCGCAAACGGCTCAACGACGAGCATTCCAAGGAAGGGGTCAAGTTCACGATGGTCGCGTTCCTGGTGGCGGCGTGCGCGGCCGCGCTGAAGGAGTTCCCGACCTTCAACTCCTCGCTGGATGGCGACGAGCTGGTGCTCAAGCGCTATTACAACATCGGCTTCGCCGCCGACACGCCGGGCGGCCTGGTCGTGCCGGTGATCAAGGATGCGGACGGCAAGGGCCTGAAGGAGATCGCGACCGAGCTCACCGCGCTGTCCGGCAAGGCGCGCGAGGGCAAGCTCGCCCCCGGCGACATGAGCGGTTCGACGTTCACGATCTCCTCGCTGGGCGGGATTGGCGGAACCTCCTTCACCCCGATCGTCAACGCTCCCGAGGTGGCGATCCTCGGCGTCACCCGGTCGGCGCTGCGGCCGGTGTGGGACGGTGCGGCGTTTGCGCCGCGGCTGATGGTCCCGTTGTCGTTGTCCTACGACCACCGGGTGATCGACGGCGCGGCGGCGGCGCGCTTCGTCGCCTACCTGGTCGGCGTGTTGTCGGATCTCCGGCGAGCACTGCTGTGACCGAGGTCCGAGTCCCCGACATCGGGGATTTCGCAGACGTTCCGGTGATCGAGATCCTCGTCTCGGAGGGAGACGAGGTCGCCGTCGAGGACCCGCTGGTCACCCTGGAGTCCGACAAGGCGACGATGGACGTACCGGCTCCGTTTGCCGGCACCGTCGCGGGGCTCTCGGTCTCGGTGGGCGATCGGGTGTCGGAGGGGTCGCCGCTGCTGACGCTCGAGTCCTCGAGCGATGGCGCGGGCGACGCTGCAGGCGACGGTGCGGGCGATGACGCGGCCACCGTGACTGCGGAGGCGCCCCCTCCCCCAACTCAGGACTCCGATGGCGACCGGGACTTCCAGGTCGTGGTGCTCGGCTCCGGGCCGGGCGGGTACACCGCGGCATTCCGGGCCGCCGACCTCGGTCTGAAGGTGGCGCTGGTCGAACGCTACGAGCGGCTCGGCGGCGTCTGCCTGAACGTCGGCTGCATTCCCTCCAAGGCGCTGCTGCACGCGGCGCGGGTGATCGCCGAGACCGAGGAGATGGCCTCCCACGGGATCTCGTTCGGGTCGCCGTCAGTGGATCTGGGGAAGTTGCTCGGGTGGAAGTCGTCGGTCGTCGATCGCTTGACCGGCGGGCTCGCCGGCCTGGCCAAGCAGCGGCGGGTCGAGGTCGTGCACGGATCGGGAAGGTTCACCGGCCCGTCGTCGCTGGTCGTGGGCGACCGGACGCTCACGTTTGAGAACTGCATCATCGCCGCGGGATCTCAGGCCGCGGCGATTCCCGGGCTGCCCGACGACGAGCGGATCATCGACTCGACCGAAGCGCTGTCGCCGACATCGGTGCCGCGGCGGCTGCTGGTCATCGGGGGCGGGATCATCGGCCTGGAGATGGCGTGCGTGTACGACGCTCTGGGCGCCAAGGTGACCGTGGTCGAGATGCTCGATCACCTGCTGACCGGGTGTGATGCCGACATCGTCCGGCCGCTGGCCAAGCGGATCGGGGCGCGCTACGAGGACGTCCTGCTGGAAACGCTGGTCAGCGGCGTACGGCCACAGAAGAATGGTCTGAAGGTGGAGCTCTCCGAGAACGAGGCTCGGATCTTCGACCAGGTGCTGGTAGCGGTCGGCCGGGTACCCAACGGCCGGGCGATCGACGCGGAGGCCGCCGGCGTGTCGGTCGATGAGCGTGGATTCATCGCGGTCGACCGGCGGATGCGCACCAACGTCTCCGGGATCTACGCGATCGGCGACATCGTGGGCGGGCCGATGCTCGCCCACAAGGCGACTCACGAGGGCAAGGTGGCCGCCGAGGTGATCGCCGGCCACGACGTCGAGTTCGACGCCCGGACAATCCCGTCGGTGGCCTACACCGACCCCGAGGTGGCCTGGATGGGCCTGACCGAGACCGCCGCCCGCGAATCCGGGGTGGACTACGAGAAGGCGGTGTTCCCGTGGAGCGCATCGGGGCGGGCGCTGGGGCTGGGGCGCGACGAGGGCCTGACCAAGCTGCTGGTGGAGCCCGGCTCGCACCGTCTGCTCGGTGCCGGCATCATCGGGGTGGGCGCCGGCGATCTGATCTCCGAGACCGTGCTGGCCCTGGAGATGGGCGCCAACATGGAGGACATCGCGCTCACCGTGCACCCTCACCCCACGCTGTCCGAGACCGTCGCGTTCTCCGCCGAGCTGGCCGACGGCACGATCACGGATCTGATCTCGCCGGCGGCGGCGAAGGCCCAGCGCGCAGCAGCCTCCTGACGTCCGCGGCGACGTCCGCGGGCGTATCGTCGATCCGCCGGTAGCTGAATCGGACGACGCGGCGTCCCGCCTCGGTGAGCCGCACGTCTCGCTGGCGGTCGCGTTCGAAGGTGGCGCGCGTTGCGTGGAATGCGTAGCTGTCCACCTCGACGACGAGATTGTGGTTCGGCCAGTAGAAGTCGACCAGGAAGCCGTCGACGAACACGTTGGCGCGCGGCTGCGGGAGATCGTGGGCACGCACGAGCTCGAGGAAGCGGTCCTCCAGGTCTGACTGGGTCCACACCGGCTCGTCTCCCAGCTCGGCCAGGGCTCGCCGCAGCGCGACGACGCCGCGGCAGCGGGGGCTGCGAACGATCACGGCTTCGAGTCGGCTGAAGTCCAGCTTGCTCTGGCGCTGCGCCTGTTCCAGCGCGGCGCGCAGCCGGCGGCGGTTGAGGATCTTCGCCATGTCTGAGATGGTGCGCTCGATGGCGGTGACCGGGATTGCCCCGACGGTGGTGACATCGTCGGCGTGCAGGGCGCGGGTGTGATGACAGCGAATCCCGGAAATCTGGTGGCGTCCCGGCGACGTGACGTGGATCAGCCCGCTGCCTACCCGCATGAGGTCGTGGAGGGCCGCCGCGTCCCCGTGGCTGAGGACCGCGCCCGGCCCGCAGGCGAGCACGGCCGCCAGCCAGCGACCTTTGATCGACAGGCTGGTGTGGCCCACTGCATAGACGCCACGATGGATCCGGTGCAGATGAGCTCGCGCCACACGCCCGTGGATCATCCGATCGCTGTAGCCGAGCCGGCGAAGCTGCGGCCGGCTCACAACGCCGTACTGTCTCACCGCCAGCCTCGCTAGGCGAGTGTCGTCTGATGTCCCGTCTGGGTACGCAGATTGCACCTCGCCAACGATGGCAGCGCGGGGCGTAACGGATCTAGACCTACGTGTGACTTAACGGGAACGTTTGCGCAACGCAAGCGCAACAGCCAGCGCCAGCGCCCCGGCGACCGCGAACGCTCCGCGCCCCGGACGCGCGCGTTGCCGCGCCTCGTCGCCGGCGACGCCAGGCCGCGGAGCGGGCATCGCGAACTCCTCGGCCGCCAGCACGTCGTGGGGCTCGGCGATCCCGGTGGGATCCTGCGGTAGCGACACGGGGCCGTGATGCAACGCCGGATCCGGCGCCGGCACCCCGAACTCCTCGGCCGCCAGCACGTCGTGGACCGGCTCGTCAACCCGGGGTTGCTCCTCCGGCATGGCGCCGATCATCCCAGATCGGCCACTTTACCGCCAACGCCCTCCCCGATCTACTTCTCGGCCTCACCCCGCAGATTGATAATCTCAGTCGAGTCCACTGAGATCTATCGGCCTCGGACCGTGGCCGGTGGTATCCTTTCGCTTATGATTCGTAAGGACCTACTGAAAGTGAAAATTTGATGAGTCGCCTACTGCTGGTCCCGCTGGACGACGTCGTCGTCTTCCCGGGGATGTCGCTCACGCTGGCGATCGACGCCGGCGATGAGGATCGCGTCCTGCTGGTGCCGCGGCATGAGCAGGAGTTCGCGGCCATTGGCACGGTCGCCGAAGTGAGCAATCGCGTGCGCCTGCCCGGGGGCGGCCGTGCGGTTGAGCTCCAGGGCCTGCACCGCGGCGTCGCCGGCGCCGCCCAGACGCTGCCGGACGGTCGCCTGTTCGTCGAGGTCGACGAGCAGACCGATCCGGTGCCCGTCGACGGCAAGACCCGCAACCTGGAGCGCGAGTATCGCGCGGTGGTCGAGGAGATCCTCGAGGTCCGCGGCGATGACGGACGCATCTCCGCGTTCCTGCGCTCGATCTCGGAACCCGGCACGCTGGCCGACACCAGCGGCTACAGCCCCGACCTCAACTACGACCAGAAGGTCAGGCTGCTGCAGACGCTCGACGTCACCGAGCGCCTCGAGCTGGCCCTCAGCTATCAGCGCGAGCGGCTGGCTGAGCTGCAGGTGCGCAAGCGCATCCGCGACGACGTCGAGTCCGGCGCCGAGAAGCAGCAGCGCGAGTACTTCCTGCGCAAGCAGATGGAGTCGATCCGTAAGGAGCTCGACGAGGACGACGCCTCGATCGTGGAGGAGTACCGGACCAAGATCGAAGAGGCCGGGATGCCCGAGCACGCCCGCGAGCAGGCCGACAAGGAGCTCGGCCGCCTGGAGCGCATGGGCGAGCAGAGCGCCGAGTCCTCCATGATCCGTTCCTACCTGGACTGGCTGATCGCGGTCCCGTGGTCGGAGAACTCCGAGGAGAAGCTAGATCCGGCGCACGCCCGTGAGATCCTCGACGAGGACCATGCCGGCCTGGAGGACGTCAAGGACCGGATCGTCGAGTACATCGCGGTCAAGAAGCTGCGCGTCGATCGCGGGATCACCGAGGACAAGCGCTCCGGCGCCATCCTCACCCTGATCGGACCGCCCGGCACCGGCAAGACCTCGATCGGCGAGTCGATCGCTCGCGCCACCGGACGCAAGTTCGTGCGGATGTCGCTGGGCGGCGTCCGTGACGAGGCGGAGATCCGCGGCCACCGCCGCACCTACATCGGCGCCCTGCCGGGACGGCTGGTCCGTGCCCTGCGCGATGCCGGGACGATGAACCCGGTGATCATGCTCGACGAGGTCGACAAGGTCGGCGCCGACTGGCGCGGCGACCCGTCGGCGGCCCTGCTCGAGGTGCTGGACCCGGCGCAGAACCACTCGTTCCGTGATCACTACCTCGATCTCGAGCTCGACCTCAGTGGCGTGATGTTCATCGCCACCGCCAACGTGGCCGACACGATCCCCGGCCCGCTGCTGGACCGCATGGAGGTGATCCGCTTCGACGGCTACACCACCTCGGAGAAGGTGGCGATCGCCCGCGGGTACCTGTGGCCGCGTCAGCTGGAGCGCAACGGGCTGCGGAGCGAGGAGGTGGAGGTCTCCGATCAACTGGTGGAGACCGTCGCCATCGAGTACACGCGCGAGGCCGGTGTCCGCCAGCTGGAGCGCGACCTGGGCACGCTGCTGCGCAAGACCGCGACCAAGATCGCCTCGGCCAAGGCCACGGCCCCCGTGACCCTCGACCTGGACGCCGTCCGTGACGCCCTCGGGCGCCAGCGGTTCTTCCAGGAGTCGGCGGTGCGGACCGCGGTCCCCGGAGTGGCCACCGGCCTTGCCGTCACCGGCGCCGGCGGCGATGTGCTGTTCGTCGAGGCCACGGCGATGCCCGGCAAGCCCGGACTCACCCTGACTGGCCAGCTGGGCGACGTGATGAAGGAGTCGGCGCAGATCGCCCTCTCCTACGTGCGCGGCCACGCCGGCGACCTGAACATCAACCCCGCCCAGTTCGAGGACGAGGCGTTCCACGTTCACGTCCCCGCTGGAGCCATTCCCAAGGATGGCCCATCAGCCGGCGTGACGATGGTGACTGCCCTGACGTCGCTGCTGTCGCGGCGACCGGTCAAGCACACGGTGGGGATGACCGGCGAGGTCACCCTGCAGGGCCGGGTGCTGCCGATCGGCGGCGTCAAGCAGAAGGTGCTGGCCGCCCACGCGGCCGGGCTCACCGATGTGGTGCTCCCCGAGCGCAACCGCGGCGACCTGGACGACGTGCCCGCGGAGGTCCGCGAGCAGATGACGTTCCACTTCGCGATGACCGTCGACGAGGTCCTGGGCGTCGCGCTCGAGTCGGCTTCGGTCGCGCCCGCCGCCGCCTAAGCCAACGCCTCTCCCCTCCCGGCCGGGCCGCTGACTGAGCGGCCGGCCGGGGGGTAGTAGGTTGGTGACATGAGCACGATCACCGCCTCCCAAGAGCAGCAGGTAGTCGACCAGGTCCCGAAGCAGCTGTACATCGCCGGCGAATGGCGAGACGGGGCCAAGGGAACCCTGTCGGTCGAGGATCCGTCGACCGGCGAAACGCTGTGTGACGTCGCCGACGCGTCCACCGATGACGCCCGCGCCGCGCTCGACGCCGCCGTCCACGCCGGCCCCGATTTCGCCGCGATGGCGCCGCGAGAGCGGGGCGAGATATTGCGCCGCGCGTTCGAGACGATCGTGCACCGCAAAGAGGACCTGGCGCTGTTGATGACCCTGGAGATGGGCAAGACGGTCACGGAGTCGCTGGCCGAGATCACCTATGCCGCGGAGTTCTTTCGCTGGTTCTCCGAGGAGACGGTGCGGATCGACGGCCGGTATACCGTCGCCGCCAACGGCGCCGGCCGCGTGCTCACCATGAAGCAGCCGGTCGGCCCGTGCCTGATGATCACGCCGTGGAACTTCCCGCTGGCGATGGGCACCCGTAAGATCGGCCCGGCGATCGCCGCGGGCGCCACGATGGTGGTCAAGCCCGCCCAGCAGACGCCGCTGTCAATGCTGGCCCTGGCCAAGATCCTGGAGGAGGCGGGGCTCCCCGGCGGCGTGCTGAACGTGTTCACGGCGTCCTCGTCGGGTGAGACGACCGGGCCGCTCATCTCCGATCCACGGCTGCGCAAGCTCTCGTTCACCGGCTCCACCGAGGTCGGGCGCAAGCTGATGGCCCAGGCCTCCGACAACTTGCTGCGGCTGTCGATGGAGCTCGGCGGCAACGCTCCGTTCATCGTCTTCGAGGACGCCGACATCGACGCCGCCGTCGCCGGCGCCATGGTCGCCAAGATGCGCAACATCGGCGAGGCGTGCACGTCGGCCAACCGCTTCCACATCGCTGGATCGATCGCCGACGAGTTCGCCGAGAAACTGGCCGCCAAGATGGGGGCCCTGCAGCTGGGACGCGGCGTGGACGAGGCCACCGACGTAGGCCCGCTGATCGACGACACGCAGCGGACCAAGGTCTCAGACCTGGTCCAGGATGCCCTCGGCCGCGGCGCTCACGCCGTCGTCGGCGGACAGGCGCGTGAGGGCGCCGGCTACTTCTACAACCCGACCGTCCTCACCGACATCCCCGATGACGCCAAGCTGCTGGGCGAGGAGATCTTCGGCCCGGTGGCCCCGGTCAAGGGCTTCGCCGACGAGGATGAGGCGGTCGCCGCCGCCAACGACACCGAGTACGGCCTCGTCGCCTACGTCTTCACCAACGACCTCAAGCGCGCCCTGCGCGTGTGCGAGCGGCTCGAGACCGGGATGGTCGGCCTCAACCAGGGCATGATCTCCAACGCTCAGGCCCCGTTCGGCGGCGTCAAGCAGTCGGGCTTCGGCCGCGAAGGCGGCTACGAGGGGATGGAGGAGTATCTGGAGACCAAGTACGTGGCGGTCAACCTCTGATCGAAGCCCAAGCCGCGGCACCGGGCGGGACGCGCGATCGGCGCCCCGCCCCTAACGGCCGCGGCTACTTTGCGCTCGCGGCGAGCGCGGCGACGAAGCCCGAGTTCGGCGCGCCGAGCCCGGTCATGTTGTCGTAGCCCGGGGTGACGTGCAGCGCCACTCTCCGGGTCGAGCAGCTGCTCGGGGTGGTCGAGCTGCAGTACTGCTCGAGTCCCTCGTAGTCGATGATCCGCGTCGTGTAGAACAGCCCGTCGCTAGCGTCCACCGAGTTGGCGAAGTCGGCTCGCGACTGGTCGAGCTTGCCCGCCGGCAGCACGTCGTAGATCGCGCTCGAGTTACCCGACAGCGAGTACAGCGCGGGGTTCAGGAACCCGAGCGATCGGCCTGCCGTCTGATCGGCGCGCGCGATCGCACCCGCCATCAGCGGCGAGGCCACACTGGTCCCACCGATCCGATAGGTGTCGTAATAGACGCCGTCAGGGAACGTCTGCGTCTCGCCCACGAGCATGCCGGTGGCGGGATCGGCCTCCATCGAGATGTCGGGCTCGACCCGCATCGGCGTCGACCCGTTGGCTTCTGACAGCGACGTCGGGACCACTCCCGCCTGCCAGCTGGGCTGCGGGTAGACCGTGCTGGTACCGCCGCCCGAGCCACCGTCGAGCGCCAGGTCGATCGGCAGCCATGTCCCGAGTTGTGCGGCGGTGCAGCCTCCGGCGGTCACGTAGGCCTGGTTGCAGAGGAAGCTGCGGGCCGTCGACCAGCCGTATTCGTTCAGCCGTCGTCCGTCTGAGCCGATCGCCAGCGTGGTTCCCCCGACCGCAGTTGCGTAGGGGCTGGAGGCGGGGTAGTCGGCGGCGACCTGACCGACTGTGGTGAACTCGTCGCCGTCGTCGCCACTGGAGAACAGCACGCTGATGCCGGTGGCCTGAGCGAGCTGGAGGATGTTATCGGTCACCGCCCGGTCACTGGCGCTGTCCAGGACATCGCCGGCAGGGTCCCCGTAGGAATTGGTGATGACCTGGGCCATCTGTCCCTCGACGACCTTGTTCAGCGAGCGGATCAGGCCGTTGGCGCAGTTGCGGGCGCCGGCGAACAGGATCTTGGCTCCGGGCGCCGTGTCGTGCACCGCCTCGACGTCGAGCGTCT
Organism: uncultured Actinomycetota bacterium; assembly: GCA_963787595.1. Lineage (GTDB taxonomy): Bacteria > Actinomycetota > Thermoleophilia > Solirubrobacterales > Solirubrobacteraceae > Palsa-465. Next base: position 621,499 of record CAWBDE010000003.1, read on the forward strand.
CCTCGCCGAACCAGCCCGGGGCGTCGCAGGCCTTGATGTCGTTGTAGGACTTGGCCGGCAGCTCGGAGAATTGCCACGCCTTCAGCGGGTTGGCCGGGTCGGTCTGCGCCGCGAAGCGATGCGCGTCGGCGAACAGCGTCGGCGACGTATAGGCATCGACGATCGCCACGGTGACGCCGGCACCGTTGGCGGGGCCGGTCAGCCCGTAGGCGAGCCGGAACTGGGGGCCCGTGTAGCCGCACACCGCCCACGGCGGGTTGGCGGGATAGCCGTTTCCATACGGCGGAAGGGTCCTATCGATCGCCTGGTTGAAGTATTGACCGCAGGGCGGAGCGACCCGGAAGCCGGGGGGCTGGGGAATCTGGCTGCCCGACGAGGCGGCCGCCGGCGGCGTCGCAGCCTGTGGCTTGGCCGCGGCGGAGGCGCCGGTGGTGTCCGCGGGACGCATGATCGTCTGGTTGACGTCGGCGACGCTCGAGATCACGCCCGCCAGGTCGGCCGGCACCGTGAGATTCTGAGTCGCGAGCCGGAGCGTGGCTCCCTGGACCCGGTGGTACGCCAGCGAGGTTCCGAACGTCTTCTCGATCTGCGCTGCGGTTCCGGTGGCGGGGATGAACAGGCGGTCAGCAGGAGTCCGGCCGACTGTGAATCCATTCTGGCGCAGGAACGTCGTCACCAGCGCGACCGAGCCGGCGGCGGGTCCGTAGCGCTGCTCCCACTGGGCCGGCGTCAGGTACTTCCCGTACGAGCTGGTTCCGGGGGTGGACACCGCGCTGGCGAAAGCTTGCGCACCCACTGGATCGGCCAGCTTGAGGCCGACCTCGAACTCGATCTGAGCGCTGCCGGGGACCGAACCCACCCGCGGGGTCCGGCTGGCCGCCGGTGATTCGGAGTTCTTCAGCGCGACCCTTGGTCCGGCGGCCGCGGCCGGCGATGCGATCGCCAGGCTCGCGGCGAGCGCGCCCGCCCACGCGAGCGCCGTCACTCGACACTTCCTCATGGCTTTCCCCTTCTCACGACGTTGCCGACAAAGAATGTCCCCGCATCCCCGTGCGCGGCAAGATACCCGGGTGACGCGCGAGATGTTGCGCCCGGGGGCATCGCCGCGGTCCGATGGACGGTGCGGGACCGCCGAACCGGGGTAGCGACCCCAGGTGTGATGCCCGAAACCGCTCTCTTTTGTGATGACGGCGTCGTGCCCAACTCCCGGCTTCCGGTGCTCATCTACCACGACCTCGATCTGGCCGGCGATGCCGCCCGCGCCGAGCGAGGGTTTGCCGCCAATGGCTGGCGCGGCGGGTGGCGCGACGGCATCTTTCCGTTTCATCACTTTCACTCGATCGCCCACGAGGTGCTGGCGATCGTCGCCGGCACCGCCGAGGTGACGCTCGGTGGCCCGGGTGGACAGACCTTCAGCGTCCGCCGCGGCGACGTGCTCGTCCTCCCCGCCGGCACCGGTCACCGCAACGACGGGTCCAGCGGGGACCTCCTCGTCGTCGGCGCCTATCCGGATGGCATGGCATGGGACGTGCGGCGCGGCGATCCCGCCGAGCACGACGAGGTGCGGGCGAACATCGACGGGGTCCCGCTGCCCCGCGCCGACCCGGTCCACGGCGCGGACGGCCCGCTGACGCGGTTGTGGACGACCGCTGACGACCTCGGCGCCGGCTCGGGCGGCGCCGACAGCGGCGGCGCGAGCGCCTGAGCCACCCGGCCATGCCGGCCATCGCCACCATCGGCGTCTACTGCTACGACGCCGACACGTTCCTGCAGACGCTCCGCCGCGCCGGCGTCACGCTGCTGCTCGACGTGCGCCAGCGCCGCGGGGTGCGCGGCCCCCGGTTTGCCTGGGCCAACTCGCGCCGGCTGCAGGCGCTGCTGGCCGACGCGGGGATCGCCTACCGCCATCACCCGGAGCTGGCGCCGACCACCGAGCTGCGCCACCTCCAGTACCGGGAGGACGATCGGCTCGGGGTGGGCAAGCGCTCCCGGGAGCGGCTCGCTCCGGAGTACATCCGCCGCTACACGGCCGAGATCCTGGACCGCGCGCCGCTGGAGCCAGCTGTCGCCGAGCTGCCGACAACCGGGATCGCAGCGCTGTTCTGCGTGGAATGCCAGGCCGCGGCATGCCACCGCTCACTGGTGGCGCAGCGGCTGGCGCAACGGTTCGGTTTGACGGTGGTTGACCTCCAGCCCGACTGACTCCGGGCTGCTCCCGCGGCCGGGGCGAGGGCGGGCGGGTCCCTGTACCCTCAAGCCAGCGTTATGGCGTACGCACAGGAGAGCTCGGGGATCTCGGCGCCGCTCAACGAGCACGCTTCCGCGTTGGCGGCGGAGTGGCGCCGCCTGACGCGGGCGGCGACGCTCGTGGCGCTGTTGACCGCGCCGGCGTTCTTCTTGATCCTGTTCGACTCCAACCGCCTCGGCTTGATCCTGTCGCTGATCATCACCGTGTTCGCGGTGATCATGTTCCGCGGGCTGGTGGAGGTGATCACGCGCAAGCTGATCCCGTCGCCGAGCCTGTACGGCGCCGACCAGTCGCTCAAGCGCGACGACATCGTCGCCCGGCGCCGCTACTGGTTCTGGCGGGGCAAGTTCCGGCGGATCCCGATCTACTTGCTGATCGTGGCGGCGGTGCTCGGGCTCTGCCAAGTGCTGTTCGCCTTCGCCGGGGTCAGCGCCCCGTTCCTGAACCCGTTCGCCGGCCTGCGTCAGATCTTCCCGCCCGACACGCTGCCGCAGCTGGGGCTGGTCTTCGTCCAGCTCCCGCTGCTGTTCTTCGTCAACTTCGCGATCTTCTTCGGCCCGTTCCTGTTCTTCGCCGTCCGCCAGATCCGCGGTTACGAGCCCGGCGACGCCAGCTGGGGAGTGAAGATCGACGACGTCCGCGGCCAGGCGGAGGCCAAGGAGGAGATCACCCGCGTGATCACGCTGTGGCAGTCGGGCGAGGAATTCGAGAAGGCCGGCGGCAAGCGCGAGCGCGGGTTGCTGTTCCTGGGCGCCCCCGGCACCGGCAAGACGATGATCTCCAAGGCGATCGCCACCAATTTCAACTGCCCGTTCGTGACCATCCCGGGCTCGGGGTTTGCCGGCATGTTCATCGGCATGGATGCGATCACCGTGCAGTTTCTCGCCCGCAAGGCGCGCAAGCTGGCGGCCAAGTGGGGCGGTCAGTGCATCGTGTTCATCGACGAGATCGACGCCGTGGGGATGCGCCGGCAGGCGCTGGGCAGTGGACTGGGATCCCGGCCAGCCAGCACCAGCATCGAGCCGACCTCGATCCACGACTTCTGCTTCTACGGCCCGAACGGGTCGCTGACGTCGTCCGGAGATCTGGTCGTCGAGTCGCGGGCCTGGCGCGAGAGGCTGTTCGCGCACCGGGCCGAGTCACCGGCGACCGGCTACGCGACGTTCGTCGGCCGCGCCACCGAGCGGATCCAGCGCCTCTATCCCGGGTTCGGGATGGGCGGCGGGATGGGCGGAATGGCGCTCAACCAGCTGCTGGTCGTGATGGACGGGATCGACGAGCCGCCGCTGTTGCGCAAGTTCGTGACCAACCGCGTCAACACTTTCCTGGATGCGATGTTCATCGTCCCGCGCACGCTCGGCAAGTTGCCGCTGCGGCTGCGCCCGCCGCGCCCCCGCCAGGAGCAGATCTACTTCATCGGAGCCTGCAACGTGCCCATCGGAGTGCTCGACCCGGCGCTCACCCGTCCGGGACGAATGGGCCGTCACATTTGGTTTCGCACCCCGACGAAGGACGACCGCCTGGACATCCTCGACCTGTACCTCAACAAGGTCGACCACGAGCCCGACCTGGACTCCGGCCGGCGCCGCGACGAGCTCGCCCGGATCACCAACGGCTACTCCCCGTCGATGATCGAGCAGTGCTGCTCGATGGCGCTGACGATCGCCCACACCCAAGGCCGCCGCGAATTCTCGTGGGACGACATCGTCGAGGCGATGACCACCGTCGAGACCGGCACCGCCCAGAACATCGAGTACATCCAGGAGGAGACGCGGGCGGTCGCGATCCACGAGGCCGGGCACGCCGCCGCCGGCCACGTCTTCCTGGAGAAGGACGTGCTCTCCACGCGGCTGTCTATCCGCAAGCGCGGCGGGTCGCTGGGCCACTACCAGAGCATGGAGAAGGACGAGCGGTTCTCGCACTTCCGCAGCCGGGTGATGGGCGGGCTGATCATGACGCTGGGGGCGATGGCGGCCGAGCACGTGTTCTTCGGCGAGAACTCGCAGGGCGTCAGCGGCGATGTCGAGAGCGCCACCGCGACCGCCGCGGCCATGGTCGGGATGTGGGCGATGGGACCCGATCCGGTCCACATCGGCGGCAGCCTTGAGTCCGACGAGAGTCTCGATGCGGTGCTCGAGCGGCTGGAGCGGATCGGCGCCACGATCATGAACCGGGTCAGCAGCGGCGGGGTGATGGGCGAGGATCCCGTCGGGTCGATCCTGCGCAACCCGGACAAGAAACGCGCCGCCGCCCAGATCATCGGCCAGGCCTACGTGACCGCCTACGCGCTGATGGACTTCAACCGCGCCGGCCTGGAGCAGATCGCCAACACCCTCGTGGAGCGCAAGGAGCTCCACGGCGATGAGGTCGGCGAACTGCTCGACAGCGTGGCCCTGAAGCGTCCGGAACTGGACCTGATGGATCCCGCCACCTGGCCGCGGGTATGAACGATCCCGGACAGATCCGCCACTCCGCCGACGACGGCACCGTCGGCGCCGGGGTGCCGGCGGCGACGAGTCAGGCGGCCGCATCGCCGGCGCGACCGGAGCGCCGGGCGCGATCCAGTCCCCACGCCTCGCGCTTTCGCACGGCGACCGCGGCGCTGGTCGGCCTCGCCGTCGGCGCGCTGATCGTCGCCGGAGCGATCGCCGTCGCCGGACGGTCGAGCTCGTCATCGGCGGGCGCCAAGTGGTCGCAGTGGTCGCCGTCCGGCAGCGGGACGCTCGGCGCCCGCGAGATCGCCGACTACGTCGCCCCCTTCTACCGGATCTCGTCGGTCGACCAGTTGGCGGTGGTGACGGTCGTGAACCTGCAGAGCGCCTCCGCCGCCGCGGCCGCGCAGGCGGCCGCCGCCAACGGGACCACCGCCACGTCGACGAGCGGCCTGCAGGTGGCGGTCCGGGCGAGTCCGACCTCGAGCGCGGTGTCGCTGCTCACCGGCAACACGATCGCCTACAACCTGTGCGGGATCGGGGGCCGCAACTGCGCGATCGGCGTCGGGCGCCCGTCGACCAGCCGGCTGTTGCTGCTGCGGCGCGAGGCGCTGGAGCTCGCCCTGTACACCTTCAAGTACGTGGACGGCACCCAGAACGTCGTCGCCATCCTGCCGCCCGGCCGCACGCTCCAGACCGGCGCCAGTACGCTCTCCAGCAAGCTTCCGACCGCAGATGCCTCCGCGCAGAGCAAGCCGATCGACATCGCAGTGCTGTTCGTGCGCTCGGAGCTGTCGCCGATGCTCGACCATCCGCTGTCGGACTCGTTGCCGGAGCAGACCCCACCGACGGTGGCCGAGATGGCGCACGCGCCGGAGGCCGGGCTCGTCGATCAAGTGACGGCGCGGGGACTGTTCTCGGAGAGGCTCCAGCAGGCCCAGGACGGGTCTGACCTCATCGTCCTGGATCCTCTCCCGCCCCAGTAGACGCCTGAAAGCCCTCGCAGGCGAGCACCGGCACGCGCGGGTATCGGGGGAATCGGTCGGGCTCGGTCTTTGAGCGGCGGCACAGCGAGAACACCGACCCGCGCGTGTTGCGCACGATCTGCTGGTGACGGCAGCGGTCGCACAGACCGGCCCCGGCGCGGCGCTCGGCCACGCCCCTACTCCGCCCACATTCCGCTTGCCACCGGCACCTGCACCAACCGGGGGCCATCAGTCGCGGCGATCGCGGACCGCAGCGACTCGGTCAGCTGGTCGCGGCCGGTCACCTCCTCGGCGACCATCCCGTACCCCCGGGCGACGGCGGCGACGTCGAGGCCCGGCAGATCGAGCCCGGGAGCGCCCGATACCTGCTCCAGCCCCGCGAACCACTTGAGGATCATGTACTCGTCGTTGCGCAGCACCAGGAAGGTGACCGGGACCCGGTAGGCGACAGCCGTCCACAGCGCGGTGATCCCGTACTGAGCCGAACCCTCGCCGAGCACGCACACGACCGGCCGCTGGGGCTGCGCGAGGGCGACGCCGACCGCGGCGGCGATGCCGAAGCCCAGGCCGCCGCTCCCGGTGAAGTAGTAGCTGGCGGGACTGGAGATCCGCAACCGGTTACGCAGCGCCATCAACGAAGACGGCGTTTCCACCACCACGATCGCTTCGTCGAGCCAGATATCGGCGAGCGCCGCCATCGCCTCGGACCCGCTGAGGCGCCCCGGCGAGTCGGCCACCGGCGGCGGGCCGGGCTCGGACCGGGCGGCGGGGACTCGACGGTTCGCCGTCGGCACCAGATCCACCAGCCGCTGCAGCGCCAGCGCCAAGTCGCCGACGATCGCGTCGCCCATCGGCGCGCGCGCCGCCTCGGCGGGATCGCTGGTGATCGCCACCAGCCGGGTACCCTCGGCGAGCAGCGGGCCGGGCACGTACGGGTAGTACGGGAACACCGCCGAGCCGACGACGAGGACGAGATCGTGACCATCGAGCGTCTCCGACAGCGGGCCGATCGCCGGCGGGAGCACCCCGGCGAAGTTGGGGTGGCGCTCGGGGAAGCCGATCCGGGAGCCTCCGGTCGACGGGCTCGCCCACACCGGCAGCCGTTGCTTCTCGGCCAGGGCGACGGCGGCGTGCCATCCCCCGGCGGCATCGATGTCCGGGCCCGCCACCAGCACCGGCGACCGCGCTTGGGCCAACCGCTCGGCCACCTCCGCCAGCGCCGCCTCCTCCGGGACGGCCCGGCCGGTCACCCGGCGCGCGATCGCGGCGGTCGTGCGATCAGCCTCGACCTCGGCGCCCCAGTCGTCCATCGGCACCGAGACGAACACCGGCCCCCGCGGCGGCAGCGAGGCGAGGTGGATCGCCCGTGCCAGCGCCCCCGGGACATCCTGGGCGCGCGGCGGCTCGTGGCTCCACTTGACGTAGGGCTGGGGCCCGACCGTCGCGTCGCGATTGGTGAGCAGAGCCTCCATTCCGATCTGAGGCCGGACCTGCTGCCCGGCAGTGATCACCAGCGGTGACTTGTTGGCCTGGGCGGTGAGGATTCCGCCGACCGCGTTGCCCACCCCGGGAGCGGTGTGCAGGTTGACGTGGGTGGGCCGGCCGGCGGCCTGGGCGTAGCCGTCGGCCATCCCGACCACCGCCAGCTCCTGGAGGCCGAGCACGTAGGTGAAGTCCGCCGGGAAGTCGGCGAGCATCGGCAGCTCGGTGGAGCCGGGATTGCCGAACATCGTGGTCATGCCGTGAGCGCGGAAGAGCTCGAACGTCGCGTCGCGGACGCTCGTCATCAGCCGGCCCTCGCGGACTTGGCGGCGGGGTCCTCGGTCAGCGTTCGCGGCCGGCCCATGGCGGCGGCTCGCCAGTACAGCTCGCTGACCCATTCCAGCAGCAGCGCGTTCTCCACCGCCGCCGGCGGGTCGGGACCGATCGCGATCGTGCCGTGGTTGGCCATCAGCGCGGCGGTGCGATCCTGGAGCGCCGCGACCGTCAGCTCGGCCAGGTCGGAGGTCCCCGCGGTGGCGTACGGAGCCACGCGGATCGGGCCGCCGAGCTGGTGCAGCAGGTAGTGGACGAGCGGCAGCTCGTCCAGCACGCAGCCCAGCGCGGTGCCGAACGGGCTGTGGGCGTGAACCACCGCTCCCGCCCGGTAGCGGCGGTAGACGCCGAGATGCAGCGCCAGCTCGGAGGTCGCCGTTCCCTCGCCGTCCACCGGCGCGCCGTGAAGATCGACGATGACTACCTCCTCGGCCGTGAGCTGCGCCAGCACGGCACCCGCGGGGGTGACGGCGACGAGCTCGCCGGCGCGCTCGGACACGTTCCCGGCCGTTCCCCGCACCAGCCGCTCGCCCGCCAGGCGGCGGGCGGCGGCGGCGACTCGGTGTCTGGCGGGGTCGAGCATCGACCGCACGGTCTAGCACTCGGCTGCCCGGGATGGAGTGACCAGCGCGTGTCAGCGCTGACGACCGCAGCCCGAGTCGGCCACTATACTTTGTGAAGTATGCCCGTCTTCCGGCGACTCCTCGGCTTCCTGCGCCCCTACAAGCGAGGGGCCGTCTGGTCGTTCGTGCTGGCGTTCGGCGCGCTGATCGGAACCGTGCTGATCCCGTACCTCACGGGCCTGGCCATCAACTCCGTTCGTGCCCACGACAAGTCCAGGCTGCTGCTCCTGGCCGGGGCGATCCTGGCGGCGGGGATGGCACGACTCGTGTTCAGCGTACTGCGCCGCCTGATCGCCGGCCAGGTTTCGCTCAACGTCGAGGTCGACCTGCGCAACGCGTTGTACGGGCAGCTGCAGCGCCTGGAGCTTTCGTTCTTCGATCGCCAGCAAACCGGCCAGCTGATGTCCCGGGCCACCGTCGATCTGCAGTCGGTTCGGTTCTTCCTCGGCTACGGGCTGATCTTCATCGCCCAGTCGCTGGTCACGATCCTGCTCGCCGCCGTGGCCATGTTCGTGCTCCGGCCGGAGCTGGCCGCGATCTCACTGGCTCCTGTCCCGTTCGTGGTGCTGATCGCCAACCGCTATGGCCACCGCTCGCGTCCCGCGATGCAGGAGGCCCAGCAGCGGATCGCCGAGCTCACCGCCGACACCGAGGAGAATGTCTCCGGCGTCCGCGTGGTCAAGGCGTTCGCCCAGGAGGAGCGTCAGCTGGAGCGGTTCCGCCACACCGTGCAGCGGGTGTTCGACCAGCAGCTTCTGACCACGCGGATCCAGGCCTTCTACAACCCCCTGATCAGCTTTCTCCCCAACCTCGGGCTGGCCGCGATCCTGCTCTTCGGGGGTCGCGAGGTGATCGACGGCTCGCTCTCGGTGGGCGCCTTCACCGCTTTCTACGCCTACCTGCTGATGCTCATCTCCCCCATGCAGACGCTCGGCTACATGCTCGGCGCCGCGCAGCGCGCGACCGCGTCGGGCGCGCGGATCTTCCAGATCCTGGATCGCCAGCCGAGCATCGCCACGCCGCCGGGCGCTCCGGGGCTGCCGCCAGGCGGCGGACGGGTAACGCTGCGCGGCGCGGGACTCACCTTCGCGGGCACCACCAAGCCGGCGTTGAGCGATATCGACCTCGACGTCCCCGCCGGCCAGGTGGTGGCGCTCGTCGGGGCGATGGGGGCGGGCAAGTCGGCGCTGGTCTCGCTGCTGCCTCGACTCTACGACGTGACCGAAGGCTCGGTGTCGATCGACGGCGCCGACGTGCGTCAGGTCGACCTGGACAGCCTGCGCCACTCGATCGCGGTCGTCAACGACGATCCGTTCCTGTTCTCGGCCACCGTCCACGAGAACATCGCCTATGCCCACGCCGACGCCACCCGCGACGAGGTGGAGCGAGCTGCCCGGGCCGCCCAGGCCGCCGGGTTCATCGAGAGCCTCCCCGCGGGATACGACACCCGGGTGGGCGAGCGCGGGTTGACGTTGTCCGGCGGGCAGCGCCAGCGGATCGCGATCGCCCGCGCGATCCTCGCCGATCCCCGCATTCTGATCCTCGACGACGCCACCTCCTCGGTCGACGCCTCCACCGAGTCAGAGATCAAGCGCGCCCTCGGCGACGTGCTCGCCGACCGCACCACGTTCGTGATCGCCCACCGACTGTCGACGCTCGCCCTCGCCGACCGGATCGTCGTGCTCGAGGACGGGCGGATCGCCGCCGACGGCAGCCACGATGAGCTGCTGGAGCAGTCCGGCCTGTACCGGGAGATCGTCAAGAAAGGCATGCCGGACCAGGTGTTCCTCACCCGCAAGCGGCTGGAGGTGGCGGGCCTGTGAGCGCCACCGGCACCCGCTCGGAGCTGCGCCGCCGGCTAAAGGACACTGCCGGCAACGGTCGCAAGCTGCGCGGCCTGGCCGAGATTCTCGCCCCCTACCGCTGGCGGGTGGCGGCCATGTTCGTCTCGCTGGTGCTCGCCACCGCCGCCGCGCTCGCTCCCGCACCGCTGGCCAAGGTGGCAATCGACAAGGGGATCGACCATCACGACGTGCACGCCCTGTACCTCGTCGTCGCCATCTTCCTGGTGTCGGCCTTCGTCTACGGGATCGCCACCTACGCCCAGACCTACATGGTTGGCTGGGTCGGACAGCGAGCGCTCCAAGACCTGCGCCTGAAGCTGTTCGGCCATCTGCAGTCGCTGTCGGTCGGCTTCTACTCGCGCAACATCGCCGGCGTGGTCATCAGCCGGATGACCAACGACATCGAGGCCCTCGATCAGCTCGTCGAGGACGGGCTGGCGACGCTGATCCAGGCCAGCCTGACGCTGATCGGCGTGGTCGTGATCCTGATGGTGCTGGATCTGCACCTGGCGCTGCTGACGTTCATCGCGCTGCCGTTCCTGTTCCTGGGGGCGCTGGCGTTCCGGATCGCATCGGCCGGCGCCTATCGCCTCACCCGGGAGAGGATCGCGGCGATCACCGGCTATCTGGGTGAGAGCCTGTCCGGCATCAGGGTGGTGCGGGCGTTCGGCCAGGAGCGCCGCCACGTGGAGTACTTCGCCAAGCTCAACGAGGAGAACCGGGCGGCCAACTTGACCACGGTCAAGCTCAACGCCGCCTACTTCCCGGGTGTCGAGCTGCTGTCGGCGCTGGTCACCGTCGAGATCCTCGTCGTCGGCGGTCTGGCGGCGGTCAACGGGCACACCTCCACCGGGGTGGTATTCGCATTCATCGCCGCGCTGAACAACTTCTTCGATCCGATCCAACAGCTCTCCCAGCTGTACACCACCTACCAGTCCGGGATGGCGGCGCTGGACAAGATCTTCAACCTGCTCGACGAGCAGCCGGAGATCACCGACGCGCCCGACGCGGTCCCGCTGCCGCCGATCCGCGGCGAGCTCACCTTCGACGGCGTCTCCTTCCGCTACGGCGACGACGGCGCCTGGGCGCTGCGGGAAATCGACCTGGTGATCGCGCCCGGTCAGACGGTGGCGCTGGTCGGCGAGACCGGCGCGGGGAAGTCGACGTTCGCCAAGCTGGTGGCTCGCTTCTATGACCCGACCGCGGGCCACGTCCTCGTCGACGGGCACGACCTGCGGACGGTCACCGCCGGGTCGCTGCGCTCCCAGATGGGCATCGTGCCCCAGGAGGGCTTCCTGTTCAGCGGCACCATCCGGGAGAACATCTCGTTCGGCCGACCCGACGCCACCGAGGCGCAGCTGCGCGACGCCGCCCGCGCGGTCGGCGCCGATGACTTCATCATGGCGCTCCCCGAGGGCTACGACACCGAGGTCGGCGAGCGCGGGGTCCAACTGTCCGCGGGGCAGCGCCAGCTGGTGGCGTTCGCCCGCGCGCTGGCCGCCGATCCCCGCATCCTGGTGCTCGACGAGGCAACGGCCAACGTCGACGTCCGCACCGAGAACGTGATCGAGAAGGGCCTGCGGCGCTTGGTCGCCGGCCGCACCGCGATCGTCATCGCCCACCGGCTGTCGACGATCCAGCACGCAGCGGTGATCCTGGTGATGGAGCACGGAGAGATCGTGGAACGGGGGACTCACGAGGAGCTGCTCGCCGCCGAGGGCCGCTACTGGAAGCTGTACCGAGACTGGGCCGAGCAGGCGGCGGTGTAGGCAGTCGCGTAACGTCGGGTCGATGTCGATGTCGATCTCGGTCACCGGGCTGGCGCTCACCCCGGTCAAGGCGATGCGGTTGCGGCAGGTCACCGCGGTGACGCTCGACGATCACGGGGCGCGCGGCGACCGCGGTTTCTACGTGGTCGATCACCGCGGCCGGATGGTCAACGGCAAGCAGCATGCGCGGCTTCAATGCGTCGTCGCCGACCACGATCCCGACACCGCCGAGCTGGCACTGACGTTCCCCGGTGGCGAGTCCGCCCGGGGCATCGTCGAGTACGGCGCGACCGTGACCGTCAGTTTCTACCGCCGGCGCGACGAGGTCCCGGAGCTGCGGGGACCGTGGTCGCGGGCGCTGTCGGAGTTCATCGGCGCGCCGCTGCGCCTGGTCGCCGCCGTCGACGGCGGGGCCGACCGTGGCCGCCGCGGCGCCGCCTCGCTGATCTCGGAGGCGTCGCTGGCGTGCCTGGCGCAGCTCGCCGAGCGCGAGACGGTGGACTCCCGCAGGTTTCGGATGCTGATCGAGATCGCGGGGGTCGGGGCGCACGAGGAGGACGAGTGGGTGGGGCGACGGGTCCGGGTCGGCGAGTCGCTGCTGAGGTTTCACGGCCACGTGGGACGCTGTCTGATCACCAGCCGTGATCCGGACACGGCGGAAGCCGACCTCGCCACGCTGGACCTGCTGCGCGGCTATCGCGGCGACCAGCGGGCGACCGAGCCGCTGCCGTTCGGGATCTACGGCGAGGTGCTTCAAGGCGGACGCGTGCGGATCGGTGATCCGGTGGCGGTGGACGGGTAGGGTCTGCCCGTCGTGGCCATCGAGGAACGTGTCCAGGTCGGGGTCGCCGATCACGTCGCCACGGTTACGCTGAACCGCGCCGACAAGCACAACGCGCTGGACGCGGCCATGTTCGAGCAGATCATCGCCGCCGCCGACCGGCTGGCGCAGGCTCCGGGGGTTCGCGCCGTCGTCCTGCACGGCGCCGGCTCCAGCTTCTGCTCGGGCCTGGACGTGGCCAGCCTGACCGCCGCCGGCGCCGGTCTGCAGGGGGTCGCCGACCGGATACGGGGCGAGGTGCCCAACTGGTTTCAGCGGGCCGCCCACGCCTGGCTGGCGCTGCCGGTGCCGGTGATCGCCGCCGTGCACGGCAGCTGCTTCGGGGGAGGGCTGCAGATCGCGCTCGGCGCCGACATCCGGATCGCCGCGCCCGACGCCCGCTTGTCGGTGATGGAGATCAAGTGGGGCCTGATCCCGGACATGTCGATCACCCGCACGCTCCCGCGCTTGGTGTCAATCGATGTGGCCAAGGAGCTGACCTACACCGGTCGGGTGTTCAACGGCGCCGAGGCGCAGGGGCTGGGACTGGTTACCCGCATCACTACGGAGCCGTTCGCCGCCGCCCGGGGGCTGGCCGCCGAGATCGCCAGCCGGTCGCCGGATGCCATTCGGGCGGCCAAGCGGCTCTACGAAGAGTCCTGGGCCGCTCCCCCGGAGCGTACGCTCGCGCTGGAGGCCGAGCTGCAGCTGAGCCTGATCGGCTCACCGAACCAGCTGGCGGCGGTCGCCGCCGGCGTCGCTCGGGAGCCTCCAGCCTTCGCCGACCCGTGACCGGGCCCGACGGATCGGTGGAGCCGTATGATTCGCCGCCGTCCGCCCTCCAACCATTGAGCGCAGGCCACCCATCGCCAACGTAGTCGGACAGAGAGTTCGCCGTCGCGAGGATCCCCGGTTCCTGCTGGGCCAGGGCCGGTACGTCGACGATCTGCGTAGCGCCGACGCGCTGTTCGTCACCTTCGTGCGCTCCGACTGGGCGCACGCTCGGATACTCGGAGTCGACACCGCGGAGGCCGGCGCGGCGCCCGGCGTTCAGGTCTTCACCGCCGCCGACTTGCCGCTGCCGCCGTTCCCGGCGCCGCCGTTCATCGAAGCTGACGAGCGCATGTTCCGGCCGATGCTGGCCAGCGACCGCGTCCGCTTCGTCGGCGACATCGTCGCCGTGGTGGTTGCGCCCACCCGGGAGGCGTCCGCCGACGCCGCGCAGCTGGTGGGGATCGACTACGACCCCCTGCCGGCGGTCGTCGACGTGCGCGCCGCGGCCCGCGACGAGGTCGTGATCTACGACGAGATCGGCACCAACGTGTGCATGCGGGTCTCGCCCGAGAACCCCGACCCGCACATCTTCGACGACTGCGACGTGGTGGTCACCGGGTCAAACGAGAGCCCGCGTCTGCTCGCCTGCCCGGTGGAGCCGCGCGCCACCAGCGCCGAGTTCGGCGATGACGGCCGCCTGACCATTTACCTGTCGACCCAGACCCCGCATCAGGACAAGCTGATGCTGGGGATGCTGCTCGGGCTCGATGCCGAGCAGGTGCGGGTGGTCGCGCCCGACGTCGGCGGCGGGTTCGGCGGCAAGGCCCTGGACGTGGAGGACGTGCTGATCGCCGCCGTGGCCCGCGCCATCGGCCGGCCGCTGCACTGGACCGAGACGCGCAGCGAGCACATGGTGGCGATGCACCACGGTCGCGCCCAATGGATCGATTTCGAGATCGGCGGCACCGGCGACGGCCACGTCCGCGCCCTGCGGCTGAAGATCCTCCAAGACGCCGGCGCCTATCCGAGCGTCGGCGCATTTCTGGCCAACTTGACTTCGATGATGTCGAGCGGGGTGTACGCGATCCCCAAGATCGAGGTCGAGGTCACCGCGCTCGTCACCAACACGACCACGACCGGACCCGTGCGCGGCGCCGGCCGACCCGAGGCCACGCAGATGCTGGAGCGCGCGATGGACATGTTCGCCGCTCAGACCGGACTCGATCCGGCGGACGTCCGCCGGCGCAATTTCATTCCCGCCGACGCCGACTGGCCTTACACCACGGCGGCGGGGGCCAGCTACGACATCGGCGACTACGGCCGCTCGCTCGAGCTCCTGCTCGAGGCCGCGGACTACCCGCAGCTGCGCCGCGATCAGGAGCAGCGGCGAGGCGAGGGGGCAGTGCGCCAGCTCGGAGTCGGCATGAGCGTCTACGTGGAGATCACCAACGGGATCAGCGAGTCCGAGTTCGGCGCGATCGAGATCACCCCGGACGGCAACGCGATCGTCAAGACTGGCTCGTTCTCTCAGGGCCAAGGCCATGAGACGACGTTCGCGCAGATCGTGGCGCAGCGAACCGGGTTGCCGGTGGAGCAGATCACGGTGATCAAGGGCGACACCGATCAGGTGGCGCGGGGAACCGGCACCTATGGGTCGAAGTCGACCCAGATCGGCGGCGTGGCCGCCGGGCAGGCCTCCGAGGCGCTGGTCGACAAGGCCAAGCGGCTCGCCGCCGACCAGCTCGAGGCAAGCCCCGAGGACATGGTGCTGGACCTGGACGCGGGGCGGTTCCACGTCGCCGGCGCCCCGGAGCCCGGTCTGCGCTGGGCTGACCTGGCGACCGAGCTTCACGGAAGCGGCCAGCTGGCGCAGCTCAGCGCCGAGGCCGACTTCGCGCCCGCTCAACCCACGTTTCCGTTCGGGGCGCACCTGGCGGTGGTGGAGGTCGACACCGACACCGGCGCGGTGGCGCTGGCGCGGATGGTCGCGGTCGACGACGCCGGCACGATCATCAATCCGCTGGTGGCCGAGGGCCAGGTTCACGGCGGCTTGGCCGCCGGCATCGCCCAGGCGCTGTACGAAGAGGTCCGCTACGACGAGGACGGCAACCCTCAGCACGCCAACCTGGTCACCTACTGCTTCCCGGCGGCCACTGAGCTCCCCTTCTTCGAGCTGGTCGACATGGAGACTCCGACCCCGATCAACCCGCTGGGCGCCAAGGGCATCGGCGAGTCGGGCACGATCGGCGCGACTCCGGCCGTCCACAACGCGGTGATCGATGCGTTGTCCCCCTACGGCGTGCGCCATCTTCAGATGCCGGTCAACGGCGAGAACGTGTGGCGGGCGATTCAGAACGGGAGCCGCGCTTAGCGGGGCCGCTCAGCGGCGCTGCCTGGGGCCCGGGGGTCGCGGGCCGGCAACTCGGGCGCGGCGTACAGCTCCTCGATCACCGCCGCTTACTTGATCGCAATCGGCTTGCGCCTGAGCTTCATGGTCGGGGTCAGCTCCTCGCCACCCGGCAGCCATTCCTCGTGCAGCACCGGAAACCGCTTGATCTGCTCCACCCGCGAGAGCCGTTGGTTGGCCCACCGCGCCGCGTCGGTGAGCTCCCCCTGCACCCGCTCGTCGAGCGCCACCGACTGAGGCGGCTGGCCGGCGATCCCCAGCCGGCTCGCCTGCGCCGCGGCCGCCTCGGGATCGAGGACCAGCAGGGCGACGTTGTAGGGCCGCCCGTCGCCGATGCAGACGGCTTGGCCGGTGGTGCCCGACGTGTAGATCAGCGTCGCGAAACGATCCCTAGCGCGGCCAGACCGGCGGCGACCCGGCGGACCCGCTCGCCGTACTCCCGCCAGGTCAGCTCCGCTCCGGTGTCGGCGCTGCGAAGGCAAACCTCCTGCGGTGAGCGAGCCGCCGTCGCCTGAAACGCCGCGCACATCGTCCGGGCGCGCGGGTCGGCCTCGGCCGGCTCCGCTGCGGTCGTCTCCTCGGTCCTCATCGGTCCCTTTCGTCGCGGTGCCCGTCGTCTGCGCGGTGGATCACATCACACGTGGGCGGTTGGCGCCGCTGTTTGGTGGCAACACCGGTCGGTGGGGGTAGAGGGGGAGCATGGCACCGAGCAATCCTTCCTACCGCGAGTCCAAGCAGGTCGCCGAGGCAAGCCGCGAGACCGAATGGAAGCTGCCCAGCTTCGGCCGGGGCATGTATCTCGGCGACTTTCGCCTTGACCTGATTCATCCCCAACCCGAAGTGGATCCCGAGCACGTCCGGGAAGGCGAGGAGTTCCTCGGCCGCCTGCGGACGTTCCTGACCGAGCACGTCGATCCGCTCGAGATCGAAGCGAGTGGCGAGCTCGGCTCCGACACCATCCAGGGGCTCAAGGATCTCGGCGCGCTGGGCATGAAGATCCCCAAGCAGTACGGCGGTCTCGGGCTCACCCAGGTCTACTACAACAAGGCGCTGGCGCTGGCCGGAACCTGGCATGCGGCGATCTCGACGCTGCTGTCGGCGCACCAGTCGATCGGGCTGCCGGAGCCCTTGAAACGCTATGGGTCCGAAGCGCAGAAACGCGAGTGGCTTCCGAAGGTGGCCAAGGATCACATCTCGGCGTTCCTGCTGACCGAGCCCGACGTCGGCTCGGACCCGGCCCGAATGTCGGCGACCGCGGTGGCCACCGAGGATGGGTCCGGCTACCGGATCAACGGAACGAAGCTGTGGGCGACCAACGGCGTGATCGCCGACGTGGTCGTGGTCATGGCCGTCGTGTCCGAGAGTGACGCCGAAAAGAGCGAGGACGACGCCGGCAAGGGCGGCATCACCGCCTTCATCTGCCCGATGGACGCCCCCGGCGTCACCGTGCGCCACCGCAACGAGTTCATGGGACTGCGCGGGATCGAGAACGCGGTCACCGAGTTCGCCGACGTCTTCGTGCCCAGCGAGAACGTGATCGCCGGCGTCGGCCGGGGGCTGAAGGTCGCGCTCGGGACGCTGAACACGGGCCGGCTGTCGCTGCCGGCGATCTGCGTCGGCGCCAGCAAGTACTCGCTCAAGATCGCCCGCCAGTGGGCCAACGAGCGCCGCCAGTGGGGCGAACCGATCGGGCGCCACGATCCGGTGGCGCAGAAGATCGCGCTGATCGCGGGCACCGCGTTCGGGTTGGAGGCCATGGTCGACGTGTCGTCGCGCTTGGCCGACGACAACCGCCGTGACTTCCGGATCGAGGCGGCGATCACCAAGCTCTATGCCTCGGAGCGGGCGTGGGAGGCGGTCGACACCATGGTTCAAGTCCGCGGCGGCCGGGGCTATGAGACTGCGACGTCACTGGCGGCGCGCGGCGAGAAGCCGGTGCCGG
The DNA here is from genome assembly GCA_963787595.1 of uncultured Actinomycetota bacterium. Taxonomy (GTDB): domain Bacteria; phylum Actinomycetota; class Thermoleophilia; order Solirubrobacterales; family Solirubrobacteraceae; genus Palsa-465. The sequence continues at coordinate 639,159 of CAWBDE010000003.1, forward strand.
CCGAGCAGTTGCTGCGCGACATGCGGATCAACCGGATCTTCGAGGGGTCCAGCGAGATCATGCACCTGATGATCGCCCGCGAGGCGGTCGATCGCCACCTGCAGGTCGCCGGCGACATCCTCCTCGGCGACGCCGCGATTCTGGAAAAGCTCAAGCTCGGCGCCCAAGCTGGTGCGTTCTATGCCAAGTGGCTTCCCTCCCTCACGGTGGGCGAAGGACAGCGGCCCGACTCGTTCGATGAGTTCGGCGCGCTGGCCAAGCACCTGCGCTACGCCGAGCGGGCCTGCCGCAAGCTCGCCCGGTCCACGTTCTACGCGATGGGGCGCCATCAGGCAAAGCTCGAGCGCAAGGGCGCGCTGCTGGGTCGGATTGTCGATATCGGCGCGGAGCTGTACGCCATCGCCTGCGCCTGCACTTACGCGTCGACGCTCGGCACGGTGCAACCCGCCCGGCGGGACGCCATTTACGAGCTGGCCGGCCTGTTCTGCACCCAGGCGCGGCGGCGCGCGGAGCGGTTGTTCGCCGAGCTGCGGTCAAACGACGATGACGCCCAATACAAGCTCGCCGGTCACCTGCTGGACGGCCGCTACGCGTTCTTTGAGCACGACGTCCTGGATCCGGCGGGCGACGGACCGATGATCCCCGAGCACGAGCCGCCGGCGGCGGAGGTGCTCAGCGGACAATCCCCGGGCTCCCCCGACGGTTAGCTCTCGCTAGAGCATGCCGATCGTTCATCGGCTCTCATCCGGTCCGGTCGGCCGGACGCTTGCGTACGAGGTAGCGATCGACCCCCGCAATCGATCCCCGGAGCGGCCCGCCCCACTCGCCGCCAACGATGCGGAGGCGTTTACCTCGTGAGATCAGGCGAGCGGGGCGCCGCCGAGAGGCGTCCCGCTGCCCGTTGTCTCGGTCCGGACGAACTGGGCTCCGGCAGTTGACGGTCGCCGGCGGCGGCCCGACGAACCTCAGCCGCCCGCCCTGACCTCAGCCGCCGACCCGGACCATCTTCTTGTTGACGAACTCGTCGGCGCCGAAGCGTCCGAGCTCGCGGCCGAAGCCGGAGCGCTTGACCCCGCCGAACGGGAGCTCGGCGCCCTCGGCACCGACCGCGTTGACGAACACCATGCCGGCCTCGATCTTGTCGGCTACGCGCAGGGCCTGGTCGGGATCGGTGGTCATCACATAGGAGCCCAGGCCGAACGGGGTGTCGTTGGCCAACTCCACCGCTTCGTCCTCTGATCTCACCCGGTAGACGGCGGCGACCGGTCCGAAGAACTCCTCGCGGTAAGCCGCGTTCTGGGGATTGATGTCGGTCAGCACGGTGGTGGAGAAGAAGTTGCCTTCGTGATCTCCGCCGGCGACGAGTGTCGCGCCGTCGTCGATGGCGCGCTTGACCTGATCCTCGAGACGATGCGTCGCGGTTGAGGAAGAGAGCGGTCCGATGGTCGTCTCGGGAGAGCTCGGGTCCGCGGGCTTCACGGCGGTCAGCGCCGTCGTGAACTTGTCCAGGAACGGCTCGTAGAGGTCATCGACGACGATGAACCGCTTGGCGGCGTTGCAGGCCTGGCCGGTGTTCTCCAGGCGAGCCCCCACCGCCGATTCCACGGCGGCGTCCAGATCGTCGGTGCTCAACAGGATGAACGGATCCGAGCCACCCAGTTCCAAGACCACCTTCTTCAGGTTGCGGCCGGCGATCTCGGCCACCGCTGCGCCCGCCCGCTCAGAGCCGGTGAGCGAGACGCCCCGCACTCGCGGGTCGGCGATGACCGTCTCGATCTGCTCGTTGGTGGCATAGATGTTGATGTACGCGTCCGGCGGGAAGCCGGCCTCGTGGAATATCTCCTCCATCGCGGCGGCCGACTCCGGGCACTGCGGCGCGTGCTTGAGCAGGATCGTGTTGCCGATCACCAGATTGGGGCCGGCGAACCGCGCCACCTGGTAGTACGGATAGTTCCACGGCATGATGCCCAGCAGAACTCCGTAGGAGCTGCGCCGGATGAAGGCCGACCCGGCGCCATCGGAAAGCTCGATCGGCTCGTCCGCCAGCAGCGACTCGGCGTTGTCGGCGTAGTACTCGTAGATCGACGCGGCGAAGTCCACCTCGCCCGTCGCCTGCTCGATCGGCTTGCCCATCTCGCGCACGATGATCTCGCCCAGCCGCTCACGCTGTTGCGCGTGCAACTCCCCTACCCGGCGCACCAGCGAAGCCCGCTCCCCCACCGTAGTCGACGACCCCCACTGCCGGTGGGCGGCGTCGGCCCGGCCGATCGCGGCCTCGAGATCCTGATCGCTTATCGTCGGATAAGTCTTGATGGTCTCCCCGGTCGCCGGATTGACCACTGCATAGTCGCTCATTGAGCCCTCCACTCTTCAAAGTTTGAACACCGCCGCCACCGACCTCTCAGCGGCCGGGGCGCGGCTTGGATCAATAGCAGTCTCTTCCCCGCTGCGCGGTCTGCCATGCCGAGTCTAATCCCGTGCCCGCGAATGTCGACCGGTCGGCGTGGCCCCGCGCGCGGGCTATACTCGCTCACCGCTGCGATCGGGAATTCCCGTACGTGCCGCGAAGCAGCCTGTTGATTTACTGCGGGATGGAGTAATCGGCAACTCGCCAGGTTCTGGCCCTGGAATTCAAGGTTCGAGTCCTTGTCCCGCAGCTTCTCGCGGCGGACCGGGACCGGGGGGTCGGTCGCGTCCAGCTGGTCTAAATCGAGTCCAGCTCGGTGCTGAGGTCGCCGAGCCGCTGCGCTTGATCGCCGATCTGCGTGTTTTGCGCGATGAACCGGCGGGCGTGCTGGAGATCATCGGAGCGCCCGACGGTGAGGGCTCCCTCGACGCGACCCTCCCGCAGGTAGAAGACGGTGAACCTGCTGTCGTCCATCGAGCCACGGATCACCTCGGTGTCCCAACCGTATGCCGGACCCACGTATTCGATCGCGGCCCAGTCGGAGAGGTCTGAGAAGAAATAGGGGACGGCGTCGTGGGCGACGTCGCGGCCGAGCATGTTGAGAGCGACCGTCTTGCCCTGGCTGAAGGCGACGTCCCAGTGCTCGACTCGGATCGGTCGTCCGCCGTGAACGACGCTCTCGTACTCGGCCATGTCGCCGGCGGCATAGATGCCGGGGACCATCGACTTCAGGCGGGAGTCGACGCGGACGCCACCGCTGTCGCCGAGGGTAAGACCGGCGCTGCGGGCCAGCATCACATCGGGGTTGACGCCGGCGCCGATCACGACCGCGTCGGCGGGTAGCTCGCGCCCGGACTTGGTCAGGACCTTGCTGACGCGTCCGCCGGCGCCTTCGAAGCGGTCCAGCTCGTCTTCTCCGTGCAGCTCGATCCCGTGATCGCACAGGAGATCGTGGAAGTACTGCGCGGCCTGCGGTCCAAAGCTGCGCTCCAGCGCGCGTGGCTCCATCATCACCATGGTGCACCGGCTGCCGAGCTCGGTCAGTGAGGCGGCGACCTCGCTGGCGATGTACGAGCCGCCGATCAGGACCACCCGCTTGCCCGCCGCGTCCCGGCGGATTGCGTCACTGTTGCCGAACGTCCGCAGATAGTGGATGCCCTCCAGCTCAGCCCCCGGAGCATTGAGGCGCCGCACGTTGGCTCCGGTCGCCACCAGCGCCTGGTCAAAGCCGATCTCTTGCTTGTTGGACAGCCTCACCGTGCGCTGGTGCAAGTCGAGCCCCATCGCTGAGGTGCGGGTGAGCGCCTCGATCTGCTGCTCCCGGTAGAACTCGGCGCCTCCTTGAAACAGCGCGTCCTGCCGCTGCTCGGCGCCGCGCAGGTAACCCTTGGACAGCGGTGGCCGGTCGTACGGGAGGTCGGGCTCACGGCCGACGAGCAGGATCGAACCGTCGGCGCCGGACCGGCGCAGCCAGCGGGCGCAGTTGGCGGCGGCGAGACCGCCGCCGATCAGCAGGTAGTCGACGTCGCGGTCGGCCATCTGGAGCAGCGGTGGGTGGGCCGATTCGGATTTGCCAACCGACCGATTAGTTCCCGGCCGAGATCTCGGCGCCGTTGGGCGCGAAGCGGGGCGTGATCTCGCCCTCGAGTCCGGGATCGAGGATCAGCAGCACCTGGTCGCCGGCACGGATTACCGAGTCGGCTTTGGGCACGAAGCCGGTGCCGTCGCGCAGGACCGAGATGATCAGCGAGCCCTCGGGGAGCACGACTTCGGCGACCGGCCGGCCGGCGGCGGGCGAGCCCTCCCCCACCTCGAGCTCGATGATCTCCAGGTGCTCTTCCTCCAGCGCCAGCAGCTGGATCAGGCCGTACTCGGGGACCTCGTGCTCGATCAGCCGCAGGATCAGGTCGGTCGCGGACACCGCGGGCTGGACCCCGAGCGTCTTGAAGTGATCGAGATTTCGCGGATTGTTGACCCGAGCGACGATCCGCTCCACGCCGTACTTCTCCTTCGCCACCTGGCAGATCAGGATGTTGTCCTCGTCATCGCCGGTGACGGCGATGACGAGATCGGCCCGCTGGATGCCGGCGCGCTCGAGCACCCAGAGCTCGGTGGCGTCGCCGTACTGAACCGCGTGCTCGAGCTCTTCCTCGACGACCCGGAAGCGCCGGTGATCGGACTCGATCAGGGTGACCTCTCGGTCCTTGGCGATCAGCTCCCGCGCGAGGTTCCACCCCACCTTGCCCGCTCCGGCGATGATCAGATACATCTAAAGGACATTGCTCCCTTCAGGCGTCGAGGACGACCTGCTCGGCTTCGTCTATGGCTACCTGCGTGGGACAGATCGTAAGCAAGCCCTGCTCGCCATACCACGCGGCACGGGCGGGGTCCGCGACCCGGACGACAACTCGCGGTACGTTGAAGCGTCGCTGCGCGAGCTGGGCGATCACCAGATTGGTGTTGTCGCCGCTGGTGGCGGCCATGAACACGTCCGCCTCCTCGATACCGGCCTCGATCAGCCCGTCCACCTCCAGCGCCGCGCTCACGGTGAACCGGCCGCCGGCGTCCTCCCAGCTGATCGACTGGTCCTTGTCCAGCCGCTCATGGGAAAGCGGGTCGCTGTCGAGCACGGAGACGTCGTGGCCGGCCTCGAGCGCACGCTTGGCGACGGCCGACCCGACCCGGCCGGCCCCGACGATCACGATCAACATGGACGGGACTCTAGGGAATCGCGTCCCATGAGCGCCCGGCGATCGGCTCGGACGCGTGGCCCGGGGGCGGCGTGAGCGCGGCGGCGGCGATCACGAGCGCAAACGCCAACAGCCTGGCCACGACGCCGATCAAGCTGCCCGGCATCGGCTCGCCGAACACGAGCGGCCCGGAGGCGATCGTCGTCAGGTTGGCGGCGGCGCTGGTCACGGCGATCATCGGCACCGCGTCTCCGAGCTGCAGCGACCGCGCCGAGACGAGCAGGCCGACGAGCGAGGCGACCAGGATCACCGCCGCCAGCGGGTGGATCACCACCGCCAGTCCGGAGGCGCCCAGATGCGAACTGAGCGCCTTGATCGACGTGTCCGATGTCGCCCACAGCAGACCAGCCGATGCCGCCAGGAGCGCGGGGCGACGGCCGGCGAGAGCCAGCGCCAGTCCGGCGGCCCCGACGACGACGAGGAAGATCGCCAACGTCGACGGCGTGTAGTGCGAATGGGCGGTGCTCGTGTCCCCGCCGAGCGTGGCGGCCAGGAAGGCCAGCCCGGCAGCGGTCAGGCCCACCCCGATCCACTCGCGGCGGGTGACCGTGATCCCGAAAAGGTGGTCGGCGACGACCGTGAGGAGCACGAGCCCGCCGGCGATCACCGTCTGCACCAGGGAGATCGGCGCCAGCGCCAGCGCGCCGACGTGTAACCCCCAAGACCCGAGCGCGACGACGATTCCCAGCGTGTACACGGGTGAGCGAAACAGCCGTACCGTGCTACGCACCGGGTGCGCCAGCTGCACCGATGGTGCCTGGCGGGCGCCGCGGAACTTGTACAAAAAGCCGGTCACCGACCCGAGCGCGGTCAGCAGCGCCAGCAGCAGACCGAACCCGACGGTTGGTGACATGGCGCCGCGAGGTTAGCGCGCCGCCGGCCGGATCAGGTGATCAGCGGAATGATGAGCAGAGCCACGATGTTGGCGACTTTGATCATCGGGTTGATCGCCGGGCCCGCTGTGTCCTTGTACGGGTCGCCGACGGTGTCGCCGGTGACCGCCGCGGCGTGGGCCTCGGAGCCCTTGCCGCCATAGGCGCCGTCCTCGATCAGCTTCTTGGCGTTGTCCCACGCGCCGCCGCCCGAGGTCATCGCGATCGCCATGAACAAGCCGACGACGATCACGCCGATCAGCAGGCCGCCGAGCGCCTCTACGCTGATCAGCCCGACGATCAGCGGGATCAGAATCGGGATCAGCGCCGGGACGATCATCTCGCGCTGCGCTGCCCGGGTCACCAGGCCGACCGCCGCCCCGTACTCGGGCTGCTCGGTGCCGTCCATGATCCCGGGCTTCTCACGGAACTGGCGACGCACCTCCTGGACGACGGCGCCCCCGGCCCGCCCGACGGCCTCCATCGACAGCGAGGTGAACAGGTACACCATGAGCCCGCCGATCAGCAGCCCGATCAGCACCGGGGGGCTGCCGATCGAGAACGAGCCGCTCGTGTACTTGGCCGGCAGCTCGCGCTGGAAGGCGTCGAACAGCACCAGCGCGGCGAGTGCCGCCGAGCCGATCGCGTACCCCTTGGTCACCGCCTTCGTCGTGTTGCCCACCGCGTCCAGTGGGTCGGTGACGTCGCGCACCTCTTCGGGGAGGTCGGCCATCTCGGCGATGCCGCCGGCGTTATCGGTGATCGGCCCAAACGCGTCCAGCGCGACGATCAGGCCCATCAGCGACAGCTGCGCCATCACCGCGACGCCGATGCCGTAGATACCGTTGGTGCCGCCTCCGGTCAGCTTCCAGGCACCGAGGATGCCCAGCGCGAGCACGATCGCCGGCGCCGCGGTGGCCTGCTGGCCGGACGCGAGGCCCTGGATGATGTTGGTCGCATGCCCGGTCTGCGATGCCCGCGCCGTCCGCTTGACCGGTGAGAACCGCGTCGAGGTGTAGTAGTCGGTGATCACGAACAGAAACCCGGTCACGCCGAGACCGATGAGCGCGCACAGATAGAACTTCCACCAGTGCGGCGCGGCGGCGCCCGAGTGCAGGGTGAGGTTGCGCATCAGCCAGTAGCTGACCGGAATGAACGCCAGTGCGGCCAGCCCGCCGGACAGGACCAGTCCCTGATAGAGGGCGCGCTCGACGTTGCCCGCCCGCGACCTGACCGCGAACGTGCCGATCAGCGAGGCGACGATCGAGATCCCGCCGAGCACGAGCGGGAACACCGCCACCGCCGACTGCTGACTGAACAGGAGGACGCCCAGCAGCATCACCGCCACCGCGGTGACCGCGTAAGTCTCGAACAGGTCGGCGGCCATGCCGGCGCAGTCACCGACGTTGTCGCCCACGTTGTCGGCGATCACCGCCGGGTTGCGCGGATCGTCCTCGGGGATACCAGCCTCGATCTTGCCGACCAGGTCGGCGCCGACGTCGGCCGCCTTGGTGAAGATGCCGCCGCCGAGGCGCGCGAACACCGAGATCAGCGACCCGCCGAAGCCGAGCCCGACGAGCGCGTTGACCGCTTCGTGCTCGCTCTCGCCGGCGATCCAGGTGAGCACCCCGTAGTAGCCGGCGAGGCCGAGGAGCGCGAGGCCGACGACGAGCAACCCGGTGACAGCGCCGCCCCGGAAGGCGACGGCCAGCGCCCGGGGGACGCCGCCGCGGGCGGCCTCGGCCACCCGGGCATTGGCCCGCACCGACACGTTCATGCCGATGTAGCCCGCCGATGCGGACAGCAGCCCGCCGATCGCAAAGCCGATGGCGACGCGGATGTTCTGGAGTGGGATCAGCAAGATGAACACCACGACGCCGACGCCCGCGATCGTCGTGTACTGGCGGTTCAGGTATGCGCGCGCCCCCTCCTGAACGGCCGCTGAGATGGTGCGCATCCGGTCGTTGCCCGGCGACAGCGCCAGCAGGGCGCGCGACGTCAGAACGCCGTAGACGAGGGCGGCAGCGGCGCACACAAGGGCGATCAGGACACCGTGGTGCGTCAGAAAGCTAGACAAGAAGGTCCTCCGGGAAAGCTCTTAGTGGTTCCGTTCGTAACTACGGCGACACCGAGAGTGGTCGCCGGCCATGCCTGGCGCGGACGCAGGATGCGACATGCAGCAGCGCTGCACGAGCATCCGAGGACAGCCGGATGAACCGGATCCCGCCCGCCCGGCCCGATCCGGCGAGGCCGGATGCCAAGCAGGCCGCAAGCCCGAGCAAGCGTCGCCCGAGGCCGCTCGAATGTCGTCGTATTTGCGAACGGAGCCACTTAGTTTGCAGCGCGGTGAAACGCGATCACAACTCAAAAAAGGGTCCGCCGCGCTGGTGAACGCGGAGACCCAAGGCAGATGCCCTGCGCGAGTCTATCGTTCCGGTGAGCCGTCGTGCTTATGGCCACCGCGGGGCCCGAGCCCGCAAGATCGGCCGGACCGGGGCCGCCCGGCGGCGCCTACTGCCCGGGAACCCAGAGCCGCCCGCTGCGCTGGGCCGGACCCGGCTCGCCCGGCTTGGGCGCCTCCGGTGGCGGCCCCGCGCCTGGGTCGGGCCCCAAACCTCCGCCGGATCCGGATCCCGTCCCGGGAGCTCCCTCGCCCCCATCGCCGCCCGACGTCCCGCCCGGCTCCGAGCCACCGCGGGGATCGGCACCGGATTCAGACCCGCCGCCGAGCCTGACGAACGCCAACTGCAATTGCGAGAGCGCCTCGCGGATCGGTCCCGCCTGCGCCGGCGCCGCTCCCTCGATCAGCGGCAGCAGCGCACGCACCGCCTCGATCGCGGTCCGCACCTGGTCGATGTCGCGCTCATCCTCGGTGCCGGGTGACAGTCCGGTCCGGCGCATGCCCAGGTTCACGAGCGAGACGACCTGCTCGAGCACGATCTGCTCGACGCGAATCTTCTTGATCTCCGACTCGTAGGCGGCCCGGAGCTCCTCCTCCGTCGGCTGATCGCTCGTGCTCATCGGCTCCCCTTTCTCTGACGTTTCATCTCCGGTGAGTCTCGAGTACTCCCGAGTAGGTGTCTCGGGTCTCGGCCACAACCGCTGCGAACACCTCGACCAGGCTCATCCCGGACTGGAGCATCCGGCGCTGGCGCTGAGCGCCGTTCAGCGCCGGCAGCCCGACCTCCAGCCCAAGCTCGGACCGAACCGGCGCGGTCCACTCCAGGAGCCGGTCGAGGGCGTCCTGCGCCGGATATGGCTCGCGGCGCTCGAGATCGAGCAGGTCGCCGTCCAGCCCATAGCGCAACGCGCGCCACACGTTCTCTTCGATGAACCGGTTCGGGAGATCGGTGATCGGCACCTGCTCGTCGACGTCACGGGCCGCCTGAGCGACGCAGGCGACAATCAGCGCCGCCAGTGCGTCGGATTCCGTGGCCGTGCACTGGGCGTCGCAGATCCGGACCTCCACCGTGCCGAACGCGAAGTGCGGGCGGATCGACCACCACACCTGGGTGTACTCGACGATCGAGCGCGTCCGCACCAACAGGTCGATGTAATCGGCGAAGGCGTCCCAGGTGCCGAACGAGTCCGGCACGCCGCAGCGGGGAAAGCTCTTGGTGAACGTCTGCGTACGGGCGCTGTGCAGACCGGAGTCCACGCCGTCCAGGAATGGGGAGTTGGCGGAGATCGCGAGCAGGACGGGCAGCACCGGCCGCAGCCGGTCGCACACCAGTACCGCCCGGTCGGCGCCGCGGACGCCGACGTGGACGTGGAGCGAGAACGTGTTGTTGCGCCATGCCACGTACTTCAGACCCTGCTCGACTCGGCGGTAGTGCTCGGTCTCGATGATGTGCTGGCGGCGGTAATCCGACCACGGGTGGGTCCCGGTGGCGCCGAGCTCCAGCTCGTTGGCGGCCGCCAGCGAGAACAGCCGACGCCGCAGGTCGTGCTGGGCGCAGCGGGCCGCCGCCAGGTCGTCCCCTCGGCCCGAACGGATCTCGATCTCGGACGAGATCAGCTCGCCGGCGATCGCCGCCGCCAGCCGGGGATCCTCGGCGGCCGCGTCACGGAGCTGCTCGAAGCGGCCGATCAACTCGAGACCCGCCGGCTCCAGAAGCGCGAATTCCTCCTCCAGGCCAACGGTGAAGTCGGTCGACGCGTCAAATGCCGCGCGTGCGGTGTCGAGATCAAGCTCCACAACGGGGCCACTAAGTCAGATAGAAGTACAGCGCGTAGAGCAGATCGACGGCCGGACTGGAGGTGTGAACCGTCACCTCGGGCGGGACCTGCAGCAGCGCATCGGAGTAGTTGAAGATGATCTTCACGCCGGCGTCGACGAGCTCGTCGGCGAGGCGCTGCGCCGCCGCCGACGGCACCGCGAGCACAGCGACGACGATGTCCTGGTCCTCGACCACGCTGCGCAGCTCGGAGTTGTGACGGACGGCCAACGGCCCGATCTGCGTCCCGACCCGCTCGCGGTCGACATCGAATATGGCGACGACGCGGAAGCCGTGGTCGGCGAAGATGTCGGAGGTGGCGATTGCGGTGCCGAGATGACCGGCGCCGAACAGGGCGATGTTGTGCTGACCCGCGGTTCGCAGGATCTTGCGGATCTGGCTGACCAGCGACTCGACGTTGTAGCCGACGCCCCGTTTGCCGAACTTCCCGAAGCCCGACAAGTCGCGGCGGATCTGGGTGGAGTTGACGTGGGTATAGTCGGCGAGCTCCTGGGAGGAGATGGTCTCCTTGCCGATCTTTCGCGCCTGGGTGAGCACCTGCAGGTAACGCGACAAGCGTGCCGCCACGCCGAGTGACAGCTTTTCTCCCGGCTTATCGAGATTGGGCCCCGCCGAATCCGCACCGCGCCCGACCGTATAGCTCATCGGCTGTCAACTCTAACCAAGACGCTGCCTCAGCTCCGATTCGTCGACCCACAACTCGAACACCTCCACGCCGTCGATCGTAACCACCGGGATCCGCTCCAGATAGGCGCGCAGCAGCGCTTCGTCGCGGTCGATGTCCAGTTCGGTGAGGTGAAACGGCCGCTGCGCCCGGACCCGCGCAAGCACCGCCCGCGCGTCGTCGCACAGGCAGCACCCCTCCCGGCCGTAGAGGACGACTTGCCGACTCACGCCACCGGTACCCGCTCGCCGGTCGCGTACACGTCGAGGTCCAGGTAGTCGGGAAATGGCAGCGGCTCGACATAGCGGGCGGCGCTGGCGATCATCGCCGCGTTATCGGTACACAGCTCGCGGGGCGGGATGTGAAGCGGGACGCCGAGTGAAGCCAGGCGCTCGCGCAGCGGTTGGTTGGCGGCGACCCCGCCTCCCACCGCCAGCTGCTTTGACCCGGTCTGCCGCAGGGCCCGCTGCACCCGTAGGGCCAGTGACTCGACGATCGCGTGCTGATAGGAGGCAGCGAGGTCGGCACGGTGGCGCTCGCTCTGCACCGGCCCGAGCTCGCGGACTCGGTAGAGCAGCGCCGTCTTGAGTCCCGCGAACGAGAAGTCCAGCCCCGGAACGCGGGCCGCGGTCGGAAACGAGAACGCAGCGGGGTCGCCATCCCGGGCGAGCCGCTCCAGCGCCGCTCCTCCCGGATAGCCGAGTCCGAGGAGCCGCGCGCCCTTGTCGAACGCCTCCCCGGCCGCGTCATCGAGCGTCTCCCCCAGGACCTCGTAGCCGGGGCCTCGATCGGTGACCGAAGCCACGAACGTGTGCCCGCCGCTGGCGATCAGGCTGAGAAACGGCGGCTCCAGGGATGACGGCGCCAAAAAGCCGGCGGCGACGTGACCATGCAGGTGATCCACCGGGACGAGCGGCAGCCCCCGGGCGGCGGCGGTCGCCTTCGCCGTCGCCAGCCCGACGAGCAGCGCGGCGACCAGCCCCGGCCCCCGAGTGACCGCCACGAGATCGATCTCGTCCAGCGTGGCGCCGGCTTGGCGCAGCGCATCCTGAAGGGCTGGACCGATCAGCTCCAGGTGGTGGCGGGACGCGATCTCGGGGACGACGCCGCCGTAGCGATCGTGGATGCCCTGCGAGGAGATGGCGTTGGAGAGGATCCGACCGTCGCCGGTGACGACCGCCGCACAGGTGTCGTCACAGCTCGTCTCCAGCGCGAGGATCACCCTGCCGCGCCGGACGCAGAGATCGTCTGCAGCGTGCGCCACATGATCACCGCGTCCTCGCCGTTGTCACGGTAGTAGCGCGGACGCGTCCCCGCGGAGCGGAACCCGAAGCGCTCGTACAGGGCGATCGCTCCGGAGTTGGAGGTGCGCACCTCCAGCGTGTACTCCCGTTCGGGCCCGGCGCGCTCGATCATCCGCTCCAGCAGCCCCCGGCCGATTCCCCGCCGCCGCAGCGCCGGATCGACCGCGATGTTCATCAGATGCCAGACCTTCTCGTAGCGCGCGCAGATCAGGTACCCGACCAGCCGGTCGACGGCATCGACCGCCGCCAGGCACAGGCCCGACGGCTTGGACAACTCCAGCACGAACATCGCCAGCGACCACGGCGAGGTGAAGGCACGTCGCTCGATCGCGATCACCTGGGGAAGGTCGGAGTAGCCGAGGGGCCTGATGCTGAAGCTGTCTGATGTCATCGCTGCGCAGCCGCCCGGAGAGAGATCTCGGCGTCGGGGAGGCGCAGATACTCCGGTCGGACGCCTTCGCTGGGCTGTGGCCGCATTCCCGCCGCCAGACGGCAGTGCTCGAGGGCATTCACGCGGTGGCGCTCTGAGTCTTCCTCGGGGATCCTGGCTCCCGAGCGCTCGAGAACCTGCCTGAATTCTAACGCCCCGCTCCCGACGGCCAGCCAGCCGCCGCCGAGCGCGTGCATCGCCTGCGCCAGCGCCTCGGGGGCCATCGCCCGCGGTGCCATCCACGGCGCGGCGTCGGCGCTGGCGATGTCCGCGGCCGACCAGCCGGCGGCGAACACCTCCCCGCGCCGGGCGTCGATCACGGCCATCACCCCGGCCGGCGCGGGCGAGTCGCCGGCGACGGCTCCCCGGGCCAACGCGTGTAGGGTCGAGACCCCTACGAGCGGGATCCCGCGGGCATCAGCGAGCGCGTGGGCGGTGGCGACCCCGATCCGCAGCCCGGTGAACGTTCCCGGCCCGATTCCCACTGCGATCCGGTCGATATCTCCCCAGTCGCCGTCGAAGTCGTCCAGAGCCCGGACTACCAGCGACATCAGGCGGGTGGTATGCCGTGGCCGCACACCCCGGGGCGGGTCGTCGCGAGCTCGCACCAAGGCGCCGGTGGCGGTGTCGAGTAGCGCAACGGCGGTCGCCGGCGTCGCCGTGTCGAAGCCGAGGATCCTCATCGCACCTCGATCCGGCGGCGATCGCCGCCGGCGTGCTCCAGCCGTACTCGGGCGGCGACGCGCGCCAGGTCGGCGATCTGGTCGGCTCCCGCCTGCGGCCACTCCACAAAGGCGACGGCGTCCGGCCCGAGATAGTCGGCGAGCAGATCGGGATCCTCGTCCGAGAGGGAACCCAGCCGGTACAGATCGACGTGGGCGACGGTCTGGACCCGGCGCGCCGGGTAGCGCTGGCCGATCGTGAACGTCGGGCTGGTCACCGGCCCGGTGACCCCGAGCGCGCGGGAGGCACCGCGCACGAACGTGGTCTTGCCCGAGCCCAGCTCACCCTCGATCAGGACGACGTCACCGCGCGTGAGCTGGGAGGCGAGTGCAGCGCCCAGCGCCTCCGTCTCGGCCGCGCCGTTGGATTCGAACCGGCCCCGCACGGCCCCCACTCTAGAGCCGGGTCGACGGCTGGTTCCGCTACCGTCAGGGGCGTCATGACCGATCCCCCGTCCGACGTGGCCCCGGGGCGCATCGCTCTGCTCGTCAAGCGCGTCACTCGGGATCGCGCCGAGATCCCGACCTCGCTTGCCGAGCTGCGCGGCTCTGAGACCGCCAAGGCGGTCGGCCTCGCCGGCGCGATGATCGCCAACAACGTCATCGCGCTCGGCTCGACCGTGGTGTTCGCGCGATTGCTGAACGACTACGGCTCGCTCGCCGCGCTGGTCAGCTACTTCCTGATCCTGTCGGTGGTGGGTCAGGCGCTGCAGGTCGCGACCGCCCGGGAAGGGGTGCTGGGGCATCTCGGCGTCGGGGCCGGTTTGATGGCCACGGTCCGGCGCTGGACCCGCGGCCTGCTGCTGTTCACGCTCGCGGTCACCGTCATCTCGGTGCTCCTGCGCGCCCCGATCGCCGCCGCGGTCGGCGTCAAGCACGATCAGTGGGCGGCGGCGCTGGGCCTGCCCGCGGCCGGTTTGTGGCTGGAGCTTTCGGTGCTGCGCGGCGTGCTGCAGGGAGTTGGCGACTACAAGGGCGTCGGCCTCAGCCTGATCGGCGAGCAGGCGGCGCGGCTGATCATGGGAGCGGCGCTGGCGGCCGCGGGCCTCGGCGTCACCGGGGCCTACCTCGGCACACCGCTGTCGTTCATCGCCATGGGGCTGTTCTGCGCCCACCGGCTGCGCCAGCACGTGGCCGCGGTGGAGCGGGAGCCGCTGGGCGCCGTGACCAAGGCGCCGGCGGCAGCGCTCAGCCTGTGGCAGCACGTCAAGCGGGCGTGGGCGCCGATCGCCGGCCTGATCATCATCGCGGTGCTCCAGAACATCGACATCATCGCCGCCAAGCACCGTTTCACCACCGGCGTGGCCAGCTCCTACGGCGCCACCGCGGTGGCGGCGAAGGTCCTCGTGTGGGTGGCGATGGGCGCCGGCTTCTACCTCGTGCCCGAGGTCTCGCGGCTGCGCGCCGAAGGCAAGGATCCCCGCCCGATCCTCGGCCGCGCGCTGGGGATCATCGCGGTGTGCGCAATCCCCGTCCTGCTGATCTTCGGCTTCGGGGCGCGGCCCCTGCTCAAGGCGGCGTTCGGCCCGAAGCGCTTGGGCGCGTCGGACTCGCTGATCATCCTCGGCCTGGCGTTCACCGTGCTCGCGTGCACGTATCTGGCGATCCAGTACATGCTCGCGGTGCGGCGGACGTGGTTCCTGGGTGTGCTGGCGCTGGTCGCCGTGGCCGAGCCGATCCTGCTGCTCAACGCCTCCCACAAGCCGGCCGGGTTCGCCGCCGTGGTGCTGGGCATCCAGGTGGTCGGCGCGGCCGCGGCGTTCGCGATGGCGCTGGCGCCCGAGCGGGCCAAGCCGCCGCCCCCCCGAGGCCAGCCCGATGAGTCACGGGCCCACGGCTCCGAGCGCATCGCCGAGCCAGTCTGACTAAAGGGACCGGCCCCGGCAGCCCGGGGCCGGCTCAGAACAGGCCCAGCTGCGCCTCCGGGGCCACACCGGCGGGTGATAGCTCTCCCGCGTCGCCGGAGCCCGGCTGGGGCGCGGCGGTGTCGGGCGAGCCTGGGTCGGGCTCCGGCGCGCTCGGCTCGGGCGGCTGGTCCACTGGGCCAAGGGCGAGCAGCTCGGGAATACGCAGGAAATCGGAGCGCAGAATCTCCAGCGTCGACGGCGTGTACAGCGCCGCCGCCGGGTGATACAGCGGGTACAGCCGGACGGCACGCGGGCCGATCGTCCGCACCTCCTCCCGTCCGTGCAGCCGCGAGATCCCGGTGGCGTCCTCGCGCAGCAGCTTGGTGGAGAAGTTGCCCAAGGTGCAGATGACGTTCGGCTCGATCAGCCCGACCTGGTGGCGCAGGTACTCGTGGCACGAGTCGATCTCGTCGGGATGAGGATCGCGATTGTTCGGCGGGCGGCATTTCACGGTGTTGCAGATGAAGACCTGGCCGCGGTCGAGTCCAATCTCGCCCAGCAGCTTCTCCAGCAGCTTGCCCGCCTGACCGACGAACGGCAGCCCCTGCTTGTCCTCGTTGGCCCCCGGGGCCTCGCCGATGAACATGAGGTCGGCATCGGCGTTGCCCGAGCCGAACACGACCGTCGTCCGCGTCTGGTGCAGCGGGCAGCGCACGCATCCGCGGGCCTGCTCGTAGACCTCCTTCAGCAGTTCCCTGCGCTCCAGGGCGGTCTTCACCCGGCGATGGTAACCCCGTGAGCAGACGGGTATCCTCCCTTGCCGAGGCCGCCACCGATTCGAGGCGGACCTTCCGAACTTAATCTCTCTCCCTCATTCCGACCGGTATCTCTGATGCGAGAACTGGAACGGCCTTCTCAGCCTTCCTCTGAGCCCGCGCCCGCCCTGCGGGTGGTCATCGTTGGCCGCGGTCGGCTGGGGAAGGCGCTGACCGCCGCTCTGCGGGCGGCAGGCGTGCAGGTGATCGGGCCGCTCGGTCGGGGTGCGCCGCCGAGCGGCGTGGACGCCGTGCTGCTGTGCGTGCCCGATGACCAGATCCGCGCCGCCGTCGCGTCGGTCCCGCCGGGGGTCCGGACCGGCCATTGCTCGGGAGCCAGCGGGCTCGATGTGCTGGCCGGCCGGGAGGGTTTTTCGCTGCACCCCCTGATGACGGTCACCGCGGAGTCGGGAGGGGCGAGCTTCGCCGGCGCGGGAGCGGCGGTCGCCGGGAACACCCCGGCTGCGCTGGCGCTCGCCCGGACGCTGGCGGGGCGCCTGGGGATGCGACCCATCGAGGTCGCTCCCGGCGATCGCGCCGCCTATCACGCCGGCGCCTCGATCGCCTCCAACTTCCTGATCACGGTCGAGGCGGCCGCCGAGCGCTTGGCCGCCACGGCCGGAATCGAGCGGGCGGATCTCGTGCCGCTGGTCCGCGCCACGCTTGACAACTGGGCCCGGCTCGGTCCCCGACGGGCGCTGACCGGACCGGTCGCCCGCGGCGACGAGCTGACCGTGCAGCGGCAGCGGCGAGCTGTCGCGGATCGCGCTCCCGAGCTGCTGGAGCTGTTCGATGCGCTGGTGCGGACCACCCGAGAGCTGGCGACAGCCGGGTCGGGTCACGAGGACAACGCGGGGGCGGTGTTGCGATGAGAACCGTCCGCACTGTGTTCGCGCTCCGCGCCGACCTGGCCGTGCATCGGTCCGCCGGCCGATCCATCGGGCTGGTCCCGACGATGGGCGCGTTTCACGAGGGGCACCTGTCGCTGATACGCGCGGCTCGCCGGGCGCACGACGTCGTCGTCGTCTCGCTGTTCGTCAATCCGGCGCAGTTCGACGACGCCGGTGACCTGGCTGCGTACCCCCGCGACCCGCAGCGCGACGCGGCGCTGGCGCAGGAGCTCGGCGTCGACTACCTGTTCGCGCCCGAAGTGGCCGAGATGTACCCGCCCGGCTTCACCACGTCGGTGGGGGTGCGGGGGGTGACCGACCGGCTCGAGGGAGCTGCGCGGGGCTCCGCGCATTTCGACGGCGTGACCACGGTCGTGACCAAGCTGCTCAACGTGGTCGCGCCCGATGTCGTCTACTTCGGCGAGAAGGACGCACAGCAGGTCGTCGTGATCCGGCGCCTGGTGCGAGACTTGAACATCCCGGTCACGGTGCAGGCGTGCCCCACGGTGCGCGACCTCGACGGGCTCGCCCTGTCCAGTCGCAACGTCCTGCTCTCCCCCACCGAGCGCCAGCAGGCAACGGTGCTGAACCGTGCGGTGCGTGCCGTCCAGGACATCGTCTCCGCCGGTGAGCGGGACCCGGACGCGGCGCTCGCCGCCGGACGTGCTGAGCTCACGGCGGCGGGGGTCACGGCCGAGTACCTGGCGCTGGTGGCGGCGGACACCATGGAACCGGTGGCTTGGATCGACGGCGACGCGCTGGCGGTGATCGCCGCCCGGGTCGGCTCGGTCCGTCTGATCGACAACGCCCCGATCGCCGTCGACCGTCCGGCCGACGACGCCGCCCAGATCGGCAGGATGACCAATCAGGTGGCGACCCCTCCCGGGGCGCCAACCGTGTAAAGGAGGCGCAAGCCGTGTCCGCAACCCCCCACACCGCGGTCCCCGAGAGTCTCGACGAGCCGCTCCCGATGACGTTGCCGCGCCTGGCGGAGAAGAAGCTGCTGGGCGAGCGGATCGTGATGGTCACCGCGTACGACTTCCCGTCCGCGCAGGTGGCCCAGGAGGCCGGCGTCGACGTCGTCCTGGTCGGGGATTCCGGCGCGATGACCGTCCTCGGCTACTCGTCGACGATCCCCGTCTCCACCGATGAGATGCTGATGCTGGCGTCCGCGGTGCGCCGCGGGCTGCGTACCCCGCTGCTGGTCGGCGACCTGCCGTTCGGCTCCTACGAGGCCTCGGACGAGCTGGCCGTCGCCACCGCCCAGCGGTTCGTCAAGGAGGCCGGCTGCGACGCGGTCAAGCTCGAGCGCGGGGGGACCAGCGTGCAACGGGCGCGGGCGATCGTCGCCTCGGGGATCCCGGTCATGGGGCACGTGGGGCTGACGCCGCAGACGGCGACCGCGCTCGGCGGCTACCGGGCCCAGGGCCGAACCGCGGAGCAGGCGATCGCGGTGGCGCGCGATGCGATCGCGCTCGAGCAGGCCGGTTGCTTCGCGATCGTGCTCGAGGCGATCCCCGCCGCCGTCGCCGAAGAGGTCATGAACCGATTGACGATCCCGGTGATCGGCATCGGCGCCGGCCCCGCGACCGACGGACAGGTGCTCGTCTTTCACGATCTGCTCGGCATCTACGACGGCCACGTGGCCCGGTTCGCGAAGCGGTTCGCCGACGTGCGCGCCTCCATGGTGGCGGGCGTCGCCGGATACGCCGCGGAGGTCCGCAGCCGCGCGTTTCCCGGGCCCGAGCACTGCTATTCGATCGACGAGGAGGAGCTTGCCCGCTTCCGCGCCGGGCTGTCCTGAAAGCTCCTCCAAGGCCATGCCCGGCGGCTAGCATCAGCTCGACATGGCGCGCTTCGGGCAGGTATTCACACCCCGGGACCGGGTGTACTTCGAGCTGTTCGAGGAGGCGGGGCAGAACATGATGCGCGCCGCGACGCTGCTGCACGAGTTGCTGAGCGACTACCCGGACAACAAGCAGCTCGCCGCCGAGATCCTCGACCTCGAGCACGAGGGCGACCGGATCACCCACGACATCATCGATCGCCTCAACCACACGTTCGTGACGCCGATCGACCGCGAGGACATCCTCGCGCTGGCATCGGCGCTGGACGACATCGTCGACTTCACCGAGGAGGTGGCCGACTACCTCGGCCTGTACAAGATCGAGGCTCCGATGGACCAGGCGATCTGGCTGGCGCGCGTGCTCAAGGATGCCTCGAGCCAGATCGCCGACGCGATTCCCAACCTGCGCGGGTTCCGGGACATCTCGCGCTACACGGTGGAGGTCAACCGGCTGGAGAACGAAGGCGACCGGATCACGCGGGAGGCGGTGGCGTCGCTGTTCGACGGCGGTATCGACCCGATGGTGGTGATCCGCTGGAAGGACATCTTCGAGCGGCTGGAGGCGGCGATCGACGCCGCCGAGCGCGCGGCGAACATCATCGAGGGAATCGTCATCAAGAACTCCTGACGGGCCCGCTCACGACAGGGGCTCTCATCGAGAGCTCGTGATCGGCTCGGGGCCCTTTCCCGGATAGGTGATCGTCCTCACCACCCGTGCGGGGACGCCGGCGGCGACGGAGAACGCCGGGATGTCGGTGGTGACCACCGAGTTGGCGCCGATCACGCACCGCTCGCCCACCGTCACCCCGCTGGTGACGACGGCGTTGGCGCCGCACCACACATTGTCGCCGACACGGGTCGGTCCCCGGCTGCGAAACCCCTGCCAGGTGACCGGGAGGTGCGGGTCATCGATGCGATGGTCGGCGTCGGTGACGAAGCAGCCGTTGGCGAACATGCAGTGGTCGCCGATCTCCACCAGCTCCAGAGCGGCCACCATGACACCGAGGTTCAGGAATGACCCTGAGCCGATGCTTATCCGAGCCGCTCCCGGCGCGGTGAGCCACACCCCGGGCTCGAACAGGGTCTGCGGGCCCACCTGCAGGCGGTCCTCCAACAGCGCCTCGAGCACGTTGCCATGGATCGGCCAGCGCACGAACGCCTGGCGGCGCATCATCTCCCAGTGGATACGTCCGCGATTCCACGGCAGCGAGTTGCGCTCGTACCAGCGCCATTTCTGCGCCCACAGCCCGAACGTGGCGAGGGACGGCGGCGCCGGCGAGGTCAGGATCGCTCCAGCCTGAACACCGGGTGATCGGCGGCGACCGCCAGCAGCTCGGAGTCGCTCGACTCTGCGCTGACGCCGTCGAAGAACCGGCCCACCTCCCACGCCCATTTCTTCATGTAGGCCCGCAGCACGGGCGGCTTGCTCCGGTCGTCGAGCTCCGTCACCGCGATCTCCCGCGTGCGGCGGCCCAGCAGCAGTCGCGCCGCGCCGCCGGCGCGGATGTTGCGGACCCATTGCGTGTGGCCGCGGGGAGCGACGAGGTACTCGTCGCCGGCGTAGGAGAGCAGGTTGACCGGAGTGCGGCGCCACTCGCCGCTCTTGCGCCCTCGAACCTCGAGGATCCGCGAACCGTAGAGGCCGATCCCGAGCCGGGTCAGCCCGGCGACCGCCGGATTGAACACCCGGCGAGTGAACCAGTCCGGCGCCTGGTAATGAACGGGCACCGCGGGATTGTCCCATGACCCCAACTCATCCGGGCCGTCATTTCGGGTGAGACGTTCTGGTTGGGCCCACCAATCAGCGCGTTTGCGCAGGGGCCCTGGCGCCGGTTCTGCGGCCGACCGACCGGGCTTTGCTCCCGTTCGACTCGGCCGTGGCGCGGTTGCC
This sequence comes from uncultured Actinomycetota bacterium, assembly GCA_963787595.1. GTDB lineage: Bacteria > Actinomycetota > Thermoleophilia > Solirubrobacterales > Solirubrobacteraceae > Palsa-465. The sequence continues at coordinate 659,835 of CAWBDE010000003.1, forward strand.
TGGCGCCGTGCCGGCTGACGTCTTGGCGCGCTTGCCCGGGGGCCCGCCGGATGACCCCTTGGCGCCGTTGCGGGGGGCCGCGCCGGATGACCCCTTGGCGCCGTTGCTCAGCGTCCCGCCGGATGACACCTTGGCGCGCTTGCCCGGGGCCCCGCCGGATGACCCCTTGGCGCCGTTGCGGGGGGGCTCGCCGGATGACACCTTGGCGCCGCCGCTCCGCGCGCGCCGCCCCCGCTTCGCCTTTGCCGGCAACAGCTTCTCCAGGAACTGTCCGGTGTAGGAGCGGTGCACCTGGGAGACCTGCTCCGGGGTGCCCACGGCGATCACGTCGCCGCCCTCGTCGCCGCCCTCGGGTCCGAGATCGATGAGGCGATCCGACACCTTGATGACGTCGAGGTTGTGCTCGATCACCACCACCGAGTTGCCGGCGTCGACGAGCCGGTCGAGCACCTCCAGCAACCGCTGGATGTCGGCGAAATGAAGTCCCGTGGTCGGCTCGTCCAGGATGTACATCGTCCGCCCGGTGGCGACCTTGCTCAGCTCGGCGGCGAGCTTGACCCGCTGAGCCTCCCCTCCGGACAGCGTTGTGGCCGGCTGGCCGAGCCGCATGTAGCCGAGGCCGACGTCGACCAGTGCCTGCACCCGCCGGCGGATCTTGGGGATGTGGGCGAAGAACGCGAGCGCCTCCTCGATCGGCATCTCGAGCACGTCGGCGATCGTCCTGCCCTTGAACCGGACCTCCAGCGTCTCCCGGTTGTAGCGCTTGCCGTGGCATTGCTCGCACGGCACGTAGACATCCGGCAGGAAGTGCATCTCGATCTTGATCTGACCGTCGCCGCGGCACACCTCGCAGCGGCCGCCCTTGACGTTGAACGAGAACCGCCCAGGCTTGTAGCCCCGAGCACGCGCCTCCTGCGTCTTGGAGAACAACTCCCGGATCTGGTCGAAGAGCCCGATGTAGGTCGCCGGGTTGGAGCGCGGCGTTCGCCCGATCGGCGACTGGTCGACCGAGATGATCTTGTCCAGCTGATCGAGCCCGGTCATCCGCTTGTGGATCCCGGCGCGCTGGCGACTGCGGTGCAGGTGGTTGGAGACCGCCTTGAGCAGCACGTCGTTGACCAGCGTGGATTTTCCCGAGCCCGAGACCCCGGTGACGCAGCACAGGACGCCGAGCGGGACCTTGACGTTGACCGACCGCAAGTTGTGCTGAGCGGCTCCTTCGATCGCGATGTATCCCGAGGGCGTGCGCCGCCGGCCCGGGATCTCGATCACCCGGGTTCCGGCCAGGAACTGTCCGGTGAGCGAATCCGGGATCTCGGCGACCTCGGCCGCGGTGCCCTCGGCGACGACGTGGCCGCCGTACTCGCCCGCGCCCGGCCCGACGTCCAGCAGGTGGTCGGCGGCGCGCATCGTTCCCTCGTCGTGCTCGACGACGAGCACCGTGTTGCCCAGATCACGGAGCCGCTCCAGCGTCCCGATCAGCTTCGCGTTGTCTCGCTGGTGCAGGCCGATCGAGGGCTCGTCCAGGATGTACAGCACCCCGACCAGCGAGGACCCGATCTGGGTGGCGAGCCGGATGCGCTGGGCCTCGCCGCCCGACAGCGTCGCCGCCGCCCGGTCCATCGACAGGTAGCCCACCCCGACGTTCTCCAGGAAGCGCAGTCGCTCCTCGATCTCGCGGAGCACCAGCCGGGCGATCCGCCGATCGTGCTCGTTGAGCTCCAGCTCACCGATCCAGGACAGCGCCCGGCGAGCCGCCAGCGCCGCGAACTCGTGAATCGCCATCCCGTCGACGAGCACCGCTCGTGATTCCGGCCGCAGCCGTGCGCCCTTGCAGTCCGGGCATGGCCGCAGCGTCATGTACTCCTCGATCTTCTCCCGCGAGTAGTCCGAGTCGGTCTCGCGGTAGCGGCGCTCCAGGTTGGGCACGATCCCCTCGAACTGCGTGGCGTAGGACCGGCGCCGGCCGAACCGGTTGCGATACGACACCTGGACGCGGTCGCCATTGGTCCCGTAGAGGAAGAACTCCCGCGACGCGCGCGGCAGGTCCCGCCATGGGGTGTCGAGGTCGACTGCGTAGCGCTCGGCAATCGCCTGGGTCAGCTGGTCGTAGTAGTTGGAGGCGCTCACCGCCCACGGCGCGATCGCTCCGTCACCGATCGACAGCGTGGGGTCCGGGACGACGAGGTCGGGGTCGATCTCCATCTGCGAGCCCAGCCCGGTGCACCGCGGGCAGGCGCCGTGCGGAGCGTTGAACGAGAAGATGCGCGGCTCCAGTTCGACCAGGCTCGGTCCGTGAACCGGGCAGGCGAACTTCTCGGAGAAGGTCAGCGTCTTGGTGGCAGAGGACGGGCTCGACTGGGATGGATCATCGACCAGCTCGATCTCGACCAGCCCGTCGGCCAATGCGACCGCCGTCTCGATCGAGTCCGCGAGTCGCTTGCGCAGGTCGGGCTTCATCACCAGCCGGTCGACGACGACCGCGATGTCGTGCTTGTACTTCTTGTCCAGGACGATCTCCTCGTCCAGCCGACGCAGCTCGCCGTTGACCTTGACCCGGCCGAAGCCCTCCGCCCGGAGCTCCTCGAACTGCTTCCCATACTCGCCCTTGCGGCCGCGCACGATCGGCGCCAGCACCATGAACCGGGTCTGGGCGGGCAGCTCCATCACCTGGTCGATGATCTGCTCGGCCGACTGCCCGCTGATCGGCCGCCCGCAGACATGGCAATGGGGATGGCCGATCCGGGCCCACAGCAACCGCAGATAGTCGTAGATCTCGGTGACGGTGCCGACCGTCGACCGCGGATTGCGCGAGGTCGTCTTCTGGTCGATCGAGATCGCCGGCGACAGGCCCTCGATCGAGTCCACGTCGGGCTTGTCCATCTGCCCCAGGAACTGCCGGGCGTACGCGGACAGCGATTCGACGTATCGGCGCTGGCCCTCCGCGTAGATCGTGTCGAACGCCAGCGACGACTTTCCCGATCCCGACAGCCCCGTGATCACCGTCAGCGAATCCCTGGGAATCGCCACGGTCACATCCTTGAGATTGTGCTCTCGGGCACCGGAGACGACGAGCTTGTCCATCCCGATCGAGTCTAGTGGATCGAACAGACGTTCCCCCCGCTTCCGGTGGCATTCCGACACACGATTCGCGCTATCAGCGAGGAACAGATTTCGCCCCGCGCCGTCGCTCGGGCTGCCGATCCGACGTCAACCCTCGATGCTGGCGTACACCTCGTCCAGCAGACGGTCGGCATCGCCGAGGTGGAAGTTCTCGGCCAGGTAGCGGGCGGTCTGGTCGCGAGGGGTGCCGCTCAACGCCAGGTTGAGGGCGATCAGGCGCGCCCCCTCGGCGTCGCCGGCGGGGTCGAGGCCGCCTTCGCCCTCGCCCTTGTCCCCGGCCGCCTCGACAACGCGGTCGGGCTCGACGATCCCCGGCGGCTGGATGACGCCCGGCGGCGCGACGACCCCCGCCGGCTCCGGCGTGACCTGCCCGCCGGGCGGTGACGCGGGCTCCAACCGGCGCTTGTCCGAGGTGACAGCGGCGGAGGCTCCGGTGATGTCGGCCTCCAGCAGCCGGAGGCTGGCACCAAGACGCTGGGCGGCGTCCCGCAGCGAGTCCCTCAGCGCGTCGAGCTCCTGCTGCATCGACCGGAGGCGCTCCAGGGTGGAGTTCGTGGAGGTCGATACGTTTCCCAGGTACTCCCGCGCCTGGTCGGCGGCGTTGGCTCGCGTCGTCTGAGCCTCGGTCTGCGCCTCCTGGCGGATCTCGCGGGCGTCGGACTCCGCCTCTCGCTGGATTCCGGCGGCGCTGGTCTCGGCGGCCTGCACGATGGCACGGACCTGCTCGCTGGCCGTCGACGCCAGCGTGTCGCTGCGCTGGCGGGAAGAGCGCTTGTAGGTGTCGATCTCGTCGGCGAGCGCTGACAGGTGGGCGTCCACGGCGTGGGGGTCATATCCACGCGGCCCGACAGGAAAGTCCTTGCGCTCGATGCTCTGTCGATCCAGGGCCAAGCCGGTACCTCCGGTTCGTTGGGGCGCAGCGTAGCGGAGCCGACCCGTCGCGCCCGCCGTCGGCTGAGCGCGCTCGCCCGCCGTCGGGTCAGCGCACCGGAGCGCCCGCTCCGCCGGCCGCGACCGCCTGGTCGAGCTCTCGCTTGAGATCCCGGATCTCGTCGCGCAGCTTTGCGGCGTACTCGAACCGCAGATCCTCGGCCGCGGCCAGCATCTCCTCCTCCAGCTCCACGATCGTGCGCTCGATCTCGGCCGGCGGCATCGACTGGGCGGCGCGCTGACGACGCCGGCGGCGGGACTTCGGCACCTTGGAGTCGGACATCAGGAACTCGGCGATGTCGGAGATCCCCTTGACGATCGTCTCCGGCGTGATCCCATGCTCCTCGTTGTAGGCGTGCTGGATGGCCCGCCGACGGTCCGTCTCCTCAATCGCCGACCGCATCGCCGCCGTCTCCTTGTCGGCGTACATCAGGACCTTGCCGTCGACGTTGCGCGCCGCGCGTCCGATCGTCTGGATCAGCGAGGTCTCCCCGCGGAGGAAGCCCTCCTTGTCGGCATCCAGGATGCCGACCAGAGACACCTCGGGGAGGTCAAGCCCCTCGCGCAGCAGGTTGACACCGACGAGCACGTCGTACTCGCCCAGCCGTAGCTCGCGGATGATCTGGATCCGCTCCAGGGTGTCGATCTCGGAGTGCAGGTAGCGGACCTTGAACCCCATCTCCAACAGGTAGTCGGTGAGGTCCTCGGACATCTTCTTGGTCAGGGTGGTCACCAGCGTCCGCTCGTCCCGATCGGCGCGACCCCGGATCTCGTTCATCAGGTCGTCGATCTGGTTGCGCGTCTCGCGGACCTCCACCTCGGGATCGACGATCCCGGTGGGGCGCACGATCTGCTCCACGATCCGCGGCGAGTGCGAGCGCTCGTACTCACCTGGCGTGGCCGACACGAACACCATCTGCGGAGTGATCGACAAGAACTCGGCGAACGTCTGGGGCCGGTTGTCCAGGGCGCTGGGCAGCCGGAAGCCGTAGTCGACCAGCGTCTGCTTGCGCGAGCGGTCGCCCTCATACATGCCGCCGATCTGCGGGACGGTCTGGTGAGACTCGTCGATGAAGCAGACGAAGTCCTCCGGGAAGTAATCCAGCAGGCAGTAGGGACGATCGCCCGGTCGCCGGCCGTCGAGGATCCGCGAGTAGTTCTCGATCCCACTGCAGAACCCGAGCTCGCGCAGCATCTCCATGTCGTACTGGGTGCGCTGGCGCAGGCGGTGGGATTCCAGGAGCTTGCCCTCGCCCTCGAGCTCGGCGCAGCGCGCGTTCAGCTCCCGGCCGATCTCGGCGACCGCGTCCTCGATCATCCCCTCGCGCACGTTGTAATGCGACGCCGGCCAGATCGCGACATGCTCCATGTCGTCCTCGATCAGCTCCCCGGTTATCGGGTCGAAATGCTGCAGATGCTCCACCTCATCGCCGAACAGGACGATCCGGTACGCGGTCTCGGCGTACGCGGGGAAGATCTCCAGCGTCTCGCCACGGACGCGGAAGGTACCGCGCGACAGCGCGGTGTCGTTGCGGCTGTACTGGATCGACACCAGCTTGCGCAGCAGCTTGTCGCGGTCGATCATCTCGCCCTTGTTCAGCGTCTGCAGGTTCTCGTCGTAGACCTCGGGCGAGCCGAGGCCGAAGATGCAGGAGACGCTGGCGACGATGACCACATCGCGGCGGGCGAACAGGCCGGCGGTGGCGGCGTGGCGGAGGCGGTCGATCTCCTGGTTGATCGCCGAGTCCTTCTCGATGTAAAGGTCCTTGCTTGGGACGTAGGCCTCGGGCTGGTAGTAGTCGTAGTAGGAGACGAAGTACTCGACCGAATTGGCCGGGAAGTAGGTCCGGAACTCGTTGCACAGCTGCGCCGCCAGGGTCTTGTTGTGGGCGATGACCAGCGACGGCCGCTGCACCGCCTCGATCGTCGCCGCCATCGTCATCGTCTTGCCGGTGCCGGTCGCGCCCAGCAGCGTCTGGAAGCGGTCGCCGGACTCGATTCCGCGGGCCAGGGCGTCGATCGCCGCCGGCTGGTCGGCCGTCGGGGAGAAGGCGCTGTCGAGCTCGAATCTGGGCACGGTTCTGATTTGAGGCTAGCGGTCTGCCCGGCGAAGATCGCGGCCAGGATGCGGCAGTTCTCGGATCCCCATCTGGCGGCGCTGGCCGCGCTGGCGGTGGCGGCGGTCGCCGCCACCGGTCAGGCGCGGCGTCGGGACCGCCGGTGGGCCGGCGCGGGCGGTCAGTTGTAGCCGAGCTGCGACGCGTAGGTGTGGCGGTACTGGCGCTGAGCATCGAGGACCCGCTGCACGTAGTCGCGGGTCTCGGGGAACGGGATGTCGGAGATGCGCAAGCGGTGGCCCTGCGCCCGGGCGGTGGCGATCCAGTGATCGACGTTGCCCGGGCCGCCGTTGTAAGCGGCGAGCGCGAGCACGGTGCTGCCGTGGTATTCGTCGATCAGTTGATGCAGCAGATAGCTTCCGTAGGCGATGTTGATCCTGGGTCTCCACAGGTCGGCGGTGTGGAAGCTGGTGGCGCCGGAGAGGCGGGCGAGCTCCGCTCCGGTCTCCGGCATGAGCTGCATCAGGCCGATCGCGCCGGCGGACGACGTGCGTGAGTCGAACTTGGTCTCGGCGTAGATCACGGCGGCCACGAGCGCCGGGTCCAGGTGCTTCTCGGCGGCTTGCTGGCGGATCGTGCTCGAGTAATCGAGCGGGAGGGTGAGCTCGTTGACCGCCTTGCGCGCCGTCGGCAACAGCAGGATGATCCCGACGACCACGATCACGCCCGTCAACCCGGCGAGAACGAGCCGCCGGCGGCGGCGGGCCGTCGCTTGGCGGCGCGCCTGGACCGAAGGACGGGATGGTCGGCGACTCCCTGACGCGGTAGCGGCCACCCTCACCTCGCCAGCATGTCAAGGATCGCCGACAGCTCGTCCTCCAGTTCCTGCACCGACCCGTCGTTGCTGACCGTGTAGGTCGCAAGCTGCGACTTTTCCAGTGCAGTCAGCTGTCGCGCCGAGCGCGCGACCACCGCCACGTGCCCCCGGGCGCCGGCGCGCTGCTCGCGGAGATCCTCATCGGCCGTCACCGCGATCGTCGCGTCGAAGCCATGCTGGAGACCGGACTCGAACAGCAGCGGCACCTCGACCACCACAGCGCGGGGCGGTGGGGACGTCTCGCCGGCCTGCACGCGGAAGGCCCCCATCCGCTCCCCGACCCGCGGCCACAGCAGCTGCTCCAGCCAGGCGCGGTCCGCGTCAGCCGCGAACGCGATCCGAGCCACCGCCGAGCGATCGACCCGGTCCCCGTGCAGCGCCGCCGGCCCGAAGCGCTGCGCAACCGCGTCGCGGATCTCGGGGGACTCGTAGAGCTCGTGCACGACCCGGTCGGTCGACAGGCAGGCCGCGCCGAGACGCTCCAGCGCCGCCAGCGCCGTGGACTTCCCGGCGCCGATGCCGCCGGTGAGCCCGATGTAGGGAGGCACGCCGGAGACTCAGGCGACGGAATCAGGCGTTGCCGGGGTCGCCGTCGGCTCCCGGCATGACGGCGCTCTCGGCATCCGCGGCGTCAGCGATCCCATTGGTCAGCGGCGCAGCCGGCGGCTCGGCATCCGGCGCCACGTCGGTCGTCGCGACATCCGCCGGCGCGGGTTCCGCCGTCGGCTCGCCGGGCGCGAACACGTCCTCGGACAGCCCCAGCTCGGGAACGTCGTCGAAGTCGTCGGCGCTCGTCGGCGGCTCGATCGGCCGCACCGGCAGCACCTGGCCCTCGACGCGCTTGATCGACAACGACAGGCGCCGGCGCTCGGAGTCGATCTCCAAGATCTTAACCCGCACCGGGTCGCCCGGCTGGATGATCTCGCGTGGGTTGTCCACGTGGTGCTGGGCGAGCTCTGAGATGTGGACCAGCCCCTCAACCCCGTCGAGGATCTCGACGAATGCTCCGAAGGTGACCACCTTGGTGACGCTGCCCTCGAGCTCGTCGCCGATGTTGTAGGTATCGACCACGCGCTGCCACGGGTCCTCCTGGGTCTGCTTGAGCCCGAGCGAGATCCGCTGGCGCTGGCGGTCGATATCCAGCACCTTGACGCTCACGGTGTCACCAATGGAGAGGATCTCCGACGGGTGATTGACATGGGACCACGACAGCTCGGAGATGTGGATCAGACCATCGATGCCATCGAGGTCGACGAAGGCACCGAAGTCGACGATGTTGGAGATCGTGCCCTCCACGATCTGACCTGGCTGCAGGCGGTCGAGGATCCGCTCGCGATCCTCCTTGCGTTGCTCCTCGAGCACGGCCCGCCGCGACAACACTACGTTGTTGCGGGAGCGGTTGAGCTCGATCACCTTGCACTCGATCGCCTGACCCATGTACTCGTCCAGGTTGGGCACGCGGCGGATGTCGACGAGCGACGCGGGTAGGAAGCCGCGCACTCCGAGGTCGATGATCAGGCCGCCCTTGACGACCTCGATCACGCTGCCCTCCACGGGCTCGCCGGACTCGGCCGCGGCCTCGATCCGCCGCCAGGCCTTCTCGAACCGAGCCCGCTTCTTGGAGAGAATCAGCCGGCCGTCCTGGTCCTCCTTGGTGAGAACCAGAGCGTCGACCTCCTCCCCCAAGTGCACCTCATCCGAGGGATCCACCGACTTGCGGATCGACAGCTCGCCTGCGGGGATGACCCCCTCGGACTTGTAGCCGATGTCGACGAGGACCTCGTCGTTGTCGATCCGGACGACGTGGCCGGTCACGACGTCACCCTCCTGGAAGGGGTGCAGCGTCGCGTCGTAGTTGGGGACGATCTGGCCGTCGATCTCGAGCAGGAGGCCGTCGGAGCCTTCGACGACCTTGGCGTTCGCTTGATCTGAGGGCGGGCTTAAGGTTGGACTCAAAGACATGGGTTATGGCAGGATAGCCGCCTTCAGTCTGGTTTGTGGACGCATCGGCGGGCACAACTCCCGCGGCAACCGGGATCCTGTCCCCCGTATCATCGCCCCGGTATGCCACGACGTGCCACCAAGCGGGGCGACGAGCGCACGCCGCTTGACCACGACTGCGACGTCTTGATCTGTGGCGCCAGCTTCGCCGGGCTCGGGGTGGCGCGCGAGCTCGCGTCCAGCGGCGCCGATGTGCTGGTCATCGACCGCTACGAGATCGGCGAGCGTCAGACGTCGGCCTGCGCGATCCCGACCGGCTGGCTCACCGCCCTGGAGCTGGCGGAAGCGCGACAGCAGACGTTTGGCGAGCTGACTCTGCACACCCCGCACAGGACCGTGCGATATGACCTGCCGTGGACCTTCTCGACGTTCGACTATCCCACGCTGTGTGGACTTCTGGCCGCTCAGGGTGAGTTCCAGTTCGAGACGGCCAAGGTGCAGCGACGCGAGGGGGACGCGGTGCTCACCGACCGGGGCGCGATTCGCGCGCCCCTGATCGTCGATGCGCTCGGCTGGCGACGCGTGCTGAGCGCTGCAGACAACGTCCAGCCGCCCGACGCGCTGCTCTCTCGCGGTCTGGAGGTTCACCCGAGCGGTGGCGGCCACGATCTCGAGATCTGGATCGACCGTGGCTACGTACCCGCCGGCTACGGCTGGAGCTTCCCCGCCGGCGACGAGATCCGGATCGGCGTCGGCTCGTTCGATCCCCGGTTTCACGTCCGCGAGCCGACCGTCCGCTTGGCCGAGAATCTCGGAGCCCAGCCGGTTCGCTATCAGGGCAACTGGATCCCACACGAGCTGCGCCCCGCCACCGAGGACGGGATCTTCTTCGCCGGAGACTCGGCCGGGCACTGCCTTCCGCTGACCGCCGAGGGGATCCGCACCGCGCTGTACTTCGGCCTGGCCTGCGGCCGCGAGCTCGCCGAGGTGCTCGCCGGCCGGCAGACCCGCCGGGAGGCGCTGGCGCGCTATCACCGATTCTCGGCCAGCCATGCGTTGCCGTTTCGCTGGCTGCTGCGGGTGCAGCGGCTGGTCCCGCGCCTCGCGCCGCGCGCGCTCGCGCCGGCGCTGGGGGCGATGGGCCGCAAGCGCTTTGTCGACTGGTCCTTCGGCCACTATCTGGACATCGCGCATCCGTCGTTCGCCGCCGCGGGGGGCTCGCCGGCCCGTGCCGCCGCGCGTGCCGCGCTGACTATGGCGTAGCTGGAAGAGCTCCGGTCCGCCGGACGTGACGGTCCGCTTGGCCGCGGGTAGGATCGCCGCCACCCAAACCAGAGGAGGCTTTGCCATGCACGACCGTATCCGACTGCGCGCCGCTGCCATCACCTGTGCCGTGGGGGTGGTCGCGATGGCCGCGGCAGCGCCCGCCTACGCCAAGCCGAAGCGTGCCGCGGGGGCCACCGTGCACGTGATCGAGCACGCGATCACCGACACCGAGGTCCCACTCGCTCCGGGCGGCAAAGATGAGAAGGGCGACATCCTGACGTTCAACAATCCCGTGTTCAACACCGCCAACAAGGTCCAGGTCGGCCACGACGAGGGCTTCTGCACCCGCATCCAGGTCCAGCTGGGGATCTGGGAGTGCCTATGGACGACGTTCTTGCGGGGCGGCCAGATCACCGTTCAGGGACCGTATTACGACACCCACAACAGCGTCCTGTCGATCACCGGGGGCACCGGCCGATATGACGGCGTCCGCGGGGAGATGAAGCTGCTGTCGCGCGACGGCGGCAAGGAGTACGACTTCATCTTCCAGCTCCGCTAAGCAGTTGGGCTCGTGATGCCTCCGCGCCCCTGCCCGGGCGCGGAGGCTCGCCTCACTTCGCCGCCAGCCAGTCGGTCCCGATCCCGGCGTCGACGGCCAGCGGCGGATCGAGCTCGTAGGCGGACGCCATCTCGCGCACCGCGACTGCCTCGACGCGCTCGGCCTCGTCGGCGGGACCCTCGAACAGGAGCTCGTCATGAATCTGCAGCACCAGCCGGGACACGAGGCCGGCCTCGGTCATGGCCCGATCACAGCGGACCATCGCCATCTTCATGATGTCGGCGGCGGTGCCCTGGATCACCATGTTGACCGCGAACCGCTCGCCCTGCTTGCGCAGCTCCCAGCGCCGGGCGCGCAGCTCCGGCACCTGGCGGCGGCGGCCGAACAGCGTCGAGACGTAGCCGTGCTCGGTGCCCTGCTCGATCGTCTCCTCGATGAACCGGCCGACCGCCGGAAAGCCGGCCAGGTAGCGCTGGATGAACTCATCGGCCTCCGCCTGGGGGATGTCGAGCCGGTCGGCCATCCCGTAGGCCGACAGGCCGTAGACGATCCCGTAGTTGATCATCTTGGATTTCGATCGCATTCCGGGGTCGATCTGCTCGGGCGCCACCCCGAACACTCGGCACGCCGTGGCGGTGTGGACGTCCTCGCCGCGCCGGAAGATGTCCTTGAGCACCTCCTCGCCGGCGATGTGCGCCAGCAGCCGCAGCTCCACCTGGGAGTAGTCGGCGGAGACCAGCAGATGCCCGGGCTCGGCGATGAAGCAGGCGCGGATCTCGCGCCCGAGCGGTGTGCGGATGGGGATGTTCTGGAGGTTGGGGTTGTTGGAGGAGAGCCGACCCGTGGTGGCGGCGGTCTGGTTGAACGTGGTGTGGATCCGGCTGTTTGCGTCGACGAGCAGCGGCAGCGCGTCGAGATACGTCTGGGCCAGCTTGGTGAGCTCCCGCCAACGCTCGATCTTGGGGATGATCTCGTGCTCGGCGCGGATCGCCTGCAGCACCCTGGCGTCGGTGGAGTAGCCGGTCTTCCCGCGCCGCTTACGGGACAGCCCGAGCTTGCCGAACAGGATCTCCTCCAGCTGCCGGGGCGATCCGAGTATGAACTCCTCGCCCGCCAATTCGTAGATCTCTGTCTCCAGCTCATCGGCCTCGGCCTTCACCCGTTCGGAGATCGAGCGGAGGCGCTCCGTGTCCAGCTTGACCCCGGTCAGCTCCATCTCGCGCAAGATGCGGACGATCGGCAGCTCCACGTGGATGAGCAGATCGGTCAGCCCGCGGCCGCGGATCTCGTCACGTTGCCAGGCGGCCAGGGCGCTGGCCAGCACGGCATCGGCCCCGGCCTCGTCATCGACCTCGGCGGCCAGCCCGCGTTCCTCACACAGCTCCCGAAACGGGTAGGCGCGGCGCGCCGGCTCCAGCAGGTAGGCGGCGACCTCGGTGTCGTGAGCGAGGTTCTGCGGGACCGCGCCCAGCGACTTCGCGTCGTGGGCGACCGCCGGCCGCGACCCGACCGCGGTCACCAGGTCCTGGGGCGTGGGACTGGCTCCGACGATGACCTCGCGGCTGTCGTCGACGTAGGCGCCGTACCGCCACTGGTTCTCGTCGGCGGCGAACAGAGCCCCCTCGGGAACCGCCGGTGCCCGCACGGCCAGGGTCACCTCCGCGTCGGCGAGGCGGGCAACGTCCTCCAGCGAGCCGTGACGCAGCCGCGCGGCGAGCGCGTGCTCCGCGACGGGCGCGGGGGCGGCCGCGGCGGCGGAGCCGAGAGCCTCCTCCAGGCGCCGCAGGGGCTCGCGCAACTCGAACTCGCGGAAGACGTCGCGCAGCCGGGAGCGGTCCGGCGGCGCGGAGACGAACTCGGTGATGTCGAGGTCGAGCGGGATGTCGCGCTTGGCGGTCGCCAGGTGCTTGGAGACGCGCGCGTCGTCGGCGTGCTCGGTCAGGTTCTGCTTGCGCTTGGCGCCGCTGATCTCATCGACGCTGTCCAGGACCTGCTCCAGCGAGCCGAAGCGCTGGAGCAGCTCGGCGGCGGTCTTGTCCCCGATCCCGGGGACGCCCGGGATGTTGTCGGAGGTGTCGCCCTTGAGCCCGATGAAATCAGGCACCAGCTCGGGGGCGATCCCGTAGCGATCGATCACCCCCTGGCGGTCATAGACCCGGGTGTCGGTGATCCCGCGACTGGTGGTCATGATCCGCACCTGCTCGTCGACGAGCTGGTAGGCGTCGCGGTCCCCGGTCACCACCATCACCTCGATGGGCGGATCCTGCGCCTTGGCGAGCTCGGTGATCGACGCGATCACGTCGTCGGCCTCGTAGCCGTCGACCTGGAGGTTGCGGTAGCCGAACGCGTCGACGAGAGGCTCCAAGTGGGGCCACTGCTCCCTGAGCAGATCGGGCCGGGTGGAGCGCTGAGCCTTGTACTCGGCGTAGACCTCCTTGCGCCCGCTGGAGCCGGCGTCCCACACGACCACGGTCGCCCTGGGGCCGTAGTCGGTGAGGATCTTCACCAGCATCGAGGCGAAGCCGAAGATCGCGTTGGTCGGCACGCCGGTGGAGGTGGCGATCGACTCCGGCAGCGCGAAGAAGGCACGGTAGGCGAGGCTGTTGCCGTCGATCAGGAAGAGCTCGTCCGCCATCAGGTTTGAGCGTATCCACGGGAGGGCGGCCGGGCGTGGTGGATCGCACCGGCGGAGCGCAACAATCGCCCACGCCTCGTCAAAGTGCTCGAAGTGTGGGAGGAAGTTCCCATTCAGGGTCCACGCAACCGCCGCATCGCCGAGATCGCTCAGGCGCAGCGCGGGCGGGTGGCGCGCAGGCAGCGGCTGGCTGGCGGCATCAGCTCCAGCGCGACCGCCCGGCTGGTCGAGTGAGTCTCATGCAGCGAGCCTGAGTCACCGCGCAGCGACCATCATCGGGTCACGGCGTCATCGCCTTCCAGAACACCATCCTGCCTTCGACCACGTGGTAGACGCCGTACTTGTCCAGCGAGGTGTCGCCCCGGGAGTCCAGGCTGTAGGTCCCGAGCACGCTGTGGCGGTCGCGGGTGGCGAACAGCATGGCCCGCACCCGCGAGCGCACCGCCCGGTCCCTTCCCCCGTCGGTGGCCCGAGCGATCGCTGAGAGCATCAGGCTCATCGCCTCGTAGCCGTAGATCGCGTACGGCGCAGGGGGGTCATAACGGCGGGTGTAGTCAGCGAGGAACCGGCGGCCGGCGCGCGGGTACTCGCGGGGCGCCAGCGTGGCTACGGTGATCGTCATTCGCTGATCCAGCCACTCCGGGATCCCACCGTACTCGGGGTCGGTGTAGGTCGACTCCGCCAGTCCGGCCCAGCCGAAGATGCGGGCCTCGGGCAGCGCCCGCGCCACCTGCTTGGTGACCAATGCGGCGTGGTTCTGGGGCAGGGCGCTGATCATGACGCAGTCGGCGCCGGTCCGGGCGACCGACGCGGCCAGGGAGCGATAGCTCGTCGCCGTCGGGCTGAACTGATCGGTGGCGACCACGTGGACGCCGGCGTCGTGAGCGGCGACCGCGAAGCTGATCGCGCCGTCGTGGCCGTCGACCTCGCCATCGTCGAGCACCACCGTCGTCCGGCAGCCTGCCTGGCGCTGGAGCCGCGCCTGGACGGCGGCTTGGGCAGAATCGTTGGGAACCACGCGGACAAACGTCCGCGATTGAGTCGGGTAGTACTTCGCGGGCTCACCCGGGTTGGCCTCGGGCCCCCCCATGGTCAGGCCGACGGCGGTGCTCGAAGGGCTGACCTGGGGGATCCCGGCTCGGTTGAGCAGGGGAATCGAGACGGCGCTCGCCCCCGAGTTGAACTCGCCGATGTACCCGATCGTGCTCGGGTCGGCGGCGGCCCGCCGGGCGTTGGCCGAGGTCTGGCCGGGGTCCCAGCCCCGGCTCTGAATCGTGCCATCGTTGAGCACCCGCAGCTTGATGCGGTAGGCGCCGACGTGACGGTGGGCCGTGTCCAGGGCCAGCTGCACCCCACCGACCACCGCGCGGGCGTTGACGCTGGACGGACCGTCGAACGGTACGCTGGCGTAGATCGTCAGCCGGTTGCCCGGGACGTGGTTGTGCGCGATGGCGCTGGCGCCGCAGCCGGCCACCGCGGCGGCGGCCAGGAGCGCGGTCAAGGCGCCGATGGCGCTTGCAGTCGCGCCCCGTCCGAACCGCCTGGCACGCGGCCGGCTCGCACCGTGGACGCAGGCGGTGACCGGCACGGCGTCAGCCCTGCGGAAGGGGGACCAGCCTTCCGGCGTGAGGCGAAGCGAAGATGAACGGGGCGATGCTGGTGTCTCCCCCGGTGATGGAGTAGGTCCCGAGCACCGATTGGCGGTCGTGAAGCGAGCGGAAGTCAGCGACCACCACCGCCCGGTTGTTCGCGTTTGCGCCCGCCTCCTTGAGCACCGCCAGCAGCGCCGACATCGCCTCGTAGCCGAAGATCGCCTGTGGCGCCGGAACGTGCCCGAACGCGCTGCGAAACGCCGCCACGAACTGGCGCCCGGCCGGAGTCAGGGTGCGCGCGGAAAAGCCCGGCGAGGACACATACAGGTTCTTCTGGGCACCGGCGCTGAGCCCGGCCACGAAGGCGTCGTCGTACAGGGCCGAGGCGGCGAACAGCTTGGCGTCCGGGCTCGCGGCGGCGGCTTGATCCAGGGCGGCTCGGGCAGCCGAGCCGGGGCTGCCTCCGTAGAACACGGCGTCGGCTGCGGTGGCGCTGGACACCAACGTCAGGCCGTGCGACGGGGCGTCCTGACGAACCTCGAGCGCGATCGACGCGCCGTAGGGCGAGCCGTCACTGCCCACGTACAGCCTGCTCAGATGCAGGGTCTGCATCTCCACGACCAGCGCCTTTGCCTCCTGCGCCGTGGTGGGCACCACGCGAGCGAACGTCTCGTGGTAGTTCGAGCGCGACGGGTAGTAGTTGCTGGGGGCACCGCTCACCGCCGCGGTCGGCTGAGTCAGGTAGACGGCGGTGTCGGTGGGGCTGACCTGGAGCAGGTCGAGCTCGTTGTTGATGGGGAGCGACATCTCAGAGGTGCCGGGCGCCAGCTCGCCCAGGTAGCCGATCGCGGTCTTGTTCTGGATCGCCGTTCGGGCGTTGTCGGACAGCTCGGCGCCGTGCAACTTCGTGAACTGCAGGTGAAACCTGCCAATCGACGAACCGTTGCGCTGGAACGCCAGCTGCTCGGCGTCGATCACGTCGGCGGCGATCTGACCGCCGCCGCCGGGCGGCTGGCTGGCGTAGATGGCGAGCGTCTGACCGGTGACGGAGACCGACGACGCGCCCGGCGTGGTGCTGCAGCCCGCGAAGAGGATCACGGCGGCGATCGCCCCCAGCCAGGCCGCTGCCGGCCGTCCGGCGACCAACGAGCTGGCCTATTCCCGCCGGCCGGGCAGGTACGGGAGCACGTTGCGGACGCCGATGGCGAGCAGGACCATCGCGATGGTGATCAGGAACGCGTCCAGGCCACTGACGTTGAGCGCCCAGACGACGATCCAGACGCACAGGCCGCCGGTGACGGTGAGAATCAAGCCCATGGGTGGCAGATGCTAACCGAGCGCATCGCCGGATAGCGCCGACGAGAAGCCGCGGACGAGCTCTCCGACGGCGCGCGCCGGATCGTCGGCCTCGCCGGCGGCCCGAACGAGCCGACTGCCCACGATCACGCCATCCGCCCCCGCCGCCGCGGCAACCGCCGCCTGCTCGGGCCTGGAGATGCCGAACCCGACGGCTACCGGCACGTCGGTGTGAGCCGCGGCGCTGGCAAGCAGTGTCTTCAGGCCACCATCGACGGCGGCCCGCTCACCGGTGGTCCCGGTCAGCGACACCACGTACAGAAACCCGCTGGCGGCCGCGCCGATGCGCTCCAGCCGCTCGGCGGGCGTCGTCGGAGCGACCAGCGGCACCAGCGCCAACCCGCGGGCGCGGCAAACCGACCGCGCGTCGGCGGCCTCCTCGAGCGGCAGGTCGGGCACGATCAGGCCGCTCACCCCGGCCCCGACCAGCAGATCCGCGAAGCGCTCAAGTCCCCGCACGAAAATCGGGTTGGCGTAGCACATCAGCACCACCGGCACCCGCTCGGCGATCGTCCGCGCCACCTCCAGCACGGCCGCGAGCGTCGCGGGCGGGGATGCGTTCAGCGCGGCGGTGGCCGCGGCGTGGATCACGGGACCGTCGGCCAGGGGATCCGAGAACGGGACGCCGAGCTCGATCAGATCGGCGCCGGCGTCGGCATAGGCGCACCCCACCGCCCGCGACGCGTCGATGCTGGGGTAGCCGCCCATCAGGTAGGGCATCAGCGCCGCCGACCGGCCGTTGGCCCGAGCTCGGGCGAACGCCTCGGCGATCGCCTCGATGCCGCTCGGGGCGACGCTCAGCATCTGCGGCCGCCCTGCGGTGGGCGAGCGCCGGTCACTTCTCGCCCAGCGCGGTCAGCGCCTCGGCCAGGTCCTTGTCGCCTCGTCCCGACAGGCAGATCAGGTCCAGTTCAGAGCCGGGATGCTTCAGCGCCCAGGCGAGGGCGTGGGAGCTCTCCAGCGCGGGGATGATGCCCTCCAGACGGGCGGTGCGCGCAAACGCCGCCAGCGCCTCCTCGTCGGTGATCGCGTCATAGCGTGCCCGCCCACGATCCCGCAGCCAGGCGTGCTCGGGACCTGTGCCGGGATAATCCAATCCGGCCGAGATCGAATGCGCCTCGAGGATCTGCCCGTCCTCGTCCTGCATGATCGCCGAGAACGCACCGTGCAGGACGCCGGGCAACCCGGCCACGGTGAGCGGCGCGCCATGGCGCCCGGACTCGATCCCGGCCCCGGCGGCCTCGACCCCGATCAGCTGCACGTCGGCGTCGGCCACGAACGGGATGAACATCCCGATCGAGTTCGAGCCGCCCCCGACGCACGCGATCACCCGCTGCGGGAGGCGACCGGCCTGAGCCTGGATCTGGGCCCGCGCCTCGTCGCCGATCACCCGCTGCAGGTCCCGGACCAGCGCGGGATACGGTGCCGGCCCGACGCACGACCCGATGATGTAGTGGGTGCTCTGCACATTGCTGACCCAATCGCGAATCGCTGCCGAGACGGCCTCTTTCAGCGTGCGAGCCCCGTCCTGGACCGGCGCCACGGTGGCGCCGAGCAGGCGCATCCGCTCGACGTTGGGCTTCTGGCGGCGCATGTCCTCGGTGCCCATGTAGACGACGCACTCCAGGTCCAAGAGCGCGCAGGCGGTGGCGGAGGCGACGCCGTGCTGTCCGGCGCCGGTCTCGGCGATCACCCGGCGCTTGCCCATTCGCGTGGCCAGCAGCGCCTGGCCGAGCGCGTTGTTGATCTTGTGAGCGCCGGTGTGGTTGAGATCCTCGCGCTTGAGGTAGATCGGGTGCCCGGCCGCCTGGCTCAGGCGCCGGGCGAGATACAGAGGCGAGGGGCGCCCGACGTAATTGCGCAGGAGATCGTCGAGCTCGTCGGCGAACGCCGGATCGTCGCGCGCGGCGACCCAGGCGAGCTCCAGCTCGGACAGCGCGGGCATCAGGGTCTCGGGCACGTACTGACCCCCGTAGGGGCCGAACCGGTGCTCGCTCACGCTTGGCATCCGCTCACCCTCCGGCTTGCCGCCCGCTCGGCATCCAGCCTCGCCTGATCGGGCAGCGCCGGAGTCATCCGGCTGGCTCGCCAATCGGATGGCGCGTGAGTCATCCGGCTGCTCATGTCGCCGGCACCGCCGCGGTCGCGGTGACGGCGGCGGCGAACGCATCCAGCTTGGCGGCGTCCTTGCGGGGTCGGCGCGCCGCATCCTCGACCCCGCTGGCGACATCGACCGCAAAGGGGCGCACCGCGGCGATCGCCGCCCCCACGTTGTCGACCGTCAAGCCACCGGAGAGGATCAACGGGACCGCCGCGCCATGCTCCCGGGCGAGCTCCCAGTCGAACGTCTCACCGGTGCCGCCGGGAACTCCCCGGGTGTAGCTGTCAAGGAGATGACAGTCGGTGTGGTAGGCGGCGAGCGCCTGGATGTCGGCGCGGCTGCGAACGCGCGCCGCCTTGATCACCCGGCAACCCGTCCGCCGGGCGGCCTCGCCACAGAACACCGGCCCTTCCTCGCCGTGGAGCTGGAGCATGGTCAGGCCGATCTGGTCGGCGGCGCGAGCCACCTGCTCGAGCGTGGGATTGACGAACACGCCGACGATCTCGGTCCGGCGGCGGTGCGCAGCGGCGATCTGCGCCGCGATCTCGGGACGACAGCGCCGCCGCGATCCCGGCCAGAGGATGACGCCGAGCGCCCACGCGCCCGCGGCCACCGCCCGGTCTGCGTCGCCGGGATCGCTGATCCCGCAGAACTTGATCCTGGGCGCGAGCTGCTCCACACCCACATCGTACGAGCGCCGCGAGGCAGGCATCCGGGCCCTCAGGTCACGCCGGCGAAGCCGCCAGCTGACGACATGCCGACTCGATGTCGGGGGACCGCATCAGCGCCTCGCCGATCAGCACGGCATCGACTCCCTCGGACTGAAGGCGTTCGAGCTCGGGGCGAGTCGTCCACCCGGACTCGGAGACGACCACGGCCCCGGCCGGCATCCGGGGCAGCAGCTGGAAGGTCCGTTCGGGATCCACCCGCAAGGTGGTCAGATCCCGGTTGTTGATCCCGATCGCGGTCGCGCCGATCCCGGCAGCGATCTCGAGCTCAGATTCGTCGTGCACCTCCACCAGCACCCCGAGGCCGAGCATCCGCGCCTGCGAGTGCAGCTCGGCGAGCGCCACCGGTGTGAGCGCGGCGACGATCAGCAGGATCGCATCGGCGCCGGCGGCGAGCGACTCCACCACCTGGTAGGGGTCGATCACGAAGTCCTTGCGGAGGATCGGGAGCCCCGAAGCCGACCGGGCCCGCGTGAGGTCCGCCAGCGTGCCACCGAAGCTCGCCTCCTCGGTGAGCACCGACAGCGCCGCCGCCCCGCCCCGCTCGTAGGCGCGTACGACCTCCTCCACAGCGATTCCGTCACGGATCAACCCCGCCGACGGCGAGCGGCGCTTGTGCTCGGCGATCACCGACAGACCAGGGCGCGCCAGAGCCGCCTGAAACGGGCGCGGCCGATCGGCCTGCAGCCGCTCCCGAGCGGCGCGCTCCGCCGCCGCCAACGGGAGCTGCGCCCGGCGCCGGTCGATCGCCTCCCGGGTACGCTCGACGATCGGCCTCAGGGCGTTCATCGCGCCGGCAGCGGCAACGGGGCGAGCCTCTGGGTGGCGACGACGAACCGTTCCAGTGCGGCCGCCGCCGCGCCGGAGTCGACGGCCCGCCGGGCGGCTTCGACACCTTCGGCGAGGCTCGGCGCCCCGCCACCGGCATAGATGGCGGCGCCGCCGTTGAGCAGCGCGAGATCGCGCGCCGGGCCCGCGTCGCCGGCGAAGATCCGTTGCGTGGTGTGCGCGTTGCCCTTTGGGTCCGCGCCCGGGATGGACGCCGCCGGCGCTCGCTCCAGCGAGACGTCCTCGGGGCTGACCTCGTACTCGGAGATCCCGTCGCCTGTCAGCTCGACGACCCGCGTCGGCGCCGAGACGCTCAGTTCGTCGAGGCCGTCGTGGCTGGACACCAGTAGGGCGTGCTCGGTGCCGAGCAGCTGTAACGCACCCGCCATGCGGTCCAGGTAGGCGGCGTCGGAGACGCCGATCAGCTGCCGGGTGGCGCCGGCCGGGTTGGTCAGCGGCCCCAGGAAATTGAAGATCGTCCGCACCGCGAGCTCGCGCCGGACGGACATCACGTACCGAGTGGCCTGGTGGTGGGCGGGCGCGAACATGAATCCGAACCCGACCTCCTCGATGCAGGTCGCCACCGCCGCCGGCGGCAGGTCGATGCGAGCACCGAGCGCCTCGAGGACGTCGGCCGATCCCGACAGCCCGGTCGCCGACCGGTTGCCGTGCTTGGCCACCGTGCAGCCGGCGCCGGCGGCGATCAGCGCCGCCGTGGTCGAGACGTTGAATGTCCGGCGGCCGCCGCCGGTGCCGGCGGTGTCGAGCAGGCCCGGGCGGCTGATGTCGACCGCGGTCGCAAACCGCCGCATCGTCCGCGCCAGGCCGGCCAGCTCCTGGACGGTCTCGCCCTTGGTCCGAAGCGCGATCAGGAAGGCGGCGATCTGGATGTCGGATGCGTTGCCCGACATGACCTCGGCGAGCACCGCGGCCGTCTCATCAGCGGACAGGTCCTGCCCGTTGGCGAGCTCATCGATCGACCGGGTGAGCAGGTCGGAGGGCAGGCTCACCGCGCCGGCCTCGCACGTCGCTGCGGTGTCACGGTCACGACGGTGACGGCGCCGGCAGCCCCAGGAAGTTGGCGAGCAGCTCGCGGCCCTGTTCGGTCAGGACCGACTCGGGGTGGAACTGCACGCCCTCGGCGGGCAGCTCACGGTGGCGGACCGCCATCACCACGCCGTCGGCGGTGGCGCTGCACTCCAGCGTCCCGGGAAGGTCGGCCCGGGCGATCAGCGAGTGATAGCGACCCACCTCCAGCGGCGCGCGCAGCCCCCGGAAGATCGTCTTGCCGTCGTGCTCGATCTTCGTCGTCTTGCCGTGGACGGGGTGGTGAGCGATGACGGTGCCGCCCCACGCCTGAACCAGGGCCTGATGGCCGAGACAGACGCCCAAGGTCGGGATCCGCGCCTGCGGGAATCGACGGACCGCCTCCAGCGATATACCGGCATCGTCGGGCGTGCACGGGCCGGGCGAGACGATCACCCGGTCATAGCCGCGGATCAGGAGCTCATCGACGGTGGCGTGATCGTTGCGCACAACTTCGATCTCCGGGGCGGGGTGGGACGTCATCCCCACGTACTGGACCAGGTTGTAGGTGAAGCTGTCGTAGTTGTCGAGCACGAGCACCCGCACCGCGCCAACGGTAGCGTCGGAACGCGCGCTACGGCCAGTCGGGTTGGGCGATCGCGAGGTTGATCGCCTCCAGAACCGCCTTGGCCTTGGACTCGGACTCGCGGAACTCGTAGTCGGGCTTGGCGTCGGCGACGGTTCCGCCCCCGGCCTGGATGTGGGCGACCCCATCCTTGACGACGACGGTGCGGATGTGGATGCAGGTGTCCAGCTGCCCGGTGTAGCTGGCCCACCCGATTGCCCCCCCGTAGCCTCCGCGCTTGACCGGCTCGAGCTCATCGATGATCTGCATGGCGCGAACCTTGGGCGCGCCCGAGAGGGTGCCCGCAGGGAGCACCGAGCGCAGCGCGGCGAGGGCGTCGACGCCCGGGCGCAGGGTCCCGACGACATTGGAGACTATGTGCATCACATGGCTGTAGTTCTCCACCGCCATGAAGCTCTCGACCTCGACACTGCCGTACTCGCTGACGCGCCCCAGGTCGTTGCGGCCGAGGTCGACGAGCATCACGTGCTCGGCGCGCTCCTTCTCGTCGGCCAGAAGCTCCGCCGCCATCAGCCGGTCCTGCTCGGCGCTGGCCTGCCGGGGACGCGTCCCGGCGATCGGCCGGGTCGTCACCCGGCGGCCGGTCACGGTGATCAGCGGCTCCGGGCTGGCGCCGGCGATCTCGAAGTCGCCGAAGTCCAAAAAGTACATGTACGGGCTGGGGTTGACCGCCCGCAGGCCGCGGTAGATGGAGAACGCCTCCACCGGCACCGGCGCCGACCAGCGCTGGGAGGGAACCACCTGGAAGGCGTCGCCGGCGTAGATGTACTCGATGATCCGAGACACGATCGCCTCGAAGCGCTCGCGCCGCATGTTGGATTGAAACACTGGCACGACCCGATCCTCCCCGCCCCGCGGCGGCGCTATCGGCAGCGGACGCGCCAGATGCCAGCGCACCTCGGCGATCGTCTCCAGCGCCTGCCGGTAGGACAGCTCCAGGTCGTCGTCGGCGTAGACGTTGGCGACCACCGTGGTGGTGCGCTTGAGGTGATCGAACACGACCAGCGCGTCGGTGAGCATCAGCGCCAGGTCGGGCAAGCCGATCGGGTCGGGGTTGGGCGCCCCCAACGGCTCGACGGCGCGCACCAGGTCGTAGGCGAACATCCCGACGGCGCCTCCGGCGAACGGGGGCAGCCCGGGAAGCGACGCGGAGCTGACGCGCCGCAGCTCGTCGGCAGCGAGCGCGTACGGGTCACCCGGGTCGCCGCGCGACCACCGCAGCACCTTGCGCGGGCGAAAGCCGATGAACGAGTAGCGCCCGACGCGCCCCTGCTCCGCTGACTCCAACAGAAACGACGGGTGGGTGGGATCGCGCAGCTTCAGGAAGGCCGATACCGGCGTCTGGCAGTCATCGATGAATGTCTCACACAGCGGGATCAGGTTGTGGTGCCGGGCGAGGTCGCGCACCACCCCCAGCGACAGAGCAGCGCCGGCCGCGGCGGGCTCAGTGCTGGCGACGGCCATCCAGGACCCGTTCGGCGTCGGCCAGGCTCAGGCTTCGTCCTCGCAACAGCACCGCCAGGTGGTACAGGACGTCCGCGCTCTCCTCGGCCACCCGCTCATCGGACTCCTGGCGCGCGGCCCGCACGACCTCCTCGGCCTCCTCCTGCACCTTGGCTCCGGCCAGTCCGGGCTCGTCCAGCAGCCGGACGGTGTAGGAGCCCCGGGGCCGGGATCGGGCGCGGGCGTCGATCGTCCGCTCCAGGGTTGCCAGGACCTCGGCCGGCGCCTGGGGCTCCAGTTCGCCGCGGTGAAAGCAGCTGCGCTCGCCGGTGTGGCAAGCGGGTCCGGCGGGCTCCACCAGCGCCAGCAGCGCGTCGCCGTCGCAGTCGTAGCGGATCGCCCTCACCGCGAGCGTGTTGCCCGAGGTCGCGCCCTTGTGCCACAGCTGGAGGCGTGATCGGCTGTAGAAGTGCACCTCGCCGGTTTTCCGGGTGAGGGCAAGTGCTTCGGCATTCATGTAGGCGAGCGTCAGGACCTCGCCGGTCTGCCAGTCCTGGACGACGCACGGCACCAGGCCCCGCTCGTCGAATGCGACCTCCGCGTCGTCCACCGGCGTGATTCTAGGCGCGGTGCCGGGCGCTTACTCGATGCCGAGGCGGTCGAGCAGGCGCTCATCCGCGCGCCAGTGCCTGCGCACCCGCACCGACAGCTCCAGGTGAACCTGGGTGCCGAGCTCGCGCTCGATGGCCCGCCGCGCCGCGATTCCGATCGACTTGATCATCCGCCCGCCGACGCCGATCAGGATGCCCTTCTGGGACTCGGTGTCGGACAGCAACACGGCCTCGATCCGAACCAGGTCAGAGCGTGGGTAGCTGATCTCCTCGACCTCGACCTCGACCGCGTGGGGCAC
The DNA here is from genome assembly GCA_963787595.1 of uncultured Actinomycetota bacterium. GTDB lineage: Bacteria > Actinomycetota > Thermoleophilia > Solirubrobacterales > Solirubrobacteraceae > Palsa-465. Next base: position 683,853 of record CAWBDE010000003.1, read on the forward strand.
CTCCTCACGCGTCCTGGCCAGCACCTGCTCTCGGACCAGCTCGGCCAGGATCACCGAGGGCGACTGGTCAGAGCGAGCGCCGGCCGAGAAATACAACGGCCCCGCTGGCAGCAGCGCGACCAGGTGGTCCACGAGCGCCGGCACCCCGGCGCCGGTCCGGGCGCTCACCGGGAAGATCTCGGAGGCGATGTCGAGCTCGGCCGCGTCGTGCAGGGTGGCCGCGACCTTCGCCTTGTCGGCGCGATCGACCTTGTTGGCGGCGATCGTGACCGGGACCGGCGCCCGCGTCAGGAGCCCGGCGATGAAGCGATCCCCGGGCCCGATGCCCTGCTGGGCATTGACGACGAGCAGGCAGCCGTCGGCACCGGCCAGCTCGCGCTCGACGCGCTGCTGCATGCGCTCGGTGAGGGCGTCGCGCGGCCGCTGCACCCCGGGCAGGTCGACCAGGATCAGCTGCCAGCCACGGCCGGTGGCCACGCCGCGGATCGCGCGGCGGGTGGTCTGAGGCTTGTCGGAGACGATCGCGACCTTGGCCCCGACGATCGTGTTGGCCAGCGTCGACTTGCCGACGTTGGGGCGCCCCGCCAGGGCCACGAACCCCGACCGCGTCGCCGCCGAGGCTCCCTTCAGCTGACCCACCGCATCAACTCGGCCTGGAGCGCGAGCATCTCGCCGTCGTCGGTCTCGTGGTCCATGCCGCTGAGATGCAAGGCGCCGTGGACGACTGCCTCGCGCAGATCCTCGGTCTCGGGCGGGCAGATGAAGATGTCACCGAGCTCGCGGGGCCCGGCGGGGGCGCCGTCCTCGTCGACGCCAAAGGAGAGGACGTCGGTCGGCTCGTCGATCTGCCGATACTCGAGGTTGAGCTCACGGCTGCGCTCCGCATCGACGAACTCGATCGCCACGTGCCCGTCCTCGATCCCCGCCGAGGACAGCGCCAGCGCGCACAGCTCCTCCAGCTCCACCGCGGTCGGCGGGCGCATCGGGTGGTTCGGGGGAGCGTCGGTGGGCGCCGGATCCGTGGCCTCGATTCCAATCACCTCGACGTCGAGCATGGCGCTCAGGCCCGCCGGCGCGGACGCAGCTCGGGCGCCTGACGCTGCGAGTGCTCGTCGTAGGCGGCGACGATCCTGCGCACGAGCTTGTGCCGAACCACGTCCTCCTCACCGAAGCGGACGAACTCGATCCCCTCGACCTGGTTGAGGATGTCCGATACCACGATCAGCCCGGAATCCTGCTCGCGCGGGAGGTCGACCTGGGTGATATCGCCGGTGACGACCATCTTGGAGTTGAAGCCGAGCCGGGTGAGGAACATCTTCATCTGCTCGGGGCTGGTGTTCTGTGCCTCGTCGAGGATGATGAAGCTGTCGTTCAGGGTGCGACCCCTCATGAACGCCAGCGGGGCCACCTCGATCACCCCGCGCTCCAGATGCTGGGAGACGCGCTCGGGATCGAGCATGTCGTGCAGGGCGTCGAACAGCGGCCGCAGATACGGATCGACCTTGGCCATCAGGTCGCCGGGAAGGAACCCGAGCCGCTCGCCGGCTTCGACCGCGGGCCGGGTGAGGATGATCCGGTTGACCTCGCGCCGGCTCAGCGCCGCGGCGGCCAGCGCCACCGCCAAAAACGTCTTGCCGGTGCCGGCCGGTCCGATCCCGAAGGTGATCGTGTTGGCGCGGATGGAGTCGACGTAGCGCTTCTGGTTGACCGTCTTGGGCGCCACCCGGGTGGCGCGGTGGCGCCAGACGACGTCCTCCAGGATCTGAGACGGAGACTCGTGCTCGTCGAGGGCCCGGGCGACGGCCTCGACGGTCCCGGGCGCGATCTCATGGCCCTGAGCGATCAGATCGGCGAGCTCGCGCACGACGGCGGCGGCGGCCTGCACCGCATCCGCCTCACCCTCCAGCGTCAGCACGTTGCCGCGCAGGAACACGTCGCAGTTGAGATGGCTCTCGAGCGTGCGCAGCACCACGTCCTGGCTGCCGGCCAGCCCGGCGGCGACCGCGTTGTCGAGCTCGATCGTGCGGCGCACTAGTGCACTAGGAGGCCAATGCCTCCCGTACGCGGGCTGAAGTCCGTTTGCCGTCAGCGCGGCCGCCGGAGGCGGACATCACCGCTTTCATCACCTGGCCCATGTCACGGGGCCCGGAGGCGCCGGTCTGCGCGATCGCGGCGGCGATCATGGCTTCGAGCTCGGCGTCCTCGAGCTCCGCCGGCAGGTAGCCGGAGATCAGCCGGGCCTCGGCTTCCTCTTGGTCGGCGAGCTCAGGCCGCCCGCCGTCCCGGAACTGGGCAGCGGCGTCGAGCCGGCGCTTGCGCTCGCGGCGGAGCACGGTGAGCTCGTCGTCGCCGCCCTCCTTCGCCGCTTTCAGCAGCTCCGACAGCACCAGCCGCAGCGCGCCGACCCGGTCCTTCTCACCGGCCTTCATCGCGCTCGTCATGTCCGTCCGCAGCTGCTCGGTGACACTCATATGGCCTTCCCTGAGGATACCCCTCGTCCCCGCCGGATCTTCGCGGCGCCGTTCACGGCACCGAGCAGAGGATTCCGTCGGCGTGCAGCGACCGGCAGCTGACATCGATCAAGCGGCCTCGCGCGGCGGTGAGGCGGTCTTGATCGTTGAACAGGTAGCAGCGCGTGTAGTCGGCGGTGTAGCCGGAGGCCTGGGCCTCGGCGACCTTGTCGATGAGCACGCGTTCGCCGCGGCCGAGTCGGGCCGTGCGGTGCTGGCGCGAGCGCAGCTCCGAGCGCCCGCGCATGATCTCAGAACGTTGCTTCTTCACCGGCGCCGGGACCCGGTCGCCGAGAGCGCCGGCCGCCGTCCCGGGCCGCGGCGAGTACGAGAACGTGTGCACTCGGGTGATGCCGGCGGCATCGACCGCATCCAGCGTGCGCGCGAACGCCGCCTCGTCTTCGGTCGGGAAGCCGACGATCACGTCGGTGGTCAGGTTGACGTCCGGAGCGGCGGCACGGACGCGTGCGATGTGCGCGAGATACTCATCCGCGGTGTATCGACGGCCCATGGCCGCCAGCACGCCGTCGTCGCCGGACTGCATCGGCACGTGGAGGTGCGGGCAGATCTTGGGCTCGGTGGCCAACGCCGCAAGCAGCGAATCGCGGACGTGGATCACCTCGACGCTCGACAGCCGGACGCGCTCCACTCCGGGCAGCCGGGCGACCGCCGTCATCAGCTCGCCGAGCTCGAGGCCACGCTCGGGGTCACGGTAGTCCCCGACGCTGATCCCGGTCATGACCAGCTCCGGCTGGCCGGCGGCGACGCGCTCAGCGGCCTCGGCGAGGACCGCCGAGGCGCGACGCGAGCGCGCGCCGCCGCGGACCGCCGGGATGATGCAGTAGGCGCAATGGGAGTCGCAGCCGTCCTGCACCTTGACAAACCCGCGGGTGCGAGCGAGGGGCTCGGCGGCCCCGATCCGCGCCCGGGCGAGCACGTCGTGCTCGAGGTCCACGCAGGCGAGGTCCTCGTCGCCGGCGATCTCCGCGGCGACATCGTCGGCGGTTCCCGGAAACGGCGTGACCCGCGCGTCGATCTCACCGAACTGGCGACTGTCCAGATTCACCGCGCAGCCCGAGACGTACACCCGCTGCGCACTGCGCAGCGACCGGCGCACCGCCTGGCGCGACTTGGCCTCTGCTTCGCGGGTGATGGCGCACGTGTTGATCACGTGCAGGTCTGCCTCGGCTTGCGGGGCCTCGGCGTGGCCCGCCGCGAGCAGCGCGCGCCGGGCGATCATCGCATCCGCCTGGGATACCTTGCAGCCTAAGAACTTGACCGCGAACGAGGCCACGCGCCGGAGAAGTTAGCGCGTGGCCCCGGTCGACGGTGGGCGCCCCTGACGGAGAAGCACTCAGCTGCGACGGCCGCTCGCGACCGGCGGACGGTCGTACGCCTCGACGGCGACTGCGGGCCGCGGTGTCCTCGGAACGGAACGCTTGGAGCGGAGAGAGGGCTCTGGCATAGTCCGGCCCGAGGCTTGGACCTTGGGGCAACGACGTCGAGGAGCAGGCCACCGAGCGTCACGCCGATCACGAGCGGGTTTGGCAACTGGTTCACCTCCTTCGATCTGGGTCAGGGGATCGCTGCGACGCACGGAAGCATCGACGGGGGCGGCCGCAGTGGCATCGGCCGCATGGACAGGATTCGCGCCGCGCGCGTTGTCCAAGCGGGCGGATCAGGCTCGATCCGGGGCCACGCGCTGAGCGGCCGCGCGGCCCACTCACCGATCAGCGCTGGCCGGGCGCGCGGCCCAGTCACGGATCAGCGCTGAGCGCCAGCGCCCCCCACTCACCGCTCAGGCGCCGGACGCGCTCACGGCGACTGCGCCGGGCAAACGCCTCGGCCACCCGGTCGGCCTCGGTGCGCAGCAGGCCGCTGAGGATCAGCCGGGGAGCGAGCTCACGTTGGGACGCCGACCACGCGATCAGCGGCGGGGCGAGCACGTTGGCGGCCACCAGGTCCGCCGACGGCACCTGCTCGCGGCGTAGGTCGAACGCCCGCGCCGAGATCGCGACGCCATTGGCGGCGGCGTTGCACCGGGTGGCGGCGATCGCCGCCGGCTCGTAGTCCAGCGCGGTCACCGGGTCCCAGCCGAGCTTGGCGGCGACGATCGCCAGCACCCCCGAACCGCACCCGACGTCCACGAACGATCCCGCCGGTTCGATCTCGAGCATCAGCTCCAGGCACAGGCGGGTGGTGGCATGGGCTCCAGTGCCGAAAGCCTGACCGGGATCGATCACGACATCGAGGGCGGTGCCGGCCGGAGACTCCCACGGCGGGCGCACGGTAAGCCGATCGCCGAGCTGCACCGGCCGGTGAAAGCGGCGCCAGCGCTGCGCCCAATCGTCGGCGATCTCCTCGCTGTGCACGTCGACATAGGCGCCGCCGGCCGCGGCCCGCAGGGCGGGGATCGCGGGCAGCTCCCCTGGTGCGCCGAAGACCGCGTACTCGGTGACGTCGGTTCCGATCTCCTTCTCCTCGACGCCGCCGGGCGCCAGCTCCAGCAGCTCCGCCAGCACCAGCTCAGCTCGATCCCGGCGGACGCGGACGGCGAGGCGAATCATCGGCAGACGCGGCCCGCGCGACGGGTCGCTAACCCCCGAAGGCGCGCTTGAGCTTGCCGAGCACTCCTTCTTCGGTGCGCAGGTTGTGGTCGGTCAGGCTCTCGGCGAGCTGCTCCAGCAGCTCCTTCTGCTCGCGCCGGAGGTGGCGTGGGATCACGACGTTGACCACCACCCGCAGGTCGCCGTGGCGCCGGCCCCGCAGGGCGGGCATCCCGCGGCCGCGCACGATCAGGGTCTCGTTCGGCTGCACGCCGGCGGGGATCTCGAGCTCGGTGGCGCCGTCGAGCGTCGGCACGTCCACCTTGGTCCCGAGCGCCGCCAGCGGAGCGGCGACGTCGACGACCGTCACCAGATCGTCCTCGCTGCGAACGAAGCGCGGGTCCTCGCGGACACGGACCTGGACGTAGAGATCGCCCGGAGGGCCGCCGTGCTCGCCCGCGTGGCCCCGGCCGCTGACGCGGATGCGCTGCCCGTCGTCGATGCCGGCGGGTACGTCGACCGAGAGCTTGACCCGCTCCGCCTTGCGGCCCCGTCCCGAGCACTCGTGGCATGGGTCGGTGGCGACCCGGCCGTCGCCGCCACAGACGTCGCACGTGGTGGCGCGCACGACCTGCCCAAACGGGGTTCGGGAGACGGCGCGCAGCTGGCCGCTGCCGCCGCACCTGGCACACGTTTCGATCGGCGTGCCGGGCTCGGCGCCGTTGCCGCGGCAGTGCTCGCAGCGCGTCACGGCATCGTACGAGACCTCCACGGGCAAGCCGTGGGCGGCCTGCGCGAGCGTTATCTGGGCACCGACGGCAACGTCACCGCCCTGTACCGGACCCCCGGGGCGCCCGCCCCCGAAACCGCCGCCGAACGCGCCCCCCAGCCCCCCGCCGCCGAAGAACGCCTCGAAGATGTCGGCGACCGAGCCGAAGCCCTCGAAGTTCGGGGCGTAGCCCCCGCTGCGTAGGCCCTCGTGCCCGTAGCGGTCATAGGTGGCACGGCGGTCGGCGTCGGATAGCACCTCGTAGGCCTCGGCGGCCTCCTTGAACCGCGCCTCGGCGTCGGGCTCCTTGTTGACGTCGGGGTGCAGCTCCCGGGCGAGCCGGCGAAACGCCTTCTTGATCTCCGCGTCGTCGGCGCCGCGAGACACGCCGAGGACCTCGTAGTAGTCGCGGGGCATTTGCGAAGCGCTCATGTCATCGCTCGTCGTAGACATCGGAGACAAAGGTAGAAAGCTGGGCCGCCGCCTCGCGCACGGTGCGGATCGCGTGGCCGTAGTCCATCCGCAGCGGGCCGATCACCGACACTGCCCCGAGCGACCGCTGGGGCAACCCGTAGCTGGCCGCGACCAGGGCCAGCGAGCGCAGCGCCGGGACATCGTTCTCGGCACCGATGCGCACCGCGACGTTGTGGGTGGCGGCCAGCGCCGAGCGCAGGATGCCGAGCAGCGCGACGCGGCGCTCCAGCATCTCCATCAACAGGTTGAGGTCGGACACGTCACTGGCTGCCCCGAGCGTCAGCAGCTTGGCCGTGCCCTCGACGTACAGGGTCGCCTCGGCCGACTCCTCCAACTCGGTGAACACCGGCGCCAGAGCATCCAGGAACTCGCGCTCGGTGTGCGGCAGCGACGGGTCGTGGAGCCGCTGGTGGAGCATGCGCGCCCCCAGGCCCAAGCCGACGAGACGCTCGTTGAGGTAGCTGGCAGCCCAGTCCGCCAGCCCGGTGTCGACCGGACGCGGGAACGTGAACAGCCGCTTGGAGACGCCGCCGGTGGAGGTGATGACGACCACCATCAGGACCTGGGGCTGGAGCGCGAGCACCTCCACGTGGCGGATCGTCGAGGTCTGCAGTGGCGGGGCGGTCACGATCGCCACCAGGTTGGTGACCTGCGACAGGGCCTCGGTGGTGGCTCGCATCGCCTCATCGAGCTCGCGGCGGACCAGCGTCAGCGAGAGGCTGGGTCCGGGGGCCGGCTCGGGCAGCAAACGATCGACGAAGTACCGGTAGCCGGCCTCGGTCGGCACGCGGCCGGCCGACGTGTGCGGGTGCGCCAGCAGGCCCGCCTCCTCCAGGTTGGCCAGCTCGTGGCGGATCGTCGACGGACCCCATTCGAAGGCGGCGCTGAGCGCTCGGCTGCCCACCGGCGCGCCACCGTCCAGGTAGTCCTGGACGAGCCGGCGCAGCACGAGCTCCTGGCGGTCGGTCAGCATCCTGTGGATTGTAGGTAGGCCATGGCGGGCCACCTTGCGTCTGCGCGCAGCCCCGGGCCCTTCGCCTGCGCCGCCCTCGCGCCCGCCGCGACTACGGCCGGATCTCGGCCCGGCCGTGGCGGATGATCCGCTTCCCGTCCTGGATCGCCTCGGACTCGACGACCCCGTGGCCGTCGTCGGCGACCTCCCGCACCCTGCCGGTGACGCGGATCTCCGCCTCGGGGATGCCCATTCCGCGGAACTGGACCGAGAGGCGCTCCAGCTTGTCGGGACCCCCCAGCGCCTCCGTATGGGCTCGGGCCACTTGGGCCATCGTCCACAGGCCGTGCAGGATCCGCCCCGGCAGCCCCACCTGGCGAGCGAACTCCGCGTCGATGTGAATCGGGTTGAAGTCACCCGAGGCGCCGGCGTAGCGGACGGTGAGGTACCGGTCCGGCGTGACCTCCAGTCCGAACTCGTCGCCGGCGCGCACGCTCATCCCTCCCGCACGATGTTGGTCCAGGCGCCCATGCACACCAGCTCGTCGCGCTGATTGTGCGATCGACTCTCCAACACGTAGAAGCCCAGACCGCCGCGCTCGGAGATGTCCCCGACGGTGACCACGGTGGTGATCTCGTCGCCGGCGACGACGAGCGGCCCCCAGCTGAACTCCTGGGCGCCATGCACCATGTGCGCGAAGTCGATCCCCACCTCGGGGTCGAACACCGCCCTGGCGATCGCGCGGCTGCAGTAGACGACGGCGAACATCGGCGGCGCCACCACGTCGGCGAAGCCCGCGGCCTGGGCGGCGACGTGGTCTGAGTGCAGCGCGGCGTGCTCGCCGACCGCCGCGGCGTACTCCTTGACCTTCTCCCGGCCCACGGCGTAGTGGTCGGCCGGATAGGTCCGGCCGATCGCGTCGGTGTTGACCTTCATCAGCGTCTGAGTCTATGCGCGGAGGCCGGCCGGTGACGGCCACCCGCCGCGCTACCGTCCAGCTCAGGCATGAACCTGCTCGCTGCGGCCCTCGCCCCGGTGCACCAGCAGTATCTGCTGCAGGCGCGGCAGATGCAGGCGCTGTCGTTCATCGTCCACATCCCGCTGGTGTGCTTCGGGATCGCCTTCCCGGCGATGGTCATGTTCGCGGAGTGGCTCGGCATCCGCACCGGGGACCCGGTGTATCGCACGCTGGCGCGGCGCTGGAGCCGGATCGTGCTCGCCCTGTTCGCGGTGGGGGTGATCACCGGCACGATCCTCAGCTTCGAGATGGGGCTGCTGTGGCCCAACTTCACCGCCACCTTCGGCAGCGTGTTCGGGCTGGGCTTCGCGATCGAGGGCTTCTCGTTCTTCCTGGAGGCGATCTTCATCGGGATCTACGCCTACGGCTGGGACCGGCTGTCGCCCCGTCTGCACCTCCTCAGCGGGATCCCGATCGTGATCACCGGCTTCACCGGCTCGCTGATGGTGATCGCGGTCAATGCCTGGATGAACCATCCCGGCGGCTTTCATCTCGTCGGCGGCAAGGTGACCGACGTCAACCCGCTGACGGCGTTGTTCGGCAACTCGATGCTGTGGTCGATGTTGATCCACATGTACGTCGCCGGCTACATGGTCACCGGCTTCCTCGTGGCCGGGGCGTATGCCTTCGGCCGGCTGCGCGGGCGGTGGGGCCGGTACGAGCGGGTCGCCTTGACCATCCCGCTGACGATCGCCTGCCTGGCGGCACCCGTCCAGATGCTGGTGGGCGACTGGATCGCTCGGGTGGTGGCGGTGCAGCAGCCGATCAAGCTGGCGGCTCTCGAGGGGCTGTACAAGACGACGCGGGGGGCGAGCGAGCACATCCTCGGCTGGTACACCAACGGGCAGGTCAAGTACGGGATCGAGATCCCGCATCTGCTGTCGCTGCTCGCGTTTCACAGCTGGAACGCCACCGTCCAGGGGTTGGAGACCGTGCCGGCGAGCCAGCGACCGCCGATCAACGTCACCCGGTTCTCGTTCCAGACCATGGTCGGGATCGGGACGCTGCTCGCGCTGCTCGGGCTCGTCTACCTGTATGTGCGCGTCCGGCGCCGGCAGCTGCCCACCTGGTCGTGGTTCTACTGGGCGGTGGTGGTCGCCGGCCCGGCGGCGACGGTGGCGCTGATCGCCGGCTGGGTGACCGACGAGGTCGGCCGCCAGCCGTGGGTCGTCTACCGGGTGATGCCGACCGCGGATGCCGTCACCGGCGCGGGTGGGATCCCCGTCGGCTACAGCGCACTGGTCATCACCTACGTGGCGGTCGCGGTCGCCACCGCGTGGATCTTGCGGCGGCTGGCCCGCGCGCCACTCGAGATCCCTGGCGCCGACGCCCCCCCGACCTCGGCCGTCCACCCGGCCTAGCCCGTGTTCCTGGACACCCTCCCGCTCGTGTTCGTGCTCGCCGGGGTGGTGCTGTACTCGGTCCTGGCCGGCGCTGACTTCGGCGCCGGGATGTGGCGGCTGCGCTCGGGCGGCGGCCCCAGCGGCGCGCGGATCCGCGATCACGCCCACCACTCGATGGGGCCGGTGTGGGAGGCCAACCACGTGTGGCTGATCTTCGTGCTCACGGTCACGTGGACCGCGTACCCGGTGTTCTTCGGCTCGGTCGCGTCCACCCTGGCGGTGGCGTTCTTCATCGCCGCGCTCGGGATCATCCTGCGCGGCGCCAGCTACGCGCTGCGCGCGGGAGCGGCCGGCGACCGGGAGCTGCGGGTGATCGACGGAGCGTTCGCGGTGGCGTCGCTGGTGACGCCGTTCGCGCTTGGCGCGGCGGCCGGCGGGATCGCCGCCGAGCGCGTCCCGGTCGGCAACGCGGCCGGAAACCTGTTCACCAGCTGGCTGAATCCGACCTCGATCCTGGTCGGGGGGCTTGCGGTGGCGTTCTCGGCCTACCTGTCGGCGGTCTTCCTCGCTGCCGACGCTGCCCGCCGCGACGAGCCCGAACTCGTGGAGGCGTTCCGGCGCCGAGCGGTGGCCGCCGGGGTGGCCGCCGGCGGACTCGCGCTGGCCGGCCTGATCGTCCTGCACGGCGACGCTCACTCGCTCTATTCCGGGCTAGTGCACGGCACCGCGCTCATCGTCCTCATCCTGTCGGTGCTGGTGGGCACGGCGACGCTGGCGCTGGACATCACGCGGCGCTTCGAGCTGGCCCGCTACACCGCCGCCATCGCCGTCGCTCTGGTGGTCGCCGACTGGCTGTTCGCACGCTACCCCAGCCTGCTGCCTGGCCTCACCATCCGCCAGGCCGCCGCGTCTCACGACACGATGGTGACCCTGGTGGTGGCCGTGCTCGCCGGCGGCGCGATCCTGTTCCCGGCGCTCGGGCTGCTGTTCTCGCTGCTGCTGCGGGGCCGCCTCGGGCAGGGCGGAGCCCCGAGGGCGCAAGTGCCCGGCGCAGGGTCCGGGGGCCCGCTGCAGGACCTCGGCGCCCGGCCGGCGCTGGATGCCCGGGTCGCGGTCGCGCTGCTGATCGTCGGCATCGGGATGCTCAACGTCGCCAGCGCGGGCTGGGCGCACGCGATCGGCGTGGTCGCGCTGCTGGGCTTCGTCGTCGTGGGGTTCGGCGCCATCGTGCGCCCGGCACTGGCGCAGGACACCTGACAGCCTACGACCCGTGGATTCCGAGCTTTCGCCCGGCCAGACCGCGTTCCTGTTCGACCTCGACGGGACGCTGATCGACAGCGTCTATCAGCATGTCGTGGCGTGGCGGGAGGCTCTGGCGCAGGTGGGGATCAACCTGGCGGTGTGGAAGATCCACCGCCGGATCGGGATGAGCGGCGGCCTGTTCGTCAACGCGCTCGCCCGTGAGCTCGAGACGCCGCTGGACGCTGCCACGCTGGCGGTGCTGCCCGACCTGCACGCCGAGGCCTACATGCGCCGCTACGACAGCGTGGCGCCACTTCCCGGCGCGCGCGAGCTGCTGAGCGCCTTGACCGAGCTGGGGGTGCCGTGGGCGATCGCCACCAGCGGCGCCGAGCGCTCCGCGGGACCGGCGCGCTCGCTGCTCGGGATTGCGCCGGACGCGCCGATGGTGACTCGAGATCATGTCCGTTACGCCAAGCCCGATCCGGACCTGTTCCTGACCGCGGCACGGCGCATCGGGGTCGACATCCGCGACGCGATGGTGGTCGGCGACAGCGTCTGGGACCTGCTCGCCGCCCGGCGCGCCCGGGCGCTCGGGATCGGGCTGTTGTCGGGCGGCTACGGCCGCGAGGAGCTGCTCTACTCTGGCGCCTACCGCGTCTACGACGACCCCGCCGACCTGCTCGCCCATCTCGACGAGGCCGGAGTCCGCCGCCCCCCACCGTGACGCTTGCCAGCAGCCGGGCACCGCGCTAGCCTCGTGGGCGTGAACAGACGCGGTTCTCATCTGCGGGCCTCCGATGCGGACCGCGACCAGGTCGTTGATCGGCTGCGCCGGGCGGCCACCGAAGGACGGCTTGATCCCGACGAGCTCGAGCAGCGCGTCGCCACTGCGCTCAAGGCCCGCACCTACGCCGAGCTTGACGCCACGGTCGCCGATCTGCCACGGCCGGGAACCAGTAACCGGGCACCGGCGCACCGATCGGGCCACTTCTTGGTCAGCGCCGTGCGGGCCAACCCGATCCTGCTGGTATTCGCGCTTCCGGTGCTCGCCGTCACCGCCTCGATGCTGGTGGCCGTGACGATGCTGTGGGCGGTGGCGATGGTCGTCGTGCTGGCCCTCGGCGGCCGGCCTGGGCGGGGTCTGAGGAGCGGACCGTGGACGTACGCTCGCTATCGCCGCGGCTACGGGCCGCCGCGCCGCTACTCGGCCTGAGCGGCGCCCTCAGCGGGCAGGCGAGACCCCCCGTCCGAGGCGCGCCGAAGCCGCCAGACGGCCCCGATCATCTCGATCGGCCGGCCGTTCACGGTGCGGCGGTGCAGATACCGGTGCCGCCCGGTCAACTCAGCCCGAGCGCCGGGTCCGAGGCGGGCGATCCACCAGTCCGCCGTCACCAGATCGACCGCGGGATCTTGCATGTGGGCGATCAGCGCGTCGGCGGTGAGCAGCCGGGCGGCGGCGAGCAGCGCGTCGGCGGGTAGCTGCTCCGGGCGATCGCCGACGGGCGCGACGCAGCTGAGCACGTTGGCGCGCGCGGCGGCGACCGCAGCACGCTCCTGCGCCGACAGGGCGAGCAGGTCCAGCGTCAGGTACTCGTCGTAGAGCCCGGGACGGTCGCGCAACGCCGCCTGGCGCGCGCCGGGGACGATGTCGGTGGCGAGAACCGGGTGAAGACCCACCGCTTCCAGCGCCTCGCCGGACACGCCGTTGCCGGCGGCGACGTCGAACGCCCGCACCTGACCGCGCTCCCATCCGACCGCGTCGACGGCCGCGCCCAGCATCTCCGCGATCACCCCCGGCGAGCGGCACCCCAACCGGTCGTGCACGATCTGCTCGTAGACCCCAGGGAGCGCGTACAGCCGCTCGTAGTCGTGCAGCCGCAGCTCACCCATGCGTCCGTCGTCGAACTGGACAAGGATCAGCTCCTGCCCGATCTCGGGGTCGTCCTGGTCAGCCAGCCGTGCGGTGAAGCCGGGGGTGCTCATCGGCGGTGAACGGTAGGCGATCGCGTTGGCGCCGGCGGGGCGTGGCTCGAGAGCTCGATGGGCACTTGACGACCAAGCGACGACGTTTCCCGCGAGCGTGGTCGGGCGCACCCATCCCGCGGGGCCACCGGAGCACGCTCCTCGCCCAGACTGACGTGTGGTCGCGGAGTGCCCGCATGAGCGCGGTCGCGCTCGATGCGGCTGGCTGGCCGGCCAGCTCAACCGGGCCTCGACGGCGAATCGGGCCACATCAAGCAAACCCTTTCCCCGGCGGTCGTAGCGCCGGCGCCCCCCATCCGCCGGCAGCAGCCGATCTACCCCCGGTCGCTCAGCTCCAGCACAGCGAGGAATGCCTCCTGGGGGACCTCGATCCGGCCTACCTGCTTCATCCGCTGCTTGCCCTTCTTCTGCTGTTCGAGCAGCTTGCGCTTGCGGGAGATGTCGCCGCCGTAGCACTTGGCGATCACGTCCTTGCGGTAGGCCTTGATCGTCTCCCGGGCCACGATCCTCGATCCGATCGCCGCCTGAATCGGGACGTCGTACTGCTGGCGGGGGATCGTCTGCCGCAGCTTCTCGGTCAGCGTGCGGCCCGCGGTCTGCGCCTTGGAGCGGTGAACCAGCATCGACAAGGCGTCGATCGGGTCGCCGGCGAGGAGGATGTCCAGCTTCACCAGGTCGGATTCGCGCAGTCCGATCAGGTCGTAGTCCAGTGACGCGTAGCCGCGGGTGCGCGATTTGAGCTGGTCGAAGAAATCGAGCACGATCTCGGCGAGCGGCAGGTCGTAGTTCAGCTGTACGCGCTCGGCCGATAGATAGTGCATTCCGGCGTGCTCGCCGCGGCGCTCCTGACACAGCTCCATGATCTGGCCGACGAACTCCTTCGGCGACAGGATCGAGGCCCGGATGAACGGCTCGCGGACCGCGGCCACCCGCGCCGGGTCCGGCATGTCGTTCGGACTGTGGACGGGGAGCACGGCACCGTCGGTGAGCGTCACCTCGTACTCGACGCTCGGCATCGTGGTCAGCAGCTCCAGGTCGTACTCGCGCTCCAGCCGCTCGCGGACGATGTCCATGTGCAGCAAGCCGAGGAAGCCACAGCGGAAGCCGAAGCCGAGCGCCTCGGAGGTTTCGGGCTCCCAGCTGAGAGCGGCGTCGTTGAGGGTGAGCTTCTCCAGCGCATCGCGCAGGTCGGGGTAGTCGTCGGAGTCGATTGGGAACAGGCCGCAGAACACCATCGGCTTGACCTCGCGGTAGCCGGGCAACGGGTCGGCGGCGGACCCGGCCCGCCCGCGCCTGGTCGTCAGCGTGTCGCCGACGCGCAGCCGCGTCACGTCCTTGACCCCGGTGATCAGGAATCCGACCTCGCCGGCGTGCAGGGCGTCGGCGGATGTCATCTGCGGGGTGAAGAACCCGATGTCGTCGATCTCGGCCTCGGTGCCCGCCTGCATGGCGCGGATCGCCTCCCCCTTGGTGAAGGTGCCGTCGACGACCCGGATGTAGGCGATGACGCCGCGGTAGGAGTCGAACTCGGAATCGAAGATCAGCGCTCGCGGTGAGCCCTCCGGGTCGCCGCCGGGCGGCGGGACCCGTGCGATCAGCTCATCGAGGACGTCGGTGACTCCCGCGCCGGTCTTGGCGCTGATCCGCCGGACCTGGTCGGCGGGCTCGCCGAGCAGGTCGGCGACCTCGGCGGCGACACGCTCGGGCTCGGCTCCGGGGAGGTCGACCTTGTTCAGACACGGGATCAGCTCCAGGCCCGACTCCACCGCCAGGTAGGTGTTGGCGACGGTCTGCGCCTCGACGCCCTGCGAGGCGTCGACGACCAGCAGCGCTCCCTCGCACGCGGCCAGCGAGCGGGACACCTCGTAGGTGAAGTCCACGTGCCCGGGCGTGTCGATCAGGTGCAGCTGGTAGGTCTGCCCGTCTGCGGGGGACTCGTAGAACACCCGCACCGCCTGTGACTTGATCGTGATCCCGCGTTCGCGCTCCAGATCCATCGAGTCCAGAACCTGAGCGCGCATCAACCGCGGGTCGACGGTGTGGGTGAGCTCGAGGATGCGATCGGCGAGCGTCGACTTGCCATGATCGATGTGGGCGATGATGGAGAAGTTGCGGATGTGAGCCTGATCAGCCATGCCGCAGTGAAGGGTAGGAGGCGCCCGCCAGAGGCGATCCCGGGTGCAGCCCGACTACTGCGCCGTCCGGCGGCGACCCCCGGGTGCAGCCCGACTACTGCGCCGTCCGGCGGACCCCGCGGCGCTCCTGGTCGCGCTCCACCAGTCGGCTGATCGACCTGGGGAACAGGCCGAGGTCGTTGATGATGTCGCGCCCGGCGACCCCGATCGTCAACAGGCCTCCGAAGATGATGACCGCGTCGATCGATTTGCGGCCCTGCTTGTCCCAGTAGTCGTCGTGGAGGTCGAGCCACAGCGCGAACTCGTCGAGGGTCAGCGCCGCGGCCACCCCGTACGCAGTCGACGTCGCCCGGGACTCCCATTCCGGCATCTTGGCGCCCACTCCAACCTGGTAGGTCCACAGATATCCCACCCCGATGAGCCCCAAGATCCCGAACGTGCTGTGGTGGATGTGACGCCCGCCTTCGGAGACGTTGTGAAACGGCCCGATCCCCGCCCGGATCGAATGGGTGATCAGCCGCGCGACCGTGAACGTGGTGGTGAACCCGACGGCGCTGAGCAGCGCGCGCTCCTGCCTGGCCGTGCGGCAGTGGCGGTGGTAGAGCTCACGCAGGGACATCCCGCAAACCCTAACGACGCGGCAGCCGGCTACGGACCAGTTGCTCGATCTGGCGCCTCGGTGATCCGCGTCCGCAGCGCCAGCCAGCTGTAACCAATCCGTCGAGCACCGGCGCGAAGATGTGCGGTGGTGAGCGCCGCCCGGCGCCGCGGCGGGACCGATGGCGCGGACATCGAGACCTGCGGCTTCGGTGATCTGGGGAGCCACGGCGCGCTATAGTACGCGCCGTCCCGCGGGCCCCCGGGCGACCTTGCCATGGCCAACATCCACTCCCAAAAGAAGCGGATTCTTCGCGCCGAGCGCGAGCGACTGGAGAACCGTCGCTACACCTCGGCGGTCAAGACGTACTTCCGCCGGCTAGAGCGTGCCGTCGCCGACGGCGCCGATGACGTCGCCGACGCCGAGCACCGCGTGCTCGTCAGAACGATCGACAAAGCCGTCAAGCGCGGTGCCCTGCACCGCAACAGCGGCGCCCGTAAGAAGTCCCGCGCCGCGCGGCTGCGACACGGCGCGTAGACCGCGGGCGGCTCCCCGACCCCCGCCCCTCTGTCCGCCGAGCCCGACCGAATCAGCTTTGCGGTGGACCGGGTGGTCGCCACCCGTCCCGGTCGCCTGGAGGTCGCCGGAAGGTGGTCGGGCGTGCGCGGGCGCGTGTTCGTCCGGCCGACGCTGACCGTCCGAGCCACCGCCGGCGGCGATGAGCTCCGCGCCCTCGCCGAGCTCGACGACAAGCCCTGGGCCGCCCAGGACGGCGAGCCCTGGATGGCGGTGTTCCGCGTCGACGCCGACATCGAGGCGGCCTTCGAGGTCGAGCTCGCGGTGGCGCCCGACATCGCCGTCACGCTGAAGGCGCCCGGAAACAACACCGCCGGGGCCGGAGACCGCCTCGAGGCCGCGGACACCGCTCGCTCGCGGATGGCCACTCGGCGACGCCCGTCCGGCCGCCTGCGCACGCGCGACGGCGAACCGGACGACCCCGGCGTGACCGCCGCCACCCGCGAGCTGCAGCGCGAGCGCGAGTTGCGCGCCTCATCCGATCAGCAGCTGGACCAGGAACGAAGCACGACGCGCCGGCTGCAGACCGAGCTCGGACAGGCCCGAGCGCAGCTGGAGCTGGCCCACACCGCCCAGGCGGGGGCGGCCGCTGCGGCGGCGGAGCTGGATTCCGTCCGGCGCGCGCTGCGCGAGGCCCAACGCCGCCACGAGGCGCTGACCCGGGAGCGTGACGTGGCCGTGCAGGCACAGGCGGCGACCCAGACCGAGCTGCACGAACGCACCGGCTCCCTGGAGTCCGCCCGCGAGGCGCTGGCCCAGGCGCGGGCGGAGTCCAGCCGGCTGCGCGCGCAGCTGGACCGCGCCGGCGAGGCCTCGCCGGGGGCCCTGACGCGCGACGCGACCCGCAGCTCGCCGGCCGGCGCGGGGGCGCTCAGCGAAGCGTCACCCGGGCGCTCGCGATCGCGGGCCGAGCGCGGCGGGACACCGGCCCCATCCGACGCGCTCGCTGGCGATCGGGAGGGCGGTCGTCGCTCCGAGCGCGGGTCCCGGGCTGCCAGTGCGGGCGGCGGCCGAGTCGACCGCTCGGCGCCGCCTCCGGCGCCGGTGGCGGCCGCCGCGGCGGCCCGGGCGGCCCGGCCGGTGAACCCCTCGTTGCGCCATCGGACCCATTGGCTCGGACGGCTGCTCGCTCTGATCGTCCTGCTGGCGGTGATCGCAGCGATCTATCTCTTGATCCACTCCACGATCACGCACTGATCCGTCGCCGGCGAGAGGCGGAAGCGGTCAGGCGGCGACGGGCCGGAGGCGGTCAGGCGGCGACGGGCCGGGGGCGGTCAGGCGGCGAGGCGCCCGATGGCGATCAGTGCCACCGTGTCCTCGCCGGCCCCGCCGGGCCCACCGCCGCGGGAGGCCAGCTCGAGATCGGCGATCTCGCATGTGGCACGGGCGAGGCGCTCGGATCCGGCGGCCCGGGCGTCGGCGATCAACCGGTCCGCGGCCCGGGACGGCATCCGGAGCCGCCGCTTGATCTGCGCCGGTGGCTCGCCGGCGTCCAGAGCGGCGGCGATCTCATGGGCAGTGCGAACCCGCTGGGAGATCCAGTACAGGAGGCCCGACAGCCGCTCGCCGTGCTGGCGCAGCCGCAGGTACGCGGCCACGGCGGCCTCGGCGTTTCCGGCGACCAGCGCGTCGGCCAGCGTCCATGCCCGGCGCTCCGCCGAGGCGGCGGTCAGCTCCTCCACCTCGGAGGCGTCCAGCGTGGCGCCGTCCGGGTCGGCGCCGAGCGCCAGCTTCTCCAGCTCGCGCAGGAGTCGCTGTTGACGCTCTCCGACGTGGCTGATCAGCGCGCGGGCGCCCTCGGGCTCCAGT
This sequence comes from uncultured Actinomycetota bacterium, assembly GCA_963787595.1. Lineage (GTDB taxonomy): Bacteria > Actinomycetota > Thermoleophilia > Solirubrobacterales > Solirubrobacteraceae > Palsa-465. The sequence goes on from CAWBDE010000003.1 coordinate 701,808, forward strand.
GCGATGCCGAGCTCGGCGCCCCGCGCGATCACCCACTTGGGCAGCTCCCATGGCTTGACGCTGACCTCGGCGCTGATGTCGCCGTGCGCCTTGCGGACAGCGGCGTGCAGCCGCTCGGGCGTTCGGTTGCGGCTGTCCTCGCGGGCGAAGAAGGCGATCGTCGTGTCGGGCGCGATCACCGCCAGCGCGTCCTGGAGGCGATCCAGATCCTTGTCCCGCCAGCGTTCGGCACCGTCGACGACGATGAACCGCCGCCCCCGGGCCAGCGTCATCGCCTCCAGTGCGGCGGCGGCGCGGTCAGGGGTCGCGGCCTCGCCCTCGAGCAGCTCCAGCCCCTCGGCTCCGCTGACTGACTCCGCCAGCTCGCGGAGCCGGGCGCGGCGCTCGGCGATACGCCCATGATCGTCGCCACAGATCAGATAAGCCGGCTTGAAGGCGGGCGCCACGGCGGTCGAGTCTAAGTGGTTCCGGTCGTCGTACTCACGAACGGGGCACCAGGTCGACCGGGTGATGCTCGATCAGTGCCCGGTCCCGGCCAGCTCCAGCGCACGCGCGATCGCGTCCCCCGGGGAATCGGCGACCTCCACGCCCTCGATCCCCCAGGTGTGCAACCCGACCACGCGCACCCCCGCCGCCAGGGCGAGCCCGATCTCCGACAGCGTCCCGTAGGCGCCTCCGACCGCCACCACGACGTCGGCAGCACGGACGATGAGGCCGTTGCGAAGCTCGCCGAGACCGGTGGCGAGCGCGACGGTGACGAACTCGTTCGCGCCCCGGCGGTCGTCTCCGGGGAGGATCCCGACGACGAGCGCACCCGCCTCGCGCGCCCCGCGGCTGGCCGCCGCCATAACGCCCGAGCCTCCCCCGCAGATCACGACCGCGCCGGCGGCGCCGAGGCCGCGGCCCACCTCCGCGGCGGCACGTTCCTGCGCGGGCGATGGCCGGGAGGCGCCGATCACCGCGATGTACGGCGTCACAGCTTTATCTGACGACGAGGTTGACCAGCTTGTCGGGCACGACGATCACCTTGACGACGTCGTTGCCGTTGAGGTGGCTCTGCACGCCTCGGGCTGCCCGGCACAGCTGCTCCAGTTCCTCGCGCGGCGCCCCGGTCGGTGCGGGAACGCGGTCCCGGACGCGGCCGTTGACCTGGCACACCAGCTCGAACGTCTCCGTCTGCAGCATCTCGGGATCGGGCTCGGGCCACGGCTCGTTCCACACTCGCCGTCCCGTGACCATCTCGTACACCTCGGAGCCGAGGTGCGGCGCGAACAGGAACACGAGCGACGCGGCGGTCGCGACCGCGAACCTGCGGGCCGCCGGCTCGGCGCCGGGGAAGCGGTAGATCTCGTTGACCAGCTCCATCACGGCGGCGATCGCGGTGTTGAACGCGAACCGGCCGCGGACGTCCTCGGTGACCTTCTCGATTGCCCAGTTGGCCTTGCGGACCAGCGTCAGCGCGTCGCCCTGCGGGGCGTCGGGCGGCCGCGGGGGCCCGGCCGGCGCCTGCTGGGCCACGTCGTCGCCCAGCCGCCACAGCCGGGCCAGAAACCTGTACACCCCCGCCATGCCGGTATCGGACCAGGCGGCATCCTGGTCCAGCGGGCCCATGAACAGCACGTAGCAGCGCGCGGCGTCGGCGCCGTACCGCTCCACGATCTGACTCGGCGCGACCACGTTGCCCTTGGAGCTGGACATCTTGTTGCCGTCGGGGCCGAGGATCATCCCCTGGGTGAACAGGGTGCGGAATGGCTCCTGGACGTCGAGCAACTCCATGTCGGCGAGCGCCTTGACGAAGAAGCGCGAGTACATCAGGTGCAGGATCGCGTGCTCCACCCCGCCGATGTACGGGTCGACCGGCATCCAGGAGTTCAGCACCCGCCGGTCCCATGCGGCCTGGTCGTTGCGCGCGTCGCAGTAGCGCAGGAAGTACCAGCTGGAGTCCACGAACGTATCCATCGTGTCGGTCTCCCGCCGCGCGTGGCCGCCGCAACGCGGGCACGTGGTGTTCACCCACTCCTCGGCGGCCGCCAGCGGAGAGCGTCCGCGGGGCTGGTAGTCCTCGACCTCGGGCAACAGCACCGGGAGGTCCTGCGCTGGCACCGGGACCAGTCCGCAGTCGGTGCAGTAGACGACGGGAATCGGGCAGCCCCAATAGCGCTGGCGGGAGATCAACCAGTCACGCAGGCGGAAGTTGACCGAGGCGTGACCGGCACCCTGATCGTCCAGCCAGGCGACGATGGCATCGCGCCCGGCGAGGGCGTCCATTCCGGAGAAACGGCCCGAGTTGATCAGGCGCTCGTCGTCGGTGTGGGCGGTGAATGCCTGCTCGGCGATGTCCGGATCCTCCCCGTCCGCGGGCGCCACCACCGGCTGGATCGGCAGCGCCAACGCGGTGGCGAACTCATAGTCGCGCTGGTCGTGGGCGGGGACCCCCATCACCGCGCCGGTTCCGTACTCCATCAGCACGTAGTCGGCGACGTACATCGGAATCGGCTCCCCGTTCACCGGGTTGATGACGGTGCGACCCAAGGGCACCCCGGTCTTGGGCTTGTCGGCGGCGCCGCGGATCTCGGCCGTCTCGGTCAGCGCGTGGTTGACGTAATCGTGTGCCTCGGCTTCGTACTGGGTGCCGGCGACCAGCTTGAGCACATCGGGGTGCTCGGGCGCCATCGCAAAGAAGGTCGCGCCGAACAGCGTGTCCGGACGGGTGGTGAATACCGCGTAGTCGATCGGGTGGGCGGGATCTGAGTCCTCGCAGCGAAACGTCACCACGGCGCCCTGGCTGCGGCCGATCCAATTGCGTTGCATCGCCTTGACGTACTCCGGCCAATCGATCGTGTCCAGGTCGTCAAGCAGCCGCTCGGCGTAGTCGGTGATCCGGAAGAACCACTGCTCCAGCTGGCGCAGTTCCACCACGTGACCGCAGCGCTCGCAACGACCGTCGATCACCTGCTCGTTGGCGAGCACCGTCTGATCGAACGGACACCACTTGACCGCCGCCTCCTTGCGATAGGCCAGGTTCCGCTCGTACAGCTGGAGGAAGATCCACTGCGTCCAGCGGTAGTAGCTCGGTTCGTGGGTGCTGAGCTCTCGCGACCAGTCGATCGAGATGCCCCAGCGGTGAAACCAGTAGCGGTAAGCGGCGATCGACCGGTCGGTGGCCACCCGCGGATGCACTCCGGTCTTGATCGCGTTGTTCTCGGCCGGCAGCCCGAACGCGTCATAGCCCATCGGGTGCAGCACGCGCTGTCCCCGGCGGCGATGAAAATGGGCGATCGCATCCCCGAGGGCATAGTTCTTGAGGTGGCCCACGTGCGGCTCTCCGCTGGGATAGGGCAGCATTTCCAGCACATAGGCGTTCTCCGAAGCATCGGCCTCGGGATCGTTGGCGACCTCCCAGGTGCGCTCGCGCTCCCACAGCTGCTGCCAGCGGGGCTCGATCTCGGAGGGGTCGTAGCGGCGTTCGGCCATTTCCGGAGACGAGGTTACTTGCGTGCGCAGTGACGTTGCGGAGACGCGCCGTGTTGTCCGTGGGCGGGATGTCGTCGCGACCCGCCGCCGGCACAGCCGCCCCTGTCACCGTGAGGTCGCACCGGCCCGATGCTGGCGCTCACCGGCGAGGAGCCGAGCGATGGTGGACGGCGAGTTCCCGGCTGCGCGCAGCTGGGGCGGGGACGGCGATCCGGTATCCAAAATCCTCGGCGATGCGTCGCCCGGTACGAGATCCGCTGGCGTCTCACCCCGCCGGGCAACGACCACCGGGCATGTATTAACCTCCGGAAGGTCACCAACTTCGACGGGGCTGTAGCTCAGCTGGGAGAGCGTCGCGCTGGCAGCGCGAAGGTCAGGGGTTCGAGCCCCCTCAGCTCCACTCCACCGGAGGTCCCGAGCCGCTGCGGAGCGGCACCCGGGGGCTCACCCGGGATTGCGCTTGGCCGCCTCCAGGGCGGCCGGCGGATCCAGCGCGGCATCGCCCCGCGTGAGCTCCAGTGCGCGATCGGCGAGCTCGGCCGCCGTGGCCCCGGAGGTGCTCTCGTCGCCCAGCGCGAGGGCGAGCAAGACCTGGCGCAGCAGCTCGGGATCCTGCAGGTCCGGGGGTGGCCCGGCGGGAGGCAGCGTCCGGGTGACGGCGAGCAGCTGGGGCGCGGTGTGGCCGCCGCCGCCGAGTGATAGCGCGCCCGGGTGCTTGTCCGGGATGGTGGCCGCGATCGCGCCGGTCGCCGGGTTGACGACGCCGATCCGGCTGCGCAGGCCGTGGCGCTCGAGCGTCAACCGATAGCCCGAGAGCCGCAGATAGCCCAGCTGGGCCGCTAGCCCGATGAACGCCGGGACCTCCGACTCGTCGCGCAACCGGGTTCGGTGCAGCGCGATCTGGGTGCCGGCGTCCGGGAGCCGCGGGTCCGGGTCGGGGGCGATCAGCAGGAAGATCTGCGGGCCCAGCCGACCGGCACCGACGCCGGCAACGTCGGCGAGCAGCTGGTAGCCGGTGAGGCCGAGCGCGCCGGCGACTCCCGTCGGGAGCGGCTGATCGACCAGCGATCGAGGTCTAGCTGCCATTGAGCTGGCCGATACAGGCCCGGGTCAGTTGTCCAGCAGTCCCCCGACGATGCCGCCGAGCAGACCGCCCTCGCGCTGCGAGTTACCACCGCTGCCCTCCTGCACCGGGGGATGGAAGTAGGCGCTCTGCAGCCCGACGCGCCCGGGGCCGGTGAACCGGTTGAAGACCAGGTTGCCCGCGCCGCTTCCGAGCAGGCCGGTCTTGAAGCCGTAGACCTCCTGGGTCATCTGCACGGTGTGGTCGCGGAAGACCCAGCCGCCCGGCTCGATGTCGATCGTCTCGCCCGCCTCCAGCTGCTTGACGAACACGTTGCCGTAGCCGTGAACCCAGACGACGCCCTCGTGGTCGGCGGCGTAGAAGTGGTCGACGAACAGGCCGCCACCGTAGAGCATGTTGGCGAAGCCCTTGATCCGGCCGTAGTCGTACTGCACGTTGCCGGTGGCGGCCAGGAACTGATGCTCGCGGACCATGATCCCATCTCCCGGCGGCAGGTGCAACGCCGCGATGTGGCCGGGAGCATCCCGGCTGAACGCGATCTCTCCCGCCGACTGGGCCTCGATCAGCAGCAGCGGCATCCCTCCGAACGCGCGCCGCTTCAGCCCCTTCTTGAGCGGGTGCAGTCCGATCTCCATCGTCGGGTACTTCCACAGGAGCACGTGATGCTCGAAGTAGACCGGAACGGTGCCGTCCAGCGCCATGTGCAGAACCGGCACCAGCTCACCCTCGAGGCGGTAGTTCAGTCCCGGCGCGGAGCCCTGGGTGATCTGAGTCGGGAGGATGGTGGGTGCGGTCGGCATCGGCTCTCCTTGGTCGCGGCGGACATCTCCTCCGTCGCCCGGTTTCTCACATGAAGCTACCGCTCCCGGGATAATCGCCACCATGCGCCCCGTCTACATCACCGGTCACCGCAATCCCGACACCGACTCGATCGCGTCGGCGATCGGCTACGCCGAGCTCAAGGGCCGTCTGGATCCCAACAACGACTATGTTCCGGTGCGTCTCGGCGATGCCAACCCGCAGACGCGCTGGCTGCTGGACCTCAGCGGCGCTCCCGAGCCGCGCTATCTGCCCCACGTGATGCTCCGGGCCGAGGACCTGATGCGACCGAGCTTTCCGACCAGCCGTCACGACGAGCCCGTGCGCGAAGCCGGCCGGGCGCTGGCCAAGGCGGACCTCGGACTCGTTCCGATCGTCGGCGACGACGGCACGCTGACCGGCGTGCTCACCGAGCGTGCGCTGGCCCGGCGCTACGTGCGCGACTCGTTGCGCACCTCGACGCTGGAGGAGGCGCCCACCTACCTCAGCGCGGTGGTGTCGGTCCTGGAGGGCGAGCTGATCGCCGGCGACGAGCGTCAGCTGTCCGGGCGCGTGTGGGTCTACGCGATGGACCCGGAGAGCGACAGCGGCATCTCGGAGGGCGACATCGCGGTTGTCGGCGACCGCCCAGATGCACAAATGCGGGTGATCGAGTCCGGCGCGGCGCTGGTGGTTTTGTCCAACTCCTCACGCCCCGGCGACGAGGCCCTGGCGGCGGCGCGCCGGCGGGGGACGGCGATCGTCGTCTCGCCGCTGGACAGCTACGTGTCGGGCCGGATGATCACGCTGGCCGCGCCCTGCAGCGCGCTGATGGAGCGCAACCCGCTCACCGTCCCGCCCGACTTCCTGATCGACGACATGTCCGAGCAGATCAAGGAGAGCCACTACGGCGCGGCGGTGGTGGTCGACGCCGACAACCGACCGGTGGGGCTGGTGACCCGTGCCGATCTGGTGGCTCCGCCGCGGCGCCGGGTCGTGCTCGTCGATCACGCGGAGCAGGCGCAGAGCGCGGTCGGCGTCGACGATGCCGAGATCCTGGAGATCCTCGACCACCACCACATCGGGTCGATCGAGACGCGCATCCCGGTCACCGCCACCTTCGACCCGGTCGGTTCGACCGCGACGCTGGTCGTGGAGCGTTTTCGCCAGGCCGGCATGGAGCCCAGCCGGCCGACCGCGATGATGCTGCTCGGCGCGGTCCTGTCCGACACGGTGATTCTCAACTCTGCCACCACCACCGAGCGCGATCATGCCGTGGTCCAGTACCTGGAGCGGGTACTGGCGCTCGACTCAGAGCGGCTCGGCCGCGACATGTTCGAGGCGACCTCCGACGTCTCCGGGCTCAGTGCCGAGGAGATCGTCGGCCGCGACGCCAAGCGCTACCAGGTCCGCGGCGGCCACGAGATCTGCATCGCCCAGGTGGAGGTGGTCGGCGACGAGCTGCTGGAGCGCAAGGACGAGTTGCTGCAGACGCTGCGTCGCCAGCGGGCCGAGCGCGAGCTGGCGCTTTACGCGCTGATGGTCACCGACGTGCTGCGCAAGGGAACCGAGATGCTGGTGGCCGGTGACGTCACCGCCGTGGCCCGGAGCCTCGGGGTCGAGCCCACCGACGGCACGATCGCCCTGCCCGGGGTGATGAGCCGAAAGAAGGAGGTCGCGCCGAAGCTGATGACCGCCCTCTGACGCCGCGGGGTCAGACGACGCCGCCAAGCGGTCAGACGACGCCGGCCCCCGCTTCGACGGCCAGCGCCGGCGCCTCGCCCCACAGCTGCTCCAGCCGGTAGTACTCGCGCGTATCCGGCGTGAACACATGGACGACGACATCGAGGTAGTCCATCAGGATCCAGCGGGCCTCGCCGAGTCCTTCCACCCGGCGCGGCAGCAGCCGGTGGGCCGACTTCATCCCCGCATGGATGCCGTCGTGGATCGCGCGGGTCTGGCGGTCGGTACGCCCGCTGCAGATCACGAAGTAGTCCGCGTAGCCGATCATCCCCCGCACATCCAGGGAGACGATTTCCAGCGCCTTGCGGTCGGCGGCGAGCTCGAGGACGGCGGCGAGCGTCCGCTCGGGGGTGAGTTCTGAGCCGCTCACGATGTCGCCTCGCGCGCGCCGAACCGGTGGGCGCTCATGCTCGTCCCGGCGGGCTGTAGAGCGCATGGGTGTCGATGTATCTCATTACTCCTTCCGGTACTAGGTAACGAATCGGCTGGCCCGCGCGGACCCGGCGTCTGATCATCGTCGAGGAGATGCCGATCCGCGGCATTGGGAAGAACGTGGCCCGCTCACCTGCGTTGAGCTGGTCGAGTGCCTGCCGAACCGCCGAACGGGCGGTTCCCCGTCGCTTGGCGATCGCCACCGTCGCCAGCTCCAGCACCCGCTCCGGCTGATGCCATTGCGGAAGTCCGGCAGCGATGTCCCCGCCGAGGATCAGGACGAGTTCATTCGTGGGCGCTTGCGAGCTCAGTGCCTGAAGGGTATCGACCGTATAGGACGGCCCGTCGCGGTCCAGCTCGAGATCGGAGACGGCGAAGCGCTCGTCGCGCTCGATCGCCAGGCGGCACAGTCTCAGCCGGTGACGAGCGCCGGGCTCGGCATCGACGGGCTTGTGGGGCGGGATACCGGCCGGGATGAGCAGCACCTGATCGAGCTCCAGCTCGCGGTACGCCTCCTGAGCGCACACGAGGTGACCGAGATGTGGCGGGTTGAAGGTCCCGCCGAGTATCCCTATCCGCATGGTCGGCCCGGCTGAAGGTGGTCGCCGCAGCTCAGCTGCGGACGTGCCCGGCGCCGTCGATCAGGTACTTGAACGTGCACAGCTCGCGCAGACCGATCGGGCCGCGGGCGTGCAGCTTCTGGGTTGAGTTGCCGATCTCCGCGCCCATCCCGAATTCGCCGCCGTCGGTGAACCGCGTGGATGCGTTGACGTAAACGCAGGCGGCGTCGACCCTGAGTTCGAACGCGCGGGCGGACGCGGCGCTGGGGGTGACGATCGCCTCCGAGTGGCCGCTGCCGTGGGCGTTGATGTGGGCGATCGCCTCGTCCACCGAGTCGACCACGGCGGCGGCGAGCTCGAGCGCCAGGTACTCCGTATCCCAATCCTCGTCGGTCGCGGCGTCGACCGGAACGGCGGGCGCCGCGTCGCGAGTGCGCCGGTCGCCGTGCAGGGTCACCCCGGCCTGGTGCAGCGCGCCGAGCACGTCGGGGAGGAACCGTCCCGCCACGTCGCGGTGGACGAGCAGCTTCTCGGCCGCATTGCACGTCCCGGGACGCTGGAGCTTGGCGTTGAGGACGATCGCGCGGGCGGCTTGCAGGTCGGCGCCGGCGTCGACGTAGACGTGGTTGTTCCCCGAGGCGGCATAGATCACCGGAACCGTGGCCACCCCCTTGAGCGCCGCCTTCAGGCCCTCGCCGCCGCGAGGGATGATCAGGTCGACGACGCCTGCCTGCGTCGCCAGCTCGGTGAGCGCCGTCCGATCGCCGCCGCCGATCAGCGACAGAGCGCCGGGCGGCAGTCCCGCCGCGGTGGCGGCATCGACGGCCACGGCGGCGAGCACGGCGTTGGAGTGGGCGGCCGAGCTCGACCCGCGAAGGACGACGGCGTTACCGGACTTCAGGCACAGCGCGGCGGCGTCGATCGTGACGTTGGGACGCGCCTCGTAGACGACCGCGATGACGCCGAGCGGCACGCGGACGCGCCGCAGCCGCAGGCCGTTGGGCAGGGTGAAGCCGTCGATCACCTCGCCGACGGGATCGGGCAGGGCGGCGATCTTGCGCACCCCCATGGCGATCGCGGCGATCCGGCGCTCGTCGAGGGCGAGCCGGTCCAGCAGCGCATCCGACAACCCGTGCTCCTCCCCGGCCTCCAGGTCCCGCGCGTTGGCATCGAGGATCAGCTGCGTATCGCGCACCAGCGCGTCGGCGACCGCGTGAAGCGCCTCGTCCTTGACCCCGGCGCCGAGTCCCGCCAGGAGGCGCGACGCGCGCTGGGCGCTCAGGCACACTTCGGAGATGGAGAGCGCGGTCGTGGCCATGGGACCCACAGGTTACGCGAGCACGAAGTAGTCCCGGTGGACAGCCTCCTCGCTGGCCCGGGGCAGCAGCTCGCGGACGGCGCCGGACTGGAGCCCGCGGACCTGCCGCAGCTCGGTGGCCGAGTAGTTGCTGATCCCCTTGCCGACGGTCGCCTGGTCGTGGGCGATCTCCACCGCGTCACCGGCGTCGAACGCCCCCGCCACCTCGATCACCCCGACCGGGAGCAGGCTGGTTCCACCGTCGCGGAGCGCGCGAGCGGCGCCGGCGTCGACGATCACCCGGCCGCGGACCGGCTTGGCGTACTTGAGCCACAGCTTGAAGCTGGAGTAACGCGCCTCGCGAGCGGGAAACGAGGTGCCGACCGTCCCGCCGGCGGCCGCGGCGGTGATCGCCCCCGGCGTCAGCCCGCCGGCGATGACCGTCGGGATGCCGGCCGCGGTGGCCATCTCCGCGGCGACCACCTTGGAGCGCATCCCCCCGGAGCCGAGGGGCGAGGCCGCCTGGGAGATCTGGAGGGACTCCAGCTCGCCGAAGTCGCTCACCTCGCCGACCAGCCGTGCCGCGGGGTCGCGCCGCGGATCGGCGGTGAACACCCCGGCGGCGTCGGTGAGCAGGAGCAGCTGATCGGCGCCGAGCAGGATCGCCACTTGGGCGGCGAGGAAGTCGTTGTTGCCGAACGAGATCTCGTCGGTGGTGGTGGTGTCGTTCTCGTTGATCACGGGGACCACCCGCCAGTCCAGCAGCTTGCGCAACGTCTGGCGGGCGTTGAGGTAGTGCGTCCGGGCGCTCATGTCGAAGAAGGTCAGCAGCACCTGGGCGGTGGGCACCCGGCGGGCCGCCAGCAGCTCGTCGTAGACCTGATACAGCTTGCCCTGGCCGACCGCACTGGCCGCCTGCAGCTCGTCGATCGCGCGCGGACGCGGGCGACTGGGCGCCAAGCTCATCACCCCCATCCCCCGGGCGATCGCGCCGCTGGTGACGACGATCACCGAGCTTCCGGCGTGGTGGCGCTCGGCGATCTCGTCGCAGATCCGGCCGAGCACGTCGGCACGGACCGCGCCGCGCTCGTCGGCGACGATGCTCGAACCCAGCTTGACCACCAGGCAGCCCATGGGGCTAGGGTACGCCGGCGCGCGAGCCGCCCCGGCGGGCGACCGGTCAGCATCGCCGGGCGCGCGAGCCGCCCTGGCGAGCCCGCGCAGCGCTGGATCGGCGGCGCGGGCTCAGCCGGTGAACACCCGCCGGGGCCCGCACCAGGGGTTGGCCGGGACGCGCGCGCACGGATTGGGCATGGACAGCAGTTGCCTGGTGGGCAGGGGGTGCATGACGATCCTGGTCACCCGCGGGTAGTGATCGGTCGGCGTGCACAGGCCCACGTCGAGCTGGGAGTCGCAGTACACCTGGGCCAGAAACGGCTCGTTGGGGCTCGCCGGCGCCGCGGAGCCATCGCACGTCGGACTGGTCTCCTGCAGGTCGGCGGGCGAGCTGGTCACGGCGCCTCCGCCAGTCTGCACGTTGCCTCGATAGCAGCTTGTCGGGTGGCCCGCTTCGAGGTTCAGGGCGCCGAAGTCGCCATTGGTCGGGTTGCCGTAAGCGCCGTTGTCATCGAACCGGTTGTCGAGCAGAGCATTGCCCCAACTGTCGTACAGGCAGCCACCGGGACCGAGCAGCGGGTAGTTCAAGGTGCCGCCGGTGCAAGGCAAGCCTCGAGCCGGATATGCCACGAAGATCACGCCCCAGGCGTTGTTGTCGGCGAACCGGTTGTCCATGATCGTGTCGTTGCGGCCGCCGGAGATCGACAGGCCCGTGCCGACGGGACCGGCCGCGGCGTCGCCGGCCGCCGGCACGTTGGGATTGTTGTTGTCGTGCACGTAGTTGTGGATGAACACCCAGCAGGAATGTGTGTGCGTGATCGGGCTGATCGCGCTGCCTGGACAATCGCCGTTCTGCGGGGGTGGGTTGTCCCCGTTCAGGCTCCCGCTGTCGAACCCGTCCTCGTTGTCGTCGAACTGCGAGTTCTCGATCACCAGGCGTCCGCCGGAGTTGGATCCGGAGTAGCCGAGCGCGTTGTCCTGCGCCCAGCCGTGATTCAGCGTCTGGTCGCACACCTGCCGGCAGGCGCCGATGTAGAACCCCGAGTCGTTGAAGTTGGAGGCGTAGATGTGATCCCAGGTGCCGCCGCTCCAGTTGCTGGAGTAGACGCCGTACTGGGCGGCGCTGAACTCGCCGGCGGAGGATTTGTTCTTCAGGTAGGTGCTGGTCGCGGTCAGGTAGGCGCCGTAGTAGCCATGTCCGCCCACCCGGCCGCTGCCGGCGCCGCCGTTCCACCAGATCTCGTTGCCCGCGTCACGGGAGCCGCCGAGGAAGTTACAGGCGGTGAGGTTCTCGATCGACACGTTGGCCGCCTTGAACACCATCAGGCCGTTGACGCCCGACGGCTTGGTCGCGGCGGCCGGGACCGCATAGCCCTGAGCCGACCCACCGCCGTGCAGACCGAAGTTCTGCGCCGACGCCTTGCGCGAGCAGGCGCTCGAGCCCGGTCTGGTGCCATCGACGATCACCGTGTTGCGGTTCATGCCGCGAATGTGGAGATCCGGGGTGGTGATCAGGACTCCCGCCGGAAACCTGCCGGCGCCCCTGGGGGCGTGAATCGAGCCCGGGCTGGTCTTGTAGTCCCCCGGTCCGATCAGAATCCAGTCGCCCGGCCGGGCGGCGTCGACCGCCGCCTGGATCGACCTGTACCGACCGTCGATCCCGTGGTAGGACCCGACTCTCAGCACCTTCGCACCGGCGCTGCCGGCGAGGGCACAGACCACGCCCACGACCATCGCGACCGCAACACCAGCCCGCATACCACTCCTCCTTGATCGTTGTCCCGGCCGGACGGCGCGTGATCCTACCGGCTACTGCAGGTCGAACGCGACACCGGCGATCTCCACCTCGTCCCCGGGCTCAAATCCCTCCGCCGCCAGCGCGGTGAGCACGCCGAGACCGCGCAGGCGCCGCTCGAGGTGAGCGAGCGCCTCCTCGTTGTCCAGGTCGTAGCGCGCCAGCAGCCGCGTGACTGCATCGCCGGTCACGCTGAACGTCGCCTCGCCGGTGCGCCGCACCGTGTAGGCGCGCGCCGCCGCCGGGCGGAATACCCGGTGCTCGGCCAGCTCGGCGACATGCGGCGGCGCCCCGGTGCCGGCGCGAACCCCGTCGGGCGGGGGCGTTTCGGGGACGCGCCGGACCAGCTCAGCGGCGAGCGCCCTGAGGCCGGCGTGGGTGACTGAGGAAGTGACCAGGACGGGGACCTCGGGGCCGAGCCTTTCCCGCCACCGTCTCCGGGCGCGCTCCGCGGTCTCGGCATCGACCAGGTCGGCCTTCGAGAGGGCCAGGATCCGCGGCAGCGACACCAGCCGCGGATCGTGGCGCTCCAGCTCCTGTTCGACCGCGGCGTGGTTGGCCACCGGATCGGAGCCGTCCAACGGAGCGAGGTCGAGGACGTGGACCAGCAGCCGGGTGCGCTCAACGTGGGCGAGGAACTCGTGGCCGAGCCCGGCGCCGCCGCTGGCGCCCTCGATCAACCCCGGGATGTCGGCGATCACCAGCTGGCCGATGTCGGTCTCGAGCGTCCCGAGGACCGGCGAGAGCGTGGTGAACGGGTAGCCGGCCACCTTGGGATGGGCCCGCGTCAGACGTGCCAGCAGCGACGACTTGCCGGCGTTGGGGAGCCCGATCAGCCCGACGTCGGCGAGCAGCTTGAGCTGGAGCGTCAGCCAGGTCTCGTCGCCGGGTAGCCCGCGCTCGGCAAACCGCGGCGTCTGATGCGTGGGGCCGGCGAAGCGCTTGTTGCCGCGACCTCCCGGTCCACCGCGGGCCACCACCGCTCGCTGGCCGCCGCGGACAAGGTCATAGCGGGCGCCATCGCGCTCCACCACCACCTCGGTCCCAGGCGCGACCGCCAGCTCCAGGGTCGCCCCGTCGGCGCCATGGCGCAGCGCTCCCTGCCCGTGCCCGCCGCGACGCGCCTTGAAGTGCGAGCGGCGCCGGAAGGCCTCGAGATCGCGCAACGAATCGTCGCAGACCAGCACGACGTCCCCCCCGCGGCCGCCGTCGCCCCCGTCGGGGCCGCCCTTGGGTACGTGCGCCTCCCGGCGGAAGCTCAAACAACCGTCGCCGCCGGCCCCCGCCTGAACGTGAATGCGAGCTCGATCGTGCATGCTGTGTCAAGACTATGTCCGATCCCGTGTTCCTGATCACCGGCGCGTCGTCTGGCATCGGCGCCGCGACGGCCCGAGCGGCGTCTGACGCCGGGTACCGCGTCGTCCTCGCCGCGCGCTCGGTCGACCGGCTCGCCGACCTGGCCGAGGAGCTCGGCGGCGACGAGCGGGCCTTGGCGGTCAGGTGCGACGTCACCGAGTGGGGCGATCAGGAAGGGGTCGTCAACGAGATTCTCAGGCGCTACGGGCAGCTCGATGTCGCGTTTGCCAACGCCGGGTTCGGCGCCAAGCGCGGCTTTCTCTCAGAGTCTCCGGAGTTCTGGCGCTCGATGGTGCTGACCAACGTCTACGGGGCCGCGCTGACGATCCGGGCGACGCTGGAGGCGCTGCAGCGGTCACGAGGCCACCTGCTCCTGACCGGCTCCGTCGCCGGGCGCCGCGCCCAACCCGGCTCGCTGTACTCGGCGACGAAATGGGCGGTGACGGCGATGGGAGAGGGTGCGCGGCAGGAGCTCTCAGGGACCGGCGTGCGGGTGACGCTGATCGAGCCCGGGATGGTCGACACCCCGTTCTTCGAGAACCGCCCGAAAGCGGCGCTGGCGCCGGAGGACGTCGCCCGGGCAGTGATGTGGGCCGTCTCGCAGCCCCCCGAGGTCGATGTCAACGAGATCCTGATCCGGTCCACCGCACAGGAGGGGTAGCTGGACGCGCGGGCCGTCAGACGGCGGAGCGTGACACGCTGTCGCCGTGGGTGATGGAGGTTTGTTGCGGATACCGCAACAAACTTCCATCACCCCCGGAGGACGGCCGCGGAGCGGTGCTCAGTTTGGCGAATCCAGGTCGGCCGGCGCGATCGAGATGACCCGGCCACGGCGGCCGGTGGCGAACTGCACCGTCCCGGCCGCCCGGGCGTAGATCGTGTCGTCCTTGCCGATCCCGACGCCGTCGCCCGGCTTGAAGCGGGTTCCGCGCTGGCGGACGATGATTTCGCCGCCGGTCACCGCCTGACCGGCGAACACCTTGACGCCGAGTCGCTTGGCGTTGGAGTCACGGCCGTTGCGGCTGGATCCAAGACCCTTCTTATGCGCCACCGGTCGCCTCCACGCTCGCCGACTCAGATGATTCAGATGGTGCGGGGGCGGCCACGGCCGCGGGGGACCCGCCCGGTCCGGCGCCCAAACTCAGCGAAGTGATTTCGATCCGAGTCAAGTCCTGGCGGTGCCCGGTGCGGCGCTTGTAGCCGCGCTTGGGCTTGAACTTGACCACCCTGAGCTTGGGCCCCCGCTCGTGGGCGACGACCCGGGCCTGAACGGTGACGCCGGCCAGGCCATCGCCGTCCACGACTTCGGGGCCGTCGACGAACAGCAGCGGTGCCAGCGTCACGGTCGCCCCGTCTTCCACGGCAAGCCGCTCGACCAGCAGAGATTCGCCCTCCTGGACGCGGTACTGCTTGCCACCTGTCTTGACGATTGCGTACATGGTCATTCCGAAGCCGACGGACCCGCAGCCGATCCGGCCTTGGCACCCGAGCGGCGCCGCCCGCCTCTGCGGCCGCGACGCCGAGGCCTCGAGTCTAGATCATCATCGGAGTCCTCACCGGCCGGCGACGTCCCGTCCGAGGCGACGTCGAGCAGCGAGGCCACCGCCGAGGTGCGGCCCACCTCCTCGATGCGCACCAGGTGCTTCTCGCCGACGTATCGGGTCCCGCCGCGGATGGAGATGACGTAGCCGTCGATCTTGGCCACTGCATCGCCGGGGCTGTACATGTGCGGCTCGACGATCTCCACGTGGACCTCCTCGCCCTCGCGGAACGGCAGCGCCCGGTCCAGCACCGATTGGCGGTCGCCCTCCAGCAGCACCGCGAAGTGCTCCAACGGCAGTCCTTCGGAGCCCTCGAACACGAACACCTTGCCGGTGTCGTGCTCGACGGCGTGCAGCACCCGGGCATCGTTGGCGGTGAACTCGGCGCTGACGCGAGGGTTGATCTGCAGCAGGATGGCCTCGGCCGAGGTGTGCTTGGCCAGCTCTCGCATCCGCCGCTCGAACTCGATCGCGATCGTCTCCTCGGACTTGATCACGCCCTCGCCGTCGCAGGTCGGGCACGCCCGGGTCATGATCTCCCGGACTCCGTCGGTCACGTTCTGGCGGGTCATCTCCACCAGGCCCAGCGGGGAGATCTCGACCACGAACGTCTTCGTCCGGTCCTCGTCCAGCGCCTTGCGCAGGGTCTTCAACACCGCGTCGCGGTTGCGGGCGCGCGCCATGTCGATGAAGTCGATGACGATGATCCCGCCGATGTCGCGGAGCCGCAGCTGGCGCACCACTTCGTCGGCCGCCTCCAGATTGGTCTTGGTGATCGTGTCCTCCAGCCGCGCCCCCTTGCCACGGCCGATGAAGGAGCCGGAGTTGACGTCGATGACGGTGAGCGCCTCGGCGTAGTCGATCATGAGGTAGCCGCCGCTGGGCAGGTCAACGCGCCGGCTGAGCGTGGAATCGAGCACCTCCTCGACGCCGAACGCCTCGAACAGCGGCGTCTCGGACTCCCACAGCTCGACGTGCTCGACGAGCTCGGGCGCGGTCCTGGAGAAGAACGACAGGAGCCGGTGGTGTTGCTTGGGGTCGTCGACCACCGCGCGCGCGAAGTCGGCGGAGAAGATGTCGCGCACCACCCGCACCGATAGATCGGCCTCCTGGAAGACCAGCGCCGGTGCCTGAGTCTCGGCGACCCGCTTCTGCAGCACCTCGCCCAGCTTGAACAGGTAGACGAGCTCCCGCTCCAGGTCGGCGCGCTTGACCCCCTGGGCCGCGGTGCGGATGATCGCGCCGGCGCCGTCCAGCTCGAGCTTCGCCGCCTCCTTGCGCAGGCGCTCCCGCTCCTTCTCGTCCAGCCGCCGGGAGACGCCCACGCCCTCGCCGTAGGGGGCGTAGACCATGTAGCGGCCGGCGATCGTCAGGTCCATCGAGAGCCGGGCGCCCTTGGTCTTGAGGGGATCCTTGACCACTTGGGCGACGATCTCCTGCCCGGGCTTGAGCATGTCGGTGATCTGCCGGCCGTCACGACCGCCGCCGCGGCCGCGCCGCGGCGCCTCGACTCCGGGGAGCACGATCTCGTCGACATGCAGGAAACCGTTCTTCTCCAGGCCGATGTCCACGAACGCGGCCTCCAGTCCGGCGAGCACGTTGTCGACCCGGCCCTTGTAGATGTTGCCTACGATCGAGCGGTTGCCCCGCCGCTCCAGATACAGCTCGGCGACCCTGTAGTCATCGGAGCCGGCGCCGCGGCGGCGGCGCGACGTTACGGTCCCAGTCGTCTCCAGCATCGCGACCCGGGTCTCTCCCCGGTCGACGCTGACCAGTACTTGCTTCTTCAATTGTCGTCAGTCCTTTGGAAGTCTGTCCGCGCGCTGATCTGGCCGCGCGGCTCATTACGAAATCAGGGGGCGGCTCTTGCCGGCCTGGGCCATCCGTGCCTGGACGTAGACCGACTGCAGCAGCCCAATCGCGATGAAGGTGACGATCACCGAGGAGCCGCCATAGCTCAGCAACGGCAACGGGACGCCCGTGACGGGCATGATCCCGATCGTCATCCCGACGTTCACGAAGATCTGGCACATGAGCATCGCGAGGATGCCCGCGGCGATCAGGGTGCCGAACAGGTTCTTGCTCATCGTGAGGATTCGCAGCGCGCGCCAGATCAGGAGCGCGTACAGCGACAGCACCACCGCGGCTCCGACGAACCCGTAGGTCTCGCCCACGGCGGCGAATACGAAGTCGGTGTCGTTGGCCGGCAGGAAGTTCAGCTTGGTCTGGGTCGCGAACCTGCCGCGACCGGTCTTCTGCCCGGAGCCGATGGCGATCTCCGACTGGTGGAGCTGATAGCAGGTTTGATCCTTGGGGCTGCACGAGGGGTTGAGGAACGTCGTCAGACGCTGCGTCTGGTAGTTCTTTAGCACGTGCTCGCCCAGCGCCGGCGCTCCGGCGAGCACGATCGCCAGCGCGACGGCGAACAACGCCACCAGCGCCCCGAGCTGCTTGAACGACGTCCCGGCGAAGAACAGGACGCTGAAGCCGATCACCACGTAGACCATCCCGGTGCCCAGGTCGGGCTGGGGGATCACCAGCAGCGCCGGGATGATCGCCAGCAACATGATCCGCGCCGTCGTGCGCCACTCGTGCAGCCGGCGCGAGCGATCGACGGCAAAGCCGGCCAGCGCCACAATCAGCAGCACCTTGCCGAACTCCGAGGACTGGAACTGCAGCAGCGGCAACGGGATCCAGCGCCGCGCGCCACCGATCGGCGGCATCGCGTAGACCACCAGGTTCAGCCCGATCATGATCGCGTACAGGCCGTACTTGAACTCGCGCAGCCGGGAGTAGTCAAACCGGCTGATGATCAGCGCCAGCAGCAGCCCCACGCCACCGAAGATGGCCTGGCGCTCGAAGTAGAACAGCGGGTGGCCGGGGTCGGCGTGCGCGGTCGCGCCCTTGAGCGTCACCAGCGAGCAGACCATCAGCCCGACCGCCGCCAGCAGCAGCATCGGATCGAACAGCGGCAGCGTCCGCACGCGCGGTTCGGCGGCGGCCTCGTCGGCCGGCTGGATCGGCATCATGCGGGCGTCGCTGGTCATCCGGCCCTGCGCAAGCCTGCGTGACTGAAACGGCTGCTCATAGCGTCGTCGAGGTTCCGGCCTTGTAGACCCCGGGCTTGCCGAAGAACCACTGCGACAGGATCTGCCTCGCCACCGGCGCCGCGCCGATGTCCCCGAAGCCGCCCTTCTCGACCCAGACGACGACGGTGATCGGCTTGCTGGTGGCGGTCTTGGGCACGAAGCACGCATACCACGCGTAGTCCACCTCGCCCCCTCCGGCGCTGATGTACTGCGCCGTGCCGGTCTTACCGTAGACCTGCTCGGGGAAATTGCCCATCACGTCATCCGACGTCCCGCCGGGCTGGGAGGCGGCGTCGCGGAGCCCCTGCTGGATCGCCTGCAGGTAGTACGGGTTGATGTGCAGCTGGCGGCGGGGGCCGGGGTCGATCGTCTGCAGCACGGTGCCGTCCTGCGTCTGGATGTCCTGGCCGAGATGCGGCGTGACGATCGTGCCGCCGTTGGCGATCGCCGAGTACGCGACCGCCAGCTGCAACGGCGTCACCTGAACGTCGCCCTGGCCGACGGCCAGGTTGACGTTGTCGCCGACCGACCACGGCCGGTTGCTGCCGTCGGCGATCCCGCAGCCGCCCGGCGGGTGCTTGGGGCTGCGGCGCCAGCCCTTGAGCTTGCGCGGCCCGACGACGACGCCGTGGTGGTACCGGAACGGCCCGATCGCGGCGTCGCACTCGGCCTCGAGCTTGTTCCGGCTGGCCCGCCACCTCGGGGTCGGCAACGTCCCAACTGACGTGTCCGCCGGGGGGAGGTCGATCCCCGTCGAGCGTCCGATCCCGAACTTGCGCGCCCATTGGTCCAGCGGGCCCCCGTTGGGTTGGGTCTGCGGATCGCCGTCGGTCAGATACCCGAGGTGGTAGAAGAAGACGTCGTCGGAGACGCGGATCGCGTTGACGAGGTCGAGCGTCCCGTTGGCGGCGTGGCCGGAGTTGTGCAGGCACTCGCTGGTGCCCGGGAAGCAGAACTGTCCCGTGTCGGTGTACAGGTCACCGACGCTCCACACGCCGCTCTGCAATGCCGCGGTGGCGGTGATCGGCTTGAACGTCGATCCCGTCGGCCCGGCGCTCTGGGTGGCGCGGTCCAGCAGCGGGTCCCCGCCGTTGGGGTTGGTCAACCGGTCGTAGGTCGACTGCGACAGGTTCCCGGTGAACACCGACGGATCAAAGCTCGGCAGCGAGCCCATGCCGTAGACCGCGCCGGTGTCCGGGTTCATGGCGACGAACGCCCCGCCCGGGGAGGCGTTGGCGTTCATCGACTCCTGCAGGGCGGTCTGCCCGGCCCGCTGCAGGCCGGCATCGAGCGACAGCTTGAGGTTGTGGCCGGCGACGGGACTTCGGGTGCGCAGGTCTCCGGTGGGCTGGCCCAACGCGTTGACCTGTACCTGCTCGTCGCCGTCCTTCCCGCGCAGGTAGCCGTCGTACTCGGCCTCGAGCCCGGACTGGCCGACGATCGCGTTCGGCGACACGCCCCGATAGCCCGGCTGCTTGAGCTCTTGCGGGTTGACCCGGCCGACCGTCCCCAGCACCTGGGCGGCCAGCGTCGTGTACGGGTAATGGGTCACGTAGACGCGCTCCACCTGCACGCCGGCGAACTCGTCTTGGCGCTCGGCGAGGTAGAACTGGATGTACTTGCTGATCGCCGGCCCGCTCTTGATCGTGACGTCGCCGTAGGGCAGCAGCGAGACCTGCTTGGCGACGTCGCACGCGATCGGCGACAGCCGGAGGACGTTCGGCGGCGGGGCGGCGATCTTGCACCGGCGGCGCTTGGTGGAGAAGCCGAGGATGTGCGCCAGCCGGTTGTAGACGACGGCGTCACGCCGCGGTGGGTGGGCGAGCTCGGACACCACGTCGGTCACTGGCACCGGCAGATCGGGCGGCGAGATCTGCACCGCCAGCGCCTTGGTGCTGGTGACCAGCACGGTTCCCGAGCTGTCGAGGATCTCCCCCCGGGGAGCCGCGGTCTCGATGTCGCGCACCCGGTTTGTCTTGGCCTGGGCCAGGTACTGGTTGCCCGACAGCACCTGCAGGAACCACAGGCGGAAGAAGATGATCGCGAACATCGCCAACGCGAGGCTGCCGACGATCGCGACCCGCAGCGCCAGCTGCGGGCTCAGGGGCGGCCGATCCTCCTCGGGCACGCCGAACCGGGGTCCTTTGCGGGAGTCGCCGGACGGGCTGATCATCGCGCCCCTCGGTTCAGCTGACCGGCTCGTTGCGATGGGCTCTGCAGGGGGCTCAGGCCGCCGGTGGTGTAGGCGCGACGCCGCCGCCGCCGCGGATCCTCGGGCAGCGCCGGCTGGATGACCTTGCGGACCAGCGCGTACACCGGTAGCGAGATCAGCGTGTTCACCAGGACGGTGATGAACAGCTGCTGGAGAAGCAGCAGGCTGACCGGAGCGTCAACGCCGAGCAGGAACTGGATGATCGTCATGCCGATGCCGGCCACCGCGGTGGCCGCCGCACCGGCGGCCACCGGTACCAGGCCGTGGGCGGGATCGTGCACCTCGCGCAGCCGGCCCGACCAATACCCGATCGCGATGTACAGCAGCGACGTGATCCCGAGCGTCTGGACGAGCACCGTGTCGACCAGCAGACCGGTGGCGAAGCCCATCACCGCGCCGGTCATCGATCCGGCGAGCAGCCCGACCGACATCACCATCAGCGGGGTGAGGTCGGCGCTGATCCCGAAGATCGAAACCTGAGAGACCGCCGTCTCCTGGATGACGACGGTGACCAGCGCCAGGAGCACCAGGCGCGCAACCAGCTTGGCCGAGAGCGCGCTCATCCGGGCGGCACCTGCGCTCGCGCGTCGCCGGCGTGCGGCCGTGTCAGGATCTGCACGGAGTCGAAGTGCCGCAGGTTGGCCGCGGGAGAGACCGGGACCTCGTTGTCGTTGAACAGCTGGTTCGGGTTGACGCCCGAGACGGTCCCGATCGGAATCCCCGCCGGGTAAAGCGACGTCAGCGAGCCGGACCTGAAGCCCGACGTGACCACCTGGTCGCCCGGGTTGATCTGTGCGTTGCCGGGAAGGTCCTGCAGCAGCAGCCGGTTCGGGTTGCCCACGGACGGGGCCACGATCCCCTGGTCCGCCCCTCGATCCAGGATCTGGGCGCCGACCTGCACCGAGTGGTCGGTGATCAGCGTCACGATCGACACCGACGGGTCCACGGTGGTCACGTCGCCGACCAGCGCCCCGTCGCCGATCGCCGGATCGCCTTGCACCACCCCCTCGTCAGACCCTGCATCGACCGTGACCTGCTGATACCAGAGGCTGGGATCTCGTCCGATGACATTGGCCGCGACAAGGTGATAGTTGGCCAGGCCGATGTTGGAGTTCAGCTTGACCTCCTTGGTCAGCTGGGCGTTCTGATACTGCTCGGTCTTGAGCAGGTCGACCTCCGCCGTCAGCTTGTTGACCTTGGCCTGGAGCTGGTCGCGCTGGGATTTGGCCCGCAGCGTGTCCGACACCCAGTTGGCGACGTCGCGGACCGGGGACAGCACGGTGCTGGCCCCCGCCTGCACCGGCGACAGCACCTGAACTATTCCCCGCTGCACCGTGTGTAGCGGGCTGTTCGGCGACTCGCCGAAATACGCTGTGAGCAGGATCAGGGAGACGACGACCAGCACTGCGAGCACTGCTCGCCGCCGTCGAACCTGTTTGTCGTGCACGGGTTCCGTGTCTCCAAAGTGTGGCTGCGCATGCGCCGGTCTGGGAAGGCCATCACCGACGCCGCCGGTTATGTGAATTCTTACTGCTCCGGTGGATCGCCTCGAACTCCTCCAGCGACCTTCCCGAGCCGACCGCAACGCACGTCAGCGGGGACTCTGCCAGGTGCGCGGGCATCTGCGTCTCGTGGCGCAGGCGCTCATCGATGCCCTGCAGCAGGGATCCGCCACCGGCCAGCATGATGCCACGATCCATGACGTCGGAGGCCAGCTCGGGTGGGGTGCGATCCAACGTCTGCTTGACGGCGTCGATGATCTGCGACACCGGTTCCTCCAGCGCTCCGCGGATCTCCTCGCTGGTGAGGATCACCGTCTTGGGAAGCCCCGAGACCATGTCCCGGCCCCGGATCTCGGCCTGCACCTCCTCGGGCATGGTGTGCGCCGAGCCGATCTCCAGCTTGACCTCCTCGGCCGTCTGCTGCCCGATCAGGAGCTTGTACTCACGCTTGACGTAGTTGATGATCGCCTCGTCGAGCTCGTCGCCGCCGACCCGGATCGACTGCGAGACGACGATCCCGCCGAGTGAGATCACCGCCACCTCGCTGGTGCCGCCGCCGATGTCGACGACCATCGAGCCGGTCGGCTCTCCCACCGGGAGGCCGGCCCCGATCGCCGCGGCCATCGGCTCCTCGATCAGGTAGGCCTGACGCGCCCCCGCCGACAGACACGCCTCCTCCACGGCGCGCTTCTCGACCCCGGTCACGCCGCTCGGGACGCACACCACCACGCGGGGATGGGCCCACCGGTTCTGATGGACCTTCTGGATGAAATGGCGCAGCATCTCCTCGGTCACTTCGAAGTCGGCGATCACTCCGTCCTTCAGCGGACGGATCGCCGAGATCGTCCCCGGGGTGCGGCCGAGCATGCGCTTGGCCTCGATCCCAACGGCGTGGACCTCGCCGGTTCGGGAGTCGACCGCGACCACGCTCGGCTCAGACAGCACGATCCCGCGGCCGCGCACGTAGACCAGCGTGTTGGCGGTGCCCAGGTCGACCGCCATGTCGCGGCCGCCGAAACCGGTCAGATACGTGAAGAAGCCCATGTTTTAGAGGTAGCTCGCAGCGTCGGACCAGCGGCGAGTGCAGATGAATCGCACCGTGTAGCCAGCTCCGTCCGACGCTGAGTGTATCGAACGACCGCCCACCGACGACGCTCGCGGAAACCCATAACCAGGAGAAAACCCTGGAAAATGGAGCCGGGAAACCCGGCTCTGGTTGGGTCGCTGAGGCGCGGTCGCAGCGTCGGGTCGGTTGGCGAGCCGGTGCGCCGAGGACCGGGCTTTCAGGGGTGCGGCGTCTCCTCCGGCAGCTCGTACCAGCGCCTGCGCTCGCCGATCCGGTCGCGCAGCTTCCAACGCCGGCTCTTGGGCGCCTCGTCGAGCGTCCCGCGCAGCTGCGCCACCGCCGCCTCCGGGTCCAGCCGCCCGCCGGCGACCGCCTCCGGCCGCCCGTCGGCCAGCGCCGCCCCGATGCGATCCAGGTTCAGCGAGATCGTTTTCCACCAGCCCCAGTCGTCGCCGACCAGGGATCGGATCACCCGCAGGTCGATCACCTCGGGATCGCCCGAGTCGGCGAGCTCGAAGCTGACCAGCAGCCGGAGGCAGTCCTGAAGATCCTTGGCGTTGAGCTCGACGATCTGCAGCTTGGACAGCAGCAGATCGGTCGGCGACAGCGTGTAGGGCATCACCGTCGCCCGCTGCGCGAACACCACCGTGTGGCACATGTGCAGTCGATCGATCATCACGTCGATCGCCACGCCGGTCTGGGCGTGGGTGAAGTACAGCTGCTTGTCGCCGTACAGCGCGTTGAAGTTGCGGTCGCCGACGTAGCCCTCCTCGGTGAGCAGCTCGGTCAGAGGCTTGCGGCTGGCGCGGACCGAGCCGAAGTCCAGGTCCTGACCGGCGCGGGTCCGCGGCGGCAGGTCCGGGGTGAGCAGCGCGATCGCCAGCCCGCCGAGCAGCCGCAGCACGATGTCACGCTCGCCGGCGCGATCGATCAGCCGGCTCGCCTCCACCAGGAGACCGGCCGGCTCGGAGGTCTCGGTCACGGCGGCATACGGTAGACGACCAGATCCGCACCAGGGCCGATTCTGGCCAGTTGGTCGGATAGGTTCTCGGCGATGCCCCTGTCGAAGTCCGAGCGCGACGCGTGCGCCGCCATCGAGCAGGGACGCGACGAGCTCGTGGAGCTCGCCGCCTCGCTGATCGGGTTCGACACGACCGCCCGCGAGGTCGGCGATCCGCCGCGCCAGGAGGAGGCGCTGCAGCGTCACCTCGCCACCCGGCTGGAGGCGGTCGGCGGCGAGATCGACCTGTTCGAGCCCGACCCGGTGGCGCTGGCCGGGGCACCGCTGCACCCGCCCGGGCTGGACTTCGCCGGGCGCCCGCAGCTGATCGCGACTCTGCCGGGGGCGGGGTCCGGGCGGTCCCTGCTGCTCAACGGCCACATCGACGTGGTGTCGGCCGAGCCCGCCGACGCGTGGAGCAGCCGCCCGTTCTCGCCGCAGGTGCGCGACGGCAACCTGTATGGCCGGGGGGCGTGCGACATGAAGGGCGGGATCGCGGCGATGACCTTCGCCGCCGAGGCCCTGCGCCGGCTCGGCATCCGCCTGGCTGGGGATCTGGTGGTCGCCACCAACACCGACGAGGAGTCCTCGGGGGCGGGTGGTGTCGCGCTCGTCCGCCGCGGCCTCACCGCCGACGCCGGAATCGTGACCGAGCCCACGGACTCGCGCGTGTGGATCGCCTGCCGCGGCTCCGAGTACGGCGTGGTCCGGGTGCCCGGGCGGCCGGGCCACGCCGAGGTCCGCCAGCCCGGCTGGCGCCGGGGCGGCGCGGTCAACGCGATCGAGAAGGCGAGCGTGGTGCTGGACGCGATCGCCTCCCTGCGCCGGCACTGGGCGCGGACCCCGGAGCTGGCCCACCCGTACCTGTCGGCGCCCTCCCTGCTGCCGACCGTGGTCAGCGGCGGCGAGTGGCCGGTCACCTATCCGTCGGCCTGCGAGCTGACGATCGCGGTGATGTACGTCCCCGCCCAAGCCGACCCGGAGGGCTGGGGCGCGAACGTCCGCCGCGAGGTGGAGGCGTGGATCGCCCGCGAGTCCGCTCGCGACGACTGGCTGGCCGAGCACCCGCCGGTGATCGAGTGGTGGCCCAACAGCGTGATGCCGATCGAGATCCCCGAGTCCGAGCCGATCGTCGGCGCCACCCTCGCGGCCAGCCATGACGTCGGCCTGCGGCGGACGCTCTCGGGGCTTGACTCGTGGTATGACGGGGCGACCTTCACCCGCCTGGCGGGAATCCCGTCGATCGGCTTCGGGCCGCCGGGGTTTGACCCCGACGGCGCCACCGTGGCCCACACGATCGACGAGTACGTACCCGTCGACGGGCTGGTGGCGTGCGCCCAGGCGCTGGCGGTGACGGCGATGCGGTTCTGCGGGGTCGCCTGAGCCGGCGGCAGGTGCGCCACCGCTACCCCTCGACCCGCTGGGCCAGCGCCACCCCCTTGCGCCCGATGTCGACGAGGTAGCCCCGGAGGATCCCGTGGTTGGCCTCGCTGCCCGGGTTGATGCACAGGGTGTTGCCGATCTTGCGCTCGCCGCCGGACTCGTGGATGTGGCCGTGGATGGACAGGACCGGCTGGTAGGTCTCGATGATCCGCCGCACGGCGGTGGAGCCGACCGGCCCGCGCAGGACGTCGCCGGCCGACACCGTGGGTCGCAGGTTCTCGTCGAGCAGCGGGGCGGTGTCCAGCCCGGAGTCGTGGGGCGGGACGTGGATCATGAACACGGCGCGGCGCGGATCGTCGACCTGTTGGGCCAGCGCGTCGAGCCGGGCGTAGAGCTCGTCCTCGGACTCCTCGCGCGGCGTCTGCCAAGGCGTGTGATTCGACCACCCGCTGGCCAGCAGCTGCAGTCCGCCGGGAAGGTCGACCACCTTGCCGTCGACGTTGACCGGCGCATAGGCGCCGCCGTGCAGGACCTCGTCGATCCCGAACTCGTCGTCGTTGCCGGGGATCAGGTAGAGCGGCACCGGGCTGTCGGAGAGCCGGTCGGTCGCGAGCTCCATCCAGTCCCGCACCCGCTGGTGCATGAGCTCCGCCAGCAGCGCATCGCGCCCGGACTCGTCGCCGGCGAGACGGGTCGCCTCCCCGGAGTTGGTGACAAACGAGTAGTAGCCCACGTCGGCGATGTCGCGCTGGAGGCGAGCCAGCTCCTCGTCGCCGGTGGCGGTGCGATGGACGCCGAACAGGTCGGTCTCGTAGCGGCCGTCGCGGCCGATGATCGGCACGATCGCCTTGCCGGTCAAGTCGCCGGCGAGCAGCGCCACGTCGGCCTTGTAGACGTTCAGGCTGATGGCATTGACGAACTTGCGCCACGCCTTCTCGGCGGCGTGCAGATCGGAGGCGATGTAGATGCGCGTGGTGTCCAAGCGTCGCTCCGGCTCAGTCCGGCGGCAGCTCGGTGAACAGCATCTTGGAGTCGACGCCCGCCGACCGCGAGCGCAAGCGCATCACGAAGTAGATCACGATCCCGATCAGGTAGAACACGCCGGCATCGATGATCCCGTTCGTCTCCAAGTAGGTGAGCGTCCCCCCCGCCTTGAGCGCGTTCACGATCGGCCTGACCACCGCGAAGATGTAGATCCACAGCGGGAAGACGATCCAGGCCGCCCCGATCCAGGGCAGCGCCCTCCCGAACGGCGCGTTGCGAACCAGGTCAGGCCGGCGCCAGCGGACCAGCATCGCGTTGATGCCGGGCAGGCACCAGGTGAAGATCGCCATCACGATCGAGAACCAAGCGGTCCCCGCGAGGTCCAGCTTGTGGTCGCTGGTCGCCAGGAACGTGGGCAGCAGCTTGAAGCTCTGCAGCAGCAGGAACAGGGCGGTGAGGGCCAGCGTCGCCAGGATCGCGTTCAGCGGCGCCCGCAGCCGCTCGGAGACGCGGCCGAACCACTCCGGCATCTGGCGGTCGAGGCTCCACGCCAGCTGCATCCGGCTGATGAAGTTGATGTAGACCGGGCACAGCAGAAACGGGAACACAACCCCGCCGAGGCTGATCAGCGCCCATAGCGGCCATAGGCTCTTGTTGGCGATCACCGCCAGCAGCGGCATCGCGTTGGGCTGGCCGAGGGGCAGCGGCGCGAGCGCGCCCTTGAAGCCCCAGTAGCTGGCTCCCCAGCTGACGTTGGTGTTAAAGCCGAAGTGGCTGGAGATCGCGTCGACGTAGACCGAGTTGGCGAGGACGCCGATCAGCAGTGCGCCCAGCAGCGCGATCAGCACCCCGCGGCGCACGTTGCCGCGCACCTCGCCGGCGATGTATGCCGAGTACTGAAAGCCGATGTACTGGAACAGCAGGACCGACAACACCAACGGGAACACCGAGGTCGAGAAGATGTTCGACAAAAAGCTCGAATGCGTGCCGCTGAGGACGCCGGCCGAAGCGCCCGAGGCGGCGATCTTCGCCGAGCCGACGCCGTTGGTGTAGTGGGGGAGGTTGGCGATGAAGCTGCCCCGGTGGGTGAACAGCAGCCCGAAGACGAACATCGCCGCAAAGCAGGCGACGCCGTAGCCCGCCAGCGCCGTCACCACCTTGTGGAAGGTCCTCGTCGGCAGCACGCAGATCACCGCGATCGCGCCGAGCACGATCAGCGAGGCGATGAAGCCCGGCGCGCCGGTGATGTTGCCGGTCGAGTCCGTGAACCAGGTGTTCGCGTGGGTGAAGAAGTGGCCGCCCACGCCGACCCCGACGATCCGGGCGGTGATCTGCAGGTTGCGCAGCACGAGCGGGACCTCGAAGGCGATGATCAGCACCGAGGCGATGACGAGCGTCCACGACTCCATCCACCCCAGCGCCGGATGCAGGATCCGGCTGGTGAACACGTAGTCTCCGCCGGACCGCGGCATCACCGAGGTAAGCGACGCGAAGATCAACGCCAGCAGGATGCAGAACAGACCGGCGATGATCGCCGCCCAGCCGTATGCCGAGAACGGCCCGGCCCTCCAGATCGGGACGTCGGCGAGCGCGTAGAAGATCGGGTACAGGGTGAGGCCGACGCCGACGAAGGCGGCCACGTTGAAGAACAGCGCGTTGGTAACGCTGACGTTGCGCACCAGACCCGAGGACTGGCGCACGAACAGCTTCGGCGTCGTGCTCGCCGCCGCCGCTGAGGGCTCCACGCTCGCGTCAGACACAACCCCTCCCGGTGTCGATCAGACAGGGTCTGGGCAGCCTAACACCGCCCTCAGAGGTCACCGGGCGATCAGATCCGGGATCAGATCCAGCAGCGTGCTCACCGGCAGCCCGACGACGCTCAGATAGTCGCCCTCGATCCGGGTCACCAGCGTCGCGCCGACTCCCTGGATGGCGTAGGCGCCGGCCCGCCCGCGCCATTCACCGATGGCCAGGTAGGCGTCGATCGCCGCCGCGTCGAGCGCCCGGAACTCGACCACGGTCTCGGCCGCAGCGGTGCGGGTGCGATCGCGATCGATCACGCAGACGCCGCTGAACACCGAGTGCCGGCGGCCGGCAAGGGCGGCGAGCATCTCCGCCGCCTGGGCCCGGCCGGCGGGCTTGCCGAAGATCTGCGGCCCGAGGCTGACGACCGTGTCGACGCCGAGGATCGGTGTGCCGCCCCCCGCATCCGGCGCCGGCTGCGCCGCCACGGCCGCCGCCTTGCGATAGGCGTTCTCCAGCACGATCTCGGCAGGGGGTCCGGCCTCCAGCTCCTCCACCCCGGGGACCCGCACCGCAAACGGCACGGCGATCTGCGCAAGGATCGCGCGGCGCTGAGGCGAGCCCGAGGCCAGGATCAGGCCCCTGCGCTGCCCGGAGCGCTCCCGGTCCACTGGCGGGTCAGCCCAGCTCCGGGAAGAACAGCGCGACCTCGCGGACCGCCGACTCGGGCGCGTCGGACCCGTGGACCATGTTCTGGCCCACCGCGACGGCGTAGTCGCCGCGAATCGAGCCGGTGGTGGCCGCCAACGGGTCGGTCGCCCCGATCACCTGCCGCGCCGCGGCGACGGCCGACTCCCCCTCCAGCACCATCGCCACCAGCGGACCCGACGTGATGAAGCTCACCAGCTCCTCGTAGAACGGCTTGCCTTCGTGCTCGGCGTAGTGGCGCGCCGCCAGTTCCCGGCTCATCGTCTGAAGCGTGAGCGCCACCAGTGCCAGCCCCTTGCGCTCGAACCGGGCGATGATCTCGCCGGTCAGGTTGCGCGCGAAGGCGTCCGGCTTGACCAGGATGAGCGTGCGCTCCACGAGAGGCCTGGCTGGTCTGCTCAGACGCGGACGTCAGGTGGTTGAAGGCTGCTCGGTGGCGGGCTCAGGCGCTTCCGAGCGCCGGCGCTGGCGCCGCGCCACCGGACCGCGACTACCCGGCACGCCGACCTCGGCCTCACAGAATGGGCAGACCTTCCAGGTGGGATCGAGCGGACGGCCGCAGGACACGCACGGGTCCTTGAGCTTGCGCATGCAGTGGGGGCAGCGCAGGAAGTCCTTCTCGACCTCGTAGTCGCAGTGAGGGCAGAGGTGGTAGCCGAGCTCGGCGAGCCGAGCCTCCGCGGCCTGCATCTCCAGCTCGCGTTCGCGGACGTCGTCGAGGTACTCGGGCGGCCGGACGATCATGTAGACGATCGTGCCCACAAACGGGAACACCGAGGCCAGGGTGGCGCAGCCGATCAGCAGCGGGTCGGCGATCCGCCGGCGGGCATCCGCATAGGTCCAGTAGATCAACGCCAGCCAGATCACGACCAGGAAGAGGATGACCAGCTCGACGGCCAGGTTCAGCGCGCTGTTGGTGATCCCGAAGATTGCGTATGTCAGCATTTGCGGCGGAGTGTAATGGGCGCGAGGTCCCTGGGGCGAGTATCAATACGCCGTCAGCTCGCCCGATCCTCCTGCCGGATGCGCGATTCGGGGGCCGCCGACCTACAGGAACACTCTCCCGAACAGGTAGCCGATCCCGAAGAACACGAGGATCACGAGCGCCACGATCAACGCGACGAGTCCGATCATCGTCAAGAAGCTCGGCTGATCGTCGCGGTCGTTCACGGGTGGCGGCGCGGGCTGGGTGACCGTGACGTTCAGGCTCACAGGCTCGAGGCGCGGTCGCGGCGCCCCGTGATCAGCAGGTCGGCGATGAGGTAGATCGAACCGGTGACGATGACCACGCCACGCGGCCCGGCCAGCTCCCGGGCGCGCGTCAGTGCCCGGCGCGGGTCGCCGACGATCTCGCTCTCCGGGCCGGCGAGCTGGCGCGTCAAGGACTGAAGCGTGGGCGGTGGCAATGCCCGCGGATTGTGACTGCTGGTGAGGATCAGCGCATCGCAGAGTCCGAGCAGCCCGGCGAGCATTCCGGCGGCGTCCTTGTCATCCAGCACCGAGACGACTGCCACCACCCTGTCGCGGCCGGCGACGAGCTCGGGCAGAGACTCGGCCAGGGCCCGGATCCCGTCCGGATTGTGGGCGCCGTCGATCAGCGTCAGCGGGTCGGACCCGATCTGCTGCAGCCGCCCGGGGACCCGCACCTGCGCAGCGGCCGCGGCGACCGCGGCGGGGTCCAGCTGGCCGAAATAGGCCTCGGCGGCCGTCCGGGCGAGCGCGAAGTTGCGCCGCTGGAAGGCGCCGGCGGCGCCGACGGAGACCCCCGGATCCGAGCCGGCCTGGACGATCTGCGCACCGCGCTCGGCACCGACGCGGTGCGCGAGCTCCACCACCTCTGTGGCCAGGCCCGCGCCGAGCACCAGCGTCCCGCCGTCCCGGACGACGTCGAGCTTCTCGGCCGCGATGTCGGTCAGCGTCGGCCCCAGCCAGCGGGTGTGCTCGAGCCCGACGCTGGTCAGCACCTGCACCGTGGAGGGGATCACGTTGGTGGCGTCGTAGCGTCCGCCCAGTCCGGCCTCGATCACCGCCACCGTCACCCGTTGGCGGGCCAGCTCCGAGTAGGCGGCCGCGGTGAGCGCCTCGAACTGGGTCACCCGGTCACCGGCGTCCAGCGAGCGGTCGACCAGCTCGGCGGCATGGGCGGCGCGCCCGACCGCGGCGCCGAACCGCGCCGGGTTCAGGTCGTGATCATCGATGCGGATGCGCTCGCCGAACGACACCAGGTGCGGCGACAGGTAGGCGCCGGTGCGCAGCCCGTGATGGGCCAGGATGGCGGCGATCATCCGCGTGGTCGAGGACTTGCCGTTGGTGCCGACGACGTGAATCGATGCAAACCGGCGCTCGGGATGACCCAGTGCGGTCATCAGCCGGCGCATCCGGTCCAGGCCGAAGCGCATCCCGAACAGCTCCAGCGACTGCAGGTAGCGCTCGGCTTGCGCTCCGGTCACAGCGCGTCTCGCTCCCGGCGCAGACGCTCCAGCTTGTCGCGCTCGGCCTGGACGACCTCGGTCGGAGCCTTGGCCACGAAATCCGGGTTGGCGAGCTTGGCCTCGGCACGCCGGATCTCGGGCTCGAGCTTGGCGCGCTGCTCCCGCGCTCGCGCCCGCGCCCCGCCGGCGTCGAGCTCGGCACTGGCCTGGATGTGCACCGCGCCATCCGGAATCGGAACCGTCGCGACCACCTCGGCGCCGCCGTTGCCATCGACGAACTGCAGGCGCGCCAGGCGCGCGATGTGGTCAAGTGTCTCGTCGAATCCGGGGGCCTGGAGGCGGGCCGGCACCGTGGCCCCGGGCTCGACCTTCGCCAGGTTGCGCCAGCGGCGCAGCGCCTGAACGGCAACGATCGCCCGCTGCACGGCCTCCTCGGCCTGCGCGTCGACGAGAGTCGGCGGTCCGGCTGCCCGCGCCGCCAGCAGGCCTTCGGTGCCCGGAATGTGCGAGTAGATCTCCTCGGTCTCGAACGGCATCAGCGGGTGCGCCAGCGCCACCGTCTCGGTCAGCACGTGCAGCAGCGTGCCGGCCAGCTCGGGCTCGCCGGCGCGCAGCCGCGGCTTGACCAGCTCCAGATACCAGTCGCACAGCTCCCCGTAGATGAACTCGTACACGGCGAGCGCGGCGTGGGAGAAGTCAAAGCGCTCGATCCGGGTCGCGACCTCGCTCCGAGCCCGCTCCAGGCGCGACAGGATCCAGCGATCCTCCACCGCCGTCGGCTGCGCCGCCGCCCGCGGCTCGCCACCGACTCCGAGGAGGATCAGCCGTGCGGCGTTCCACAGCTTGTTGGTCAGCTGCTGTCCCTGGACGACCTTGTCCTCGCTGAAGCTGACATCCTGCCCCGAGGACATCGCCAGAAGCCCCCAGCGCACCGCGTCGGCGCCGTACGCCGGGAAATCGCCGGGCGGGTGCGAGCCCTGGGCAAACACGGGCGGCCTCTGGCCGCCATCTATCAAATCCAACGGGTCGATTCCGGTGCCCAGCGACTTCGACATCCGCCGGCCGTCGGGCGCCTGGATGATCGCGGTGATATGCACGTCGGAGAACGGCGCGACCCCGGTGAACTCCAGGCCCATCATGATCATCCGCGCCACCCACAGGAAGATGATGTCGCGGCCGGTGACGAGCGCGTCGGTCGGATAGAACGCCCGCAGCTCGGCGGTCGGCTGGGGCCAGCCGAGCGTGGCGAAGGGCCACAGCGCGCTGCTGAACCAGGTGTCGAGCACGTCGGGATCGCGCTGCCAGCCGTCCCCCCGAGGTGGCTCGATTCCCACGTAGGTGTCCAGGTCTCGGTACCAGACCGGCAGCCGGTGGCCCCACCAGAGCTGGCGTGAGATGCACCACGGGCGGATGTTCTCCATCCAGTCGAGGTAGACCCGGGCCTGGTTGGCGGGATGAAAGCGCACGCGGCCGCTGGTCACCGCCTCGATCGCGGGGCGGGCGAGCTCCTCCATCGCCATGAACCACTGCAGGGAGATCAGCGGCTCGATCCGTTCCCCGGACCGATGGGAGAACGGGACCGTGTGGGTGTAGGGCTCGGTGCGGGCGATCAGCCCCTGCCGATGCAGCTCGGCCACCACCTCGCGCTGCGCCTCGGCGACCGTCAGCCCGCGGAACCGCTCGGGCGCCTCGGCGGTGATCCGGCCGTCCTCGCCGATCACCGAGGGTTGCGCCAGCCCGTGGCGGCGACCGATCTCGAAGTCGTTGAGGTCGTGCGCCGGGGTGATCTTGAGCGCGCCGGTCCCGAACTCCGGCCTGACGTAGTCGTCGGCAAGGATCCTCAGCTTGCGTCCCACCAGCGGCAGGACCGCCTTCTCGCCGATCAGCCGCCGGTAGCGATCGTCATCGGGGTTTACGGCGATCGCGGTGTCGGCCAGCATCGTCTCGGGGCGGACGGTGGCCACGGTGACCGCCCCGGACCCGGAGGCCAGGGGGTAGTCGATGTAATACAGCGTGTCGGTGACCTCGCGCTGCTCCACCTCCAGGTCGGAGATCGCCGAGCCGGTGCCGGGATCCCAGTTGACCATGTACCGGTCCCGGTAGATGTAGCCCTTCTCGTAAAGCGAGACGAACACCCGCAGGACCGCCTGCGCGTAGTCGTCGTCCAGCGTGAACCGCTCGGTCTCGTAGTCCGCCGAGGCCCCCAGGCGCTTGAGCTGTTCGATGATCGTGCCGCCGTACTGGGCCCGCCAGTCCCACACCCGCTCCACGAACGCATCGCGCCCGATCTCCCGACGGTCGGTGCCCGCCTGCACCAGCGCCCGCTCCACCTGGGTCTGGGTGGCGATCCCGGCGTGATCGGTGCCCAGGATCCACTTCGTCCGCTGTCCGAGCATGCGGTGGTAACGGGCCAGGCAGTCCTGGATCGAGTTGTTCAGGGCATGGCCCATGTGCAGCACGCCGGTGACGTTCGGCGGCGGGATGGCGATCGAGTAGTTCTCGGCCGCGGTGCCCTTCGGAGGGGGATGAAACAGCCCGGACTGCAGCCATTTCTGCATGATCCGGGGCTCCACCTCGGCGGGGTCGTAGCGCTTGGTGTTCTCCAGATCGGCCATCGAGGCGTCAATATAAAGGCGGGCCGATCGCGCCCGAGGGCGGATCGGGCCGGTGAGGATCCGCCGGCGCTGATTCCGGGGCGGCGCCGCCGGGCGTGCCGCGGCGGCTAGGCGGCGGCTTCGTCCTCGTCGGGGGCGGCGACGGTGACGAGCGTCGGAGAGACGTTCTTCTCGATCGTCTCGCGAGTGACGACGCACTTCTGCACGTCGCGGCGACTGGGCAGCTCGAACTGAACCTCGAGCAGGACCTCCTCGATGATCGACCTCAAGCCCCGGGCGCCGGTCTCGCGTTCCAGCGCCTTGTCGGCGACCGAGACCAGCGCCTCGTCGGCGAACACGAGCTCGATGCCGTCGAACTGGAAGAAGCGCTGGAACTGCTTGACCAGCGCGTTTCGCGGCTCGGTCAGAATCTGCATCAGCTCATCGCGGGCCAGCTGATGGATCGCCGACATCACCGGCAGGCGGCCGATGAACTCGGGAATCAGGCCGTACTGGATCAGGTCCTCGGGCAGGCAGTGCTCGAAGATCTCGCCGGTGTCGCGCTGATCCTTGGACTGGATCACCGAGCCGAAGCCGACCCCTTGGTGGCCGATCCGCCGCTCGATGACGCGGTCGAGGTTGGCGAAGGCGCCGCCGCAGATGAACAGCACGTTGGTGGTGTCGATCGACAGAAACTCCTGGTGGGGATGCTTGCGACCGCCCTGCGGGGGCACCGAGGCGGTCGTCCCCTCCAGGATCTTCAGCAGCGCCTGCTGAACCCCCTCGCCGGAGACGTCGCGGGTGATCGACGGGTTGTCGGCCTTGCGGGCGATCTTGTCGACCTCGTCGATGTAGATGATCCCGGTCTCGGCCTTCTTGACGTCATAGTCGGCGGCCTGGATCAGCTTGAGCAGGATGTTCTCCACGTCCTCGCCGACGTACCCGGCCTCGGTCAGGGCGGTGGCGTCCGCGATCGCGAACGGGACGTTGAGGATCTTGGCCAGCGTCTGAGCGAGCAGGGTCTTGCCGCAACCCGTCGGCCCCAGCAGCAGGATGTTGGACTTCTGCAGCTCGATGTCGTGCTCGTCGGACTGCATCATCTGCACGCGCTTGTAGTGGTTGTAGACCGCCACCGACAGCGACCGCTTGGCCTGCTCCTGGCCGACGACATACTCGTTGAGCACGTCGTAGATCTCTCGTGGCTTGGGGAGATTCTCGATATCGAAGCTCGGCGGGGCGGTGAGCTCCTCGTCGATGATCTCGTTGCAGAGATCGATGCACTCGTCGCATATGTACACGCCGGGACCGGCGATCAGCTTCTTGACCTGCCTCTGCGACTTCCCGCAGAAGCTGCAGAGAAGCTGTTCGTTGGAGTCGGTCGGACGTGCCATGAATCACCTCTGAGAGCTTCACTCGGTCGGCGGTCTCCAGCGCGACAAGGCTAATGCCTTTCAGTGCTGGGAGATCACCCGATCGATGATCCCGTACTCCTTCGCCTCCTCCGAGCTCATGAAATAGTCGCGCTCGGTGTCACGCCGGACGGCTTCCAGATCCTTGCCGGTGTGCTTGGCGATGATCTCGTCCAGGCGCCGCCGGACGTCGATGATCTCCCTGGCGTGGATCTCGATATCGGTCGCCTGCCCCTGGAAGCTCGAGGAGACCTGGTGGATCAGGATCTTGGCATTGGGCAGCGCCATCCGCTTCTCATCGGCGCCGCCGGCCAGCAGCAGGGCCCCCATCGACATCGCGATCCCGACGCAGATCGTCTGCACATCCGGCTTGATGAACTGCATCGTGTCGTAGATCGCCAGGCCCGCGTACACCGATCCGCCCGGGGAATTTATGTAGATCGAGATGTCCTTGTCCGGGTCCTCGGACTCCAGGTGCAGCAGCTGGGCGACGATCAGGTTCGCGATCTGATCGTCGACCGGGGTGCCCAGGAAGATGATCCGCTCGTTGAGCAGACGGCTGTAGATGTCGAATGCTCGCTCCCCGCGCGAGGTTTGCTCAACGACCATCGGTACGAGTGGGCTCATGTCCTCGCTTCTTTCGCTTCCTGCGCCGGAATCCTGCGCCGACTCTAGCAACCGCCGGTCGGCCCGCCGGTGGGGGGCGAACCCCTCGACGCGGCGCCCGTTCACCGCCTCTACGAGCGTCAGCCCCCGGGCGTCCAGAGCTGATCGGAGCCGGCCTGCGCTTCCTCCTTGCCGGGCGTCCACAGCTTCTCGCGGGCCTTGGCCTGGTCGACGCTGATCGGGATCGCCTCGGCGACGAGCCGCTCCACCGCCTGGCGCGTGGCCACATCCTCGCGCACCTGATCCAGCCGTCCGGCCTTGCCCAGCTGCTCCACCAGGTCGGCGGGGTCCGATCCGTCGCGCTCGGCCGCGGGGCGCAGCGCCTCGATCACTTCCTCGTCGGACGGCTCGATGCTCTCGGCGGCGACGACCGCGGCCAGCAGCGCCTCGCGCTGTAAGGCCAGGGCCGCGTCGGGCTCGGCGTCGTGGGTGAGGGACTCCTCGTCCTTGCCGGCGATCTGCAGGTACGTCTCCTTGTTTATTCCCTGCCGCGAAAGGGCGGCAAAGGTCTGCTCCACCAGCTCGTGGGCGCGCGCGTGGATCAACTGCTCGGGGAGGTCGACCTCGGCCTCGGCGGTCGCCGCCTCGATCACCGCCTCCTCGAACTCCCGCGCCACCGCGTGCTCGTCGTTGTGGCGCAGTCGCTGCTCGATGTCGGCTCGCAGCTCGGCCAGGGTGTCGAACTCCGAGGCCTCGGAGGCGAAATCATCGTCGAGCTCGGGGAGGCGCTTGGCCTTGACCTCCGAGACGCTGACGTCGAACGTGGCGTCCTGGCCGCCGAGGTCGCCTGGGTAATCGTCGGGGAACGTGACCCGGACGGTCCGCTGGTCGCCGGCGCCGGCGCCGGCCAGCTGCTCCTCGAAGCCGGGGATGAGCCGCCCGGAACCCAGCTCGATCAGCTGATCGCGGCCCTCACCACCCGGGAATGGCTCGCCGTCGACCTTGCCGACGTAGTCGACCACGACGCTGTCGCCAATTTGGGCGGGACGGTCCACGGTGTCCAGGGTGGCCAGGCGGTCGCGCAGGCGCTCCACCTCCTCGTCGACCTCCGTCTGCTTCACCGTCGGCTCCCGGCGCCCGACCTCGAGGCCCTTGTACTGCCCGAGCTTGGCCCCCGGGCGCACCCCGATCTCGATTGAGAACGCCAACGGCTGTCCCTGTCCCGGGACCGGCTGCTCGAAGTTGATGTCCGGCTCACCGATAGGGGCGATCCCGGAGCCGTCGATCGCGTCCACGTACCACTCGCCGAGCGAGCTGCGCAGCGCCTCGTCGAACACCGCCTCGCGGCCCAGCCGGCCGATCACCACCGGGGGCGGGACCTTGCCCTTGCGAAAACCGGGAATCCGCATCTGACCGCCGAGCTTTCGCGCGGCCTGCTGGAGGCGGCGCTCCACCTCCTCGGCCGGCACCTCGGCATCGACGCGCACACGTGACTCGGGCAACTCGGTGACATTGGTCTTCAGCGATGACATAGCGCGAGACGATAGCTTGGCGACGTGTTACGGCAGCGCACGGAACGGCTCTGCGGCCGGTTGGTGACCGGCCCGGCCGCGTTCGCGCTCGCCGGCGCAATCGAGTTGGGGGCGTTTGCGCTGGCGTCGGCGCGCGCCCGCTGGGCGGGCCCGGCCTCCCGCCTGCGCGAGGCCGCCGCCGCGCTCAGGGCTCTCAGACCAGCTGCTCGGATTCGCCGACCAGGCTCTTGAGCTCTCGCAGTGCCACCGGCAGCGTGGTGATGTCGTGGTCACGGGCCGCCCTGACGTCGGCCAGCACCGCGTCGGAGCGTTGCACGGCGTCGGCGTTGCGCTCCAACCAGGCGTGAAGAGATGCCTCGCCGCCTGCTGCGCCCTCCCCATCCCCGTCACCGGCGGCGACCAGGATCTCGCGCGTCAGCGAGCGATGCAAGCGGTAGAGCTCGTCGCGCAGCGCCGCCCGGGACAGCGCCTGCCAGCGGTCGTCGCGGGGCAGCTCCAGGATCCGATCGCGCAGCCAGTCGAGTCCCAGGCGGGCGCCGACGCCGAAGTAGGTCTCGGTGACCTGCGGCTGGCCGGCGCCGGTGACCGAGGCGTCGACGACGATGTCGAACGCCGACAGCAGCGCTTGCAGGCTGGCGACGCGACGGGCCAGGTCGGGCGGAACGCCGCCGGCCTCCAGCTCATCGCGCCGCGCGCTGAACCGCTCGCGGTCGTGTCCGGACAGCACGCCGGGCAGCGCGGCGGCGAGCGCCCGCGCCCCGGGGCTGAACCGCTCGATCATCGCGGTCACCTCGATCTCCCCCCGCGGCACGGCCCGCACGACCCACCGGGCCGCCCGATCCACCAGCCGGCGGCCCTCGCTCAGCATCGCCAGCTGCGTGCCCGCCTCGATCTGGTTGTCGAGCGCCTCGACCGCGGCCCAGTATGACCGCATGTCGAACACGTCGCGCGCGATTGCGTAGGCGCGCGCCAGCTCGGAGGGACTCGCCCCGGTCTCCTCGGTGAGACGGAAGGCGAAGGTCGTCCCCGCCCGGTCCACCAACTCGTTGGCGACGAGCGTGGCGATCAGCTCGCGCCGCAGGCGGTGGGCTCGGATCGGCTGCGCGAAGCGCTCGCTCAGCGGCCGTGGAAAGTAGCGCTCCAGATCGCCGACCAGGTACGGGTCCTCGGGCAGATCTGACTCGAGCAGCTCGGCGTTGAGAAAGATCTTGGTGTAGGCCATCAGGGTCGCCAGCTCCGGAGCCACCAGGCCGCGCCGCTGGCGGCGACGGGTGGCGATCTCCGCCTCGGTGGGCAGAGCCTCGATCGTCCGGTCAAGCGAAGCGACCTCCTCGAGCCGGCGGATCAGGCGACTGTGCACCTCCAGCATCGACACCGCCTGGGCGGCCGACTGGCTCAACGCCTGGGTCTGGGTGTAGCTGTCGTACAGCACCTGCTCGGCGACGGCGTCGGTCATCTGGACGAGCAGCTGGTTGCGCTCGGCGTTGGAGATCGCCCCTTGAGCGATCACGTCGCCGAGGAGGATCTTGATGTTGACCTCGTGGTCGGAGCAGTTGACTCCGGCCGCGTTGTCGATCGCGTCGGCGTTGATGGCGCCCCCGGCCTCGTCGGGCCCGCCGGCGAGCGCGTACTCGATTCGGCCCCGCTGGGTGAAGCCGAGGTTGCCCCCCTCCGCGACGACGCGGCAACGCAGTCGCGAGCCGTCGACGCGAACGGCGTCGTTGGCCCGGTCGCCGGCCTGTGCGTTGGACTCCTCGCTCGCCTTGACGTAGGTGCCGATGCCTCCGTTGAACAGGAGATCGACGGGAGCACACAGGATCGCCCGGATCAGATCGGCCGGCGACAGCCGCTCGGCGTCGATGCTCAGCGCGTTGCGCACCTCGGGGGTGATCGCAATCGACTTGGCATCGCGACCGTGCACCCCCCCGCCGGAGGAGATCAGCGAACGGTCGTAATCGCTCCACGTCGATCGGGACAGGGAGAACAGCCGGCGCCGCTCGGCGAACGCGATGGCCGGATCCGGCTCGGGATCCAGGAACACGTGCGAATGGTTGAAGGCGGCCACCAGCCGGATCTGCTCTGAGAGCAGCATCCCGTTGCCGAACACATCCCCCGACATGTCCCCGATTCCGACCACCGTGAACGGCTCGCGCTGCACGTCGGTGCCCAACTGGCGAAAGTGGCGCTTGACCGACTCCCAGGCACCGCGGGCAGTGATCCCCATCTGCTTGTGGTCATAGCCCTGCGAGCCACCCGACGCGAACGCGTCGCCGAGCCAGAACCCATAATCGGCCGAGACCTCGTTGGCGATGTCGGAGAACGCGGCGGTTCCCTTGTCGGCGGCCACCACCAGATACGGATCGTCATCGTCATACCTGACGACGTCCGGCGGCATGGCGACCTCGGCGCCGACGTGATTGTCGGTGAGGTCGAGAAGGCCGCGGAGAAACATCCGGTAGCAGGCAACCCCCTCCTCGAGCCGCTCCGGCCCCGTCGTCGCCGGTGGGCGCTTGACCACGAAGCCGCCCTTCGACCCGACGGGGACGATCAGCGCGTTCTTGACCATCTGCGCCTTCATCAGCCCCAGCACCTCGGTGCGGAAGTCCTCGCGCCGGTCCGACCAGCGGATCCCGCCTCGGGCCACCCTGCCCCCGCGCAGGTGGATGCCCTCCACCCGTGGCGAGTAGACGAAGATCTCGAACCTCGGTCGCGGGCGCGGCAGAAGCTCCAAATGCGATGGATCGAGCTTGAACGAGAGATACTCCGCAGGGCGGGGCGAATCGGCCGCGCCGTTCACTCGGAAGTAGCTGGTGCGCAGCATGGCGCCGATCACCGCCAAAAAGCTGCGCAGGATGCGGTCCCGATCGAGGCTGGGAACGGAGTCGATCGCGGTCTCGATCTCCTCGGTGAGTCGCTGCGCCCGCGCGGCATCGGCGGCCGCTGGATCGAACCGGGCCTTGAACAGCTCCACCAGCGAGGCCGCGATGACCGGGTTGTCGATCACCGTCTGGGTCATGTAGGCGTCGGAGAACGCCACCGGCGCCTGACGCAAGTAGCGCAGGACGCCACGGATGACGACGATCTCCCGACCGGTCAGCCCGGCCGAGATCACCAGCCCGTTGAGCCGATCGTCCTCGAGCTCGCCGGACCACACCCGCAGGAACAGATCGGCGAACGCGGCTCCGGCCCGCGCCAGGCCCTCCGCATCGCAGCTCAGGCCGAAGTCGTAGATCCACACTGGGGTTGCGCCGTGGGGGCGGACCTCGTACGGCCGTTCGTCGACCACGGTCGCGCCCATGTGCTCGAAGGTCGGCACCACCTCCGACAGCGAGATCGGAGCGGCGGTCAGCAGCTGACAGCGGGTCGTCGGCTCACGCTCGCCGGTCCGTCGATACAACGTGATGATCGGATGCCGGACGGTGCGCAGCTTCTCGATCCGCCCGATGTCGGTGACCGCCGCATCCGCGGTGCAGTCGGCTCGATACCGGGGACCGAAGGCATCGCGATACCGGGCGTGGAGCTCGGTGCCGCGCGTCTGCCCGGCGGCGTCGACGAGCGCCGCCCGCAGTTGATCGGCCCAGGCGCGGGTGGATTCGGCGATGCGGGACTCGATCGCGGCGACATCGTAGGGCTCGGAAACCCCGTCGGGGCAGTACACGACGTAGTCGACGCGAACGATCAGCGACTCTGACAGCTGTAGCCGCCAGTCGACCTGATCTCCCCCGAACGCCTCGGCCAGGATCCGGGCCGCCCGCTGCCGGTTCTCGGTGTTGAAGCGATCCCGGGGCAGGCACAGGGTGCAGGCCACGAACCGGTCAAGTTGATCCGGGACGACGAACAGCCGCACCCGCTGGCGCTCGCCGAGCCCGAGGATCCCGATCGCGATCTCGAACAGCTCGTCGGCGTCGATCCGAACCAGGAGATCGCGCGGCAACGACTCGAGGATGTCGACCAGTCCCTTGGCGTCGTGACTGTCCGGCGGGAACCCGGCCCGCTCCAGAACGCCGGCGTACTTGCCGCGCAGGATCGGTATCTCGGGCAGGCTCGCCTTGTAGGCGATCGTCGTGTACAGGCCGAGAAAGCGGCGCTCACCGAGCAGGCGGCCATCCGGCGAGTAGCGTTTGATGCCGATGTAGTCCAGGTATGACGGGCGATGGACGGTGGCGCGGGAGTTGGCCTTGGTCAGGACCAGCGGATCGGGTGAGTGGGCGAGAGCGAGCGCCGCGGGCGTCAACGGCTTGGTCGGCGTCGCCGACGATCCGCGCAGGATCCCGAGTCCCGATCCCTCGACGGCCCGCAGCTCGGCGCCGGGCTGCGCTTCGTGCAGCTCGTACTCCCGGTAGCCCAGGAAGGTGAAGTGATCGTCGCCGAGCCAGGTCAGAAAGGCACGCGCCTCTTCGAGCGCGGGCAACGGCACCGGTGGCCCGTGGCGGCGCAGCTCGGTGGCCAGCGCCGCGGCACGGGCCCGCATCGCCGGCCAGTCCTCGACGGCGGCCCGGACCTCCTCCAGCACCAGCTCCACCCCCGCCCGGAGCACGGCCAGCCGCTCAGGGTCGACCTCGCGCGCGACCTCGGCATGAACCACGGACTCGGCTACGAACGCGCGATCTTCGTCGCCGGGCGCCAGTACCTCCGCCAGGTCATCGCCGTCGCGGACGACCCGCATCACCGGGTGCACGATCAGCTCGATCGGATAGTCCTGGCGGCTCAGCTCCATGGTGACCGAGTCGACGATGAACGGCATGTCGTCGGACACGATCTGGACCACGGTGTAGGGCGAGCGCCAGCCGTCGCGCTCGGGCTCGGGGTTGTAGACGCGGACCTTGGCCTCGCCGGGGGCACGGACCCGGGCCAGGCGCCAGTGCGCGACGATGGCGCCGCACAGGTCGCCGGGCTCGCGATCGGCCAGGTCCCGGGGGGGAACCCAGTGGTAGAACTGGCGCACGAACTCGCGGTAGGAGACCGTGGGTGCGTCGGCGAGGTGCCGGTCGACCGAGTCAGACAGCGAGGCGATCAGGTCCTGCTCGAGATCCCCCGCCCTGACCGCCATGTTGAAGCTCGCCCTCCTTTGCTTTCGCCGCGTACTGCACTCCAGAACCTACCCCGCCGCCGGGGGCGGGTGCGCAGTTTCGTCGTTTAGTGGTTCGGTTGGTGACTGCGGCCGGCGGGGCCGACGCCGGCGCGGATCGCGGTGACGGCGGTGTTGGGGTCGGGCACGGTGATCAGCAGGCGGCG
The DNA here is from genome assembly GCA_963787595.1 of uncultured Actinomycetota bacterium. GTDB lineage: Bacteria > Actinomycetota > Thermoleophilia > Solirubrobacterales > Solirubrobacteraceae > Palsa-465. The sequence continues at coordinate 744,499 of CAWBDE010000003.1, forward strand.
AAACGGCGCGCCGGGCCCGAGCTCGATGCGGATCACCGGGCCACGGCCGTGAACCGCCACGAAGTCGGGTGAAGAGCCGGTCAGCCGCCTCACTCCGTAGGCGACGACCCCGGGAATGCCGGTCCCGGGGGCGCGCATCCCGCGCAGACAGCTCCAGGGATCCTCGTCGGTGCAGATCTTTTGCAGGGACGCGATCGGAACTCGGACGTCACCGCGGAACGCCGCCACCTTCTCCAGCGGCGTGAGCCTGACGACCAGCTCGTCCTCCTGGAGCTCGAGATCGGCCACCATCAAAGGGTAACCCCGATCGTCACGGCCGGACGCCGACTGGCGAGCCCGTCAGGCCCCCGGGGGGAATCGATAGGCGGGATGCGGCGGAACGTAGGGCCCGGCCTCCAGCACGATCTCGGCGTGGCGGCGCAACCGCACCGCTCCGGGGGCACCGGGTGTGCGCCGGCCGTCGACGTAGACCCGTACCCCGGCGGTGGCCCGGAAGGAGGCGAGGCGGTGGGACGTCAGCGGCTGGCCCCACGATCGGAACAGGTCGGCGAGCGTCAGGCCGGCACCGGGGCGGGTGAGGACGACGCCGGTCGGCTCGAGCGTGACCAGCTCACCGAAGCACGCCGCGCCGGTGATCCGGCCCTCGTTGTGGTGCAGCGGCGGCCGCGCGCCGATCCCGGCGGCGATGAGGACCACCCGGTCAAGGGCGAAGACCTCGACGTGGGCGCCGTCCCGAGGTCCCAGCGGGCGCCGGCAGCTGCCCAGCACGGGACCCGAGGCGGGTGGGTGAAACGCGGCGCCCCGGCCGATCGGGCGTCGCTGGCGGACGAGCGCGGCCGGGATCGACGGGGTGGTGGCACGGCCCCGGGCATGCGTCGAGGATCCATTCTGCGCCGTCGACCCGCACCCGACCAGCGCCAACACCACGGTCGTCCCCGCCAGCGCCCGTCTCAGACGCTGGACTGCCACGCCTGCAGATCCTCGTCCTGCTCCTGGGGCGCGGACCCCGAAACGGATCCGTCTCGCCGGGCGGGGCGCGCGCGGCCCGGGCGCTCGGCGATCCGGAACACGAACGGCAGCAATCCGAGTCCGCCGCTCAGGCACGCCACCACCGCCGCCCGCGCGACGAATGGCGGCAGCGCCATCAGAACGTAGCCGTCGAGCAGGACGGCGATCATCGACGCCCCCTCCCAGATCGCCGCCGCCGCGATCAGAAAGAAGGTGAACCAGCCGTGCCGGCGCAGAACGAGCCGTCGGGCGCCCCAGGCGACGAACGCCAGCGCCGCCGCCAGCGCCACCTCCTGTCCGACCGAGACGGTGGGCCGGCCGTGCAGCTGCTGCCCCGCGATCGCCACCGTGAACGCCGCCAGCGCCATTACCGCGAGCGTCCGCGCCGCCCGTTCGTCCAGCTCGGCCCGGCGCAGCCGGAGCACGGCCAATGCGCAGGCCAGCGTCACCAGGATCGGCCAGAACCAGACGATCGAGGGGCTCGCCGCGAAGTACAGACCGCCGGTGATCGCCGCCGCGGCGCCATCGACCCGCAGCGGTATGCGCCATCTCCCCACGTAGGTGGCTCCTGGCGCCAGCGCGGTCGCCGCCAGCGCGTGCAGCCGCCCGTCATGCCACCCGTAGGCGTGGCCGCTGGATACCCGATGCCATTGTGGCCGGGTCTGCGGCCCGAGGTTGGTCGGGGGGATCTGCGGCGGAACCTGGTTGAGGTAGTACATCGCCGAGGCCTCGTTGACCTGCACGCCCCCGCGCGAGAAGCGCAGGTAGGGCGCGCCCTGGTAGTCGAGCACGACCACGGTCCGGCTCGGATCGACGCGCAGCCACATGCGCAGATCGCCGTCGATCACTTGGGCCTGCATCCCCGCCGGGAGCTGCTCGATCCGGGCCCGGTAGCTGGACGCCGCCGGATCGATCGGACCGTGCGCACTGGCGGTGGCGGGCAGCGCCAGAGCCGCCACAATGATGATCAGCACACCGGCGATCCGCCGGTACTGGCACCGCAGACTCATATCCGTTGGGAGACTCTACGCAACCTCCAGCTCGCCTCCGCCGGGTCCGCTCGCTCGTGGCGCTGCTGGTCGGCTGCGCCGTCTGGTCGGCGCTGCTGCTCTCGGCGGCGCCGGCTCTGGCCGACGGTGATCCGGCCAGCGACGTGCTCGCCTCCCAGGCCATTTTCCTCCCCGCTGATGGCGGCCTGTCCCAGGCCGAGCGCAGACGGCTGAACGGGTTGTTGGCGTCGGCCAGAGCCACCGGTTACCCGATCCGCGTGGCCTTGATCGCCACCCGCGCCGACCTGGGCTCGGTCACCGCCCTCTGGCGCCAGCCGCAGGCATACGCGAAGTTCCTCGGCGAGGAGCTGTCGCTGGTCTACCACGGAACCTTGCTGGTGGTGATGCCCAACGGCGTCGGTATCGCCCGGGTCGGCGGGGCGACCACGGGCGCGCCGGCGAGGGCCAGGCGGCCCGCGATCGCGTCCGGCGGCTCGCTGGCGGACACGGCGACGCGTGCGGTGCAGGAGCTGGCCGCAGCGGCCGGGCATCGCCTGGCGACCCCCACCTCGATCGCCCCGCGTCAGAGCTCCGGTTCGGCGCTCGGCTCGGTCGACCTGGGATCCTGGGTGGCGCTGGCCGCCGGAGCCGGAATGATCGCTCTGGCCTGGACGGTAAGCGTCCGCGCGCGCCCGCCCGCGCGCCTGCGACGCACCCGCTGACAGGGTAGGCTGCAGGCATGGAGCCTGAACGAGCCCGTGAGCTGCTGGCCCGCGAGCGCCGTCGCATCGAGCGGGCGCTCGGCCTCCACACGGCCGGCGGGCCGGAGGAGTCGACCGTGAATGTGGAGCCCGGTGACGAGGATTCCGAGGACCTCTATCAGGACGAGCTCGACGAGGGCCGCCGGGCGGATCTTCGCGCCGAGCTCGCCGCGGTGGAGCGCGCCGAGGCGCGGCTCCAGGACGGTACCTACGGCCTCTCCGTTCTCAGCGGCGAGCCGATCCCCGATGGCCGGCTCGAGGCCCGTCCGACCGCAGAGCTGACGGTGGAGGAGCAGCAGCGCGTCTGACGGCCGGCGCGCGCCCTGCGGCGTGGGCCGTTGCGTCGCTGAGGGGGACGACTACCGGTCCGCGTTCAGGCCGAGCGCCTTGCTGAGCGCGGCCCACTCGGCACGGGGGACGCCCTGCACGCCGACGGTCTGAACGCAGACGTGATCGGCGCCGGCATCGAGGTGCGCCTGCACCGCCTCGGCGATTCGCTCGGGAGCTCCCTGGGGCACCACCGTGTCGATCAGCCGATCGGAGCCGCCGTCGGCGATGTCCGCCTCGGTGAAGCCGAACTGCAGCAGGTTGTTGGTGTAGTTGCTCAGCCCGAGGTAGAGGTGTGCGTACCGTCGCGCCTTGGCCCGCGCCGAGGACGGATCGTCGTCCAGGACACAGGCGAGCTCGGGAGCCAGCAGGGCGTCGCCGATGCGCGCGCGGGCGGCCCGGGTGTGATCCGGCGAGACGAAATAGGGGTGCGTCCCCAACGACCGGGCCGCCGAGAGATCGAGCATCTTCGGACCCAGAGCGGCGAGGCAGCGCCGGTCAGGGGGAAGCGGCGCCCCAGCGCTGTCCAAACCATCCAGAAACGACCGCATCGCGGTCAGGGGCCGCCGATAGTCGCTGTGCGCCTCGGGATGGCCGATCCCGATCCCCACCAACAGGCGGTCGCCGAACTCCGGGCGCAGCTCGCCGTACTCCCGGGCCAGCTCCGCCGGCTCGTATTCCCACACGTTGACGATTCCGGTGGCGATCGTGATGCGCTGGCTTGCCGTCAGCAGCGGCCGCACGGCCGGCAGATGGGGCGAGCCCCCTAACCAGAACGTGCCGAAGCCCAGCTCCTCCGCGAGCTCGGCCGCCTCGCCGGCGTTCTCCTCGCCGATCGCCCGATACGAGGTCCAGACGCCGAACGTTCCGATGTCCATGGCCACACCCTTGCACACGCTGAGCTGCGGCGGTGTCGGCCGCCCGCGACCCCCACGCCACGAGAGCCGCGAGGGCATCGTCTGACCGGGTGATGACGGTCCTGGAAACTGGGTAGCTGCCAGCCTGAGGTCTAGGAGCTCTCTCCTCCAACCTATGCCCCGACCACACAGGAGCTAAAGCGCCATGCCAACCGCTTCCACTATTCCGACGATCACCCTCAACGACGGTCATTCGATCCCGCAGCTCGGCTTCGGCGTGTTTCAGGTTCCGCCGGAGGACACCGCCGAGGTCGTGAGCCAGGCGCTCGCGATCGGCTACCGGCACATCGATACCGCCGAGATGTATCAGAACGAGGCCGGCGTGGGCGCCGCCGTCCGCGCCTCTGGACTGGACCGTGGCGAGCTGTTCATCACCAGCAAGCTGAGCAACGCGTCGCACCGCCCCGACGACGCCCGGCGGGCGTTCGATCAGACCCTCGCTGAGCTCGACTCCGACTATGTGGACCTGTTCCTCATCCACTGGCCGCTGCCCACCCTGTACGACGGCGATTTCGTCTCCACTTGGAAGACCATGGAGGAGTTCAAACGGGACGGGCGCGCCCGTTCGATCGGCGTGTCCAACTTCCAGGTTGCCCACCTGGAGAGGTTGGCGGCGGAAGCCGAGGTGACGCCGGCGGTCAACCAGATCGAGCTCCACCCCTACCTGCTCAATGAAAAGGTTCGCGATTACGACGAGGAGCACGGGATCGCCACCGAGGGCTGGTCCCCGATCGCCCAGGGCGAGGTGCTGGATGATCCGGTGATCGAGAAGATCGCCGAGCGCCTGTCGCGGACCCCGGCTCAGGTCGTGCTCCGCTGGCACATCCAGCGCGGGAACATCGTCTTCCCCAAGTCGACGACTCCGTCGCGAATCAAGGAGAACTTCGCTCTGTTCGAGTTCGAGCTCGATCCGGACGACGTCGCCGCCATCGCCGCTCTGGACAAGGGAGAGAACGGACGCACCGGCCCCGATCCGGACACCTTCGACAACGTCCCCGACTGATCTCAGGAGGTCTCACATGGCACGGTTCAACATCGCTCGCCGCGGCTCGCCGCCCGCGGTCCAGGCGACCGCGACGCGGATCACCGGCGCGCGCGTCGTCGGCGCCCACCTGACGGGACCCACGGCGATGGGTCCGCTGGCGATCGCCGTCTCGGCTGTGGGAGCGATCGCCATCGGACGGTTGGCGATCGCCGACGCGGTGATTCGCAGGCTCCGCGCCCAGGAAGTGGAAATCGGCTCGCTGAAGGTGCGCGAACTGGAGGTCAACGGCCGCAGGTGGCCTGAGTCGCCTGCGCCGTAGGGTTCAGCGCCGGCTCGGCGCGCCCGCCTCACCCCGCCGCCCGGCGCGGTCTCCGTCCGGGCTCGAAGCGCGCCGGCCGGATTTCAAGTCGCTCCGACGCGCGGCCAGTGATGACCCGGGGTCGCTCCGACGCGCGGCCAGTGATGGCCCGGTCCCGTCCGATGCACCGCTTTTTAGGGTGCTAATCGCGACAAATCCAACCGTGACAAATCGGATTTTCCGCAAACGGCCGGGCTCAGCGTGTATATCGCAACAAATCCGATCGTGAGCTCTGAATTTGTCGCCTTTGCACCGCCCTCAAGGCGTTCGGCGGTCCTCACGTGAGGGCTGCGACCAGCCGGTGATGGCGTAGCTGCTCCGGCGGCGAACCGTTGAGCACCCACATGCCGTCCGCTCGCCGACTGACTCGCCCGGCCCGGGTCAGCTCGCCCATCGCCGTGGTGACCGAGGGGCGGTGGGCCCCGACCAGATCGGCGAGACGCTGATGAGAAAGCGGGAGGGGCAGCGCGATGCCGCTGGATCCCACCCGTCCCCAGCGCTCCGCCAGGTGCCACAGGGTCAGCAGCAGCCTCTCGTCGACGCGTTGATAGTGCGCGATCGCCAACGCCACCGCCAGGTGATGGGCGCGGCGCGTTCCCCGGGCGAACAGCTCCAGGCCCAGCGCCGGCCATGGGGTCATACGGACCACGAGTCCGTGGTCCAACACCGCTAGTCGGGTCGGCTCGAGCACCACCCAGCCGACCTCGGCGTGGACATGCGACCCCTCCGAATCCCATTGCCACGGTCGCAGGACGTCGCCCGCGCCGAGCAACTCCACGCAGGTGCGTCCGAGGACATCGACCTCTCGCGACAGCAGGCCCTCGATGATCAGAAAGCCACGGTGGTGGCGGTCGGGCTCTATCGCCCGGGTCGGATCCCACGCACCGGGCGAAAGCCGGCGTTCTCGCGTCAACGCCTCCCGACGGGCGCGCTCGAGCTCGGGTTCGTCGAGCAGGTCGGCCAAGTCTGGGTCGGCGTCGACGATGCTTATGAGATCGGTGACGGAGCCCAACTGGCTAGTGGCTCCGGTCGCCATCGGCGGGACGGTCCATTGCGCTCTGACTACCCCGCGAGACCGAATTGCAGCGCTTACCTGCAGCGGCAGGATCGCCCCGCTCGGTCGAGGAGGAGCGGCTCCGAACGCCGCCGCAGGTAGCTCACGGGCCACGTCCGAGCGCCTACGTCCCAGCGACGACTCGCTTCGATTCGCCTCCGAGACGGCCGGATACCGTGGCGTCGCAGAGGGGCCCGATCAGGGACCGCCACCCATACAGGCGACGGACCGAGGGACCCGCGCATCAGCGAGCCAGCGAAAGGAGAGGGACCCATGATCTGGGTGCTTGTGGCAATCATTGTCGTGCTGTTGGTGATCGTCGGCGTTCTGGTGGCGCGTCACCAGCGGTCTCGGGGACTGAGGGACGACTTCGGCCCGGAGTACAAACGTGTCGTCGCCGAGCATGGCGATCAGCGTTCAGCTGAGCGGGAGCTGGCCAATCGCCGCGAGCGCGTGGAACGGTTCGAGATCCGTCCTCTGGCGCCCGCTTCCCGCGAGCAGTACCAGGACCGCTGGGGAGCGGCGCAACGCCAGTTCGTGGATGAGCCGGTCGCCGCGGTCGGGGAGGCCCACAAGCTCGTGCAGCAGGTGATGCGCGAGCGCGGCTACCCCGTCGATGAGGACTTCGAGCAGCGCGCGGCCGACATCTCGGTCGAGCACCCGAATGTCGTGGAGAACTATCGGGCCGCCAACGAGATCTCGATGCGCGCCCGCCAAGGACAGGCGAGCACCGAGGAGCTACGTCAGTCGATCGTCCACTTCCGGGCGCTGTTCGAGGACCTGCTGGCTGAGGGCGACGAGGCGGCCGAGAACGACGCGGTCTCGCGCGATCCGGAACGAGCAGGCGCCGCGAGCGATCAGGACGCAGTTACGCCACAGACGACCCCAAGGGGATGACAATGGAGCGCACCGACGAGACACTGAGCACCCGCGATCTGGCCGGCACCAATGACCGAGCCGCAGATCCCGCCGGCGCTCCCGGCGACGCGGCGCCGACCCAGGCCGCCGCGGCGCCTGGAGCGCAGGAGGTGGCGGTGGCACCGCGCGACCAGGAGGAGTTGGCGGCAGCTCCGGAGCCGGAGGCCTCGACTTCATCGCCGCCCGCCGGCATCGAGGCCACATCGGACCACGCGGCCACGTCCTCAGGATCAGCGTCCGGGGCGCCGTCCGCGGCCGCAGGGTCCGACGAGGAAGATCACCTCCTTCCCGCCGGCGACACCGCCGCCTTCCGGCAACGATGGGAGGAGATCCAGACTCGGTTCGTCGACCAGCCGCGGGGCGCGGTGCAGGACGCCGACGGTCTGGTCGCCACGCTGATGCAGCAGCTCGCCGAGGGATTCGCGAAGGAGCGCGAGCTTCTGGAGGCTCAGTGGGGACGCGGCGAGGACATCTCCACCGAGGACCTGCGGGTCGCGCTGCAGCGCTATCGCGCCTTCTTCCAGCGTCTGCTCTCGACCTGACCGCTGCGACGCGTCCTCCCCGTCCTCATGTGAGCCCCGCGACAGTGCCACGTCTCTAAGCTGCGCCCATGCGACCGGAGACGCGACTCGCGCGGGGCGCGGTGCCGCAGCTCGATCGCGCCACCATCCATCCCTACGTCGATGCGACCCCTGGGCCGGTCTACTACCAGCGCGTCGCGCATCCGGTCGGGCTGCAGGCCGAGCAGGTTCTCGGAGACCTGGAGGGCGGCTGGTCGCTCCTGTTCCCTTCCGGCTCGGCAGCCACGACCGCGCTCGTGCTCGCTGTGCTGGAGCCGGGCGCGTCGGTTGCGGTCGCCGACGGTGGCTATTGGGGGACGATCGGCCTGCTCCAGCGCGAGCTGGCGCGCTGGGGGATACGCGCCACGACCTTCGATCAGACCGGTCCTCCGCCGCCCGCCGACCTGGTGTGGCTCGAGCCGTGCTCGAACCCGATGCTGACCTTCCCGGATCTGGAGGCGTCGATCGCGGCCGCTCACCGCGGCGGCTCGCGAGTGGTGGTCGACGCCACCGTCCTCAGCCCGATCCTGCTGCGCCCGTTGGCCTACGGCGCCGACTTTGTGATGCACAGCGCCAGCAAGATCCTCGCCGGACATCACGACGCGCTACTCGGGGTGATGACCTGTGCCCGACCCGAGGACCACGCCCGCCTGGCCGCGTTCCGCGCTGCTTCGGGGATCGTGGCCGCCCCCGATCCGGTGTGGCTGTTGCTGCGCGGGCTCAAGACGCTCGCGGTGCGGGTTTCGCGCCAAGCCGCCACCGCATTGGAGCTCGCGAATCGTCTGGACGGCCACCCGGCCGTGCAGCATGTTCGCTATCCGGGACGAGACGACCGGGTCGCCGCTCGTTACGTGGAGGCATTCGGGCCGCTCCTGTCCTTCGATGTTGCCGACGCCGAGCAGGCGGAGCGCGTGGAGCGCTCGCTGGGGCTGATCGAGAACGCCACCAGCCTCGGTGGGGTGGCCTCCACGCTCGAGGCCCGGGCCCGGTGGGAGGGATCGCGGGTGCCTCCGGGCCTGCTGCGGCTCAGCGTCGGAATGGAGGACGTGGACGATCTCTGGGCCGACCTGGCGCAAGCGCTCGCTGCGTAGAGCCCGGAGCGACGTGGCGAGTCCCCAGAAACGCCCGGAGCGGACGTGGCGAGTCCCCAGAAACGGGGCAACCCGCCGCGGTCAGGTGATCTTGTGAAGCTCGCTGACGACGTCCGCCGGATAGAACGGCCACAGGAACAATGCGCGCTCGTCACCGGAGGCGTCGATGAGGTAGGCCGCTTCGGTGTGGGTGATGTAGTTGATCGTGGTACCGGCGATCCGCTTGGTCACGACTGAGACGCCGATCTGATAGCGCTTCCAGACCGCGGCCAGCTGCGCCTTTCGTCCCACCGCCCAATGCCACTGCGGGACGAGCTCCCATTTGCTGAAGTCCTGCAGCAGGTCGGAGCGCTTGTCGGCATAGACGTCGACGCTGACGGCCAGGATCGCCGGTCGTTGTGCGGCGGGCAACTGCCCCACCACCTGGTTGAGCAGGTGCGCCTCGAGCGGGCAGAGGTTGCGGCACAGCGGGTCCACGAAGGTCAGGATCACCGGCCGGCCACGGTAGGCCGAGAGAGAGACGCGGCGGCCGCTCTGGTCGCGGAGGACGAAATCGGGCGCCGGCCTTTGACCGGCCGGCCAGCTGAACGGCGGCCGGGTGACCACGGACGCGAGCGAGGGATTCGAAGGTGCGCCGGGATTCAGCAGACGCGAGAGCGCGACGAGCACCGCGACCGCGACCAGGCCGCCGACGATGACGATCCCCGAGACCCGGGAGGGCAGCCGGATCGGCAGAGCGCGCGGGCGTACCAGAGCGTGCGCCGGCCGGGCCCGGCCTCTGCGCAGGGTCAGGAGCAACGCCGCAGCCAGCCCGAGCGCCGCCAGGACCGCCACGAGCACGATGCGGTCATCACTCCCATGCCGCACCGCCGCGTGCCGCGCCGCCGTATGCCGGCCGCCACGGTCGCCGGCCGGCGCGGCCAGGCGGACGCCCTCAGCGGCGGCAAGCCCTCCCACGGCGGTCTGTGCGGCCCTCGCCAGGCCGGCACCTCCGGGCTCGATCGGCAGCCTGGCGAGAAGCCGGTCGGCGGACCCCGCGGAATGCCCATCCCAGAAGAAGCCGAACCCGTTCGGCATGACTACCAGCAGCCGCTGCTTGTAGACCAGCGACAGCTCCTCCCCGAGAAAGCGGGCGTAGACGAGCGGACGCCGCCACAGCGCGGTGATCGATCCGAGGTCGTACGCGCTCGAGATGACCGCCACCCGAATCCCAAATCCGGCCCGATTGGCGGCCGCCACCGAGGCAACCAACTGCCGCTGGGAGGACGACGCCGAGCTCGGCTGGGAGGTGAGGAAAACCTGCCGGGACAGGAGGTAGTCGCTCGCCGGATCGCCGTCGGCGCGCGCCATGGAGGCCAAGCCGCCGCCCGTCAGCGCGGCAACCAGGAGCGCCAGGCAGATCGTGCGCACCCTGCCCACAAGGAGCGCCAGGCAGATCGTGCGCACCCTGCGCACAGGTACCGACGGGACCACCCAATGCTCCACCCCGCGCATTCTGACCGATCCGGGGGCCGGCCCGGGGAGCTCGGTGCTCGTGACGAGGAGGTCAGCGCGTCGCGCGTCAGGGAGCTGTCCTCCCTACTGTTCGACAAAAAGGCGCAGCTATTCCCCGAAAACCTAACGCGGACGAACGTCGCCACCGCTGGGCCTATTAAAAAAATCATGACCAGCCCCTTGCTTTTTGTGCGGCTCGCGATAGGTTTCCCGCCGGGCCGGGAGGGAAAGCGAGCAATGAGTGCTTACGCAAAACGACTGGTCGGAATCGTGCTCGGCACGCTGGTCGTTTGCGTCGGCATCTTTCTGTACGTCGTCCTGTATCTGACCAACGTGCCCGGATCGGCTTCGGCGGCGGTGACTCCGGCCGGCGGGCGGCTGTACCTGGCCACGGTCCCTGCGGCCGCGCTCAGCGACCCGCACCCAACCTGGGTCTCCTACTACGCGGTCGACGCCGACAGCACGCACTGGCGTCACGTCACGACGTTCGACCTTCCGGCGCACAAGCTCGTGACCGTCACGATCTATCAATACGACTCGCAGACGGGACTGCGCAACTCGTTCATCTCTCAGGCGACCGGGACGGTCGGCGGCGACTTCATCCTGAACGGCAAGCCAACCCGCGCGATCGAGCCCGACACCGCCTCGCACGTATTCGCGATCCCCAACATCGGGGTCTCGGTTCCGCTCGAGGGGATAACCGCCACGGCCAAGAACCCGTGCAGCAACGCGCCATGCAGCCTGAGCTACAGCCACACCACGACCACCTTCACGTTCCGCTCGCCGGGACCCGGGTTGTACCGCTGGCAGTGCTTCGTCCCCTGCGCGGCGGGTTTCATCGCGGGCTGGGGCGGGCCGATGCAGACCGTCGGCTACATGGACGGCTACATCAAGATCGCATGAGGCATCGTCGGTGAACCAGGAGGTCAACCACTGGCGGCGCGTGATGCTGCTGTGGCTGGTTTCGAGCGTGATCATGACCGCGCTCGTGGTGTTTGTCCTCGGACCAGGCCTCCCTCCCGGCAACGCGACCGTGGAGTCCTCCGGGCAGGTCGTCGACAACACGGTGTTGCTCGCCGTGGCGACGCCGGTGGCGATGGCAGTGCTCGTCTACTTCGTCTACGTGGGATTCGCGTTCCGCGAGCGTGAGCCCGGGGCGGTGCTCGATGGGCCGTCGGTGCGCGGCGACGCCAGGGTTCAGATTTGGTGGCTGGTGATCACCACCGGGCTCGTGCTCTTCCTGGCTGCCTATGGCACGATCCGGATGCTCTCCGACGGCGCCGGTGGCGGCCAGGGCCCGAACCCGATCGCCGCCCCGGGCCACTCCAGCAACGTGCTGCAGGTGCAGGTGATTGCGCAGCAATGGAAGTTCGATTACCGCTGGCCGGGTTACGGTGGGGTCGAGACGCCGACGCTGAATCTGCCCGCCAACCGAACGATCGAGTTCCACGTCACCTCGCTCGACGTCATCCATTCGTTCTGGGCCTACCAGCTCGGGGTGAAGGCCGACGCCAACCCCGGGATCGACAACATCGCCTACGTGACGACGAAGGGGCCCCTGACGTTCCAGGTCCACTGCGCCGAGCTGTGCGGCGTCTGGCACGGCTACATGTATGACACGGGGCACGTCCTGCCCCCGGCCCAGTTCGCCACCTGGATCCGGCAGCAGCGAGTCCAATACGCGCCCGCCACCCAGTCGCTGCCGCCGTATGCCCTGAAGTACTTCCCGGAACCCACGAGGAGAGGTGGATGACCTCAATCGCGATCTCAGCCGGCCCACGACCCGCGTGGCGCCGCCTGCTCGGCTTCAACCTGCTGACCGGGATCGTGCTGGCAGCCGTAGGGGCGTTCGTGGGATACGTCATCGGCAACTCGATCCACGCCACCAGCATCAGCTACTACTCGACGGAGGCTGGAGCGAACGACATCTCGGTCCTGCTCGGCTACCTGTTTGGGACCCTCGGATTCCTCATCGGGCTTGGCTTCGCCAACTATCCGATTCGAAGAATGCTCGGCTATCCCCCCACTCTCGCCGAGCACGAGTCGGAGGGAGAGGGCGTCGGTCGCTACTTCCGTCTGTGCACCGACCACAAGGTCGTCGCGATCCAGTACCTGGTCGGGGTCGGCGTCTTCTTTTTCATCGGCGGCCTCAACGCGATGGCGATCCGCAGCGAGCTGCTGCAGCCCAACGTCCACCTCTTCGGGGCCAATCAGTACCTGACCCTGGTCGGGCTGCACGGGGCGATGATGATGGGAATGCTGACCAGCGGCGTGCTCGGTCCGCTCGGCAACTGGCTGGTGCCGATCATGATCGGCAGCCGCAGGATGGCGTTCCCGCGGATCGAGGCGCTCACCTTCTGGCTATTGATGGCGGCCGGAGTGGTCTTCCTGACGACGATCTTCCTCGGCGGCTTCCAGACCGGCTGGACCGGCTATCAGCCGCTCGGCGACCAAGGGACGGTTGGGTACGACGCCTATCTGGGCTTCTTCGCGCTGGTCGGGATCTCGATGTGCCTGCTCGGATTCAACCTGCTGGTGACGATCATCACCATGCGAGCGCCGGGGATGACCTGGACGCGGCTGCCGATCTTCGTCTGGGGCGTGTTCTCGACCTCGATCCTGATGCTGCTGGCGCCCCCGATGCTGCTCGCGGCGCTGTTCATGGGAATGCTCGACCGCACCGCGCAGACGGCGTTCTTCGTCGCCTCGAACGGCGGCAGCGCCTACCTGTGGCAGAACCTGTTCTGGGTGTTCGGCCACCCCGAGGTCTACATCGTCGCGCTGCCCGGTTTCGGCGTCGTGCTCGAGCTGCTGCCGGTGTTCGCGCGCAAGCCGCTGTGGGGCTACCGCCTCGCCGTCGCCGGCATGCTCGGCGTCTCCATGCTGAGCTTCTTCGTCTGGCAGCATCACCTGTTCGTCAGCGGTATCGACGCCGATCTGCGGCCGTTCTACATGCTCTCCACCGAGCTGATCTCGCTCCCCACCGGCTTCATCTTCCTGTCGGCGATGGGGACGCTGTGGCGCGGACGAATCCGGTTCACGGTGCCGATGTGGTTCTGCATGGGGTGGGTGTTCAACTTCTTGTGGGGCGGCATCTCCGGCGTCTTTTTGTCCGATGTGCCCAGCGACGTGACCACCCACGGCAGCTTCTTCTCGATGGCCCACTTCCACTACACGATCATGGGCGGCCTGGTGTTCTCGATCTTCGCCGCGATCTACTACTGGGCTCCCAAGGTGCTGGGCTTCACGTTCAACGAGCGTCTGGCCAAGATTCACTTCTGGTCGCTGTTCATCGCGTTCAACTCCACGTTCGCACCGCTGTTCGCGCTCGGGCTGCTTGGTATGCCCCGGCGTGTCGTCACCTATCCCGCCAACCTGCAGGCACTCAACATCTGGGTGTCGGCCTCGGCCTACGTGATCGGGCTGTCGATGCTCGTGTTCCTGGTCAACCTGATCTACTCGATGCTGATCAAGCGCGAGCCGCTCGTCGGCAACCCATGGAACTCGAAGTCGATCGAGTGGTCCCTGCCCACCCCGGTGCCGACCCACGACTTCGACAAGATCCCGGTGTTCGACGAGGATCCGTATCCGTACGGAACGGAGCCCGCCGGGGGACCGGCGCTGGCGCCGGCGGCGGGAGGCAGATAGACCATGGAAGCATCCGACGCCGCCGCTGCTGCCGCATCGGCACCAACCCACCCCGACATCGAGCTCGAGCCGCCGGAGTGGCAGCCGCGCGCAATGTGGGTGGCCGCCCGCCAGCTGTGCGGCGCCGCCGCCTTCTTCTTCATCTCGTTCGCGTTCGCCTACTTCTACCTGAAGTCGCTCGACCTCAACAACGACTGGAAGATCGGCCCCGTGCACCCATCGATCGGCCTCGGGGTGGCGATCGTCGTGGTGCTGATCGTCAGCGCCGTGGTGCTGCGCGGCGCGTCGATCCGTCCTGAGTTCACGGTGATCGCCGGGACGGCGGCGCTGCTCCTGCTGCTGTTGGCGGTGGTGCTGCAGGTGATCGAGTGGACCACGCTCGGCTTTGGCCCGGCGAGCGGCGGTTACGCGAGCGTGTTCGTCGGCTGGACTGCGTTCTATTCCGTGTTCGCGCTGATGAGCGCGTACTGGATCGAGACGCAGGTCGCGACCGCCTGGCGCCGGAGGCGCGAGGGTGTGTCGGCCACTCCCGCCGCGGTATTGACCGACCAGGAGCTCGTGCGAGCCGACCTCGAGGCGTGCTCGTTCTTCTGGGCGTTCTATGTGGCCACGGGCGTGGCGGCGTTCGTCATTCTCTACCTGGTCTGAGCATGATCTGGGGAGGCTGGACGATCCAACTGCCGCTCGTCTATGTGGCGATTGCGGCGATGCTGTACTGGGTCGGGGGGCGGAGGTACAGCGCCGCGGCACCCCAGCCCCTGCGCACCGCGTCGTTCGCCGCCGGTCTGGCGTCGCTGGTGATCGCGCTCGAGTCCCCGATCGACACCTACGCCGATCAGCTGTTCTGGGTTCACATGATCCAGCACGTGGTGCTGCTGACGGTGGCGCCGCCGCTGATCCTGCTCGGCCGTCCATGGCCGCGGATGTGGCTGGCGCTGCCGACGGAGTCACGCACAAAGATCGGCCGAGCGCTGGCGCTGTCCCGCTGGATGGCCCCGGTGCGGGGCCTGGCGCGCCCCTGGCCGGCGTGGCTGCTGTTCAACGTGACCTTCTTGGCCTGGCACCTCCCGGCCGCCTACAACCTGACGTTGACCTCGGGCACCGTCCACGACCTCGAGCATGCGATGTTCTTCTTCACGGGTCTGCTGTTCTGGGCACGCGTGATCGACCCCGGCCCGCTGCGCCCCCGCCTGATCTGGCCGACGCGGATCGCCTACGTCGTCAGCGCCATGGTCGTCGGCTGGGTACTCGCGATCACGCTCGTGCTCGTGCCCACGCCGATCTATCCCCACTACGCGGCGCTCACGCACCGGCCCGGCGGCATCTCCGCGATCACCGACCAGCAGCTCGCCGGCGGTGTGATGTGGGTGCTCGGATCCCTCTCCTACGGGATCGCGATGATGATCGGTGTCTATCGCTGGCTCGAGCCGGACAGCAAGCCTCGCCCCACCCGGCCGGCGCTCACCACCTGAGGAGGACTGACTGTCAATGCCACCAATCCTGTTCGCCGACAACTTCCTGGCGGGGTCGCTGCTGACTATCCTGGTGCCGATCGGGCTGGTGGTGGCGATCACGCTCTGGTACAACCTCGCGGTCAAGCGCGTACCGAAGGACACGCCCACCACCTCGGCGTCGCTGCCTGCGCCCGAGGTGGTCGAGGCGGCGGGGGCGGCCGTGTCCGAGGTCACGCCGGCCGACTCCCCCCCAAGCGAACCCTGATTCTCCGCCCCCGCGAAGCGCCGGACCAGCGCTTGCGGGCGCGCGAGCGGGAGCCCCCTCTCGCCCACGCGCCCCCCGTGGATTAGCTGTCAGCGGCTGCCCAAGCTGCGCCAGCGGACCGCCGCCCGCCCAGGCCACAGGGCCGGGATCCGCCGTGAAGCGCGACGCGGCTTGCGCATGGCCCGCGCCGGCCGCTCCGGGCGAGACGTCAGAATCGCCCAGGCGAGCATGCCGACGATGACGGCAACGATGATCGTGTCGAAGATGATGTTGAGTGCGAGGGTCATGGCTCAGTCCTTTGCTTGGTTTCGCCAGAGGATCGCCGCCGCCCCGAAGACAAACGTTGGATCGCCGTAGGAGCGATATAAGTGCGGGAGCTCTCGGGCTTGCGCAGCGTGGACCCCGCGTGGCTAAGCTGCGTCCACCGTCGCTATGAGTCGATCGACGCGACGATGACTATGACCACTGACAGCGACCCGGCCGCCGCCGTATCTGGACCCGGATCGAGCGATCAGCAGCGCTTGACCCTCAGGTCGCTGATCCTCCGTCACAAGCGCGCCTCCGCCGCGCTCGTCGGGGTTCTGCTGGTGGTGATCGCGGTGACGGTGGTCACGACGATCTCGAATCCGAGTCGGCAACCGCTCAGTGACTCAGCCACCTGCTCGCAGTGGGCTGCGGCTGCTCCGGCGCAGAAGATCGCCTACTCCCATGTCTACATCAATGAATACGGAGCGTTCCCCAACACCGACCGTGCCGCCACCGCCGTTGAGATGGCGATCGACAAGGACTGCACCCGAGCCTCCTATCTGGGCGAGGCCGACGATGTGTCCATCCTGGCCAGCCTCAGGCATGCGTATTGAGGGTGAGTGATGGGACATGTGCCCGAGCACATCTCCGCGCGCCGCGCCGCAAGCCGAGCCCGACGCCGGCGTCGGCGACAGACCATCGCGTTGGGGACGCTATTGGTGGCGCTGCTTGCGGCGATCGTGATCGTCGGCGCGAGTGGTGGCGCTGCCGCGAGTCATCGGCAGCGATCGCCTGCGGCGAGGACGACCGTATCCACCGTTGCGGCGGCGACCCCTCGGGACCAAACGAGGACGAGCTCCGTGGAGGCGCGCGGGAACGCCACGATTCACCGCCTGAGCAGGCTTGGCCTGCCCATCTACTGCGCCGGGCCCCGGGGCCACGACCTGGCGTTCACGTTCGATGACGGCCCAGGCGTCTACACGCACTATGCGGTCAAGAAGCTCCGCCAGGCTCATGAGCGAGCGACCTTCTTCGTCGTCGGCATCAGCATCCAAGCCTGGCCGGGCTGGCTTGACCGGGAGCTGAAGGTCGCGACGCTGGGCGACCACACCTTCACTCACGCCGACCTGCTGGAGCTACCGCCAGCGGAGGTGCAATCAGAGCTGGCGAGCGACAAGCGCCTGATCAAGCGGGAGACAGGACAAACGGTCGATCTGTTCCGGCCCCCATATGGCGCGCAGGACGCCACGGTCAACCACGTCGCCCGCAGGCTGGGATTGCTCGACATCATGTGGTCGATGGATTCCCGCGACTCCCTCGGCGCCAACTGGGCTGGGATCATCAAGAACGTAGAATCCGACCTACGGCCAGGGGCGATCATCCTCATGCACGAGAACCGCGGCCAGACGATCCGCGCGCTGACGACGCTGCTGCCCGTGCTGCGCCGCCGCCATCTCCACTCCGTCAGCCTGCCACAGCTGTTCGCCACCGACCCGCCGTCCGTCGCCCTGATCCGCCGGGGATTGTACGGCTGCCTGGGGAGTCAGACGAACGCGCAGAATCTGGCCGGCGCCGGATAGATCACTCCCTGAGCACACGCACGGCAGAGTGAGCGGTTGCACCGGTCACGCCGGTTCTCGGAATCCTTCTCCAGGCGATGGCGAGCCGGCGGACTACGCGGCGCGGGCGGCCCAGGCGTACGATGACATGCAGCATCGCTTTTGCGCTGCTGACGGCCTGTATCGTCGCGACGGGTGGTGGCGACACCTGCCGGGCGCGGCGCACCTGTGGCCGTTCGTGCGCGCGTTTGTTGCCACCCTGGACCTGTCAGGCGTCGACGGCGGCCTGATCAAGGGTTTCGAGGCCGACGCGGCGATCGCCCAGCGGCTGACCGCGCTCGAGCGCTACTGGGATCGGACCGGTGAACCCGCCGCGTATTCCTCAGACGTCATCGGGACGCGGGTGGGCGGTGACCGCTACTACGATGACAACGCATGGGTCGGGTTGGCGCTCGTCCAGCTGGAGCGGATGCGGCCCGGCACTGGGCTTCTTCACCGGGCCGAGGAGCTGTTCTCATTCGCGTCGGCCGGCTGGGACCGGCGAGAGGATGCGTTACACCCCGGTGGCGTCTTTTGGGTGGAGCAGGGAGTCGGGGCGGGAAAAACCAACCACGACCGTAACACGGTGTCAAACGCTCCCAACGCTCAGCTGGGGCTGCACCTCACCGAGCTCGGCCGACCGCCCGGCGTCACCCGCGGCTCCGTCGGCGCTGAGGAGATGTATGAATGGGTGAATGCGACGCTCGACGCGGGCCGGGATGGTGACCTGCCGGGCACCGGCCTCTACTGGGACAAGATCCGAGCGGACGGCACGATTGACAAGGCGCTCTGGAGCTATAACCAGGGCAGCATGATCGGGGCCAGCATTATGCTGCACCGCATCACCGGCGAAGCGCAGACTCGATACCTGGATCGTGCGGAGGCGATCGCGCGCAGGGCGCTCAGGCATTACGCCGGCCGCTATGACGACCAGCCCCCTGCGTTCAACGCGATTTTCTTTCGCAACCTCCTGCTGCTCCACGCTGCAACCGGCCGCCGCGACCTTCGTGCCGAGATCCTCGCCGCGATGCGCGGTTATGCCGATCGCATGTGGGACCGTCGGCACGGCCGGTATCCGTTGCGCAACGCCGGGGGAACTCTCCTTGACCACAGCGCGCTGGTGCAGCTGCTCGCGCTGCTCGCCTGGGACCCCGCTGAATACCGGAGGCTCGCTTGACCACCGAGCGGCAACGCCGCCGGCGGGTCGGTGTTTGCGCTGGCGCCCGGCTCCGTGAGGCCCGGTGATGGCGGCCGAGGACGCGGATGAGGGCGAAGGGGATCAGGGACAGCTACGCGCCAGCGCTTCGGACATCTATGAACGGGTCAAGCGCGAGGCCGGCGAGGAACTGCACCGGCCGCTCGCGGCCTTGGCGTTCTCGGGCGTGTTCGCCGGGGCCACCGTGGGGTTTGGGGTGGTCGCGTCGGCCGGGGCGGCAGCGATGGTCGCGGGTCATGACGCGCGCTTGATCGCCGCTCTCTTCTTCCCGATCGGGTTCATCGTGGTGATCATCGGACGCGCCCAGCTGTTCACCGAGAACACCCTGTATCCGGTCACGCTGGTGCTGGACGAGCGCCGTCATCTGCTCGCGACGCTGCGCCTCTGGGCGGTCGTGCTCGCCGCGAACCTCGCTGGCGTCGTGTTGTTTGCCCTATTGGTGACCAAGACGTCGGCGCTCCCTCACGACGTTGTCGCCAAGGTTGCCGAGGATGGGCGGACGGCGGCGCGCGGCAACTGGGGGTCGTTCTTCTGGAGTGCGGTCCTCGGTGGCTGGGCGATCGCGCTGGTGGCGTGGCTGATCCAGTCCAGTGGAGTGGTCATCGGACAGGTCGTGCTGATCTGGACGCTTGTGTTCGTTGTCGGATTGGTTGGATTTGACCATTCGGTCTCGACCACGATCCAGGTCCTGTCGGGGGTGCTCAAGAGCGAGGTTGAGCTGGGGCACGCCGCCGTGTGGTTCAGCGCGGTCGTGCTCGGAAACATCACCGGGGGCGTGTTCATCACCGCGGTGCTCAACTACGGTCAGGTGCGTGCCGGCGGAGAATGACGAGCTCCGCCTGCGGCGGAGACCCAAAGCTTCAGCATGCCCTGAACGGGTTCTACGGATCGGTGGCGCACGCGCCGCCGGCGCAACGGCCGAAGCTGCCCGCAGCGGTCGGAGCGGTCAAATCAGGGCCGCTCGGCGCCAACGGCGTACCGGCTACCGCCCGTCTCCCCAACGGGCACACCCTCCCGCTCAACCCGCTGAAGAAAACGGCGTTCCATGCCCTCGGCAGCGCCTACTCGTTTGGGTATGGCGTGATGTGGCGCCGCCGCCGTCGTGTCGGGCGGCCTGGCGCTACTGATCCTCCGCGCCGACGCCCACCACGACGCCGACGAGCTCGCCGAGGCGGAGCAGAGCCAGTACATGTCATCTGACCCGGCTCTCCAGCAGGCGTGACAAGTCAAGTAGTGACGCGTCGAGATGTGAGAGGACCGGTGCCGCTTGGGCGCAGCCTGGACCCGTTCGAGGTCGTCGTTGGACATAGGGCTCCCGCATTCAGGCCAACCGATGCTGGTATGGTGGCCGAGCGGCGACCGGGTGGCCTGTCATCACACGAAGGGAGCGCAACGTGACTATCCCCGGAGCGACGGCGGAGACGTTCGACCGTCGCACCTTCCTCACGCGCGCGGGGCTTGTCGGCGCCGGCGCCCTGGGGGTCCCACTGCTGGACGCAGGCGTCGCGGCAGCACGCCGGCGCCATCAGCACCACGGACCGCGCACACCGCTTGAGCACATCGTGGTCGACTGCCAGGAGAATCACTCCTTCGACAGCTACTACGGGTACGCGCCGTGGATACGTGACTATGGGGTGCCGGCCGGCTACTCCCAGCCCGACGGCAGCGGCGGCACCGTCACCCCCTACCACCTGACGACGCTGACGCCTCCCAATCCCAACGAGGGGTGGACCGCCTATCACGGAGAGTGGGACAACGGCCGGATGGACGGCTTTTACACCAGCGGCAGCGTGGCCGCCATGGGTTACTACACCGAACCGGACCTGCCGTTCTACTACAGCCTGCACGAGCGCTTCACGCTGTGTGTCAACTACTTCTGCTCGACGATGAGCGAGACATACCCCAACCGCTTCTATCTGGCCGCCGGCACCTCCGGCGGAATCACCGATAATTCGGTGTACGGGTACGGTGTGCTCGACTACCCGTGCATCCTGGACTTGCTCGACGCGGCCCAGGTCACGTGGAAGGTGTACAACCTCGGCGGGGTGGATAACGTTCCGGCGGGCGACAGCGACAACGTGTTCCTGTTCTTCAAGCGCTACCAGAACGACCCGCGGGCGCTGCACCTAACCCAGGACTACCTGGACGACGCCGAGGCCGGGACGCTCCCGAACGTGTCGTTCATGGTCCCGAGCTACTCTCAGCGGCTCGACGAGCACCCGCCGGCCAACGTCGATGTGGGCATGGAGCTCCAGCAGCAAACCATCACCGCGCTCATGGAGTCGTCCCTGTGGGAGAAGGCCGCCTACATCCACACCTACGACGAGCACGGCGGCTACTTCGAACACGTACCGCCGCCACAGCTCGATGCCTACGGCCTGGGCATGCGCGTGCCCACGTGGGTGATCTCGCCGTGGGTCAGGCCGAGGCACCTTGAGTCCCGGCTCTACGAGCACAATTCGACGCTGAAGTTCATCGAGGCGGTGTTTGGCCTGCCGACACTGGCGTCGGTCAACCATCTCTTCGACCAGCGGACGCCCGGCGGCGCCAGCAACGCCGCCGCCGGCGGGGCGCCGTACGGCCCGCCCGCACCGCCGCGGGACGGTCGCCGGGAGATCGGAGACCTGACGCAGTGCTTTGACTTCAGCCCTCGAGGCAACCGGCGGCCCGGACCATGGTGGCGTAGCAGCGCCAGAGAGCGCGGCGCGGGTCACCGGGAGGTGGCGGGCTTCAGCTGAACGCCGGGCCACTCTCCCGGCGCGGTACAGGCAACCACAAGTTGGCCCATGCGCAGGCGATCCGGTTCTGGGGCTCGGATTCGCCTTCGTCGCGAATGGCCTGACGGGAGGTTGTCGCGGCCAGCTTGAACGATCGGCGAAAGCGACGAGCTGGCGGAGGCAGCTGGGCGTGCTTCCTAGACTCGTTTGGATGTCGCTCAAGCATCCAGTCGCTCGTGGCGAGCAGGACCGTCGCGGCCGATTTGACAACATCGCGCAGCGCGCCTCCTACTTCGCGAGCTCCCCGGCATTCTTCGCGTTCTGCGTCGTGCTCGTGCTCGCGTGGCTAGGCGGCTATGTCATCGGAGCCGGCGCGAGCTATGAGCAGGCGATCGGAACCGCGCTCACCGCCACCACCCTGCTGCTGGTCGCCTTGCTGAAAAATGCCGAGCTGCGCTCCGAGCACGCGATCCAGAGCAAGCTCGATGCGCTGGCCACTGGAATGCTCGAGGCCATCAGGGAGCAAGGCGGCGACGCCGACCCGATGCTCGAGCGCGCCATCCGCATCGACGAGCAAGTCTGAACTTCCCGGCGTCAGCCGTACATCTGAAGGCATCGAAGCAAGGGGCCTGCCCCCTCCGCGACTCCCTCGGATCTGAAGCGGGCTCGCCTGACGGAGGCGGGGCCTGGTCACGCGGCGGCCGGCACTTGATTCGCGCGTGGGCGAGGAACACAATTGTGGGGCGGTGGCGCCTGGGGAGCGCTCGGCCGCCGCGCCGCGATCGTCGAATACGAAGTGCGTCAGACGGCATCGGGCGCCGGATTGCCCTTCGGTGCCACGGCCGCGTGGACATGGCCGGGCTCGCCCTCGAGCTCGAGGTCGGCCTGAAACGGCTAGGTATCGAGCAGCCCAAGGTCACGATCGAGACAGTTGACCGCCGTAAGGGCGACCTCATGCGACTCCAGACGGTTTGCAGCGGCACGATCGTCTTCGTACCGGCTGTGTCGCTCAGACTAGTCGGCGTTCATGCGTTCTGGCGGGCCTGCATCAACACCGTGTCCATCGTCTCCATGATCGAGACGGTCTCATCCAGCGGCATCAACGAGCTCTCCGCGTCCCCAGCGTCCAGCCGCCGCGCGACCTCATTGGCCTGATGGTGCAGTCCCCGGCCCTCGTGCACCGACTCGACGCGAACCGGATCGCCCTCCCTCGGTACGAGCGTGACGGTCGTTGGAGCGTAGAAGTCACCCGCGACCTCGATTCTCGCGTCGCTGCCGACGATCGCCGCCGTCGTCGGGCTTTTCGCTCGCAGAGTGCACGTCAACACGGCTTGGGCGCCGTTGTCGTAGCCGAACAGCACGGACGTCTGGGCGTCCACACCGGTGAACGCCGGTTCGCTGAGGGAGACGATCCGGCTCGGCGTGCCGAGGACCATCGACGCGAACGACACGGGATACACGCCGAGGTCCAGCAGCGCGCCGCCGCCCAGCTCCGGTGCGAACAGCCGGAACTCGGCATCCTCAGCGAACCACTGGCCATGGTCGGCGGTCACCGCGACGACGTCGCCGAGCACGCCTCGCGCGAGCCAGTCGCGAATTACGGCCACGTGTGGCAAGAACCGGGTCCACATCGCCTCCATGGCGAACCGCCTGTTCTCCCTTGCCACCCGAACGATGTCGCGAGCCTCGGCGGCGTTCATCGTGAACGGCTTCTCGACCAGTACGTGCTTGCCGGCCCGCAGCGCGAGAATCGCGTTGTCGTGATGCATCGGGTGCGGCGTTGCAACGTAGATCACGTCGACGTCCGCATCGGCCACGAGCGACTCGTAGCTGGCATGCCGACTCGCGATGCCGAACTCGTCCGCGAAACGGTCCGCGGATCCCTGGCTGCGCGACCCGACCGCTACCGCAACGCCAGAATCGGTCAGCCGCAGATCGGTCACGAACGTGCTGGCGATACCGCCCGTTCCGAGGATTCCCCACCGTATTGGGCTGTCCACCACGTCCTCGCCCCTCCGTCGACCGGTTTCGGTGAAAGTCTAAGCGCCGGTCCGCAGCTCGCCCATCGTGCGGCCATGACAACGACAACTCCGGGGACGCCCGCAGCAAACAGCGCCCCGACTCGGGATTAGCACCACGAGGACGAGAAGCGTCGGCACTACGCCAACCTACACCGCGGCTGGAGCCGGGTCGCGGGCGTCCGCATCGCCGAGGTGCTGTGCCGGTCTGGCTGCTGCTCCGCTGCGCGGGCCGCCCGAAGAAGGAGCGGTGACCCACGCATTTGATGCTGTCACGCGGCCTGCGCCGGCGTGTGCTTGGACGTCAGCCGCGGCTTGCGCGCCCCAATCTGAAGCGTCCGTCGGGCGGGATCACGTAGTGGTCGGTGGGGAAGTCCTCGCGCGACAGGGTCGCGACGAGTTTCGCGCTCTGCTCGCTGGGCTCCGGCCGCGGCAGGCCGTCGATCAGACGGACCGAGAGCCACCGGGCCGCCAGGACGCGTCCTGTCGCCGTGAGCGTCACTCTGAGGATCGCGCTCTGGGACAGGACGCCCTGCCCTGCGAGTGTGTGGTAACCGACGAAATTGCCCAGCGAATAGGCGATCAGATGTTCGCGGTAGCGCTCGATCCCTCGGATCACGTGCGGTCCTGAGCCCAACACGATCGATGCGCCGGCGTTGATCACCGCGTGCGCAAACGCCCGCGCGTTGCCGCGGTTCTCACCCAGGTAGAACTGCGTGCCCCTCGGCGTGTGCAGCTGATCGGCGCCTTCGGCTCCGGCGTGAATGATCACAACCACGATCGCGGCACTGCGGCGCGCGCGGCGCACCAGCGCCTTCGCGGCCGCGATATCGAGCAGGTTCGCGTCATAGCTGTAGGGGGCAAACCCGAGAAACGCAATCCGGACGCCAGCGACCGTGAGCCGGGTGATCTCTCCCGGCAGCCCCGTATGCGCAATGCCGGCCGCTCGCAGAGCGTTCAGCGTCTGCACACGCCCCAAGGGTCCGTAATCCTCGGAGTGGTTATTGGCCTGATTGAGCAACCCGAAGCCCAGCTGGCGCAGCTGGTGGGCCGTGGACGGCGGCGCCTGAAAGGCAAAACACGTCCCACCGCCGATCGAGCCCGGACCGCACTTGGAGGTTCCTCCACTTGACAGCGTTCCCTCGAGGTTGCCGAGCGTAAGCTGCGCATCGTGCAGCTGCGGCGCGACCGGCTCAAGCGCGCTGGCAACACCGCCGGGAGGAAGCCCGCGCTGAGCGCTCAGCGCGATGTCTCCGACCCACTGCAGGGTGATCGGGCGCTGCTCGGCACGCGACCGGTCATGGTGAACGCCAGTCCCCGTGTGACCGCTCGCCCCCGCGGCGGGCGCTATCGCCAGTCCCATCGCCAGTACGACGGCGCGCTTCATGCATCAAGACTACGGTCGGCCGGACGGCATCGCCACACACATGACGCCCTCGATCCCCATCGGCCAGACAAAAGCAGGCGACCCGATGCTGCCCAACCTCGCCGCGCCAGGGGTCTGCGGCTGACTGTTGCTCGAGCAGCGGGAGCGGGAAGCAGCAGCCGCTGCTGGGCCGTTCTGGCCCTCCGCCGGGCAGCGGCGGGCGGCTGACGGCTCTGCTAGAGCGTGCGTCCGGCGGTGGCTGAGATGGTCGGCTGCCGCGGGGAGCGGACGGCCTCGATGATCTCGCTGGGGTCGATGCCGTGCAGGCAGGTGGAGCTGGTCCCGAGGTCGGTAGCTAGTGGGGGCGGCGAAGCGCCGCCGGACACCGGCTTGGACGGTGAGTTCGCGGAGCTCGGCGCGGGCGGCGGTGGCTGTCCAGCGTCGTCCCCGGGTCGAGCCGAGCGTCGACCACGCAGCACAACGGGCCGGACGGCATCGACCCACGGACGGTCACCCAGGCCGCCGACTGTTCGAAGCCGGACTGGTCCATGCTGGCCTCGCGTCGCTTGTTGCTCACATCCGCCGTCAGCGGAGGATTTTGAGGCGCAACTCGACCGATCGATCAGCGAGTCCGCGCGGGCCACCGAAAACGTGCTCTTCGAGCGCTGCCCGGCGGATTTCCTGGCGTCTGTGCTCGTGGGCGGGCACGATGTTGAGGCGCAGGTCGAGGGCGTACATGAGGCGATGTGCTTGTGCTCGTCCCGATCGAAGAGCCCGACCACGTCGCGTGTCGTCGCACGAGGATCGTGAGCAGCGTCGCGAGGTCAACGAGGAGCTGTATGAGCTGCTGTTTGACGAGGATCTCGCCGAAGAGGTTCTGGTCGTCCACGGCGATGTGACAGCCCGCGTCGCCCAGGTGCTGGCCCGGGGTGGGACGGCCTGGCGAGCAGCTCGCGCTTGGAGCGGAGCCGACCCTTGTGGGAACATCGTCGTCGCAGCGCCGCGACCGGCGCGGCTGTCTGGAAGGGAGGCGCCACGCCGTCAGATCGCCCCGAACTCTCAAGCATGGCGGACGACTACGCGCGCGGCGCGCTCTCGCAGCGCGCGGCGTTGGAGGCGACCCATCCGTCTGTGCTGGCCGCCGCGCGGCTGTTTGCGGACGAGCCGGTGCTGTGCGTGGTCGATCTCGGCGCCGCCGACGGAGTCAACTCGCACGGGCTGATCCGCGCCCTCGCGGAGCAACGCGCCGGCCGGCCGCTGATCTACGCGCTCGTCGATCTGCCGACAAACGCGTGGCGCGTCGCCGGCGAGCACCTGCGGCACGCCTTCGGCGACGCGGCGGACGGGTCGGGGGTCGTCGTGATCCCCGCGCCGGGTGACGCCGGCCCCGGGGTCGCCGATGTCGGCCCAGGGGCCCACTACGCCTCGGCGGAGGCTCACGGAGAGGCCTGCCGTCAAGCGGTCGAGCAGAGCCCGCCTCCCGCCGTGGTGATCAGCATGGCGGGCATCCCGCTTCAGCGGGCGCCGTGCCTGCCGTCGGGCAGTGTGCATGTCGCCGTCACCGGGACGGCGATGCACTGGGTCGCCGATTCGGCCGGCTTGGCGTCGACGGGGTCGGTCTTCCCGGGCTACCCGGACCACCTCGACGAGGACGAGCGGCGAGCCTGGCGCGCCGCCGCGGCGCGTGAGTGGCAGCGGCTTCTCGAGCTCCGCGCCGTGGAGCTCGCGCCCAACGGCCGGTTCGTTGCCGCACTCCCGGCCTCGCCCGCTCCGGACCCCGAAAGGTCGGGGCTCTACTTCGAGCTGATCGCCGACATGAACCGGGTGCTGGCTGACTGGCGCCGCGCGGGGCGCATCGGTGCCGACACTGTCGCGGCGGTTGTCGTCCCGGTGTGGATGCGCACACTCGACGAGATCGGCGACCCCTTCGCGGCGGGCGGCGGGAGCGTCGACGGCCTCCAGCTCGACAGCGCCAAGCTCTTCCGTCTCGACAATCCCTACTGGCACGCCGATCCCGCCGTGTTCGCGCGGGAATACGTGCGAAGCGTGCTCGCCTGGGGCGAGCCGCTCATGCAAAGCGCGTTCGCGCGCGAGGGCGAGGACCGCGCGCCCGCTCTCCTCGCCGACTTCCTCCGCGCGCTCGAGGACCGCGTGGCGCACGACCCCGACCGCTATCGCCGCGACTACATCGAGGCCCTCGTCCTCTGCCGCAAGGCGGACGGCACCGAACCCACCCAGACACAACCCACAAAGTAGCCAGCCACGTCCGAGCGCGGCGTGCACGCACTCGCTTGGCGGAGAATTCTGGCGCGACGCACACCTACCGCCGCGAGCGTCGTTCGCCGAAGCGAGCTCCCCGCGCGACCCCAGGGAGAGTGTCGCTCCTGCGTGGAGAGAGGCGGCTCAGCCGAGGCGCGGTGGTCCCGCTCTGAGGTCGGGCACGCGGGTGCGTGCTGGTTGTGACCCGTAGAGGGCGGCCCGCGGCCGCGTCCTTCGGGTGGGCGGGAAGATTTCGCGGTCAGAGCTCCAGCGTGATCGGCGCCGTCGGCGTGGCGCAGCAGACGAGCACGTGAGCCTCGTCGGGCCGTTCGAGGGGCTCGGTGACATATCGGATCTCGCCGCTGAGCAGGCCGCTCTCGCAGTAATGGCAGACGCCGTTGCGGCAGCCGAAGCTGACCGGCACATCGCATGCCTCGGCCAGCTCGAGCAGGTTGGAGTGGCTGTCGTCCCAAGGCACGGTCAGCCCGCTGCGGCTGAAGGTGACCGCCGAGCCCGTGCCGGGCGCGCCGGCGGGGGGATGCGGCGCGGGGCGCGCCCCCTCCAGCCCGGGCGGGGTGATTACCGTCCCGGTGCCGAAGAGCTCCATGGCGACGTGCTCCGGCGCTGTGCCGCGGGCGGTCAGCGCCGCCGACAGCGACCGCATGAATGCGTCCGGTCCGCACAGGTAATAGTCGGCATCGTCGGGGATCGCGGCGCTGGTGATCGTCTCGATTGAGATCCGTCCGGTCCGATCGAACGCGACACCCGGGATGTCCTTTGGGCCGGGCTGGCTGTAACTGACGATCCGGTGGGCGTGGGGAATGGCGTTCAACAGCCCGTCGACCTCGTCGGCGAAGGCATGCTCAGCGCGATCGCGGGCGCCGTGGACCCACCACACCTCGCGAGGGTCGCGGGCGGCGGCCAGCGAGTGGAGCATGGCCAGCACCGGGGTGGCGCCCACGCCTGCGCTGACCAGCACCACCGGCCGGGTGCCGGCGCGCAGCGTGAAGTCGCCTCGGGGCGCGGCGGCCTCGACCGTGTCGCCGGTGTGGACCCGCGTCTGCAGGTAGGTCGAGCCAACACCGTCCGGCTCGTGCTTGACGCTGATCCGGAACCCCCCGGCGGCGGGGGGTTGGGAGAGCGAGTAGCTGCGAATGACTGCCGGGGCGGCCTCGCTCTGTGGATGCAGCCGCAGCGAGAGATATTGGCCCGGGGCGCCGGCTGCGGCCTGCGGCGCTTCGGTGGTGAGCGTCAGCGTGAACGAGACGATCGTCTCGCTCTCCCGGTGGATCGCCGCAACGGTCAGCGGCACGAACCCCGTCCAGGCCGGCGCCGCTGCGGCCGGCGCCGTCTGCCTCTGCTCCAGCAGCGACCGGAACGATCCCTTCCAGCCCTCGCTGAGCGCCGGGATCCGCAGCGCGCGCTGCAGCGTGCGCCGGGACTTGTGGGGCAGGTAGAGGAGTGCGTCGATGTCAGCGACGGTCAGTTGCTCGGGGCCGCTCAGCACACGGACGATGGCGTCACCGGCCTGCACTGGTCCCTCCTGCAGGACCCGGAAGTAGAAGCCCGGGCGGTGATGGGCCACCAGCAGCGACGGCATCCGTGGCTCGTCCATCCGCAGGCCGAGACGGAAGCATGTCACTCGCGGCTGGGTGACCTCGAAGAGCGCGCCGCCGATCCGGTAGCGGTCGCCGATGCAGACCTTGTCATCGGCAAGTCCCGTGACGGTGAAGTTTTCGCCGAACTGGCCGGGAGTGAGGTCTTCGCGGTCAAGCTCCCGCTCCCAGTGGCGGTAGGAATCGATCTGGTAGACGTACACCGCGCGGTGCTCGCCGCCGTGGGCGGCGCGGTCGGCTTGGTCGTCGCCGTCGATGTTGATTCCCCGTACCATCCGCGGGCCGGCCACTGGTTCCTTCCAGATCGCGGTGCGGATGGTCTTCCCCGCCCACGCCACGTCGCGTGGGCGTCCGACGTTGAGCGACACCAGCCGCCCGGCGGGCCCCTCGGTCGCGCTGGAGCCGGTCACCTGGCGGCCACCACCTGGGTGGCGGAGGCGATGTCGGACAGCTGCGCCGGACCCTCGTGACCGAGGCGCTCGGCGACGGCGCCGCCCAGCGCCTCCTGCCCGGCTGGTTCGGACCAGCGGGGTCCGTCGCTGAAGAACGCCGGGGTGCCGGCCGCTCCGCTGGCCTCTGCGCTGCGGCCATCGGCCGCGATGTGCGGCGCGTGGGCGTCGTCGTCGAGGTCGGCGACGAGCCGGTCGAGGTCGAGCCCCAGTCCATGGGCGGAGCGGTAGATCGCGCCCGGTCGACAAGCCGATGGGAATCCTCGTCGCCGCCTGGGCCACCGCTCGCGAGGCGCCGCGGGCCGGCAAGCTTCTGGCCGCTGCGTCCGCGCGGGATAGTCCGGTCTCGACCCACGAACCCCAGCACGATCCTCCAGGTGATCGGCGACTTCGCTGCGGCGCTGAGTACCGGGCCGCGCACGCCGGCGTTGGCCAGCGCGAACAGCGGCACGATCACCATGCTGGTCCAGGAATGGAGCCGGTACTGGAGCCCCTCGTTGGTCGAGCTCCCGCGTTGCCTCCAGCCTGGCGGCCAGGAAGAACAGCGTCATCAACCCCGCGTTGACCGTCCCCCGCGGATCGGTGGCGACCACGTCGCCGGCCAGGTCGATCGAGATCACGCCCGACCAGACCGAGGTGTAGGTCCCCCGCCACGGCGAGTTCGACCAGGCCGGCGCCAGGACGACGGCTGCGGTAGCGTGGCCGCTTACGCGCCCGACGAGGCGGCGGATCCGATCGCTGGGATCTCCCATAAGGCGCTCCTGTTCGCGGGTCCCCGTAACGGGGACGACCCGGCGGGCCGTCACTGCGATGAGTGCGCCGGCGGGCGGCCGTCTTACCGGGAGGCGGGGCGGCCGTCTTACCGGGAGGCGGGGCGGCCGTCTTACCGGGTGGCGGGGCGGTCAGTCCGGCGTCGCGTCGCCGAACCGGCGGGCGGCCTCGAGCAGGCCCGCGTGGTCGGCGGCGCACCCGGGACAGCTGGCGAGATGGATCGCGGTGCCGGAGAACGTGCGGGCGGGATCCTCCCCGGCCAGCTCGAGGTCGACGTAGGCATCAAGGATGGCCTCGCCGGCAGTGCAGCCTGCGTCGCCGGGTTGGCTGCGCAGCAGCGCATCGAGGTGGTGCGGGTCGAGGCTCACGGGGTTGCGCTCAGCTCGTCGTCGGTGACTGGATGACCCGCCTCGACCAG
The DNA here is from genome assembly GCA_963787595.1 of uncultured Actinomycetota bacterium. Lineage (GTDB taxonomy): Bacteria > Actinomycetota > Thermoleophilia > Solirubrobacterales > Solirubrobacteraceae > Palsa-465. The sequence goes on from CAWBDE010000003.1 coordinate 775,002, forward strand.
CCGCGCGCGCAGTCGGCGGCGGGCGTCGAACAGGTTCTTGTAGATCGCGTTGCGGTTAGAGCCCAGCTCGAGCGCGAGCTCATCCATCGGGACGTCGTTGAGCGCGACCGCCACGAACACCTCACGCTGGCGCTCGGTGAGCTCCCCGATCGCCTCCGACAGGATCCGCAGCTGCTCGTGCTGCTCGAGCTTGTCCCCAGGCCGCGGCGACAGCGTGTCTGCCGCCTGCTCCAGGGCCAGCGAGCCCGAGCTCGGCGACTGGTGCTGCCAGGCATGGCGCGCAACCTTGCTCGAGACCTCAAACACGGCGAACTTGTAGGCCCAGGTGGTGAAGCGGCTGAGCCCCCGGAAGTCGCCTAGCTTGTCGAGGATCTTCAGCACGGCGTCGTCGGCAGCCTGCTGGGCCAGATCGTCGAACTCCGGGCCCGAGATCGCACCCAGAAGGCCACGGCGCCGGCCCAGCTCGTGGCCCGCGACACGCACCAGCAGCTCCCGCAGACGTGCCAACGCCTTCTCGTGGCCGGGGTGGTCGGGCGCCAGCTGCTGGACCCAGCGGCGGGAGTCCGGGTCCGAAGCAATGCGCGGACGCGCGTCACGGTCGCTGCCCATTCGGCCAGATGCTAACCGCGCGCAACGATGGACCTCAGCCGTCCGGCGGCCGTGTTCCTGCAGGATGCAGGCGTTGCTGTCACGGTCGGTAGTGTCGGCAAAGCTCGGTTGTCCCCGCGTGTCGGATCGAGCCCAGGGGCGAATCGAGCCCAGGGGCGGACGTGCCACCCCAAGCGCCGATCGGCCCCTTGTGGCGGATCGGGCCCACGGCGACGCTGGCCTGCTGGAGCCGGACGTGCGCCGTCGGCAGGTCGTCGACGACTAAATCGGGCCCCTGGCTCAAGGCCGGGATGGCGTTGCTGGCTCCTGTCTGGATCGGCCAGCCTGACCCGGGTCCTCGTTCAGGGGATCGCACGTGGGCTCTGTGCCATCAGTGCCGGGCCGACGGCGAGTTCTTACTGGGGCGGTAAGAAGGCGGGTGCCGGCGCCACAGATCCGTCACAGCAGCGCCGCTCGGCGCTTTGAACGCGCAACGGAAAGGACGGTGGCCGATGGGTCTGGCCTGGCAACAGGGACCACTGGCACCCGGCGCGGTCGGCCGCTTTCTCGTGAACGAGCCGCTGCCGCGACGGCTGCTCTACGCTGAGCCGCTACGCCGGCGGATGCGGGTGATGTTCGGCCGCACGTGGATCGCCGACAGCGAAGACGTCGTTCTGCTGCACGAGCCGGCGCGCTACCCGGTCGCTTACTTCCCGCAGGACGACATCGCCCACGGATTCCTGCATCCCGCCGAACACACGACCGAGCATCCGGAGCTCGGCGCCACCGCCTGGTACGCGGTCCGGCACGATGACCGCGACGCGCCGCGCGCGGCCTGGGAGCACACCGCTCTGCCCGGCTTCGCCGAGATCCTCCAGGGGAGAGTCGCCTTCGCCTGGCACGCCATGGACGCCTTCTATGAGGAGGAGGAGCGAATCCTCGGGCACGCCGCCGACGCGTACCACCGCATCGACATCCGTCGCACTGCGCGCAATCTGACCGTCTACGCCGGAGACCATCTCGTCGCCGACACCACGGAGCCACTGGTGCTGTTCGAATCCGGTTTCGCCCCGCGCTGGTATGTGCCTCGTACGGACGTGGTCCCCGGGGCGCTGACCCCGGTCGAGCGTCAGACCTTCTGTCCGTACAAGGGACTGTGCAGCTACTACGACGTCAACGGCGTGTCCCGTGCCGGCTGGTCCTATCACGAGCCCTACCGCGAGGTCGATCGCATCAGCAACCACGTCTCGTTTGAGCCCGACAAGGTCACGGTCACCATCAACGGTCGGCTTGTGCGCGCCGAGCCCGGTCAGAACGTGGTCTCCCACGGTCCCGACCGCGGTCTGACGCCGGACGAGGCCGCGACCTCCCAGCGCCCCCCCTCCTCTGCCTGATCCGCCCTATTCCCGAAAAGGAGCTGTCATGAGACAGCGCCCGATCATCGTCTTCGACGTCAACGAAACGCAGCTGGACCTGGCAACGATCCGGCCGAGTCTCGTCCGGATCTTCGACGACCCGGCCGCAACGCGGCGGTGGTTCGCCGGCCTGATCACCTATTCGGAGGCGCTGACCCTTGCGGGGTCATGCGCCCTTCACCGACATCGGCGCGGCCGTGCTGCGGATGCTGGCTGCAACCCGCGGGATCACGTCACCGAGGCCGACGCGGCCGAGCGCTTCGCCTCGATGCCGCCGCACCCGGAGGTTCCCGCCGCGCCGCGGCGCCTGCGGGAGGCGGCTTCCGGCTGTTCACCCTGACCGACAACACGTTGGGGATCTCCGGACGCAACTCGAGCGCGGCGGGATCATTTTGTTCGAGCGGCACTTCGGCGTCGATGACACGGTCCAGCTCGAGGGCGAGGATCCGCAGCGAGCATGCGAGGCGATTCGCGCCACCCTCGACGATCCAATCCGCGAGCGAGAACGTCGACGCCTTCCTCAGAGATCGAAGCCAGGCCTGACCCCCCCCATTTCGCGGTACGCGAACGGCGTTCGGTCTCTATGAACTCAGACGATCGTTCGACCACCGTCGACGTATAAGACCTGACCCGTGATGAAGGGCCAGCGAAGCCAGCGAAGAGCAACAGTCGGCGGCATCGCGGCTGGTTTCTGCCATGTCGCCGGGCCCGCAGGGTCTGGGCGTCGAGCGCTCAGCCGTTCGGCGGCGCGGGCAGAGCGTTATCGGCCGCCCGGTCGGCTTCGTCGCGAGCGTCACGTGCCGCCTGCTGAGCCCGGTCGAGCTCTCGCTCGGCCTCGGTGGCGTTTCGCGCGGCGGCGTCGGCCTCTTGGCGGCGTGCCTCGACGTCATCGGCCCGAAGCAGCGCCTCTTGCCTGAGCTCCTCGGCGTGCGCTGCCGCCTCAGCGGCCTCGGAGTGGCGATCAGCGATCAGCGTTGCACTATCGAACGTCGTATCCGGCGCGAACTCAACACCATATGCGGTCGCTGCGTCATGCGCCGCGGTCAGGTCAAGACGACCGTCTTCCTGGCGAGCCTCGACGCGTTTCACCTCCGCGGCCGTATACGCCACCCGCACATAATCTCGGCCCACGGTCGCCCCGGTCAACGCCACCAGATTGCTATGTCGGCCCATCAACCCGGTGTTGACCGACGCAAAAGTCGCCTCGCCCGTGGTGTGGTCGTAAAACACTTCGTCGAGCTTGCCGATCCGCTCCCCATCTCGATCCACGACACTCTGACCCCGCCACTCATGGATCTGCTCGACGTTTAGCATCACCACGGCGTTACCCCGACTCGCTCCTCCCTAGACAGCAGATCGCAGCACGCCGACGACAGATCGCGCTCGCGACGCGGTGGCCGTCGCAGCGTCGGCCCGACTGCTGGGTATCGCCAGCCGGTCGTTCTCGAAGGCGCTTTCCGCTCTGGCCGCTCAACGGCCCCAAGCAGAAGCCGCCGGTGGACCGACCTTCGGGGCTCGACGCAGCCGGTGGTGCGTGACGGGAGAAGCAAGGCGTCAACTAACCTGACGATCGCACTGATCTGCGCTCTCCAGGTCCTGGAAGCGGCGTCGACGATCGGCCTGATCCGGCGCACCCAGCTCGCGATCGGCAGCTCCTGCGGAAGCGATCATCGTCTTCCTCGTCCACGAGCTGGCGGACCGAAGCCGCTGTCATCGTGGTTGATCTCGCCGCCGCTTCGGGCGGAAGGCGTGACGTGAGGGGGTCCAGGCTAGCGGCTGACGGCTCCGTTGCCCGGCGACCGCGGGAAGCGTCGGGGCCAATCTCCCACGCTGCCAGCACGGTGAAAACGTTGACCGGCCTGCACCTGCTTTGCAGCGCGACGAGCACCTCGGCGCTCCTCGGTGCCCGCCTGCAACGCGCGGCAAGCACGACTCGCTCGGGTCTCCGCCGCTTGGCCGCGGTCGCCATCATCGACCCGATCAGGAGCTGGCAGCTCGAGTGGTACAACGGCAACAACAATCAGCCGCTTCAACTCAGCGGAAAGCGCGAATATGCCTGGTAAACGGCATATCCACGGAGGGTGAGCGAGGGGACTCGAACCCCCGACCGCCTGGACCACAACCAGGAGCTCTACCAACTGAGCTACGCCCACCGTGGAACCGATGAATCTACCAGCGCCGCGCGGCCACAGCAGCAAGCGTGGCCGTCTGGTCGGCGAGCGTGAACGTTCGGTCGGCGAGGGTGACCTATTCGATGGCCCGGGGCGGCCGCCGGCTGAGGTCGCACATCCCCGTCGGACAGAGAGGGTCAATCATCAGGGGGCACTCACGAGTCCATGCGATTCCGCTCTCGTACTCGTCGCGCCGACGAAACCACGCCCCGGTCTCGTTGCGCCCAGCGGCGGGCGGTCCAGCCACTGGTACATCCCCCACAACCCGTCCAGGCCGCGTGCATAGGCCGAGTAGGTGTGGTAGACGACCCCAGCCTGGAGGGCGAAGTTGCTCATGCCAGGATGCTCGCGGAGGTAAGTGGCCCTACCAGTGCCGCACATCGCGGCGTGCTCAGAAGCGCCGCGCTCCTCGCCGCGCTCCCAGAGCCATGTCGTGTTCATCGACCGGTGGTTGTAATCGACGGACCCTGAGCGTTGCTGGTCCTCGGTACACGGGCGGCTGCCCGTCGTGGTCGGGGATCGCTAATGGCTTCAACGGCTTCGTCGTACACCTGGAGCACCACGATGTCGGCATGATCGCAGTGTCCCGCGCCCCGATCGCCGCGCTGCAGGCATACCAATGCCGCATCGGCTGGACCTTCCCCTCGGCCTCGTCGCCGGATTGGGTACTCGCGCTTCGGCCGGCTCACCGGCAGCCGCCGCTCGGACCGGCCAGCGCCCCGGGAGTACGATCCATCCAATAGGCAGCCATTTGGCTGCGTGCAGTACGCAGCCAGTCGGCTGCCTGTCGACGCGTCCTACGGCGCTCAGGAGCCGCTCGCGTTCGCCGACAGAGGGTGCGCTGCTGTAGGAGCTGACCGCCCGTTTGCTGGCTCACCTGGGTGGCAGAGCGGGCATGACAGCGCATCCCACCTCTGAGCTCGCTGGCCCACGGTTCTCCGGCGACTCGGCGTGTCCCGCCCACCAACCGATCGAGTTATTGGAACCGCTGATGCTCGAGCCTGGATGGGGGAGGTTGAGCACCCCGTGTCATGGCGCTCCCCACCGTGAGAGCAGAACCAAGGAGCTGCCGACCCGCGTGGCAGAGGACCGCGTCGAAAGGAGCCGTCCTCGACGGGAGCAGGTCGGCCGGCGCCTCCCGGTACTCGATCGGTGCCGCTCCGCTCGGCGCGCCGACAGGCGCACTCGCAGCTCATGTCATTACCGGAGTAGCGGATACCTGATTGTTTCCGCTGCCGGTTTTTTGGACGGTGGCCATGGCATCCGGCGTTGACGTGCAAACGGCCACATACTCGCGTTCGGCGCGACGATCTGTCCTCAGCGGCACGCCCCGCCGGCGTCCGTCGACAAACCCGGACGCCAAATCCGGCGTCAAGAGAAACTGACGTTCGCGGACGGGTGGCGCTTGGCTGCGAAGCTGATACGTATACGCGCCCCATCTATGTCGTCGGTTGCCGGTCGGTACGGGCGCACGCGGCGTCACCCGCTCGCGAAGGTGGCGTCGATCATTCCGAGGGGGTAGTGGACACATCTCATTGACACGTGTCGATGGTTACTCGTCGCGGCGGCGAGGACCCCCCGCGCGCAACGTCCGGCACCGGCGCCTCCGGATCATGCACAAGCTCGTTCGGCGTCCATGATTGCCTTGACGGCGTGACAGCAGTGAGCGATCAGCGTCGGCGACGTTCACGAGCCTGATCTGGACCCGAAGATCTAGCGCTTGGGTCTCACCGCGTTTCTCGAGCTTCACGTGCGACGCCGCTGGGCTCGCACGAGATCCGCAGGGAGCGCTTCACGAGGCGCCCAGGAGATCGCGACAGTTGATTCGCGATCAGGCGAGTGCGGGTATGGTCCCCTGGTGGCGATTCAACCCCATGCCGTGGACGTGCAGCGCCAGGCGGGCTGGCTGCCGGAGGGCCAGGACGACTTGGAGTCGTGGCTCGACGGCCATCGGGAGCAGGTGGAGGGTAGGGACGAGCGGGTTGTGCTGCATCCGGTGCTCAGCGATTTCCAGGAGTTGATGGACACCGATCCCATGGTGCGCATGTACATGAACCAGATGATCGTCCAAGTGCCGAGTACCAAGCCATATCGCAAGCGGCACCTGGAGAGCGCCCCGCAGCTAATGCGCCTGATCAACGCGGTGCTGACGATGGCGCCGGAGTTCAGCGAGACCGCGATGGTGGCCACGCCGCTTGCCGCGATCCTTGACTGGACCATGGGAACGCCGGCTGGGTTTGCCGCGTTCCGCGATCCGCGGATCAATGCCATGCTCAAGAACATCCTGACTGTCTGGTGTGAGTTTCTCAGCAGCGGCGACTCGCTCTACGTGCTCAACGATTCGCCGTCGGGCTGGAAGTGCGCTGCGGCCCAGCGGACGGTCGGCATGGAGCAGTACGAGCACGACCCTCAGGACGAGCATTGGGGCTTTGCGTCGTGGAACGACTTCTTCACCAGGCGCTTCAAGGAGGGTGAACGTCCGGTGGCGTGCCCAGATGACGACAAAGTGATCGTCAGCGCCTGCGAGTCCACGCCCTACGGCATCACCACCGACGTCCAGCGCCAGGATCGCTTCTGGATCAAGACCCAGCCGTACTCGCTCCAGGACATGCTGGCGAATGATGATTCCGTCGATCAGCTCGTCGGCGGTACGGTCTATCAGGCCTTTCTGAGCGCGACCAATTACCACCGCTGGCACAGCCCGGTCGCTGGCACGATCGTCCGAGCGTTCATCCAGGAGGGCACGTACTATTCCGAGGCCGACGCGGAGGGCAGCGACGCGGTCGAGCCCACGAACTCGCAGTCCTATATCGCGAACGTCGCGGCCCGGGCGATCATCCTCATCGAGGCCGATGACCCCGTCATCGGGCTGATGGCCTTCGTCCCGGTCGGCATGGTGGAGGTCTCCTCGTGCGTGATCGACGCCAAGGTGACCCAGGGCTACCACGTCAGCAAGGGCGAGGAACTCGGACACTTCCAGTACGGTGGCTCGACCCACTGCCTCGTCTTTCGCCCCGGCGCGATCGCCGAGTTCTCGCTGGGGGCAATCCCCCAGCCGCACGACCCCGACGCGCCGCTGGTGCTCGTCCGGTCAAAGCTCGCCACCGCCAACGCGACGGTGTGATCCAGGCTCCGCTCACAGCGCAGACGCACCACCCGTTCGACGAGTCTCAGCTGCGGCGCATGAAGCCCACCTCGATCCTGATCAACACCGCCCGCGGGCCGATCGTTGATGATCGCGCCCTCCACCAGGCGCTCAGCGAGGGCTGGATCGCGGGCGCAGGGTCTCGACGGCATCGAGGAGGAGCCGCCGAGGAGATGGGGCGCGTCCTCACCGGGCAGCCTCCGCTGTCGCCGGTCGGCGCGGGCGCGCTGGTCGAGGCGCGCTGGTCGCGGTCATCGTAGGCCCTAAAGCATGACGACCCCCGAGGTCACCGCGTGGTCGCTCGAGCCCGGCCTGCTCAGCGAGGGGCCACGGTGGGATGCGGAGCGCCAGGAGCTGTTATGGGTGGACATCCTCGGCCGTGGCTTTCATCGGGCCACGCTGACAGCCGGCGGCCGTCCCGACCAGGTCCGCACGATGGCGCTCGACCGGCACGTGGGCGCAGTCGCCCCGGTCGCGAGCGGCGGGTACGTGCTCGCCGCCGGCCAGGGCTTCCTATCCGTCGACGAGAACGGCTCGATCCGGGAGCTCGCCCAGCCCGAGGCCGGTCACGTGAACGTGCGTATGAACGACGGTGCGTGTGACCCGCAGGGGCGCTTCTGGGCTGGCACGATGGCCTACGACGAGTCGCCCAGGGCCGGCACGCTGTATCGCCTCGAGCTCGATGGACGCTGCAGCACCGTGCTGACCGGTTTGACGATCTCAAACGGCATCGGCTGGAGCCCGGACGGCGCAACGATGTACCTCAGCGACAGCGGCACCGGCTCGGTCGACGCCTTCGACTTCGACGGCGTCACCGGCGCGATCAGCCGGCGCCGGACGCTGGTCGGAATCGACCAACCAGGCATGGCACCCGACGGGCTGACCGTCGACGAGCAGGGGGACATCTGGGTCGCGATGTACGGAGGATGGGCGATCCACCGCTACGGGCCTGAAGGCTCGCTGCGCGCCACCGTCCCCATTCCCGTGGCGCAGACGACGTCGTGCGCGTTTGGCGGTGGCGACCGCCGCACCCTGTTTGTCACCACGGGCCGCCAACGGCTCGAGGAACCCGCGCTGGTGCGCCAGCCGGACGCCGGGCGGGTGTTCTCGGTCACTGGTCTGGGCGCGCGCGCTCCTGGGTGCGCTCCCTACCGCGGCGAGGTCTAACCCGCGGGGCGCTGATACGAGATCAGCGCCCGTCCCCGGGCGGTCGAGGCGGACCGTTTGACCCGGCGTCGTACTCCTGCAGCGGCGGAATGTTTCGTGACCAACCCTCGAGGACGGGCGTGAGGACGCGCCATGCCTCCTCGGCTTCGTCGGCGCGGATCGACAGGGCGCTGTTGCCACACAGCACGTCGAGCAGGATCCGGCCGTAGGCGGGTAGCTCGGGCGGCTCCATCTCGACGCTGAGTGTCAGCGGCACCAGGCTCAACGCCACACTGGGGCCGGTGCCCGTCAACTCGAGGGCGAGGCCTTCTGGCTCTAGCCCGAAGCGCAGCCGGTTGGAGACCGAATCCTGTGGCTGTTCGAAGGGAAGGTGCGGCACGGGCCGAAAGTGCACGACTACCTCCTTGCGGTCCGCTCCCATCGCCTTGCCCGTGCGCAGCCGGAACCTGGTCTGAGACCAGCGCCAGCTGTCGAGTTGCAGCACCACCTCGGCGAACTCTCGGTGCCGTGCTCGGGGGATACTCCGTCTTCATCGACGGAGGCGGGGATGTCTCGATGGCGCGCCCGTCCGGCCCGGTAGCGCGCCCGGCGAGTGCAGGCGGCGACATCATCGTCCTCGCATGGGCGCACCGAGCGCAAGACGTCGACCTTGCGGTCGCGCAGATCTCGTTCCCCCAAGCTGATCGGCGGCTCCATCGCCACCAGGCAGAACAGCTGCAGGAGATGGTTTTGCACCATGTCCTTGAGCGCCCCCACGTGGTCGTAGTAGCCGGCCCTGCCCTCGAGCTCGGCGTCGAGACGCTCGTCGGTACCGCGCCGCCCTCCAGGTCGTACATGATCTTCGGCATGCTGCCGTGCTCGAAGGTGTCCAGCACCCAGCCGAGGAACGCCTCGGCCTCCTCCTCAAACCCGATCCGACGCACGGACAAGCCGCCCGCAGCTCAGTGCGCTGAGGCGCCTCCGCGGGAATCAAGCTCAACCCGAAGCCGGACGAAGCCATCGAGGACGACCGCCGAGCGGATCAGCTCTCGGTGCCCGGCCGGCGCATCGTCGCTCAGATCGGTGCCGGGGCGCAACGCCAACTCGTCGGTGACCGCCACCACGCCGGTAGGGCTCCGTAACTCGGTGATCAGGACGGCGGTATCGGACTCGTAGCGCTGACACGCCAAGTCTGCCACAGCCACCCCCAGGCACAACTGCTCCCGACGGCGGCAATTGTTTCGGACCCACGCCCCCGGCAGGACTCGAACCTGCGACCCACGGCTTAGAAGGCCGTCGCTCTATCCAGCTGAGCTACGGGGGCCCGCGATCAGGGTAACGTCAGCGCGGGGCGAAACGGAGAGGTCCGTTGACAGCCCGGGAGGCCCACGATAATGCGCAGCATGACGGAGTTCGCACGGACGCTGCGCGAATCGGAGGTGGACGCCGACCCGGTGCGCCAGTTCGCAGCGTGGTTTGCCCAGGCGGCGCGGGCCGGGGTGAACATGCCCGAAGCCGCGGCGGTCGCCACCGCCACCGGCGACGGAAGACCGTCGGTGCGGATGGTGCTGGTCAAGCGGGCGGACGAGCGCGGCTTCGTGTTCTTCACCAACTACGAGAGTCGCAAGGGGCAGGAGCTGGCCGCCAACCCGTACGCCGCATTGATGTTTCACTGGAAGCGGCTGGGGCGGCAGGTGAGGATCGAGGGCGGCGTGCGGCGGACGACGCCGGAGGAGTCGGCGGCCTACACCCGCAGCCGCCCCCGGGGCAGCCGGTTGAGTGCACTGGCCTCGCCGCAAAGCCAGCCGATCGCCAGTCGCGAGGTCCTCGAGCAACGCGTCGCCGAGCTCGATGATCGCTTCACCGACGACGAGCTGCCGGTCTCGGCGAGCTGGGGTGGGTTCCTGCTCACGCCAGACACGTTCGAGTTCTGGCAACAGCGCGACGACCGGCTGCATGACCGTCTGCTCTATTTGCCGCGGCCCGGCGGCGGTTGGGCGATCGAGCGACTCGCTCCCTGACCGGGAGCGCACTCCTTTTCCGATGGCCGCGGCGAGAGCCGCCCGGTGGTTCAGACTACTGAGCGTGGCCAAGCTTGTCCGCGACGGAGTGGCGCTCGGTTATGCCGAAGCTGGTCGGGGGGTTCCGCCGCTGGTGTTCGTGCACGGCTTGGCTTGTCACCGCGGCTTCTGGGCCGCGCAGGTGGAGCATTTCGCTCGTGATCACCGTGTGCTCTTGGTGAATCTGCGTGGCCACGGCGACAGTGACGCGCCTGAGCAGCGCTACACCATGCAGCTCCTCGCCGACGACGTTGCCTGGATGTGCTCGCATCTCGGGGTGGAGCGCCCGGTGGTGGTCGGTCACAGCCTGGGCGGGCTCGTCGCCTTGGAGCTCGGCGCCGACCGCGGCGAGGCGATCCGCGCGGTCGCGCTGATCGACTCGATTCTGCTGGCCCCCGGCGACCGCGCCAGGTTCGTGCGAGATCTGGTCGCGGCGCTGCGCTCGGGCGACGCCAGCCGAGCGCTGCGCGACTATTACGCGACGTTCTTCGGTCCGGACGATGATCGCGCTCGGATGGCTTGGATCCTTGACCAGATCGTCGATGTGCCGGGACATGTCACGAGCTCGATCCTGGAGGAGTCGATCCGATCCTGGGATGACGCCGAGGCGCTCGTGCGCTGTCAGGCCCCGGTGCTGTATCTGGATGCGTCGACCCCGAACGCGGACCTGGCGCGGGCTGTGCGATTGCGGCCCCACCTCATGGTCGGGCGGACTGTCGGCTCGGGGCACTTCAGCCCCGGCGAGGTGCCCGAGCAGATCAACGCGATGCTCGATCGGTTCCTGGCAATCGTGCTGAGGAATGGCCGAGACTGAGCGTGGCCCGCACGACGAGACTCGACAGGGTTTTCAGCGCGCCCGACCTTGCCACCGGGCCCCGCCGAATCTCGCCGACGAATGGCGCGTGGCTGCGCCGCCGCTGCTCATCCTTTACCGGCTGGCGGCGCCGGGGGGATGAGCACCCCGTTGATAGCGTGGATGACCCCGTCTGAAGCCAGCACGTTGGCCTCGACCACCTGGGCCTGGTTGATGAACACCTTGCCGGCGCGGACGCGGACCGCGACCCGGGAGCCCTCCAGCGTCTTGATGGAACGGCGCTTTTCGATCTGGGCGGCGAGCAACCGGCCCTTGGCTACGTGATAGAGCAGCACCGCCTGCAACAGCGACTTGTCGTGCGCGAGCTTGTTCGATGTCTGGGCGGGCACCTTCGCAAACGCGGCGTTGGTCGGAGCGAACACCGTCAGCTTGGTCTTACCCGACAGCGCGCTGACCAGCCCGGCGGACTTGACCAGCTTGACCAGCGTCGAGAACTGCGTTGACCCCGCCGCGATCTGGGCGATGTTCTTGGTCGACGACGCCCTCGCTGACGCCCCGGCCGGCGCGACCACGGCGGCAAGCGCGCCCACCGCAAGCAGCGCGACGATGATGCGTTTCACGACTACCTTCTGGTTTGGGGATCCGGTCTGCAGGAGGTACGTGGCCGTTACACGATTCAGTTGCGAATCCGCATGCGAAATTACAGCCGGTATCGGGACATGCGCCATGCGCGAGGAACACCTGCTGACACACTGATCCCGGGCGAGCGTGGACACACTCCACGCGGGCACATTCGACATCGGGGCGCCCGGATTTGAACCGGGGACCTCCTGCTCCCAAAGCAGGCGCGCTACCAGGCTGCGCCACGCCCCGCAGGCTGAGGAGTGTAATCCACGCCCTGCCCGGGCCCGCGGGACCCGCGCCCGCCGCTGACCCCGGAAGCCCGCGAGGGTGAAGTAGCCTCGAACCGGCGATGCCCGAGATCCAACCCATCCGCGCGCTGCGCTACGACCCCGAGCGTACCGGCGGGCTGCAGGACGTCGTCGCGCCCCCTTACGACGTCATCGACGAGGAGCAGCGAGCGGCGCTGGAGGCTCGCTCGCCCTACAACGTGGTCCGCATCGATCTGCCTCGGGATGGCGAGGACCGCTATGACCGCGCCGCGCAGCTGCTGGCCGACTGGCGAGCGCAGGGCGTGGTCGTGCTCGAGGACCGGCCGGCGCTCTGGACGCTGTCGCAGGACTACACGGGCCCGGACGGCGAGTCGCGCCGGCGCGATGGCTGGTTCGCGCGGGTGCGCATCGAGGACTACGGCGCCGGGCGAATCCGGCCGCACGAGCGAACCCACCCCGGCCCGCGCGAGGATCGGCTGCGCCTGACGCGCGCCACCCGGGCAAACCTCTCGCCCATCTTCTCGCTGTTCTCCGATCCCCGCGGAGTTATCGGCGATGCGATCGTCCGCGCCGGCATCACCCCATGGGCGCAGACGACGGATGCCGACGGGACGGTCAACCAGCTGGGGAAGGTGCAGGACCCGGAGGCGATCGCCGCCGTCCAGGAGGCGCTGGCCGGCGAGGAGCTGCTGATCGCTGATGGTCACCATCGCTACGAGACCGCCCGCGTCTATGCCGACGAGATCGGCGGCGACGGGCCCCACCGGTATGTCCTGATGTGCCTGGTGGCGCTGGAGGATCCGGGATTGACGGTGTTCCCCACCCACCGCCTGGTGCGGGGGCTGAGCTCCGCTCAGCTCCAGGCGCTGGCCACGGCGCTACGCCGCGACTTCGAGATCGAGGAGCTGGCCGACGCCGGCGGGCTGGTCCCGGCCGCCGGCGACCGCGTTCGGATCGGCTATATCGACGCTCGGGGCGGCGCGAGTCTGCTCACGCTGCGCGATCCGGCGATCGCCGACCGCGCGGCACCCGATCGCGCCGAGCCTTACCGGCGGCTGGACACCGCTGTCCTCGAAGCGGTGATCCTCAAGGGCGCGCTGGGCATGGCCGATGACGACATCGATCACCTGAACGGGCTCGGCTACGCGCGCGACCCACAGCAAGCGCTGGCGCTTGTCCAAGACGGCGAGTATGACGCCGCCTTCTTCATGACGCCGACGCCGATCGAGCGCGTCCAGGCGGTCGCCGCCGCGGGCGAGAGCATGCCGCCGAAATCCACCTACTTCTACCCGAAGGTCCCGACCGGCCTCCTGTTCAACCCGCTGGCGTGAAGGCGCGGATGGTGTGACGTCCGCCTCGACGGTGTTCGCGGAGCAGTTGCGCCGAGTGTTGCTGACCCGCGGGGCCGCCGAGGCGCTTGAGGTGGGCGGGCGCACCGATGCCGCCGTGCTGGTGGCGCTGTACCTGGACTCGGGCCGAGCGCACGCGGTGTTCACGAGACGGCGCGAGGACCTGCGGCGTCATCCGGGCGAGATCTCGTTTCCCGGGGGACGCCGCGACCCCACCGATCCTGACCTGTGCTCAACCGCTCTGCGCGAGGCCGAGGAGGAGATCGGGCTGCCGCCCTCGGGCGTGCGGGTGCTCGGCGCGCTGCAGCCGACGCCGACCATCGTCACCGGCTACTCGGTCTACCCGTTCGTCGGGATGATCGATCCCGGAGTCACGTGGGCACTCAGCCCTCGCGAGGTCGCCGCGGTCCTGGAGCTCCCCCTCGCGGAGCTGTTGGCGGGGTACGGGCGGCGCCGGGTGCTGCGACGCGGCGTGGCCATCCGCACCGATACCTACGTTGTCGGCGACGACCTCATCTGGGGCGCCACGGCGCGAATCCTGGGCGACCTGTTCGAGCGCATTGGATCGTGGCTCGGCGGCGAGCCCCGCTGCTAACCGGGCGGGCCAGCTAGGCCAGTAGCGTCCGCTCCACCGCCCGCCGGGCTTCCTCCAGCCACTGGCGATGATCGGCGGGATCGGCTGTCAGCAGCTCGTAGGGGATCAGCGAGCGCTCGCAGCCGTGGCGGATCCGCTCAGACCCGGCGCGCAGAAGCGCCGGATCGACATTGCCCGCGGCCTCGTAGACGATCCCGCGCACCGTGGTGTCGAGCATTCGCTCCACCAGCATCTCCAGGCGGCTGGAATGCAGCGCTGCCAACTGCTCGTCGGTCCCGGTTGCGCACCCGAGCAGCACGCAGGCGACGCCGACGTGCGCGAACGCCGGACTGAGCGTCGCCACCCGATCGGGGTCGCCCACGTAGGCCTCCGCGCCGGCGGCCTCGATCTCCGCGCTCCGGCCCGGGTCGCGGGTCGTCCCCCGCACCGTGTGTCCGCTCGCGCGCACGGCTCGCGCGAGCTCTTGGCCGCGGCAGCCGCACCCGATGATCAGGCAACGAGCCAACCCGGCAGCTGGTCAGGAGCCAGGGGCAGCCGGGCCTGCGGCGGCCCGGCCCGCGGGCGGTCCGAACTCGCGCTTGACGTCATCACGCGTGCGCTCGGGGAGGCCACGGGCGCGACGGCGGGCGTTGGTCGCCTCCAGCAGCTGATCGAGATCGCGATCGGCGAGGTAGGCCTGGCGACGACGCAGCTGCTCGCTGACATCCTCCATCACCCGACGCTCCAGGTCGCCCACCGACATGTCGACCTCGCCGCGTCGTCGCCGGCGAGCGTTGTGCGCCTCGAGCATCTGGGCCAGGTCCTCGGCCTCGAGGGCCTCTCGGTCCTCGGTGATCCGCCTCGCCGAGCGCAGTCCGAGGGGCTCCGTGCCTCGGCCCTGATCGGTCCGCGCGATCAGCCGCGCCCACAGCAACAGACCCGCCACACCGGCCAACAACGCGATCGCGAGTGGGTCCATCGCGCCGGATTCTAAACCGGGCACAACTCCCGCCAGGACCGCCGAAGATCGCTTCGCGATGGATGCGCAACTTCTACGCCTGACGCGGTGTTTATGCGGGCGTTCCATCGCCACCGTCTGGGCGGGCCGGAATCCAGCGGAGGCCTATCCAACCTGCAGGTCAAGGAGGCTTCCATGCGTCTTCGCTTCATCCTGCTCGCGTGCGCGGTTGCCGCGTCCGTGGGCGCCCTGATTCCGGCCGGCGCCGGTGCCGCGCCGGTGCGGAATCGGGGGTTGACGATCCACGCCGTTCCGCATCACATCATCGCCGGCGAGGCGGTGCTGATCTTCGGGCAGCTCAAGGGACCGGATCACGCCGGTCAGGTCATCCGCCTGTATCACCGGATCAACCCCCAACCGCAGTTCTCGCTGATCGGTACCACCAGGACCAACTCCGCCGGCCAGTACGAGTTCACGCGGGCCGAGGGCATCGTCCTCACCAACCGCAGCTGGTTTGTCCGCGGACCGGGCTTCACCCACAGCCGCACCGTGCACGAGCGCGTCGCCGCGCTGGTCAGCCTGTCCGCCAGCACGACGGCCGGCCTGACTCGCCACCCGATCGTGTTCTCGGGCCACGTCACCCCCGACCACGCCGGCAGCGTCGTCGCGCTGCAGGTCCAGAAGGGATCGAGCGACGACTGGACCACGGTGAAGCGGGGGATCGTCGACTCCGCGTCGAACTACAACATCTCCTATGCGTGGCGCGTGCCCGGCGCGCGTGACGTGCGCGTCCGTTTCGGCGGCGACGCCCGGAACACCGCGGCGGTGTCCGACGTGATTTCGGTCGTCATCCAGCAGCAGGAGGTTCCCGGCTTCACCATCCAGACCTCGGCGCCGATCGTCGCCAACGGCCAGTCGACGACGATCTCCGGGATCCTGGACCAGCCCGGCACCACCACAGCCGAGCCGAACACGAGCGTCAGCCTGTTCGGGCGTGAGCCCAGCGGCGGGCCGTTCCGCGAGCTGACCACCACAACGACCGGGTCGGATGGAAGCTACAGCTTCGCCAACGTCGTTTCGACGACCAACGAGCTGTATCAGGTCCGGACCACGTTCGCGCCTTATCGCCACACCGCGGTCCTGTTTGAGGGCGTTCAGGACGTCGTGACCATGCAGGCCAGTTCGTCGACCTCCACCGTCGACGGGCGGATCACCTTCTCCGGCAGCGTCTCCCCGGACAAGTCCGGGCACGTGATCTACCTGGAGAAGCTCGGCTCCGACAACGACTGGCATGTGGTCGAGGTCCGCTTCGTCGGCGGCAACTCGACGTTCCAGTTCGGCTGGACGTTCGGGACGGCGGGGACCAAGGAGTTCCGCGCGCGGATCACCGGCGGCCCGGCCAACGTGGGCGGCGCGTCGGCGCCGGTCACGATCGACGTGACTCAGCCGCCGCTGTCGGCGCTGCCGACCGGCTGATCACCCGAGGGGCGCAGGCGCGTTGACGGCCCCCGTCGCAAAGCGGCGGGGGCCGGTCGCGCGTCAGAGATCCACCCGCCCCCGCCGCATGAGCGCTCCGGTAGCGTGCCCGCCATGGACTTCGCCCTTACCGACGAGCAAACACCGATTCGCGCACCGAGGAGCGCGAGCAGCTCGGGCGGCCGATCGTGAGCACATCGCCCGGCGGCGTACCGGGGAGCGACCGGCCAGGGGTGATCGGCGTCGCCGGGGCGGGCACGATGGGGGCCGGGATCGCTCAACTGGGGTGCGTGGCCGGGATGACGACGCTCGTCCACGATCCCGATCGGCAGGCGCTCGAGCGGGGACTGGACGGAATCGGGCGCCGGCTGGATCGCGACGTCGCCCGTGGCCGTATGTCCGAAGCCGACGCCGAGTCGGCCAGGGGCCGCCTGCGACCGGCGCCGTCCCTACGGGAGCTGTCGGACTGCGAGCTGGTGATCGAGGCCGCGCCGGAGCGCCTGGAGGTCAAGCGCGAGCTGCTCGCCGGACTCTCGGACGTCGTGTCGGACGAATGCGTGCTCGCCACCAACACCTCCTCGTTGCTGGTCTCGGCGATGGCCACCGCGGCGGTGCACCCCGAGCGGGTGATCGGCATGCACTTCTTCAATCCGCCGCCGGTGATGGCGCTGGTGGAGCTGGTCGCCGGCGTCGACTCCTCCGCCCGAGCGTTGAGCGCCGGCCGGGCGTGCGGCGAGGCGATGGGCAAGCGGGTGATCGAGGCCGCCGACGGTCTCGGGTTCATCGTCAACCGCTGCAATCGGCCGTTCGGGCTGGAGGCGCTCCGGCTGCTCGGTGAGCGCGTCGCCACGATCAAGCAGGTGGACCGTGTCTGCCGTCTCGGGGGCGGCTTTCGGATGGGCCCGTTCGAGCTCATGGACCTGGTGGGAGTGGACGTCGGACTCGACGTCGCGCGTTCGTTCTACGAGCAGAGCTTCGGCGAGCCCCGCTGGCGGCCGTCCCCGATTGCCGTCAAGGCCGTCGCCGCCGGGCGTACCGGGCGCAAATCCGGACGGGGCTACTACGACTACCCGGAGTCGGGGGGGTACCGGGACCCCGATCCCGACCCCCTCCCGGTGGGCGGCGGCGACGGGGTGGTGGTGATCGCCGGCGATTCCCGGCTGGCGCTGGAGCTAGCGGCGGCGGCCACCGCGGCCGGCTGGGAGGTGGTCGCGCCGACCGGGGCCGTCGACGGCCCGGCCCCCTTCCTGATCCTCGACCTGACCGGCGGCGAGGCACCCGACGCACCCCTCCAGGGGGCGCCCCAGGCGATCGCCTGCAGCGCCGGGTCTTTGGCCGCGCTGGACCCGGGCGGCTCGGCAGTCGGCTTCCACACGCTGCCGCCTTTGGATGCGGTCCTGCTGGTGGAGCTGACGCGGGGACCGGACTCGGCCGACTCGGCCGCCGCGGCCACGGAGCGCTTCTTCGCCACCCTGGGCAAGCACACCGAGTGGGTGCAGGACGCCCCCGGCCTCGTCCTGGGACGGATCGTCTGTCAGGTCGTCAACGAGGCGGCGTTCGCCCTCGGCGAGGGCGTCGGCAGCGCCGAGGACATCGACGCCGGAATGATCTACGGACTCAACTATCCACGCGGGATCCTCGGCTGGGCGGACGAGATCGGGCTCGACCACGTGCTCGCCGTGCTCGACGGGCTGTCGCTGGAGCGCGGTGAGGAGCGCTACCGGGTGGCGCCGCTGTTGCGCGCGCTGGGGCTGTCGGGCCGGCTCGGTCGGAGCACCGGCGAGGGATTCTTCGCCCACGAGCCGCAGTGACAGCGCCCATGAACGCCGTCCGCCACCGACTCACCGTGCGCCGCCGACTCACCGTGCTCAGCGCGATCGTGGCCACGGTGGCGCCGGTGCCCACCGCGCTGGGGCGCGCCCCCCGGTGTGCCGCCGCGCGCACCCCGGTCGCCAGAGCCGCCCGGGCCACGTTGCAGCGATCCGTGGTCTGCCTGGTCGACGGGGAGCGGCGCCGCCGCGGTCTGCCCGCGCTCACCGCGAACGCTCGCCTGAACCGCTCGGCTCAGGGGTGGACGGACACGATGGTCGCCGAAGGCATCTTCAGCCACGGCACCGACTTCGCCGGCAGGATCACCGCCGCCGGGTTTCATTGGTCGAGTGTGGGCGAGAACATCGCCACCGGCTACGGCAGCCCAGCGGCCGTGGTCGCCGCCTGGATGGCCAGCGCCGGCCACTGCCGGAACATCCTGGATCCCACCTACCGCTACGTCGGCACCGGGGTCAGCGGGCACGGGATCCCCGGCGTCAGCAGCCAGGCCGGCACTTGGACGCAGGACTTCGGCCTGCGGATGGGTCAGCGGGCGCCGTCGGACAACTGGGGTCCGGCGAACGGCTGCCCCTACCGCAGCGGCTGAAACTGACCGGGCCGGGGCCGCTTAGCTCGCGGCGACCCGCGCCGCGCTGTCAAAAGGCGCCGTGTCGCGCAGGTACCACTCGGCGTCGAGCGCCGCCTGGCAGCCCGAACCGGCGGCGGTGATCGCCTGGCGGTAGGTGTGGTCGACAAGGTCGCCGGCCGCGAACACTCCGGGTACGCTGGTCAGCGTGGAGCGGCCCTGAGTGATCACGTAGCCGCCGTCGTCGGTCTCGATCTGGCCCTCGACGAGCTGGGACTGCGGATCGTGGCCGACCGCGATAAACGCACCGGTGATCTGCAAATCGCGCTCGGATCCGTCGACGGTGTTGCGCAGGCGCGCCACCGAGAGCGACTTGTTGTCGCCGGCGAGAAACTCCTCCACCACGTAAGGCGTCACCCACTCGATGTTCGGGATCGCGCGCGCCCGCTCGAGCATGATCTTGGACGCCCGGAAGTCGTCGCGGCGATGCACGATCGCGACCTTGGCGGCGAACTTGGCCAGGAACATCGCCTCTTCCATCGCGGAGTCCCCGCCGCCGACGATCAACGTCGGAGCCTGCTTGAAGAACGCGGCATCGCAGGTGGCGCAGTAGCTGACGCCGCGACCCGACAGCTCCATCTCGCCGGGCACGCCCAGCTTGCGGTGCTGGGCACCCATCGCGAGCACGACCGAACGGGCGAGGTGCAGATCGTCGCCCACCCACACCTTGTGCGGCTCGCTGCCGTCGCGAGAGAGCTCCAGGCCGGTGACGTCGTCGGTGTCCAGCCGCGCGCCGAAGCGCTCGGACTGATCGCGCATGTGCTGCATCAGCTCGGGCCCGGTGATCCCCTCGGGGAAGCCGGAGTAGTTCTCGACATCGGTGGTCTGCTGCAGCAGCCCGCCCCAGGCGAAGCCTTCGACCACCAGCGGATCGAGCTCCGCGCGGGCGGTGTAGAGCGCTGCCGTATAGCCAGCGGGCCCGCTGCCGACGATGATCACGTTCTCGATTCGCTGCTCCATAACTTCATTAAGTATAGCTTGGTACTCGCTCGGTGCGCCACCGCTGCACGGTGCGGCGAAGCTGCAGATAGGCGACGATACCGGGGATCGTCGGCAGCCAGAAGGCAAACGCCCGGTAGGCGAGCACCGCCACGACCGCCAGGGACGGTGAGATCCCGAAGGCCGAGAACGCACCGATCATCGCACCGTCCACGCCGCCGATCCCGCCCGGCAGCGGGAGCACGTTGCCGATCATCCCGATGAAGTACGACATCACCACCACGGCCGTCGGGGGCGAACCGCCAAAGGCGTGAAAGCAGGACCACAGGACGGCGATGTCAAATCCCCACCAGGCCACCCCGCCCAGCAGCGACCAGTCACGCGCGCGCAGCAGCTCGATCGCCGTCCGCACCCCGCTGGCGGCCGCCGCGGGCGCCGCGGCCGCGTGCTGGGCCAACCGTCCCAACCGGCCACCGCGACCCCAGCGGACGACCAGGCGGTCGAAGTCCGTCGGCAGCAGCGAGACAGCGAGGAAGATCGCGATCACGATCGCCCCGAAGATCGCGGGTACGACGGTGATCGCGAACGAGGCCTGACCCGGGAAGATGCCGACGTAGAGACCGAGGCCGGCGACGACCAGGGCTCCCATGAACACCCCGTAGAGCACCGCCAAAAACGCGATCATCCGGCAGGCGACGACGCGCGGCGCCATGCCCGCCCGCCGCAGCGCCCACGCCGTCAGCGCGATCCCGCCGGCGCCGCCCGCCGCGAACAGCCGGGTCGCGGCGAGTCCGGCCATCGTGATCTGATAGCTGGGCCGCCACCCGATCCGCGTGTCGCCGCGGACGAACACGCCCCGAAACAGCACCACGTAGCCGACGAACGAGCAGCACTCGAGGATCGCCGCCAGGATCAGCCACCAGTCGTTGCCGTTCTGCAGCCGGTTCCACGTGTCGCGGAGGCCGAGCAGCTTCGGGAGCACGAGATACAGGAACGCGACCGTGGAGGCGACGAAGATCACCGAGGCCCACAGCCGCCGGCGGGTGATGATGACCCGCGGCATCTCCTCGGTGGCCGGCGACTTGACCTCGCGGCCGTCAACGTCGGCGCCGGCCGTGGTCGCGAGCCGACGAGGCTTGCCGTCTTCGGCGCCGGGAGGGCCTGCTATGGCGGGGGTTAGAGGTTGCTCCTGCGGAGACCCGGGGCTGGCATCGGGGCCGTGCGCACCAGGGCGCTCGCGCTCGATGGGAGCTCGCCGGGGCACGTCAGCCGGCCGCCAGCTTCCGCTCGAGCGACCCCAATCCGCGAGCGACGGCCAGCGCCGCGGGAGTGAGACGCGGGGCCAGCGCGCGCACGACCTCGGCCAGCGCCGCGCCCGCCAACAGATCGGCCACGTAGTGCTCGCCCAGGTAGACCAGCGCGAGGCCGAGCAACGCGACGTAGGACCAGCCAACGGCGCCCGCCACCGGTCCCGCCTCCCCGAGCACATGGGCGGCCATCAACGATGTGGCGAAGTGCAGCGATGGCATGGCAGCAAGCGGGTTGCCTCCGAGGACATCGTAGAGGTCGGTCCAGCGGTCTCCCCAGAATTGCTCTCCGTACTCGATCATCATCCGACGGACGGCCGCCCCCTTGGCCCCGGGCAGCCGTCCCTGCCGGGACGCGTACCACGGCGGCGCCGTCGGGATCGTCCAGTAGAAGCCGGCGCCGAGGTCGAACACGGCGTACATCCGCACCGCCGCCGACGAGAACCGCTCGGGACGGCGCCACAGTAGGTAGGCGAGGCTGCCGTGGGGCACGGCGAACCAGACCCAATGACACCAGACGAGAACCCGCTCGACACGGTTGAGGTGATCGGTGTCCGCGAGCGCCTGCAGGCGCACCGTCGGCGGCACCCCGAGCCCGAGGACGCGGTCGACCGCGATCGGATAGCCGATCCGGACCCGCGCAGCCTGGCGCTCGTGATCGTCGTGCGGCAGCTCGTAGGCGGCCACGTAGGCCCACATGTTCAGGCTGCACAGCGCGGCGTCGCGGGCGCGGTTGCGAGGGACCGCGACGGCCAGGGCCGGCACGGCCAGCCCCGCGGCGGCGAGCACCCCGGCCGGCGGCAGCGTGAGGCGACGGCGCAGCAGCGGCGCGGCGACTCCGACAGCGACCAGAGCCAAGGCACCCGCTCTGATGGCCGGGAAGACGCGCAAGTCGCGGGAGTATAAGAAGCGCGGTCTGAGGGATACGACTAAAAGCGGCCGGTAAACCGGCCGCCACGGTGTGGCTGGTGGCTTTCCGGCAGCTCCCTCAGGGCGCGCTCGTGACGATCGTATCGACCAAGGGGCCCACTCGCGCGGGTGAACCCGGCAAGCCTCCCGACAGATAGAATGCCGCGCGCCTTGCGACACGACGCCCACGCCGCCAAGTCCCGCCGCCGGCGCTGCGCGCGTCCAGACGGCGTGCGGAGTATCTGTCTGCGGGCGATTCCGATGCTCGGTCTCGTGCTGGCCGGCTGGCTGGTGCTGGCCCCCGACGCGCTGGCCAACTTCATCACCCCCAAGTCGGGCGGCTCGCCCAACGCCAACCAGATCGCCTCGCTGTACAAGATCGTCCTGTACCTGGCGGCATTCGTATTCGTCGTCGTCGAGGGCGCACTCGTCTACTCGGTGTTCAAGTTCCGCGCCTCAAAGAGCCGGGTCGCCGCCCAGATCCACGGCAACACCCAGCTGGAGATCGGGTGGACGGTGGCCGCGGCGCTGATCCTGGTCGTGCTCACCGTCGTCACCTTCATCAAGCTGCCGAGCATCGTCAACCCGCCCAACTCCGGCTCGGGCGGCCTCGTGCTCTCGGCGTCGGTGAACCGGCCGGAGCCGCCCAACGGCAAGAAGCTGACGGTCTGCATCCAGGGCCGGCAGTACATCTGGCGCTACACGTACGGCAACCAGTGCCTGAACAATTCCTTCAACTCAAAGCTGCCGTACTCGTACACCACGATGGTCGTGCCCGAGCACACCACGGTGGTTCTGGACATTCAGTCCACCGATGTGATCCATTCGTGGTGGATCCCCTCCTTGGGCGGCAAGACCGACGCGGTCCCCGGCTATACCACCTATAGCTGGTTCAAGGCGCTGCACACGGGGACGTTCCGCGGCCAGTGCGCCCAGCTGTGCGGCACCAACCACGCCGCGATGATCGCGTTCGTGCACGTCGTCACCCCGGGCCAGTACACGAAGTGGGCCGCGCAGCAGCAGCAGATGATCACCCAGCAGAACGCGCAGGTGACCCAGCTGCGCTCGATGCTCACCGCCCAGGGCGACCTAGGAGGCTGACGCCGTGGCGACCACGACGCGCACTGAAGCAGCCCTCAGACCGGTCCCGCAGGTCATCGCGCACGGGGTGCGCGCCCCGCGCCAGACCAAGCGCTGGCTGGACTGGGTGCTGACCACCGACCACAAGAAGATCGGGATCATGTACCTGATCCTCACGTTCGTGTTCTTCTGCATGGGCGGGGTCGAGGCGCTGGTGATGCGCCTCCAGCTCAGCGTTCCGGACAACACGCTGGTGACCTCCGAGCACTACAACCAGCTGCTCACGCTCCACGGGACGACGATGATCTTCCTGTTCGTCGTGCCGGTGATGGCGGGATTCGGCAACTACTTCCTGCCCTTGATGATCGGCGCCCGCGACATGGCGTTCCCGCGGCTGAACGCGCTCTCCTTCTGGCTGCTGGCGTTCGGCGGCGTCGTCTTCTACGCGACGCTGTTCTGGCACCCGCCCTCGGCCGGGTGGTGGAGCTACCCGCCGTTGTCGGAGAAGCTGTACTCACCCAGCGGCGGCCAGGACGCCTGGATCTTCTTGATCCACATCACCGGCATTTCATCGATCGTCGGCGCCATCAACTTCTACGCGACGATCGTCAACATGCGCGCGCCGGGCATGTCCTGGAACCGGCTGCCGCTGTTCGTGTGGACGCTGCTGGTCTACGCGATCCTGCTGATCATCGCGCTGCCGGTGGTCGCTGCGGCGGTCACGATGCTGCTCACCGACCGCCACTTCGGAACCCACTTCTTCGATCCGACGGCCCACGGGTCCCCGGTGCTGTGGCAGCACCTGTTCTGGTTCTTCGGCCACCCCGAGGTCTACATCATGATCCTGCCCGGGTTCGGGATCATCTCCGAGGTCATCCCCGTGTTCAGCCGCAAGCCGATCTTCGGATACAAGGCGATCGCGGCGGCGACGGCGGTGATCGCCTTCCTCGCCCTGCTTGTCTGGGGGCACCACATGTTCGCCTCGCCGGTGCCGATCGTCGTGCTCGGCTTCTTCATGCTCAGCTCGTTCCTGATCGCCGTGCCGACCGGCGTCAAGATTTTCAACTGGATCGCGACTTTGTGGCGAGGTTCGATCGTGATGACGACGTCGCTCTACTTCGCCGTCGGCTTCATCGCGAACTTCCTCGTCGGCGGCATCACGGGGGTCTTCCTGGCGGTGTTTCCGGTCGACTGGCAGCTCAACGACACCTACTTCGTGGTCGCCCACTTCCACTACGTGCTGATGGGTGGATCCGTGTTCACGGTGTTCTGCGGGATCTACTACTGGTACCCGAAGATGACCGGCCGGATGCTGAACGAGAGCCTGGGCAAGCTGTCGTTCTGGTTCATGTTCATCGGCTTCAACGCCACCTTCTTCGTCCAGCACGCACTGGGGCTGTCGGGCATGCCCCGGCGCATCTACACCTACTCGCCGGGGCTGGGATGGTCGACTTACAACTTGATCTCGACGATCGGATCGTTCATCCTCGGGGTGGGCGTCGTGCTGACCATCGTCAATGTGGCTCGTAGCTTGAAGGTCGGCAAGATTGCGGGACCGGACCCATGGAAGGGCAACACCCTGGAGTGGTTCACGACATCGCCGCCTCCGGTCAACAACTTCGACGAGATACCGCGGGTTCGCTCGGTGGAGCCGATGCGCGACATCCGGCGCCAGGTCGAGCGGCAGACGGGGGTCGCCCAGAAGACCGGCGGCAGCGAACGGTTCGCGCGAGCCGGAGCATGAGCCCTACCCCCTCCGGTGGCCGTCGTGGCGACCGCGGTCGGCGGGTGGTCCGGTGACGGCGTCCACCGTCACCGCGTCCGGGACCTCGCGCCCCCGGCAGCTGATCAGCGACTACGTCGACCTGACCAAGCCCAAGGTCCAGTCACTGCTGCTGCTGACGACGGTGACGACGATGGAGGTGGCCGGCAACCCGCCGGTCTCGCGGATCGCGCTGGTCTGCGTCGGTGGCTACCTATCGGCGGGCGGCGCCGGCGCGATCAACCACTACTGGGACCGCGATATCGACGCCCGGATGGCGCGCACGGCGACGCGTCCGATCCCGTCGGGGCGGGTCAGCCCAGCCGCGGCGGTCGGCTTCGGCATCGGGCTCCAGGTGCTCTCATTCCTCCTACTGTCGCTGACTGTCAACGTGCTCGCCGCGTCGCTGGCGCTCGCCGGCTTCGTCGGCTACGTCGGCGTTTACACGATCTGGCTCAAGCGGCGCACCCCGCACAACATCGTGATCGGCGGCGCCGCCGGCGCGATGCCACCCCTGGTGGCGTGGGCGGCTACGCGCGGCTCGCTGTCGTGGACGGCGCTCTACCTGTTCGCGATCGTCTTCTACTGGACTCCGCCCCATTTCTGGGCGCTCAGCCTGCTGATGAAGGACGAGTACCAGGAAGTGGGCGTGCCGATGCTGCCGGTCGTGCGTGGCGAGCGGGAGACCCGGCGCCAGATCCTGCTGTACTCGCTGCTGCTCTACGCCGTCACCCAACTTCCCTTTTGCGTGGGCGTGTTCGGCGGCGTCTATCTGGCGGCATCACTGGTGCTCGGCTTGGCCTTCATCGCCGGTGCAGTGATGCTGTATCGCCGCGCCGACCGGCGGACCGCGCTGCGGCTCTACCTGTACTCGATGCTCTACCTGGCACTGCTGTTCGTCGCCATGGTGCTGGACGCCAAGCTGTAGCTATCCGCGACGACAAACACTAGGATTCAGGAGCCTCATGGATCGCAAGCTCGCCCGCAAGAATCTCCGTACCGGCCTGCTGGCCGGAATCACCTGCCTGTTCATGTTCGGCATCACGTTCGTCGCCGCGGCGCTCTACGTCCACCCGTGAGCAGCCGGATGACTCCTCTGGGCTTTGAGCTGGGCGAGCCGTGATGGCGAGCGAAGCCCAGAGGAGCGAGCCCGACACGCCGCCCGTCGGCGAGGAGATCCACCTACCCGGGCCGACCGCCTTACCGCTCGTCTGCGCGGCCGGGATCACGCTCATGGTCATCGGAACGACGATCAACTGGCTGTTCTCGATCGTCGGTTTGATCGTGTTCCTGATCTCGACCGTGCTCTGGATCCGCGACACGCGCCGAGACATCGCAGAGCTGCCCGAGGAGCATCACTAGGAGCCGTTCTCGGGTTCGGGACCGGCGGTGGCGGCTACCCGCGCGCCGAGGCCGGAACGTCGCAGGCGGCGCCCTCGCCGCACCAGACGCGCACGATGTCGCGCATCGAGAGGATGCCCACCAGCTCAGAGCCGGCGACCACCACCAGGTGCCGGAAGCCGCCGCGGACCATGGTCGCGGCGGCGCGCTCCAGCGACCAGTCGGGATGGGCGAACGTCAGATGGGCGGTGAGGTGACGGGCGACCCGCTCGGCGTCGGGGTCCTCGCCCCGGGCAACCGAGCGCAGGATGTCGCGCTCGGTGATCACCCCCGGGCCGGGGGCCTCGGGGTCCACGACCACCGCGGCACCCACCTTGCGGTCCCACATCGCCGCCGCCGCCTGGCGCAGAGAATGCCCGGGACCGATCGTGAGGACGATTTCGCTCATTCCTGCTGATACCAGCATGTGCACCGCCTACATTGCAACGATTGCCTCAATCACTGTGTCAGCTTATCGCGCGGGCCCGAGGGCCGGGGTCGTTCGTCGCTCAGAAGTCATAGGATGCGAGACGGCGATGAGAGGGCAACTTGCGTAATCGTCCAGTGGTGCAGATGATCGCGATCGGCGTGGTCGCGAGTGCGCTCCTGATCGCCGGCGCACTGGCGATCCCCTGGTTTCCGGCCGACGCCTCCACCCAGGCCCAGAACATCCACACGCTGTACGACGTTCTGCTGATCGTCACGGTGCCGATCTTCGTGCTCGTCGAGACCGTCATCCTCTACTCCGTCTGGAAGTTCCGGATGAAGCCCGGCGAGGAGGACAAGGATGGTCCGCCGATCCACGGCAATACCCGCCTCGAGGTCATCTGGACCGCGCTGCCCGCAGTGCTGATCGTCGGACTGTGCGCGTATGCCTACTCGGTGCTGCGCTCCAACGAGCAGAACCACCGGGGAGCGATGATCGTCAACGTCACCGAGCGTCAGTTCGCGTTCGAGTTCTCCTACCCGCAGTCTGACGGCAAGCAGATCGTCTCTCCGGAGCTGTATCTGCCCAAGGGCCAACCGATCGTCTTCAAGCTGCGCTCGCTCGACGTCATCCACAGCTTCTTCGTGCCTCAGTTCTCCGAGAAGCTCGATGCCGTGCCCGGGATCACGACGACGCTGCGGGTCACTCCCACCCGGCTCGGCAGCTACCCCGCGGAGTGCACCGAGCTGTGCGGCGCCGGCCACGGCCTGATGCGTGCCAGCGTCAAGGTGGTCACTCCGGGGGCGTTCCAGACGTGGATCGGGTCGCAGAAGCCCAACGCTCCGCCCCCGATAGGCGTCCCTCCCAAATCCGCGGTCCAGCCGGGCGTGCCCGGCGATTCGACCCCGGCAGCCACCCCACGGGCTCACCACATTTGATGATGCCGCCTGACAGCGATGTGAAGGAGAAGAGCTGATGGCCACGGCAACCGCACCCCCGCCGACCGCAATGCCGCGGCGCACGCGCGTGCCGCTGCCGGCAAAGCTCCGCGCGCCCGGTTGGTACCGCGCGGCGTTGTTCGACGTCCTCGGACTCGGCTTCTCCATCGGGCTGGTCGCGCTGATCCGCTTCCTCATGCATCAGCATCCTGTCGTCGACGGCGCGGCGATCACGATCGTGGCGATGATCGCCGTGCCGCTGTTCTTCTTGGTCGGGCTCGGCACCGCCGATTACTGGCTCTATTGGGCGGCGGGGCGCGCGACCCGCCCCGAGGACCACTCCCAGCACGGCGCGCACTCGTGGCGGGACTACTTCCGCCCCAACACCGACCACAAGGTGATCGGGGTGCAGTACGTCGTCCACTCGTTCTTCTTCCTGCTGGTGGGCGGACTTCTGGCGATGCTGATCCGGGCTCAGCTGGCCAAGCCAGGGATGCAGTTCCTGACCCCTGAGCAGTACAACGGCGTCTTCTCGGTGCACGCCACGATCCTGATCTTCCTGTTTGTCATCCCGGTGTTCGCGGGTCTGGCCAACTACGTGCTGCCGCTGATGATCGGCGCCCCCGACATGGCGTTCCCGCGGCTCAACGCGCTGTCGTTCTGGATGCTGCCGGTGGCCGGCATCCTGATGCTGATGAGCTTCCTGGCCCCGGGCGGCTCGTTCGCCGCCGGCTGGACGGCCTATGCCCCGCTGTCGACGACGATGCCCGTCGGCCAGTTGTTCTTCACGATCGCGGTCCAGTTCGCCGGGGCGTCGTCGATCGCCACCGCGCTGAACTTCCTGGTCACGATCATCACCATGCGGGCGCCCGGGATGAGCTTCTTCCGGCTGCCGCTCCTGGTGTGGGCAAACTTCGCCACGTCGCTGCTGGTCGTCATCGCCACCCCGTTCATCGCCGCTTCGCAGTTCTTCGTGCTGCTCGACACGGCGCTGCACTTCCACTTCTTCGACGCGTTCGTCG
This sequence comes from uncultured Actinomycetota bacterium, assembly GCA_963787595.1. Classification (GTDB taxonomy): domain Bacteria; phylum Actinomycetota; class Thermoleophilia; order Solirubrobacterales; family Solirubrobacteraceae; genus Palsa-465. The sequence continues at coordinate 803,810 of CAWBDE010000003.1, forward strand.
GTGCCGGGCGCAACGGCAACGTGATCATGTACCAGCACGTCTTCTGGTTCTACTCGCACCCGGCCGTCTACATCATGATGCTGCCCGGCTTCGGGATCATCTCCGAGGTCATCGCGGTCAAGGCGCGCAAGCCGATCTTCGGCTACCGGATGATGGCGTTCTCGCTGCTGGCGATCGTCGTGCTCGGCTTCACCGTCTGGGCCCACCACATGTTCGTCTCCGGGATGGCGCCCTGGATCCGGATCCCGATGATGATCACCACCGCGATCATCGCCATCCCCACCGGAATCAAGATCTTCTCGTGGCTGGCCACCCTGTGGCGAGGTGTGCTCCACCTGGACACGCCGATGCTGTTCGCGCTCGGCTTCCTCAGCACGTTCACGCTGGGCGGGATCAGCGGGGTGATGCTGGCGATGATCCCGTTCGACATCCACGTCAGCCAGACGTACTTCATCGTCGCCCACATCCATTACGTGCTCTATGGCGGCTCGCTGTTCACGATCTTCGCCGGCGTGTACTACTGGTTCCCGAAGATGACCGGACGAATGTTCGACGAGCGGCTGGGCAAGTGGCATTTCTGGACGACGTTCATCTTCTTCAACCTGACGTTCGGGCCGATGCACATCATCGGCATCCAGGGAATGCCACGCCGGGTCGCCGAATACGCGGAGAAGTTCGCGGCGTGGAACCTGTTCATCTCGCTGTCGTCGTTCATCCTCGGCGCCAGCACGCTGATCTTCCTGTACAACATCGTCGCCAGCTGGCGGGCCGGCCCGCGCGCTACCGCCAACCCATGGCGCGGGATGACGCTCGAGTGGCAGGTCTCCTCGCCGCCACCGATCTTCAACTTCGACACCCTCCCTACCGTGGTCGGCGGTCCCTACGAGTACGGCGTCCCCGGCGCCGTGCACGGGATCTTCAAACCGCCCACTGAGGCGAGGCCGGTGGCGGTCCCGGCCGGCGCCGGCGCCTCCGCCGGCTCCCATGGCGACGGGAGCCGCGAATGAGGACCGTGCTGGTGATCGCCAACGAGACCATCGGCGGGCGGCCGCTGATCGAGGCGGTCCGCACCCACGCCGAGGAGGAGGAGACGCGGTTCGCGCTCTGCGTACCCCAAACGCGACCTCGATCGGGGTACGTGATCTATGACGACTCCGTATTCGACGCCGCCCAGACGCGGGTCGATCTGGCGGTCGGTTTCATTCGCTCCGAGGGGATGGAGGCCGTCGGCGAGGTCGGCGATCCCGACCCCTACGCGGCCACCATGGACGCGGTGCGCGAATACGATCCGGACGCGATCATCATCTCGACCTTTCCCGAGCCGCGCTCGGGCTGGCAGCGCGGGGATCTCGTCGACCGCATCCGCCAGGCGACCGGGCTCCCCGTCGAGCACGTGGTCGCCGACATCGACACCGAGGGCCTGTCCTTTCACATCACGCTCGCGGTGGCCAACCGGACCGCCGCCAGCGACGAGTTGCTCGATGCGCTCAAGGCCAAGGCGCAGGCCGAGGCCGATCGACGCGACCGGCTGTTCATCATCGTGGTCCCCCAGGAGGGCGGTGGCGGTGCCTTCACGCAGCGGGCCCGCACCCGGCTGTCGCTGGTGCTCGGCCGCCTGCGCGAGGCCGGGCTGACGGCGTCGGGGATGATCGGCGACCCGGACCCGTACACGGCGATCATGAACGCGCTGCAGTACTTCCGCGTCGATGACATCGTGATCTCGACCCTGCCCGAGACCAAGTCTGGGTGGCTCCGGGTCGACCTGATCGAGCGCGTACGCAACGCCAGCCACAAGGACGTGGAGCACATCGTGCACCAAGAGCCGGTCCGCGCCACCTAAGCGGGGAGCAACGCCATGGAAGCCGCCTCGATCGCCCACGCCACCACCGCCGAGCACCACGGCCCGCCGCCCGCGCACCAGTCATCCCGGGTAAAGGCCCCCACCCTCGGCATGCTGCTGTTCATCATCTCCGAGGTGATGATCTTCGGCGCGTTCTTCACCGCGTACTTCTTCATCCGGATCGTCAGCCACAACCCATGGCCGGCGGCGGGCACGAAGTTCCCCGAAGCGGTGGCCGGCGTGAACACGGCGATCCTGCTCTCCTCGTCGCTGACCATCCACTGGGCCACGATGTCGATCAAGCGGGGAAACCGGTTCGGGCTGAAGGCGGGCATGGTCGCGACCTTCCTGCTCGGCCTCACCTTCCTCACGATCCAGGTCAACGAGTACGTCCACATCGGGTTCGCGCCTCACGATGCCGCCCAGGCGTCGGTGTTCTACGCCCTGACCGGGCTGCACGGCGCCCACGTGTTCGTCGGCCTCTCGCTGTTGCTGATGGTGACGATCCGTTCCTTCCGCGGTCACTACTCGGCCGAGCGCCACCAGGGCATGGAGGTCCCCGGGATCTACTGGCACTTCGTCGACATCATGTGGGTGATCGTCTACACCACGGTCTACGTGTTGTAGTGGGTCGCCGGTCGCGGCAGCCCGTCCGCACACAACTGCCGGCCAGATGAAGGGGCCGCCCAACCCCCTTCGCTCGGAGGCGGGCGCCTTCGGCTTCCTCATGTGGTTCATCGCCGCGCTCGCGGTGGTCGTCGCGATCGTGCTCATCATCCGGGCGCTCTAAGGCGACGCGGGGCGGGCGTCGCCGGCGAGTCCGGCGAGTCCGGCGCGGCCGGCGAGTCCGGCGCGGCCGGCGCGGCCGGCGCGGCCGGCGCGGCCGGCGCGGCCGGGAGCGGATCACGCCGCGCGGGGTCGTGCCACCATGGCGTCAGTGCCGCTGCCGACGCCTGTGTTCGCCGACGCGCCGGTCCAGACGATCGGCTTCCCGATCCTGGTCGTGCTCGCGTGGATCCCGTACCACCTGCGCGCCCGGACGCTGGCGCGCGAGTCCCGACCCGTCCCCGGCTGGCGCCAGGTCAGCTACATCGCCGGGCTGGCGGTGCTGGAGATCGCGGTCAGCCCGCCGGTGGACACCTTGTCCGACCAGCTGCTCGTTGCCCACATGGCCGAGCACCTGCTGATCGGCGACATCGCCGCGCTCCTGCTGGTTCTCGGCCTCACCGGACCGCTGATCGCGCCACTGTTGCGCAACCCGGTGCTGTCGCGGCTGCGTGTGCTCACTCACCCGGTGGTCGCGATCGTTGTGTGGGGGACCAACTTCTACGCCTGGCACATCCCATTCATGTACCAGGCGGCGCTGCGCCACGACGCCGTGCACGCGCTCGAGCACGCCACCTTCCTCATCTTCGGGATGGCCGTCTGGATGGCGCTGCTCGGACCGCTGCCCAAGCCGCAGTGGTTCAGCAACGGCGCCCGCCTGGTGTTCATCGTCGCCGTCCGGCTGGTCGGCACCGTGCTCGCCAACGTCCTCATCTTCGGCGGCAGCGTGTTCTACCCGTACTATCTCGCGGGCGACGCGCACTGGCACATCAGCCCCGTCGCCGATCAGGTCGCCGCCGGCGGGCTGATGATGGTGGAGGAGAGCCTGCTCACGATCGGCCTGTTCTGCTGGCTGTTTCTCCGCGTCGCGCGTCAGACCGAGCAGCGTCAGGAGCTGATGGACTTCGCCGGGGCGCATGGGCTCGAGCTCGACGAACGGCGCGCCCAGCGCGCGGTCGCCGCCGGGCGAGGCGAGGCGCTGTGGACGCGCCTGCGCGAGCGCGCCGCGGACGCCGAGGCGGAGCCTACTTCGCAGCCGACGATAGGTAGTTGACCAGCGCCGTTATCTCGTTCGGTTTCAGCGTCTGGGCGAAGTTGGCCGGCATCACCCCCGCGGCGTAGCCCGCCGGGATGTACGCGTAGGGCTTGACGATCGCGGTGTGGATGCAGTCCTGGAGCGTCGCGCCCCGGATCTGCTTGGACTTGGCGGAGGCGCAGTTGACCCTCAGGTCCTTGTCGAGGTTGGGACCGACATTTCCGGTGGTTCCCGCGGCAGCGAGCGTGTGGCAGCTACCGCAGCCGCCGACGCCGGTGAACACCGCCTTGCCGGCGGCGGGGGTGGTTCCCGAAACCCCGCCCGCGCTGGCCAGCACACCCGTGTCCTTGCCGGGCTTGGCCGCCACGGCTGCCACGTAGGCGGCGACGTCCTGGGCATCCTGGCCCTTGAGGAGCATCTGCGGCATCACTCCCTCGGTGTCCGGGTACCGGATCCAGTAGTCCACGAGGCCCTCGATCGAGGTGCCCTTGAGACCGTCGATGCGGTCCTGGCGGAACGCGTCGTCCAGATTGGGGCCGGTGTTGCCGGTGGTCGCGGCGTGAGCCAGCGTATGGCAGCTTCCGCACTTCTTCTGGAACATGATCTTGCCCTGGACGAGGTCGCCCGTCGGATGCTTGATCGAGTCCGCGCACCCGCCCGCAGCGACCATGGCGGCCACTGCTGCGACCAGCCAAATCAGAATCCGTCGTAGCCGTAACGAGCCTGGCAGCATCTCTTCCAGGCGGCACTCTATCCAAGCCCACGGCTCCATAGCGCCGCTGACGGGACCCCCTCGATCGGGCCTGGTGGCGTCCGGCCCGCTGGTAGGATGCCCCGGCATGAGACTGCGCCAGCGCTACCGCATGCGGACCCCATCCACCGGCCGTGAAGTGATCATCCAGGCCGAGCCGGACGAGATCTATCTGGACATGGAAACGGGCGAGCAACTGGAGCCGGTAGCCCAGCTGCTGCCCCTCGCACCGACCGTCTCCGAGCTTCCCTGGGCGGTCGACAATCTGCGCTTTTGCAACTGGTGCGACCAGCTGGCACAGAAGGACCTCAACGACTGCCCCACCTGCGGCAGGCGCATGGAGCCGCTTGGCTCCTGAGGGGGGCGCCCGCCCAGTGTCCCGTTTGGGAAATTCGTGGGCATGAGCCGGCCCCGCGCGCGCAGATCGAGGTCCCTCATAGCGATCGCGGTCACCGCAGCGCTCACCATGGGCCTCAGCGCCTGCGGAGGCGGCGGCTCGGGCACGCTCGACACTTCGGGCGCGCCGCCCTTCACCGTGCCCACCCACGGGGTCGCTGCGAGCGCGGCGCCGGCCAGCTCTACCACGACCGCCAGCTCCTCCACGACCACCGCCTCTAGCGCCGGCACCGCGACCGGCGCGGGCACGGCCACCGGCACCGGCACCAGCACTTCGGGTGCAACGGGTGCGGGCACCGGCACGGGGACGACGCCGTCGGGCGGCGGAGCGGTCACCGGCACCACCGGCGACCCCGCGACGGGGGGCGGCGGCACGGGCACCTCGGCGAGCGGGGGCGCCTCGCTGGGGTCCGCGTTCTGTCACCAGAATCCCGGCGCCTGCTGATCGCCTGTACGCGCGATGGCGACGACCTGGGCGGCGCGATGGCGACGACCTGGGCGGCGCGATGGCGACCGGGGTGCGCAAACGTCCGCCCGCGCGCCCTCCTCAGGGGGACGCAAACGTCCGTCGGCGCATCCCCCTCGGGCGGCTCCGGACGTTTGCCTACGCCCTGCCGCGGCGCCCCATCGCCGGCTTCGGTCAACAGCGGCAGCCGCTCAGCGCTTACGCGGTGCGTGAACGTACTTCTTGGGGTACGGCGTGTTGACCACCTCGGTCGCGGTGTACTCGACCCGCGTCCCGGTGTAGGTACAGAGGTAGCTCGCCGTGGCGCCGACCTTCATCTGGGCGGTCTGGCTGCCGGCGGCGTTCTTGCAGTTCGAGGCGCGGCTCTGGCGGTAGGAGTACTTCGTCGCCGCGAGGTTGTAGGAGAGGAGCGGGGCCCAGGTGGGAACGGTGACCCCGATGACGTCGCCGGGCTGGACCGCGAGCGCCGTCAGCGCGTGGAAGCTGGGCGGAAGCGACAGCGGCTCTTGGAGCACCGAGCCGAGAAACGGGATCAGATGAAACAGCCCACTCTGGGCCGCGACCGTGTACTGGTTCCTGGGACCGGGCTTGAGCACGGTGAGCGCCAGTTGCGGCGTCCCGCCGTAGGCGGTGTCCAGCTGGTGCAGATACTTGTGCTCGGTCTTGGCGTTGCCGGTCAGGCGCGACAGCCCGACGGTGAACGCGATGATCCAGCCGGCTTTCCTGACCCTCACCGGGTTGACCACCCCGTTGGTGAGCGACTGGACCGCCGTGGTGCGCGTGAGGATGATGAAGCACTGCGCCGGAGAGACCTTGGGGGGACACGAGGGAGCTGTGATCGGGGCGCCGTGGGTCTGCCCGAGCTCGATCATCTGCGCCGATGCCGCCGCCGGAGCGAGCAGCGCGAACACCGCGAGCAGCGCCGCGCCGGCAGCCATCAACAGAGAGAAGCTTTTCATCATCACGATCACTGAACACGACCCAACTCCGGCAGTTGCGGCCCGATCGGAGCCCGCCGACCACCGCCGGGCGCTGGGTCACCCACGCAACACCCGGTCCGGACCAAAGCCGTCCGGCCGGCCGCTCATCGCCAGAGCTCTACAGCTTGATCACGTTCACCGCTTTGGGGCCCTTGGGCCCGGCCTCCTCCTCATAGGTGACCTTCGATCCCTCGGGCAGCGAGCGATATCCGTCGCCGCTGATACCGGTGAAATGCACGAACAGGTCGCGACCACCGTCGTCGGGCGTGATGAACCCGAACCCCTTGTCGTCGCTGAACCACTTGACCGTTCCCGTTGCCATGTAATTCCCTTCGGCGCAACTCGCTTTGGACCGCTGTCGGAGCCAAGGCCCCGATTTGACGCGGGAAACGTACCAGGGACCGCCCACGAGCGGTAGTTGGCTTCACCCGGCGGTCCCGACATGTCGCCTCGCCCGGCCCTTCGTCCATCACCGAGCGTAGCGCGGCGGGCAAATTCACGCCAGGCGATCGGTCGCCGCCGCCCTCGAACGGGTCCGCATGGACCAGCGGGTCTCCCACTAGGGCACTAGCGCAGCTCGTCGGCGACGACGGCGACCTGCTCGGGATCCATCGGGTGGGGCGTCCACGGCACCTCGATGCCGTCGTCTGCGTAGCGCGGGATCACGTGGATGTGGAAGTGGAACACGGTCTGCCATGCCACCGCGCCGCACGAGTTGATCAGGTTCACCCCGTCGGCACCCAAGCGCTCCACCGCGGTGCGGGCCAGGCGCTGCGCCGCCGCCGCGGTCGCCGCCAGATCTTCGGCATCGACCTCGATCAAGTCAGCGGAATGGGCGCGGGGCACTACCAGCGCGTGCCCGCGGGTGGCGGGGTTGATGTCCATGAACGCCACCGTGCGCTCGTCCTCGTCGACGCGCTCGGAGGGGACTTCACCGGCGATGATCTTGCAGAACAGGCAGTCCGGGTCTCTCATCCCGCCAGCTTATTGCCTGGAGCCCTGTTCGATCAGTCGCCGCGCCCGCGCAATCGCCTCCTCACGAGTGGCCAACTCGCCGCTGAAGCTGGCGGCCGCCAGCTCCGCCAGCAGCCCGCCCACCAGCGGTCCCGGCTGGATCCCGAGGGCGCGGACGAGCTCATCGCCCCGCAGCGGCGGGCGTGGCGGATCCGCGATCCAGGCGAGCGCCTCGACGATCAGCTGGCGCGCCAGCTTCAAGTGCTTGGCGATCGCCACCTCCGCGTTGTCACCGCGGGTCGCCAGCCGGTCGGCGACGCTGAGGACGGTGACGTCGACCGCGACCGGCGCGGTGACCCGAAGGTAGTCGTAGACCGTCCGGCGCGGCAGGGGCATCTCGTGCACGAGGAATCCGAGACGGAGGTGATGGCGGGTGAGTGCGGCCACGTGCTCGCGTAACCGCTCACTGGCTCGCAGGCGGCCCAGGATCTCCCACGAAAGCCGGGCGCCAGCCTCGTCGTGGCCCATGAAGGTCACGCGGCCCTGGGCGGTGGTCTGGCGCGTCTGGGGCTTGGCGATGTCGTGTAGCAGCGCCCCGAAGCGCAGCGCCTGTGCGTGGGTGAGCTCATTGGCCAGCGGCGCGCTCATGACCGCTTGCAGCGCCTCGGCATCGGGGCCGGCCAGTCGCTCCGGCTCCTGCTCCAGCGCGATCGTCTCGGTCAGGACGGCGCGGGTGTGGTCGAGGACGTCGAGGTGGTGATACCGGCTCTGCTCCACCCCTCGCAGGGCGGTGACCTCGGGCAGAACGGCGTCGAGGGCCCCGATTGCATCCATCAGCCCCAGCCCCTTGAGGACCAGGGGCGCGCAGATGACCCGCTTGAGCTCGGCGAACACGCGCTCGGCGGCGACCGTGGCGAGAGCGGGCGCGCTTGCGCGGGCCAGCGTCAACGTCTCTGGCTCGGCCTCGAAGTCCAGCTCACACGCCAGGCGCGCCAGGCGCAAGGTGCGCACCGGGTCGCGTGCGAAAGCCGCCGGCGACACGGCGCGCAACCGTCGCCGGCTCAAGTCCTCCAGGCCGCCGAACGGGTCGACATATCCCGCGGCGCCCAACGGGGCGGCGATGGCGTTGATCGTCAGATCCCGCCGGGCCAGGTCATCCTCGATCGTGTCGCCGTCCAGCGGCAGCAGATCCAGCTGCCACGAGCGGTCGTGGGCGATCACCCGCCAGGCGCCGAAGGCGGCCGAGAGCTGGAACGGGAACCCGCCGGCCGCCCGCCCCAGCCTCCGCGCCACATCCTTGACCGGCGCCGCGACGGTGACGTCGAAGTCGGCGGCGCCACTTCCGGGCGCCCGCTGACGATCTGGCCTCCCGAGCGCCCGATCGCGGACCGCCCCGCCGACCAGCCATGCGTCGTCCACCAGCCCGGCGAGGACGTGCAGCGGGTCGGTCACGGGACGGGAATTCCGTCGCGGTGGTAGCGGCGCGGCACGCGGCCAGAGATCCCGCACAGGACCTCGTGGTTGATCGTCCCCAGCCGGTTGGCGATGTCTTCGACCGTCTGGCGCTCGTCCCCGGAGCGCCCGATCAGCGTCGCGGTGGCACCCACCGCGACGTCTGGGGCGAACCCGAGGTCGACGGTCACGTTGTCCATGCTGACGGTGCCGACCAGCGGGTAGCGCCGTCCTGTGATCAGGACGTCGCAGTTGTTGCTGAGCCCGCGGCGCACACCATCCCCGTATCCGATTGGCAGGGTGGCGATCCGGGTCTCCCGGTCGGCGATGAACCGGCGGCCGTACCCGGCACTCTCCCCCGGCCGAGTGAGCTTGACCGCCGCCACATAGGTGCTCAGCTCGAGCGCCGGTTCCAGGCCCCAGTGATCCGGATCCTGGTTCATCGGATCGCAGCCGTGCAGCGCGATCCCACAGCGCACCATGTCGAAATGGCTGGCCGGTACGCGCACGGTGCCCGCGCTGTTGGCCGCATGCACTCGAAGCCGCCCGAACCGCGCCTGGAGCTGCTCGACGAACGGGGTGAACGCCGCTAGCTGCTCGGCGACGAACTCCTGATCTCCGTCGGCGGTGGCGAGATGGGTCATCGCCCCCACCAGCGCCAGCGCGGGAGCATCGGCGCAGATCGATTCGGCGACCGCCAGCGCCGCACCGATGTCGCGCGTGCCCAGCCGGCCCAGCCCGGTATCGAGCTTGACATGGCACCGCACCGGTCTCCGGCCGTCGGCCCGACTGGCCACCTCGGTGACAAAACGCTCATCCCATGCCACCAGCTCGGCGCCGGCGGCGAGCGCCACCGGCAGCTCCTCGGCGCTGATCGCCCCCATGATCAGCACCGGAGCTGCGACCGAGGCGGCTCGCAGTTCGGCCGCCTCATCGGCCGTGGCCACGGCGAGGCTGGTGGCGCCGCCGGCGAGCGCGGCCCGGGCCACCGGGACGGCGCCGTGTCCCGACGCGTCTGCCTTGACCACCGCGCACAGCTCGGTGCCGGCGCCAAGACGCGCGCGCAGCGAGATCACGTTGCGCTCGATCGCGGCCAGATTCACCCGGGCCAGCGCGCGCACAGCCATCCGGCCCGCTTACCTCCCGTCGGCCAGTGCCCGCGCCCGCGCCCGCGGCAGCCGCTCGATCACGTCGCTGGCGATTACCCCCTCGGTGGCGATCTCCTCCGCTGCCAGGCGGCCGGCCTGGGCGTGAACGAATACGCCCGCGCACGCCGCGTGGAACGGGTCCATGCGCTTGGACAGATACGCGCCGATCACTCCCGAGAGGACGTCGCCGGTGCCGGCGGTGGCCAGCGCCGGCGCGCCCCCGCGGCTCACCGCCGTGCGGCCGTCGGGCGCGGCGACCAGGCTGTCGTCACCCTTGAGGACCACGATCGCGTCCGCCTCCGCCGCCGCGCGGCGGACGAAGTCCAGGCGGTGAGCCGCCACGTCGGCGCTGGGGACGTCCAGCAGGCGGGCCAGCTCTCCGGCGTGCGGCGTCAGCACCGTCGGCGCCGCCCGGCCGGCGAGAGAACCGAGACGTCCGGCGTGGGCGTTGAGGCCGTCGGCATCGAGCAGCAGCGCGATCTCGGTCCGGCGGGCGAGCTTGCGGACGAGCTTGACGGTTCGATCGTCGCGTCCGATCCCGGGGCCCAGAACCAGCGCCTGCGCCCGCTCGACGCGGCCCAGGACCACGTCGAGAGCGGCTTGGGTGAGGGCGCCACCGCGGTCGGGTAGCGGAACCGACATCACCTCCAGCAGCCGCTGCTCGAAGATCAGGTTCAGCGAAGCCGGCACCAGTGCGGTGACGTAGCCGGCGCCGGCCCGCATCGCCGCCTCACAGGCCATCGAGGGTGCCCCGGTGAGGCCCGTCGATCCACCGCAGACCAGCACCGCGCCGGCTGCGAACTTGTTGGAGTCGCCGGCCCGGTGCGGGATCCCGTCGACCACCCGGGGCTCGATCAACCCGATCGACGGCCGCCCGGGGGCCCCGTCCGGAATGCCGATGTCCACGACGGTCACCTCTCCGGCCGCCGATTTACCCGGGGAGATCCACAGTCCCGGCTTTGCCGCGGCGAAGGTCACGGTCACATCCGCCCGGACAGCCACTCCGGAGATCTCGCCGGTGGAGGCATCGACGCCGCTGGGGACGTCGCAGGCGAAGACCGTCGCCTCCGAGCCGCCCCGGTTGATCGCCTCGATCGCCGACCCCGCCGGATCGCGGGGCTCGCCGGAAAAGCCGGTGCCGAGGATCGCATCGACGATCGCCGCCGCGCCATCCAATCCGGGCGCGTCGAAGCGACGCGCTCCGGGCTCAGGCAGCCGCTCGAGATTGCTTCCGGCGTCCCCACTCAGCTCGTTCTCGGGCGCCAGCAGCAGCACATCGACCTCGCGGCCGGCCTCACGGAGCAGTCGCGCCACCACCAGCCCGTCGCCGCCGTTGTTGCCCTTGCCGACGACGACGGCGACGCGGCCCTCGGGCACGCGCTCCCGGAGTCGATCGGCCAGTCCGGCGCCGGCTCGCTCCATCAACGCGATCGAGGGGATGCCCTGCTCGTCGATCGCCCAGGCGTCGGCGGCGCGCTGCTCGGCGGCGGCGGGCAGCGGCTGGATCCAGCCCGGCAACGAGCCGTCGTGGTCGCCCGAGATGTGGTCACTCATAGGGAGCGATTATCGCGACTGCGGCCGCGTCGCTCCGGCTGTGGGTCAGCGACACGTTGACCTGCACGCCGAGTTGCCGGGCGCGCCGAGCGGCGGCGCCGTGCAGCGTCACCCGCGGCGGACCTCCCGCCGAGATCACCTCGATCTCCTGGAAGTTCAGCGCCTCCAGGCCCAGGGCCTTGGCCACGGCCTCCTTGGCGCAGAAGCGAGCCGCCAGGTGCTGCCCGGGGCGCGCGCGCGCGCCGGCATAGACGCGCTCGGCGTCTGTGAACAAGCGCTCGGCCAGCCGGGGACGGCGCGCCAGCGCTCGCTCCAGGCGCTCGATCTCCAGCAGATCGATCCCGACCGAGAAACCGGTCTCGCCCACCCCCGTCGCCGTCACTCGACGGTGACGGTCTTGGCGAGATTGCGCGGCTGGTCGACGTTGAGACCGCGGCGGCGGGCGATGTGGTAGGCCAGCAGCTGCAGCGGGATCACCGCCAGCAGCGGCGCCAGCATCCAGTCGGTCCGCGGCACCCGGATCACTTCGTCCACGTGCTCGACGATCTGGTCGTCGCCCTCGGTGGCGACCGCGATCACCCGAGCTCCGCGCGCCCTGACCTCCTGGATGTTGGAGATCACCTTCTCCAACACCGGCGACTCGGTGGCGACCACCACCACCGGCGTGTTCTCGTCCAGCAGCGCGATCGGACCGTGCTTCATCTCACCGGCGGCGTACGCGTCGGTGGCGATATAGGAGATCTCCTTGAGCTTTAGTGCGCCCTCCAGCGCCACCGGGAGGCCGACATGGCGCCCCAGGTACAGGAAGAAATCGGCCCGATGGTGGGCCTCGGCGATCGCCTCGATACCGGCCACGTCGTGCTCCAGCAGCTCCGCGATCATGTGCGGCAGGCGCTTGAGGTCGGAGATGGGGGGCTTGAGCTCGGCGCGGTCCATCGTGCCGCGCAGCTCGGCCAGGCGCAGCGCCACCAGGTACATCACCGTGATCTGGCTGACGAACGTCTTGGTCGCGGCGACGCCGATCTCCAGCCCGGCGCGGGTGTAGAGGACCCCGTCAGCCTCGCGGGTGGCCTGGGCGCCCATCACGTTGGTGATGGCCAGCACGGTGGCGCCACGCGCCCGCGCGGTCCGCATCGCCGCCAACGTGTCGGCGGTCTCGCCCGACTGCGAGATCCCGATGACGAGATCGTCAGCGCCCACCACCGGGTCTCGGTACCGGTACTCGGAGGCGACCTCGACCTCGACCGGTACCCGCGCCCAATGCTCGATCGCGTAGCGGCCGATCAGTCCAGCGTGGTAGGCGGTGCCGCAGGCGACGATCACCACCCGGCGCACGCGGCGCAGCAGGGCATCGTCGACCGGGGTGGACGGGTGATGGGTGGGCGGGGTCAAATCCCCCAGGTCGATCCCCCAGCCGCGTGCCGCCCGCTCACCGATCGTCTCGGCCACGGCGTCGGCCTGCTCGTTGATCTCCTTGAGCATGAACGTCTCGTAGCCCTGCTTCTCGGCGGTGTCGGCATCCCAATCGATCTCGACGATCTCGCGTGGCACGGGCTCGCCCGCGGGCGTGAAGAACTCGGCTCCGCCGGGACGGAGGACGACGAGCTCGTCGTCCCCCATGTACTGGACGTGTCGGGTCTCGCGCAGGAAAGCCGGTACCGCCGAGGCGATGAACTGCTCGCCGTCGCCGCGACCGACGATCAGCGGGCACTCCTTGCGGGCGCCAACCAGCAGCCCCGGCTCGCGGGCCGTCATGGCGACGAACGCGTAGTGGCCGCGGAGCTCGGCGTAGGCGGCACGCACCGCATCGAGCAGGTCTGATTCGTAGTGATGGGCGACGAGGTGGGCGATGACCTCGGCATCGGTCTCGGAGGTGAACACCGCGGGGGGGTGGGCCTCCTCCACCAGCCTGGCTTTTAGCGCAATGTAGTTCTCGACGATCCCGTTGACGACGATGTGGACGCTGTCGGTCGTGTCGTAGTGCGGGTGGGCGTTCTCCTCGGTCACCCGGCCGTGGGTGGCCCACCGGGTGTGACCGATGCCGGTCTGAGGCTCGGGCCGTTCGGCCACCGCGACCGCCGCGACGCGGCCCGACGACGGCGACGACTGCTCGCGACGAGCGATCGCCGTGCGCAGCGCCGACAGGTTGCCGACGGCTCTGACCGCGTCGACGTGGCCGCCCGCCAGCACTGAGATGCCGGCGCTGTCGTAGCCGCGGTACTCGAGTCTCTCCAGCCCCGCCAGCAGCAGGGGCCGTACCTTACGAGGGCCGACGTAGCCGACGATTCCGCACATCTTGCACTTCCTCCTGGGTAGCGCCGATCACAATCGATCCCCGGCAGCCCGCTCGGCCGGTCGGTGTCTGTCGGCTACAGGCACCAAGATCTTAACGGGCAGGGCCCGGCGTTTCTGCTACTGGCGCTGCAGCCGCCTCCCGCTGCTCTTGCCGCTAGGCGCCGAGCTTGAGCCTGACCACCGCGCTGAGGCGCTCGCAGATGGCGTCGGTCTCCCCGGCGGTCGGCGCCTCCACCATCACCCGAATCAGCGGCTCGGTGCCCGAGGCCCGGACGAGCACGCGTCCGCGGCCGGTGAGCGCGGACTGCTCGCGGTCGATCGCCGCGGTGACATCCGGAGAGTCCATCGCCGTCGTCAGCGCCGGCCGGTCGGCGGCTTGGATGTTGACCAGGCGCTGGGGCAGCTTGTCCATCGCCCCTCGGTCACGCAGATCGCGCCCGTTCAACGCCTCCAGCGTCAGCAGGGCGCTGGCGATCCCATCACCCGAAGGCCCGAACGACAGGTCGATGATGTGGCCCGACTGCTCGCCGCCCAACGACCAGCCGCGCCGGCGCAGCTCGTCCAGCACGTAACGGTCGCCGACCGCCGTGGTCGCCACCTCGACGCCGGCTTGCTTCATGGCGGTGTGGAAGCCGTAGTTGGTCATAACCGTGACGGCGACTCCGCCGCCGGCGAGTCGGCCGGCCCGGTGCAAGTGCAGCGCCGCCAACGCAACCAGCTCGTCGCCGTCCACGACCTCGCCGTCCTCGTCGATCGCCAGGACACGATCGCCATCTCCGTCGAACGCGAACGCCAGGGCGTAGCCGCCGGCGCGGGCGCGCTCGCACAGCGCCTCGAGATGGGTCGAGCCGCAGCCGGCGTTGATGTTGCGCCCGTCGGGGTGGTCGGCCATCGCGTCGACGTCGGCCCCCAACCTGCGGAAGATCTCGGGCGCCGCTCTGTAGGTGGCTCCGTTGGCGCAATCCAGGAGGATCCGCCGACCGCTCAGATCCAACTTGCTGAAGCGGGCGTGCAGGGCCCGCAGGTAGTCCTCGAGCGCGCCGTGGAGGCGACGGACCCGGCCGATCTGCGTCAGGGGCGCCACCGGCCGGCCCAGCTCGGCTTCGATCTCGTGCTCGGTGTCGTCGCTCAGCTTGTAGCCGTCGGCGCCGAACAACTTGATTCCGTTGTCCTGGAACGGATTGTGGGAGGCCGAGATGACCGCCGCCATCTCCAGCCGATGGCGTCGCACCAGCAACGGCGCGGCCGGGGTGGGCAGCACGCCGGCCAGGAGGGCGTCGCCGCCGGCCGCCGTCACGCCCGCGGCCATGGCCGCCTCCAGCATCTCGCCTGACTCCCGGGTGTCGCGAACGATCAGGATCTGCGCCCGCGGAGGTTCAGCTCCCGAGTCGGCGGGCCCCCCGGCCTCTTCCTGGCAGCACCGGGCGACTGCCGCACGGGCCAGGCGCAGCGCCAGCTCGGCGGTCAGGAAATCCCCGGCCTGGCCCCGAACGCCGTCGGTGCCGAAGAGTTGCCGCGCCATGCGCGGGTCAGCGCTTGGAGAACTGCGGCCGCTTGCGCGCCTTCTTGAGACCGGCCTTCTTGCGCTCCTTGACGCGTGGATCACGAGTCAGAAAGCCGCGTCGCTTGAGCTCGCCGCGCAGATTCGGGTCGGCCTCGAGCAGGGCGCGAGCGACGCCGTGGCGTAGAGCGCCGGCTTGGGCTGCCACGCCACCGCCGTGCATCCGCGCCACCACGTCCATCCGCGATTCGTAGCCGACGGCCTCCAGCGGCTGGCGGATGACCCGCTGCAGCGTCTCCCGCGGGAAGAACCTCTCCAACTCCTTGCCGTTGATGGCATAGGTGCCGGTTCCAGGCTTGAGGATGACCCGCGCGACGGCCGTCTTGCGCTTACCGGTAGCCGTATAGCGGGCTCCCGCCGCCAGGTCGATCGCGGCGTCGGCGATCGGCTGGGCCTCCTGCAGCGTGTCCTGGTCCTCCGCGGCGAGCGCGGCTGCGGCCTCCGCCTCGGCCTCGGCGGCAGCGCGGGCCTCGGCGTCGAGAAACTCGTCGCTCTCGGAGACGAGATCGGGCACCAGATCGGCGCCGGGGATCTCCGGGCGCTGGCGCGGCGCGAGCTCCACCTCCTCGTCCTCGTCGGGCATGGAGGCGTCGGCCGCGGCGGGAGCGGGAGCGGACTCGGCGGAGGGCGGCGGGGGCTCGGTGGCCGCCGCCGGCTCAGCAGCGGGCTCCGGCGCGGGCTGGGCCTCGGCCACCGGCTCAGGCTCCGGCTCGGGCTCGGGCGGGGCCTCCGCCACCGGCTCAGGCTCGGGCTCGGGCGGGGCCTCGGCCACCGGCTCCGGCTCGGGCGGGGCCTCGGCCACCGGCTCCGGAACGGGCTCGGGCTCGGGCGGGGCCTCCGACTCCGGCGCGGGCGCCGCGTCGGCGGACTCCTCTGCGCTGTCTGCCGGAGCTTCCTCGGCCGCCGCCTCAAGATCGTCGTTGCGCTGCTCGTCCTCGGGATGCTCTGGGTCGGTCACTGCGCGATCTCCATCGTTTGCGGCTGCTGGGCGGCGTGCGGATGCTCGGGACCGGCGTAGATCTTGAGCTTGGTCAGCTGCTTACGCGCCAACCGGTTGCGCGGAAGCATTCCCTTGACGGCGAGGCGGATGACCTCCTCGGGCCGACGGGCAAGCATCTCGGCCAGCGAGCGTGACTTCAGCCCGCCTGGATAACCGGAGTGCCGGTAGTAGCGCTTGTCCGAGAGCTTGTTGCCGGTGACCGTGATCTTCTCGGCGTTGACCACGATGACGAAGTCGCCGGTGTCGATGTGCGGGGTGTAGGTCGGCTTGCGCTTGCCGCGCAGCGCGTCGGCAATCTGGGTCGCCAGGCGCCCGAGCGTCTGGCCGCTGGCGTCGACGACGAGCCAGTTGCGCTCGCGGTCGGTTGGTTTGGCTACGTAGGTCTTCATGGCACGCATCGAGCCGCGCAACTGGATGACTCAGCCCCGGCGCAAACAGCGAGGCCGGATGCCGAGCAGGCCAAAGGCCCGAGCGCGCGACTCCGCGAGGATGATAGCCGCCGTTATCCGCCTACGCTATGGACGTGCCTGTCACCGTGACGCTTCGCAGACTCGGGTACCGCGTCGCCTATCGGGTTCTGCAGGCCGTCTGGTTCTTCACCCGGCCCGGCAAGCGCGGCGTCAAGTGCCTGGTGACCGACCGCGATCGGGTGCTGCTGGTGCGCCATACCTACGGCCGGCGCGCGTGGGACGTCCCCGGGGGATCGGTCAAGCGCCGCGAGTCCCCGCTGTCGGCCGCCCGGCGGGAGATGCACGAGGAGCTCGGGCTCGGCGACGCCGAGTGGACGGAGATCGGAGCCTTCGACGGCCGCGTCGATCATCGGCGCGACACGATCCACTGCTTTCGTGCCGAGCTCGCCGCACCGTCGCTGCGCATCGCCCGGGCGGAGCTGCAGGCCGTCGGCTGGTTCGAGCGCGGCCGGCTGCCCCGAGACCTCGGGCCCTACGTGCAACCGGTGATGGCGATCCTGCCCGCGGTGCAGCGCGCGGACCGCCAGCACGACTGAATCCGGCGCCCTACTCCCACTCGATCGTCCCCGGCGGCTTGCTCGTGATGTCCAGCACAACCCGTCCCACCGGGCGAATCTCGTTGATCATGCGCGACGCGATCTGCTCCAGCAGGTCGTAGGGGAGCCGCGCCCAGTCGGCGGTCATCGCGTCGTCGCTGGTGACGGCGCGGATGGCGATCACGTTGCCGTAGGTGCGCTCGTCCCCCTGCACGCCGACGGTGCGGATATCCGGCAGGACGCAGAAGGACTGCCACAGGTCCCGGTACAGGCCGGCCTTGCGGATCTCGTCCTGGAGGATCGCGTCGGCCTCGCGCAGGATGTCCAGCCGCTCCCGGGTGGCCTCCCCGCCCACGACGCGGATAGCCAGGCCCGGCCCGGGGAACGGCTGGCGCCAGACCAGGCGCTTGGGCAGCCCGAGCTCGTCGCCGACAGCCCGGACCTCGTCCTTGAACAGGGCGCGGAGAGGCTCCACCAGATCGAACTTGAGGTCCTCGGGCAGCCCTCCGACATTGTGGTGCGACTTGATCGTCGCCGCGCCGGTGCCCCCGCCCGACTCGATCACGTCCGAGTACAGGGTCCCCTGGACGAGGAAGTCGACACCCTGGAGCCGGGCCGCCTGCTCCTCGAACACGCGGATGAACTCTTCACCGATCAGCTTGCGCTTGCGCTCGGGATCGCTCACCCCCCGCAGCCGCTCCAGGAAGCGGTCGGAGGCATCGACCGCCACCAGCGGCACCTTGAAGTGGTCACGAAACGCGGACACCACCTGCTCGCCCTCGTTCTTGCGCATGAGGCCGTGGTCGACGAACACGCAGGTCAGCCGGTCGCCGATCGCCCGGTGCACGAGCAGAGCGGCGACGCTCGAGTCCACGCCGCCGGACAGGCCGCAGATGGCTCTCCCGTGATCCCCCACCTGGGTACGGATCCGCTCGATCTGGTCCTCGATCACCGAGGCCGCGCTCCAGCCCCCATCACAGCCGCAGACGTCCTGCAGGAAGTTCGTCAGTACCTTCAGGCCGTAGGGGGTGTGGACGACCTCGGGATGGAACTGGATCCCGTAGACGCCGCGCCCGACGGATTCGAACGCGGCCACCGGCGACCCGGTGGAGGCGGCGAGCGCGTCGAATCCGGGCGGCGGCGCGAATACGGTGTCGCGGTGCGACATCCAGCACGTCTGCTCGGCGGGCGTCCCGGCCAGCAAGCGCCCGGGCGCGGCCACCGTCAGCTGCGACCGGCCGAACTCGCCGATCTCCGCCGCCTCCACCTCGCCCCCCAGGGCGAGCGCGAGCAGCTGCATGCCGTAGCAGATGCCGAGCACCGGGATCCCGAGCTCCAGCAGCGCCCGCTCCAGCGGCGGCGCGCCGTCGGCGTAGACCGACGCCGGGCCGCCCGACAGGATCACGCCCTTGGCCCGACGGCGGGCCACCTCGGCGGCGCCCGCGTGATACGGCAGCAATTCCGAGAACACCCCGCACTCGCGCACGCGGCGGGCGATCAGCTGTGAGTACTGGCCGCCGTAGTCGAGCACGATCACCTCGTCGGTGCCGGCACGGACCTGCTCCAGTCCGTCGTCCACCGGCGCGCCATGGACGTCGAGCGATTCGCCCGGGTCCTCGCGCGGCGCGCCCTGGAGCTCGAGCGACTCCTCCCGAGCCTCGAGACCCGGGCCGGCCGAGCTGACGCTAATCGGCGACACCCACGGTCGCCTCGTGGCTGCCGGCGCCCATGCCGACGCCCTGCTCGCGTTGGAGCTGCTTGCCCTCGGTCTGCAGCGCCGGCGCCACCATCAGCTCGGCCCGGTTGAACTCGGCGATGTCCCGGTAGCCACAGGTCGCCATCGACGTGGACAGGCCGCCCATCAGGTTGAAGGTGCCGTCATTCTCCCGCGCG
Source organism: uncultured Actinomycetota bacterium (assembly GCA_963787595.1). Taxonomy (GTDB): domain Bacteria; phylum Actinomycetota; class Thermoleophilia; order Solirubrobacterales; family Solirubrobacteraceae; genus Palsa-465. The sequence goes on from CAWBDE010000003.1 coordinate 822,967, forward strand.
GGGCCGGTGATGATCTCCTCCAGCGTCCCGTTCTGGACGGTTGCGACGCGCGTGCCGCGCGGCAGCGTCGGGTGGAACGTGGCCATGCCCCAGTTGTAGCCGCGGCCGGGGGCCTCGTAGGCGCGGGCCAGGGCAGAGCCGACCATGACCGCGTCGGCGCCACAGGCGATCGCCTTGGCGATGTCGCCGCCGTTGCGCATCCCGCCGTCGGCGATCACCTTCACGTAGTCGCCGGTCTCCAGCATGTGTTGCGAGCGGGCCGCCGCCACGTCGGCGATCGCCGTCGCCTGCGGGACGCCGATGCCCAGCACGCCGCGGGTGGTACAGATCGCGCCCGGCCCGACCCCCACCAGCACGCCGGCGGCGCCGGTGCGCATCAGGTGCAGGCCGGTGTGGTAGGAGGCGCAGCCGCCGACGACGATGGGCGTCGGCGCCAGCTCGCGGATGAACTCCTTGAGGTTGAGCGGCGGGCGGGTTTCGTCGCGCGAGACGTGCTCGGCGGAGACGACCGTGCCCTGGATGACGAGGACGTCGAGTCCGGCCTCGAGCGCCGTCTCGTAATGGGTGCGCACCTTCTGCGGGGTCAGCGAGGCGGCGGCGACGACGCCATGCGCCTTGATCTCGGCGATCCGGCGCGCGATCAGCTCCGGCTTGACCGGCTCGCGGTAGATGTCCTGCATCTCCCGCGTGGCGATCTCCCGCGAGAACGTGGCGATCCGCTCCAGCTGCTCGTCCGCATCCTCGTACCGGGTGAAGATCCCCTCGAGGTTGAGCACGCCGAGTCCGCCGAGCCTGCCTATCAGTCCGGCGGTGTCGGGTGAGACGACCCCGTCGAGCGCGGCCGCCAGCAGCGGCAGCTCGAACCTGTAGGGGCCGAGCGTCCACGAGATATCGACGTCGTCGGGGTCGCGCGTGCGCCGCGAGGGCACGATGGCGATGTCATCGAAGCCATATGCGCGGCGGGCCTTCTTCCCGCGCCCGATCTCTACTTCCATTGACGCATCCTAGAACTCGCGGCGGACGATTCGGCGACCCGGTGGCGGCGGCCCCGGTGAACCGATGCTAGCAGCGGCTAACTAGCCGCTAGCGCCGTGGTTGTCGCGGTTTGTCGGGGTTGTTCGCGCGTCGGGCGGGCGCCTGCGCCGGGCGCGGGAGTGACCGCGGCCGGCGGCTGCAAACGCGGACGTACGGGGTGGGATCAGCCGATCTCGGCGCCGATCTCGAGCCGCTCTGAGTCGACCTCGCCGAGCAGCCGCTCGACGCGTCCCGGATCGATGATCCCGGCCCCGAAGTGCTGTGTGGACTCGGCCCCGCAGGCCACGCCGAACCGCAGGCAATCCTGCGGCTCGCGCTCGCCGTAGCGGGCGGCGACGTAGCCGGCCAGGAAGGCGTCCCCCGACCCGACCGCCGATCTGGCCTCCTGCTCCTCGATCCGGGCGCGGTAGAGCGCCGGCGCGCCGTTCTCGTAGATCCGCGCGTAGCAGCCGTCAGACACCGTCATGATCGCCTCGCGAGCCCCCTGGCGAGTCATTTCGACCACCGCCTGCGCGCGATCGCGGCCGTCGTTGAACTCGTGACCGACGAGCTCCTCGGCCTCGAGCTCATTGGGGGAAACCAGGTCGGGCTCGGCGCGCATCGACTGGCGCAGCGGTTCCCCGTCGCTGTCGATCATGGTGGTGACCCCGAGCCGCCTCACGTCCCGGATGAGCGAGAAGTAGATGTCGGGCTCGACCCCGCGCGGCAGGCTGCCGGCGAACACGCAGATGCTCGCTCCCTGCGCCAGGTAGAGCAGCTTCTCCCGGAACAGCTCCATCTCGCGCGACGTCACGGCGGGGCCACGTTCGTTGATCTCGGTCTGCAACCCGGTGGTCGGATCGAGCACCGCGGTATTGGTGCGCGACTCGTCCGCGATCCGGACGAAGTCGTTGAGGATCGACTCGTCGTTGAGCGCCTCGATGATCCGGGCCCCTGTGGGACCGCCGGCGAGTCCCGTGGCGATCACCGGCTGTCCCAGCCGCTTGATCGCGCGCGCGATGTTGACTCCCTTGCCTCCGGGCATCGTCGTCTGATCGACCGTCCGATGACGGCGCCCCGGCGTGAAGCTGGGGACCTCGAGCGTCTTGTCGATCGCGGCGTTGAGCGTGACGGTGATGATCATGCTGCCTCCAATTCTCTCCCCCGTCGACCCGTCCGCCGCCTGCGCCGCACGCCCACCATCAGCACCATCACAAAGGCGATCGCCGCCGCGATCGCCGCCAGCACCATCGGCTGGGTGACGAACCGAACCGCGATCGTCAGGCCGCTGACGGCGGCGAGACGGCGGGGCAGCAGGATGGGGATTCGCGTCAGCACGTGACCGCTCTGCACCACGCTCGCCGAACCGACCACCGCCTGCGCCGGGAGCGGTCCGGCGAGCTGGTGCGGCACGGTGATCGCAACGCTCACCCGGGCGCGACGCGGCAGCAACCGATCAAACGTGCGCGCCGCGACGACGGGCACGCGCACTCCGGGGCGATCGCGCACGGTGGGGCGGGCCATCACCTGCCCCGCGTGCACGGGGGTGCGGGGAACGAACGCGGCGAATCCGTACTGCAGCAGGGCCAGCGTGGCGGCGTCTCGCGCTTGCGCGCTGCGCGTCCCGAGGACGGCACTGATGAGCGCCATCCCTCCCCTGTGCCCGGAGGCGACGAGCACGTAACCGGCGTCGTCGGTGTGCCCCGTCTTGACGCCGTCGATCCACGGATAGCGGCCGAGCAGATCGTTGCGGTTGACCACGTACCGGACATGGGTGCCCGAGTGCAGCGTCGCGCTGGGGTCGGCGACGACGCGGGCCAAGAACCTGGAATGGGTCAGGTCGTATTCGGCCAGCCTGACCAGATCGGCGGCGCTCGAGTAGTTGCCTGGAGTGTCCAGGCCGCTCGGCGTCGAGTAGTGCGTGTCGCGCAGGCCGAGCTTGCGCGCCTCCGCGTTCATCATCGCGACGAACCTGTCCACCGAGCCGTGCCCGACGTTGTAAGCGAGGTCCTCGGCAGCGTCGTCGGCGCTGGGCAGCATGAGCGCGAGCAGCAGGTCGTGGACGCTCATCCGCTCGCCGGGCACGAGTCCGATCTGGGAGTCGTCTGTCGCCGGGTACCAGTCGTTCTGGGTGAAGATCGTTCCCAGGCGGCGGACGTGCTGCAGCGTGATCAGGGCGGTCATCAGCTTGGTGGTGCTGGCGATCGCCAGTCGGCGATCGGCATGGTTGACGTACAGCAACTGCCTGGTCCGCGGCGCATACAGCGCCGCTGCGGTGACCGGGAGCGGTGGAGGCGACTGCGCCGCGGCGGCGCCGGAGATCGCGCCCCCGAGCCCCGTGCAGCAGGCCACCGTCGCGATCAGCCGCGCAACGGCGCGGAGGCTCAACGTCTCAGCCTCAGCCGCTGTCCGGTCTGCAAGTTGTACGGAGGCGCCGACACCGAGGGGTTGAGGTGGGTCAGGCGGTTGAGCGGAACGCCGGTCTTGGCCGCGATCCCGCTCAACGTGTCCCCGCTCTTGACCGTGTAGTACCTCGCGCCGGCCGGGTGACGATGGCGCTCACGCCCGTCTTTGATCACGGCAGCGCTTCTGGCGGTGGTGGAGCGGTTCTGGACGAGCGGCGATGCGTGCACGATCAGGTAGACCCCCACGGCCACCGCGGCCAGTGCGATCGGCGCCAGGAAGCGCGCGCTCTTTGCCACCATCCCACCGCGATCATACTGCTGGGTAGAAGAGGCCCTGCAGGCGGGCTGGCAGCGCCTGCCCCGGGCCCGGCGAGCCCAGTCACGCGTACAGGCCCCAGATCAGCTCGCGCAGCCGACGTGCCTCGTCGCGAGCGCACATGGCCGGATCGCGAGCCGCCGATCGCGGGTGCGGATGCGGCGCGCCGCCGGCCGTGAGCGGGACTCGCTCACGCTCGTGGGCGTAGACGATCGCCCGGGAGGCAGAAACCAGTCCGCCGGCCGGCCCGGGGACGAACGCCGGCGCCAGATCGCGACCGTTCGCGCCCTGGGCGCCGATCCCCGGCAGCAGGCACACGGCGTGGGGCATCGCGGATCGCAATGCCTCGAGTCGCTCCGGAGCGGTGGCGCCGGTGACGGCGCCGACGTCGGCCAGCCCGGCGGCCCCCACTCCCGGCCGCCCCAGCTCGTCGACGATCCGCGCCAGGGCCTCGCTGACCGAGCCGCCCCCGACGAGCTCCCGATCCTGGACGTCGGCTGCCCCCGGGTTCGAGGTTCGGACGAGCGCGAGCACTCCGGCGCCGCGCGCGCGGGCGGCCTCGACCAGGGGGTGCAGCGAGTCGCGACCCAGCAGGGGGTTGACGGTGAGCGCGTCCGCGCCCAGCCCGAAGACCTCGCCGAACGGCGTCGCGGTGTGGCCGAAGAACGCCTGGCCGTAAGCGCGCGCGGAGACATCGATGTCACCGCGCTTGGCGTCCGCGATCACGATCAGCCCGCGTGCCGCGGCGTCGTCCATCACCTCGCCCAGCGCCGCCCAGCCGGGGGCACCGAGCCGCTCGAAGCACGCCACCTGAGGTTTGACCGCCACGCATTGCTCGCCGGTGGCGTCGAGCAGCAGGCGGCAATGGGCGGCGACCGCGCGAGCCGCGCGATCGGCCGGTCCGCCCGCGGTCGCGCTCGCCAGCTCCACTGCCCGCGGCCACAAGCGGGCGGGATCAGGGTCCAGTCCGAGAACGATCTGTGACCGTCTCGTCATGACCCGGCTCGCCACGCGATCGCCGAACAGAGTCGCGTCCGGCTGGCCGACGGACGACCCGTGCATCTGCGGCCGCGAGGCCGAGTCGACGCGCTGCGCTTCGGCGGGAACGCGCTCTGCGGCTACTTGACCGCTTTCTTGAGTCCGGCGCCCGCGGTGAACTTGGGCACCCGGGAGGCCGCGATCTGGATCTTCTCGCCGGTCGCCGGGTTGCGGCCCTCGCGAGCGCTGCGGTCGGAGACACTGAACTTCCCGAATCCGGAGAAGACGACTTCGCTGCCCCGCTTGAGCGCGGTCTCGATCGTCTCGAGCATCGCGTCGACGGCGTCACCGGCATCCTTCTTGCTCAGCCCGGCGCGATCGGCTACCTGGTCAACGAATTCAGATTTCGTCATTTGCACTCCTCCTCGTCAGTGGCGGGAACCCCCGAAGCTAACACGGTACGCGGACAGCGACGGGCCTCGCGCGTTGTGGCGGACGGCTGTCGGCCGATCGAGCGGCTCCGGCCGCCGGCCCCGACCGTGACCCCGGCGCCGCAGCCATCTCCCCGGGCGGCCAGAATACCCGCCGTGACCCTCGGCCGGATCGCCTGGCTCATGACCGTGCTCGCCTGCCTGGTGGCGGTCCTCGTGCTGCTCCTCAATGGCTACTACGGCTATGCCGGGGTGACCTTCGCGGTCGCCGTGTCGGCGGCGATCAACCTGTTTTAGAGGGCGCGGTCGCCGGCGCCGACCGACGGCCACGGCACCCGTGCCGGCGATCACGCCCGCGACAGCCAGCGAACCAGCTCGCCGACGGCCCGGGCCCGATGGCTGATCTGATCTTTCTCGGCATCCGAGAGCTCCGCCATCGTGCGCCCGGTGTGGTTCTCGCCGTCGGGGAGGAATGCGGGGTCGTAACCGAATCCGCCGGCGCCCCGCGGCGCATCCGCGAGCCGGCCGGCACACGTGCCGAAGAACACGTTCTCGGTCGCGTCCACCGGATCCACGTACGCGAGCGCGCACACGTATCGCAGCCGGCTTCCCGCCGGAGCCTCGGCCAGCAGCTTGTCCAGGTTCTCCTGGTCGCTTGAGTGCTCGCCCGCGTACCGCGCGGAGCGTACCCCCGGCCGCCCGTCCAACGCCTCGGCTTCGATGCCGGAGTCATCAGCGATCGCCACCTGCCCGGTGGCCGCTGCGGCGGCCCGGGCCTTGGGAAGCGCGTTGGCAGCGAACGTCTCCCCATCCTCCGGAGGCAGCGCCACCGCCTCGGGCAGCGGCGCCAGGCTGATCGCGGCCGGCGCCAGCAGCCGTTCGAACTCCCGCAGCTTGTGCGGATTGCGGGTCGCCAGGATCAGGGGTGGCGAGGCGCTCACCTGGCGCTATGGGGTCTGCTGCTGCAGCCGGCGCAGCTCCTCGATGCCACTCGCGGCGAGCGCCAGCAGATCGTCGAGGTGCGCGCGCGACAGCGGGGTCCGCTCGGCGGTGGCCTGCACCTCGACCAGGCCCCCCTCCCCGGTCATCACCACGTTGGCATCCACCTCGGCGGTCGAGTCCTCGGCGTAATCGAGGTCGAGCAGGGCAGTTCCGCCGACGATTCCGCAGGAGACGGCCGCAACCGAGCCGGTGAGCGGGACGCCGGCCAGCGACCCCCGCTCCACCAGGGACTCGCAGGCGAGCCGCAATGCCACCATGCCCCCGGTGATCGAGGCGCAGCGGGTGCCGCCGTCCGCCTGCAGGACGTCGCAGTCGACATAGATCGTGCGCTCCCCGAGCGCCGGGAAGTCGATCACCCCGCGCAGCGACCGTCCGATCAAGCGCTGGATCTCCACCGTCCGCCCGTCCGGCCGTCCCCGGCTCACATCGCGCTGCTTGCGCTCACCGCCGGTCGACGCGGGCAGCATCCCGTACTCCGCCGTGACCCAGCCGCGGCCCGAGCCGGCCAGCCAGCGGGGCACGCTCTCCTGGACCGAGGCGGTGCAGATCACCCGCGTCTCGCCGATCGAGATCAGCGCCGATCCGGTGGCCGTGCGCACAAAACCGGGCTCGATCGTCGCCGGGCGCAACCCTCCGGCGGCCCGGCCGTAGCTTCGCTGCGGCGCGGCGGCGGTCACGCCACCACCCGGGCGTGACTTCGCTGCGGCGCGGCGGTCACGCCACCACCCGGGCGTGGCTTCGCTGCGGCGCGGCGGCGGTCACGCCACTACCCGGGCGCCGAGCTCGACGTGGGCGACCTCGCCCAACGGCATCTGCAGAAAGCGAGTTCCGAGCGCCTGGAACGCGGGCACGTCGCCGGTGCACTGGAAGCGGTAGCCGCCCTCGCCCGGCTGCGGGTGCAGCAGCCCTCGCCCGGCCAGCGCCCGCTCGGCGCTGCGGGCGACCGCCGCCCCGGAGGTGACCAGCTTGACCCCGCGCCCCAGCATCCGCTGCAGCATCGGGGCGACCAGCGGATAGTGGGTGCAGCCGAGGATCACGGTATCGACCTGCGCCGCGCGCAACGGAGCACAGTAGCCGCGCACCATTTCAACGACCTCGTCGTCGAAGGGAAAGCCCCCCTGGATGATCGGCGCCAGGTCCGGGCACGCCACCGCCTCGATGTGGACGTGGCGGTCGGCCGCCCACACCGCGCGCTCATAGGCGCCGCTGGCGACCGTCGCCGGCGTGGCGAGCAGCCCGATGCGGCCGTTATGGCTCCCGGCGACCGCCAGCTGGGTGGCCGGCGCCACCACGCCGATGACGGCGATGTCACTCCCGATCCGCTCCAGATGGCGCTCCAAGGTGTCCAGCGCGGCGGCGCTGGCGGCGTTGCACGCCACTACCAGCAGCTTGGCCCCGCGCTCGAGCAGGTGGTCGGCGATCTCCACGGCGAAGCCCCGCAGCTCTGACTGGCTGCGGTTGCCGTAGGGAAACCGGGCGGTATCGCCCAGGTAGACGTAGTCCTCGCCGGGGAGCGACACCAGCAGCTCGTGCAGCACGGTGAGGCCGCCGACACCGGAGTCGAACACGGCGATGGGCAGCTCGGCGGGTGCGGGCATGGCCACCATGGTGCCAAAGCGGGCGGCGCCGACTAGATTCGCCCCACCCCGTGCGCGCCCTGATCGTCACCAACATGTTCCCGAGCCCGGCGCGGCCCGCGCTCGGCAGCTTCGTTGCCGACCAGGTCGCGGCGCTGCGGCGAACCGGGGAGGCGGAGGTTGAGGTGTTCGCCTTCAGCCCCGCCGGCGCGCGCGCATATCCCCGGGCCGCACGCGTCCTTCGCGCCCGCTATGCCAGCCGACGCTTCGACATCGTCCACGCTCACTTCGGGCTCACCACGTGGCCGGCGCTGTCGGCTCACGCCCGGGCGCGTGCGGTGACGCTGCACGGCACCGACCTGGCTCACCCGCGCTCGCGGGCGATCACGCTGGCCGGGCTGCGGCTCAACGACCTGGTGGGTGTCGTTTCCGAGCCACTGGCGGCCACGGTGCCCAGCTGGGCGTCCGGCGGCCGGGTGGCGGTGCTGCCCTGCGGCGTCGACGTGCACCGCTTCCGGCCGATCCCTCGGGCGCAGGCCAGGCGGGCGCTCGGACTCTCCATCGACGGTCCCTGCCTCCTGTTCCCCGCCGATCCGAAGCGACCCGAGAAACGTCATGACCTGGCTCGCGCCGCCGCCGGCGACACCCCGCTGCTGGCGCTGCGCGATGTCGACCCGGCCCGGGTGCCGCTGTGGATCAACGCCGCCAACGCCGTCCTGGTGCCGTCGGACCGGGAGGGGTTCGGACTGGCCGTGCTGGAGGCGCTCGCCTGCGACGTCCCCGTGCTGGCGACGCCCGTCGGGATCGCTCCCCAGGCGCTGGCCCAGGTGAGCGGGACGCTATGCGCGCCGTTCGATGGCGATCTCTGGCGGACCGCGCTGGCGCCGCATCTGCTGACGCCAGATCCGCGCGTGGCCGGCCGCGCCCGGGCCGAGGCGTACTCCAGCGATGTGATGGCGCGGCGCGTCCTGGAGGCGTGGCGAGGGTTGCTCGAGTCCGTAGCTCAACGTCACGGGTGAGCAAACCGCCCGGCAATCACCCCAGCCCGGGCCAGAACTCGGCTAGCCGCTCCAGGGCGAGGCCGGAGACGTCGGCGACCCGCACCCCGGGATCGATCGGGCCGACTCCGCCGGCCAGCACCTCCATCGCCCCCGCCACCGACCGGGCCAGCGCGTCCAGGGCGTAGCCGCCCTCCAGCATCGCCCCCACCGGCACGCCCATCTCCGCGCCCACGTCCCGCAGCGACCGGGCCATCGCCGCAAACCCGGCGTCGGTCACGCCGCAATCGGCGAGCGGATCCTCCTGATGGGCGTCGAAACCGGCCGAGATCAGCATCAGCTGCGGTCGATACATACTCGCCAGCGGCACCACCACGTGATCGATCAGCGACCGGAAGGCGCCGTCGCCGCTGCCCGGGGCCACCGGCAGGTTGACGGTGAACCCGCGCCCGTCACCGGAGCCGACATCGTCTGCCGCCCCCGTCCCCGGATACAGCGGCGACTGGTGGATCGAGCAGAACAGCACCCGGGGCTCCCGGTGGAAGATGTCGTTGGTGCCGTTGCCGTGGTGCACGTCCCAGTCGACGACCATCACCCGCTCCAGGCCGTGGGCGTCCAGGGCGTGCCGACCGGCGACGGCGGCGTTGTTGAACAGGCAGAAGCCCATCGCCCGCCCCGACTCGGCGTGGTGACCAGGCGGACGGTGGATGCTGAAGCCGGTCGGCGCCGACCCGCCGAGCAGCCGGTCGACCAGCAACACCGCGCCGCCCGCGCCGTGCAGCCCAGCCGCGAACGAACCGTGCGAGACCACCGTGTCCGCGTCGAGGTGGACCGCGCCCCCGACGCCCGCGCGTGCCGACGCCCGCGCCACCAGCTCGATGTGCCCCTCGGTGTGCACCGCCCGGAGCACGGCAGGGTCCACCGAGGGCGAGCTGACTCGCTCGAACCCGAGCCAACCCCGCGCCTCCAGCTCGCGCTCGATGGCCGCGATCCGCGCCGGCTGCTCGGGGTGAGAACCCGTGTCGTGCTCCAGCGACGATGGATGCATGAGGAGCACGGGAGCGGTTGACATGGCCGGAGTACCGTACCGGCCGTGAGCCGCACCGAGACTGAGGTGGCCGTCGTCGGAGCCGGCGCCGCGGGCCTCTACACCGCGCTGAAGGCGGCGCAGCTGGGCGCGGAGGTGACCCTGGTTTCCGCCACCCCGCTGGCCGGTGCGTCGAGCTATTGGGCGCAGGGGGGACTCGCCGCGGCGCTCGCCGCCGACGACAGCCCGGAGCGACATCTCGCCGACACGCTGGCCGCGGGACGCGGCTCGGTGCGCGAATCGGCGGCGCGGGTGCTGTGCGACGAGGCCCCAGCGGCGGTCGAGGATCTCGCCACCCTCGGGGTCGCCTTCGATGCCGATCGCACCGGCCGCCTCGCTCTGGGCCTGGAGGGCGGCCACTCCGCCCGGCGGATCGTCCACGCCGGCGGAGCGGCGACCGGCCGCCGCCTGATCCGTCAGCTGTCGGCGCTGGCCGCCGAGGATCGCCGCGTCGACGTGCTCGAGGGCCGACGCGTCACTCGCATCCTGCGCACCCACCGGCGCGCCACCGGGATCGAGCTCCAGGATGGCGACCGGATCAAGGCGGCGGCGATCGTGGTGGCCACCGGCGGCGCCGCGGCGCTGTGGTCGCGCACCACCAACCCGCCGGGCGCGATCGGTGGCGGGCTGCTGCTCGGCTACGCCGCCGGCGCTGCGCTGGCCGACCTGGAGCTGATGCAGTTTCACCCCACCGCGGTGGCGGGGGTCAACGGAGCCGACGGGTTCCTCGTCACCGAGGCGGTGCGAGGCGAGGGCGCTCACCTGCTCAACGCAGCGGGGGAGCGGTTCGTCGATGAGCTCGCGCCCCGGGACGAGGTGGCACGCGCGGTCCAGCGCCAGATCGACGCCGCCGGCCAGGCGTCGGTCGGGCTCGACATGCGCCACGTCGACCCGGCGCTGTTCCCGAACGTCGTCGGCGCTCTGCGCCGGGCGGGCGTCGACCCCGAGCGCGAGCTGGTGCCGGTGGCCCCGGCGGCCCACTACATGATGGGCGGGATCGCCGTCGACCTGGACGGCCGGACCTCGCTCCCGGGCTTGTACGCCGTCGGCGAATGCTCCTGCACCGGGCTGCATGGGGCCAACCGGCTGGCGTCCAACTCGCTCAGCGAGTGCTTCGTGTTCGGAGCGCGGGCGGCCCGATCGGCGGTCACCGAGCCACCCGGGCCGCCCCTCGCGGCGGCGCCGGCCGCCCCCCAGCCCGCGAGCGCCGCCATCACCGCCGCGTCCCGGGCCGCCCTGTGGCGATACGCGGGCCTCGAGCGCGACGCCGAGGGGCTGCGGACGCTGATCGAGGACGGCCACCCGCTGGTGCGGTTGATCGCCGTCGCCGCGCTTCACCGGGACGAGAGCCGAGGCGCCCACCGGAGACTCGACTTCCCCCAGCTCGACCCCGCCTACGACCGCCGCCACGTGATCCTGGGGCGGGGCGCGGCGCCGGATCTGGTCGCCTGGGCGTGACGCGCCCAGCCGGCTGCCGCCCGGGTCTCTTAATCCCCAATTAATAAAACGTATGTGTCGAGCTTCACACAGGGCCGGAATACTCGGCGCCCTGGTACGTCACGGAGCCCAGGAGGGGCTCGAAAGGAGAGCAAGCGCCTGTGTATCGGTTCAGTCGCGCGATCTACCGGGAGATCGCACACGAGATCACGGAAGATCCGCACGCCACCTGCCCGCACGCCAATCACACGCGCGTTCTGCGGGCCTGTGAGGCGGCGGTGGAGCGGATGGCGACCGATCGCCATTACTTCGCGCGGCCGGCGCGGACCCTGTTCACCGACATCCGCGCCTATTTCCCGATGAGCGCCCAGCCCCGGGTGCTGCGGGTTGTGGAGCGCTACCTGGCGTGCGCGGACGAGTTCCTGCGCAGCCAACCGCAGAACGGTTACGACCTGTATGGCAATCCGCTGCAGTGTCGCGCCAGCACGCGCAAGGGCACGCCGTGTCAGCGGATGCCGCTGGCCCACAACGGATACTGCCCGTCGCACCAGCACCTGGCCGAGACCGAGGAGCTGGAGCTGGCCGCCTAGCTTTTTGTTTTGAAGGGCCGCTCGCGCGGCCCCGTGTTTGTGGTGGGGGTGATCCACCGGTTACCTTGCCCTGATGCTGCTCGGCGTCGACGTTGGCGGGACGTTCACCGACGCGGTGCTGGCCGTCGACGGGCGCCTGATCACGGCCAAGGCGCCGAGCACGCCTCGGGATCAGTCCGAGGGAGTCCTGGCCGCCGTTCGCGCCGCTCTGGACAAGGCGGGCGCCGACGCCGACGCGGTCAGCGAGTTCGCCCACGGGATGACGGTGGCCACCAACGCCCTGCTGCAGGGCCACGGCGCCCGCACCGCATTCGTGGCCACCGAGGGCTTCACCGACATCATCGCGCTCGGCCGCCAGGACCGGCCCGAGCTCTACCGCCTGTGCGCCGCCCGCCCGGCGCCCCTCACCCCGCCGAAGCGGCGCTTCGGCGCGCGGGAGCGGATGGGCCCCGACGGTCGGCTGCGCCCGCTGGAAGAGCTGGAGGAGCTCGTCGCCACGATTCGTGAGAGCGACGCCGAGGCGGTCGCGGTCACGCTGCTGCACAGCTACCGCCATCCCGAGCACGAGCGGGCGATCGCCGAGGCGCTCGGTGACGCGCTGCACGTGTCCGTCTCGCACGAGGTTGTCGGCACCTTCCGGGAGTTCGAGCGGGCCAGTACCACCGAGGTCGACGCCGCCCTGTCGCCTCTGCTCGGCGGCTATCTCCGACGACTGCTGGAGCGCTGCGACGAGGCCGGCCTCCCCGAGCCGGCGATCATGCAGTCCAGCGGCGGGCTGATCGATCTTCCCGCCGCGGCGGGGCACGCCGCCTGGACGGTGCTGTCGGGCCCCGCCGGCGGCGCCGCCGGGGCCGCCTACATCGCCCGCGCCGCCGACGCCCGCGACGCCCTCTGCTTCGACATGGGCGGCACCTCCTGCGACGTCTGCGTGGTCGACGACGGCGCCGTCCAGGAGCGCAGCTCCGGCACCATCGCGGGACGCCCCCTGGCGCTGCCGATGGTGGCGGTACACACCGTCGGCGCCGGCGGCGGATCGATTGCCTGGCGCGATCCCGGGGGCGCCCTGCGCGTCGGGCCCCGCTCAGCCGGCGCCGATCCCGGCCCGGCCTGCTACGGACGGGGCGGCGCTGAGCCCACCGTCACCGACGCCAACCTGCTGCTCGGCTACCTCGCGCCCGACGCCCCGCTCGCCAGCGGCGTCACGCTCGATCTTGGCGCCGCCGAGCAGGCGATCGCCGAGCTCGCCGGCACCCTGGATCTGGATCCGGTGCAGTGCGCCGCCGGGATCATCCGCGTCGCCAACGCCGAGATGGTCCGTGCGCTGCGCGTGGTGACCGTGCAACGTGGGATCGACCCCCGCCGCTACGCGCTGCTGGCGTTCGGCGGCGCCGGCCCATTGCATGCCGCCCAGATCGCTCAGGAGCTGGGGATCGGCGAGATCGCCTGCCCGCGCGCCTCCGGCGTGCTGGCCGCCCTCGGGCTCGTCGTCTCGCCGCGCCGGCGCGATGTCCAGCGCAGCGTGTTCCTCAGCGGCGACGAACTGACCGCGCCGGCGCTGGCCGAGCTCGTGCAGGAGCTCGGCGCCCGGGCCCGCGAGGAGCTGCACGAGGAGCAAGCGCAGTTGCGGGCCGTCTACGAGCTGCGCTACCGCGGCCAGGCGTTCGAACTCGCCGTCGACGGGGCACTCGAGCCCGAGCCGGAGGACCTGCGGGAGGCGTTTGAATCTCTGCACGAGGAGCGCTATGGGTACCGGGACTCAGAGCAGCGGCTCGAGCTGGTCACGCTGCGCGTGTCGGCGACCGTCCCCGGGGCCGACGTGTCGCTGGCGGAGGCGTCCGGTGGCGACGAGCTCGAGCGCGGGCGCCGGCGGGCGACCCTGGACGGGGAGGCGACCGAGGTGGAGGTGCTGCGCGGAATGCCGCCGCCGGGGACGGAGATCGAAGGCCCCGCCGTCGTCGAGCTGCCCGAGTCGACATTGCTCGTCCCGGGTGGCTGGGCCGGCGACGTCGATCAGCACGGCACCGTCCGGATCCGCACACGGGATGCCGGCTGATGGACGCGGTCGAGCTCCAGGTCCTCACCGGGGCGCTGCACGCCATCTGCGAGGAGATGGGCGCGGTCCTGATCCGTTCGGCGCACTCAGCCAACATCAAGGAGCGCCGGGACGCCTCGACCGCGCTGTTCACGCCGGCGGGGGAGATGGTGATGCAGGCCGAGCACATCCCGGTGCATCTCGGCGCGATGCCGGCGGCCGTGGCGTCGGTCGTCGACGAGGACCACGCTCCGGAGCGCTCCTGGATCCTCAACGACCCCTACCGCGGCGGCACCCACCTGCCCGACATCACGGTGATCACCCCGGTGTTCTCCGGTGATCGCCTGATCGCGTTCGCCGCCAACCGCGCCCACCACGCCGACGTCGGCGGCCCCACGCCCGGCTCGATGCCGGCCGACAGCCGCACCCTGTCCGACGAGGGCGTGGTGATCGAGCCGCGCGTGCTCGACGATGCCGCGATCGCCGAGTGCAGCCGCCAAATGCGCCGCCCCGATCAGCGCCGCGCCGATCTCCGCGCCCAGCTCGCCGCCGGCCGGGTCGGGGCGCTGCGGGTGGGCGAGCTGGCCGACCGGGTCGGCACCGACGCGCTCCAGGAGGCGTATGCCGAGGTGCTCGACTACGCGGAGCGCCGCACCCGGGCCTGCCTGAGCGAGCTATCCGACGGCGAGCGCACCGCGCGGGACGTGCTGGAGGCGCGCGAGGGCGATCTCGCGATCGCGCTGCGGGCGACCGTCGACGGGGACCGGCTGACGCTCGACTTCACCGGCACCGCCGATCAGCACGACGGCAACCTCAACTGCCCGCTGGCGGTCACCCGGTCGGCCTGCTATTTCGCAGTCCGGGTCCTCACCGACCCCGATATCCCCGCCAACGCCGGCGCCTACCGCCCGATCGAGGTGATCGCTCCCGAAGGCTCGCTGCTGCACGCCCACGCCCCGGCGGCAGTGGTCGGGGGCAACGTCGAGACGTCGTCGCGCGTCGCCGACGTCGTGCTCGGCGCCTTCGGGCACGCCCTCGGGCAGGGCACGATGAACAACCTGACCTTGGGCGATGAGGATGTCGTCTACTACGAGACGATCGGCGGCGGCCAGGGCGCGTGCGCCGACGCCGACGGCCCGAGCGGCGTCCACGTGGCGATGAGTAACACGCTCAACACGCCGATCGAGGCGCTCGAGCTGGAGTTCCCGCTGCGGATGATCGAGTACTCGCTGCGGACCGGCTCGGGCGGGGGCGGGGCCTACCGCGGCGGCGACGGCGTGATCCGCGAGATCGAGGCGCTGGCGCCGCTGAGCTACTCGCTGATCACCGAGCGCCGTCGTCACCGCCCGTCGGGCGCCGACGGTGGCGCGCCCGGCGCGGCGGGCCGCAACCTGCTCGACGGGCGGACGCTGGAGCCCAAGTCGATCGGCGACCTGCAGGCGGGTCAGCGGCTGCGCATCGAGACCCCGGGCGGCGGCGGTTTCGGAACCGCTCGATGATCGGTCTGAGCGACCTCGCCGCCGGCGGCGGGCGCACCGCCGCCGGGGCCCCGGTGTCTACAGATGCGTAGCTTTTCGGTTCGTCTCGGATGTCGAAAAAACGCGGTCATACGCAGGTAAGTTTGGCGATTCCGGGTATCTCGAATACAATCCGGTGCGTCCTGACGCTGCCGTAACAACCTGAGGCTGTGCGCGCAGGACGCCTGACAACCACAATCCGTCCCTCTTTTATCTAATGCCGATTGCTTTCAAAGAATGGGCCGTCACCGTGCGGGCGCTCGCCGAAGGCGAGCAACTTCTGACCCTCCGCAAGGGCGGCATCCGTGAACCCGAGAAGCACTTCAAGCTCGACCATGAGCGGTTTTTCCTGTACCCGACGTTCGATCACCAGCGCTCCGATCTGGTGCGCGAATCTCACCGTCCGGAGCTGTCCCGCGCTCTGGAGGAGGGCGTGTGGTCAGACGGCGAGCCGCATCCGCAGGCGCTGCATCGCGGTGAGCCGCTGAACCAGCCCGACCGCGTTCGGATCCGCGCCTGGGCAGAGGTGGCCGCGCACTTCACGGTCACCGACCGCCGGGCGGTCGACGCGCTGTCGCCGTTCTACGTATGGACGACCGACTACGCCGAGAAGCGCCTGGCGTGGAAGCGCCGCCATCCGTTGCACGTGATCCTGCTGCGGACCTACCGCATCCCCCGCCCCGTCACCGTCAAGGTGCGCGAGGAGTACGGCGGATGTCGATCCTGGCTGGAGCTGACGCGTGATCTGCCGTTCGAGGGCACGCCGGTGCTCTCCGACGAGGAGTTCGACCGCGCCTACGAGGAGATCGCGGCGATCGCCTCCGACCGTCAGCCGGTCCTCGTCTGAGTGCCGGCCCCGCCGCGCGGCGGGGCCGAGTGCGCTCCGATGCGCAGCCGCGCATCTGCCGATGACCTGGACCGAGTCGATCTCCGCCTCGTTTCGCGCCCGACACGACTCGGCGGCCGCCGATGACGCTCATCGCGTCCTGCAGTCGCTGGAGCGGGCTCGGGTGCATCTGCAGGCTTACTTTCCCCACGCGCCGGACGAGTTCACCGTAGTCCTGCACGGGGGCCCGGCCGGGCTCATCCTCACCAATCCGCTCCTGCCGCTGGCGTGGCTGAGCACCGCCCCGGCGGCCCGCCGCTACGTGGTCGGCTGGGACGGGCGGCGCGAGCTGCACATGCTCGAGCCCGCCGTACTGCGCGACCGAGCCTCTCGCGTTCCGGGCTCGCGCGAGATGCTCGAGCACAGCGCCGCCTGCCTGTATGCCCGCCGGGTGATCATCGCCAACAACCCTGACCTGGCTCCGCTGATGCCGGCCGTGCGGGCCCGCCGCGAGCTGCGCTGGGCGTGGTTGCTGGAGGGCGCAGCGCGGTGGTTCGGTGGCCAGACCGAGCACGCCCGGCCGGCGATCGCCCGCCGGCTGCGCGAGGGCCGCCCTCCCAGCTTCCCCCCCGGGCTGCGTGACGCGACCCTGCTGGGCGGCACGGTGATCGACCTGCTCGTCCGCGAATCGGACCCTCCGACTCCGAGCGCGGCGGCGCGATTCGTGTCCCGTCTGCACCCCCAGGGCCCGCGCGCCGCGCTGCAACGGGCGTTCACCGGGCGGCCGATGAGCCACACCGAACGTGCCTGGCGCGAGCATCTCGCCCGGCTGGCCGCGGCTCAGTAGCCCACTCAGTGAACCGCCAGGGACGCCAGCCAGATGATCAGGGCGCCAATCGCCAGCGCCGTCAACAGTCCGATCAGCAACCGGCCGGGCCGGGCCGGACGCCCCGACGGCTCCGAAGCCACCACGTCGGCCTGGAGCAGGACCTGGAGCGCGGTCTGCGCGCCGGCGATCGGCACCATCACGTCGCGCGGCCCCGCCGCCAGGAAGTCGGGGACGTCAAAGCCGGCGCTGCGGCGCAGCAGGCTCGGCACCCCCTCCTCCAGGAGCAGGCCCTGAATGAACTCTCCCTCGGTCTGGTTGCGCGCCCCGGCGACCCGGACGAGACGTCCCTCGGCGAGCTGGGGCTTGATCTTGCGGGCCCGCTCGTGGCGGGCGGAGACGTTGGCGCCGCGGCCGGGCGGCACGTCGCGTTGATCGAGGATCAGCGGCAGCCGGCACGCCGGGCAGAACCGCGCCTGGGCGTCGAAGCGTGATCCGCACTCGGGGCAGACGAGCACCGGCTCGGGCGCCTGTGGCCGCATGGTCAGTAGTTCACTTGCAGCTCGGCCTCGGCCACCTGGCCGTCACGGATCGCGTACGCCCGGACCTCGGGCTCGTCACCGGCGACACCGACGATCACGTACAGCGCCTCGGGATAGAACGCGAGGTTGATGTCGGTCTGTGACGGATACGGAGCGCTGCGCGTGTGCGAATGGTAAATCGCGCCGAGATCGTGGCCGGCGTCGTCGATCGCCATCTGGATCCGGTACTGCTCGGCGCCGTCGATCTCGTAGCGGAGAGGGCTCGCCGCGGCGTTGACCGCCGGATAGACCTTCACCGCCTCGCCATCGCGGGAGGCGACCATCCCGCAGCACTCGTTGGGCGCATCCGCCCGCGCGTGAGCGATCATCTGGTCGTACAGATTTCGCGCGATCCGCATGGCGGCGAGGCTACCAGCGCTCATTGGAGGCCCTGGACGAGCCCGTAGGGGGCGGCGGTGGCCAGGGTTCCCTTACGCTCCACCAGACGCAGGATCGCTTCGTGCTGGGCGTCGTTGGCCATGATCTGGGCGGCGAGCACGATCAGCGCCGTGGTGTGCAGCTCTCGCAGAGCCACGAAGTAGGCGCCGATCGTCACCTGCTCGAGCCGCGCCAGCAGGCTGATCGCATCGGGCTCGCCCTGCAGCTGGCCGAGACGGCCGCTGACGTTGCGTTTGGCGAGGCGGCGGTTGGCGTCGGCGGCGTCGGCCGGGGGCGAGGGCGGCCGGCCACCGCGCGCCGTCAGCTGGCGCGCCAGCGCGTGGATGTGCGCCTGCTCCTGCGCCGGCGCCGGCGCGATCAGGCGGCGAGCTCGCCGGCTGAGAATCGAGGCGCCGAGGATGCTCTCATAGCAGAACAGCAGCAGCGACTCGATTCCGATCAGGCGCTCCAGGCGCTCGGGCTCCGGTAATGGCCGGACCGGAGCGCTCAGCGAATCCGCGGCGCGGGCGGCTGCGGGGGCGAGCAGCGCGCCCGCGGGGGCGAGCACCGCCCCACCGGCTCCCGCCAGCAGCAGCTCTCGTCGGGTGGGCGGCGGCGCCACGACGTCGCCTCACTCCGACCCGGTCACGAACGGCAGCGGGGCCGGCACCTCACCCCGGGCCAGTCGGAGCAGTGCGATGTGCTGGGCGTCGACGGTGAGGATCGAGGCCACGGCGGCCCGGACGGGTCCCGGCGACAGCCGCGGGATCGAGCGCAGGTAGTAGGCGATCTGCAGCGCCTCGAGCGTCTGCAGCAGTGCCAGCACGCCGGCGGCGTCCCGTGGATGACCGACCTCGTAGCTGTCGGCGCGGGGCGCGGCCTTGCCGCCGGCGGCGGTGATCAGGGCGATCAGCTCGCCCGTGTGCTCGATCTCCTCGTTCATGAACTGCCGGGCGGCGTCGACCAGGGCGTGCGGGAGCAGCGGCATCCCCGCGACGTAGGCGGTGACCGTCCGCCGCTCCAGCTCCAGGGCCTGCGAGAGGATCTGCAGGTCGAGCTCCATCATTGACGGCGCCAGCGTGGTCGTCGTCGTGCCGGCCGCGGCGCGTCCGCATCCGCTCAGGACCGCGGCGCCGGCACCGGCGAGCAGCGCGCCGGCGCCGCCCAGTAACGCGCGCCGCGAGGACGCGCCGTCGTCTTCGCTCACCACCAGACGGTGGAGTCCAGGTTCTCGATCTCCGCCACCGGGCGGGTGTAGATCCCCGACGACAGGTACTTCCAGCCGTCGTCGCAGACGATGAACACGACGTTGCCCTCGTCGAGCTCGCCGGCGATCCGGACCGCGACCCGGGCGATTGCCCCCGACGAAACGCCGGCGAACAGGCGCTCCTCGTCGAGCAGCTTGCGGGTCCAGACGATCGCGTCGTGGTTGGTGACGAAGATCTTTCGATCCAGCATGTCCAGATCGATGATCGGCGGAATGAACCCGTCGTCCAGCGAGCGCAGGCCCTGGACGGGCTCGCCCTGCATCGGCTCGGCGGCGACGATCTTGACGCTGTCGCCCAGCTCCTCGCGCAGCCGGCGGCCGTTTCCCATCAGCGTCCCGCCGGTGCCCAGACCGGCGACGAACGCACTGACCTCGTCGAGCTCCTCGAGGATCTCAAGCGCCGTCCCGTTGTAGTGGGCGTCCGGATTGGCGGCGTTTCCGTACTGGTAGGGCATGTAGTAGGACGCGTCGCGCTGGGCCATGTCGAGCGCCCTCTCCACGGCTCCGTTGGACCCCTTGGCTGCATCGGAGTAGACGATCTCGGCTCCGTACATGTGTAGGAGCTGGGTCCGCTCGGGGGTGACGTTCTCGGGCATTACGACCTTCAGCGGGTAGCCCTTGCGGCCGCAGATCATCGCCAGCGAGATGCCGGTGTTGCCCGAAGTGGGCTCGAGGATCGTCTGCCCCGGCGAGATCAGGCCCTTCTCCTCGGCATCCTCGATCATCGACCGTGCCACGCGGTCCTTGATCGAGCCGGTCGGGTTGCGGGACTCCAGCTTGGCCCAGATGCGCACTCCCGCCTTCGGGCTCAGCCGCTTGAGCTCGATCAGCGGCGTATGGCCGATCGACTGGACGATGTCGCCGTAGCGCCCCCCGCAGGGCTTGTTCTGCAGGCTCTCGGCGGCCATTGCTTCACGAAGTGTAGCGTGCCGTCAGGTGCCCGCGTGGCGCCCGCCGACCCGCGCTACCCCTGCTTGAACACGTGCCAGGTACCGCCGAAGGTGCGCACCCCACTGCCGTTGGCAACGCCGCGCCGGCCGCCGTCGCCGGCATAGGTGTACAGCGGGTGACCGTTGAGCGTCAGCTGGGTGAAGCCGCTGCGCCTGAACCTCCCCAGCTTCCCGCTGACGCCGGCCGCGCTGACCCTGGCCCCGGCGCGCACCTCGACCGGCGGCCAGACGCGCAAGCACGACGACGATGCGCACAGGAGATGCCGGGTCGTCTCGGGGACCAGGTCATACACCGCCAGACCCCGGGAGTTGACGGCGATCCGCTCGGACCGCGACCCGACCCTCGCCCTGGCGGCCGTCAGCGCGTTGGACCTGGCGACGGCGAACGCGGTAATCGCCAGCAGTCCGACGAGGGCCGCGGCGATCGCCAGCACGCCCCGGCGGACGCCGCGGCGCCCGTCAAACCTGCCTGAAGGCTGCATGTGCTCTCCTCTGAGTGGGAACCGGTCTGCCACTCAAAGACGCCGCTTTCGGCCCATCCTTCCCGGCCCGGCGAGAGCGCCCAGCTGGTAGGCGGACCCGGCGCGTCGCCCAATCCACCTGCCGCCCCTGCGTCTGCGCTCGCGGGCTCCAGGGTTCGACTACGAGCGGGCGCCGCCGGCCATCGCCGGCAGGATCACCAGCGTGTCTGACGCGCTGACCTTGGTCTCCAGCCCGTCGAGTACGCGCACGTCCTCGTCGTTGAGGTACACGTTGACATACCGGTTCAACCCCCCGTCGGCGGCGAACAGCTGGGACTGGGTCTCGGGGTGCGCGTCGGCGACCGAGCGCAGGATCTCGCCGACGGAGCCGCCGTCGGCGCTGAGCTCCTTCTCGCCTCCGACCGCCGGGCGGAGCACCGGCGGAATGCGAATCGTCACCATTCTGACCTAGTGCGCCCCGGCGCAGAACGCCTCGTAGTCCGGGAACACGCCCATCTCGTCGTCGTCGATCTCCTCGGGATGCCGCGAGCAGACCGGGCAGTTCGGGTCGCGGCGGACCTTGACCTCGCTCACCGTGGCGGCGAGCGCGTCATACATGAGCAGGCGCCCGATCAGCGGCTCGCCCTCACCGAGGATCAGCTTGATCACCTCGGTGGCCTGGAGCAGCCCCATCGTGCCCGGCAGCACTCCCAGTACCCCGTTGGCGCCGCACGAGGGGGCCAGCTCGGCCGGCGGCGGCACGGGAAACAGGCACCGGTAGCACGGGCCGTCGTAGGGCTTGAACACCGAAAGCTGTCCTTCGAAGCCGAGGATCGCGGCCGACACGACAGGGATCTGCAGCCGGACCGACGCGTCGTTGAGCAGATAGCGCGTGGGGAAGTTGTCCAGTCCGTCGACCACGATGTCGTAGTCGGGCAGGATGTCCATGATGTTCTCGGCGTCGAGCCGCACGGCGTACTTCTGGACGTTGACGTCGGGGTTCAGCGCCGTGATCGTCGTCTCGGCCGACTCGACCTTGGAGACCCCGATCCGGTCGGTGGAGTGGATCACCTGGCGCTGGAGGTTGGACAGGTCCACCGTGTCGTCGTCGACGATACCCAGGGTGCCGACTCCGGCCGCGGCCAGGTACAGAGCGGCGGGCGAGCCCAGGCCGCCGGCGCCCAGGAGCAGAACCTTGGCGTCCAGCAGCTTCTGCTGGCCCTCGGCGCCCACCTCGGGCAGCAGCAGGTGCCGCGAGTAGCGCTCGCGCTGCTCGGCGGTGAGCGACTTCGGCTGCGCCACGTCGTAGCCGCGGTCCTTCCACAGCGTGATCCCGCCGGTCATCGACTCCACGTTCTCGTAGCCGAGATCATCGATCAGCGTCCGGGCCGCCCATGCCGAGCGGTTGCCCGACTGGCAGTACAGGATCACGTGCTGCGAGCGGTCGGGGGCGGCTCCCTCGATCCGTGACTCCAGGAACGACTTGGGAACGTGCTTGGCACCGGGGACGTGGCCGGTCGCCCACTCCTCGGGCTCGCGCACGTCGATCACGAGGGCGCCGTCGGCAGCCTGCTCGCGCACGATCGAGGGATCGACCTCCTCGATCCGGCTCTTGATCTGGCGGAGTACTTCGGCTCCGGACGGGGTCATGGTGAAAAGCTCCTCAAAGGCGCTAGGGATTCAATACTTCAAACAGTGTAGCGCTGCCAGCCGGGGCTCCGGTGGGGCAAACCCCCGTCGTGAGCACCGGCTTTGGACCGGGCGAGGGAGCGTCGGCGTCGCCCGCGTCGGCAAACGTCCACCGGCCGTCCGTGCGCCCGCGCGGACGGACGTTTGCGTCCGAGCCCTTCGACGGCCGCGCCTCGCGCCCGCCCGAAACACTCCCCCTCGTAGCATCGGCCCGGTGCGCCCGCCCGTCGACCACATCCAGGCCCCCGAGTTCCCCCCGCGCCTGCCCTGGATCAACTCGCCGCCGCTCCAGGTCGACCGGCTGCGCGGCGGCCCGGTGCTCGTCGAGTTCTGGGACTTCTGTCGTCCCAACTCGATCCGGACGCTGCCCTACGTGAAGGGCTGGCACGACCGCTACGGCGCGGACCGGCTCACCGTGATCGGGGTCCACGCCTCCGGGTTTGCACCCTCCGCGGAGCCCGCGGCGGTGCGGGCCGCCGTCGCCCGGCTCGGCCTCGCCTATCCGGTGGTCGTCGACGTCGGCCTGGAGACCTGGCAGCTGTACGGCAACCTGGGCTGGCCGGCGCGGTACCTGTTCGATGGCGAGGGCCATCTTGGCGATTTTCATTACGGCGAAGGCGGCTATGCCGAGACCGAGCGGGCGATCCAGGCCCTGACCGGGACGCACTGCCCGACGCTCCCGGCGCTGCGTCCCGAGGACGAGCCGGGTGCGCTGCTGGCGGTCCAGAGCGATGACGTCCCCGGCCCGTACAGCGGCCCCTACGAGGCCGGCGGGGTGTGGGCGGTCCTGTCAGGGGCGGGCACCGTCACCGCCAATCACCGCAGCCTGGCCATCGACCACCCCGGCGCCTATGAGCTGATCTCTCACCCCCGCAGTACTGCGGGCGAGCTCGCGCTGGAGCTCGGTGCCGGCGTGAGCTGTCACGCCGTCTGCTTCACCCCCGGGCTCGCCGAGTGACGTCGGGCGCAGTCCGCGGACTCGCCGAATGACGTCTGTGCGCTGTCAGCCGTCGAGCAGGTTGCGCAGCTGCGGCGGATCGGTGTCGTCCACGAACACGCCAAAGCCGGCGCGGTAGGGACTGTTGGAGGGATCCGGCCCGGTGAACGCCGGCTCGCGTACCCAGCAGCCGGCGTTGACGAGCGCAGTCAGGCCCGCCCGCCACTGCGACGGATCGTCGGCCGGCAGCGGCCCGGCACGATGCGTGTGGCCGAAGATCACCCAGTCGGCATCCACCCCGAGCCTCGAGATCACCTCGCCGAGCGCGCACAGCCCCGCCCGGCGCAGCTCGCTCCGGGAAAGCTCCGGCCGCAGCGGGCCGAGCCCTGCCCGATTCAACGCCGCGATGATCAGCGGCCAGCCCAGCTTGACCGCCCGCGCCCGCGGCCCCCGCCGGCCCCGCGCCCCGGTCAGCGCGCGCCACCCGCGGACCGATCCCCCGTGCAGGACGCCGCTGCGCTGCGGCTCGGCGCGCTGGGCGAGCGCGTGGATCCAGGCGTAGATCGGGACCAGCGCCGCCTCGTAGTCCTCGGCGGTGCGCGGCTGGGCCGGGCCGAAGGCGACGATCCGCCGCATCACGCCGGCGGCCAGCCGCTCCAACGTGGGCACGGTGAGATGCAGATCCAGGTAATGGCCGTGGATGGCGTAGACGTCGTCGCGCAGCCACACGCCGGGGTACGCCCCTCTGACCCGGGCGGGCGACAGCAGCTCCGCGATCTCGCCCAGAGGCTCGCCGCCGGCGGGCGCCACCGGCGTCTCGAGCGCCAGCGCCGCCGGTGGCGCGTCCGCCGCCCGGCGCTGCGCCCAGCCCTCGATGAGGTGGTGATCGTGATTGCCGGCGACGATCACGACTTCGCCGCCGGCGCCGAGGGCCGCCCCGATCTCCTGCAGTGGCCGCGCCGCCGCTCGCAGCGCCTCGCGGACCGGGCCATGGCGAAGCTCGAGCACGTCGCCGAGCAGCACCAGCCGGTCGCAGTGCGCAAGCGCGGTCAGCAGCGGCGCCCGCACGTGCGCGTCGCGCAGCAGGTCAGCCCCCGAGTGCGCGCCGAAATGCAGATCGGAGACGACCAGCGACCGCAGCTGTGGCCCCTGCCGACGGCTCGTTACGCGGCGGCTGCCGCCATCGCCTGGCGGATGGCCTTGGGGAGCATGAACCGCACATCCTCCGGCACGACCTCCAGCTCCCTCACGTCCACGGTGCCACGCCGGCGAAACTTCTCCACCAGCTCCTGCACGAGCTCCTCCGGCGCGCTCGCCCCCGAGGTGATCCCGATCACGCGCCGCCCGGTCAGCCACTCCTCGCGCACCTGGGCCTCGTTGTCGATGAGGTGAGAATCGGCGCCGTACTCGCGGGCCACCTCGACCAACCGATTGGAGTTGGAGGAGTTGCGACTGCCGATCACCAGCACCAGGTCTGACTCCCGGGCCAGCTGCTTGACCGCCGCCTGGCGGTTGGTGGTGGCGTAGCAGATGTCGTCGGTGCGCGGGCCGACGATCTCGGGGAAGCGCTCGCGCAGGCGGCCGATGATCGCCTGGGTCTCGTCCACCGACAACGTCGTCTGCGAGATGTAGGCGATCCGGCCCGGATCCGGCACCTTCAGCTC
Source organism: uncultured Actinomycetota bacterium (assembly GCA_963787595.1). Classification (GTDB taxonomy): domain Bacteria; phylum Actinomycetota; class Thermoleophilia; order Solirubrobacterales; family Solirubrobacteraceae; genus Palsa-465. Next base: position 847,930 of record CAWBDE010000003.1, read on the forward strand.
GTCGACCCCAGCCTCGTCCTGTACCAGGACGATGTTGCCGGGGGCCTCGCCCATGGTGCCCTCCACCTCCTCGTGCCCGGCGTGACCGATCAGCACGATCGTGTAGCCCTCGGCGGCGAATTTCTTGGCCTCGCGGTGGACCTTGGTGACCAGCGGGCAGGTCGCGTCGACCGTGCGCAGGCGGCGCCGCTGCGCGTTGGCGTGCACCCCGGGCGACACCCCGTGAGCGGAGAACACCACCGTCGCGCCTGGCGGGACCTCGGACTCGGATCCGACGAAGATCGCTCCGCGCGTCCGCAGCTGCTCGACCACGTGCTGGTTGTGGACGATCTCCTTGCGGACGTAGATGGGCGCGCCGTACAGCTCGAGCGCGCGCTCGACGGTCTGCACTGCACGATCCACGCCGGCGCAGTAACCACGCGGCGTCGCGAGCAGAATCGTCTGCGGAGTGGAGTCGATCACCACGACGAGTGTAGGCGGGCGCGGCCGGGGATTCAGTCGTTGGCGGTTACGGTTTCGAGAAGCTCCGCGAACTGGCGCCGCGCCGCCTCCCGCCGCGCCGGGATGAACTCGCTGGGGGTATCGTCCGGGGGCGCCTCGAAGCCGCGCAGGATCTGGCGCGCCACTGACGCCCGGTGGACCTCGTCGGGCCCGTCGTAGATCCGGGCGGCGCGCGCGAACCGGTACATCGCCTCCAGCGGCAGGTCGGTGGAGTAGCCCAGCCCTCCGTGCGCCTGTAACGCCCGGTCAACGACGTCGTGCAGGACCTTGGCGCCGTAGAACTTGATCAACGCGATCTCCTTGCGCGCCGCCATCACCCCCTGAGTGTCGATGGTCCAGGCGGCGTGCAGCGTCATCAGCCGAGCGGCGAGCATCTCGGCCTCGGAGTCTGCGATCCAGTTCTGGATCGTCTCGTGCTTGCCCAGGACCGAGCCGTGGGCATAGCGGTAGACCGAGCGCTCGCAGAGCATGTCGAATGCCCGGCGGGCGACCCCGAGCCAGCGCATGCAGTGGTGAATCCGCCCCGGATACAGTCGCTGCTGGGCGATCAGGAAGCCGGCGCCCTCGGCGCCGAGCATCGCCGAGGCGGGCACCCGCACGTCCTCGTAGCGGATCTCGGCATGGTTGCCATAGCGGGCCCAGCTGGAGTACGGGTGCTCCATCGTGGCCACGTCGCGGACTATGTTCACGCCCGGCGTGTCGGCGTCGACGATGAACATGGAGGCGCGGTTGTGGGGCCGCGCCTCCGGATTGGTCACGACCATGACGATCAGGAAGTCGGCAATCGACCCGTTGGTGGAGAACCACTTGCGCCCGTTGATCACCCACTCGTCGCCGGCGCGCACGGCGCGGGTCTGAAGCAGCGTCGGATCCGAGCCCGCGGTCTCGGGCTCGGTCATGCTGAACGCCGACTTCAGGTCACCCGCCAGCAGCGGGTGCAGGTAGCGCTCCTTCTGCTCGGGGGTGCCGCCCATCGCCAGGATCTCGGAATTGCCGGAGTCCGGAGCGGCGTTGCCGAACATCAGCGGCGCGATCGGACTGGAGCCGAGGATCTCGTGCATGAGCCCGAGCTTTACCTGCCCGAAGCCCTGCCCGCCCAGTTCGGGATCGAGGTGAGCCGCCCACAGGCCCTGCGCGCGCACCTGCTCGGCCAGCGGCTTGGCGGCACGTTGCAAGCCATCCCAGCCCAGCTCATCGGCCAGCGTCTCCAGCGGCCAGATGTGCTCGCGGACGAACCCGCGCATCCACTCCAGCTTGCGCTCGAACTCGGGCTCGGTGGAGAAATCCCAGGACATCAAGCAAAACCTACTGGACCCGATCGTGGAGTGACGGGTAGGCTCCAGACCCCAGCCAGCCGCAGCCTGAGAGTGGGAAATGCCGCAGCGCCACCTCGACCGTCTCACCTCGATCGACGCCTCGTTTCTGCACCAGGAGGGGCAGGCGTCCCACATGCACATCGGGGGGGTGCTGGTGTTCGAGGGACCCGCGCCCGCCTTCGACGATTTCTCCGATCACGTGCGCGGCCGCTTGCACCTGGTGCCCCGCTACCGCCAGAAGCTCGCCATCCCTCCCGTCGAGACCGGCCGCCCACTGTGGGTCGACGATCCCGACTTCAATCTCGAATACCACGTCCGCCACACCGCGCTGCCCGCTCCCGGCAGCGAGGACCAGCTGCTCCAGCTGACCGCGCGCGTCGCCTCCCAGCAACTGGACCGCTCCAAGCCGCTGTGGGAGTTCTGGCTGGTCGAGGGATTGACCGACGGCCGGTTCGCGCTCATCTCCAAGACTCACCATGCTCTCGTTGACGGCATCTCCGGCGTCGATCTGGCGTCGGCGCTGCTCGACACCGCCCGTGAGCCGGCGCCCCCGGACTCTGACCTCGAGCCGTGGCAGCCACGGCCCGAGCCGTCATCCGCCGAGTTGGTGCTGGCCGGCGCCCGCGACGCGGTGAACACCGCGGCCGACCTGGCGACGCGGACGATCGCGGCCGCGGTCCATCCGGAGACGACCCTGAGCCGGCTCCGCGATGCCGTGGAAGGAGTGGGCGAGATCGTCTGGGCCGGCCTGAACCCAGCCCCGGAGACCCCTTTGAACACGCCCATCGGACCCCATCGCCGCTACGCGGTGGTGCGCCAGCAGCTCGCCGATTACAAGCAGGTCAAGGACACGCTCGGTGGCACCGTCAACGACGTCGTGCTCACCGTCGTCTCCGGCGCACTCGCGCAGTGGCTGCAGTCCCGCGGGGTGAGGACCGAGGGCCTGGAGATGCGCGCGTTGGTGCCGGTGTCGGTGCGAAGAGGCGATCAGCGCGGGACGCTGGGCAACCAGCTGACCGTGATGCGAGGGCCGCTGCCGGTCTACATCGACGATCCGGTGGCGCGGCTGCGCTTCGTCCGCGCCGCCATGGATGGCGTGAAGGTGTCAAAGCAGGCGGTCGGCGCCGCCACCTTGACCGCCGTCAACAGCCTGGCGCCGCCGACGATCCTCGCCCAGGCGTCGCGTCTGAACTTCTCCACCCGCCTGTTCAATCTGCTCGTCACCAACATTCCCGGGCCTCAGCGTCCGTTGTACGTCCTCGGACGCGAGGTCCAGGACCTGTTCCCGGTTGCGTTCCTGCCGGCCAATCACGCGCTGGCGATCGCGATCATGTCCTACAACGGCAGTCTGGACTACGGCCTGCTCGGCGACTACGACGCGATGCCCGACATCGATCTGGTCGCGGACGGCGTGCAGACCGCGCTGGCGCAGCTGCTCGCCGCCGCGCGTCAGCATCGCCCGCAACGCGCCGCCCGGCCCGCCACCGACCGGCCCGCCACCGACCGGCCCAGGCCTAACGGCAATCCGGTCCCGATCGTGCCTGCGGGGCCGGGGCGGACCCGGCACGGACCGGCCGCCGACATGCGCGCCAAGCACGATCGCGGCCCCCGCCCCCCGCGCGACAGCGGCAGCTGACCACTCAGGGGCCGAGCGGCTCACCTTTCAGAGCCGAGCATCCGCTCACGCGGGCACCGACTCCGAGCAGGCGCTCGGGCGGCTGACCCCTCAGAAGCCGAGCGCGAACTTGGCGTCCTCGCTCATCAGCTCGGGCGTCCACGGCGGCGTGAACGTCATCGTCGACTGGACGTCGTCGACGCCGTCCAACTCCGAGACGAACTCCTCAATCTGCTCTGACACCTGGGGGCCGATCGGACAGCCGGGACTGGTCAGGGTGTACGTCACCCGCACCGTGCCGGCATCTACCTCGACGTCGTAGATCAGCCCCAGCTCGACGAAATCCAACCCCAGCTCGGGGTCGATCACGTCGCGCAGAGCGTCGGTGACCTCATCGACTGTTGCCATGGCCCTAAGTCTAGAGACAGCTCGCAGCGACGCCCCGGCGGTCGCCGGCCACAATCCTCTTTAGGAAATTTAAGCCAGGTGCAGGCCCTCGTTCAGCTTGGCATTGGGCAGCGGATTTGAGTAGGTTTGCGGAATCGTCGTCTTCGATGACACGCCCCCCACGCTTCGCTGCGCCGGGGATGAAGATCGCAGTACCCAGGGCTCGCGCCGGCGCGCTATGACGCGAGCGATCCGTACCCAGGCCGACGTGATCGTGGATCTCTCAGATCTCGTCTTCGCCGATGCGTCGCTGATGCTGGACCTGGCGATGCTCGCCCGCCGGCTGCGCGCCCACGGCCGTGCGATCAGCCTGTGCGGCGCCCAGCCCCAGATCCGTACGCTGATCGAGCTCGTCGGGCTGCACAAGCTGCCGGGGGTCAAGCTCGAGACCGCGCTGGCCTGAACCTAAAGGCGTCAAGCTCGAGACCGCGCTGGCCTGAGCCTAAAGCCCGCGGCCCGGCCGGCCGGGGCCGTGCAGAGGCGCTCCGTCCGGGGCATTGCCTACCTTTGCGCCATTCGCATCCCCTAGCCGGAGCTGCAATGACCCTCTGCTTCATAGAACCGCAGAACGCCATCCGGGTGATCGCCGATTCGGTCGGGCGAGAGGCGCGACGTCAGATCCTGGGCGAAGTGGTACGCGCGTGGGTTGATGAGATCCCGGAATCGGAGCTTGAATCGCACTACGCCAAGGCGGTCGCCGACCTCGACGAGCACGATCTCTCGCTGCTGGCCGCCTGGCACGTGTCCCTGGAGGTGGGCCACCCGCTTCCCAGCAAGGAGTTCCTGGTCAACGTGTTCCCGTCGCTGGGCGAGAACCGGCGGGAGGCGCTGAAGATCGCCGCCGGCTTCCGAGGCGAGGAGGCATTCGAGGCGGGTGTCGGCGAGGAGCAGGCGTTCGACACCGTGCTGCCGTGGTTGTCGGCGCAGCGTTGCGCGTCGCTCGCCTCGGAATGCCTGGAGCTTTACTGCTGGGATCGCCTGGGCGTAGAGAATTAGAGGCAGCGCGCTCATCCACGGGCGTGGTCTCCAGGCTCGCGCCGTGCCTCGATCCTCGATGGGAATCCGGGTGCGCGCAGGTCAGTCTGGAGGGCGTCTTCAAGCAGCTTGACCACCATCGGAGACCATGCCGACCCGCCGTACTGCTTGCGCGCACTCGGTCTCGTGACGCCGGCAGCCACGAGATCAGCTCCGACAGCTCCTCGCCCGTCCGCTTCAAGACGTCGAGGATCGCCTGCGTCGCCTTTTCCAGCCCGATATAGAGCGACTCATCGCCGTCGAGAACCATTCCATCCGGCCGTCCGTACGAGATATTCCGCATCCAGAACTGCGTTCCGAATGAATGCCACAGCGGGCTCCGAGTCATCCGGCTGTCGTCGACGCTGTGGGGCGTTTAGCCCGCCGGCGGTGCAGCGCCGAAGCTCACCAACGCGGCGCTGCCGTGCGGCACGGCGAGATCGATCTCGCCGCGGGTCGCGGCAATCTCGGTGACCTTGGGAGTGGCAAGCATCCCGGTGCTCGTGCTCGGGCCGTAGCTGTTGCCGCCCAGGGTCACCCCGCCGCGGGCCCGGACGCTGGCCGCCAGCATCCGCTCCACGGTGGCGGCGGCGTCGCGGCCGGTGGGCGCCCGGATCGCGACGGTTCGGTCTCGCCTGGAGTCCTTGTTGATCACCACCACGCGGACGGTCCCGTCGGGGGCCCGGGTGGCCCAGGCGCTGAGACCGGCGTCGGAGCCGGAGCGGGTCAGCCCCAGCAGCTGCGAGCCCGCCGGAGCGGCCTGGGCGAACAGCTGCAGCCCGTAATAGACCGGCCGCACCTGTGCGCTCCAGCGCCCGCCGCGGTGGCGGAACTGGAACGCCTCGTAGGCGGTCTTCGGCAAGGTGTGGATGTCGACCCCGTCCACCCCGGCGCGGGCCAGCGCGAACAGCGCGTCCGTCGCCCACAGCGCGCTGGCGAAGGTGTCGCTGACGCCGGCCCTGCCTCGGCACGCGACCGAGTTGAGCTCGTCCACGCGCAACTGGCGATGCGCGTCGTGGGCGATCCGGACCCAGGGGGCAACGCTGTCGGCCAGCCCGACCGTCGAGTAGCTCGAGAGCAGATGCGGGATCGTCGGATACTGAAGCGAGCTCGGCCCCACGAAGCAGTTGCGCAGGGGGTAACGGTGGACGGTCATCACCGCCAGGCGCCGCTGGCCCCGGATGAAGTGCGGCATCGAACCCATCCACGAGCCCTGGGCGGGCGAAGGGCCGGTGGCCAGGGCGGGACCGGCCAGCGTCAGCTTCGGAGACGCGGTGGCGATCGCCCGAAACTGGCGGCGGAATTGAACGTAATCGAAGCCGTGCGGCCGGGCCGGGACCGCCGTCCCCCGCAGCGTGTGGTACTTGGTGACCTTGCCGTAGATGTTCGGCTCGTTGCCGATCTCCAGCGCGTCGATCGCCGTGCGCCCGAACGTCCGGATGTAAGCGCGAGCCTCGCTGGCGGCCAGCGCCGGAGAGTTGGCGGCCAGGTTCAGGCCGATGATCATCCGCGCCCCAACGGCGTGCGCGAGGGCGCCGGTGGTCGCCAGCCAGCCGCGCGTCAGCGGATAGCCGACATACGGCGGCGGGCGCACCCCGTGAGTCGGGACGTAGGCAACGTCGGTGCTGTCGCCCCCGATCCGCAGCACCGGCGCCTGGCCGGGCGAGAGGTTGCGGATCAGCGCCTCGAGCACGGGGTTGATCTGGCTCGGGTCAGATCCGGTGTAGGCGCGCACCGCTTCAAACTCGAACGACAGGCCCAAAAATCCCGACGGGATCGCCGTTCCCACGGTCCGGTCCTGCACCGAGATCGTGACCGCCGGATCCGGCGCCGCAGCCGACTGACCGGCGGCCGTGGTCGCGGTCACCGACACCGAGCTGGTGCGGGCGGTTGGATCCTTGGCTCGCGACCTTTCCCGGAGCAAGCTCGTTCCGTCCCCGCAGCCGCCCACGAGTACGCCTCCCAGCGCGGCGGCGGCGAGCGCCAGCGCCCAGCGTCGCAGCGGCATTCGCCGCGGTTGCGGTGACGGCGCCACTAAGACGCTTTCCGGAGCTCGGCTTCGATCTCGTCGATCGCCTGCTCGGCGGACTGAAACCAGACCGTGCGCATCCCCAGCTCGCGGGCGGCGGTGCAGTTGATCTCGATGTCGTCGATCAGCAGCGCCGCCTCGGCGGGGGTCCCCAACCGCTGCAGGGTCAGCTCATAGATGCGAGGCTCGGGCTTGCGGACACCGACGAATGCGGAGTCGACGACCACGTCGAAGATCTCGTCGACGGGCAGCATCGCTCGCCACCGGCTCTCCCACTCCCGGACGTTGTTGGTGCAGATCGCCATCCGGTAGCCCCGACGGGCAAGCTCACGCATGTAGTCGATCATCGGCTCATTTGGGTGCAGGTTCTCGAAGTAGCGCTCACCGAACCCGTCGAGATCGACCGGCCGGCCGAGCTGCTGCGAGAGCTGGTCACCCAGGAAAGCAAGGAACTGAGCTTCGGTGATAGTCCCCTTCTCGAGCTCGAACAGCGGGTTTACCCCGTTGGCGCCCGCGATTGCCGCCATCGCCGCCCCGAGCTGCGCCAGCGAGATCCCCGAAGAGTCCTGAAACGCCTGGAAGGACCCGAGCAGCGGCGAGGTGAGCACGCCGCCGAAGTCGGTGATGATCGCCCCCACCCGCGCCATTTAACCTACGAGAAGGTCGCGAGCAGGTAGACGCCGCCACCGTCGTGGCCCCGGCTGTGACAGCGCAGCGGCACCGCCCGGAGCTCGCACCCGTCGAGCTTCAGATCGGCCCCGTAGGCGCTGGCCTCGCCCGCCGCCCGGCGGGGAAACTCGTTCTCGCCCTCGCCGACCCAGAGCTCCAGGGTGGCGCGCGTCGGCCGCTCCGATCCGGCGTAAGTGGTCGACAGGCGCGGATCGTCCACCGGCACCCAGCCATCCGGATCGAACAACGTGGCCGCAACCAGGTCGGACTCCTGTCCGACCTTCCCTGATTCCCGCAGCGCCAGCAGCATGAACGCCTCATCGCGGGCGAACCAGCCCGCCACGGCCCGGGCCGAGCCCAGCGTGCGGGGGTCCAGCCCAGCGACCTCGCAGCGCGTCCCGACGCAGTCCAGGTCGCGCTGCCCGCCCGCCAGCGTGACCGTGCCGTGCACTCGACACAGCTCCTGAAAACCGGTGACGGCCGTCCGGTCGCCGGGCGACTGGCCCAGCTCCTCCCCACCTGGGTCGACCTGCAGGTCGATCCCGTCAGCGGTCAGCCGCCACCGCGGCCCGTCGCTGCTCCAGCCCGAGGCGAGCCGGTGGGCCGAGGTCTCCTCGGAGCGGTCGCCGAGGACCAGGCCCTGAGCGGTGGCATCGAGCGCCGCTCCCCAGATCCCGCCGTCGACGTCTCCGAACGCGAGCGTCCGGATCTGACTCGTCGCGGTGGCCGCCATCAGGGCAGCTGCGGATGCTCGATGTCAACCGCGGTGGAGTCCACGTCGTAGCCGGACCGCGGCGATCGGGCGAAGCGGGCGGCGCGCACGATCAGCCGGCCGTGCAGGTTGCGCGCAACCGCGCGGCGGGCCAGCGCTCGGCTCGGCGCCAGCACCAGGAACAGCCCGACCGCGTCGGTGATGAATCCGGGAACGATCAGCAGCGTCCCGCCGAGCGCCACCAGGGCGCCGTCGATGGCCTCGTGGGCGGGCGGGCGTCCCGCCGCGACCGCTGTCCGCAGCCGCCGCCAGGCGGATCGTCCCTGCGCCCGGAGGAGCCACATCCCCGCCGGCCAGCCGATCAGCACCAGCACGACTGTGAGCAGCACCCCGATCGCCTCGGCGATCTTGATCGCGACCACCAGTTCGGCGATCGGCCAGATGATCAGCAGGAGGACGAACATGGTCTACAGATTGAGGCTAGTACACGCCGAGCGCCGCTTCTGCCCCGCTCAGGAAGGCGGCGTCGGGCCCATCCTCCGGCGCCATGCCGAGCGTTGCCCGCTCGCCCCGTTCCCAGTTGAACAGTCCCAGGTCGAGCGCCTCCAGCGGTAGCTCGCAGACGGCGGCAAGCTCAGCGGCGCGCCGTTCCAGCAGCAGCTGATCCCCAATCCCGAGCACGCGCTTGGCCGCAAGGGTGACCGAATCGTTGCCGCCGAGGCCGAGCGAGCCGGCGCGGAGCTCGTACACGCCGAGGCGGCCGAGCGACGTCAGCAGTTCGAATCGAGCCCCGCGATTGAACCCGGGGAGCGCGAGACGCTCGAACGCCCGCGCGAACCGCCGCTCCGGCGTCCAGCCGGATTCGCCGGTGAGGGCCGCGGCCTGCGAGCCGGCCCGCTCCGCCCAGGCGCGATAGGCGTCGATCGTGCGGATTCCTCGGCTCGGCTCGTGCGCGGTCCGGGGCCCCAGAGCGACGCCGTCCAGATGTGGCGGGCGCCGGGACCCCCACTGCACTGAAGCCGCCTCTATCCCGGCGAAGGGATGCTCACCGTCCAGCGGACCCAGGTAGGCGATCAGGAACGCCAGCCAGGTTCGCTCCTCGGTCGGTTGCGACGGATCCGCCACCTCGGCGTACAGCCCCGGGGGATCAGCGGCCAGCCGGGCTAAGCGAGTGGCGGCGTATGCGAGCTCCTCGGCGAGTCGCCGGGCATCGGCGCCGGACCGCAGACCCGGCGCCAGCGCCGACCGATACCCGTCCTCGGCGCCGCGAGATAGGCGGCGCACGGTGACGCCGCCCCCCGCGCGCGACCCTGAGCGGGCCGGGCTGCGCGGGCGCCCCGGCGAAGCCGAGCGGGCGCCGGTCTCCGACGAGGCGCGAGCGGGATGCCCGGGACGCACCGGCTGCCCCTGAGGTGACACCATCGGGCGCATCTCCACGTCCTGCTCGCGAGAGCAGATCGGACAGTTCTGGATCAGGTGGTTGTGGCGGCAGAAGGTCGGCACCGGGCTCGTGCGCTGCACTATATGTCGCTCGGTGCAGGGCCGCTCAGGCCGGCGAGACCCGCTCCTGGCGGCGGTGCTCCTTGGCTCGGGCCACCACCTCGCGGAAGCTGGTGAAGCGGAAGATCAGCACCAGCGCGGCAAAGCCCAGCCCCGAGCTGAGCGCCGCGGTGGCGATCTGTTGTCCGACCGAGAACGCCGCCACGTAGGGGCTGTGGGCGAAGACGTCGAGCAGGATCGCCTGCTGGACACCGGCGCCCCCGGGGGTGAACGGGAACACCGACGCGATCACCTGCACCGCCAGCACCAGCAGCGCGTTGCGCACCGAGCCCCCGATGTGAAACGCGTCGAGCAGCGCCCAGTAGGAGGCGAACCGCGCGATCCAGCTCGCGAACTGCCAGGTGGCCATCTCGCGCAGGTACCGGCGCCGGTCGGTGAGGATCGTCAACCCGAGTCGGATCCGCTGCCAGAAGGCGCGCACCTTCGCCGACAGCAGCGCGAAGGCGACGAGAAATCCGACCCCGAGGACCGTCAGCAAGAAGAGCGTGAAGCGCATGTTGGAGGCGAAGAAGCTGATGTCGAACGCCGGCAGCTTGGAGAAGTCCGGCGGCTTGGGGAACACCCCCTGGGTGAAGGCAAAGCACATCACGAGGAGTCCGATGAACCAGTCGAAGATCACGCCGGTCGACAGCGCCGCGGCAACCGTCGGATAGCTACCGCCATCGATCGCGTTGCGGGTCAAGAACAGCTGGGCGACGTTGCCTCCACCAAGCGGGAACACGTTGTTGATGGCGTAGGCGACCATGTACCCGCCCCAGACGTCACGCCAGCGGACCTCCCGGTCCGGATAGGCCGCCTGGACCGCATTGAACAGCGCCCGCGAGCGCAGCAGGAGGTAAACCGCGTACAGCGCCAGCCCGAGCAGCAACGAGACCCAGTTCAGCTGGGCCAGCTGGGAGAAGAACGTTCCCGCGGAGTCCAGCAGGCTGTCGATCGTGCCCGTGAACGAGCTCCCATGGTGCTGGGCTCCGGCGCTGATCGCAGCCAGGGGGGCAGGGGAAAGCAATGGCATCCGTCAAACGGTCTCATACCCGGCCGATGGTCGGCGGCGGCTCAGGCCCGAGCCGGCGCCGCCGGAGGCCGCTCCAGCTCGCGTGTTTGCGACCAAGTCGAGCTAAATAGGACCGGGGGGCCCAGATCCATCTGGGCCCCCCGGAGAGTCAGGGAAGTGGGGGCGCAGTTCCCTGACCGACAGGGGCGAGTTTCCCCGTCCCAAGCCTTGAGTAAACCTCAATGCCCCGAACAACCTGGTTGAGCACAGCGAGTACGCCGCACCACCACGGTTAACGTATCAGCTTCGAACGCCGTCGTGAGTAAGTTTTCATTCAGCGTGCGCCAGTTGATTCCTCTGCGCTTTTGGTTCGGCGCGTCCTTTTTTCAACGGTCCCGCGTCGCCGGTCCGCTGAAGAACTCCTCGCCGGGGCGTACGGTCCCCGCGGCCTCGGCTTCGTGACGAAGCGTACGATCGGCTTCGCCGCTCCATGCCCCCACCGCCAGCCGTTCGCGGTCGGCGTCCATCGGGCTCCCGCCGAGGTCAGCATTGACGATCCGTGCGCACTTGCGGCCCTCGGCGATCGCCGTGACCACCAACGACTGGCCGATCCGGGCATCGCCGCAGGCATAGACCCGGCCCACCGAGGTTCGGTATGTCATTCGGGTGCGGATGTTGCCGCGCCGATCGAGTTCGAGTCCCAGCTGTCCCACCAGCCCCTCGTGCTGCGGATGCTCGAAGCCGATCGCGATCAGGACCAGGTCGGACTCGAGCACGAACTCGCTGCCCGGCACCGGGGTCAGGTCCCGCGACGAGCTGCCGGTGACCTGGCGGGCGTAGACGTGGCTGACCGCGCCGTCCTTGCCGCCGAAGCCGGTCACTTCGGTGCCCCAGCGCCGCTTGCCGCCCTCTTCCAGGGCATAGGTCATCTCGGTCCGCTTGGGCGGCAGCGGCCAGGGAGCGCGCGGATCTGCGCGGTCGGGGAGCTGGGCGTAGACGTCGAGCACCACCACGCCGCGGGCCTGCTCGCGATGAGAGTTGGAAATGCAGTCCATGCCGGTGTCGCCGCCGCCGATGACGATGACGCGCTTGCCCCGGGCGGTGATCTCGGGATGGGCGGTGTCTGAGTCCTGGGCCCGGAACGGTCGTCCCTGCTGCGCAGCGACCCAGCGGTTTCGCTGATACAGGTACTGCATCGCCGGATGAATCCCGCGCAGCTCTCGCCCGGGAACGTCGAGGTCTCGCGAGACGCGCGACCCGATCGACACCACCACCGCGTCGAACCGCTCGTCGAGCTCTGAGGCGGTGATGTCCTGACCGACGTCCGTGTCGTAGACAAACTCGATCCCCTCCCGCTCAAGGATCGCCACCCGCCGGTCGATGATCGACTTCTCGAGCTTGGCGTCGGGCACCCCGAAGCGCAGCAAGCCACCCGGTGCCTCATCGCGCTCGAATACCGTGACCGCGTGGCCGCACTTGTTCAGTTCGTCGGCGACCGTGAGTCCGGCCGGACCGGAGCCGACCACGGCGACGGTCCGCCCCGAACGCCGGTCCGGCGGGTTGGGCACGATCCAGCCCTCTGCGAACGCGCGCTGCACGATCGCCAGCTCGATCTGCTCGATCGTCACCGGATCGTCGTTGATCGCCAGCACGCATGCCGATTCGCACGGCGCCGGGCAGATGAGCCCGGTGAACTCGGGGAAGTTGTTGGTGGCATGCAGCTGATCGATCGCGTCGCGCCACTTGTCGCGGTAGACCAGGTCGTTCCAGTCCGGGATCAGGTTGCCCAGCGGGCAACCTTCGTGGCAGAAGGGCACCCCGCAGTCCATGCACCGGGCTCCTTGGCGCCGGAGCTCGGCGTCCGGTTGCAGCGCGAAGTACTGGTCGTAGTCGTGCACGCGACGGTGCGGGTCGCGCTTGTCAAAGCCGACGCGGTGAATCTTGAGGAACGCCCCGAGCTCGCCCATGCCAGCCGCCTATGCGCCGACGGCCTCCGGCGGCGCCTCGCGCACGGGTTCGCGCGCCACCCGCGCCAGCCGCTCGGCGAGGACACGCTTGTAGTCGCGCGGCATCACCTTGACGAACCGCTGGCTGGACCGCTCCCACGAGGCCAGCACGTTGCGCCCCACCATCGAGCCGGTGCGCGCGGCGTGCTCTGAGATCAGTGCCCTGACCTCTTCCTCGTCGTCTCCGGTCAACGGCTCCAGGTCCACCAGCTCCTGGTTGCAGCGCCCCGCGAACTGGCGGTCACGGTCATACACGTAGGCGATCCCACCGCTCATTCCGGCGGCGAAGTTGCGACCGGTGGTGCCGAGCACGACTACCCGGCCGCCGGTCATGTACTCGCAGCCGTGATCGCCGACCCCCTCCACCACCGCGTGAGCGCCGGAGTTGCGCACCGCGAACCGCTCCCCGGCCAAGCCGCGGATGAAGGCGCGCCCCGCGGTGGCCCCGTACAGCACCGTGTTGCCGACGATCATGTTCTCCTCGGCCCGGAACAGCGCCGACTCGGGCGGGCGCACCGACACCACCCCGCCCGACAGCCCCTTGCCGGTGTAGTCGTTGGTCTCGCCGCGCAGCGAGAAGGTGACCCCGGGGGCCAGCCACGCGGCGAAGCTCTGGCCGGCGGAGCCGGAGAACGAGATCTCGATCGTGCCTTCGGGTAGACCGGCGGCGCCGCAACGCCGGGCGATCTCGCCCGACAGGATCCCGCCCACCGTGCGGTTGACGTTGCGCACCGGGATCGGGCCCTGGCGGACCGGCTCGCCGTGCTCGATCGCCGGCAGGCAGAGCTGGACGAGCTCCCAGTCCAGGGCGTCGTCGAGCACCGGCACCTGCCGGCGGGTGCGTGAGCGCGGCACCTCGGGCGGCAGATCAAGCGTGCCGAGGACCATCGAGAGGTCGACACCTCGGGATTTCCAGTGCTCGACGGCCTCGTCGGTCTCGAGCAGGTCGGCACGACCGATCAGGTCGGAGAAGCGGCGCACCCCGAGCGAGGCCATGATCGTGCGCACCTCCTCAGCGACGAACATCAGGTACGCGGTCACGTGCTCCGGGGTGCCCTGAAAGCGCGCGCGCAGCTCCGGGTCCTGGGTGGCGATCCCGACCGGGCAGGTGTTCAGGTGGCAGACCCGCATCATGATGCAGCCCATTGCGATCAGCGGCGCGGTGGACAGCCCGAACTCGTCGGCGCCGAGCAACGCACCGATGACGACGTCGCGGCCCGTCTTGATCTGACCGTCGACCTCGACCGTGAGCCGGGACCGCAGGTCGTTGAGCAGCAGTGTCTGCTGGGTCTCGGCGAGGCCGATCTCCCAGGGCACGCCGGCCGCCTGGATCGAGGATTGCGGCGACGCTCCGGTGCCCCCGTCGTGACCGGAGATGGTCACGTGGTCGGCGTTGGCCTTGGCGACGCCGGCGGCCACCGTGCCGACCCCGACCTCCGAGACCAGCTTGACCGAGACCGAGCTCGACGGGTTGGCGCAACGCAGGTCGTAGATCAGCTGCTTGAGGTCCTCGATCGAGTAGATGTCGTGGTGCGGCGGCGGGGAGATGAGGCCGACGCCGGGTGTCGAGTAGCGGATCTTGGCGATGTAGTCGTCGACCTTGTCGCCGGGGAGCTGGCCGCCCTCGCCGGGCTTGGCCCCCTGGGCCATCTTGATCTGGAGCTGATCGGCGTTGACCAGGTAGTCCACGGTGACCCCGAACCGGCCCGAAGCCACCTGCTTGATCGCCGAGCGGCGCACGTCGCCGTTCGCGTCCGGCGCGAAGCGCTCGGGGTCCTCTCCCCCCTCGCCGGTGTTGGACTTGCCGCCGAGCCGGTTCATCGCGATCGCCAGCGTCTCGTGAGCCTCGCGAGAGAGCGAGCCGAGGCTCATCGCCCCGGTGCTGAAGCGCTTGACGATCTCCTCCGCCGGCTCCACCTCGTCCAGCGCCACCGGCGTCGGCGCCGGGCGAAACCTCATCAGGCCGCGCAGCGCCGCCGTGGCGGTGGCGTCCTCGTTGGCCTGGCGGGCGAACTCGTCGTAGGTCTGCTGGGGGTCGCGCGGTGATCCGTCGCCGTTGGCGGTCTGGGCGCGGACCGCGTGCTGAAGGCTGGCGATCGTGTCCGGATTCCAGATGTGGCGCTCGCCGTCGCGACGCCACTGCAGCACCCCGCCGACCGGGAGGACCTCGCGATCGGTCCGCGGATAGGCGCGGAAGTGTCGCCCGAGCGCCTCGGCCGCGAGCGCGTCCAGCCCCACTCCGCCGATACGCGAGGCGGTCCCGGTGAAGTGCCGGTCGATCAGCTCGGGCTCGAGCCCCACCGCCTCGAAGATCTGCGCTCCGCAGTAGGACTGGATCGTCGAGATGCCCATCTTGGAGATCGTCTTGAGCAGCCCCTTGCCGATCGCCTTGACGATCCGCTCCTCGGCCTCGTCGCGATCGAGGTCCACGGGCAACAGCGAGCGGTCGGCGAGTTCGTCGAGGGACTCGAACATCAGGTACGGGTTGATCGCTGAGGCGCCGTAGCCGATCAGGGTGGCCATATGGTGGATGTCCCGGGGCTCGCCGGACTCGATCACCAGGCCCGTGCGCAGGCGCGTCCCGGCCCGCACCAGGTGGTGGTGCACCGCGGCGACGGCGAGCAGCGAGGGCATCGCCACCCGCTCGGGACCGAGGTTGCGATCCGACAGGATCAGGATGTTGGCGCCATGATCGACCTGGCTGGCCGCCTCCTGGCAGAGCGTGTCCAGCCGGCGCTCCATCCCGTCGGCGCCGTCCTCGATCGGCCAGGTGATGTCGAGGGTGGCGGCGTCGAAGATCTCGTGCGAGACTTGGCGGAGCTTCTCCAGTTGCGCATTACGCAGGATCGGCTGGGAGATGACCAGCTGATGGGCCTGCTCGGGCGCCTCGGCGAGTAGGTTCACCTCCGCGCCGACCCCCGTCTGCAGGCTCATCACGATGTTCTCGCGAAGCGGGTCCACCGGCGGGTTGGTGACCTGGGCGAAGAGCTGCTTGAAATACGCGAACAGCGGCGGCTCGCGATCGGACATCACCGCCAGTGCGGCGTCGTTGCCCATGCTGGCCACAGGCTCTTCACCCTTGGTGGCCATCGGGGCGATGATCAGCCTCAGGTCCTCCTGCGAGTAGCCGAAGGCGAGCTGTTTGGACCGCAGCGGCTCCACGCGTGGCACCCGCGGCTCGCGCTCGGGGAGATCGTCGATGTTCACCACCGAGCGCTCGTACCACTCGCCGTAGGGCATGCGCTGCGAAACCCGTCGCTTGACCTCCTCGTCATCGACGATCCGCCCGTCCTGAAGGTCGAGTAGGAACAGCTTGCCCGGAGCCAGGCGGCCCTTGCGGGACACGTGCTCGGGGGCGATGGTGATCACGCCCGTCTCCGAGGCGAGCACGACGTAGCCCTCGGTGTCCTGCACCCACCTCCCGGGTCGCAGCCCGTTGCGGTCCAGCATCGCTCCGGCCATCCGGCCGTCGGTGAACGCGACCGCCGCCGGCCCGTCCCACGGCTCCATCAGGCAGGAGTGGAAGTCGTAGAACCCCTTCACGTCGGGATCCAGATCCCGACGGGTGCGATACGCCTCGGGGATCATCATCATCATCGCGTGGGCGATGCTACGACCCGACAGCACCAGCAGCTCCAGCACGTTGTCCAGCGTGGCCGAGTCAGAGCCACCGCCGCGCACCACCGGAAGCACCTTCTCCAGGTCCTCGCCGAACAGCTCGGAGGCGAGCTGGGACTCTCGCGCCCGCATCCAGTTGACGTTCCCGCGCAGGGTGTTGACCTCGCCGTTGTGGGCGATCATCCGATAGGGATGGGCCAGCTCCCAGCTGGGGAAGGTGTTGGTGGAGAAGCGCGAGTGGACCAGCGCCAGCCGCGACGCCACCCGGGGATCGCGCAGATCGGGGAAGTAGCGGGGAAGCTGGGGCGCGGTCAGCATCCCCTTGTACACGAGCGTCCGGCTCGACACGCTCGGCAGCGCGATGTCGGCGCCGGCCTCGCGCTCGATCAGCCGCCGGATCACGTACAGCTTGCGCTCGAACGCGTTCTGATCGGCCAGCTCCTCGTCGGCGGCAATCAGCACCTGGCGAATCACCGGCGCCGACAGCTGGGCCGTCTCGCCGACGAACCGGTCGTCGATCGGCACATCGCGCCACCACAGCACGCGCTGGCCCTCGGCGTGGACCGTCAGCTCGATCAGCTGCTCGAGGGCGTGCCGGCGCTCGGGATCGGTCGGCAGGTAGACGACCCCGACGCCGTAGCGCCCGGGCGGCGGCAGCTCGATTCCCGATACGGCGCCCCGCATGAACGCGTCCGGGATCTGGAGCAGGATTCCGGCACCGTCACCGGTGTTCGGGTCGGCGCCCTCCGCGCCACGGTGCTCCAGGTTCTCCAGCGCCTCGAGCGCCTTCTCGATGACCGCATGACTGGCCTCGCCCCACAGTTTGGCCACCAGCGCGATGCCGCAGCCATCGTGCTCGTTGGAAGGGTGGTAGAGGCCAGTGGGCGGGTGGGACCCGTCAGCGGACCGGTACATGAAGCGGTGCCTCTTTGGCAGGTGATGGGCGGGCAGGCACTGCGGCGCAGCCGGAAAATCGTAGCAGCGCGCGTTGGCTCCAGCGAGCAGCTGAGAGCAGCTTCGGACGGAGTTAGGACTTGGCCTTCGCGCGCGAGCGGCCGCTCTTGGAAGTCCCCGATCCCGACGTCTTGGTGGTGCTCGATCCCGACGTCTTGGTGGTGCTCGATCCCGACGTCTTGGTGGCGCTCGACCCCGACGCATTGGTGGCACCGGGCGCGCCGGACCGCTTGCGCGGCTTGGCAGCGGGCGGCTCGTCCGCCGGCTGGTCGGAGCTCCCGCTGCGGACCTCGGCGAGACTGGCCTCCAGCGCGGCCATCAGGTCGGGCGCCGGGCTGGTGTCCTCGGCCTCGGGTGAGACGGCGATCTCCTCCCCGGCGGCCTTGCGCTCGATCAGATCGAGCACCCGTTCGCGGTACTCGTCCTTGAACTTCTCCGGGTCGAAATCCGCTGACAGCGAGTCGATGAGCTGCTGGGCCATCGTCAGCTCGCGCTTGGTCGCCTCGGCCTCGCTGATCGCGTCGAGCTCGTCGAGCCGGTCCGGAGACAGGACCTCGTCGCCGAACAGCATCGTCGACAGCGCCATCACGTCGCCGGTGGGACGCAGCGCACACAGTTGCTGCTTGGAGCGGATCACGATCTTGCCGATCGCCACCTTGCCGGCCTCGCGCATCGCCTCCTGCAGGAGCCGGTAAGCCTTGGCCCCCCCGGTGGCCGGAGCCAGGTAGTAGGAGTGGTCGTAGTAGATCGGATCGATGTCGGCCAGATCGACGAACTCCTCGATGTCGATCGTCTTCGTCGCTTTGGGATCGAGCGCGTCGAGCTCCTCGGGCTCGATCAGGACGTAGCGATCCGGCGTCAGCTCATATCCCTTGACGATCTCCTCGAACGGAACCTCGTCACCGGTCGACGGGTCGACACGCTTCTGGCGGATCCGAGCTCCCGTCTTGCTGGACAGCTGATGGAACCGCACGGTCTTGGGCGAGGTGGCGCTGTAGAGCTTGACGGGTACGTTGACCAGCCCGAAGCTGATCGCGCCGCTCCAGATTGCACGAGCCATGGTCAGCTTTGTATACCGCAGTTCGGCTGCCGGCAACCCGTGAGCGGCGTCTTGCCGAGGCGCGCGACGGCTCGGCTTGCCAGAGCGGAAGCGATCGCCCCGGCCTCCGAGCCCACCTCGACCCGCGCCGCCCAGGGCGAACGGGCACTTCGCGGGTCGAAGCGAGCACCTCGCGGGCCGAACGAGGCACTTCGCGGGCCGAACCGGGCACTTCGCGGGGCGAACCGGGCACTTCGCGGGGCGAACCGGGCACTTCGCGGGCCGAACCGGGCACTTCGCGGGCCGAACCGGGCAGTTCGCGGGCCGAACCGGGCACTTCGCAACCTCACCCCGGGCGCCGACCACGCTTGGCTCAGCGGGCCCGCTCTCCGGGCACGGTGGAGCACGCCTAACCGGAATGGCATCGTGTGGTCGCCAAGTGCTCGGCGCCTCCGGTCCTCAGCGTCTGCCGTTCCCATGTCGCCGACGCGACCACCGTCAGCCCGCTGGAGCCTCCGCCGCGTGCGGGAAAGCCCATCAGGCTGACATCGCGCTCGCCCACCAGCTCGCCAAAGCCGCCACCACCGGACGGCGAGACCGAGCTGGACGCCGCTACCGGCCGACCGACGACATGTCGGCGTAGCGATCGCCCGCCGCAGCGCCGATCGGAGCGGCCTGCGCGATCCGCTCCAGGTCCTCGTCTGAGAGCTCCAGCTCGGTGGCGGCCACGTTCTGCTCCAGGTACTGGCGACGCTTGGTCCCGGGTATCGGCACGATGTCGGCTCCCTGCGCCAGCACCCAGGCCAGCGCGAGTTGGCCGGGGCTGCAGTCCTTGTCGGCGGCGAGCTCCCGGATCCGCTCGACGAGCTTGAGGTTGCGGTCGAAGTTCTCGCCCCGGAATCGGGGGCTGGTGCGGCGAAAGTCGTCCGGCGCGAGGTCGGCCGGCGACTTGATCTGACCGGTGAGAAACCCGCGCCCGAGTGGGCTATAGGCGACGAGGCCGATCCCCAGCTCGCGCAGCGTGGGCAGGATCTCATCCTCCACGTCGCGGCTCCACAACGAGTATTCGGTCTGCAGCGCGCTGATCGGGTGCACGGCGTGAGCTCGGCGGATGGTCTCGACGGCGGCCTCGGACAGGCCGAGGAACCGGACCTTGCCGGCGTCGATCAGGGACGCCATCGCGCCCACGGTCTCCTCGATTGGCACGTCCGGATCGACGCGGTGCTGGTAGTAGAGGTCGATATGGTCGATGCCGAGGCGGCGCAGCGACGCGTCGCAGGCGCCGAGCACATACTCGGGACGGCCGTTGACCCCGCGCACGCTGGGATCGTTCGGATCGCGAACGATGCCGAACTTGGTCGCCAACACCACCTCGTCCCGGCGATCGGCGATCGCCGACCCGACCAGCCGCTCGTTGGTCTGCGGCCCGTAGATGTCCGACGTGTCCAGGAGGTCGATCCCGAGGTCCAGCGCCCGGTGGATGGTGGCGGTCGCCTCGTCCTCGTCGGTGGTTCCGTAGAACTCCGACATTCCCATGCAGCCCAACCCCTCCTCGGAGACGGTCAGACCCTGGGTGCCGAGCGCGCGCCGATCCATGAGCGAGTGAGGTTAGTGATCTCACGCCGAGAGACCCGTCACCGTTTGATCAGAGTGCGCCTGCCACCGTTCCAGACCCTGCTCAACGAACACGGCCGCGACGTGTACCGGTTCCTGACCGCAATGGTCGGGCCTGGCGACGCCGACGACTGCTATCAGGAGACGTGGCTCGCCGCCCTGCGAGCGTATCCGCAGGTTCGCGACACCTCCAACCTTCGCGGCTGGCTGTTCACCATTGCGCATCGCAAGGCCATCGATCACGTGCGCGGGCGGGCGCGGCGCGCCACCCCGGTGGCGGATCCGGCGGAGCTGGCGGGCGCCGAGCCCGCGGACGCCGGCGCTCAGCCAGACGGTGATCTGTGGGCCGCCGTCGCCGCGCTGCCCGACAAGCAACGAACGGCGCTGGCCCTGCGCTTCATCGCCGACTCGGCCTACGTCGAGATCGCCGCCGCGATGCAGATCAGCGAGCCGGCGGCGCGAAGGAACGTCCACGAAGGCCTCAAGCACCTGAGGAAGGAATCGATCAGATGAACTATCTCGACGAGCGCGACGACTCACTGGCCCACGACCCGGTGGCGCTGGCCCTGCTCCGGGCGCGGCACGCCTCCCAACCCGATCCCCCGCCGATCGCGGACGGCGCCGCCGCCGCGGGGCTACTGGACGTCGCCTACGCCAAGCTCGACACCCCGGTGGGAACGCTGCTGCTGGCGACCACGGAGCTCGGCCTCGTCCGGGTGGCCTACGTCAATGGCGATGAGGCGACGATCCTGGAGGATGTGGCCACCCGGCTGTCGCCTCGGGTGCTGTCGGCCCCGCGCCGGCTGGACCAGCCACGTCGCGAGCTCGACGAGTACTTCGCCGGGCGCCGGCGCGAGTTCGAGGTGGCGCTGGACATGCGCCTGACCACGGAGTTCGCGCGGCGGGTGCTGACCGCCACGGTCGAGATCCCCTACGGATCGGTATCGACCTATCGTCAGGTGGCGACCGCGGCGGGGAGCCCGCGCGGCTCCCGCGCCGCCGGCAACGCCCTCGGCGCAAACCCGATGCCGATCGTGATTCCGTGCCATCGCGTGCTGCACAGCAGCGGAGGGCTCGGGGGCTACACCGGCGGACTGCAACGCAAGCGGACACTGCTGGCGATCGAAGGTGGACAGGCGCCCCTGACCGTGGCCGATCCTTTCTGATCAAGCGGTCCGGCGCTGCTGATCAAGCGGTCCGACGCTGCTGATCAAGCGGTCCGACGCTGCTGATCAAGCGGACCGTCGCTGCTGATCAAGCGTCTGTCGCTGCTGATCAAGCGGTCCGTCGCTTCCAATCGGCGCGCCCCGGGTATCAACCCGGCGATGGACTTCATGCGGCCGGTGCGCGCCTTCGACGGCTTTCAGCAGCGCCACAAGGGGCTGGCGGTACCGATGGCCGTGATCCGGAAGTTCGGCAACGACCAGGCGGGCAACCTGGCCGCGCTGCTCTCCTACTACGGCTTCTTCTCGCTGTTCCCGCTGCTGCTGGTGTTCACGACGATCCTCGGCTTCGTGCTGCACGGAGACGCCAGCTTCCAGAAGTCGGTGGAGAATTCGGTGCTGGGCAAGTTCCCGATCATCGGGCCACAGCTGAAGGGCCACTCGCTGAGCGGCTCGGTGGTCGGCCTGATCGTCGGCGTGGCGACCTCGTTGTGGTCGGGCTTGGGCATCACCAACGCCGCTCAGAACGCGCTCAACACGGTTTGGGCGATCCCGTTCAAGCACCGTCCCAATTTCCTGGCCTCGCGCCTGCGCGGCCTCATGCTGCTGGGGGCGCTGGGCGTGCTGTTCATCATCTCCACCGCGGCCTCTGGCGTGGTCAGCGGTGGGTTCGGCGGGATCGCCGCCAAGATCGCCGGCTACGCGATCGCGGTGCTGGTCAACTTCGTGTTGTTCTTCGCCTCCTTCCGGCTGATGACGCCCAACTCGGTCGCCTCGCGAGACCTGCGGGTCGGGTCGAGCGTCGCCGCCGTGCTGTGGACGATCCTGCAGTCGGTGCAGGGCTACTACATCGGCCACGTGCTCAAGGGCCAGAGCGGCACCTACGGCGTGTTCGGACTGGTGATCGCGCTGCTGATCTGGCTGCACCTCGGCGCTCAGATCTTCCTGTACTCGGCCGAGATCAACGTCGTGCTGAGCCGCCGGCTGTGGCCGCGCAGCCTGATGGGACCCCCAGAGGTTCCTGCCGACCAGAGGACTCTGACTGACCTGGCCAAGGTCGAGGAGCGCTCCGAGGGACAGAGGGTGGAGGTGCAGTTCGAAACTCCGGCACAGTCCGCCGAGCGTGATCGGGTAAGCGGACCGGGGGCGGACCGTTAGCCCTCACGGACCGGGGGCGGACCGTTAGCCCTCACGGACCGGGGCCGGACCGTTAGGGCTTCAGAACAGCCGGTCGGGTGACTCGCGGCGGGTGATCTCGGGCGGCCAGGAGCAGAGGCCGCCCTCAGCCGGGCAGCCCGCGCAGAGCCCGCGGTAGGGTGCCGGCGCCACCGGAAACTCGCGCCGCAGCACTCCGGCGCTGAGTTCCTGCAGGCGGGCCGTGAGCGCAGCGGTGTCGCCGCGTTGGAAACGCGCGATCACCGGCTCGTCCGGGCGCTCCAGGAAGCAGTGAGCGATCTCCACCACCTGCGCCCCCGCCCGCAGGGCGGCCAGTCCGTAGATGAGCCGCTGGGTCCCGTACTGCGCCTCCACAATTGCCATCGGGGACGCCGCATCGAGCCGGTCACTCTTGTAGTCGACGACGAGGAAGCGGTCGGGCTGGCCGGGCTCCGATTCCCGGGCGAGCACGTCGATCGCCCCGATGGCCAGCGGGTGGGCGGGGCCGGGCCCGGCCGGGAAGGCAAACCGCTCCTCGCGGCGGATGTGCGTCGCCCGCGCCAGCCGCGCGCACAGCTCGCTGTCAGCGAAGCCGCGCACGAGCGCCGCGAGCTCGTCGGCCTCGGCGGGGCCAGGCGGCGGAGACAGGCCGGCCATGCGAGCGGCCGACAGCACCGCCGCGGCGGACGGGACCATCGGGCGGCGGAAGTCCAGCCCCTCCAGCAGCGCGTGCAGGAGCACCCCACGGTCGGTCGCGCTGCGAGCGCCGCGACTGGGGTCCGTCGGCGAGCAGGCCTCGGGCGCCGCGGGCAGGCGCAGGACGCGCTCGGAGTAGAAGCGGTAGCCGCAGCGTGAGTACTCGCCGAGCGACGAGTAGCTGAGGGTGGTCACCGGCGGCGCGGGTTCGCGCTGGGGTGGGGGCAACGGAGGTGAGGGCAACGATGTGCGACCCACCGGCGCCGCGGAGGCCGGCGCCCCCGGGGAGACCGCCGCCCCCGCGGAGACCGCCGCCCCCGCGGAGGCCGTCGCCCCCGGGGAGACCGTCGCCCCCGGGGAGACCGCCGCCCCCGGGGAGACCGCCGCCCCGGCTGGCGGCCCGGGGAGACCCGTCTCGCATGTGCGGTCCTGCGGCGTGCCGACCCGCACCGCGATCTCGATCCCGCCCTGCTGCACCTCCCCTCCGCCCTGCTTCAGCACCGCGCCGAGATCGGGCACGAACGCGGGCGCGAGCCAGGCCACCGGACCACCGCCATGGGTGGCGCCCTCGCCGGTGAAGAACTCGAACTTGACGGCCCCGCTGAGGATCAGCCGCTCCTGGGCGCGGGTCACCGCGACGTAGAACAGCCGCCGCTCTTCGGCTTCCCGGGCGGCGCGGGCCCGTTCTCCGATCGAGGCGTAGTGCAGCGCCGGTTCGCGGCCGCCCATCCCGGCCCGGGACAGCCGGATCCCGATCAGCCCGTCGGGGGTGACCCGCAGAAGCTCCGCCGGGGGGCGCACCGCCCGGCCCAGATCGGCGATCACCACGACCTTGAACTCCAGGCCCTTGGCGCGGTGGATGGTCATCAGCCGGATCGCGTCCAGTCCCTCGCCCTCCACCGGCGCCTCGTTCTCCCGGGATTCGGTGCCGCGACCGGCCTGGCGGTCCGCGACCAGCCCGAGGAAGCCGCGCAGGTCCGGTCCGTTGAGATCCTCGTGCTCGCGGCCCAGCCGCATCAACTTGCGCACGTTGGCCATTCGCCGCCGGCCGCCGGGCAGGGCCAGCATCGTCAGGTCGTAGCCGCTCCGGATCAGGGCCGAGTCGATCAGCGCCTCGATCCCGCAGCGCCGGCACCGGTCTCGCTCGGCGGCGAACCAGACGGCGAACCGCTCCAGCCGTTCCCGGTCCTCCGGATCGATGCAGTCGAGCTCGTGGCGCGGCTCGCGCAGCAGCCACCAGGGATCCCGGTTTTCCTCGCGTGCGGCGGCGGCGAGGATGACGAGCGCGTCCAACGACACACCCACCAGCGGCGAGCCCAGTACGCCGTAGAGCGACTCCTCGTCACGGGGATTGTCCAGGGCGCGCAGGTAGGCGACGAGATCGACCACCTGCGGATGCGACCAGTAGCCGCGGCCGCCGATCACGTACGTGGGCAGGCCGCGGCGCTCCAGCGCTCGTTCGTAGGCCCGCATGTCAGTCGTCGCCCGCATCAGCACGACGATCTCCCCCGGCGCCCACCCCTCGGCGACCAACTCGGCAACCCTGTCGGCGAGCGTCCGCGCCTCGGCCACGCGCCAGGGAGCCGCCACCCCCTCCTGCTCCCAGTTGGCGCCCTTGTCGACCAGCAGCAGTTCTGCCGCCGGCGCCGGCGCGTCGGCGCCGGGTGGCGTCGGCAGCTCCGACCGCCCTGGGAGCAGTGGCGCAAACCGATCTCCGAGCTGACCGGCGAAGGCCAGATTCACCGCCCGGAGGATCGCCGGCCGCGAGCGGAAGTTGGTCTGCAGCGTCTCGCGAGCGCCGACGGCGGCCAGGCGCTCGCCACGGCGCTCGAACAGCTCAACCTCGGCGTGACGAAAGCCGTAGATCGACTGCTGCGCGTCTCCGACAGTGAACAGGTTGTCGCGGGCGATCGCTTCGATCAGCTCCAGCTGCACCCGGTTGGTGTCCTGCTGCTCGTCGACCATGATCCGCTCAAAGCGCGCGGCATATCGCTCGCGTAGCTCGCCGTTGTCGGCGAGCAGGCGGCGGGTGATCAGCTCCAGATCCTCGAAGTCCAGCCCGGAGACTGCCCGCTTACCCTCCTCGTAGTGCCGCCCATAGCCGACCAGCAGCCGGTCCAGCAGATCACGAACCGGTCCGGCGGCGCGGGCGGCGCACTGGGCCCGGAACCGCGCCAGGGCCTCGGTGTAGGCCAGGCAGGCATCGGTGCTGAGCGCGGCCCCGTTGCGGGGGAGCTTGACGGCCTCCAGCTCGGCCGGCCAGACGCCATCGGCGGCGACCAGCTCCAGGCAGCGTCGGGTCCGAGCCAAGGCCTCGATGACGCGACTGCCGGGCTCCGGGAGCGCGCCCAGCTCAGCGGCGACGGCGCCCGCCGCTCGGGCCAGCGCGACGCCGGCGTCGGCGTCCGCGTCGGCCTCGGCGTCCGCGTCGGCGTCGGCGTCGGCCTCGGCGTCCGCCTCCGCGCCGGCGTCGGCCACAGCGCCGGCCCGTACCTCGGGCAGACGCGGCCGCTCGGCGCCCGCGGAGCGCAGCTGGGCATAGACCCCGAGGATCGCTCCGCGCAGCGGCCCCTCGCCGTAGTCGGCAACCAGGTCGACGGTGGCGGCGTTCTCGCGCGCCAGTTCTTGGAGCGCTTGGTCGAACGCCGTCGTCGCCAGCGGCTCGGATTGATGGCGGTCAAGCACCACGAACTGTGGATCCAGCCCCGCGGCGAGCGCATTGACGCGGAGCACCCGGGCGCAGAAGCCGTGAATGGTCGCGATCACCGCTCCCTCCGCCCGCCGCGCCGCTGCGCCCGCGCCGAGTGCCGCCAGGCGCGACCGGATCCGGTCGCGCAGCTCGGCCGCGGCCTTCTCGGTGAACGTGATCGTCAGCATCGCGGCGATGTCGACGCCGTCCACCAGCACCGCGTTGACGAACCGCTCCACGAGCACCGATGTCTTACCGCTGCCGGCGCCGGCAGCCAGTAGCAGATCGCCCGCGCGACGGTCGATCGCCCGCTGCTGCGCTTCGGTCCAGGCGCCGGTGTCGGAGTCGTTGCGCTTCGCTGAGACGGCGACCGGCGCCGCTGGTTGCGGCGGCAGGCTCATTGGCTTCGGCAGATCGCCGGGTAGGCGCAGCCGTCGCGCGAGCACGTCTGCGGACACGGTGTCAGCTCGCCCGCACGCAGTGAAGCGGCGAGGGCGACCGCGCGGTCAGCGGCGTCGGCGAGCATCGCCCGGACCTCGGCGGGGTCCCGCGCATCGGTGGCGAAGACGCTGCGGCCGACGTCCGCTCCCTTGACGAACACGCCGCGGGCGCGCAGGTCATCGCCGCGTAACGGCTGGTAGAAGCCGGCCACGGGGTCCAACCCCAGCAGCTCCCGTACGACCAGCATGTACAGCGCGACCTGCAGCTGCCGGTCCTCCGACCACCGCGTCGCCGACCACTCGGGGCGGCGGGCGCCGCTCTTGTAGTCGCGCACGATCGCGTGGCCGCGACCGTCGACGTCGACCCGATCGATGAGCCCCCGGACCAGCACCCGGTCCGGGCCCTCACCGAGGGCGAGCGCAGGTTCACCATCCTGCGCATCAGCGTCGAAGCCGAACCGCAGCTCCAAGCCCAACGGCCGCCACTCACCTTCGCTGGACGCCTCGTGGACGAGGTATCGGCGCAGGTCGGCCTCGATCGCACGCAGCGCACCGGCCCGGACCACGTCGGACGCCCCCGGCGCGAGCTCCGGGCCGCCGCCGTCTGCCAGCTCGGTCAGGAGTCGGTGAAGGAGTGCGCGTGCCCCCTCCAGGGACGCCTGGGTCAGCGGGCCACCGAGCTCGCGCAGGAGCCGCTCGAGGACGGCGTGCATGACGTTGCCGCGAATCATCGCTTCGGAATCGGGGCGGAGCGGCTGGGGCTGCAGCTCGCGCTCGATCAGCCACCGAACCGGGCAGTCGCCGTAGCTCTCGAGCGCCCCCGCCGACAGGATCTGGCTGTGGCGGACTCGCTCCAGGGCACGGGCGCCGAGGACGCGATCGGGCGCCGGCGCCTCGCCGGCGGTCGCGGCCCCGTCGGCCGCCAGGGAGCGCTCCAGCTCGCGCGCGGTGGGAGCCTGCTCAGGCCCCCAGACCACGTCGGCCAGCAGCCGCCGCCGACGTTGGTCGCGCCAGTCGGGCGACAGCAGCTCGGCAACGTCGGCGATGAACGGTGACGGCAACGCCAGGTTGCCCTCCTCGTCGGAGCTGCGATAGGCCAAGAAGACGCGCTCAGTGGCACGTGACACCGTCGCGTAGAACAGGTACCGCTCGGCCGCCAGCGAGTCCTCGCGCGGGCGCAGCCGCAATCCGGGGGCGGCGAGCGACAGCTCGCGCCGCCGCTCATCGGACAGGAACGGCTCGGGTGCGGCCGCGCCGGGAAAAGCGCCCTCCTGCAGCCCACACACAAACACCGCTCGAAACCGGCGGGCCCGCACCGCAAGCGGCTCGGCCAACAGCACCGAATCAGACCCGAGCCCGCCGTCCGCCGCCGCCGCCGGCACCTGAAGCAGCGACAGAACGTCGATCAGCTCCGTCCCCGACGGGGTCAGTCCGAGCTCCGCCAGCTGGTCGACGGAGCTCACCAGGACGCCCAGGACACGAGCGTCGAGCTCCTCTGCGGCGGTCAGCCACGGCGCGGTTTGCCGATGAGGCGTGGTGAACAGCCGCCGGGCGAGCCGGCACAGCACTCGGGCGGGGTTGGCCGCGTCCGCCAGCTCATCGAGCTCTGACAGCTCCCAGCCGAGCCGCCGGCGAGCCTGCCCGTAGGTGCGCAGGCCGCCGCGGCGGATCTCGGCATCTAGGCCGTCGGCGAGCTCCGGGCGCTCGAGCAGCCCCGGAGCGCGTAGGTAGGCGAGCAGATCCTCTGCCCGCGTCTGGGCCTCCGGGAGCAGGGAGCAGCGCGCGGCTCCGATCAGCGCCCGGCCGAGCGGGGTGTGGCGCAGCGGCAAAGCGTGTCCTGACGCCAGCGGAATCCCGTACTGCGCGAACACATGGCCCAGCAACGGCGCAGCGCGGGCACATGACCGGTACACGACGGCGATGTCGGCGCCGGGAACGCCGGAGCGCAGCAGCTCCAGCACCTGCTCGGCGACGAGCTCGGCCTCGGCCCGCTCACCGCCCGCCTCCAGCAGGGTCAGCGCGTCGCCCGGCGCCACCCGGTCAGGCTCTGACTCGAACAGGCAGCGCTCCAGGTGGTGCAGCGGCGCTCGCGAGCGGGGCGCGTAGTGCTCGTCCCGGGCCGGCAGCTCCAGCACGCGCGTAGCCAGCGGCCGCAGCTCCTCCACTGTCTCGGCGCGGGCGATCAGCGCCTCCCGCCCCGGCTCGTAGGTGAGCGACACCGTCACCTCGGCGCCGGCCACTCGCGCCAGCGTCTCCACCGCGTCGCGCTCGAGCACGGTCAGATCGTCGAAGCCATAGAAATAGACGGGCTCATCCCCCCAGCGGCGAGGATCCGCGCGCAGGGCGTCGAGGGCGCGCCAGGCGTAGAGCTCGCGATCGACCCGGCCGAGTCTGTCCAGCTCACGCACGTAATCGGCATAGATGTGCCCCACCTCCCGGGCATAGGGGGCCCGGCGCACGTCCTGGGCCGACCAGGCGCGCAGGCCCGCGCGCAGGCGCTCGGGTGACACCAGGGACCGTTCCAACTCCGCGATCAGCTCCCCGGCAGCAGCGGCGAAACCAGACGCCGCCGCCGACTGGCGCAGCGCCTCCAGGCGGGAGCCGCCCAGCACCCGAGTGAGGATGCGCTCGCGCTGCAGCTCGGTCACCCGCCGGCCGGCATATCCCGCCCGCCGGCCGATCTCGTCGGCCAGGCCGCTGAACGTCACCACCGATCCGAGCACCACTCCGTCGGCGGCCAGCTCCCGGGCGTAGTACCCGGCGTCGATCGCGGTCGGCACCACCAGCAGCGCTCCGGTGCGGGCTGCCGCGGCGTAGGCGCCGAGGACCTCTCCGGCCTTCGCCGAGTTCGCCGGCCCGAGAACGAGCGTGAGCGCCATCGGCCAATACTGGCGCGCCGGGATGACGGCTCGAGATTGGCCGCTTCGGCTAACGGCCCTGGTGTCGAGCTCGGCTACGGCTCGGTCTCGACCTCGCCCCGGCGGCCACCGCCATGGATTCCGGCACGGACGGCGTACGGCGGTCACGGTCCGGGGCCACGACTACCGGCCCGACGACGGGGCAAACGTGACAAACGGTGATGGGCTGTTCGGATTTGGCACCAGCCTGCCGCTCAGCGTGGGTAACGCAACAAATCCGGGCCGCGTCCGCGAATTTGGCGCAAAACTCACGTCGATGCGGATCGGCGGATCGGCGGGTCGGGGGTCGCGGGTCGCGGGTCGCGGGTCGCCGGACCGCAATGGCTGCCGCCGCGGCCGTGCGTCAGGCGGCAGTCGCCTCGGCGGCGGCCTGCGCGGCGCCGTCCGCCGAGGCGTCCTCGGCGTCAGGCGGCTTGGCTCCGTCGCGCGCCCAGGGCTCGTCGAACTCCACCCGCCACTTGCCCTCCTCGTTCTGCATCAGCGCCAGCCGGGCCCGGAAGCTCTTGCCCGAGCGCCCCTTGAAGCCGGTCACCGGGCGCACGGTGCGGCCGGTCTTGATCAGCTCGCGAGCCACGGCGACGGGAAGCTGCTTGCCCGCCTTGCCCTTCCAGATGACGAAGCCACAGCCGGGATCCTCACGCGACCAGCATGAGTAGCCCTTGCGGTTCTCGTTGATGTCCCGGCCGCATACCGGGCACGGCCCGAGGTTGGCCCGCGGGATCCGCACATCCTTCAATTTGGTGTCCAACTCGCCGACCGTCGCCTCGGTGAACTTGACGATGTCGCCCATGAACGCCTCCCGGGACTCGGCGCCGGTCTCGATCTTGGCCAGCCGGTGCTCCCAGTCCCCGGTCAACCCGGGACTGGTCAGCGGATGCTCCCCGAGCAGCCGCACCACGTTCAGCCCCTTCTCGGTGACGACCAGTGCGCGGGCGTCGCGCTCGATGTAGCCGACCTGGAGCAGCCGCTCGATGATCGCCGCCCGCGTCGCCGGAGTCCCGATCCCGGAGTCCTTCATCGCCTCGCGCAGCTCCTCTTCGTCTACCAGCTTGCCGGCGGTCTCCATCGCCGCCAGGAGCGCGCCCTCGGAGTAGCGCCGCGGCGGCTTGGTCTCCTTCTCCGCGGCGGCGATCTCCCGCACGTCGACCGGCTCGTCCTTGACCAGCCTGGGCAGCTGCTGCTCGGTCGTCTCGTCGTCGTCGGCCCGGTCGGCGTCGGCGCCCGCCCCGCCCTGGCCGTACACGCCGCGCCACCCCGGCACCAGCATCAACCTGCCGCGGGTACGGAACACGTGACCGGCGACGGCGGTCTCGATCCGGGTGTTCTCGAACACCGCCTCGGGATGGAACACCGCCAAGAAACGGCGGACGACGAGGTCGTAGATGCGCCGGTCATCCTCGTTTGCCGCGATCTTGTCCACCGGATGGCGCTCGGCGTTGGTGGGGATGATCGCGTGGTGGTCTGAGACCTTGGCGTCGTTGACGACCCGTCCGAGAGGGAGCACGTCGAGACCGAGCACGTATCGGGAGGCGGCGGCGAACTCGGACTGCCGGCCGACCAGCCGGGCGATCGGCTTGATCTCGGCGACCATGTCGCCGGTGATGTAGCGGGAGTTGGTGCGCGGATAGGTGAGCGCCTTGTGCTCCTCGTACAGGCGCTGGGCCGCCGCCAGCGTGCGCCGGGCGGAGAACCCGAAGCGGCTGTTGGCGTCGCGCTGCAGCGAGGTGAGGTCGTAGAGAAGCGGCGGACGCTCCCGGCGCTCCGATTTCTCCAGCTTGGTGATCTCACCGGTCTGGCCGGTGCAGGCGGCGACGATCCCGCTGGCCTGCTCGGCGGTCGCCAGCCGGGGGTTGGCGCCGGCGTAGTAACGACCGACGTAGCTGCGGGGCTCGGGCTTGCCGCCCGCTCGGCGTCCGGCCTCGCCTGAACGGGCGGGGCGGGTGGGATCCGAGTCATCCGGCTCAGAAACGGCGTCGAACTGCGCGTCGACCAGCCAGTAGGGCTCGGGCGTGAAAGCGCGGATCTCCTCCTCGCGGCGGGCGAGGATGGCCAGCGTCGGCGTCTGCACCCGCCCGAGCGAGACGGCTCCGTCGAACGAGGAGCGCAGGCGGATCGTGGCCGCGCGGGTCGCGTTCATCCCAACGATCCAGTCGGCCTCGGAGCGTGACCGGGCCGCCGCCTCCAGGGGCGCCAGATCGGCGCCGGGACGCAGCTCACCGAAGGCGTCCCTGATCGCCTGCCTGGTCATCGAGTTCAGCCACAGCCGCTGGACGGGCTTGCGGGAGCCGGACTTCTCGTACAGGTAGGCGAAGATCAGCTCGCCCTCGCGCCCAGCGTCGCAGGCGTTTACGACCAGGTCGATGTCGTCGCGACCGAGCTGGCGGGTGACCACCGTCATCTGCTTGCGGGAGCGCGCGTCGCGGACGACGAGCTTGAACCGGGACGGCACGATCGGCAGATCCGCCATCCGCCACTTCTTGTACTTGTCGTCGTACTCGTCGGGATCGGCCAGTGAGACGAGATGGCCGACCGCCCACGTGACCACGTGATCGGGGCCCTCGAGGTAGTCCTTGTGGTTGGTGAACGCGCCGGGCAGGACCCGGACCAGGTCGCGGCCGACGGACGGCTTCTCGGCGATGACGAGCGTCTTGGACATAGGCCGCCGAGGGTAGCGCCCCCCGCAAGCGGATCCGCGAAGCGGCTTACCGTCGCCGGCGCGCGTCTGCGCCGGCGCGGAGGTGTGCCACCCGCCGGGCCACGAGGGGCAGATCGTGCTCGTAGGCGGTCACCTCGGCCCGAGCGAGCAGCTCCCGGGCCTCCGGCGCCGAGCCCAGCGCGCCGGCCAGGTCGACCTGGGTATGAGCGAGCTGGATCGTCGCCCCCAGATCGCGGTTGGCGCGCACCGCCCGGCGCAGATGCTCGACCGCGTCCGCGCTGCGTCCCAGGGTCAGCGCCAGCCGTCCCAGGTAGCGCTGCGTGGCGCCGAGGCACACCGCGCCCAGCCCGATGACCACGTTGTTGTCGGCGAACGACGCCAACAGCTCGTACAGTCGCGCCGCTGCCGACACCTCGTCCAGCCCGACCGCCAGGTCGGCCGACAATGACGCCACCACCATCCAGTCGCCGTCGCGCGGAACCGACTCAAAACCGTCGCGGGCCAGCAGATCGAACTCGGCCCGGGCCTCTTCGGCGCGACCGGCGTGCAGCAGCAGCGTTGCCAGGCCTGCGCGCCACGCCGCCCGATGCGGATTGGTGGCGACCAGCTCCCGGGCGGGCGCCTCGAGCTCGCTCATCCGCACCTGCTCGCGCCGGATCTCCAGCATCTGCGCGGCGTAATACTGGGGCGCGGTGACCCCCTCGGCGCGGGCTCCGGAGGAGACAGCGGCGATGGCGAGCTGCTCGGCCTTCCCCAGGTGTCCCCCCATCAGCGCCAGCATCGCCTGCCACACGAGCGCGTTCCACTCAAACAGCGGCTGGCGCAGCTGCTCGGCGCCGGCGGTGAACGCGTTGATCTGGGCCTCGACGCCGCGACGGTCGCCGTGCTCCAGCAGGTCGACGACCAGCCATGCGTGACCCTGCAGCGTCAGCTCCAGATCACCCGCCTGTCGGGCGGCGCGCAGCAGCTGCGTCGAATCCGCCAGCCTCCGCTGCAGCTGCCCTGGCCCCCAGTGGGCCCGCCGCCGGGCCGCGGCGGCGAGCGCCTCGGCCACCGGGTCGCCCAGCTCGCGCGCGATCCCGGTCGCCTCCTCGCTCAGGGTGATCATGTGATCCCGTTCGGCGGAGAAGTAGAGCGCTCCGCAGAGCCGGCTGAGCAGCCGCACCCGGGTGACGGTGCGCTCCGCGGCGGTCATCTCCAGCGCCTGGCGCAGGAGCGTGATCAGCTCCGCGTCGACCACGCCGGGCGGCTGCACGTAGCGCCGCGATGCGCCGATCGCCGCGCGCGCCAGGGCGTCGCCGTCGCCGAGCCTGGCCGCGAGCGCCGCCGCCTCCCGGAACGTCGGCCACGCCAGGGGCCGCTCACCGCTGCGGACCCGCGCTTCACCGAGCTCCAGGAGCAGGTCACACCGCCGCCGCAGCGCCTCCGGGGTCGATCGGTCCAGGACCTCCAGCGCCCGAGCGAAGTGCTCGGCGGCCTCTTCGTTGGCGAGCATCGCCGTCGCCTCAGAGCCGGCGCGCAGGGCATAGCGGATCGCCCGTTCGGCATCCTCGGGCCCGGCGGCGCGAGTGAAGTGCAGGGCCAGGGCGCTGATGCGGCGCTCGGGGTGGGCGGGATCCAATTCCTCGAGGACGATCCCGATCCGCCGGTGAATTCGCGTCCGCCGGGCCGTGGACATTCCCTCGTAGAGCGTCTCGCGGATCAGGGCGTGGGAGAAGGCGTACCCACCCGGCTCGTCGGGCGCCTCGGCGACCAGTCCCGCGTCGAGCGCCTCCTCCAACGCCACCAGGAAGCGCTCCTCGTCGAAACCGAGCACCCGCTCGAGCAGCTCGGCATCGAAGTCACGACCGATCACCGCGGCCCCGCGCAGCCATTCCAGGCAATCCGGATCAAGCCGCTCCAGGCGACGCGAGATCACGGATCGCACATCGTCGGGAAGACCGACGCGAGCGAGCTCGTGATGACCCGCCTCGTGCGGGTACACGCCCGAGTCGGAGAGGTGACGGACGATCTCCTCGATGAAGAACGGGTTGCCCTCCGTCTCCTCGTACAGCGCCTCCACAAACGCCCGCGACGGCACGGCACCGGTGTGCTGTCGAAGCAGCTGCACCGTCTCCCCCACGGTCAGTCCGCCGACGTCGAGCTGCGCCACCAACCGCTCCCGGCGCAGCCCGGCGAGGGCGCCCGCGAACCACTCGCTCCAACGCTCGACGGCCCGGTAGGCCCCGATCATCCACACCGCCGAGCTCTGCGGCGAGCGCGCCAGATGGCGAAGCAGCAGCAGCGTGGGCCGGTCGGACCAGTGCAGATCGTCGAGCACGATGAGCAGCGGGACCGAATCCGACAGCTGCCCGAGCAGCCCGGCGACCGCCTCGAACAGTCGGTAGCGATCGGTCTCGGGATCTCCCGGATCCGGAGGCGGGAGCTCGGGCAGGCGCCGGCGCAGCTCCGGGACCAGGCGCCCGAGCTCGGCGCCGTGCTCCCGGGCGACCGACCGCAACTCGTCCCGGGGGGCGCGATCCACGTAGTGGCCCAGCGCCTCCAGGAAGGGCTGATACGGGACCACCGTCTCCTCGGGGGCGCGCCCGGCGAGCACGATCGCGCCGGATGCGTGCGCCCTGACCGCCGTCTCGGCCAGCAGCCGGGTCTTGCCGATCCCCGGCTCACCGGTCAGCAACATCACCCGTTCGGCATCGGCTCGCCGCCACCACGCCTCCAACGCGCCCATCTCCCGGCTGCGACCGACCAGCGAGTGAGTCGCCGCGGCCCGCAGCTCGGCCGGAAGCTCGACCTGACCGGCGCCGCCGGACGGCCGGCGACGGGCGGGGACGGGCGCCAGCAGGCGGTCGTGCGCCCGGATCGCCTCCGGCGAAGGTACGGTCCCGAGCTCGTCGCGCAGCAGCGAGCGCAGCCGCTCGAAAACCCGCAGTCCCTCGGCGACATTGCCCTGGGACTCCAGCGCCGCCATCAGTAGGACGTATCCCGACTCGCGGTAGGGCTCTGACTCGATCAGCGTCTGCGCCGCGCGTTGCACCGAGCCCAGCTGCGTCGCTCCGAGATGCAGGCCGGCGCGGCCGATCATCTCGAGGGCCTGCAGCCGGATGTCAGCCAGCTCGCGGCGGCGCGGCTCCAGCCAGCGCGCCCGGGCTCCCGGCAACAGACCGCGACTGGCGATGTTCAATGGCACCTGGGCCAGCGCCCAGGCAGCGCGGGCGTCGCCGGCGGTCAGCGCCAGGTGCGCCCGCGCCACCTCGGCCGCCGCCGCCTCGACATCCACCCACGCCGGCTCGGGCAGCTTGAGTCCGAGCTCGTCGCGCCCGGCCAGGACCTCGTGGCCAACGGCGGAGCGCAGCCGCGATAGCAGCGTCCGCATCGCCGCGTCCTGGGAGCGGGGTGGGCGATCGGGCCACATGGCGCCGATCAGCTCCTCGCGCCCGACCAGCCGGCTGCGGTTCAACACCAGGTAGGCGAGCAGCAGCGGGACCTGCTTGCCCCGCATCGACCCCACCAGCTCCACGCCGTCCAACTCCACCGACAGGCGCCCACACAGCTGGATCCTCGTCCTCTCGCCCACGCGCACTGGCTTCGGCAACGTTATGGAAACGTATCGCCAACGGCCCGGTGGGACATTTCAGCGGCGTGGCCACCGGGGGTCACGGACCAACAGCGACAGCGGCGCGCCGTGATGGTGGCGCCACAGCCTAGGGCGCATCGACCGAGGAGTAATGACCCCGATCAACGAAGTGCACAGCCGGTTCGCTTTTTGCGAGTGTGGGGCGCAGCTCCAAGGCGGCACCGCGCAGGAGCTCTTCGACGCGGCACAGGCTCACCTCGCTCATCATCATCCAGAGCTCCTCGGGGCGGTGGGGCTCGATGTGGTGACCCAGATGGCCGAGGGACGTCCGGGGGCACTAGACGCCTGAGGCGGGCGGCGCGCAGACCGCCGCCCGCCAGGCGCTGAGCTCGCCATTCGCCGCGCGTCGGCTTTAGTTGGCGCAGGCGCCGGTCGGCACCGGGGCACGGTCCGCGGGAACGTGGCGCAGCTCTGACCGCACGACCGCGTTGGGGACCGCGAACCCGCCGGCGTGCGTCGTTCCCGTCAGGGCGGCGAACACCGTGGCGACTACCTGACCGTGCGCGTCGACCATCGGGCCGCCGGAGTTGCCGGGGCGCACCCGGCCGCGCAGCGCCGTGATGCTGCGCAGCACGCGGCCCTCGCCATAGGCGTTCTGGGTGTCGACGGTGTTGGTCTGCCCGAGCCGCCCCGGCTCGGCGTCGAACTGACCATCGAGCGGGTACCCGAGGATCGCGGCGGCACTGCCGGCCGGGGAGTTGTCGGCCATCGTCAGCACCGGCTCAGACAACCCGGGCACGTTCAGGATCGCGATGTCGTTGTGCGGATCGAACACCACGGGCCGGGCAGGCAGTCCCACGCCGATTCCGCCAATCTGGATCTCGGTGTCGGTCTCACCGGCGACGACGTGGGCGTTGGTCACCACCAGGTTGCGACCCGCCACCCAGCCGCTGCCCTCCACGCCGAGCCCGCACGCGGTACCGAATACCCGCACCACGCTGCGCCGGGCTACCCGGACGCCGGGGGTCCTGACGATCCGCCGGGAGGGCGGGCGGACGTCGGCCGCGGGACCGTGAACCGACGGCAGCGGATCGAAGCGGGCGAGCGCGTTCAGGATCGGCGACGACGGCGGCAGGATCCCATCGAGCGCCCGGAGGATGGTCGAGTCCTGGATGTCGCCCCGCAACGCCCGCGAGGCGGAGGCGTCGACGGCGACGGCGCCGATGATCCAGGCGATCCCGAGCCCTACGCACGCGGTCAGAGCCGCGCCGAGCAATCCGTCGATCGTTCGCAGCCCCGGAATCCGCAACGCCGACCGCAGGCGCGAGCCGACTCCCTCCAGGCCACTGGCGAACACGCCCCCGGCGAGCAGCGCCCCGAGCAGCCCGAACAGCGGGGCGTAGGGTGAACGCGAGCCCTGGCTGAGCAGCAACGGCGCCAACCGGGTCCCGAGAAACGCCCCGACCGCGAACCCGACGAGTGACATGACGCCGACGATGAAGCCCTGCAGGTAGCCGTAGCAGGCCAGCAGAACGGTGAACCCGACGATCACCCAGTCCAACGCAGTCATGCCAAGGAGCGTAATCAGGAACGCCCATGTTTCGCATCTTCTACCGTTTGCGCGAAGTGGCACAAAGCGGGGTGATCTTCAGGGGTACAGTGCCGGCCCGGCGGCGCCGAGGGCGGCGGCGGCGACTGGTCACGCGCGCGGGACCGATGATCGCGCTGGCGGCGGCCGCATTCGCCGCCGGCGCGGTATGGGCGACCGAGCCGGGACGAGCCGAGCGTCACGTCGTCACCCGGTATGTGGACGCGTGGCAGCACGACGATTATCCGGAGATGTATTCGCTGCTCGATTCCGCCTCGCGTGCCGCCACCTCGGAGCCGCGGTTCGTCGCACAGCTCCGGCGCGCCGCCACCACCGCCACGCTGCGCTCACTCCGCGTCGTCCACGTCGCGGATGCCTCGAATCAGAAGTTTGCGGTCACCATGGACGCTGACACCGAGCTGTGGGGGCGGCTGCACGAGACGCTCACGGTCCCGCTCACCGGCAGCGGCAGCGGTGCGCGAGTTCACCTTTCCGCGGCGATCCTGTTTCCAGGCCTGCGCGCCGGTGAGCGCCTGCACCGGCGCCTCGCGCTGCCGCCCCGGGCGACGCTTCTGGCCAGCAACGGGACTCCGCTGGCCGAGGGCCCTGAGCGGACCTCCCCGATCCCCGACGTCGCCGCTCAGATCGTGGGGTCGGTCGGGGCGATCCCGCGCTCGCAAGCCAGGGCGTACGCCGCCCGCGGCTATCCGCCGAATGCGAAGGTCGGGCTCGATGGCCTCGAGCTCGTCTTCCAGAACCGTCTCGCCGGTACCGTCGGGGGCGTCCTGCTCGGGGGCAGGCGCGTCCTCGCCACCGCCAGAGCGGTGAAGGGCTCAACCGTGACCACCACGATCGATCCGGCGATGGAGCGCGCCGCGGTGTCGGCCCTCGGCGGCCAGTACGCCGGGATCGCCGTGATGAACCCCCGCACCGGCGCCCTGGAGGCGCTCGCCGGGATCGCCGACTCGGCGCTCCAGCCGCCCGGCTCGACGATGAAGATCATCACCACCACCGCGGCCCTGCAGGCCGGGCTGGTGACCCCGGCCAGCAGCTTCCCGATCCAGACCGCGGCCGACGTCGGCGGCTTTGTCCTGCACAACGCGGGCGGGGAGGCGTGCGGAGGCACGTTGATCAACGCCTTCGCGGTCTCCTGCAACTCGGTGTTCGCTCCGCTCGGGGTCAGGGTCGGCGGCGCGCGGCTGGTGGCCGCCGCCAAGCGCTTCGGCTTCGACCAGCCACCGTCGATCCCGGGAGCAGCCGAGAGCACCATCCCGGCGGCGAACCAGATCGGTGGCGCGACGGCGGTCGGCTCCTCGGCGATCGGGCAGGGCCTGGTGCAGACGACGCCGCTGGAGATGACCGACGTGGCGGCAACGATCGCGATGGGCGGCCGCCGCCCGATCCCGACCCTGCTCGCGCATCAACCGCCACGTTTTGTCCGCGTGACCAGCCCGAAGGTGGCTGGCGAAGTGGAGCGGATGATGGTGGCGGTGGTCCAGTACGGAACCGGCACTGCCGCCCAGATCCCCGGCGTGGTGGTGGCGGGCAAGACCGGCACCGCCCAGGTGGGGAACACGACCGCGCAGAACACCGATGCCTGGTTCGTCGGCTATGCCCCGGTGGGACACCCACGGGTGGTTGCCGGCGCCGCGTTCCCCAATGCGGGGGCCGGCGGGGCGATCGCCGCACCGCCGGTCCGCGACGTGCTGGCGGCGGCGCTGCATCGCTAGGCGGGGTCAGCCGGTGTAGGCGGCGCCGACGACGCTGGGGTTCAGCGTGCCCTGGCTCCAGGCGGCCAGCGCCGTCCGGCGGGGACCGAAGGCGACGGTCAGATCGAGCGCGTACGTGGTCGTCGACAGGGTCGTCGGGGCGCCAAAGCCGCCCCCGGGACTCGGCGCCACGGCGGCCAGTGGCCGGCCACCTAAAACCCAGCCGACCAGCACCTGACCCCTGGGCCCGACGGCGACCGCGGGGGCCTGGGCGGGGTCTGAGCCGCCGAGGGTGCGCGCCGCCCCGAACCGCCCGGAGGCGGCGCGAGTCGCCACTTGGGTGGTGCACGACGTGTCGCCGCGGCAGGATTGCCATGCCAGTCCCTGGCCCTGAGCGGGGGCACCGGCGAAGGCCAGTCCAGAGGCCAGCCGGTTGCCGGGGGACAGCGTCCGCACCGCGGCGTGGGCGCTGACGTCGGTCGCCTTGACCTGCGAGTGGTAGTTCCCCTTGCGGTCATACCAGCTCTCGATCCAGGCGAGCGTCGCACCGGCGGCGCTGGGGGCGGCGCCCAGCTCGTCGATGCGATGGCCGGCCGGCACCGTGACCGCGGTTCGCGCTCGCCGGGGAGCGGCGGTGCGCGATCCGCCGGAGACATAGATCCGGCGTGGATCGTTGGCGCCGGCCACTCCGGTGGCGGCCGTCCAGGCGACGATTGAATGCCCGCCGGCGAGGCCGGCCGTGGCCAGCGACTGTGGCATCTGAGCGGCACCGGTGAGCCGGCGCGGTCGGGCGAAGCCGTCCCCTCGCCCGGATTGGGCCGCCCACACCCCCCGCCCGGTGGCGATCGTCGCCAGCATACGTCCGCCGCCCAGCGTCAGCAGCTGTCCCTGCGTCGCTCCGGCGAGCCCGGCGACGAGCGTGCGCGGGCGACGGCCGATCACGAGTGCCTGGGCGCTGCTACAGCAGACCTGATCCGACGGGCTCGATCCGGTGAGCAGCGAAAGCGTGCCGCCGTCGTAGGCCAGCGCCAGGATCTGGCGGGCTCCGGCGATCGACCGCGGCCGGCCGACTCCGCCTCGCGCCGTGCGGACCGTAAGGTAGGCCTGGGAGCTGCCGGGGACGTCCACGTCCTGCTCGCCGAACGCGGCCGCAGCAGCCCCGGACGGGGAGAACGCCACCTGCGGGGCGAGCACATCCAACGAGCCCGGGGGAGCGAACTGAAACGGCCTGCCCCACTTCGCCTGCGCCGCCGCCGGCAGCCCGGCCAATGGCAGCCAGGCCAGCGCTCCGGCAACGAAAACCAAGCCCAACCAATTGCCCGGCGTGCGCCCTCGCACGCTCAAAGGTTCAGCGAGATCGTCGCCTGTGTCTGGTTCTGAGGCCCGAGGATGTGCAGCGTCAGCGGCCGGTTGGCGTACACGCTGGTGTTCATGCGAAACAGCAGCAGACCGCCCTGGGTGGGACCGGCTGCGGCCACGGTGCCAGGGCCGGGCTCGGTCTGCAGCGGCTTCAGGGTCTGGGCCGTCCACGCGAACGGGTTCACCTCGGTGTCCAGCTTGAGCGGGTGGTAGACGTTGCCTTGAGTATCGGTGACCTCGAAGTTGTCGCTCGTGGTCTGGGGCATGCTGGTCTGATTCTTGGCCCACAGGAAGACTCCGTACCACAGTTGGTTGGGCCCGAGCGTGATGCCGTAGCCGGCCGGCAGGCCCTTTACGTACTGAGAGTCCTCGGTGCTGTACTGGTTGAGCTCGCGCGAGATCTGCAGCTGGTAGGTCACCGGCCCGGCGTCGACGTAGGTGCCGTCGTTGTTGGCGTCGGCGACCGTCGGGTGGGCCTGCTTGTTACCGCACGCGGCGAGCCCAAGGGCGAGAACGAGGGCGCCGAGGATGAGCCAGAGGCGGTGGGAACGTGCGGTCACGGCGGCGGCAAGTCTATCTCGGGCCGCTTGTGTCAGACGCTACCGGGCCTCGACCGACGCTCGCTGGCCACGGTCGCGCCCCTCCTCCAGGATCGACCGCAGGCGGCGCATCGCCTTGGCGGCTTTGCGGCGGGTCCAGGACCGACCGCCGAGAGTGTCCATGAGCTTGTCCGAGAGCTGGGACGGCTCGGTCTCGAACGTGTACTGGACCCGGGTCGTGCCCCCCGGACCGGGCGACAGCGTGTAGGTACCGAGCATCCGGATCCGGTTGTACTTGCCACCGCGGCCGCGCTCGACGATCCGAAACGGCGGCTGCATTTCGATGAACGTGGTGTCCGCCCAGGCGAAGCGGTTCAGCGGCGCCTTGACCCGGAACCGCGCGCCCGCTCCCGGCCCTACCGGATCGACCCGGGTCAGATGCCAGTCGACCATGTAGTGGTCGGTGAACTCGGCGTGGTTGGCGATGTCGGCGAGGTACTCGTAGACCTGCTCGCGAGGCCGGGCGATCGTGGTGGAGACGGTGAAGGGATCCACGCCGCCGGATACTAAGCGGCGGTCAGCCCGGGGGCGCTCAGCTCAAGCGGCGGCGCGCTGATCGGTGATCCGCATCGTGTGGCCGAACTCGGGGCCGCGGACGGTGCGAGACCTCAGCGGGGCGTGGCGCTGGCGTCCGCGGCACAGCTCGCATGCGATCGTCCCCGACTCATAGACGTACACGCGCTCTCCCACCAGCGGCGTGCGTCGGCAGCAGGTGCAGCGCTCGGAGCCGGCCAGGCGCTCGTCGATGCCCTTGCGCAGCAGCGCCAGCTCCAACTCGAGGATGTCCCGGATCGTCTGCTCCATCGCCGAGGTGTTCGTCGTGTTACCCGCCCTTCCTGCCCCTCGTCGCGGCACCTTGCGCGTCGGTACTTCCGAATTTCAGAGCAACTGAAGATACGGGAAATACGGTCCGACGGCGGGGATCAACCCCGCCTTTTCGTTTGGGCTCGCTTTGCTGTGCAGGCTAGAATCGGCCCGGTTGCATGAGCGCTCCGCGATCGCAGTGAACACCTTTGCGGAGCTGCCGGAATCCGATGCGAGGAGACGGCCGTGAAAGCTTGGATGACGGGCAGTGTCGCCGGGACTGGCACGTTTCGCTGCACCGAGTGCGACACGCCGCTGTCGCTGGATGCCGTCGATGAGCTGCCCGCCTGCCCCACTTGCGGCGGCACCGAATTCGTCCGGGCGTCGCTGTTCACCACCTCCCAGCAGGCGATCCTCGCCCTGAGCCCTGACGTCGAGGATCGCGCCTGGCTGGAGGAGGTCCGGGCGGGGATGACCGAGCCAGGTCAATACATCGCCTATCAGTCGGGCAACGACGCGATCGCGTACATGATCACGCGTGAGTGGACACGGATCGGGCGCAGCCTCGCGGCGGACATTCGCTTCGACGATCCGACCGTGTCGCGCCGCCACGCGCTTGTCGTGCGTCAACCCGACGGGCTGCGCGTGCTCGACGACCGCAGTCTCAACGGCGTCTTCGTCAACGGCGAGCGCGTGGAGTGGAGCACGCTGACCGACGGCGACGAGGTCGTGATCGGCCGCCATCGGCTGCATTTCATCGACGTTCCGGCGATCTCGGGGATGCGCCAGGGCGAGGCCCCCGGGTCCGGCGCCGGGGCGCCAGCGGGGTGAGCCGCGGGGGCTGGGCGGCCTGAGCCGCGGGCGCCGGGCGGCGTGAGCCGCGGGCGCCGGGGGCGTGAGCCGCGGGCGCTGGACGGCGTGAGCTGCGGTCGCCGGCGGGCTGAGTCGCCGGGCGATGATCCACGGCCGGGCTCACCTATAGTCAGCCGGGCATGTCCGTCACGATCTCGGTCCTGTCGCAGAAGGGCGGCACCGGCAAGACGACGGCGGTGCGAACACTGACCGACGTGTTTCGTCGGGTCGGCCTGTCGGTGCTGGCCGTCGACCTCGACCCCCAGGGAAACCTGTCGGACTATCTCGACGTCGATCCCGACGCCGCCCCCACGATCGGCGATGTCCTGGCGGGACGGGCGTCGGCCCGCGAGGCCGTACACGACGGGATCATCCCCGCCAACCTCGGTCTCGCCGAGGCCGAGCTGGCGTTGGGAGGCAAGATGGGTCGCGAACTGACGCTGAAGCGGGCCCTGCGGGATCTCGGCAGCGATTTCGACATCATCGTGATCGATTGCCCGCCGGCGCTCGGCCTGCTCACCGTCAACGCGCTGGTCGCCTCCGATCATGCCCTGCTGTCCGCCGAGGCGCAGTACTTCGCGCTCCAGGGGGTGGAGCAGGCGCTGGAGGTGATCAACCTGGCCCGTGACAGCCTCAACCCCGAGCTGGAGTGGCTGGGAGTCGTCCTCAACATCGCCGACATGCGCACCCGCCATTCCCGGGAGGCGTTCGATTCGCTGCGTCAGCACTTCGGCGACAAGCTGATCCAGACGACCATCCGGTCGTCGATCGCCTACGCCGAATCGGCCGAGCGAGCGACGTCGATACTGGACTACCGGCCCGATCTCGGCGGGGACTATCTCGCCGTCGCCCACGAGCTGCTGCGCCGGCTGGGGCTGGAGCAGGCGCGGGGGCGGTTGGCCACGCTGATCCGGGATTCGGTTCCGGCGCCGGCCCGCGCCTCGTAGCCGGCGGCCTGTCAGAGCTCGCGGACGTCGGCCCCCTGGGACTCGAACGGCGCCCGGATCGCCGTCGCCCATCCATCCGCGGCCTCGCGGACGCGGTCCAGGACGCGTCCCGTGTGTTCGCACTGACACCAGAACATGACGCTCGGCCCGGCGCCGGACACGGTGGCGCCCAGCGACCCGAGCTGCGCGGCACGCGCCAGCAGCTCGGCCGACCGGGGGAACAGGGGGGCTCGGTAGGACTGGTGCAGCCGATCGCCCAGCCCGGCGGCGATCAGCGTCCAGTCACCGGTAGCCAGCCCGAGGGTGAGGGTGGATGCGCGTGCGACGTTGAAGACTGCGTCGGCCAGGGGCACCGCATCGGGGAGCACGGCCCGGGCCGCCTCGGTCCGGACCGGCAGGGATGGCACCAGCAGCACCGCCTCGAGCCCCATCGGCGGCTCGAACCGGTGCGTCACCGGCCCGTCGCAGATCACGAAGCCGCCGTCAAGGGCCGCCGCGACGTTGTCGGGATGACCTTCGAGCTCGGTGGCAGTGGCGCGGATGTCGGCGTCGAGCTCGAACAGGTGGTCGGCGGCGGTCAGCCCGGCGACGACGGCGGCGGCGCTCGACCCGAGGCCGCCGCTGAGCGGGATGTCGGATGAGATCGTGAACTCGAAGCCGTCGGCGGGGTGCAGCCGCTCGAAGGCACGGACGACGAGATTGGTGCGGTCGGTGGGGACGTTCAGGTCCGTGTGGATCTCGAAGCGGCCGGTCTCCGTGACCTCCAGCTCCAGGTGCAGCGCCAGCGCCGCCGCCATCACGTCGAAGCCGGGGCCGAGGTTCGCGCTGGAGGCCGGCACGCGCACGACCCGCCGCCGGCCGAGGGTCATCCGAGCACCGCCGCCTTGAGCGCCTGCAGGTCGGCAGCGCACGGGACGACCGAGCCCACCCCCCCGCCCCCGGCGCCGCGGGGCAAGCGAACGGCGGGCGCGTCGTCGCACTGGGCCAGTGCCGTCTCGGGGTCCTTGAGGCCGTTGCCGGTGAGAACGCACACGACCCGGCGGGCGTCGCCCGCGCCGTGGGCGAGCAGACCCGCCACTCCGGCCGCCGACGCCGGCTCGCAGAAGATGCCCTCGCGGGCGGCCAGCAGGCGGTAGGCCGACAGGATCTGCTCGTCGGTGACGGCGCTGACCGCGCCGCCGGAGGCGGTCATCGCGTTCATCGCGTCCTCCCAGCGGGCGGGATTGCCGATCCGGATGGCGCTGGCCACCGTCTCCGGCTGCGCGACCGGCGCGCCGTGCACG
This sequence comes from uncultured Actinomycetota bacterium, assembly GCA_963787595.1. Lineage (GTDB taxonomy): Bacteria > Actinomycetota > Thermoleophilia > Solirubrobacterales > Solirubrobacteraceae > Palsa-465. The sequence continues at coordinate 892,447 of CAWBDE010000003.1, forward strand.
AGCGGCGCCGCACCCGCCGCTTGGAAGCCGAGCATCCGCGGAGCGGCGCCCGCCTCGCCGAACCCGCGCCAGTAAGCGGTGATGTTGCCGGCGTTGCCGACCGGGATGCAGAGCGCGTCGAGCTCGCCGTCGAGCTCCTGCAGGAGCTCGAACGCGGCCGTCTTCTGTCCTTCCATCCGGAACTCGTTGACGGAGTTCACCAGCGAGATGGGGTGCTCGGCGACCAGCTCACGGACGAGCTCCAGCGCGACGTCGAAGTTGCCGTTCAGTGCGATCACCCGAGCGCCGGAGATGAGCGCTTGGGCGAGCTTTCCGGTGGCGATCTTGCCGTCGGGCACGATCACCGCGCACTCCAGGCCGGCCCGGGCTGCGTACGCCGCCGCCGAGGCGGCCGTGTTCCCGGTGGAGGCGCAGACGATCGCCTCCGCGCCCTCCCTCACCGCCGCCGAGACGGCGCAGGTCATTCCCCGGTCCTTGAACGACCCGGTGGGGTTCAATCCCTCGAGCTTGCACCACACCTCGGCGCCGACGCGCTCGGACAGGGTGGGCGCGGGCACCAGCGGAGTGTCGCCCTCGCCCAGCGACACGACCGGGTCATCGAGAGCGAACGGCAGCCGGTCGCGGTAGCGGTCGATCAGGCCGGGCATCGCGCCCGAGGATGGCAGAGCGTGAGCGGGCGAGCTCACGCCGGCCGGTGGACGGACGGGCCGGCTCAGGCGACGTCGAGGACGACCTTGCCGGTCGCCTGGCGCTCGTCGAGCAGCCGGAGCGCATCGGCGGCCCGCTCCAAGGGGAAGCGCGCGCCGATCATGGGATTGACCTGGCCGGCCTCGATCAGCCCCTCGATCGCTGCCCCGATCCGCTCGGTCCGCTCCGGCCAGCCGACCACCGACGCCCCCCACCCGGCGCCGATCACCTCGGTGTTGGAGAGCAGCAGCCGGTTGACCCGCACCTCGGGGATCGAGCCGCCGGTGAAGCCGACCACCACCACGCGCCCGCCCTCGCGCAGCGAGCGCAGGCTGTCGGTGAACCGGTCGCCGCCGACCGGATCGAGCACGAGGTGAACGCCGCCGTCGGTCATCTCCTTGACCCGGTCCTTCCACGGCTCGTCGGAGCGCACGACCTCGTCGGCGCCGGCATCGCGAGCGATCTGCGCCTTGGCGTCTGAGGAGACGACGGCGATCGTGCGCGCGCCGTAGGCCTTGGCGACCTGGAGGGTGGCGGTGCCGACGCCTCCGGCAGCTCCGTGGACGAGGATCGTCTCGCCCTCGGCCAGCCGGCCGCGGGCGATCAGCGCGAAGTAGGCGGTGTGGTAGTTCATCACCAGCGCCGCGCCCTGCCCGAAGTCCCAGCTCTCGGGGATCTTGAAGCAGAAGTAGGGAGGGGCCACCGCCGCCTCGGCCCACGCCCCGGACATGCAGAACGCGGCGACGCGGTCGCCGGGGCGCACGCCGGCCTCGCCGTGGACCTGGCGGACGATCCCGCCGACCTCACTGCCGGGGATGAACGGCAGCGGCGGCTTGTACTGGTATTCGCCGCGGCTCTGCAACAGCTCGGGGAAGGAGACGCCGGCCGCCTTGACGTCGATGACCACGCCACTCCCCGGGCTCATCTCGTGTGACGGGCCGGGTTCGGGGACGTCGGCGAGGTGCAGCGCGGTATCGGGGCCGGTCAGCTCGGTGATCTGGATGGCGCGCATGGGCGCGCGGATGCTATCGGGTGGTGAGGAACCCTCGGATGTCGCCGATCAGGGATTCAGCGTCGTCGGCGAGGCGGCGGTGGGTGACGCGAACGACCCGCCAGCCGGCCTTCTGGAGCTTTGTATCGCGCCGGCGATCGTCCTCGAACTGGCGGCGGCTGCGGTGGTAGGCGTAGCCGTCGACCTCGACGATCAGGCGATGCTCCGGCCAGGCGAAGTCGACGAGGACGCCGTTGATGACGACGTTGGTCTGGGGTGGCGGGAGGTGGGCGGCGCGGATGAGGGCGAGGAAGCGCTCCTCGAGCTCTGACTGCGTCCACGGTGGGTCGTCGGTGAGGTCGGCGATGGCCCCTCTGAGCCGCTTGCGCCCACTCCGGCCGGGGCTGCGGTCGAGAAGGTCACTCAGCTTCCGAAGGTCGAGGATATTGCGTCGCTGGCCGGCCTCCAGCGCGGCCGTGAGCTGGCGGGGGGCGGCCTGCCCGGCGTAGTCGAGGTAGGTGCGATAAAGGGCGGTGACCGGAATGCCGTCGATCGTGGTCGTGTCGGCGCGCGGGAGGTTGCGCGAGACGTGGCAGCGGACGCCCTTGTGCCTGCGCTTCACCGGCGCGGTGACGTCGATCGGGCCCTGGGGGTTGGGCCTGAGGTCCCACAGTGCGGCGGCGGCGTGATGGCTGAGGGCGGCGTCTCGCCCGCAGGCGAGGACGGCGGCCATGAAGTGACCCTTGATCGACAGTCTCCGGTGGCCAACGGCGAAGACGCCTCGATGGATCGGGTGGAACTGCAGTGACTCCACGCGCCGGGCGACTGCCCAGCGCGAGTATCCGAGATCCTCCAGTTGCCACGACGCAACGATGGCGTGTTGCCGATCCAGGAGCTGTGCGGAGAACTTTGTTGCGGTATCCGCTACCAGAATGCATCACCCATGAAGATCCCACCGATCCTGTTACACGTGGGTGTCAGGAGTGCAACATTTCCCCCTAACCGAATTCCTCCTCAATGACGCGGATGGCCCGCGGCGGCGCGCGCATGACGTCCAGGCCGCCGATCGCCTCCATCGCCGCCGCGAACCGTGACTCGAGCACCGGATGGACGACCATCACCAGGCGCGCCTGGTCGCGCAGGCCCCGCTGCACCACCGACTTAACCGACACCTCCTGCACCGCCAGCACCTGCGCCACCTGCGCCAGTACCCCGGGCTCGTCGGCGACCTCCAGATGCAGGTAGAAGGAGGCCGTCACGTCGCTCACGATCTCCAGCGACTCGGTGGCCGGCGGCGTCGAGGCGGGCGGGATCATCGCGCTGATCACGTCGCCGAGCACGGCCGAGGCCGTCTGCGGCCCGCCGGCTCCCGGCCCCGACATGGTGATCTCGGTGATCGCCTCGGACTCCACGGTGACGGCGTTGAACGGACCGTTGACCGAGGCCAGCGGATGGCCCGGGTACAGAAACGCGGGATACACGGACACCGACAGGCCAGAGGCGCCGATCCGCTCCGCAGTGCCGATCAGCTTCAGGCCGAGCCCGAGCTCGCGGGCGTACTCCAAATCGTCGGGCTGGATCCGCTCGATCCCCTCGTAACGAACCTGATCGATGTGGACCGGGGTCTCGAACGCCAGCCGGGCGATGATCGCCATCTTGGCGGCGGCATCGCGGCCGTCGACGTCATCGGAGGGGTCGGCTTCGGCGTAGCCGAGCCGCTGGGCCTCGGCCAGCGCGACGGCGAATGTCGCCCCGGTTCGCCCCATCTCGGTGAGGATGAAGTTGGTGGTGCCGTTGACGATCCCGTGTACTCGGTCGATCGTGGCCCCGGCCAGGGACTCCTGCAGCACGCGGATGACCGGCACCACGCCGGCGACCGCGCCCTCGAAGCGCAGCTGCACGCCGTGGACGCGGGCCTGTTCCCACAGCTCCTCCCCGTGGTGGGAGAGCAGCTGCTTGTTGGCGGTGACGATGTGCTTGCCCGCCCGCATCGCGGTCAGCAGGTACTCCCGCGCGGGCTCGAGACCGCCGATCAGCTCCACGATCAGATCCGACCCCTCCAGGATGTCGGGGAACGAGCCGCGCGAGCGAGTCAGCACGCCCGACAGCTCGGGTCGCAGCCCGGTGATCCGGGCGATCCGGTCGGCGTGGCGCGGCAGCAGGTCGGCGAACGCGGCCCCCACCGTGCCGTGCCCGAGCAGCCCGACCCTGAACTTGTCGCCCTCTGACATGGTTTACGAAAGGACGTCCCGGCTCATCAGATCCGCGTAGGTCTCGCGGCGGACGACCATCCGCGCCTCGCCGTCGCGGCAGAGGATCACCGGGGGGCGGGGCACCCCGTTGTAATTGTTGGCCAGCGCGTAGCCGTAGGCACCGGTGACGGGCGTGACGACGACGTCGCCCGGCACCGGATCCGGCAGGCGCACGTCGCGAGCGATCACGTCGCCGGACTCGCAGTGCTTGCCCGCCAGATGGCAGACGACGCCGTCGGCGGCCAGGGGGCGGTCGGCGATCACCGCCTGGTAGCGGGCGCCGTACATCATCGGGCGCAGGTTGTCCGACATCCCTCCGTCGACCGCGACCCAGGTGGACACGTTGTGCTTGACGGTCTGCACCGTGTACAGAGTCACGGTGCAGTTGGCGACGAGCGCCCGACCGGGCTCGATCAGCAGCCGCCTGTCGGGCCCGAGCTCGGAGTGCACCGCATCCACAATCGCCTCGACGTAGCGCTCGGGACTGGGCGGATGCTGATCGGGGGTGTAGGCGGCGGCCAATCCGCCCCCGAGGTTGTAGACCGGGAAATCGCCGAGGGTGGCGATCGCCCGCACCGCCGCGCGGAACGGCTCGAGCTCGAACAGCTGGGATCCGATGTGGAAGTGCAGGCCCACCAGCGACAGCGCCGGACACCCGTCCAGCAGCGCGATCGCCTCGCGCGCCTGAGCCAGGGAGAAGCCGAACTTGGAGTCGGCCTGACCGGTGGAGATCGCCCGATGGGTGTCACCGGCGACGCCCGGGGTGACCCGGATCAGGACGTCTTGGCGGCCGCCGCGCTCCTGCACGATCGCCGCCAGGCGACCGATCTCCTGCAGCGAGTCGAGCACGATGTGCCCCACCCCCGCCGCCAGTGCCTCGCGCAGCTCCGTCTCGGACTTGGCGTTGCCGTGCAGGTAGATGCGATCCGGCTCAAAGCCGGCGCGGAGCGCCAGCGCGAGCTCGCCGCCGGAGGCCACGTCGCAGGCCAGTCCCTCCTGAGCGAGCACTCGGCACAGCGCAGTGCACGGGAACGCCTTGGAGGCGAACAGCACGTCGAAGTCCCGATGGCGGACGGTCATCGCGTCCACGAACTCACGCGCCCGGCTGCGCAGGTCGTCCTCGACGACCACGTACGCCGGGGTGCCCCACCGCGCCGCGACATCGACCGCGTCGCACCCTCCGAGCGCCAGATGGCCCCGCTCGTTGATCCGGCTTCCCCGGGGATAGACGTGGGACAGGCCTGAGGTCACGGTGCTCACATCGCCTAACGATATGGTGTGAGCGACGCGTACCGTCACCCCGCCGCATCCCGCGCAGACCGGCACGGTCACCGGTCTCGCCTTCACGCTGTGGCTTCCGCCTTCGCCCCGCGCGGGCATCGTGGTCCTGCACGGCGCGGGGTCCTGCAAGGAGAGCCACCACGACTACGCGCGCGCAGCGGTCGCACGCGGGCTGGCGGCGATCTGCTTTGACCAGCGCGGGCACGGCGAGAGCGGTGGGCGGTTGGCCGGCAACGTGATCGCCGACGTCGTCACCATCGCCGGGCACCTCCGCGGCGCGCTCGGAGGCCCCGATCGGCCGGTGGCCATCCGCGGATCGAGCATGGGCGGCTACCTGGCGATCGTGGCGGCACCGGCGATCGACGCCGGGGCGGTCGTCGCCATCTGTCCCGCCGGCGCTGACGGGTTGCGCAGGGGCTTGGAGTCCGGCGACTTCGATTTCGCCGCCGATACGGACTCGCTGCGCGCCCTCCTGGATCACAACGACCTCTCGGCGGCGGTCAAGTCGCTCACCGTGCCGCTGCTCCTGATGCACGCGGAGGGCGACGAGCGGGTGCCGATCCGGCAGTCGCGGGAGCTGGCCCGTCTCGCCGGCGCCCCGGGCAGCCGTCTGATCGCGGTGCCCGGCGGCCATCATCGCTCCGTCCAGCACGACTCGGAGCTCCAAGCGGCCAGCCTGCGCTTCGTCGAGCGGTCGCTACGCCCGCGATGAGCGTCGATCGCGCCGCCGGCCGGCTGCTCGCCGACCAGCTCGCGCTGCACGGCAGCGAGCTGTGCTTCTGCGTACCCGGCGAGAGCTACCTGCCGCTGCTGGACGGCCTGCTCGATCATCGTGATCACCTGCGCGTGGTCACCTGCCGCCACGAGACCGCGGCGGCCAACGCCGCCGAGGCCCACGGCAAGCTGACGGGACGTCCCGGGGTGTGCCTGGTCACGCGCGGGCCCGGCGCCACCCACGCGGCGGTCGGGGTCCACACCGCCCGTCAGGACTCGACGCCGCTCCTGCTGCTGGTCGGTCAGGTGGCGCGCGGCCACCGGGGGCGGGAGGCGTTTCAGGAGATCGATTGCGACCGGGTGTTCGGCTCGCTGGCCAAGGCGGTGTTCGAGCTCGACGATCCCGACCGCGTCCCGGAGGTGATCGCCGCCGCCTTCTCGGCGGCGTCCAGCGGACGCCAGGGCCCGGTGGTCGTGTCGCTGCCCGAGGACGTGCTGTCCGCCCGCACCCCGGCCGCCGACGCCCCGCGCTACGTGGCCCGCCAGCCGGCTGCCGACCCGGCCGAGATCCGGCGCCTCGCCGGCCGGCTGCAGGTCGCGGAACGACCGCTGGTGATCGTCGGGGGCGGTCCCTGGGACGATCCGGCGTGCGGATCGCTGACCGCGTGGGCGACCGCCTGCGGACTGCCGGTGGCGGCGTCGTTTCGCCGCCAGGACCTCGTCGACAACGAGCTTGGCTGCTACGTCGGCGACGTCGGGTTGGCCATCAATCCCCGGCTCGCCCGGCGGATCGCCGACGCGGACCTGCTGATCGCCGCCGGGCCGCGCCTGACCGAGATCGAGACCCAGGGGTACACGCTGCCGGCGCCGCCCATCCCCGCCCAGACCGTGGTCCACGTCCACCCCGACCCGGCGGAGCTGGGCCGGGTCTACCAGCCCGCCCAGGCCATCCTCTCCGGGATGGGCTCGTTCGCCGCTGCGATGGACGCGCACGCACGTGTCGCCGGTGAGCGCTGGCGCGACTGGGCGGCAAGCGCCCGCGCCGACTACGAGCAGTGGTCGCAGCCCCGGGCGGGCCGGCCCGGCGGCGGAGTCGATCTCGGCCAGGTGATGACGGTGCTGCGCCGCCAGCTGCCGGAGGACGCGATCTTCTGCAACGGAGCCGGCAACTACACCCTCTGGGTGCACCGCTTCATCCGCTACCGGCGCCGCGGCACGCAGCTGGCGCCCCAGAGCGGGGCGATGGGCTACGGGGTGCCCGCGGCGCTGGCGGCCCAGATCACGCATCCGGAGCGCGTGGTGGTGGCGCTGGCCGGCGACGGCTGCTTTCAGATGTGCGGCCAGGAGCTGGCGACGATGGTCCAGGAACGCCTGCCGATCGTGGTCATCGTGGCCAACAACCGCATGCTGGGGACGATCCGCATGCACCAGGAGCGCCGCTATCCCGGGCGGGCGATCGCCACTGAGCTCGTCAACCCGGACTTCGCCGCCTACGCGCGCGCCTTCGGGGTGCACGCCGAGCGCATCGCCGAGACCCATGCCTTCCCCGATGCACTGGTACGAGCGCGCAACGCCGGGGGCCCGGCGCTGATCGAGCTGCTCACCGATCCCGAGGCGCTGACCCCCCGCTGAGGAGTCATCACCAATCTTCAGCCCGTCGTTAGGCGGTCTGCGAATATTGAGACGCCGATGCCCGCGCCAAAGTCATTTGGCCGAGACCGGGGGCTCGCGACCAGGATGCTGGTGACCGCGTTCCTGCTCGGCCTGGTCTACGTGATCCTGATTGCGGTCCTGATCGCCGCCGGCGTCGGGGCGGTCACCGTCGCGGTGATCGCCGGCGTCCTGTTCCTGGTCCAGTACTTCACCGCCGACAAGCTGGCGCTGAGCTCGATGGGCGCCCGCGAGGTGAGCGCGGAGGAGGCACCGGAGCTGTACGGCGCGATCGAGCGGCTGTGCATCCAGGCCAACCTGCCGATGCCGCGGGTCGCCATCGCCCAGACGCCGATGCCCAACGCGTTCGCGGTCGGCCGCTCGCCGAGTACCGCCACCGTGTGTGCCACCACCGGGCTGCTGGGGCTGCTGAACCAATCCGAGCTGGAGGGGGTGCTGGCCCATGAGCTGACCCACATCCGCAACCGCGACGTGATGGTGATGACGCTCGCCGGCTTCTTCGCGTCGATCGCCTCGTTCATCGTCCAGTGGGGATTCCTGTTCAGCGGTGCCTTCGGTGGCGGCGACGACGAGGGCGACGGCCCCGGGTTCATCGTCGTCATCCTCGTCTCAGGAGTGGTGTACCTGGTCTCGTTCGTGCTCCTGCAGGCGCTGTCGCGCTACCGCGAGTTCGCCGCCGACCGCGGGTCGGCGATCATCACCGGTCGCCCCAGCGCGCTCAGCTCGGCGCTGTTGAAGATCAGCGGCCAGATGGACCAGATCCCGCAGCGCGACCTGCGGGCCGCGTCCGGCGAGCTGGCCGCGTTCTACATCTTCCCGCCGAAGGCCAAGCAGGCGGTGACGACGCTGTTCTCCACCCACCCGCCGCTGGAGGCCCGGCTCCAGGCCCTGGCTCGCTACGAGGCCCAGCTGCAGGGCGTCGGCGCATGAGTCCCGCCCCGGACGGCCGCTGATGGGGCTGCTGGACATCCTCACCGGCCGGCGCCGGCTCGATCCGCCGGTGCAGGACCGCGTGTTTGCGATCAGCACTGCTTACGTCACGTTTGAGACCGCGCTCGCGATCACCAGCCGCGGCGCCGCGGCGATCGTGTTCCAGTCGCTGTCCAACGCGGACTTCACCTCGATCGTGCACGACATGGAGGAGGTGGTGACGGCGACCGCCTCCGACAGCGCCACCACCGTGCACACCTCCGTGGACAGCTACGGCTTCAGCTGGCTCGTGCTCTCAGGAGAGGACTTCGACAGCCTCGTCGCCGGAATCCATGCGGTGTTCGACGCGCTGCAGGGCGGCGGCTACGGGGACCGGGTGCTGTGCTCGGTGTTCGCCTTCCAGGACGCCCAGGGACAGCCTCTGTACTGGATCTACAACTACAAGCGCGGCTTCTTCTACCCGTTCGTCCCCACCGGGGTGGCTGGGTCGCACTCTCGAGACAACGAGCGCGAGCTGGTGCTCAAGGCCCAGGCGAGCAACGAGCTGCCGGTGGAGCCCGAGCTGCCCCGGTGGTTCGCCCTGTGGGGAATCCCGGTGTAAGCTACGCGTCAGGTCCGTGCATGGGGGCGTTCAACGCGCGCGGGTGCCGCCGGTGCGTACGCTAATCTCGCGTTTGGCTCGCCGCGTCTGAAGCAGAGCCTGACCCTTCGCCGCGCCGCGGTTGCGAGCGCGAGCCACTCGGAACGGACAAGGGAGACACCTTGCGCATCTTGATTCTCGGCGGTGACGGCTTCTGTGGATGGCCGACCTCCCTGCACCTCTCCGCCTGCGGCCACGACGTGGCCATCGTGGACAACCTCGCCCGGCGCAACGCCGACGTGGAGCTCGAGGCCGAGTCGCTGACCCCGATCCAGCCTCTCGGCACCCGCCTCGCCGCCTGGCGCGAGCTGACCGGCCGCGAGATCTCGTTTCACCGCTTCAACGTCGCCGAGAACTACCGCGTGATGCTGGACCTGCTCGTCGACTGGCAGCCCGACGCCGTCGTGCACTTCGCCGAGCAGCGGGCCGCCCCGTACTCGATGAAGAGCTCGTGGCACAAGCGCTACACGGTCAACAACAACGTCAATGCGACCCACAACCTCCTCACCGCTCTGGTCGAGGCCGACCTCGATTCCCACGTCGTGCACCTGGGGACGATGGGCGTGTACGGCTACGGCACCGCCGGGGTCAAGATTCCCGAGGGCTACCTCCGGGTCAGGATCGACACCGACGCGGGCACCGAGGTGGAACAGGAGATCCTCTACCCGGTCAACCCCGGCAGCGTCTACCACATGACCAAGACCCAGGACCAGCTCCTGTTTGCCTTCTACAACAAGAACGACGGGACCCGGGTCACCGACCTGCACCAGGGCATCGTGTGGGGAACGCAGACCGCCGAGACCCGTCTGGACGCGCGCCTGATCAACCGCTTCGACTACGACGGCGACTACGGCACGGTGCTCAACCGCTTCCTGATGCAGGCGGCGGTCGGCTACCCCTTGACGGTGCACGGCACCGGCGGCCAGACCCGGGCGTTCATCCACATCCAGGACACCGTTCGCTGCATCCAGCTGGCGATCGAGACTCCGCCCGAGGCCGGCGATCGCGTCCGCGTGTTCAACCAGATGACGGAGTGCCACCGAGTGCGTGACCTGGCGAGCCTCGTCTCCAGCCTCACCGGCGCCGAGATCGACTATGTCGACAATCCCCGTAAGGAGGCCGCCGAGAACGAGCTGTTCGTCGAGAACCGGCAGCTCCTGGATCTCGGCCTGGAGCCGATCCGGCTTCAGGACGATCTGCTCTCCGAGGTCACCGATATCGCGCGCGCCTACGCCGACCGCTGCGACCGGAGCAAGATCCCCTGCAGCTCCAAGTGGATCGCGGGCGACCGGCGGCCGGTCGCGCCGGCCACCGCATAGGGGCCTCCGCACACCGGCGGGGCGCCAGCCCCGTCATCGTCAATCGCCGCGCCGCCACCCGATCGACGATCACGGGGGTGGAACGCTGGACGAGCGAGGTCATCGCCCGTCTGGTGGCACTCGACCCCGATCGCTACGTCGTCGCCCAGCCCCCACCCCGCGCCCGGGGACGGCTAGCGGGGCAGGCCTGGGAGCAACTCGCGCTGCCCGCCCGGGCGGTCCGGGCCAGAGCGGCGCTCGTCTTCTCCCCGGCCAACCTCGCCCCGGTGGCGTGGCCCCGCAACGTGCTCGTGATGCACGACGCCGCCGTCCTGCGCGAGCCGCACGCCTACTCCGCCGCCTATCGCCTCTGGCACGGCCGGGTCGGACGGGCCGGCGCGCGCCGGGCGCTGGCGGTGATCACCGTGTCGGAGTTCTCGCGCCGGGAGCTGATCTCGGCGGCCGGCGTGCCGCCGGAACGGCTGGTGGTGATCCCCGGCGGGGTGTCGGAGCGGTTCGTCGCCGGCGCGCGGGCGGACGACGAGTCGATCGTCCGCCGGCTGGGCCTGGAGCGCCCCTACGTGCTCACCCTCGCCACCGATGACCCGCGCAAGAACCTGGGGGCGCTCGCGCCGACGGCGGCTTCGCTGTCCGGTCACGGAATCGACCTGGCGTGGGCCGGCGACTCGCGCCCGTACTTCGCCCCGGCCGTCTCGAGCTCGGGGTTACGGCGGCTCGGTTACATCCCCGACGATGACCTGCCGGCGCTGTATCGGCGGGCTGAGGCGTTCGTCCTGGCTTCGCGCTACGAAGGCTTCGGGCTGCCGTGCCTGGAGGCGATGGCGTGCGGCACACCGGTGGTGGCCGCCGACCGGGCGGCGCTGCCCGAGACGTGCGCCGACGCGGCGCTGCTGTTCGATCCCGACGATGCCGCCGCCGTGTCGGCCGCGGTGCGCAAGGCGGTCACCGACCCGGCGTTGCGGGAGTCGCTGCGTGCCGCCGGCCTGCGCCGGGCCGAGAACTTCACCTGGGAGCGAACGGCCCGAAGCACCGATGCGCTGCTGCGGGAGGTCGCGGCCGGGGTTGGCCGGCGGTAGTGGTGTCGGCGCGTGGGCCGAGGCGCCCGCCCGGGGGGGCGAATGGGCGGGACTACCCCGGGATCAGGCCCTCACCCTGAAACTCCGTCCGGGCCTCTTCCAGCGACACGTCGGGGGGCGGCAGGATGATGTCTGAGCCGAACAGATCGTCCCCGGAAACCGGCGTGCCGTGGGTGCGAACGTAATCGAGCAGCTGCGCGAACACGTCGCGGAACCCCTGCTCGGTGCCCGCCTGGCAGGCTCCCACGGCGGCATTGTCGAGCTCGTTGAGGCGCGCCCTGTCCTCGTCGGAGATCTCATACTGACCTTCGTTCGAGATGCGGACGATCATGACGCCTGCTCCTGGCTGGCGCCCGCGCCCTCACCCCCCGCCCGCTGAGCCTCCGGAACCGAGCCGGCCCCGAGCTCGCCCTGGGCGCCGGGGCCACCGAGCTCCGCCTTCATCTTGGCCAGCTCGGTGTCGACTTCGCTGGTGCTGGACAGCTCCTTGAGCTGGCGGTCGATGTCGTCTTCGCCCGATCCGAGCTGAGTCAGGTCCTCGAACGTCCCGGCCGCCTCCAGCTCCTGAACCGCGCTGGCCCGCGCCTTCATGTTCTCGGTCTTGTCCAGCGCCCGCTGCATCGCCAGGCCGACGTCGGCCATCTCCTCGCCGACGCCGGTGGCGGCCTCGGAGATCCGGACCTGCGCCTCGGCGGCGCCGTACTGGGCCTTGATGACCTCCTTCTTTGAGCGGAACTGCTCGATCTTGGCGCGCAGCTTCTGCTCGGAGGCGGTCATCTGCTCCTGCTGCTGCTCGAGCTGGGCGATCTGCGAGTCCAGCGACTGCAGCTCGGTCTGCAATCCGTTCTTGCGCTCCAGGGCGGTGCGCGCCAGCTCCTCGTTGCCCGCGGCCAGCGCCTGCCGAGCCTGCGTATCGAGCTTGACCACCTGCTGCTGGTACTTCTCCTCCTGCAACTGCAGCCGCTTCTTGGAGGTGACGACGTCGGCGATGCCCTTCTTGACGTTCTGGAGTAGCTCGATCTGCTTCTGATAGCTGTACTCGAGCGTCTCCGAGGGATCCTCGGCGCGGTCCAGCAGTTTCGATATCTTGGCTTTGACTACGGTGGACATGCGCCCGGAAAGACCCGGCATCGCATCCTCCTTGGCGAGTTGCTTACTGGCGTGGTAGAAGCGTAGTCGGTTCGGGCCGGATCTCAGTGACTCGCCCGGCGGGGGACGGCCCTGTCGCCCAGCCGCCGCTGACGACGGCCGCTGATCAGCGCCGCGGTCAGACCCGCTCGCTAACGTCCGCGCGCATGAGATCGCGAGCTCTGCGCAGGGTTGTCGCGCCGGTCCTCGCCGGCGTGACCGCGCTGGCCCTCTACGGCTGCGGCGGGGACACGAAGCTGCTGACGACGACCGATCTGTCGACGGTCACGGTGGGGATCCCGGCGCAGGCCCCGCAGGCCGCCCAGAAGCTCGGTTTCCCGTCGGTGGCGACCAAGAACACGACCCGCGTGAGCGGCGCCGATCCCGCCGCCGACGCCGCCGGCGTCGCCCTCGCCGTCTACCCCTCCGCCGCGTCCGGCACCCATCCGGCCGCGGTCACGATCGCCCCCACCGACGATTGGCAGGCGGCGATCGCCGCCTCGGTCCTGATGGCCCCCCCGATTCGGGCGCCGGTCCTGCTCTCCGGCAGCGGATCGATGCCGTCGGCGACCGCCGACGCGCTGTCGACGCTCGCTCCCACCGGCTCCGGGCAGGCCGGCGGAGCCCAGGTGATCCGTGTCGGTTCGGTCCCCAAGGCTCCCGCCAAGCTGCGGTCGGCCAGCATCGGCGGCGCCGACCCCTACACCCTCGCGGCCGGGATCGACCGGTTCGTGAGCGCGGTCGCCGGGCGGCCCACCGCGGACGTGATGATCGCCTCCGCCACCCGTCCCGCCTATGCGATGCCGGCGGCGGGATGGGCCGCCGAGAGCGGCGACCCGGTGCTGTACGTGGGCGACTCGGGAATTCCGGCGGCGACTCGGCAGGCCCTGCTGGCCCATCAGCGCCCGCACATATACGTCCTCGGCCCCGCCGGCGTCATCCCCGACGCCACCCTGAACCAGCTGCGCCGGTACGGGTCGGTCAAGCGCGTCGGCGCCGGCGATCCAGCGGCCAATTCGGTCGCCTTCGCGGCATACCGCGACCCCGCCTGCCCGTACGGCCAGCCCTGCGCCCACATCCCGGGGAGCTTCGGCTGGGCGATGCGCAGCCCCGGGCACGGTTACGTGCTGCTCAACGCGTCCCGCCCGCTGGACGCCGCCGCCTCGGCGGCACTGTCGGGCAGTGGCGACTATGGTCCCCAGCTGCTGATCGACGATCCCTCTAGCCTTCCCCGATCGGTGCTCAACTACTTTCTCGACTACGCCACCCCGGGCTACACCCAGGAGGGGCCGACCGCGGCCGTCTACAACCACGGCTGGATGATCGGCGATCCGAGCGCGATCTCGGTCAGCGTCCAGGCCGAGGTCGACAATCTCCTGCAAGCGGTGCCGCAGTCGACATCTAAATGAGCCAGGCCGAGCATCCCGACCGCGTGCGCGCCGAGCACGAGACCACCGTCGAGGACGTGCGCCAGCTGATGGGCGCCTCCACCCCCCACTTCGCGCTGCAACTGCGCGAGCGGATCCGCGCCCTGATCCGAGGCCTTCCCACGGACCACCCGGCCCGAGTGGAGGGCGAGCGCGAGATCGCCCGGCTGGACAAGATCGCCTACGTCGGCGAGGTCCGGGGGCACAGCGCGGAGGACGGGCTGACGCCGCTGCCCAGCGTCGGCACCGACGTCTCCGCTTCGCACTGACCCGCGCCCCCCTGGGTACGGTTAACGCGATCCATGGGATCCGGACGCTTCATATCGGTGATCGGCCTCGGCCGGGTCGGCCTGCCCCTGGCGCTCTCGTTCGCCGACCGCGGCTTACGGGTCCTCGGCATCGACCACGACCCGGCGATCCTCGAATCCGTGCGCTCGGGACGGATGCCGTTCAGCGAGGCCGGGACACAGGAGCTGCTGGATCGGGTGCGCACCACCGGCCGGCTGGAGCTCGCCGATCGGGCCGCCGACGCCGCCCGCGCGCAGGACATCGTGATCACCATCGGGACGCCGTCGTTCTCCCACGTGGAGTCAGACCTGCGCCAGGTCCGGGCCGCGCTCGATGACCTGCTGCCGCTGCTGGCGCCCGGCCACGCGCTGATCCTGCGCTCGACGATCGCCCCCGGCACCACCGACTTCGTCGCCGGATATCTGGAGAAACGCCGCGGCCTGCGTGCCGGCGAGGACGTGTTCGTCGCCCATGCCCCCGAGCGGATCGCCGCCGGCAGGTTCCTGGAGGAGATCACCACGCTGCCCTGCATCGTCGGCGGCGTCGGCGAGCGCTCCACCGAGCACGCCGCTGCCCTGTTCAGCGTGTTCGGGGCCCCGATCGTCAAGACCTCCCCAGTGCAGGCCGAGCTGGCGAAGATCTGGACCAACATCCTGCGCTACGCCACGTTCGCGCTGCCCAACCTGCTGATGATGGACTGCGAGAGCTACGGCGCCAACGTGTTCGAGGTCATCGACCTGATCAACCACGACTATCCCCGCGGCGGCATCGCGCTGCCGGGCCTGACCGCCGGCACCTGCCTGCGCAAGGACTTCGCCTTCTCGGAGGAGCGCTCCCATGCGCCCGGGATGCTGCTCGCCGTCTCCCGCGTCAATGAGGGCGTACCGCTGTTCCTGGTGGAGGGGATCAAGCGCCGGATCGGCAGCCTCGCCTCGCAAAAGGTGGCGGTGCTCGGTCTGACCTTCAAGCGCGACACCGACGACGAGCGTGACTCGCTGTCTCCGAAGCTGATCCGGCTGCTCGAGCGCGAGCTCGCCGACGTCGCCGTCTGCGACCCCCACGCGGCCACTCCGACCCAGCCGCTGGGCGACGCCGTCCACGACGCCGATGTCGTGATCATCGCCACCAACCACTCCGAGTTCGAGGATCCCGAGACGCTGCGGGAGATCAGGGCGCTGGGCGGCGATGACTGCCTGCTGGTGGATCCCTGGAACAGCCTCGGCACCTCGCAGGTGTTTTTCTACGCCGCCGAATCGACCGCCTTGGCGCCCGACGCGGCGGCCATCGACGCCTCTCCGGACGCCGCACCCTGATGGCGCGGGTGCTGGTCACGGGCGGCGCCGGCACGATCGGCTCGGCCGTCGCCCGGCGGCTGCTGCGCGACCCCGACTGGGAGGTCAGAGTCGCCGAGGACCGGCCGGTGCCGGCGTGGATGCGCGAGGGGTGCGAGGTTCACGAGGGCGACCTGCGCGAGCTCGCCGTCGCCCGCCAGGCGCTGCAAGGCTGCAGCCACGTGATCCACCTGGCGGCGATCGTCGGCGGCATCGCCAACTTCCACAAGCTCCCGTTCACGCTCACCGAGGCCAACAACGCACTCACCGCGGCGATCATCCACGCCGCGGTGGAGCAGGACGTGCAGCGTTTCACCTACGTGTCGTCGTCGATGGTGTTCGAGCGCGCCACCGAGTTTCCGACCACCGAAGCCCACCTGGACGTCTGCCCGCCGCCGCGCTCGGCGTACGGCTTCTCCAAGCTCGCGGGCGAGGTCTACGCCCGCGCGGCCGCCGATCAGCATGGACTGCGCTACACGATCTGCCGGCCGTTCAACGCCTATGGCCCCGGGGAGCGTCCCGACCTCGACGAGCCCGGGATCGCTCATGCGGTTCCCGACCTGATCGCCAAGGTGCTCTCGGGCCGCCGGCCGCTGCCCATCTTCGGCTCCGGCGAGCAGACGCGGACCCTGACTCACGTCGATGACATCGCCGACGGCATCGTCACCGCGATGGCCGCGCCGGCCGGGGAGAACGAGGACTTCAACATCTCGGCCGAAGAGGAGCGCACCGTCGCCGACATCGCCGCGCTGATCTGGGTGGCGTGTGGTGAGGATCCAAACGAGCTGACCCTGGAGCACCTTCCGAGCTTCGCGGTCGACGTCCAGCGGCGGTGGCCATCGGTGCGCAAGGCTCGCGACCGGCTCGGCTGGCAGGCGCGGATCGACCTCCGCGACGGCCTGGCGGATACCGTCGCGTGGCTTGTGGCCGAGGGCGCCGTCAGCCGCTGAAGTTGCCGGGTCCCTTGCATCCGGCCGCCGCCACCCTTAGGTTCACCACCATGGAGACTGACGCGTCCACCGCACCCCAGACTGCGCGGCCGACCGAGGACTACAGCCCCGGAAACAAGGGGCTCAAGGTCGACGCGATCGGCTACATCTCGAACCTGGTCATCGCGATCGCGTCGACCGCGCCCGCCTACAGCCTGGCGGCGACGCTTGGTTTCATCGTCGCCGTCGCCGGGGTCGGCGTGCACGCGCCGGCCGTCTTGATCGTGTCGTTCATCCCGATCCTGTTCGTCTCGGTCGGCTACCGCTTCTTCAACCTCGCCGACCCGGACGCCGGAACGACCTTCGCGTGGGTGACCCGCGCGTTCGGGCCGCAGGTCGGCTGGGTCAACGGCTGGGCGATCTTCCTCGCCGACATCATCGTCATGGCATCGCTGGCGGAGATCGCGAGCGACTACACCTACCGGCTGTTTGGACTGAACGGGCTCGCGACGTCGAATCTCGCCCTGATCATCGGATCGGTGGTTTGGATCGCGCTGATGACGTGGATCTGCTACCGCGGCATCGAGCTGTCGGCGCGCATCCAGACGATTCTTCTCGGCATCGAGATCTTCACGCTGACGCTGTTCGCGGTCGTCGCGCTGGTCAAGGTCTATGCCGACAGCCCAGCCCACTCGATCCAGGTGTCGGCGGAATGGTTCAACCCGTTCGACCTGAGCTTCGGAGCGCTGATCGACGCGGTCCTGCTCGGCATCTTCATCTACTGGGGCTGGGACTCGGGGGTCGCCGTCAACGAGGAGTCACGCGATCGCCATCGCGGACCAGGCAAAGCGGCGGTCGTCGCGACCGTGGTCCTGCTCCTGATCTATGTCATCGTCAGCGCCGCGGCGCAGTCCTACCATGGCACGGCTTTCCTGGCCGGCAACTCCAGCGACGTGCTGAACGCGCTCGGTACCGGCGTGTTCGGATCGCCGCTCGACAAGCTGCTGATCATCACCGTGCTCACGTCGGCCTCGGCCTCGACCCAGACGACGATCCTGCCGACGGCGCGCACGACGCTGTCGATGGCGCGCTGGAAGTCGATCCCGTCGGCATTCGGCCGCGTGCACCCGCGCTTCATGACGCCGACGTTCTCGACGCTTTTGATGGGCGGCCTGTCAACCGTGTGGACGGTGGCGCTGCTCGCGTTCAACCCCAACCAGGACGTGCTCGGCGACACGATCTCGGCGCTCGGCTTCTCGGTGGTCTTCTACTACGGCTTCACCGGCCTGGCGTGCGCGCTGTACTTCCGCCGCGATCTGCTCAAGAGCGCTCGCAACTTCTTCCTCGCCGGGCTGATCCCCGTCGTCGGCGGCGTGATGATGGCCTACATCGGGATCAAGGCTTATGGCTATTACAACACGGCCGGAAACAACTACTCGCACCCACTGGCGGGTATCCAGACGCCGATCCTCGTCGGGATCGGCGGCCTCATCGTCGGCATCGTCCTGATGTTCGCGTCGTGGCCGTTCTTCCCGGCGTTCTTCCATCGACGCTGGTTCGAGACCGCCGACCCCGACGTGCTGGAGGCGGACGCTGCCTTCGGGTCGACCCAGCAGGCGCCCCCCGGAGTGAGCTGAGCGCAGGGCCGACCTCGTGCCGGCCGGGGCCGGGCTGGGCGACCTGGGCGCGGTGTAGCCTCGGCCGGCATGGAGGATCCCACCGTCACCGATACCGCCGGCGCCGCCGGCCGCACCAGCGACACGGTTGCCGCGAGCCCGTTTCCCGGTCCCTATCCGGTCGGGGCCTACGCCGCCCGGCTGAAGTCCCGGCTGCAGGACTTCGCCCGGGTCGCGCTGGAGGGCGAGGTGTGGGGCTTTCGCGTCAGCCGCGTACGCGTCTACTTCGAGTTGCGCGACGCTCGCGGGGCGCTGCCGTGCTCGATGTGGCGCGACGAATTCGATCGTCTCGGCATCGCGCTCGCCGACGGGATGCGGGTCGTGGCCGGCGGGGGCTGCGACTACTACCCGGGGAGCTCGACCTCCTCCCCTGGCTTCACCTTCGCCGTCGGCGAGCTGCGGGTCGCCGGTGAGGGTGATCTCCTGATTGCCCTGAACCACCTGCGTCGCCGGCTCGACGCGGAGGGATTGTTCGCGCCTCAGAAGCTGCTGCCGCGGACACGTTTGCCGAGAACGATCGGCGTCGTGACCGGCGAGAGCGGCAAGGCCCGTCACGACGTGCTCGCCGGCCTGCGCCGGCGCGGCTGGCGCGGTCGCCTGATCTGGGCGTTCGTGCCCGTCCAGGATCGTCACGCGGCCCCGCGGATCGCCGCCGCCATGCGTGAGCTCGCGGCGACGCCGGAGGTGCAGGTCGTGATCGTCGCCCGTGGCGGCGGCTCGCTCGCCGACCTGTACGCGTTCTGCGACGAGGCGCTGTGCCGCACGGTGGCGCTGCTGCGGGTGCCGGTGATCTCATCGGTCGGCCACCACACCGATCGCACGTTGATCGATGACGTAGCCGCGGTCTCGTGCTCGACGCCCACGCACGCGGCCGAGGCCGCTGTCCCCATCGACTGCGCGGCCGCCCGCGCGGGCCTGGCCGCCGCGGCGACGCGGCTGCAGGACCACGGCCACCGCGCGATCGTCCACCGCGCTCGGGCGCTGGCCCACTACTCTCGGGCCCCCGCTCAGCACGTCGCCCGCCATCGCGGCCGGCTGCACCAGCTGCTGCGCGAGCTGCGGGCCAGCGCCCGGCGACACGGCGAGGGCGGACGTGCCCGGGCCGGCGCCCAAGCCGCAGCGCTGCAGCGGGCCGCCACCCGCGCCGGTCACGGCGACCGGGCGCAGCGCGCCCGTGAGCTGGACCGGTTGGCGATGGCGCTCGGCGCCCACGATCCCCAGCGGACGATGTCCCGCGGCTATGCGCTGGTGCGCGATCGCACGGGAGCGCCACTGGGCTCGGCGGCCGCCGCCGCGCGCGCCCGGGAGCTGGAGCTGGCATTCCACGATGGCACGGTGGCCGCCCGCGTCGAGCCCGAGGACCGGGCGGGCGCCGGCGACAGGGGTCGGCGGTGAGCGAGCCCCGCAGCTACGAGTCGGCGGTCGGCCGCGTCGAGGAGATCATCCGGCGGCTGGACTCGGGCGACGCCGGGCTTCGGGAGACGCTGGAGCTGGTCCGCGAGGGCCGCGAGCTGGTGGAGTACTGCGCCGGCGAGCTCGACGCGGTCAGCCAGGGGCTACAGGAGCTGCGGCTGGAGGAGCTGGTGGCGCGTCTCGGGAACGGCGATGGCGGCCGATGAGCACGTTTGGCCAGCTGGCGGGATTGCCACTGCAGGTCGACGGCTACCGGCTCACCGGACTGAGGGCCACCGTCTCCAGCGGGTTCGAGCGCCTCTCGACGATCGTCCACCTGCACGGCGGCGGCGTCGACGGCGTCGGCGAGGACGTGGTCTATGACGCCGAGGATCAGACGGCGCTGCAAGAGGCCGGACCGGTGCTGCCGCTCGCCGGGCGCTATGCCCTGGGCGAGTTCTGCGAGCTGATCGACGGCCTGGACCTGTTCTCCGCGCCGCCTCAGCGCGGCGAGGTCTCGCGCCTGTACCGGCGGTGGACGTTTCACAGCGCGGCGCTCGATCTGGCCTTGCGCCAGGCGGGCCAGCCGCTTCATGCCGCGCTGGCGCGCGACATCGGCCCGCTCACGTTCGTGGTGTCGCTGCGACTGGGCGAGCCGCCGTCGTTGGCCCCGCTCGAGAACCGGCTGGCCCGCTACCCCACGCTGCGGTTCAAGCTCGACGCCACCAGCTCCTGGACCCCGGAGCTGATCGCGCGGCTGGCCGCGTCGGGAGCGGTCGACTCGATCGACTTCAAGGCGCTGTATCACGGGACCATCGTCGACCAGGAGCCCGACCCGGTCCTCTACGCGCGGGTGGTGCAGGCGTTTCCGCACGCGTGGCTGGAGGACCCCGACGTGGTCACCGCGGCGACCGCGGCAACGCTGGCCGGCGATCACGATCGGATCACCTGGGACGCCCCGATCCACTCCATCGCCGACATCGAGGCGCTGCCGTTCCCGCCCCGGATGGTGAATCTCAAGCCATCTCGCCTCGGCGGCCTCAAGCGGCTCTGCGACACCTACGACTACTGCGCCGCCCACGGGATCGGGGCATACGGCGGTGGCCAGTTCGAGCTCGGGCCCGGACGCGGCCAGGCGCAGTACCTGGCGTCACTGTTTCACCCCGACGCCCCCAACGACCTCGCTCCTGTGGGTTTCAACGAGCCCGACCCGCCGCCGGGGCTGTCGACCAGCCCGCTGCCGGTCAAGGCCGACGCGGTCGGGTTCGGCTGGAACTCGCCGTAGCGCCCGGGATCGCCTCCGCGTCGATCCGCGGTCGCGCTCAGCTGAGGTCGAGCAGCAGGTTGCCCTGAACGCGGCGCTCGACCAGCCGCGCAAACGCGTCGTTGACCTGGTCAAGAGCCAGCACGTCGTCGATGCGGACCTGCAGGTCACCGTCGCGGAGCGCCTGCAGCGCGGCGGCAAGCCCCGCCCGGCGCTCCTCGGAGGTTAGCTGCATGCCACCGTACCCGAGCAGGGAGATTGCCTTGCGATACAGCAGCTGCATGTTGAACGTGACCTCGGCCCCGGCGGATACGCCAAACGAAACCAGGCGCCCCCGGGGCGCCATCCCCGCCACCAGCGGTGCCACGAAGCCGTCACCGAGAGGGTCAAAGGCGGCGGTCGGCTCCAGTGCCGCGACGTCTGCGGCGATGTCCTCGGGTCCGCCGACGAGCACCCGATCAGCCCCGCTGGCGACGATCCCGTCGGCCTTCTCCGCCGAGCCGGTCTGCCCCCACACCGTCGCCCCGGCGGCCCGGGCCAGCGAGACGATCATGCTGCCGACCCCACCGGAGGCGCCGACCACGACCACGCGATCCTCGGCGCTCACCCGGGCACGCTCGCGCACGCACTGCACGGCGGTCAGCCCGGCGATCCCCATCGCGGCGGCCTCGCGCAGCCCCACCCCCTCGGGGAGCTCGGTGATCGCGCCGCGGGGGACGACCGCCGCCTGCGCCCAGACGCCGTCGCGGGCACCGCCGAGCCCCTCCCCGGCCACGAGCACCGGTGATCCGTCAAGCTCTCCGGCGGCTTCGCCACCGAGCGTACGCGGCAGCGGCGCGTCGGGGCTGACGCGGCCTTCGGCGGTGTAGCGGTCGATCGGGTTCACCCCACCGAACCGCAGCACGACCCGGACCTCGTCCTCCGCCGGCTCGGGCAGCTCCACCTCCTGCACGGCGAGCGGGCGGCCGTGCTCCTGCAGGCGCGCCGCGCGTACGGTGTCGGCCGACGGGGACATGCGCGCCTCCTACCCGGAAAGGCTCGGTCCCCCACTGCGGCGATAATCGGCCTATGACCTCAGATAGAGAACTCACAGGAACGGTGGCGCTGGTTACCGGCGCCTCGAGCGGGATCGGCGAGGCCACGGCGTTGACCATGGCTCGCCGGGGAGCCACGGTGTCCATCGCTGCGCGGCGCCAGGACCGGCTCGATGACCTGGCGGCGCGGATCAACGAAGCCGGCGGCGAGGCGCTGGCCATCGGCGCCGACGTCACCGAACAGGGGGAGGCCGAGGCCCTGGTGGGGCGGACGGTGGCCGAGCTCGGCCGACTTGACACGCTGGTCAACAATGCGGGCGTGATGCTGCTGGGACCGGCCGTCGACGCGGCGCTGGCCGAGTGGCAGGAGATGGTGTCGATCAACGTCGCCGGACTGCTCTACTGCGCTCACGCGGCGCTTCCGCATCTTCTCCACGCCGCGCAGGACGGGGGACGCGGGGTCTCGGACATGGTCAACGTCAGCTCGGTGGCCGGCCGGGTGGCGCGCAGCGGCAGCGCCGTCTACAACCTGACCAAGCACGGCGTGGGAGCGTTCAGCGAGGGCCTACGCCAGGAGGTGGCGGGTCGCCACGTGCGGGTGTCGCTGATCGAGCCGGGAGCGACCGCAACCGAGCTGCAGTCCCACAACCGCCCTGAGATCCAGGAGCAGATGCGCGGAAGGTTCGGCGAAATCGAGATCCTGCAGGCGCAGGACATCGCCGACGCGATCACCTACATCGTCACCCGCCCGCCGCGGGTGGCGATCAACGAGGTGCTGATCCGCCCCACCGAGCAGGAGGGGTAGGAGCCCCCCGGTGCCGGAACGAATCGCCATCGCCGGCTCCGGCACGATCGCGGCCGGGCTCGCCGCCGTCGCCGCCGCTCGCGGAGACGTGCTCCTGTGGGCACGGTCGGCGGCGTCGGCGCAGCGGGTCAAGGACGCTGTCGCCAAACACTGCGCCAAGCTGCCGGAGCTCAACGGATGCGCGGATCGCGTCGAGGTCGTGATCGAGCTCGAGCGGTTGGCCGAGGCCACCTTCCTGGTGGAGGCGGTGGTGGAGGATCTCGATCACAAGGGAATGCTGCTGGCCGAACTGGCCGCCCACACCGGTCCCGACGAGATCCTGGCGACGACCACATCCTCGCTGTCGATCGCGGAGCTGGCGCGGGCCAGCGGCCATCCCGACCGGTTCGTCGGACTGCACGTGTTCAATCCGGTGCCGCGCATGGAGCTGGTGGAGCTGGTGTTCGGTCCCGAGACCCGCGATGACGTTCGCCGGCGCGCACGGGCGCTGTGCCAGGAACTCGGCAAGACGCCGGTGGTGGTACCCGACATCCCGGGATTCGTGGTCAACCGGCTGCTGTTCCCATACCTGTTCGCGGCCGTCGAGCTGATGGACAGCACCGGCATGGAGCCCGCCGACGTGGATCGCACGATGATGCTCGGGGCGGGAATGCCGATGGGACCGATCGCGCTTCTGGACTTCATCGGGCTGGACGTGTCCCAAGCGATCGGCGAGACGATCGGGGCGACGGTTCCAGCCCGGCTGGCGCAGCTCGTGGCGGATGGAGCCCTCGGGCGCAAGTCCCGCCAGGGTTTCTATGACTACGACTAACTATTAAGGCTGCGTTGAGGTGCGCGGACCAATATGTTCATCGCGACGTACCTCATAGCAGCACCTCCTCCCCAGAAGCACGAAACCGGCCTGTCCCCAGCGGGCCGGTTTCTTTTTGGCCCGAGGGGTCAGGGCCGACCGTGCGCCGCCTTCCGCAAGATGGCGAAGCCGGCCCGAGGCGGGCCGGCTTCATCTCTCCTCTCAACCGCCGGATTGCACCGTGCGGCTCGATGCGGGCAATGTAACGAATGCAGCGAGCTGGCGCCACCCCCTACCGTCGCAGACCCGCTCCCCCTGACTGAAACTGGGGTCCGGCTGGCGGACAAGCGACGCGCTACTGAGCGGCCGCCGTCTCGGCGGGCGCCTTGCGGCGACGGATCCGCACCGCCTCCACCCGGTTCTCGCGGACGGACTCGACCCGGATCGAGTACCCATCGGCGGTGACCTGATCGCCACGTTTGGGCAGGCGCCCGAGCTCCGCGAACACGAACCCCCCCACCGAGTTGTAGGCATCGGTGTCGACCGGCAGGTGCAGTCCATAGTCTTCGAGATCGGAGACGGCGACGTGGCCGCGGACGAACCACTCACCGCTGGCCAGGCGCCGCACCGCACCCCCGGCGGGATCGGTCTCATCGGAGATCTCGCCAACGACCTCCTCGATGATGTCCTCGGTGGTGACGATCCCGGTGGTACGCCCGTACTCGTCGATGACGATCGCCAGCTCCGTGCGCTCGCGCTGCAGATCGGCGAGCAGGTCGTCGAGCGGCTTGGTCTCGGGCACGATCGGAGCCGCTCGCACCAGCCGATCGAAGTGCGCCTCGTAGCCCTCGGACATCATCAGCTTGACCAGCTGGTTGACGTGGACGATGCCCTTGACCCGGTCCTCGTTGTCGTCTTCGGTCACCACCAGGCGTGAATGACCGGTCGAGACGCAGCGCCGTAACGCATCCTGAACGGTCTCCGACAGATCGACGGTCACCACCGCCGGAATCGGCGTCATCACCTGGCGCGCCTCCTGCTCGTGCAGGTGGAACACGCCGGTGAGCATGTCCGCCTCGCCGACATCGAGGCTCCCGCCGCTGCGCGAGTCGGCGATGATCCGCTTGATCTCGTCCGGAGTGCCCCCTTCGGGCTCGGCATCGGGGTCAGTGCCGGTGGCGCGCAGCAGCGATCTGGACGCCGAGTTCAGTACGAAGATGAACGGGGTGAACAGAACCCGGCTCAGCTGCAATGGCCGCGCGACGAGCCGGGCCAGATCCTCGGCGTGCTGAATCGTGTACAGCTTGGGTGCGATCTCACCGACGATGCTCTGGGCGACGGTGATCAGCAGGTAGGCGATGACCACCGACAGCGCGACCGACGCGGAATGGCCGAGCGCGCCGCCGAGCAACGGCTCCAACACGTGAGCGATCGCCGGCTCGCCGAGCGCGCCGATGGCGATCGAGGCCATCGTGATCCCGACCTGGCAGGCCGCGATGTAGTCGCCGATGTCCTCGATCTGGGACACGGCCAGACGGGCTCCGCGCCTGCCCTCGTCGGCCATCTCCTGCAGCCTGCTCTTGCGCGAGCGCACCAGCGAGTACTCCGCGACCACGAAGAACGCGTTGACCACGACCAGCAGCGCGGTCAGGATGATGAACAGCGCTTTCACTGAACCCGCCGACGCTCGCGGTCCGCCGTCCGGGTGGCGGTCGTGGTCGGCGCGCTGCTACTTCGAGGACGGTCGTCGTTCATTCAGCGACGCGGCCAACGGTAGCACCCGGGTCCGCCGTGACTGATCTGGCGGCTCCGTCGTGGTTGATCCGCGGTGGTGCCCCGGGCGTCAGTCGAGCCCGTCGAAGCGCTCGGCCATGGTGAAGTCCATCTCGGTCAGGCCGCCCCCCGAGCGGTTGCTCAGCGACAGCTTCACCTTGTTCCAGCCGTGGATGAAGATGTCGGGATGGTGGTTGGCATCCTCGGCGACCTCGGCCACCTGGTTGACGAACGCGATCGCCTCGCCGAAGTCCTCGAACCGCCACTCGCGGACGATCTCGTCGTTCTCGCGTTCCCAGGGCAACCGTCGTAGCCTGTGGGCCACTTCATCGTCGGTGAGCATGTCTTCTCCTTTTCGCCTCAGTTCAGCCTCTCATATCCGCGCCGGAGGCGGACCGGTCTGATGCGCATCGTCAGCCTGGTGCCCTCAGCGACCGAGATGCTGTTCGCGCTCGGGCTCGGCTCCGACCTCGTCGCGGTCACCCACGAATGCGACTATCCCACCGCCGCGACCGAGCTGCCCAAGGTGACCCGCGACGTGCTCCCCGCCGGTCTCAGCGCCGCCGAGATCGACGCCGCGGTCAAGGAGCGCACGCTGGCGGGCGAGTCGATCTACGAGCTCGACGCGGAGGCTCTGCACGAGCTCGAGCCCGATCTGATCGTCGCGCAGGCGCTGTGCTCGGTGTGCGCCGTCTCTTTTGACGATGTCCGGGCGATCGCCGAGGAGATCGAAACGCAGCCGATGGTGATCGCCCTCGATCCGCACACGATCGGCGAGGTGCTGGGGGATGCCCGGACCCTGGCCCAGGCCACCGACCGCAAGGATGCAGCGGTAGCGCTCGTCTCGGATGCCGCCGAGCGGATCGACCGCATCCGGCTGGCCACCAAGGACGCCCGCCGGCTGCGGGTGGCGGCGCTGGAGTGGCTCGATCCGCCGTTTGCCGCCGGACACTGGACGCCTCAGCTGATCGCCTTCGCCGGTGGCGAGGACGTCCTCGGCCTTCCCGGTGAGAGCTCCGAGGAGCGCACCTGGGACGAGGTGATCGCTTCCCGGCCCGACGTCGTGATCGTAATGCCGTGCGGCTATGACGCCGAGATCGCCCACCGCGAGGCCGAGATGCACCGCGATCAACTGGCCGCGGTGGGCGCCGGCGAGGTCGTGGCGGTCAACGCCGCCGCCTATTTCTCCCGGCCGGGACCGAGGATCGTCGACGGACTGGAGCTGCTGGCCCACATCCTCCACCCCGAGCTCGTCCCCGAGGCGCCCGCCGAAGCCCTGACGGTGGAGCTGGACTAGAGCCCGAGGCGCGTCGGTGGAGCTGTGCTGGCGCCCGAGGTCAGATCGTGATCCCGTTGGGGGCCAGCCCGTGGCCCCCGGCGACCGCGACCGCCGCGATCACCGCCACCACCGCCACCACCGCGCAGCCGGCGAGCGCCAGGCTTTGCAGGTGGCGCCGCCCGCCCACCATCACGATCAGCCCGCCGCAGACCACCCCGCCGATGAAGCCACCGATGTGGCCCGCGATCGAGATTCCGGGAATGGTCAGCGAGAAGACGATGTTGATCACCAGGGTCAGGCCGAGTCCGCTCTGCCAGATCGAGATCCCGCGGTCATGGGCGACAACCATCAGGGCGCCGAGCAGGCCGAACAGTGCGCCCGAGGCGCCGATCGTCGGAACATCGGGCTGGAACAGGACCGCCACGAATGCGCCCGCCAGCAGGGAGACGAGGTAGACGACCACGAAGTTCAGCCGTCCGATCGCCATCTCCAGCATCGGCCCCAGAATCCACAGAAACCACATGTTGAACGCGATGTGGAGGAATCCGTCATGGATGAAGCCGTACGTGAGCAGCCGCCAGTACTCGTGCGTGCCGCCGAATCCGGTGCCAGCCCCCAACCGGTTCAAGCCGGTCAGCGCCGGCCCGAACAGGGCGCCGTGGTTGAACACGAAGCCGCCGCCCCCGCCGCCCAGCGGCGCCCCGGCGGCGGTCTCGGCCAGGAACACGATCAGGTTGAGCGCGATCAGGACTCGGGTGACGACCGGCGTCGTGGGACTCCTGATGCTGCGCGCGGTCTTGACTTTGGTGCGCTCCCGAGCGCACTCCGGGCAGCGCATTCCGACCGGCGTCGGCGTCATGCAGTCGGGACAGATGGGATGTCCGCAGGAGGAGCAGGAAACGCCGGTCTCGCGAGAGGGATGCCGGTAACAGACGGCCACGGGACGATGACGCTATCAGCGGAGACGGTGCTTCCCTCGAGGAGCCGCGATCGGCCGAGCCGATGCTCCCGGAGGAGCAGTGCCCGCTCCGCGGGCTCAGCGGCGAGGCAGTACCCGGCGCACTTCCTCGCGGAAGTCGTGCAACGTCCGACCGGCGAGCTCCACCAGACTCGAGGACTGCTGGCGCCGGGTGCGGTGCCGCCCGCGGACGCGCAGGACGACCAGCGCGGCGCCGGCGCCGGCGCCGATCACGACGGCGGCCACCGGACGGACCCAATTGCGGGGGTCGCGCATGGTCGACAGCTCCCACGCTTCCAGCTCCTCCTGGGCGAGCTCGGTCAGGTTGACGAGCGCGATCTCCATTCGCGCCGCGAGATCGGCGGGCGGCTCGATCGGGCTCAGGGCCTCCCGGAGCAGCGCCTCGAAGTCCGTGGCGCCGGTGCTCACGAGCTCTCCCCAGCGGTGCCGGTGCCCATGCCCTTTGCGCCAACGCCGGGGCTGGTCGCCTCGGCGGCGGGGTCGCTGGGATCGGAGACCATCCCTTCCAGCTGGCGGATGGCGCGGTGCAGCAGCACCTTGGTGGCGCCGTCGGTGCGACCCAGCGCGCGGGCGATCTCCCGGTTGTCCATGCCCAGCGCGAAGCGCATGATCAGCGCCTCGCGGCGATCATCGGGCAGCTCCGAGACGCCCTGAAGTATCACCTTGAGCTCCTCGCGGCCCTCGACCAGCGCCTCGGTGGTGTGCGGCGCCGAGATCAACCCGGCGTCCTCGATCGTCGACTCCGGCTTGCGTGACCTGTCGCGGTAGAAGTTGGCCGCCAGGTTATGGGCAATCCGGATGAGCCACGGCCGTAGCGGCCGGCCACCGGACTCCCGCACCGCCCGTTCGAAATGGCGGTAGGCCTGAAGGAACGTTTGCTCGGTGAGATCTTCGGCATCGTGGTAGTTGCCGACCCGGTAATAGCTGTAGGAAAACACATCACGAAGATGGCTTTGGTAAAGCTCTGTGAAGCGGACATCGAGCTCCGCCTTGGACTCGGGAATCTGGTCAACCAACGCATGAGCAGCCTATCCACGCTCACGCCGCGCGAAAAGAGCGTGAGCGGTGACCTCGGCGAGGCTCGGTGACGGTGGCAGCCCATTGCTCGGGCTTGATCCGTCCCTCCACCAGCGCCGCCAGCCCGTCCAGCGCGGACGCCTGCACCCGAGCCTGGTGAGCAGCGACGGGCAGCAGCGGCGCCGAGTCCAGAGCCTCGAGGCGGCCGAGCGCCTCGGCGATCTTCACCCCGGCCACGCCCTGAGCCAGCAGCTCACCGGCCTGACGGTGAAGCGAGGTGTCGGCGGCAATGCTCGCCACCAGCGCGCCGGTGCCGGCGAGACCGGAGAACGATCCCGACCGACCCCCCTGCGCCCGGGCGAGGGCGTCGAGCTCCGAAAACAGCTGTCCGGCCACCGTCCCGGCGACGCTGGGGCCGCCGAGCGAGCTCGCCGCGGCGGCCGCCAACGCGACCACATCCTTGCCGACCCCCGCGAGCTGGATTCCGGCGACATCATCGGTGATCGACACGTCCAGCGCCGCGGCGCCCAGCACAGCGCCGAGTTGCCGGGCGAAGCCGCCGTCAAGCGAAGCAATTACGACCGAGCCACCGTGGCCGACGACCTCGTCGGGTCGCGCCGGACCGCCCAGCACCGCCAACGCGCGCGCCGGGCAGCGCTCGCCGGCGAATGCCGACGGCAGCGTGCCCAGCGGCGGGACGACTCCGCTCCCGCCGAGCACGACCCCGGTTCGACGGGTGACCGCTTCGCCGTGGGCGGCGAGCACCGCGGGGAGCGCCCGGGCGGGGACGGCCAGGCAGACCACGTCCTGGCCTCTCAGACTGAGCTCGGAGGACCGCACGACACGGACCGCGCTTGGCAGGGTAACCCGCGGCAGGTAGCGGGCGTTCTCACGGGTCGCCCGCAGGATCTGCGCCTGCTCGGGGGTGCGGCAACCCAGATCGACCTCTACGCCGGCCCGTGCCAGGCACACCGCCAAACTGGTACCCCAGGCCCCGGCGCCGATGATGGCGACTCGGCGGATCGGTGGCAGGCCCCCCAGCCACTCCCATTGCAACATGACGCAGGGCCAGATGCGATCCGTGGCCGCGCCCGCCAGGGTCGGGGACGGCTCCGGCGCCCGCGGAAACCGCAACGGGCGACCGGCCCGGATGCGCACCTTGTGGGGACGGATCCGCCAGCCCCGGCGAATCGCCTCGGTACCGATCACCGCCACCGGCACGACCGGCACGCCGGTCTGGAGCGCCAGCCGGCCCACTCCTCGCCGGGGCCGGCCGAGCGGGCCGGGGCGCGTGCGGGTGCCCTCGGGAAAGATCAGCACGATGTCGCCCCGCGCGAGGATCGCCTGGGCGGTGGTGATGAAGTCCGCGTCGCCGGCACCACGATCGACGGGGAATGCCCCCAGCGAGAGGAGGAGCCAAGCCGCCACCGGGTGAAACTGGAAGATCTCCTTCTTGGCCACGTAGTACATCGGACGGTTCGCCATACAGGCGATCACGAACGGGTCGAGGAAGCTGCGGTGGTTGGATGCGAGGATCACCGGCCCGTGCTTGGGGACGTGCTCCCGGCCGATGCGCACGAACCGAAAGTAAACGAGGAAGAAAGCCTGGAAGGTGACGCGAACGAACCCGTAGAGCAGGGGATTCGCGCCATGCTCCCGCGCGCGCTGGTGCAGTCGGTCGTGACCCATCGCACAATGGCGTACCCACCCGCTCCCGGCCCGTTACAGTTGGTTTGAGTGAGTCCCGGCATCGATCCCACCCGCACCCTTCGTGGCGCCGTGAGCGGTGTCGTCGCGGCGGCGGTCTGGGGCTTGCAGCAGCCACTGGACAAGCGGCTTGCATCCAGTGACTACGACGACGTCGAGCTTCTGGGCAAAGCGGTCACCCGCAGCGACGGCTGGCTCCCGGCCGGGCTCGGGGTGCATATGGCCAACGGCGCTCTGTTCGGCGCCGTCTACGCCAACATCGCCCCCACGATGCCGGTCCCGCCGGTGCTGCGAGGCCCGCTGCTGGCGCTGACCGAGCACGTGGCGCTGTGGCCGCTGGTCGCGCTGACCGACCGGCTGCACCCGGCTCGCGACGAGCTGCCGAAACTCAGCGGCAATCGGAGGGCATACGCACAGGCCGCCTGGCGACATCTCCTGTTCGGGCTGGTTCTCGGAGAACTGGAGCGGCGGGTCAATGGCGCCCCCGAGGACGCGCCGGCTGAGCCCGAGACCGATTACTCCAGCAACGGCCACGGCTCGCTTGAGCACGCCGTCTCGGCGCAAGAGGGTTAGTCAGCCCAGTGAGCCGGGCGCGCGGCCGCAGCCGCCTCGGCGATGCGGGCGCTGATCACGGGCGCCTCCGGATTCGCCGGCTCGTGGCTGTGCCGCGAGTGCGCCGCGGCCGGCGATGAGGTGGTGGCGCTCTCCCGACGCGGCGGCATACCCGACGGCTGCGGGCAGGGAGCGACCGTCGACCTGCGCGACGCAGCGGCGGTGAAGTCGGCGGTGCGGTCCGCTCGCCCGGAGGTTGTCTATCACCTGGCGGCGCTGACGTCCGTCGGCCGCTCCTGGGAGGCGCCGGCCCAGACGCTGGGCGAGAACCTGGTCGGCAGCGTCAACCTGCTCGAGGCGCTGCGCACGATTGCCGCGGAGGCTCGGGTGGTGTGGGTCAGCTCGTGCGAGGTGTACGGCGAGCCCGCGGTGCTGCCCGTGGTCGAGGGCGCGCCGCTGCAGCCGGCCAATCCCTATGCCGTGTCCAAAGCCGCCGGCGAGCAGCTGGCCCGCGTCTACGTCGACTCCTATGGGCTGCCGATCGTTCGCGTCAGGCCGTTCAGCCATTCCGGGCCGGGGCAGGCGCGGATCTTCCTACTGTCCAACCTGGCGCGACAGGCGGCGGAGGGACGGCATTCCGGTGGGCGCGCGTTGCGGATCGTCACCGGCAACCCCCACACCCGCCGTGATTTCACCGACGTGCGAGACATCGCACGCGCCTACCGGTTGCTGGGGTGCAGCGCGACTGGCGAGGATGTCTTCAACGTCAGCTCGGGCGTATCGGTGTCGGCAGCCGACCAGGTGGCGCTGCTCGCCGAGCTCGTCGCACCGCTCGAGCTCGAGCACGTCATCGACCCTTCGCGGGTGCGGGCGCGCGAGGTGATGGACCTGCGCGGCGACCACTCCCGGCTGACGGCGCTGACCGGCTGGGAACCGCGGATCTCGCTGCGTCAGACGATGAGCGACACGATCGCCTGGTGGGAGCAGCAGCTCTGACGCGCCGCCTGCCAGACTCCACACAGCCGCGCCCGCCTAGCTCAATTGGTAGAGCACTTCACTTGTAATGAAGGGGTTGCCGGTTCGAGTCCGGCGGTGGGCTCTGCGAAGTAGCTGCAAATAGGGTATTTTGCTGTTGGCGCGGAGAACGCCCAGAGCGAGTTCATCGTCCGGCCGCTCGGCAGTGGCGATCGGCACGCCGCGTGCTGGCGGAACGCCACGCGGATCCGCGCGGACCCGTCACGGGAGACCAGCTGGACCGCTCTCTGAGCAGCGGGAGAGCTAATCCTAGGTAAATTCAAACTTGAACCAATCCTGCGGGTCGCTTTCGCTGACGCACGAATAGATCCCCGGTTTCGAGGCCTGACTGTCGTCCTGTCCGACGAGAGAGCAGTTGAACGTGATCGAGGTGCCGTCATCCGGCACGGTGTCGGAGCCCGGAGCCGACCAGAGACCCTGAGCAAGGTCGCCGGCTACCTGTTGCGCGAAAGCGCAGTCGGCATGGGGGCCGACTTCCATGGTGCCATCGCACTCAGATGCGCTGGCATCGCTGGGGTTCAGATCTCCGGGCGTGAAGTCAGACGAGGAGGCGCTGCTACTGGGGCCGAGCTTGCCGGAGGCCGCGTAAGTTGCGGCCTCCGGATTGGTGTAGGCGGAGACGGCTGCTTGTGAGAGCTCCACTTGCAGCGAAATGCCGCTGCTGTTGGTGCCGGCGCACTCCACCACCCCAGCTCCGACGTCGCATATAAGCGGATATGACTGCTGCGCTTCCGCGCTCCACACGTTGACGCTCTCGCGCTTGGTTGGATCACCGCCGGATGCTTGCCAATATTCAAAAAACGCATTCTCAGCGAACGTGCAGGTCACGCCCGAACTGCCCGCGACGCCATACCCGCACTGCACCGGGAGATCCTGGACGCCGGAGCCGGAACCGCCCCCGGCCGAAGACGACGAAGTCTGATTGGGAGCAGATGTCTGGCTTGATTCGCCGCCGTGATCGGAGCATGCCCCGGATAGGCCGCCGGCATGGCTCCATGTGCCATCGGCGCACTGAACAACCGTGCCCCCCTCCGCCTGTTCCTTTTGCCAGTCACCGATACACGGGTTCCCGTCACACGGACCCCCTGCCCTCACGCTGCTCGCCTGCGACGTAGGCAGGGCCGCAGTCGCTGTCGCTGTCGCAGTCGCAGTCGCAGTCGGAGTCCCGGTCGCGGACACGGTGGCTGTGACGGTCCGGGACGAACCCCCGCACCCAGCAATAACGAGCGCAGCGATTGCTGCGATGAATATGGTGCGAGGCATGCCCCTCCCCTGCTAATGCTCGAGCCGCTCTTTGCTGATCGACCCGCGTCCGATCGTACCAGTTGCTTTTGCGAGAACCACGTCGCGTCACTCGTGCCCGTCCGCCATCGGGCAGAGCGTCCATAACGTGGCGACGTCAGCAACCCGTTATCTCACTCCCTCTGGGACATTCTCAAGCTATTAGGCGTCTTGGCGCTCGGCGCCGAGCAGGCATCTCACCGCTGCGTATCCATCACGAGTCTGGGACCGGGCCGAATTCGCCGTTCTGTACGAGACCGGCACGGTGCGGTGTGGCGAGCTGCCGCTCGCGAACGAGTGGCCGTCACTCCTCAACGAGAGCAAAGGGATACCACTCAGGATCCCCAACGTGATCGAGATTGCCGAGATCGTCGGATTGACTTCACGAAGGCTGACGAACCGTGGCAGGTGCGCACCGTCGCGGTCGACCCGGCGACCGGAGGATGGCTGGACCTCCACGCCGGAGAACTCGAGGACGCTCGCGCCTACGCCGGCTCGGCGGCACCGAAATCACGGCAACGCCGGAGCGGTCGCGGCAATCTTGGCGCTTCTCGCTCGTGGCCAGGCGAGCGTTGTTCGGTTGCGCGATCGACTGGCCCAAGCGGCCCATTGACGGGCGGGCGCCCGTCGGCATAGGATCAGCGGGCGAGGGGCTGTGGCTGCTTTAGGCGGCCGGGGCACGTTGCTGTGTCGCCCGTGGTCGTTCTGATGCTGGTTGCGTCGGCTCGGTACGAACGGGTGAATCGACGAAGGAGGTTAGACATGCGGGTGCTCATGAAGGTCCAGATCCCGACCGCGGCTGGAAACGCTGCGATCAAGGACGGCAGCCTGCCGCAGATCATGGGGAAGGCACTTGACGCACTGAAGGCGGAAGCCGCCTACTTCACCTCAGAGGAAGGAATGCGGACCGGTCTGATTTTCTTCGACATGGCCGATTCAAGTGCGATACCGCCGGCGGCGGAGCCGTTCTTTATGGGTCTTGACGCGAAAATCACGTTCGCGCCTGTGATGAACGCCGACGAGATGCGCGCCGGCGTCGGCAAGGCGATGGAAGCCATCTAGGCGGTCGGGCTCGGCAACGGACGAACGGCGGGTTGGGCAAAGAGTTTCACCCAATCGCCAAAGGCCAGCGAGGTCCTCGTCCCCTGCCGGCGCGTAAACAGACGCACCGACACCGACGCGCGAGCGCACGCCCGGTGTGGCGAGCCGCCGAGCCGTCCGTGATCCTGTTTCGGCGCGCCACCCAGCGCCGGCCCGAGCAGCAGGTCCGGCTTCTGCTGAGCAATCTGGCCGCACTGCTGACGCCCTGGCGGGAGGCGATTCTGACCTGCGCTGACGGGAATCAGCTGAACGAATCGCCCGCAGCTTCCCCAAAGTCCCTGCAAATGGGCAAGCTGTAATGAAGGGGGTTGCCGGTCCGAGTCCGGCGGCGGGCTCTCTCGCTCGAGCTTCGGCCGCGCCGCAAATCTCAACGACACCCGTCGCTACGCGATGCCGCTGGCCGCCTCCAGGGCCCATCGGGCAACGAATGCCCGGCGGGAGCGAACGCCGGTCTTGTCGAAGATGGCCTTGAGGTGGTCCTGCACGGTCCACGGCGATAGGTGAAGCGTCGCTGCGATCGTGGCGGTGCTCTCGCCGCGCAGCAGGCACAGGGTGATCTCGCGCTCGCGGGCGGTCAGCCCCGCCGCGCGCAGCCGCAGCTCGATGATCGATGCGGGCGGGGCCGGGCGCAGGACGATCGCGACCGATCCGTCGGTGAGATTGGTCGCGTTGAGGTCGATCCAGGCGCCGTCGTCGCCGAGCGTTCGCCCACGGCTCCGGGCGCTGGTGGCGCGGGCGCGAGCGGCGAGGATGTGCACGGCCCCCGGAAGCGTGCCGGTGTTGACCGCCCGCGTCAGCAGCTCGCTGGCGCGGTCGTCGTAGCTGCGCACCCGGTCGTCGCCGTCGAGCACGATCACGCCCGGCGCGTCGTCAGACCCGCTGCGCGACCGTGCGATCGCCTCGCGCAGGGCGCGGGCGACCGGCATCACGACCGCGGCTGCGACCGCCTGCTCGCGATCGTCGTAGGCAGCGTCGTTGAACAGGCCCATCGAGCCCCACTGACCGAAGCCATCGGCGAATACCATCCGCAGCTCGTCGGCAAACCCGCCGGGCGCGAGGTGGTGGCGGTAGCGGGCGCTTATGGCCGGGCGGCCGCCGGTCTCGCTGACCAGGGCGGCGACCGGCGTGCCCCGGCCCGCGAGGTCGACGTACTTGGCAACGTCGTCCTCGAGGTATTCGTTCTCCACCGCGGATGCCAGATCGCCGGGCAGCTCGCCGCGGTAGCCGATCCACGTGGCCAGGCCGCTCGAGGGCTCGGTGAGGTGCCAGCAGGCGCCGACGGAGGGAACCCCGTGCTCCGCCAGAGCGCAGGCGAGGGTTTCGAAGTAACGATCGGGATTGGCGGCCGAGGCGGCGAGGCGCTCGACGTCGCGGATCGCTCGGGCGCCTGGGCGGCGGTCGACCATGGGCGAAATGATGCCAGCCGCCGCGCGCCCCAACAACACCAGGATTCTGGGATTGCCGGTGGCGCTGCTGCGCCGCAGACTGGCGACCATGACAAATCTCAACCCACCCACAGCACCGCCGGAAGTGACCCTCGACCGCGAGGGGGAGACGCTTAGCGCGCACGGCAACGTGCTCGTGATCAAGACCACCACCCCCCGGGTATCCGTCATCGACTACACCGCTCCGGCCGGCTTTCCGGGGCCGCCGTTGCACATCCATCCCGGGTTCGATGAGGTGTTCGTCGTGCTCGAGGGCAAGTTGACAGTTCGCGTCAACGACGAGGTGAGCGAGATCGGACCCGTCGGAAGCGCCCGCGTCGGCGGCTCGGTGCCGCACACCTTTGCGAACGAGACCGTGGCCCCTGTGCGCTTCCTGCTCGTGTGCGCACCAGGAGGCATCGAAGACTACTTTCGGGCGCTCGTCACCGGTGATGATGCCGGCATCGAAGCCTTCTCGGAGCGCTTCGGATACGAGCCGGTGCCTCGCGTGTAGGCGACAGACGGGCGGCCGCGCCGCCCGCGCCAGGGGGGCGGCGCGCGCCAGGCGGCGCGCGCCATGCGGGCGGCGCGCGCCGCCGGCGCCGCCCAGGGATCAGCTCATCGCCCTGCCGCCGGTTGACCGGAGCCTGCCGCCCTCGCGGGTGCTCAGGGGATCTCGCGCACCATGATCAGGTTCGTCGCTCCGGTGGTTCCCGTGCGCTGCCCGGCGGTGATCACTACCCGCGTCCCGGTTGCGAGGTTGGCGAACTCCTTTGCGGTCATCAGCGCGCGGTCGACCAGTTCGTCCACGGTGCCAGTGACGTTCATCGTCTGCGGGTAAACCCCCCATTCGAGCGCGAGCTGATTAGCGACAGTCTGGCTGTCGGGAAGTGCGATGATCGGCCGCCGGGTGCGGTATTTGGCGCAGGCGCGCGGCGAGCCCCCGCGCGATGTCGGCACGAGTAGCGCGGCCGCGTTCAGCTCGTCCGCCAGTGCGACTGCGGCGTGCATCACCGCGGCGGCGGGCGTGTCTCTCACCTCACGGGCTCGCCCGTGGATTTCGCGCACCTCCTCAGCAGCCTCGGCGATCTGCGACATGGACCGCACGGCCTCGACCGGGTAGTCGCCCACGCTCGCCTCCGCAGAGAGCATCACGGCGGAGGTCCCATCGATCACCGCATTCGCGACGTCGGTCGCCTCGGCCCGCGTCGGCTCCGGCGCATGGATCATCGACTCGAGCATCTGGGTGGCGGTGATGACCAGCTTTCCGGCCTGGGTGGCGCGGTAGATCGTGTCCTTTTGCATCAGCGGAACGCGAGCCACCCCGGCCTCGACGCCGTAGTCACCGCGAGCCACCATGACGCCGTCGGCAACGGCGAGGATCTCATCGAGGTTCTCGTACGCCTCGATCTTCTCGATCTTCGCGATCGTCCGCGCGCCCAAGGCATGTTTGTCCAGTTGCGCGCGAAGCTGCTCGAGGTCGGCCGCAGAGCGGACGAACGACAGCGCGACGTGATCAACGCCGAGCTCCGCAGCGACCGCTAGGTCCTGCAAGTCCTTGTCGGTGATCGCTGGCAGCTCCGGTCGCGCGTATGTGACGTTGATCCCTTTGCGGGGCGCAAGCTCGCCGGCCGAGAGCGCTCGGGATACCACCTCCCCCGGTCCCGACGATTCGATCATCAGGCGTGGCACACCATCGCCGATCACGATCTCCGACTGCTCCGTCACAAGCCGCGGGAAATCGGGGAAGTCGACCAGCACTCGTGTGTCATCGACAGTCTCACCAGTGCTCACGAAGGTCACGATCTCCCCAGCGCGCACGACGCGCGGCGCCGTGCCCGCGGCCAACCGCAGCTTGGGTCCCTGAAGGTCGACCAACACCGCGATCGATCGGCCTGCCCGCCTGGCCGCCGCTCGAACCTCTGCGACACGGCGACGCAGCTCGTCGGGCGTACCGTGAGAGCAGTTCAGCCGGGCGCAGTCGATGCCGGCGGCAATCAGGGCATCGAGCACGCCCGGAGGATCGGTCGCCGGTCCCAGTGTGGCGATGATCTTTGTTCGCCTGGTGACCATTTCCTGCCGACGATCCTAACCAGCATCTCGTCGTCCCAGTGCACGAGGTGGTCCTTCGGCTCCTTCGTCGTCCTAGATCGTGATCGCTCCATTCTCGTCCAGCGTCCATTCCGGATTGTGCGCAACCTCCCACACGTAACCATCGGGGTCTGCGAACGCCCCGGTCGTCCCACCCCATTCAGCGCGTCCCGCCGGCCGCTTGATCTCGCCGCCCGCCCGCTCGGCTTCGATCAACACCACAGCGACTTCCTCTGGTGAGCGAACGTTGTGAGCTAGCTCGATGCCCGGCGCTCCATGACCACCGAGTGCTGTCCAGAGGCCGAACACCATGCCTCCCGCCTGGAAGAAGCAGACCTCACCATCGGGCTGGTGAGCTCCGGTCCACCCGAGCGCCTCATAGAACGCACGGGCTCTGGCAAGGTCGGTCACGCCAAGCGTGACAAGACTGATCCGCTGCTCCATCGGATGAGGATCTCACGCTGGGCGAAGCGCGTGCGTGGACCCGCCCAGGTGTGGTGTGCTCGTTGGCGGCTGCGGCCTGATCTGCGCGTGCGTAGACCCGCCTAGTTGTGGTGTGCTCGTTGGCGGCTGCGGCCTGATCTGCGCGTGCGTAGACCCGCCCAGGTGTGGTGTGCTCGTTGGCGGCTGCGGCCTGATCTGATAGAGCTGTGGACCTATGACGAGGATCGCGGTCACCGGAGGCAGCGGCAAGGCGGGGCGGGTCGTCGTCAGCGACCTCGCTGCTCATGGATATGACGTGCTCAACATCGACGTCGTCGGGTCGCCCGAGTCCTACCACCCCGAAGAAGCGCCGATCCCGTTCCTGCGTGCCGACGTCACCGACTTCGGACAGGCTCTGGAAGCGCTGAGCGGCGGCCACACCCTGCCGGGGGTGGAGGCGGTGGTGCATCTGGCAGCGATCCCCTCGCCGGCGCACGCGACGCCTGATCAGGTGTTTCGTACCAACGTCACCAGTACCTACGCCGTGTTCTCAGCGGCGCAGCGTCTCGGCCTGCGGCGCGTCGTGTGGGCCTCGAGTGAGACGACGCTCGGTCTTCCCTTCGACATCCCGCCAAAGTACGCGCCGGTCGATGAGGCCCACGTGCTTCCGGAGACGAGCTACGCGCTCTCGAAGGTCGTAGGCGAGGACATGGCTCGTCAGTTCAGCCGCTGGAGCGGCATCCCGATCATCGGGCTGCGCTTCTCCAATGTGATGGTCCGATCTGACTACGAGCGGTTCGCCGGATGGCAGCACGACCCCCACCTCCGCAAGTGGAATCTGTGGGGCTACGTGGATGAGAGCCATGTCGCCCAGAGCGTCCGCTGCGCCCTGGAGGCCGAGATCACCGGCGCTGAGAACTTCATCATCGCCGCCGCCGACACCGTGATGCAGCGGCCGAGCCGTGAGCTGATGGCCGAGGTCTATCCCGATGTGGCGCTCGCCGAC
This sequence comes from uncultured Actinomycetota bacterium, assembly GCA_963787595.1. Lineage (GTDB taxonomy): Bacteria > Actinomycetota > Thermoleophilia > Solirubrobacterales > Solirubrobacteraceae > Palsa-465. The sequence continues at coordinate 931,740 of CAWBDE010000003.1, forward strand.
GGCGTCACCGGCAACGACACCCTGCTCGACATCTCCCACGCTCGCGAGGTCCTCGGCTACCGACCGCAGTTCAGCTGGCGCCAGCTCAACTGAGTCCGCATAACGGTCACCGCCCCGACTCGCCAGGACCAGCGTCGGCAGGGGCGGCGCGACGATCGCCAACCCGCCCCCAACGGCAACCCTAGTGTGCTTCAGGGCCGAGACGGCCGTCTACCGCGCGCTGGGGCCGGCTCGCCGCGCGCCGGGGCCGGCTCGTCGCGCGCTGGGCCGGTTCGCCGCGCGCGCGCTGGGGCCGGATTGCCGCGCGCTTGGCTGACTTGGCTGGTGCGCTTGACCGCCCACACGATGAGGATGATCGGGATGACCCAGTTGAAGATCGTGTTTCCGCGCCGCGTGTCGATCGCGCCCGCGATCACGTGGGAGACGACCATCGCGCTGAACACGCAGCCCCACATCAGCGTCAGGCGGCGATTGACCTGCTGAAAGCGCGCCGAGGACCACAACTGCCGGGGAACCGATTCGCGCGCGTACTGCTCGGTGAACGGGGTGAATAGCAGCGAGCCGAACGCGATTGCTGCCAGCAGCAGCGCGGCAATCGCGCGGGCGTAGCGTGCCAACCACATCGTCGCAGACGCGTCCGCGACTACAGCGACGATCGCGAAGCCCACGAACGCGGCCACCGCTCCGAGCTCGAGCAGCTTCGGTCCGGTGGTCGCCACCGACCTCAATGCGATCAGGATCGAGGCGATCAGCGCGACCACGGCCGCGGCGGTCAGAGAATCATGCTGTGTGATCAGCGAGAACAAGATCCACGGCACGAACGCCAGATAGATCCCGCCGCCCGGGCTGTGATCGCCAGAAACCTGCGGCTCGCGACCGGACTTCGTTGGTTCAGACACGCATTCTCGTCAATCGGTGGATGACAGACGGATCCCGGCGACCGGCCCAGCCGAGCGGCCTCACCCGCTGTGCCGATATCGCGTCAGCTTAGATGCTGCGCACGCAGCGCGCCGATCAGGATGGGCGAAGCGGCGGCTCGGTGGCAACCGCGTTGTAGGTTTTGCGTTCAGGGCGACAACATCTCGTAGAGCGAGGCGGCTGCGGCTCTCACCCTTTGATCGCCAAACAACGCCGCGGTCCAGGCCGCGACCATCGAGTCTCTCCCCGGCCGCCCCGTCGCCGGGCTGACACCCGTCATGTGGTGCGATCGTCGACGCCAGGGCCCTCCTCGGCCCCATCGCGCCGCCAGGAGCCCCGGTTCCCGGTGGCGCTGCGCCATGTCCGCCCGTCAGGTGTCGCGGGCGGTGAGGCGGCGGCGCTCGAGGCTATCTGACGCCGAGCACGCGCGTTTTCAGCCACGGGTTGGAGAAGGCGCCGCGTGGGTCGAGCCGCTCGATCAGTCCAATGAAGTCGGGGCGGCGCTCGTAAAGGGCGGCGAGCGTCGTGGCGTCGGCGAGGAAGAGCTTGCCCCAGTGGGGTCGCGCCTCGAACGGCGCGAGTGTCGCCTCGACGTCGGCGAGGACGCGCGTGACCGCGTCGGGCTCGGGCGTCCAGGTGAAGTGGATGGCGACCGTGTCGCGCCCGTACTGCGGGCTCATCCACAGCCGGTCGGCGGCGATCGTGCGGATCTCTGACACCTGCAGCACGGGACGGATGCGGTCGCCCAAGCCGCGGACTGCCTGGATCGCCGCGACGGCGTGCTCGCGCGCCACCAGGAACTCAGACTGGAGCTCCTGCCCGCTGCTCGGCGTGAAACCCAGGCGAAAGTGCGACATGCGGTCTGACCACAGGCCCGGCCGCCCCAGCTGGGGCGTGCAGTTGACGGGGTCCAGACCCAGGATCGGGTGTCGGTCGACCGTCGCCGCGGGCGCGCCGAACAGGTCGCCGCGCACCTGCTCCGCTGAGTCGGTCACCCGGCTCTTGACCCATACCTGGTCGACCGCCTGGCGCCACCCCGTGAACACGCTGACGCTGTCACCGCTTGCGCTGATCTCATCGAAGTGCCCGTACAGCGCGTCCCAGGTGAGCCCTTCGAACACACGCTGGCGCACCTCGTAGGCGGGTTCGACATCGAGTGTCAGGCGCGTGACCGCACCGAGCGCGCCCAGCCCGACAACGAGTCCCTCGAAGTCCGCGTCCCCGCGCGAGGCGGTGACCATCTCGCCCCCGGAGGTCACCAGCTCCAGGCCGGCGACCGCCGTCGCCAGGTTGCCGCTCGCGTCGCCCGAGCCATGGGTGGCGGTGGCGACCGCGCCCGCGACCGAGATGTGAGGCAATGACGCCATGTTGTGCAGGGCAAGGCCCTCGTGCCACAGCGCTGCCGCGAGATCACCGTAGGTCAGGCCCGCGCCGAAGGAGACCGTGCCCGCCGCGCGCTCGACGGTCAAGTCCGCCGGCAACCCGGCGAGCGTCACCAGCTCCGTGGAGTCAGGGATGTCGCTGAAGGAGTGCCGCGACCCCAACACCCGCACCCGGGGCGCCGCGGCGACGATCTCTCGCACCTGGTCAAGCGTCGACGGCCGATGCAGCCGCTCCGCGCGGTACGTGTAGTTGCCAGCCCAGTTGACCTCGGTCACCGCCCAACACGCTAACCCAAGGTCCGATCAGGGATGGTCGTCGACGACGACCAGCGACCACCGTGTGTGGGGAGCGGCGGTCAATCTCAGCCGGGAAGCCTGGCCGATGATTTTCGTGTTCCCGCCGGCCTGGTCGGGCGCGCACCACACCTTGAGTTGGAGGTCATTGCCGATCGCAGCCTCCACCGCCGGTCCGCCCCGACAGCTCATCTCCACCGCGATGTGCCTGGGCCACGACGGGCGCGTGAACTGGCGACTTCCGGATCCGCTCGTCGCCAACACCGACGTGTAGGCGTGCGAGCCGGTGGCGGTGCTGCTGATGTCAGACAGGAGGTTGAGGGGGGAGACCGGAGCCGACGTGGACGGCGGGGTCGCGGACTGGCCGCCACACCCGGCGATCAATGACGCGACCAGCACAGCCACCGCTGCTCCGGGGGCGCCGGTCCACCGCCGAGGTGCTCGCAGCGATGCCCGCATTTCATCGGAATCCTGTCAGATCCATCGCCCGGGTGCTCGTTTTTCTGTCGGGGAGCAACCGTTTTCTGTCGGGGAGCAACGTGGACACCCCCGTCGCGTTCCCGGCACCGACGTCAGCTCGCCGGGCTCCGGCTGGACGCGCCCAGCCTGACGCCCGCCGGCGGACCTCGGGACGCGTCCGCTCCCCCGCCCAGGGTCGGTGGTGATTGCACAGGTTGACGCGCGGTGTTAGCGTTAACACGAACTCGGCGCCGACACTGGCCGGGCGGCGCTCGGCAAAAATCGAAGGGAGGCAGATATGCAGCGCGCGTTCCGTGGCAGCAGAAGGCTGCTCGGGTTCTTTTGCACCAGTGCGGTGATCGCTCTCGCCGCCGCGACGTTCAGCGCCGTTAGCTGGGCGCGTCCGCTTCATCGATCGCACGCGCGATCCCACCACGCCACCGGGGGGCTGAGGATCACCAGTCGGTCGTGGGGGACCGCCGACGGTCAACCGGTAAGCCTGTACACGCTTCGCAACCGGGCCGGTATGTCGGTCAACATCACCAACTATGGCGGCGTGGTGCAGTCGATCCGCGTCCCCGACGCCAAGGGCCGGACCCGCGACGTCGCCCTCGGCTTCCCCACCCTCCAGGACTACGTCAACGACTTCACCCAGGGGGCCACCGGTAAGCCGTGGCCGCTGCCCGGTGGCTCCGGCGACACGTACTTCGGCGCGATCATCGGCCGCTATGCCAACCGGATCGCCAACGCCCAGTTCACCATGAAGTGCAGCGCCTGCGCCAACAACGGCGTGACCTACAAGCTGGACGCCAACAACGGGACCAACACGCTGCATGGCGGGTATCTGGGATGGAACACGAGGGTGTGGACCGCCACCCCGGAGACACGCGCCAACTCCGTTGCACTCAAGCTGACGGCGCTCCTGCCCGCCGGCGAGGGGTGCCTGCCGTCGCTCAGCCCCGGCTGCACCGGCTTCCCAGCTGCGGTGATGGCCACGGTGACCTATACGCTCACCAACGACAACGCGCTGCGCATCCGCTACAACGCCGTCAACCAATCCACCACGCTGGCCACGGTCATCAACCTCACCAACCACACGTACTTCAACCTCGGTGGTGAAGGCTCGGGCGCCGTGTATGACCAGCAGCTCGCGATCAACGCCAACCAGTATCAGCCGGTCAACACCAACCTGATCCCGACGAACTTCGCCTCGGTGGCGGGAACGGCCTATGACTTCAGGACGCTGAAGCCGATCGGCCGCGACATCCGGCGCGCAGATCTCCCCGATGGCGGCACGCAGCCCTTCCCGCAGCTCGTGATCGCCCACGGCTACGACAACAACTGGGTGCTCAACGGCTCCGGGTACCGGCTGGCCGCGGTTGCGTCCGACCGGAAGACGGGCATCGTGCTGTCGACCTACACCGACCAGCCCGGCGTGCAGTTCTACTCCGGGAACTTCCTGGTCGGCGACCTGGTGGGGCCGAGCGGCCACACCTATCGTCAGACCGACGGCTTCACTCTGGAGACCCAGCACTACCCCGACGCGCCGAATCACATCGGCGAGGCGGGCTGGCCCTCCGTCGTCCTGAACCCCGGCGCGGCGTTCAACTCGACGACGGCGTACCGGTTCTCGGTGCGCACCGGCGGCCTGCGGCACGCCGGGTTCTGACGCCTGTGGCCGGCCTCGCTCGACGCAGCGAGGCCGGCCGCGGCCACCCGCCGGCGACTCGGGATCACTCAAACCCGTTCTGACCGGGTGACGGTTGCATACACCCATCGACGACGCTGATCCGCTGTGTCGAATGGGAGTCGACGAGCTCCGGGCGGCGTACGCCGCGCGGCGCCTATCGCCGGTGGAGGTAGCTCACGCGTCCCTGGCCCGGGCGGAGGAAGCACACGCTCGCTACAACGCGTTCAGCCGGATAGATGGAGAGCTGGCACTGGCTCAAGCGGGCGCGTCTGAGGCTCGCTGGAGTCGAGGTGAGCCACTGTCCGGGATGGACGGCGTCCCCGCGACGATCAAGGACATCGTGCGGGTCGACGGCTGGCCGCTGCGCTCGGGCAGCCGCACGACCGACGAGGTCCCGAGCGCCCGCGATGCCCCGGCCGTGACGCGACTGCGTGGCGCCGGCATCGTGTTTCTGGGGTCGACGACGACCCCTGAGTTCGGCTGGAAGGCCGTCACCGATGGGCCGCTGACCGGGGTGACGCGCAACCCGTGGAATCCCGAGCTCACCCCGGGCGGTTCGTCGGGCGGAGCGGCGGTGGCGGCGGCGACCGGGGCCGGGGTATGCCATCTCGGTACCGACGGCGGCGGATCGATCCGCATCCCGGCGTCGTTCACCGGTTTGGTGGGGATGAAGCCCACCTACGGGCGCGTGCCGGCCTACCCCGCGTCTGCCTTTGGCACGCTCGCACACCTCGGACCCATCTCCCGGCGGACGGCCGACGCGCGGGCCATGCTCGCCGTGATCGCCGGCACCGACTCCGGAGACTGGCTACAGGGACCGGCCACGCTGCCGCCACTGACGCCGACGCAGCGGACGTTCGTCGGGGCACAGGTCGGCGCGTGGTCGTCTCCACCGTGTGGCGCGGTCGACCCCGAGGTCGCGGCCGGCTTCGGCGAGGCGATCGTCGCGCTGGAACGGATGGGAGCGGAGGTTGTACCGGTCGCCTTGCCCGAGGGCGACCTGCTGGACGCGTTCACGGTGCTCTGGGCAGTCGGCGCCGCCGCCCGCACCTCATCGTTGTCATCAACAGACCGCCAGCAGCTTGACCCCGGCCTGCGCGAGCTCGTCGCGAGGGGTGAGAGCTACGACGCCGTCCGCTACGTCCACGCCACGGCGGTCCGGACACAGTTCGGGCGTGCCATGGAAGCTCTGGCCGGCCGCTACGACCTGATCGTCTCTCCCGCCGTCGCGGTGGCACCGTTTCAGGCGGGGCTCGAGGTTCCGCCGGGAAGCGGCCTCGAGCGCTGGATCGAATGGGCCGGATTCAGCTTCCCCCTCAACCTGTCCCAACAGCCCGCTGCGGCCATGCCATGGCGGCAAACATCATCCGGGTTGCCCATCGGAATCCAGTTCTTCGCCGCACGCGGCGAGGACGCGCGAGTTCTCGACTACGCCCAGGCGTTCGAGGCTGCAGCGGCAGGCGCCTTCCTGTGACCGGTCGCGTGTCCGCGCCTGCTTGACGACGCGGCAGCGGAGGTTCCCACGGGCAGCGGAGGTTCCCACGGGCAGCGGAGGTTCCCACGGGCAGCGGAGGTTCCCACGGGCAGCGCGGGCTGATAACCCAGCGAGTCGGCCCAGGGCCGCCCACTTTGCTCCTCCGGTGGTGTCGGTTGCGGGGCCCACGGCGCGAGACGAGAGGACTAAAGTGCCTAGCCCCGTGTTGACAAATGTCAACACCGGGTCCTAACGTGGTCTGGATGAGACATCGCTTCAGCCTGGTGCTCGAGCGCCGCGATGTCGCCGGGCACCGCGATGCCGCGCGGCGGGGGGAGCGTCTGGAGGCCCCCGCCGTTGCCGGGGTGGCCCTCGCCGAGCGTGCGGGCGTGACGGTCGCCGATTGCCGGCGCTCGGCGGCGACGTTGGCCGACGCCGTACTTCAGGCGATTCGAGACCTGGAACGTGCATACCCGGGGTGGCGGGTGGTGCGCGTCGAGCCTGACGAGCTGGTCAGTGCCGCGGCGATCGCGCGGCGTCTGGGACGCACCCGCCAGAGCGTGGCGCAGCTGATCGGGGGGCGGCGGGGACCGGGCGGGTTCCCGCACCCGGCGGTGTGGGTAGATCGCGCCGCGCCCCTTTGGCGGTGGAGCGACGTCGCCAGCTGGTGCGCCACGGCGGTGGCCGAGATACCGCAGGTCGAGCGGTTCGCCGCGGAGTTTCTGGCGATGCTCAATGGCGAGCTACAGGCCCGTCGGCACCGGGAGCGGCTGGCGGCGCTGTCGGTTCCCGGGGTGGCGCCGGGCAGCGAACGGTTCGCGGTCGAGGTCGCGTTCCCTCAGCTCGGTGGAGGCCGGCGGTGGCGAGGCGCGGCGGCCGAGCTGGACAGCGCTGCTCCGGGTCGTGGTCTCGCCGAGGGCATATAGGCCGGCGCCGACCGCCGCTGGGGCGGTGAGAGCAGGCTCGTCGCTGCTCAGCGCCTACCAACCACTGTGGGGGGTTGCGCCCGCGCGCCGGCTGATCATCGCGTCGCTGGCCGGGCGGATGGCGACCGGCGCATATCCGATCCCGCTGATCCTGCTCGTCCACTCAGCGACGCACTCCTACGCGCTTGCCGGTGCGGTCGAGGCGACCAACTTGGCCGCGGCGGCACTCACGGGACCGGCCCGCGGGCGCGCACTGGACCGCTTCGGCTCCCGGCGGGTGATCCCACCAATGGCACTGGGACGCGCCACCGCGATCGCCGTTCTGTGGCCGGTCGCGCACAGTCGGGCGACGTGGGCCACGCTGCTGGTCGCCGCGGCAGCCGGGGTCGCCGCCCCCGCCCTGCCCACTGCCATGCGCCTGCAATGGCAGCGGCTCCTGGGCAGAGACGATCCACGACTCGTTGCCGCCTACGCGTTCGAGTCGCTGGCCCAGGTCTTTCTCTTCGTCGCCGGCCCGCTGCTGGCCGCAGCGGGCATCGCCACGCTCGGCCCTGGCGTCACCCTGGCGGCCACCGCCGGCCTGCTGCTGAGCGGGGCGTTGCCCTTCGCCCTGTTCGCGGTCGACGATCGCGCTGCGCCGGCCGCCCGCGGTCAACCGCGGGCGAGCCTCATTCGGGTCGCCGGGGTGCGGACTCTGGTCCTCGCGACTGTCGCCGCCGACGCGGCGCTGGGAAGCATCGACATAGCCGTCACCGCATTTGCCAAGCAGCGCGGCAGCGCCAGCGCCGCCGCGGTGCTGCTGGCCATCTTCTGCCTGGCCTCGGCGCTCGGCGGAGCCGTCCACGGCGCCCGGCGATGGCGAGGGCCACCCCGGCGCCGGCTGCCGGCGCTGATGGGGCTCGCCGGCTTGCTCTACCTGCCGCTGGCCGCCGCCTCGTCGCTGGGCGAACTGGCTGGCCTGCTGGCCCTCGCGGGCGCACCGTTCGCCGCGCAGTGGACCGCCAGCTACCTTGCGCTGGACCAGGTCGCTCCGGTGCACGCCGGCGGCGAAGCCATGAGCTGGCTCAGCGCGGCCAACGCCACCGGCGTGGGACTCGGCTACGTCGTCGCCGGCGCCATCGTCCAGGCGGCCGGCACCACCGCTGCGTTTCTCGCTGCCAGCGGACTGCTCGCACTCGCCACGCTAATCGTGCTCGCCGGTCAGGCGACCCTCCGCGCCACGCCTGGCGAGAAACCTACCCCCCGTCTGCCGGCCGTCGCCACGCGACCATGACACCATCCCCGATCGTCAGCAGCACGTTGTGCACACGCTCGTCCCGCTGGACCCGGTCGGCGAATTCGCGGATCCCGAGCGTGCCGCCATCGTCGGCGGTCGGATCGAGTGCTGCCCCGTCACGGAACAGGTTGTCGGCGACGATCACGCCCCGCTCGGCCAGCTTGGGGAGGACGGCGTCGTAGTAGGCGGGATAGTCGGCCTTCCAGGCATCGATGTAGACCAGGTCGAACGGCCCCTGCAGATCGGCGATGGTGGTGAGCGCGTCACCCACGCGCAGTTCGATGCGGTCGCGGTGTGGACTCGCGCCGATGTGACGCCGGGCGGCGGCCGCAGCCTCCTCGTCGACCTCCAGCGTGACGATCCGGCCATCCGCCGGCAACGCGGCGGCCATCGTCAGCGCGCCCACCCCGGTGAAGGTTCCGATCTCGAGCACGTTACGCGCGCCGGCGACCACGATCAACGCCTCCAGCAGTCTCGCCTCCGCCAGGCCACTCATCATCGTCGGCGAGGGGGTGTTTGCCTGCGTCCAATTCGCCGCGGCGGCTGGCGGGCCGTCGAACGAGGTCGTGTGGTCCTCGGCGTAGCTCACCGCCGCCGATGTCACCAGATCGCTCATCCGCCCCAGGTTACCGTCGTCGACCCCAGCGTCGGCGAGGCCGGCGCTCAGCGCAGGTAGACGGCGAAGAAGTCCCGGTCATCGGGCGTCAGGTACCGCTGCGGAGAACGATCCATGGTCGCGAGCAGGTTGGCGGCTCCCACGGCGCCCGGCCGGCGGTAATGGATGAAGCTGGTCCAGTACGAGTTGATGTCCAGCTCCATCGCCCGCACTGCGCCGGCGCGGCGCAGCACAGCGGCCAGTGAGCTGACGGTCATGTCGTTGGCGGCGGCGTAGATCAGGTTGCCGTGGCGGTCGATCCCGACCCCGGACCTCCACACCAGGATCGCGTTGCCCAGCGTTGCCCCCCACTCGGGACCGTCGGACAGGTTCGGGTTCAGCCGACCGTGGTTGACGATCAGCGGAAGGTTCTGGCGGGCGTAGGCGACATTGGGAGCGGCAATCGTCCCCCCGCTCCAGGCGACCACGTTCACGCGGCCATCGCGGTAGCGCACGATCGTCGCCTGCCCCGCCTGCAGCGGCGCATAGGTATGCCCGCCGATGGCGAAGCCGCCGCCCGAGTCGCTGAGCTTGAAGCCGCTGTTGAACGTGGCCACCAGATGCCGGCGCTGTCTGAGCGGGACCTCCATGGGTCCGCGGGCGGGCAGCGCCACGCTGGGCTCCTCGAGGCCGGGATACAGCGACACCGAGGTCCGGCTGTGGTTGATCCAGGCCACGCCGGCGACGTTCTCGGGGTAGGTGGGATCCGGGCGGAAGCTCGTGACCAGTACCGGCGGATTGTGGCCGCCGCCGGCGAACGTCGGGTGCCAGACGCCCTCGCCGGGCAATGCCGGATGAATCACGGGACGGATGTTCGGCGGGCGGTAATAGTGGCGCGCACGCGGGGGCGCCGCGACCGGGGCGGCGATCCCGGGCTGGTTGGGCAGCGAACGCAGGGGTGCGCCCCCCTTCGCGGGCGCGTTCAGCGTGTAGTAGATATTCTCGACCTTGTTCACGAGGCCCCGCGCGCCGTTGTCGCGCAGCCACTCCACCGTGCGCACCGACAGGCTCGAGTCCGACCGCTGACCCAGCATCTGCACGTAGGAGACCAGCGCGGGGATCGCCAGCGCGAGCGCTATGAGCAACGCGATCCGCCGCGCCCTCCGGCGGCGCGGGGGTGGGTGATCCCGGCCGCGGCCCGCGGAGGGCAGCTGGGGTTGCCCTCGCAGGGGCGGTGTTCTGGTCGGGGCCAGCATCGCGCGATCGTGCCAAGGTGGCGCGCGTAGAGTCTAAAGACAACCTGAGACGTCCCTCATGCACCAGCGCAATCTGAGAGGTCCCTCATCAGGCGAACAGGCTTGATTTATCGCATGAACCTAAGTTCGCGCCGGATGACGGTCCCCAGGCGAGGCCCCGCGTCGCCGTGGCCGCCCTCCCATCGCGAGCTGTCGCCGGCTACCGCCGCCGCCCCTTCCCCCGCGTCCGAGATCGACCCGGCTACGCGGGGGCGGGCCCGGCGCGGCCGGGTCCGGGCGGCCGTCGTCCTCGCCCGCCCGCGGCAATGGATCAAGAATGTGCTGGTGATCGCCGCGCCCGGCGCGGCGGGAGCACTCGGGCACGACGACGTCCTGGGCCGGGTGGCGCTCGCCGGCGTGGCGTTCTGTCTGCTCGCGGCCGGGACGTACGCCCTCAACGACACCCGTGACGCGGCCGAGGATCGCCGGCACCCGCGCAAGCGGTTGCGGCCCGTGGCGGCCGGCGAGCTACGACCCCGCGAGGCGGTCGTGCTCGGCGTCGGCTGGTTGCTGGCGGGGTTGATCCTGTGCCTATCGATCCGCCCCGAGCTGGCGCTGGTGGGCGCGGGCTATGTCGCCCTGACACTCACCTACACGCTGGTGCTGCGAGACGTGGTGGTCCTCGACGTCGTCGCCGTGGCGGGCGGTTTCGTGCTTCGCGCCCTGGCCGGCGGCGTTGCCGCTCCGGTGACCCTGTCGCGCTGGTTCGTGCTCGTGGTGACGTTCGTGGCCGTGTTCGTGGCCGCCGGGAAGCGACGGGCCGAGCTGATGCGAACCATCCGCGACCGCGCGTCCGGAGGTGGTGACGGCCGGGGAACGCTCAAGCGCTACAGCCGCCGCGGCCTGCGACTCCTGCTCGCGGGCAGCGGGGCGGCGGCCCTGGTCGCCTACGGCGTCTGGGCGTCCCAGCTCCCCGACGTCGACGGTGTGCCGTGGCGGCTGCTCACGGTGATTCCGTTCACTGCGTGCCTGCTTCGGTACGGTGCGTTGATGCGCGCTGGCGCCGGGGAGGCGCCGGAGGAGACGCTGTTCTCGGATCCGCTGCTCGCCGTCGGCGGGGTCGCGTGGTTGGTGTTGTTTGCCTTGAGCGTCCATGCCTCCGGCTGATCAGGTGACGCTGGCGGGTCCGCCGGTCGACCCGCCGCCGGTGGCGCAGACCGTCGGCGGGTGGGGCGGTGGCGCCGTGTCCGCGCTGGTGCTGCGGCCCGGCAGCGTCGATGGGGCCCGCGCGGCCGTCCGGCGGCACGCAACCACCGAGCGGCCGGCGCGCGGCATGATCCCCCGCGGAATGGGACGCAGCTACGGCGACGCCGCCCAATTGACGAGCGGCCTGGTCCTGGAGATGACGCGGCTGAAGGGGTTCCAGCTCTCCGCGCGGCAGGGGAGCGTCTTCGCGCAGGCGGGAGTCACGATCGGCGAGCTGCTGGGTCAGCTGGTCCCTGCCGGCTGGGTGGTGCCGGTCGTCCCCGGCACCCAGCACGTCACCGTCGGCGGAGCGATCGCCAGCGACATCCACGGCAAGAATCACGGCGTGGCCGGAACCTTCGCCAGCCACGTCCGCGCTGTCGGCCTGCTGACGGCCACGGGTGAGGTCCGCGAGCTCACACCGGACTCCGAGGACGGGCTGTTCAGCGCGACCGTGGGCGGGATGGGCCTCACCGGGTCGATCCTGTGGGCCGAAATCGGGCTGTGGCGAGTGAGCAGCTCACGGGTGGCGGTCGACACCGACCGGACCGGCTGCCTCGACGACGCGCTGGCACTGCTCGGCGGACCTGGCGGGCCCCACCGGGTCGCGTGGCTGGATCTGTTGGGCGCAAGACCCGGCCGGGGCATCGTCACCCGAGCCGAGCACCTCCCCGGTGAAGATGATCCCGAAGCGGGGGCCGCCGGAGCGACGGTCCGGGCCCGCGCGTCAGTGCCGAAGCGATGGCCCGCGGGCGTCCTGCGCGCCAGCACTGTCCGCGCGTTCAACGAGCTGCGCTTCCGGCGCGCGCCCCGGCGTGAGCGCGGCCGGGCGGAGGGCTTCGGGACTCACATGTTCCCGCTCGACGCGCTCGACGCCTGGCCGCGCCTGTACGGCCGTTCCGGACTGCTTCAGTACCAGTTCGCCGTCCCCCGTGGCCAGGAGCACGTTCTGCAGGAGGTGATCGATCGTCTGCGCCGCGCCCGTGTCCCGTGCTTCCTGGCGACGCTGAAGGACCTCGGCGCCGCGAACGACGCGCCGCTGTCCTTCCCGCTCGCCGGCTGGGCCCTGGCGCTGGATCTGCCGCGTGCCGCCCCAGGCATCCACGGACTGCTCACCGAGTTCGACGGATTGGTCGCGCCCGCCGGCGGACGGGTGTACCTCACCAAGGATGCGCGGCTCCGTCCCGAGGCGACCGAGGCGATGTATCCGCGGCTGGCCGAATGGCAGGCCGTCCGCGACCGTGCCGACCCCGAGCGGCTGTGGTGCTCGGACCTCGCGTTGCGCACCGGACTGATCGCGCAAGGCGCCCGATGAGCAGCCTCCCGCGACGCGTCCTGCTGGTCGGCGGCAGCTCTGAGATCGGGCTCGCGATCACCCGTCGTCTCGCCGCCAACGGCGCGGTTCGCCCCTACCTGCTCGGCCGCGACCGGCCCCGTCTGCAGGCCGCGCTGTCCGCGCTGGAGCGTGAGGGTTGCGCCAGCGGTGACTACGAGATGCTCGATGCCGATGACCTGGCTGCGCACGGCGGCGCCGTGGCGCGCGCGTTTGCGCGAATGGGCGGCATCGACGTGGTCGTGCTCGCGATCGGAGTTCTCGGCGCCCAGCGGGGCCTGGACGCCGAGGCCGCCGAGGCGACCGAGGTGATGCGCGTCAATTTCGTCGGCAACGGGTCGCTGCTGCTTCACTGCCTGAGGCGGCTGCGAGATCAGGGCGAGGGCACGCTGATCGTGCTCTCGAGCGTCGCCGCCGAGCGGCCGCGCGCGAGCAACCCGATCTACGGCGCGGCCAAGTCCGGTCTCGACGCGCTCGCCCAGGGGCTTGCCGATGCCAGCGTCGCCAGCGGCGTGCGCGTCCTCGTCGTCCGTCCCGGGTTCGTCGCCACGCGCATGACCGCGGGGTTACCGCGAGCGCCATTCGCCACCACGCCCGAGGCCGTGGCCGACGCCACCGTGCGGGCGCTGGCCGGCCGTTCTCACACCGTGTGGGTGCCCGGCCACCTCCGCTACGTCTTCGCGGTGCTGCGCCACCTGCCACGTGCGGTGTACCGGAGGCTTCCGCTGTGAGACCGCGGACGCTGGCGATCGACCTGGTGATCGCGTTGGTCTTGGTCGCCGTGGTGCTGATCGTCTCCCCGGGCGCTGCCGTCGATGCGATCGTGGCGGTCGTGATCGTGGTCGTGTGCGGGGTTAGCTTCTTGATCGGGACGATCGGTGGCCGCCGGCGGCGCCCCTCGCCGGCGCGCCGCCCCTCGCCCGCGCGCCGCCCCCCCCGGCGTCGGTAGCGCCCGGCTCGGAGCGCGGGTCAGCTGACGAGTGCCGGCGCCAGCCGCTGCTCCAGCGCCGCCCGTGGCAGAGCCCCGACGACGCGGTCGATCTCCCTGCCCTCGCGAATCACCACCAGCAGCGGGATCGACTGAGCGCCGAACCGTCGCGCCAGCTCCGGGTTGGCATCAACGTCGACCTTGACGATCTTGAGCCTGCCGGCGTGCTTGGTCGCGAGCTCCTCCAACACCGGAGAGATCATCCTGCAGGGGCCGCACCAGGCAGCCCAGAAGTCGACGACGACCGGGACCGAGGCGCTGCTCTCGCTCGCGAACGTGTCCGCATCGGCATCGACCACCCAGGGCAGCGCCGTATGGCACGTCGCGCATCGCGGGGTGCCGCGGGGGATCGAGCCGACCCGGTTACGGGTAGCGCAGGAGGGACACGCGATCACCGCCATCGGGGCATTATTCCGTCCCCGTCTCGGCGCCGAGAGGCAACGCATCCCCTCGACGGCGAAGCAGGGCCCGAACTTCGGTTCCACGGCACCGATCCAGGGTACGCCTAGCCTAGCTTTAGCAATCCATAAGGAGCCAGATGCCGTACAAGTTCGAGCCAGAGGAGGGGCTGTCAGAGGCGTTCGCGCGCGTCGCGGGTGAACAGCTCGATCAGGCCCAGACCGTGATCACCGAAGAGCTCGAATCAGACCCGGTCGTCGCCGTGCATACGGCCCGCAAATCGGTCAAGAAGGAGCGCGCGCTACTGCGGCTGATGCGCGGCGCCGTCGCCGGCAGCGATCGCCGGAAACAGAATGATGCCCTGCGCCAGGCGGCGCGGCGGCTGTCGGTGGCGCGCGACGCCGAGGTCATGATCGCGGCGCTGGACGATTTGGCCGAGCGTTACTCGGGGCAGGTTCCCCACACGGTGTTCACCACACTGCGCGAGCGCCTCGACAGCGAGCGCACGATGTTCGGCGCAGGGTCGGCGGAGTCCGAGGTGGTGGCCCAACTGGCCACGGTGCGCGCCGAGATCGCGGAGTGGCGGCTGTCTGACCATGGCTGGGCGGCGATCGAGCCCGGTCTGGCCCGGACCTACAAACGCGGCCGCGCCGCGTTTGTCCAGGCGCGCAAGCACACCGACGACCAGCATCTCCACGCCTGGCGCAAGCGCGCCAAGGACCTCTGGTACCAGCTTCGGCTGCTGACGCCGGTGTGCGGCGAGACGGTCCGGGGCCAGTCCAAGGACGCCGGCCGACTTGGCGATCTCCTTGGCGAGGATCACGATCTGGCGGTCCTCCGAGTTACCCTGGCGCGCATCGGCGCGCCGTTGGCGACCGATGTCGACGCCGTGGTCGCCCTGCTGGATCACCGTCGCGAAGAGCTGCAGATACAGGCGATGTCGGTCGGAGAACGCGTGTACGCCGAGCGGACGAAGGCGTTCACGGGCAGAGTTCACAGCTACTGGCGCGCCGGGCGCACCGAGCGCCGCGTGGCGCAGCGGCGCGATCCGGCCGCGCTGGCCGAGGCCACTCGCGCGGCACCCGCCCACTGAACCGATCATCCGACGCGATCAGCCGGTCAAGGCGTGGCCACGGCCGGCCCGCGGCGACCGCGCCACGCGCGGTGCGACCGCGGCCGCTACTTGACGGGTTCGGGCTGCGCAACGATCCGCAGCCACGGCTTCGGCGCCTCCCAGCCCTCGGGGAAGAGTTCCTTGGCGGCGTCGTCTGAGACCGATCCCGCGATGATCACCTTGTCGCCCTGCTGCCAGTTCGCCGGCGTGGCCACCTTGTGCTCCGCGGTGAGCTGAAGGGAATCGATCACGCGCAGAACCTCATCGAAGTTCCGCCCCGCCGTCATCGGATAGACGAGGATCAGCTTGATCTTCTTGTCGGGACCGATCACGAACACGTTGCGAACCGTCTGGTTGTCGGCCGCCGTGCGGTCGTGCGGGTCGCCGCTGGTGTCCTCGCCGAGCATCCCGTACAACTTCGAGATCTCGAAGTCCTGGTCGCCGATCATCGGGTAGTTGGGAGCGGTTCCTTGGGTCTCCTCGATGTCCTTGGCCCACTGAGCGTGGTCGGTCACCGGATCGACGGACAACCCGATGATCTTGACGTTGCGCCGATCGAACTCCGGCTTGATCTTGGCCATGTATCCGAGCTCGGTGGTGCACACCGGCGTGAAGTTCTTGGGATGTGAGAACAGAACGGCCCACGAATCTCCGACCCAATCGTGGAACTGGATCGGTCCCTCGGTGGTGTCGGCCTCGAAGTCGGGAGCGGTCGACCCGATCTGGAGCGTCATCTTGGTTCCTCCTTTGTCGATAAATATGGTCGACATTGTCGCTTATCTCGGCAAGGCGCGACGCCGGTCTTGAAAACCGACGACGGCGGCTTCATTAAGTGTAGTAATGCGCGGCGCCGAGATGCCGCCCGCGCCATGCGCGGGTTCGAGACGCGGGTTGCTAGAATGATGCTTGCCCGCAAGCAACTATTCTCAAGGACCGTATGCCATCGACAGCGCCAGCGCTCGACCTCGACACCGCCAACCGTCTGCGGGTGGCGATCGGGCGCCTGTCGCGCCGGCTGCGAACGACCGCCGCCGGCGCGGCGGCGGGGCTGACTCCGACTCGCATCTCGGTGCTGCTCACCCTGGTCCGGGAGGGTCCGGTCCGCCTGTCGGCACTCGCCGCCGCCGAGTCGCTCAATCCGACGATGCTTTCGCGGATCGTCGCCGACCTGGTCGACGGAGGCCTGGTGGCGCGGACCAGCGACGACGGTGACCGGCGCGCCGCCTGGGTGCAGGCGACCGACGAAGGCGAGCGCCTGGCCAAGCGCATGCGCCGCGAGCGGACCGATGCGGTCAACGAGGCGCTCGAGGGGCTGGGAGTGCACGAGCGGCGACGGATCGTCGATGCCCTACCTGCGCTCGAGGCCCTGGCCGAGCACCTGAGGGAGCGGCGTCCGTGACCCGGGTCGTCCGCGTAGGACGCATCACCTTCGCCGCCCTCTCGGTTCCCAACTATCGCCGCTATTACGGCGGCCAGTCGATCTCCCTGATCGGCACCTGGATGCAGATGACGGCCCAGTCCTGGCTGGTGCTCACCCTGACCCATTCCGCGACGATGCTGGGGGTAATCGTCGCGCTGCAGACGCTGCCGGTTCTGCTGCTGGGCCCGTACGGCGGAGTGATCGCCGACCGCGTCGACAAGCGCAAGCTGATGATCGCGCTGCAGAGCGCGATGGGGATCCAGGCGCTCGTGCTCGGCCTGCTGACCGTCACCGGCCTGGTTCAGGTATGGCAGATCGGCATTCTGGCGGCGCTCTTGGGCCTCAACAACGCGTTCGAGAACCCGTCGCGCCAGTCGTTCATGATGGAGCTCGTCGGCCCCGAGCATCTGCGCAACGCGGTCAGCTTGAACTCGGTGCTGGTCAACGTGGCGCGCTCGATCGGTCCCGCCATCGCCGGCATCTTGATCGCCACCGTCGGCGATGGCGTGTGCTTTCTGGCCAATGCGGCCAGTTTCGTCGCCGTCGTCCTGTCGCTGAGCACCATGGACGCCCGCCAGCTGTCGCCGGCGGCGCCCACCCCCCGCGCCAAAGGGCAGCTGCGAGAGGGGCTGCGCTACGTGCGCTCCACCCCGGCGCTCGCGGTGCCCCTGGCGATGATGGGCTTGGCCGGTTGCCTCGCCTACGAGTTCCAGGTCTCGCTCCCGGTGATGGCCTACAAGGGCCTGAACGTCGGCGCCACCGGATTTGGCTTCATGACCGCGGCGATGGGCGTCGGCGCCGTCTTCGGCGGCCTGTTCGTCGCCGCCCGTGGAAAGACCGGGCTGGCGCCGTTGGTGCTCGCTGCGTTCGGATTCGGGCTGGCGCTGGCGCTGGCCACCCTCTCCCCCAACTTGAGCTTCGCGCTGGTCGCGCTCGCCCTGGTCGGCGCCGGCAGCATCTCGTTCATGGCGACCGGCAACTCCACGCTGCAGCTCACCGCCGCGCCGGAGATGCGCGGGCGCGTCATGTCCCTGTGGTTCGTCGCCTTCCAGGGGTCGACGCCGATCGGCGGTCCGCTCGTGGGCGTGATCATGACCGCGTTCGGACCTCGGGCCGGGCTCGGACTCGCGGCGGTCACCGCGGTGCTCGTCGGTTGCTTCGGTCTGGTGGCGCTGCGGCGCTTCCCGCTTCCCCGGCGGGGCCGCCCGGAGGCCGTCGCCGGGGCCTGACCAAGACAGCACGAGCCGGCCTCGCGGTGTGAATGGTGCGGTCGACTGCGGATCGATCCATTCCAGCCGCCAATGTAGGATCGCCGATGTCGATCAGAGGAGCGATGACGATGCGGCGAATCGTGGTGAGCGAGTTCGTGTCCCTGGATGGCGTGATCGAGGACCCGGGCGGCGCCGAGGGCAGCCGACACGGCGGCTGGTCGTTTCAGTTCAACGACCCCGAAGGGATGAAGTACAAGCTCGACGAGGTCCTCGACCACGAGGCTCTCCTGCTCGGCCGGGTCACCTACGAGGGATTCGCTGCGGCGTGGCCGGGGATGACCGATGACGTGGGCTTCGCCGACAAGATGAACCGGATGCCCAAATACGTGGTCTCCAACACGCTGGAGCAGGCTGACTGGAACAACTCGCGGATCCTCTCCGGCGACGCCATCGCGGCGATCGGCGCGCTCAAGCAGGCCGACGGGGGCGACGTCCTCGTGGCCGGCAGTGCCAGCCTGGTCCGGGAGCTCATGGTCCACGAGCTGGTGGATGAGCTCCGGCTGATGGTGTTCCCGGTGGTCCTGGGCAGCGGCAAGCGGCTGTTCGCCGGCGAAGGCGACGCCATCGCCCTGCGGCTGGTGGACGTCAAGACCCTGCCCACGGGCACCGTGATCCTCACCTATCACCGACCGTGAGCGGGTGATCCTGAGTCCGTCGGACCAGCAGTGACCGGCTTACCGTAGTCTCGCGGACCTGCCCGACCCGCCGAGCTTTGATCTGCAGAGCCACTCCGTGCACTCCGACGGAGCGCTCACCGCCGCACAGGTCGTGGCCACGGCAGCGGCCGCCGGGGTGAAGCTGCTGGCACTCTCCGACCATGACACCACCGAGGGCGTCGCCGAGGCGACCCAGGCCGCCGACCGGGCCGGCGTCGACCTGGTTGCGGCCACCGAGGTCAGCGCGATCTTCGACGGGCGCCAGGACCTGCACGTGCTCGGCTATCTGATCGATCCCGAGTCGCCCCGGCTGGTGTCGGCACTGGCGCAGTCGCGCGGCGACCGCAGACGGCGCGCTGCGGAGATGGTCGCCAAGCTATACGAGCTCGGCTTCGAGGTCGACGAGGCGGCGCTCGCCCAGCGGACCGAGCAGGGACAGACCGTAGGACGCCCGCACCTGGCCCAGGCGGTGGTGAGCCGGCCGGCCAACCATGACCGTCTGGCGGCGGCGGGGCTGCTCGATCCGACCGCGTTCCTGGTCGAGTATCTGATCGAGGGCCGTCCGGCGTTCGTTCCCCGCGCGGCTCCGACGGTGGAGGAGGCGATCGAGTTGATCCACACCGCCGGCGGTGTCGCGGTGTGGGCGCACCCGTTCTGGGATCTCGCTGAGCCGCCCGACGTGCTCGCCGCGCTCGATCGATTCCACGCCGCCGGACTCGACGGCGTCGAGGCCTTCTACACCACGCACACTGAGGATCAGACCCGGGTGCTGGCCGGCCGAGCCGCCGAGCTGGCAATCCTGACCACCGGATCATCAGACTTTCACGGGCCCCAACACCACACCTTCTCCGCCTTCCGCGCCTTTCACACCTACGACCTGACCCCGGTTCTCGGGCCACTCGCCGGCTGAGGACGCCCGCGATCGCGGCCGGGCGATCCGGACGGCTCTCACCGGCGAGGGACCCAAGTCGTTCAGACGGCCGGGTTGGCTAGTGGGCCCAACCCGCTCGGACCCACTGGATCACCGGGTTGCGCCGGCCCGCGGCGTGTGGGCGATCACGAACGTCCGCCGGGGCGCGGTGACGATGAGCACGCGCTGACCGGGCTTGACGCTCGCCAGCGTGGCCGGCTGACGCTGGTCACGAACGATCGCGCCCGCCGGGATGGTCAGCGTCACCGTCTTGTAGCTGGCGCGGCGGGTTCCTTCGGTGATCGTGAGCTGCCGCCCGTTGACCGTATCGACCCGGCCGCGTTCGAAGCTGAGGTTGGCAAAGCCCTGACGCGTGTGCAGCACGACGCTGCCGCTGACCGCGCGGGCGGCGAGCCGCCGCAGTCCGGCTCGGCCACCGCGACGCGCGTCGGCTCGATGCCCGGCGTTGGCCTGACCCGACCGGCTGGTGGCAGCGCCGGCGGTGGCGATCGCGCTGATGCCGGCGCCCACCGCGACGCAGCAGACCGCCAGCAGCAGCCCTCGAGAATGCTTTCGGATGTAGGACATGACTTTCAGACCTCGCTTGTCGTTTGCGTTCCCGGCCGGCTTTCAATCTGCCCCGTCAGGGAAAGCCGCCGGTCAGCACTAGGTCAGCTGCGTGTAAAACCGCCGGCAGCCCGCCGCCGGGGCACGCCTACGATGTCGGCCATGCCCGCGACGGTGATGGTGGTCGAGGACGAGCCCAATATTGGGGCCCTGGTGCGCACCTACCTGGAGCGCTCGGGCTACCACGCGCTCTGGGTCCGGTCCGGCGAAGAGGCCCTGGTGGAGCTGCACCGCCATCCGATCCGGCTGGTCGTCCTGGATATCGGCCTGCCCGGGATCGACGGGTTCGAGGTGTGCCGGCGGATCGCCGGCGAGGTGCCCGTGATCATGCTCACCGCCCGCGACGAGGAACCCGACCGCGTAGCCGGCCTGGAGGTGGGGGCCGACGACTATGTCGCCAAGCCGTTTTCGCCCCGCGAGCTGACCGCGCGGGTCAAGGCGGTTCTGCGCCGGGCGGGCAGCGGCGCCTGGGGCGCCGACAACCAGGACGTCCTCTCGGTCGGTCCGGTGATCATGGCGCGCGGCGCTCGCGAGGTGCGCGTCGACGAGCGGGCGGTGGAGCTGACGCAACGGGAGTTCGACCTGCTGGAGTACCTGCTTCGCCATGCCGGGCAGGTGGTCACGCGGGATCAGCTGCTGGAATCGGTGTGGGGGTTTCGGTCTCCCGGGCAGACGCGCACGGTCGAGGTGCACGTGGCTCAGCTGCGCAAGAAGCTCGGCCACGCCGACGTGATCAGGACCGTGCGCGGCCTGGGCTACAAGGCGAGCGCAGCCGGATGACTAGCGCCGCCGACTCACAGGCGAGCCAGCCGGAGGAACCGGATCTGACCCACCCTGCCCATTCAGGCAGCTGGACGACTCGGGCGCGGCCCGGATCGGCGAGGCAGGATGCCGAGCGGGCCGCTGGCCCGAGCGGATGCCGAGCGGGCAGCAAGCCCGCGGGTGAGCGGAGGCGACCAGCGTGAGCCTGCAGCGCCGGGTGCTCGGTTACCTGGCGCTCGCGGCCATCGCCTCGTGCGCGCTGACGGTGGCGGTGGCGGTGATCCTCGTGCGCCATCGCATCTCCACCCAGCGGATGAGCGCGCTGGCGGCGCAGGCCGAGCTCGTCGCCGCGGCGGGCGGCGCCCCCGGCGCGCTGAATGCCGGTGAGCACGTCTACCGCGTCGGGTCGGGCCGACCCATCCGGGTCCGGCCTCGGGTTGCCGCCGCGGTGCTCGCGGCGCTCCCGCGGGGCGGCGACGGTCAGGGGTCGATCACGGTGCGCGGTCGCTCTGTGCTCTATGCCGCGCGCACCACGTTCTCCGGGCGCGTCGTGCTGATTCGAAGCGCCCGACTGGCGTTTGCCGAATGGCGCCCGTTCCTGACCAGCCTCGTCCTCGCCGGACTCGGTGGCGCCGTCCTCGCCCTGCTGCTGTCGTTTCTGCTGGCGCGACGGCTGACGGCGCCGATCGCCGATCTGGCAAACGCCACCCGGCGGCTGGCCGCGGGCGAGCCCGAAGTGGGGGTGCCGGTTACCGGGGAGGACGAGCTCGCCCGGCTCGGCCGCTCGTTCAACGCCATGTCAACGGAGCTGGCGCGCGCCCGCGAATCCCAGCGGAGCTTCCTGGAATCGGTGAGCCACGAGCTCAAGACGCCGTTGACCTCGATCCGAGGCTACGCCGAGGCGGTGGAGGAGCACGCGGTGTCGCCGGACGAGGGCGGCCGGGTCATCGCCGCCGAGTCCGACCGCCTGGAGCGGTTGGTCGCCGACCTGCTGGACCTCGCCCGGCTGGACCGGGCCGGGTTCACCGTTGAGCACCGACCGATCGACCTCGGGACGGTCGCGGCCACGGCGGTGGAGCGGCATCTGCCCCGCGCGCGCGAGCTCGGCGTGGAGCTGACCAGCGTGCACGAAGACAGGTCTCAGGGCGTCGGCGATGAGGGGCGCCTGCTGCAGGCCACCTCGAACCTGATCGAGAACGCGTTGCGGCTCACGCCGTCCGGGGGATCGGTGCAGGTGCACGCTCGTCCGGCGGCGATCGCGGTCAGCGATACGGGGCCGGGGCTGGCCACCGACGATCTCGCCCACGCCTTCGATCGCTTCTACCTCTACGACCGCTATCGCAGCGAGCGCGCCGTCGGATCCGGGCTGGGGCTGGCCATCGTCAAGGAGCTGGCGACGGCGATGGGCGGCGACGTCCAGGCCGCGGGCCGTCCCGGCGGCGGCGCGGAGTTCACGATCCGGGTCCCGGCGGCGACCGAGACATCGACCGGCGTCGGCGGTGATGGCCGTCGCGGCGCCGGCGCCGACCGCTGAGCCTCAGGTGCGCGCCGGGCGCTCCTCAGGCGAGCGCCGGGCGCTCCTCAGGCGAGCGCCGGGCGCTCCTCAGGCGACCGCCGGGCGCTCCTCACGCGAGCCGGGCGCTCCTCAGGCGGGCACCGCGCGCTGGGATAGGTGCGTCCCGACCTTGCGCTTGACCCGCTGCAGCGCGTTGTCGACCGTCTTGCAATCGCACTCCAGCCGGCGGCCGACCTCCTCGTAGGAGTGGCCGTCCAGGTACAACGCCAGCACGCGTGACTCCAGCTCCGACAGCGCGGTCGAGATGCATGCCACCAGCGCCCGCAGCTCCTCGCTGGAGATCACCTGGTTGACCGGATCGTGCACGGTCGATCCGGGCAGGACCTCATCGAGCGTCGGTTCGCTCTCACCGCTGACGCCGGCCGGCGTGCTGGAGAAGGAGACGTACTGGTTCAGCGGCGTGTGCTTGTTGCGGGTGGCGGTTTTCACGGCGGTGATGATCTGGCGGGTGATGCACAGCTCGGCGAAGTTGCGGAAGCTGGATTCGCGGTCGGTGCGGTAGTCGCGCACCGCCTTGTAGAGGCCGACCAGGCCCTCTTGGATCAAATCGTCGGCGTCCCCGCCGACGAGAAAGTACGACGACGCCTTCAGCCGCACGAATCCGTAGTAGCGGCGCACGATCCGGTCATAGGCGTCGGCATGGCCCTGCTTGGCCAACGCGATCAAATACCCATCCTCAACACGTGGTTGAGCCTGAGAGTTTGCAGAGATTCGAGCCACGAAACCAACCTTTCCCGCTGCCGCGAAGCGGCAGTTCGGATTGTCGTGGCGCGCTACCTCCCCTGGCGCCGCACCGTACATAGCCTTCCCAGAAACCGGGCCGATCTGCAACCCGGCCTTCCTACAGGATCCCTAAAGCTGTAGTTGATCCTTATTCGGCGGCGAGCTTTACATAGCCGATGGCTTGTGTCAAGGGGTCCGACGCGTTATGCAAAGCGGCTTGCGGCGTGGCGGGGGTCACCGACCGGGCGGCGTGGCGGCCGCCCACGACCGCTGTGCGGATCAGCCGGGGCCGCTGCGGGAACCGGCCAAGGGCAGCAGCTCGGGCCCATCGGGGCCGTCCCGGACCTCCCAGCCCCGCTCCCTGAGCTCGTTGCGGAGACGGTCGGCCGCTGCCCAGTCACGGACCTGCCGGGCGTCTTCGCGCGCCTCGGCAAGCGCGACGACCTCGCTGGGCAGCGGCACGGACGACGACTCCATCAGGCTCGCCAGGCCGAGCAGGTCGAGCATCTCGCGCAGGTCGTCGCCGCCCACAGTGCCCGCGGCGCTCCGGTTGGCCTCGCGCTCCCACTCCGCCACGATCGCCAGCGCCTGGGGGGTGTTGAAGTCGTTGGCCAGCGCATCGAGGAACCGCTCGCGCAGCGGGCGCGACCACTCCGGGCTGGGGCCTTCGCACAGCGCGCGCGCCGTGTTCCTGATCCCCGCCGCCCGCTCGCGCGCCTGCACCAGACGATCCTCGTCGTATTCCACCGGCTTGCGGTAGTGGGCCGCGACGAAGTACATCAACAGCGCCTCGGGGCCGTGGCGCTGAAGTGCCTCACTCAGCATGAACACGTTCCCGACCGACTTGGACATCTTCTCGCTGTCAAGACTCACCATCCCGACATGGACCCACAGCTTCGTCAGCGGGCTCCCGCGGGCTGCCCGAGTCTGAGCGGCCTCGTTCTCGTGGTGGGGAAAGATGAGGTCTGACCCGCCACCATGGATCTCGAACCCGACCCCGAGCAGCTCCTCGGCCATCGCCGAGCATTCGATGTGCCAGCCGGGGCGTCCGGGCCCCCACGGCGACTCCCAGAAGGTGTCCTCGGTCTCCTTATGGCCCTTCCAGAGCGCGAAATCCACGGGATCACGCTTGCGCGCGGTCCCCTCGCCTTCCTCCCCCTGGTCCATCTCGTCGAGATTCCGGTGAGAAAGCTCTCCGTACCTCGGATAGGAGCGGACGGCGAAGTAGACGTCGCCATCGGCAGCGTACGCATGACCCTGCTCCACCAGCTCGGCGATCAGCCGCTCGATTCCGGGGATCGTCTCGCTCGCCAGCGGCTCGCGATCGGGTCGGCCGAGCCCGAACCCGGCCGTGTCGGCCTTGTACGCGGCGGTCATCTGCTCGGCCAGCTCGGCGCTGGGAACGCCCGCCTGGCGAGCGGCGACGTAGATCTTGTCGTTGATGTCGGTGATGTTGGCGACGAAGGTCGTGTCGTAGCCCTCGTGGGCCAGGAAGCGCTTGAGCAGCGAGAACACCACGAACGGACGGGCGTTGCCGACGTGGACCCGCCCGTAGACGGTGGGCCCACACGCGTAGATCCGCACCCGCCCCCGGGAATCGGGGACGACCTCCCGGAGCTCGCCGCTGAGCGTGTCGTGAAGCCTGACGGTGCGCAAGTGGGGCAACCCTAGCGCTGGGGCCCCGGCTCAGTGAGCCGCTCAGGTTGCCGCGGGCAAGCTGAACCGCACTCGGGTTCCCCGCTGGCTGTCGGCCAGCCAGATGCGGCCGCCGTGGGCCTCCACGATCGCCCGGGCAACCGCCAGGCCCAGACCTGCGCCGCCGCCGGTGCGCGAGGCCTGGGTGCCCCCTTGGTAGAACGCGGTGAAGACCTGCTCGCGCTCCGCGGGGGCGATCCCGTCGCCGGTGTCGACTATCTCCACCTCGATCCCGGCGGCGACCGGCTCGGCGCGCACCATCACGCTGCCATCGCCGGGCGTGTGGCGGATCGCGTTCTGGATCAGGTTGAACATCACCCGCTGGATCTTCTCCGGGTTGGCCCGCGCCGGCGCCAGGGTGTCGGAGACGCTGGCCGTCACGGCGACCCCCTTGGCCTCCGCCTCCAGGCGCATCGCTTCGACCGTCTCGCCGACGAGCTCGCCCAGCTGGACTCGCTCCAGTGACCAGCTGATGTCCCCCGCCTCCAGGCGCGAGAGCTCGAACAGATCGTCGATCAGGGCGCTCAGTCCGTCGATATGAGTGCGCATCCGCGCGAGATACACCTGCCGGAGCTCGCCGTCGACGATGTCGTCGCTCACCGCCTCGGCGAGCAGGCGCAGCGAGGTGATCGGAGTTCGCAGATCGTGGGAGACGGCGGCGACGAGGTGGCGGCGGGCCGAATCGGACTGATCCTTGGCCAGCGCCTGGGCCCGCAGGTCATCGATCATCGCGTTGGCGGCGCCCGCCAGCTGCGCCAGCTCGTCGCGGGCGTCGGTCTCGATGCGCACATCGGTCTCGCCCCGTCCGACAGCGATCAGCCCATCCCGGATCGCCCCCACGTCCCGGATGATCCCGCCGGCGATCAGCCGCGCTCCCAGGAAGGCCAGGATGCCGGCCGCGACCACGATCGCGGCCACCAGCAGTGCCGCATGCCCGGACACGATCATCAGCAGCGACACGACCACCAGGGCGACCAGCACCGGGGCGACACCGATTGCGACCACGACCGCCAGCTGACGTGACACCGAGCCGGCGCTGGAGCGGACCCGGCCGACCACGGTGGGCCGGCCCGGTCTTGCGGCGGTCGCGCGCTCGGGTCCGGCCGGTCCGGGACGCCGGCGCCTCATGGGGCGAAACGGTACCCGACGCCCCACACCGTCTGGATGTGCCGCGGCTGTCCGGGATCGGTCTCGATCTTGGAGCGAAGCCGACGAATGTGAACCGTGACCGTCGAGGTGTCGGTGTAGAAGGAGTACTGCCAGATCGCGTCCATCAGCTGGTTGCGGGAGAACGCCTGACCGGGATGACGCGCCAGGAAGAGGAGCACGTCGAACTCGCGCTGGGTCAGCGTCGCCTCTTCGCCCCGAACGAACACCTGACGCGCCCCTGGGTCGATCATCATGTCGCTGAGCTCGATCGGCGCCTCGTGGGTGGGCGCGGTCTCCACCCGGCGCAGCACCGCATCTACGCGGGCGACCAGCTCCGCCGGCGAGAACGGCTTGACCACGTAGTCGTCGGCGCCGAGGCGCAGGCCGATGACCCGATCGGACTCTTCGCCCTTTGCCGTCAGCAGGATCAGGCCGATCCGCTCACGCTCCGGCGAGCGCAGCCGGCGCATGACCTCGAGCCCGTCGATCCCGGGCAGCATCAGGTCGAGCACCACCAGATCCGGGCGCTCGCAATCCACCATCTCCAGCGCGTGAGCACCGTCCCCGGCGACCCGGGTATCGTAGCCGGCACGCTCGAGATAGCGCGAAACCACCTCGGCGATCGTGGGCTCGTCGTCGACGACCAGGACCGAACCCCGGGAGTGAGCCTCCATCTCGCTGATTGTGGCAGCCCGCCTCGCCCATCCACCGGACCGCATGGCGATTTCACCCGCTGTTCACTTCCGCTGGGTGAGGGAACGTCCGGAGGTTATCTGACGTTCTGGCGAGCGCCAGCTCCGTCACCTAATGGACGCTCCCGAACGGTCGCCACCGCCAGCGCGGCGACTCCTTCCTCGCGGCCCACGAAGCCCATCCCCTCGCCTCGAGTCGCCTTCACACTGACGTGCGCAACCTCGAGTCCCAACGCCCCGGCGAGCGCGGCTCGCATCGAATCGCGGACCGGGGCGAGCCTGGGGCGCTCGATCATCACCGTCGCGTCCACGTGGGCGGTGACGAATCCGGCGCGCGCGAGCAGGTCGACCGTCGCCCGCAGCAGATCGAGCGAATCGGCGTCGCGGTAACGCTCGTCGGTGTCGGGGAAGTGCTGTCCGATGTCACCCAGCGCGCACGCTCCCAGCATCGCGTCGATCACCGCGTGGGTCAGGACGTCAGCGTCCGAGTGGCCCGCCAAGCCACGCTCGTGCGCCAGAACCACGCCTCCGAGGACGAGCCGGCGCCCCTCCGCCAGGCGATGGCAGTCGTAGCCGATCCCCGTGGTCACGCCCGCCCCTCCGCCAGGCGATGGCAGTCATAGCCGATCCCCGTGGTCACGCCCGCCCCTCCGCCAGGCGATGGCAGTCGTAGCCGGTCCCGGTGCTCACGCCCGCCCCTCCGCGAGCAGCAGCTCGGCCACCCGGAGATCGTTGGGGGTGGTGATCTTCATGTTCGCGGGATCGCTGCCGATCACGCGAACGACGCCGCCGCTGCGCTCCACCAGCCAGGCGTCATCCGTCGCGGTTCCCAGTTCGTCGTCCGAGGCCTCGGCGAGCGCTCGCGCCAGCGCGTGCCGGCGAAACACCTGAGGTGTCTGCACCGCCCACAGCCGAGCCCGCGCGAGGGTGCGACACACGGTGGCCCCGTCCTCCCCGACCTCCTTGATGGTGTCGGCCACCGGGGTTGCCGCGATCACCGCGTCAGCCTCCTCGTGGCGCTCAAGCTCTCGGATCGCCTGCGCAAAGAGCTCCGGCGTCGCCAGCGGCCGGGCGGCATCGTGGACGATCACCGGGTCCCCGGACGGGCAAGCGGCCAGCGCGTTGCGAACCGAATGGGAGCGCTGAGTCCCGCCGGCGATGGCCAGGGTTCCGTCGGGTGCCGCGTCCAGTTGGTCGGCGGGCAGCGCGACCACGATCGTGCTCACCTCCGGCACGACCCGCAGCGAAGCGATGCTGTACTCCAGCATCGGCCGCCCGCAAAGCGGGACGAGCGCCTTGGGGCGGCTGAACCCAAGGCGCTCGCCTCGTCCCGCGGCCACGATCAACGCGACCGCCATCTCACAGAGCGGGCTACTCCGCGGCGACGGCCACCTTGCCGCTGCCGGTCCCGTTGCCGTTCTGCGCCGAGGGATCGGTGAGGAGTGCGTACAGGTGCTCCTCGACCTCCTGCTCGTTCATCTCCAGCGCGTACATCAGCTCGGATGCCAAGATCTTCTTGGCTCGGGTGAACATCTGCTTCTCCCCGGTGGATAGGCCCTTCTCGGCCTCTCGAATCGCGAGATTCCGTACCACCTCGGCGAGCTCGTAGATGTCCCCGGTCTTGATCTTGTCCCGGTTGTGCTTGAACCGTCGGTTCCAGTTCTTGGGCATCTCCGAGCACTCGTCCTGGAGCACCGCGAGCACCTTCTTGACGGTTTCCTCGTCGATCACGCGCCGCAGCCCAGCCAGTGCGGCGTTCTCGGTCGGGACCATCACCGTCATGTCGTTGTGGAGGATCTTGATCGTCAGATACTCACGACTCTCGCCGAGGACTTCCTTGACCTCCTTGCGCAGCACCTTGCCCGCCCCATGATGCGGATAGACGACGCTGTCGCCGATCTCGAACTCGATGTTCGGCGGCGTCTCGATCGGCTCCAAGTCATCCAGGTGCTCTTCCATTAGCTCTGTGATGGTGTCCTCCTCTGTGAAGGCGGCGCGGGCAAACGACCCGCTCGCGGGGTTTCCTACGTTTGTAGGTAGCGATCAACCAGGTTGATCTCCTGCTGTCGGCGAAGGCCCTCCCGGATGTCCTTCGCCCGGATTCCGCCGACTCCATCGACGGTCTCCAGCTCGCCGTCTGACGCGGCGAGCAGTTCCTCCAGCCCTCCGAACTCTGTCACGATCCGCTGGACGACGAGTCGGGGCAGCCGAGGGATTCGTCCCAGAATGCGGAAGCCGCGCGGGGATACGGGGTAATCGAGGGTGTTGAGCTTGCGGTCATAGCCGAGCAGCTCGGCGAGCCGCCCGAAATCGAGCAAGTCCTGATGCGGAAGCCTGGCCAGCCGGTCGAGGACCACGGCAAAGCTGTCGTCGGAGTCCTCCAGCAGGTAGTCGTGGACGAGAGCCGCCTTGTCGGCGGCGACGCCCACCATGGTCTCGTCGAGCTGCATCTCGATCAGCCGCCCCTCGGTCCCGAGCTCGACGATGTAGCGCTCTATCTCTACCGCCATCCGTGTCACCAGCTCGACCCGCTGCAGAACCGTGAGCACGTCGTGCAGCGTCACCCCGCCCTCGAATTCGAGCGCCGTCAGACGGGTCGACACCTGATCGAGCCGGCTCCGATACTTGTCGAGGGTCGCCAGGCCCTGATTGGCTTTGGCGAGCACGACGGGGATGTCCTCCAGGATGTACTTGAGCCCGTCGACATACAGGGAGACGACCTCGCGCCGCTCGGAGACGGCGACGACGATCGCGTCGGTCTGCTTGGAGACCCGCTCGGCGGTGCGATGGCGGGTACCGGTTTCCATCGTGAGGATCGTCGGGTCGGGCGTGAGCTGCACGTTGACCTGCACGATCTTGGTGGCGTTGGAGCTCAACGCGATCGCGCCGTCCATTTTCGCCAGCTCGTAGAGGAAGGCGGGCGAGTACTCGATGTCCAGCTTGATCCCGCCCGAGAACAGAAAGCTCAGCTCTTCGGCGTCACCGATCACGATCAGCGCGCCGGTGCGGGCGTCGACCACATTGTCGATGCCCTCGCGGAGCGAGGTTCCGGGCGCGACCATCTCGAGCGCCCTCATGATCCGGGACTCCTGTCGAGACTCGAGCTCGTCTTTGAGCTCTTCCCCGGAACGCGGCGGCATCGGTACTCATTTTAGCCGCTGAGGGGGTGGGCGAGCCGTCTGAGGGCTTCTTCAGGCCGAACGGTCGTCCGCGCTGCGAATGCGGCGGTCGGGCCCCCACCTGTGCAGCGCCCGGCGCCGGCCTATCCGCGGCCGCCCACTCCATGCCCCTCAGGCGGCGGCCTGCACCACCCCCCTCTCCGGTGTCAGCGCCGCAGACAGCGCCGCCCGCAGCGTCCTCTGGGTCTCCGGCGCCACCACCGGCATCAAGCCGAACCGCTCGGCTTCGGCGAGACGGCGGTCGGCGTGAGCGACGCTGCGCAGCTCACCAGTCAGCCCGAGCTCGCCGAAGCACGCCAGCGGCCGCTCGCCCTCGCCGGTCAGCGCCACTCGCTTGGCCGCGCTGGCCACCGCGAGCGCCACCGCCAGGTCGGCTCCCGGCTCGTCGACGCGCACCCCGCCAACCACATTGACGAACACGTCGGCGCTCCCCAGCCCGATCCGGCCGTGGCGACCGAGCACGGCCAGCACCAAAGCCACCCGATTGCGATCGAGCCCGGCCACCACCCGTCGCGGCGGCACCAGCTCCGACGCCGTCACCAGTGCCTGAACCTCGACCAGGAGCGGCCGCGACCCCTCCATGGCGCACAGCACAACGCTGCCCGGCGATCGCGTCGCCTCGGCGAGGAAGCGCGCCGACGCGTCGAGCACCTCCACCAGGCCCTGATCGTGCATCTCGAACACTCCGGCCTCGTTGGTCGATCCGAACCGGTTCTTGATCGCCCGGACGGTGCGGTACGTGCGCTCGCGCTCGCCCTCGAACTGGAGCACGCAGTCGACCAAGTGCTCCAGCACCCGAGGGCCGGCGAGCGCGCCCTCCTTCGTCACGTGCCCGACGAGTAGCACGGCGATCCGGCGCTGCTTGGCCACCCGCATGATCTCGCCGGCGACCTCACGCACCTGCGCCACCGAGCCCGCGGCGGACGAGAGGTCCACCGAGTGCAATGTCTGAACCGAGTCGATCACGCACACGTCGGGCCGCTCCGCCTCGAGCGTGGCCAGGACGGCGTGGAGGTCGGTCTCGGCGATCACCGGCACGGCCAGTGCGTCGCCGCCCCCGAGACGCTGGGCTCGCAGCCGGATCTGAGCCGCCGACTCCTCCGCCGACACGTACAGCGTGCGGCGGCCCGAGGCGGACAGGTTCGCCAGCGCCATCGTCGTCAGCGTGGACTTGCCGATCCCGGGAGCGCCGCCGATCAGCACCAGCGATCCGGGCACGATTCCCCCGCCGAGCACGTTGTCAAGCTCGCCGATCCCGGTGCTCAGGCGATCCTGCTCGACAGCCTCGACGTCGGCCAGCGCCACCGGCGTGACCGGCGCCGCGGCACTCCGCCGTCCACCCGCGCCCGCGCCGGCGCCACCGCGCCCGGATCCGGACCCACTCACCCGCACCTGCTCCACCAGCGTGTTCCACTCGCTACAGGCGGGGCAGCGACCCGCCCAGCGTGCGGTCTCGTGGCCGCAGGCGGAGCAGACGTGGACAGAGGCGGGGCGGGGCATGAGCGTGTCGTGAGAGCGTACGCGGAGGCCCCGACGCCAAGCCCGGTTGCGGGCCTGAAGTTACTGATTTGTTGCAGTGTTGACGCGCTCTCTTGACTCAGCGTCGGCAAACGTCCACCGCGAGCCCGCCGTGCGCGGCAGCGGACGTCTGCGTCCCCAGCGTCGGCAAACGTCCACCGCGACCTCGGAGCCGCGTGGACCCGGACGTCCGCGTCAGTCAGCCACCCGGCGGCGGCCCGCCGTGCCCGCCATCCAACAGCGTGCCGGCACGCCCACCCCGTCGGGCGCTAATCGGACCCGGCTTCGGACTTGCCGCCGTCGCCGTCGGGCTCGTCGGCACGCCCGTCTTCCTCGCCGCCGCCCTCGGCGCCGACCCCGACCGGAGTCGGCTTGGGCGCCGGCTCGATGACCGACAGCTTCACGTCTTCCTCCTCGGTGCCGTCGACCCCGGGCTCCACCAGGACAGTCGAGCCCGACGGCACCTGTGAGCGCAGGACGAAGTCGGCCAGCGGATCCTCGATGTAGCGCTGGATCGCGCGCCGCAGCGGCCGCGCCCCCATCGCCGGATCCCAGCCCTTTTCGACGAGCAGGTCCTTGGCCGGCTCGGATAGCTCCAGCTGCAGCTCACGCTCGGCCATCGACTCGCGGATGCGCAGCAGCAGCAGGTCGACGATCTCCTTGATCTCGTCCTTGGCCAGCTTGTGGAACACGATGACGTCGTCGATCCGGTTGAGGAACTCGGGCCGGAAGACCTTCTTGAGCTCGCCCATGATCCGGTTCTTCATGTCGTCGTAGGTGATCCCGGTCTCGTCGTCGGAGACGGCGAAGCCGAGCGGCGTGTTGCGGGCGATCTCCGAGGCGCCGATGTTCGAGGTCATGATCACGATGCAGTGACGGAAGTCGACCGTCCGCCCCTGAGCGTCGGTGAGCCGGCCGTCCTCCAGGATCTGGAGCAGGATGTTGAACACGTCCGGGTGCGCCTTCTCGATCTCGTCGAGCAGGAGCACGCTGTAGGGCTTGCGCCGCACCGCCTCGGTGAGCTGGCCACCCTCGTCGTAGCCGATGTAGCCCGGAGGGGAACCGACCAGGCGCGACACCGCGTGCTTCTCCATGTACTCGGACATGTCGATCCGGACCATCGTGTCCTCGTCGCCGAACAGGAACTCGGCCAGCGTCCGGGCCAGCTCGGTCTTGCCGACCCCGCTGGGTCCGAGGAAGATGAACGAGCCCGTGGGCCGTTTCGGATCCTTCAGACCGGCCCGGGAGCGGCGGATCGCCTTGGAGACGACCTCGATCGCCGGGTGCTGCCCGATGACGCGCTTGTGCAGCTCCTCCTCCATCCGCATCAGCTTCTGGGTCTCGGCCTCGGTCAGCTTGAACACCGGGATGCCGGTCCACATCGAGACGATGTCGGCGATCTCCTCCTCGCCGATCGACGGGCGCTCGGTCGACTCGCCGGCTTCCCACTGATCGGCGAGCTCGCGCTTGCGCTGGGTCAGCCGCCGCTCCTTGTCGCGCAGGTTGGCCGCCTTCTCGAACTCCTGGGACTCGATCGCCTCCTCCTTGGCCCGCCGGGTCTCCTCGATCTCGTCCTCGAGCTCGCGGTACACCGGCGGAGAGGTCATCGACTTGATCCGCATCCGGGACGCCGCCTCATCGATGAGGTCGATCGCCTTGTCGGGGAGGAAGCGGTCGGAGATGTAGCGATCGGCGAGATCGGCGGCCGCCTCCAGCGCCTCGTCGGTGATGTTGACCTTGTGGTGCTGCTCGTAGCGGTCGCGCAGCCCCTTGAGGATCTGCACCGTCTCCTCGGTCGAGGGCTGATCGACGGTGATCTTCTGGAAGCGGCGCTCCAGGGCGGAGTCGCGCTCCAGGTACTTGCGGTACTCCTCCAGGGTGGTGGCTCCCACCGTCTGCAGCTCGCCGCGGGCCAGCGCCGGCTTGAGGATCGAGGCCGCGTCGATGGCGCCCTCGGCGGCGCCCGCGCCGACCAGGTTGTGCAGCTCGTCGATGAACAGGATGATGTCGCCGCGCTGGGTGATCTCCTTCATCACCTTCTTGAGACGCTCCTCAAACTCTCCTCGGTACTTGGAGCCGGCGACCAGAGCGGCCAGATCCAGGGTGTAGATCTGCTTGCCCTTGAGCAGCTCGGGCACGTCGGAGTTGGTGATCCGCTGCGCCAGGCCCTCGACCACGGCGGTCTTGCCGACGCCCGGCTCGCCCACCAGCACCGGGTTGTTCTTGGTGCGGCGCGACAGGATCTGCATGATCCGCTCGATCTCGGTCTCGCGGCCGACCACCGGGTCCAGCTTGCCTTCGGAGGCCAGCTTGGTCAGGTTACGGCCGAACTGATCCAGCAGCTTGGAGGACTTCTTGCCCTCGCCGGCGCCGGCGGCGCCCGAGCTGCTGGCGCCCGAGCCGCGCTGGCGGCTGCCGGGGCCGGACAGCATCCGGATCACCTCGTTGCGGATCTTCTCGGAGTCGGCATCGAAGTCGAGCAGGATGCGGGCGGCCACGCCCTCGTTCTCGCGGACCAGCCCGAGCAGGATGTGCTCGGTGCCGATGTAGTTGTGGCCGAGGCTCAGCGCCTCGCGCAGCGCCAGCTCCAGGACCTTCTTGGCGCGCGGCGTGAACGGGATCTGACCCGAGGTGACCTCCTCGCCCGACCCGACGATCCGCACCACCTGAGCGCGGACGCGCTCCACCGTGATGTCGAGCGACTCGAGCACTCGAGCGGCGAGTCCCTCCTCTTCGCGCAGCAGCCCGAGCAGGATGTGCTCCGTGCCGATGTAGTTGTGCTTGAGGGTCCGGGCCTCTTCCTGCGCCAAGACGACCACTTGGCGGGCTCGCTCTGTAAATCGCTCAAACATGGGCTTCCTAAGTGGTTGTGGCTTACTACTAAAAGGAAGTTGGTCGGGGTGTGGTCCTGGTCTGCGCTGAGTCTCGGCTCAAGGGACGCCGAAGAATCCGTCGCTCTCACTTTATTCGGCATCTTTCGCCGAATGGATGAGCGCAACGGTCCTTTTCTTCGGAGCCATGCCTCAGTCTAACAGCCGGTTTTGCGTACTCCCGCCGGGCCAGGCCCCGTCCCGTGCGGGGTTGGGGACCGCGTTCACGGGCCGGTTGCCGCCGTCCGGATCGGCGTTTTGCCTGCTCCCGACGTGGTTGCGGACGGGTCGCCGCGGGGCGAGTGCGCGCCGCGGGCGAGCTCCCGGAGGCACCCGGCCCCCGGTTGCCAGCCAGGACCCGGCGAGGATCAGCAGCAGCCCGGCGATCGCGCCCGAGCCCGGCCGTTCGCCGAGCAGCGTGACCCCGAGCGCCACCGCCACCAGCGGGTTGACGTAGGTGATCACCGTCGCCCGGCTGGTCCCTGCCTCGCGGATCAGGACCGTGAACACGACGAACGCCAGCGCCGTGCAGAACAGGCCGAGCGCCGCCACCGCCGCCCACGCGCCCGCCGTGGGCGTACGGCTGGGCGTGTCTACGGCCGCGACCGGGGCCAGGATCACCGCCGCAACCGACAGGCTCGCGCCCATCAGGGCCCGCGGATCGAGGCCGCCCATCCGATGCTTGACCAGCATCGGCCCGATCGAATAGCCGACCGCGGCGACCAGGATCGCGACGGCCCCGAGCAGTTCGGCCCCGTTGCCGGAGGCGTCGAGCCCGACGAGCGCGATCACCCCGGCGAAGCCGATCACCAGACCGACCGCCCGCCGGCGCGTCGGGCGCTCGGAGTGGTCGAAGCGCAGCGCCAGCACGGCTCCGATCAACGGCACCGCGGCGATGATGATCGCCGCCAACGACGACGCGACATGAACCTCACCGGCGGCGATCAGCGGGAACGGGATCGAGATCTCGGCCACGGCGTAGGCGACGATCCACCGCCATCGTCCGCCGAGCGCTCCGAGCGCGCCGGCGCGCCACGCCAGGACGACCAGCAGCGACGCCGCAATCGCCACCCGCAGCCAGGCGACGTCGGGTGCGGGCAGGCCGCCGTCGACGGCGATCTTGATCAGCAGGTAGGAGACGCCCCACAGCAGCGACATCGCGGCGAACGCCGCCCAGGCACGCCGCGTCATGTCCGTAACGCGGGGAAGAGCACGACCTCGCGGATCGATCGGCTGCCGGTCATCAGCATGACCAGGCGGTCGATCCCGATCCCGATCCCGCCGGTCGGCGGCATGCCGTGCTCCAGGGCCTCGACGAAGGCCTCGTCGTAGGGCTGGGCCTCCGCGTCGCCGGCGGCGGCGAACCGCTGCTGGCTCTCGAACCGGCGGCGCTGCTCATCGGGGTCGTTGAGCTCGGTGAAGGCGTTCGCGATCTCCATCCCGCCGACGAACGCCTCGAAGCGCTCCACCAGATCGGGCGACTCGCGATGGCGCTTGGCCAGCGGCGAGATCGCCACCGGGTAGTCGAGCAGGAAGGTGGGCTGCTGCAAGCTCGGCTCGACGTGCTTGGACACCAGCTCGTCCACGAGCTGTGGCCAGGTGTCGCCCTCGGGGACCTTCAGGCCGCGCTCGCGCATCGCCGCGGCCAGCGCGTCGCGGTCATGGTGACGCAGGATGTCGACGCCGGTGCGCTGCCGGATCGCGCCCGCCAGCGTCTCCCGGTCCCACGGCGGCTTGAAATCGATGTCCCCCTCGTAGCCGACGGCCTGCGCGACCGCATATACGAGCCGCTCGCAACGTCGCGCGACGTCCAGGTAGTCGGCGTAGGCCTCGTAGAACTCGAGCACCGTGAACTCCGGATTGTGGGTCGTGTCGACCCCCTCGTTGCGGAAGTCCTTGCCCAGCTCGTAGACACGCTCCAGCCCGCCGACGATCAGGCGCTTGAGGTACAGCTCGGTGGCGATCCGCAGGTACAGGTCTCGGTCCAAGGCGTTGTGATGAGTGGTGAACGGCCGCGCCATCGCCCCGCCGTAGAGGGGCTGCAGCACCGGCGTCTCGACCTCGATGAAGCCCTCGTCGTCGAGGAACCGGCGCACCGCGGTGATCACCTTGGCGCGGATGGTGAACAGCTGACGCGCCTCCGGGCTGGCGATCAGGTCCAGCTCACGATGGCGAAACCGCGTCTCGACGTCGGTCAGGCCGTGATGCTTGTCCGGTGGGGGGCGCAGCGACTTGGCGAGCAGCGTAAAGCCGTCGATGCGCAGCGTCAGCTCGCCGCGGCGGGAGCGGAACGCGGCGCCATCGACGCCGACCAGGTCCCCGAGGTCCAGCGACAGCAGCTGCTCCATCGGCTCGGCGCCGAGCACGTCGACCCGGGCCTGCAGCTGGATCCGGCCCGACCGGTCCTCCAGATCCAGGAACGCCATCTTTCCCTGACCCCGACGCGCCGCCAGCCGCCCGGCGACGCGGTGGAAGACGTCGCTCTCCTCGCCGACGGCCAGATCCTCGTGGGCCACCCGCACGTTCGCGATCGGCTCCACCCCAGCAAACGCGTGCGGGAACGGGTCGACGCCCTGGCCCCGCAGCGACTCCAGCTTGCGCCGGCGATCGGCGAGAACGTCCGAGGCGCCTTCGGGCTGATCGGCCACGGGGACCCGGCGGCGGCGGCGCGCTGGCTAGGCCCCGACGTCGATCTTGGTGATCTTGAGCTTGCGCTCCCCCCGCGGCGTCACCACGGACACCTGTTCCCCGCGCTTGCGGCCGATCAGCGCCTTGCCGACCGGGGACTCGTTGGAGAGCTTGGCCTCCGCCGGGGCGGCCTCGGCCGAGCCGACGATCGTGTACTTGTTGGATCTGCCGCCCTCGTCCTTGACGTGTACGACCGAGCCGACGCGGACCACATCGGTATCGAGATCCGACGCGTCGACGACCGTCGCCGAGCGCAGCTTGTCCTCGAGCGTGGCGATCCGTGCCTCGAGCATCGCCTGCTCGTTCTTGGCGTCGTCGTACTCGGCGTTCTCTGAGATGTCGCCGAACTCGCGCGCCTCCTTGATGCGGGCGGCCACCTCGCGCCGGCGCGTCGTCGCGAGGTGATCGAGCTCCGCCTTGAGGTTGGCGAGGCCGTCCGGGGTGAGGATGACGTCCTTTGGCATAGCGATCAGACCTGTGTTCGGGGCAGTGCAGACGAGAAAAACCCGCCTGAAGCGGCGGGATCGCACCTGCGGCGGGCCGCGGTGGGCGCATGAGTATAGACAGCGCCAACTTCCTCCCGGCAAGCCTGGCGATCGATGCTTCCCCTGGCGTGGGGCGGGGACGGCTACGACAGCTTCTTGACGGCGATCACGAATCTGGTCGTCCGCCGCGCCGCGTCGGTCGCCGCCATCCGCATCGTCATCTGCCTCACCTGGTGCCGGTGGACCTTGACCGCTACGCCCGCCGAGACGCTCATCGCCTTCCCGCCGAACGTCACCCTGGCACTGCTCACCGCCGGGACGAACGTGAGCTGCACGGACCCACCAATGCGCCGGAGCTTGAAGTGGATCCGCGTGGCGCCGGACCTGACGGTGATCGACCGGCTCAGCGTGCGGTTGGACTTGACGAAGCGCAGGCCACCGGGCAGCGTGACGGTGACCGAGGCCAGCTTCGGCGCGTGACTGCCGGCGGCGGTGGCGAAGCTCAGCCTCGGCTTGCCGGCGGCCAGACCCGTCAGCGCGACGAGCTTGATCGTGGGCGGCCCGGGTGAGGGCGGGCCGCCTCGGGTCGTCGGCGGCGGCGGCTTGGGCGTCGAAACCGGCGGTTGCGGCGTGGTGTGGACGACCGTCGTGGCCGGGGGCGGCGGGGTCGTCGCGGTGACGGTGGCCGTGGTAGTGGTAGTCGTGGTAGTGGTAGTGGCGACGGGGGCGATCGTCCAGGTGAATGTGACCGAGCGCGCGGTTATCGGGTCGGCGGCGATCACCGTCACCGTCGCGGTCTGCGCGGTCGCCGGCGTGCCGGAGATCACGCCGGTGACCGGATTGATGCTCAGGCCATTGGGCAGGCCGGTGGCCGAGAAGCGGGGCACGTCTCCGGCTGAGTCGGTCGCCTGCATCTGCACGGACACGGGCTGCCCGACCGTGCCCGATCGGTTGCTTGCCGGAGAGACGGAGATGACCGGCGTCGGCGGAGAGCACAGGGAGCTGCCCAGCGTGTTTACGATCGGAGTGCCAAGACCCGTCGCCATGTCGTACCCGTCAAGCACCGGGTAGAGCCCTTTGGGGTTCAATGTGTTGGTCCCCGCGAACACGTCGTTCCCGGCGATCCCGGAGAACGGGCTCGCCTGGGTCGAGGTGATGTCGTGGAAGTCTGCGGAGTAGGTGGCGGTGCCCGCGCCCGCGAGCTCGTACAACACCGGGTTCACGAACCCGAGCGTCGTCCCGGCGCAGTCCGCTGACGCGTTGGCCAGCGTCGCGAAGGCCGCCCACAACGGCGCCGCGGCGCTGGTGCCGCCGAGCACCTCCCAGCCGCCACCGCGGTGGCCGCCGTTGGCGTACATGACATATCCGGTGTTGGGATCGGCGTCGGCGGAGACGTCGGGGACCTCGCGACAGTACTGGCCACCGCAGCCCGTGGACGAGTCGGCCTGGATCACCCCCAGGCCCGGGCTGCTGTCCAGCTGATAGGCGGGCATCGGCCAGTTCGCCGACACGCCGCCCCCGCTCCCCGCCACATTGCCGCTGCCGCCGCCGGTGGGAGGACCGTTGTTCCAGAGGTACTCGCCGGGGTAGGCGGTCATGGTGTTCGCCGACCAGGACTCCGACTGGCTATTCCACACTCCCAGGCTGGTCCCGCCGACGGAGGTGGCGTACGGCTGGCTGGCTGGATCGAGCACCGACAGGCTCTTGTCGCTCTGATCCAGGGCATAGCAATCGGTCGATCCGTAGTCGCCCGACGCGACGAAGAACGACTGGCCCTGGGCCGCCATCTCCTGCAACGTCGCGTTCTCGGCGCTCATGAACGCCGCATTGGCTTCACACACCCCCCAGGAGCTGGAGATCACCTGGGCGCTGTCGTCGTCGGCCATCCGCGTCAGGATGTCGGCCTCGGCCTGGGTGTTGGGGGGCGACTCGTACACGTCGATGCTTGCCTGCGGCGCCAGCCCCATCACCTGCTCGATGTCGAGCGCCGCCTCGTCGTCATGGCTGCCCGTGCCGTACGTCCCGGGGCCGCCGTCGACATTGATGATCTGCGGAGATGTAGCGGGAAGGTTGTAGCACTGCTGGTACGCGGTGATGTCGCTGAGCTGGAGCGGCTCCTGCTCCAGGAACGCGACCGTCTGATTTTGACCCTCGTCGCCTTTGGCGTAGTAGCCGTTCAGCCCGTATGCGTTGGCGATCTCGTCGGCGGTGTAAGCGACGTTGCCCGCGCCCCCCGAGGTGCTTGCCGCCGTCGTACAGGGGGTCGGACCGCTTCCGGGCGACGGCGGCGGTGAGCCGACCGAAGCCGAGTCGCTCTGCTGCTGCTGGGTCAAGCCCTGCGGCGCGGGCAGGGCCACGTCGTCGAGGCCGATCACCGCCTGCACCGAGCTGGCGACACTGGCCGCCACCTGCGGCGCTTGATCGTTGGCGTAGACGGTGCGGCCGCTCGGCAACTGGAGCTGGGACTCCGTGACCGAGAACGCCTGCTCGACGTCGGCCACGCTGCCCTTCACCGGAAGCGTCAGGTGGTTGGCGGTGGGCGCCCCCACCGAAAGGCCCTGGGAGCGTAGTGAGCTCTGCACGGCTGCGATCTGCGACGCGCCGGCACCGAAGCGCTGCGCGAACCCATCGACGCTCAGGTAGTGGTGAAAGTCGGCCGATCCCGGCGTCGACACCGCCTGGGCGTAGGTCTGCAGCGCGGCAGGATCCTGTGGCGTGAGCGCCACCGTCAGGCGCAGCGCCCGGGTCGCCGGCAGCGCTCCCAGCCGGCGGGCGCCGTGCGGAATCGCCGGGGCTGAACCGACCCTCAGCCGCCCTGGACCGACGGCCCGAGTGGAGGCACCGACGACCGAGGCGCGGCTGGACGCGACGCCGTCCGCCGCCTGCACTCCGAGCAGCGCGCCCATCCCACACATGGCAACGAGAACCCTCGTGGCGTTTGTCCACCGCCTTCTCACTGTTAAGCCCTCCGGCGCCGGTCGTGGCCTGTCCCACTCGGACCACGAGCCGCGAATTC
This sequence comes from uncultured Actinomycetota bacterium, assembly GCA_963787595.1. Lineage (GTDB taxonomy): Bacteria > Actinomycetota > Thermoleophilia > Solirubrobacterales > Solirubrobacteraceae > Palsa-465. The sequence continues at coordinate 972,305 of CAWBDE010000003.1, forward strand.
TCCAATCATGATACGGACCCTCATCCCCTGCTGGAACCCAGCGGCGGCTAAGAAATACCGAATAGCGTGCGGGCCGCTTCGAGCGTCGGCGCCCGCTGCAGCTCGTCTTGGAGCGCGCGGTCGCCGCCGAGCCGCTCCAGATACCAGGGGTAGAACTTGCGCAGGTAACGCGCGGCGCGCTCCGGCCCCAGATGCTCGCCGGCGCAGTCGATCACCCAGTTCACCTCGGCCAGGACCTCGGCGCGGCTCGGGTCGTCCTCGCGTTCCCCGATGAGCTGCGCAAACAGCCACGGATTCCCCAGCGAACCTCGGGCCAGAGCCACCCCGGCGGCGCCCGTGCGGGTAAACGCCTCCCGGGCGAGCGCGGGGGTGCGCAGGCCACCGGAGATCAGAACCGGTACCGGCAGCTCCTCCACCAGGCGGCGGGCGAGCTCGTAGTCGGGAGCTCCGGAGTGACGTTGGGAGGCGTGCCGCGGGTGAATGCACAGGCCGGCGACGACACCGGCCTCGGTCAGCCGCCGGGCGACGGCGATGCCGCTGCCATCTCCCGCACGCACGCCCGAGCGCAGCTTGACCGTCACCGGCAGCCCGCTGCCCCGCCCCGCGGCGCGTGCCAGCGCGACCGCGCGATCCGGATTCTCCAGCAGCGCCACGCCGGCGCCCGTCTTGCACACCTTGGGCACCGGGCAGCCCATGTTGAGGTCGATCAGGTCGGCCCCGGCGGCGGCGACCCGCTCGGCCGCGGACTCCATCACGTCGGGATCATGGCCGAACAGCTGCACCGCCACCGGATGCTCCTCGGGGTGGATCCGCAGCAGCTCGGTGCAGGTCCGCGGGTTGCGGTAGTGCACGGCGAAGCTCGACACCATCTCCGACACGACCAGTCCGGCGCCATGGCGCTTGGCCTGCAGACGCACGAACCAGTTGCCGATCCCGGCCAGCGGGGCGAGCACGACGCGGTTCGGAATCGGCACCCCGCCGAGCCGCCACGGCTCCGTCAACGCCCCGAACCGCACTCCGTCGCCGTCGCGGCCGGGCCACCGGGGCGACCGGCCGGCGCTCGCCGCACCGGTCTCCGACGCGGGGCCGGGTGCTCCGGTGAGGGTGTCGACGGGCGGGGTCACGATCGTTTCATGGTACGAATGAAGGGCATGGACATCGCATCGCTCATCGACCCGTGGGCTCGCCAGCTGCACGATCAGGTCCCGGGGCTGGCGCTGTTCGATGCCCACACCCACCTCGGGCAGAATGATCCGGACGGGATGAGCCAGACCCCGGTGCAGCTGCTGGAGCAACTCCGCGTGGCCAACGCCCGCGGCGCCTTCGTGTTCCCGATGCACGAGCCCGACGGCTACCCGCCGGCCAACGACATGGTGATCGAGGTGGCGGCTGCAGCCGACGGACGGCTGACCCCGTTCTGCCGGGTGAGCCCCAACGCCGGCAACGCGCGCGCCGAGGCCGAGCGAGCGCTGGCGGCGGGGGCCAAGGGGATCAAGCTGCATCCGCGCGCCGAGCAGTTCACGCTCGATCATCCCGCCGTGCGGTCGCTGGCCGCGCTCGCGCAAGAGCGCACACTGCCGATGCTGATCCACGCCGGGCGCGGGATCCCCGCTCTCGGCGCTCACGTGGTGGAGCTCGCCGGGGCGTTTCCCGACGCCCGCTTCATCCTCGCCCACGCCGGGGTGTGCGATCTGTCGTGGATCTGGCGCTCCGCCGCCGATCTCCCGAACCTGCTGTTCGACACCGCCTGGTGGATGCCGGCCGACCTGCAGGCGCTGTTCGCGCTCGTGCCTCCGGGCCAGATCCTGTTCGCCTCCGACGCGCCGTACGGTCACACCCTGATGTCGGCGGTCACTCAGCTGCGCTCGGCGATCCAGATCGGCCTGTCGGCGGCGCAGATCCGCTCGATCGCCTCCGAGCAGTCACTGCGGATCGCCGCCCGTGATCCGCTGGAGCCGGCCGGGCCGGCGATCGGCGAGCGCGAGCGCGCATCCCACGTCCTGCTCGACCGCGTCGCGGAGTACGTGATGCTCGCCGCGATCGCCACCATGCGCGGCGGCGACGGCGGCCCCGAGATGCTGGCGCTCGCCCGGATGTCGTGCGACGTGCCCGACGACATCGATGACGCGCCCGTGTTCGCCGCGATCCGGGGCCTGCTGGACACGTTTGCGCAGCTCGAGGCGTCCGAGCCGACCAATCGCCGCCGGCTCGCCTTCCTGATCCTGGCGGTGAGCGTCGCGCGCACCCCCGACGTGCCGGTGCCGGCGACCGCCGCCATCGCCTGACGGCCGCACGCCCCCGCTGGACGGCCGCCGCGTTGCGACCAACTATGCCGCGTTGCGCTCCCAGATCAGGCGCAGCCCGGTGAGGGTGAGCAGGTCGTCGACGTGGTCGACGGTCTCCCGGACGAACGGAACCACCGCCTGCGCCAAGCCGCCGGTGGCGATCACCGGCGTGTCCTCTCCGAGCTCGGCGCGCAGCCGCCTGACGATCCCCTCCACCTGCCCGGCGAACCCGAACGCGATCCCGCTGCGGATGGCGTCGACGGTCGACTTGCCGATCAGCGAGCGCGGCTCGGCCATCTCCACCCTGGGCAGCTTGGCGGCGCGCTCGTACAGCGCTTCCAGGGAGATCTCCGCCCCGGGGGTGATGATCCCGCCCAGATACTCGCCGCTGTCGGACACCGCGTCGTAGGTGATCGCGGTGCCGAAGTCTACGACCACGCAGGCGCTGGCGAACCGCGCGTAGGCGGCGATCGCGTTGACCAGCCGGTCGGCACCGACCTCACGCGGATTGTCGATCCGGATCGGCATCCCGGTGCGGATCGACGGGCCGACATTGAGCATCTCCTGCCCGAGGTAGCGGCGCGACATCGACGTCCACTGATCAGACAGCTGGGGCACGGTGGAGGAGACGATGGAGCCGTCGATCTCGTCGAAGCCAAGGCCGCGGAGCGCCAGCAGGCTGGCCAGCCGCGCTCCCAGCTCGTCACGGGTCGACTCGCGCACGGTGGCGAACCGCCAGTCCTCGGCGACGGCGTCCTCGCCGTCGCGGTAGACCCCGAAATGGGTCTGGGTGTTGCCGACATCGACGACCAGGAGCATGGCGAGTGATTACACCAATGCCGGTGCCGGAGCAACCCGACGGACCGCCTGCCCGGGGCCCAGCGCTCGCAGGCACTCGTCCAACCGCTCTCCCGATGGCAGCGCCAGTTCAGGGTCGAGCTCCAGCAGCGGCGCGAGCACGAACCGGCGCGAGCTGACTTCGGGGTGCGGGAGCGTCAGCCGCGGCGAGCGGTACTGCAGGTCGCCGAGCAGCAGCACGTCGACGTCGATCACCCGCGGCCCGTGCCGGGGCCCGCCGGCGGAGCGGCCGACCTCCCGCTCCACCACCTTGGCCGCGGCGAGCAGCTCCTCCGGGCCCAGGTCGGTGCCGATCCGTAGGCAGGCGTTGAGAAAGTCGGCCTGATCGAGGACGAGCCCAACCGGCTCGGTCTCATACAGCGAGGACGCCGCCGACACGGTGACGCCATGTCGCGGCAGCGCCGCCACCGCGGCCGCCAGGTGAGCCCGGGTGTCGCCCACGTTGGAGCCCAGGCCGAGATAGCCGGTGCGGACGGGGCCGGCGCCGGCCGCCCCGGCGTCTCGTGGAGCCGGTCCCGTCGCAGTCAACCCCCGGCCTCGCGCCACACCTCGACCGACACCTCGGTCACCGGCAGCGCCAGAGGGGGCTCCGGCTTGGCCGCCTTGACCCACACCGCCTGGGCCTCGTATTGGTCCAGAAGCCGGTCGGCGATCGCCCCGCAGAGACGCTCCAGCGTCTTGTAGGAGCGCTGCTGGGCGACCAGGTTGGCCACGTCGCACACCTGGGCGTAATCGACGGTGTCCTCGATCCGGTCGGTGAGGGTGGCGTCGCAGTCGCCGACGTCGAGCCGGAGATCGAGCAGCAGCCGCTGGCCGACCTCGCGCTCGGCGGCGGTCACCCCGACGTGGGTGAAGAGCGAGAGGCCGCTGATCTCGATGGTGACTTCGGGCTCGGAGCTCTCCTCGTCGTCATCGTCGTCTACGTCGTCGACATCGTCGAACTCGCCGGCGTCGTTCTCTCCCATGCGCGAGGGACCGTAGCAGCCGCAATTGTCAGAGCATCATGGACGGGGCCGGCGTCGTGGACGCGAAACACCCGGGCGCCGCGCTCGTAGGCGAGCACGTTGGTGGCGATCGTGGCGGCCAGCCGGTCGTCCACGGCGCGGCCGGTCAGGCGAGCCAGAAACGACTTGCGCGAGGTGCCGATCACCAGCGGTCGCCCGAGCGCCGTCAGCTCGTGCAGCCGGGCCAGGAGCGTGAGGTTGTGGGCCACCGTCTTCCCGAATCCGATCCCCGGATCGAGCAGGATGCGCTCCTCCGGCACGCCGTGGGCGACGGCGAACGCCATCCGCTCCTCGAGGAATGCCTTGACCTCGGAGACGACCTCTTCGTAGTGCGGGTCACGCTGCATCGTGCGCGGCTCACCGCGCATGTGCATGAGGCAGACGTCCGCCTGATGCTCGGCCACCAGTTCGACGATCGGTGGATCCGCTCGCAGCGCGGTGACGTCGTTGACGAGCGTGGCGCCGGCGACGAGGGCCGCCTGCGCCACCGCCGCCTTGGAGGTGTCGACGGAGATTCGTGCGGCCGTCCCGGCGGCCCGCAGCCCGTCGATGACCGGCAGCACCCGCGCCAGCTCCTCGGCGGCCGAGACCGGCTCGGCGCCCGGCCGCGTCGACTCTCCGCCGACGTCGAGGATCGCGGCGCCCTGCGCCGCCAACGCCAAGCCGTGGGCCGTCGCCGCGGCGGCGTCACGAAACCGCCCACCGTCGGAGAAGGAGTCCGGTGTCACGTTGACGATCCCCATGATCGTGAAGCCGGGGTCGGCGTCCGCGGCCATCATCGATCCTCGTCGGGCCACCGGCCGGTCCGGTCGTAGTACTCCCGGGCGTGTTCCTCTGACTCGCGATCCTCGTTGCTGCGCAAGCTCAGCCGGTACATCCAGTTGATCATCCAGACGATCAGCGCGACCAGCAGCAGCGACACTCCGGCGGCGGACTCCAGCGACCGGGTGTTGGCCAGATTGGAATAGCTGCCGTGGCCGATCACGATCAGGACGACGCCGGCCAGCGCAATCACCAACGGCAGCCCCACCCGGACGAGGGACAGCCCGCCCGGGATCCGATTTAGGCGACGCTCGCTGCGCATGGCGTTGACGTTACCCCTCGCCGCGCGCCGCCGGCCGGCGCCCGTCGCTCGCTTCAGGGCGCGGCGATGTTCAGGAAGTGGTGGAGGTCGCGGAGGATCCCGGCACGGTCGTGGTCGAAGCGCAAGTCGGTGAACCGGATCGGGGTCAAGCCCAGCCGCTGCAGCGCCGCATCCTTGACCCGGTCGCGCTCCATCTCCCGCGCGGCGATGTGGTAGGGCCGCCCATCGAGCTCGATCACCAGTCCCCACGCCGGCCAGTAGCGGTCGATCTCCCAGCGGTCGATGTGGACGTTGCGCTCCGGGTCGGGAATCTCCGGGTGCCGGGCCAGGAACCGGTCAAAGGCCAACTCCAGCTGCGAGGTGTGGCTTTCAATACGACGGTACTCGCCCAGCGCGGCCCGCAGTCGGCCCATCCCTGGCCAGCGCCGGTAGCGCGCCAGCGCCGCCTCCAGGCCGGCGCGTCCGTCGTGGGCATCGAGTCGCAGCAGACGTTTCTGGACGGCCACCGTGATCAGCCGCTCCAGCTCGGCCGGCGGTTCCCGGGGCGCCAGCTCGACCAGCAGGCGCCCGACGGAGCTGACCCGAACCAGCCCGCGCATCCGGATGTCATCAGGATGCGGCTCGCGATGCGTCCGATGCAGCTGCAGATCGATCCGTCGGCGGCCTCCGGCTCCCGGCACCGTGATCTCGATCGTGCGCCGGTTGATGGCTCGCAGACCCCAGACCGCCGCTGCTGTGCGGTGGCTCAGGAAGGAGTCGCGGCCGACACTCAGCCACCCGGCGAGCAGGTATGCCCGGTCGACGAGGTGACGGTGGCCGACGGCGTATACGTTCTGGAAGATCCGGTGCAGCCAGCCGCGCCGGTGCAGCGACTTGACCTGCTCGCACGTAAACCCCAGCTCGTAGAGCTGCTCCGACGAGACCACCCCGAGTTGCCGCGCAGCCAGCCGCGCCAGCTCACGTGGATGGTGATTCGGGTCTCCTGGAACCGATTTGCCATCCACGTCGGGCACCCACTCAACGTGACACAGAACCTGTCACGCGTGGCGCGCGGAACTGCAACTTAAGAGTGACAGCTACTCGGGAGTAACGGGGAGTGCGGCTACCCGGGAGTGACGGCTACCCGGGAGTGACGGCTACCCGGGAGTGACGGCTACCCGGGAGTGACGGCTACTCGGCGGTGCCGCCGGCCAGCCCTGGCCGCGGCAGAGGCCGGGGAGCATCGCGCCCCGGGCGCTCGGGGGTTCCCGGCATCCGCGGCGCCTCGGGCAGCGCCGGCGCCTCTGACCCGAAGACCTCCTCCTCGCTGCTTCCCGCCAGCAGGGACTCGAACTGAGGCTTCTCGATCGTCTCGCGCTTGATCAGGATCTCCGACAGCTTCTGCAGCTCGACCCGCTTCTCGGTGAGGATGGTCTTGGCCTGGACATGGGCCATCTCGACGATTCGGCGGATCTCGTCGTCGATCTCCCGGGCGATCTCGTCGGAGTAGTCGGGCTCGGCGCTGAACTCCCGGCCCAGGAACGGCTGCCCGTGGTCATGACCGAACACCCGCGGACCGAGCTTCTCGGACATCCCGAAGCGCATCACCATCTGCTTGGCGGTCGCCGTCACCTTCTCCAGGTCGTTGGACGCCCCGGTGGTGATCTCCTCGAAGCAGATCTCCTCCGCGGCGCGCCCCCCGAGGGTCATCGCCATCGTGTCCTGGAGCTCGGCGCGAGTGGTCAGGAACTTGTCCTCGCCCGGCAGCGAGATCGTGTATCCCAGAGCCTGTCCCCGCGAGATCACGCTGATCTTGTGGATCGGGTCGGAGTTGGGCAGGAAGTGGCCGACGATCGCGTGGCCCATCTCGTGGTAGGCGGTGATCTTGCGCTCCTTGTTGCTCATCACCCGGGTCTTCTTCTCCGGGCCGGCGATCACTCGCATGATCCCCTCTTCGAGCTCGTCCTGGGTGATCTCGCGCTTGCCGTTGCGGGCCGCCAGCAGCGCCGCCTCGTTGACCAGGTTCGACAGGTCGGCGCCGGTGAACCCGGGCGTCTGGCCGGCGAGCACGTCGACATCGATCTCCCGGCCGAGCGGCTTGCCGCGGGTGTGAACCTCGAGGATCTTCTTGCGACCGAGGCGGTCGGGCCGGTCGACGACGATCTGGCGGTCGAAGCGGCCGGGACGCAGCAGCGCCGGGTCCAGGATGTCGGGCCGGTTGGTGGCGGCGATCAGGATGATGTTGTCCTTCATCTCGAAGCCGTCCATCTCCACCAGCAGCTGATTCAACGTCTGCTCACGCTCGTCGTGGCCGCCGCCGAGGCCGGCGCCGCGGTGACGGCCGACGGCGTCGATCTCGTCCATGAAGATGATGCACGGGGAGTTCTGCTTGGCCTGCTCGAACAGGTCACGCACGCGCGAGGCGCCGACCCCGACGAACATCTCGACGAAGTCAGAGCCGCTGATGCTGAAGAACGGCACGCCCGCCTCTCCGGCGACCGCGCGGGCCAGCAGCGTCTTGCCCGTCCCGGGCGGGCCATACAAGAGCACGCCCTTGGGGATTCGGGCCCCCAGGGCCTGGAACTTCTTGGGGTTCTCGAGGAACTCCTTGATCTCGTGCAGCTCCTCGACCGCCTCGTCGACCCCGGCGACGTCCCGGAAGGTGATCTTGGGCGAGTCGACCGACATCCGCTTGGCCCGCGACTTGCCGAACGACATCACCTTGGAGCCGCCGCCCTGGACCTGGTTCATCAAGAAGATCCAGAACCCGATGAAGATCACGAACGGGAGGATGTAGGTCAGCAGCGACAGCCAGCCGTTGGAGGACTTGCTCTGGACGTTGAAGCCCTGCGCGGGCACGTCCGCCTTGGCCTGGTTGATCAGCGTCGGCGCGTAGGAGTCGGGGTAGCCGACCGAGTACTTCTGGCCGTTGGTCAGGGTGACATCGGCGGCGTTGGCCTTCTGGTCCAGCGAAAGGCTCTTGACCTGCTTGGACTGAAGCTGGGTGAGCAGGTTGCCGAACGTGTAGTTCGGGCCGTGGCTCGTGTTCCCGATCAGCTTCTGGGCGAAGAACGCCAAAACTACGACGATCAGGATCGGAAACGCGGCGCTCTTGAAAAACCGGCTCATAAATGTGAAGTCCCTGCTTGGCCCGGGCACCGTCCGCGTACTCGGTCTCTCGCGGGATACCTTGGAGAGCTAGCGTAGCACCTGGATTTGAGCTGCAAGCAGGGCCCTCACCGCTCCAGGGCGGCCACATAGGGAAGGTTGCGGTAGCGCTCCGCGTGGTCTAACCCGTAGCCAATGGCGAAGCGGTCCGGGATCTCGAATCCAACGTACCGGGTGTGCAGGTCGACCTTGCGCCGCTCCGGCTTGATCAGCAGCGCGCAAACCTCCAGCGATGCCGGGTTGCGTCCGGCCAGGTTGCGCAGCAGGTACTGGAGGGTCAGCCCCGAGTCGACGATGTCCTCCACGATCAGCACGTCGCGGCCCTCGATGGCGACGTCGAGATCCTTGAGGATCCGCACCACGCCCGAGGACTTGGTCGCCGACCCGTACGAGGCGACGGCCATGAAATCGACCTCGACCGGAATCTCCAGATGGCGCATCAGGTCCGACAGAAAGAACACCGCCCCCTTGAGCACGCCGATCAACAGCAGGGTCCGGCCCGCGTAGTCACGGGACACCTCCTCGCCGAGCTCGCGCACCCGCCGGCGGAGATCCTCGGCGGGGACGAGGATCTCCCCGATCGCGGGATCGTCGCTCACGGCTTTAGGGTAGGGGCTTCGCCCCTTGTGTGATTGCGTCGCTCCGGGCGCCGGCGCGCGCCGCGCCCGTCGCTCCCGCTCCGGGCGCCCGAGCCGCAACATCCCACTGTCCACCGTAGCCCTGACACCGGACGGAAGATCCAGCGCGGCTCGCCCTCGGTCGGGCAGCGCCGCCACCTCGTCAGCGCGGCGGCCGACCCCGGCGGCGGGTCCGCCGGCGGCGGCGTCGGCCAGGCGCTGGACGACCAGCCGGCGCAGCGCCGGCGGGAGCCCGCGCAGCCGCGCCAGCGAGATCTCATCGCCGCCCCGGAGGACCTCGCCGACGAGCTCGTCGAGCACTGCTGCCTCCTCCCGGAGGATCTCCGCCAGCGACAGCACGTTGGCCTGCGCCGCCGGGTGGGCCCGCTCCAGCGCCGGCACCAGCTCGCTGCGGATCCGGCTGCGGGCGTAGGCATCGGAATCGTTTGACTCATCCTCGCGCCAGCTCAGGTCGTGCTCGCGGCAATAGGCGGCGGTGCTCGCGCGCGTGAAACCGAGCAGCGGCCGGATCAGGAAGGGTGGGTGGGTGCCGGTTCGCGGCGCCATCCCCAGCAACGCTCTGCGGCTCGGCGAGGACGCCAGCCGGTAGAGGATCGTCTCCACCTGATCGGTCGCGGTGTGCCCGGTGGCGATGTCGCCGCCGCGCGCCTGGGCCAGCTCGCTCGCGGCGGCGTAGCGCCGGCCGCGCGCCCACGCCTGGAGGTTCCCCGTCTCCGGGATCTCGTGTCCGTCCACCCGGCGGACCTCGAGATCCACGCCGAGCCCCGCACACCGCTGCCGGCAGTGGCGCTCGTCCTCGGCGGCGGCCTCGCGCAGCCCGTAGTTGACGTGCAGCGCACACACCGCGGACGCCCCCGCGATCGTCACCGCGAGGTGCAGCAGGCAGGTCGAGTCCCGCCCGCCCGAGTACATCACCACCACCGGGCGTCCGAGCCGGAGCAGATCGCGGGCGCGGGCCTCACCTGACGCGTCGGTCACGCGGCCTTCCCCGGCCGGCGAACCACGCCTCGTCGGTCCAGCGCCACGCCGGTTCGGCGACGCGCTCTGGGTGCGCCCCGCCCGCAGTTCGGCGACGGGGTCTCGGTGAGTGCCGGGCCCCGTCGCCCGCGGACATTACGGCCCGCTGCGTCAGCCGTAGGCACTCGTCACGTTTCCGGCGGCACCTCGCGGCCAGGCCTGGCCCGGCCACGTTCCGGCTTGTTGCCTTGAGTCGTGGTCTAGGTCTACTCGCCATCGCGCCGTATGTCAATCGCCCGCGAGCAAAATATGGGGCCCGGGCGCGGGCGGGGGCCGGTTGGATTGGTCGCGACCAGCGGAGTCTAATCTCGCGGGCCGTGCCCGGTCCGATCCATCTGCAGCCGACCACCTCGCTGGCCGAGCGGGTGCTGCTCCCCGGCGACCCCGGCCGCGCGCTCCTGCTCGCCCAGGCGCTGCTGCGGGCCCCGAAGATGTTCAACCACAACCGCGGGCTCTGGGGCTACACCGGCATCGCCGCCGACGGGGACCCACTGACGATCCAGAGCACCGGGATGGGGGGACCGAGCGCGGCGATCGTCGTGACCGAGCTGGCCTCGCTGGGCGCTTCGCGCCTGGTCCGGGTCGGCACCTGCGGAGCGCTGGACGGATCTCTGCGGCTGGGTGATCTGCTCGTGGTCACCGAGGCGCTGGCGGGCGACGGCACCAGCCGGGCGCTCGGCGCCGGCGAGCGGGTGACACCCGATCCTCGGGTGCGAGACCGGCTGATCGCCGCCCGCCCGGATGTGCCGCGCGGGGCCGTGGTCACCACCGACCTGTTCTACGACGAGCGCGCCGACATCGAGCAGACGTGGCGGGCACGGGGCGCGGTCGCGGTGGAGATGGAGACGGCGACGCTGTTCGCCCTGGCCGCCCATCGCGGGCTGCAGGCGGGGGCGGCGCTGATCGTCTCGGACATCGTGGTGCCCCGTCGCCGCCGGATCGAGCCCGACGCACTGCACGAGGCCGAGCATCGACTCGGCGAACTGGCGCTCGGCGCCCTGGCGCCGGCGACCTGATCGACTCAGACCGATTCCGCCGGGGCGGCGTCCGCGGGCGCCGGGGCAGCTGGGGCCGCGTCCGGGGGACCCGGCGCCGGATCCGGCCGAGCCGGCGCCGCATCCGCGGAAGGCGGCGCGGCGGTCGCCCGCTCCAGACGCGTGAGCATCGTCTCGATCGCCCCCAGCCGCTCCTCAAGGCCGCGGCTGCTGTTGGCGTGCCCCAGGCGATCCTCGAGCCGATCAAGGCCGTCCTCGATCGCCTCCAGACGCTGCGACACGCTGCGGACCCGCCGCGTCAGCCGCTCGAGGTCGCTGGCCGACGGGAGGTTCAGCGCCGCCATCGCCACCTCTTGGGCGCGCATCGCGCGCTCCCGTGTCTCGAACGCGGCCGAGACGGCGCTCGATACGACCCGATTCTCCAGCAGATCTTGGGCGAGCTTGCCGATCGCCTCCTCGCCCTGGCGGGTGACGCGGGCCTTGAGGCTCTCGAACTCGGGACTCTCGTCGGCGGTCATCGCTTGACTGTACCGCCACCGGTTGGCCCGGACCGCCGCGGGGTTGGGCCGGCCAGCGCTCGGGTAGACCGGTGCGAATGGGACTTCCCGGCTGCCGAGAGCGGAGCTCTAAAGCTCAACCTAAGGGTGATATCAGGCTTCTCGCTTGGTATCTGGGGGGTGGCAGCTCCGGTCACGTGCCTTCTTCGAAACTTCTTCATCCCGGGCCACAACCTGTTCAAAGACGACCGGAAGCGTTTTCCTCCCTGCAAACCGAGGAAACTCGGAATGCCCGAGAGGCGCCGTTCCGGATTGCAAACCTCCGAATCAGTCAGTAGCTTCCAACCGAGCGTCGCAGGGCCTCGCTTTGCGTACTGGAGCGCGCACGGACATGACGATTGGAGCAAAAAAGCGGTGTTGATCACCCGCCGTAAGTTGGTCAACGTGCTCGGGCTCGCGGGCGCGTTGCTGATCGTCATCGCGGTCGTCGGGGTTCCGGCGGCGTCCGCGGACACCTGCACGGTGACGCTCACCGTCAAGGGGGCACCCCTGTACACGTTCACGGCCGACGTCGCCCCCGGCACCTCCCCCGCCGACATTGCCCTTCCGCCCACCGCGCCGGCGGCGATCCGGGCCGCCGCCAGGTCGGCCGCCGCCGCGGGCACACTCGGGCAGACGGGCTCGTGCGCGCCGGCAACGAGCAGCAGCTCCACCACCGCGACCACCAGCACCACGACCAGCGCTCCGTCGACGTCGTCTTCCACCACCACCAGTTCACCGACCTCGACGTCAACTTCATCCTCGTCGAGCACGACCAGCTCGACGACGACTTCTTCCAGCACCACGCCGGCTCCCTCCCGGAGCCGGCCGGAGCGGTCCTCGACCCACCAGCACCGGCACCAGCGCCAGCACCAGAATCAGGCCAAGCCCAAGCGCCGCCACGCAAACCCCCACGGCCACCACACCGCACAGCAACCGAAGCAGGCGTCTCACACCACCACGCAGCAACAGACCACCGGGCCGGCGGGCCCGGGCGTGCCAACCGCCAGCAACCCGACGTACTCGATTTCGACCCCGGGTCCGGCTCCGATGGGAGTCCCCAACTTCTTCATCGACTCGTTCCAGATCCCCCCGTTCCTGATCCCGATCTATCAGGCGGCCGGGATCGAGTACCAGGTTCCATGGCAGGTCCTGGCGGCCATCAACGAGATCGAGACCGACTACGGGCGCAACCTTTCGGTGTCGTCGGCGGGAGCGGTGGGGTGGATGCAGTTCCTGCCGTCGACCTGGAAGGAATGGGGCATCGACGCCAACGGGGACGGCGTGGCCGATCCCTACAACCCGGTCGACGCGATCTTCACCGCCGCCCGGTACCTGCACGCCGCCGGCGCCTCCACCAACCTCTCCAACGCGATCTTCGCCTACAACCACGCCGAGTGGTACGTGCAGTCGGTGCTGCTTCGGGCCAAGCTGATCGGCGGGATTCCGGAGAAGCTGATCGGGGCGCTGACCGGGATGGTGCAGGGCCACTTCCCGGTCGCCGCGCCCGCCAAGTACGCCGATGACTCGGTCGACGCGCTGGCCAAGAAGAAGGTCAGGGGCAGCAACGCGGCGATCGCCGTCGATTCCAGTCCGAACGTCACGGGCACCGCGATCTACGCCAAACGGGGCTCCCCGGTGATCGCCGTCAACGACGGACGGATCGTCAAGGTCGGCAACAGCGCTCAGCTCGGCAAGTACATCGAGCTGCAGGACTCCACCGGCAACACCTACACCTACGCCCACCTCGGCTCGATCCCGCGCAGCTATCCGGTGCCCAAGCCGGTCAGCAAGAGCGCTCGCGACGTCGTCAAGGAGTTCTCGGCGTCGGCGACCAAGCAGACGGCGACGGCCGCCGCGACCGGCCGCCAGGGCGCCTCCGCCGCCACCCAGCCGGCGGCTCCAGCCTCGGCCGGCACGCAGACCCCGAGCTCGCCGAGCGCCGGCCAGGGTAAGCAGACGCCGAGCTCGTCGGGCACCGGCGCCCGGTCGGCGTCCTCCGCTTCGCACTCCTCGGTCACGCTGTCGGCGCCGATGGTCAAGGAGCGGCTGTTCGCCCACCCGGCGCGCCCGAGGTCGTTCGCCGCCGGCGGCAAGCTGCAGCTCGGCGGCTCGGTGCAGACGATCTCGAGCTTCCGGAACTACTTCTCCGACATCCTGCACCTGCCGCGCGACCAGTACACGCTGCAAGCGCTGCGGGCCGGTTCGATCGTGGTGGCGGGAACGATCCTCGGGCGCATCGGCGGCCCCTCCCAGGGCGTGTCGTCGCACCTGAACTTCATGGTCCAGCCCGCGGGAAAGACGGCGCCGTACATCGATCCCAAGCCGATCCTCGATGGCTGGAAGCTGCTGGAGGCGACCGCGGTCTACCGGGCCTCCGGGGTGGATCCGTTCTTCGGGCCCGGCGCCAAGAATCCGACGGTGGGGCAGGTCCTGCTGATGTCCAAGCAGCAGCTGACCGAGCGTGTCCTCGTCGATCCTCACGTCCAGATCTACGCCTGCGGGCGGCGCGATATCGAGGCCGGGCTGATCGACCGCCGCGTGCTGGCGACGATCGAGTTCTTGTCGGCCTCGGGACTGGACCCCTACGTCTCCGGCCTGAAGTGCGGCGCCGATGCCACCGCCTCGCACGGCGTCGACGCCGCCGGCGCAACCGGATCCAGCCTCGACATCTCGAGGATCAACAACATCCCGGTGGAGGGCCATCAGGGCTCCGGCTCGATCACCGACATCGCGATCCGGCGCCTGCTGACCCTGCAGGGCTCGATGCGGCCGAACCAGATCGTCTCGGACATCGCCTATAAGAACCAGTCCAACACGCTTGCGCTCGCCGATCACCAGAACCGCATCCAGGTCACCTTCTCACCCGACTACGGGACCAACCCGACGCTCTCCAAGCAGGTCAAGAGCATCCTGGAGCCGGGACAGTGGATTCAGCTGATCAACCGGATCAGCCAGATCCCCGAGCCGGTGGTTCCGATCGCGCCCAGCAAGTACGCACTCCGTACCTCCAACCACTGACTCCGCTCCGGCGCGACCTCGGGTGAGTCGCGCCTCGCCGCTGTTTCGTTTCGTTCAGGTGGAGCTGCCGTGGCCGCTCGGCCCGCCCGACGGCCGCTACCTCGTCCGCCCCGAGGGTGACCCCGAGGCGGCGGCGACGCACGTGATCGTGTTCGCGACTCTCGGCGCACCCCAGCGGCGGCTGGTGTCGCGCCGGCGTTCCCGCCCCGTGGCGCCGGAACCCGAGCCGACCCCGGTTGCCACGGGTCGTGCCACGATCATCGCGGTCGGCCATTCCGCGGACGGCGAGCTGCCGGCCCGAGAGTGGCTGGCCGCCGCCGGTGAGGCGGAGCTGGTCGCGGGGATCGCCGTGCTCAACCGGGCCCTGCAGGCATTCCGACTGGTCACTGCCGATCCGTATGCGCAGCCGGTCGGTCGCCGGCAGCTGATCACTGCTCGGGTTGGCTTCGGCGCCGGCGAGCAGGTCGCCGACGGGGTGTGGACCGCCGCCCGTGAGCTGCCGCGGCCCGGAGGCCGTCGCCGTCGCTCGCGTGAGCTCGCTCCGCAGGCCCGGCTCGCCGCCGTGCTCGGGGCGCGAGCGAGGGCGCTCGTCTGCGAGGAGCTCGCCCTGCGGGTCCGTCTCGATCTCAACCAGGGCCGGCCTCGCGAGGCGGCACTGCAGTTGATGGTTGCGCTCGACGCCGCGATCGCCGAGCTGTCAGCCGATCCGCACGCCTCTGAGCTCGCCAACCGGCTGGGTGAGCTGCGGAGTCGGCGCGAGGCGGTGGCGGCGGCGGCCCAGGCGGCGCTGACCCGTCCGCTGGACGAGACCGAGACCGAGATGGTCACGGGGACGTTGGTGGGGATCGAGGCGACGCTCCGGGCACGCGCTGCCGCGGACGGGTGGGGCGGCTAGCCGGCGACCGCGCTGCCGCGAACCCTGCGGCGGCTAGCCGGCGCCCGCGCTGCCGCGGACCCTGCGGGGCTTAGCCGGCGCCCGCGCTGCCGCGGACCCTGCGGCGGCTTACTTCAGACCCAGCGCGTCCACGACGCTCTCCAGCTCGCTCACGACGTCGCCGCCCAGCGCAACCGCCGCCGCCCAGTCGAGCGGGGTTCGACCCTGGGTGATGATCACCACCTGGCCTCCCGCGGCCAACGTCATCTCCGGTAGCTGGGCCACCGGATACACCTCCAACGAAGAGCCGATGCAAAGCATGAGGTCGGCCGCGACGGAAAGGCGCTCTGCCGCGGCCAGCGCATCAGCCGGCAGGTACTCGCCGAACAGGACCACGTCGGGCTTCAGCGGCTGCCCGCAGTCACAGCGTGGTATCCGCGCCCGGTCGGCCCGCTGGCGCGCCCGCACCTCGGCCAACGAATACCGCGCCCGGCAGGTCAGGCACGACGAGTGGTCGATCGTGCCGTGAACCTCCACCAGCTCGCGCGTGCCCGCGCGCGCGTGCAGACGGTCGATGTTCTGGGTGATCACCCCGGCGAGCAGTCCGGCGTTCTCCAATCTGGCGAGCGCCCGGTGGGCGCCGTTGGGCTGCTTGTGCGCGAGCGTCTGGAAGCGGTCGCCATAGAAGTGCCAGAATCGCTCGGGGTCTGCGCGGAACGCGCGGATGTGCGCCACTTCCATCGGATCGACGTTCTCCCACAGCCCGGTCTGAGGCGAACGGAAATCCGGGATCCCCGAAGGCACCGAGATGCCGGCGCCGGTCAGCGCCACCACCGAGTGCGCCTCTCGGATCAGGTCGGCGACGCGAGCCGCCGCGGTGGCCGAGACGCTCACTCCCCCGTCCACCGCGCGGCTCGCTTCTGCAAGAACGCGGCGATGCCCTCGCGCGCGTCCGCCGACCCGAACACGGCGGCAAATCCCTGCTTCTCCGCTTCGATCCCCGCGTCGAGATCGCCGGCCGCCGACACCCGCTTGATCTGCGCCACCGCCAACGGCGCCTGCTCGGCCAGCTTGCGCGCCCAGCCCATCGCGGTGTCCAGCAACTCGTGGTCGGGCACAGTCCGGTTGACGAGCCCGTATTCCAGGGCCTCGCTGGCGCCGATCGGCTCGCCGACCAGGTTGAGCTCCAGCGCCCGAGCCTCGCCGATCAGCCGGGGCAGCCGCTGGGTGCCACCGAAGCCCGGGATGATCCCGAGGTTGATCTCGGGCTGACCGAAGCTGGCTCCGTCCGCCGCGATCCGGAGATCGCAGGCCATCGCCAGCTCGCAGCCGCCACCCAGCGCGGCCGCGTTGACGGCAGCGATCGTGATCGTGCTGTCGGTCTCCAGTGAGCGCAGCAGCGCGTGCGCGTCGTCGGCCAGCCGTCGTCCGGCGGCCGCGTCCATCTTCTGAAAGGCCTTGATGTCGGCTCCGGCGCAGAACAGCATCGGGTTGGCCGAGGCGAACACGAGCACCCGAATCGCGGAGGAGCCGCGCACTTCGTCCCACAGCTGACCGATCGTCTGGATCACGTCGGGGGACAGCGAGTTGGCCGGCGGCCGGTCCAGCCAGGCGATCGCCACCCGGTCGCGGGTCTCGAGCTTGACCGGGCGCTCGGCCCACCCCGGGTCGGGCCGTGGATAGGGAAAGAACCCCTGGCCGCTCTTGACGCCGAGCCGCCCCTGCGCCACCAGGCGACGCAGGATCGCCGGCGGCGCGAAATCCTCCCCCCAATCCTGGGTCGCCCGCACCAGGCGCGCCAGCATCTCGTCCAGCCCTGTCTGGTCCGCGTTTGCCAGCGGCGGAGGCGAGATCCCGACGTTGGCCATCCCGACGTCGATGTCCTTCGCCCCGGTGACCCCCTCCTCCAGCACCAGGCAGCTCTCGATGAACGCCTTCAGCGAGAATCGGTAGAGCATGGCGGCGCCGGCCGCTTGCGTCCTAGTGCTCATAGAAGCCCCTCCCCGTCTTGACGCCGAGGTTGCCGGCCCTCACCAGCGACCGCATCCGGCGGTGCACGTAGAAGCGATCTCCGTATGACTCGTGCAGGTGCTCGGCCACGTAGACCACGGTGTCGAGCCCGAGCAGATCGGCGATGTAGAACGGCCCCAGCTTCGACGCGGAGACCTCACCGACGATCCGGTCAACCTCCTCCACCTCGATGTCCTGCGCCTCCTGCGCCCGCCACAGCTCCGAGCTCGCGGCGTTGAGGATCCGGTTGACGACGAACCCGGGCGACTCGCCGGACCGGATCGGCAGCCGGCGGATCGCCTGGGCGAAGTTGCTCGCCGCCTGAGCCGTCTCGGTGGAGGTGTCCTCACCTTCCACCACCTCGATCACGCGCGTCGTGGAGGCCGGGAAGAAGAAATGAAGGCCGACGACCTTGTCGGGCCGGATGGTGACCTCGCCGATCTCGGTAATCGACAGCGAGGAGGTGTTGGAGGCGAGGATCGCGTGGCCCGGCGTGACCTCGTCGAGGGCCAGGAACACGGCCTGCTTGTCCGCCATCCGCTCCGAGACCGCCTCCACCACCAGGTCGACGTCGCCGAACTGCGCGTAGTCAGTGGTGCCGGTGATCAGGCCCAGCTTGTGCTCCAGCGCCTCCGGTGACAGCTTGCCGGCGTCGACCTGGGCCCGCCAAGGAGCGCTCGCCCGGTCGATCCCGCGGTCGACGGACGGTTGATCTATGTCCTTGAGCACGACGGGGATGTCGGCCGAGGCGATCACGTGGGCGATCTCCGCGCCCATCGTTCCGGCACCCACGACCGCGGCTTTGAAGACGAACACGAGCCCTCCGCTGTGGCTTGGACACGCACCGGCCGGGGGTTTCCAGGCCGGTCTCGGAGTCTATGGGTTGCCGATCGCCGGGGATCCCGCCGGCTCTCAGCTGAGCGCCGGGCAACCCGAATCGACCGCCACCACCCGCCTGGACCGCTCCCATCGGGGCATGGATTCTCGCGACTGGAGCGGTCCGGGAGTAGCCTGCGGTGGGCGATGACGGAAACGCTTCCTGATCCGGTCCCGCCCTATCCTGAGATCTCGTCGAAGGCCTACGAGCATCCAGCCGATCGCGCGGCGACGGCCGCGCTCAAGGCGGTGCCGATGCTTGACACCGTGGTCCGCAAGCTGGTGGAGTTCAGCTACGAACGCGCGCTGCGCCAGTCGCTGCTCGGCAACTCGGTGAAGGTCTCCGAGCGTCAGCTGCCCGAGCTCTGGGGCTCATACCGGGGCGTGAGCCGGATCCTGGACATGCCGGACGAGTACGACCTGTACGTCAGCTCGGCCCTGTACTGGAACGCGGTCACCATCGGGTCCCAGAAACCGATGCTGGTGATCGGCTCGAACCTGATGCTCCAGCTCGGCCCCGGCGAGCAGCGCACGATCATCGCCCACGAGCTCGGGCACATCCTGTCCGACCACGTGCTCTACGTGACCGCGCTGAACATCCTGCTGGGGGCGACCACCGGGCTGCCGATGGGGCTTGGCCTGCCGCTGCGCGCCGTTCGCGCCGTGCTGCTGGAGTGGATGCGCGCCGCCGAGCTCAGCTGCGACCGTGCCGCCACGCTCGCCGTTCGCGATCCACGGATCGTCTGCCGCGCCCTGATGGTCATGGCCGGCGGTCTCAGCGCCGACCGGCTCGACCTCGACGCGTTCATGACCCAGGCGATGGAGTATCAGAGCTGGGACGACGCCCACGACCGCGTGCGCCGATTCTTCAACGAGCTCAACGCGACCCACTCCAACTCGGTTCGTCGCGTCTCCGAGGTCATGAGATGGGTCCAGAGCGGCGAGTACGACCGCATCGTGCGCGGCGAGTACCGCCGCCGCGGCGACGAGGCCAACGTCCGTGACGAGGCCTCGGACGCGATGGAGTTCTACGCCGAGCGCTTCCGGGAGCTGTTCCGCGAGGTCGGCGAGAACGTGACGACGCTCGGGTCCCAGATGGGCGACGTCAGCCAGCAGGTCGCGGACTGGCTGCGCAACCGGGGCAGCGGCGGGGGCTCGGACAGCCCCGGCTGATCCTCCGGCGGCGCGGCAGCACGCCGCCCCGCAGCCCCGTGGCCGGCCCGGGCGGACTGCAGCTCGCGATGGATGAGGGGTATGCAAGCGTCCAGCGGCGCTGTCGCCACCCGGCGAGACGGACGTTTGCGTCGCCGGCGCCGGCCGACGGAAGCACCGGCGGTCGGGGGATCGTCCATTACCGACCTCACGGGACCCGCGCGCCCGCCGGGGACCAAGCGCCGTCAAGCGGTGCTCGGAGATGGATGATCCTCAATCCCCCCTTGACAAACGATCGGTTACGATATATCGTTGACACATCGTTACGAACAACGAATCACGAAAACCAACAGTGGAGGACCCACATGAGTAGTTATGCATACGATTTCCCGGGGCAAGGACCCTGGGCAGACAAGCAACGACACCGCTTCGCCGAGGAGTGGATCGGCGGCGGCCGCGGCGGCAAGCACCGCGAGCGGTTCGCCGAGGGCGGCGGACGGCGCGGCAAGCGCCGTCACCACCGCCACTCCGTCGAGAACTGGCTCTTCGCCCGCGGAGGCGGACGGCACGGCCGCCCGACCCCCGAGGACCTGGAGCGGCTGGAGGACCTGATCGCGCTGCGCCGGATGCGTGGCGGTCCGGGCGGATTCGGCGGCCCCGGCGGCCGTGGGCCCCGCGGCCGCGGGCGCGGCCGCGCCCGGCGAGGCGACGTGCGGCTGGCGCTGCTGCGCCTGCTCGCCGAGGAGCCGCGCAACGGCTACCAGCTGATGCAGACGATCGAGGAGCGCAGCGGCGGCCGCTGGCGCCCGAGCCCGGGGTCGGTGTATCCGACGCTGGCTCAGCTCGAGGACGAAGGCCTGATCCGGTCGGCCGACGCTGAGAGCGCGCGCCGGTTCGAGATCACCGATGCGGGCCGCGAGCACCTGGAGGGCCGGGCCGACGAGCCGGCACCCTGGCAGCCCGGCGACGAGGCCGGCGAGAACGCCATCGGCGAGCTCGCCCCCCTCGTGATCCAGATCGGCAAAGCCGCCTGGCAGGTCGCGACGGTCGGCGACGAGTCTCAGCGGGCGCGGGCGATCGAGCTCCTGGCCGAGACCCGGCGCGGTCTCTATGGCCTGCTCGCCGAGGAGCCTGCGGATTCGGCCGGCTCGGTCGACACCGAGGATTCGGCCGACGCGGTTGATCCGGAGCACTCCGAGGAGACCGACGTCTAACGTACACGGACGATGTCGCTGACTGAAGCCAACCGGACCACCGGAGCCACAGGCAACGGCACCGCCACCACCGCCATCTCCGTCCGCGACCTCGCCAAGACGTTCGGCGAGGTGCGGGCGGTCCGCGGTGTCAATTTCGAGGTCGCCACCGGCGAGGTGTTCGGGTTCCTGGGGCCAAACGGCGCCGGCAAGACGACCACCATCAACATGCTCTGCACCCTGGTCAAGCCGACTGCCGGCGACGCCCGGGTCGCGGGCTACGACGTCGTCCATCAGCGCGACGACGTCCGGCGCCACATCGGCCTCGTCTTCCAGGACCCGACGCTCGACGGCTATCTCAGCGCGGAGCAGAACCTGCGTCTTCACGCCGAGCTGTACGGCGTCCAGTCCGATCTGGTGGTGCCGCGGATGCGGCAGGTGATGGAGATGGTCGGACTGTGGGACCGCAAGGATTCGGTGGTGGGCGCCTTCTCCGGCGGAATGCGCCGCCGGCTGGAGATCGCCCGCGGGCTGATGCACTCTCCGCGGGTGCTGTTTTTAGACGAGCCGACGATCGGGCTGGACCCGCAGACCCGGCGCTCGATCTGGGACTACATCCGCGAGCTCAAGGAGCGCGAGGAGATCACCATCTTCATGACCACCCACTACATGGACGAGGCCGAATGGTGTGACCGGATAGCGATCATGGACCACGGCGAGATCGTCGCCCTGGACGCTCCCGAGGCGCTCAAGGGCGGGATCGGCAAGGACCGGGTGACGATCCACACCGACGACAACGGTGCCGCGATCGCGGCTCTGCAGCGCCAGTTCGGCATCGAGGGCCAGGTCAGCGAGGGCGCGGTCGTATTCGGCGTCGCCGCGGGCGAGGAGTTCGTCCCGCGGCTGTTCACCGAGTTCGAGCTGCCGATTCGCGCGGTCAACGTCTCGCGTCCGACCCTCGACGACGTGTTCATGTCGTTCACCGGAAGCACGATCCGCGATGCCGAGGAGGATTCTTCCAAGCACCGCAACCGGATGATGATGCAGATGATGAGCGGAGCCCGTCGATGAGTACCACCGCCGACCGCCAGCCGACCACGACCGGCGCCCCCACCCCCGCCCCGCACGAGATCGTCCGGGTCAGCGTCCCCAAGCGCTCGCTGGCCTCGGAGCTGCGGGCGATCAAGATTGTCTGGCGCCGCGAGCTGATCCGCTACCGCCGCGACCGCCTGCGGATGTTCACCACGCTGGTGCAGCCGCTGCTGTTCCTGTTCGTGCTGGGGTCCGGGCTGCAGCAGCTGTCGGCGGCCAGCACCCACGGCGTCGATCTGAAGACCTTCATCTACCCGGGGATCCTGTGCATCGCGGTCATGTTCACCGCCATGTTCTCGGCGGCGTCGATCGTCTGGGACCGGGAGTTCGGGTTCCTGCGGGAGATGATGGTGGCCCCGATCCGGCGCAGCTCGATCGTAATCGGCAAGTGCTTCGGGGGCGCCAGCGTCGCCTGTATCCAGGGCGTGATCGTGATCGCGCTCGCCGGGCTCGTGAACGTCCCCTACAACCCGGTGATGATCATCGAGATCTTCTTGTTGCAGCTGCTGCTGGCGTTCGCGATCACCGCCTTCGGCGTGATGATCGCTGTCCGGATCAAGCAGATGCAGTCGTTCATGGGCGTGATGCAGATGGTGGTCACACCAATGTTCTTCATCTCGGGCGCGCTGTTCCCGGTCGCCGGCCTGCCCACCTGGCTGGCGGTCCTGAACCGCCTCGATCCGCTCACCTACGCCGTGGACCCGATGCGGCGGATCGTGTTCAGCCATCTCAACATCTCCGCGGCCGCTCGCCAGGCGCTCGACCCCGGTGTCACGTGGTTCGGCTGGCGGGTGCCCACGCTGCTGGAGGCGGCGGTGATCGTGGTCCTCGGGGTGACGATGCTCGGCGTCGCCATCTGGGAGTTCAGCGCCACCGAGTAGCTTTCGAGGCAGCATGCGGATGGCTCGTCATCCGGCGCGCGTGCCCGCCTTAGAGACCGGAGGATCGTGATGGCCCAGAACCCCACGCTGTTCGTCTGCCACGGCGATGACGGTGGCCCGCGGATCCATCCATGTCGGCGCGTGCAGGAGGCGCTGCGCGCGGCCGGCATCGAATACGACAAGGTGATCGCGGGGCACGGGAGCCCGTGGCCGTTCCTGCGCCGAGGCTCGCGTGAGCAGCTGCGCGCGGCCACCGGGGCGACCAAGCTGCCGGCGCTCAAGCTGCCCGACGGGACGGTGATCACCCACTCGCGAGCCATCCGCTCCTGGATCAGGCAACGCGACTGAGCCACGCGACGTCCGCTCGTCGCTGCCCGCCGCCGATGACTCTGCCCCGATGGCAAGGTCTCGGTTCCCTTGAACTTCACCACCTGCCACATGTCAATCTCGCTCGACGGTTTCGTCGCCGGGCCCGATCAGAGCCGCGACGATCCGCTCGGCGTCGGTGGCCTCGCGCTTCACCAATGGCACTTCCACGCCGGTGAGCCCGGCTACGAGGCGGACGTCGCCCGGGGCCGCGGCGTCGCCGGCGGCTGGTAGGTTGGGCGGCGTGAGTGCCGGTGGGCGGACTTCCGAGCGCCCCGCGTCACTGCGGGTGCCATGTCTGCACAACCCGCGGCATGGCGACGTCGTCGCTCAGCTCGAACAGCAGAGGTTCGTCTGGCTTGAGTACGAGGACCCGAGCGACGAAGACCTCGAGCACATTGCGCAGCTCATCCACCTGCACCCGCTGACGGTGCAGGACGCCCGCACCTTCCGGCAGCGGCCGAAGATCGAGGAGTACGAGGGATACATGTTCGTGGTCGTCTTCGGCGTCGACCCCGAGACCCAGTCCGGAGGCGCGCTGCTGCGCGAGGTGCACATGGTCATCTCCGGCGACTACGTGGTCACCATCCACCGGCGGCCGTTCGCGGCGCTTGACGAGCTGCGCGCCCGCTACGACGACCAGCCGATCCGCAGCGAGCAGTTCCTCGTCTACAAGGTGCTCGACGCGATCACCTCCACCTTCGTGCCCGTCCTCAGCCGGATCGACGACACGATCGACGAGATCGAGCAGGATGTGATCGACCAGGCGAGCCCCGAGGCTCTGCAGGGCATCTTCTCGCTCAAGCGCGACCTGGTGGCGATGCGCCGGGTGGTCACGCCGATGCGCGACATGTTCGCGCGCAACGCGGAGCGGATCGCCGAGCTGCCCAACCTCCAGACCGATGACCGGCTCTACTTCCGGGATCTCTACGACGGCCTGATCCGGGTCTCGGATCTGGTCGACTCCTACCGGGACCTCCTCAGCGGCGCCACCGACATGTACCTCTCAACCGTGGCCAACCGTCAGGGGGAGATCAACAAGCAGCTGACGAT
Organism: uncultured Actinomycetota bacterium; assembly: GCA_963787595.1. Taxonomy (GTDB): domain Bacteria; phylum Actinomycetota; class Thermoleophilia; order Solirubrobacterales; family Solirubrobacteraceae; genus Palsa-465. Next base: position 996,387 of record CAWBDE010000003.1, read on the forward strand.
CATCGCCACGATCTTTCTCCCCCTCACCTTCCTCACCGGGTTCTTCGGTCAGAACTTCGCGTTCCTGACCGGCCACGTGCAGAACACCGGCCTGTCGTTCTGGCTGCTCGGGATCGGGCTGCTGTTCGCATCGGCGATCGTGATGGCGGTCTGGTTTCGCCGGCGAGGCTGGTTCTAGCCGCCAACGCCGTCCACAGGGCGCCCTCCCGGGCGCCCGCCAAAATCCCGCCTTAGGCCGCTGCCGCCGCCGGCGCGGGCGTCCGCCGCGGGAGCAGCGTCTCGCGAGCGATGACCAGGCGCTGGATCTGCGCAGTCCCCTCGTAGAGCTGCAGGATCTTGGCGTCGCGCATCAGCTTCTCCACCTTGTACTCCTTGATGAAGCCGTAGCCACCGTAGACCTGCACGGCGTCGGTGGTGACCTCCATCGCGGTGTCGGCGGCGAAGCGCTTGGCGTGCGAGGACTCCACCGTGTTGCGTGCGCCCTGGTCGAGGAGCACGGCCGAGTTCCAGGTGGCCAGCCGGGCCAGATGCACCTTGGTCGCCATGTCGGCGATGATGAACTGGATCGCCTCATGCATGGCGATCGGCACCCCGAACTGGACGCGCTGCGTGGCATACTCGATCGCGAGCTCCATCGCCGCGCGGGCGACCCCGACGCCCATCGCGGCGACGCCGGGGCGGGTGCGGTCGAGCGTCGTCATCGCGATCTTGAAGCCGTGGTTCTCTTCTCCGACGAGGTGGTCGAGCGGGATCTCGACCTCGGGAAAGGAGATCGTGGCGGTGTTGGAGGCCCGCTGGCCCATCTTGTCCTCGTGCTTGTCCACGACGACGCCGGCGTCGCGCGGCACGATGAAGCAGGATATGCCGCGGTGGCCGGCCTCCCTGTCGGTCTTGGCGTAGACCGTGTACCAGTTGGCGTACTCGCCGTTGGTGATGAAGCATTTGGAGCCGTTGATCACCCACTTGTCGCCCCTCCGGGTGGCGGTCGTCTTCATCCCCGAGACATCGGAGCCGGCATCGGGCTCGGTGAGGCAGAAGGAGGCGAAGAGCGGCGCCTCCACCAGGCGGCCCAGGTACTCCTTCTTGAGCTCCTCGGAGGCGGCGAGGATGATCGGCGCGGTGGCCAGGCCGTTGCACGACAGCGAGGTGCCGATTCCCGAGCAGCCCCAGGCGATCTCCTCCTCGATGATCACCCCGTCCAGGAACCCGAGGCCCGGGCCGCCGTACCGCACCGGCAGGTGGTTGTTCATCAGTCCCAGCTCCCAGGCCTGCTCCAGGATCTCGCCGGGCCAGGTCCCGTCTCGGTCGTACTCCCACGCGACCGGCCGGATCTCCCTCTCGGCGAACTCGTGCGCCAGCTCGCGCATGCTCTTCTGCTCGTCAGTGAGCGTGAAATCAACCACCGTAGTTCTCCTTTACGGACCTCGATTGACTAGTCAGTCAATGGCTAGGACGAGAGTTTATCCGGCGCATCGCGTGCGTCACACTTGGTGGGTGCAGAGCGGATTCGAGACGGTGGTGCTCGTGGTCTGCGGCGTCGGGGTCGCCGGCGCCGTGGTGGCGCTGCTCCTCGGCCGGCGGACATGGGATGAGTACGGCCGTGATCACCTCCTGCGCGACAGCGAGCCGTCGCGTCCCGCCCACGCCGGGTCGGCGGCGGCCAGCAGCGAGCGCGACGAGGAGATCCGCCAGATGCTCGAGGCCCGAAATGCCCGCCGCCGACGCCGCGGTGAGCCGGAGATCGACATCGGCCGGGAACTGGGGCGGCGCAACGCGCCGGCGATCGATGACGAGCTCCGGGCGGAGATCCGCGACCTGGTGGTGGCGCGCAACCATCGCCGCGCCCGTCAGGGCAAGCCCACGCTGGATGTGGAGGCCGAGGTCGAGCGCCAGATCGCGGCGTTGGGTGGGCGGTGATGCGGGTCGGGCGCGGCAGGCGCTAGGCTGCCGTTGCATGCCTGATCCACGTCGCGTCGAGCTCGACGAGCTCGTGAACCGCCCCGGGACCTACTTCAACCCGCAGACCGAGATCCTGATCGTCGTCGACGACTCTCCAGAGCTCGATTCCGAGATCTTCAACATGGAGGAGTTCGAGGGCGCCGACTGGATTCAGATCTCAGACGAGCTGCCGGTGGATGAAAACCGCCGCGACGAGCTGCTCGAGGCTTTCCAGGTTCACCTCCACGCCGGCTCAGCCGAGGCCGAGGAGGACGGCTCGGACACCTCCGACGAGCTGGTGCAGGACGACCAGGAGGCCGGGCGGGAGTAGGGGAAGCCCGGCGGGAATGGCTACCCGCCGGCGTTGAGCAGCGACGCGCATTTCTGCATCTTGCGCACATCCCGGCCGGCCTGCTGGAGGCACTGGCCGTACTTGCTGGCGTTGGCCGGGGCACTTGCGCCGCTGCTCTGGCCGGAGGCGCCCGCGCCCTGGAGGGCTGAGGTGAGGCCGCGCAGCTGGGCGCTGAACTGCGAGTAGGGCCGGAGGTTGGTGGGCGCCGAGATCGTCTGCGGCTGGTTGAGATCGGAGTACTGGACGGAGAGCGAGATGTGCGCGGTGCGCAGGCCGCGCAGAAGCGTCAGGAACTGGCCGGTGGCCGGAACCGTCAGGTTGAGCGCAAGCTTGCGCAGCGTCCTGTCGGCCTTGCCCGTCCACACATCGACGGTCGCGTTCTTGACCGCGGCGGTGATCCGCTGGGCGGTGGCCGGCGGGATCGAGCTCGGGAGCTTGGTCTTGGCCGTTGTCCTCGCCGCGGTCCTGGCCAGGAAGCCGCTCAGGTCCTGCAGCAGCGCGCCGACGTTCACGCCGGCGCGAATATGGGTCGTGTCGGCTCCCCCGATGTCGGCGCTGCCCACCACCCTCGGGCCGGTGAGCCAGTGCTCGGGGTTGATCCCGAGCCCGACGAGGCCGCCGTGACCGGTCGCCGACGCACCCGCTGACGAGAAGCCGGAATCGAGCCGCTTGAAGTCGGCCGTCGGCAGCTGGTAGGCGGCGCCCTGCAGCGTGACGTAGCCGTGGGTCCCGGTGGAGATCAGGCCGAGCGAGCTGGTGCGGCCGAGGGCGGCCACCGAGATCGTGAAGTCCGAGGCCGGCAAGTTGCCTTTGCCGCGAGTCTGGAACGGCCCGTCGAGGCCAAGGCTGATCGGTGAGGTCAGAGTGCTGGAACCCGAGGGATCCAGCGTCAGCGCGAAGTGCAGCACGCCGCTGGAGACGGTATGACCGCCGCTGAACGTCTGCTGGATGAGGCCCTGCGCGCCCGCCGAGTCAGAGCCGCTGCCGCCACCGCTGCTGCCACATCCGACGAGGGCGAGCCCGACCACAGTGGCCGCAAGCAGCCGCCCCAGCGGTACTCGTGACGAGCGTGATCGGCTCGGTTGGTGCATGCGACATCCTCCGCCTTCGTGGCACAGACGCTGGCGCGAATGTAGCATCGGGTCGGTCGGCAAGGGGCCGGCTGGGCTCGCCGTCGCCACGCTCGCGCTTCCGTCGGCGGGTCAGCGGCTCGGGCCGATCACGCTGGGCGCGGCAGACCCTGGCGGGGCAGTTTCTCCCACATCCCCGGCAGTCCGCAGATCAGCTCGTAGACTCGCTGACTTCATGGCGCCCCGGACGATTCTCTACACGGGCAAGGGCGGCGTGGGCAAGACCTCGGTGGCGGCGAGCACGGCGCGTGGCTGCGCCGCGGCGGGCCAGCGCACCCTGGTGATCTCCACCGATCCCGCGCACAGCCTGTCGGAGTCGCTGTCGGTGCCCCTGGGCGCCGAGCCGGTCGCCGCGGGAGCATCCCTGTGGGGGCAGGAGGTGATGGCCCAGCAGGAGATGGAGCGCCACTGGTCCGGCGTCCAGGACTGGCTCGGCGAACTGCTGGTGGAACGCGGCGTGGATCGGATCTCAGCCGAGGAGCTGACCGTGCCCCCGGGAATGGACGAGCTGTTCGCGCTGCTGCGGCTGCAGGCTCACCACGAGTCAGGGGAGTGGGACACGATCATCGTCGACTGTGCTCCCACCGGCGAGACGCTTCGACTGCTCTCGTTTCCCGACGTGGCTCGGTGGTGGATCGAAAAGGTGTTCCCCCTGGAGCGCCAGCTCCTCACGGCCGCCCGCCCGATCGCGCGCTCACTGCTGGACATCTCGCTACCCGGTCCGGCGGTGTTCGCCGACGTGCAGCGGCTGTCCCAGAACCTGATCGCGATGAACGAGATCCTGCGCGATCGCCGCCATTGCACGCTGCGCCTGGTGATGAACCCGGAGAAGATGGTCATCGGCGAGGCGATGCGCACCTTCACCTACCTGAACCTGTACGGCTATCTCACTGACGCGGTGATCGTCAACCGGTTGTTCCCGGCGGACGTGGGCGACTATTTCGCCGCCTGGCGCAACGTCCAGGAGGAGCACCTGGAGCTGGTCCACGCTGCGTTCGCGCCGGTCCCGGTCCTGTGCGCGCCCTACTTCGAGCAGGAGGTGGTGGGACCGGGCATGCTCGACCGGCTGATGCGCGAGCTGTTCGGCGACGCCGACCCGTCGCGGGTGCTCTACGACGCGCTCACTCAGGAGCTGGAGGTGCTCGACGACGGGGCGTGGCTGCGGCTCCGGCTCCCGTTCGCCGAGAAGGGAGACATCTCGCTCAAGAAGATCGGGCTCGAGCTGATCGTCGGCGTCGACGGCCAGCGGCGAATTATCATGCTGCCTCCAGCGCTGGCCGCGATGCGGCCCGCGGAGGCCACCTTTCAGAACGGCGCGCTCCAGATCAGGTTCGATGGCGAGCAACGAAACGAACGAGCCCAGCTCTGACCCGGCGGGACCGCCGGACGACGAAGAGGCGCTGCGAGGTCTCGAGGAGCGTCTGGAGCGAGTCTCGCAAGCCGCCGAGCGGCTGCTGGCCGACGCGGCCGAGCGCGTCGGACGCCGGCCTCCAGCAGCGGGCTGGCAGCAACCGTCGGACGGGGACGGCGCCGCCGCGCGAGGCGGCGGCGAGCTCGAGCTCCTGCTGGGGATGTTGGGTTCGCTGCGCGACCTGGTCCCGGCCGAGCTGCACCAGCGGCTGGCCGACGCGGTGCGCGAGTTGCTGTTGGCCCTGCGCGCGTTGATCGACTGGTATCTGGAGCGCGGCGAGCGGCGCCGCGCGGCGCCATCCCGGGTGCAGGACATCCCGATTCTCTAGCCAGGGCCGCCGCTACTTGCGAGTTTGCCCACCGGGTGCGCCCGGAGCGCCGCCTACAATCGGGGGGTGTCGCTGACCTGGATCCTCACCGGGTCGCCGGAGCACCCTGCGGCGGCGCGAGCCGTTGACCGCCCGGCGATCGGCACGACGGGTCGGGATGGCCCCCGTCGGCGAGCGAGCGCGGACGGATGAGCGCCTCGCGCCCGGACGTAGGCGAGCCGCCACGGCGGGCATCCGCGCCCGCCCGGCTGTCCCGCGCCTGGCGCGAGCTGCCGAGCGAGCGCCGCCTGGCGGCGCTGGCGGCGATGGGTCTGTTCGTGACGCTGTTCCTTCCCTGGTATCAGGAGACCGTCATCGCCACCGGCGTGACCAGCCTGCGATCGATCAGCGCCACGCTCACCGGCTGGGGGGCGTTCTCGTTCGTCGAGGCGGCGGTGCTGCTGGTGGCGGCGGGGGTGCTGACGTTGCTGTTCGTGCGCGCCGAGGGGCATGCCTTCCACGTCCCCGGAGGCGACGGCGGGGTGATCACCGCGGCCGGCGCCTGGACCTGCGTCCTGATCGTGTGGCGCATGTTCGACCGGCAGGGCACGACCGGGTACGGCCACTACGCCACGACGTTCGGGATCGACTGGGGGATCTTCATCGCACTGGGGATCGCGGTCCTGCTCGCCTACTCGGGCACGCGCATCCGGCAGGCCCACCGGCCCGAGCCCGCACTGCCCGGCGAGCCCGGGTCGCAGGAGACGCCACCGCGCCGGCGAGGTTCCGGGAAGGTGGCCGCGGCGCGACGACGCGCGGATGCGGTCCGCGCCGAGGAGACGACCGGACGACCCGCGCGGGCACCGGACATGGGCGCCGAGGACACCTGGACCCAGGAGCTCCCGACCTCCACGAGCGCCCCGTCCCCGGCTTCCGGCGCCGCTGGACGGCGGCGGGTGCGCCCCCGGAGCGTGGCGGCGCCCGCACCGGAGGTCACGGCGGATTCCCTGCCGGCGCCGGCGGCCGGGACCGACGCACCCGCGGCCTCTAACTCGAAGACAACTGCGCCCGCCGGGGCGCCGCGTCGGCCCGCCGGGCTGGATCCCCGCGAGATCCAGAAGCTGGACATCGCCGAGCCCCCCAACGCGCGTATCGGCACGCGCCGGCCCGCGCCGCCCGAGCCCGAGGATCAGCCGACGATCCGGCTCGACCGCCGCAGCTGACCGTCGGCGGCGGCAAGGCGCTGCGTAGGCGGACGAGCGCCGACGCCGGCTGACGCAGGATCTGCTGAGCGGACGGACGCTCAGGTCACCTGGCTGAAGCCGAACAGGAAGTAGGCGCTGAACCCGCCGATGATCAGGATGCCGACGATGATCAGCGGGCGGGAGGCGATGATGTGGCCGAACACGCCGACCACCAGGCCAAAGATCAGGACCGCGATGAACAGGTGCAGCTGCGACTGCTGGGCGGCGATCGAGAGGGCCACGACGGCAAACCCTATATTTTGGGCTTCGGGGTCATGCCGATCGCGTGGCCCAGTGCGACCGTACTCCTGCCCCCACCTGCCCCTGCCCCACCCGCGCCCCTCCGCCCCGCCATGCCCGAAGCGACCCAGCAACCCGACTCCGCCGAGGCGGTGGCCACCGGCCTGCGCGAGGCCGGGTATCTTCCGGGCGAGTCGACGGCGCTGGTCTCCTTTCTGGCCGCCAAGCTCGGCAAGCCGGTGCTGGTGGAGGGACCGGCCGGAGTGGGCAAGACCGAGCTGGCCAAGGCGCTGTCGCGGTATCTCGGGCGGACCCTGGTCCGCCTTCAGTGCTACGAGGGACTCGACGAGGCCAAGGCGCTGTACGAGTGGAACTACCGCAAGCAGCTGTTGCGGATCCAGACCGAGGGCGGCGACGCCGGCTGGCGCGACGTCCAGGACGACATCTTCGGCGAGGAGTTCCTCCTCCCCCGCCCGCTGATGACGGCGATCGCCTCGACCGAGCCCGTCGTGCTCCTGATCGATGAGATCGACAAGACCGACCAGGAGTTCGAGGCGATGCTGCTCGAGCTCCTGTCCGACTTCCAGATCTCGATCCCGGAGCTCGGCCGGATCGAGGCCCGCAGCCTGCCGGTGGTGCTGCTGACCTCCAACAACACCCGGGAGCTGACGGAGGCGCTCAAGCGCCGCTGCCTGTACCTGTGGCTCGACTATCCAGACCTGGAGCACGAGCTGGCGATCGTTCGTCTGCATTCCCCGGACCTGGACGCGACCCTCGCCCGCAAGCTCGTCGAGATCGTCAATCAGGTGCGCGAGCTCGATCTCCGCAAGCCGCCCAGCATCGCCGAGTCGATCGACTGGGCCCGCGCTCTGCTCCTGCTCGGCGCCACCGACATCGACGCCGACACCTTTCGGCAGACGATGAGCGTGATCGTCAAGCACCGGACCGACCTGGACACGGTTGCCGCCCGGGTCGGGGTCAAGCTGGAGGCGACCGCCGATGCCGGCTCCGCCGCCTAGCGGCAAGCTGTACGCACAGATCCCCGACCGGGGGCCGGGCGGCTTCGACGGCCAGCTGCTGGCGTTCGCCGAGGAGCTGCGCGAAGAGCGGATGGCCGTCGGGACGTCAGAGCTGCTCGACGCGTTCGCCGCGCTGACCGAGATCAGCTGGACCGTCCCGGCCGACTTCAAGGAGGCGCTGGCCGCGACCCTGGCCAAGTCGCCGGAGGACCGGCGGACGTTCGAGCTGGTGTTCGAGCGCTTCTTCTTTCGCGCCGCGGAGGCCGAGGCGGCACGCCAGGAGATCAGCGAAGGATCGGCAGCCGACGCCCAGGGCCTCGACATCGACCTCGACGGGTTGCGTCGGCAGATCGCCCAGGCGCTTCAGGCGGCCGACGAGGCCACGCTGCGCGACCTCGCCCGGCTGGCGATCGCCGCGTTCGGCCGCGGCGAGGGCTCGGGCGTGCTCGGCGTCGACGTGCAGCGCATCCGCCGCGCCCTCGGGCTGCGCACCGAACCCCAGCCCGAGCTGGCCGACGACGATCCCCGCCGTCACGGGGTACCCCGGGTGCAGCTGCGCCGGTTCGAGCAACATCTGCGACGAGAGCTCGAGCGCAGCCTGATCGAGCGCACCTCGAGCCTGCCGCCGAAGCGGCCGCTGAGCGATCTGGACCGGGCGCTGCCGACCGGGCCGATCCAGGATCTGGCGGCCGTGCACCGGGTGGTGGCGCAGCTCAAGCGCCGGCTGGCGACGCAGGGACACGAGCTCAAGGGCCGCCGGCGCCACGCCCACGTCGATGTCCGCCGGACGATGCGCGCCTCGCTGCAGACGGGCGGCGTTCCCATCGAACTGCGCTATCGGCCGCGCCGGCCACGCCGGCCGGAGATCTTCGTGCTCTGCGACGTCTCCACCAGCGTCACCAGCGCCAGCACGTTCTTCCTGTCGGTCCTGCACGCGTTGCACGACTCGTTCCGCAAGCTGCGCTCGTTCGTGTTCATCGAGCGGATCTCCGAGGTCACCGAGGTGTTCGAGCGCGAGCGCGAGTTCCGCTCCGCCTCAGAGGCGGTCTCCCGCGACGCCGGGGTCGCCGACATCTCCGGCTATACCGACTACGGCCGGGTGTGGACCGAGTTCCTCGAGCTGATCGAGGACGAGCTGCACCCGCGGGCGACGGTGATCGTGCTCGGCGACGCCCGCACGAACGGGCGTCCTCCCCGAGACGACGTGTTCGCGGCGATCACCGCCCGGGCCGGCCGCGCGTTCTGGCTGAATCCCGAGCCGCGGCTGTACTGGAACTACGGCGATTCGGTGATCGCCGCCTATGCCGACCACTGCACCGTGTTCGAGTGCTGGCGCACCGACCAGCTGGAGGAGTTCGTCAAGGCGCTCACCCAGGCGGTGGAGCCGGCCTGAGCGTCCCGACGACCGGAGCGTCCCGACGACCGGTCCCCCGGCGAGCAGCGGAACTCGCGCGGGTTCCAGGTGTTTTACCTGCCGTGGCCGCCCTCTGTCCGGACCGCCGGTTCCGGCCCGCGATCCTCGCCGTCGCGGCGGTCGCCGCGGTCTGCGCGTTCGTCGCGCCGTCCCCGTCCGCGGCGCGGGCGGCGCAGCCCCCGTCGCCGGCGATCAGCGTCGAGGGCTCCCGGCTGCTGCGCAACGGGGCTCCCTGGACGCCGCGAGGCGTGCAGATCGTCGGGCTGGTGGCACCGGACAATGCCCTCCGGGGCAAGTACGTCGCCGCCCACGCCCAATTCGGCCCGGGCGAGCTTGGAGCGGCGGTGGCCGACCACGCCGACCTCGTCCGCTTCCAGGTCAGCGAGTTCGGATTGGACCCGCAGGGTCCGCTGTATTCGCCGGCCTACGTGCAGGAGGTGGTCGGTGCGGTGCAGGAGGCGCGATCGCTGGGGCTGGCCGTGATCGTCTCGCTGCAGGCGCAGCCGCCGGCCGGTGAGCCCGAGCGATGCGGGCTGCCCGACGCCGGCGCCGAACGGGCCTGGAACAACATCGCGCCGATGTTCGCCGGGGACAGGGGGGTGATGTTCGAGCTCTACAACGAGCCCGGGGTGGCGGCCACCCCGGCCGGCTGGATCCAGTGGCGCAGCGGCGGCTTGGTGATCTATCCGGGCGGGTCGTGCCTGGCGATCGGCATGCAGGCGCTGATCTCCGACATCCGCACGCGGGCGCCCGACAACGTGCTGATCGTGCCCGGACTCGCCGCCGAGCAGTCGCTGGCCGGGCGCTATCCGCTCACCGATCCGGCTCACCGCCGCGATCCCCAGCTCGCCTACGGTGTTCACTATCCGACGCTGTCGCGCGGAAGCACGGCCTGGGATCAGATGTTCGGCAACGCCAGCGCCTCGGTGCCGGTGATCGTCACCGAGTTCAACGGCAACTCGACCACCAACTGCGTCCCTAACACCCCGGCCGTCGCCCAGCTGCTGATGAACTACCTGGTGAGCAAGCAGATCGGGATCGTCGGCTTCGCCTTCGACCTTCCCGGGACCATCGTCCAGGACTCGTCCTACACCCCCTCCACCTTCGTCGGATTCGCCTGCGGCGTGCCCGGTGGCGGGACAGGTCAGCTGCTGTTCGGCGACTTTGCCGCCGAGGCGCAGGCGGGTGACGGAACCCAGCCCGACCCAGCGCCGGCCTGGATCGTCAGCGGCGGGGTGCTCAACCGGCTGGCAACGCTGGACCGCAGCACCGCGCTGCATTTCTTCAACACGCCGCGGACGTTCGTGACCGGGACGACCCCGGCCTCGCTCGCCGCACTTGGGATGGGCACCGCGGTGGCGGCCGCGAGCTTCACCAACGAGACGAACCTGGCCGCCGCGCTCACCGACAACGCGGTCGCTCCCGGGACCGGCGCCGTCGTCTACGCCCCGCGCGATACAAGGGCAACTCCGCTCGTCCAGCAACGGCACCTGGCCCAGTACTACCGGCAGGCCGCCGAGATCGCCCACCAGCACGGGATGCTGTTGATCGCCGCCCCCGCGCTCGGCCTCGCCGCCGCCCAGGCTCCGAGCACTCCCGAGGCCAACCAGCCCGCCGCCTTCCTGCGCCTCCGGATCGCGGCAACGGCCGCCCAGTACGCCGACGTGTTCGCGGCCCCGGCCGCCCCGACGGCCCAGCCCTATCCGGCGAGCTTCGCGTCATTCGCCCGCACGGCGGCCGCGCAGGCCGCGAGGGCGCACCCGAGCGTCGAGCTGCTCGCCGGGCTGACCGCGGCGGCCAAGCCGTCGCGGACAGCGGCTAACGCCCTGTTCGACGATTACCTGGGGACCCGGCTGCAGGTGTCGGGATATGCGCTGGACGACCGCGGCCCGGCAAATCCGTGCGCCGGCTGCGCCCGGGCGGCCAGCGACACCGGCCTGACGTTCCTGCGCCGGCTTCAGCGCCTCGGCTGACACGGCTCTGGCGCGCCGGCACCGGGCGTAGCGGTAGCATCTGCGCCCGGATCTGAAAACCAGGGGGGCTGGCGGGTATGCCGGCTGAGATAGCGCCCCAGCGCTCCGCGTCCCGGCGCTGACCCTTCGAACCTGTGGGGTAATGCCCGCGGAGGGAGCGAACCGCACGATGATCGAGGCTCTGCCTCAGGGGCCCGGCGAGCTGGACACCGACGGGGGCGTCCGGGTCGAGCTCGTCAGCCGGAAGTTCGCGGCCAAGACCGGCGCCGTGCAGGCGCTGGCAGGGGTGTCGCTGGACGTCGCGCCCGGGGAGATCGTGACCGTGGTCGGGCCCAGCGGGTGCGGCAAGACGACCCTGCTGGAGCTGATCTGCGGGCTGCAGCAGCCCGACCGAGGAACCGTGACCAGCGCGCCGGCGGCGCTGATGCCCCAGCGCGATCTGTTGCTGCCGTGGCTGACGGCGATCGACAATGCGGCGCTGGCGCTGCGGGCGCGGGGGATGGCGCGCGAACGCGCCCGAGCCGCGGCGGCCCCGTGGCTGGAGCGGTTCGGCCTGTCGGGCTTCGAGCACCGGCGGCCCACAGAGCTGTCGGGCGGGATGCGCCAGCGAGTGGCGTTCCTGCGCTCGCTCCTGGCCGGCAAGCCGGTGCTGGCGCTCGACGAGCCGTTCGCCGCACTGGACGCGCTCACCCGGGCCGAGATGCAGGGGTGGCTGGCCCACGTGCTCGACACCGAGCCGCGCACCGTCGTGCTCGTCACCCACGACGTGGAGGAGGCGGTCGTGCTCGGCGACCGGGTGGTGGTCATGTCGGCGCGCCCCGGCCGGGTGGTCGGCGAGATCGCCGTGGCGCTGCCCCGACCGCGGCGGCGCACCGACGGCGATGTCGTGGCGCTGCGCGAACGGGTGCTGGAGGCGCTGGGGTTGACGGCGTGAGGCCGGTGTTCTCGCTGTGGCGCTCGCTGCTGCTGGTGCTATTGCTCCTGGGGGCGTGGGAGCTGTACGTCGACCTCGGCGGCGCCGACCCGCTGATCCTTCCCGCGCCCCACGCCGTCGCCCAGTCGCTGTACGACGAACGTGGCCTGCTGTGGAGCAACTTCCTGGTCACCGCCCAGGAGATCCTCTTGGGCATACTCGTGGCCGCGGCCGCGGCTCTGGTGATGGCCACCACGATGCATTTCTTCATCACGGTGCGCACCGCATCGTGGCCCCTGCTGATCGCGTCGCAGACGGTCCCGATCCCGATGCTCGCCCCGGTGCTGGTGCTGTGGCTCGGGTTCGGGATCCTGCCCAAGCTGGTGGTGATCGCGCTGGTGTCCTTCTTTCCCATCGTCGTCACCACGCTGGCCGGCTTCGCCGCCGTCGACCCCGATCTGATCAAGCTCATGCGGACCTTCGACGCGCCCCGGGGCCGCGTCTTTCGCATGGTCGAGCTGCCGTCGGCGCTTCCCGGGGTGTTCACCGGGACCAAGGTGGCGGTCGTGGTCGCGGTGATCGGCGCCGTGTTCGCCGAGCAGGCGGGGGCCAGCTCCGGGCTCGGCTATCTGTTCGCCCAGTCGATTCCCCAGCTGCTCACCGCGCGGGCTTACGCGGCGGTCGTCGTCCTGTCGGCGTTCGCGATCGGTCTGTTCGCGCTGCTCACGGTGGCCGAGCGCGTGGCGGTACCGTGGGCCTACCGTCCGGCGGCAGGGCTCACCGCATGAGGCTCCACCTGATTTCCCTACGGACCCTCAAGCCACGGAAGCTGGCGCTGGCCGCCGCCGCGGCGGCGGCGGCCCTCGGGCTCGCCGCCTGCGGCGAGAAGCGGGATACGCTGAGCGCTCCCGCCGCTCAGGCCCAGCCGCTCAACCTGATGCTCGACTGGTTTCCCAACGCCGATCACGTCGGACTGTACGAGGCGCTGGCCAACGGGGATTTCCGTAACGCGGGCCTGGACGTGCACGTTCACATCCCGAGCGATCCGGCGACGCCGCTGCAACTGCTGGCTGCCGGCAAGGTCGACGTGGCCGTCTCGTATGAGCCCCAGCTGATGCTGGCGCGTGATCAGGGCGAGCCGCTGGTGGCGATCGGCGCGATCGTGCAGCGTCCGTTGACTTCGATCGTCTCCATCGGCTCCGAGCACATCACCTCGCCGGCCCAGCTGAAAGGCAAGCGCGTCGGCGACGCCGGGATCCCCTACCAGCGCGCCTATCTGACCACGATCCTGAAACGGGCCGGGGTGCGGTCGAGCTCGGTCAAGGAGGTCGATGTCGGCGCCAATCTCGTGCCCGCGATGCTCTCCGGACGCGTCGACGCGACTCTCGGGGCCTACTGGAACTACGAGGCGATCGAGCTCCGGCAGGCAGGCAGACGTGCCAACGTGATTCACATGGAGCGCGTCGGGGTGCCGACCTACGACGAGCTGGTCCTCGTCGTGCGCGAGGATGAGCTCGCCACCATGACCAACGAGCTGCGCCGGTTCGTGCAGGCGCTCGGCCGTGGCTATGAGGCGGTGCGGGCCAACCCGGGGGCCGGAGTCGACGCGCTCGTCCGCGCCAACCCGTCGCTGAGCCACAAGCTCCAACTCGCCAGCGTCACGGCCACCCTGTCCTCGTTCTTCCCGTCGGATTCGCGGCTCCCCTGGGGCTGGCAAGACGGGTCGCAGTGGGCTGCGTACGGACGGTGGATGCTGCGCGAGCACCTGATTCACAACGCGGCCGCCGTCGCCAACGCGTCCACCAATCAGCTGCTGGCCGGCCAGGGCCCCTGACGGCGCCCGGCGATGGTCCTGCGGCGCGATCGGGACGGGACGCTGGCGGTTGGACAGCCGTCGCACGCCTGGCTCTGCGGTCAGCTGGCGCGGGCCTGGGGCAACGAGCGCTTCGGCGCCGTCCGGCCGCTTCACGAGGTCGCCCTGGGCGCCGAGCAGCACGACGTCGGCATGGCGCGCTGGGATCTGGATCCGGTTCGCAACCCGGTTACCGGGCTGCCGCAGTCGTTCATGGAGATGGGCGCGGAGGCCAATGCAAGGCTGTGGTGCACCGGGCCGATCCGCCTGGTCACCCAGAGCCGGTACAGCGCCCTGCTGGCGATCATGCACGGCCGCCGGCTCTACGAGCGCATCGACCTCAGGGCGGCGGCGCCGGCCGAGGCGGCGGCGATCACGGCGTTCTTGGAGCACGCCGGCGAGCTGGAGTCCTCGTTGCTGCATTCGCTTCGCCGCGACCCGGCCACTGCGCCGTTCGCCACCCTGGAGCTGGTGGATCGCAACAGCCGGCTGGTGTGGATCTGGGACACGATCTCGCTGGCGCTGCTCCTGGACTGGGCTCCGCTGCGTCTGGAGTCGGTCCCGGTCGCCGGCGACGAGAGCATCGACGTTGCGCTGACGCCGGCGTCGCCGCGGGCCGGCGAACCTCCCGCCGCGGCGACGGAGCTGTCGCTGCAGCCATGGCCGTTCCGAGCTCCGGTTGTGGGCCTGCACTGCGAGGGGCGCCGGCTCACCCACGGGTTCACCAGCGACGCGGCCCTCTCCGAGGGGCTGGCACAGGCGCCGTGGGAGACAGTCCAGTTCGCATTGGTGGCGCCTCGATGAACGGGACGGTGCGGCATCGAGCGGTCGCGGGGCCTACGATTCGGAGCCGTGAGGCACCGATCAACCGGGCTCGCGACCCTCGCCGCCGTCCTCACGGCGGTCGCGCTGGCCGCCTGCGGCAGCTCGCAGACGACGTCGACGTCATCCACCTCCCCGGCGAGCGCGGCCACGACAACTCAGACGGCGACCGGCCACGCCTGCGCCGGCTCGCAGCTGGCGGTGTCCTACGCCGGCACCGACGGCGCCACCGGCCATCTCGAGCTGACGCTGGCGCTGCGCAACATCTCCAGCTCGCCCTGCGCGGTGCGCGGCTATCCGGTGACCCGATTGCTCGACGGCACGGGACACGTCTTGCCGATGCGCGTCAGCCGCGGCGGGGGCTTCTTCCCCGACACTCGGCCGGCACCCCGCCCGGTAACGCTGGCGCCGGGGGCCAGCGCTCATTTCGGGATCAGCTTCGTGACCAACAACGAGTACGCGCGGTCTCACGTGTGCCGGACGGCCCTGACGGTGATGTCGGCGCCGCCGGGAGCCGGCGCTCACTGGCAGCGGGTCTCACTGCTCCACCGGCCCCGGATCGAGCCCTGCGGGGACCAGGTGGTGGTGTCGCCGGTTCACGCCTGAGCGACCTCTTATGCGGCCAGGCGCAGCGCCGCGCGGTTACCGGCGCCGCGCAGCGCGTGCACCCCGGCGAGGCCGCCCCAGGGCGCATACGGGGCAAAGAAGCGTTCGACCTCGTCCTCGGTCGCCCGCGCCCGCGGATCGCCGCCCCGCAGACGCCCGACCAGCTTCAGATACGCCAGGTCGCCGGCGGGCAGCTGGTCAAGTCTCCCCTGGCCGGTCAGCGCCAGCGTCTGCAGGGTCCAACTGCCGAGGCCGCGGATGCGGCGCAGCCGCCGCCAACCGCGCTCGTGATCGGGGTCTGAGAGGTCGACCCGGCCGGCGGCAACCTCGCGAGCGGCCCGGATGAGCGCGCTCGCCCGGGTCTCGGACAGGTCCCACGAGGCCAGCCGCGCCGGAGCCTGGGCGGCCAGCACCGACGCCGGCGGGGCATCCGCGAGGTCGGTCACGGCGCAGCGGCGACCCAGGGCGGCGACGATCCGGCGTTGGATGGCCGCGGCCCGCTCGTATTCGATCAGCTGCTCACACACCGCCCAGGTCAGCGCCTCGAACGGGTCAGGCCGGGCCGCCACCCGCAGACCCGGGTCGGCCCGGACGGCGGCTCCGATCACCGGATCGAAGCGAAATCGCTCGTAGAACGGCCGGAGGTCGAGGTCGATGCCAAGGGTGGCGCGCATCCGCTCGATCCCCCACTCGGCCACGTCCCGGCTCCCGGCGCGCGCGCCGAACAGCACCCGCTCGGGGCTCAGCTGAGCGATCCGGAGCGCCACCGGCTCGTCTCCGCAGTGCAGCAGGCGGTGCAGGACTCCGCCGCGCAGGCGGGCGACCCGGTCGAGCCCGACGCGCCCGGGTAGGCGGAACACCCACCGCGGCCGGACCTCGACGCGGACCTCTAGGGCGTAGGCGCCCACGCCTGTGCGGCGCCTCACTCGCCTGGCTTCGCGATCAGGTGAACGTCGACGAGGAAGCTGCGCGTGGCCAGGATCGGCAGGGGCTCGGCGGCGCGGCGGCGCTGGCCGAGCATCCGCTTGCGGTCCAGCTTGCGAGCGCTATGGCGCCTGACCAGCGCCAGGGTCGCCGCCCCGGCGGCGAAGCCGGTGGCAGCGACCGCCGCGGCCTGAACCGCCGGCAGCAGCGTGGGCGCGGCCGCCTGAAGGGGACGTACCTCGGCGAGGACGGGAACCCCGTCGACGGCCGCCTCCTCGCGCACCTCGACGATCTCGGCGTCGACGAGCGGAGTGCGACCGGAGTCCGGGGGTGGCTGGGAAGGCATCGGCGCCATATGGTGCCATCCTCGGCGGCGATACACAAAGCCGCCGGTGACCGGGGTGGGCTCGGTTACGATTACGCTCCTGCGCATGCCGACATCGATCGACGTCTTTGCCAAGGCTCGCGAGCATGAACGCATCGAACAGCTCAGAGCCGCTCGGGAGCTTGACGCCGTGCCCTACTTCCGGGTGCTGGAAGGCCCGACCCTCCCCGTCGTGGAGATGGAGGGACGATCTCGGATCATGCTGGGGTCCAACAACTATCTCGGGCTGACCGGCGACGAGCGAGTCCGGCAGGGGGCGCTCGATGCCCTCAACAAGTATGGGACTGGCCTGACCGGATCGCGGTTCCTCAACGGGACGATCGACCTGCATCTGGAGCTCGAGAGCGAGCTGGCCGATTGGTTCGGCACCGAGGATGCGCTGGTGTTCACCACCGGGCATCAGGCCAATCTCGGCGCGCTGGGAACGCTGCTCGCGCCCGGAGACACGGTGATCGCGGACTCCGGGGATCACGCGTCGATCCTCGACGGCTGCATTCTCTCCCGGGCCAAGCTGCGCCCGTTCCGCCACGGCCGCATCGACCTGCTGGAGAAGCAGCTGGAGAAGGCCACCCGTGACGGCGGCGGGATCCTGGTGGTGGTCGACGGCGTGTTCTCGATGGAAGGCGACGTCGCGCCACTGCCGGAGATCGCCGACCTGTGCGGCCGCCACGGCGCGCGGCTGATGGTGGACGAGGCGCACGCGCTCGGGGTGCTCGGCGCCCGGGGGGTGGGCAGCTGCGAGCTGCTGGGAATCGAGGACCGAGTCGATCTGCGCATGGCAACCTTCTCGAAGTCGCTCGCCTCCTGCGGCGGGGTCATCGCCGGACCCACCGAGGTGGTGGAGTTCCTGCGCATCCAGTCGCGGCCCTTCATGTTCACCGCGGCCGGCGTGCCGGCGGCGGTGGGAGCCGCGTTGGCCGCGGTCAGGATCTGCCGGTCCGCGGAAGGCCCGGTCCTGTTCGAGCGCGTGCTCGCAAACGCCCGCTATCTGCATCGCGGGCTCAGCGAGCTCGGCTTCCATGTCGTGGCACCGACCCGGCTGGCCGACGGAACCGAGCTGGTGACGCCGGTGGTCGCGGTGCTCGTCGGCGACGACTGGAAGGCCGCGTTTTTGTGGAGGTCGCTCTACCACGCCGGCGTGTTCGTCAACACCGCCCTGCATCCGGCAGTCCCCCCGGCGGGCGCGCTGCTGCGGACCAGCGTGATGGCGACCCACGATCACGAGACGCTCGACCGGGCGCTGGATGTCTTCGCCACGGTGAAGCACGAGTTCGAGTCAGAGCACGGTCCGCTTCCGGGCGGCCAATGAGCCGTGGGACTTGTCCGATCGCGCACAAGAGTCAGTCCCACATAAAAAAGGCGCTCTAAGCGCATGTCATCGCTATGTGACGTTGCTGTAACCGGGGTGTTGTTCTAGCGTCTTGAGCGTCGCAAGATGGTGGTCGGCCAGGCGGACGCCGAGGGGGTCGCCGGAACAGGGACCATGGTTCCGGGTCCACCATCAAGAGGAGAGCCGGTGGCTCACAAATTGACGCAGGGCAGGTGGTTTCGCGGTGCCGGCCTTCCGTGAGCCACCAGTATTGAACAACGTCCGCTGCGGCGGACCCGAGCGCTGGGAAGTGAGAGCAATACATGACGCACACCGCCCTGAGGTCCTCAGAGCCACAGCGACTGCGCGCTCTGCAGCAAGCCAACAAGATCCGGCTTGCCCGCGCCGCGCTGAAGCGAAGCATCGCCGTTGGAGAGACCTCCGCCGCGGAAATTATTCTCCATTGCCCTGATGCTGCCGCCAGCTGGCCGATCGGGGATCTCCTGATGAGTCAGCGACGCTGGGGCAACACCAGGTGCCGGAAGTTCCTCGCCCACAGCCACATCGCCGAGACCAAGCCGGTCGGCACCTTGACCGACCGTCAACGGCGGATGCTGGCCAGTTCGCTGGACGCGTCCTGCTCGTGGCAGGCTGAGCTCGTCACCGTGTAGAGAAGCGGGTCGGAGCGTCCGGGCGTGCCCTGCGGCTGGTCGCACGGCACGTCCGGGCACCGCCCGCACGAGGACGCTGCCCGGTGCACGGTGACACTGTCGCTCAGTGGCTCCGGTCGTAGTACGGCTCGAATTTCGTGGTAGTTACGAACCGAGCCACTTACACCTGAATCCCGATCGGCACCGGGCTCGCCCCGGCCAGGAACAGAAACCAGACGGCGAACCCGATCACGGTCAGCCCGGCGCTCACCACCAATACCCCCTCCAGCACCACGTGACCCGGATCAGGATGCCCGCGGGCGCGGCAGTTGGCCCGGTAGACTTGGCTGAGCCGGGCGAGCAGCGACGCCAGCACCGACACGGTGACGATCACGCCGAAGAACGCCACCGCCAGCGCGGTGCCCAGTGACTCGGTCGACCCCTGCACCTGAGATCCCACCCACAGCCACAGCAGCGGCGTCCCCACCCACAGCCCGAGGCTGCCGATGAACATGATCGCCACTACCAGCACCGCGCCCGTTCCCGTTCTCAGGACGGAGCGCACGTCTCTCCCCGTCCGGCTCCGCTCCGCGGATTGACCGCGGCCCGCCTGCCGGCGGGTCCGCGGCCGGTGGGTAACGGGCAGCCGGAAGAGAGCTTGACCTGCCACCAGCCCATCAGCATGCCGATCAGGCCCAGCCGGGGCCTCACCTGCCACACGCCGCACCCGGGCTCGCCGAGCTCACGGCAGGAAACCCGGGCAAACCTATATTCGGCCGGTGCCAGCAGCATCCGCTCCAGCAGGATCCGCTTCTCGGCCTGCTCGTCGGCGCGCCGAGCGATGGTCAGGCGGGCCGTCCGCAGCCGCTCGGCCAGATCGTCGCGGACGACCTCGAGCTCGCCCAGGTCCAGGAGGTGGGGATGACCCACGCCGGCGTCGGGCGGCTCCAGCCCGCCCAGCGGGTAGGCGGTGACGAACGCGTCGGCGAGCTCTCGCTCCAGCCGGGCGATCTGGCCGCGTAGGCTGCGGCGAGCGGCGACCTGGTTGGCTGCCTCACCGAACTCGGGCGTTCTGGCCGGCGACGTCCGCGCTCCCGCCGCCACGACGCCGGGATCGACCGGCCCCTGCGAGGAGAGCGCCGTTGCACCCATAGCTCAACGGCACCTTACCACCATCATCTGAGCCCTCTGAGCACCTCGGTGGCACACCAGAGAGCCTCCTCGGAGTGGATCGCGGGAACCCCGTCCACCGCGATCGCGAACAGGGTCACCCACCTGGTTTGGGATCCGACGCCGTGTCCCGGGGCCGGGTCGTCGAACAACACGGCGTGGACCGACTTGCCATCGGCGACGATCAGGCTGCCCGGCGCCGCGGCGACCCCGCCGCGCGGGGCGCGGACGTCGTCCTCGGTGGCCGTGCGGATGCCCAGCCCGGTCTCGTCGACGGCGGCGGCGTCCAGCGCCCACACCGGAACATCGGTCTCGATCAGTGCCACCAGGCAGGCGTCACTGATCAGGTCGATCGAGTCAAACGTCCCGTGCAGCAGGCGAGCGACCGCCGCCTCTTCGCTGGGGATGCGGCGGAGGTCGGGATCGAGGCCGATCTGGCGAAAGAACGACCGGTACGCGTGCGGCACCGGCCGGGTCCGCATCGCCACCACGCCCGCGCCGCGGTAACGGTCAGACAGCTCGCGAAGCCGGCGGACCACGTCGGGCGGGCTCGGCCGCCGCCGCTGGGCCACGGTGACCGATTCCAGCCGCAGTCCCGGAAACTCCGCGCTGACCTCCGGGGCGACGAAGCCGGGGGTCGGTGGCCAGGCAACCGGCCCCGGCGGACCGTCCCGCGCGGTCACGTCGCCGGCCGCTGCCCGCCGTGGTCCAGCAGGGCCTGCACCCGCGGAGCCAGCGCCGCCGCCGTCTGCCATCGGTCTCCGATCAGCCGGGCGCTGACCACCCCACCGCGATAGGCCAGCTCCGCCATCGGGCAGGCGGCGACCCCGTACAGCGCGCCGACCTGGCCGTCGCGGTCATAGGCCACCGGAATCGTCCAGCGATGCGCTCGGACCAGCTTGGCCGTCACCGCGTGGTCCGCATTGATCGCCACCGCCGCGAATCCGACCTGCCCGAAGCGGTGGGCGAGCGCCTGGAGCGCATCGATCTGGCGGACGCATTGATCGGCGCCGGTCACGAAGAACCCGAGCACCAGGGGTCGGCGCTTGACCAGCAGGCAGACGTTGAGCGCACGGGGGTCGTGGCGCGCCCGGATGCACGTGGGATCGGGGTTGGGATCTCCGTCGAGATCGGTGGCGGCCAGGGGCGCAGCGAAGTAATGCAGGCGCTGACCCGGCGGCACGCCCGTCGTCCCGGTGCCGTGGGTGGCGAACTGGTAGACCGAGATCCCGGCGACCAGCATCAGCCCGATGACCCCGATCATCCACCGGTAGCGGCGGGTGTCGACCACGGGCGGCGCCGTGCCGTCCCCCGGGTGATCCGGGCCCGGCGGCGACGGCGCGCTCACGCCACCCGCTGCCGGCGCCGCGGGCGAGTCACCCGGCCGCTCATCCCACCCGCCGCGTGGCGCAGCCGAGCGAACGCGTCGCCCTGCTCGGACAGCGCCAGCACCGCGGGGAGCACGAGCAGCACACCGGCCAGCGACACCGAAAGATCGATCAGGGTGACGAAGCCGAAGTCGCGCAGCATCGTGACGTTGGAGAACACCAGCACGCCGAACCCGGCGATCGCCGTCACCCCCGAAGCCAGCACCGCTGCGCCCGTCGACCGGTACGTCCGGTGAAGCGCCGAGCCGAGGCCGTCTCCGGACGCCCGCTCCTGGCGGTAGCGCTCGGACAGCAGCACGCTGAACTCGGTGGAGATGGCGATCACCAGCGTCCCGAGCGTCGCCGACATTGGGTTCAGGGGGATCCCCAGTCCGAACAGAATCAGCGACGACCACCCGGTGGCGAGGACGATCGGGGTCATCGGCACGAGCGCCCGCGCCGGCCGGCGCAGGACCACCAGCAACACCAGGCCCACCGCCATCAGACCAGCGATCAGGGTCAGAAACCGGCGTGTCGTCGACGACAGCACGGCGTTGGCCTGTGCCGCCACTGCCGGGAGCCCGGCTAGCGAAGCGGTGACACCGGGCGGCGGATGCAGGTGGGAACGCATGTAGGCGATCACCCTGCTCTGGCGCGAGAGGGGCATCAGCCGGATCCCGAAGCCCAGCGTCGCCTCGCGCCGATTCGGGGTGATCACCGCGTCCGAGAAGTAGCCGGGCACCGCGTCCAGCAGGCCGTTGATCCGCGATTGGGTCAGA
Organism: uncultured Actinomycetota bacterium; assembly: GCA_963787595.1. Lineage (GTDB taxonomy): Bacteria > Actinomycetota > Thermoleophilia > Solirubrobacterales > Solirubrobacteraceae > Palsa-465. Next base: position 1,018,192 of record CAWBDE010000003.1, read on the forward strand.
TTTGCCTCCGCCGTCGTCGGGCGGCTCGGGGAGAACAGGTCCGGCAGCGACAGCGCCGGGCACAGGGTGGCATGGGCACAGGGTTGGGTGGTTCTCGAATCTTCGTCGTAGCCGTAATGGCGCAGCAACTCGTTCCGGTAGCCGACCATCCACCTCAAGCTCGCCGGCGTGGCCACCCGCGAGCCCCGGATCGTCACATCGATCTCGCCCGAGACGCCGGTCGCCCTCTCCAGCGTTCGCAGATTGTGCAGCGCCGGCGTTCCCGCCGGCACCAGCTTGGTGATGTCGGACTGCACCCCCGTCTGGGTGTCGGCGATCCAACCGGCGACGGCCAGCATGCCGGCGAGGGCCAGCACGCGACCGGGGTGCCCCACCAGTGCCTCAAGCGCCCGGGCCGGGAGCGAGGGTCCCCCTGGTTCCCGTCGCGCGAGTCGGCGCGGGATTCCGGCGGCTGCCCGGCGCCCGCCGCCGCCCGCCCGGCGAACGCCGCCGCCCAGCCGGCGCACCCCGTCGGCCAGCCGGCGCACCCCGGAGCCGACGATCTCGCCGGCGCCGCGCAATGGCGGCGACAGGATCTCGCCGGCCCCGCGCAGCGACGCCCGGATCAGGCCACCCTCGCGCTCGGCGAGCACCAGCACCGCCAAGCCCAGCGTCATGGCACACCCGAAGGCGATCGCGATCCCGACCACCAGCAGCACTCCGAACCCCCGTACCATCGGGACCGGCGAGAGCAGCAGCACGAGAAAGCCGGTCCCGGTCGCCAGCGCCGCCGTGCCGATCGCCGGGGCGGCCCGTCCCGCCGCCTGGGCCACCGCCGCGGCCGCCGACAGCTGCCGGCCTCCCCGCCGCTCGGCCAGGCGCTGCGCCTCCTGGGCCCGGGCTTGGAACTGGATCCCGTAGTCGACGGCCAGCCCGATCAGGACCGGCACCACCGCGATCGACGCCACCGTCAGGGTCGCTCCCACGACCGCGAGCAGCCCGAAGGTGATCCCCGCTGCGGCCAGCGCGATCGCCAGCGGCAGCAACCGCAAGCCGACGGAGGCCCCGCCACCGGCCCCACCGACCGAGGCCGGCCGCCCCACCGAGCGAAACACCGTCAGCAGGGTCGCCGCCATGACCAGCAGCGCGGCGATCAGCAGCTCCGCGATCGAGCCCGTGATCTGGCCCGCGAGCTCGTCGATCACCACCGGCACCCCGGTGACCGTGTACCGGCCGCCGTGGGCTGACCGGAACATCGGCATCGCCACCGCCTGCCGGATCCACGAGATCGCCTGCGCCTGCTGCTGGTCGGTGAGCGTCGAGCGCAGGCGGACCTGGATCAGGGCCGAGTCCGCGGTCGGGAACAGGTCGGCGAACTGCCCCTTGGGCTGGTGCAGGCCGCGGGCGGGATCGAACACGATCTGATCGAGGAAGGCGGGGTTGGCAATCGACGGCGAGCGGCTGATGCCGGAGCTCAGCGCCAGCCGGGCCACGCTCTGCAGCTGGCGCTGATACTCGAGCGAACCGGCGGCCTTGGCCTCGGAGAGCGCCGCGCGGCGGGTCAGTCCCTTCTGCAGCGACAGCCTGTAGGCCGTGATCTCCGCCGCTCGGGTCGCCGTCCTGACCTGGCCGACCATTGACCTGACCTGGGCATTGACGGCGGCGACCGCGCGGTTGAGAAACGTGCCCGGCCCGTAGACGACCTGGGCCGCGCGGGAGTGCATCAATCGGCCGCAGGGGCTGGTTGGACCGCCGTAGGCGGCATGACCCCCCACCGGCATCTCCGCCTGCACCGTCGGGTCCAGCTTCACGTACTGGCCGGCGAGGCAGGCCTCCAGCCGGGTGATCGTCGTCAGATCTCCCGTGTCCAGCAGCTGTCCGAGTGGCTCGCGGACCAGGATGACCACCGCGGCATCGCCGAAGTGGCGCTGGTCGTCGGCGGTGGCCCGATAGCTCGCCGACGACGAGCTGACGAACGTGTCGATGCCCGCCGCCGGCCGCAGCCCGAGCGCCAGGACTCCGCCGACCAGGGCCAGCGCCACCACGATCGTCACGGTCAGAGCCGGACAGCGGGTGGCGATGCCCGACAGCCGCTCGAGCCGCTTCGCCGTCATGACGCCCTGAGGCTACCTCCCGGGATCCCGCGCGGTGCCGATGCCCACCTGTACTAGTCCATCGTCAGGGGGCCCTGCGACTCCCCGGAGAGGAACTGGCGGATGAACGGGTTCTCCGAGTTCAGCATGTCCTCGGCCGGCCCCGCCTCGACGATCCGTCCCCGCCACAGCACGTTGATGTAGTCGGCCACCCGGCGCGCGCTCATGATGTCATGGGTGATCACGCAGAACGTGGGGAGATGCTCGCGCGCCATCTCCCGAGCCTCGTCCATCATGTCGCGGTGGATCTCCAGGATCAGCTCGCCGAGCAGGGCGGTGCGAACCGGATCCAGGCCCGAGTCGGGCTCGTCGAACAACACGATGTCGGGCTCCAGCACCAGCGCCCGGGCGAACCCGGCGCGCTTGCGCATGCCGCCCGACAGCTCGTTGGGCATCTTCGTGCGCGCCGATCCGAGGCCGACCTCGTCCAGGCGCCGCATGACGATGTGCTCGACCTCGTCCTCGCCCTTCTCGGTGTGCTGACGCAGCGGGAAGGCGACGTTGTCGAACAGGTTCATCGAGCCGAACAGCGCCCCGTCCTGGAAGAGGAGCCCGAACTTCTTGCGCATCTCGAACAGGTCGTCGTCGCGCATGTTGGGGACCGAGTGGCCGTGAACGAGGATGTCGCCACGATCCGGGTACAGCAGCCCGACCATGTGCTTGATGCAGACCGACTTGCCGGTGCCCGACGGCCCGAGGATCATCGACACCATTCCCTCGGGCAGGCCCATGTTCAGCCCCTGGAGGATCTGCGAGCGTCCGAACGACTTGTAGATGTCGACGAACTCGACGGCGTCGGGGCGACCCGATGGGTACACCTTGTAGCTGTGCCACTGGTACTCGTCCGCGGAGGAGCCATCGGGCGGCTCGGGCCGCGGCGGCGCCTCATCGACCACCGACACGCGCGAACCGGTCTCCGGGATATGGCCTCCGCCCACGTCGCCAGCGCCGTCCCCCCCACCCACCTCAGCCGGGCCGTCCGCCCCACCCACCTCAGCCGCGCCGTCGGCCTCACTGAGCTCGCCCGCGCCGTCCGCCCCCCCGATCCCCGAGTCGTCGGCATCGACGGGCGGCTGCCCGCGGTTCTCGGTCTCGTCGTGCATTGAGCGGTTCAGCCTCCGATGGGTGCTCGAGGATTGGCGCCCCAGAACAGCTGGGTCCCGAGCATCCCGATGAGGTGCACGGAGACCAGGTTGAGCACCATGGATTTTGCCGTCGCCGTGCCCACGCCGACCGGACCGCCGCTGGCGGTGTAGCCGTAATAGCAGCCGACGATCACGATGACCATCGCCATCGCCATCGCCTTTATCAAGCTGTATAAGAGATCCGGCGGATTCTGGAACTGCCAGAAGATCAGGAAGAACCCGCCGGAGGAGACGTACCCGATCTGGTGCACCACCGCCAGGTAGCTGGCGAAGAAGCCGGCGCCGATCGAGCACAGGTAGACGAACGGGAGCACCATGATCGCTGCCAGCAGCCGGGTGGCGCACAGAAACCGCATGCCGCTGATGCCCATCACCTCGAGCGCGTCGATCTCATCGGAGATCCGCATCGAGCCGAGCTCGGCGACGATGCCGGTGCCGACCTTGGCGGCCATCATGTAGCCGAACACCAGCGGAACCAGCTCGCGCAGGTCACACCAGGCGGCGAACACGCCCGAGTACGCCGGCGTGCCCTCGCCGTAGGTGAAGTACGCGCCCTCGATCCCGCATTCCAGTCCGATGATGAACACCAGGCCCCAGATGACCAGCGTCGAGGAGATGATCAGGATGCCCGCCTGACGCAGCGCCTCCCCGAAGAACCGCAACACGCGCAGGGTGACCACGTCGGTGACCATCCGCCAGCCGAACCTGACGATCTCGCCGAACGCCTCGATCCAGCCCTTGGGGGTGAGGATCAGGTCGTTCACTTGATGATCGTCGTGATCTGGGGGTGGGTGGCGAGCAGGGTCTGGGTGAAGGCGTAGTTGAACGCGAAGATGCCCAGGAACGCAATCACCACCGCCTGGTTCACTGCCCGGCCGACGCCCTCGGCGCCGCCGGACGCGGTCATTCCCTTGTAACAGCAGACGATCGCGATGATCGCTCCAAACAGCGTCGTCTTCACCACCGATCCCCACAGGTCGGTGGTCTCGGCGTTGTTGAAGAACGTCGCCCAGAACGGGCCCAGCGGGGCGTGATTGACGACCGTCGCCAGGATCCCACCGAACACGCCGAAGATCAGGGCGTAGATATCGAACAGGCCGGTGAGCAGCATCAGCGCCAGGAACCGCGGCACCACCAGGTTCTTGATCGGATCGACGCCGAGCACCTGCAGCGCGTCCAGCTCCTCGCGGATCTTGCGCGCCCCCAGGTCGGCGGTGATCGCGGTCCCGGCGACGCCGGCGAGCACGATCGCGTCCACGAACGGGGCGAACTCCCGGATCGAGGCGAGCACGAAGAAGCCGCCGAGCCGATCCAGCGCGCCGAACAGGACCAGGAAGTTGGCGGCCTGCAGCCCCGGCGCCTCGTAGCCGAACGCGATCGTCGAGATCAGCAACGGAAACCAGCACAGCCTCATCGCGAACAGGAACTGACCAACGAACTCGCTGCCGTAGGGGTAAGGGGGACGCACCGCCGACACCAGCGTCCGCCCGGTTAGGATCATCATGTTGCCGACCTCGTCCAGCACCGACTTGGTCGACACAAACGTGCGCTCGGCTACGGCTTGGATCAAGGCGTGCGGTTCCTCCCGGGGTCTGGCGCCGACCCGCCGGGGGTCAGGCGCGGCAAAGCCTACTCATCGGGTGGTCCACCTACCAACCGGCAACCGGCACGGCGGATGGGTCTGAGCCGCGAGCGCCCGTGGTATGTTCGGCGCGCGTTGAGCGCCTGGAGAACGAGGAGCGGTCCGATCGCCGCCGGCATCGGGATCGCCTTGGCGGTGTCGGCGTGTGGCGGCGCCGCCCGTCAGGACGCGAACGAGCCGAGCGGCAGCTTCCCGGTGGCAGTCAGCCACGCCAGCTTCCCGGCGACACAGCGGCTGGCCCAGCGCACCCATCTCCTGATCGCGGTTCGCAATGCCGGCCACCGGCGGATCCCCAACGTGGCGGTGACGATCTGCAACGTGACCTGCGCGTACCCGCCCGCCAAGGGCGAGGGGTCGACGTCGGCCGCGTTCTCGGTCGGCATCGACCAGCCGTATCTGGCCAATCCCTCGCGGCCGGTGTGGATCGTCACCCGGCCCCCCGGGCGCTGCGGCTACGGCTGCAGCGGCGGCGGCCCGGGCGCCGCGGTCACGGCCTACTCCAACACGTGGGCGCTGGGCCCGCTCGCCCCGGGCCACACCGCCCGCTTTGACTGGGCGGTGACCGCCGTGAAGGCGGGGCGACACGTGGTCGCCTGGCAGGTCGCCGCCGGTCTGAACGGCAAGGCGAGGGCGGTGCTGGCCGGCGGCGGCATGCCGCACGGGATCTTCCGGGTGTACGTCAGCACCCAGCCGCTGCGCTACCGAGTCACCGACGGTGGCCGGATCGTCACCGTCCGGTAGACGGTCCTGGGTAAGCAACGCCGGGGGCGCAAGCGGTGGCGTTGCTGCGAACTGCGGCTATCCACGGGTTGCGTACGCAACCCATCGATAGCCGCCTTTCAGAGCCCACCCAAGACGCCCGCGCTCCAGACGTTGCTCAGCGCTGCAAATCCTCAAGCCTCAGACGACGCCGCCCAGATGTTGATCTGGCCGTCGACCGCGGACTCATCGATCTGGGCCAGCTCGGCGTCGTCGAAATCCAGCCGCTCCAGCGCCGCGACGCTGTTCTCCAGCTGGGCCACGCTGGAGGCCCCGACCAGTGCCGAGGTGACGCGGGGATCGCGCAGCACCCAGGCGATCGCCAGCTGCGCCAGCGTCTGGCCCCGCCCGCGGGCGATCTCGTTCAGCGCCCGCGCCCGGTCGACGTTCTCCGACGTGATCAGGTCCTCGTCGAAGTGCAGCCCGCGCCGCACCCGCGAGTCCTCGGGCACCCCATTCAGGTACTTGTCGGTCAGCAGTCCCTGTGCCAGCGGTGAGAACGCGATGCAGCCGACGCCCTCGCGCCCGAGCACGTCGAGCAGCTCGGTTTCGATCCAGCGGTTGAACATCGAGTAGGACGGCTGATGGATCAGCAGCGGCGTGCCCAGCTGGCGCAGGATCTCGACCGCCTCCTCGGTCCGGCGCGGACCGTAGGAGGAGATCCCGACGTAGCGCGCCTTGCCGGCCCGGACAGCGCTGTCCAGCGCCCCCATCGTCTCCTCGAGCGGCGTCTCCGGGTCGAACCGGTGCGAGTAGAAGATGTCGACGTGATCCAGTCCCATGCGCCTCAGGCTCTGGTCCAGGCTGGCCAGCAGGTACTTGCGCGACCCATGGTCACCGTAGGGGCCCGGCCACATGTCGTAGCCCGCCTTGGTCGAGATGACCAGCTCGTCGCGCAGGTGCGCGAAGTCCTCGGCGAAGATCCGCCCGAAGTTGATCTCGGCGCTGCCGTAGGGCGGCCCGTAGTTGTTGGCCAGGTCGAAATGGGTTATCCCCACGTCGAACGCCCGGCGCAGGACCGCTCGCGAGGTGCCCAGCGGGCGGTCGTCGCCGAAGTTCTGCCACAGGCCGAGCGAGATCGGCGGCAGCTGCAGACCGCTGCGCCCGCAGCGGCGATAACCCAGCCGGTCATAGCGCTCCGGCGCCGGCTGGTACCGGCGCAGCGGGCCATTGGGCACCTCGGATGACACGGCGCAGAGTATTTCAGGTGGGGCGGGCTGGCGCCCGCCCCCGTGGCGGCGTCGCCGCGGGCGCCGACCGCGCGGCCGAGATCCATCCTCAGCCGGGGCTGGGTACCGTCTGGACGGGAATCCCTCCGCGGAGGACCTCATAGGGAACCAGCGAGACCTGTCCGAGCCCGCCCGCCCCGGCCACGAGGCTCCATTCGGCGATCGCCAGCGTGTTTGAGCCGTTGGTGCGCAACAGGCCCTGCGGCAGGTAGAACGTGTTCTGGGGCCCGAGGTTGTTGATGTAGCGGCCGATCAGCCAGCCGTTGACGTAGATCAGCGCCTGGAAGTTCGCCGCGCCGGGCCCAGGGGTGCCGCCACCCGGAGCGGTGAGCTTGAGCCCCAGCGGCGCCCACACGTCCCGCGGAAGGTCCAGCGAGAACTTCGTGCGATACCAGCCGACGCCCGGCGCAACCGCGCGCGCGGCCCACGAATCGGGCAGGCTGACTCGGCTCCAGGAGTTGTCGGGATACGAGGGCAACGCCCAGCCGGCATTCGAGCCCTCAAGCCCGGCCGGGTTGGTCGGACCCCGCACGGGATCGCGCTCGGCCTGGGCCGCGGAGGCGCCCCGCAGGCGCCAGGTCAGTGTCGGCGCCGCCCCGCTTGACACCGACAGGGTGGCGCTCTCCAGCCCGCGCGGGGTCTTGTTCGAATCCAGGCTGAGCGAGTTCTCGAACGACTCGTCCTGTCCCATGTTCTCGGTCAGCACCGAGATCACGTTGTCCTGACCGGCCTTGATCGCGCCTGCCGGGAAGGTGAACGTCTTGCTCAGCGGCGTGTCGTCCATGTTCGCGAAGGGGTGACTCGAGGTCGGAGTGGTAGCCGCGCCGAGATAGACGCCATTCAGCCACACCGCGAACGAGCCGAACGGCCCGGTGTCGGCGGTGAGCTCGATCCCGGTCTCGTTACCGGCGGCAGTGAAGTGGCCGCGGTACCAGACGAAGCCGTGGTCAAAGCCGTAGTCCTGCGCATACAGGACCGGTGGCGAGGTCGGCTGGATCGGGTTGTCGGTCACCTGGTGGTCGGCGACCGGCCAGCGGGAGTCGTCATAGCTGGGCAGCCGCTCGGGCGACTCGAACTCAAAGCGCCATCCCTGGCTCAACGTGGGCAGGCGCAGGCGAGCCGGCGGGCCCGGCAGCGACGCAGTCAGCGAGCCGCCCGCACCGCGAGCCACCAACAGCGGCCGATCGTCCCAGGCGAGTGCGCGCACGCCCGGCGGACCCCATACCTGAAGCGGCCCCGCCGTCGCAGTGTCGCCGGTGAGCGCGGCCCAGCGGCCGCCGATCGACGCCGTGCGCACCAGCGAGGCCCCCTTCACCAGCAGTGGCCCTCCGGACGTGTGCTCCACCCAGAACCGACCGGCCGTGGTGGTGTCGGCGAGGAGCGCCAGCAGCTGGGAGCGACCATCGTCGATCGAGACCTGATCCAGTCCATCGTGGACGTAGTCCAGCGAGAGGACGTGAGAGGTCGCATCCCAATGCCAGGTGATCGGCTTGCCGGAGGGATCGGAGAGCACCCGAACCGCAGGCCGGCGTGGGTAGGCGAGGCGCGTCTCGCCGGCCGCCCCGGGGTCACCGTCGAGCAGCGCCAGGTCCCGCCTCCCGAGGGTCATCTGAGTGACCAGCTCAGAGGTGGTGGAGACGAGATGCTGATGCCCGAAGCGCGCGGCCGAGACGAGGAACCTGGCCTGGTGGCTGGGCACCGTCACGGTCTCGCTCGGGTCCGTGGGAAGGCCGGTGGTGACCGGCGAGGCGCCGTAGTTGCCGAGGTACAGGAACGTGGCACCGGTCCGGGGGTTGCGCTCCTCGAACGTGGTCAGCCCGGCGATCGTCGGCGGCGTGACCTGATCGGTCTCGGCCAGATCGGGCAGCGCCTGTGACATCTCGCCGACCAGCTTGAGCTCGGGGTACTTGAAGGACAGCGTCCCCGGCTCGGAGATCGGCGACCCGTAGTCGTAGGAGGTGTACATGAACGGCGCCGGGTTGAACCCCCAGTCGGTTCCGCCGACCGTCATGTAGATGCTCTGCATCGTGGCGCCCTGGGCGATGTAGTACTTGTAGAACGCGTTCTCGAAGTTGGGGCCGGTCAGGACCGCGCAGGCTGGATAACCCACCCCGCCCCACGAGTCGAACGACCCGCCCTGGTACTCGGGGACCATCAGGGGCGTGTTCGGATTGTGGTCTGAGGTCAGCACCGGGGGGGCGTTGAACACGCTCGTGTCCGAGCAGTCAAATCCCTCGGGATACTGGTCGGAGCCGTTGAGATCCGGCGCGCCCGGGGTGCCGGGGGCCCAGCCGTTGGCGAACCCACCGACGTTGTTTGTGTAGGTGGGTACGTTGATCCCGTATTGCCGGGCCTGCGCCTCCAGGTTCTCGAAATACGCTTCGCCGGTCGGGGTCGTGTAGCCGTACTCGTTCTCGATCTGGTACAGGATCACATCGCCGCCCCGAGTGATCTGATGGGCGGCGATGATCGGGTCGATCTCCGACAGCCACTGATCGGCGGCCGCCAGGTACTGGGGGTCGTTGGTCCGTGACCCGGGCGGCTCCGAGGCCAGCCAGCCGGCCAGGCCACCGGCGTCGGTCTCCGCGTTGATGTACGGACCCGGCCGCGCGATAACGTACAGCCCCACTCGCTGTGCGTCGTTGAGGAGCCGGTTGACGTCGCGGACCCCGCCGAAGTCGTAGACGCCCGGCGCGGCCGAGTGGTAATCCCAATCGAAGTAAATACTGACTGCGTTGAAGCCGGCGGCCTTCATCTCCTGGAGCCGGTCGATCCACAGCGAGGGGGACGGCAGCCGGTAGTAGTCGAACTCGCCGGCCCACAGCAGCACCCGCCGGCCGCCGATGATCACCGAATAGTGGTCATAGCTCACCGGCCTGGGGGTCCCGAGGAGGACGTGTCCAGGCGGCGCCACCGGCTCGGGCGTGACGGCGTTACTGGCGGCCGAGGCCGGTGAGGTGCCGGCGGAGCTCGAGGCGGTAACCGTGAAGGTGACCGACCGCCCGTCGGCCAGGCCGGGAACGATCGCCCAGTGGTTGGGCTCATCCGCGGTGATCTGCTGGCCGGTCGAGGCGGTCACGGTGAACGACTTGACCGGCGCGCCCGCGACCGTCTCGGGACTGCGCCAGCGAACGGTGGCCGAGCCAGACCCGGCGAGCGCCCGCACCCGAGTGAGAGCTCCGCCCGCCGGCGCCGCAGCCGCCGAGGCGGCGACACCCAGCCAACAGAGCAGGGCACACGCCAGCGCCGGCGCGAAGTGCGTGATCGAGCGTTTCATCTGGACCTCCCTCGGCAATGGCTCGCGTACCGCGAATACCCACCGGCGACAGCCATAAACCCGGCGCCGCCCGCTGCCACCGGCATCATCCGCTTCGCCGTTCGGCCGACGATCGCGGTCGCGGTTTGGCCATCGGGATAGTGACCCTGGAGCAAACGTCACCTAGGCTAAGGCGCTCACGGTCTGAGGAGACCGGGCACTCACGCACGCGCCTCCGCCGCCGAGACGCCGACTAAAAGGAACGACCCACAGAGAATGCCTATGCGCCAGCAAAACGTCCATGCCGCACGGTGGAGCCTCAACGGGCACGAAATCGGGGCGCCCGACCTCACGGCAGCTGACAACCAGATCTTTGGAGAGAACGTCTTCAGCCCGGCGGTTCAGCGTCAGCGGCTGCCCCAGGACGTCTACGGCAGGCTGTCGAAGACCCTGGCCAGGGGCGAGGCGCTCGACACCAGCCTCGCCGACGCCGTCGCGCTGGCGATGAAGGAGTGGGCGCTGGAGAAGGGCGCGACCCACTACACGCACATGTTTCAGCCCCTGACCGGGCTGACGGCGGAGAAGCACGACAGCTTCTACGCCCCAACCGGTGAGGGCACCGCGCTCGCCGAGTTCTCCGGCAAGGAGCTGATTCAGGGCGAGCCCGACGCGTCGTCGTTTCCGACCGGCGGAATCCGGGCGACGTTCGAGGCCCGCGGCTACACCGCCTGGGATCCGACCAGCCCGGCGTTCATCCTGAAGAATCCCAACGGCGCGCTGCTGTGCATCCCGACCGCGTTCGCGTCGTGGACGGGCGAGGCGCTGGACCACAAGATCCCGCTGCTGCGCTCCATGGACGCTCTGTCGAAGTCGGCGGTCTCAGCGCTGCGACTGTTCGGCAACCGCGAGGCGTCCCGAGTGTTCACCACGGTCGGCCCCGAGCAGGAGTACTTCCTGATCGACGAGCAGTACTACTTCGAGCGTCTTGACCTGATCACCACCGGGCGCACGCTGTTCGGCGCCAAGCCGCCTAAGGGCCACGAGCTCGACGACCACTACTTCGGCTCGATCCCCGAGCGGATCCTCGCCTGCATGCTCGACACCGAGCGCGAGCTGCAGAAGCTCGGCGTGCCGGTCAAGACCCGACACAACGAGGTCGCGCCCAACCAGTACGAGATCGCGCCGATCTTCGAGAACTCCAACGTCGGCGCCGATCACCAGCAGCTGACGATGCAGATGATGCAGAATGTCGCTCGCCGGTACGGCCTGGTCTGCCTGCTGCACGAGAAGCCGTTTGCCGGCGTCAACGGCTCCGGCAAGCACAACAACTGGTCGATGAGCACCGACACCGGCGAGAACCTGCTCGATCCCGGCGACACCCCGCACGACAACCTGCAGTTCCTGTTCTTCGCCGCGGCGGTGATCCAGGCGGTGAACCAGCATCAGGGCCTGCTGCGGGCGTCGATCGCCTCGCCCGGCCAGGATGTTCGGCTCGGGGCCAACGAGGCGCCCCCGGCGATCATCTCGATCTTCCTCGGCGCCGAGCTGGAGAACGTGTTCGGCGCGATCGAGCGCGGCGAGGTCGGCGAGTCGACGCCGGAGTCGTTCCTCGGGCTGGGCACGCCGGTGCTGCCGCCGCTGCCGATGCACGGCGGCGACCGCAACCGGACGAGCCCGTTCGCGTTCACCGGCAACAAGTTCGAGTTCCGCGCCCTCGGGTCCAGCCAGTCGCTGTCGCTGCCGAACACCGTGCTGAACACGATCGTCGCCGAGGCGATCGACTATCTCGCGGAGGAGCTCGAGGACGCGCTGGAAGCCGGTGCCGGCCTGGAGGCGGCGTTGCGGCCCATCCTGCAGCGCAGCTACGCCGCCCACAAGCAGATCGTGTTCGGTGGCGACAACTACGCCGAGGAGTGGCACACCGAGGCCCGCGCGCGAGGGCTCCTGAACCTCCGCACCACCCCCGACGCCCTGCCGCACCTGATCACCGAAGACACGGAGACGGTGTTCTCCAACTACGGCGTGCTCTCGCGGCGCGAGCTCGAGTCCCGCTACGAGGTGTTCCTGGAGCAATACGTGACCAAGTCCAACATCGAGGCCGAGACAGCGGCATCGATCGCCCGGACGATGCTGCTCCCGGCGGCGGTCCGCCACATCGGGCTGCTCCTGGCCGCCCAGCTGGGCGAGCTGGCGGCCGAGACCGAGGCGCTGGTGAGCACCTTCGTCGACGCGATCAGAGGGCTGGAATCCGCCAACCTCGCCGAGAATCAGCCCGGGGGCGACACGCTCAAGCACGCCGAGTACATCCGGGACACCACGATCCCCGCGATGGCGGCGGTGCGAGAGACCGCCGACAAGCTGGAGAAGGTGGTGGCCGACGACCTGTGGCCGCTGCCGAAGTACTCGGAGATCCTGTTCGTCAAGTAGGTCGGCGCGCGTAGTCACGCCGGGGAGGGCGCGGCCCCCGCACCGCAACTTGCGTGCGTCCGCCGGGTTTTTCGCTACGGTGACTCGCCGTATGCCGGGACTCGGTGTGGCGCGCGGTTGCCGGGGGTTGGGGCGTCCCTGGTCGCGCCGCCTTTTATCGCTGGTGCTCGCCGCCACCCTGGGGGCGGCGTTGGCGCCGTCTGCCTGGGCACGGCGGGGCGGCAACCCACTGTCGGGCCGGGCGATGTGGATCTTCGAGCTGCCCAGCACCGATGGCGGCAACGTCTCGGCGATCATCGCCGGCGCCCACCGATACGGGATCCACACACTGGTGATCAAGAGCGGTGACGGCACCGGCGTGTGGTCCCAGTTCAACTCTGGCCTCGTGGCCCGGCTGCACGCCGCCGGACTGCGCGTGTGCGCCTGGCAGTACGTGTACGGCAACCACCCGGTGACCGAGGCCTACGTCGGCGCCCACGCCGTCCGCGACGGGGCCAACTGCCTGGTGATCGACGCCGAGGCCGAGTATCAGGGCAAGTACGTCTCGGCCCAGACATACGTGCACCGGTTGCGCGATCTGATCGGCAGCCGCTACCCGGTGGCACTGGCCGGCTTCCCCTACGTCGACTTCCATCCCTCCTTCCCGTACTCGGTGTTCCTCGGTCCCGACGGCGCCCAGTACAACGCGCCCCAGATGTACTGGCGAGATATCGGCGTCACCACCGACGCCGTGTTCGCTCACACCTATTCCTACAACATGATCTACCGCCGGCGGATCTTCCCGCTCGGCCAGGTCTACGGGGACCCGCCGGGCCATCAGATCTTCCGCTTCCGGCAGCTCGCGCGCGCCTACGGAGCTCGCGGCGTCAGCTGGTGGGTCTGGCAGGAGGCCACTCGCTCCGCCTTCACCGCGCTCTCCCGCCCCGCCGGCGCCCTGCACGGATACAGGCCATACAAGGTGATGCCGAGCATCGCCCGGGGCGCCAGCGGCGACATGGTCGTCTGGGCTCAGGAGCATCTGATCTCCGCCGGGCACCGGGTGAGCGTCGATGGCGTTTTCGGCCATGGCACCACGGTCGCCGTGAGGCGCTTCCAGGCCGCGCACCGCCTCGGGGTCGACGGCGTCATCGGCCCGATGACATGGGCGGCGCTGCTGCGCTACCGCACCGCCCGGATCCGCTGGGTCCACGTCTCGCGCCGAATCGTGGCCGCGTCCGTCCGGGCCACCGCCCGCGCGGCGGCCACCGGAGGCGCCGCGCCGATCACCGCTCCGGTCCCCGTATCCGCGAGCGACCCCGCCAGGCGGGACGAGATTCCTGGCTCGCTGGGCGCCGGGCGGCCGCTCGGGCGGTGATCCGTCGCTGCCGCTTCCGGGCGCGGCTCACGCCGCGGCTGAGCGGCCAGCCGCCGCGGCGACCGGGATCCCCGCGTCCTGCGCCAGTGACTGGCACAGGTCCCACAGCCTCTGGCGATCCGTGGGAGAGGGGTCGGCGGCGCCGAGCCGGTAGTGCGTGGGCCGCCGCCGGCGGTCGTGCCAGAAGTCGCCGGTGGATCGCAGCGCCTCGGGCGCGGCACCCAGCCAGACGATCGTGTCCGCACCCTGCTCGGGTGTCCGAATGATCGAGCGGGTGACGGCGCGGAATGCCGGCAGCGACTCGCCAAGGCCCTTGGTGTCCGCCCAGCCCGGGTGCATCGAGTGGACGACCACGCCCGTTCCCCGCAGCCGATTCGCCCACTCCTCGGTGATCGTGACCTCTTCGCGCTTGGTGCGCGCGTACAGCTTGTTGGGGCTGTAGTCGGCCTGCTCGGATTGCAGGTCGTCGGCCGGGATGCTCTGGGCGTACATGCCGCCCGAGCTGACGTTGATGACCCGCGACGGGACGCTGCGCTCCAGCAGCTCGGCGAGCAGGGCGGTGAGGGCGAACGGCCCCAGCACGTGGGTGGCGAACATCAGCTCATGCCCGTCGACCGAGCGGGAGCGTTGCGCCGGCATCACGCCCGCGTTGTTCACCAGAACGTCGAGCCGCTCGGCCTCTCGAGCAAAGCGCTCGCCGAACGACCGCAGCTGGGTCAGATCGGACACGTCGCAGGCGACGGGCCGGATGTCGGCTCCCGGAACCTGATCGCGCACCTCGTCGGCGGCCTGGCCGGCGCGCTGATCGTCGCGGGCGGAGACGTAGACGGTGGCGCCGAGACGGGCGAAGCCGACGCACGCGGCCAGGCCGATCCCGGATGCGGCACCGGTGACCATTGCCGCCTGGCCGTCCATCCGCGGAGGATCCGCCGGCCAGCCGGGCAGTTGCCGTCGTATCTGCAGCCCCAGATTGCCGTATCCGGGGGCGATGGTGCTATCCAGCAGCGTGTCGATCAGGCTCGAGGCGTCCATGGCGTCAGCCATACCCCGAACAGGCCGTAGAGAAAACGCTCACGGGCTGTTGAGAGACCGTCGCGGGCTCATGACCCGAGCCCCGTCCCAGCTCGAGCCGCGTCGGCTGGGTCACGAGGCGAGCACCGTTCCCGGCTCGAGCCGCGTCGGCTCGGTCACGAGGCGAGCCCCGTCCCGGCTCGAGCCGCGTCGGCTCCGTCACGAGGCGAGCACCGTCCCCGGCTCGAGCCGCGTCGGCTCGGTCACGTCCAGCTCCACCGCGCCCCGCACGCGGATGTCGGCGTCGAAGGTCACGTCGCCTCTGACCACCAGCCGCTCGGCGTCGCGCAGCGATGGCGGCCCGGCCGGAAACCGCCGTTCGAACTCGTCGATCAGCCGGTAGAAGCGCTTGTCGAGCTCCACGAACGGCAGATGGTCGGCGTCGCCGGCCACCGGCTCCACCTCCAGGTCGTCGGAGAGCTCGTACACATCGGATCGAAGCACCAACAGATCGTCGGTCGTCTTCACCGGGGCAAACCGGGTCCGCGGGACGAGCAGCAGCGAGGCCCCCGTGAAGCTGCCGATCGCGGCGCCCATCGCACTCTCCAGCTGGATCACCGGCGTCGAATCGCCATCCCGGGGATCGATCGTCTTGTGGTTGACGATCAGCGGCAGCTCGAGCACTCCCCCGGATTGCTCCAGGCTGTCAGACAGCGCCTCCAGATCCACCCACAGCGTGTTCGTGTTGTAGTAACGCCAGCGTCGGAAGTCGCGAAACGACTCCTCGTCCTCGTCGGGCGTCTGAGCGGTCTCGCGCAAGACCAGCTGGCCGTCGGCGCGGCGGCGAGCGACATGGCCGCCCTTGCGGTCGGCCTCGGTCCCGTGGACGACCTCCATCAGAAAGGGGATCCGCTCGGCGGCGAGATGGCCGGCGATGCGGGCGTCGACCTGCGCCCCGAGGTTGTCGGAGTTGGAGATCATCGCGTACCGATAACCCCGCTCGAGCAGCGCCGCGAGCATCCCCGAGCGCCTCAGCGCGCCGTACACGTCGCCATGGCCGGGCGGGGTCCACTCCAGCTGCGGGGCTGCCGGCCACGCCGCCGGCTCGAGTGTCTCGGCGTCCAGCTTGGGGATCACGCTCTGCAAAAAGTCGGGCTCCAGCCCCGCGCCGTCAAGCTCTGGGTGGTCGGCGAGCGCCTCGAGCGTCGGCTGCCGCGTCGTTTCGCTGTCCATCAGGACGAGCGGCAGCCGCACGTCGTGCCGACGGCGCAACGCGACGGTCTGCCCGATGATGATGTCCAGGAACGAGTGCCCCTCCCGGGCCTCCATCAGCGATTTTGGCTGCTGCAGCCCCATCGTCGTCGCCAGCCCCCCGTTGAGCTTGATCACCGCCACCGCCGCCAGCGCCTGCGCAGCGTCGGCGGCGGGCAGGTCGTCCAGTGCGGTGACGTCCTCCGCCGGTTCGAGCTCGGCGCTGGGCAACATCGCCTCGTCCCCGGACTGCAGACGGTCGTAGGCGTTCTGAAATGCCCGGATCGCCTCCTCCTGGGCTCCGGCGTCGCGCATCTTCTCGGTCGCCGCTCGCATCCCGTCGTCACTCATACGGTCGATATTGTGACGCCCACGCCCGGTCATGGTCGCGCGGCGCTGATGCTGACGAGCGCCAGGTTGGCGGGTCGACCCGGCAGATCGTGCCGCAGGCTCGCCGGGGCGCGCACGGCGTGGGCACTTCGAGGCCAGGTGTTGCCGTCCCGGTGGCCCCTGGTCGATCATGCCCGCAGGGCGGGACCGCCGAACCACGCTCGGTCAAGATGCTCAGGCTTGGTCGTGCAGTGCCCGAGCACCTTTCAGAGCCCGGGAGCCGCCGCATCCGCCCAGATCGCCGAGTTGCAGCGGTCGACGTCATGGCGCTGCTGGGCGCTGGAGCCGGCGCGGCCCGTTCCAGCTGCGCTCGTTGCGAGGCTCAGGCCGGCGGCTGGCTGCCCGAGCCGGCCGACTCGTCGGCGGGACCCTCCGCCGCCGCAGTGGCGGTCGGCGCCGGTGGCGCCACGGCCGCCGCGCCGTTGCCGCTCTGCGCCTCCAGGCGCGCGCGGCGGTACTCCTCGACGACGATCTCGGTCAGCTCCTCCACTGAGGTCTCCGCGGTCGGCTTGTCGAGCCCGATCACGCCGTCCTGGATCAGGTTGACCCGGTCGCAGGCGGTGAGCACGTGCACGTAGTTGTGCAGGATCATGATGATCGAGACGTTGCCCTCGTCCTTGAGGCGCTGGATCAGATCGAGGATCATCGCGCCTTCCTTGGCGCCCATCGCCGCCAGCGGCTCGTCCAGGAGGATGATGTCCGCGTCGCCGGAGATCGTCCGGGCGACCGCGATCGCCTGGCGCTGACCGCCCGAGAGCCGGGCGACGGGCACGTCGATCTGGGGGATGTTGATCCCGATCTGGTCCAGCGCCTTGCGGGCGTCGCGACGCATGATCGCGTTGTTGAGGAACGGGATCGGCCGCCTGACGTGCTCGCGATGCAGGAACATGTTGTGGTAGACGGTCAGCTCGTCGATCAGCGCCAGGTCCTGGAATACCGTGTCGATGCCGTGATGGCGCGCGTCGTCGACACTCTTGGGGGAGAAGCCGTCGCCCTTGAGCCACATCGTTCCGGTGTCGGCCTTCTCGAACCCGCACATGATCTTGATCAGCGTCGACTTGCCGGCGCCGTTGTCGCCCAGCAGGCCGAGCACCTCACCCTTGCGCAGGTGGAGGTTGATGTCGCGCAGGGCGATCGTCGCACCGAAGCGCTTGGCGATGTGCTCGACCCGCAGCACGTCGTCCTCGGCGCTCGTCGGCGCGACGATCCGCTCGCCGGCGAAGGCCGGCTCAGCCACGGCCTGACCTCAGGCGCACACGCCCGATGTAGACGTTGACGGTCATCGCGATGATGATCGCGATCCCGAGGTAGAGATCCACGTAGTTGGCGCTGACGCCCTTGATGACCAACCCGTCGTTGAGCACCCCGAGGAACAGTGCGCCGATCAGCGCGCCGACGACGGTCCCCGAGCCGCCGGTCATCAGCGTGCCGCCGATGATCACCGCCGCGATCGCCTCCAGCAGGATGGTGTTGGAGCCCGACGGATCCGGGGTCATGCTCGAGGTGCGGATGGCCTCCAACAGTCCCGCGAAGCCGGCGGTGAGCGAGCACAGCACGAAGTTCCGCACCAGGACCAGGCGAACGTTGATGCCGGCTTCGGCCGCGCCCAGGCGATTTCCGCCAACCGCGACCGTGTACGTCCCCCAGCGGCTCATGAACAGCACGAGCTGCAGGACGATCACGACGCCGATGGCCCAGATCAGCTCCGAGTAGGTGCCGGCGCCGAACACCTGCGCGTACGTCGCCACGCCCACGATCGTCGTCCCCGGCGTGGTGATCTGCTCCGAATGGGAGATGATCAGCGTCAGGCCGTCAAGGAAGAACAGCATCGCCAGGGTGACCACGAACGAGGTGATCCCGATGTACGCGATGAAGAACCCGTTGACGGCGCCCAGGATCATGGCGATGATCAGTGACCCGATCAGCGCGGGGACCAGCGGCAGGCCGGCCTCGGTCAGCTTCCAATACACGAATGGCGTGAACAGCCACAGAGCACCGATCGACAGGTCGATCTCGCCCAGCGTCATCACGAACACCTGCCCGGCGGCCATGATCGCCAGGTAGGCGAAGTACGGCAGCAGGTTCTTGAAGTTGCTGCCGGTCAGAAAGCCGTGGGTGGTGATCGCGAAGTAGACGATCGTGATCAGGGTGACCACGATGATGCTGCCCTCGCGCAGGGTCAGAAAGCGCTTGAGCACCCCACCCGCAGGACCACCGCGGGCCCGGCTGGGCGCCGGACCCGGCGGTGCTGGACTGGGCTTAGTCTCCGGAGTGACCGCCATCCTGAGTGGGACCTTACCGGCCTCGTCTCAACGTGCAAGTGCCGTTAGGACTTCTGCACCCCCGGCGACGTACTGGTGCCCTCGTAGCGGCTCTTGGTCGAGCTGTAGGGGACGACCGTCGTCTTGTCGAGGAACTTCAGGCCGGTGTCGGTTTCGGCGATGCCGACCAGTCCCTGCGACGCGTTGTACATGTAGAGCTGCAGGATCGGCAGAAAGCCCTGCAGGTAGGGCTGCTGGTCGATCGTGAACTCGATGTAGCCGGCGGCCAGCAGCTGCTCGGTGACCGGGGTCAGGTCATAGCCCCCGCCGACCCAGCCCTTGCTCTTCAGACCCTGCTTCTGGATCGTCTGCGCGACCCCCTGGGTGCTGCCCCCGTCGACCGCGAACATGCCCTTGGCGCTGGAGTGCGACTGTGCCCACGAGTTGATCGCGGTCAGCTCGGCGGGCACCGCGGCGCCGGTGGCGACCACGTCGTACTTGATGTTCGGGTGGGCCTTGAGCGTGTCCTTGGCGCCGTCGATCCGCGGTTGGATGTTCGCCGCGCCCGGGGTGGCGATGAACAGCGCGATCTGCCCGCCCGAGGGCAGCAGCGACACGATGTGGTCGCCCATCTGCTGGCCGGACACGAACAGGTCCTGACCGATGTAGGACAGGCGACCGCTCGCCGGCTCGTCGGCGTTGTAGGCCACCACCGGGATGCCGGCCTTGAGCGCTGCCTGGACGGGGCCGTTGAACGCGGTCGGGGAGATCAGCGAGGTCGCGATCCCCGCGACCTTGGAGGACACGCTGCTGTTGATCGCGTTGACCATCTCGCCGACGTTGCTGGTCGCCGACCCGGTCCACGTGTAGGAGCAGCCCAGCAGCTTGCAGGCGTCAGCGGCGCCGTTCTGGGTCGGCGTGAAGAAGACGTTGGTCGTGACGTGGTTGACCATCGTGAAGTGCTGGGCCTTGCTGAAGCCGAAGATGCCCGACGCACCGCTCGAGCCGGTCGCCGCGCTCGCGCTCGAGGTCGACTTCGAGCTCGAGCCGCACGCCTGCAGCGCCATGCCGACGATCCCGGCGGCGCCGCCGGTCAGGGCCGCCCGACGGGTCACCTGCTGCCACTTGGTCTCTTGGGACTCGCCGTGGGCGTACTTGCGCTGCTCGGTGTTCTCGTCCCATTCCAGCCGTTCGACGGCGTCGTGGACAAGCTCTTCAGGTTCATCGGGCATGGGGGCTCCTCCTCTATCTGGGTGACCGGCGCTGGCTCCGTACGCTTTCAGACGCCCGCCGCGTTGTCCAATCGACTTAACCGAGGATAAATAAGGGTGCGCCGGTCACTGCGCGCATCCGAAACCGGTCCCTCCTCCCTCCTCTCGTGTGTCGGTCGGCGAGCGCGATGTTAGCGATCACACTCACTCGGTGTCAACGCTGCAACGGCGCCGCCGCGGTACTCGCGCGAACGATCAGCTCCGGCTTCACCAACGAGCGTGAGGGCCCTTGGTCGCCGGCCTCGATCGCCTGCACGAGGCGGCGCAGGCTGCGGCTGCCGACCTCGATGAAATCCTGCCGGATGGTCGTCAGCGGCGGCATGAAGTACGGCGCCTCGGGGATGTCATCGAATCCGACCACGCTCACGTCTTCGGGAATCGCTCGGCCGGCCTCGTGCAGCGCTCTCAGGAGGCCGAGCGCCATCTGGTCGTTGGCGGCGAAGACCGCGGACACCGCCGGGTCCGCGCTCAGGCGCGCGCCGAGCTCGTAGCCAGCGCGCGCGCTCCAGTCGCCGACGAGCGGTTCCGGCGCCCGCACGCCTGCCTTCCGCAGGGTCTCGCGCCAGCCCTGCACGCGCTCGCGGGCTTCGAGGAAGTCGACCGGACCGGATAGATGCCACACCGTGCGGTGGCCGCGTTCGAGCAGGTGGCGGGTGGCCTTGACGGCGCCGGCGAGCTGATCGACGGCCACGACCGGCACCACGTCGGCCGGCCCGGCCTCGACGGCGACGATCGGGAGGTCGCTGGGGGTGTGCTCGACCGCGTCGGCGGCCTCGAGATGGGGGGCGATCACCAGGATCCCGTCGACGCCCTGGACGCGAAGCCGCTCGACCGCGTACGCAACCGACGAGCGGTTGAGCGCCTTCAGGCTGGCGACGATCATGAAGTAGCCCGCCTCGTGGGCGGCGCGCTCGATTCCGAAGAGCGTCGAGGCGGGCCCGTAGAGGGTCGTGTCGAACCCCACGACTCCGAGCGTGTTGGTCCGGCCGGTGACCAGCGCGCGGGCCACGGAGTTGGGTCGGTAGCCGAGCTCGCGCATCGCCGCGACCACCTTGCGGCGGGTCTCGGGGCGCACCTTGGGGCTACCGTTGATCACCCGCGAGACCGTCTGGTGCGAGACTCCCGCAAGCCGACCCACGTCGGACATCACCGCGGGACGGCGCTGTCGCCCGGGCGCCCTCTCCCCGCCGTCGACATCCACTTGACGCTCCTCTCCGCAAGGCCCGGTCTCCCCGGTGGGGCTGAAGCTTGGTCCCCGGCCTCGCCAGGCCGGCACCACCGCCTCGGCGAGACCCGGCCTTGCCGCCTCGCCTCGCGAGCGCGATGTTAGCGCTAACCTTCCGCCGATGCTGAAGACCAGCCTCGGCATTTGGGCGCTTGGCCCGATGATCACGAGGTTCGTGCCAGGCGGCTATCAGCCCGGCCACGACTACGTTTCCGAGCCGGTGGCTGACAAGGTCGGGCGCGCCGTGGCCGGCCTCGGCGACCTGATCGACGGGTATGAGTTCCACTACCCGAACGAGCTCTCGCCCGACAACATCGACGCGGTCCGTGGCGCGCTGGCGGGCCACGACATCTATTGCATCGCTGGTGGCCTGCACCTCGACCCGCGCTTCGCGCACGGCGGCCTCGTCAATCCCGACCCCAAGCTGCGTGGGCAGGCCCAGGCGATCATCCGCGAGGCGGCCGAGTTCGCGGGCTCGCTCGGAGCGCACCTGATCATCTGGCCCGGCGGCGAGGGCTACAACTATCCCTTCCAGACCCCCTATGCCGACTCCTGGCGCTGGCTGATCGAGGGAATGGCGCTGGCGGCGGGCGAGTGTGATCGTCACGGGGTCAAGCTGCTGCTCGAGCACAAGAACTCCGAGCCGGCGATGAAGATCCTGATGCGCAACATCGGGATGTGCCTGTACGTCGTGAACAAGCTCCGCGAGCAGGGCCACCACAACGTGCAGGTGAACATGGACTGGCAGCACCTGCTGATGAACGGCGAGCACCTGCCCGAGTACGCCGCACTGCTCGCCTCCGACGACCTGCTCGGCCACCTGCACGCCAACTCCGGCTGGGGCACTTTCGATGACGACAACATGGTGGGCACGACCGCCTTCATGGAGACGCTCGAGCTCGCGCTCGAGCTGCGCCGCTGTGGCTATGGCGACGGCGGCGAGCGGCTGGGCTTCGACCTCTATCCGTACACCGAGGATCAGATCGGGGCCGTCACAAGATCGGTGCTGCAGTGGCGCTTCATCGACTCGATCGCGGCGCGAATCGATGATGCCGCGCTGCGCGAAGCTCAGCAGCGCAAGGATGCGGTGCGCGCCTACGAGCTCGTCTACGCCGCGCTCGGCGCATAGACCCGAGCCCCCACGAGGGCCCGGGGACGCCTTGGCGCTGGTGACGCTACTGCAGCAGATGAGCGCCCGGGCCCGGCCGCACGATCGTCGCCCCGGAGGGCGGATCGCCCTGCGGCCCGAACAGCCCGAGGACGTAGCCGCCGAAGCCTCCGCCCATGATCCGCGCCCCGATCGCCCCCGCGTCGCGAAGCCGCTGGACCGTCTCCTCCACCGCCGGCGTCGAGGCCGCGAAGTCGTCACGGAGGCTGGCGTGGGACGCGTTGAGCAGTTCGCCGACCCGACCCAGGTCACGAGCGTCGAGCGCCGCCACCGTATCGCGCACCCGCTGGTTCTCGCAGATCACGTGACGCGCCCGCGCGTCCAGTGGCTCGGGCAACCGCGCGGCCTGCTCGAGCGTGGCCTCGCGCAGGGAGTCGCAGCCGAGCAGCTCGCAGGCGCGGGCGCATTCGGCGCGGCGCTGGTTGTAGCCGGCGGCCGCGTCGTCTCCGGATGCTCCGGCATTGGCGTGACGCTCTCCCGAGTCGACCGTCACCAGTCGCCATCCGTCGAGCTCAAGCACCACCGGCGTCACCTCCAGCGCGCGGAAGTCGATCAGCAGCGCCCGCTCCGGCTCGCCGAACAACGAGGCGATCTGATCCAGCAAACCCGTCTGGGCGCCGACCCATTCGTTTTCGATCCGGGAGCAGATCGCCGCCAGCTCCAGGCGGTCGGGCACCGGCGATCCGCTGACCGCGAGCAGCGCCAGGCATACCGCAACCTCCAGCGCCGCCGAGGATGACAGGCCGGAGCCGCGGGGGACCGAACCGGTGATCCGCAGGCGCGCGGGCACCACCTCGCATCCGGCGGCGGTCAGTTCGCCGACCGCCCCCCGCGCGAATGCTCGCCAGCCCTCGACTCGGCCGGGGTCGTCAACCGGAAAGGAGTCGCGGGCGTTCAGGTCGGACGCGGTGACGTGGACGATCCTGCCGCCAACCGGTGACGCCCGCACGGTGACGCCGTCGCTGATCGCGAACGGCAGCGCCAGACCGTCGTTGTAGTCGGTGTGCTCACCGATGAGGTTGACCCGCCCGGGGGCAAACGCCGTTGCGTCCTCAGCCACGCTGTACTCTCCGGCAGATGTTCATCAACGACATTCTCCAGCCTACGCACCTGTTGTTGATTTTGGTGGTGGCGCTGCTGGTCCTCGGACCCAAGCGGCTTCCGGAGGCCGGTCGCTCCGTGGGACGCACGCTTCACGACTTCAAGCGCGCGATCAGCGGCGAAGCGCCCGCGCCGCCCGATCATGTCGTGAGCGCGGAGGTGGCCGCGCCGGGCGCCCCCGGTACCGACCCTGCCGCCTGACCCGCGGCGGGACCGGGGCTTTTAGATGGATGGTGGAGAATCGCCGCGGCCGGGCCGCCGGAGCCTTCCCGTGCATGACGAGGTCAAGCAGCGGCTGGCGGCCAACGAGGATGTGTTCCGGCGCGTCAACGACGGGATCGAGCGGGGCGCGTGGCCGGGAGAGCCCGACTCGCCGATCGCGTTTCGCTGCGAATGCGCCCGCCTGGGCTGCAACACGCTGCTCGCCCTCACCCCGCGCGAGTACGAGTCGATTCGCGCGGACGCGCGTAGGTTCGTGATGCTGTGCGGACACGAGCTGCCGACGGTGGAGCGGGTGGTCGAAACCCGCGGCGAGACCGTGATCGTCGAGAAGGTCGGCGTCGCCGGCCGCGAAGCCGAGGTTCGCGACCCGCGGCGCTGAGCCTCGTCCGGCGCCAGGTTGGGCGCCGGTCAGACGGCTGACATCAACGGCAGGAACTCCGGGCGTTGCGGCTTGTGCGCGTAGGGCCTCGATTCGGCGGCCTGAGGACGCGACTCGCGCTCTGACTCCGAGGCGGCCAAGTCGAACCGGATCCTCACCTCCAGGCCTCCGGACGCCCGTGACACGAGCGAGAAGTCGTCAGAGACCTGCGAGATCAGGCCGAGTCCGAGGCCCAGTCCCGGCCGGTCGGCCCTCGGCTGAAGGCCCTGCCCGTCGTCGGCGACCAGGATCCACAGCTCGGCAGACACGACCGCGGCGTTGACGTAGATGGAGCCGGGCTGACCCTGGTAGGCGTGGAGCACCGCGTTGGTCATCGCCTCAGACGTAGCCAGCCGCACGGCCTCGACCTGACTGGGGCTCGCGCCGGCCGCGGCGGCGAAGTCCGCCAGCCGGGTGCGGGCGTCGGCGACCGCCTCCGGAGTGGCCCGGTAGGTCTCGTTGAGGTTTTTGCCAACCCGCCGCATAGCCCCGGTTTACCCTCAGTGCCCGAGGACTACGCACCCGCCGCGGAGACTTGAGTGCGTACGATTGCGGGCGTGCCGGATCTCCCCATCCATTTCGCCACCGCGGGTCAGGCCGCCCGCCGGCCATGACGGACGCCCGAGCGGCGCTCGTCACCGGAGCCGCGGGGGGCATCGGCCGGGCCATCACCGCGCGTCTGGAGCACGACGGCCACGACGTGCTCGCGGTTGACCTGCGGCCCGACCCGACCGGGCCCGGAGTCGCCCACCAGGCCGACCTCACCGATCCCGACGCCAACCGCGCGGCGGTGCAGGCAGCCGTCGAGCGCTTCGGCCGGCTCGACGTGATCGTCGCCGGCGCCGGGATCCAGCACGTCTCGCCGATCCAGGAGTTCCCGGTGGAACGCTGGGACCAGCTGCTGGCGTTGATGCTGACCAGCCCGTTCCTGCTCGCGCGCGCGGGATGGGCGGCACTGGGCGAGTCCGGCTCCGGACGCTTCATCGCGATCGCCTCGGCGCACAGCCTCGTCGCCTCGCCGTACAAGGCCGCCTACGTCTCGGCCAAGCACGGCCTCCTCGGCCTGGTCAAGACCCTCGCCCTGGAGGGAGCCGAGCTCGGCATCACCACCACCGCCGTTTGCCCCGGCTACGTCCGCACCCCGTTGGTGGAGTCCCAGATCTCCGATCAGGCCCGGGCCCACGCGCTGTCCGAGGACGAGGTGCTGGAGCAGGTGATCCTGGCCCCCCACGTCGTCAAGGAGCTGATCGAGCCCGCGGAGGTGGCCGAGGTCGTGGCCTTCCTGGCGGGGCCGGCCGGCCGGTCGTTCACGGGAGTGCCGGTGACCATGGATCAGGGTTGGACCGCCCGGTAGCGCCGCCAAGGGTGAGCAGCCAGCCAGGGTCGTGGCCGGTGGTTTCATCGTGGACGATCCCGGGAGTGGCCGAGCCGAGCGCAGGACGCGGCTGAGCTTCGCCGCCGGCGATCCGAGGCTTCGCGGCCCGCGCCCCGAGGCTTCGCGGCCCGCGCCCCGAGGCTTCGCCGCCCGCGCCCCGAGGCTTCGCCGCCCGCGCCCCGAGGCTTCGCCGCCCGCGCCCCGAGGCTTCGCCGCCCGCGCCCCGAGGCTTCGCCGCCCGCGCTCCGAGGCTTCGCCGCTCGCGCTCCGAGGGGGCGTTTTGCGCCAAATCCGGGCCGCGCCGTGGGGTTTGTCACGTTGGCCACGCTGAGCGGCCCAGCGGGTGACAAATTCGCGGGCCGGGTCACGATTTGTCACGTTTCCCGGGTCGTCGAGCCGGCGGATTTATGACGTTTCGCGGTCGTCGGGGCCGGCCGATAGTCACGTTCCCGGGCAAACGATCCCGACGCAGCCATCCCGTGCCCCTTCGATAGACGCCTCGTGTTGCGTCAGACCCCATCCTTGACACGACCGTGTCAAGGTTTGTTACGATATCCCCGGATGCGGGACTTCATCACGGCCACGCGTGAGCGGATCATCCTCTACGACGGAGGCATGGGTGCGACCCTGGAGCAGTTCGAGCTCAGCCTCGAGCGCGACTACCGCCTGCCGGGCCGCTGCCACGAAGCGCTGATCCTGAACCGCCCCGATGTGATCGAGGGCGTGCACGACTCGATGCTCGCCGCCGGCGCCGATGTGCTGGAGACCGACACGTTCCAGGCGTCGCGGCTCAAGCTCGCCGAGTGGGGACTCGAGGATCACACCCACGAGATCAACCTCAAGGCCGCGCAGATCGCGCGCCGGGCGGCGGGCGAGCACCGGTTCGTCGCCGGCGCGATCGGCCCGACCGGCTTCCTGCCGGCGAGTGACGATCCGACCCTGGGTCAGATCACGTTCGCCGAGCTGGTGGCGGTGTTTGCCGAGCAGGCCACCGGGCTGCTGTCGGGCGGCGCCGATCTGGTGATCATCGAGACCGCCCAGGACATCCTGGAGCTCAAGGCCGCGGTGTTCGGGGTGCGACACGCAGCCCAGCAGGTTGGCCGGGCGGTGCCGATCCAGTGCAGCGTCTCGCTGCTGCCCCAGGGCGGGAAGATGCTGCTCGGCACCGACATCAGCGCCGTGCTGGCGACGCTCGAGGCACTTGAGATCGACGCGATCGGCCTGAACTGCTCCACCGGCCCGGAGGACATGCGCGACGCGATCCGCTTTCTCAGCGAGTTCAGCTCGGTTCCGGTCCACTGCATCCCCAATGCCGGCCTCCCCCTGCAGGGCCCGAACGGCGAGACCATCTTTCCCGAGCAGCCCGAGCCGCTCGCCAACGTGCTCGGAGAGTTCGTCGAGCGCTACGGCGTCTCGATCATCGGCGGATGCTGCGGGACCACGCCGGACCACATCGCCGCGATGGCCGAGCGGATCGACGGCCGCGCTCCGACGCAGCGCCCGGCCCGGCGCTCGGCGCACGTCAGCTCGATGATCGCCGCCACCCCGCTCGTCCAATCTCCCCGCCCCACCTTGATCGGCGAACGGGTCAACTCGCAGGGCTCGCGCAAGGCGAAGGAGCTGCTGCTGGCCGACGACTACGACGGGCTGCTGGTGGTGGCCGAGGACCAGGTGACCGGGGGCGCCCACGTCCTCGACATCTGCGTGGCATTGACCGAACGCCAGGACGAGGCCGACCAGATGCGCGAGTTGGTCAAGCGGATCTCCCTCACCCTGCCGGCGCCGATTCAGATCGACTCCACCGAGCCCGACGTGATCGACGCCGCTCTGCAGCAGATCCCCGGCCGGGCGATCGTCAATTCCATCAACCTGGAGGCGGGCCGGGCCAAGCTCGACCGAGTGGTGCCACTGGCTCGGGCGCACGGCGCGGCGGTGATCGCGCTGACGATCGACGAGGTGGGGATGGCCAAGACCGCCGAGCGCAAGCTGGAGGTGGCCAAGCGGATCACCGAGCTGTGCTGCGGCGAGCACGGACTCGCGCCGGACGCGCTGATCTTCGACTGCCTCACGTTCACGCTGACCACGGGGGACCCGGAGTGGCGGCCGAGCGCGATGGCCACGATCGAGGGCATCCGCGCCGTCAAAGCACAGATCCCTGGCGTGCAGACGTCGCTCGGGGTCTCCAACGTCAGCTTCGGCGTCGGCGTACCGGCCCGCTCGGTGCTCAACAGCGTGTTCTTGCATCACTGCGTCGAGGCCGGGCTGGACCTGGCGATGGTCAATCCAAACCACATCACCCCCTACGCCGAGATTCCCGTCGACGAGCGCGAGCTCGCCGACGACCTCGTGTTCGACCGCCGCGACGATGCGCTAGAGCGCTTCATCGCCCACTTCGAATCCAAGGGCCCGGAGTCCGAAGATGCCAGCGGGAAAGCCGATCCGACCGAGGGCATGGAGCCCGAGGAGGCGCTGCACTTCCACATCCTGCGCCGCAAGAAGGAGGGCGTCGAGGCGTGGATCGACGCCAGCGTGCAGAAGATCGGCGCGGTGCCGACGCTCAACACGGTGCTGCTGCCGGCGATGAAGGAGGTCGGCGACAAGTTCGGCGCCGGCGAGCTGATCCTGCCCTTCGTGCTCCAGTCGGCCGAGGTCATGAAGCGGGCGGTGGCCCAACTGGAGCAATACCTCGACAAGCTTCAGGGCTACACCAAGGGGACCGTGGTCCTGGCCACCGTGTTCGGCGACGTGCACGACATCGGCAAGTCGCTGGTCAACACGATCCTGACCAACAACGGCTACACCGTCGTCGATCTCGGCAAGCAGGTCCCGATCGGAACCATCCTCGAGGCGGCGGTGGAGCACGATGCCACCGCCATCGGCCTGTCGGCGCTGCTGGTCTCCACGTCCAAGCAGATGCCCGCCTGCATCCAAGAGCTGCACGAGCGCAAGCTTCCGTTCCCGGTGCTGATCGGTGGCGCCGCCATCAATCGCAACTTCGGGCTGCGGGTCCTGTATCCGCATGGGAGCGAGTCCGACGAGGTCTACGAGCCCGGCGTGTTCTATTGCAAGGACGCCTTCGAGGGCCTGCACAAGATGGATCAGCTGATCGACGCTGATGCCCGCCCGGAGCTGGTCGCCAAGACGCGCACGGCGGCCCGAGCGCTGCGCGAGCAGCCGCAGACGATCGACGACGACGCCCCCGAGGTGACCGATGCCTCCGTGCGCAGCGCCACCGCCGATGCGCCGGTACCGGAGCCGCCGTTCTGGGGCGTGCGCGAGCTGGACGTCCCGCTGGACGAGGTCTACCGCCACCTCGACACCCACGTGCTGTTCAAGCTGCACTGGGGCGGGCGGGGCGTCAAGGGCGAGGCGTGGACGCAATTGCTACGCACCGACTTCCAGCCTCGGCTGGAGCGGATGTGGCGCGATCAGGCATACCTGCATCCCCGGGCGCTGCTCGGCTACTTCCCCTGCAACTCCGAGGGCAACGAGCTGATCGTGTGGGACCCCGCGGACTTCGACCCCGCCCACCCCCGCGAGCTGGAGCGGCTGGTGTTCCCGCGCCAGCCCCGCCACGATCGCATCTGCCTGGCGGACTTCTACCGGCCGGTCGACGCCGCCAACCCCGGCGCGGTCGACGTGGTGGCGCTCCAGGCGGTCACCGCGGGCGAGGAGGTCACCGAGCTGATGGCCTCGCTGGAGGCCGAAGGGGAATTCGCCGAGCAGCTGTTCGTCCACGGGCTGGGCGTGCAGACTGCGGAGGGGATGGCCGAGTGGCTGCATGCCCGCGTGCGTCGCGAGCTGGGCGTCGCCCCCGCCCAGGGCCGCCGTTACTCATGGGGCTACCCGTCCTGCCCCGAGCAGTCCGAGCTGACCAAGGTGTTCCGGCTGCTCGATGCGCCGTCGATCGGTCTGCGCCTGTCCGGCGGGTATGCCGTCGAGCCGGAGCAGTCGACGCTGGCGATCGTCGCCCATCACCCGCAGGCGGTGTACTTCGGGATGAAGTCAGGCACCCTGCCGCGCAACGCCCGGCAGGCGGGCGATGAGCTGATCGCGGGGACCGACAGGGACCCGACCCGCATGGCACAGCTGCCCGATGCGGATCCGGCGGCGGCCGCCGAGGCCGAGCCCCAGCCGGTCCTCGCCGAGGCCCGGTAGCGCGCCTCCCGATCGCCGCCGCGCGGCCGAGGCCCGGCAGCGCTGCGGCCGGTCCCTAGCTCTTCGCGTTGAGCGCACCACTGCGCCGCGACGAGCCACGGTGGGGCCGCGCGGGCAGCTTTACCGGCGTGGCGTGCATGGCCCGGAGCCGCACCTCCCGCCAGGACATCCCCTCTTTGAGCAGCGCCGGCGTGCCCATCAGGATCGCGGTCGAGACCTCCACCGCCTGCAGGATGACTCCGTAGGCCACGCCGGTGCCGAAGCCGACGTGCCAGCCGGTGTGCAAAACCGTCGCGCAGGCCGCCTGGAAGACGCCCAGGTTGGCCGGCGTCGCCGGCAGCACCGCGGTGATGTTGACCGCGAACAGAACGGCCGCCGCGGCGGCCAGGCCGGCCTGGTGGTTGAGCCCGAGCGCGACGAGCAGGATGTAGCACGACAGGCACTGCAACGCCCACGCCCCCAGCTGCGCCGCCGCCGCCACGGCGCCCAGCTTCGGCCGGCGGAACACGACCAGCCCGGCCCGGACCCGGGCCATCGCCCGCCTCGCCTGGGCCAGCAGCGTCTGCAACCGGCCGAACCGGGCCCCGGCGGCGCTGTGGCGCAGGACCAGCGGCGCCAGCAGCACGACCACCAGCAGCGCCAGCGGCGCGATCGCCGCGATCACCAGGGCGTCCTGGTGCCCGTTGAAGAAATCGACCGACGAGAACATGATCGCGCCGAGAATCAGCAGGGCGACAATGTTCAACAGCGTCTGCGAGACCACGGTGCCGAGCACCACCGGAAGATTCTCCCGGGGCCGGCCCGTCCGGCGGGCCACCACCAGCGCGCGGGACGGCTCGCCGAGCCGAGCCGGCAGCGTCGAGGACATCAGCACACCGATGAACGTTCCCTGCATGGCGTCGGACATGCGGACGCGCACCTTGGGCAGGGCGGCGAGCAGGATCGCATGCCACGACACGGCGCGCAGCGCCATCGCCCCGCACATGACACCGAGGCCGAGGATCACGAACGAGGGACTTGACGCGAGCAGGGCATTGGCGATGTTGCCGATCCCGATCGCGGTCAGCGCCTTGTAGGCGAGCAGGGCGGCCACCAGCGACACCAGGACCGCGCCGCCGCGGCGCGCCGCGGTCACCACCGGACCGCGTCGTGATGGCGGTCGCGGTTCCAAGCTGGGCATCCGGCGCGGCCGGACATGCGGCTTGAGGTCGGCCGAGCGCAGCCCGACGGCGACGGCGGCGCGCTGGGTCGCAGTGGCGGGCGCGGGAACCGCGATCGCGTCCTGATAGGCCTCCATCACCTCGGCCGCCACGCGGGGCCAGGCGAATCGCTCGACGTCGTGGGCGGCGGCGCGGGCCATCTCGGCACGGCGCTCGGGCTCCTCCCACAGATCGCGCAGCGCCTCGGCCAGGGCCTGCGGGTCCGCCGGTGCGACGAGGACGCCGTCGACGCCGTCGCGAACGACGTCGCGGTAGCCGGCAATGTCGGAGGCGACCACGGGGGTGCCGGCGGCGAACGCCTCGGTCAGCACCATCCCGAAGCTCTCGGCCCGCAGCGACGGCGCGCACAGGACGTCGGCGGCCTCGAGCTCCTCGCGCTTGCGGGCATCGTCGACCTTGCCGAGCACCCGCACGCCGCGGTCGTCGAGCATCAGCGGCGCGAGCTGCTCCGAGGTCGGGCCGATCACGGTCAGCTCGGTGGGGATGTGCTCACGGAGCGCCTCGAAGGATCGCAGGAGCAGGGGTAAGCCCTTGCGCTCCACGGATTGGCCGACGAACACGATCCGCAGCCGATCGGACGGCGGCCGGCGGTCGGCGCGAGCCAGGACCGCCCGGTCGACGTGGACCCCGTTGGGAACGACGCGGTAGTGCCCGCCGAAGAATCGCCGGCCGGTCCACGCCGCCGCCTCGGACACCGCGATCCGCACGTGCAGGCGGTTGAGCACCCGGCGCGCCCCCATCAGGTTGGCCAGCCCGTTGGGAAGGCGCCCCTCCGAGTAGGAATGGAAGGTGCCGACCAGCGGCAGCCGCGTCCAGTCCGTGGCGATCCAGCCCGCCAGCGGCGCGACGGGCTCGTGGATGTGGACGACGTCGTAGCCGCCGCTGCGCAGCTCGGCATGCAGCGTGGCCACCCCGTGCGGCGTGACGGTGATGTTGGAGACCGATCCGTTGGCGTGAAAGCCGACCGTCCGGCCGAGCCCGATCAGGTAGTCGGGCGTCGTCACCGGTTGCGGCGCCGCCCCACGATGCAGCACCTTCGAGGAGAGATCTACCGGGTCATAGGGAGCGAGCACGCGGACGTGATGGCCCTCTTCGATGAACCTCTCGGCGAGCGCCTCGATGTGTCTCGTAACCCCCCCGGGATAACTCCATGAATACGGCGACACCATCGCGATGCGCATCATCTTGATGTTACCCATCGTCGCGCCTGCGACCCGGTGCGCGGCGCGCGTATCATCAGCCCTCGATGCCGGTCAGGCACTTCGTCAAGTACACGTTTCTCAGCGTCGATCCCGCCTGGCGGCGGCTCGAGGAGGAGCAGCGCGCGGCCGACAAGCGGGAGTTCATGGCCGCGTGCGCCGATTTCGCCGACGGCCACCTGTTGCGATCGTTCTCGCTGGTCGGCACCCGGGGCGACGCTGATCTGATGCTGCTCAGCCAGGCGCAGAACCTGGAGCGGATCCACGAATTCCATGTCGTGCTGGCCCAGAGTGGATTGATGAAGTGGTGCGCGATGCCGTATTCGCTGCTGGCGATGACCAAGCCGTCGGAGTACTCCGACGAGTCACGACTCGAAGTTCGACCTGCACACGGCAAGTACCTGTTCGTCTATCCGTTCGTCAAGACGCGCGCCTGGTATCTGCTCTCGCCCGAGGAACGCTGGCGGATCATGCAGGAGCACATCAAGATCGGACGCGAGTACCCATCGGTCGACCTGAACACCAGCTACTCGTTCGGCCTCGACGACCAGGAGTTCGTGGTCGCGTTCGAGACCGACAACCCCGCCGACTTCCTGGATCTGGTGCAGCGGCTGCGGACCACCGAGTCGAGCTCCTACACGCTGCGCGACACCCCGACGTTCACCTGCATCTCGTGCTCGGTGGAGCGCGCGCTGGGCGCGCTCGACGGGGCGGCGCTGTCGCTCGCCGCCGTCGGCTGAGACCCGCCGACGGGCCGCACGTCCATGCCCGCCGCCATGACCGATGAAGCGGTGGCCCACCTGCGCGCGGTCGACCCGGTGATGCGCGAGCTCATCGACCGGATCGGCACCGACGGCGTCGGCGAGGTCGTGATCGGCGCTCAGGACGACCACTATGGGGCGCTGGTCCGGGCGATCGTCGGGCAGCAGCTCTCGGAGCGCTCGGCCGCCGCGATCTACCAGCGGCTGATCGAGCGGTTCGGTGGGCGCAACCCCACTCCCGCAGAGGTGCTCGCCGACGAACCCGACGAGCTGCGCGTCGCCGCCGGGCTGTCCCACGCCAAGGTCCGCTACCTGCGGTCGCTCGCCGAGAAGGTGCTCGACGGGTCGCTGGCGCTCGACACGATGGAGCGCCTCCCCGACGCGGCGGTCATCGCCGAGCTCACGGCGGTGAAGGGCATCGGTGGCTGGAGCGCGGACATGTTCCTCATGTTTCACCTGGGACGGCCCGACGTCGTCGCCGCCGGCGATCTCGGAATCCGCCACGCGATCATGGCCGCCTACGGGTTACCCGAGCTCCCGGGCCCGGTGGAGATCGAGGCGATCGCGGCGCCGTGGCGCCCCTACCGGACGACGGCCTGCCTGGTCCTGTGGCGCTCGCTCGGCGCCAGGCCGGTCTGACCCGGCATGCCGCCGAGGCTCTAGACGGCGGAGACTTCCTCCTCCTCCGCCACGCGGAAGGAGGAGCCGCAGCCGCAGGCCGCGATCACGTTCGGGTTCTCGACCTTGAAGCCCGCGCCCTGGAGGCCGTCCACGAAGTCGATCGTCGACCCCTGCACGTAGGGCAGGCTCGGGTTGTCGACCAGCAGGCGGATCCCCTTGTCCTCGAAGACGGCATCGCCGGTGCGCTGCTCGTCGAACGCGAGCGCGTATTGAAAGCCCGAGCAACCCCCGCCGCGGACTCCGACCCGCAGGCCGGCGGTCTCGGCGACGGCGCTTTGGGTGGCGAGGAACTCGCGAACCTTCTCGGCGCCCTTGTCGGTGAGAGAGATCATGCTTCAGGAAGTATAGCCATGCAGCCGGCGCTCGCTACGCTTAACTCGTGTCCGCGACGCCCGAGGAGCTCAAGCAGCGCATCGAGGCCGGAATTCCCGGCGCGGTGGCGAGCGTGACCGGCGACGGACATCATTTCAACGCGGTCGTGAGCGCTCCTGCGTTTGCCGGAATGGCCCGCATCGCCCAGCACCGGCTCGTCTACGACGTGTTCGGCTCCGAGCTCGGGGACCGTATCCACGCACTCTCAATCCAGACGCGAACTTCAGAGGAGGCTCGATGAACGAGCAAACCGCCAACCCGATGCGCGAGGCGATCCAGGAGGCCATCACCGAGAACCCGGTGATCCTGTTCATGAAGGGCAATCCCGAGGCTCCCGCGTGCGGCTTCTCAGCGCGCACGGTGGCGATCCTTCAGTCCCTCGGCGCCCGCTTCGCCGCCGTCGACATCCTGCCCGATCCGCGGATCCGCCAGGAGCTCTCGGCGATCTCCCAGTGGCCGACGATTCCCCAGCTGTTCGTCGACGGCGAGCTCGTCGGTGGATGCGACATCGTGAGCGAGATGTATCAGTCAGGTGAGCTGGCCCAGACGCTCGGCATCGAGGCCCCGGAGGCGGCGGCGCCGTCGGAGTCGCCCGCGGAGTCGGAGTCGGCGCCGCTGTCGATCGAGAACCGCCTGTAGCGGGATCGCCCGCGGCGGCGCCACGATGGCGGAGCCCGTTGCGACGGCGGCGGCCACCGCCGGCCGGTCGCCGGACGAGCCGCTGACCGCGCTGCGGTTCGCCGACGGCGCGCTGTGGGCGCTCGATCAGACCCAGCTGCCGTGGCGGGAGGTCGAGCTGGAGCTGACCGGCGTCGCCGACGTGATCGCCGCCATTCGCCGTCTCAGCATCCGGGGTGCGCCCCTGATCGGAGTGGCCGCGGGATATGGCATCGCGCTCGAGCTGGCCCGCGACCGGGACGGGCTGGAGCGGGCGTGTGCCGGGCTGATCGCCGCGCGTCCGACCGCGATCAATCTCGCCCATGCGGTGCTCCGGGTGCGATCCGCGGCGCTGACGGCCCCTCCCGGCGAGGCGCGGACGGCCGCTGCGCGGGCCGAGGCGCGGGCGCTGCATGCCCAGGAGACGACGGCCAGCGCCACGATGGGACGGCTCGGCGCTGACCTGCTCGAGGGCCGGCGGCGGATCCTGACCCACTGCAACACCGGCGCCCTTGCCGCCCCCGGACGCGGCACTGCCCTGAGCGCCATCGCCGAGCTCGCCGATCGCGGCGGCGTCGAGCGCGTCTTCGCCAGCGAGAGCCGTCCGCTCCTGCAGGGCGCCCGCTTGACCGTCTACGAGCTGCGCCGGCTCGGAATCGAGCACGCGCTCGTGGTCGACGGGGCGGGCGCGGGCCTGATCGCGCGGGGCGAGGTGGACGCGGTCGTCGTCGGCTGCGACCGCGTGGCCGCCAACGGCGACGTCGCCAACAAGGTCGGGACCTATGCGCACGCGCTGGCCGCGGCGGCGGCCGGTATCCCGTTCGTGGTGGTCGGGCCCTGCACTACGATCGATCCGGCCTGCCCCACCGGGCGCGAGATCGAGATCGAGGAGCGCACGGCGGACGAGGTGCGCGGCGCCGGGCTGTGGGGTCCTGAGCCGCTCGAGCTGACGCTGCCCGGCACCCCGTGCCGAAATCCGGCGTTCGACGTGACGCCGGCGGCGCTGGTCAGCGCGCTGGTGACCGACCGAGGCATCGCCGAGCCGGTGGGTGGCGAGTCGGTGCTGGGGTTGCTCTAGGCGTTGAGTCGCTTACGCTTGCGGCGGCCGAACGTCAGAGCGCCGAGCGCGGCGATCCCGCCCCCGATCACGAAACCGGCGACCGCCGCTCCGATCACGACCTGAGGCTCGGCCTTGCGCAGCTGGGCTCGCCAGTCCGAGAGCCGGGTGACCTCGGCCCGCAACTGCTCGACGGCGGTGCCCAGCTGCTGGCGATTGCGCTCGATCGAGCTGCGGATCTCCTCGGGGGTGCGCGTCGGCGGGGGCATCACTCCTCCGCCCCAGACGTGACGGTGGCCCGGATCCGCTTGGCCTCGTCGATAGCCATCTCGGGCATTGGGGCACCCACCTTGAGCTTGCGCCAGGCGAACAGGAAAGCACCGGCGGTGAGCAGGATCAGCACGACCATCACGATCGCAAAGCCGATCCACAGGCTGTTGAAGGCGGAGTTCAGCCCCCAGGCGATCGTCAGGAGGATGAAGATCAGCGCGAAGACGCCGAAAACGGCACCGGCGGCGCCCGCTGCGCCTCCGCGCACCAGGCTCCGCACCTTCTGGCCGACCTCGGCCTTGGCGAGCTCGACCTCCTCGCGCACCAGCACGGAGAGCTTGTCGGAGACCTCGGTGACGGCAGCCGCGAGGCTGTCGCGCTTTTCGCCGGGCTCAAGAGGCAAGGCGCTTGAGGATCAGGGCGAGCACGAGCCCGCCGGCGAAGGCACCGCCAACCGCGATCTCGGGCCGGTCGGTCAGCAAGGCTTCGGCGTCCTGGACAAAGCCCGATGGCGCGGGGGCATCCGCGGCGAACGGAGGCGGAGGGACGACGGCGTCCGGTGGGGCCGGCGGCGGCGGGACGACGGCGTCTTGCGCCGGCGGGACGACGGCGTCCGGGGGCGGCGGGACGGCAGTGTCCGGGGGCGGCGGCGGGACGACGGCGTCCGGTGCGGCCGGCGCACGCACCGGGGCGGGCGGGTCAGGCGAGGATGGCGGCACCGGCACGGGCTCCGCGGGGCCGGGCGCTGCCGGCTGGGGTGGCACGGAGGGCGCGGAGACCTCAGTCGCCGGCTCAGACGGCGGGGAGACCTCAGCCGCCGGCTCAGACGGCGGGGAGACCTCAGTTGGTGGCCCGGAGGTCGCGGCCACCTCGGTGGGTGGGGCCGTGTCCGGGCCCGAAACCGCCGGCTCCTCGTCGGGTGGCTGTGGGTGGGGCGACGGGTCGGTCACTCAGGGGGCTCTTCGCCGAAGACGCGCATCCAGATCATGGCCGCGAGGCGGGTGGCGGCGATGCTTGCGAGCGCGCCGGAGCCGGCGAGCATCCCGGACCAGATCAGGCGCTTGACCAAAGGGCTCTCCAACATGCGAGGGCATTCAAGCAGACTCGTCGGTCAAAGCAATCGGCGCGCGCGCCACCCCGTGGCAGATCGTATCGACGATCATCGTCTTGGCGCGCTCCAGCTCCATGTCGCCGACCGGGACGCTGTCGAAGATCCACCCGGTCAGCACCTGCTCGACCGCGCCGTAGAACGCCTGGGCGGCGAACTCCGGGGTGATCTCGGAGCGGAAGCACCCGTCGGCCTGGGCCTTGGCGACAATGGCGGCGATCCCGGTGTAGGCGTCGCGGATCTTGTCGACGTGGGTCAGCCCGAAGGTGTTGGCGGCACGCGTCACCTCGACGATGATCACCTTCATCAGATCGGGGTCGCGGCGGTAGGAGTCGACGATGAAGCCGGCGACCCGCAGGAGCTTGTCCTCGGGGGCGCTCGGGGAGGCGTCCGCCTCGGCGATCGCCTCCAGCATCACGTCCCACCGCTCCAGGAACAGCGTGTCCAGGATCTGCTCCTTGGAGGAGAAGTAGTGATACACCAGCCCGTAGGCGACGCCCGCCTCGTCGGCGATGTCCGACACCCGGCAGGTGTGAAAGCCCTGGCGCGCGAACACGCTGACGGCGGCGTCGAGGATCATGCGCCGCTTGTCGATGGCGGTCGTCGTCATGCCGGCTCCCACGCGTACACATCGGGCCGCCGCCGGTGCAGCGACGGCAGGCGGGCGCGAATCCGCTCGAGCTCGTCGATGTGAAGGTCGGCGACGATCGCGGTCTCGGTGTCGGGCGCCCCGGCCAGCACCAGGCCCCACGGGTCGACGATCAGCGAGCGCCCGCCCGAGCGCAGGCCGCCGGGGTGATCGCCGACCTGGTTGGCGGCGATGACGAAGCACTGGTTCTCGATCGCCCGTGCTCGCACCAGCACCTCCCAGTGGTCGCGCGTGGTGGGAAGCGTGAACGCGCTGGGGACGGTGATCACCTGGGCGCCACGGATTGCCAGGATCCGGTAGAGCTCGGGGAAGCGTAGGTCGTAACAGACGCTCATCCCGAGCGTCCATCCGCCGGCGAGCTCGCTGATCACGATCTGGTCGCCCGCGTCCTCGGTGGCGGACTCGGCGTAGACGGCGCCGTCGACCTCGACGTCGAAGAGGTGGATCTTGCGATACACGGAGCGCAGCTCCCCATCGGGCCCGATGTGGACGCTGGTATTGGCGCCCTTCGCCTGGCCATCGACGCGCTCGTAGAGCGAGCCCGCCACCAGGTCGATGCCAAGCTCACGGGCTGCCGCGCGTGCCCACGACAGCGCCGGGCCATCGAGCGCCTGCGCCCCGGCCGCCATGTCCGCCCGTGTCCCCAGTACGGTCCACTTCTCCGGCAGGACGACCAGCTCCGCCCCGCGCGCAGCGGCGTCGCGGACGAGCCGGTCGGCGTGCTCCAGGTTACGATCGGTGTCTTGCGTGGCGTTGAGTTGGACGGCGGCGGCGCGCACGAGGCTCCTCCCGATTGACTCGTCAGTCAGCGTCGGTCCCAGTTTACGACCCGTGGGCACGGAGGTCGTAGACGGCCTCCGTCGGCGCGGTCAGCTGCTCACGAACGATCCGCGTTCGCCGCCGGTGCCGGCGATCGCCCCCGTCTCGTGCCACGCGGCGACCTGCGCCGCCGAGAAACCGGCGGCGGCCAGCACCTCGTCGGTGTGCTCACCCAGCGCCGGCCCGGGAGCACGATTCGCATCTCCCGGCGTCTGCGAGAGCTTGATCGGCACCCCGAGCAGCTCCACTGGTCGCTCCGCCCCCGGCTGGGACAGCGCCACCACCATCTTCCGAGCGGCGACCAGCTCGGACTGGAGCGCCTCCTCGAGCCCCAGCACCGGCTCCAGACAGCAATCGTGGTCAGCGGCGAACGCTCGCCACTGGTCCCGGGTCCGCTCGCGAAAGATCGCGACGATCTGCTCGTGGGACTTTGAACCGGGGCCGTCGTAGGCGTGCCCGACGAGATCGGGCCGGTTCACGCCTTCGCACCAGGTTTGCCAGAACTTGGGCTCGAGCGCGCCCAGCGTGACGTAGCCGTCGGCGCACCGGTAGGGGCGATAGCAGTTGTAGCGACCGGCCAGCCCGAGGTCACCCCGCCGCGGGGCCTGCCCCGTGGCCAGCAGCGCGGCCCCCAGCATCCCCATCCACGACAGGGCGCCGTCGAACATCGAGCAGTCGACGAGCTGTCCTTGACCCGAGCGGTCGCGCTCGCGCAGCGCCACCAGGATCCCGACCGCGGCCATCAGGGCGCCGCCGCCGAGATCGGCGATCTGGGCAGCGCACTGCACCGGGGGGCCGCCCGACTCCCCAGTCAGCCCGAGGATCCCGTTGAGGCCGAGGTAGTTCATGTCGTGTCCCGAGCGGCCGCGGTTGGGGCCGTCCTGCCCATAGCCGGTGATCGCGCAGTAGACGAGGCCGGGGTTGACCTCGCGCAGCCGCTCGTAGCCGACGCCGAGGCGATCGAGCACGCCGGGCCGAAACGACTCGAGCACGACGTCGGCCTCCCGCGCCAGCCCGAGCAGCACCTCGCGACCGCCGGGCGTCTTCAGGTTGCACCGGATCGATCGCTTGCCCCGGTTCAGCGACAGAAACAGGGCGCTGCACGAGGTCTCCTCCACGCCCTCGTAGAAGGGCGGCGACCAGCGGATGTAGTCGCCGATCCCAGTGTCCTCCACCTTGATCACGTCGGCGCCGAAGTCCGACAGCAGCAGCGAGCAGAAGCCGCCGGGGAGCAGGCGGCTGAGGTCCAGGACGGTCAGGCCCTCCAGCGGCAGCGCGGTCACGGTGCGCCCACCCCGGCCGTGATCCCCAGCAGCGCCCGGGCTTCGTCGACGGTGGCGGGCCGCCGCCCACAGTCCGCGGTGAGCCGGCGGGCGTTGGCGATCAGGTCCCCGTTGGAACGCGCCATCTTCCCGTTGGGGAGGTAGAAGTTGTCCTCCAGGCCAACGCGGATGGAGCCGCCGAGGGTGAGCCCCGATGCCACCATCCGCCACTGATCCCGACCGACCCCGATCACCCCCCAGTGGTGGCGTCCCGGCGGCAGGTTGTCGGCCATCGCCACCAGGTTGCGCGCGGTGGCGGGCACCCCCCCGACCACGCCCATGACGAAGTCGGCGTGCAGCGGCGCCTGCAGCAACCCCATGTCGACCAGCGGCTCAAGCGTGCCGACGTGGCCGAGATCGAAGCACTCGTGCTCGGGCTTTATGTCCAGCCGGCGCATCGCCTGAAGCAGCTCGATGATCTCCTGAAGTGGGTTGGCGAACACGAACTTGAACACGAAGTCCTTGTGCGAGGACGAGTACTTGGCGTAGTTCATGGAGCCCATGTTCAATGCGGCGACCGCGGGGCGGCAGGCCTCCAGGTAGGCGATCCGCTTGGCCACCGGTACGCCGACGGTTCCCGTGGAGAAGTTGATGATCGCGCCATCGCGGACCTCGGCTTCGATCGCGTCGCGGATCGCGCGGAAGTCCTCCACCTCATAGCTGGGCGTGCCGTCGCGCGCGCGGGCGTGGATGTGGATGTGGACGCCGCCCTCGTCGACGATCCGGCGCGCCTCGGCGGCGTACTCCTCCGGCGTGTACGGGATCGCGGCGCACTGGTTGCGATCGGCGATCGCCCCCGAGATCGCGCAGGTGATGACCGCGGGATCTTCGACGCTCATCCGCGCTGCACGCTCATACCGGCGCTACGCCGGACCGCCGCCACGGCCGCGCCACCCGCTTGCCTTCCGCCATCTCCAGCCCCCGGCAGATCGTCGCCCGCGTCTGGCGGGGGTCGATCACGTCGTCGATCATGTCGTTGCCCGCGGCCACGTAGACGTCGATGATCTGGCGGTAGGCGTCGATCAGCTCCTGTCGCTTGGCGGCCGGGTCCTCGGCCTCCTGCACCTGCTTGCGGAACACGATCTCGACCGCTCCCTCCGCGCCCATGACGCTGATCTCGGCCGACGGCCAGGCGACGATCAGGTCGGGCTCATAGGCGCGGCCGCACATCACGTAGTAACCCGCCCCGTAGGCCTTGCGCAGCACGACGGTGATCTTGGGGACGGTGGCATTGGCCGTCGCGTACAGCATCTTCGCGCCGTGACGGATGATGCCGGCGGCCTCCACCTTGGCTCCGACCATGAATCCCGGAACATCCATCAGGTACACCAGGGGGATGCCGAACGCGTTGCACAGGGTGATGAACCGCGCCGCCTTGTCGGCGGAGTCGTTGTCCAGGATGCCGCCGAGCTGCCGGGGCTGGTTGGCGACGATCCCCGCCGGCCGGCCGCCGAACCGGGCCAGGCAGGTGATGATCGTCCTGGCGAACTGAGGCTTGAGGTCGAAGTAGGCGCCGTCGTCGACGATCCGGCGGATCACCTCGTACATGTCGTAGGGCTGGCGGTTTGACTCCGGGAGCACGTCGAGGAGCTCCTCGTCGGCGCGGTCGACGGGGTCGGCGGTGCCACAGATCGGCGGCGGCGCCTCGCAATGCTGCGGGAAGTAGCTGAGGTAGCGCTTGATCTGCTCGATGCAGTCGGGGTCGTCGGCCACCTCCAGGTCGCCCACGCCGGACTTGCGGCAGTGCACTCGCGAGCCCCCGAGCTCCTCCTGGGTGACGTCCTCGCCCACGGCGGCGCGCACCAGATGGGGTCCCGCCAGGGCCATCGAGCCCCGCCCCTTGACCATCAAGACGAAGTCGGCGAGCGCCGGGATGTACGCCGTGCCGGCGGCGCACGGTCCCATCAACGCCGCCACCTGGGGGATCACCCCCGAGTTGACCACCTCTTCGCGGAACAGGTGACCGGAGCCCGCGAACAGGGACCCGACCGCCTCCTGGATGCGCGCTCCGGCTGAGTCCAGCAGCCACACCAGCGGGATCCGCTTGGTCAGCGCCAGCTCGCGCAGCCGCGTCACCTTGAGCTCGCCGGTCATCCCCATCGAGCCCGCCATCACGGTGAAGTCGTACGCCGCCACCGCCGTCAGGCGCCCGTCCACCTTCCCGTACCCGGTGATGACTCCGTCGGCGGGCGCGTCGCGTCCCTCCATCGCCCGCTGGGAGAAGTGCGGGCGGGCGTGAATGCCCAGCTCCACGAACGTTCCCTCGTCGATCAGCAGCGCCAGCCGTTCCCGCGCCGTGAGCTTGTCGGCGGCGTGCTGGGCGGCGATCTTCGCCTCTCCCCCGCCGCGCGTGATCTGCGCCCGGCGGGCGCGGAGATCCTCGGCGAGCGGCCGCAACAGGCTGGCGGTGGAAGCGTCGGTGGACAGGGCGGCGACTTTCCCAGCCGGGCGCGCCCGCGTCAAGCCCCTACGCGACGCTCGAGCTCACCGACCACGCCACCCACAGGGACGCGTCAGCGTCCCCTCCAATCCGGTTCCCGCTTCTCAAAGAACGCCCGGACTCCCTCCTGGATGTCCTCGGTGGAGAACGCGATCGTCAGCTGGGAGCGCAGGAAGTCGATGGCATCGGCCAGCGCCATGTCCTGCTGGCGGTACATCGCGTCCTTGCCCAGCTTCATCAGCGCCGGGGACTTGCGGGCCAGCCGGTCGGCCCAGTCGGCGACCACCACCTCGAACCGGTCGACGGCGATGACGCGGTTGACGATCCCGATGCGCTCCGCCTCGGCGGCCGAGATCTGCTCGCCGAGCAGCATCAGCTCGGCCGTCTTCTTGCGCCCCACGTTGCGATAGATCAGCGCCATGATCATGAACGGGAACAGCCCGACGTTGATCTCGGGGGTGCCGAAGCGTGCGCTCTCGGCGGCGACGATCAGGTCGCAGGCGAGGGCGAGGCCGAGCGCGCCGGCGAGAACATGGCCGTTGGCGGCGCAGATGGAGGGCTTGCCGAGCTCACCCAGCAGCTCGAACACTCGCGGGAACCGAGCGGTGGCGAAGTGCTTGTGCACGAGCGGCACCTCGGCGGCGAACCCCTGAAGGTCGCCGCCGCTGGAGAACACGCTGGGATGGGTGGAGGTGAGCACCAGGCAGCGCACCGCGGGATCGTCGCGGGCGGTTTGCAGGGCGCCGATCAGCTCGTCCAGCAGTTCGTCGGACAGCGCGTTGCGCGTCTCGGGCTCGTTCAGCGCAATCGTCGCGACCCCGTTGGGCGCCACCTCGTAGGTGATCTTCACGTAGGCCATCGCGGCGAAGCCTACGCGGCGCCTCT
The DNA here is from genome assembly GCA_963787595.1 of uncultured Actinomycetota bacterium. GTDB lineage: Bacteria > Actinomycetota > Thermoleophilia > Solirubrobacterales > Solirubrobacteraceae > Palsa-465. The sequence goes on from CAWBDE010000003.1 coordinate 1,061,427, forward strand.
ACTCTTCACGCGATGGCCACCAGCGACGTCGCCAGGCCCGACTACGCGGCGCAGCGCTCGCACTTCATCTTCACCGACGAGCACGACCAGCTGCGTGAGTCGATCCGGCGCTTCGTGGTCAAGGAACTGGCGCCGCACGCCGAGGAGTGGGAGGAGACGACCTTTCCCGACTGGGTGTTTACGCGCATGGGCGAGCTCGGCTTGCTCGGCCTGGACAAGCCCGAGGCCTACGGCGGACAGGGCGGCGACTACTACACCAGCCTGGTGCTCGCCGAGGAGCTCGCCCACGCCCGCTGCGGCGGCCTGGCCATGGGAGTGGCGGTGCAGACCGATATGGCGCTGCCGCCGATCCTGGCCTTCGGGAGCGAGGAGCAGAAGCGGGAGTGGGCGGCGCCGGCGATCCGCGGCACGAAGATCCTCTGCCTCGGGATCACCGAGCCCGAGGCCGGCTCCGACGTCGCCGGGATCAAGACGCGGGCGGTGCGTGACCCGGCGAGCGGCGGGTACGTGATCAACGGCGCCAAGACCTACATCACCAACGGCCATCGCGCGCACGCGATCGTGCTCGTGACCAGGACCGATCCGAACGCCGGTTACGACGGGTTCACGCTGTTCCTGGTGGCGATGGACACTCCCGGGGTGATCCGCGAGAAGCGGCTGCGCAAGCTCGGGATGCACGCCTCCGACACGGCGCTGCTGACCTTCCAGGACGTCCGGGTTCCCGCCGCGGCGGTGCTCGGCGAGATCGGCAAGGGCTTTTACCACATCATGTGGGAGCTTCAGGGGGAGCGGCTGATCGGCGCCGCCGGGGCCGTCGCCGGCGCTCAGCAGGTGTTCGACCGGACGCTGCGCTACGCCAAGGAGCGCCGGGCGTTCGGCCGCGCGATCGGCCACTTCCAGGTCACCCGCCACAAGTTCGCCGAGATGGCGACCAAGATCGAGACCGCCCGCCAGATGGTCTACACCACCGCCTGGCGCTTTTGCAACGGGGAGTACCCGGTCCGCGAGATCACGATGGCCAAGCTCTACGCGGCGCGCATCGCGGTGGAGGTCGCCGACGAGTGCATTCAGATCCACGGTGGCGCGGGGTATATGCAGGAGTACGGGATCGAGCGCGCGTGGCGAGACCTGCGGCTCAACCGGATCGGCGCCGGAACCGACGAGATCATGCTGGATGTCATCGGCCGCTCCTATGGGCTCTGAGCCCTGGTGGCCCCACCTGGGCATCGTCTACGCTCGCGACAGTGGACTCCGCACGAGGGCAGTTGCTGATCGCCGGCCCCGGGCTCGCTGACGAGAACTTCTGGCGCACGGTGGTGCTGATCGTCGAGCACTCGGAGGACGGGGCGCTCGGGCTGGTGCTCAACCGTCCGTCGGAGACCACCGTCGGCGAAGCCGTGACCGAGCTGGAGCGGCTGCTCGACATCGACGACCCGCTGTACGTCGGCGGCCCGGTTCAGCCTTCGGCGCTGATCGTGCTCGCCGAGTTCGACCAGCCCGGCGACGCCGCGCTGATCGCCTTCGACGACGTCGGCGTGCTCGCCAACGGATCGCAGGAGGATCCCGAGCTCGGCGTCCGCCGCGGCCGCGCGTTCGTCGGCCACGCGGGCTGGGGGCCCGGCCAGCTCGACGACGAGGTGGAGCGCGGCGACTGGATCCTGGAGCCGGCGCAACGCGAGGACGCATTCACGGCGACCCCGCGGGAGCTGTGGGAGTCGGTCTTGACCCGCAAGGGCGGAAGCTACGCGCTGGTGGCTCGGATGCCGCCCGATCCCTCGGTGAACTGACCCCGGCGGTCGGCATGGCCCACGACCACTCGCGCCACCAGCATTCCCACGGGCCGTCGCGGGAGACCGAGCGGGCGGCGCTGAAGCGGGCGCTGGCGCTGATCGTGCTCTTCATGCTCGCCGAGGTGATCGCCGGCGTGCTGGCGTCCTCGCTCGCGCTGCTCTCCGACGCCGCCCACATGCTCACCGACGCGGTGGCATTGACGATGTCACTGGCGGCCGCCCGCCTGGCCTCGAGGCCGGCGGGCGGTGTCATGACCTATGGCCTCGGCCGGGCCGAGATCCTGTCCGCGCAGGCCAACGGGGTGACCCTGCTGGTGCTGGGAGTGCTGATCGTGATCGACGCGCTCGGGCGGCTGGTTTCGCCCCCGACGGTGTCCGCGCTGCCGGTGCTGATCGTGGCGTTGGTCGGAATCCCGGTGAACCTGCTCGCCGGCCGGATCCTGGCCCGCGGGTCGGGGGAGGCGCGCAGCCTCAACGTCGAGGGCTCCTACCGCCACATCCTCACCGACCTGTACGGCTTCGTCGCCACCGCGGTCGCGGCCGCGGTGATCCTGACCACCGGCTTTCAGCGGGCCGACCCGATCGCCTCGCTGCTGATCGCCGCCCTCCTGCTGTGGGCGGCCTACGGTCTGATCCGCGAGTCCGGGCGCGTGTTCATGGAGGCGGCCCCCGCCGGTCTGGACCCGGCGGAGATCGGGCGTGCCCTGGCCGCCTACCCGGGGGTCGTGGAGGTTCACGACCTGCACGTCTGGGAGGTGACCTCGGGCTTCCCGGCGCTGTCGGCCCACGTCGCCGCGCGGGCCGGGGACGACTGCCACGAGCTGCGGCGCCGCCTCCAGCGAATGGTGCAGGAGCGGTTCGGGATCAGCCACACCACGCTGCAGGTCGATCACGAGGCCGCCCCGCAACCGCCGCTGCAGATCGAGTTGCCGGAGCGCCGGTAAGCTGGCGCTCCAGATGCGGCTGATCAAGCCAGGACCCGATCGCGAGGTGCCCCGCGGCATCGTCGGCGGCGCCGAGATCTCCCAGACGACCGCCGGCGCGCTGAACATCTACATGGGCCGGTTCCGCGTGCCGGCCGGAGCCAGCTCGCGGCCGCACTACCACGAGGGCTGCGAGAGCGCCCTGTACATGCTGACCGGCGGCGTGCGGATCCGGTGGGGCGATCATCTGGAGCAGGCCCTCGAGGTGGAGCCGGGCGACATGCTCTATGTCCCGCCGCGGGTCACCCACGTGGTGGAGAACGTCTCCGACACCGAGGCGGCCGACTATGTGGTGGCGCGCGACTCGCCGCTCGAGGACGCAGTCGTGGTGCCGTGGGCGCAGGACCCGTCCTGAGCGGCTTCTTGGACGGGGTCGGCGGCCGCCGGATCTTCTGGCGGACATGGAAGTTGCCGACGCCACCGGCGCACGGAGTGGTCGTGCTGGTGCACGGGGCCGGTGAGCACAGCGGTCGCTACGACCACGTCGCGGGGCGACTGACCGGGGCGGGGTATGCGGTCTACGCGTCCGACCATCGGGGACACGGCCGCTCTGAGGGCCCGCGCGGTCTGATCGACCACGTCGACGCCGCCGCGTCGGACCTGGATCAGCTGGTGTCGCTGGCCGGCGCGGCCCATCCCGGCGCTCCCGTGGTGATGCTCGGCCACAGCCTGGGCGCGATGATCGCGTTGCGCTACGCCGTCTGGAATCAGGACCGCCTTGCCGGGCTGATCCTGTCGGGGGCGCTGGCGGCGCTAAAGGACGTGCCCGCCGGCGTGGAGCTGATCGGACGGCTGCTGTCCCGAGTGGCCCCGCGGACGCCGTTGATCGCGGTCGACCCGTCGCTGGTCAGCCGCGACCCGGTGGTCGTCGACGCCTACCGGCACGACCCGCTGGTGCATCACGGCAAGCTCCCCGCCCGCACCGCGGCCGAAATCGCCGACACGGTGGCGGCGCTGCCGGATGCGGTCGGCGCAATTCGGATTCCGGTGCTGATCCTGTACGGAACCGCCGACCGCCTCTGCCCCCCGGCGGGCAGCGTGATGCTGGGCGAGCGGATCGGCGCCACCGACAAGACCGTCAAGGCCTATGACGGCCTGTTCCACGAGATCCTCAACGAGCCCGAGCGCGAGGCGGTGCTGGACGATGTGATGGGGTGGCTGGCGGCGCGGGTGCCACAGCGTCACGCCACCGCCTGACGGCGCGGCGCGCGTCTTGAGCCGCGATAGCCGAGCCGGGCCAGCTCGGCGTGCCGCCCGCGGATGCGATCCAGGATGAGGTCGGCGGCCTCCTGCTGCTGGTCGCGGGTCGGCCGGTCGATCGCCTCGAAGGCGAACGGCTCGCCGTAGCTGACGATCACGCGCGGGAACCGCAGCCGCTTCCAGTTGCGCACCTGGTGGGAGCCGAGGATCGCCACCGGCACCACCGGCGCCCCGGACTCGAGCGCCAGCCGTCCGATCCCGGGGCGCGCCGCGGTCGCCACCTGGCCGGTACGAGACCGCCCACCTTCGCAGTACATGCCGATCGCGCCGCCGCGCTCCAGGATCTTGTAGGCGCTGATGAACGCCTCCTCGTCTTGGCTTCCGCGGCGGACCGGGAACACGCCGCCGTGGCTGAAGATCCACTGCGGCGGCCCGGGGGCGAACAGCTGCGACTTGGCCATGAACTGCACTCGGCGGCGGATGAACGCGCCGGCAAAGAAGTGGTCCATGAACGATGCATGGTTGGGGGCGACGATCACCGGCCCCGCCGGCACGTTCTCCGAGCCGATGGCGCGCGCCCGGAACGCGATCAGGGCGTAGAGCACCGTGATGATTCGGACGATCTCGTAGACCTTGGCCTCCGGCTCTCCCGCCCGCACCCGGGCGTGGAACTTGTCGAAGTGCTCCTTGGGGCGATCGTCGCGGTAGCGCTGAGGCTTGATGTCGACGTCCGGCATGCGCCTGCGACGATACCGCCGGGCGATCGCTCAGCGGGAGAGCCGGCGCGCCAGCGCCTCCAGGCCAGCTGGCCAGCCGCCGGGCGAGCCGACCGCCCCACGCATCGACTCCCAGCCCTCTCCGTGTCGCTCGAGGCCGCGGTGCTCCAACTCGACCCGGGTGCGCGTGGCGCTCTCGGCGACGAACCGGACCTCGACCTGGCTGGTCCGCTCGGGATCTGGCTCGATCCGCCACTGCGGGCTGATGTCCCAGCTGAACACGACGAGATCGGGGGGCTCGTACGCCAGCACCCGGGCCCATCGGCACTCGCTGCCGTCGACGCCGCGGTCGTAGATGTGGCCCCCGACCCAGGGCTCGAACACCATCTCAGCCAGCTCCGCCGCCAGGATGTGGTTGGTCTTCGGCCACCAGCTGCCCATGTCGGCGGTGAACACCTCGAACGCCTGCGCCACCGGCGCCGAGACGACGATCGAGGTTCGCACGGGAGCTACGGAGGACTTGGTGCTCATCGGGTCTTCTCCTGCTGTCGTTCGGCGGTCGCCTTGAACGCCGCCAGGGCTTGGTTCCAGAAGTGATCCAGGTACGCCCGCAGCTCGGCGAGGCCGCGCTCGTCCATCCGGTAGATGCGGCGGTTGCCGGCCGGCTGGTCGCAGACCAGGCCGGCGTGCTTGAGCACCCCCAGGTGCTGAGAGACCGCGGGGCGGCTCACCGGGAGCGAGCCGGCGAGCTCGCCGACCGACTGCGGCCGGCGCGCCACCCGCTCGAAGATCTCGCGCCGGGTCGGGTCGGCCAGGGCCGCGAACACGGGGGCCGCGGCGGTTGGGGCCCCCGGCTGTGGGGGCTGATGCGTTGCGTAAGTGGACACTTACGGTAAGTATAGGCTTACGCTGATTGCCGTGTCAAGCAAGCGACCGCCACCCTGATGAAACCAAGCGACCGATAGCGCCCGTTGGTTCCATCACCCCCCTCGTCCCGCTCGCGGCGGACGTGTGCCTGACGGCGCCCGGCAGTGCGGGCACCTGCGGCGGGCGGCGGCCCGCGGCCGGCGCTACCCCTGCAGCGGGAGCACCAGCGTCGGCTTCTCGATCTGGTGATCGGGGCTGGTGGAAACCACGGCGGTGCCGATCGCAAAGAACTCGATCACGTGCGACCCCCAGCCGTGGCTGCGCTCGATTATCCGGGCGCCGACGATGCCCTCGGACTGCAGCCCATCGGCCTCGGTCTGCATCCGCTCCATCGCCAACTCCCGCGCCTCGTACAGGGCTTGGGTGAAATTGGGCATCTCGGTGTTGCGACCGACCTGCTTGAGCGAGGCGAGCATGCCCTGGCGGGCGACGTGATAGACGCAGTTGCCCATCACCAGGCCGGCCGGGCGGTAGCCGGCGCGCAGCAGGGTCGCGAAGTCCTGGCCGCTCATGTCCGAGGTGAACGGGCGCCCGTTGGGCGCGCGGTGAAGCTCTCCTTCACGGTGCCTGACGGCGGTGCCCACGGCGATGAACTCGGCCAGGTCCGCGCCCCACTCGTAGCGACCGATGTCCAGCCGCACGCCGACGACGCCGTCGGCGCCGAGTTGATCGGCCTCCTCCTCCATGCGGGTCATCGCGAGCTCGCGGGCGTGGTACATCGCCTGGGTGAGGACGCCCATCTCCTGGCTCTGATTCCACATCGCCTGCTGATAGCCGATGTGGTAGATCGAGCTCCCGAGGACCAGTCCCAGCGGCTCGAAGCCGGATTCCTTGACGAGCAGGAACTCGTTGACCGACAGGTCGCTGGTGAAGAAGCCGCGCGCGACCTCCTGCTGCATCCGTGCGATCCGCTGGCGCCCGGACTCGGGAATGCCGGCCAGCGAACCGGCCTCATAGGTGGCGGCGTGGGGCGCGTCGGCGGTGGCGACGTCCCGCGCCGGCGCGTTCTGAGAGTCGTCGTCATCGCGCTTGAGGAACCCCATCGTGTCTCCTATCCGTTGAGCAGGCGCTCCAGCGCCTGCCGGGTTGTCTTGCTGCGCTGCGCCTGAACCGCGAGCGCCTCACCGAGAGCTCGCAGCCAGTCGTCGGTGTCCAGCTCCGCGCTGCGGAGCACGATTCCACCCGAGAGGCGCGAGCACAGGGTCTGCAGCGCCCCGCCCGCGGCCCGTAGCTCCAGCCGCTGACCCCCCGCGTCCAGGGCGATCCGGCGCACCTTCTTGGGGCCGAACATCCCGTCGCGGCGGCGCTCCACGAAGACCCCGCCCGGAACCGCGTCCTCGAGCTTGACCGCCAGCGCCTCGACGAACGCCCCGGTGTCGCTGACGTCGGAGCGCAGCGACGCGGCGAGCAGATCGATGTCCAGTCCGGTGTCGGCGTCCTGTTCGCTGGCCATGGCCTCACCCTCAGGCTACCCCTCCCACCCCTCGTCGGCCGCGGACCGGCGTTCTCGGTTTCGGCGCGATCTCCCGGGGTAGGACGGTCGATGGACGGTCAGGGCCGGCTGGCTGGTTCGATACGTGTCCTGAAGCAGGGAGGAAACATGCAGCACGCACGCTCTTGGCGGTCATCGGCAACGCGGCGGGGGCTGCGCGCGAGCACGCTCGTGGCCGCGGCGCTGGTACTCGCGCTCGTGACCGCTGGAACCGCCTCGGCCGCCGGTGGCGCCCCCGCGCCGTCCACCCAACAATGTCCCTGGGTGGGCTCGCACGAGCCGATCGCCCAACGCGTCGCCGATGTCATCAGTCAAATGTCGGTCCCCGAGGAGATCACGATCGTCGAGGGCCACGGCACCGCAAACGAGCCGCCGACTCCGGGGGGCAACCCATACGTGTTCTGGATGCCGGGCATCCCGGCGCTGTGCATCCCGCCCCTCGGCGAGGAGGATGGCCCCGCCGGTGTCGCCGACGGCCTCAGCGGCGTGACGCAGCTTCCCGCCGGGGTGGCCCTGGCCGCCACCTGGGATCCATCGCTGGCCACGCGCTATGGCAAGGTGATCGGTTCCGAGGAGTTCGGCAAGGGCGCCGCGGTCAACCTCGGCCCCACCGTCAACATCGACCGCGACCCCCGCTGGGGCAGGTCGTTCGAGACGTTCACCGAGGACCCGTTCCTCAACTCGGCTCTGACCGTGGGCGAGATCGACGGCGTGCAGAGCACGGGCGAGATGTCGCAGGTCAAGCACTACGACGCCTACAACCAGGAGACCAACCGCAACACCCCGCTGGACGACGTGATCGTCTCCAAGCGCGTGCTGCACGAGATCTACATGCCGGCCTTCGAGGCGGCGGTCAAGCAGGCCAACGTGGCGTCGGTGATGTGCGCCTACTCGTGGGTCAATGGCCAGGACAGCTGCAACAACGACTACCTGCTCAACACCACCCTCAAGCAGGAGTGGGGCTTTCCCGGCTTCGTCACCTCCGACTACGGGGCCCTGCACTCCACCACGCAGGCCCTCCCGGGCACCGACCAGGAGCAGCCGTTCAACACGTACTACGGCACGCCGCTACTGCAGGACGTTGAGAGCGGAACCGTCCCGAAGGCGGACCTCAACACGATGGTGGGCCGGATTCTCACCCAGATGTTCCGTTTCAACCTGTTCGACCACCCACCGACCGGGACGCCCACGGACACGGTGACCACGCCGGCGCACGTCGCGGTGAGCACCAACGTCGCCGACCGCTCGGCCACGCTGCTCAAGAACCGGCACCAGACGTTGCCGTTGTCGGCCACCCATGCCGGCAAGGTGGCGGTCATCGGGCCGTCCGCGGATGCCTCGCCGACGTACGGCGGCGGCGGCAGCGCGTACGTGATCCCGTCGCAGACGGTGACGCCGCTGCAGGGCCTCGAGGCCGCCGCCGGTCGGCGCACGCATCTCGTCTACCAGCAGGGCCTGCCGACCGACAGCTCGCTGCCGGCGATCCCCGCGTCGGCGCTGACGCCGGCGTATGCCCCGACGCCGTACGGCGGCACCTACACCGGGACCCTGACGGCGCCGGAAACCGGCACCTACGTGCTGGCGATCAGCAACCCGTGCACGTGCTACACGCCGACCTACCTGTCGGTCAACGGAAAGCAGATCATCGATGACCCGGGGACGCCGCCCGTCGACGTCTACTCGGCGGCCATCGACCTGACGCAGGGACAGACGTACACGATCGCCATCAGCGGGGCGTCGGGCAGCCTGACGTGGGGTACCCCGTCGGCGCTGAAGCCGGGGATCGACGCCGCGGTGGCGGCGGCGAAGACCGCGGCGACGGCGGTCGTCGTCGTGTCCGACGACACCGAGTCAGAGGCCACCGACCGGCTTAGCCTCAACCTCCCATCGGCCCAGAATGAGCTCGTCTCGGCCGTGACCGCCGCCAATCCGCACACCGTGGTCGTGGTGGACGCCGGCGCGCCGGTCCTGATGCCGTGGTTGTCGCAGGCGGGGGCGGTCCTCGACGCCTGGTATCCGGGAGAGGTCAACGGCACCTCGCTGGCCCGGGTGCTGTTCGGCCGGGTCAACCCGGGCGGCCATCTCCCGGTTACGTTCCCGACGAGCCTGTCGCAGGTGCCGGCCTCGACGCCGGCCCAGTTCCCGGGGACGGTGACCAGCCCGACCATGGGGACGGTGCAGTACTCCGAGGGACTCGACGTCGGCTACCGCTGGTATGACTCCCACAACCTCACCCCGCTGTTCCCGTTCGGGTACGGACTCTCGTACACTCGCTTCGCGTTCCGGAACCTGCACGTGAGCGGCGATCGGCAGGGCGGGGTGGGCGACGTGACCGTCTCGGCGACGGTCACCAACACGGGCGCGCGGGCCGGCAGCGACGTGGCCCAGCTGTATCTCGGTGACCCGGCCGCGGCCGGCGAGCCGCCTCGCCAGCTCGTCGGCTTCCAGCGCGTATCGCTGCGCGCGGGGCAGTCGGCGCGCGTGTCGTTCACGATCACCCCGCGCGACAGCTGGTGGTGGGATCAGGCCGCCGGCGGATGGAGCCAGAGCGTCGGAACCTACGGCGTGTACGTGGGCGACTCGTCCGCCCTGGCCAACCTGCCGCTGCGTGGGTCGTTCGTGATGAGCACCACTCCGGCGGCGCGTCAGGTGTCGATCACGGCTCCGAGCTCGATGACACCCGGAGTGCCGGCAAAGGTGAGGGTCAAGCTGAGCGCCTCGGGCAACGAGACGCTGCGGCGGGTGACGCTCGCTCTCCAGCTGCCCCAGGGATGGACGGTGAAGGCCGACGGTCCGGCGACGTTCATCAACGTCGGTCCGTCCGTGGCTCCGAGCGCGACGTTCACGGTGACGCCACCGAGCTGGGCGCCGGCCAGCCTCGTCACGATTCACGCCACGGCCGATCTGAGCCGGTTCGCGCAGCGCGAGGCGGGAGTGAGCGTGTCGCTGGGGTGAGCCGACCGCCCTGCGGCGCCAGCCGCTGAGTTAGCCTGGATCCACCGAGACCGGGGCGGGGGCCCGCCCCGGGATCGGTGGACCCAGGATCGGCACCGCCCCTCGCTTTTGGCGGCGACCCCCACGAGTACAGGAGGGCTGGCGAGTTGACGGACGTCGAGGCTCACATCACGGGCACCGTGTGGAAGATCGAGGTGGAGGTCGGCGACATCGTGGAAGAAGGCGACGCGGTGGTGATCCTCGAGTCGATGAAGATGGAGATGCCGGTCGAGGCCGAGGATCCCGGCGTGGTCGCCGAGATCCGCTGCAGCGAAGGTCAGTCGGTGTCCGAGGGCGACACGCTCGTTGTCCTCGAATAGCCCGTCAGGAGAGCTGCTGGTCGACGAGCCCGCGCCCGGGGTGACGCGGTTGTCGATCTCCAACCCGGGTAAGCGCGGAGCCCTGGACGGCGCCATCCTGGACAGCTTCGCCACGACGATGCCGGCGCTCGACGCGAGATGCGTGATCATCACCGGCGAGGGCCGCAACTTCTCGGCCGGCTACGACCTCGGCGACCTCGGTGGGCGGGAACCAGACGGGTTCGCCGACGACGCCGACCGGCTCATCGCCCACCCGTTCGCCGCCGCGATCGACGCGGTCGATGCCTACCCGTACCCGACGGTGGCCGTCCTGAACGGATCCGCCATCGGCGGAGGATTGGAGCTTGCACTGTCCTGTGACCTGCGGATGGCAGCCGCGACGATCAACCTGGCGATGCCGCCGGCCAAGCTCGGGCTGGTCTACTCCCACACGGGAATCCGCAGGTTCATCGACGCGATCGGCGCGCCGCGCACCCGGGAACTGTTCCTCGTCGGCCGGCGGATCGACGCCGCGACGGCCCATGCCTGGGGACTCCTCAACCTCGTGGTCGCCCCCGAGCGGCTCGGCGAGGCCTCGGTGGCACTCGCCCGCGAGGTCGCCGCCAACGCCCCGCTCGCTCAGCGCGGCAACAAGCGCGTGATCGGAGCTCTGCTGCACAGCCGGGCCACGCTGCCAGCGGCCGTTGAGGACGAGCTGCTGTCACTACGGCAGGCGTGCTTCGCCTCCGAGGACTTCCGCGAGGGCGTGCGCGCGTTTGCCGAGAAGCGCGCCCCGGAGTTCAAGGGCCGGTGAAACGGCGACTGCCGCCCGGTGGTGGGCGACGCCTCGAGCCTTGAGCGGCCCCGGGGGTTGGGGGCCCGAGATACGGCTGTCGACGGTGGGGCCTGGCGGTGGGCGTAGGCAACGTCCCCAGGCGTCGCGTTCGCCTCCGGGATGGACGTTTGCGTCCCCCCACCCATCGATCGCCTCATTCAGAACGCCGGCGCCACTCGGCGGCCGTCGCACCCCTCAGCGCCACCCGCGGCGCTCAGCGCCACCAACCAAAGTCAGAGTCTCGGCGGGTGCTTCAGCGAGCGGCGCGGGCCCGCTTTGACTCCGCTTTGTGGGCCCGCTTGGCCGCCTGATAATCGGCCAGCGCCTGCGGTGAATCGACGTCTCCGAGCGTCGGGTGCGGAGGCACGAGACCCTCGGCGGCGGCGACTCCGAACCGCTTGGCCAGGACCGCGCCCAGCGCGGTGACCTTCATCTCGCCAAACCCGGGAAGGGCGGCGAGTCGGGCCTGCAGCTCATCGGTGCCGGCCGCATCGTCCCAGATCCGTCCGGCGTCACCGTCGTACTCATCCCGGACGTGGAGGGCGAGATCATGAACCCGCTGCGCCATCGATCCGGGGAACCGGTGAACTGCGGGCCTGGCCCGAAACACGGGCTCCAGATCGGCGCCGGCGAGCGTCTCGGCGTCGATCGCTCCCAAGCGCTCCTGCAGTACCAGGGGCCCGGCGAACGCCTTCTGGACCGAGACCTGCTGGTCCAGCGCGAAGCCGATCAGCAACGCCATCGGGTCCTGCGCGATCAACGCGTTGGCCGCGTCGGACCCGGTGAAGTACAGACGGTCGGGCACGGTCGCCCGATGTTAGTCGCTGCCGGCGTGGCCGCCTGCGTCGGGCCCCTGCCGGCGTCGCCACCTGCGTCGGCCCCTGCCGGCCTCACCGCCTGCGTCGGCCGTCATCTCTAGGCTTGCGCCTCGAATGCCACCGCTGATCACCGCCACCGAGGCCGCGCGCCTGGGCGCGCTGGAGGACCGCGCCGAGATCGAGGCGCTGGTGGCGCGCGCCTGGAACGCGCGCGTCGACCGGTTCGCCGACTCCACTGACATGTGCTCGCTGGTCAACGCCAAGTCAGGCGGATGCGCCGAGGATTGCGGCTTCTGCGCCCAGTCCAAGTACGCCGAGGCCGAGACTCCGCTGCACGCGATGATGGAGCCCGAGCAGATCCTGGAGCACGCCCACGCGGCGGAGGCCGCCGGCGCCCACCGCTTCTGCATGGTGACACAGGGGCAGGGTCTGTCAGAGCGCGACTTCGACAAGGTGCTGGCCGGCGCCCGGCTCGTCGCCGAGCACACCAACCTGAAGCGGTGCGCATCGATCGGTCACATGTCGGTCTCCCGCGCCCAGGCCCTGAAGGAGGCTGGGATCCAGCGGGTTCATCACAACGTCGAGACGTCGGAGTCCTATTACCCGGAGGTGTCGACGACAGTCCGCTATCAAGGCCGGCTGCGGACGATCGACGCGGTGCGCGAGGCCGGGCTGGAGACCTGCGTGGGCGGGATCCTCAACCTCGGCGAGACCCGCGAGCAGCGGGTCGAGATGGCGTTCGAGCTGGCGGCGATCAACCCGACGAGCGTCCCCATCAACCTGCTCAACCCGCGTCCCGGCACCAAGTTCGGCGACCGCGAGCGAATGGACCCGTGGGAGGTGGTGAAGTGGATCGCAATCTTCCGCCTGATCCTCCCCGAGGCCCTGTTCCGGCTCTGCGGGGGCCGGGTGGAGAACCTCGGCGAGCTGCAGGCGACCGCCGTCCGGGCCGGCCTCAACGGCGTGATGATGGGCAACTTCCTCACCACCCTGGGCAACACCCCGGATGAGGATAAGGCGATGTTCGAGGACCTCGGGCTGAATGTCGCCCGGCACGAGGACAACGGCGCCAATCCCCGCCCGGACAACCGATCGGGCTGGCTTTGCGGCGAGACCCCCGACGTGATCTCGTCGATCCTGTCGGAGCCCGCACCCGCTGCCCTGGAGGTCCGGCTCTGGGACCCGTCGACGCAGCTGCGATTCTCCGCCAAGCGTGCCGTGCCGCCGCGCCCGGACGGCGCACCCAACAGCGGCCATGGGCGCGTGACGCGCGAGGCCGCCGCGCGACGGACGCGCGAGGCCGCCGCGCGACGCGCTGGCCCGGCCTGAGCGCCCTACCGTCCGCTCCACACGTTATGTTGCGCACTCGATGATCGACATCGAGGCCCGGCTGGACGAGCTCAAAGCCCTCGGGCTGCACCGTCGCACCCGCCTGGTGAGCGGACCACAGGGTCCGCATGTGCTGCTCGACGGCCAGCCGGTCCTCGTGTTGTGCTCCGGCAACTACCTGGGTCTCGCCGATCACCCACGGGTGCGGGAGGCGGCCGCCGCCGCCGCGATGCGGTGGGGAATCGGCGCCGGAGCGCCGCGGCCGGTCTCGGGCACGATGACCATCCACCGCCGGTTGGAGGAGCGGCTGGCCGCATTCGCGGGTCGCGAGAGCGCGCTGTTGTTCGGCTCCGGCTACCTGGCCAACGCGGGCGTGGTCGCCGCGCTGACTCGGGCCGGCGACGTCGTGTTCTCCGACGAGCTCAACCATGCCTCGATCGTCGATGGCTGCCGGCTCTCGCGCGCCGAGGTGTTCGTCTATGACCACTGCGACGCCGAGCACCTGGCGTGGGGCATCGAGCACGCCGACGGCCGCGGCGCGCTGATCGTCACCGAAGGCGTGTTCTCGACGGACGGGGATGTGGCTCCGCTGGGCGAGATCGTCGAGCTGGCTCAGCGCTTCGGCCTGCGCACGGTCGTCGACGAGGCGCATGGCATCGGGGCGCTCGGTCCCGGCGGCCGGGGCGCGTCGGCGGAGGCCGCCATCGAGGATCGAGTCGACGTGATCGTCGGCACGCTCGGCAAGGCGCTGGGCGCCTATGGCGGCTTCGTCGCGTGTGACCGGACGATGTCGCGCTACCTGGTCAACGCGGCAGGCACGTTGACCTTCTCCACCGCCCCGCCGCCTCCGGTCGTCGCCGGCGCATTGGCGGCGCTAGACGTCATCGAGGAAAAGCCGCAGCGGGTCACCCGCCTCGCCGCCAATGCCGCTTGCCTGCGGAGCGGCCTGGAGCGCGAGGGCTTCGATGTGAGCCGATCGCGCACCCAGATCATGTCGCTCGTCGTCGGCGATGCGGACCTGGCGATGCGGATCTGCGAGGGCGTGCTCCGGCGCGGCGCGTTCGTCCAGGCGATCCGCCCGCCCATGGTCGCACCGATGACCGCGCGACTGCGGCTCGCCGTCATGGCCACGCACCGCGAGGCAGAGCTGCTGGAGGCGGCCCGGACGCTGGGGGCGGCGTCACGGTCGCTGGGCTTCGATCCCCGCCAGCCGCTCAGCCGCCGACAGGAGCCGGTGGCGGTTCCGGCGCCCGAGCCGGTCCCGGTTGCGGCCCGGCCGGAAGCCGGCGGGACGGACAGCGTGTTCGACTTCGAGGCGCCCGAGCCCGTCCGGCGCGCCGCCTGACTGGCCCCGGTAAGCCGTCGGAGCGCAAACCGGAACCGGAGCGGGAGGCGTCGATCTGCGCGGCTGGTTCGTCACCGGCACCGATACGGGGGTCGGCAAGACCGTCGTGGCGGCCGCGATCGTGGCTCGCCTAGGACGCGACGGCGTGGCCACGCACCCGCTCAAGCCGTTGATCACCGGCCTGGACGACCCACCCGATCCCAGGTGGCCACCCGACCACGAGCTGCTCGCCCGCGTCTCCGGGCGCTCCGCCGCCGAGATCATCCGCGTCGGCTACGGACCGCCGGTGTCGCCGCATCTGGCAGCCGAGCTGGCCGAGGTCCAGCCGCCGTCGGTGGCGTCGCTGAGCGCCTGGGTGCGCTCGGTTTCCGCGCCCGGCGAGGTGACTGTGGTCGAGGGCGTCGGCGGATTGCTGGCTCCGCTCGGGCCGGACAGCGACGTCGGCGACCTGGCGGTGGACCTCGGGCTGCCGGTTGTGATCGCCGCCCGGCCCGGCCTGGGAACGATCAACCACACGCTGCTGACGGTCGAGGCGGCGCGATCCAGAGGACTGGAGATCGCCGGCGTCGTGCTCACGCCCTGGCCGCGGCAGCCGGGCGCGCTGGAGGAATCAAACGCGAAGACGATCGCGCGGCGGGGAGCGGTGAGCGTGGCGAGGCTCGGCTTTGTCGCAGCTCCGGAGCCAGAGTCCCTCGCCGCCGCCGCGGATGAGCTGCCACTGAAGCGGTGGCTGAGGGCGACTATTCCTCGTAAGGGCTGAAGTCGGCCTTGCGGGCGCCGCACACGGGGCAGAACCAGGTGTCGGGAATGTCTTCGAACTCGGTGCCCGAAGGAATGCCGCCATCGGGGTCCCCTTCGGCCGGGTCGTAGATGAACCCGCAGGACTGACACATGTATCTCATCGGCGGCAAGCCTAGCGGCCCCTCGGGTGTAGGGTCGCGCGGTGGAGAACGCGCGTCGCGGACCCGGGGAGGAGCTCAATCCGGGATCAGAGACCGTCCCCCGGCTGGCCGCGACCGTGATCCTGCTGCACAGCGAGGATGGGCTGGAAGTGCTGCTGGTGCAGCGCAATCCTCGGGCCCGGTTCATGGGTGGGGCGTGGGTGTTCCCCGGCGGCGCGGTGGGTGACGAGGACGGCGAGGGCGAGGCCGCCCTGCGTGCGGCGGCGGCCCGGGAGCTCCGGGAGGAGGCCGGGATCCAGCTGCCCGATCCGGCCGGGCTGGTGGTGTTCTCCCGCTGGATAACCCCGGCCGCGGTCAGGATCCGCTACGACACGTGGTTCTTTCTGGCGATTTCTCCCGAGCGCGCGGCACTCGCGATCGACGGCGCCGAGGTGGTCGACGCGGGCTGGTTCGCGCCCGCAGAGGCGTTGGCGGCAGCCGACCGTGGCGAGATCCTGCTCGTGTTCCCGACGATCAAGCACCTCGAGCAGCTATCGGGCTTCGGCTCCGCCCGGGAACTGCTCGCCCACGCGCGCCGGCAGACCATCGTGCCGGTCCAGCCACGCGTGCTCGGCACTGGCGAGACCGCCCGGATCGTGCTGCCCGGCGAACCCGGCTACAACCGCTGATGCCCGGATCGCGCCGGTTTTTAGGTGTCTCCGTTGAGGTTCGGCAGTCCGAGCGTCTGGATCCAGTGGCTCACGGTGACATTGAGTTGAGTGAACTCGCCTGTCCAGATCAGTACCCCCATCGAGATCAGCACCGCGCCGCCGAGCCCGATGACGACCGGATAGTGTCGTTTGATCACGGCAAACGCCGACGTCGCCGTCCCGAACGCGAGGCCGGTGATCAGGAACGGCACCGCCAGCCCGGCGCAGTAGACGGCGAGGAGGATCGCTCCCTTACTCGCTGAGCTCGACGTGCCGGCCGCCGTGACGATCGCTCCCAGGGTGGGTCCGGTGCACGGCGTCCATGCCAGCGCGAACGCGGCGCCGGTGAGGATGGGACCGCTGCGCCCGGCTCGCGCCATCAGCTTGCTCACGTGCCACTCGCGGGAAAGCGATGGGATCAGGGGCGCGAGGACGAACAGCACGCCCATGGCCACGATCACCGCACCGGAGATCTTCAGCGCCGTCGGGCCGGTCAGGGCGCTGCGCAGCGCGCGCTGGCCGAGCAGGCCGAGGGCGATGAAGATGAATGAGAAGCTGCCCACGAACGCGAGGCTGGGTCCGATCACGCGGCGCGTCTCGATCTCCCCCGGCCGGCCGCCGGCGACGGCGGAGATGTAGCCCGGGACGAGCGGGAGCACGCACGGGGAGAGAAACGAGATCAACCCCGCGCCGAAAGCCACCGGCAGCCCGATACCCGACGCAGCGTCCATTTCCGCCCGAGGGTACCGCCGAACTACTCCCGCCCGAGCACCATCGCGATCGCGGCCCGCCCCCGACCGGCTCGGGGCGCGTCGCCGATACCCGGCGTTTGCCCGAGGGACGGCCGAAATCGAGACTTTCCCCCGGTCCCGCGTTACGATGGGTCAGGATTCAAGTGGAAGCCTCCGCCATCCCAGCATCGGTAGGTTTCGCCCGCACGCGGATCGCCATCGGCGCTCCGCTGCTGCGCCTCCGCTCCGACGATCAATTGGTTTCGCTGTTTCGGTCGGGCAGCGAAGACGCGTTCCGGGCGATCCACGACCGCTACCGCCAGCGGCTGTTCGCCTACACCCGCCAGATGCTCGCCGGCTCTCCGGCCGACGCCGAGGACGCGGTGCAGGAGATCTTCGTGCGGGCGTACGCCGGCCTGCGGGCCACCGATGGCCGGCTCGCGCTGCGGGCATGGCTGTATCGCATCGCACACAACCGCTGCATCGATGAGTTGCGCCGTCCCCAGGCGATCCCGTCCGAGGAGATCGATCTCAACTCTGCTCCGGCGGCGAGCGATCCGGTCGCGCGACTCGAGCAGCGCGATGCGCTGCGGCGCCTGATCGCCGACGTCCAGCGGCTTCCCGACCAGCAGCGCTCCGCCCTGCTGATGCGTGAGCTGGGCGGGATGACGTACGCCGACGTCTCGGTTGCGTTGTGCGTATCGGTGCCGGCGGTCAAGTCGCTCCTGGTCCGGGCCCGCGTCGGGCTCGCCCGGGCCAGCGAGGCCCGCGACACCGCGTGCGCGCAGATCCGTGAGGATCTGATCGTCGCCCATGATCGCGGGGTCCGGGCAAGCGGACTGGCGCGTCGTCACGTCCGAGACTGCTCGAACTGCCGGCAGTTCCGCTCCGAGGTGCGAGGCGTCAGCCGCCAGCTCGCGATGTGCGTTCCAGCCCTGGGCCCAATCGGCGTGATCGCCAAGCTGCTCGGGCTCGGTGGCGCCGGGGGTGGTGGGGCGGCCGCGGGTGGTGGGGCGGTCGCGGGTGGTGGGGCGGCCGCGGGTGGTGGGGCGGCCGCGGGCGGCAGCACGGTCGCTGGCGGCGCGGCAGCAGGCAGCGGCGCGAGCGTCGCCACTGGGATCGCCGGCGGCGGCGCCGTCGCCGGAGTCGGAGCGATCACCGCCGCGGGCCACGTCGTGACACTGCTCGCGGCGGCGGTGGTCACCGCCGGTGGGGCGATCGAACTCCAGCACATCGCCCCCCCACCGCCGTTCAAGCATGCGCATCATCATCGGACGATGGCCGAAATCTCCTCCCCGGCCGCCAGCCCACAGAGCTCGACCCCAGTTGGCGCCAGGGTTGGCGGGGGATCCACGACCGGCGCCACCGCCGGCGGCGCGCCTGCTGCGTCAAAGGCGATGCTGCCGGACACGCCCGCTGTCAGCCGGCCGGCGGTGGTCCTCCGCGCCGTGCCCGCTGATCATGCCCACCCGGTGAGGGCGGCGACCAGACGATCACCGCAGAGGCTGCTCATCTCCGAGACCGTCGATCCGGACAACTACAACAACGATCCCCGTTCCGTCGCCATGAGCTCGACTGGAGCTCAGGCACCGACCGCGCCCGCCACGGCCGCCCCGATGCCGCAGACGAACGGCAGTTCGTCCTCGACGACCCCGGGGACCTCGGCGTCGACATCATCCACGTCGGCGGGCTCGACCACGGGCGCGACCGCCCCCGCCGGCGCCCCGGCCACCAACACGGGCCCCGCCGGCGCGACCGGCACGTCCACCGCGACGGTCGGTGGTCAGTCGGCGCCCGGCGGGAAGTCAAATGCGGTGACACCGGCGACCACCACCGGCTCGCTCAAATCAGGCGCCAGCAACTCCGGGAAGTCCGGGACCACCGGAACGCACTCCGGGACGGTTGCCGTCTTCACGGTGACGGGCAACTGAGCGACGCCTACCTCGAGCCGCTCGAACACGAGCAGCTGCTCGTGCGTCGTGGACCGCGCTCGGGGCTCTACACGCTGGTGGCGGTGCACTCCACCGCCCGTGGCCCATCCCTCGGCGGCTGTCGTCTATGGACCTACGGGAACGCGCGGCTGGCCGTCCGGGATGTGCTGCGCCTGTCTCGGGCGATGACCTTCAAGGCGGCCGTGGCCGATCTTCCGCTGGGCGGTGGCAAGGGCGTGATCATGGCACCGGCGGGGCCCCCGCTGCAGGGACCGCGACGACACGAGGTACTGCTGGACTTCGGCGATCTCGTCGAATCGGCGGCCGGTCACTACGTGACCGCCGAGGACGTGGGGACCTCGAGCCGCGACATGAGCGTTATTGCCCGGCGAACCAGCCACGTCGCCGGGCTGCCGCGCCGGCGCGGCGGCTCGGGCGACCCGAGCCCGTTCACCGCACTCGGGGTGGAGGCGGCGATTCGCGCCTCCTGTCAGCAGGCATTCTCCGACCCGTCGCTGCACCACCGGAGCATCTGCGTCCTCGGGCTCGGTCATGTGGGCTCACGGGTCGCCCGGCTGTGTGCCCGAGCCGGCGCCCGGCTGATCGTCGCCGACGTCGACGACCGCAAGCGGACCGTGGCCGAGCAGATCGGCGCCGATTGGGCGGCACCCGCGGATGCCTGGCTGTCCGAAGTCGACGTGCTCGTCCCATGTGCCCTCGGCGGCCTGATCGACGACGCCGCGGTGCCGAGGCTCAGGTGCCGAGTGATCGCGGGCGCCGCCAACAACCAGCTCGCCGGCGACCACGTCGCCGAACGTCTCCACGCCCGCGGAATCCTGTGGGCCCCCGATTTCGTCGTCAACGCCGGCGGGATCATCAACATCGCCGAAGAGGCGAACGGGTACGAACCCGCCATCGCCCGCCGGCGGGTACGCGGGATCGCAGACACGCTCCGCGAGCTCTACGAACGCTCGGATGAGACCGGGCAGACCCCGCTGGCGGCGGCGATGGAGCTCGCGCGACGCCGCCTGGCGCACACCAGCTGAGAGCCCGATCTCAGACGCGCGATCAGCACGTGGGCCGCTGCGTGGGCCGCTGCACTCCGGCGGGGAGCCTGCCCTCGGTCGCGAGCTTGTCGAGGTGGGCGGCCAGGGACACGGTGGCTGCCGGGCGCATCGGCTCGGGTACGTCGCCCCACGCCGCGTCGAGCATCTCCGGCACCGACCGCGCTCCCGTCTCCAGTCCGGCCACGAGCCGGCGCTCGCGGTCCAGGCGATGCTCGCGATATTCATCGAGCTTGGCGTACGGATCGGTAACGATCGGCCCGTGCCCGGGGAGTAGAACGGTCAGGTCGAGCCGACGAAGCCGTGCCAGGCCTGCCAGGTATGCGGTCAGCGCGCCGGGATCGGCAGACAGGATCGAGCTGCCGTGTCCGAGCACGGCGTCACCGGTCAGCGCCGCTGTCCCGACGACGAACGCCAGGTGGTCGACCGCGTGTCCCGGAGTGGCCAGGACGGTGAACGGGCCAAACGTGTCGCGGTCGGTGACGAGATGATCGACCTCGCCCCGGGCCGCCGCCACCGGAGCTTGCGGAAACCGGTCCCGGATCGCCGGCACGGCATCGACGTGGTCATGATGATCGTGCGTCAGCGCGACGCCGCCAACGCCGCCCCGCTGCTCCAGCTCGCCGATCACCGCCTCCACGTGGGACAGGAGCGCCGGCCCGGGATCGACCAGCCAGGCGGGGTCGGAGCCAACGATCCAGGAGTTGGTCCCGGTGAGCGTGAACGGGCCCGGGTTGGCCGCTCGGACGCCGACGATCTGATGCCCCGGAACTTGCATGCGCGTGCTGCTTGAATAGTCAACCATGGCGGCGACCGCCGATGATCCTCGTCCTCCCGAGGACGAGGACCGGCCTGGACGCTCTGATGGTGATCGCCCGGGCGGTGGCCGTGATGACGAGGATCCGGGGCGCAGCCTGTGGCGCGGCCTGATCTCCCTGGCGATCCTGGTAGCGCTCGTGGCTGGGTTGCTGCTGGCCGTGCCCGGACTGCACGGCGTCGCCGATGCCGTCTCGGAGATGAACCTCGGCTGGGTGCTGGTGGGGGTCGGGTTGGAGATCCTCTCCTGTCTCGGTTACGTGCTCGCGTTCCTGCAGGTGTTCGACCGGATCCCGCTCCGGTTCGGCGCCCGGGTGGCGCTGAGTGAGCTGGCGTTCGGCGCGGCGGTCTCGTTGGGCGGCGCCGGCAGCGTCGCGGTGGGAGCGTGGCTGCTGGTGGAACGCGGCGGACCGCCGGCTCGGGTGGCCGAGCGCTCGGCGGTCCTGTTTCTGCTCACCAGCGCGGTCAACGTGATCACCCTGATGATCGCCGGCTTTGGCCTGTGGCTTGGCCTCCCGGGCCCGCGCAATCCCCTGCTGAGCCTCGTTCCGGGGGTGGTGGGGACCGTCGTTCTCGTGTTCTTCCTCCTGCTGCCGAGGTACGTCGACCGCATCGCCTTGCGGCGACGGCCCGGGCGCGTCAGAACCCTGCTCGTCGAGACCGCATCGACGATTCGCCTCACCGAGCAGCTGCTGTTCAGAGCGCCGGACTGGCGCCTGATCGGCGCGTTCGCCTTTCTGTGGTGCGACATCGCAGTGCTGGTCGTGTGCTTCGCCGCCGCCGGTCCGGTCCCGCCGCTGACGACGATCGTGCTCGCCTACCAGATCGGGTACCTCTCCAATCTCATCCCGGTCCCCGGCAACATCGGCATTCTCGATGGCAGCCTCGTCGGGCTGTTCGTGGTGTATGGGGTGTCCGCCACCGCGGCGACGGCGGCGACGGTCGTCTATCACGCGATCGCGCTCTGGGTCCCGGCCATGTGGGGAACCGTCGCCTTCCTGGTCCTCCGCCGCTCGCGCAACGAGCCGATCACCCTCCGGCCGCCTCGCGATGTCCGGCGCCAACGGCGGCGCGAACGCCGGGAGCAGAGTCAGCAGCGCGAACACGTCGGAAGCTGAGCGGATGGGCGCTACTCCCCTTGTGCCGCGTGGAGGACGACGCAGAACTGTTTTTGGCCCTCGTTCTGGCTGGCGTGGGTGAACGAGCAGGGGTCACCTGCTCTGGCTGGTGAAGGTGCGACGGTAGGCGGCGGGGGTTCTCCCCGGCGCCGCGCGAAATGGGCGCGCAACGCCGCGGCGTTACCGGATCCGCCTCCGGTCGGGGCAACGCCGAGTCCCGCCATTCCCTGTTGGCCGGGCCGGCTGAGGGGGTAGGGAGGCCTAGATGGCGACCGCCGACACTTCGTTGCAGCAGCGCCCAGCTCGCGCGGGCGGCGACGGGCGCTTGGCCCGCGGGGTGCTGAGCGATGCCGACATCGCGGCGGCGACGCTGGCCGACATGGCGCCGGCGATGAGCTTCTTCTTCGGGTTCGCGACGATCGTGACCGCCGCCGGGATCGCCGCGCCCCTGACGGTGATCGGGGGTGCGATCGCGATCGGGTTGCTGGGTAACACGCTTAGTCAGTTCTCGCGCTCGCGACCGTCGACGGGGTCGTTCGTGACGTTCATCGGGAGCGCGTTCGGCGGCTACAGCGCGGTGGTGACGGCGGTCGTGTTGTGCACTGGCTACATCATCGCGGTGGCCTCGGTGGTGACGATCTCTGGCGGCCTGGCGGAGACGATCCTCCAGCATTACCTGTCAATCACCATCCCTTGGCAGGCGATCAGCGCGGTGCTCTCCCTCGGGGCCCTGGCCCTGATCGTGATCGGCGCCAAGCCCTCGACCAAGGTCGCGGCCGCTCTGTTCGTGTTCCAGGTCCTATTGCTGCTCGTGGTCGCGATCGCGTTGCTCGTCGATCACTCGGGCTACATCAACGCGAAGCCGTTCGATCCTTCGAACCTGCACCGCGGCTTCTCGGGCCTGTCGTTGGGCTTCCCGCTGGCGATCTACCTGTTCGTGGGATGGGAGAACTCGGCCGCGCTCGCCGAGGAGCACCACGACCCGCGAAAGGGCGTCACGCGAGCGGTGTTCTCCAGCATCCTGGTGGTGGGTGTGTTGTACGTGTTTCTGTCCTACGCCACCGTGGTCGGCTTCAATGACAACGCAACTGCGTTGACCAATGCCCAGATCCCGTTCATCACGGCCGCCGGCACGGTCGCCAGCGGGCTGGTGTTCGTCGCCTACCTAGCGGGCTTCACCTCGATCTGCTCGTGCCTGATCTCGGCCACCAACTCTCAGGCGCGGATCATCTTCAATTCCGGGCGCGAGGGGCTGCTGCCGTCGGTGACCGCGCGGTTGACCGAGCGCGGCAAGACGCCGTGGGTCGCCTTCTCGGTCTACCTCGCGCTCGCTCTGGGTCTCTCCTACGTGTTTGGCTGGAACACCGATCCGGTGACGTTCTTCGGCGAGATCGCGACCATGGGCACGATCCTGATTGCGCTCACCTACCTCGTGGCCAACCTCGCGCTGCCGGTCTACTACCACCGCTACGAGCAGGAACGCTTCTCGACCCTCAGGCACTTGGTACTGCCGCTGCTCGGAGCTGCGGCGATCGGCTATCCGCTCTATGACCTCGTCAAGCCAGGACAGCCCGCGCCGTTTGATCGCTACCCGCTCATCGCCGCCGGCGTGGTCGTGGTCGCGCTGATCTGGGGGGCAATCGCCTTCGGCCGCAACCGGACGCTCGGCGAGCGGGTTGGCTCGATCGTCGCCGACGCCGACTGACGTCGGGCGCGCGCCAGCCAGGGTGGTGGCGCTCCAGCACATCGCCTGCGAGCCGCCCGGCGTCTACGAGGACGAGCTGCTGGCGTGGGGCGCGCAACTGCACCGGGTCGAGGTCGACGAGGGCGAGCACCTGCCTGCCTGGCACGAGTTTGACGCGATCATCGTGATGGGCGGCCCGATGGGCGCCTATGAGGAGCAGCGGCTGCCCTGGCTGACTGACGAGAAGCGGCTGATCGCAGCCGCCGTCCGCGCCGGCAAACCGGTCTGGGGAGTGTGCCTCGGCGCTCAGCTGCTGGCGGCGAGCCTCGGTGCCGAAGTGGCGCCGGGCGGTGAGCCCGAGGTCGGGGTGTTGCCCGTTTGCCTGACCGTTGCCGCCGCCGAGGACCCGGTGTTCTCGCTGTGTCCGCCGCGGTTCCTCGCGCTGCAGTGGCATGCGGACACCTACGCGCTGCCTACCGGCGCCGTCCAGCTCGCTCGCTCCGCACACTATGAACAGCAGGCGTTCGTCATCGGGCGCGCTTACGCGATCCAGTTTCACATCGAGGTCTCAGCCACCCTCGCACGCGAATGGGGACGAGTACCCGCATACGCCGACAGCCTCGAAGCGATCCTGGGCGAGAACGCGCTACCGAGACTGATCGACCAGCTCAAGGCACAGGAGATGGAGATGACCGGGCTAGCACGACGGCTATTCGCCGCGTGGCTCGAACACGTCGTCGGTCTGTCCCCCGCTCCGAGCCGGCCGCCGACCACCCAGTCCGGGGCCTCTGCCAGCGCGGGCCCAGCCGTCGCCTGCACCGGTGGCTTCGGCAGCGGCGGCTTCGCGGCTGCCATCACCGACAACTCGCGGACCACCGGGGCGAGCACGCCCTCCGGCGCGGCGCCTGGCGCCGCCGGTCGAGTCCCGGCGCCGCCAACGCGTTGGCGCTCGCCCTGACCGAATCACGGCGACCCGGGAGCTGCCGGTCAGTATGAGCTGAGCAGGACGGTCGCTCCCCGCGCGCGAGCCGCGTCCAGGCATTGGCGGCGCGAGCCGGTTCCGAATCCGCGGAAGACGAGCTCGCCGTCGGGAGTCATCACCGACCACCCGTCCTCGGTGGGGCGCAGGATCAGATTTCCACCCGCGAGGCTGCGGAGCGCCGGCCACCGGCCGGCGTGAATTTCCCATGCGGCGGGTTTGTGGACCAGGCTCATGCCTCACAGCATGAAGGATGGCCGTGAGGGGCGAATGAGCGCGCGGTGTGACTGTCATAAGAGACTGGCGCCTTCGTCGGGCGCGGACCGGAGCAGCGATGATCCGCCCCGGCACCGCGCTACGCGCGCCGCCGCACCCGCGCGCCCGCGCGCCCGCGCGCCCGCGTGCTCAGGATACGTCCCACCGGACCAGCGCCGACAACCACGACCGAGGTCGACACACTCATCGCGTCCGGTCGTCAGCGCGGCAGTTCGGCTGCCAGCCGTTCGATCGTGCGCGCCCCGGCTACCGGGCCCGTGAACTCGGTCGCCTCTTCGATCGGGAGTTCGTAGGAGATTGTCTCGTTGGTGAGCGCCGGCGAACGGTGGTGTGACGGGGCGCCGATGGCGCGCCGCCCAGGTGCTGACACCGTTCGCCGCTCCGGGGTCGGGTCGTGAGCGTCTGACGGTTTGCGGCGTCGACGGTGGGGCGCCCAGTCCGCTCGCATGAGGCTACCCTGCGCCGACCGGCGGGGGCGCAGGTTTCTCGTCGTAGGCGCGCGTCTTTTGTGCGTGTCCGGGGTATACCAGGCCTACAAGGGTCACTCGTCGCTTCTGCGAATCCGCTTCGCACAGGGCCGCCGCTGTTCGCCGCCCTCACGGACAGCTTCGTTTCTTAGCTCCAGAGAGCCGTTTCGCGACAACAGTCGCCGGGACGCCCTGAGCGGGCGGTCCGTAGGCGCCGAAGGAGGTCCTGATGGCTCTCAAGTCGTCGGTCGAGCCGCTTGGCTCGCAAGCAGACGGAGCCTGCGCGCTGTGACCAGCAACCTCGCGGGTGCTCTCGGCGCCCAGTGCTGGCCGGTCGCTGGATGGCGCAGGCCGGATTCCGCTCCCCCAAGATCACGATCCGGGGCTGCCCCCGCCCGACTTGCGAGAGACGCTCGGCCCCCCGGAGGAGGGCTACGTGCCGGTGACCCGCACGGTGCCACGGACGCTGAGCGCTCGCCCACAAGCGGCGTTTTCCGGTGATCGGATGAGGCGGGCATGCAAGGGCCACGAATCCGCGCTCGACGGCCCAAGCACTCCGCCGCGCTCTTGGACCCGATGCTCGCACTCGCCAAGGCTGAATTGATGTCTGGTCCGAGCGCAGCTGACCAAGATGTCGTCGCGGAGCGCCCGCCGCCCGACTCGACACACCTTGTGGTGAGGGTGGGGCAGCGTCTAGGAGCGCTAGCCGCTCGCCGGCGCACCTCGCTGACCGCAGTCGGAACGGTGCTCGCCATCGGAGTGCTCGTGTTCGTTCTGGCCGGCCGGTGGGGACAGTTCGCGAGCGCTGCCGCTGGCGCGCCGTGGTGGACGTTGACGGCCGCGGCGATGCTCCAGGTAGTGTCGCTGCTGTCGCGCACCGAGGCATGGAATGTCTGCGTGCACGCCGCCGGCGGGACCGTCGGTCGCCGAAGGCTATATCGCGCGGCGGGAGTCGGCTACCTCGGCAACATCGTCAACGGCGAGCTCGGGTTTGCCGCGCGCGTGGCTTCACTTAGGCGTGCGGCGCCCCGGGAGGCCCCCAAGGCATTGACCCTCGCGGCCACCGAGATACCTATCGTCCTGATGGAAGTCTCGCTCGCGGCGCTGTTCTCGTTCACGCTCGTTGCTCCGCTGAGCTTGCCGTGGTGGACACCGCTGGTCGCCTTCTGCGCGGTGCTGGCCGTCGTTGTGGGGCTCGCTCGGCTGGCCCGGCGCCACCCGAGCGGATGGTGGACGGGTATCGCCGCGCTCAGCGAACCGCGCGCCCGCACACGCGTCGCGATCTTCGTTGTGTTCGCCGTCTGCGGGCAGGTCGTGCGCAACTGGCTGATGCTGTACGCCAGCGGCGTTCACGCCTCGGTGTTTGACGCGACCGCGGTGCTGATCGCCGTCGCGGCGCTCGGCGTGTTGCCGGTGGGGCCCGGCGTCGGCGCGGGGGCGATGGTCCTGATCCTCGGGTCCACCGGTGTAGCCGGCGTCAGCGCCGCCGGGGTGCTCCTGACCGCAACCGGTACCGTCGGCGCGTTTGCCTACGGTGGCTGGGCGCTCGCCGACCGCTTCTGGACGAAACAAAGAACCAGGGCGCGGCCTCACGCCCCCGCGAGAACCCGGCGAGCACCAACGCTGACCTAGCCCTCGCACAGCGCAGCAAGCGGTCCCCGGCCTTCCTGGCGTTGCTCAAATCGCTGCCCAGGGCAATCTCCCCAATCGGAGCCATCGACTCTGGCTACTGGCAGCAACCCCGTGAACTTGCAGGCATTTCGTCGTGAACGAATCGGCGGGATCCAAACGTCACGGCCTTATACCTCTCTCAACGAGGATCGCGTCTCGGCCGAACCATCCGCGGCAAATCACTGCAAATGGCGAGGCTAATCGGGGCGCCCGGATTTGAACCGGGGACCTCACCGACCCGAACGGTGCGCGCTACCAGGCTGCGCCACGCCCCGATTGGCTCAGTATTCCACAGGCGGATGGGACGGACCGGAGTGGCGGCCGAGCCCGTGCGGCGGGATCAGCCGCTGCTGAGCAGGCCGCCGACCGTGTTCGACGCCGCCGACTGGCTGGCGCCGGAGACCGCGGACGAGACGCCGGAAGTGGAAGCTGCGCTCGCACCCGGCGCAGCGGTCGTCGCTGGAATGGCCTTGGCTGTCGTAGCAGAGGTGGAGGCGGCCGGCGTAGCCGACGTTCCCGCCTTCGTAGCCGTCGAAGCCGCCGTCGACGCTGACTTGGTGGCACTGGCGACGGCTGTGCCCGCGATCTTGGCCGTACCGCCAGCCACCGCGCCCGTCGCCGTGGCCGTGCTGCCCGCCGCCGAAGTAACCGTCTTCGCCGTACTGCCCACCACCCCACCCGCCGACTTGGCGGCACCACCGACGGTAGTCCCCGCCTGCGTGGTGGCACCGCCGACCGCGGAGCCGGCGTTCTTGGCGGTGTTGCCGACCGCGGAGCCAGCGTTCTTGGCGGTGTTGCCGACCGCGGAGCCGGCGTTCCCGGCGGTGTTGCCGACCGCGGAGCCGGCGTTGCTCACTGTGCCGCCGAGCTGCGAGCCGGCCTTCTGCGCGGTGCTGCCCACCGTGCTGCCGGCTCCCTGAACCGCGCTGCCGGCGCCGGCGCCGAGGCTCTTGACCGTGCCGCCGGCGTTCGAGCCGACGCCGCTCACCGCGTTCCCGGCACCCGAGCCGACGCTCTTCACTGCATTGCCCGCGTCCGAGCTGACGTGGTTCACCGTGTTCCCGGCACCCGCGGCCAGCCTGTTCGCCGCCACACCGGCGCCGGCTGTCGCCCGCTTGACGGCGTCGCCCGTGCCCGTGCCGACCTTGCCCACGCTGTGGGAGACGGTGGAGCCAACGTTCCCGCTCGCGCGGGAAACGGAGCTTCTGATCGCCGAACCCGCCCGCGAAGCGACCGAGCCTGAGCCCACCACGGTAGATGTCGGGGACCTCGTAAGTGACGGAACCGGCGCGGCGCCGCTCGCGCCCGGCGCCGACCCGGTGGCCACTCCACCGGCCCGCGGCGTCCCGGCTACTCCGCCACCGGACCGGCCGTACTGCTGATGGCCGATTCCCGCGCCCTGGGCGGCGGTCCGAGCGCGACCCGCCCCAGAATGCGAGTGATCGCCTCCACTCGACAGACCATGGACGATTCCGCCGCCAGCGCCGGCGATCGCCAGCGCCGCCGCCGCCGTGGCCGCCCGTCCCAGAGTGACGTGCTGGCCGGCGGAGTCGGCAACCGTGGCCGCCCGCTGGAGGGTGGTGACGAGCGCCAGGTGAGCACCGGCGCCGGTTGCCGCCGGCTCGTCGAGAGCCGATTCGTCGGCGACCAGGGCCGGGGAATCGCCCAAAGCTCCGGAGCCACCGGATACCAATCCAACCCGCCCTGGTCCATCGTCGTCCGATCCGCCACCGCGACGCTTGTCCCAAGGCCAGCGCCACAGCTCGAATGGGAAGGGGAGCAGCGCGGCGATCCGACCGGCAACGCTGCGCGGCTTCACCAGCGCCTGATCGACGCCGGCCACCAGCGCCGCCTGACGGCAGGCCTGGCAGTGGGCGAGATGGCGGGCGTAGCGGCGGCGGTCCTTCAACCCGAGCGACTTGGCCGAGTCCATCCGCCCCTCGGCGATCGCAGTCTGAATCTCCACGCAGCGACGGCCGCTGGCCAGCTCCTGGTACTCCTCGTTGAGCTTGCGGCGCGCCCGGAACAGCGCGCTTTCCACCATCTGTCGAGACATCTGCAGACGTTCGCCGATCTCGTCGTAGGAGAGACCCTCGAACTCGCGCATCACCAGCATCTGGTGATGGCTGTGGGACAAACCGCCGAACGCCCCGCGAAGGTCACGCAGCTGCTCTCGCCGCTCGGCGGCGGCCGGCGGCGTCAAGGCGGCCGACAGCGTTGTCGACCGGTCGGTCACGAACTCTCCGTCGGTCTCCAAGGGCACTTCCAGGAACCGGCTGCCCCGGCGAAACTCATCGATGCAGGCGTTTTTGGCGATCTCGTAGAGCCACGGCTTGAACGCCATCCTCTGGTCGGTTTCACGAAGGCGCCTGAGCGCCGAGATGAACACGTCCTGGGCGATGTCCTCTGCCCGTGCGTGATCGTGAACCCTGCTCAGGATGAACGCCGAGATCCGTTCCCGGTAGCGCGCGTACAACTCTTCGAACGCGCGGTCGTCGCCTGCGCGCGTCGCCGAAACGAGCTCCTGCTCGCTGATTGCGATTGTCTGCGGACGATTTACCTGCGTCAGTGCCACAAACTGCCCCTCGCTGCGTGTCTTGGATGGACCATCGCTCCCTCGGGCCCCAGCCGATCACGAGCTCATCGAGGGTTTCGTGCGCGATCTTCCCTACATGATTCCCAGGAGCAAAAGTTGGCAAACAACCCCCATTTGTCGGAAATAGGCGCTGCAAGCGGACAGTTTTCCGAGCTCTGGCGTTGCCACCGTCCGCCCCTCGGTGCATACTTGGGAACATGTAGTGAACGGCAAAGGAGAAAGAATCGATGGCCAATCACCTGACGCCCACGGAGCTCGCACGCGAAGCTGGCCTGGAACGTCGAGATGTGATCGTCAAGTGCGTCGAGCTGGGCGTCCCGATCTTCAACGGTCGGATCGATAAGACCCTGTTCCTTTCGAGCCTGCAGGAGATCACGACGATCTCCGCCCCACCGCCGCGAGCTCAGGCCGCGGGGGCTTAGCCGAGCCCCCGGTTCCTCGCCCAACGCCGTCTTTGCGGCGGCCAGCGCAGATCCGATAGCGCGCGCAGATCGGTGCTGTCCCCGATGATGCCTCGCGATGGCCGGCGCGCTGGTCGGGGTATGGGCGCCGACGAGCTCGGGGCTGCGAGCTGCGGGATCCAGCACCCGACCTAGTCACGCCCGGCAATTCAACCGGCCCGAGACCGGTCGGCATGCATCGAGCGACAAATCCTTATCCGGCTCGCGGATCTGTCGAGGCGCGCAGGCTGGCCGTGGAGTTGACGACATTCGTCGCGGCGAACTCGAATTTGTCGCTTCTTGCACACCCGGTCCCTTCCGCCGGGGGCTTGTCGGCAGCGCTCCCGGGGCTGCCCGGGGGAGCGGCCCTGCACTGTCGTGGGCGCGGGGGGGGGGGGGGGGGGGGTTCATCGGTGGGGGATCCCGAGAGTGGTTGAGCGAGCCGAGACCGGGTGCCGCGCCACGCTGCCCGCGATCCCCGGGGGGTGTTTTGCGCCAAATTCGGCTCGCGCCGGGAGATTTGTCGCGTTACCCACGCTGAGCGGCCGGCTGGTGACAAATCCGCGGGCGGGGTCACGATTTGTCACGTTTCCCGGGTCGCCGGGGCGGAAGGCGCGGCCGCGGACCGCGACCTCCTGGACAGCCGGCCGGGGTTTTCGGTCGACCGCGCCGGGTTCTCCGGCGGGTTGGGGATCGAGGCGGCCTCCGAGCCGTCCAAACCCAGCCAGCCGGAACGATCGAATATGCGCTTCGCGGCTGCCAATCGCGCTCCGCCGCCGCTGCCGCGGACGCCTGGCCTGGCCTAGCCCTCCGCGCCAATAGCCCGCCGGCACGGGCCGTGGGCGCTTCACGCTCCGCCCACGCCGCGGACGACGCACGCTCCGACCACGGCGCAGACGACCCGGCCCGCCGCCCCCTGCGCCGGTCAGATCACCGCTGCTGACAGGGCCGCCGCCCCCTGCGCCGGTCAGATCACCGCTGCTGACAGGCCCGCCGCCCCCTGCGCCGGTCAGATCACCGCTGCTGAGAGGCCTGCCGCAACAGCGTCGATGTCGTCTGCTCCAGGATCTTGCGCCACGCCCGGATCGGCTCCCGCTCGGGTTCGAAATGCTCGACCACGTTGCGCACCCGGGTGGCCGAGATCTCGATCCCGTGCCGGGAGCAGATGCGCTTGAAATACGCGTAGTCATTGGCGAGCTTGAGCGTCACCGACTCGAACCCGTGGCGGGCGACCTGCACCCGGGAGGTGAAGTTCATGACGCTCGTCTGGAACATCAGCTCGTCGCGCGAGTCGGGCTCGATCAGGATGATGTCGATCCCCGGGTAGCGCTCCTCCCAGCGCCGGGCGAGCTCATGGAGTCGCTGGTAGGCCAGCAGCTTGAACGCCTGGTAGCCGATCTGCGGGAAGCCCATGGCTGAGATTCGCCGGCGCCGGGACCCCGTCGCGGTGGGTAGCTCAGGTTCGAGCTCGTTGGCGTATGGCACCAGCGGGTTGACCACCACGATCAGTTTGGCGCCCGCCTCGACGGCGATGTCGAGGTTGGTCGTCGATGCAATCCCGCCATCGACGAACTCGCGGTCGCGGATCTCGACCGGCCGGTAGACCATCGGCAACGCGCTGGATGCGCTCACCGCGCGCGAGATGGAGACGTCGTCCCAGCCTTGGGACCCGAACACGACGCGCTCGCAGGTGTCCAGGTCGGTCGCGGTCACGTAGAGCTCCGCGCCCAGCCGGCGAAAGTCATCGCTGCGCCCTGGGTCAGAGAGGATCCGACGCAGGTAGCGTTCGATTCCGTCGCCCGAGTGCAGCCCGGCGGGCAGCGCCTCGGCCAGTCCGAGCACGAGGTCGATCGCCGAGACCTGGCCGATATCTCGCGCGAGGGCCCCGAGCAGATGAGCCAGCCGCAGCGGGAACTGGAGGCTGCGGATCGCGAACTCACGGTAGTTGGGTCTCAGCAGCCGGCTGGCACGAGCATCGGGGAACGGCGTCGGCGTCTGCCCGACGATCACCCGCATCATCTCCTCGGGGGTGACGCCGTTGGCGACGGCGGCGGCGACGAACGCCCCGGCGCTGGTGCCGACATAGACGTCGAATTGGTTCACAGTGCGGTTCGTCGACAACAGATCGAGCGCCCGCAGGGCGCCGATCTCGTACACCCCGCCCGTGAAGCCGCCGCCTCCGAGCACGAGCGCGGTCTTGGAGGGCGGACGCGATTGGGTCCTCCTGCCGTCGGTGACCGGAGCCGCGCGATCCTTGCCCGACGCCTCGAGCTTGACGACGTTGCCCATGCCCGTCTCGAGTCTCGTGTCCGACCAGTGGCCCGTAAACGCCGAAGCTTTGCGCCGCCCGATGGGTTACACATAGTCAATGCGATTCGTCTGCGCCACGATCGCCACCCTCCTCGCGCTGGCACTGGGCACTGCGTCAACGGCGCTCGCCGCCGGCGGTGGAGGCGCGGCGCCGACCAGCTCGACGACCCCCAAGGCTGCCGCGACCCCGGCAGGTCGATCACTGGACGGCGCTTTGAACCTGGGCATGCGCCAGGCCGGCCGGTTCAGCGGCGCCTACGTGGTGGACCTGAAGACCGGGCAGTCGCTGTACTCGCGCAATGCCGGCATCGGCCGACTGCCCGCGTCGGTGGAGAAGCTCTGGACCACGACCACGGCGCTCCAGCGCTTCGGCCCGTCGGGGACGCTCACCACCTCGGTACTCGGGCTCGGCCGGATGAAAGGCACGAAGTTCGTCGGCACCCTGTACCTGCGCGGCGGCGGTGACCCCAGCTTCGGCTCAGCGGCGTTCGACAGCGCCAGTTACGGCACCGGCGCGACGATCCAGCAACTGGTGGCCAACCTCGTCCAGTCGACCGGGATCCGCTCGCTGCAGGGCCGGGTGGTCGCCGATCAGACGATGTTCGACTCCGACCGCGGCACCCCGGCCACCGGAGAGGAGCCGTCGATCGAAGTCGAAGGTGAGCTCAGCGCCCTGTCGTTCAATCGTGGCTGGGCGAACTCGACCGGCAGCGTGTACTTCGCCCATCCGGCGCTCGAGGCCGGCCAGCAGCTCGCTGCGGCGCTGCGCGCCGCCGGCGTGGCGGTGCCGGACAGTACTCCGGTCGCCGCCGGGCCTACCCCCCCCGGCACCACGACCCTGGCCACCGTCCCGTCTCCCTCCATGGCGACGCTGATCTCGCTCACCAACACCCCGTCGGACAACTTCTTCGCCGAGACCCTGCTCAAGGACCTGGGCGCCCGCTTCGGGGGTGCCGGCACCACCGCTGCCGGGGCCGTGGTGGTCAGAACCTGGGTCGCTCGGCACTTCGGTCTGCGCCCGCGGCTGGATGACGGCTCCGGGCTGTCCCGGTATGACCGCACGACGCCGCTCCAGGCGGTGACGCTGCTCAAGGACATGGCCATCAACCCCCAGTTCGTCGCCTCACTCGCGGTCGCCGGCGAATCGGGGACGCTGGCCGACGAGATGAACGGGACCTATGCGCAGGGTCGCTGCCGCGGCAAGACCGGCACGCTCCACGATGTCTCCAACGTCGTCGGCTACTGCCACGCCCGGGACGGTCACACGCTGGCGTACGCCTTGATGATGAACGGAATCGTCCCTGACTACGCGCATCCGATCCAGGACCGGATGCAGGTGGCACTCGCCAGGTACGACGGCTGACGGGCGGCCGGGCCGGGGGCCGACCCGGATCCGGGCGCGAGCTGGCGCTCGCGCTCAGGGCGAGAGCAGCTCCCGCAGCCCGAGCTCGTCGATCACCGGCACCCCGAGCCGCTCGGCCTGGGCCAGCTTGGAACCGGCGCTGTCGCCGGCCACGACGTAGTCGGTCTTGCGCGAGACCGATCCGGTGACGCGACCGCCGGCGGCGCTCACCCGCTCGGTCGCCTCCTCCCGAGTGAGCTCTGGCAGCGTCCCGGTGAGCACCAGCGTCTTGCCGGCCAACGGTCCCTCGCCGGGCGGCGCCCCCGCCTGCTCCATCGGCAACCCGCGCTCGCGCAGATCCCGGATCAGGTTGCGCATCAGCTCGTCCTGAAGCTGATCGTGGATCATGGTCGCCATCTTGGGCCCGACCCCTGGGGTCGCCTCGATCGCTGCCGGATCCGCGGCCAGCAGGGCATCGATCGTCCGGAAGTGCTGCGCGAGGTTTCGTCCGGTGACGCCACCGACCTCCTCGATCCCCAGCGCGAACAGCAGCCGGCCGAACGGCTGGCGCCTTGACTGCTCGATCGCGGTGATCAGCTTGTCCGCGGAGACTGGGCCGAAGCCCGGCTGCTCGGCGATCCGCGCTGCCTCCAGGTCGTAGAAGTCCGCCGCGGTGTGCACCCACCCGAGGTCCATGAACAGGCTCACCTGCTTCTCCCCGAGGCCATCGATGTCCATCGCGGCGACGTAGTGCTTGAGCAACTGCCACCGTCGCCCCGCGCAGTCGCGGTTGGGGCAGCGGGTGAACACCGAGCCCTCCGGCTTCACCGTCGGGGTGTCGCAGACCGGACAGCGCGCCGGCGGACGCGGCGGATCGGAGCGGTCCGGGCGCTCGGCCACGTGCGGCGCCGGTGAGAGCACCTGGGGGATCACGTCGCCGGCGCGCAGGACGATGACGTCCTCGCCCTCGCGGATGTCCTTGCGGGCGATGTCCTCCTCGTTGTGCAGCGTGGCCAGCTTGATCGTCACGCCCGCGACGCGGACGGGCTCCAGCATCGCGTAGGGGTGCAGGTCCCCGAACTTGCCCGGATTCCAGCCGATCGCGTTCAGTCGGGTGACGGCCGTGGTCGGCGGGAACTTCCAGGCGATCGCCCACCGCGGATCGCGACCGACTACGCCGAGCCGCCGTTGCAGATCGAACTGATTGACCTTGACGACCACGCCGTCGATCTCGAACTCGAGCGATCCCCGGCGGCGCTCCCACCCCTCGCACTGAGCGACGACCTCTTCCTCGGTCGCAAGCTTGCGGACATCGGGGTGAACCGGGAAGCGGTGGGCCCGCAGCCACTCCAGGGCCTCCCAGTGGGCGTGCAATGAGAGCCCTTCGCTGACCCCGATGGCATAGCACCACAGCGACAGCGGTCGTTCGGCCGCCAGCTTGGGATCCAGCTGGCGGATCGTCCCAGCGGCCGAGTTGCGCGGATTCATGAACGTCGACAGACCGGCTTGCGCTCGCCGTTCGTTCAGAGCCGCGAAATCGGGCAGCGACATGTAGACCTCGCCGCGGACCTCAAGCAGCGCCGGCGGGTCGTCGGTGTCCAGCCGCAGCGGGATCGCGCCGATCGTCCGCAGGTTGTGGGTGACGTCCTCGCCCACCTCGCCGTTACCCCGTGTCGCCCCCCGCGCGAACCGTCCGTTCTCGTAGATGAGCGAGATCGCGAGCCCGTCGATCTTCGGCTCGGCCACGAACTCGAACCTCGGGTCCTCGATGCCCTCGCGCGCCAGGTGGTTGCGCATCCGCTGGATCCACGCCCGCAGCTCCGGCGCCGACCGCGCGTTGGCCAAGGACAGCATCGGCTCCGGATGGCTGACCTTGACCAGATCGGAGACGGGCTCGCCGCCGGTTCGCTGGGTCGGCGAGTCTGGAGTCAGCAGCTCGGGGTGCGCTGACTCGATTCCGCGCAGCTCGTCAAGCAGCGCATCGTATTCGGCGTCACCGATCTCGGGATCATCCAGCACGTAATACCGATAGCCGTGGTGCTCGAGAACACGCCGCAGCTCAGCCGCCCGCTGCGCTGGCGCGACCCGCGACTTGCCCGCCTGCGCGCTCATCGGTCGGTGACCTCGTCGGCCGCCGGCGCGATCAGCCGGTCGAGGTCGTAGGCCTGAAGCGTCGTCAGCCCGGCTCGGTCGGTGAGATCGAAGTGGATCGGCGTGACCGCGATCCGGCCGGCGGCGACCGCGGCCAGGTCGGTGCCCGTCTCCTCACGCTCGAAGCTAGCGTCACCATAGATCCGGTAGAGCCGCCGGCCCCCGGTGCTCTCGTCGACCAGCGCGAGCTCGTCACTGTAGATGCGCTTGCCCAGCCCGGCAACCTCCACCCCGGCGGGCGCCGACCCCGGGACGTTGATGTTCAGCAGCGTGCCGGCGGGCAGCGGCACGTCCTGAAGCTCGGCGACGAGGCGCGCCGTGAAGCTGGCCGCGGTCTCGAAGTCGAACGCCGAGCCGGCGCGGAAATCGAGCTCCCGCAACATCGACTGCTGCGAGACCGCGATCCCCGGAAGGCCGAGTACGATCGCCTCCAACGCCGCTGCGACGGTGCCGGAGTAAGTGATGTCGTCACCCAGGTTGGAGCCGTGGTTGATGCCCGACACGACCAGCTCCGCTTCAAATCCCTCGACCAGCCCCAGATTGGCGAGACGCACGCAATCGACCGGAGTGCCGTCGGTGGCATAGCCGACGGTGCCGTCGTCGAAATCGATCTCCTCTACCCACAGCGGCCGCCGGGTGGTGATCGAGCGCGCCATCGCCGAACGGTTGCCGTCGGGTGCGATGACCGCCAGCTGGACCGCCGGCAGCGCCACCAGGGCGCGACGCAGGCACTGCAGCCCGTCGGCCTCGATCCCGTCGTCGTTGGTCAACAGTACGCGCACTGAGATCAATCCTATGGAGCGCGCGGCCGGCTGGCGCAGCGGCGTCGAGCTGCGACCCAAAGCGGTGACATCCAGGACCGCTCGGGCCGCAGCCATCCCCCTAAACGCTGCCCCCTTCTTGTGGCGAGATCCTAGGTTCTCGGCCCGCCGATCGCCATCGAACATCCGTCCAAGTGCCGTGTCCGATCGCTTCCCCGGATCCTCGGGCGCGGTCGTCGATTGATGTCGCGGTCGCTGGTCGACGGTTCGGGTGCTGGCCATCGTGAACGGATCCCGGGAGTGATCAAGCGAGCCGAGACCGCGTGCCAGGCCACACCGCCCGCGATCCCGGGGGGCGAGTTTGCGCCAAATCCGGGTTGCGCCGTTAGATTTGCTGCGTTACCCACGCTGAGCGGCCGGCTGGTGACAAATCCGCAGGCGGGGTCACGATTCGTCACGTTTCCCGGGTCCTCGGGGCGGAAGGCGCGGCCGCCCACCCGCGACCGCCTCGACCGCCTCGACCGCAGGCCCGGATTTTCGGTGAACAGCGCCGGGTTCTCAGACGAGTTGGCGGCCCGGGACATGGGTCAGACCCCAGGAAACGGTCCCACGGAAACGATCGGGGATGCTCTCCCGTACAACTCAGCTTCGAGCAGGGAGGATCCGTTCGCCCGCGTAGCCGGCACCGATGAAGTGCAACCCGTGCGGCGGCGTGGTCGCTCCCGCCTGCGCGCGCGGCCGGCCGGTCAGCAGATCGGCGAACTGCTTCACCGACCGGCGGCCGCCGCCGACCTCGAGCATCGTGCCCACCAGCACGCGGATCATGTTGCGCATGAACGCGTCGGCCTCGATCCAGAACTCCACCAGGCCGGGTGGACCGGGGTCCCAGGATGCCGTGAATATCTCCCGGGAGAAGCGGACGTGCTCGGTGTCGGTCGGCGTGAACGCGGTGAAGTCGTGGCCGCCGACCAGGAGCCGGGCGCATTGCCGCATCGGTGACAGATCCAGCCGATGGGGCCAATGCAGCACCAGCCGGCGTTCGTAGGGGCTGCGCACGGCCCGGGTCAGGACTCGATAGCAGTACGCCCGGCTGGTGGCGTGGCGGCGGGCGTCGAAGCCGGCCGCGGCCGGCACGCACTCCAACACCGCCACGTCGTAGGGCAGCAGCGCGTTGAGCGAGTCGGGCCGCGCCGGATCGCCCGGGTAGCTGGCGACCTGGCCGCGAGCGTGCACGCCGGCGTCGGTGCGCCCCGCCACCGTGAGCGGGACGGCTTCACGGCGCAGCACGACGCAGAGGGCGCGCTCCAGTTCCTCCTGGATGGTCCGCCGGCCGGGCTGCCGCGCCCACCCCGAGAAATCGGTGCCGTCGTACTCGATCAGCAGGCGGCTTACGGCAGTCCGGGAAACCGCATCCGGCTCAGAGCCGCTCGAGCCTCCCGTCCGCTCGGCCGACATTACCGGGGCCCAGCATCCGGCTGGGCCTTCAGACGAGCTCCAGCAGGACCATCTCGGTGCTGTCCGAGCGGCGCGGCCCCAGCTTCAGGATCCGCGTGTAGCCGCCGGGGCGCTCCGTGTAGCGCGGCGCGATCTCCTCGAACAGCTTGTAGACGGTGAACTTGTCCTGGCCGAGCGCCGACAGCGCCTGACGCCGGGCGTGGAGATCGCCGCGCTTGGCAAGCGTGATCAGGCGCTCCAGCTCGGGCTTGACCGCCTTGGCCTTGGCCTCGGAGGTTCGGATGCGCTCGTGCTCGATGACCTCTTTGGACAGGTTCATCAGCAGCGCCTTGCGGTGCGAGGCGCTGCGGCTGAGCTGGTATCGCTGACGCTGATGACGCATGTGGTGTTGGGGGTGGGTGGTCGGAGCCGACTAATCGTTGCGCAATCCGAGACCGCGTGCGTGCAGCGTCTCGATCACCTCGTCGATCGACTTCTTGCCGAAGTTGGGGATCGCGTTGAGCTCGCCTTCGGTCTTGGAGACGAGGTCGCCCACGGTCTGGATCCCGGCTCGCTTGAGGCAGTTGTAGGAACGCACACCGAGCTCGAGCTCCTCGATCAGGATGTCGTCCATCGCGTTCGGGGGTCGCGAGTTGGTGCCCACCTGGCCGCCGCCGACGAGGCCCGGGTCCAGCGCGCCGGGCGCGCCGACATCCCGGAGCTCGACGACCCGGTCGGCGTCGGTGAAGATCGCCAGCTGCGAGATGAGGATCTCGGCCGCCTCGCGCAGCGCCGCGTGCGGGTCGATCGAGCCGTCGGTCTCGATGTCGAGCGTGAGCTTGTCGAAGTCGGTCTTCTGGCCGACGCGAGCCTGCTCGACGTTGTAGGCGACGCGGCGCACCGGCGAGAAGATCGAGTCGATCGGGATCACGCCGATTGGCTGATCAGGAGATTTGTTCTCCTCGGCCGGACGGTAGCCGCGACCCCGGCCAATCGTCAGGTAGACCTCGAGCTTGGTCTTCTTCTCCAGCGTCGCGATATGGGCGTCGGGGTTGAGGATCTCGACGCCGGAGGGCAGGTCGATGTCCTTGGCGGTGATCTCGCCCGGGCCGGTGACGACCAGCGGCGCCTCGATCTCGGTGGCATCCGAGTGCATGCGGCAGACGATGCCCTTGAGATTGAGGACGATGTCGGTGACGTCCTCCTTGACACCGCGGATCGTCGAGAACTCGTGGGCCACGCCCTCGATCCGCACGCTGGTCACCGCCGCGCCGGCCAGCGAGGACAACAGCACGCGCCGCAGCGAGTTGCCAAAGGTGTAGCCGAAGCCCCGATCCAATGGCTCGATCGTGAATGATCCGCGCGTGTCGTCGACCGACTCGCTGGAGATTCGGGGCACTTGGAAGTCAAGCATCACGTTTCCTAACATCGTGGGTTCTGGGCCGCCTCCGCGGCGGCGTCGGGCGCCGACCAGGGACCTCGGACCCCGGCAGCGACTGAGTTCGTCTACTTCGAGTACAGCTCGACGATCAGCTGTTCCTGCACCGGCGCGGCGATCTCGCGCCGCTCCGGCTTGCGCAGAACCTTGGCCGTGAGCGAGTCGTGGTCGGCCTGCAGCCACGCCGGAACCTGACCGGTCAGCTCGGTGGCGTCCCGGATCACCTGGGTCGCGGTCGACTTGGCGTGAATCGCGATCACGTCTGAGTCGCGCAGTTGATAGCTGGGGATGTTCACCCGGCGCCCGTTGACCGTCCAGTGACCGTGCAGGATCAGCTGGCGGGCCTGGCGCCGCGAGGCGGCGAAGCCGAGGCGGACGAGCACGTTGTCAAACCGGCACTCGAGCATCCGGAGCAGGTTCTCGCCGGTCACCCCCTGCTGGCGTGACGCCTTCTCGTAATAGTTGCGGAACTGCCGCTCCAGGACGCCGTAGTAGCGACGTGCCTTTTGCTTCTCGCGCAACTGCACGCGGTACTCGCTCTGCTTCTGGCGACCCCGGCCATGCTCGCCGGGCGGGTACGAGCGCCGCTCGACGCCGCACTTGTCGGTGAGGCAGCGCTCTCCCTTGAGGAACAGCTTCTGGCCTTCCCGGCGGCACTGCTTGCACTGTGGGGAGGTATCGCGAGCCATGATCAGACGCGCCTGCGCTTTCGCGGCCGGCAGCCGTTGTGCGCCTGCGGGGTGACGTCCTTGACACCGCTTACCTCCAGACCGGCGGCCTGCAACGAGCGGATCGCGGTCTCGCGTCCCGAGCCCGGGCCCTTGACGAACACCTCGACGCGCTGGAGGCCATGCTCGATCCCCTTGCGGGCAGCCGCGTCGGCGGTCACCTGCGCGGCGAACGGAGTCGACTTGCGCGAGCCCTTGAAGCCCGCGCCGCCGGCCGACTCCCAGGCGATCACGTTCCCCTCGCGGTCGGTGAGCGACACGATCGTGTTGTTGAACGAGGTCTTGATGTGCGCCTGACCGATCGGGATGTTCTTACGGACCCGGCGGCGGCCACGCTGTGGTCTACGTGGAGCCGGGCTCACTTCTTACCGGCCTTCTTCTTGCCGGCGACCTGCATCCGCTTCGGGCCCTTGCGCGTGCGCGCATTGGTCTTGGTGTTCTGACCCCGCACCGGCAAGCCACGTCGGTGGCGCAGGCCGCGGTAGCAGCCGATCTCCTGAAGGCGCTTGATGTTCTGCGAGCGCTCCCGGCGCAGATCCCCCTCGACGGTCACCTCGCTGTCGATCAGGTCACGAAGCTGCACCACCTCCTCCTCGGTGAGGTCGCGAACCTTGCGGTCGGGCTCGACCCCGACCTTGGCCAGCAGCTCGTTGGAGGTGGAGCGACCGATCCCGTAGATGTACGTGAGGCCGATCTCGACCCGCTTGTTGAGGGGGATGTTGACCCCTGAGATTCGCGCCATGAGACGTTCCTTACCGGGCGTGGGCTTTAGCCCTGCCGCTGCTTGTGACGGGGGTTCGGGCAGATCACGAGCACGCGCCCGTGGCGGCGGATGATCTTGCACTTCTCACACATCGGTTTGACCGACGGTCGTACCTTCACGGTGATTCGCTCTCAGGATTAGAAGACGGTTCCGAGTTGGATCCTCAGCCCGGCTCTGGCGACCGGTACAGTCGCCGCTACCGCGCCGAAGATGCGCCCGCGCAACCGCAGCATCGCGTTGCAAGGCGCACCGGGGGATGTTAGCAGTCCCCGGCGAAGCCGCCGCCGGGCCACCAAAGCGAGCGGCGCTGCCGCGCCGCTTCGTTGGTCAAGCGGCGGCGCGACCGTCGCTGACCTCGCGCCACGGGGTCAGCACCCGTGGCCCGGCGGCCGTGACGGCGATCGTGAACTCGAAGTGGGCGGCCAGCGAGCCGTCCGCAGAGAAGATCGACCAGTGGTCGTCGGCGACGCGCACGCCATGGCGCCCGGCGGTGACCATCGGCTCCACCGCGAGCACCATGCCCTCCTCCAGCACGATCCCGGTCCCAGGAGCGCCGTAGTTGGGGATCTGGGGATCCTCGTGCATATCACGGCCGATGCCATGGCCGACCAGGGAACGGACGACCGACAGGCCGGCGGCCTCGACCTGCTCCTGGACGGCGTGGGAGACGTCGCCCAGCCGGTTGCCCGTCCGGCACTGCGGGACGGCGGCGAGCAGCGACTCCTCGGTGACCCGCAGCAGCTTCTGGGCGACGGGGCTGATCGGGCCGACCGCGAACGTGCGCGCCGCGTCGGCGACCCAACCGTCGAGCACCACCCCGATGTCGACCGACAGGATGTCGCCCCGGCTCAGCTTGTAGGGCCCGGGAATCCCGTGGACGATCATCGAGTTGGGTGACGCACAGATCGAGCCGGGAAAGCCCCGGTACCCCTTGAACGCGGGAGTCGCGCCCTGCGAGCGGATGAAGCGCTCGGCGGCCTGATCGAGATCGCCGGTGGTGGTGCCGGCGCGGATCTTGCCCGCCAGCAGATTCATCGTCCGCACCAGGATCACTCCCGCCGCGGCCATCCGCTCGATCTCTTCAGGGGTCTTCTTGATGATCATGCGGCGTACAACGCTAGCGCCCGCGCGAGCCTAGACGTCCTCCTCAAAGCGCAGCGTCGCGATCACCGCGCGGATATGGCCGTGGACGTCGGCGGGATCGCGGGTGCCGTCGATGCGCCGCAGCAACCCGAGCCCGTCGTAGTAGTCGATCAGCGGCGCGGTCTTCTCGTGGTAGACCCGCAGTCGGTTCTTGACCACTTCGGGCTTGTCGTCGTCGCGCTGGATCAACCTCGACCCGTCCTGATCGCAGACCCCCTCGTGCTTGGGCGGATCGAAATCCACGTGGTAGTTGTGCCCGGACTTGACGCACACCCGGCGCCCGGACAGGCGCCGGATGAGCTCGTCATCGGGGACGTCGATCAGCAGCACCGCGGTCACGCGGCGGCCGAGGTCATCCAGCTGCTGCTCCAGCGCCTTGGCCTGTTCGATCGTTCGCGGGAAGCCGTCGAGGATGAAGCCGTCCTCGGCGTCGTCCTCGCGCAGACGCTCGGCTGCCATCGCCACGATCACGTCGTCGGGGACCAGATCGCCGGCGTCCATGTACTCCTTGGCCTGCTCGCCGAGCTCCGTCTCGTCGCGCACGTTGGCGCGCAACATGTCGCCGGTGGAGATGAACGGCAACTGGAAATCCGTGCGCAGCCGCTCGGCCTGGGTCCCCTTGCCCGCGCCGGGCGGGCCGAACAGGATCAGGTTGAGCTGCGCAGCCACGCGTGCACTGTATCGGTCCGGCGCACCCCGTATCGATCACGCGGCGAGACCCTGTGGCTACTTCAGGAAGCCCTCGTAGTTGCGCATCATCAGCTGCGCTTCGAGCTGCTTCATCGTGTCCAGCGCTACCCCGATGACGATCAGGATCGAGGTGCCGCCGAACGCGAAGTTCGCGCTCGTCGAGTTGATCAGAATCGTTGGCAGCGCGGCGATCGCGGCCAGGAAGAGTGCTCCCGGGAACGTCAGACGCGCCAGGATCCGGTCC
This sequence comes from uncultured Actinomycetota bacterium, assembly GCA_963787595.1. Classification (GTDB taxonomy): domain Bacteria; phylum Actinomycetota; class Thermoleophilia; order Solirubrobacterales; family Solirubrobacteraceae; genus Palsa-465. The sequence continues at coordinate 1,104,523 of CAWBDE010000003.1, forward strand.
AGGAATTCAGCCGTGGGTCTGCCTGGCCTCACCCCCGGGATGAAGCCTCCGTATTTTCGGAGGTTCTCGGCCTGGTCCACCGGGTTGAACGTCACCGCGGTGTAGAAGTACGTGAACAGGATGATCAGGAGGCACTCGCCGACGACGTAGTGCCAGCCGCCGGGGCTGAAGAACTGGTACAGGTCGGTCCCGAAGCCGGTCTTGTTCTGGCCGATCAGCTGTCCCACGGTGGGCGGAATCGCCATCACGCTGGCGGCGAAGATGACCGGGATCACTCCGGCCATGTTGACCTTGAGCGGCAGGTAGGTCTGGCCGCCCTGGGTCATCCGCCGGCCGACCACCCGCTTGGCGTACTGGATCGGGATCCGCCGCTGGCCTTCCTGGACGAACACGACCGCCGCGACCACCCCGATGGCGATGAACGGCATGATCACCCGGAACACCTGGTCCGGGTTGTTCCACCAGGCGCTGAGCCCGCCCGGGATCCGGGAGACGATCGAGGCGAAGATCAGCAGCGAGATGCCATTGCCGATGCCGCGCTGGGTGATCAGCTCACCCATCCACATCAGCAGCACCGTGCCGGCGGTGAGCGAGAGCACGATCAGGAACACCTTGAACAGCGTGAAGTTCGTGATCAGGTTGGCGCCCGCCGACTTCTCGAAGCTGCGGAACAGGAACACGTAGCCGATCGACTGCGCGAACGCCAGGCCGACGGTCAGATACCGGGTGTACTGCGTGATCCGGGCCTGACCCTGCTCGCCCTCCTTGGAGAGCTTCTCCAGCGAGGGCACGACCACCTGCAGGAGCTGCAGGATGATCGAGGCCGTGATGTACGGCATGATCCCGAGCGCGAAGATCGCAATCCGGCCCAGGCCGCCGCCGCTGAACAGGTTCAGCAGCCCGAGGATGCTGTTGCCGCTCAGACTCTTCTGAATCGCGCTGATCGCCTGGGAGTTGATTCCCGGCGCCGGAATGTGGGTGCCGAGCCGGTAGAGCGCCAGGATCGCCGCGGTGAACAGGATCTTGGTCCGGATCTCGCCGACCCTGAACGCTCCGAGGATCGTCGCGATCACTGCCCGGCCCTCAGTCCTCGATCAGCTGGCAGGTGCCGCCGGCGGCTTCGATCGCCTGTCGCGCCGATTTGCTGAAGCCGTGAGCGTGGACGGTCAGCGCCTTGGTCACGTCGCCCTTGGCCAGCACCTTGACCGGCACGCCCTTGCGCTTGGCCAGGCCCTTGGCGTGCAGAGCGTCCAGGGTGACGGCCGCGCCGGCCTCGAACCGTTGCTCCAGATCCACCAGGTTGACCGGCTGAGTGTGGGTCCGAAAAGGCTCGAACGGCATCGACTTCTTCATGTGGGGGCCGCGCAGCTTGCGCATCCGCATGTGGATCGGGTTCTGGCCGCCCTCGAAGCGAGCGCGTCGCTTGGCGCCCGACCGGGCGCCCCAGCCCTTCTGGCCGCGACCGGCGGTCTTCCCGGTGCCCGACCCTTCGCCGCGGCCGACCCGCTTGCGGGGGCGGCGCGAGCCCGGTGCCGGGCTCAGGTTGTGCAGGCCGATCGGCTGCCGGTCCTCGGACTCGACGCTCACGACTCTTGCACCTGGACGAGATGGCTGACCTTGGCGATCATGCCGCGGATCTGCGGCGAGTCGGACACCTCGACGGTGTGCCCGATCCGGCGCAGGCCGAGCGAGCGCAGCGTGGCCAGTTGGCGCTTGTCACAGCCGTTGCGAGACTTTCGTTGCGTCAGCCGCACGGTGCTCATGACACGCCGCCGTTCGCGCTCGGGCCGGTGACGGTGGAGGCCGTCTCGGCGCCGGCTGCACCGTCCCCGTCCTCGGACGTGAGCCCAAGCACTTGATTGATCGACAGGCCGCGCAGCTTGGCGACCTCGTCCGGAGTGCGCAGCGACTCCAGCCCCGACATCGTGGCCTTGACGAGATTGATCGGGTTCTGCGAGCCGAGGCTCTTGGAGAGGATGTCGTGGATTCCGGCGAGCTCCAGCACGGCGCGGACGCCGCCGCCGGCGATCACGCCGGTCCCCGGCGCGGCCGGCTTCAGGAACACGCGTCCGGCACCGAAGACTCCGGTCGTCTGATGGGTGATCGTGGAGCCGTGCTTGGGCACCCGATAGAGGTTCTTCTTGGCGCGCTCGACGCCCTTCTGGATCGCCACCGGGACCTCGTTGGCCTTGCCGTAGCCGATCCCGACGACATCGCGCTCGTCGCCCACCACCACGAGCGCGGTGAACGAGAAGCGACGCCCGCCCTTGACGACCTTGGCCACGCGGTTGATCTCGACCACGCGCTCCTGCAGGTCTAGTCCGGCGGCTGAAACTGTGCGATCGGCCATGAGCTTGTGTGAATTTAGCGGCTTGCCGGCGCCTACAGGCGCAGCCCGCCCTCGCGGGCGCCCTCCGCCAGCGCCCTGACGCGGCCGTGGTACTGGTAGCCGCCGCGGTCGAACACGGCGCTCTGGACGCCGGCGGCGACCGCGCGCTGGGCGAGCAGCTCGCCGGCCCGGGTCGCCTGATCGGTCGGCGACAGGTCCTTGAGCTCGGGCTCGGTCCAGGTGACCGCGGCCAGCGTCCGGCCCGCCTCGTCGTCGATCAGCTGGGCGAAGATCCCGCGGTTGGAGCGAAACACCGAGATCCGGGGGCGCTCCGCGGTGCCACTCACCTTGGCGCGCACCCGGCGGCGGCGCCGCAGCCGCGCCTGGGGCTTGGTCAGTACAGTCACCCCTTGCCTCCCTCCGGTCGGCGCCGTGGAGATCGATCGAGGGCATCCAGCCCTCGTTGAACGCTCGGCTTCGCCTCGCTCATGCTCGCTTCCCGACCTTCCGGGCGACGTACTCGCCCTCGTAGCGAATGCCCTTGCCCTTGTATGGCTCTGGCTTGCGCTGCTTGCGGATGTAGGCGGCGATCTCGCCGACCTGCTGCTTGGACGTTCCGCGGACCACGATCCGGGTCGGCTGGGGCACCTCGAACTCGATCCCGTCCGGTGCCTTGACCGACACCGGATGCGAGTAGCCGAGGGCGAGCTCGAGGTCGCGGCCGCGCAGCTGGGCGCGGTAGCCGACGCCCTGGATCTCCAGGCGCTTCTCGAACCCGTCGGTGACGCCCTTGACCATGTTCGCCACCAGGGTGCGGGTGAGGCCGTGCAGGGCGCGGTGCTCACCGCGGTCGGTGGGCCGCGTGACCAGCAGCTCCTCCCCGTCCCCGCCGTCCTGGCGTGGCCCCTGCGCCACCGCAATGTCGCGGTTGACGCGCTCGGAGAGCTCGCCCTTGGGCCCGTTGACGGTGACGCGCTCTGGCTCGATGGCCACCGTCACGCCGGCGGGCACGGGAATGGGTTGTCTACCGATTCTGGACATCGTCGCTCAATGGTTACCAGACCCGCGCCACGACCTCGCCGCCGACCCCCTGCTGGCGGGCTTCGTGGCCGGTCATGACGCCCTTGGACGTGGAGATGATCGCCGTGCCCATCCCGCCCTGGATGCGCGGAATGCGTCGCCGGTCGACGTACGTGCGCTGCCCGGGCCGAGACACGCGCTGCATCCCGGTGATCACCGGCCGGCGATCGTCGGTGTACTTCAGCGTGATCGTGATCTGCTCATTGGGGCGGCCGGGAACGGGCGGATCGATCTGATAGCCGTCGATGTAGCCCTGCTCCTGAAGGATCCGTGCCAGCTCGCGCTTGAGCTTGGAGGACGGGATCACGACGTCGTGATGCTGGGCCTTGGCGGCGTTGCGCAGCCGCGTGAGGAAGTCGGCCACGGGGTCGGTCATGGACATGGCTAGCGCCCCCTCACCAGCTGCTCTTGGTCATGCCGGGGACATAGCCGTTGTGGGCGAGCTCGCGCAGGCAGATCCGGCACAGCCCGAATTTCTTATAGACCGCGCGGGCCCGGCCGCAGCGGCGGCAGCGGCTGTACCCCCGGGTCTTGTACTTGGGTGTCCGCTGCTGGCGGACGCGTTGTGAGGCTTTGGCCACTGTGCTCCTTGAAGCTCTGAGTTCTCGCCGGTCCTAGGCCGCTCGCGCGGCCGGCGCCCGGCCTTCCTTCGAAAACGGCATCCCGAGCGCCTCCAGCAGCGCGAAGGACTCCTCGTCGCTGCCGGCAGTCGTCGTGATGGTGATGTCGAGACCCCGGATCTGATCGATCTCGTCGTAATCGATCTCGGGGAAGATGATCTGTTCGCGCACGCCGAGCGAGTAGTTGCCGCGACCATCGAAAGCGCGCGGGTTCAGGCCCCGGAAGTCGCGGATGCGCGGAATCGCGACCGACATGAGCCGGTCCAGGAACTCGTACGAGCGCTCGCCGCGCAGGGTCACGGCGACGCCGACGGGCATGCCCTCGCGGACCTTGAACTGGGCGATCGACTTGCGCGCGCGGCGCACGTTGGGCTTCTGGCCGGTGATCGTCGCCAGCTGCTCGGTGGCGGCGTCCAGGACCTTGGAATCCTGCTTGGCGTCCCCGCAGCCCATGTTGACCGTGATCTTCTCGATCCGGGGCGCCTGCATCAGGCTGGAATAGCCGAACCGCTGCACCAGCGCGGGGCGAATGTCCTCGATGTACCTGCTCTTGAGTCGTGCCGGCATGTGGCGTCCGCTCCTAATCCAGTACCGCGCCGCTGCGCTTGGCGATGCGCCGGCGCTGTCCGTCCTCGATCTGCATGCCGACCCGCGTCGGCCGCCCGTCCTTGGGATCGATCAGCATCACGTTGGACACGTGGATCGGGCCCTCGCGCTCGATCACCCCGCCGGCCCGCTGACCGGCGGCGGTCTGGGTCGGACGTTGGTGGCGCTTGATCATGTTCAGACCCTCGACGTACACGCGCTCCTTCTTGGGCTCGGCGCGCAATACCGTCCCGCGCTTGCCCCGATCCTTCCCGCTGATCACGATCACCTCGTCGCCTTTGCGGACCCGTGCTGCCATGACTACAAGACCTCCGGGGCGAGGGAGACGATCTTCATGAAGTTGCGCTCGCGCAGCTCGCGGGCCACCGGACCGAAGATGCGGGTACCGCGAGGGTTGTTCTGGGCGTCGATCAGGACCGCTGCGTTCTCGTCGAAGGCGATGTAGGTGCCATCCTCGCGTCCGTAGGACTTCTTGGTGCGCACCACGACCGCGGTGACGACCTCACCCTTGCGGACCGAGCCCTGAGGGCTGGCCGTCTTCACAGTGGCGGTGATCGTGTCGCCGACGCCGGCATAGCGACGCCGCGAACCGCCGCGGACGCGGATCACCAGGATCTCGCGGGCGCCGCTGTTGTCGGCCACGCGCAGACGAGTCTCGTTCTGGATCACGCGGCTACTTCGCCCTCTCCACCACTTCGACCAGCCGCCACCGCTTGGTGCGCGACAGCGGCCGCGCCTCGCGGACCGTCACCGTATCGCCGATGTGGGCGTCGTTTGACTCGTCGTGGGCGTGGAGGGTCCGCGACGTGCGGACGATCTTGGAGTAGCGCCGGTGCCGGCGCGCGGTGTCGATCCGGACGGTGATCGTCTTGTCGGCCTTGTCGGAGACGACGATCCCCTGGCGAACCTTCTGCACACCGGGGGCGTGCTCGCGCGGCGGCGTGACCGCGGTGCCCGTGTGGCTTGCCTTGCCCCTGGCCTTGGCGCGGCCGGCGCGCCGCAGCTCGGCCTTCTTCGCGCGCTCGGCGACGCGCTCGGCCTGGCGCTCCTGCGCGGTGCGGGGCGGTCGCGCCCTGACCGACGACGCCTTGGCGGCGCGGGCCCGGTGACGCCGGTCCTTCGGTGCCACGACCTCCTGGCGCTCGGCGGTCGTCTCTTGGGGTGTCGGGTCTTCAGCCATTTTCCTGCCCGTGGTGGAGGGAGATCTCTCGTTCGCGCGCAACTGTCAGTACGCGGGCCACCTCGCGCTTGGCGCGCCGCAGCGCAGCGGTGTTGTCCAGCTCGCCGGTGGCGTGCTGGAAGCGCAGGCCGAACAGGTCGCGCCGGGCAGTTTCGATGTGCTCGCTCAGCTCGGTGTCGCTGAAATCACGCAGGTCGGCGGCGCGCATCAGCCCTCCTCTCGCATGACGAACTTGGTGCGAACCGGAAGCTTGTGGCCGGCGAGCCGCATCGCTTCGCGGGCAAGGTCCTCGGGTACCCCGGCGAGCTCGAACATGACGCGGCCGGGTTTGACCACGGCCACCCAACCCTCGGGTGACCCTTTGCCGGAGCCCATCCGCGTCTCGGCCGGCTTCTTGGTGAATGGCTTGTCCGGATAGACGTTGATCCACACCTTGCCGCCGCGGCGGATCTTGCGGGTCATCGCGATACGGGCGGCCTCGATCTGGCGGTTGGTGAGCCAACCGGCGTCCATCGCCTTGAGCCCGTACTCGCCGAACTGGACCTTGACCTGCCCGCGGGAGAGTCCGGCACGACGGCCGCGATGCTGCTTGCGGTGCTTGACACGCTTGGGGGAGAGCATCAGCCACCACCGCCCCCACCGGGACCGCCGGAGCTCTGCCCGCCGGATCCGGAGCTCTGTCCACCTGCGCCCTGGCCGCCGGAGCCGCCACGCGGACCCCGGCCACCGCCGGGACGCGGACCACGCCCGCCCCCGGAACCGCCGCCGCGAGAGCCGGGACCGCCCGGACCCCCGCCGCGGGAGCCGGGACCGCCTGGGCCACCGCCGCGGCCACCCTGGCCGCCCCGGTAGCTCGACCCGCCGGTCCCGCTGCGGCCGCCACCGCCCTGGCCGCCCGAGCCGCCCCGATACCCAGACCCACCCGGGCCGGAGCCGGGACCGCCGCCGCGACCGCCCTGGCCACCCCGGCCGCCGCGTCCCCCGCGACCGCCATCCCGGCCGTCGCGGCCGGAGCGTCCGTCACGACCGCCGCGCTCGGGCGCCTGCGGGGACGGCTCGTCCATGATCGTCAGGTCGGCACCGGTGTAGCCCTCGGGCATGATCTCGCCCTTGTTGATCCAGCACTTGACGCCGATCCGCCCAAATGTCGTGCGGGCCTCGTGGAAGCCGTAGTCGATGTCCGCGCGCAGCGTGTGCAGCGGCACCCGGCCGTCGGAGTAGCCCTCGGTGCGCGCCATCTCGGCGCCACCCAGCCGGCCGGACACCTGGACCTTGACCCCCTTGGCACCCGAGCGCATGGCGCTGGTCAGCGCGCGCTTCATGGCGCGACGGAACGCGACGCGGTTCTGCAGCTGCTCGGCGATCGACTGCGCGACCAGCCGGGCGTCGAGCTCCGGACGCTTGATCTCCAGAATGTTGACCTTGACCTGCTTGCCGGTGATGCGATGCAGGTCGCGGCGCAGCTGGTCGACCTCGGAGCCCGACTTGCCGATCACGATCCCGGGACGGGCCGTGTGGATGTTGACCTCCACCTCGGTCGCGTTCTTGCGGATCGTGATATCCGACAGGCCGGCATGCGACAGCCGCCCCACGATGTGGTCACGGATCTGCGTGTCCTCGTGCAGGTAATCGGAGAAGTGGCGCTCGTTGAACCAGTTCGACTTCCAGTCGTGGATGTAGCCCACGCGGATCGATTCGGGGTGAACTTTCTGGCCCATTGTGTGGCTAGTCCTTTGGCGTGAGCAGGATCGTCAGGTGGCTGGTTCGCTTGCGGATGCGGGTCGCGCGGCCCATCGCGCGCGGCCGAAACCGCTTGATCGTCGGACCCTCGTCGGCGTGCACCGCCTTGACATAAAGGTCCTCGCCGACGAGCTCGTGGTTGTGCTCGGCGTTCGCGACCGCGGATTCGAGCAACTTGCTCCAGTCCCGCGCGATCGCGCGTGGCGTGACAGCGAGGATAGCTCGTGCCTCCTCCACCGACTTGCCGCGAATGTGATCGCACACCAGCCGCGCCTTGCGGGCCGACGAGCGCACGTACTTGGCGTGCGCGCGGACGACGGGGATCGGCGCATCGGGGTCCAGGCGGGACCGGCGGCGACGCGGGGCCGCCCGCGTCGGCCGGGCGGGCGCCGTCTCGGCTTCGGGCTCGACGTCGACGTCGACGTCAGGCTCCGCGTCGACGTCAGGCTCGGCGTCGCTGTCTGGCTCGGCGTCGCTGTCTGGCTCCGCGTCGGCTTCAGGCTCGTCCCCGGCGTCGGAGACCGGCTCGGCGTCGGCGACCGGCTCGGCGTCGGAGACCGGCTCGGCGTCGGAGAGGGGCGCCGCGGATTCGTCATCCTCGGCGGCTGGCTCGACCGCCTCCTCGGCAACTGGCTCCGCGGCCTTGCGCCGCCGGCGGCGACGGGGCCGGGGGGCAGGCGCCTCCGCCTCGGGCTCCGCCGGAGCATCCGGGTTCGCCCCCGGGTCCGACGTCGGCTCGACGCCCTCGGTGTCGTCTTGCTCTTCGCTCATCGCCGCCTTCCGGTTCCGGCGTGGCCGCGGTACAGCCGGGTCGGCGCGAACTCCCCGAGCTTGTGACCGACCATCGACTCGGAGACGAATACCGGTACGTGCTTGCGCCCGTCGTGGACCGCGATGGTGTGACCCACCATCTCCGGGAAGATCGTCGAGGTCCGTGACCAGGTCCGGATCATCCGCTTCTCACCACTGGCGTTCATCGCCTCGATCCGGGCGATCAGCCGCTCCTGGACGAACGGTCCTTTCTTACTCGATCGGCTCATCGCTTCTTACCTCTCCTGCGACCGCGCACGATGTACTGGTCGGATCGCTTGTTCTTCTTGCGGGTGCGGTAGCCCAGAGTGGGAACCCCCCACGGCGTCACCGGATGCCGTCCAGGAGTCGTCGAGCCCTCACCGCCACCGTGCGGGTGGTCGACCGGATTCATCGCCGTGCCGCGCGTCTGGGGGCGGACCCCGAGGTGGCGCTTGCGGCCGGCCTTGCCGATCTTGACGTTCTGATGATCGGAGTTGCCGATCGTCCCCACCGTGGCTCGGCACTCCGCCCGCACCATTCGCATCTCCCCCGACGGGAGTCGCAGCGTGGCGTAGTCGCCGTCCTTGGCCAGCAACTGGACGCCGGTTCCGGCCGAGCGGGCCATCTGTCCGCCGCGGCCCGGGGTCAGCTCCACGTTGTGAACGATCGTGCCCGGGGGCATGTTGGCGAGCGGCAGGCTGTTGCCGACGCGGATGTCGGCATTCTCGCCCGACTGCACCGTCGCGCCGACGCGCAATCGCTGCGGCGCCAGGATGTAGCGCTTCTCGCCGTCGGCGTAATGCAGCAGCGCGATGTAAGCGGACCGGTTGGGGTCGTACTCGATCTCGGCGACCCGAGCCGGGATCCCGTCCTTGCGCCGCTTGAAGTCGATCTTGCGATACAGGCGCTTCGCGCCTCCCCCGCGATGCCGGGCGGTCTTTCGACCATTGGCGTTTCGGCCGCCTGACTTCTTCAGTCCCTCGGTCAGCGACTTTTCGGGATTGGACCGAGTGACCTCGGCGAAATCGGGATATGAGACGAACCGCCGTCCCGGCGAGGTGGGCTTTGGCTTGCGAATCGGCATCGCTTACTCGGGCGCCTCGAACGCCTGGAAGATCGGGATGGTGTCGCCCTCGCGCACCTGCACGATGGCCTTCTTCCACTGCCGGGTGCGTCCGGCGGTCTGGCCGCGGCGCTTGGGCTTGGACTTGACCGAGGCGGTGCGCACCTCCACGACCCTGACGTCGAACAGCTGCTCGATCGCCTGCCGGATCTGGGTCTTGTGGGCCTTGTCGGCGACCCGGAAGGTGTACTTGCCGGCCTCGGCGAGCACGAACGACTTCTCGGACACGACCGGTCGGATGATGACCTGGCTGGGCTCCATCAGGCAGCCTCCTCGGCCTCGGCTCCGCCGGCGCCGCCGGCCCGGGCCACGATCTCCGGCAGCGCGGACTGGGAGATCAGCAGCGACGCGGCGCCGATCACGTCGGCCACCCCGGCGTCGGTCGCCGGCATCACGTCGACCCGGCGCAGGTTGCGAAACGACAGCCCCGCCGCGACCTCGGCGCCCGACAGGAGGACGAGCACCGATCCCCGCACAGCCGGCTCGCGCCCACCCACGTCCCAGTCGGCCAGCAGGTCGGCGGCCTGCCGGGTCGACGGACCGTCGAACCCGGCGGCATCGAACACGGCGAGCGACCCGCGCTCGGCGTGAGACGAGAGCGCCGAGCGCAGCGCGGCCCGGCGCGCCTTCTTGTTGACCTTGCCGATGTAGTGGCGCGGAGCCGGCCCGAACACGGTGCCGCCGCCGGTCCACACCGGAGAGCGCGAGGACCCGGCGCGAGCCCGTCCGGTGCCCTTCTGACGCCACGGCTTGGCGCCGCCGCCGGAGACCTGGCCGCGGGTCTTGGTCGAGGCGGTGCCCTGGCGGCGGGCGTTGAGCTCGGCGCGGACCGTTTCGTGAACCAGGGCCATGTTGAACGGGGCCTCGAACGCGGTGGCGTCCAACGTCGCGGTGCCGCCGCCCAGCTCAGGAGCGGTCCTAGGCATCAGAGCGGACCTCCACCGTCGAGCCGGTCGGGCCGGGAACCGCGCCTCGCACCAGCAGCAGGTTGCGTGCGGGGAGGATCTCCGTGACGGTCAGACCGCGTTGGGTGACGCGGCCCCCGCCCATGCGCCCGGGTCCGCGAATGCCCTTGATGACGCGGCTGGGGGTCGCCGAGGCGCCGATCGAGCCCGGGGCGCGGACGTTGTGGGAGCCGTGCGACTTGGGCCCCGAGGAGAAGTTATGGCGCTTGATCGTGCCGGCGAAGCCCTTGCCCTTGGACTTGCCGGAGACCTTGACCCGGTCGCCGACCTCGAACGCGTCCACGGTCACGGTCTCGCCGACAAGCAGCTCCCCGGCCTCGTCGCGGAACTCGGCCAGATGACGGTGAGCCGAGGCGTCGGCCTTCTTGAGATGCCCGAGCTGCGGCTTGGTCAGCACCTTCTCCTTGCAGGGGCCGAAGGCGAGCTGGACGGCCTCGTACCCATCGCGCTCCACCGTGCGGATCGCCGTTACCGGACACGGACCGGCCTCGAGCACGGTGACGCGCTCGACGTGTCCGTCGTCGAGGAACCGCTGGGTCATGCCGAGCTTGCGGGCGAGGATCGCGGTCATCGGATTACGAGGCCAGGCGGATCTCGATGTCGACGCCGGCGGGCAGGTGATCGAGCCGCTGGAGCGAGTCGACCGTCTTGGGGGTCGGCTGATGGATGTCGATGAGTCGCTTGTGAGTGCGGATCTCGAAGTGCTCGCGGGAGTCCTTGTCCTTGAATGGCGACCGGATCACGCAGTACACGTTCTTCTCGGTGGGCAGCGGCACAGGTCCGGAGACGGTCGCGCCCGTGCGCGTGGCCGTCTCGACGATCTCCTTCGCCGCCGTCTCGATCGCCGTGTGGTCATAGGACTTCAGGCGAATGCGGATCTTGTTTTGAGCGATGGTTGCCACTGGGTTTTGAGTTCTCTCAATAAAAATGGACCCGCCCATCCCTTCTGAGGAATACGGGCCCACTCGTGTCGTATCGGCTGAAAAAAGAGCGGCTGGGCGACAGGCCCAGCCGCTCTGACAACTACTGAATGACTTCGGTGACGACCCCGGAGCCGACCGTGCGGCCGCCCTCCCGGATCGCAAACCGCAGACCCTGGTCCATGGCGATCGGCTGGATCAGCTCGATCTCCATCTGGACGTTGTCGCCCGGCATGACCATCTCCGTGCCCTCCGGCAGGTTGGCCACTCCGGTGACGTCGGTCGTGCGGAAGTAGAACTGCGGCCGATAACCGGTGAAGAATGGGGTGTGACGCCCGCCCTCCTCCTTCTTGAGGACGTAGACCTCGGCCTTGAACTTGGTGTGGGGCGTGATCGAGCCGGGCTTGCACAGGACCTGCCCGCGCTCGATGTCCTCGCGCTTGGTACCGCGCAGCAGACAGCCGACGTTGTCGCCGGCGCGACCCTCGTCGAGGATCTTCTTGAACATCTCGACGCCGGTCACGACGGTGGTCGTGGTCGCGCGGATGCCGACGATCTCCACCTGCTCACCGGTCTTGATGATCCCCTGCTCGACTCGGCCGGTGGCCACCGTACCGCGGCCGGTGATCGAGAACACGTCCTCGACCGGCATCAGGAACGGCTTGTCCAGCTCGCGCACCGGCTCGGGGATGTAGGTGTCCAGCGCCTCGGCGAGCTCGAGGATCTTGCCCTCGTTCTCCTCGTCGCCCTCCAGCGCCTTGAGCGCGGAGCCGATGACGAACGGGATGTCGTCACCGGGGAACTCGTATTCGGACAGCAGATCACGGATCTCGACCTCGACGAGCTCGAGGAGCTCGGGATCGTCGACCATGTCCGCCTTGTTGAGGAACACGACGATGTAGGGCACGCCGACCTGACGGGCGAGCAGGATGTGCTCGCGCGTCTGCGGCATTGCGCCGTCGGCAGCCGAGACCACCAAGATCGCTCCGTCCATCTGGGCGGCGCCGGTGATCATGTTCTTGACGTAGTCGGCATGACCGGGGCAGTCCACGTGGGCGTAGTGCCGATTAGCGGTCTCGTACTCGACGTGTGAGGTCGCGATCGTGATGCCGCGCGCCTTCTCCTCGGGGGCGTTGTCGATCGAGTCGAACGACCGCACCTCGGTGCCATCGCCGAACTTGTCGTGGAGCACCTTGGTGATGGCCGCGGTCAGCGTCGTCTTGCCATGGTCGATGTGACCGATGGTGCCGACGTTGACATGGGGCTTGTCGCGCTCAAACTTGGCCTTCGCCACTTTGGTGTTGCTCCTTCTTCTTTCTGAGTGTTTTGCTCGTCTTCAGGACGAACCTATTCAGGATATAAGGTTTCCGTCCGCCGCTGCTGCTATGGGCAGCCGCCCAATTCAGCTTACGCGGCTTCCTGCTCTCCCCCGACCACCTTCTCGGCGATGCTGGGGGGGACTTCGTCGTAGCGATCGAATTGCATCGTGTACGTCGCCCGGCCCTGGGTGTTGGAACGCAGGTCGGTGGCGTAGCCGAACATCTCCGCCAGCGGCGCGTAACCGCTCACCACCTGGGCGTTGCCGCGCTGCTCCATCCCTGAGACGTGTCCGCGGCGACGGTTGAGGTCGCCGATGACATCGCCCATGAACTCCTCGGGGGTGACGATCTCGACCGCGAACACGGGCTCGAGCAGAACCGGCTTGGCCCGCTGGACGGCTGACTTGAGCGCCAGCGAGCCGGCAACGCGGAAGGCGATCTCCGAGGAGTCGGTGTCGTGGTACTTGCCGTCGGTCAGCGTGACCTTGACGTCAACCAGCGGGTACCCGGCGCGCGGCCCGTTGTCCATCGCGTCCTCCACGCCCTTCTCGACGGCGGGGATGAACTCCGTCGGGACCGATCCGCCCTTGACCTTGTTGACGAAGTCAAAGCCTTCGCCGGGCGCCGGCTCGACGTTGATGTAGACGATGCCGTACTGGCCCGAGCCGCCGGTCTGGCGCACGAAGCGGCCTTCGACGTGCTCGGCGGTGCCGCGGATCGTCTCGCGATAGGACACCTGCGGGCGACCGACGTTGGCCTGCACCTTGAACTCGCGCAGCATGCGGTCGACCAGCACCTCGAGGTGCAGCTCGCCCATCCCGGAGATCTCGGTCTGCCCGGTCTCCTCGTTGGTCTGGACCTGGAAGGTCGGGTCCTCCTCGGCCAGGCGGCCGAGCGCGACCGACATCTTCTCCTGGTCGGCCTTGGTCCGGGGCTCGATCGCCACCTTGATCACCGGCTCGGGGAATTCGATCATCTCCAGCTTGATCGGCCGGTCGGGCGCGGCCAGGGTATCCCCCGTCACCACCTGCTTGATCCCGACGGCGGCGGCGATGTCGCCGGCGTGGACCTCGGGCAGCTCCTCGCGCTCGTTGGCGTGCATCATCAGGATGCGCCCGATGCGCTCGGTGCGCCCGCTGCTCACGTTGAGCACCCGTGATCCGGCGGCGAGCTTGCCGGAGTAGACGCGGAAGTAGGTGAGCTTGCCCACGTAGGGGTCGGCCATGATCTTGAACGCCAGCGCCGAGAACGGCTCGTCGTCGGACGCCTCCCGGTGGGCGGGGACACCGCCGTTGTCCGACGCCTTGTCGGGCTCCAGGCCCTCCACCGGCGGCACGTCGAGCGGGCTCGGCAGGTAGTCGATGACGGCGTCGAGCAGCGGCTGCACGCCCTTGTTCTTGAAGCTGGAACCGCACAGGACGGGCGTGAGCGCGGTCGCCAGGGTGGCAGCGCGGATCGAAGCCTTCAGGCGAGCCGCCGGGATCTCCTCGTCCTCGAGGATCATCTCCAGCAGCTCGTCGTCGTACCGGGACACCTCCTCGAGCAGATGCTCACGGGCCTGGGCGGCGCGCTCCACCTGATCGGCGGGGATGTCGATGACCTCCTGCTCCTTGCCGAGCTCGTCCTTGTAGATGATGGCCACGTTCTCGACCAGGTCGACGATCCCGGCAAACTCGGACTCGGCGCCGATCGGCAGCTGGATCGGGATCGGATGGGCACCGAGGCGGTCGACCATCGTCTGCACGCCACGGTCGAAGTCGGCGCCGATGCGGTCCATCTTGTTGATGTAGGCGATCCGCGGGACGCGGTACTTGTCGGCCTGGCGCCAGACGGTCTCGGACTGCGGCTCCACGCCGGCGACGGAGTCAAACAGCGCGATCGCGCCGTCGAGCACGCGCAGCGAGCGCTCCACCTCGACGGTGAAGTCGACGTGGCCGGGAGTGTCGATGATGTTGATCCGATGGCCGTTCCACTCGGCGGTGGTGGCGGCCGACGTGATCGTGATCCCGCGCTCCTGCTCCTGCTCCATCCAGTCCATCACGGCCGCGCCCTCGTGAACCTCACCCATCTTGTAGGTGCGGCCGGTGTAGTAGAGGATGCGCTCGGTCGTCGTCGTCTTGCCGGCGTCGATGTGCGCCATGATCCCGATGTTGCGAGTCTTCTCGAGCGTGAACGTGCGTGGCATGGATCCAGGGGGTTCGGTGTGCGGGGGGTGCGGGCGAAATTCCGGCTGCGGTCATGAAAAAGGGCCCAGTGGGCCCGTTCACGACGCGGCTGTCGGTTGCGGGCTGGTGTCTAGTGAGTCGGGGTCTCCATTGTGCGGATCCTCCGCGCCCGGGCACGAGCGCAGATGAATACGTCCCGACCCGAGGCGGACTCCGAATATAGCAGAGCTCAGCCCCGCTCCCGAGGGGGTTTCGGGGGTGCGCGGGCTGGGCGAGGGCGCCCGTCGGCGGGACGATCGCACCCCCGTACCGGCGCCGTGGCGGCGGCCGGGATGACCGGCGCCGGCCTGCTCCTGATCGCCGAGTTCGCCCCGCTGTTCTCGGTCCGCGCGGGTGGCCCGGGCGACGTGCTGAGAACGGTCCAGACCGGATCGCACCACGCTCACGCTCTCATCCCGGTGGCGCTGCTCGCCGCCGTGCTCGCCGGAGGGTGGTACCGCTCGCCGGGGCGGCCGGCGATGACGGCGATCGGGGTCCTGGGGGCGGTCGCGCTGGTGATCGCGATTGCCCACGACTGGCCCGACGCCCACGCCACCGGCCTGGTCCGCAACCCCGGCGGGAGCTACGTCCGCGCCGGCTCGCGCGCCGGCGCCGGGCTGTATCTGGAGACGCTGGGCGGGATCGTCCTGCTGATCACCGGTGCCGCCGGCCTGCTGCTGGCGCCGCGACTCCGGCGGCGCGAATCCCGACCCCCTCCGCCGCGCGATCCTCCCCCGGAACGGTCCGCTTCCTGACCACCGATTGTCGCGAAAGTTTTAGCAACGCGTGGGCGGATACATTTAGCGCAACGCGAGGGTTGTCCCACCGCAGCCCCCGGTCCCGTGCGGTGGGCAGCCCTTGCGTTTCTCTTTTGGTGGCGTGGCCCGCGCCGCAGGCGACGATGATCGGGGTTGCCAAGGCAATCCCGACCATCAGCGCTCGCGTCGCCCCGAGCGCCGGCAATCCGAGGCCGGGCGCCAGCCCGGCCCTCAATCTGAACCGACTACCAGCGGTAGTGGGCGAAGGCCTTGTTGGCCTGGGCCATGCGGTAGATGTCGTCCTTGCGCTTGAACGCGTTGCCCTGCTGCTGGGCGGCGTCCTGGAGCTCGTTGGCCAGCCGCTGGGCCATCGTCTTCTCGCGCCGGGCCCGGGCGAACTGGACCAGCCAGCGCACCGCCAGGGTCCGGGCGCGCCGCGAGGGCACCTCCACCGGCACCTGATAGGTGGCGCCGCCGACGCGCCGGGGGCGAACCTCCAGCACCGGGGTCAGCGCCCGGACCCCGGCCTCGAGCTGCTCGACGGCGTTCTTGCCGCTGCGCTCGCCGATGATGGCCAGGGCGTCATAGACGATCTTCTCGGCAACGGATTTCTTGCCGTCCAGCATCACCTTGTTGATGACCTGCTGGACGAGGCGGTTGCGGTAGACCGGATCGGCGTCGATCGGCCGGACCTGGGCGGCGGCGCGGCGCGGCAACCTACTTCGCCTTCACGCCGTACTGGGAGCGGGCCTTCTTGCGGTCGCTGACGCCGGCGGCGTCCAGGGTGCCGCGAATCACCTTGTAGCGGTAGCCCGGCAGATCCTTGACGCGGCCGCCGCGGACGAGCACGACCGAGTGCTCCTGCAGATTGTGGCCCTCGCCGGGGATGTAGGCGTTGACCTCCATCCCGTTGGTCAGCCGCACCCGGGCCACCTTGCGCAGGGCCGAGTTCGGCTTCTTCGGGGTGGTCGTGAACACGCGCGTGCAGACGCCGCGGCGCTGCGGCGCGGCGACCTTGGTCTTGCGACCCTTGCCGGACTTCAGGCCCGGCGTGGTGACCTTCTTCTTCGGCGTCGTGCGCCCCTTGCGGATCAGCTGGCTGGTAGTCGGCATGCGGCGAAAGAGCGTAGCAGGGGCCACTCACGCCGCGGCCGGCACCCCCGCCAGGGCGACGTCGACGTCGACGTGCTTGACCCCCACGGCCTCGGCCACCGGCGCGTAGGTGACCTCGCCCCCGGCGACGTTGACGCCGAGCTTGAGGCCCGGATTGTCGGCCACCGCGCCGTGCACCCCCGCCGAGGCGAGGTGCAGCACGTAGGGCATGGTGGCGTTGGTCAGCGCATAGGTGGAGGTGACCGGCACCGCGCCGGGCATGTTGGCCACGCAGTAGTGGGTGATGCCGTCCACCTCGTAGGTGGGATCGGTGTGGGTGGTCGGGTGCGAGGTCTCAAAACAGCCGCCCTGGTCGATCGAGACATCCACCAGCACCGCGTGTCGCTTCATCAGCCCCAGCTGAGCGCGGGTGATGACGTGAGGAGCGCGGGCGCCGTGGACGAGCACCGCGCCGATCACGAGATCGATCTGGGGCAGGCGCTCCTCGATCGACAGCGTGGTGGCAAAGCAGGTGTCGGCGCGGCCGTTGAAGGCGATGTCGAGCTCGCGCAGCCGGTCTATGTTGCGGTCGAACACGAAGACGGTGGCCTCCATACCGAGGGCAATGAACGCGGCGTTCATGCCGACGACGCCCCCGCCGATCACCATCACGTTGGCCGCGGCGACGCCGGGCACGCCGCCGAGCAGGATGCCCCGGCCACCGAGCGGCTTCTCCAGCATGAAGGCGCCCGCCTGGGTGGCGATCTTGCCGGCGACCTCCGACATCGGCGCCAGCAGCGGCAGCCGCCCGCGCGCGTCCTCGACCGTCTCGTAGGCGATGCAGGTGGCGCCGGACTCCATCAGCCCGCGGGTCAGCTCCTCGTCGGCGGCGAGGTGCAGGTAGGTGAACAGGACGTGGTGCTCGCGCAGGCGGCCGATCTCGACCGGCTGGGGCTCCTTGACCTTGACGATCATGGTCGCCTCGCCGAACACGGCGTCGGCGTCGGGCAGGATCGTCGCCCCCTGGGCGGCGTACGCGTCATCGGAGATGGCGGAGCCTTCGCCGGCGCCACTCTGGACGCACACCTGGTGGCCGGCGTCGGCCAGCTCGCGAACGCCGGCGGGCGTCAGCGCGACCCGGTACTCGTCGGTCTTGACCTCACTGGGGACCCCGACCTTCATGCCACCAGCTCCCGCCCGCGCAGGGCCAGCCAGAACTCGATCCGATCGCGGGCGCTGGACAGGTTGCGCCCGGTCAGCTCCTCGACGCGCCGGATCCGGTAGCGCAGCGTGTGCCGGTGGCAGTACAGCCGCTTGGCGGCTCGCTCCCACTGGCCGTTCTCTTCGATGAACGCTTCTAGCGATCGCATCAATTCACCTCCGTAGTGTCCCTCACTGGCCTCGATGGGCCCGAGGATCGAGTCACAGAACAGCCGCAGCGCCTCGTCCTCCTGCAGCGACAGCAGCAGTTGGAAGGAGCCGAGGTCCTTGTAGGTGGCCACCCGGGGGGTGGCGGCGGCGGTGGAGCTTCCATTCTCGCCGGGCGGCGCGACGCCCAGTGTGATCGCTTCGACGGCACAGCGAGCCTCGTGAAAGGTCCGGCGGGCATCGCCGCCGGCGACCGGCCGGCCGACCCCCAGCCGCGAGCCGGCGCCGAGGCTGTCGGCCAGGCGCTGGGCGACCCGGTCGGCGAGCCCGAACAGGTCCGCCTCGCCGACGCCGGGGACGAGGCCGGCGGTCAGGGACTCAGTCGAGGCGACCAGCCCCGGCGCGGCCTCCTCGCGCAGCGCCTGGGACAGCGCATCCTCAACCGAGGACGATGATTCCCGAGCGCCGTTGACCCGGGGGACCACCAGGGCGGCAACCCTCTCCCCCAGGCCGAACGGCGCCAGCCGTCGGGCCAGGTCGGCGCCGCTCAGTTCACCGCAGACGAGCGCGGCGAGCACGTCGCCGGCGAGCCGGCGCTCGGTGTCGCCGGCGACGCGCCCGCGGAGCAGCTCGAGCGCGACGATCGTGACCGCCTGGTGCAGGGTCAGGCGATCGAAGTCAGAGAGCGGGCCCCCATCCTTGATCGCCACCAGCCACGCCTCCGGGATCCGCTCAACGCCGTTCGCTGCGCTTGCCGGGGCGGTGCCGGCGCCGTCGGCGGCGACCGGCAGCGCCAGGGACCGGTCGGCGAGTCCGGCGGCGGAGGGGAGGAACGCTCGGGCCAGCCGCCGGCGCTCGTACAGCTCGGCTTGTAGCGCCGCCACCTCGTCGGGCTGGACGGTGCGGCGAAAGGCGCGCTGCGCCAGCGGCTCCCCGCGGGCGTCGAACACGAGCACGGCGGCGCCGATGAGCGTCGACAACGTGCCGGCGAGCGCCTCGAGTCCGCGCTCGGAGAGGACGACGTGCTCCAGCCGCTCGTGCGCGGCCAGCGCCCGGCGCAGTACGGCGTACTGCTCGTTGACGAGCTGCGTGAACGCCGCTTCGGTGACCGCGATGAACGGCACGTCATACGGCACCTCGAACACCGGAAACTCGCGCTCGGCCGCCGTTTGCACCAGCGCCGGCGGGACCGCCGGGTGAGTGAAGCCGACGCCGAAGCCCAGTCCGGCGAGCTGGTGATCGGCCAGCCGGGTGAGGAACTCCCGCTGCTGCTCGGCGGTCTGCAGCGCCATCCCGGTCGTCAGCAGCACCTCGCCGCCGGACAGCCACGGCGTCGGATCGGGCAGCTCGGAGATGTGCACCCACCGCACCGGCGCCTGCACCGCCTCCTCCCCGGTGAGGAGGCGGACGTCGAGGTCACCGAGCAGTTCGCCTACGGTGAGCATCGGCCCGGCGCGGAGTTTGCGATTCAGCCGTCCCCGCGGCCCGGCGCCAGGTCCCCACGCCCGGAGGCGATGGACCCGGGTCGGCTGCGCATCCGCTCCCCCGCCTCGGTCAGCACCGGGCGCAGGACGGCTTCGATCTCGGCGAACTGCTCGGGTCCGGCGATCAGCGGCGGCGACAGCTGCACGACCGGGTCGCCCCGGTCGTCGGCGCGGCAGATCAGGCCGCGGCGATACAGCTCCCCGGACAAGAAGCCACGCAGCAGCGTCTCTGACTCCTCGTCTGACCATTGCTCGTCGGTGTCCTGGTCCTTGACCAGCTCGATCGCGTGGAAGTAGCCGGTGCCGCGGACGTCGCCGACGATCGGGATGTCGCGCAGCGAATCGAGCATCTCGCGGAACTCGCCCTCGTGGGCGCGAACGTTGTCGATGACGCCTTCGTGCTCCATGACGTCGAGGTTGGCGAGGGCGATCGCGGAGCACACCGGGTGGCCAGCGAAGGTGAACCCGTGGAGAAAGCTCTCGGTCCCCGTCAGGAACGGCTCGGCCACGCGATCCGACGCGATCACCGCGCCCATTGGGGCGTAGGCGCTGGTCAGGCCCTTGGCGGTGGTGATCATGTCGGGGACATAGTCGTAGCGCTCGGCGCCGAACCACTCGCCGAGGCGGCCCCAGGCGCAGATCACCTCGTCGGAGATCAGCAGCACGTTGTAGCGGTCACAGATCTCGCGGACCCGCTGCCAGTAGCCCTCGGGCGGGGTGAAGCAGCCGCCGGCGTTCTGGACCGGCTCCATGATCACCGCGGCCACCGTTTCCGGACCCTCGAACTCGATTCGGGTGGCGACCGCGTCGGCCAGATCGGCGGCGGCGAGGCCGTGGGGCATCCGGAACGTGTTGGTGTTGGGAACGTGGCAGCCGCCGGGGGTGAGCGGCTCGAACGGCTCGCGCAGGCTGGTGATACCGGTCGCCGACAGGGCGCCCAGGCTGGTGCCGTGGTAGGCGATGTCGCGGGCGATCACCTTGGTCTTGTTCGGGTGGCCGGTGACCTTGTGGTACTGGCGGGCGAGCTTGAGTGCGGACTCCACAGCCTCCGACCCGCCGCTGGTGAAGAACACCCGGTTCAGATCCCCGGGCGCGAGATCGGCGATCCGGGCCGCCAGCTCGATCGCCCGCGGGTGAGCGAACGTCCAGTTGGTGTAGAAGCCGAGCTCCTTGGCCTGATCGGCGCCCGCCTGGACGACGTCGGCGCGGCCGTGGCCGATGTTGACGCAGAACAGGGCGGATAGGGCGTCGAGATAGCGGTTGCCGTGCTCGTCATAGACGTAGCAGCCCTCGCCCCGGGTGATGATCGGGATCTCCTGATCTTCGTATGCGCCCATGCGGCTGAAGTGCATCCACAAGTGACGGCGCGCCAGCTCCTGAAGGGTGCCGCGCTCGGTCCCGACTGCCTCCTGGGTACTGGCCATGAATCTCCTCCAAGATCGCTTAGTCCGCTTTGTACAACGCTATCGGCTGGCGGTGGGGAGCGCAATTGGCCATCTCGTCACACGCAAAGCGACCTGACTAACCGAAGTGCAGTATCGGCTCCCCAGATGGGTGCCGGCTCAGGGGCCGGTGGCGACGGGCCGGTCAGGATCGCTCACCCACTCGCTCCAGGATCCGGGGTACAGAGCGGCAGCCACCCCGGCCAGCTCCAGGGCCAGCACCCCGTGGGCGGCGCTCACCCCGGACCCGCAGTAGACCCCGACCTCGGTGCCGGGCCCGACCCCGAGCTCGGCGAACCCCCGGCGCAGGGTCCTCGGGTCGGCGAAGGCGCCGGTGCAGTGATCCAGGCTGAGCGTCATCGGGCGGTTGCGGGCCCCGGGGATGTGCCCGGCGACGGGATCGATCGGCTCGGCCTCGCCGCGGAAGCGCTCCGGTGCCCGGGCGTCGAGCAGCACGCCGCGATGGGCGAGGGCGGCGGCGCCGGCGGCGTCCAGCACCGGCATCTGACCGGGGTGGGGCTGGAAATCCCCGGGTTTGACCGCAGACGCGTCGGAGGTGAGCTCGCCTCCGGCGGCAGTCCAGGCTTGCAGGCCGCCGTCGAGCAGGCTCACCTCCGGGTGACCGAAGTAGCGCAGAACCCACCAGGCGCGGGCCGCGGCCATCCCGTTGGCGCCGTCGTAGACGACGACCGGCCGGCCGCCGGCGACCCCGGCGGCCCGCATGCGGCGTCCGAGCCGGTCCGCGGCGGGCAGGGGATGGCGACCGCGGATGCCCGGTGGCGCGGCGAGATCATGGTCGAGGTCGACGAAGGCGGCGCCGGGGATGTGGCCGCGCGCGTAGGCGTCGGGTTGGGCGCCGGTGGCCAGATCCCAGCGGACGTCGAGCAGAGCCGGCGGGTCGGCATGGCTCAGGCGACGACGGAGGACGGCGGCGGTGATCAGCGGCGAGGGCATCCGGGGGTTCTACTCCCGCCGGAGCGTCCGTGAGGCCCCCCGCGGGGGTTCTACTACCGCCGGAGCGTCCGTGAGGCTTCCCGCGGGGGTTCTACTACCGCCGGAGCGTCCGTGAGGCTTCCCGCGGGGGTTCCCGGCCGCCCGTCACTCCGCGTGGCCATTGTGGGCTGCCGGCGCTCAGCCGGCGACGACGGGAACGGAGGCACTTTCGGCGCCGGCGGCGTCGTCCTCGCGGGCCGCCTTCGCGTGCTCGCGGCTGTCACGCGAGGAGATCAGCACGGCGGCGAGGATCGCTCCGACGATTGCGAAGCCGGCGCCGACGAGGAACGCCCGGTCAAATCCCTTGGTCAGCGCTACCGCGGTGCTGTGCACGCCGGCGTGGAACAGGCCTTGGGTGCGGCTGTTGGCGATGGTCGCGAGGATCGCGAGCCCGAGCGCGCCGCCGACCTGCTGGGAGGTGTTGATCAGCCCGGAGGCGAGGCCCGCCTCGCGAGGCTTGGTTCCGGTCACGGCGGCGATCGTCACGGGCACGAACGCGAACCCGAGTCCGACGGCAGCCAGCAGCGACGGGCCGAGGACGTCCGCGGCGTAGGTGCCTCCCGGTGCCGGCACCTGCGAGAACCACAGCAGGCCGCCGGCGATCAGCAGCATGCCCGCGACCAGGGGTGGCTTGAAGCCGAGGCGGGTGACGAGCTGGGAGGCGGCTCCGGCGGACAGGATGATCCCGACCGCGAGCGGCAGGTAGGAGACCCCCGTCTTGATCGGCGAGTAGTGCAGCACGTCTTGGAGGTAGAGCGAGATGAAGAAGAACATCGAGAACAGCGACATGCCGATCAGCAGCCCGACGATGTTGGCGCCCCTCAGGGTCCGTAGGCGGAAGATCGAGAACGGCATCAGGGGGTGGCGCGAGCGCCGTTCGATCACGAGGAATGCGATCAGCAGGAGCGCGGCCCCGGCGAGCCGCAGGAGCGTGGCCGTCGATCCCCAGCCGGAGTTGACCGTGTCGACGACGGCGTACACGAGCAGCGACAGGCCGGCGGTGACCGTTATCGCGCCGGGTAGATCGAACGTCGTCGTTCCGTCCTCGGCACGGCTCTCGACGAGCGTCCGCGGGGCGAGCAGCGCGGCAACGATCCCGATCGGGACGTTGACGAACAGCACCCAGCGCCAGCTCAGCCCGCTGGTCAGGATCCCGCCGAGCAGCACGCCGGCCGCGCCGCCGGCGCCGGCGACGGCGCCCCAGATCCCGAGCGCGCGATTGCGCTCGGCGCCCTCGGCGAACGTGACCGTGATGATCGACAACGCCGCCGGTGAGACGATCGCGGCTCCCAGACCCTGCACCGCGCGGGCGGCGATCAACCATCCCTCGGACTGCGCGATCCCACCGGCGAACGAGGCGAGCGAGAACACCACCAAGCCGAGCATGAACATGCGCCGACGCCCAAGTAGGTCGGCCATGCGCCCGCCGAGCAGGAGAAACCCGCCGAAGGTGAGGACGTAGGCGTTCACGACCCATGACAAGTCGGCCCGCGCGAAGTGCAGGTGGGCGCCGATCGACGGCAACGCGACATTGACGATCGACGCGTCGATCACGATCACGAACTGGGTCATCGCCAGCAGCACGAGCGCGAGGTTCTTGGCGCGCGGCGTGTACAGCGGTGGTGTTTGAGGCTGGCTGAGCGATGTCATTGGAAGCTGACCTCCGGTTCCGGTTTGCACACCCGACTATAGTGAACTACGATTCCGGTTGTCAAGCGACGCAAGATGAAAAAACCATGACGGAGCTATTCAGCGAGGCCGAGGACGCGAGCGAGACCGCGCCCGCGCGCGAGACCGAGCACGCGAGCGAGACCGAGCGTCCGCTGCGGGCCGACGCGCGCCGCAATCGCGAGCGCATTCTGCAAGCTGCCCGCGAGGTGTTCGCCAAATCCGGGATTGAGGCCCAGATCGACGATGTAGCCCGCCGCGCCGGCGTGGGCGTCGGCACCGTCTACCGGCACTTCCCGACCAAAGAGGCGCTGATGGTGGAGCTCGTCCGCCAGAGGTTTCGGGTCTTCGCCGCCAGCGCCCACGAAGCGCTGGCGCGCGACGGGGAGCCGTTCGCCGTATTCGCCGACATGCTGCGCCGCAACGCGGACGGACTCGCGCGCGACGCCGGGATGCAGCAGGTGCTGACCGGTGCCGGAGAGCACATCTGGGCTCAGGCGCAGACCGAGGTGGACGAACTGAACGGGCTCACCGCAGCGCTGATCGCGCACGCCCAGCAGGCCGGGACGATGCGCCCGGATGTGCGCGCCACCGACATCGGGATGCTGATGTGCGGTCTGTGCGCCACGATGACCCAGAGCCGCCCCGGGTTTGATTGGCGCCGGCACCTGGAGCTGGGGATCGACACGCTTCGGGCACGGTAAGCCCTCGATCAGGAACGGGGCGACGCTGCTCGAGGTTCTGAAGCTCGGGCGGCTCAGAGGCGGAGGTCGAGCGCCGGCGGCACCGCCCGCGTCGGCGCCGGCATCAGCCAGGCGGCGAGCAGCACCAGGGCGAAGGCGACCAGCTCGACGGCGAACATCAGCGGGCGCCCGGACAAGGGATCCCCGAACACGAGGATCCCGCCGATGATCCCGGAGACGTTGGCGGCGGTGCCGGTGACCGCGATCACCGGTACGGCATCGCCGTCCTGCAGCCCCTTGGCCGAGGCGTAGAAGGCGGCGACCGAGGCGGCGAGGCAGACGATCAGCCACGGACTGAGCAGCCCGAGCGGGCCGTGCGCGCCGATGATTCCTGAGATCGCCTTGATCGCCACGTCCGAGACGCCGAACAGGATTCCGGCGGCCGCGCCCAGCATGAAGCCATGGTGCTCGGCGGGGGCGCCGATCCGCGGCCCCATGATCAGCAGGGCGCCGGCGACCAGCAGGCCGGCCTCGAAGCCGATCATCCCGGGTTGTGAGAAGCGGGAGTGGGCGCCGTGGACCGCCGGCAGGCTGAAGCCGAGCAGCAGCAGGCCCGCCGCCGTCAGGAACAGTCCGATCCATTGCCGGCGGGTGATCGTCAGCCCGAAGCTGCGCTCGGCCATGACCGCCAACAGGACGACCCCGCCGGCCAGCACGGCCTGCACCAGCGACAGCGGCGCCACCGACATCGCTGCCACGTGGAAGATCCACGCCCCCGAGGCGATCGCCATCCCGATCGCGAACAACCTGGACGAGAACAGCTGCTTGGCGGTGCGCAGCGGGTGGCGGATGTCGACCGCCGGCGCCGCGCACGCTCCCCGATGCTTGAACAGGAACCCGATATTGGTCGCCAGCGCGCAGGCGAGCGCCAGCGCGATGCCTAGGGCTTGGGTCATGTAAGTCTTGGTGGGCTGGATCGGGTTGCGAGGCCTGCCTTGGCCTCATGCACATGTCTCGGCGCCCTGCCGCTTGGCTCGAGCACCGCTTCCGGCTGTCGACCACACTTCAGGCCGACACGCGAAGCCCGGTCCGGCCTCACCGCGCAAACGCTGGCGAGGCCACCTTAAGCCCAGATATGTGACGACTATGGACCAACCATTGCTGCTGATCGACATCGACGGCGTCATCTCTCTGTTCGGATTCGACGCCGCCCGGCCGCCGGCCGGCCGGCTCGAGCTGGTGGACGGGGTCCCGCACTTCCTGTCGACAACCGCCGCGCAGCTTTTGGAGGGCCTGTCGCGGCAGTTTGAGCTGGTGTGGTGCAGCGGGTGGGAGGAGCGAGCCGATCAGTCCCTCCCATCGGTCCTGGGGCTACCCGCCGGCCTGCACCACCTCACGTTCGCCGATGCCGGAGATTCCGCGGGGCGCCACTGGAAGCTGGCGGCGATCGACGGCTACGCCGGCTGCGACCGGTCCGTGGCCTGGATCGATGACGGGTTCGACGAGAGCTGCCACGCCTGGGCGGCCGCCCGTCCGGGACCGACGCTGCTGTTGGCCACCGACCCGGCGATCGGGCTCACGAGCGAGCACGCGCGGCGGTTGCGGGACTGGGCGTCCGGCCTGTCCCGCCGTTGACGATGTCAAGAGAACGCGCCGTGGCGCCCGGCGCCGGACCGGAAGCGATCCAGCCCCGCCCGCGCCTCGCGCAGCGAGCGGCGGCCGTGGGACAGCTCGTTGGCCAGCGCCTCCGTCTCCGCCAACCCGGCCTGCTCGAGCAGGGACTGGCGGTCCTCCCGCAGGCACGTCTGCGGAAACCGCGCCAGCTCCGCCGCCAACTCCTGCGCGGCGGCGAGGCTCTGGCCGGGCTCGACGAGGCGGTTGACCAGGCCGATCCGCTCGGCCTCCTGCGCCCCGACTCCGCGGCCGGTGAGGATCATGTCCATCGCCCGGCTGAGGCCGATCAGCCGCGGCAGGCGCACCGTACCGCCATCGATCAGCGGCACTCCCCAACGGCGGCAGAACACGCCGAGGACGGCGTCGGGCTCGGCGATCCGCAGGTCGCACCACAGCGCCAGCTCGAGCCCGCCCGCCACCGCGGGCCCGGCGATGGCGGCGATCACCGGCTTGGACAGCCGCATCCGGGTCGGGCCCATCGGCCCGTCGCCGGTGTCGGAGACGACATTGCCGGATGGCGTGCCGATCGCCTCCAGGTCAGCGCCGGCACAGAACACGCCGCCCTCGCCGTGCAGGACGGCGACCGCGCCTTCGGTGTCGGCCTCGAACTCCCGGAACGCACCGGCCAGGGCGGCCGCCGCGGGACCGTCGACCGCGTTTCGCCGGTCCGGCCGCGACAGCAGGATGGTGGTCACCGGGCCGTCGCGCCGGGACCGCACCGCCGGGCCTGCGAAGCTCATCTCGCCGGCAGCCGGGCTCACGCCGCCGTCGGCGGAGGTCACGCCGCCCCCACCGCCCGGGCGACGAACACGCGCAGCGCGGCGGCGATCTCCTCGGCGTCGGGGCCGGCGGCGAGCGGCGACAGCGGGCCGACCAGCGCCTCGCCGCACCCGCCGACCAGCGCCGCCGCGGTCAGCGCGACGTTCTGCGGGGGAAGCTCCCCGGCGGCGATGCCACGGGTCAGCTCGGCCGCGATCAGCTCGGCGTAACGCGCCCGGTAGGCGATCCGCTCGGCGTCGACACGGGGATCGACCGGTTCGGCGATCAGCGCCCACGCCAGCCGGGGGTTGCGCAGCGCCCGGCGGGCGAACGTGGCGAGCACGGTCTGCAGCCGGGCCGCGGCCGGAGCGCAACGGGGCAGCGCGTCGGCCGCGGCGCGCAGGGCGTGCTCCTCGCGCTCCCCGGCGGAGCGGAACACCTCCACGAACAGCTCCTCTTTGGACGCGAAGTGGCGGTACAGGGTTCCGGCGGCGACGCCGGCGAGGTCGGCGATGGCGACTACCGAGGCGGCGCCATATCCGCCCTCCTCGATCAGCTGCCGGGCCGCGGCCAGCAGGCGCTCGCGGGTGCCGGAGGCGACCGTGCCCACGGATCAGCCCCGGTCCCAGTCCGCGTATCGGCCCGGATTCAAACCGGCACCGCCCGCTCGATGATCCCCCGCGCGTCGATCCCCGGCGGCAGCGTGCCGTACACCCGCCCGCGCTCATCGCCGAGACGCCCGGCGCAGAACGCGTCGGCGACCGCGGACGGCGCGTGGCGGACCAGCAGCGAGGCCTGGAGGGCGAGGGCCAGATCCTCCACCAGACGCCGCGCCTCGAACTGGGTGTCATACAGCCGCTGCTGCGCATCGTCGCCATCACCGCCGCTGAAGCTGAGGCGGAGGCGGTCGCGCAGCCGGCCGAGATGCGCGTCCAGTCGCGGCTGCGCGCCGGCCGCGAGCTCGCACTCGGCGAGGAAGGCGGGCAGGCCCTCGGGCTCGCGCACGATCGCGCGCAGCACATCGAGCGCGGCGACGTTGCCCGAGCCCTCCCAGATCGAGTTCAGCGGCGCGTCGCGATACAGCAGCGGCATGCCCGAGTCCTCCACGAAGCCGTTGCCGCCCAGGCATTCCAGGGCCTCGGCGGCATGCCCCGGGGACCGCTTGGTCACCCAGTACTTGCCGACCGCGGTGGCGAAGCGGCGAAACGCGTCCTCCCCGACCTCGTCGTAGCTGCGAGCCACTCGCATCGCCAGGGCGGTGGCCGCCTCTGACTCGATCGCCAGGTCGGCGAGCACATTGCGCATCGCCGGCTGGTCGACCAGCGGCGCGCCGAACGCAGACCGGTGGCGGGCATGGTGAATCGCCTCCAGCGTCCCCCGGCGCAGTCCCGCCATCGATCCCAGCAGGCAATCCAGACGGGTGTGGTTGACCATCCGGATGATCGCCGGCACGCCTCTCCCCTCCTCGCCGATCAGCCGCCCGCCAGCGCCGCGGAACTCGACCTCGCAGGAGGGCAGCGAACGCGTGCCGAGCTTGTCCTTGAGCCGCTGGAGCTCCATCCCGGGCCCGCGCTGGACGAGAAAGCACGACAGCCCCGCGGGCGCGTGGGCGAGAACCAGGAATACGTCGCACGGCGGGTAGGAGCAGAACCACTTGTGGCCGTGGATCTCGTAGTCGCCGTCGCCGACGGGCGTGGCCCGGGTGATGTTGGCGCGCACATCCGAGCCCCCCTGGCGCTCGGTCATCGCCATTCCGGCCAGTGCGCCTCGCTCGTAATCGGGCTCGGTCAGCCGTGGCTCCCACTCGGCCGCCAGTTCCGGGGCGCCGTCGCGCAGGGCCGGCACCGCCGCGTAGGTCATCGACACTGGGCACATGACCCCGGCGTTGGCGTTGCTCCAGAGCGTGAACAGAGCCGCGCGGACCACATGCGAGCCCGGTTGCGGCCGGAGCCAGGGAAGGCTGTGGATGGAGCGGCGGACGGCGCCGCCGAGCAGCCAGTGCCAGGAGGGATCGAGCTCCACCGCGTCGATCCGGTTGCCGTACCGATCATGGGTGATCAGCTGGGGCTGGTTGCGCTCGGCCCGACGTCCGTGCGCCAGGGCCTCGACGCTGCCGGCGATCTCACCGGCCTCGTGGACGCGGTGCGCCGCCCAGCCGCCGCCCTCGCGCTCCAGCGCCTCGCGGAGCGCCAGATCGAGCTCGAACAGGTTCGCCGGCTGCAGCGGCGGGGCTTGATTGAGCACCTCCCGGGCAGGATCCGTGACGCCGACTGTGACCATTGCCGTCCCTATGCGGCGGCGCCGTCGGTGGCCATCGTCCGTTCGGCGACGCGGTCGGTGGCGTCGTGGGTGCCGGCGAGCAGCCGCCGCGACAGCTCGGCGCGCCGGAAGAACAGCGGCGCGTCGTGCTCCCAGGTGGCGCCGATTCCGCCGTGGACGTTGATCATCGAGCGCGCGGCAAAGTCCAGGGCGCCCCCCGCGGCGCTGCGGGCGGCGCTGGCGGCGAGCGTGAACTCCTCGGGCCGGGCCTCGCGGGCCCAGCCGGCGTAGTACTGCAGCCCGCGCGCGTTCTCCAGCCGGCGCAGCACCTCGGTGAGCTCGTGCTTGATCGACTGGTAGGAGCCGATCGCCCGGCCGAACGTGAACCGCTCCTTGGCGTAGGCGACGCTCACGTCCAGGCAGGTCTGAACCGCACCGATCGACTCGGCGGCGATCAGCGCGTGGGCCAGGTACCAGGCGTCCGCCAGCACGCCGCAGTCGACCCCCAAGCGGCGGCCGCGAGCGCCCGCGAAGGTCACGTGGCCCAGCGAGCGGGTCGCGTCGTAGCGCATCACGCTCTCCACCTGGACACCGCCGGTCCCGGCGTCCACCGCGGCCGCCACCGGCTGTCCATCGGCATCGACGCCGACCGCGATCAGCAGATCGGCGCCGGGCCCATCCGGCACGAACGCGATCGTCCCATTGAGCGTGACCGTCTCGCCATCCACGCTGCACTGAGGAGCGCTCGCGCGGGCAAAGCCGGCCCGGGGCTCCACGGTCCACCGGGGCTCCAGCTCGCTGGGCGGCCGCGCCGGCAGATAGGCGGGTCGTTGCTGGCCGGCGGCCACCGCCTCCAGGGACGCATCGTCGGCGGCATCGAGGATCGCGGTGGCGGGAAGCAGCCCGAGCAGGGGAATGCCGGCCAACACCCTTCCGCACTCCTCGGTCACCAGAAAAGCCTCGAAGCCGCCGAGCCCCGCCCCGCCGTGCTGCTCGGAGATCAACACACCGGGCCAGCCGGCCTGCACCGCCAGCGGCCACAGGTCCGGCAGCGCGCCGGGGTCCTCGAGCGCCGCTCGCGCGGCCTCCAGCGTCGGGATCCGGGCCAGCGACCCGCGGGCCGCCTCACGCAGGAGGATCTGCTCGTCGGAAAGCGCGAAGTTCATCGCGTCACCGTCTGCTTCTCCATCGCGCGCAGCTCGCTGAACGGGACACCCTTGTCCAGCCGCGGCTCGGGCGGCAGCCCCAGCACCCGCTCCCCGATCGTGTTGCGCAGCACCTGCTCGGTCCCCCCGGCCGACTTGAGCCCGGGCAGGAAGGAGATCAGGTAGTTCCACTCGGTCCCGGCGTCCAGCGCCTCGGGACCGACGACGTCGGCGCCGAGGTCGGTGGCGGTGATCGCGGCGTTGACCATCGTCACCTTGGCCAGCCCCGCCTCCGGGCCCGGGATCTGGCCGCGCGAGAGCACCGTCAGCGCCCGGTAGCCGTTGAATCGCACCGCCAGCATCTCGGTCATGACCTCGCCGAGGCGCCGGCGCGCTTCGGCGTCGCGGCGCGCCGCAGGGTCTGCCGCCATCGTCCGCACCAGCTGTGCCGGCGAGCCGAAGTTCTCCGAGCCGAAGCCGATCGTGAGCCGCTCGTACATGAGCACGGTGAGCGCCGTGCCCCACCCGTTGCCGGCCCCGCCGACCACCGCCTCGGGGCCGAGCCTGACCTCATCGAAGAAGACCTCGTTGAACTCGGCTTCCCCCGAGATCTGGCGCAGGCCTCGCACGGTCACCCCGGCGGCGTCCATCGGCACGATGAACATCGTCAGCCCCTTGTGCTTGGGGACGTCGGGATCGGTGCGAGCCAGCAGCAACCCGAACGAGGCGAAGTGGGCGTTGGTGGTCCACACCTTCTGACCGCTGAGCGTCCACGTGCCGTCGTCGTGGCGGCGCGCCCGGGCCTGGACCGCCGCCAGGTCCGAGCCGGCGTTGGGCTCTGAGAACAGCTGGCACCAGACCTCGTCGCCGTGCAGCATCGGGCCGAGATGGCGGTTGCGCTGCTCGTCTGATCCGTGGGCGATCAGGCACGGGCCGAGCATCCCGATGCCGATCACATCGAGGATCCCGGGAACGCCGGCGCGCGTGATCTCCTGATTGACGGTGACCTGCTCGATCGGGCCGAGGCCGCGGCCGCCGACCTCGACGGGCCAGGTGACG
Source organism: uncultured Actinomycetota bacterium (assembly GCA_963787595.1). Taxonomy (GTDB): domain Bacteria; phylum Actinomycetota; class Thermoleophilia; order Solirubrobacterales; family Solirubrobacteraceae; genus Palsa-465. The sequence continues at coordinate 1,135,785 of CAWBDE010000003.1, forward strand.
GCGGCCAGTCCCGCCTGCGCGAGGCGCCCTTGCCAGGCGCGCCGGGCATCGATGTAGCTCATGTCCTCGTAGGAGCCTGATCGTGGCGGTGCCTGGTCCTTGTTGGCCTCGAGCCAAGCCCGGGCGTGCGCTCTGTACTCGGCCTGCTCGGGGGTGTCGTTCAGGTCCACGCTGCGGTCTCCTGGCTCGGTGGGGGTCGGGTTGCGTCGGTGGCGATCCGGCGGGCGGGCCGCGGACCGTGGTGAATCCAGATTCACTGATCTTACCGGTCGCAGGTCGCCACGAGATGCCGATGGATCCTCGGCGTGAGCCCGCGCCTGGCCGCCCACGCCTGAACGGACGATGCCGGCGCGATTCCGCGCCCGGTCGCCCACACATGAACAACGGACGATGCCCGCGCGATCCCGCGCCCGGTCGCCCTCGCTCCCGGAAGATGTCAGGCGAGCGCGAGGGCGCGGCGGGCGTTGAGCTGGTCGTTGATATCGCCGCAGTCCAGCGAGATCTCACGCCCCCCTTGCAGGAGGGACCGATCAGCCGCCTCCACGATGCGCACGACGCTGCGCGCGAGGGCGGTGTGGAAGTCCATCTTGCCGCCCGACTGAATCGCCTTGAGGAAGTCTCCCAATTCCAACCCGAGCGGCTCGTGGGACTCGATCTTGGGCGACACGATGTCTCCAGACCGGTAGGACAGGTGATATTCGCCGAAGGTCTCCGGATCGCGATACACCACTCCGCTGTCGAACACCCGAACCGGCTCGACGGCGCCGTCGTCGTAGGTGACCATGCGCTCGCTGCCGACCACGACCGTCCGGCGCAGCTTGCTCGGCGCCAGCCAGCTGAGCTCCACGTTGGCGACGATCCCCGAGCCGAACGTCATCGTCACGAACGCGACGTCGGCGATCCCTCGCACGATCGAGTCACGCCCGACGGCGCGGACGGTGGTCGGCATCTCGCTCAGCCAGTACAGGAGAATCGAGAAGTCGTGCGGGCCGAGGTCCCAGATCACGCTGACGTCACGCTGGTGCAGCCCCAGGTTCACGCGGCTGGAGGAGATGAAGTAGATCTCTCCCAGCGTGCCCGCCTCGAGCATGCGCTTGATGGCGCGAACCGGCGGGCTGTAAACGAACGTGTGGCCGCACATGAGGATCCGGTGGCGTTCCGCGGCCATCGCCGCCAAGTCGTCGGCGAGCTCGCTGGACGGTGCCAGCGGCTTCTCCACGAAGACGTGCTTCCCGGCCGCAAGCGCCTGGGCGGCAAGCGCATAGTGCGTGTCCACCGGCGTGGCGATGATCACGGTATCGACCTGCGGATCGGCGAGTACGCGCTCGATCCGGGGGGTCGTCCGCACGGCGGGGTACCGGCGGCGGTAACGGCGAAGGCGCTCGCGGTCCAGGTCGCAGATCCACCGTACCTCGGCCTCCGGCTTGTCGGACAGGACCCGCAGCAGGTTCGGTCCCCAATAACCGAGCCCGACCACCGCGACGCCCACCGGAGCGGCGCCGGGGTCGTCGAGCTTCCGACCGGCTGTAATAGTCGCGCTCACGGTAGAACCATCCTCGTCTCTTGTGCGGTTTGAAGTGCCTCGGCGACTCGCTCGATCTCGAGCCCGGTCAGAGCCGAGTGCATCGGGAGCGACAGCTCTTGCGCCGCCCACGCCTCGGCCACCGGGAGATTTCCGTACAGCAGTGGCTGGTCGACCCATGCTGGGTGCTCGTGGATCGCCCGCCCGTAGTGCACCCCGGTCTCGATCCCGGCATCGTTGAGCTCGGCGCCGATCCGGTCACGATCCGCGAACCGAGACGGGAACAGGTGATAGATGCACGGGCTCTCGTCGCGCTCCTCGAGCGTCCTGACGCCATCGCCGAGGACCCGGCGATACTCGGCGGCGCGAGCCCGCCGGGCCTCGTTCCACTCGTCCAGGTACTCCAGCTTGACGCGGAGCAGCGCGGCCTGGAGACCGTCCAGCCGTTCGTTGTAGCCGATGTCGACGTGCTCGCCCTTGGCACGCTGGCCGAGGTTGCGCAGGCGTCGCAGGCGCGTCGCCAGCAGCGCATCATTGGTGCACACGGCGCCGCCATCCCCCAGCGCCCCCAAGTTCTTGCCCGGGTAGAACGAGAAGCCGGCGGCGGCTCCGAGCGAGCCGACGCGCCGGCCGCGATAGCGTGCCCCGGCCGCCTGGGCGGCGTCCTCCAGCACGAGGAGTCCGCGAGGTCCGGCGAACGCTTGAATTGAGTCCATGTCACAGGCCTGGCCATAAAGGTGAACCACGATGATCGCCGCGGTGCGCGGTCCAACCGCCGCTCGCGCGGCGACGGGATCGATCAGCCCCGTCCCGTCGAGCACATCGCAGAGCACCGGGACGGCGCCGACATGGGCAACGGCGAGCGCCGAGGCGATGAACGTGTGGGCGGGAACGATCACTTCGTCGCCCGGCCCGATGTTGTAGGCGCGGAGCATCAGCGTCAGCGCGGCGGTTCCCGAGGACACACCGACGCAGTAGTTCGCGTCGCAGTAGTTCGCGAACTCGGCTTCGAACGCCTCGACTTCGGTGCCGAGCGTGAACGCGCTCGTTTCCAGCAGCCGGTCGAATGTCTCCCGGAGACGGTCCTTAAGTGGTGCGTGCTGAAGATCAAGCGCGGCGAAGCGCACACGCTCGTGCTTCGCTGCCACAACCGACTCCGGTTTATCCACGATTGCCCCTGAGTTGTCCTTACTCGGCGTTTATGACATGCGCGCGGAGCCGATGGAATAGGGCGCGCCGCCTATGTCTCGTTCATCCGGTTGAACGACTCCCAGATCCCACTCGGATAACGCTCGGAGCGCTATGCTTCTTTCAGGGGTATCTGGCCCGTCGTGGCAGGGATACAGAATGGCGACTGATCCAGGACGCGAGGATCAGGGCAAAAAGAGGGGGCAGGCGATGATCAGGGTTCTCGTGGTCGACGACCACGACTTGTTCCGGACGGGGTTGGCTTCGCTGCTGACCGCGGAGAACGAGATTGAGGTGGTCGGCCAGGCGTCCGGAGGCAGGGTGGGCGTGCGGCTCGCGACCGAGCTGCGCCCCGACGTCGTGCTGATGGATGTGCGCATGCCCGACCTCTCAGGACGCGAGGCGACGCAGCGGATCGTCTCGCTGCACCCGGAGATCCGGGTGCTGGCGCTCACCGTGTCCTCGGAGGACGACGACGTCGCCACGATGCTCCAGGCCGGTGCGGGCGGCTTCCTGGCCAAGGACACGTCGGTCGACAGCCTGGTGGAAGCGGTCAAAGCCGCCGCGGACGGGGCGGCGTGGCTATCGCCCCGGGCCGCCGAGGTGGTCCTCAGCCGTATCCGAACGACCCCGCCGGCACCCGAGCTCAATACAACTCCGCTCAGCCAGCTCTCCGCGCGCGAGCTCGACGTGCTGCGCCTGATCGCCGCGGGGATGGGGAACGCCGAGATCGCAGCCGAGCTGCACATCAGCCCGCGAACGGCCAAGAATCACGTGTCCAACATCCTGGTCAAGCTCGGCCTGCCGAGCCGCGTGCAGGCGGCGGTATACGCCGTTCGCCAGGGCGTCGGCTGACGCCGCCGCGCCGGCCGGGCGCCAGGGTCAGCGCGATTCGCCGCCCGACGGATCAGCCAGGGTTCTCGATCAGATCCGAGCGGCTTTGCACGCCGAGCTTGTGCACGAGCTCGGAAATGTGGCGCCGCACGGTGACGGGCGTGATCTGAAGCCGCTCGGCGATCCGTGCGGTGGAATGGCCGCGGCGAACCATGCCGAGCACCTGAGCCTCGCGCCCGGTCAAGCCGCTGGCGGCGGTCGGGGCGCCGCGGACCTCGGTGAGTAACTCGATCACCATCGTGCGCGGGATGACCGCCTCGCGCGCCCGCGCGGCGCGGAATACCCCGCGGAGGTTCTCGGCGTCGGGGGTGCCAGGCACGTAGCCGAGCGCGCCGGCGCGGACCGACTCCAACATATCGTCGGTGTCCGCGCTCTGAGCAAGCACGACCACGCTGCACTCCGGCGCTGCGCGACACACGCCGCGGACGGCGGCGCGCCAGTCCCCGGAGATCTCCCGTCCGATCAACGCAACGTCCGGCTGCTTGAGCTTGGCGGCGCGGATCGCCAGGTCCACCTCGGAAGATTCCGCACACACCTCAGCCTCGGCACCCAGCGCCATCCGGATCCCGAGGCGCGTCGGCGCGTGATCGACGATCAGCAGCTTCGCAACATCGGCGACGTCGCCGCCGCGTTCATGCCCGTTTTCCGATGCGTCCAACTTGCCCCGTTGGCTCGCGCTCATAGCCCCCATCCAACCTCCTCGCCGGATGCTCTCGATTGCCTAGCGCGCACGGTATCGCATAAACGGGCCTTCGGCCACGATTCTCACGTGCAGGTCGGGATGTCTCGACCCCGGCCCGACCCGCTCCGGCGTTCATGTCCTTGAACGGAGAATGAGCCGCCTCGATCATTGAGCGGTTCATGACTTGTGTCGATACTGGCCATCACAGGGGCCAACCGGGTTGGCCCGGGGCAATCGCAAATCTGAGGCAAGGCATGATGCAGAGCACTAGGGGTGAGGCACCGTCGGAGCCGTCTGCGCAGATCGGGTTCCGAAGCAAGATGACGCTCGATGAGTCGCCCGAGAGTCTGAGGAAGGTCAAGCTGGCAGTGGCGCGCGCGAAGGAGGGCGACCGAGAGGCGCTGCGGTACCTGTACGTGCTCTACGTCCACAACATATACGGCTATGTCCGCTCGATCGTCCGCGACGACCACGAGGCAGAGGACATCACGCAGCACGTATTCGCGAAGCTGATGACGGCGATCGTGAAATATGACGACCGCGGAGTGCCTTTCTTCGCTTGGCTTCTACGCCTGGCCCGCAACGTCGCGATCGACCAGCTCCGAGGCAACCGCTTGACGCCTACTGAGACGGTCATCGACCGTGAGATGAGCTCCGGCGCCGATCTCGACCGTGCCGAGACCGTGCGGACCGCGCTGGCGACCTTGCCCGACGAGCAGCGCGAGGTCGTCCTTCTCCGGCATGTCGTCGGTCTCACCCCCGGGGAGATCGCCACACGCATGGGCAGGAGCGAAGGGTCAATCCACGGGCTTCATCATCGGGGCCGGCGTGCGCTGCAGCGCGAGCTCCAGCGCCTGGATTCGATGCCGTTCACACGTCGCTCGGACAACCGTCTGGTCGCCGCGGCCTGAAGGTGCTCGAGTGACAACGAACATGACGTTTGGCAACCATCAAGGCGATCAGACGCCGTTGCGTGCGCTGGTGGTCGGACTCGGGGTCATGGGCTCCTACCACCTCCGCATCCTCAGCACCTTTCCCGGCGTGGAAGTGGCCGCCGTGGTTGAAAGCAACGACGCTCGTCGCGACGAGATGCTACGTGCGCATGCCGCAACCAACGGCTACCGGGATCTGGAGGAGGCCTTGAGCTGTGAGCAGGTCGACTTCGCGTGTCTCGCAGTGCCCGTGGGCGAACTTCCCCGGTGTGCGACGCTGGTCATCAACGCCGGCGTCCACGCGTTCGTCGAGAAGCCGATGGCGCGCTCCGAGGAGCAGGCGCGGGAGTTGGTGGCACTGGCGGCGGAGCGAGAGGTACTGCTCGGAGTTGGATTCGTCGAGCGGTTCAATCCGGCGGTGGTCGCCCTGAAGGCGAAGCTAGACGCCGGCACGATTGGCCGGATCGTGCAGATGCACGCCCGCCGCTTGAGTCCGTTTCCCAATCGCGGCGGGATGGCGGGGGTGGCGCTTGATCTGGCGACGCATGACATCGACCTGATGCGTTTCCTGTCGGGCGCTGAGGTGGAGCGCGTCTACGCGGAGTCAAGCGGGCGGGTGCACGAGGAGGGCGACGATCTGATCTGCGCGACCCTTCGGTTCGATTCGGGCGCCACCGGTCTGCTCGAGGCCAACTGGATTACCCCGACCAAGGTGCGCGAGCTGAGCATCCTGGGCGAGGGCGGGATGTTCGTCGTCAACTACCTCACACAGGAGCTGATGTTCTACGAACATCCCACCCGGTCCACCGACTGGGATCAGCTGTCCGGTATGCGCGGCGGCCGAGAAGGCGACATGGTCCGGTACGCGCTCGACCGGCGCGAGCCGCTGCGAGTGCAGTGGGAGTCCTTCGCCGCGGCCGTCCGCGTCGGCGGCTCGCCGGCGGTGAGCGGGACCGACGCGCTCGCGGCGCTGTCAACCGCCCGCGCCATCCAGCGCGCCGGCGGCGAGCACTTCGTGACAGCGCCGGAGTACCGCGAGGCCGCAGTTGTCTGAATCCGCCCCCGGGAAACGCTCCCATCCCGCCGCGCCCGTCGCCGGGCTTCGAACACTCGTCACCGGCGGTGCCGGCTTCATCGGCAGTCACCTGGTCGATGCGCTGCTGGCCTCCGGCGCGGACTACGTTCACGTGGTCGACGACCTCTCCCTGGGACGCGAGTGCAACCTCGCCTCCGCTCTCGAACACCCAGCGTTCGAGCTGACCGTAGGCGACGCCGCCGACGGTCGGCTGCTGAGGAGAATCTGTGACGAGAACGGGCCATTTCACCACTGCTACAACCTCGCGGTCATCCCGCTGCCCCACTCGCTCGTGTTTCCGCGTGAGAACGTCGACCACAACGTCGCCATGACGACCGCGGTCTGCGAGCTGGGACGTGCGGGTGGCTACGGTCGCCTGATCCAGTTCTCCTCGTCCGAGGTGTATGGCACAGCGCAGACAGCGCCGATGGGAGAGAACCATCCGCTTCACCCACACACCCCGTACGCGGCGGCGAAGGCGGCGACCGACCTCACTGCGCTCAGCTATGCCAGCACGTTTGGACTGCAGGCCGTCGTGGTGCGACCGTTCAACACCTACGGGGAGCGCCAGAACGATGGCGCCTACGCCGGTCTGATTCCCGCGGTCGTGGCGGCGGTCCTCGCCGGCGATGCAGTCACCATCCACGGCGACGGCGAGCAGACGCGTGATATGGCCTACGTTGGCGACACGGTGCGCGGCACGCTGCTCGCGGCGACGAGCCCCGCCGCGGCCGGTCAGACGTTCAATATCGGCGCGGGCGAGGAGGCGTCGGTAAACAAGCTCGTCGAGCTCCTGCTGGAGGCGCTGGAGCGCCCAGCGCACCCGGTGCAACACGGCCCGCCGCGACCCGGCGATGTGCGCCGACTGCTGTCCGACACCCGCCGGGCGCACGACCAGCTCGGTTACTCGCCATCGGTCCCGCTCGAAGTGGGGCTCAGGCGGACGGTGTCGTGGTACCTCTCGCAACGAGTGACCGCTGGCGCGCAATAGCGTCGGCGAGGGCGGCGGCCACGCGCTCCATGTCGCGATCATCCAGACCCTGATGTAACGGGAGGGCGACCGTCTGGCACATCAGCTTGTGCGACGCGGAGAGGTCGCCGGGACGAGTGCTGCAGCGGGCGCCGAAGGCGGGCTCCGCATGCATTGCGTAGGTACCCAGTGTCGCCTCGATGCCCGACTGACGCAACGTCGCGATCAGCTCATCCCGGTTCAGCGAATCAGCGAGGGTGACGACGTAGCTCTGGTAGGGGTGGCGGTGGCCGGGGGGCGCCATCTGCGGGGTCGCGCCCTCGATGTCGCTGATCAGCTCGCTCAGCCTAGCGGCCAGCCGCCGGCGTTTTTGCACCACCGCGCCGTAGCCGGGCACCTGAACCAGACCGAGCGCGGCGTTGAGCTCGCTCATGCGGAAGTTGAACCCGGGCTCCACGAATCGCGCACGCCAACCGTCGCGCTCGCTGCCATGGTTGCGCAACCTCCGCAGGCGGGCGGCCAGCGCAGCATCGTCTGTTGTCACCATGCCGCCCTCACCAGTCGTCAAAGACTTGCGCGGATGGAAGCTGAATGCGCTGAGATTGCCGAATGATCCACACTGACGCGCGTCGATCGCCCCGCCCAGTCCACAGGCCGCGTCGCACAGCAACGGGATGTTGTGCCGGGCCAGAAGCGGCTCGATGCGCCCGTAGTCAGCGGGCAGCCCGAACACGTCCACGGTGATCACCGCCGAGGTACGGTCGCTGATCGCATCGGCGAGCGCATCGGGGTCCATGCAGAAGGTCTGTGGGTCGACGTCGATCAGTCGGAGCTGAGCGCCTCGCTGCAACACTGCGTTGCCGGTTGCGGGATACGTGAAGTCGGCCACCAGCACTTCACAACCCGGACCGACGTCCAGCGCAGCGAGGGCGAGCTCCAGCGCGGTCGTCGCCGACGTGACGGCGACACCGTGCCGCGCCCCACACATCTGCGACACAGCGACCTCGAATTGCTCCACCAGGGGTCCCTGGGTGAGGCGCCCGCTCATCAGTACGGACTCGATCGCGGCGAGGGCGTCCGCGTCGAAGCGCGGCTCCGCGAGATGCAGCGTCTCCGGATCGCTCATCGACTCGCCCGCTCCCCGCGCTGGCGTTGGAAGCGCGCCGGCACCCCGGCGGCGACCACTCCGGCAGCAACCTCGCCCTTGACCACCGATCCCGCCCCGATCTGCGCTCCGGGGCCGATCCGCGCACCGGGGAGCAGAATCGCGCCGACACCGATGTCACTGCCCTCGCCGACCTCGATCGGCGCGAACTCGAGCGGAGAGTCGATGATCGGGACCGGCGGCGACACCTCGACGTGAGTGGAGGTCAGCATCATCACTCGCGGCCCGATGCCGGCCCGAGCGCCTATGCGGATCCCTCCGGCGCTGTGCAGGTAGCAGTCCTGACCGATCCACGCCCCGTGCTCGACGAACAACTCCCCGCGCGTGTCCCCCTTCAGCATCGTGCGATGGCCCACATAGACCTCATCGGCGAGATGAACGTGGGCGGGATTGAAGATCAGGACCCCCTCCTCGATGACGACCCGCTCTCCGAGCGAGCCGAGATCCTCGAGCGCAAAGCGGCCACTGCCGTGGGACTGAGCGGTCATCTGCGCCCAGTCACACTCGAGAGCTTGCGCCCGAGCCCCGCACCACGGCTTCCATCATGCAAAGGTTAGCCGGCCGCTCGCGGTTGCGCCGCTGCCGGGCCGGCGCTGAGGCGAGCGACGTGATTTCCAGCCACGCGCAAAGTCCAAGCGCTTTTGGACGTTGTCTACGTGTGGAGAAGACACTCACGCGCGAGGAATGGCGCGACCTCGTGGCGGCCCAGCGACTCAAGGCCGAACGTGCCCGGCCGATCATCCCCTACCAGCTGCCGGACTTCAGCCTGGACGAATACGCCGGCCTCATCGCCCGGTTGGGCGATGCCGGCTACCGGTTCGCACCGGCGGGGTCCATGCGTTCGGACGAGCCGATGCGCACGCTCTACCTGCGTCACGACGTCGATCTCCATCTCCTGCACGTGGACCGGATGGCCGAGCTCGAGGCAAGCCTCGGCCTGAGCGCCACTTACTACGTTGCCCTGACTCAGCCCTATAACGTGTTGAGCCCGGAAAACGTGAAGATCCTTCGCCGCCTCGTCGCCCTCGGCCATGAGCTGGGGCTGCACTACGACTTGGTGTGCTATCCCACCGACCCCGATGCCGCGCTCGAGCATCTGGAGTGGGAGGTTTCGGTACTCGCCCGGGTGAGCGATACCGCGGTGCGCTCGATCTGCATGCATCAGCCCCACACCGGCCTGGAGAACCTGTTCGCGATCGGGGGCCGGTGGCTGAACCCCCACGACCCACGACTGGCCAGGGGGCTTCTCTATGTCAGCGACAGCTGCCGGGCGTGGCGAGACGACTCCCTTCTGAGCTGCCTGGGCGACGAGCCTCCCGCGCGTGTCATGCTCAACACCCACCCCGAGCTTTGGCTCGACGGCACGATCGTGGAGCGGGAGCGCTATCTGGAGGATGTGGTAATGCACCATGCCGCGCAGCAACCACGACGCTACATCGACGAGACTGTCCGCGCCGCCTGGAGGCGCCACGCCGGTGGTCTCGCCCATGACGCACGGATCGGCGTCGCCCGCGAGTTGGCCTGACCGCACCGCGTGCCCACCGTCCTCGAGGTCGCCGATTTCCTGGGCGCTCGTGACCAACTCAGCGGCATCGACGCCGTGCAGGACTGGCCGACGATTCGCGGTCCCGCCCCGGTCGGGCAGGCGGCTGAAGGTGATGTCAGCTTCATCAGCGCGTCGGACCAGCGGGGTCTCGAGCTCCTCCGCGAAACCGGCGCGACGCTGGTACTCGTGCCCGACGAGCCGGACCTGCGGCGGATCGAGCGTGTGCCGCCGGTGACGGTCGGGTGTGCGAATCCGCGGCTTTCGTTCATCCGGCTCGTCGACCATTTCTTCGCTCCCGAGCGGCCCACCGGGATCCACCCCAGTGCGGTGCTCGCGGATCGCACCACCGTGCCGGCCAGCGCCTACATCGGCCCGCTGGCCACGCTCGGCGCGGACGTGAGCGTCGGCGAGCGGACGGTGATCCACGCCGGTGTCCACGTGTACGCGGGCTGTACCATCGGCGCCGACTGCACGATCCACCCGGGCACCGTGGTCGGGTCCGACGGGTTCGGGTTCGAGCGGAGCGAGACGGGAGCTCCCCGTCGCTTCCCTCACCTCGGCACCGTGATGATCGAGGACGACGTTGAGATCGGCGCCAACTCGTGCATTGATCGAGCCACCCTCGGCGCGACCGCGATCCGGTCGGGGGCCCGCATCGACAATCTGGTGTATATAGCCCATGGCGTCGAGGTGGGGCATGGGGCACTGGTCATGACCCTGACGAGCGTCGGCGGAGGTTCGCGCCTGGGCGCCCGTAGCTGGATCTCGCCGTCCGCGACGTTGCGCGACCACGTTCTCGTCGGTGACGGCGCGACTGTCGGCCTCGGAGCGGTCGTCGTCGCCGACGTGGCGGCGGGCAGCACCGTGGCGGGCAATCCGGCACGCCCACTGGCGGAGCTCGAGGCCGCGAACGCCGCCGTGCGTGATCTCGTGGCCCGCCGGGGCGACGAGCCATCGGTCGGTTGACATGGAAGGGGCGCCGCCCACCAGTCGTTTCTTCGGCGTGCAGAGCAATCATGACGCGCCCGAGTCCGGGACCGCCGTGACCCTTCCCGGCGAGTCGATGGCGACGGGAGCTTCAATGGACAAGCCACGGCTGGTGCTGTTTCGATGGCTGAGGCCAGGCCTGCCTCCATTCATCCACCAGCACCTCGATGAGCAGGTCAAGTGCCTCCGGCACCACTTCGACGTCGTTCTGGTGAGCGAGGACTGCGACTACCGGGAGATTTGCGAGACGCACCGTCCCGATCTGGCGGTCTTCGAGTCAGGGGTGTATGCCGGTCGGCGCAACATCACGAGGACCTCCTCGTTCCCTGAGATCCCCAAGGTCGGCTTCTGCAACGCCGACGCCTACTGCGCCACCCGTTCGGTATTCCTGACTGACATGGAACGCTGGGGCGTTGACACGTTCTTCACCCTGGCGGTGTCGATGGCAGAGTACACACCTGACATCGCCGATCGGCTGTTCGTCTGGCCGAACTTCGTGGACGCCGACGTCTACCGGGATCACGGCCAGCCGAAGAACGTGCCGATCCTGTTCACCGGCAGTCAGGCGGCGCACTATCCATGGCGGAGCCGCATCCATAGCATCGTCACCGAGCAGTACCCGTGCCTGACCACTCCCCACGCCGGTTGGTTCGACAAGCAGGCCGCGGGCCGGATGGTTCACGGCATGAGGTATGCCCAGCTCCTCAACGCCGCCTCGGTCGCCCCCACCTGCGGAACGATCGCCCGCGACGTTATCCGAAAGCACTTCGAGATACCGGCGTCTCGCACTTGCCTGGTGACCGAGCGCACCCCATCGATCGAGGCCGCGGGATTCGTCGACATGGAGAACGCCGTTTTTGCTGACCAGGACGACATCCTCGACAAGCTGGAGTTTCTGTTCGCGAATCCGGATGAGCTGCGCCGCATCACCGACGCCGGCTTCGACCTCGTCCACGCGCAGCACACGATGGACCGGCGGGATCAGCTTCTGCAATGGCTCAGGCTCCACCGGGCAGCCCGCCCAGGGGAGCGAATTGTTCAGACTGGACCGTTCGAGCCGCTTCGCCTGGTGGCGTCCTCGTCGGGTGTCACGAACTCGCATTCGATCAGCGGCGGCTTGGACCGATCGTTGCTCGAAGAGGGCCAGCGGATGCTCACCCTGGGGCGTCTGCAGCGCGCCGAAGAGCTGTTCCTGCGATGCCTCAACTACCACTTCATGCCGGAGCCAGTGCTCGGACTGACGCGCTGCCACCTCTATGGTGGCAACCCCGCGCAAGCCGCCACCTGGGTGAGCAAATCGATAGAGCGGGAGCTTGTCGCCCACTTCGCTCAGAGCCCGGATCCCGTCGATTGGGCCTTCTTCGTCCGCGCGCTCCTCTGCCAAGGAAACATCCGTGAAGCCGTCCGGCGCGCGGATCAGTTCCCTGAGCTGGCGCATCTGGAGCTGGATCGGATCCGCCGGGTGACGTCCTTGGCTGCGGGACGCGAGGCGCCTCCCGCGGGTTCGGAATGCGAGCGGCGGACCGACCGCCGCAGTGTCCATCTCCTCCCGCACCGTGACGCCGATTCCTGGATCGACGATCTCTGCGTCATGCTGCGCGCGTGTGGCCAGCCACGTCTCGCCGATACCGTGCTCGCCGGTGGCGTGTCGGCCGGTGGCGTGTTGGCCGGTGTCGTGCCGGGCGGGGGTGGGGCGCCAGCGCGAGCCGAGGCTCGCGCGCCGGAGGTCGACGGCGCCGTCGGCTCGGGGAGTTCTCAGCCTGCCCGTCCAGACGTGCTCCCGCTGCTCAGCGACCCGCCCCGCGTCCGTCTCGAGCGGCGCCTGCGGCGGGAATTGCAGGCACGTCGGCGTCGGCGTGACCGTGGCACGCCGAACCGGGTCATCGAAAGCCTGGCGCAGAAGGAGGACCTGCACAACGCTCTTCTGATCCGGGCGTCGGCCACCTCGCGGAGTATCAGGGCAGTACTGGCGGGGCTCACCTCGAACCCAAACAAGCCTGAGATCGTCTGGCTCCACGATGCGACGCCACCGTTCCTGCCCGGCCGTGATCGGCGGCCCGGTGAGCGCCTATCACGCCGAGATGCCTTCGAGCGCAAGAGCCGGCAACACCGCCACCGCTTCGACATCGTGATCGTCGGCAAGCATTCAGAGCTCGCGCCCGAGGAGCACGCCACGCTCGATGGCGCTCGCTTCGTGGTCCTGACCGGCATCAACCACGCCCCCTCGCATGCGCTTCACTCGGGACTGATCGAAGACCACGACTACCGCTTGGTGACACACGATGCGTCACACGACGGTGGATTCTCGGTGTTCAGGCGGCTCACCCGCGCTGACGCCGACGGCTGACACCGGGCGCCCGAGCAACCTGGCAACCCGGTTGTCAGGTTGTCAGACCTCAACCGGCATCGCGGGTGGTCAGATCTCAGAGCTCGCCGGTGCGCCGCCAGCGCCACCGCCGCAGTTCGGCCACGGCCCGCCGACTGACCGCGTCGGCGACGAACCGCGGACGTCGCGGAGCCCGGTGCGCTCCGACCGCCTGGCGGTGCTTCAAGGCGATCCACTGCGGCAGCTCACATACGCTCGGCCACGTCTCGATCGCGAACGTCACAAACCTATCGATCGGCTCCTGGTCCTCGCCCGTCCTTCCTCGATCATAGGCGTGGCATGCACGCTGCAGCGCTTCGGCGGCCAGCGCCCGCCGCGCGGCGGCGTGCAGCTCTGCGGCGCCGGACAGGCCGCCCGCCTGGGCCGCGAAGGCCGCGTCGAAAGCGTCCCGCCGCGCGCGGAGCCCGAAGATCTGGCCCGTGTGCGCGGTGCGCTGCATGCTCTGGTCATGCACGCGGTAATAGCCTTGGACCGGCCCATTGATCCTGCCCACATCGCTCACCGACGCGAGCGCAATCCACAGGTGCAGGTCCGAGGTGTGAGGGAGATCCGTGCGAATCGGGAGCACTTGGCGCAGCGTCTCCGTGCGCATTACGACTTCAGGCTGGCTGATGACGTTGTTCACGGTGCGGCAGCGGCGCGCCACCCATTCACGACCCGACCATACCGACCAGCTTCTCGTCGGCGACGCCACTGGCTTCGGTATCCGGCTGGAGAAGTGCTGCGGCCGTCCATACACGAACCCCACCTCCGCATGGGCCTCCAACAGAGCGGTCGCTCGGGCCAAAGAGCCGGGCGCGAGCAGGTCATCGGCATCAAGCTTGACCACGTATTCGCTACCGAGACGCGCAAAGCCCTCGTTGACTGACGGGATGTGCCCACGATTGCGCTGATGGGAGATCACTGACACGCGAGCATCCGACGCCTGGAGCCCGGCTGCGACCTGGAGCGAGTCATCCGACGAGCAGTCGTCGATGACGAGCACCTCCACCTCCACGTCGGCTTGGGCGAGGGCGCTGTTCACGCAGTCGCGCAGAAATCGACCGTAATTGTAGACGGGGATCAGCGCCGTAATCGATGGTCGTCTCGCGGGCCGCGATGGCACCTTCCGGGTAACTCGCTTCGGTGGCGCGGTCCGCTGAGGCGTCGTTGCCGGCAGCATCCGTTCCGATGTGGGGGCCGGTGGGCTCACCGGCTGCTCGCCAACAGAGTGTCGGATCTCGCCCGCAGCCCCGCCTGCACGAGAGCATCGAGCGCGTGCGCCCGGTCCTCCCAGGTGTTGGCCAGGGCGAACCGCCGACGCTCGCTGCGGCCGGCGACGCCCGCGGTGAGCGCGCGCGCCACCAGCGTCAGGAATGCATCGTGATCCTCGGCGTAGTGGACCAACGGCGGCGGATAGCAGCGTAGCTCGGGTGATCCTGAGCCGACGATGGGCGGACCGGCGTATAGGTACTCCCATGCCTTCATCGGCGACTGGTAGCGCGTGAACAGGCTGTCCGCGTAGGGCATCAACGCCACGTCGAGGTACCGGATGTAGGCCGGGAGCCGGCTCCGCGAGCGGCTGCCCAGCAGATGGATGTTCGGCCGCGCCTGCAGCGCGCGGCGCGCGGGGGCCGACAGGCGGGGACTGACGGCGCCGATGAACACGAGCGATCCCTGGTCAAACCGATCGGCGAGCGCCTGGATCAGGTCGAAGTCGAGCCGGTCGTCGACGCTCCCGGTATAGCCGAGCAACGGTCGCGGCAGCGCCTGCAGCTCGGCGGGTTGCAGAGCAAGCTCGTACGCGCTGGTCAGGTCCGCGGGAAAGCCAAAGGGAACGAGCTCGCTCGCCCGTCCACGTTCCTCGAGCAGGCTTTGAACCGCGTTCGAAGTTGCGCAGACGAGATCCGCGGCATCGCAGTTGGCCGCCGTCTCGGCCTCCAGCTCAGCGGGGTCCCGGCCCAGGAGACCGGCGCCCGCCGCCGGATGGTCCATCACGACTGCTACTCGGTACGTCTCCCCGGCCACTCCGGCCAGCTCGGCCAGTCCGCGCCACGCGATCACCGCCGGTCGCTCGAATCCCATGCCGGCCACCGCACGACGAATCTGGGCTCGCACCAGAGGCAGCGAGAGCCGCCGCATCCGTGGGTGCTGGACGGGCGGGAGCGACACCGGTGCGAACACGTTGACACCGTCGGAGGTACGCACCCGGCGGGAGACGAGCGCCCGGGCTCGCGGCCAGGTCTCCCCCCTCAGCCCGTAGCGAATCGGGCTCAGGGGACTGAGCGGAGGATCGATGTACAGGACCCGGTGATCGGCGGCGAGCGCTTGCGCATAGTTGTGCGCGGCGTTGCGATGGCTGTCCCAGGGCGTGGGACCGTAGATCACGTAGCAGCGGTCGCTCATCATCGACTCACGGGCGGCGGTCGCCATCAGCGCGCTGGGAGCCCCTGAGTCGACGGTCACGCCGCGCATGAGCTACGCGCCTTCGCGCCCGCTCCAAGCCACACATCGCGGGCCACGCCGGGTTACGGGCGAGATGCAGGGCGGGAAGGCCGAACGCGGTGGCTTGCAAACGTCGCGAGCGCATCCCGTCGCAGATCCGGGCCTCAGTGATCTCTTCAGCACATCCCAGCATCATCGTCAATGGGTGAAACTGACGCGACGTGTGAAAGTCGAGTGACACAAACGGCAGCAGCTCGGGCCGGGCGCCGACGTACTCGGCGATCGCCCGATTGGGGGCGTAGCCGTCGTACTTGCGATTCCACACCTCCATTCCGAGCAGATGGGGCAGCCACGCCGAATCAAAGCGCTCCCAAGCTCCCCGTCGCGCCGGGTGGGCGAGGACGGCCAGGCCGCCCAGGTCATCTGCTCGTCCCAACAGGTCCCCGGTCGGGGTGGCTTCTCCGAGGAACGGGATGTCTCCCCAGACGGGTATATGGATGGTGTTGCTCGGGTCGCTGTACTCGATCCCGGGCACGAGTACGCAGTTCGCGCGGCTGGCGCGGACGCACGCCTCCCGATAGCCCGCCCAGCGGGCGGCGTGAAATCCCCGATCGTGCTCGGCAAGGAGGACCGCGTCGTACCCCCTGCGACCGAACTGCGCCGCGATCTCGGTCAGGCTCCAGCTGCCGTCGTAGGACCACTCCGAGTGAACGTGGCTGGCTATGCGAATCTGCTTCACGTCCGGACCCTTGCCACGATGCGGGTGAGGACGGTGGAGATGGTGTCCTCTACGAACAGCCTCCGGTCGCCGCGGCGTAGGTTGTACCAGAGGTCATCTCGATTGAAGCGCAGGACCTGGCGCATGCTCTGCCACCTAGGTGGCCATTGCGTCAACGCGGCCGACCCGGGGCCGCGTAACACCGTCAGCAGGTGCACGAGCTCTCTGCCGAGGTGACGGCAGGTCAGACCCTCCTCCGGCGCCGTCGCCGGAGGCTGGAAGTCCTCGTCGATCAGCTGCTTCAGCGCCCACGCGGGATACTCGAGCCCCTGGCGGCGGGCGAGCGCCATGCTTCCCCACGGGCGGCCGTTGAGCTCCATGAACCAGGCGACGCCGTCGCTGGAGCGCAGGAACTCCAGCATGAACATGCCGCGCCAGCCGATCTCCGTGAGCATCCGTGCCGCCGCCTGAGCCAGGTCATCGTTCACCCGGACGGAGATGCACGCGCTGGAGCCCGAGCCGGCGGGGTTCATCATCCGGATGCGGCGATGGGCGCTCAGCGTCATCAGCCCATTGGGACCGGCGAGCCCGAACAGGCCTTCGCCGACACCCGACAGGAGTGGCTGCGCGAGCAATGTCCCAGCGCCGCCCCAGGTCCGCGCGGCAGTCAAGAGCTCGGCCCGGTTGGCACATATGTAATGGGCTTTGCGGAGGAGTCGACCGTCCGCCTGGCCCACCGGCCGGGCCGGCTTGAGCACCAGCGGAAACTTCGACAAGCTCATGAGTTCCTCCACCGACTCCAGGCATGAGGTCGGTGGCACGGTCAGGCCGGCCCGCGCCGCGGCCTGAAGCTGAAGCCGCTTGTCCAGCGCGAACTCGGCCATCTGGCCCGCCGCGCCGGCAATCGGCACGGGCGAGGCCTCCAGTGCCGCGTTGCAGAGCCACACCGCACTGTCATCGAGCGGCATCACGGCGGCGAACCGATGACGCGCTACGACGGTGCGCAGATCATCGATGGCCAGGCCGAGGTTCCGTTCGGGAGGCGAGATCTCGACGATGGTGACCGACCGGCTGCGCCTCAGCGGAGGGCGTGAACCCCGGCGCGCGAACGCGACCACAGGGGTACCCGACTCCTGCAGGCTCCACGCCGTCTCCGGCGCGGCGAGCGCATCGGCGAAGCCGACCAATACCGGCGGCGCACCGTCGATCGGGGAGGATGGCGGGTCGGCCGTAGGCCGGTGCGCCGTCAGCGCCATCGCTTGACCGCCTGCTTTACACCCCGGCGAACCGCGCCGGCGAGCGGCACATCCCCCGCCACGATCCGGTCGACGGCGTCGCTCCCGTCCCGTCTGCGCAGGGTGTTGCGTGCCTGGACCCATTGACCGGGCCGGGTCGTCCCTCCGTCGCTGGTGAAGACACGGTCATAGCCGTAGCGGCGCAGGGAGCTCAGTACTCGCCGGTCATAAGCGCCGTAAGGGCAGGCTGCCTGCGCCACCGGGGCGCCGACGAGCTCCTCCAGGCGTCTGCGAGAGATGAGCAGCTCCTCCCGCAGCTCCTGGTCGCCGAGCCTGCGCCATGGCCGGTGCCGCATCCCGTGACAGCCGATCTTCATCCCGGCATCGACCAGGATGCCGATATCCCGATCGTTCAGGAAGCCGGGAGCTCCTAGTCTCCCCGCGACCACGAAGAACGTCGCGCTCAAGCCGCGCGCGCGCAGAACCGGAAGGGCGTCGGTGACGTCGGAGACGTTGCCGTCGTCGAAGCTGATTCGCGCGTCGCCGCGGTCGCTGATTGCATCGAGGGCGGAGACGAACTGGGCTGTGCTCAGCCACACGTCTTCCTCGCCCGGCTCCAGGCGTCTGGTTGGCTCACCGACGCCATGGAAGGTGATGTTGATTACTGACGGGCGCATCGGGGCCTTCGCTGGTGAGAAAACGGCCGGTATGAGGCAGTTCTTGCAGAGCGCTGGCCAGGATCCAGGCCACCGGGACCTCTCGCGAGATTCACCGGCCGTCGTTCGTTGATCTGGCGACATGTCCCCGGCAGGGAAGTCATCGACAGCCGTCTCGCCACGTCTCGAGCGCTCGCGCGGAGAAGCGGGCTGCGGCGTGCCAGCCTGCCGTCTGCGGCGCGTATGACAATCCCGGGCGCGCCGACGCGACGTCAGCCGGGATTCTCAGAGACCGGGGACTCGTCGTGACCGACGATTCGCTGTCGACCTCGGAGGTCCGCACCGCCACGCTGCGCGGCCTGCGCTGGATCGTGATCACCCGGCCCACGAGCGAACTGATCAGCATGGCGTCTCTGGTCGTCTGCGCCCATCTGATCCCGCCCGCCGAGTTCGGGCGTTTCGCGGTGGCGGCGATCGTCGGTGAGCTGGCATTCATTCCGTCGGCCGGGGTCGGCGCCGCCCTGGTGCAGCGCTCGTCGGTGACTCGTCAGCACTTGCAAGCCGGATTCGCGCTGGCACTGCTCGTCGGCCTTGCCCTGGTTGCGCTTACGCTGGCAGCGGCCGCCACGATCGTGGTCCCGGTGTTCGGCGAGCGAACGGCCGAGTTCGTGCGACTGTCCACGCCGGGGTTCTTTGTCGCCGCTGTCAGCACCGTGCCGGCGGCGCTGCTCCAGCGACGGCTGGCATTCCGGCGCCTCAGCGTGATCGACGTCGTCGGCAGCCTGGCGGCTGCCGGCGTCTCCATCGGGCTGGCCGTGGCGGGATTGAACGGCTTCGCACTTGTGCTGGGCGTCCTGGCCGGTGGCCTGGCGGCGACGTTGCTGATGTGGGTCTGGGCCCCCCCGCCGCTTCCGATCCTGCGTCGCGGACCGGCCCGGGAGGTACTTGGCTACGGGGGTCCTGCGGCGCTCGCCGCCGTCAGCTGGATCGGATTTCGCAACTGCGACTATGCGATCGTCGGGGCCCGCTTGGGCCCGCTGCAGGCCGGCCTCTACTTCCGCGCCTATACCCTCGGCGTCGAGTATCAGAAGAAGGTCAGCAAGGTGATGAGCTCGGTCGGCTTCCCGATCCTCGCGCGCACCAGCAGTCGCGGAGATATGGAGGAGCTCCGAACTCGCATCGTGCGCCTGCTCACCCTCGTGCTCTTTCCGCTGCTGGCTCTCCTCGCCATCGTGGCGCCGGTGTTCGTTCCCTGGCTGTTCGGCCACGCCTGGACCGGAGCCGTGAGGCCGACCCAGATCCTGGCAGTCGGCGGTGCCTCGACGCTCGTGATCGATGCGGCCGGGGCCGGCCTGATGGCGGCCGGTCGACCCCGCGCTCTGCTGGGCTATGGCTGGGCGCACTTCGCCGCCTATGGGATCACCGTGTTCCTCGTCGCTCCGCTCGGGCTAACCGCCGTCGCCGTCGACGCGGCAGTCGTGCACACCTTGTTCCTGCTCGTCGCCTACATCCTCATGCTCCAAGGCTCCGGTGAGCGACCCCTGCGCCGCTTGTGGGATGACATCGCACCGGCCACCGTCGCCTGCTCGGCGATCGTCGCCGCCGGGGTGCCGGTCAGCCTCGCTCTGACGGCTGCGCGAGTTCCGGCGCTGCCGTACCTCGCCGCGGTGTTCGCGGTCGCCGCCGCAGCGTACCTCGTGACGCTCCGCGTCTTCTTCCGCAGCTCGCTGCGGAGCCTGCAGACGTTCGCCACCCGCGTCCTGCCCCACCGTTCGCTCCGCGGCGTGACCAGGCGGCTGGCGCCGGCCGGCACGCGCTCGGCGACCTGAGTCCCGACGGCACCGCCGCCGCTGGTCACGCTCAGCGGCTCGCCCGCGAGCGCCCCCGCAGAGTTGTGCCCGGTGCCGGGACGGCACGGGGAGTGGCGACATTGCGCGTCGGGAGTTCGGAGCGCGTCCACGCGGAGTCGAGCGGGCGGGCCCGCGCCATCGCATCCGGCAGCCTTCTCCGACGCATCAGCGGATGACTCCTCCCCGCGTGGCGCGGATGACTCCTCCCCGCGTGGCGCGGATGACTCCTCCCCGCGTGGCCGCCGTCTTGCCCGGGCCGGCACCCACGCGCCTCGACGTTGCTCATCACGACCGTCCAGGCACAGCCGGACAGCCCTGCGGCCGCTCGTTCAGGCAGCCGATGCCGGTCCGAGCTGCGCGACGAGCCGTCGCCTGAGATCCCGCGCCGCCACCACGTTGCCCTCGGGCCCCCCAGAGGCGATCGTGGTGATTGCCGCGACGAAGAAGAACATGTATGGAGCCTGCGGATACGAGAACGCGTCGAACAGGGCACTGACAACGAAGAACCCGATGCACCCGGCGGAACCGGCGAGCGCCAGCGGCGCCACCGTGGGATCGCGACCGCGGATCGCTCGACGCGCCAGAATGACGGGCGCCAGGATCATGGCGATGTAGGCGAGGAGCCCGGCGCCTCCGACCTCCCACAGCTCATCGAGGTATTCATCGTCGTTGATGCGGAACTGGTTCGGCTGGTCGGGGTTGAGCGTGCCGTATCCCCGGCCGAATACGGGATGGGCGTCGATATCGGGAGTGAGGTCGGTGAAGTCACCGAGGCGGTGTCCCGTCGAGTTGCTGTTCGCGTCGTTGCTGAGATTGAGGACCAGTCCCAGTGAATGGGGTGACGCGAGATGCACGACGAGCCCGAACACGACGATGCCGACCGGCGCCAGGCGCATGACCTGGCGCGGGCGGTAGCAGGCAACGTAGATCACGACGGCAATTGGGACCAGTAGCGCGGTCTTCTTCTCGGTCGCCATCGCCCCCGCGAGCAGAAGCAGGCAGGCGGCCGCGTTTAGCCACCACGACCGCCGACTCGGTGCATGGAGGATCCGCACGAAAGCGAACGGCATCACGAGCACGAGCAGGGTCGCGGCGGCGAGGCCGTGCAGCGTGGGACCCACGACGAAGACCCGGCCGCCGGTGGCAAAGGCGGGATGGATGATGGTCGGCGACGGCGCGACCGTGGCGATCGGCTTGAAGATGACCCCGCTGAAGTTGTAGAAGACGTTGAATCCGGTCTTGCGCTCGATGATCACGCCAAGCGCGGTGATCGAGCCGAGCCCGATGAGGTAGGTGGTGAAGCCGCGGACATCCTCAAATCGCAGTGCGGACAGCGTGAACCATGAGAGGATCACGAACGAGCCAAGCAGCGCGAAGCGCTTCTCCGCCAGCGTGAGCTCGCCGAGGTTGACAATCCGACCGACGTCGAACAGCAGGCTCGCGAGGGCGAGACAGACGAACACCACCGCAGTGCTGACGTACAGCTTCGAACGCTTCGTGCGAAGAAACGCCCGCTGGTCGCCGCCGAACCAGATCCAGGCGAAGACGAGCCCGACGATGGCAAACCGGTCTATCTCGGACCCGACCGGCAGGTGTACCTTGATCTGCGTGGAGTCGATCGGGATGAGGAAGAGCATCGCCAGGAACCCGGCCAGCACCCACGGCAGCGGACGCCTCGTGTGGGGGAACCTGTCGCTCGGGAGATCCGCCTCACCGCGGGTCGACGTCGACCACGGCGCCGCGGGGAGGCGCCGGGGCGCCGGCGGAGGATCCCGGAGGTCCGCCGCGGCGCCGCCTGCTGACAGACCGGCCATGGCTACCTGCTTACAAAGCCGTGGGGCAGGACGTCGGCCTCGTCAGGCAGGGTGTCAGCATTCTCATCCTCGGCGTCTCGGGAAGCGCGCCGTAACCTCTGGCTGACGCCGGCACGGCGACCGTGGCCGCCGCCTGCGGCGACAGGTTCCCGTGGGTAGTGGCTGCCGTTACGCGTCGGGGCCGGTCCATTCCCGTTTCGCGGGCGCGTGCTACCGATCACCCCGCTGGCCCTCCAGTTGGCGCGGAACCGGGCACCGACCAGCAGCAGCACGCACCACAGGACGAACACCAGGACGAACACCATCGCGGCCAGCGATTTCCGGATCCCGGGATCGACGACGCCGCCGGTTGCCGCTCCCAGTTGGCGCATGACGACTCGATTCGAGGACCGGATGTGATCGTCTGTCTCGACGTTGTTGACGTACTCCGTCAGGCCGGCGACCGCCCCGTTCGCCAGCGCGATCGCCTGCTTGGTTGTCGGCGCCTGCGAGGAGATGTTGATGACCGGCAGATCGGGATCGGCGGTCAGCGTCAGCCGGTACGGATTGGTTTCGCCGGTGATCTCGACATTTCGCTGCCCGGCGGTCGGCTCCTGGACCACCCGCGGCACGTTCGGGTTGACCGGTCCCTCCGCGTAGATCTCGTCGCCCGGGATGCCTGCCTTCTGACCAATCAGGGCCAGGACCGCGGGGCTGGTCATGAAGTTGGCGAACACCGTCGCGCGAGCGTCGGGACCGTCGAAGACCTGGGAGTTATTGCCCAGGATGGAAGACGCGGTGTCGACCAGCACCTGAGTGGTGCCGGCGGAGTACACCAGCGAACGTGACTTGAGCTTCAGGCCGTCGAGCCGCGACACGCTCATGGTGGCGGCGATGATGGCGACGAGCACGCCGACGGCAAGCAGTCTCTTCCTCCCCCACAGCTCGCGAAGTACGAGCGCAAATTCCATATGATCCTCGTCAGCTAGTTCAATTGCGTTTTGGGCCTGCTCAGGGGACCAACGACGGTGCCGGTGCGATCTTTGCGCGGGAGTGTTGCCTGCGGATTAGGGGAGGCGGCGGTCTGCCGCCGCGGGGCGCCGCTCCAAGCGGCGGTCTGACGCGGCGCACATCGGGGTCCCGTGCAGTTGCCGCTTGCGATAGAGTGCCGCATCGCCGAATCCCTGGCCGGGCCAGGGAGCGGGGGACCCAGGTAGTACTGGGGCGAATCCCGCGGTAATCCGCGGGGAGCGCTTGGACCGAGCGCCAGCCCGTCAGCTAACCCCGTAGGCGCCTACCAGGAGACGCCGAACATGCTTCCCAGCTGGTGCTCGAAAGTACGCCGAGCATTTCTGCTCGTGCTGATGATTTTCGGGGCCGTGACGGCAACCGCGGCCGCCGTCACCCGCAGCGATCCGGGCAGGCGCTCGACCGCAGCCTTCCACAGGAATTACGCCGCGCGGAGCAGACGGCAGCAGGCTACGCGCCGGCACCACAACGCCAGGCAGCGGCACCACAGGGCCAGCCGACGACACCGGGCGACTGCTTGCGTAAGGTCCAAGCGCAGCTCCAGCGCAGCACGGCGCAACCACAGGGCAAAGCCCAAGGCCGCCAGTCACAAGCGCGCCCGTGCCGCCGGGGCCAAGTCCAGGCGGGCCAAGCCGCGCCCCCGGGCGACATGCCCGGCTGCGCGCAAGCACCACAAGCGCACGAGGACGACTAAGCCCGGCCCGCTGAAGTTGGCGCCGGCCCCGGCCGGCACGACGTCGCCCGTCTCGAGCTCGCCTCCCAGCGCGGGGGAGGTGCCGGTGACCGAGCTGCCGTGCAGCACGACGCTCGGCCCCGGCGCCAATGTGGGCGGCGCGCTGGCTGCGGCGGCCGATGGATCTGCGCTCTGCCTGACCACCGGCACGTATCCATCGATCGACGTCTCGAACGCCAACCACGCGAGCTACGTCACGCTCGAGCCGGCGCCGGGAGCGAAGCCGGTCGTGAACGGCGTCCAGATCTCGAACTCGTCGTTCCTGCGGTTCCAGCTCCTGCAACTGACCGACGGCTTCAACATGATCCGCTCCGGTCACGACTTCCAGATTCTGGATAACAACATCGGCCCCGCCAGCTATGGCGTCGTTCTAAACGGGTCCCCGAGTCCGACCGCGAACGTGGTGGTTCAGGGCAACTCGATTCACGATCTGGATTTCGCCGGCTCATCGGCAGGATACGCGGGGGGCCAGGGCGTAACCGTCTACAACGGCGGCCCTCTCGTCGTGACCCATAACACCTTCTGGGCAAACAGCTGGCACTACATCCAATGCGGGGGTTGCAGTGATCTCACGATCGACCACAACCTGTTCCGGTGCCCGTGCAACCAGCATTCCGGAGCCCACCTCAACATCTTGCAGATCTGGCAGGGCGGCGCGAACGACTCGTTCACGAACAACGTCGTAGACGGGGCCGGAGGACCGACCGAGATCTGCGGTGGCTGCATTCTGCTGGAGAACGGCGCCGGGGGACAGACCTGCTCGGACCGATTCACGAACCCGAACGTGAGCAACAACTTGTTCATCGACCCGGGAGGCTCGCTGCCGATCCAGGTCAACCTGAATGATGGCGGGACCTTCGAGAACAACACGATCATCGGCGGTCAATATGGAAGCGCGTTCGGGAATGGCTCCGCCCCAGCGTGTTCCGGGGGGACCGACACGAACATGACCGTCGCGCACAACATACAAGCCGGCGACACCAGCTCCGGCGCGAACCTGTGGATGGGCGACTGCAGGGGCTCGTGCGCGTTCGACTACAACGTCACCGGCGACGGATCAGCCAGGGCAGACGGATCGACGCACTATCTCACGAACTGGAAGCCAGGCTGGATTGCCGGCTCGCTGTACCTGCCGCTCGCCCTCCCGTTCTCCGCGGGCTACCAGGGAGCCATCGGTCCGTAGACGGCGCTGATCGGGATTCGACGGGAGCGGGAGCCGGGTACCATCGGCTGGATCCCTGGGCCACTTAGTGTCGGTCTGGCGAGAGCTAGCTTCCGCCGCCCGGGGCACCGCTGGCCGATCCCAGGCCGACCGGCTGGTAGAACCCGGCCGGTGGCGGGTCTCCGGCCGTCGGGCTCCAAGTTGTGTTGATCCACTGCGGCGTCCAGTCCGTCACCGCCGATGTGCCAGGAGGGAACGCCGTCCGGGCCGAATCATCGTCCGAGACGTTGTCCTCGCCGCACTCTCCCGAGCTGGGACAGAAGACCCGGAAGCGGGCTCCGGGACTGGCGTCCCGGACGACGATGTTGTGGCTGATGTTGTAATCGGTGCCGGGAACATCGACTCCCGCCGCGCAAGTACATCTTCCGCGGACCAGCAGGCCGTACGTGGAACCGACGATCGTGTTGTTCGTCACGGTCAGGCCGCTGGCTGCAGCCAAGTCGAGGGTGTTCGTGTAATCCTCATCCACGAACAGGTTGTCGCTGATCGTCATATTCTTGTACGAATCTGCGAGGGTTCCGCCCCCGGGCCCGGTTTCCCACAGGATGGCGCCGGCCGCGATGGGCGCTCCGGGTGCTCCGATCACGTCGTTGTGGATGAACGAGTCGTTGGCGCTGCCTTGCCAAATCTGCCACACGTTCAGGTGCGCCCCAGGGTGCATGTTAGATGGCCCCTTGAACAGGTTGTGCTCCACCACCGTGTTGTCGCAGGTGGCGCATTGGATGTAATGCCAGCTAACTGCCCAGAACGTGTTGTCGCTTACGGTGATGTTCGAGCCCCAGTAGACCGTGATCCCCTGCCCGCCCGCATAGCCCGACGATGGCCCGGTGAAATCGAGGTCGTGGATCGCGTTCCCCTGGATCAGCACGTGGCGGATGGGCGCGCCGGATCCCTTTATCACCAGACCGTAGGTGGTATGGCCGATGTTGTTGTCGATGAACTGCAGATCATGGGAAGCGGCGCCCGGCCCGATCATGTTGACGCCGGCGAGCATGGTCAGCCCCTGAAAGCGAAGGAAGGTATCGCTGCTTGTCTGGACGCCATTCACCACCGGCTGTGCGCCGGGCGCCGGCTGGACCGTGACGTAGCTTGAATGATCCGCGCCGGAGATGTCGATCTGTGGATAGGTGCCGGTGGCGAGGCAGATCACAGCGCCATCACGCGCGGAGGTGATGGCGTCGGCGACGTCGTCGCTGGGATCTTCTGTGGTCGTGCATCGCCGCAGGGGCGGCTGAGACCGGGCGACCGACTGCGGGGGGTTGTGGCGGGTGGTCGTCGACCCGGCGATGACCAGCCAGGCACCGGCGGCGGCGAGCGCGACCGCGGCGGCGGTACCGAGGCTCAGCCACTTCGCCTTCACCGGATGATGCTCTGGTTGCCGACGATGCTCCCGTTGCCGATCCTCTCGCGCAGCGTGACGGCACGTTCGTAGGCGGCCACCAGCGCCCCTTCTGAGTGCTGCCAGGACAGCGCGGATGCGACGCGCTCCCGGGCCTCTTGCCCCATGCGAGCCCGCAACTCGGGATCCGCCAGCAGCTCGTCGAGACAGCGTCCGAGGCTGGCCGGCGTCGGCTCGGCCGCGTAAAGCGCCGCACCCGCCGCCGTCGCCCGGGACTCGCTCAGGTCATAGCTGACGATCGGTATTCCCATCGCCATGTACTCGGCGATCTTGACCATCGTCGACGCGTCGTTCAGAGGACTCGGCGGGTCGGGCGCGATGCAGACGTCCGCGGTGGAGAGCAACCGGCGCAGTTCATCGTCGGCCAGCCAGCCGGCGAACTCGACCGACCCTTCGAGCCCGAGCTCCCCGGCCAGGGCACGCATATCGTCCAGTACCTCGCCGTCACCCGCGAAGATCGCATGCCAATCGTTGCGTCGCTGCCGCAGCCACGCCAGAGCCTGCAGCGCATGGTCCACACCATCCTGCGGCCCCATGATCCCGACGTAGGCGATCAGGCATGAACTGCCGCGCCGAAGCTCGGGAGCCGGTTTCACCGGTGCAAACCGGCGCAGATCGGGCCCGTTGCGCACCACGAACACGTCTTCAGGCCGCTTGCGGCCACGTCCGAGCGCGATTTTCCGGTACGTCTCGTTGGTGGCGAGGGTGACGTCGGCCATGTGGAACGCCAGACGCTCCGCCGCGACCAGGGCAAGCGCGAGAGGACGCATCCGCTCGCCGAAGCGGGTGCGGAACAGCTCAGGAGCGAGGTCGTGGTGGTCGAACACCGTACCGGCTCCCTGACCGCGCGCGCTTCGGGCGGCGAGGAAGAGGAAGTCAGGCGGATTGGTGACGTGGACTATGTCAAAGCGCCGTTGACGGGTCAGCCGCCTTACGATCCGCCTGATCCGCCACAGCGCTTGTCCGTATTCTCGGAGGTACCCGGCTGGTCCGCCGCCCGAGGACCCCAGTGGGAAGCGATGGATCTCTACGCCATCGCAGAACTCGACGGCGGGCAAGGCAGAGTCGGGGGGCGCCGGACTGACCACTACGACCTCCCATCCGGCAGCCAGCAGAGACCGGCTTTCGTTCCAGACGCGCCGATCGGCGGGGACCGGAGCGTTCTCGCAGATGAGCAGCGCGCGACCGCGTCTTGCCGGCCCGGGGCCCACTTCAGGCGGCGAGTCCGGCCACGGGCGCTTCCTCGCACTAGGGCTGATCGTGCTCACAGCCGACTAACGGGCCCAACCCGACGCGACTCGCGGACCCGTATTGGGCCGCTCCGCTGCTCGACGGGCCGGCTTTTTTGGGCCGGCCGCGTGAGGAACCGACCGGCTGGACCGTTCGTCGAACGCATGAGTGAATTCAGCGGACAGCTCCATCGCCCGGACTCCCCGGTCTGGCGCTCATCCCGATCGCGCGCCGACGCCGAGCCTGCCCCAGCGGGTACGCGCGCGAGCCGGGCGGTCAGCGTCGGCCGCCGTCTTACCTCCGTGCCATGGCCACGGCAGCTCGAAGCGCTTCGAGCCGCGCCGAAGCGACTGGCCTGGACGTTCCTGGAGGCGCGTCTGGTCGACAGTCCGTTTCGCTACGGGTTCCGTGAGCTCGTCAAGCCAGACCTTGCCGACTACGCGCTGCGGCACAGCGCGGGCCGAATATCGCTGCGCCATCGCAGCGGCGACATCGACATCTTCCGCAAGTTCTACGCGTATGACTACTACCGCTGGCCGGACGCGGTGATGCGGGAGCTAAGGCAGCTCAATCGTCCCGTGAACGTGCTCGACCTGGGAGCCAACATCGGCTTCTTCGAAGTGCACGCGCGCGAGCAGCTTCCCATCGGCGAGGTGGTCGGCTTCGAGCCTGACCCGGCCAACGCCAACGTCCTGGCGCGTGTGCGAGCCGCCAACGGGGCCAACTGGGAGGTCATCCGGGCGTGCGCGTCCAATGCGCAAGGCACCGTGATGTTCAACACGGGTCGCAAGAATTTCTCACGGATCGACGGTGAAGGCGACTGCCCCATCCGCGCGGTGGATGTGTTTCCCTACATCGCCCGAGCCGACCTGGTCAAGATGAACATCGAAGGCAGTGAGTGGGAGATCCTTCAGGATCCGCGTTTCGCTGATGTGTCGCCCGTCTGGATCGTCGAGTATCACCGAATCCGCAACCCCGAGCCCGACATTCATGCGTTGGCTGCACGCTTGTTCGAACGGGAGGGCTATACGACGCGGCTGAGCGCCAAGACCAACGGAAACGGTCTGCTATGGGCATGGAAGCCGAACGCCAGGCGCTCGCGGCCGAGACACAGCCAGCCGACGCAGTTGGCTGCCGAGTAGGCCCGAGGGGCGGCGGCAGAGGCGACGACGGCCTCCGGGCGTGCACGAAAGCCGATGTCTTCAGCGAGCGTTGTTTCTCCGGTGCCACGAATCCTGATCGTTTCGCCCGTCCGCAACGAGGCCGCGCACATCGTCCGGGTGGCGCGCGCCGTGGCGGCACAGGAGCTGGCTCCGGCTCGGTGGGTGGTCGTCGATGACCACTCGGACGATGCCACGCTGGAGCTCCTGCGTCGTCTGGAGGAGGAAGTGCCCTTCATGACGGTGATCGAGGCCGGTGAGCGCCCGCTCGGATACCCGCGCGACCGGCTCGCCACCGGCGCGGCGCCGCGCAACTTCAACGCAGGGCTGGCGACCGTCGACTGGCGCGCGTACACGCACGTGATGAAGCTCGACGGAGATATCGAGCTCGCGCCCAACTACCTACGCGATCTGATGGGCCGCTTCGCCCAGGACCCGACGCTGGGCCTCGCCGGCGGAGTGCTCGTCGAGCCGGTTCCGGGCGGCGGACGCAAGTTGCTGCGGATCGCCGCCAATCATGTGCACGGCGCGATCAAGTGCTACTCGCGGGAATGCTTCGAGTCGATCGGCGGCGTCGAGGAGCGCCTGGGCTGGGACACCATCGACGAGACCTATGCTCGGATGCGCGGCTTGCGCACACGAACCTTCCGCGACCTTGTGTCGGTGCATCACCGACCAGTTGGATCAGCCGATGGGACGCTTCGTGGCCACGCGCGCCACGGACAGTGCGCCTACATCGCACACCACACCGCGCTCTGGGTGACCTTGCGCTCTCTCAGAGTCGGTCGTCGCCGGCCGCGAGTTCTATCCGGGGTGGCGTTCCTGTACGGATTCGCGTCGGCCGCGCTCCGGCGCATCGAGCGGGTCCCGGATCCGGAGTATCGCCGCTTCGCTCGGCGGGAGCTGCGCCAGCGAATGCTGGGCCGCAACCCCGGCCGGGCTATGTAAACGACGCGCTGAGTGACCACGGCGCTGCGCACGGCGGTCCGGCGCAACGCACCTCAGTCGGCCACTTCGGCAGAGGCTCGTGGGCGCTGCCGATCTCGAGTGCGAGCCGCGGCTGAGCCTGTGATCGGCAGGCGGCGGCGGGAGGTCAGCACGCCCCGCGGAAGCTGAGCACCGCGGGAACCGTCTTGGCGAGGATCCACAGGTTGGCCCGGAGCGACCGACACTCCACGTAGCTGATGTCGAGCGCCACCATCTCCTCCAAGGTGAGGTCGGACCGGCCGCTCACCTGCCACAACCCGGTCACTCCAGGCTTGACCTCAAAGCGGCGGAGCCAGTGCACGGGATAGCGCTCGACCTCATAGTGGAGCGCCGGCCGTGGACCGACCAATGACATATCCCCTCGGATCACGTCCCACAGCTGAGGCAGCTCGTCCAAGCTCGACCGGCGTAGAAAGCGCCCGATCCGCGTGATGCGATGGTCCGAGGCGAGCTTGAATCGCGGCTGGTCCCCTTCTGCCTCGGGTTGATCCCCGGCGATCAAGGCCAAGACGAACGTGCGGTGGATCTCATCGCTGGCGCCATGCGTCATCGTCCGAAACTTGTGCACCGTGAAGGGCGAGCGCGCCCGGCCGAGGCGACGCTGGCGAAATAGTGCGGGCCCCGGCGAATCGAGCCGAATGCCGGCGGCGATCGCAGCCATCAGGGGCATCAGTACGATCATCAGGATCGATGCCAGGACCACGTCCAGTGCCCGGCACGCCACGTCGACCCATGGCGTCGCTGCCATCCTGTCGGCATCCGCCCCGGCGGCCGGATTCTCGGGATCAAGTGCTGTCGTGCCCAACTGTTCTGCCCCCTTCTATCTAGCCGATCAACGTCCGCCAGGCTCAGATATTTGCGTCGTTACCGCCTGCCTGCGTGGCCGCAGCCAGACGCCCTTTGCGAGTCCATTCACTCACGGCGTTAGACATGGCGCCGACCGACACCGGCCACCAGCAACGGCCGCCTGCGCCCTCAAGCTTTGAGCCGCGGCAGAGCTTGTTCGGCAAACAACCGGCCGACGGTGCATGATCCGGTGACGGTCAGGACCTGGTGGCTCGCCAGCGGGACGAACGTCGTCGTCCGTCCATAGTCACCACAATACGCAGACCGCCCCTGGACGCTGAGTTGCTGGAAGTGGCGCACGTGCGGCTTGACCTTGGCGAAGTTGATTGCCTGGACCGTGAGCGTCACCGACGCCTTATGACCGCGAGACTGATATATGCAGGTCGGGCCCAGCGGCGCCTCGAGCGGGGTTTGGATCGGCTCGCCAACGATGCTGCTCGCCTCCTCGGCAGAGACCAGCGTGCAGGGATTGACCTGACCTGTGGCGGCGACCACCGTGGCCGTGTGGCGGCCCTTCCCGGCGTCTGCTCGGCCGGGGTTGTCGTCGTTGATCGATGCGCCGCCGGTTCCGGCCACGGCTCGATGGGTGACCACGCCGCGACTGATGCGGTCGTGCGACTTGACGGTCCGATGCGTCGTGGTTGCGTCGTGTCGGCGAGAGCTGGATTCGGTGCCGCCGGCGTGGGCGGCGGCGCCGTGCCTTGCCGACGATCCGCCCGCGTTGGCTGAGGGAGTCTCCGACGCCGCACTGGTCGTCGCCGAGCCGCTCGCGGCCGAGCCACCGGTCGCGGACGATCCGCCGCCGCACCCGGCGAGCGAGAGGGTCACGACCGACACCGCCATTGCGCCGCCGAGCACCCCGCGACGCCTGAGGCGGGCCGGATCCAGCGGGTTGGCGATCTGGTGTGGGTCGGCTGCCGATTTACGTCGCCAAGGAGTGATGCTCATGATGATGCTTTCTATCGGTGGGTCGCGGCGCTCAGGATCCGGGCGCGAAGATAGGGTCGACCCAGTAGTTGGAGGAGTTGTAACTGCTCGATGGGAAGGTGCTGGAGCTGCCGTAGGCGTAGACGCCATTGGTGCTGGTGGAGTTCGCGAGGGCGGTCAGGGGGCCATTGGTCACGCCGCTCGACGCGAACGCCGCGGGGTTGACCGAGTAGTGGCCGCTGGGGGTGAAGTACCCCGCCACATAGGTGGTGTTGGCTGTGACCTGCACCGGCTGGGAGAAGTTGACCTGCTGCCAGCCCGACCCCGTCTCGTTGGTGAACGTCGCTGATGCCAGCAGCGTCCCGGTCGCCGACCACAGGCTCCCGACATGCGTACCCGTGTTCGCCGCGGACTTGTAGAAGCGGATCCCGGTGACCGTCCCTGCCTCATTGGCGCTGAACTTGACCCCGAGCTCGAGGGGTGAGTTATCGCCCGAATCGATCGTGGCCGGCGTGGCGAAGTCAAAGATCGTGTCGTCTGGAGTGGCCGCATTGGAGGCTGCCGACGCCGGGCCGGTCCCCACCCCGTTGGTCGCCGTGACCGTGAACGTGTAGCTGGTCCCGTTGGTCAGGCCCGACACCGTCGCCGAGGTCGCCGACCCACCCACCTGCACCGAGGTCTGCGCAGTGGATCCCACATACGGCGTCACCGTATAGCCCGTGATCGAGCTCCCGCCATTGCTCGCCGGGGCCGTCCAGCTCACCAGCGCCTGACTCGACGCGCCGCTCGCCACCACAGTGGTCGGCGCGCCGGGAACCGCCGACGTGCTCACCGAGCTCGACGGAGCCGAGACCGGCCCGGCGCCTTCGGGGTTGGATGCCTGCACCGTGAACGTGTAGCTCGTCCCCCCGGTCAGCCCCTGGACGGTGGCGGTGGTCGCCGGCGGCGATCCCGTCACCGTCGTCGTCGGCTGCGCCGTCGAACCGATGTACGGCGTGATCGTGTACGTCGTCGCCGGACCCCCGGTCGACGGCGCGTTCCACGAAACCGTCGCCGATCCCTGTCCACCGGTCGCGGTCACCCCGGTGACTTGACCGGGCGCGGCGGTCACCGGAACGAAATCGACGTCGACCCAGTAGTTCGTGGAGGCATAGCTGCTCGCCGGGAACGTGCTCGAGCTGCTGTACGCATACACCCCATCAGGACTGGTGGAGTTCGCCAGAGCCGACAGCGGGCCGTTGGTCACCCCGCCTGAGGCAAACGCCGAAGCGGTGTCCGAGTAGTGGCCGCTGGGGGCGAAGTATCCCGCCACATACGTGGTGTTGGCCGAGATAGCGACCGGCTGGGAGAAGCTGACCTGCTGCCAGCCCGACCCCGTCTCGTTGGTGAACGTCGCTGATGCCAGCAGCGTCCCGCTCGCCGTCCACAGACCGCCGATGTGCGTGCCGGTGTTCGCCGCCGCCTTGTAGAAGCGGATCCCGGTCACATTCCCGAACGCACTGGAGGTGAACTTGACGCCGAGCTCCACCGGCGAGCTATCGCCCGAGTCCAACGCGGACGCGCTCGGCGCCGAGAAGTCGAAGATCGTGTCCTGCGGCGTCGCCGCATTGGACGCCGCCGACGCCGGACCGGTCCCCACCCCGTTGGTCGCCGTGACCGTGAACGTGTAGCTGGTCCCGTTGTTCAATCCCGACACCGTCGCCGAGGTCGCCGACCCACCCACCTGCACCGAGGTCTGCGCAGTGGATCCCACATACGGCGTCACCGTATAGCCCGTGATCGAGCTCCCGCCATTGCTCGCCGGGGCCGTCCAGCTCACCAGCGCCTGACTCGACGCGCCGCTCGCCACCACATTCGTCGGCGCCGTCGGCGCGGACGCCGCCGTCGGCGTCACCGCATTCGACTGCCCCGAGACTGGCCCATTGCCTTGTGGATTGGAGGCTTGAACGGTGAACGTGTAGCTCGTCCCCCCGGTCAGCCCCTGGACGGTGGCGGTGGTCGCCGGCGGCGATCCCGTCACCGTCGTCGTCGGCTGCGCCGTCGAACCGATGTACGGCGTGATCGTGTACGTCGTCGGCGATCCGCCGCTCGACGGCGCGTTCCACGAAACCGTCGCCGATCCCTGTCCACCGGTCGCGGTCACCCCGGTGACCTGCCCCGGAGCCGAGGCCGGCTGGAAGTCGACGTCGACCCAGTAGTTCGTGGAGGCATAGCTGCTCGCCGGGAACGTGCTCGAGCTGCTGTACGCATAAACGCCATTGGCGCTGGTGGAGTTCGCCACGGCGGTCAGCGGGCCGTTGGTCACCCCGCCTGAGGCAAACGCCGAAGCGGTGTCCGAGTAGTGGCCGCTGGGGGCGAAGTATCCCGCCACATAGGTGGTGTTGGCCGAGATCGGCACGGGCTGGGAGAAGCTGACCTGCTGCCAGCCCGACCCCGTCTCGTTGGTGAACGTCGCTGATGCCAGCAGCGTCCCGCTCGCCGTCCACAGGCTCCCGATGTGCGTGCCGGTGTTCGCCGCCGCCTTGTAGAAGCGGATCCCGTTGATCGTGCCGGCTTGGGCGGAGGTGAACTTGACGCCGAGCTCCACCGGCGAGCTATCGCCCGAGTCCAACGCGGACGCGCTCGGCGCTGAGAAGTCGAAGATCGTGTCCTGCGGCGTCGCCGCATTGGACGCCGCCGACGCCGGACCGGTCCCCACCCCGTTGGTCGCCGTGACCGTGAACGTGTAGCTGGTCCCGTTGTTCAATCCCGACACCGTCGCCGAGGTCGCCGACCCACCCACCTGCACCGAGGTCTGCGCAGTGGATCCCACATACGGCGTCACCGTATAGCCCGTGATCGAGCTCCCGCCATTGCTCGCCGGGGCCGTCCAGCTCACCAGCGCCTGACTCGACGCGCCGCTCGCCACCACATTCGTCGGCGCCGTCGGCGCGGACGCCGCCGTCGGCGTCACCGCATTCGACTGCCCCGAGACTGGCCCATTGCCTTGTGGATTGGAGGCTTGAACGGTGAACGTGTAGCTCGTCCCCCCGGTCAGCCCCTGGACCGTGGCGGTGGTCGCCGGCGGCGATCCCGTCACCGTCGTCGTCGGCTGCGCCGTCGAACCGATGTACGGCGTGATCGTGTACGTCGTCGCCGGACCCCCGGTCGAGGGCGCGGTCCAGGAAACCGTCGCCGATCCGACGCCCCCGGTCGCGGTCACCCCGGTGACCTGCCCCGGAGCCGAGGCCGGCGTGAACACAGGATCGACCCAGTAGTTGTCGCCCCCGGTGTTGGTGCTGGTCGGGAACGTGGTCGTGCTGCTGTACGAATACAGGCCGTTGGTGGTGGTGTCCGTGGCCGGCACGGCATGCAGCGGCGGGCTGTTGAGAGCGTTGCCGCCCGTCGGCGGCGGCGTGTAGAAGTAGTAGCCGTCATCTGAATAATGGCCATCGGGAGCGAGGTAGCCGACCACGTAGGTGGTGTTCGGTGAGATCGCCACCGGTTGGGAGAAGTTGACCTGCTGCCAACCCGAAGCCGTCTCGTTGGTGAACGTCGCCGACGCCAACAGCGTCCCGCTCGCCGTCCACAGGCTCCCGATGTGCGTTCCCTTGTTGGCCGAGGACTTGTAGAAGCGCACCCCGCTAACCGTCCCGAACGAATCGGACGTGAACTTCATCCCGAGCTCGACCGAGCTTCCATCGCCGGAGTCGACCGTCGTCGGCGCTACGCCCGACCCCCACAGCGAGCAGGGGCAGGTGACGTTGATCTTTACGCCGCCCGATGGGGTCTCGACGTTCCCGCTGTCGTCGACTGCGCGCGACATGATCGTCGTCGACGGGCTGTCCCGATCTGCCCAGTTGTAGGACCAGTTGACGGTCTGCGCGTCGGCGCCGGAGATCGTCGCCGGGTGCCAGGTCGCGCCGCCGTCGGTCGAGACGTCGACCTCGGATACCACGCCTCCGCCCGGGTCGGTGGCGGTGCCGGCGACCGTGAGCGTGCTGTTGTCGGGCACCGTGGCCCCGGAGTTCGGGGAGGTGATGGTCGACGTCGGCGGCGTGGTGTTGGCGCTCTGCGTGGCCGGGACCAGTCCGGAGATCAGCGACGCCGGCTGTGCCCCCATGTCGGCGAACAGGTTGACCGTCGCCTGTTGCACCGTGGGATCGGGCTTGGAGCCGAATGGTGGCCCGGCGCTACCCCACGCGTTGGTGTCGTCGAGGCCCCACGACCACTGCACGGTCCCGGCACCGAAGACCAGCGCGCCGCTCGGGGCGCGGTAGAGGGTGAGGTGATGGGTGGCGGTCGCATTGTCGTTGAGCAGGCTGCCGTAATCGGTGAACGCCTGTACTCCGCTCAGCGTCGTACTCGACATGTCGAATTCGCCGGTCGGGCGGAAGCCGTTGTCTTCGTCCTGATCCCACTCGTAGCCGAGCATGTTGTTGCCCGGTGCGAGCGTCAGCGTCTGGCCTGACGTGAGCTTGGCCACGGCGGTGTTGCGCCAGAACCGGAGCTTGCTGTACTGGGAGGGAACGGTGATGTCCGAAGAGCCCGAGTTGACGAGGAACTGTTGCCCGGTCAGCGCGTTGGCGGGCACCCCGCCGTCCGCGGGCGGACTGAACCGGGGGTCGGCCCACGCGCCCGTCCACGTGGTCGGGTCCTCGGGATCGGTTGGCGCGTTGAAATGGGTTTCCTTGTAGGTGATCAGCGTGCGGTAGGCGGTGTTCGAGCCGTCGATGCTCGAGCCCCAGCGCGTCTTCCAGAACACTTCGTTGCCGCTGAAGAACGCCAGATTGACTCCCGCGGCGAGAGCCGACTGGACATTGGACCGCTGAGCCGCCGACCAGTATTCGTCGTGCCCGCTGGAGATGAAGACCTTGTGATTCTTGAGCAGCGCCCCGTTGCTGTCGACGTTCGACTCGTTGGTGTAGCTGACGTCGTAGCCGTTCTCCTCGAGGAAGCGGATCATCTGATACTCGGAGTAATACGGGTCCGAGGCTCCATCGTCCGTCGTCAGGGCGCCGTCGAACGGGCGGTTGTAGGAGACTGCGTACGCCGCCTTGTAAGCGAGCGGGTTGCCGGGCGGACAGTCGACCGTGCAGGTATAGAGACTGTTGCCCCCGTAGTCGTTGTAGGCCTCCCAGGTCTCATCGGAGGTCTGGACCAGGATGTCGGAGTGGCTCGCGTCGTTGCGGACGACGAACAGGATCTGGCTGTCGCCGCCGTGATCCTTGGAGTCATCGCGCACGAGATGCGCGATGTAGAGCCCGGAGACGGCGGTGGTGGGCACGGTCCACGAGGCCGACACACCCCAATTACCGCAGTCGATCTCGCCGGTCGAGGAACTGGTGTCGCAGGCCGGTTGAGTTTGGGGCAGGGACACCGACGGCTTGATGTCAGAGGCGATCAGGCGCGCTCCGTCGCCCCCGTAGTAGCCAAGACGCAGGATGTCGATGTGGTAGGCAGTCGACGGCGTGGAGATCTTGAAGTACTCGGTCTGACCGACGTTGACCCCCATTTGCGTGGCGAAGCCTTGAATCGAGGAATCCCCGGCTCCGGTCACCTCCCAGTCGCTCGGGGGGTCTCCGGGCAGGCTGTTCTCGCAGACGATCGGATTCACCACCGGCGGCCCGCAAGGCCCGCCCGTGGCGGCCAGGCTCCCCGGCGCGAACGCCAAGCTCGCCAGGATGATTCCCGCAAGCAGCCCGCAGATCGGTGCTACCCGCCCAAGGTTCCACGGCCGACGGCCAGAGATCATCGCGCTCGCGCGCATCACGTGTGCCGCTCTGGGCTGGTTGACCTCATTTCAAATCAACGTCGGCGGCCACGTGTAACTGACGGCGGAACGCATCGATTTGCGGATCGCCGATTTCCGCCGCGAGTGATGAGGCGTACGGACCGTTAGATGTCCGTGAAGCGCAAAGGCGTCATCCTGGTCGCTGGGGGTCTGCGCAACCGAGCGCACCCGGTTGTTCGGCCGGCCCCTTCGCTCCAGCCGGTTGCCAATCGACCGATCGTCTTGCATGTTCTGGATGCGCTGCGCCGAGCCGGGGTGGACGAGATGATCGCCGTCGTTCCGGAGGCGCTTGCCGACGACCTGCGGGCATGTATCGCTCCCGAGCTGCCGAGAGAGGTCGCCTTGCGATACGTGGTCCACGAGGACGGAGGTGACGCCTCGGACGCGCTGCGGTCCGCTGCAGAGCACGTCGGCAGCGCAGCCTGCATCGTGCACCGCGGCGATGGCCTGCTCGCCCAGCCGATCGCCCCCTTCGCAGAGCAACTCGATCAGACCGCGACCGACCTTACGCTGCTGGCCCAGCGAGCGGTGGGCAAGGCGGAGGGCCGGGGAAGCTCCGGCGGGCGCGTGCTGCGGATCGTGGACGTCGACGCCCCGAGGGCGTCGCTGCGGATCGCCGGCATCTGCCTGCTGCGGCCGGGTGCGCTATGTCGAGCCGGTGAGGCAAAGTGGCCGGCCGGCACGGAGCTCAACGTCGCCGAGCTGGGCGACGCCATGGAGCGCGCGGGGGGCAGCGTCGACGTCCGGCTCGTGCGGGGATGGCGCCACCACTCGGGCGACTTCATCGATCTTCTGGAGCTCAATCGCGCCACGCTCGACGCGCTCTCGCCGGAGTATGAGCAGGCAGACGACGGCGACAACAAGATCGAGGGCCGCGTCGCGATCCACGAAACCGCGTCGGTTACGTCCAGCGTCATCGTGGGACCCGCGATAATCGGAGAGAGTGCGCGAGTGGCCGATGCCTACGTCGGCCCGTACACGTCGATCGGCGCAGGAGCCACGATCGAAGGAGCCGAGGTCGAACGCTCGATCATCTCCCCCGGGGCGAGCATCACGCACCTGGGCGGACGTCTGGTCGCGAGCGTCGTCGGCACGAATGCGCGTATCTACCGTGACTTCTCCCTGCCTCGCGCCATGCGTCTGCGATGTGGAGACGATGTGGAGGTGGCCCTGTGCTGATCCATCGTCGCCCATGCCCGGCGTTGGCTGGAAGAAGCCGCCGCCAGGCGGCGTTGCTGGGAAGTAGACGTAGCTCCTCGACCAAAGGATCGGTTCCTCGATGAAGACGCTTGTCACCGGCGGTGCCGGTTTCATCGGCACCCACCTCGTGCGCGCCCTCACCGAGCGCGGCGACGAAGTTGTGGTGCTCGACAGCCTGGAGTCCCAAGTCCACGGCGGAGTTCGTCCGGAGCTACCGTCCGGCGTTGAGCTCCTGGTGGGTAACGTCGGAGACCTTGCGCTCGCCGCTCGAGCCCTAAAGGGCATCGACAGAGTCGTTCACTTGGCGGCCGCCGTCGGCGTCGGCCAGTCGATGTATGAGATTGCCCGCTATACCGAGCTCAACACGATGGCCACCGCTCGCTTTCTCGAGACTCTCGTGGCCGCCCGCCCGATGCCGACCCGCCTCGTGGTGGCTTCGTCGATGTCCATCTACGGCGAAGGCGAGTACATCTGTCCCGAGCACGGGCGCATGGCACCCGGCCCCCGTCCCGAGGAGCAGCTGGTCGCCCGCTCGTGGGAGATGTACTGCCCGACCTGCGGTTGCGAGATGCAGCCTGTTGGCACGCGCGAGAGTAAGCCGCTGATTCCCACTTCGATCTACGCGATCAACAAGCGTGACCACGAGGAGATGTCGCTGGTCACGGGCGCGGCCTATGGAGTCCCGACGGTGGCGCTTCGCTTCTTCAACATCTACGGGCCTGGGCAGGCGCTCTCGAACCCATACACCGGGGTGGCTGCAATCTTCGCCTCCCGCCTGCTCAACGGCCGCGCGCCGATGATCTTCGAGGACGGCGCCCAGAGCCGCGACTTCACTCATGTCTCCGACGTGGTCCGCGGCATTCTGCTCGCCCTCGAGTCCAAGGACGCGGTCGGCAACGCGGTCAACCTCGGGACAGGACAGCCCACGACCATAGCGGAGGTGGCTGACGTGATCTCAGCGGGCCTGGGACTGGATCTCGAGCCCGAGCGCAACCACCGCTATCGCGCTGGGGATATCCGTCACTGCTACGCCGATCCGGATCGTGCGCGTGCGCTGCTCGGCTTCGAGGCCCAGACGAGCTTTACGGACGGCATGGGCCGGCTGGTGGAGTGGCTCGAGCGCCAGCAGGCCGAGGACCGCGTCGACGACGCCACCCGCGAGCTGGCAGCTCGAGGCCTGACGATCTAGCAGAGTTCCGCATGTCGGTGAAGTGCACTCATCCGGCCGATCTGGCGGTCATCGTTGTGTCGACCAACGAAGCGCGTTGGCTCGAGCCGTGCCTGCGGACCGTGTTCGAGCACGCGGGCGACGCCCAGCTCGACGTCGTGGTCGTCGACAACTCGTCCACCGACGGCACCCCAGAACTGATCCGCAGCCAGTTTCCCCAGGCGCGGCTGGTGAGGTCGGTGAACCGGGGCTTCGGGCATGCCAACAACCGGGGCGCACTGACGTGCAGCGCCCGCCACGTGTTGTTCCTGAACCCGGACACCGAGGTGGTGGAGGGGACCTTCGGCGACCTGGTCGCGGCCATGGATCAACGCCCGGAGGTCGGGCTCGCCGGCGTCAGACAGATCACCGCCGATGGCACTCTGTGGCCGACGATTCGTCGTTTTCCCAGCGTCACGCGCGCCCTGGCCGACGCCTTCGCGTTCGAGCGTGCGCCGATCACCGGGGCTCGGTATGGCGAGCGCGAGCTCGAGATGTCCTTCTATGACCGGGAAGTCGAGTGCGACTGGACCTCGGGATCGTTCATGCTGGCTCGCCGCGAGGCGTTGCTCAGTGCCGGCCTGCTCGATGAGCGCTTCTTCATCTATTCCGAGGAGCCGGACCTCTGTCTCCGCATGAGTCGTGCCGGCTGGTCGATCCGGCACCTGCCACTGATGACCATCGTTCACCATGCCGCGAAGGGCGGGATCCGGCCGAAGATGGTCGCGCAGGATGCCTATACCCGGCGCCAGTACGCCCGTAAGCACTTCAGCCCCGGCTACGCTGCCGCATATCTCGGAGCGGTGGGCGCCCGTCACCTGATTCGGGCGGCCTATCCCCCCCGGGGAGAGACCGGCGCGCAGCGGCGAGCGGCCGCCCGGCTCGCGCTGAGCACGCTCGCAGGACGCACGCCTCCGCCGTTCGGCGCACCGCCACTTACGGCGCTCGGGGACGCTGACAGCTCCGAGCACCAGTAGGCGCCGCGAGTTCTCACAGCGAAGCGTGCCGACGCTCTGACCGCTGTGGCAGGACGAATCCGTACCCGATCCGCGGCGGGTCGTCGTGCCGTGACAGGGTCCGCAGCTGACTCGCAGCATTCCTGAGCTGGAGGGCGAGCTGCTCCTGCTCGCGCAGCGGCGCACCGCGGGCGTCGCCACTCCCGGTGCCGTCATGGCGCGCGCGGCTGATCTGCGCCTCAAGCGACATCAGCAGGGCCAAGCCGCGCTCGAGCTCCTGCTCGATCTCGATCCGATCCGGCCGGCTCTCGCCGGCGCGAATCGAGGCCGTCAGGCGCTCGAGCAGCTTGACCTGATGAGAGGGCGATGGCAGGCGACGCGCACGATCCACGGTGTTGCGACATCCTCGTCGACGCCATGAGCGCCCGCAATGAGCCGGAAGGACGCCGCCGCGTTCAGGATCCACTACACAGCGCGTGAAAGTGCGCTGAACGCGATGTTGATCGGCCGCTACCGCTCTGGGTGCGCGCCGCTGCCGACCGCGATGACGTCGATCTCGGTGCCACCCTGCTCGCGGCGGTCGGCTCTCAGCCGGGCGCCGATTTGAGTGGCCCGGGCGTCCATCGTCCGCATCCCGAGCCCGGTGCCCGCAGTGGGGGCGGCCGGCTGATCGCACTCGGGGAGGCCGACCCCGTCGTCGGAGATGCGCAGCAACAGGTCGTCGCGCCGCGATCCCAGAGTCACCGCGATGCGACTCGCGCCTCCGTGGCGGATCGCGTTGGCGATCGCCTCGCGGGCGATGCGGACCAGCTCGCGGCGCTCGCTGTCGCTGCGTCCGCGGTCGGCTCCGTCGTCCACGTTGACGACGACCTCGACCCCGTGGCGGACGGACATGTCACTCGCCACCTCGCGCAGCGCGGCGCCGGTGGAGGGGGCGTGGGAGGCCTCGAGGTCGACGATCTGTCCCCGAGACGTGGCCAGGGCCCGCTGGGCGGCGATCGCCACCGGATGGTCGGCGCCGAACTGGCGGGCCAGCCGGCCCGAGTACAAGGCGATGAACGCCAGATCCTGGGCCAGCCCGTCATGCAGGTCACGGGCGATCCGCCGACGCTCCGCGGCGATCGCATCGTGGGTCGACTGGTGCACGGACTTGCGGTAGAGAAGCACGCATGCGGCGGTCAGCAACGTCCATGCGCCGACCCTCAGCGCGTCGGCCGGAGTGACCCAGGCGGCGGGCAGGACGGGGTGGACGAGCCTGCCGAGCTGAGTCCCGGCCAAGAGCAGCGCCGCCCCGGTCAGGAGCTTGGCCTCCGCGTCTCCGAGGCCGCGCCGATCGGCGAAGCCGACGCCGGAGACGAGCAGCAGCACGAAGCAGATCAGCCCCACCGCCGTCGACACCGGCGCGTCCAGGCCGACCGGTCCATGCGCCGTCACCGGTCCGGCGAGCAGGTCGACGAGCTCGCCCAGTGCCACCCAGCCGAGGGCGAGCATCGCCGCGACGCCGGCCATTCGCCCCGGCACCACCACCCGCCGTTGTGCCGGTGCGAACGCCACGGCGACGAAGGTGGCGGCGACGAGCATCGTCAACGCCATCTTGGCCCCGGCGCCGTAGATTCCGGTCTTGTAGTGGAACGCCGGCAGCGCGTTGAAGACGAAGTCGGTGAGCGCCACCGTGGCCAGCATGGTCAGGAGCAGCAGGTCGCGCAGCAGCCGGGTCTGGCGAAAGTGGGCCAGCAGGAGAATCGCGCCGGCCAGCGCCGACAGGCTGATGCCGGTCTCCAGTGTCGATCGCAGCGCGGCATCGCTGATGTGGAGCCCCCATAGACGCTCCACGCCGTAGCCAACGAAGCACACCGCCGCGACCGCGATCGTGGCAATGATGATGACCGGCACGGACGCGCGACGACGAAGAGCATCCAGCCGCGACGCGCCCAATCCGCGGCCAACCGCGATGACAGCCAATCTAGTAATCCCCCGAGTACTGATTTATTCAGTTGTTCTCAATATGAGATGGTCGCGCGCCTACCCCGCGCACCAACCTGGGTGAAACCTTACCATCTTTCCGCGCTCCCGGCGCCGCCGAGTTCGCCGACACAGGCTTATCGGCACAAACCTCCTCATCCTTTATCTTCCTAGGGCACCCGATCGTTCCGTGGAACGGTTTCTGCGGTTGGGCGCAGATCCCCGGTCGCCAACCTGCCGGAGAACCCGGCGCGATCCACGAAATCCCGGCCGGCTGTCCAGGCGGTAGCGGTCCGCGGGCGACCCGGGCGACCGGCGCACCGCCGCACCGGCGCACCGACGACCCGGCGCACCGGCGACCGGCGCACCAGCACCCGGCGACCCGACGACCCGGCGACCCGGCGACCCGACGACCCGGCGACCCGGCGACCCGGGAAACGTGACAAATCGTGACCCCGCCCGCGGATTTGTCACCAGCCGGCCGCTCAGCGTGGTTATCGCAACAAATCTCACGGCGCGAGCCGAATTTGGCGCAAAACACCCCCGGGGATCGCGGGCGGCGAGGCTCGGCCCCCGGTCTCGGCTCGCCTGACCACTCCCGGGATCCCCCACCGATGAAACCCCCCGCGCCCACAACGGTGCAGGGCCGCTTCCCGAGCAGCGCCCGGAGCGCTGCCGACAAACCCGGCGGAAACGATCGGGCATGAATATCTTCCTTTTGCAATCACCACCCGCCGCGGGTGCGACCGATCGCTCAAGGCGGGCGCCGGCGGCGGCCCCGCACACGATCGGGGAAACGACTCCGGGTCCCATCACGTGAGGGGTGCGAGCCCGGCCCGGGACGCGGCGCCGGGTCTGACTCGGTGTCGTCCGGGCTGGAGTGAGAACCGCCCCCAGGCCGCCGCCGCGCCTCCCGGTCGCGGTCCTCGGTCAACCCGACCTCGTAGAAGACGAGGCTGACGGCGAGCACGAGTCCGATCCCGATCAGGATCGTGGCCAGCGTCCCCCCGGCCGTGCCGGTGACGAGCGCGCCGCAGGCCACCCCGGCGATCACGAGCGCGGCGGCCGCACCGTATCGGATCGTGCGAGTGCGCCGGCTCAATCGTTCACGTGACCTCTAGGTCGTAGGTGCGCAATGACCACAGGTTGATAAATGCTGCCGGTGCCCGTCAGCGGGCGCGAGGGATCTCCCGAGGGCGCCGTGGTGTTCCACCAGCCTCCGGTGCAGCACCGTGGTGTTCCAGCAGCTTCCGGTGCAGCACGCCGGCCAACCGCTGCAGCCGGCGGGGCGGAATGGCCCGCGCTTGTATGCGCGGGCCAAATCCAGTCCGCCTACTCCTGCGAGTCCGGAGACGAGTCTCCGTTGCCCGAGGGGATGTCGATATCCGGCAGCTCGTCGGCAAAGCCCAGCGAACCGCCGTTCCCGATGTTCTCCAGGTCGGAGAGATCGGGCTCGATGCCGCCGCCGAAGCCGGTCAGCGACTCGCCGTCGGTCAACCCGAGCTCGGCCGCCAGGTCGTCGTGATCAAGCAGGCCGACCTCGTCGATGCCCCGCGGGAGCGGCTCGGTCGGCTCGATCTCGATCCGCCGGTAACGCTTGAGCCCGGTCGCCGCCGGGATCAGCTTGCCGATGATGACGTTCTCCTTGAGCCCGTTGAGCCGATCGATCTTGCCCTCCAGCGCGGCATCGGTCAGGACCTTGGTCGTCTCCTGGAAGGAGGCGGCCGACAGGAACGAGTCGGTGTTCAGCGACGCCTTGGTGATCCCGAGGATGATCTCCTCGGCCTGCGCGGCCTCGCCGCCGGCGTCCATCACCGCCTGGTTGATCTTGGCGTACTCGTAGCGGTCGACGAACTGGCCGGGGAGCAGGTCGGTGTCGCCCTTCTGGTCGACCCGGACCTTCTTGAGCATCTGGCGCACGATCAACTCGATGTGCTTGTCGTTGATGTCAACGCCCTGGGACTTGTAGACCTCCTGGACCTCACGGACGAAGTACAGCTCGGTCTCGGTCCGACCCCGGATGGCCAGCAGCTCATGGGGATACAGCGACCCCTCGTTGAGCTGGGTCCCCGGCTCGATCGTCTGGCCGGCCTCGACGTAGAGCAGGGTCCGGCGGGGGAACGTGTTCCGGTGCTCCTCCCCGGCATCGTCGGTGACGACGACGGTGACCGCCTTCTCCGAATCCTCGATCGACACCTTGCCGCCGACCTCGGAGATCTTCGCCAGGCCCTTGGGCTTGCGCGCCTCGAACAGCTCGACAACGCGCGGCAGGCCGTGCGTGATGTCGGCGCCGGCGACGCCGCCGGTGTGGAACGTGCGCATCGTCA
Organism: uncultured Actinomycetota bacterium; assembly: GCA_963787595.1. GTDB lineage: Bacteria > Actinomycetota > Thermoleophilia > Solirubrobacterales > Solirubrobacteraceae > Palsa-465. The sequence goes on from CAWBDE010000003.1 coordinate 1,180,766, forward strand.
GCTGGGTGCCGGGCTCGCCGATCGACTGCGCGGCGATGATTCCCACCGCGTCGCCGATCTGAGCCAGCTTGCCGGTCGCCATCGATCGGCCGTAGCACGCCTGGCAGACCCCGGTCGGCGCCTCGCATTTGAGCACCGAGCGGACGGGCACGGTGGTGACCGTCCCCTTGTCGGTGTCGTCCTGCCACGCATCGGCCAGATCGGCCAGCTCCGCACGGTCGATCTCCGCGCCCCGCTCCACGACCACGCGTCCGCGCTTGGTGGTGATGTCCCGCGCCGCGATCCGGCCGATCAGGGCGTCGTTGGGCTCCCCGGTCGGGCGCAGCCCGCGGGTCTCGGGGTCGATCTCCAGCTGCGAGACCGGCATCTCGATGAACTGCTCGGTGCCGCAATCCTCCTGACGGATGATCACGTCCTGGGAGACGTCGACCAGACGCCGAGTCAGGTACCCGGAGTCGGCGGTCCGCAGCGCCGTGTCGGCCAGACCCTTGCGCGCACCGTGCGTGGAGATGAAGTACTCCAGCACGGTCAGGCCCTCCATGAAGTTGGCCTTGATCGGACGTTCGATGATCTCGCCCTTCGGGTTGGCCATGAGGCCGCGCATCCCGGCCAGCTGCCGGATCTGCGAGAACGACCCGCGGGCTCCCGAGTTGGCCATCATCGCGATCGGGTTGAGGTTGTCCAGGTGGTTGTAGAGGGCACCGCCGACCTCGTTGGTGGCGCGGTCCCACAGCCCGGTGACCGCCTCGTGGCGCTCCTCCTGGGTGATCTCGCCATCCTCGTACTGAGCCTCGATCGTCGCCAGCTCGGCGTCGTAGCGCTTGAGGATCTCCTCCTTGGAGGGCGGCGTTTGCACGTCGTTCTTGGAGAACGTGACCCCGGCCCGCGTCGCGTACTCAAAGCCGACGTCCTTGAACGCGTCGAGCACCTGGGAGATCGACGGCGCCCCGTAGAGCTGCACGAGGTCGTCGGCGAGCTTGGTCGTGTCCTTCTTGCGCATCGAACGGTTGATGAACTCGTAGGTGCTGGGGTCAAATCCGTCACCCAGCGCCTCCTGCAGCGCCCGCTCGATCTTGTCGTTGTAGATGATCCGGCCGACCGTGGTGAGCACGTGGCCCCCCTCGAGGCCGAGTGGCCGGTATTCGGCGAGATCGTGCAGCTTGACCACGCGGTGCTCGTAGGACCACTCCGCCTCCTGGGCGGTGCGGAACACGTGCGGGCGGGGATCCAGCGTCGCCGGATTCATCTCGGCGAGATCCTTCGCGTCCGGCCCGTAGGTCAGGTAGTAGGCACCCAGGACCATGTCCTGCGACGGCGTCGCCAGCGGGGCGCCGTGGGCCGGCGAGAGGATGTTGTTGGCCGACAGCATCAGGATTCGCGCCTCGGCCTGGGCCTCGGCCGAGAGCGGCAGGTGGACTGCCATCTGGTCTCCATCGAAGTCGGCGTTGAAGGCGTGGCAGACGAGCGGATGAACCTGGATCGCCTTCCCCTCCACCAGCACCGGCTCGAACGCCTGGATGCCCAGGCGGTGCAGCGTCGGCGCGCGGTTGAGCAGCACCGGATGCTCGTGGATGACCTCCTCGAGCACGTCCCACACTTCCGGGATCATCGAGTCGACCATCTTCTTGGCCGCCTTGATGTTCTGAGCCGATTTGCGCTCGACCAGCCGCGCCATGATGAACGGCTTGAACAGCTCCAGCGCCATCAGCTTCGGCAACCCGCACTGATGCAGCCGCAGCGACGGGCCAGACACGATCACCGACCGGCCGGAGTAGTCCACACGCTTGCCGAGCAGGTTCTGGCGGAACCGACCCTGCTTGCCCTTGAGCATGTCTGAGAGCGACTTCAGCGGACGGTTGCCCGGTCCGGTAACCGGCCGGCCACGGCGCCCGTTGTCGAACAGCGCGTCGACCGACTCCTGCAGCATCCGCTTCTCGTTGTTGACGATGATCTCGGGCGCGCCCAGGTCCAGCAGCCGCTTGAGGCGGTTGTTGCGGTTGATGACGCGGCGGTACAGGTCGTTGAGGTCGGAGGTGGCGAACCGGCCACCGTCGAGCTGCACCATCGGACGCAGCTCCGGCGGGATCACCGGCACCGCCTCCAGCACCATCATCTCGGGCTTGTTGCCCGACTGCAGGAACGCGGAGACGACCTTCAGCCGCTTGACGGCGCGAGCCTGCTTCTGGCCCTTGGCGGTCTTGACCTGGTCCTGCAGATCGGCCGCCTCGACGTCGAGATCGACCTGCTGGAGCAGGTCGCGCACCGCCTCGGCGCCCATGCCGCCGCGGAAGTACTCGCCCAGGCCGTAGGGCGAGCCGAACCGGTCACGCAGCTCGCGAAACGTCGTCTCGTCGTTGATGACGTCCTTTGGCTTCATCGTCTTGAACAGATCCCACACCTGCCGCATCCGCTCGGCGGCGTCCTCGATGTAGGCCTCGGTGTCGTCGATGTCGGCGGTGAAGCTCTTGCGCAGGTCCTTGAGCATCTTCTCGCGCTCATCGTCGGAGAGCTTGGCGACGTTGACCTCCAGAGTCTCTGCCCAGAGGTGGTCATCGTCGGAGAAGTCCCGGCCGGTCTTGGCGGAGTTCAGGAACTCCTCGCGGCGGGCCAGCGACTCCTTGAGCTCGAGCACGCGCTCTTCCTTCTCGGCCGCGTAGGCATCCAGCACCTTGTTGACCTCGCCCTCGAGGGACTCGGTGTCCCGGGCGCGGGCCTCCTCGTCGACCCAGGTGACCATCGAGGCGGCGAAGTAGAGGACCTTCTCGAGCTCCTTGGGAGCCATGTCAAGCAGGTAGCCGATGCGGCTGGGCACGCCTTTGAAGAACCAGATGTGCGAGACCGGAGCGGCCAGGTCGATGTGACCCATGCGCTCGCGGCGAACCTTGGAGCGCGTCACCTCGACGCCGCAGCGCTCGCACACGATGCCCTTGTAGCGGACGCGCTTGTACTTACCGCAGTAGCACTCCCAGTCCTTGGTCGGACCGAAGATGCGCTCGCAGAACAGCCCGTCCTTCTCGGGCTTGAGCGTGCGGTAGTTGATGGTCTCCGGCTTGGTGACCTCGCCCGAGCTCCACGAGCGAATCTGCTTGGAGGAGGCGAGGCCGATCTCGATTGCGTCAAAATTGTTTATGTCGATCAAAGTGAATCCTTCGGGGTTGAAAATCTCCTAGGCCGACCGTGGCTTCGGGGCTGCGCCCCGTACCGGCGCCTACCGCTTCGCGAGTAGACCCGGCACGAGACCCAGCCCCGTCCGCCTCATGCCTCGTCTTCTTCCAGAACGCCTTCGGCGTCTCCGGCGGGAATCTCGGCCTCGAGCATCGGGTCCTCGTCGGAGCTGAGGTCCTCGGCTTCGAGCTCCTCGCCTGACTCCAGTTCGGGGTCCTCGGCGTCGGTCTCCTCCTCGGAGGAGGCCTCCACCGTCTCGCCCTCGTGCTCTTCGGTCTCGTCGGCCGCCGCGCCGTCGGTGGCCCGGACGCCGCTCAGGTCGATGCCAAGCTCTTCGGCAGCTCGGAGCAGGTCATCGTCCTCCTCGCGCATCTCGGCGCGCTCGCCCTCCTCGGAGACGACGTTGACGTCGAGCGCCAGCGACTGCATCTCCTTGAGCAGGACCTTGAAGGACTCGGGGATCGACGGCTCGGCGATGTTCTCGCCCTTGACGATCGCCTCGTAGGCCTTGACGCGCCCGACCGTGTCGTCGGACTTGATCGTGAGCATCTCCTGGAGGGTGTACGCCGCGCCGTAGGCCTCCAGTGCCCACACCTCCATCTCGCCGAAGCGCTGGCCGCCGAACTGGGCCTTGCCGCCCAGCGGCTGCTGTGTGACCAGCGAGTACGGACCGGTGGACCGGGCGTGGATCTTGTCGTCGACCAGGTGCAGGAGCTTGAGGATGTACATGTAGCCGACGGTGACCTGCTCCTCGAACGGCTCGCCGGTGCGGCCGTTGAACAGCGTGGTCTTGCCGGATGCCTGCTCGCCCTCACGCCGACCCTTGTCGACGTCCATGTTGATCAGGCCGTTGCCCTGCTTGTGCTCGTCCTGCCAGCGGACCAACGCCTCGTCGACGTCGGCGACGGTGGCGCCATCGAACACCGGCGTGGCCACGTAGACCTTGCCATTGCCGCCGTTGCTCGCGTGCTGGCGAGCCTCGGACCCGTCCTCGTACCAGCCCTTGGCCGCCACCCAGCCGAGATGCGTCTCCAGGATCTGCCCGAGATTCATCCGGCTGGGCACGCCCAGCGGGTTGAGGATCACGTCGACCGGAGTCCCGTCCTCCAGGAACGGCATGTCCTGCTCGTCAACGATCTTGGAGATCACGCCCTTGTTGCCGTGGCGTCCCGCCAGCTTGTCGCCCTCGGCGATCTTGCGCTTCTTGGCCACGAACACGCGGACCAGGTCGTTGACCCCCGGCGGCAGATCGTCGCCCTCGTCACGGCTGAAGGTCTTGACGTCGATGACGACGCCGCCCTCACCGTGCGGGACCTTGAGCGAGGTGTCGCGGACCTCGCGCGCCTTCTCCTTGAAGATCGCGCGGATCAGCTTCTCCTCGGCGGTCAGCTCGGTCTCGCCCTTGGGCGTGACCTTGCCCACCAGCAGGTCTCCGGAAGCGACCTCCGCGCCGATGCGGACGATGCCGCGATCGTCGAGGTTGCGCAGCGACTCCTCGGACCGGTTGGGGATGTCACGGGTGATCTCCTCGTCGCCGAGCTTGGTGGTGCGAGCGTCGATCTCGTACTCCTCGATGTGGATCGAGGTGAGCTCGTCGTCGGACACCAGCCGCTTGGAGAGGATGATCGCGTCCTCGAAGTTGTAACCCTCCCAGGACATGAAGGCGACCAGCAGGTTCTTGCCCAGCGCCATCTCGCCCATGTCGGTGGCCGACCCGTCGGCCAGAACCGCGCCCGCCTGGACGTCGGCGCCGACATCGACGATCGGCTTCTGATGGATCAGCGTGCCCTGGTTGGAGCGCATGAACTTCTGGAGGTCGTACTCCTCCTTGGCGCCATCCTGACCGTCGATCACGATCTGCTCGGCATCGACGTAGGACACCGTGCCCCCCTCGCGGGCCACAGCGACGTCGCCGGTGTCGATCGCCGCGCGTCGCTCCATGCCGGTGCCGACCAGCGGAGCGTCGGTGACCAGCAGCGGCACCGCCTGGCGCTGCATGTTGGAGCCCATCAGCGCCCGGTTGGCGTCGTCGTGCTCCAGGAAGGGGATCATCGCGGTCGCCACCGACCAGATCTGCTCCGGCGAGACGTCGATCAGGTCGACCTCGTCCGCGGTGACCGTGACGTACTGTCCGGCCTGGGTGCGGCAGAGGATCTCGTCGCCCGCGAGGCGACCCGAGTCATCGACCGGCGTGTTGGCCTGGGCGATGATCCGCTCCTCCTCCTGGGTGGCGTCGATGCGGACGATCTCATCTGTGACCCGGCCATGCTTGACCACCCGGTATGGAGTGGTGACGAAGCCGTGCTCGGAGATCTCGGCGTACGAGGACAGCGACCCGATCAGGCCGATGTTGGGGCCCTCTGGGGTCTCGATCGGGCACATCCGGCCGTAGTGGGTCGGGTGCACGTCGCGGACCTCGATCGGCGCCCGTTCGCGGGTCAGGCCGCCCGCGCCGAGCGCGCTCAGGCGGCGGCGATGGGTCAGTCCGGCCAGCGAGTTGGTCTGGTCCATGAACTGGGACAGCTGGCTGGACCCGAAGAACTCCTTGAGCGCCGCGACGACCGGCCGGATATTGACGATCGTCTGCGGGGTGATCGTGTCGGCGTCCTCGGTGGTGAGGCGCTCGCGCACGACGCGCTCCATCCGGTACAGGCCGATCCGGAACGCCTCCTGGATCAGCTCGCCGACGGTACGCAGACGGCGGTTGCCGAAGTGCTCGTACTCGTCGAGATGATCCTGGATCGCCTCGCGGGGCAGCGACGCCGCCTCGGCGGCGTAGTCGATCTTGACCGCGTCGGAGGGCTCCTCGGGCATCCCCAGCAGCCGCGGCAGCGACACGAGCTCCTTGACCAGGGCGATGATGTCGTCGTGGGTCAGGGTGCGGCTGTCCAGGTCGATGTCCAGGTTCAGGCGCGAGTTGAGCTTGTAGCGCCCGACGCGGGTCAGGTCGTAGCGCTTGGGATCGAAGAACAGCTGGTTGAGCAGTGACCGCGCGGCGTCGATCGAGGGCGGCTCGCCCGGGCGCTGCTTCTTGAAGAGCTCGATCAGCGCGCCCTCCTCGCTGCGCGTCACCTCGGGATCCGCCTCGACCGTGTTGCGGATGTACAGCGAGTTGTCGAACAGGTTGAGGATCTCGTCGTCCGCCGCATAGCCCATCGCGCGCAGCAGAACCGTGACCGGCAGCTTGCGCTTGCGGTCGATACGGACGTAGACGCGGCCCTTCTTGTCGATCTCCAGCTCCAGCCACGAGCCGCGGGCCGGCATCAGGTTGGCGATGAAAACCTGCTTCTCGCGGTCCTTGGGCTCCATCACGTAGGCGCCGGGGGAGCGGACCAGCTGCGTCACGACAACCCGCTCGGTGCCGTTGATGATGAAGGTGCCGCGCTCGGTCATCCACGGAAAATCGCCCATGAACACCGACTGCTCACGAATCTCGCCGGTCTCGCGGTTGATGAACGCGACGGTCACCGTGAGCGGGCGGGCGTAGGTGAGATCCTTCTCGCGGCACTGCTCCAGGCTGGCGACGGGCTCGTCAAAGGTGAACTCGCCGAACTGCACGGCCAGGTTGCCGGTGTAGTCCTCGATCGGCGAGATGTCGTCGATCGTCTCGCGCAGTCCGCCCTTCTCGGGGTCGGTGAGCCAGGCGAACGAGCGGCGCTGAATATCGATGAGGTTGGGAACTTCTAGGACCTTGTTCAGACGCGCGAAGCTACGGCGCGTCCGGGGGGCGTGAGTGGTTGCCAAGACGGCGACTCCTCGGGCGGTCGAGAGGGAGGCGAACTTGACGCTTGCCAGAGCAATACGGCTCAAGCGAGCGCGACCAGCAAAGATAGCACACGGCATCGGCGCCCTGTGAAGGACCGCTCAGCTCTCACGGACCCCGCCCCCGACGACCGCGTATGTGGCGCGGCGCCGCATGTTTGGGCGGCTACGACTATTGGCTGACGCGGGCAGTGTAGGGGGAAAATCGCAGGGCGGCAACCTCATGCCTGCCCAGGGCGCCTTTTTGCGCCGCTCGCGAGCGCTGGGCGGGGCTCCTGACGAAGCGCGCCCGGGCGTGGCTGGGCTGTCTCCGCGCTCGGCGGCGGCGCTCCGCAGGACGCGGGGCGTTGACTCGGCCGCGCTCGGCGACTCCGGCGCCTAACCGAGGGCTTCCGATACGGCAATCCCCGCTCCGCCCCGAGCGGTATCCGCAGTCCTCACCTGTCGAGGCCTCCCGATACCGCATCCCGGTTTCACCCTAAGCGGTATCCGCAGCCCGCCTACTTTGCCGGTGTCCTGGGCCGATCCTCCGCGCCGGCTGGCCTCGGCCACCGAGCGTGTCGCTACGCGGCCGCAGGCCCCGGCTCGCACTCGGGCTCACGCCGACGGGCGCGGACCCAGACCGAAGTCTGACGCGGTGGCCGAGCCTTGGACGCGGGCGCAATCTCCACGTAGCGAAACACCGCGCGCCCGAACCGCAGGACATCGCCGTCGCTCAGCCGAGCGGTGGTCACCCGCCGGCCATTGACGAAGGTGCCGTTGGAGCTGCGGTCGTCGAGAACCCGCACCCCATCGTCGCGGAGGGCGACGATCGCGTGGCGTCGGGACACGTGCGAGTCTTCCAGACGCACGTCGGCGATCAGGCCCCGCCCCACGTGAGTGATCGGGCGCTGGACCGAGAGCAGCCACGTCTGTCCGGCGTCCTCCACCGCGAGGTACCGGCCGGCGGGCGCCTCCGCGAACGGGATGAGGGAGTCACGGGTGCGGTGATCGAGCAGCGCGAACGAGTCGACCACGAAAGGATGGTTGGCGTGCATCCCGTGGGTTGCACGGTCGTGACCGGAGGCGGCCGGCCGGCCGGAGAGCTGGGCTTCAATGGTCATGGGCAAAGCTCATCATCGCCGACGAACACCAACGTCAGAGCCCGCGAAGAAATTTCGAAGGGGCCTTATGGAAGCGAAACGCGGTCGCCCGCGCCCGCCGCAGCCGTCACCGGCGGTGGCCTGTCGGCTACGGCGCGCAGATCACGTACGCCCGCGCGGACCAGGCCATGGGCCCGGGACCGAGCTGTATGTACTGAGCGGTCCAGGAGGCCGTACCGCTGGGGAAGGAGTTGTTGACGACGATCTGTTGGCTGGCCGGGGTGTTCTGCGGGCTGTCCGCGCCGCCTCCGACGGCAATCTGACCGGTCGGGCAGGTCGCGGTGGCAACCAATTGCTTGTTGACCGCTCCCGCGGTCGTGCTGGAGTCGGAGGTGACGATCGTCGTCGTGGCCGGTCCGGTTGGACCGGTGGCGCCGGTTGGACCGGTGGCCCCGGTCGGACCCGTCGCCCCGGTGGCCCCCGTCGCCCCGGCCGGACCAGTGGGGCCGGTCCCGGTCGGCCCGGTCGGGCCGGCTGGTCCGGTGGCTCCGGTGGCTCCGGTGGGGCCGGCCCCGCCGCTCGCGCCCGTCGCGCCGGTCGACCCGTTCGCGCCCGTGGCGCCGCTCGGTCCGGTCGGACCGGTCGGTCCGGTACCGCCCGTCGGCCCGGTCGCTCCCGTGGCGCCCGTGGCGCCCGTGGTCCCGGCGGGACCGGTCGCGCCGGCCGGTCCGGTGGCTCCGATCGCGCCGGTGGCTCCAGTGGCACCGGCTGGACCGGTGGCACCCGTAGCTCCAGCGGCCCCGGTGGCTCCGGTGGCCCCGGCCGGTCCGGTGGCTCCGGTCGCGCCGGTGGCTCCGGCCGCGCCGGTGGCTCCGGTCGCGCCGGTGGATCCGATCGCGCCGGTGGCTCCGGTGGGCCCCGTGGCACCGGTGGCGCCGGTGGGACCCGCCCCTCCGGCGGCCCCGGTCGCGCCAGTGGCTCCGGTCGCGCCGGCCGCACCCGTGGCACCAGTCGCGCCGGCCGCACCCGTGGCGCCGGTCGCGCCGGTCGCTCCGGTCGTACCCGTGGCACCAGTGGCGCCGGTCGGACCAATCGCACCGGCTGGACCCGTAGCCCCGGTGGCTCCCGTCGCTCCAGTGGCTCCGTTGGCCCCAGCCGGACCGGTTGCCCCGGTCGCCCCTGGTGCGCCCGTCGCGCCAGCGGCGCCAGTGGCCCCGGTGGGACCCGTCGCCCCAGCGGCGCCCGTCGCACCCGCTGCTCCCGTCAGGCCGATCGGACCAGTGGGACCGATCGGACCAGCCGCACCCGTCGCACCGGTGGCCCCCGCAGCGCCCACAGGACCAGTCGCTCCGACATCCCCGGTCGCGCCGGCTGGACCCGTAGCCCCCGTGGCTCCCGTCGCCCCGGTGGCACCGTCGGCCCCGGCCAGACCGGTCGCGCCCGTTGCGCCGGTGGGGCCCGTTGCACCAGTCGCGCCCGTCGCGCCCACCGCTCCTGTCAGTCCGGTGGCGCCGATCGGACCGGTAGCACCGGCTGGACCCGTCGGCCCGGTCGGCCCTGTTGGGCCGGTCGCCCCAGTCGCCCCGGTCGCGCCGGTCGCGCCCGTCGCTCCGGTCGCTCCGGTCGCGCCGATCGGACCGGTTGCGCCGATCGGACCGGTAGCCCCGGCTGGACCCGTCGCCCCAGTGGCTCCAGTCGCGCCCGTCGCCCCGGTCGCCCCGGTGGCTCCAGTCGCGGCCCGGTCGCCCCGGTTGGCCCCGGTCGCTCTGCCACCGGTCGCTCCGGTCGCTCCGGTCGCTCCGGTCGCTCCGGTCGCCCCGGTCGCTCCGGTCGCCCCGGTCGCGCCGACCGGGCCCGTCGCCCCGGTCGGTCCCGCCGGGCCCGTCTCGCCGGTCGCCCCGTTGGCTCCCGCGGCGCCGGTCGGTCCGGTCGGTCCGGTCGACCCGGTCGCGCCAGCGGCTCCACTCGCACCCGTGGGGCCGGTTGCTCCCGGCACCCCGGGCAGCCCCGCCGGACCGGTCGCTCCGGTGGCCCCGGTGAAGCCGCGAAGACCGATCGGGCCGCGGGGACCTACCGGACCGAGCTTCCCCCGCCTGCCCCGCAGGCCCCTCAGGCCGCGCTGGTTTACTCGCAACCGCCGATCAGGCGGTATGCAGCCTCGGCGTCCGGGCTTGATCAGCTCCTGCGTGCCGGCTTGGACACAGAGCAGGATCGTGCGCCGACTCGTTCCCGGAGCCGCCCGCGCGGTGGAGACTCCCCCGAGGATCAGGATCAGCGTGAGCGCATTCGCCAGCAGCCAGACGCGGAAGCCAGCGGGTCGACCAGGCAGTGGCCGGGACACGGGTACTCCCCAGAGCTCGCGCAATCTTCGCATCGTCCGCTTGATGATCCGACTCCGCAACGGCTCGCGGACGCAGATCGGACCGCGGAACTGTAACCCACGCCGTGGCGAGCTGTCCAGCGTGCGACGGCTCGCCGCCCGCAGATGACGCAGGCTCGTGCAGGTTGGTGTCAGGTATGAGCCGCAAAGCCGTGCACATTCGCGGCTGGAGCGCAGGAGGCCGGTGAGACGGGTGTCCGTGCGCGTCGTCCGCCGGTTAGGTAACGACGTAGGTCACGTGCCCTCTGCCGTCCACCTCGGTAACGACGACCGGGAACTGGCGCCCGCGAAAGGTGGCTTGGCAGTCGAACACGACCTTGGCCTTCTGCTCGATGTTGACCGGGCAGCTGACCGTTGCCGTCAAATGCCGCTGCGCTCGGATCGAGGCCTCGATCGAGCGCTCGACCCGGTCGGTGTTGAGAATTACGGGGGTGGAGGTCCCGTTCCAGAGCCCGGCGACAACGGCGATCACCGCCAGGACCCCGGCACCGCACAGGAACGCCAAGGCCAGCTCGATCGCCCTGCGCCTCATGTGCGAAAAATAGCTCATGGTCGGCACACTCCCTCCGGCATGAGATCGATCTGCTTGTGCATGATCGTTCGAGACGAGGCGGCGGTGATCGAGCGCTGCCTGCGCTCGGTGCTGGGCCTGATCGATCACTGGGTGATCTGCGACACCGGATCCACCGACGACACGCAGGCGCTGATCCTTGCCGCGCTTGCGGAGATTCCCGGCGAACTGCACGAACGTCAGTGGGTCGACTTCGGCCACAACCGGAGCGAGCTGATGGAGCTCGCGCAGGGCAAGGCCGATTACCTGCTGCTTATCGACGCCGATATGACGCTCTCCTGGGACACGGCCGGCCTCGGCAGCCTCGACGCTGATTCCTACATGCTCCGCCATGCCGAGGACCCGGAGTACTGGATCAAACGCCTGGTGCGCGGAGACCGCCACTGGTGGTATGTCGGCGCGACGCACGAGTACATCACCACCGACGGCACGGACCGATCCGAGAATCTCAAGGCGATCGAGATTCACCACCACGGCGACAGCGGAACCCGACTGGAGAAGTTCGAGCGCGACCTGCGGCTTCTGTCCCGTGAGCTGGAACGGGAGCCGCACAACAGCAGGACGGTCTTCTACCTAGCCCAGACCCTCCGGGACCTGGGACGCCTTGAGGAGTCGGTCGATCTATACCGCCGCCGTAGCGGGATGGGTGGATGGGAAGAGGAGATTTTCTATTCCCTTCACCAGGTCGGCGTGCTGAGCGACCGCGCCGGCTATCGCGACCGGGCCATTGCCGCGCTTTTCGAGGCCTGGAGCTTTCGACCTCAGCGGATTGAGCCTCTGTACGAGCTGGCGTGGATGTTTCGTGAACGGGGGCTGCATCACGCGGCCCTGATGGTCACCCAACGGGGCGTCGGCGCTCCGGTTCCAGCGGACTCCCTGTTCGTGCACCGCTGGATCTACGAGTGGGGAATTCTGTTCGAGTACTCGATCGCCGCCTATTGGGCTGGACGACCTCGTGTCGGGCTGGAAGCGTGCGACCGTCTGCTCAAGCTCCGGGAGCTGCCCGATATCTACCGTGAGCAGACCGAGTCCAATCGCGCCTATTGCCTGAAAGCCCTGGGCCAGGCGATGAGCCGCAAGGTCACGTCCACGGGACGTCGCTCCGGGGGGGCACCCCGCAGGTGAGGCTCGCCGTGGCCGCGATGACGATCCTGTGGGAGCCGGCCCTTTCAGCGGGTGGAGCGCGCCGCAGTCTGTTTCACGTACTGCCGCGACGCGCTCCGTGCCGGCGGAGCCTGACCTGACTACTTGAGGTCGACGCTCCCGCCGGCCTCCTCGAGGTCGGCCTTGAGCTTGTCGGCCTCGGACTTGTCCACGCCCTCCTTGACCGGCTTGGGGGCCTCGTCGACGAGCGCCTTCGCCTCCTTGAGGCCGAGCCCCGTGGCGGCGCGGACGACCTTGATCACCTGGATCTTCTTCTCGCCGGCGGCGGTGAGAACGACGTCGAACGTCGACTGTTCCTCGGCAGCCTCGGCGCCGCCATCGGTGGCGGCGGCGGCCGGCGCCGCCGCGGCGACCGCGGTGGCGGACACGCCGAACGCCTCCTCGAGCGCCTTGATGCGCTCGGAGAGCTCGAGCACGGAGATCGTCTTGAGCTCGTCGATCCACTCTTGAGTACTGGTGGCCATGCTTCCTCCTTATTCGTCGGACGGGGCCGCGTCCGACGCGGCTTGCGTTTCAGTTTCAGTTGTCTGGGCCTCGGCGCCCTCCGGGTCTGCCTCAGCCGCCTCCGAGTCCGCCCCCGGCGCGTCGGGCTCCGCCGCAGCCGCCTCGGGCTCCGCCGCAGCCGCCTCGGGCTCCGCCGCAGCCGCCTCGGGCTCCGCCGCAGCCGCCTCGGACTCCGCCGCAGCCGCCTCGGGAGCGGATCCGCTGACAAGACCTTGGTCGACGATCGCCTGCAACTGGATCGCGATCCCCGCAATCAGCGCGTTCAGGCCCCGGGCCAGCCCGGTCAGCGGGGCCGCGATCGTCCCGACCAGCTGCGAGTTGAGCACGTCGCGTGCGGGCAGGCGCGCAATCGACCGAACGTCGTCGGCGGACACTGCCGAGCCGTTCATGATGCCGCCCTTGAAGTCGAGCACGTTCAGCCGACGGCCGGTGTCGTTGAGGGCCTTGGCCGCGAGTGCGGCGTCGCCGCTGACAAACGCCAGCGCCGTCGGGCCGACCAGCATCGGCTTGAGCGTGTCCATCCCGGCCTGATCGGCAGCCCGCTCGCTGAGCGAGTTCTTGACGATCCGCAAGCGCGCGTCGGCCTCGGTGAGCCGGCTGCGCAGCTCCGCCACCTGGGAGACGGAGATGCCTCGATAGTCGACGGCGAAGATCGCATCGGCGGCCCGGAGCTGTCCGGCGATCTCCTCTATGACTGCGGTCTTCTGATCTCGGTTCATGGGTCGCTTTCTCTGACACGGACGCCCGCTGGTGGGCGGGCGTCGGAACCGGGTGCCGCGCGGTCGGCGCCGGCAATCGTCAACGATCCGCCTGCTCCGGGCTTACGCACGCGCGGCCGGAGGTCTCGGGCTTCGTTCTTGGAGATGCGGTGCGCAGTCTAGTACACGCCTTTAGGAGAATCTCGTCGGGCGCCTGGACCACCGAACGTCGACCAGTCGGGGCCGTCGCCCGCTACGTGGCCCCGTTCGTACGTGGCTCGCGGATTCCGGATACCGCATCGGCCAGCGGGGCCCAGCGGTGTCCGCGATCCTCAGCCCCTGAGCACTCCGGATACGGCTGGGGCGGATGGGACGATTCGGTATCCGGAGTCCTCTGGTGAGCCACGGTCTGAGCTGCTCGCCCAACTCCGAGTTGTCGAAGACCACCGCTCGACATCCGGTTCATCCGGCTGTGCCCAGATGCTGGTGCAGCGCTGCTGAACCAACATCTGCGTCCGCCTCAGGCATCCGCCGAAGGCCACTCTCCCGGTGTCGTCGTCCCCACGAACAAAACCACTAAGGTGCTGCCCCGGTGGCGGTCCCCCTGTTCAACACCGATTCGGCCCTGGCTCCGCTACGGCCGGTGATCGTCGAGCGGATCGCCGAGGTTGTGGCCGGCGGACGGTTCGTCCTCGGCCCGGAGGTGGCGGCCTTCGAGAGCGAACTGGCCTCCTACCTCGGGGCGGCTCACGTGATCGGTGTCGCCAACGGCACCGACGCGATCACGATTGGACTTCGAGCGATCGGCGTCGGCCCCGGCGACGACGTGATCGTTCCGTCATTCACCTTCTATGCGAGTGCCGAAGCCGTGGTCAACGCCGGCGCTCGGCCGGTGTTCTGCGACGTGGACCCGGACACGCGCAATGTCACGGTCGACACCGTCCGAGCGGCGTTGACCCCGCGCACCGCGGCGGTCGTGGCCGTCGACCTGTTCGGCCTTCCGGCCCCGGTCTCGCAATTGCGCGAGCTTGGCGTGCCGGTGCTGGAGGACGCCGCGCAGGCCGCCGGCGCCCGGCAGGATGGCCAGATGGCCGGGACGTTCGGGGACGTAGCGACGTTCTCGTTCTATCCGTCCAAGAACCTCGGCGCGTTCGGCGACGGCGGAGCGGTCGTGACCGACGACGACCAGGTCGCCGAGTTGGTCCGCGCGCTTCGCTTTCACGGCTCGCACGACAAGCAGACGTTCGAGTACGTCGGCTACAACTCACGCCTCGATGAAATCCAGGCGGCGATTCTGCGCATCCTGCTCGTCGAGCTGGACGCTTGGTGCGACGGGCGGCGAGCCGGCGCGGATGCCTACTTCGCTGCCGGTGCGGGTGACAATGTGACGATGCCCACGGTGCCGGATGGAGCCGAGCCGGCGTGGCATCTGTTTGTGGTCACCCATCCACACGCGGACGATCTGCTTCGCGCGCTGAAGTCGGCCGGCGTCGACGCGCGCGGCTACTATCGCCGACCGCTGCATCTCCAGCCGGCGATGGCCCCGTATACCGAGGGGCTGGGACCGCTACCGGCAACCGAGCTGCTCGCCAGCAGGAACATCGCACTGCCGATCAGCCCAACGTTCAGCGCCGAGGAGGCTCGGGAGGTCGCGGCGGCGATCGCCGCGGCCAGTTAGAGCGGCGCCTGGGCGGTCAGGCGGCTACCGGCTCCTCGACGATGTCCCGGGTCCGGGAGGGGTCGACCTTGACGCCGGGCCCCATGGTGCTCGCGAAGGTGACCGAGCGGATGTAGCGGCCCTTGGCCGCCGACGGCTTGGCGCGGATCAGCTCGTCGATGACCGCCGCGTAGTTCTCCAGCAGCATTCGCTCCTCAAAGTCCTTCTTCCCGATCACGAGGTGCACGATCGCTGTGCGGTCCGTGCGGTATTCGACCTTGCCGGCCTTGGACTCGCCGACGGCCCTGGCGACGTCCATCGTCACGGTCCCCACCTTGGGGTTGGGCATCTTGCCCGCCGGACCCAGGATGCGGCCCAGCCGGCCGACGATCGGCATCATGTCCGGCGTCGCGATAGCGACATCGAAGTCGTCAAAGCCCTCCTGGATCCGCTTGGCCAGATCCTCACCGCCGACCACGTCGGCCCCCGCCCCTTCGGCCTCCCGCGCCTTGTCCCCCTGGGCGAAGACCGCGATCGTGACCTCCTTACCGAGCCCGTTGGGCAGCGCGATGGTGCCGCGGAGCTGCTCATCGGCGTGGCGGACATTGAGTCCGGTGCGGACGTGGACCTCAACCGATTCGTTGAACTTGGTGCTTCCCAGCTGCTTGACCAGCGAGATCGCCTCCGCCGGGGTGTATTCCCGGGAGCGATCGAAGCGCTGCTTGGCGTCGTCGTAAGCCTTGCCGTGCTTGGACATCAGCGGTGTCTCCTGACAGTCGTGGTCAGACCACTTCCACGCCCATCGAGCGCGCGGTCCCGGCGATGATCTTCGCGGCGGCGTCGATGTCGTTGGCGTTGAGGTCCGTCATCTTCTTCTCGGCGATCGAGCGCAGCTGCTCCTGCGTGATCTTGGCCACCTTCTCGCGAAGCGGGTCAGCCGCGCCCTTCTCCAGCGACAGCGCCTGCTTGATCAGGACCGCCGCGGGCGGGCTCTTGGTCACGAACGTGAACGAGCGATCCTCGTACACGGTGATCACGACCGGGATCACCGTCCCCGCGTCGGACTGCGTCTGCGCGTTGAACGCCTTGACGAACTCCATGATGTTGACGCCGTGCTGGCCCAGCGCCGGGCCGACGGGAGGCGCCGGGCTGGCCTGTCCGCCAACCGCCTGGAGCTTGATCTGGGTTAGGACCTTCCTAGCCATGACTCCCCTTAGATCTTCTTGACCTGATCAAAGCCGACCTCGACCGGGGTCTCGCGACCGAAGATCGAGACCAGCACCTTGAGGCGCTGCGCGTCCTCGTTGACCTCGGAGATCTCGCCGCTGAAGTCGGACAGCGGACCGGAGACGACCTTGACCGATTCGCCGATCGAGAACTGGGCCCGGCTGCGCGGGCGCTCGGCGGGCTCCATGTGGAGCAGGCGGTCGACCTCGACCTGGGTCAGCGGGACCGGCTCGTTGGATGCGCCGACGAAGCCGGTGACTCCGGGCGTTCCCTTGACCAGCGACCACGAGTCCTCGTTCAGATCCATCTGCACCAGCACGTAGCCGGGCATGGTGCGCTTCTCCACCGTGATCTTCTGGTTGTCCTTCATCTCGGACACCGACTCGGTGGGAACGATGATCTGACGGACGGCACGTTGCTGGTTGAGCGACACGACTCGGTGCTCGAGGTTGTGCTTGACCTTGTTTTCGTGGCCGGAGTAGGTGTTTACGACATACCAGCGGAACATGTTTCTCTCAGACTGAAAAGACCCTTACTTGAGGATGAAATTGACGACCCGGCCGGCGACGAAGTCGGCGACCCCGAGGAACACGCCTGCGACGATGACAAACCCGATCACGACCCCGGTGGCCTGCATCACCTGCCGACGGTCCGGCCACTGTACTCGTTGCAGCTCGCGCCAGCTTCCCTGGATGAAGTGCACGAGCCGCGCGACGATGTTGGCCCGTTGGGCCGGGAGAGCGGCCGCGCCGGAGACCAATTCGCCGCGGGACCCGGGGCTCGACCGGCCACGTAGACCCAGGCCCCGGGCCGCGTCGGCGTCCTGTACCGCCCGCGCGGCGAGACCGGGATCGGCCGCCTCCTCGGCGAGCTCGGCATCAGTCAGCTCCTCGTCGGACCATTCCTCGCCGTCGAGCTCGGGGCGGCCCACCGCCAGCTGCGCGTCGGCGAGCTCCACGTCGGGGGTCGCGTGCTCGATCGGCTCGGGAGCCTCGTCCAGCGCATCGCGCTCTGGACTCACGTCCGGCGCCGCGCCCTGCTCCCGGCGGGCAGCGGCTTCGCGGCGGGCGGCGTCCTCGCGGACGCCGGTCTCGTCGCGGCGGGCTCCGCTTGCGGTCGCCACTCCGGGCTGAGCACTCGAACCGTCGACCGGCTGACGCGGCCGCCGGTCGTTACGGCGTTTGCGGTTGCGAGCCACAGGCTGCTCTGGAGTTAGCTCAGCGCGTTTCGCGATGAGCGGTGTGGCGCCGGCACCAGCGACAGTACTTGCGCAGCTGCAGTCGCTCCGGATTGTTCCGCTTGCTCTTGTTGGTCTGGTAATTCCGGCGTCTGCACTCCTCGCAGGCAAGGGTCGCAGCGATCCGGACGTCTCCACGGGCCATTTCGCGCTTCTTGGAAGATGGTGGTAGGGATTAGCCGCCGCGGGCGCGAAAACAAACGCCGCCCGGCGCCGTGCCTCAGTCTAGCGCCCTTGGCCGGGACTGCGCACGGGTCTCCGGGTTTGCTCTAGTCACGCGACAATGCAGCCATGCTCCCATCGAGGAGTGCGCGTACATGATCCGTCTGATCGGGTTGGCGATCTCCATCGGCGTCGCCGACTCACTGAATCCATCGACCATCGTGCCGGCGCTGTATCTGGCCGCCGGCAACCACCCGCGCCGCCACGTCGCCCAGTTCACCCTCGGAGCGTTCGCGGTGTATCTGCTGGGCGGCATGGCCATTGCGCTCGGGCCCGGCGAGCTGGTCCTGGCCCTGGTCCCCCGCCCCAGTCACCACCTGGCCTACCTACTGGAGACGATCGCCGGCGTCGCGATGCTCACCGCCGCTGCCTTTCTGTTCGGCTACCGCAAGCGGTTGGCCCAGTCGCGGGTGCCCGAGTTCAAGACCGACGGTCGATCCAGCGCGCTGCTCGGCGCGACGATCACCGCCGTGGAACTGCCCACCGCGTTCCCTTATTTCGCGGTCATCGCCGCGGTCGTGGGCGCCGACCTGAGCGTCGTCCGCGTCGTGTTCCTGCTGCTGATCTTCAACGTCTGCTTCATCCTGCCCCTGCTGGCGATCCTCGGCACGCTCACGTTCGCTCACGAGAACGCCCAGCGCATGCTCGCCCGGGGACGGCAGAGGCTGGAGGCCAACTGGCCGATGGTGCTCGCCTCGCTGGCGCTGCTGGCCGGCCTGTTCGTCACCTTCCTCGGCGTGACCGGCTTGGGCCTCGCCCATCGCAACGACTTCGGGGAGCTCTCCCGCCGGCTGCGCCACCTCCTCCACCTGCACTCGTAGCCCGAGGGCGGCCCGAGCCCTGCGCGGTCGCACAGGTGAAGGGAACCGCTACGCGCCCGCCTCGGGATGCTGCTCCCGGGCGTGACGCACGAGGCGCCGCATGCCCGCCAGCCAGCGCTCAGGCTCGGCGCCCTTCAGCGCGATGTGGTTGGCGACCTCCGCATGCGGGAGGATGAGAAAGCGCTCATCGCGGATCCCGGCGGCGACCGCCGCGGCGACGTCGTCGGGTTCGATCACCCCGCCGGCCAGCAATGGCGCCGCGCCGACCGGGTCGTCGAGGGCCTCCTCGAGCAGCGGCGTTCGCACCCCCTGCGGGCACAGGCACGAGACCTTGATCCCGGCGTCGGCGTAGACGATCGACAGCCACTCCGCCACGGCGACCGCCGCGTGCTTGGTGAGCGAGTAGCCGAGCGCCGAGACCTGGGTGAGCAGCCCGGCCGCCGATGCGGTGCTGACCAGGTAGCCGTCGCCGCGCTCCAGCCAGTCGGGCAGCAGCGCCCGGGCCGCCCAGATGTGGGCCATCACGTTGATCTCCCAGGTGAGCTGGAGCTCCTCGTCCGGGGCCTCCGGCCCGCCCGGGGGGCCCCCGATGCCGGCGTTGGAGAAGAACAGGTCGATCGGGCCGCCGCGGCGCTGCGCCGACGCGACCAGCTCGCGAATGTCGCGCTCCCGGCTCACGTCGGCCCGGACGGCGACGGCGCCGATCTCGGCCGCGACCGACTGCAGCCGCTCGCCGGCGCGGTCTGAGACCACCACCCGGGCGCCCTCGGTCACGAACCGCGCCGCGCAGGCACGGCCGATGCCGCTGGCGGCGCCGGTGACGACGACGTGCTTGCCGGCCAGCTCCACGGCGTAAGCCTATTGGGGCGTCCTCGGCCGCGACCGCGGCCGCGCACCCGACCCCGCCAGCCGCGACCGACGCGAGTTTTGCGCCAAATTCGGGGTGCGCCCCGAGGTTTGCCGCGAACTCCACGCTGAGCCGCAGTCTGGTGACAAATCCGCCGGGCGCCGCCGGAATTTGGCACCTTTTCCGCCTCGGCAGCGGCATTTGGCGCCTTTCGGGCCGCGGGCCGCGGGCCGCGGGGCGCCGGGCCGCGGCCGCGGGCGCCGGGCGCCGGGCCGCGGTGTCAGGAAGTCGCGGGTCAGGAAGTCGCGCTGGCCAGCACCCGCGCCCGCTGGCGCTCGGGGCTGATCCGCACCACGTTCCAGGCCAGACCGAGCCGCCGCATGCCCGCGATGATCAGGCCCGACGGATCGACCTCCCACCACCGCAGGCCGTGATAGGCCGAGCGCGGGAACGCGTGGTGGTTGTGGTGCCACGACTCGCCGAGCGAGAGCACGGCGAGCCAGCCGACGTTCGTGGAGTGGTCCTCGACGTCGAAGCGGCGAGAACCGAAGAAGTGGCAGACCGAGTTGACCGACCAGGTGACGTGGTGGACGAAGAAGATGCGCACCAGGCCGCCCCAGACGAGACCTCGCGCGGCGCCCGCCAGGGTGAAGCCGTCGAACACGAATCCCGCCGCCGCCGGTATGACCAGCGACAGCGCCGCCAGCAGCGGAAACCGGCGAGCGATCCTCCGCATCTTCGGGTCCTCGTAGACATCGGCGGCGTAGCGCTTCCAGTCTGACTGTCCCTGGGTCTCCAGCAGCCATCCGACGTGAGCGTGCCAGAGCCCGGCGAGACCGCTGCCGTGTCCCACGTGCGGGCTGTGGGGATCGCCCTCGCGGTCGGTGTGGGCGTGATGCTTGCGGTGGTCTGCGACCCAGTCCAGGACCGAGCCTTGAACCGAGAGCGATCCCATCACGGCAAAGGCGTGCTCCACCCAGGGGTAGCTGGCAAATGCGCGATGAGTGAGCAGCCGATGGAAGCCGACCGTGATCCCGACCGCGGTCACCAGATACATGACGACCAGGATGATCAGGTCCGTGAGATCGACTGCCCGGTTCCACAGCATCACCACAGCGACCAGGGTGCCGACGAACGGAAGCACGACGCCGATCAGGTTTGCGGTGCGCTCAGTCCGAGTCATATCCCAAGGTTCTCATGCCGAACTCGCTATTTCTTGCGCGGCAGCTTGGTTAGCCGCCGTCAAAACTAGAGAAAAGAGATGAACGTCGACCCGTCAGCGCTGCTTGCGCGCCGGGCCGTACAGGATCCGGCGGGGGAGCGGCAGCGGCGACAGGCGACCGACCGCCTCGCCGAAGAACCCGCGCGCCTCCAGCTTGGTCAGCAGCTCCTCCAGCTCCAGCCGCTCCGCCTCGGTCAACCGGCTACGGCGTCCGTGCCCGATCCGCACCAGCGCCATCAGCCGGCGCCGCTCGTGCGGTGACAGACGGACGAGGTGATCGTGGGCGACGAGCGTCAGCTCCGCCACCACCAGCAGCTTGGCCACCGGTAGCCGCTTAAGCCCGGGGACGTGGCCGGTGGCGCGCCCGATGGAGCGATTGACAAAGCCCGAGGGCATGCTCAGGAGTCTAGGAGCCAGCCGGCCACACGATCAGACTGGCACCGCCCACGAGCTCCCGTCGTCCCAGTGAACGGTGACCGCGGCGCCCGGTTCCGGCGCCTGCGATCCCGCGCTCGACGTCGCCACCAGCCGCCCCAGCGCCGGCGAGTCCAGCCTCACGGTCCGCTGGGCGCCGAGGAACGCGACGTCGACGACCGTCGCGGGCAGCCCCGCGGAGTCAGCCTGGCCTGTGGCGACCCGCAGCTCCTCGGGCCGGACCACCAGCACCGTCTCGGCACCGGCGGGGAGGCCGGCGGGCCCGGACGCGGCCCGTTCACCGACCCCTGGCAGCGCGACCGTGTAGCGCCCGTCGCTATGCACCCGCGTGATCCGGGCCGACAGCCGGTTGGAGGCGCCGACGAAATCGGCCACGAAGGCGGTGCGCGGCCGGCGGTAGACGTCCTCCGGGTGCCCGACCTGCTCCAGCACGCCGCCGTTCATCACCGCCACCCGATCCGACATCGAGAACGCCTCGCCCTGGTCATGCGTGACGTAGCAGAAGGTGACGCCCACGGCGCGGTGCAGGTCCTTGAGCTGGGTCTGCAGCTCGGCCCGGAGCTTGAGGTCGAGCGCGCCCAGCGGCTCGTCGAGCAGCAGCACGTCGGGCCGGTTGACCAGCGCCCGCGCCAGCGCGACCCGCTGTTGCTGACCGCCGGAGAGCTGATTGGGGCGGGCGTGCTCACGGCCGCCGAGCCGGACCAGCTCGATCGCCTCCGCCACCCGCGCCTGGATCTCCGAGCGAGGCCGCCGAGCCTCCCGCAGCCCGAAGGCGACGTTCTCCCACACGTCGAGATGGGGAAACAGGGCGTAGCTCTGGAACACGGTGTTGACCGCGCGGTGGTAGGGCCGGACGTTGGTGACGTCGCGGCCGCCGACGAGGATCCTGCCGCTCGTCGGATCCTCGAACCCAGCGATCAGTCGCAGGGTGGTGGTCTTGCCGCAGCCGGATGGGCCGATGATGGAGAAGAACTCGCCCTTGGGGACCTCCAGATCCAGCTCGCGCACGGCGTCGATGTCACCGAACCGCTTGCTGATCTGGGTGAGGCTGATCGCCGACTCGCTCATCCCTGATACAGCCCGAGCAGGCGGCTGCGCCGGCTCGATCGGCCGACGCGTCCCGCAGTCGTCAACGTGGCCACGGCCAGCGACATCAGCGCCACGGTCAGGAACATCACGAACACGCCGACGGCATTGATCTCCGGAGTGATGCGAAAGCGGATCATCCCCAGCAGCACGATCGGCAGCGGCGACTGCGAGGTGCCCTGCAAGAAGTACGAGGTGACCACGTCGTCGAGTGAGAAGGTGAACGCCAGCAGGCCGGCGGCGATGATCGCCGGCATCAGGTTGATCAGCGTCACCCGGCGAAACGTTCGCCACGGAGTGGCTCCGAGATCGGCCGCGGCCTCCTCCAGCGCCGGGTCCAGGCCCACCAGCCGCGCTTGGATGATCAGCGTGGAGTAGGCCGAGTTCAGGACCGCGTGCCCGATCACGATCGCCGGCAGCCCGAGCGCGAAGTGGATCTTGAGAAACAGGAAGAAGAGCGCGCTGGCGAACACGACCTCCGGCACCACGATCCGGGCATAGACCAGGCCGTCGTAGAAGACTCGCGCCCGCCGCGGCGCGTGCCGCCACCACAGCCCGCCGGAGACCGCGACCAGCAACGACAGCAATGCCGACAGCACCGCGATGATCAGCGTGGTCTCAAAGCCCGCGCGGACGTTGGAGTCGCTGAGCGCCTGTCGGTACCAGTGCGCGGTCGCGCCGCTCCAGCCGGTGAGCAGCGAGTTGGAATCAAACGACCCGATGATCACTGCGATCAGCGGAATCCACAAGAACAGGACGACCAGCACGCTGAGCCCCGCGCTGACCGGGTGACGCTTGATGTTCACACGGTCACCGCCGAGGCCTGGCTGCGGCGCAGCACGAACAGGACGATCATCAGCAGCACCATCAGCGTCACCGCCAGCGCCGAGCCGAATGGGTAGTTCCCGGTCTCCTGGAACTGGTTGGCGATGATGTTGCCGACCATCAGCGTCTTGCCACCGCCGAGGATCTCGGGGATCACGTACTCGCCCATCGCGGGGACGCCGACGATGATGCTTCCCGCGATGAGTCCGGGCCTGGCCAGCGGGAGCACCAGGCGCCGGAACTGCCGCCACGGCGTCGCGCCCAGGTCCGCGCCGGCGTTGTAGATGGCCGGGTCGATCCGCTCCAGCGACACGTAGATCGGCAGGATCATCAGCGGCAGGTAGGAGTAGACGATCCCGATCCCGATCGAGGCGGGCGTGTAGAGCAGGTCGATGTGCGAGTGCGCGCCCACCACCCCGAGCGAGCGAGCCAGCCGGTCCAGCGGGCCATCGTTCTGGAGGATGTCCACCCACGAGTAGGTGCGGACGATGAAGCTGGTCCAGAACGGGACGATCACCGCGCCCAGCAGCAGCCGCTGCGTGCGCGGCCCCTGGCGCGAGATGAAGTAGGCGAGGATCAGCCCGAGCACAGCGCAGACGAGCGTCGTTCCCACCGACAGGATCACGCTGCGCACCAGCGTGTCCAGGTAAAGCGAGGTGCCGAACGCGCGGTAGTTGGCCGTCGTCCAACCGAAGTCCACGTTGAACGAGATCAGGTTCTCGCTGCCAAACGAGTAGATCAGGATCAGCACCAGCGGCGCCACGAAGCAGGCGAGCGTGACCACGCCCGTTGGCAGCGCCAGTAGATGCCGAGCGGCGCGACCGAGGCGCAGCGACCGGCGTTGCGGCGGGGCGGCCACCCGGGCCGCGCCGGTTACGCCGCCTTGATTTCCTGCCAGGTGTTCGCCCACGCTGTCGCCCCGGCGCCACCGAGGTAGCGGTCGAACTCCACCTTCTTCAGCGTGTTCTGGTTGGGCACAAGGATGGGATTCGAGGCGATCGACTTCTTGATGAACGGAGTGGCCGTGGGCACCAGGTAGGCGGTGCCGGTCGTGTTGACGAACTGGGCATACTGGCGCGGCAGGAGCAGGAAGTTCATGAAGGCCTGGACCAGATCGAGGTGCTTGGTCGACTTCGCCGCGGAGAAGCCCTCGAGATAGGCGTGCATGCCCTCGGTCGGCTCCACCCACTCGATCTTCGGCTGCTGGGCCTTGTTGACGGCCACGTCGTAGTCCCAGTCCATGGCGATCGCCGTCGAACCATTGATGAGTCCCTGCCCGACGTTGGTGTTCAGGAACGCCTTCAGGTGCGGCTTGATCGAGATCACCGCGTTCTTGCAGGCATCCAGGGCCTTGGCGTCGGTGGTATTGCTCGAGTAGCCGAGATACTTCATTGTCGACCCCATCGTGTCGCGCTCGATGTCGATGAACACGATCTGACCCGAGAACTTCGGCGCCAGGCGCCACACATCGTGCCAGCTGGTGATCTTCTCGCCGACGATGTCCGGCCGGTAGCCGATTCCCACCTTTCCGTAGTCGGTGGGAATGCCCCACGGATATGACTTGCGAAAGCTCGAGGTGACGTTGGCGATGTTCGGGATCTTGGAGAAGTCGATCGTCTCCAGCACGCCGGCCTGCGACGCCTGGCCGGCGTCACTCGTGTCGGCGAGCAGCAGGTCGTACTCACCGCTCTTGAACGCCAGCACCACCTCGGCGCTCGAGCTGGTGGCGTTGGTGACCATCTTGACCGTCGCTCCCGGATGCAGTCCCTGGAAGGTGCTGATCTCATGGGGGCCGATCCAGTCCGGATAGTTGTTGAGCACGATCTGGCCCTTCATCGATCCGCCGCTCGCAGCCGCCGACTTGCCGCTCGCCGACCCCGAGGAGCTGCTCCCGCCGCACGCCGCCAGCAGCGCACTGGCCGCGGGGAGCCCGACGCCGGCGACGGCGGCCTGGCGCAGCAGGGCGCGCCGGGACACCAGCGGGTGAGGGATCGGGGGACTCTGCTCCGGCGGGTTCATCGGTCGGCGCAAGGTATCAACTCGCTCGGCGTCGACCGGTATCTTGCCCGGCCATGCACCGCGCGCCAAAAGGTTGACTCCGGTGACGACGGCGATCGCGGATCTGCCGCGGACCATCACCACCCGGGACGAGTGGATCGTCCTCGCCGACGGCTGCCGCTTGTTCGCCCGCGTGATCCTGCCCGACGACGCCGACCGACACCCGGTCCCCGGGGTGCTGGAGTATCTCCCCTACCGTCTTACCGACGGCACCGCGGTCTCTGACGCGACTCATCATCCGTACTTCGCCGGCCACGGTTATGCGTCGATCCGGGTCGATATCCGGGGCACCGGAAACTCCGACGGGATCCTCGCCGACGAGTACCTGCCGCAGGAGCAGTACGACGCCTGCGAGGTGATCGAATGGATCGCCGGGCAGCTGTGGTGCACCGGAGCGGTGGCGATGTTCGGCAAGTCTTGGGGCGGGTTCAATGGGCTCCAGGTGGCGGCGCGCCGCCCGCCGGCGCTCAAGGCGGTGGTCAGCGCCTACTCCACCGACGATCGCTACGCCGACGACGTCCATTACATGGGCGGCTGTCTGCTCGGGCACGAGGCGCTCAGCTGGGGCAGCTACATGCGCGGCATCAACGCGTTGCCCCCGGATCCGGAGATCGTCGGCGAGCGCTGGCGGGAGATGTGGCTGGAGCGGCTGCAGCGCACGCCGTTCTTCGCCGAGGAGTGGGTTCGCCACCAGCGCCGCGACGAGTTCTGGCGTCAAGGGTCGATCTGCGAGGACTTCTCCGCGGTCCAGGCGGCCATCCTGATGGTCGGGGGCTGGGCCGACGGCTACACCAACGCGGTCGACCGCACGGTCGCCGGTCTCACCGCGGCCGGCGTGCCCTGCCGTGGGCTGGTCGGTCCATGGAGTCACGGTTGGCCGGAGATCGCCGATCCGGGACCGAAGATCGGGTTCCTCCAGGAGTGCGTGAAATGGTGGGATCACTGGCTCAAGGGCGTCGACAACGGGGCGATGGAGGCGCCGCTGGTTCGCGCCTGGCTGCAGGACTACGCCCCGCCGGCGGCCCACCAGGGGTTCCGTGCCGGTCGATGGGTCGGCGAGACTGAGTGGCCGTGCACGCGGACCGCGTCCCGGCGATGGCACCCGCGGCCCGGCGGCGCTCTCACCCCCGATCCCGGCGAGCCGGCGCGCACCAGCATTGTGGGCAGTGCGATGGCGGGCTCAGACGCCGGGGCGTGGTGCCCGTACGGGCTGATCACCGACTTCCCGCCAGATCAGCGGGCCGAGGACGGTCTGGCGCTGAGCTTCACCACAGCGCCCCTGGATGACGTCCTCGAGATCCTCGGAGTGCCGGTGGCCACGCTCGAGCTCACCGTGGATCGGCCGCTCGCCCTGGTGGCGGTCAGGCTGTGTGACGTCGCTCCCGACGGAGCGTCGCTGCTGATCGCCCGCGGCCTGCTCAACCTGTGCCACCGCGGCGGCCATGACCGTCCCGCGCCGATGCCGGTGGGGCAGCCGGCGGTGGTCTCCGTCCCGCTGGACTTCCTCGGCCACTCGTTCGCCGCCGGCCATCGCCTGCGCCTGGCGATCTCGCCCACGTACTGGCCCTTCGCCTGGCCCTCTCCGGAGGCCGTCACCCTTGGCGTGTCACTGGGCGCCGCCAGCGCAATCGAGCTGCCGGTGCGCCCGGCGGATGTGATCGAACCGCCGATCGCGCCGTTCCCGGCGCCGGAGCGCGCTGCGCCGGCGGCGGGCCACGTTCACGCGGTGCCGTGGCGGACGCTTCACCGCGATCTCGCCACCGGCGCAATCGCGCTCGACGTCGGCGCCGAGGAGCGCACCCGGCTAAAGGACTCAGGGCTCGAGTTCGGCGAGGTGCTCAACCGGCGCTACCTCCTCCACGAGGGAGATCCGTCCTGTGCGCGCGTCGAGTGTCGCGGAGACCACTTTCTGCGGCGCGGCGACTGGCGCATCTCGGTCCGCGTCCGCACCGCCCTGTCGAGCACCGCGGAGGCGTTTCTGATCACCAGCGAGGTCGATGCGTTCGAGGGGGATCGCCGCGTCCACGCCCGGCGCTCGGCCGTGGAGATCCCCCGCGACTTCGTCTGACGTTCAGGTCGTCACGACACCAGCTTTCACCGCAGTGGCCACCACCCCGGTGGCGACGTAACCGGTAGCTCGACCGGCACACTTTTGATCGGGTCCCGGCGGCCGGGCCGAGGCTCATCGCACCGGCGGCTGGATCGCCCCGCGCACCTCGGCGAGGCGCGGCTGCACGCCGAAGCCAGTCAGGACCCAGGTGGCGCCCGCGGCCACCCAGGGATCGGGGTCGCCGCCCGGCGCAATCTCCACCACCAGATCAAACGGTCCCGCCGATCGTGCGCGCAGCGTGCTGATCTCCCCGGCGAGCTCGGCGAGCGCCTCCGGGCCCGGCAGGTCGATCGGGAACAGGCCGTCCCAGCCCGCGGCCCGGCGCAGCGGGCGCCGGTTCGGCCACCGGGAGGCGGCCCACACGGGGATCCGTGGCCGCTGCACCGGGAGCGGCTCGAACTCACCTCCCCAGAACGCCGCCAGCCGATCCAGGCCCTCGTCCAGCAGACGAGCCCGTTCGCGCCCGTCAGTGACCTCGCCGAACCGTGACAGCTCGCCGCTGCGGTCCCCGCCCAGCCCGACGCCGAGGGTCAGACGACCCCGGCTCAGCTGGTCCAGCGTGACCGTTTCTCGCGCCAGCTTCTGGATCCGCCGTCGCGACACCGGCGTGACCATGGGACCGAGCCGCAGCGTCTGCGTGGCGCAGGCGACGGCCGCCAGCGCCACCCAGGGATCGAGCACCGCGCGCACCGGCGACCGATAGGCGACGTGATCCCAGAGAAAGAAGCCGTCCCAGCCATTTGCCTCGGCGTCGGCGGCAAGCTCCGCCAGCGTGCCAGGGTCGGCGAGCTCGTCGAACGGCGCCAGGAAGAGGCCGCGCTTGACCGGTTGTGCGCGTGGGGTCACGATCGCCAGCGCAGGACTGCGATCGCGGCCATGTAGGCGAGTCCGGCAATCGCACCCAGCCACATGAACGGGTTGCCGCTGTGGCCCTTGGCGACCTCAACCAGAAACCCAACGATCACCGCGAGGATCACGACGAACCCGGCGATCGCGGTCGCTTTGAGATCGATCATCGCAAAGCGCTCGTCGCGCCCGTCCCCGCGGAGGCCGCGGATCGTCTCGCTGCGCCCACGAGCAGGAGCACGCCCCCGAACGCGGTCATCACCCCCAGCGCGCCAAGTCCGCTGCCGGGGTGCCCCCCGATCCACAGCGCGGCGAGCATGATGACGCCCAGCGCGACGGAGAACGCGGGCATGAACCAGCGCGAGGGACGATGCCGTCGGCGGCTAATCGGTTCCGATGACATGGAAGACCTCCTCTACGGATCTCTGAAAGAAACGCGCGAGCGCTAGCGCGAGCGGCAACGAAGGGGTATACCGCTCGGTCTCGATCGAGTTGATCGTCTGACGCGAAACCCCCATGACCTGGGCGAGTTCGGCTTGGGAGATGCTTCGCTCGCTTCGTAGCTGTCGCACGTCGTTCTGAATGCCTGACAAGCTAGCTTGACATCAGGCCGATGTCAAGCGCGCTTTCCATCAGCCCGATCCACCATCCAGGTCCCGGCAGCACCTGACCGACGTGCGCGGACGGCCTGCGGCGTCTGCGGCACAGCGAGCAGGGCGGGCGGCCCCATCCCCAGGTACCTTGGCGAGGTCCGAGCAACTACCGACACCACAAGGAGACGTGCCGATGGCGACTGATAGTCCGATGCAACTGGGAATGATCGGGTTGGGGCGGATGGGCGCCAACCTGGTGCGGCGGCTGCTGCGCGACGGCCACCACTGCGTCGTCTACGACGTCAGCGCCGACGCGGTCACCACGCTTCAGGGCGAGGGCGCGGACGGCTCCACCTCGCTCGCCGAGTTCGTGAGCAAGCTGGACACGCCCCGAGCGCTGTGGATCATGGTCCCCGCCGCGATCGTGCAGGGAACGCTGGACCAGCTCAGCGAGCTGCTGGACGAAGGCGACATCGTGATCGACGGCGGCAACTCGTACTACCGCGACGACATCGTCCGCGCCCAGCAGCTGTCGGGTCACGGGATCCACTACGTCGACTGCGGCACCAGCGGCGGCGTCTGGGGCCTGGATCGTGGCTACTGCCTGATGATCGGCGGCGAAGCCGATCCGGTGGCGCATCTCGACCCCATCTTCAAGACGATCGCCCCCGGCGAGTCCAGCGCCGCTCCCACGCCGGGACGCTCTCGCCAGGGCGGGACCGCACCGCAGGGGTACCTGCACTGCGGCCCGAATGGCGCCGGGCACTTCGTGAAGATGATCCACAATGGCGTGGAGTACGGAATGATGGCCGCGATCGCCGAGGGCCTGAGCATCATCCAGCATGCCGATGCCGGCTCGCGCCCCCCCGAGGAGGCCGACGCCGAGACGACGCCGCTGCGCGATCCCGGTGCCTACCAGTACGACATCGACGTCGGTGAAGTGGCGGAGCTGTGGCGGCGGGGCTCGGTCGTCGGCTCCTGGCTGATGGACCTGACCGCCGACGCGCTCGCGCGCTCGCCCCACCTGGACGATTTCGCCGGCCGCGTCTCCGATTCGGGAGAGGGACGCTGGACCGTCGACGCGGCGATCGACGTCGGCGTGCCCGCCGCCGTGATCACCTCTGCCCTCTACGAGCGCTTCCAGTCCCGGGGCAACGGCGACTTCACCAACAAGGTCCTGTCGGCGATGCGCTCGGAGTTCGGGGGCCATGCCGAGAAGCCCGGCGAGGCGCCGGCGCCCGCGCCGGACAGCAAGACATCGGCCGAGACCCATCCCGACGGCTGATCCAGGCGGCGAGTCGCTGCGTAAGGACGAGAAGTGGGGGCGCGGGGATAGCTCCGGAGGGCCCGCCTCCCCCCCAGCCTCCGGCGGGCCCTCCGACTCCGTCCCGAGTCTCGTTCCCGCGGGCCCGACCTGCGGGCGCAGATCACCAGCCGCGGGTGCCGGGCGCGCCCTTGAACGGGCCGACGAGGTCGGCGGTCACCCAGCCACCGTAGAAGTCGCCCGCCTGTGCCTGCACCGGCTCGTCGTCGAGCCACGCCGCGTCCACCCGGCCGGGATAGAACGCGACCATGTCACGCAGCGCCTCATAACCCCGGCTCGGACTCGGGTAGCTCCAGGCGACCGCCGCCACGCGCCGGCCGTCGACGATCGCGTCCAGATAGCGTGCCGCTCCCTTGAACTCGCACCAGGTCGACCCGGCCGCGCTCGGAGCGAGAAACTCGGCGCGCACCGTGCCCGGCGGCACGTAGATCGTCGGGGGATGGCTGGTCTCCAGCACCCGCACCGCGCCGGTCGCGTCGGCCAGCGTCTCGCCGCCCAGCTGCACCCGCACGCGGCGCCCGCAGGGCATGATCGCCGGTGGCCGCGGATAGTCCCAGACTCGCTCCACGCTCGTCACCGGCGCTCGTCCGCCGCCTCCACGTGGCGGGCGAGCTGCTCGTGGGACGCGTCGCGTCCTGGCAGACGCCGCGCCGTCAGACCGGGCCCCGCCTGGCGGAGCCGGTCGCCAGGCCGCTGCCCCCCGAGCGCCAGCTCGGTGAACGACCGCATCCGGCGGTTGGTGCTGTCCAGGAACACAGAACGCTCGTGGTCGCGCAGCAGCCAGAAGCCGATCCGCACGAACGGGTTGGCGATCGGCGCGGTGCGCGAGACCGCGTAGACCCGAAACTCGACCTCGCCCGAGTCCAGCCACTTCCACACCTGCCAGTCCATCTGGCCCGCCTCGACGTGCCCTTCGAGCGTCCGGTAGAACCATCCGAACACCCGGGCCCGCCGGCCGTCCTGATCGCGGACCTGGTCATAGACGTCGCCGACCCGCACCCCAACGGATACGCGCACGATCCCCAGCGTCCGCAGCTCCAGGAGCATGTCGCGTCCGGCGAGCGGCGTGGCCGGGTCATAGACGGCCCGGACCATCGACGGGTCGGCGAACTCGTAGCCGCGGATCAGGCGCCGGGCGATCTCCCAGCTGCCCGCCGCCACCGGCTCTCCCGGCGGCTCCGGCGGGAGTGGCTGACGACGGTCGTCGACGTTCCAGCCCGCCGGCAGCGGGGCGACGTCGATGGCGGCCGGGTCGAAGTTGACCGGCTTGGCGGCGAGCCGGGCCAGCCGCTTGCGGGTCCGCGGGGTCACCGCGCCAGGGCCGGATCGAGGCGCCGGGTTTCGATCTCGATGCCGCCGGTCATGCGACCACCCGAGAGCGATACCACGCCCTCCAGGAACGAGATCCACATGTGCAGCTGGATCTCCTTCGCCATGCGGACATGGCTGTAGAGCAGGTTGACGACGCGGTCGGAGCTGCGCGCCCACGACTCGATCTCAAACCCCATCAACTCCCCGGGGTGGACGCGGAACTCGATCTGTCCGGCCTCGAGATGGCCGGCGAGTGTGGCCAGCCGGAACGACAGGTCGTCGGCCGCGATCACCCGCACCGGGCCGTCCCACGGACCCGGCATGCGGACGACGTATTCGTCGCCCACGCTCATCTGATCCGGCTCGCCCAGCACCTTCTGAAATCGGGCGAACTTGGTCGGAGCGGCGCGATTGGGCTTCCCCTTCACCTCACGCATCAGCGCCTCGGGCTTCAGGGCCGCATCCCGGATGTGGGTGCGATAGCGACGATGAAACAGGGGGCCGTAACCATCGTCGGCGGCCTGGATCTCCGCCTCGTCAACGCCGGCCGGAAACTCGGGCGGCGCCTGCTCCCCGGCGGCGTCGCCGACCGTCTCTGAGCGATGCAGCGGCGTCGAGCGCCACATGTAGTCCCACGAGGTAAGGCCGATCCCGATCGGCCAGGTGGCCGCGGTCAGCCAGCGGCGAGCGGGCGTGGGGCGGCGCGGCATACGGCACCACGTTACCCACCAGCGCGTTTGCCACGCACCGGGCGCGGGAAGCGTGGCCTCATCGCGCTCCCTGATCGTGCCGTACACCGCCCGGCGAGCACGCCGCCCTCATGCTGACCGACCGCCTTCACCAAGCCGGACTGCAATCCGGGCACATGCACGTCCTGTCGGTGTGCTCGATCGGGCTGTGCATCGGACTTTGGATCCGCGCCAAGACCGTGGATCAGGACGAGCGAGGCAACGCCGAGCGCCGGGCGCTGTTCGTGGGGCTGTGGCCGCCCACCATCTGGCTGATCGGTGACTCGCTGGCGCGGCACGAGTCGGCGCCGGCCGCCCTGTGGCAGCGGTTGATGCCGTGACCCGGTCGCCGCTGCGGGGCCTCGCCGCCGCCGTCCTCGGTCTGAGGATCGCCTATGGCGCCGGGCTCATCGCCGCTCCGGCGCGTCTGGCCGAGCGCTGGCTGGGCCCCGAGGCCGGCCGCGCACCGACTCAGGTTCCGCTGCGCGCACTGGGAACGCGTGAGATCGTCCTCCACGTCGGCGGGCTGCTCGCCGCCCTGAGCGACGCGCCCGTGCGCCCATGGCTGCTTGCCAGCGCCGCAGGTGACCTGACCGACGTAACCGCAACCTTTATGGGCCGGCGCCAGCTGCCGGACGGGTCGGCGCTGGCCACGCTCGCCGTCGGCGGGGGCTCGGCGCTGGCCAGTGGGGCCCTCGCGATCGCGGTTGACAGCTGACCCCGGCTACGCGCTGAGCGCGTTGAACGTGGCCGCGGTGGCGCCTCCGAACACGAAGTGCATCAGGGCGTCGCCGGCCAGCGAGCCGACCGGCTGACGCCACGGCAAGGGCGCCAAGCCGAGCGCGGGCAACTCCGCCAGGGATACGGCCCAGGCGGTGAGTCCGAGCGCGACGCCGCTGAGCGTCGCCGGTGGACGCCGTCGCAGCGACCCCGCGACGAGACCGAAGGGGATCCCCCAGGCCGTCCCGTACAGGGCGTGCATGGTTTGGTTGAGAGCGGGTCTGCGCTGGCGCGGGACCCGCTTGTTCAGCGCCCCCTCGATGATCCAGCGGCCCACCTGCTCCGGCGCCGAGCTCGGCGAGCCGCCGGTGAGCTTGAGGTAGGCCGTCTGCACTGACGTCATGGCGGCGGTGCCGACGGCGGCAGCAGCCAGACCGCGGCCGGCATTGATGATCGGCGACGGGGGAGCGTCTGGCTCGGACTCGCCGACCTGGGGCGAGTCGGGTCGGCCGGAGTTGTCGTCCGCCGGCCGGGTGGCGCCCATGGCCACCAACACCGCCAGGGCGTCCTCGGCCACGCCGAGCGCGGGATCGGGAATCCCGGTCTTCGCGCCGATCATCGAGCGCAGTCGTTGGGAGGCGTAGGTGCTCGCCAGCGAGCCGGCGGCCGCCGCGCCCGCTCCGGCTGCGCCGGCGATCTCGCGTCCCGCCAGCGATGCGGCGACGGCCCTCCCGGCCAGCGCCGGCGGGTCGCTGCGCGGGGGGACGAACGGCAGCTTGTCGGCGGTCATCTCCCCGGCCGCTGCCGTCAGCACCGCGATCCTGCCCGCCGACCCCCATCGGCCACGCGCGGCCAGGGCCGCGGGGGCGACCATGGTTCGCAGGCCCGACGTTGCCCCCAGGATCGCCGCCCGGCTCAGTCTGAGCCGGTGAGTTGCGTTCGGCACGCTGGCTCTCTGCCCAAGCGTTGCGTCCAGCAAACACCGCGGGACGGCGGATGGCTCACGTCGCAGGCGTCCAGTGGAAGTTGAAGCTCACCCGGTGCGGCTGGAGCCAGACATGCTGATACTCGACGTGGCGAGCGGACACCGGCGGGCTGATCAGCAGGCTCAGCTGGTACTTGCCGCCGCCGGGAACGCTGACGTCGTTGCCGTAGTGCGGCCCCATGTACCGCGAGATCATCGGCCACTGACGCTCGTCGTACACGAGCTTGCCGGCTTTGCGGATCGTCGCCCACACGCTCGCGTACGGGATCGGCACCCCGGTCTGCGCATCGTTGAGCATCACCATCAGGTGAAAGCTGGTCTTCGGACCCGGCTTGACCATCTTCTCGGTGGTGCCGTCGTAGATCACGAACGGCACCGCGGTCATCGCGCGCGCGGTGATCTTCATTCCCTGCCAGCTGGTCGATGCCAGCACCTGCGTCGGCACCGGCTTGATCCCGTCGACGGACACACCCTTGCCCGAGCCGGAGCTCATGCTCATTGCACTCATCGAGCTCGAGGTCGCCGCCGCGGCGGTGGTGCTGCTCGTCTTGTCCGCGCTCGCACACCCGGCGATCGTCGCCACCGCCGCGCAAGCCAGCACACCTCTGGCGCCGCAGCGAAAAGCGTGGTTTGGTCTGATCATCTGAAGGTCTCCTTGATTCTCAAGTTACGTTGAGGGATCCCGCCGGACTGGCGGCGGCGCTGTAGCCCGCACCTGCGGGGGAACCAGCGCATACATGGCGACCGCGAGCAGGACGAACAGCGGTCCCGCGTTGGGATCGGTCGCCCCTCCTTCGAAGATGCCTCCGAACCCCTGACCGAGGACCCAGTAGGCGAGGTTCAGAAGGATCGCGGCGATCAGGAACTCGCGGGGGTGCCAGTTGGCGAGGACCGCGATCGCGATCGCCCACGAGACGAACGCGAGCACTACAGCGATCACCAGGCCATTGCCCCGGGCGGCATCGGCCACCCACACCTGCACCGTGCTCAGCCAGCTCATGCCAGAGGGCGCGGCGTTGATCAGGTCGGTGGTGGCGTTGGCGCTGCTGTTGACCGCGAGCAGCCACAGGCCGCCCATCAACCCCCAGAGCACGGCCCAGGTGAGCCTCGCGTTGCGCACCCCCAGCAGTCCACCGGGAGGGTCGTTGGGCCACACGATCAGGCCGATGATCGCGTACAGCACCACCGCTCCCGGCGCGCCGGTCAGCGGGTTGGCCATGTTCATGAACAGCATCCCGAACGCCTCGCCAAACCACCACACCACCAGCGTCCACGCAAACGAGGCCGTCAGCGCGGCCTTGACGGTGCGGCGGTAGAGGATGCCCAGCCCGATCAGGCACTGAGTCACCGCAAATGCCGAGTTGAGCAGGACCTGATGATCCGCCAGCAGGTTGGCTGACCAGTTCATGCTGCTCGACAGCCAGTACGGCTGCCCGGAGGTCATGCCCGTCAGCATCGCAATGAAGCCCTTGCCGTACATGAACCCCTGGAACTGGAGCGCTCCGTCCAGCAGCCAGATCAAACCGAGAAGGGTCTGGATGCACCGGCGGATATCGGAGAAGAAGTACGCCCGCAGGCGCGCGAGGACCGGGTCGCCGCCGGCGGCGGAAACGGACCTGGACCCAGCGATGCTGCTCATCTTTCACTCCTAGCGGTCGTTGCCCGAGACCATCGATGAGAAAGACAGTCTCGATCGAACTCCTTGGTAAATGCGGCGCCCGCCGCCCTCAGGCACGGCCGCGCCGAGGATCAGCTAGGAGGACCGCGTCCCGACCAACCATCCGCCAGCGGCGTAAGCCGAGGCGCCAACACGATCGCGGGACGCCTCGCCCGCACAGCGCGGCGCCGCGAACCGGCGAGGGGTGTGGCGCAGCGCTGGGCGGCCTCGCGCAGCATCCACCGCGCGCCGTGGAGGACCGCCGCCAGGACCAGCCCGATGCAGACTGCGGCGGGGACCGACCACCAACCGCCGTAACCGAAGATCCCGACCCACCCGGACGGATGACCGGTCACGAATACGCCCTCGAGAAACTCCTGCCCCACGTAGATCGCCACCAGGCAAGCCGCGCACGCCAGCCACAGTCCCGCGAACGAGAGCGTGAAACGAGGCGCCGAGGTGTGGCCGGCGAGTGCCCTTCCCAGCGAGCGCAAGAATCCCCCGGCCACCAGAGCGACCGACAGCACGATCCACGGGACCAGCGAATGCAGGTAGGAGTGGCCGGTTCGCTGCAGCTCCGCGCCCGTGGCGCCGCCAAAGGCCAGCGTGTAGCGCAGCTGATGGACCACCAGCGCCGCAAGTGGCAGGAGCCCTGCCTGCGCAAGGCCTACAACCACCGACCGCCGGTCAGCGCGCGCCGTCATCCGCTCCGCACCATACCTGGACCAGGGGTCGCGCGCCGCAGGACCCAGCCGGCTCGGACGCGACGGCAACCGTCCCCAGATCAACGCGCCGCCGCCACCAAGTCCGGCACGGTCACAAACGCGAAGCCCCGCGGCGCGAAGTGCTCCAGGATCGCCTCGGTCCCGGCGATCGTGCGGCGGCGGTCCGCCGCCGGCTCCAGGTCTGATCCGTCGTGCAACAGAATGATGTCTCCGTCCTTGGCCCGCAGGCCGCGCCGCGCGATTCGCCGGCTGGTCGTGTGCGCCCGCCAGTCAAACCCGGTGATCGACCACATCACCGGGACATAGCCCTCGGCGCGCATCGTTCGCAGCGTCTCCGGCCGCCGGCGGCCGTAGGGCGGTCGCATCAGGGCGGCGCCGTCGATGGTCGAGAACCGCTCACCGGAGGCGGCCACCGCGTCCCGGCAGCGGCGCAGCTCTTCGCGGACCCGCCGCGCGCGGTGCGCGGGCATCGTCAGGTGCGAGTAGGTGTGGTTGCCGATCGCGTGTCCCGCGGCGACCGTCGCCCTGACCAGTTCCGGCTCGCGCTCCGCCCATTCGCCGATCAAGAAGAACGTCGCCTTTGCCCGATACCGCGCCAGCAGTTCCAGCAGCACGGGCGTGTACGTCGGGTTGGGGCCGTCATCGAACGTGAGCGCGAGACGCCGGCCGGCTCCGCGCTCGCGATGCACGGTGGCGCCGTAGCGCTGGGCGGTCGGGTACAGGCCCTCGTAGATCGCCACGCCCAGGCCCGCGGCCGTGCCGCCGGCGATCGCCGCGCGGAGTGGCGCCCTCATTGAAGGCCGATCGTGGTTTAGCCTGTTCGCCATGAGACCGCGGGGCTCTCGATGAGCGGCTCATTATCGATCGTCGCCGCCCTCCGGGTCGACGAGACGTTCCTGGACACCCGCCCGCAGCGCGCCGGCTTCGTGTTGCTGGGGATGTTCCTGTTGTCGTTTCTGTTCATTCGCACCAGTGCCAGGCTGATTCGCAATCCGAAGGTAGCCTGGTGGCCGGGTAACGTCGAGACCGGCGGTCTCCACCTGCACCACCTCGTCTGGGGGATCTTCCTATTGCTGATCTCCGGGTTCCTCGGCTTCGTGATCGCACCGGGGAGTCCGCAGACCGAGATCCTGGCCGGCGTCTTCGGCGTGGGCGCCGGATTGACCATGGACGAGTTCGCGCTGTGGATCTACCTCCAGGACGTCTATTGGGCGGAGGAGGGTCGCACGTCGTTCCGGGCTGTGGTCGTGGTCCTGTTGCTCGGCGGACTGGTGCTCCTCGGCGCCGCGCCGTTCAGCGACAACAGCGGGGCGCCGGTGGGCACGTTCGCCGTGCTGGTCGCCTTTGACGTAGCGATCGCCGGTCTGACGATCATCAAGGGAAAGCCTCTGGTCGCGTTGTTCGGGCTGTTCGTTCCGGTCGTCTCGATCGTCGCCGCGATCCGCCTCGCCAGCCCGAGCTCGATGTGGGCCCGTCGGTTCTATGCCGCGGACGGACGCAAGCTGAAGCGCGCGCAAGCACGCTGGGCGCGGATCGAGGGCCGCCGGCGGCGAGCGTCGGACTGGATCGCCGGCGCCCCGGGGATCCCGGATCTCGGCGCTCGCGCTGCCGAGGCCGAATCGCCGGCCGCGGTCAAACGGGTCGGAGACGATTGACGCGGTAGCGCGGGGTCAGACCGCCGCATCGGCGGCGCGCGGCGACGCGCTCTGGGGGACGCGATCAGCCACTACGCAGCGAAACCCGATGTGGCCGGTGGTGGTGTCGATCGCTTCACCCTGGCGAGCGGCTGGGCGGTAGCGCAGGCAGTAGCTGGGCGCGCACAGGTGCGAGCCTCCTTTGACGACCCGGCGAGGAATGTGTCCGCCGGGGACTCCATCCTCGTAGCTCTGATCGGGTGAGCGCACCCGAGGATTCCGCGGCGCGCAGCAGGGCCGATCGATCCGCTCGGAATGGCGGGGCGCGAAGAAGTCTGACGTCCACTCCCACACGTTGCCGGCCATGTCGAAGAGCCCGAAGCCGTTGGGGGGAAACCGCTTGACGGGCGAGGTCCGCTCGTACCGGTCGAGAAGCAGGTTCTGCCAGGGGAACTCGCCTTGCCAGGTGTTGGCCATCATCTTCCCGCGAGGAGCGAACTCGTCGCCCCAGCAGAACGTCTTGCCGTCCAGCCCACCGCGCGCCGCGTACTCCCATTGCGCCTCGGTCGGCAGCTCCTTGCCGGCCCAGGCGGAGTATGCGGCGGCATCCTGGTAGGCGACGTGGGTCACGGGGTGGCGCTCGCGTCCGTGCAGTGTGCTGCTCGGTCCCTCGGGATGGCGCCAGTCGGCCCCCGGAGTCCAGCGCCACCAGTGGCGAACGTCGGTGAGGTCGACCGGTCCGGTGGTTCGGTGAAACACGAGCGAGCCCGGAACGAGCAGGGCAGGATCGGCGTCAGGGTAGTCGCTCGGTTCCGGCGCCTGCTCGGCCCAGGTCACGTGGCCGGTTGCCTTCACGAAGCGGCGAAACTCCGCGACGGTCACCGGGTGCTCATCGATCCAGAAGCCGTCCACCGCCACCCGGTGTACCGGACGCTCCTCGCGATAGAAGTCGTTCGAGCCCATCTCAAACTCGCCCCCAGACACCCACACCATATCCTTGGCGGGAGCACCTCCCGGTTCGTCTTCTCGCTTGTTCGCTCGCCGCGGGGACGCTGGGACTGTCTCGGGCACAGCGCGTAGCTTACGGCCGGCCGGCTCCGAGCCTCGGCTGGGTGTCAGGGTTCATGCTTTCGCCGGGGTGCCAGGTTGTGCGACTGGAGTGCGGGCGGCGATCAGCGTCGCGAGCGCGATGGCCGCGATCACCGCGACGGCGATGCTGAACGCGATTCCGGCAGTCTGCAGGCCCAGGGCATCGGCAGCGACGCCTTCGCCGATCACGGGCAGGGAGATCGCCAGGTACAGGACCATGAAGAAGCTCGAGGCGACTCCGCCGCGCCGCTCGGCGGGAGCTTGACTGTTTACCGTTTCGAGCCCGGAGCGAAAGGTGAGGCCCTGTCCGAGTCCGGCCACGATCGCGGCGGCGACCACGACGCCCAGGGATCTCGCGGCCAATCCGGCGATGAGCAGCCCCATTCCGGCGATCAACCCGACGCATCCGGCGACCAGGGCCCAGCGCCCGAGGCGGGGAGCCACAGCGACTTGGCCCAGCGTCGAGGCGGCGAACACGGTGAACACCACCGCGCCCGAAAGCGCATGACTGGGCTGGTGGAGCAGGCTGCCCAAGAAGGACGGAATCACGGCACTGGTCAATCCGAGCACTGCGAATCCGGCAAACCCCGCGGTCGCGGCCCGGATGAACGTCCCTCGCACCTGGGCGGGCAGGTCGGGCCGGGTGATCCGCAGGCGCGAATGCTCGGAGACCGCCACTGTCTCGGGCACCGCCCACACCGCGACGGCCGCGACGAGGACGAGTCCGAGGTCAATCCAGAACGGCAGGCGCAGCGGCAGCGGCGCCAGCGCAGCCAACAGCCCGGCCAGCAGCGGCCCCATCCCGAGTCCGCCCATGTTGAAGGCGGTCGCCGCCAGCGTCGCCCGCGGGGCCTGACCCTCCCCGGCCAAGTCGACCAGCGTCGCCGTCGCCGTGCCGGTGAAGATGCCCGCCGAAAGCCCCGACAGCACCCGCCCGACAAATAGCAATGGCAGGCCCTGCGCGAGCAGGAACGCCACCGCTGACAGCGCCGAGCAGGCCAGCCCGGGCAACAGCACCCGCCGGCGCCCCAGCGCATCCGAGGCACCACCGAACAGCAGCAACGCCACCAGGACCCCGGCGGCGTAGACCGCGAAGATGACCGTGATCATCAACGCCGAGAAGCCCAGCTTCTCCTGGTAGAGCACGTACAGCGGGGTCGGCAGCGTGGTGCCGAGCATCGTCACCAGGAACGCGCCCGCCACAAGCCAGAACGCCAGCCGCCGGGAAGCGGCCAAATGCCGGGGGGCGCTCAGCATCGCCGGGTGACTGGTGTTGGATGAATGTGCATCACCCGGGTAGGGTATTTGCGTGGCCCGGTCGCTTCGCCCGTAGGACGCCGGACGTCGAATCATTCAATCGCGGCGCCCGGTGCCGCGTCGGCAAATCACCCGATCGTGACCTTGTCCACTCACCCTCTCGTGTCAGACGA
Organism: uncultured Actinomycetota bacterium; assembly: GCA_963787595.1. GTDB lineage: Bacteria > Actinomycetota > Thermoleophilia > Solirubrobacterales > Solirubrobacteraceae > Palsa-465. The sequence continues at coordinate 1,220,881 of CAWBDE010000003.1, forward strand.
TCTGCCCCGCCCCCCAGACAGGTGACGAAAGGAGCATGTCCATGAGCGCCAGCGAGGATCCCACACAGGGCCGCGAGCACGGCGAAACCCCATACGAGGACCCCACCCAAGGCCGCGAGCACGGCGAAACCCCAAACGAGGACCCCACCCAAGGCCGCGAGCACGGCGAAACCCCAAACGAGGACCCCACCCAAGGCCGCGAGCACGGCGAAACCCCAAACGAGGACCCCACCCAAGGCCGCGAACACGGCGAAACCCCAAACGAGGACCCGACGCAGGGGCGGTAGTTCCACGGCACAACCCGAGCCTTGACCAAGGATGCAGATCACCCGCAACTCCGTCGACACCACTCCCGGACCGAGCGAGTCGTTCACAGGCGCCGTCTACATCGACACCGTCGCGTCTCCGTCACCGCCATCTCGCGCCGCTGCCGCCAGCGTACATTTCACTCCCGGCGCCCGGACGGCGTGGCACACCCACCCGCTTGGCCAGACGATCTACGTCATCGAGGGGATCGGCCGCTGCCAGCGCGAGGGCGGGCCCGTCGAGGAGATCCGCCCTGGGGACCGAGTGTGGTTCGAGCCTGATGAGAACCACTGGCACGGCGCCGCACCCAACCGCTTCATGAGCCACATCGCCATTCAAGAGGCCGACGAATCAGGTACGCCCGTCACCTGGGGCCGGCACGTCACCGACGAGGAATACGCCACGACGCCCGCGACGTAGGCGCGCCGGCGCCGTCACGCGGACAATTGCCCGGCCTCAGGCCTGCAGCACCTGGTGGGCGAAGCGCACTGCCAGGGCGCCGTCGCCGACGGCGCCGGAGACGCGCTTCGTCGCTCCGGCGCGGACGTCGCCGGCCGCAAAGACGCCTGGCCGGACGGTCTCGAGCAGGTGCGGCTGACGATCACTCGCCGGCCACCGCTTCGGCCCCTGGCACGCCGCCGCACCGTCGCCGGTCCTTATGTAGCCGGCCTCGTCGAGGTCGAGCATCATGTGCACCGCCTCGGTACACGGATCGGCTCCGATCATGACGAACACGGCCGACACCGCCACCCGCTCGACGGTACCGTCCACGCGGCTGCGCAGATCCGCGTGCTCCAGTCGCTCTTCGCCGTGAACCGCGCTGAGCTCGGTTCCGGCGATGACCTCGATGTTGGGACGTGCCTCGATCCGTTCGAGCAGGTAGCGCGACATGGTGACCGCCAGGGCGGTGCCGCGGATGACGACCCGGACGCTGCGCGCCGCGCGCGACAGGTGCACTGCGGCCTGCCCGGCCGAGTTCCCGCCGCCGACCACGATCACGTCTTCGCCCCGGCAGCGCTCGGCGTCGCTCGCCATGGCGGCGTGGTAGACACCGGCGTCGGTGAATCGCTCGATGTTGTCGGCCCGCAGCGTGCGCCAGCGCGCGCCGGTGGCGATGACCACTGTGCGAGCAAGCGCGTGCTGTCCGTCGTCGAGGTCGACGCGGACAAGCCCCTCGGGACCACGCGCGAGCTCGACCGCGCGGTGAAAGCTCGACAGCACCGCGTCGAACCGCCGCGCCTGGAGGGTCGCCTTGCGCGTCAGCTCGGTGCCGGAGATCCCGGTGGGGAAGCCGAGGTAGTTCTCGATCCGCGTGCTCGTACCCGCCTGGCCGCCGGGCGCCCACGCCTCGGCCACGAGCGTGCGCAGTCCTTCGGACCCGCCGTACACAGCGGCAGCCAACCCCGCGGGGCCGCCTCCGAGCACGACCAGGTCAAATCGCTCGCCGTCGATCTGGGCGCGCAGGCCGAGCTCGCGGGCCACCTGAGCGGCCGATGGATTGCGCAGCACCGAGGTGTTGCGCACCAGCAGCGGCGTCTCCTCACGAGGGATCTGCAGCCAATCGAGCATCGTCGCGCTCTCGTCGTCGATGTCGACGTCGTACCACCGCACTGGAATGAGATTTCGCTCCAGCAGATCGCGCACTTCGAAGGCACGCCGTGAACCCCGCGCCGCGATCAGCCGGAGCACGCCGTACCCGTGCGCGACGTGCCACTCCCGGCGCGCCGTCATCGCGCGCAGGACGACCTCCGCGAGCTCGGGCCAGGACGCGAGCATCGCTCGCAGAGCCACGCGCTCGAACGCGATCACGTCAGTCCGCTCGTCGGCGACGCACTCGGCGATGGCCGGCTCGCCGGTGAAGATGGCGATGTCGCCCAGGAATGTTCCGGCGTCCACTTCGGCGACCCAGACGTCCTTGCCCGGCTTCCGGTCGAGCACCCTTACCTTGCCGCGCTCGACGACGAAAAATGGAGCATCGCGCTGCCCCTGCTCATACAGCACTTCCCCCGGTGCGAACGAACGGCGCGTGCCGATTTCGGCCAGCCGCTCGAGCTTCTTCGCTGACATCCGCGGGAACATCGCCTCGTCGCCGAGATCGGGGAAGCTCTCAGCGCGGATCTGAGCGGATGCAGTCGCCTCGATCGTCACGGTCCCTAGGGGTAGCAGAACTGACGCCGCGGGCGATCCGTGGTCGGCTCAGATCAGAGGTCGCGGCGATCGCTGATGCCCAGCTTTTGCATGGCTCGGTACAGGTGCGATTCGACGGTGCGAATTGAGAGGACGAGCCGGTCGGCGATCTCGGCGTTGGAGAGACCTCTGGAGGCGAGCTCGACGAGCTGCTGTTCGCGGCGGGTGAGACCGAGCGCAGTGCTGTCGATCCCTTCGATCTCGGGGGAGATGCCGTCCTGGCCGCGCGAGTGCAGGTCCCGACTACGGACGGCGGCGCGGCGAGCGCTGTCCTGGAGACCGGCGTGGCTGAAGGCGCCGGCGGCGTGTGCAGCGGCCTCGGTGGCATAGCGAAGCGCTCCGATCCGCTCCATTTCGTCGGTCACCTTGAGTAGGGCCAGCCCGTCGCCGGCAGCCCGCGCGGCGGCGTGAGCCGAGTAGGCGGCTACGAGCGGAGCATCGCAGCGGCCGGCCAGCTCGGCTAACGCGGGGGCGATGCGCCTTGCCGGAGCTCTCGCTCGCATCGCCTCATAGGTGAGGCGGGCGGCGAGCACGGGCATCTCGGAAAGCTGCTCAGCCGTCTGCAGGAACATGCGCTGGGCTCGCGGTGGATCGCCTTCCGCGTTTGCCGCCCACGCTTCGGCGCGCACGACATAGGGCAGCTGGTTGGGCAACGGGTCGGTTCCGGCCAGCGCCGCGCGGCAACGCGCCAAGGCGGGCGCGACTCCGTCGAGGTGGCCGGTAAAGCAGGCCACGCCGACCTGCATCGAGGTGGTGATGGCCAGCAGGCCGCCCGCATCGTGATGCTCGAGCTGCAGCTCGGATTCGGCCAGCCAGCGACCGGCATCCGCGTACCGGCCCTGGGAGAAGCGCAGGCCGCCGAGGGCCAGGGCGCTGAGGCCGGCGCCGGCGCGATCGCCGAGCCGTACGCTCTCAGCCAGAGCACCGGTCGCCCAGGTTTCCAGGCGCGGCCAGCCTTCACCGCTCTCGAGCGCAATGCTGGTGAAGAGCATGAACGACAGCTCGTCGGCGCGGTCGCGCAGCGGAGGGGCAGCCAGGCTCTCGCTCGCCAGCCCATATGCCTCGCGCGTCTGCCCGGCGTAGAACAGCCGGGCGATCTGCAGCGGCGCCATCCTCCGCCAGACCTCGGGATCAGTCTGCTCATCCACCAGTCGCTGGCTCGAGGAGATGGGGTCGGACGACCCTTTGGTGTAATCCAGCGGTCGTAGCTGGTCGACGTGGTCTTGCCACTCAGGCTCCGGCCACCAGTTCCGGGCGCGGTCAAGCAGTTGATCCAGATCATCGAAGCGCTTGAGCCCCACGTACAGGACGTCGGCCTGCTGCTCGAGATAGCTGAGGGCGCTCTGGCGGTCTTCGATCGCGGATTCGGCAGCGGCGAGCACCGCTGCCGCCTGCTCGTGGTGGTTTTGCAAGGTGTGCGCCCGGGCCAGCACGAGGGCCGCCGGGACGCCTCCGCCGCCGTCCACGGCCACCGTGGCCAGCTGCACGGCGAGCTCGGGATCGCCGGTGAGATTGGCCGCACCGCCGGCGTGGATCGCCAGCGGCGTCGGGATCGGCTCGCCGGCGTCAAGCAGCCAGCGCGCGCGGCGCAGCGCGTCAGCGGGCTCCGCGGACCCTCGGTCGGCGACATTCGCAGCCAGCTGTAAGCGCAGTTGGCGTCCGCGCAAGGCGGGTTGGGCAGCCCGGATCACTTCGGCGTAGAGCGGATGGGCGAGCCGAATCTCAGCATCGGCCGAGCCGGCGCCCACCGTGATCAGGCCGCGGGCCTCCACTCGCCTCAAGGCCTCGCTGCCGGTCATCGCGACCATCTCCGAGACGCGCAGGGGCTCGCCGAGGGCGAGCAACTCCAGCGCCTCACGCTGGGCGTCATCCAGTCCTGTCAGACGCACCGTCACCAGCTCGGCCAAAGACGCGCTAACCGCCGGTCGCTGGGACATGCGCCAGAGTCCGTGGATCTCCCTCATGGCTCCGCCGGCGAGCGCGCCCAGCACCAGCTCACGCACATACAGGGCGTTGCCGAGGCTGGTCTCGAATATCCAGCGGCGCGCGAGCTGCTCGATCGGGCCGCCGACGATCCCCTCGGCCAGCTTCTCGGTGTCCTCTAAAGACAGCACGTCCAACTCCAGTCGCCGCAGCCCGCTGTCCTTCCAGAGCGAGACCACCGCATCCGGGGCCGGCTCTCCGCTACGGATTGTCACCACCACGAACGCCTCGCCGGCTCGTACGATCTGCAGCACCAGGGCGGCCGAAGCGGAATCGAGCAAGTGGGCATCGTCGATTCCCAGGACCAGCTCCCCGTCGCGATCCGCAGCCTGAAGGCCTTCGTGGACCAGTCGCATCAGCGCCACCGGCTCGTTGGCGTCGGGAGTGCCGGGGATCATCGCCGCGAACGCGCCCAGCGGCACGCTGGCGGCACTCCGGGTCCCTTGGATCCATCGGGTACTGGCACCCGAGTGGTCGGCCTGCGCGAGCACCTCCTCGGCGAGCCGCGACTTGCCGACCCCTGCAGCGCCCGCCAGCACCGCGCCGCGGACGCCGCCCATTCGTAGCCGATCGATCAGCTCGAGTTCTTGGAGGCGGCCCACGAGCGGCCAATTCCATGCAGGGCGAGTCACGGGTCGAGAACCTTAACCGCCGATACCACGGTGCCGGTACCCGATCGAACCCCAAGAATTGCAGTAGTCGACTACGGACGACAGCCCAATCTCCCGCTGGCACCTGGGCTTCACGAAACGCGCTGATCTCCAGGACGACCACGAGTGAAAGGACCGCACCGACATGACCACGGCACCATTCATCGCGACCGACGGGGCGGAGAAACCGGACATCTCGCGCCGTCCCAGGATGCTCGAGCTCGGCGCGGTCGCGGCGTTCGCCGGCTTCGCCATCGTGGCATTCAGCGCTGATCCAGCGACCGGCGCCTGGGTGGCGCGCTACGCGCGTGCGATCGCCGCCGGCTCTCGGAGATCCTGACGCGCTCCCCGCCACAGACCTCGGAGTGCGGTGCGGCGCCGAGCGACTCGCGCTTCCCGCAACGACTGGCGCCCTGATCGCGTACGCCGAGCGGTGGCGCCCTGATCGCGTACGCCGAGCGGTGGCGGCCCTGGCGCGCCTGCGCCGTCCAGCATCTGTGGGCCGCCAACCCGCACCCGATCAACCACTGGCCACCCCCCGCGAGGGCGGAGCTTCAGTAAGCGCGAGAGTGATCGTGTCCGGGCATTGCGCACACCGGATCGGTCGCGTCACGCCGGGCTGTCAGCCAGAACAGCGCAGCGAAGATGGCCACGCCGGCGACGTTGAGCGCCAGCTTGTAGTTGACGGCGATGGCGCCGAAGATGTCGGTTCGAGTCGGTCGTCCCCCGCTCGGGATCAGTCCGCCGGCGCTGAACAGAGCATCGATGATGAGCGCGGCCATGACCATCGTCACGAACATGAGCGCGGTGATGCGCAGCGCGAAGCGGGGGCCGTAGTACTTGCGGTAGATGGCGATGATCGGCAGCACGATGAGGTCGGCGAAGATGAACGCCATCACCCCGGAAAAGCTGATCCCGCCTGACCACAGCACCGCAGCCAGCGGCACGTTGCCCACGGAGCAGACGAAGCTGAGCACAGCGATGACGGGGCCGATGAACGCGCCCCACACGGTCTGGATCAACTGCGGAGAGCTCTTGAGAAACAGGCTGTTGAAGAAGCTGTTGCCGAGCTGGGCGACGAAGCCGGCGAGCAGGAACCCAATCGTGATCTCCTTCCACAGCATCCGCCAGTCCCCGCGGAAGTTGTGCGCGACGTCTGACCACGCCGAGGAGCTCGCGAGCCGCTCGCGCCAGGTCATGCTGTTGCCCGCCGACCCGTGCTGGTGGCCGGGATCAGCCTTCTGCGAATGGTCGCGAGCCTCCTCTTCCAGGTGGCGAGACACAAACAGCCGCAGCAGCAGCGCCATCAGCGCGATCATCACCAGGCCGCCGATGTATTCGGCGAGCGTGAACTGCCAGCCGATCAGCACCCACAGCACCAGCCCCAGCTCCCACACCAGGTTGGTGGAGGCGAACTGAAACGCCAGCGCCGACGCCGCGGAGGCGCCCTTCTGAAATAGGCTCTTGGCGATCGCGATCGCCGCGTAGGAGCACGACGAGGACGCCGCACCAAGCCCGGTCGCGATGGCCAGCGGTCGCAGGCCGCGGCCGGACAGGGCGTTCTCCACCCGCTGACGGGGCACCCACGCCTGCACTACGGCGGAGATGAAGAATCCGAGCACCAGCGCCCACCACACTTCCCACGCCATCAGGAACGCATCGCGTAGGCCATGCCAGAGCACATCGAGCACGCCAGTCATGCCGTTGGCGGGCGTGATGTCGACGACATGCGGACCATTATACCCCTAGGGGGTACCTGATATGATCCCGGCATGGCTGATCGGCAAACCACCACGACGCGCGGCTACAGCGCGACCAAGGAGCAGCTTCGGGCCCGGCTGCGCAAGATTGAGGGGCAGATCGGAGGGATCGAGCGGATGGTCGATGAGGAGCGCTATTGCATCGACGTCCTCACGCAGATCTCCGCCGTGCAGGCGGCGCTTGACAAGGTCGCGCTCGGGCTACTCGATGACCATGCTCATCATTGCGTCCTGGGTGCTCGCGAGACCGACCGGGACGCCAAGACCGAGGAGCTGATGGGCGCGGTCGGTCGCCTCATGCGCCGCGGCTGACGTCCGTCCCGCGTGGCTTCGCTTACACGCGATCGCCTCGCGACGCACCGGCCTGGCCCGCGGCGGAAGCGGAGCCGCGCGCTCTGACCACAACAATCCGGCCCTCGACGTGTTCTAGTCTCGTCCCCTGTTCCGCGATCACGTGTGAGGCTCATGAGGCGCTGTCTTCTATTTCTGCTGTCCCTGTTGACTTTGGCCGTTCCCGCAACCGCGGGCGCCACCACCTTCGGCGCCGAGGTCGGCAGCGACTTCACTTATCAGGTGCGCGGCGCGTGGTCGCAGGCAACGGTGATGCGCAGCCTGGGCTCGCTGTATGCGGCCGGGGGGCGAGTGGGACGCGCCGATTCTGACTGGGCCGTCACCGAGCCCAAGGCTCCTGTCCGCGGCCGTCATACCTATGAGTGGGCCTATAACGACCTGATCGTGTCCGAGATGGCGTCCGCCCGACTGCACTGGGAGCCGACGCTGGCGTTCGCGCCCCGCTGGGCCGAGGTGCACCGCTCCAACGTCTTGCATCTCAAGTCAGGGCGGGCGATCGCATATCTGCCGCCGGCCAGCAACGCCAACTTCGCCGCCTATACGACCGCGTTCATGAAGCGCTATGGGCCGCACGGCGCCTTCTGGAAGGCGAACCCGAACCTCCCGTATGTGCCCGTGACCACCGTCGAGGTGTGGAACGAGCCAGACAACACCCACGACTGGGGGACCGACATCAACCTATCGGACTACGCCCGCATGTACGAGGCGGTCCGTACCTCCGTCCACCGGGTCTATCCCGGCGCCCGGGTCATGACCGGCGGGCTGGCATGGACCGAGTCCTCGCTGCCGCGCCTGCTCAAGGCGTTCCGGGGCAAGCCGATCGATGCCGTGGCCATCCACCCCTACGGCGCGACGCCGAGCCAGTCGATCACGGTGGCCCGTGACGCGCTCACCGACATGCGACGGTACGGTCGCGGCGGGACGCCGGTCTCGGCCAACGAGTACGGCTGGACGTCGATCCGCCACACGTGGGGCTCGACCAACCCCAGGTTTGTCAAGACCTACGCCTACCAGGCGCTGATCGGCCTGGCCAAGCTGCGGCTCTTCGAGATCGTGCCGTTCTCGTGGGCTGATGCCTCCTGGGGCCTGAGCACCGGGTCCTTCGCCAGAGCAGTGGCGACGATCACCCATCACCGCTGAGCCGGTCGCGCCAACCGACTGGGGCGGCTGATCACGATCAGCGGCCGAGGTCGAGGATCAGTGGATCAGTGGATCATCCTCCTGATCACCTAAGCCGTTGCTTGATGCCGGATTGGTGCGGTGGTTAGGGCGCTTGCCCGATACCGCACGAGCGTCCTGACTGCAAACCTGGGCGGGTGCCGACGTTCGTCCTCCTCCACACGCATAGGCGCGAGGAATGCGCGATCGCAATTGCGTCCTGGAAGGCGTACCAGAGTCCCTTGCGCCATGGACGGCCCCTGGGGTCATGCGCCACCGGCAGCCACCATCTGTGGTGGATCGTTGAGGCGGCTGATCGAACGGCCGCGCTGGGCCAGCTTCCGCCGTTCGTCGCCCAGCGAACCGTCGCCGAAGAGGTGCGCGAGGTCCCGATTCCATGAGGATGCCAGCTCGAGCCCCATCGCTCATCGAGGGATCAGTTCATGGCACGTAACGGTGACGCGCGGGTGCAGCATGCCGCCGCCGCGTATCTCCTGCACGTGGCCAAAGACTGGACCATCGGCTGCTTCGTCGCCGCCGAGAGCAGCGACTTCAGTCTGGTCCCGCACCGCTTCGACCTCGAGGCGGCCAGCGTTCGGCGGCGCGCCCTTCCTCGGGATTCGCTCGAGGCGGCATTTCCCCTGGAGGCGATCACACGCCCGCGAGGGGCGGCCGCATGGTCACACAGTACGTCGGTCACGCTGCTCGTAGATCACGACTCGGGAACGACGGCAATCGAACAGGAAGTGGTCGAGCTTCTCGCTGTCGAAGGTGACACGGTGCTTGCCCAGGCAGCCGTGGTAACCCGTATTCCCGGCGTGGGCGTGTGCCTGGGCGGGTTCGGCGCGCTGTCATGACTCCGCAGCTGATCTACAGCGAGTCGCGCGGGATGCATGCCCAGATTCACTGCAGTAACTCTGGGGAGGCCTCGTGGATAGTGTCGATCTGATGATTGACGACTACGTCAACTGGCGCGAGGCGTGCGCCGAGGTCGCCTCTGCATACCAACGCTGGAGCGTCGCGGCGCGCCGTGACGAGGCACTCACATTCAGCGCCTACCTCGCGGCGCTTGACCGGGAGGAGCGCGCGGCCAGCGCCTACCAGCAGGCCATCACGCGAGTGACAGTTCGGTGCGCCCGCGCAGTCACGCCTCATCGCGCGCCCGGCCGACGCGAGATCAGCTCAGCCGACGCCCCGCCCGACTGGGAGGTCGTCCGCCCGCGCGACCATCGCCGCAAGCACCGTTCGTGAATGCACGCCAAGCTTGTCGTAGATACGAGCGAGGTGACTGCCCACGGTTTTCTCGCTGAGGAACAGGGCCTGCGCGACCTCCCGGTTGGTCATCCCGGAGGCGACGAGGTCGGCGACCTGACGCTCGCGCGAGCTGAGCTCGGCCAGCCCTGACCGCTGGGTGGCGCGTCGCGTGCGTCCCGCGACGCGGTGGCCGAGCCGGCGAAGCTCGCGGGCGGCGGCATCAGCTTCGCGCAGCGCACCGCACTCCGCCAGCCCAGATTCCGCGCGCTTGAGCTGCTCGCAGGCGGCGTCGCGCTCTCCGACCGCGTCGAGTGCGCCCCCCAACAGCATGCGGGCACGACCAACCAGCAATGGGCTTCTACTCTGCTCCGCGATTTCCGTCGCCTCCCGCGCCGAGCTCTCAGCCGCGCGCGGCTCGCCGCGAGCCAAGCACACCGCAGCGCGCGCGCAGCACGTAGCGGCCCTGCGGTTGGTCAGCTCGCTGCCGGCCGCGCGCGCTTCCATGTGCGAGGCCGTGTCCCCGGCTGCGTCCACGTCTCCGAGCGCCAGATGCAGGCGGATGAGGAGATCCCAGCCGTAGCCGCCGCTCGCATCGAGCAGTGGGCGGGTCGATGGAGCATCAAAGCTGGCGAGCTCGGCCAGCGCACCCACCGGATCGCCGTTTGCGTACAGCGCGCCGGCAAGTTGCAACCGTGCAAGGCCGGTGAAGTAGGTCTCACCGATTCGTGAGGACCGGCTTACCGTCTCCTGGGCGGCGGCAAGTGTCCGTTCGGTGTCGCCGGCCCAGAAGGCCGCGCACGACGCCGATGCGAGCGCCCAGACAGTGAGCCACTCATTGCCAGCGAGCAGCGCCGCGTCGGTGGCCGTCTCAGCGACGCGCGCCGCCTCACTCACATGACCTGCCAGCACCAGCGTGTTCGCCTCCAGGGCGAGCAATCCCGGGATCATCGCGCCTTGACTTGTCTCACGGGCAACTCGGAGGCCGCGGCGCGCCTGCGCGAGCGCCTCGTCGACGCGCTCGAGCCTGACCGAAGCCATCGCGAGGAACGCCGAGACGTCGATCCGCTCGGCCAGCTGCTCATCGCGGAGCAACTCGAAGGCGGCCCGCGCTTCGTCGAGCGCCGTCGCAGCGTGCTGGATCTGGCCCAGGGCCGCGCTGGCGACGGTGCTGAGCGCTCCCGCGAGGCTGATCATCAGCGCGTCGCTCGTGGCGCGGGCGGTCGGGAGCAGTTGCTGTGCGAGTTCACGCATCATGGCGAACTCCCCGCGCCAGTAGTAGTCGATCGCCAGCTGGAGCCCGACAGCGACGAAGGCACGGCTGGTGACGTCGCTGATCGAGCGCCGCGCCTGCTCGAGCAGCTCGCGAGCGCGGGGTGGCCGCCCGCTCAGGCGCTCTACGTTCGCCAACCGAACGATCAGCTCGGCGCGCGCCTCCGCGCGCGACCACGGCAACAGGTCCAGCGCCTGCTCCGTCGCGGCGAGCGACTCGTCGTGGGCGCCACCGGACGCAAGCGCGCTTGCGGCCTCGGTCAACAGCTGCAGACGCTGGTCCGGGTCCGCCCGCGCGGGCAGTAGCCGGAGTGCGGCAAGCAGCCAGTGGCCCGCGGTGAGCGGCGTGCGTGGGGCGGCCGTCTGCGCAGCGTCGACGAGCAGCGCGATCGCCTGCTGATCGCCAGGCTTGGCGGATATTTCAACGTGATGCGCGTAGAGACGAGCCGGCGCACCACCGGCGGCAAGCGCTCGCGCCGCCCGTGCGTGCGCTCCCAGCCGCCAGCCCCGCGGCATCGCATCGTAGACCACCGTGCGAACGATCGGGTGCCGGAAGCGAAACCGGGTGGGGACTTCGGTCGTCCGGATCAGGTCCGTGATGACGAGCTCATCAAGCGCCGGCAACACCAGCGGCTGTGGCCGAGCGACGATCGCTGCAAGCAGCTCGGACTCGAATGACTCACCGGCGACCGCGGCCGCGTTCAGTACACCGCGCGCCTCCGCGGACAGCTCGGTGAGCTCGTCCCGAATCGCAGCGACGACGACGGCGGGCGGTGACCAGCCGACCGCCCTCGGGTCCGTCAAGACCGGCGCTGATGGCGCGCGGGAGCGCGACGAGCGCGCGAGCTGCTCGAGATAGAACGGGTTGCCGCCGCTCTCGCGATACAGCGTCTCCCGAGCCGCCGCGTCGACATCGGGGCCCAGCAGCGCACCGGCGTCGTCCGATGACAGGGGCGTCAGGCCAAGGCGGCTACCCACGCCCGCCCGCTGGGCCGCCGCCAGCGACCCCTCGAGTCGCCCAGGCGCCCGCCGCATTGTGATCGCGACGAGCAACGGCCCGCGGAAGCGGCGCGCCAAGTGCCCGATCACCTCGATGGTGGCCGCGTCAGCCCAGTGCACGTCATCGAGCGCGAGCACCAGCGCGCGTTGCGCAGCAAGCCGTTCCAGGAGAGTCCGAATCGCGTAATGAACGCGATAGCGCTCCACCCCCGCTCGCTCGGCCGCGAGCTGGCCGCCCCGGCTCGCAATCGAGGGAAAGATCGACGCCAGCTCGGCGACCACATCGTCGTCAAGCGACCGAAGGAATGCTGGCTCGAGGCCGCCGAGGTAGTCATTGATCGCATCGACTATCAAGCCAAACGGAATGTCCCGCTCGAACTCGGCGGCGCGACCCTCGAGCACCAGCCAGCCCCGTGCCTCAGCACGCTGGCCGAGCTCGGCCAACAGGCGCGTCTTGCCAATCCCCGGCTCACCGACTATCTGGACGAACCAGGGCGCTCCGCTCTGCACAACGTCGAGCGTCCGCGCGATCTCAGCCAGCTCGGTCGCGCGCCCTACGAGCATGTTCGACCAGTCTCGCCCTCGTCCCATCGTGCCTGTGCGAGGGTACTCGCCGCCTGCACCCGCCTCAAGTTCGGCTTACAAGTCAGCTCGATGGCGCCCGCGCCGGTCTTGCCGGTCCTCGTCGCCCCACCTGGGCGTTACCGCCGCCCCGCGGTGGGGCCCTCGTTCAGCTCTTACCGAAGCGAGCGACTCCGACGACCGCGTCGCCGCGCCCGAGCGACCTCCGTCGCCACCACGCCGCGCCGGCGTACCCCAGGATCGGGACCAGTGCCAGGATCAGCACGCAGGGCTGGGACGAGACGCCAGGGAGGTTGAAGGTCGCCCGGGCGGACGCAGCCGCGCTCGAGCGCCAGACCAGCACCGTCAGCAGCGAGAGTGCTGCCAGAGAGATCGCCACCAGCGAGCAGGGGAGCCGCCATCGGGAAGGCTCTCCCAGGAGGGAGTCGACTCGCTCGGGCGAGATTCCAGATGCGCCGGATGGCGCGGCGGCGTCGAAGACGAGCAGCGCTGCGGCGAGCGGACCGGATTGACCGGCCGAGTGAACGGCGGCCGCATCGGCACGCTGCTCGGCAAGGTCGCGGTAGCGATCGCGCAAAGAGGACAGCGCCGGCAGGAAAAACAGTGCCCGGCTGAGGATCTGAGAGCACGCCAGGCGGAGCGGGTCGCGCAGTCTGCGGTGGTGGTCTTCGTGGGCCAAGACCGCCGTGAGCTCGTCGCCGGACAGGAGCGCGAGCGCGCCGCTGGAAACGTAGATGCGAGGGCGCAGATATCCAGCGCAGAAGGCGTGCGGCGCCGAGTCGTCGAGCACCTTGACGCTCGGGTGGCCGGGTAGGACACCGAGGACTACGAGGTCGCCGACGAAGCGTCTGTAGTCACGCAGCTGTGTCCAGCTGGTTCTGAGCGCGATCGCGATCACCGCGGCCCCGGCAGCAGCGAGTATCAAAAGGAGCGCGGCGGCGACGTTCACCGTGGGATAGGTGAAGGGGATGCCTGCGATCACGACGTACGGGGCACGGTCAGCGACTCGGTGCACCGAACCCAGCGCCGCGGCCACGGTCGCCACGGCGACGGCGAGCCCGCCGGCGCCGAGCGCGAGCTGCAGGGCGAACACCAACCCGTGGCCGGGCCAGCGCCGCGCGGGGTCAGCTCTGGCGGGCAAGGCGCTGAAGCTGGCGGCGACGCGCTGGATCGAGCTGAGCCATCTGCCGGGCAAAATGACTCAACGCCACCTCGCCGTACTGTGCCACTAGCGAGTCGACTCCAGCCTGCGCTCTCAGGTCGGCGTACTCCTCACGGGAGAGCAGAGGACGATAGAAGTCGGTCTTGCCCTCGCGCCGCCGGGTGAGCAGCGCCTTGCGATCGAGGCGAGCCAGGATCGTCATGTAGGTGGTATACGCGCGAGGCTTCTCAGCACGAGCGTTGAGGACGTTCATCACCGCGCGCACCGAGGCCTCACCTTGCGTCCAAACCTCCTCCATGACCTCCGCCTCCAGCTCGTGGAGGGGCGGCGGGACCTGTCCCGGTGCACTCATTACGACGCAGCGTAGCAGCGCGGCGGCGCTTGGTCAATCGACCGCGTCCTCGGCGGTCGCGTCGAGCAGCATGTCGATGTCGTGGTCGTCCAGCTCAGTCTCGGCTGGGGCTAGCCGGCTGTCGCGGCTGCTGTCCTGAGCAAGCTCGCCGGCCGCTTCCGGCGCCTGCGCCCGACGTCCCCTGCCAACGACCAGGCGTGCGACCAGCGAAAGCACCTTCAGCCAGATGATCGTCAAAATGAAAGCGGCCATGCGATTTCGGCCGGGGCGCTACTGGTCGGCGGGCCGCTGACGTCCCTCGTCATGCCCGGTGGTAATCGAGGCCTTGAATTCCTGGAAACCTTGGCCGAGCGCCCGGCCGGCGTGGGGCAGCCGCTTGGGTCCAAGGAACACGAGCGCGACGATCAACAGAAGGATCAGGTGAGTGGGTGCAAGGATGTCGGTGAACATGGTCAATCCTTTTACGGGCGGACCGGCCACGTAGGCGGCGCCGTGGCCGGTCCGCTCGGGGGCTGGGATAGTTGCGAGGTGGCTTGGCCGCCGGAATGTTGACGACTAGCCGCCGTGGCGCTGCGCGGCGTCCGCTTCACGGGCGAGCGCGTGGACAGTTCTGAGGAACTTCGACGATTGGCCCTCGAACAGACGGTCGGCCGTGAAGCTCTGGATCGTCGCCACAGCCCCTCCGTTGCGATCCAGCGTGGGGCGGACAACCGAGCAGTCGGGCAGATCCGTATGCAAAAACTCGCACGGCTCCGGGAGGATCAGGTTGGTCTGGTTGAGCTCTCCCCCCTTGGCGTTCAGGTCCGGGAATGTGACCCCCGTCGCTGGATCGGTGACACCGGCCAGCGGCTGTGCAACGGCGTTTCCTGCCTTGTCGTGCCAGAGCGAGAAGTGGTTGGTCTCGACCCCGCCGATCGAGACGATGACGCGCAGCACCTCGAGGCTGGTCGCCTTCAACGCCATGATGCTGTAGAGGCTGGAGCCCCCCTGTTCGATGTAGGCGAAGTGAAAACCGGCGGTGTTGGCGATGGCCTGCATGCGCCTCTCCTGGGGACCCGCCGGCGGGACGGGGGCGGGCAGGCCCGGCGGAGTGTCGGCATCGCTTACGGGGATTGCCGGCTCGCGCCTGATCGTGACCGCCTGGGGGAAGGTCGCGCCGAGATCGGGATTCTGGGTGCTGCGATAGCGCACGTACCAACTCGTATCCACGTCGAGAGACTGCAGGTTGGTCAGCCGGCCGAGTTGCTTGGCGCCCGTCGCCTTACTACTGGGCAACGTTCGGAACTCGTCCAGGTTGACTGGCTTGGCGCCCTTGGAACGCAGGTAGGCGTTCAGGAACGCGGCGTGGCTGAGCTCATCGTCGGTGTTATCGGCGATGTATTGGGGCATGTCGCTGTCGAGATTTGACAGCGCGGCCATGTAGGCCGGATTGCCCCCACGCACACCGCCGAGTTCGTTGTACTGCTGCCACAGGTCGCTCTCGATCAGCTCGATCGCGGCCAGCAGGCGCAGAATCGCCACGTCCCCCTTCGTGATGCCTCGACTTGCGGCTTTCGCCTCGCTCGCGAACAACGCGCCGGCGGGCACCGCCGCGGCGCCCGCCATCCCGACGCCCCTCAGAAACGAGCGTCTCCCGACGACCCGGCGCCAGTCGGCGTCGAGATCGTCTTTCACCGACGCCTGGTCGGCGGCACCGGTCAGACCAGCATGGGAAACATCTTGGTTACTCATAGTGACCTCATGGTTGGGGTTAGTAATCAACTTCCCGAGCTCGCGCACAAATCTACGGTCGGCGTAGTAGGACTTCGGCTTCGCTGTTGGGGCCGGCCATCGGCGGGGCGCTGGATCGCTCGCGCTCCGGCGCCGATCCCGGTCTCCTCAGGCCGACCAGAAATGCCGTCAGCATCGCGATCGCCGCCGTCTCGGCTGCGATCGCCAGCACGATCGCGAACCGGTAGCCGTGCTCGCTGAAGCCGAACAGAGGGGTGTGCTCGCTGATCAGCAGTGCGGCGAGCGCGCCCGCCGCGAGCGCAATGCCGGCCAGCCCTGCCAATTGGTCAAGCCGCCTGCCGAGGCGTCTGAGCGGGAGCCTCACGCGGGCGAGCAGGAACAGACCGAGCACCGTCGCAGCGATGAAGTTGACGAGGAACAGCGGGCCGATGGTAGGAATGCTCGAGTAAAACGCGTAGTGGTACTGCTGGTAGTGAACGCCACCGACGACGAGCAATGCGAGGGCGCCGAGCGTTCGTGTGGCAGTGAGCGTCCGGGTCCGAGTCGTCTCAGCCATGAGTGACCTCGGCGCCGTTGGCTTTCAGGACGTACCACGGCGCACCGAACTGGGTCAGGCCCTGGCCGGTGATCTCGCCGGGCTTGGTATCCGGCGCGTAGCGGTAGAGCGGGTGGCCGTTGTAGGTCACCCCGGTGGTGTCGTCGGTCCGCTTGGTGGTGCCGAGCAGCGAGGTGCGGAGCCCCGCGCCTGCCTTGGGAACCCCGGATACGGTGAGCGGCGGCCAGAGGCTCGCGCACGCCCCGTAGCACGTGCTGGCGGTCGTCTTGTCGGCCTTGAAATCGTAGAGCGTGCGGCCGTGACCATCGACGAGGATCTGGCCGAACCTGGAAGGTGCGAGCGCGACGGTGGGCGAGGCGCTCCCGGCCTTGCCGGCGGCGGCTTTGGCGTCACCGGACGCGCCGCCAGAACTGCCGCAGCCGGCGATCACCCCGGCGGCAACGACAGATGCGAGAGCAAACATCGGGGGCTTCATCTTGGTGGATCTCCTTTACGGTGACGGAGGCGCAGACGGTCAACGATGGGCCGTCGTAGCGGGCGATATTCCTCAAAGACGTCGAGGTGGCGCGAAACCTTCCCGTCGGTCCTGTGTGGCTGCGACCCGATGTAGTAGGAGATGGGGTCGCTCATCCTCGGGCCGGGGGCGACGTGACCGTCATGGCTGTGTTCGCCTGCTCAGGCGTCGGGCGTGGCGCAAGCTCGACCGCCGCCGGCGACGTCGCAACCGCGCTCGTGACATCCCCACGCGCTCGCGTCGGGAGGCGAGACCGCAGCCAGGCCACGGGCACACAACTCCAGGCGAGGCCGCCGAGCAGGAGTGGGAGCGACAGCGAGATACCTCGGTAGAGCAGCACCGCCGCGGCCGCCGGGGCGGCGGGCACGCCGTAGAGCACGAGTGCACCGATCAGACCGCCTTCGACCGCTCCGACGCCGGCGGGTGTGGGGAGCGCCGCCGCGACTGACCCGACGAGGTATCCCATCATGACCACGCTGAGGGGCGGGTTGCCGCCGTAGGCGTGGAATGCCGCCCACAGCACGGCGTTGTCAAAGGCGTAGTAGCCAAGGGCACCGAGCAGCTTCCAGCTGCCGCCTGCCACCAGCGCATTGGTATCGGCGACTCCGTCACGTAGCACCCGAAGGCCTTTGCCGAGCCGGTGCGAGACAGCCCGCTGGCGGCTGGCGGCCTCGTGCCCATAAGGCACTGCTGCGGGCGAGGGCCGGACGCGCCACCCCGCGGCGACGATCGCTAGCGCTATCACGGCCGGTAGCAGTGTGAGGTCGGCCTGGTGGGGTCCGCGCGGCCAGCCAAGCCACAACGACACGCCGAGCGCGCCCAGGACGATCGCGCCTGAAGCGTTTGTCAGAAGGACGAACGCGACTGTGGATCGAGTCAGGCGCGAGCGTGGCACTTTTTCGACACCTGCCGGCCAGACCCCGGCGGCGGGTCCCACGAGGCCTCCGGCCGGCAGGATCGTGCTGGCGCCGAGCGCGCGCAGCCCCGCCAGCGAGCTCTCACGCCAGGTCATCCAGGCGCCGAACACCAGCTTGAAGACGACGATGAACCCGAGCACCGAGAGCGCCTCGAGGACACCGGACAGCGCGATCCACTTGGCGCAGCCCTCGATCAGACGGGCCGGGACGCCGGCGAGCGCCGGGATCGCCAAGAACGCGACAGCGACAGCGACAACCGCGACCCCGAACGGCCAGGGCAGCGATCGGCAACCCCTCGAGACGCGGCGGCGTCGGTGCTCGTCGGACAGCCGAGCGTCGGTCTGCGTGGACTCCGGCTGGTTCACGGCCACGTCACCCGCGTCGACCCGGCCGTCAGGTGGCTGATCGCGCCACCTGAAAATGAGTGTCTATCGGGCAGGATATGCCGCATCTACTACGCAGCGTAAAAGCCTTGGCTCGCTTTGTCAACTACGCGCGCTAGTAGTTTGTCATCTCGAGCAACCCAACTCGACGTGCGTCTACTAGATCGTGTAGTAGTCTGTTGTCCATGAGCTCCGCGAGCTCTGACTGGGACGTTCGGATCTTGCTCACTGGCGCAACTGGCCACGTGGGCGGCCAGCTGCTTGACCGGTTCGAACGATCGGGGCGGCGCGTGCGCTGCCTGACTCGGCGGCCGGACGCGCTGGCCCACCGGACCAATCCGCGCACTGAGGTCGTGCCGGGCGACGTGCTGGACCGTGATTCGGTCATGGCCGCCCTGGATGGCGTCCGCGTCGCTTACTACCTGGTCCACTCGATGGGGACGGCAGACTTCGGGGAGCTTGATCGTCGAGCCGCGATCAACTTCGCCGACGCGGCCCGGCGCGCGGGGATTGGCCGGATCGTGTATCTGGGCGGCCTTGGATCGGGAAGGGGATTGTCTTCACATCTGGCCAGCAGACATCAGGTTGGCGAGATCCTGCGTGGTTCCGGGGTACCGACGATCGAGCTGCGGGCGTCGATCGTGATCGGCGCCGGGAGCGCTTCATTCGAGACGATCCGTGCCGTGGTCGAGCACCTACCGGCGATTCCGGCGCCGCCCTGGGTGCAAACGGCAGCTCAGCCGATCGCCATCGATGACGTGGTCGAGTACCTAGTCGCGGCCCTCGAGTCTCCGGTTCGCGAGAACCAGATCATCGAGATCGGTGGCTCTGACCGGGTGACTTATGCCGAGGTGATCCGCGAGTACGCCAGCCAACGCAACCTTCGCCGCAGGCTGATCCCCACGCGACTGATGACGACGCGGGTTTCCAGCTTGTTCCTCGGGTTGCTGAGCCCGGTGTACGGGCCGGTCGCCGCCGCAATGGTGACCAGCCTTCGCAACGAGACCGTGGTGCGGACGAGCGGCGCCCGCGAAGCGTTCTCAGTCAGGCCGCGGGGCCTGCGCCCGGCGATCGAGCAGGCGCTGCGCGCCGAAGATCGCGCTTTCGCCGAGACAAACTGGTCGCGCGCGTTGCCATCGTCGCAACCAAGCTGGGGCGCCGTCGCCGTCGGACGCCGGATCGTGAGCTCTCGCTCGACGCGAGTTCAAGGAGGTGCAGAGGAGGCATTCGCACCGATCCAGCGGATCGGAGGCGCGACCGGCTGGTACGCGGCGGACTGGTTTTGGCGGCTGCGCGGGTCGCTCGACCGCCTGCGAGGAGGCGAAGGCCTGAGGCGAGGTCGACGTGATCCTTGGGAGCTACGGGTTGGCGACGCGATCGACTTCTGGCGCGTCGAGCGCCTCGAGCGTGGGCGAAGGTTGCTCTTGAGGGCAGAGGCGAAGCTCCCCGGACGGCTCTGGCTCGTATTCGAGGTCGAGCCACGTTACAGCGGCACCCAGATCCGCCAGACGACCATTTTCGATCCTGCCGGTTACGTCGGCCGCGCGTACTGGCACCTGCTCTATCCCATCCACCACGGGGTCTTCAGTGCCATGCTGCGCGGCTTGGCCCAAGCGAGCGGGCGCACGACCGAACCGATCCAAGCGGCGACCGGCGCCCGCGACCAGCCTTCCGCTCGCGGATCAAGCGCCGCGACCTCCTACATATTGTCGTGGCTGGCGGGAAGTCTCGCCGCTCGTAGGCGTCTGTGATGACGAAGCCTCATCCACCAGCACGCGCCGGGAGTCGCAAGACGAGCGCCTGGCGCGTCCGACACACATCAAAGGAGCAATCCTCATGAATCGCATACGCCTGCCGTTTGCCGCCGGGATCGTCCTCGCCACGATCGTCGCGGTAATCATCGCATTGAGCAGCGGAAGCACCACCAACGCCCAGCCCACCGCTGCCCCTGGCTCGGCAATCTCCCTGCACCACACCGCGCTTGGACGGACTCTGGTCGACGCCAACGGGCGGACTCTTTACCTATTCCAAGGCGACCGTCGCAATGTGAGCAAGCTGTCGCCGGCCGGCCAGGCTGTCTGGCCCCCGTTCACTGCAACCGTCAAACCGCGCGCCCTGGGCGGAGCCGTGGCTACGCGGATCAGCGCGATCAAGAAGGTCAATGGCAGCGCGCAGATCGCTTACAACGGCCACCCTCTCTATTACTACGTCGGTGATCACCAACGGGGGCAGACGCTCGGCCAAGGGCTGAATCAATTCGGCGCCCGCTGGTACGCTCTCGGACCTAGCGGCAGCGCTCTAACGTCGGTTCCGAGCTCCCCCTCGACGGCGACACCGACCGCCCGCGGCTCCAGCTACGGCTACTGAGGACCTGCGGTCTCAGGCCGGTCAGTAGTTGGCCAGCTCGGACGCCAGCGACGCCAGATCGCCACTCGCGTGGCGATCTCGGCGCCGCTCCGGGCCGACGCTTGGCTGCTCGACCCGCCGGCGTTGGTCGCCGTCACGACGCTCACGATCGTATGCCCGATGTCCCCGCTACCCAGGGCCTACGATGTCGACGTGGCGCCTGGGATGTCTGAGCAGTTCTGCCCTGTGGTGTCGCAGGCTTACCACTGGTAGGCAAGGCTCGTGGGATCCTTCGTCCAAGTCCCGTCCGAGGTTGAGAGGGTGTCGCCCTGCTGGGGGGTCCCGGAGATCAGCGGCGAGGTCGTGTTGGTGGGAGGGGTCAGCACCAGTCAGCTCACTATCGTTGCGTGGCATGAAGATCACAACGGTGGGTAGAGGCAACATCGGCGGTGGGCTGGGCGAGCTCTGGACGAGGGCGGGACACGAGGTGACCGCGCTCGGGCGCGATGGCGGCGACGCTTCCAGCGCCGACGCCGTATTGATCGCCGTTCCTGGAGCAGCGGTCGGCGAGGCGCTCGGTGCCATCCAAGGTCTTGAGGGCAAGACCGTGATCGACGCGACCAACCTGGTCGGCGCGGAGCCGCCCGCCGGGTTCGCGTCGAATGCGGAGTTCATCAAGTCGCAGACTGGCGGACCGATGGCGAAGTCGTTCAACCTCAACTTCGCCGCTCTGTTCGACCGACTCGGGTCGACCTCAGAGCGGCCCGGAAACCTCTGGTGCGGAGATGAGGACGCGCGCGGCGTGGTCGAGCAACTGATCCGCGACGCGGGGTACGACCCGATCTACGCGGGCGGAATCGAGAACGCCGGACCCCAAGAGCAATTCCTGAAGCTGATGTTCGCGATCAACCGCGGCGGGCTCGGGCTTTTCTTCTACCGGATGGCGCCGCCAGACCAGTTCTAAGTACAGCCGTCGCGACGACCAGCCTGCAATTCGGTTTGTCGTCCGGCCCCACGGGTGGCGACACTCCGCGCAAACCGAGTCCGTGCACGCCAGAGTCGAGCCGCTCGGGCATGCTTCAAGCCGCGCCTATACTCCGGCGGGATGACGCGGGGCAGAGGGCCGATGTTGTCGACGGTGCTAAGCGCGCTGGCGGCGATGGCTTGCTGTGTGCCGGGCGCCGCATTCGCTGCGGGAGGTCCGAGACAGGGTCGGTTCGCGGGCCGGATCGAGATCGGCGGTGGGCGCAACCTGTATCTCCGGTGTGCTGGCCGCGGGAGCCCCACGGTGATCATGGATTCCGGGATCCACGATTCGTCAGACCCGTGGACGCTGACGCAGACCAAGTACCCGGTGCCGGCGTCGCCGTCGGTGTTCCAGGGCGTCGCGCGATTCACGCACGTGTGCATCTATGACCGACCCGGCACGATTCGCTACACCAACCCGCCGACCCTGACCACGCGCAGCACGCCGGTATCGATGCCGCGGACAGTGCAGGGCGAGGCCTCCGACCTGCACAGGCTGCTGATGCGCGCCGGCCTCCGCGCTCCGGTGGTGATCGTGGCGCACTCGATGGCGGGGCTGATCGACCGCTACTTCGCCTCGAAATACCGCCGGGAGGTGGGCGGAATGGTTCTGGTCGACGCGTTCGCGCCCGCGATCAAGCGGCTGATGGGCCGTTTCTGGCCTCGCTACGACCGCCTGCTCAACTACCCCGGCACACCCCTCGAGCACCAACCCGGGTGGGAGACCTTGGACATCGACGGGGCGATCCGCGCCGTTCAGCGAGCCAGGCCGCTGCCGAAGCTGCCGCTGGCGGTGATCAGCAAGACCGAGCAGTTCGCGCTGGCGCCGAGCTTCCCGAAGGCCGTCGCCAGGCGGCTCGCGCAGGTCTGGCCGGCCGCGCAGAACACGCTCGTCGGGCTCGAGCCGCAAACCCCGCACATCCTGGCGACCGGGAGCGACCACTACGTGCAGATCCGGGATCCCGATCTCACGACCAGTGTGATCCGGCTGATCTTCAACCGGGTCCGTATACCCAGGCGCCGGCTACGATTGTCCCGCACGCTCGCAGGTCGTCGTCGAGCACCGTGAGGTCAGCGTCCATTCCTGGGGCGATCGCGCCCTTGCGATGGTCGAGTTCCAGGAGCCGGGCGGGGTTTGCCGATGCGAGCGCGACCGCGTCCTGCACTCCGATGCCGAGGAAGCGGACGGCGTTTGCCACGGCGCGATCCATCGTGAGCGTGCTGCCGGCGATCGAGTCGCCGTGAACGAGCATCGCGCGGCCCTCATTGACGCGAACTGGCGTCACCCCAAGGCGGTACTCGCCGTCTGGCATGCCGGTGGCCTGAATCGCGTCGGTTGCCAGTCGCACCCCGGCTGTCCCCTTGATCCGGTGCGCGAATCGCAGGGCGGCGGGGTCGACGTGGATGCCATCGCAGATGAGCTCGCAGCTCACCTGCGGGAGGTCAAGGACGGCGCCGAGCACGCCCGGCGAGCGGTGGTGGAGCTGTGGCATGGCGTTGAACACGTGGGTGGAGGCACGCGCCCCGCTGTACACGGCGGCCAGTGTCTGATCGTAGGTCGCACCGCTGTGGCCGATCGAGGCGACGACGCCGGCGTCGGCCAGTGTGCGCACGAGCTCCAGGGCGCCTGGCAGCTCTGGGGCGAGGGTCATCATGCGTACGGCACCAGCGCCGGCGGAGAGCAGCCGCACGACCGTGTCCGTATCGGGCTCCAGGAAGGTGGACGGGTCCATGGCGCCGGGCAGCCGCGGGCTCACAAACGGCCCCTCCAAGTGCGCACCCAGCACACAAGCGCCTTCAAGTCTCTCGGCGGCCCCGCGGATCGCGCCGAGGAAGACCTCGAGCTCGTTCGGAGCAGCGGCCACGGTGGTGGCGAGCAGTCCGGTCGTCCCGTGCCGGGCGTGAAAGCGAGCAACGCGCGCGATCTCGCCGGGATCGGCCGTGTTGCATTGCGCTCCGCCCCCTCCGTGGACGTGCAGGTCGAGTAGACCGGGGACGAGCCAGCAGCGGCCGAGGTCAGTGGTGCCGATGCCAGAGCTGGCGGCGTTGACCTCCTCGATGCGCCCGTCGCTAATCGAGATCTCGCCGGGAATCGTGCCTGCCGGTGTGACAACGCGCTCGCTGCGCAGGCGCACCCCTAACTCCCCCACTCCGCGAGCTCCGCTTCATCGATGCCTGCTGCCCGCCAGGCGGCGATCGCAGCGCCCCAGCGACCCGCGTCATGCCCGAGCATCGCCGGGACCACGTCCGGTGGCTTTCCGAAGCGGATCTGCACGCGCAGGCGGTGACGCAGCGGGCCGAACAAGTCTTCACCGGCGTTCGCCATACCCCCGCCGATGACGACCAGTTCGGGGTCGAGGAGCGTGGCGTAGTTGGCGATCGCGCTGGCCAGAGCGTCGAGGGCCTGTCCCCAGACCGCGTCCGCGATCGGATCGCCGGCGGCGGCACGCTCGGCCACCTGCTCGCCACCGAAGTCGTCATCCTCGTCTCGCGTCATCTCGAGATAGCGCCGGGCGACTTGACCGGCAGACGCGACCGCCTCGAGACAGCCCAGCCGTCCGCAGTCGCACATCGGTCCCCGCGGCTCGACGGCGGTGTGCCCCAACTCGCCACCGATGCCATGTGCTCCGGTATAAGGTCGACCGCCGATCACCACCGCCGCTCCGATGCCCGTCCCGAGCGTGAGGAGCAAGTATTCGGTGGCGTCGCGAGCCGCGCCGAGCAGTCCCTCGGCGAGAGCACTCGCGCGCACGTCGTGGCTGACGCTGACCACCGCGCCCAAGCGTTGTGCCGCGAGCGATCCGATGGGCACGTCGCGCCAATGAAGATTGACCGAGTTCCGCACGGTGCCCGCACGCTCGTCGACCAGGCCGGGAACCGCCAGACCGACCGCGGCCACTCCCAAGTCGTGCTGCGCGAGGTCGCCGGCCAGCGCGAGCACCGCTTCGATCGCCGCCTCGGCCCCGCACTCGGCCCGGGTGGGGCGCCGCTCCTGCACCTGCGTGCGGCCGCGGCGATCGACCAGGGCTCCCTTTAGGCTGGTGCCGCCGACATCGATGGCGACGACGCATTCACCGCCGATGGTCATGAGCAACAAGGATCACCCGGATGGACGGGCCGCTGGTGACCGGGGCTACACCCGTTACGACCACCGTCACGTTGCCGTCACCTTGCTTAGCCCTCCCGGGTGGTCGGGGTCGTGGCCGAGCTGCAGCGCGAGCGCGCGGGCGAGCTGCTGCGCGCGCACTACGGCCACGATCGGCGCCAGGCTCTCGGGCATATCCCGGGGCAACGATAAGTCGGCGTCGTCATCGGGAGCAACGGTGAGCACGTGCGCGCCGCGCGCTCGCAACTCGGCGACGAGCTCGGCGACGTCCTGGTAGGCGGGACCCGGTACGGCGAGCGCCACCACCGGGAAGCGGCGCGTAACCGCCGCGATCGGACCGTGACGCAAGTCGGCCGCGGAGTAGCCGTCGGCGAACAACGAGCAGGTTTCCTCAATCTTGAGCGCTGTCTCCAGCGCCGCGCCGTACATGAACCCTCGGGAGACCACGATCAATCGCGACGCGTCCACGAGTGTCTCCGCGGCGGCAACGGCAGGCCTGGGATCATCAAGCATTCGCTCCACCCATGTGGGGACCGATGCCAGCTCCGCCCGGGAAAACGGCACCGGGCCGAGCGCGGAGGCGAGGATGGCAAACGCCGCCAGCTGTGCGGTCACCGTCTTGGTAGCCGGCACAGCGCGCTCCTCCCCGGCACCCAGCTCGACCACACCGTCGGCCGCCTCGGCGAGCGCGCTCCTCGGATCATTGGTGATCGCCAGACCGCGTCCACCCGCGCCACACAGGAGTCGTAGCGTCGTGACGATCTCCGGTGTCTGCCCCGACTGGCTCACCGCTACCACGAGCTGGCCGCTGTAGTCGACCTCGGCGGCGTAGAGCGTGTGCAAGCTCGGCGCGGCGAGCGCGACCGGCCGTCCACTTGCGAGCTCGAGCAGGTAGCGTCCGTACACGGCGGCGTGGTCGGAAGAGCCGCGGGCGATGAGTGTGGTGCCACGCATCGGCGCGGGCGCCACCGCGCGGACGTGGTTGCCGATGTCCTCGGCGCGCGCGATCAGGGCGCGCAGCCGAGCGGGCTGCTCAGCCATTTCCTGAGCCATCAGTTCGCCACTCACGCCGTGCCTCTCAAAGCACGTTCGTCGCGCTGTTTGCGGTCGAGGAGCGCGACGGTTTCGTCCTCGGGTGGCCAGTTGCCACCGTTCTCCCAGTAGATGCGAATCGCCTCCAACGGCCTGCCCTTGGTCTCAGGCGCCATCGCGCGGATGAACACGAAGGAGACGGCCGCGAGTCCCAGGAACAGGGCGAACGTGCCCTCCCCGCCCAGATCATGCAGGACCGTCAAGAAGAATCGTGAGATCAGCAGATTCGCGAGCAGGTCCGCGGTCAGCATCGCCGACCCACCGGCGGTCCGCAGCCTCGACGGGAAGCTCTCCGACGCGTACACCCACACAAGTGCACCGAATCCAAAGTTAAAGCCGGCGGTGAAGAATAGGATGCCGATGAAACCCAATGCCGACCGTGTCCCGCTGAAGTGACCGCCCAGCGCGTACAGCACGGTCAAGAGGGCGGTGGAGGCGATCATTGCTCCGACTCCGATGAGCAGCGTCAGCCGGCGGCCGATGCGGTCGACAACCAGCACCGCTGCGACGGTTGCGAACACCGAGAACACCTCGATCAGCCCCTGGATGAAGAGCACGAAGTGCCCCTGCCAGCCGATGTCGTGGAAGATGAACGGACTGTAATAGGTCACCGCGTTGATCCCGGTGATCTGCACCAGGAAACCGAGCGCAACTACGAACACCGTCGGCCGGACGTAGGGCAGGCGTAGCATCTCACCGAGCCCGCCGCCCCGCTCTGCCGTGAGGTCGCCCTCGATCTCGCGAACGCTGCGTTCGGCGTCGGCCGTCGGATCAACTTGGCGCAGCGTGCGCAGCGCCTCCTCGCGCCGACCCCGCATGAGATACCACCGTGGAGTGTCGGGAAGCCGCCATAGCGCGATGAGCACGAGTGCGCTGGCCACCGCAGACAGCGCGAGCATAATGCGCCAAGAGCCGCTCGCAGCCAGGACGTAGTCAGCGAAGTAGGCGACCATGATGCCGACCACGGTCGCCACCTGATACCCGACGATAAGTGCGCCGCGGATGTTCACTGGCGCCGACTCGGCGATGAACACGGGCGCCGCCACGGTCGAGATGCCGATACTCACGCCCAGCAAGAACCGTGTGATGTCCAGCCAGACGATGTCGACCGAAACTCCCTGCAGGATCGCGAAGACGGTAAATCCCATAGCGATCATGAGCATTGTTATCTTCCGGCCGAAGCGATCGGCGAGTGGCTTGGCCAACAGCGCGCCCAGAATCAAGCCGATGCCGGTGAATGTCGTGATCCATTCAGTGGCAGTCGTGGACAGCTTGAACTGCGCGGGGATGAACAGCAGCGCCCCCGCGATGCTCCCCGTGTCATAGCCGTAAATCACACCCACCGTCGCCGCGGTGAGCGCAATCGTCAGAGCCAACCGCTGCCGAGGTAAGACCGCGGGGTCCTGTGCCATGCTTCACTCCATCTGGAGAACCTGGTTGGTTGGTCTATTCCCCACGCGAAGAAGCTCCAAACTCAGCGTGAGAAGGGGCCCACGCTCCGCGCCGTCAGTGCGCTGACAGCTGCTCGAGCGCGCAGCGCACTTGGCCGTCCTCGGCCACCAGCGCCGCTCGTGCGCGCTCGGGAGACGCGCCGCTCAACAATGCGACGAGTGCCGGCTTGAGTTCGCCGTCGGCCTCGCGCAGCGCGCGTTCGCAACGTTCCTCGCCGGCGCCAGTCGCGGCCACCAGGATCGTCATCATGCGCTCGCGTAGCTTGGCGTTGGTGGCGACCAAGTCGACCATCAGATTGGAGTACGTCTTGCCCAAGCGCACCATCGCGGCCGTGGACAGCGCGTTGAGGACGAGCTTCTGCGCGGTCCCGGCCTTCAGTCGGGTCGAGCCGGCGATTGCCTCCGCCCCGGTCTCGACGCTCACATGGATGTCGGCGAGAGCGCTCAGCGGGGAGGCCGGGTCAGCGTCAACCAGGACCGTGGTGGCGCCCGCCGCGCGCGCCGCGCGCAGCGCGCCGGCGACGTACGGGGTGTGGCCGCTCGCCGCGAGGCCGACGACTACGTCGCTGCTGCGCAGGCCGGCGAGGTCCTGGCCGCCCGCGCCGGCGTCGTCTTCGGCCCCCTCCACAGCGCACCCCAAAGCCGTCCGCCCGCCCGCCACGTGGGCAACGACGCGGCCGGGCTCCAGCCCGAACGTCGGCGTGAGCTCGGCCGCATCGAGCGCCGCCAGGCGCCCCGACGTTCCCGCGCCGGCGTAGTGCACCGTGCCCGGGCCGCTGAGCGCGTCGACGACGGCCTCCACAGCCCGAGCGAGCTCTCCCAGGACGCGCTCAACCGCCGGCGCCACGAGCCGATCCTCGGCGCTGAGCATCCGCAGAATCTCGATCGTCGGCACCGCATCGATGCAAACCGTGCGCGGGTTTCGCGCCTCCGTTGGCGTCACGCCGGGACCGCGAGTGGCCACGTGAACAGGATAGGATCAGCTCTCGGTGGCCGAGGGACTCGTGATCGGCGTCGACGCCGGCGGGACACGAACCCGGGCGCTCCTCGCCGATCGGTACGGCCGGACGCTCGGGCACAGGCGCGCTGGTTCCATCAACCCTCACTCGGGCGCGCTCGAACCCGCGGCGGCGCTCGAGACCGCGTTGCGCCAGGCCCTCGGCAAGCACGACCCCGGCGCCGTCACGGCTGGCTGCCTGGGCATCGCGGGCGCTGAAACGACGAGCGGTTGGTGGGCCCGCGACGCTGCGCGGGCGGCCTGGACATCCGTCGGGCTGGGAGGCGAGCCCGCTGTCACCGATGACGTCACGGTGGCGTTCGCCGCGGGCACCGTCCAGGCCGATGGCGCGGTACTCGTGGCCGGGACGGGAGCGGTCGCGGCAGCGATCAGCGACCGTCGCGTCACCCGGCGAGCCGACGGCTACGGCTGGCTCCTCGGCGACGCTGGGTCAGCGGTGTGGCTGGGAGTGCGGGCGCTGAGAGCAGCGCTCGCCGGGCTCGACGGACGCGGGCCGCCGACCGCGTTGACCGAAGCGGTTGCCGGCGAGCTGGCGCCCGGGCTCCCCCTCGCCACGCTACCCGTCGCCGCCCTCGACGCGGTCGAGGCGCGCACTCCCGGCCAGCTGGGCGAGCTCGCGCCGCTGGTCACTCGGGCGGCCCGGGACGGGGATGCGACGGCACAGGCACTCGTTGATCGGGCGGCGAGCCACCTGGTGGCCACGCTTGCCGCTGTCGCCGGCGGCCAGCCCCGGGCGATCGTGCTGTCCGGCGGGCTGCTCATCGACCAGAACCCAGTGGCCGAGCGAGTTGACGCTGACGTTCGCTCGCGCTACGCGCTCGTCCCGGCGATTGCCACCAGCGGCGCGGCGGGCGCCGCTGCGCTCGCCCTGGGGCGCCGATCCGCCAGCCACGACCCCGACGCTCATGTCCGGCTGCTCAGCGCACCCCCTCTGAGCCAATGCAGGCTGGGCGGGTGGTGAGCCTGGAGGACTCGCTCATCGTCAACTCCGCGCGGTGCTCGTCGGTTTGACCGAATTTCCGGGCTGCTCGCCCGCGTCCTGCTGTTGCTCCTCAAGGAACTCCTCGACGATCCGTTTGTCGCCGAACGGCCACATCCGGTTCACTCGCGCCCAGATCAGGTACGCGATCAGGCCCAGGATCGTCCAGCCGAGCATGAGCCGGATCGCCGACCAACCCGAGGCCTGAAAGATGTAGATCCAACCGGCTAGGGCGATCAGGCTCGGCACCGGGTACAACCATTGGCGATAGGGGCGCCGCAGGCCCGGCTGCTTACGGCGCAGGATCGTCAACGCCGCGATCTGACCGATGAACTGCACCCAGATCGCCAGCGCGATCAGGGCGTTGATCACCGTGGTCAGCGAGAAGAAGCACGCCACCGCGGTGACCAGCCCCATCGCCAGCAGGGCGATGTGCGGGAATTTCAGCGTCGGGTGCAGCCGGGCGAATACTCGGAAGAACACGCCGTCGCGGGCAGCGTTGAACGGCAGCCGCGAAGCGCCGAGCAGCCCGGTGTAGACCGAGGCAAAGGCTGTCCAGACGATCAGGAGCGTCACCGAGGTGGCCCCCGGCCCGCCCCAGACGTGTCGCAGCAGATCGGTTCCGATCGACGTGGACTTCTCCGCCTGGCGCCATGGGATGACACCGATCGTCCCGATGTTCAGGCTCAGGTCGATCACCATCACTCCGATAATCGAGATCACGATCGCGCGGGGGATGACCCGGCCCGGCCGGCGCACTTCGTCGCCAAGGTAGGCGACCGTGTAGTAGCCGAGGTAGTCGTAGATCGCGAGCACCAGTCCTGCCCCCAGGCCACTGGCGAAGTGTCCGCCCGAGAAGGCGCCGTGCGGGAAGGTGAACGCCAGGCTGGGGTGAAAGTGGGTGTAGGCGGCGACGATCACGAGCAGAACGGTGATGATCATCCCGGCCCACAGCACCTTGGTAAGCGTGGCGATTGACTCGATCCGCCGCCAGAGCAGTCCCACTGTGAGCACCGTGAACCCGACCGCTATCCAATGGCTCTGGGAGGCACTCAGGTGCCAGAAGTAGTTGAGGTAATTGGCGATGCCGATCATCCCGGTCGCCATGATCAGCGGCGTGACCAGCATCGTCGACCAGACGAACATGAAGGGCATCAGCCGACCGGTCGAGTACTGAAATGCCTCCCGCAGGTAGGCATAGCTGCCGCCCTCGGCGGGCATCGCCGCGCCGAGCTCTGCCCATACCAGCCCGTCGCAGATGGCGATCAGGGCTCCCACCACCCATCCTGCCATCGCCTGCGGTCCTCCCATCGCGACGATGATCAGGGGGATCGTGATGAACGGTCCGATCCCAACCATCTGCGACATGTTCAGGGCGATCGACGACGACAATCCGAGCCCTCTGACGAGGCCCTTGCTCTCAGTCGATTCCTGGCTGGCTTGCTCGACAGTCATCATTTCTCCCCGAGCATCAGGAGTCAGGCAGACGCCTGCTGCTTACCCCCAGCGGCGAGGCACGAACCATCGACGGTCGATCGCCGCCTCAGGTAACCTCGCCGACGAGGACGGACCGTAGACGTTCGAGTGCGGTGTCACCGAGCGGTGTGTCGGCTAGGGTCGCCGCATAGAGAGCCGCGCCGATGACGGGCGGGTAGAGCGGGCGGCGCACCTGATAGCCGTGATGAAACGACGCCAACTCGCGGCGGAACGCTCGGAGGATCGCGGTGGCAGAGAAGGTACCGCCGGAGTAGGAGACCGACACGGTCTCCTCCGGCGCGTATCCCAGCCGGCGGCGCGTTGCGTCAACCAGCAAGGCGAGCTCGCGACCGGCGTCGGCGAGGACGGCCGCCGCGGAGGTGTCGCCGAGCTCGGCCGCCTCGACCACCTGCCGACTCAGCGCCGCGATCTCACGGCGACTCCCCTCCCAGCGGTTGAGGATCACGTCGATCAGGTCGAGGTTGGCGGCAATTCCGAGCTGCCGGCGGATCGTCTCGGCCAGCGGGCCCGCGGGCAGCCGGCCGTCGCTCATCCGGGAGACGGCGTTCAGGCCACGGATCGCAATCCAGTACGCCGATCCCTCATCGCCGAAGAGCTCGCCCCAGCCACCCACGCGGACATCTCGGCCGCCGCGTCGGCCGTAGGCGATCGAACCTGTGCCGCTGATCACGGTGATGCCGTCCGCGACTGCCAGGGAGCCAGCCCAGCCACAAACCATGTCGTTCCCGCACGCGTAGCGGTCGTGCCCGAGGACCGAACGCGGCGCAGCATCTAGTGCGCAGACGTCACGACTCACCTCCCCGTAGCTGGGCAACCCGAAGAATGCATACTCGATGTCCTCGGACGAGATGCCGGCCCGGCGGCAAATCGTGGCGACGCCATCCCCCAGGACGCGACTCACGAGCTCGATCCCCTCAGATAGGTAGTAGATCCCGCCCATACGAGCCTGGGCGGCGACCGTGCCCTCTCGATCGACCAAACAGAATGCCGTCTTGGTCCCCCCGCCATCGACGCCGAGAAACATCCTTCACCTCAATCTCGCCGTGACCCCAGGCCGGACGCGCATCGAGCTCGACAGAAGGATATGCGAGCACGCTGGGTCACGAGAGTGTTGTCTCCTTTGGAGGGAGGCACGCGCGAGCGTAGACGCGCAGCACGTCTCGGACGCGATCGATCACCAGCGCGCGCGGCCGTGCGGCCAAGCTGCCACAGCGGACGCGAGTGTACTGGCCGGGCATGTACTGGCTCAACAGGGGAAGTGGAATCTCGCGTCCCGCGAGGTTGTTGAACAGGCGTTCCTGAGCCTCGTGCACCTCCGGGTCGGGCCAGTAGTACCGCAGTCGGTCGCTATAGCTGTAGCGCCGGGCCAGATACTGCTCGCCAGCGTCGCCAGGGTAGTACTCCTCCCACTGACCGGGCTCGGCGAGCATCCGCCGCTCGACGACCTCGACCAGGCCCGAGCGTCGAGCCTTGTCCACCAGTTCATTCTCGATCGCCGCCAACGCAAACATCGCCTCGCGGAGCGCGAACGTGAGGCCGGGCCCGACCTTGAGGACCGCCCAGTGATCCTCGACCAGCGCCGCCAGGTTCGCAGCCGTCTGGTAGTCGGTCGAATGCGCCTCGAACACCATGTCCGGCTCGTCGTCAAGCACGCGCTGGAGCTCCTGGGTGCGCTCACGCGCGTAGTCAACGACGCGAAGATGTTCAAACTCGACCCCGGGCTGGACGACCAGCGCCATGACCCGAGGCCACACCGCGTCCAGCCCCTGCTCGGCAAACGCCTCGCGGTGCGACCGCAACGTCATCCGCGCCGCCTCGGGCGAGGTCGGGATGAGATCATCGATCCCACCGCGGGAGCCGCCCGGCACCGGCACCTCGGTGCCGATCACGTAGCGCAACTCGCCGGCGACAGCCCGCCTCATTCCCGTCTCCTCCGCGACTCGCATCAGCCGAGCCGCCCGGCACGAAACCAGGTCATCGGTCAAGGGGGCCGGGTCGCCCGCGCACGGAAAGCTGCAGTCGAGATGGATCTTGGTAAACCCCGCTGCGACATAGGCATCAACGAGTACATCGGCGTTCCGCATCGCCTCGTCGGGCGGCAGGTGCCGCCATCGGTTGGGACCGAGATGATCTCCCCCCAGCAGCACGCGCGCGGACGGAAGACCGCAGCGCCCCGCTGTCTCGTGCACCAGGTCGCGAAAATCCTCGGGTCGCATACCTGTGTAGCCACCGGTTTGGTCGACCTGGTTCGACGTCGCCTCGACCAGTACGTCATTTTCGTCATCGTACGCCTGCAGCATCGCTGCCTCCAGGACAAGCGGATGGGCCGAACAGACAGATGTGAGCCCGACCGGCTCGCCGGCTTTCTGCTGCCGGACCACGCAATCCAATCGACTCACCAGAGTTGACCTCTTGCTGCCGACGCTCTGTTGTTCACCTGGTGCCGACCACACTGGGCCTGACAAGCATGCTGCTGTCGTTCACAAGGACTCACAAGAACGTTTTGCCTTCACCGCGGTAGGTCGGCACCTCGTCAACGATCCGCGCGCTCTCGATCAAATACAGGCGGTCAAAGCGCTCGCATACCTCGCCCGCTTTCGTGTGACGAAAGTAGACCCTGTCGCCGACGCGCAACCGGTCAGCGGGGGCGCCTATGAGCGGCGTCTGGACCTCTCCGGTTCCCTCCATCGGATCGAGTCGCAAGCCCTGGGGTAGGTAGGGGCGGGGCATGCGGTCCTTGGCACCCGGTCCGGAGGCGAGATATCCGCCGCCCAGTGCCGTGACTATCCCTGGTCCGGGGCGGCGCGATACGGGCTGGGCGAAGATCGCCGCCGGCTCCAATGTGAACGTCGAGTAGTTGTCGAACAGCGTAGGGGCATAAAAGCCCGAGCCCGCGGTCGCCTCGGTGACCGCCGGCTCGGATGAGACACGTTCTAGGTCGCCCGTTCCGCCCGCATTGACGATGTCAAGCGGGGTTACCGCAGACACCTCGGCGACCGCGGCCGCGCGGCGCTCGCGGAGCTCTGCGAAGGAGGCGCGCTGTATGCGTCTGACGAGAGAGTTCTTGATCCGGCTGCCGGGCACGTTGTCGCCTCTCCCCGCGATGTGTCCTTCGTAGCACATCATCGCAACCAGCTTCAGTGACCGGCGAGCGGCGATCGCGCGGGCTAATTCGCCGGCCTGATCGGGCGTGTGCACGGGCGTACGCTTAGGACCGATCTTCAGCCGGCCGCCGCCAAGCCAGAAGGACGCGTCGAAGTCGAGGCAGACGCGCAGTGGCGCCTCCACCTGTCCGACGGCAGCCTCGATCAGTTCGAGATGCTCGGTCGAGTCGACCATCACGATCGGTGCCGCTTTCGGGGTCTGCGCCGTGAGCGTTGCAAGTTGGCGCAACGCCGCGCGATCGGTGGTTGGATAGGCGACGAGTAGGTCATCGATGCCCTCTGCCGCCAGCCAAAGGGCCTCGGGCAGTGTGAAGCAGAGCTGGCCGCGATAGCCCTGCTCGCGCGCCAGTATCGTTTGCGCGAGCTCCCGGCAGCGTAGCGATTTCGAGGCAATCCGGATCGGCTTACCGCCTGCACGCTTCAGCATGTCGGCGGAGTTCGACCACATCGCGTCGAGGTCCACGAACGCGAACGGGGGATCGAGCTCAGCGAACGCCACCTCATAACGCTCAAGCCGCGCCGCCGGGCTCAGCTCGACGGTTGTGACCCCTCCTGGACTCGTACTCGGCGGGCTCACTGGTGACTCCGCGCGGCACCGAGACTCGCCCGCCGCAGGTCGACTCGGTCGCCGTATCTGCTCCTGTGATCCGGCGGCTGTCGCGGGTTCCAGATGGAGTCCAACGCGGTCATCCGGCTGGGCTCACGACCGCGGCGGGCGCTTCGCCGAGCACCCGCCGCGTGTAGTCGTTGCTGAATACCCCGTCGGGGTCGAGTCGTGCGCGCACAGCCTGGAAGCGGTCCCATGTGCAGTAGCGCTCGCTCAACGTCGCCGCTGACTGGTAGTGGCGCTTTCCCCAGTGTGGGCGACCTTCGTACTCTGCCATGATCGCCTCCACGGCCCGAAAATAGGACTCAAACTCCATCCCCTTATACTGGTGGACCGCGACGTAGCAAGTCTCGCGTCCGTGAGCGGTCGACAGGAACGCGTCGTCGGCCGGGCCGAAGCGGACCTCGAGCGGGAAAAGGATGGGGAGGTCGCGGCGCGCTATGAGCTTGAGTACCCGCTCGACGGCGTCACGCGCATGGCAGCGCGGGATCGCGTACTCCATCTCAGTGAACCGCACATTTCGTCGAGTTGCGTACACCTTGTAGGCCCGATCCTGCAACCTGCGCTCTGACAGCGCCGAGGTCATGGCTCGGTTCAGCCGCGGGACCGCTCGCGGCAGCAGACGTCCCGTCCGGCAGGTCAGCTCGAGGCTCCAATTTTCCACTGCCTGTTCGCTCATCCGCCGCCGCCACGCCGGCGTCGGGCTCGGGTCTGCGGCGCTGCGTTGCATCGAGCGGGTCAGCGCGATATCGCTATAGGGGAACACGAAGAATTCGAAGTGATCATTGCCATCGACGTGCTCGTCAAGGCGGTCAAGGGTGTCCTGCAGCCGCAGCGGCCGATCGTGGCGGTGCAGCGTGTACAGCGGAATGCACGCGAGCGTTACGGTCGTGGCGATACCCAGGGAGCCGAGTGACACGCGCGCGGCGAGCAGCCCCTCTGGATCTGACTCGGGCGTCAGCTCGAGGGCATTGCCGGATGCGGTCACCAGCCGCATTCCCACCACCCGGGCCGAAATGTTCGGCAACCGCGCCCCCGTCCCATGGGTCGCCGTAGCGAGCGCGCCGCCGAGCGTTTGGGTGTCGATATCGCCCTGGTTCTCGAGCGCGAGGTGGCGCTCGGCGAGGACCGGCCCGAGAGCGTGCAGGTTGATCCCAGCCTGCACGGTCACGCGCCCGCTGGACCAGTCGGCCTCAAGCACCCGCGCCATGCCCGAGGTCTCGACCAGCACGCCGTCCGTGCAGGCGATGTCGGTGAAAGAGTGACCGGACCCAGCAGCACGGACGTGCTGTCCTCGCTGGGCCGCCTGCGCGACGATCGCGGCGAGCTCGTCCTCGCTGCTGGGACGTTCGATCGTTAGCGGGGCGCAACGCTGATCACCGGTCCAGTTGGTCCAGATCCTGGTCATGACCGTCCTCCTTGGCGCATGGTGACGGCTACCGTCGGCGACCAGCCGTCACCCCGGCGTGCACCGAGCGGCAGACCCCCGACGGTAGCCGAGGAGGACGAGATCCGCTGGCGGACAAACGACATCCCGTCAATCCAGGCTTGCCATTACGTGCTTGATCTGCGTGTACTCCTCGAGCGAGTACATCGACATATCCTTGCCGTAGCCAGACTGCTTGTAGCCTCCGTGCGGCATCTCGGTCGTCATGACGTCGTGGTCATTGATCCAAACACACCCGAAGCGGAGAGCGTTCGCAACGCGAAGAGCTCGGCCGAGATCGCGGGTCCAGACGCTCGCCGCCAGACCGTAGGGCGTGCCATTGGCCCATGACAGCGCGGCGGCCTCGTCGTCAAAGGACTCCACCGTGATTACGGGCCCAAAGATCTCTCTTTGAATCATTTCGTCGTCCAATCTCAGGCCGGCGACGACGGTTGGCTCAACGAAGAATCCCGGCAGGTCTGGCTCGCGTCCTCCCGTGACGATTTCCGCCCACGACGGACGGCGCTCCAGGAAACCCAAAATCCGCTCGCGCTGGCGCGCGGAGATGACCGGCCCCATCGTCGTCTGCGGGGAAAATGTATCGCCGAGAACGAGGCTCCGAGCCTCTTTGGCCAGGCCCGCCACGACATCCTCGTGCGTTGTGGCGGAGGTGAGCACTCGGGTCGCAGCCGTGCAATCCTGACCGGCGTTGTAGTACGCCGAGCCGGCGACCTGCTCCAGCGCGCGCTCTAGATCAGCGTCATCGAAGATGATCACCGGCGCCTTTCCCCCGAGCTCCAGATGCACCCGCTTGAGGGTAGTCGCGGCAGTAGCAGCGACCGACTTACCGGTCTCGATCGATCCGGTGACCGAGACGATATCGACGCCCTCATGAGCACATAACGCCTGTCCGGCGGTTTCGCCTCGGCCGGCAATCACGTTCAGCACTCCTTTGGGTAGAAACTCGGCCGCCAGCTCGGCCAGCCGGAGCGTCGTTACCGGGGTGGTCTCGGCGGGCTTTAGCACGATCGTGTTACCGGTCGCAAGCGCGGGCCCGATCTTCCAGATCGCCATCGACAGCGGGTAGTTCCATGGCGTGATCTGTCCCGCGACACCGATCGGCTCTCGGCGAATGAAGGAAGTGTGTCCGGGGACGTATTCGGCCGCCGACTTGCCTTCCAGGCAGCGTCCCGCACCTGCAAAGAATCGCAAGTCAGCGGCGGCCCCGGGAATGTCATCTTCGATTGCTACGCGAAGTGGCTTTCCTGCGTTCTCCGCCTCGAGTCGACCGAGCTCTTCGGCATGCGTCTCGATCGCGTCGGCGAGCCCGAGCAGCGCCTCGGCCCTCGCCGCCGGAGTCCTGCATGCCCAGCTTTCGAATGCGCGCCGCGCTGCCGCCACGGCGCGGTCGACATCGGGCGACCCTGAAGCTGGGGCCTCCGCGATCTGTTCGGCGGTCGCCGGATTGAGGATCGGGTCGTACTCGCCTTCGGTCGCGTCTGTCCACTCTCCATCGATGAAATTCTTGAGCGCGGTGATGGTCGTAGCGCCCTCTCCTTCTTCAGGATTTGACACGAGTTCACTCATTGGATCGCGGCGCCACTGGCGCGGTCAAAGAAATACAGACGGTCCGGATCCAGCGCGAGGTCAGCGATGGCACCGTCGTTCACCCGCTCGCCACGCCCGAGGCGAGCGCTGAGCAAAGCGCCCTTTCGGCCTCCCAGCACGTCGAGCGCCACCGCGGATCCATTTTGCGGCGCGCCCGAGGACTCGAAGTCGAAGTAGATGATCCGCTCCGAACCCAGCGACTCGGTCCGCTGCACAGTCACCCTGAACCTCCCCGTAGACTCTCGCGCTTCGTCGCCGTCGACGATGTCCTCAGGCCGCACTCCCAGGACGATCTCGCGATCAGCGTACGCGGCCAATTTCGGCCGCCGCCGCAACGCCGCCGGTGACACGGGAATCCGGGATCTCCCGAAGTCGACGACATACCGTCCCTGGACCGAAGTCAACCGCGTCGCCATGAGATTCATCGCCGGCGAACCGATGAAACCTGCGATGAACGTGTTCGCGGGATGGTCGTAGAGGTCTTCGGGCGAACCAAGCTGTTGCAGCACGCCATCCCGGAGAACCGCTACTCGGTCGCCCATCGTCATCGCCTCGATCTGGTCGTGGGTGACGTATAGCGTCGGCGCGCCGATGCGACGCTGGACGTTCGTGATCTCGGCTCGCATCTCGACCCGCAACTTCGCGTCGAGGTTCGACAGCGGCTCGTCCATGAGGAAGGCTGCGGGCTCTCGCACGATTGCTCGGCCCATCGCCACCCGCTGGCGCTGGCCGCCGGAGAGCTGCCGGGGCTTACGGGAGAGGAGGTCATCAATCCCGAGGATCTGGGCGGCCTCGTCTACGCGACGGGCGATCGCGTCCCTACGCATACCATGCATCCGCAGACCGAAACCGATGTTGTCGCGTACGGTCATGTGCGCGTACAGCGCGTAGTTCTGGAATACCATCGCGACATCCCGGTGACGGGGCGGCAGATGCGTCACTGGCCGGCCATCGATCGCAATCTCTCCGTCGGTCACCCCTTCAAGCCCTGCGACCATCCGCAGCGTTGTCGTCTTTCCGCAACCTGACGGTCCGACAAGGACGACGAACTCACCCGGTAGCACCTCCAGGCTCAGCTCCCGTACCGCGATGCTCCCGCCAGGAAATTCCTTCGACACCGATGTCAAGCTAATGCCACTCAAGGGTCGCCGGTCCGATCTATCCAACCGAGCCGCTGAGCATGCCGCGAATCTGACGATTGAGGAGTATGGCAACGATCGCCGGCGGCAGCAGCGCGATTACTCCGCCGGCAGCCAACAGGGGATAGTTGGTCGTGTATTTACCCACAAAGTCCGTGATCAACACTGTCACCGGGGTCGTGCTCGGGGAGGATCCCAGGAGCAGCGGAATCAGAAATTGGCCGTAGCTCAAAAGCATCACGATCGCCGTCACCGCAGCGATTCCAGAGCGCATCTGCGGCAACACCACCTTCCGAAATGCCCGCCAGCGAGTGCATCCATCAATCAAAGCTGCTTCCTCTGGTTCAGCCGGCAGCTCGCGACAATAGTTGTAAAACAACCAGATCGCAAGCGGCGCCTGGGTGCTCAGGTAGACCAAGACGAGGCCCAGCTGCGTGTTGATCAGATGCAACTGCGCCATCATCCGAAACAGGGCGACGACGAGAGCAAACAGCGGAATCACCAAGGTGGCCAGGATGGCCCAAAACACCACCTTGCTGCCGCGGAAGCGCAATCGGCTGAAGCCATAGCCGGCGAGCAGCGACACCGCGACCGA
The DNA here is from genome assembly GCA_963787595.1 of uncultured Actinomycetota bacterium. GTDB lineage: Bacteria > Actinomycetota > Thermoleophilia > Solirubrobacterales > Solirubrobacteraceae > Palsa-465. The sequence continues at coordinate 1,260,049 of CAWBDE010000003.1, forward strand.
GAGCACCGTCGCCTCGATCGTCACCTCGACGCTGCTGATCATGGATTGACCGAATGCGCTGGAGTCGCTCGCGGTGCTCCCCAGGGACGTGCTTGCACCGGTGATCAATGCTCTGTAGGCGTCCACGGTGGCGTGATGCGGAAACCATCGTGCCGGCACCGCATCCACATCGGTCTGGCTCGAGATGCTCGTGACCACACCTAGCGCCACCGGACCGAGCGACCACGCCAGGAGCGCGGCGATCGCAATCGCCCGGAGGGCTCGGGTCGCGGGCGGCGCGTTCACACCGTCGCCCGGCGCGAGGCGAGCGTCGCGACTCCGGCACAGAGGGCCGTCGCCGCGGCGACGAGGAAGGCGAACGCGATGCCGTGCGCAAAGTCGGCGTCAACAAAGACGGTGTTGTAGATCTGTACCACGACCGAGGCGGTGTTGAGACCGGTGCCATTGAGAACGTAGATCTCGTCGAAAATCGTGATCGCGTCGACAAGTCCGATGGTTATGGCAACCGCCAACGCGGGTTTGAGGAGTGGAAGGGTTATATGCCAGAACTGGCGCGCCTGATTCGCTCCGTCGACGGCGGAAGCGCTATAGACCTCATCCGGAATGCCCTGCAGGCCCGCGATGAAGATGAGGACGATCAACGGAAGCACGCCCCACACGTGAACTAGGGTGATGAGCGGGATCGCCCAGCCACTCGCCAGCCACACCTGCGGCGTGTGGACGATGTGCAGCTGCAGCAAGACGCTGTTGAGGAGTCCGTTGTCGGAGGCCAGTATCCGCCGCCAGAGAACACCGCTCACTACGGACGGAAGCGCCCACGGCAAGATGAGTACCGCCAGCACCAAGCCGCGTCCTCGAAACGGGCGGTGCAGCGCGACGGCGGCCCCGATCCCCAGAATGATTTCCAGGGCGAGGGCAATCACGACGTAGACGATGGTGTGGAGCACGGCCGAGTGAGTCGCCGGGTCCTTGATCACGTCGCTGTAGTTGCCAAAGCCAACGAAGTTGCTCGGCGCGCCCAGCGTCGGGGCCTCGGCGTGCAGGCTGGTGTCGAATCCGACCACCATCGGATAGAGGACCAGAACCACCACTACCGCGGCGGCGGGGATGACCAGCCACCAACCCAGCCATGCCTCCTCGCGGCTGAGGCTTGCCCGGGACGCGCGCGCCGGGGGTCCTCCGGGATCCAAGCCCAGCCGCACTCTCGCCCGCTCCTTCAGTGCAGGCCGCGCCACCGCAAGCTCAACCGGATCGGCCCCACGGGATCAGCAACTGCTCTGCGCGCAGCGGACTCCACAGCGCCAAAAAGCCTCAAGAGGAGGACTTGGCAAACGAAGTCGTATCTGACGACAGCTGCTTGAGCGCTTGGCTCGGACTCGTTTTACCCTCGACGGCAGCGTTGATCAGTCCCTGAGCGTCGGTGTCGAACCTCGAATACCACGAGGGAGCCCCCTCTGGAAACAGCGGCACGATATGAGTGAGCTCCTGATCCACCGCGCTGCCACCCTCCACTTTCCCCGTGCGGATCAGCGTGTGCAGCACCGAGAGCCGGCAGGGGAGAAACCCGGTGACCCCGTTCGTATACATTTCGATCTGGGTGCGTGGTTCCAGCCACCACTTGATAAACGCCAGGGCGGCGGTCTTGTGCTGCGCCGTGACGGGGATCGCGAGGCCCTCAGGCAGGGCAAAGGACGAGCCCGGGCCGGTTGCTCCGGGCATCAAGCCAGCCCGGACGCTCCCGGCTACCTTCGATTGACTGGGATCGTTTGCCGTCGAGATTTCGCCGGGTCCCCCCGCGAGGAGGATCGCGGCCTCGCCGGCCTCGAAGTTGTCCAGCGCCGGAGTGTCATCAAGAGTAACCGAGCCCGGGGAGATCCAGCCCTGCTTCAGCGCGTTGATCTCGAAGAGCAGCGCTTTGTAGGCCGTCGAGTCAGGCTGCCCGAAGACTGGCTGATTGTGAGCGTTGAAGAGCTGGCCGCCCATCGCGAGTGTAAGCAGGTACCAGGGCGTCAGGCCACCCTCGGTTGCGGCCAACGGCAGCGACATCGGGTATGGAGCCGCCTTGTCGTGCTTCAGCGTAGTCAGATCGGCGCTCAGCTGCGCGAACGTGGCAGGATAGCGTTTGATGCCTGCCGCAGCGAAATCCTTCGCGTTATACATCCCGAGTCGGTAATCGTTGCTGTAACACGCAGCATAGGTGTGGCCGTGTGTGGCGAACACGCGGTTGTCGTTGGATAAATCAGCGAGCAGCCGCGGGCCGAGCGCCTTTTCGAGCGGCACATACCATCCAGCGCCACCAAACTGGCCGGTGAAAGTCCAGTCAAACTCGGTGACGTCGGCGATATAGGTGCCCGCGGTGTTCGCGACGATCAGCTTTGACTTGACGTTATCCCAGCCTGCTGTCTCAAACGTCAATTTGACGCCGGTTTGCTTTGTGAACTGGTTCAGGATGCTCTGCGGCACCGTATAGGGAAGCAAGACCGTGATGTGTTGGCCACGAATCGGCGCGGTCGACGAGAAGGCTGCGTTTGACGCAGAGCTCCCGTTCGATGATGAACCACACGCGCACAGGAGCAGCGCCGCACCCAACCACACCAGAGCCGGCATCGCCCGTCTTGATCGGCTAATCACGGCGCAAATCCTTGCCATTTCAGCTCTCCCTCTCAACTCTTGCTGACAGCTTCGGGTCCGGTTTGTAGGACAACCGACCGACTCAGGTGTGGCGGCCTATCGGGGTCGAGGCCGCGTGCGGCAGCCAACGCCACGGCGGCACGCTGGACCAACACAAGTTCGGTCATAGGATCACGCCGGCTATCGATCACCGTGGCTCCTGCCTCGCCCGCGTCCGCCAGCACTCCGTCGTCGACGCGACCAAGAGCCCACACGAGCGTACGCGAGGTGGTGGCGCTGACCGGCCCGTGGCGGTACTCCATCGCCGAATATGACTCGCTCCAGACCCCGGCGGCCTCGCGGAGCTTGAGCGCCGCCTCATTCGCCAGGCCAACGCCCCATCCATTGGCAAGGAACACAAACTGCTCGAAGTCCGTCAAACCGGACGGAATCGGAGCCACTAGCGCCTCCTCGGCGGCGGCGATGAGGTCCTCGACGCGTTCACGCAGGTGCGCGCGAAAGAGCGCGAGCGCGGTCGTGGCGAAGCGAGTCTGCACTACTGCTCGCTCGTCGGCGAACTCGAGCAGAACCGCTCGCTGGACCATCTGCGCCACGGGGGAGTCCGGCACCGCGCAGATCGCCATGGTCGGGACGGCTGACGGCACGCGCTCGAGCGCGCTGAGTATCTCAGTCGTCGTGCCGGACCGAGAAACGGCCAGGACGGCATCGTAGGCACGCCACATCGGCGCCTCTGAAGCGGAGAACGCGTCTGACTCGCCGTGGCCGGAGCCCTCGCGCAGGCCGGCCATCGCCTGGGCAATGAAATACGACGTTCCGCAACCAAGGATCGCCAGCCGCAACCCCTGCTCCGGAAGCCCGTCAGCAGTACTGGCGGCTTGTCGCGCCGCCTCTTGCCACATGCCAGGCTGGCTAGCAATCTCACGCTCGATCATGAGCACTTGGTGCGACAATACCGCGAAACCGAGCATGCGGCAAGCGCGTAGTGCATCGAAACCTGTCTTGCGGTCCTCGACTCTCAGCGCCGAGTCACGGCGAGACCGCGGTGAATTAGATCCGGCGCCGGATGCGCTCCGCGATCAGGCGCGCGAGACGGCGAGACCCGCGTCCTCGAGAGCCCCGACTTCGAGAGGATCGGCTCCCCGGTCGGTGATCAGCTCCTGCGCCTCGGCAACGGTGCAGATCCGGGCAAATGCAACCCGGCCGAGCTTCGAGCCGTCGGCAACGACGATCACTCGGCTCGCGCGTTCGATCAGCGCCCGGTTGGTGTAAGCCTCGACCTCATGATGGGTCGTGCAGCCGGCTTTGACCGAGATGCCATCGACGCCCAGGAAAGCGAGATCGAGATTGAGGCCGTCGAGGCCGGCCTCCGCGATCGGCCCGACCAACTCATATGACTCAGGTCTCGCCACGCCGCCCGGTACGAGAAGCTTCAGATTCGACCGCACCGCGAGCTCGGACGCGAGGTTGAGGGCGTTGGTGACCACGGTCAGGCCACTGCGCTCGACGAGAGAGCGGGCGACCTCGGTGGTCGTGGTTCCACCCGTCAAGCCGACCGTCATGCCATCTGCCACGAGTTGCGCCGCCGCCAAGGCAATGCGACGCTTCTCCTCCTGCTGTCGCGCTGCCTTGTAACGCAAAGGCAGCTCATAGAGAACCCCGCTGGCGACAGCCCCGCCGTGAACCCGCCCCACCAGTCGCTGCTGCTCGAGCAGCTGCAGGTCGCGCCGGATCGTCGCCACAGAGACGCTGAAGCTCCCGGCGAGATCGGCGACGCTCACACTACCGTTCCGCGAGAGCTGCTCGAGGATCGCGCTAAGACGGTCCGGTTGATGCATCTAGCGGACAGTATCTGAAAGATCCTGAGCGAAACCTCCAAGATGGCGCCTCAAACCGTGGCGATTGGCTGGTAGATCCGGGTCTATTCGAAAGATATGCAACCTCAACCTAGGTATTGGTCCCGCGGCACACGGAAACGCCAATCAACTCTTCTCGGCGTTAGCTCATATGCCGGCGCGCCCACTCAGCGGTTCGTCACCAATCGTCGGCCTGCGGGCTGGGGGGAACCTTCGGCGGACCGTGCTTGCTGCTGCAAGTAACGCGTGGGGGCGTCCGAGTGCGGCGAATGCGTGCGCGGATATGATTGAATGAAGCCATAACAAGCGAACCTGCGCACAATCTGATCAGCAGTGAAACGTGCTCACTCCTCGATCCGCTCAGCCCCGAGGAGATCGCGACAGCTAGCGATGCCGTTCGCGCGTCAGTCGAGTTCCGCTCACTCAGTGGACGGGTTCGCTTCATTACCATCGAGCTGAGCGAGCCGCCCAAGAAGGTCGTTGTCGCCTTGGCTACTGGGAGTTCGAAGAAGCGCCCTCCGCGGTCGGCATACATCGTCCTGCTTGCCCAGGGCGACGGCTCGACTCATGAGGTGACTGTCTCCCTGGACGGGACGGCCGCCGTAACGGGCTGGCAGCGTCTCGATGGCGTGCAGCCGCTGGCGGTGGTGGCCGAGTTAGCCGAGGCCGAAGAGCTCGTCCGCCACGATCCCGACTTTCAGGGGGCTCTGCAGCTCCGAGGCATCACCGACTTCGAGACGATCCAGGTTGATGCCTGGCCGGCTGGACACTTTGGGTACGACGATGAGCAAGGAATGCGGCTGGCCCGCTGCCTCGCATTCGTCCGCGACCAGCCGGGCGATAACGAGTGGGCACATCCGGTCGATGGGCTGATCGCGCTCGTCGACCTCAATCGCCTTGACGTGCTCCGCGTCGACGACTATGGCGTCGTGCCCGTCCCGCGCGAGTCGGGAAACTTTGGCCCTGACGCGGTTGACCGGCTGCGCGACGACATCGCGCCCCTTACGATCACCCAGCCGGAGGGGGCAAGCTTCAGCGTGGATGGCAACACGGTTCGCTGGCAGGGATGGCAGCTTCATGTCGGCTTCACACCTCGCGAGGGCCTCGTGCTCCACCAGATCGGCTACCGCGATGGGGATCGGGTGCGGTCGATCATCTACCGCGCCTCGCTGTCGGAGATGGTCGTGCCCTACGGCGATCCCAGTCCCACCCACTATTTCAAGAACGCATTCGATGCCGGCGAGAATGGGGTGGGTGTCGCCGCCTCGCCGCTGACTCCAGGGTGCGACTGTCTCGGTGAGATCCATTATTTCGACGCGACGGTTTCGGATGCCGAGGGAGCCCCGGTGCCGATTCCCAACGCGATCTGTATGCACGAGGAGGACGTTGGCGTCCTTTGGCGGCATATCGAGTGGCGGACAGGGGAGGGCGAGGTACGGCGATCGCGTCGCCTGGTCATCTCTTCGTTCTCGGCGATTGGCAACTATGACTACGGGTTCTTCTGGTACCTCTACCAAGATGGGACGATCGCCCACGAGGTCAAGTTAACCGGCGTCCTTTCGACCGGCGCCGTGGCTCCCGGCGTGACTCCACGCCACGGGGTGCTGGTGGCCCCGGGACTCAACGCGATGATTCACCAGCACTACTTCAACGTGCGGCTGGACCTCGATGTCGACGGCGTCGAAAACACGGTGGAGGAGGTCTGGACCGAATCGCTCCCTCCAGGCGATGACAATCCCCACGGCAACGCCTTCGTCGTCCGCCGTCGGCCGCTCAGAACCGAGTCCGAGGCTCGGCGGCGGGTGGATACGAGCTCAGCGCGCTGGTGGGAGATCGTCAACCCTCACGTCCATCATCGGTTGGGCCAGCCGGTCGGCTACCGGCTGATCCCCGGCGAGAACACGGTGCCGTTCGCGCAGCCGGACGCGGCAGTCATGAGACGAGCCGGATTCATTCGCGAACACCTGTGGGTAACGCCCTACGAGCCCGGAGAGCGTTACGCCGCCGGTGAGTACCCCAGCCAGCATCGCGGCGGCGCTGGTCTGCCGGAGTGGACGCGCCGGAATCGTGCGATCGTCGATCGCGACCTGGTTCTGTGGTACACGTTCGGCCATCATCACGTGCCACGTCCGGAGGACTGGCCAGTCATGCCGGTGGCCACGATCGGTTTCACACTGAAGCCGGTCGGATTCTTCGAGCGTAATCCCGCGCTCGACGTCCCCCCATCGAAGCCGGCCACTCGGACGGAGGTCACATGACGTCGCTCGAAGGACGGACAGTTCTCATCACCGGCGCCAGCCGCGGCATCGGCGCCGCCACCGCCCACATGCTCGCCAACGCCGGCGCGAACCTGGCGCTTGCCTCGCGCAGCGGCGGCGACCTCGACATCCCAGACGCGCTAGCCCGCCCGTGCGACGTCCGCCAGCCCGCGCAGCTCGAAGCGATCGTCGCCGCGGCCGTGGAGCGCTTCGGCGCTCTTGACGTGCTCGTCGCCAATGCTGGCGTCGGCGCCTACGGAGACTTCCTCGATCTCGATCCGGCCCACCTCGACGAGATGGTCGATATCAATGTCCGTGGGCTCTTGTACACCGTGCGGGCCGCGCTGCCCCGCCTCTTGGAGAGCGACGCCGCCGACCTGGTCTTGATCGCGTCGATCGCTGGCCAGCGCGCGCCGGAAGGCGAGGCCGTCTACGCCGGGTCGAAGTTCGCGCAGGTGGGCTTCATGCGGTCGCTCGACCACGAGCTGTTCAAGCGAGGCGTTCGCTGCTCGATCCTCTGCCCCGGGGGAGTTGCCACCGACTTCGCGATGGGCCGGGGGCGCACGCCCGACGATCCGGACCTTCCCGAAATGATGCGGCCCGAGGAGGTCGCCGAAGCCGTCCTCTACACGCTGGGCCGGCCGCGGACCCACCGCCTGTTTGAGGCGTCTTTGCTGCCGATGAGTGACGACTCGCTCGGCTGAGCTCCGGCCACCGACAGGAGGATCGATATGCCCGTGAACATCACCATGATCGGCGGGGGGAGCAGCAGCTTCGTGCCGCCGCTCATCCGCTCCCTGATCCAATCCGGCGTTCTGGGGAGCGCCAGCGTCACGCTCATGGACGTCGATAAGGATCGCGTGGAAGTGATGGAATCCCTTGCGCGCAAGCTCATTGATAGCGAGGGCAGTGCGCTCACGGTGCGCAGCACGCTTGATCAGCGCGAGGCGCTCGCCGACGCGGACTTCGTCATCGTCGCGATCTCCGTCGGGGGTATGGACGCCTGGGCCAAGGACATCGAGATCCCCGCCAAGTTCGGCCTCGTCATGTGGGTTGCAGACTCGATCGGACCCGGGGGCATCATGCGCGCCCTGCGCAACGCGCCCGTGCTCGCGAACGTCGCGCGCGACGTCGCCGAGGTGGCGCCGGACGCCTGGGTCTTCAATTACACGAACCCGGCCCCAGTCGAGACGCTCGCCCTGCGCAGCGTTCCTGAGGTCAAGTCACTAGGCCTGTGCTCGTGCACCGCAGCTCCGAGCAGCGCCCGATGGCTCGCCCACCAGTGCGGCGTCGAGCCCGAGGACATCGCCATGCCACCCGTGGTCGCGGGTCTCAACCACTGCGCCGGCGTGATTGCACTCCGCCTGAAAGACGGTACCGACGGCCTCGCGCTGGCCCGTGAGCGGGCCACGGAGCCCGTCGTGAAATGGGCACTCGAGACCTATGGCGTGCTCCCCTACTGTTGGCAGCATTGGGTCGAGTTTCACCCGCAGATGCAGCGATTGGATGAGCCCTATGACGGCCGCGGGCAGGGCATCCGCATGCGCTATGGGATCACCACCCACGACATGAACCACGAGCGCGGCCGCGTGCAGGAGTACGAGAACCTCGTGCGTGCCTGGACGGCGCCTGGAGCGGGTGGGGTGAGCCTCGCCGATCTCCCGTTCGGCGAGGAGGAGGAGGGCATCGAGGTAATCGAGATCATGGAGGCGATCGTCGCCAACCGCAACGAGACCCACGTTGTCAACGCGGTCAACAGCGGCGCCATCCCCAACCTCCCCGCCCACGCAATCGTCGAGGTCAACGCGCAGGTCAACGCCTACGGCATCCGTCCGATCCACGCCGGGCGGTTGCCCGAGGCGCTCGCCGCCCACCTGCGCCACTACGTCGCCTTGCAGGAGCACATGGTGAAGGCCGCGCTCACGGGCGATCGGCAATCGGCGCTGCATGCCTTCCTGCTCGAGCCCACGGTGCAGGCGCGCCTCGACCTCCAGCAGACCGATGCGCTGCTCGACGAGCTGCTCGAGGCCAATGCCGAGCATCTGCCGCAGTTCAGCCGCGCGTAGCCTGGCGAGCGGTCACTGGTGAAGACGATCGAGCAGCTGAACAGGATCCGGACCGCGATCATCGGGGGCGGGAGCGTCGTTTTCTGCCAGACGCTGATCCGCGACATCCTTGCCGGAGCGACGAAGGCCGTGGACTTCAATCTCATGGCCCCCACCGAGTGTGACTATGAGATCCCGATGCGTCACGGTGTCGATCAAACAGACATCGACCGGCTGGCTGGCTCGCCGATGGTCCTGACGGGTACGCCGGCGGAGATGGCCGAGCGTCTCAGCGAGCTGAGCGAACGTCACGGGATCGGCGCGGTGATGGTACCGATGCCCCAGCTCGAGGCGCTGGGCGCCGTCATCCCCCATTTGTGAGATCGCGCGCCGTCGGGGACGAGCTTGTGCTCAGAGTCCCGCGGCTTGCCCGGGGATCCGGCGGCAGGTCACCGCTGCCGCGTCCGGACCATCAACGCAGTCGCCGAACCGCCGCACTTCGAGCCATTAGGCCACAGCGCCGATGGGCGGGCGCAGGACGTAGTAGCGTCGCGCCTATGCCTGCGGATACGGCGGCTGGGTGGGCGCTCGCGCAGATGAATGCCGTGCGCGACGATCCGGCGGCGCGTCTGGCGCTGGTCATGCGTACGTACCGCGGGCCGGTTGGTCGCGCGCCACAGCACGTGCCGTACAGGCGGGCGGCCATGTCGTTCATGAGGTGGCAGACCGACCGCGGTGTGCTTGAACCGCTCGATGCGTCACCCCCGGGAAGCCCGTGGTGGCGATCGATGAACGACCGGCTGCTGTTAGATGGGTGCGAGGCCATGGCCCGCTCGGGCGGGTTGCTCGGCGAGCCGTCCTCATCGACGATCGGGCTCTGGATGTCATTCATCGCTGACCCCACCGCTGGCAGCTGGTACCGCGCGCACAACGCCAGTATCGTGGCGGCTTACCTAGAGCATCACGAGCTCGCCCGGCACGAGAGCCTGCCCGAGCGCTTCTTCCTCAACGTCGTGTTGGTCCGCGTCCTCTACGCCCACGCCCTCGTCGCCGCGCCGCGCTTGGCGCTCGGGCCATTCGCTCCGCTGGGCGCCATCCTGGGCGATCCCAGGCTCGGGATGGCGGGAGCGTTCCTGTCGCTGCGCCGGGTGCTGCCGGAACGGTATCCCCCGACCCGTGACCTCGACGCCTATCTCGCCGACGAGAACAGCCTCGGCCGGATGCTCGACTACGGCGTCATCGCGCCCCGCATGCAACGGCTCTATGACTGGTCGTCCCGAGAGCTGGGGCAGCCCGCTCTGCGCGAGCTATGCGCTGACGGGAGCCCGACATACGCCTGGCCTGACCCCGACCGACGGGTCTGGAATCCCGAGCCTGTGCCGCTGGCGGTGCGGGCGCTCAGACTCGCCATCCCCATTCGCTGAAGCCAAGGGCCGTGACCGAGGAGACGCCATGAACAGGGACACCCCAACGGATCTGGTGACGGGGGCGTTCAGTTACTCCGGGAGCGCCATCGCCGAGCGGCTGCTCGGCTCGGGGCGCCGCGTGAGGACGCTCACGTTTCACCCCGACCGCGCGCACTCCCTCCAAGCCCGGGTTGAGACCCTCCCGTATCGGTTTGACGATCCGGCGGCGCTTACTTCCAGCCTGGAGGGGGTGAGCACCCTCTACAACACCTTTTGGGTGCGCTTTGACCACGGACGGGCGAGTTTCGCTGATGCGATCGAGAACTCACGCAGGCTGTTCTATGCCGCCAAGCGCGCAGGGGTACAGCGCGTCGTGCATGTCAGCATCACCAACCCGTCGCTCGAGTCTCCCCTTCCCTACTTCAAAGGAAAGGCCCTGGTCGAATCCGCCCTGGCCCAGTCCGGGCTGCACTACTCAATCGTGAGGCCGACCTGGATCTTCGGCGGCCAGCGCGACGTACTGACCAACAACATCGCCTGGATACTGCGCCGGATGCCAGTCTTTGCGCTGCCCGGCAATGGTAGCTACCTCGTACAACCGGTTCACGTCGACGACCTAGCCCGGATCTGCGTCGACGCTGCCGACTCGGGCGGCGACCCGGTCCTCGACGCGGCGGGACCCGAGACGATGCCCTTCCGCGCCCTTGTCGCGCTGATCCGCAGCGCCGTAAACGCTCGCTCGCCGATCATTCCCGTACCTCCACCCTTGATGGCTGCTGCCGCCCGCGGACTTGGTGCGCTCGTTCGCGACGTGGTCCTAACGCCCGATGAGATCAGAGGTCTCATGGCCGGGCTGCTGGTGTCACACGGCCCCCCTCTGGGACAGATTGCATTCAGCCAGTGGCTAGATCAGCACAAGGCTTCCATCGGACGCGCTTACGCCAACGAACTACAACGCCACTTCGCCGCCAATCTCAGCGCGTGACCAGCGAGGCCGCCTCGCAACGTTCAGCTGGCCCGGCCCGGTCCAACCCCGCTGAGCTGCTTCCCGATCTCTGGGGCGCAGCGGGCGGTGGCGTCACCGGTCAGCTCGGCCAGTCTTGAGCTTGCGCCAGCCACCGGCCCGGTTATTGGCGACGATCTGGCGCAACATCGCCGCCAAGGCCGATTCGTTGATCGCCTCGTTCTCGTAGATCGCGACGGTCCGCGCGGTCTTGTTTCTGTGGCCGCCGGTGATGATGCGCTCTGGGTCGGGCACGATCCCGCCGTCATAGAGAAACACGTTGACGTGGTCCTTCGCAGCCAGCAGCGCGCAGATGTTGCCCTGCAGCACGAAGTAGGGCTGCACCCTGCGCTTGATCGTCTCCTGAACCTCAGAATCCGCACCGTGGGCCAGGTCACGCACACGCTGGCAGATCGCCTGCTGCCACTGCGGCAAACCGTCCAGGTAGGCGTCCACGCGCGGGTCCGTTGCGTAGCTCACACCGCGAGGGTACGCGCTTGGCCACGCTGCCGCTCCGGGCAAGGTCGGGATGCCGGGCGCGACGTGTCGGCTGCACGCCGAGGATCCGACGATCGCGAGCTCCTGAAAGATGAGGGCGAGGCGACTGGACGCTGGCCAGGACCACCTGATGCTCGCCGCTCAACACGCTCGTTTCCGCTGCCCGGTGCCCGAGCGGGGGACGATCGTGTCGAGCAACCGGTGCGTGTCGCGCCGGTGGCGCACCACGAACGCCTGCCCGTCGAAGGCCACGAGCTTGCCGAGCAGTACGTGACGCGGCGGAATGCCGGAAATACCGCCCTTAGCCAGCCAGCGTATGAATGTCTGCACGGGTTAGAGCCTTAGTCAGCAACAAACCTGCGATGGGCCCGGAGTCGCTTGGCCCGGGATCGTCACCGCCGCCACCGTGCACCCCACCGGAGGAGCGCGGTTGGCGCTGCTGCTCTGAGGCTCGGACCGCCCACAGAAGATGCGGGTTTGTCGTCCGTTGGACGGCGTCGACGCGCCCGGTGCTGCGTGAAAGCAGGCACGGGATGGACGCGAGGGACACCGTTACTGGGTTCTGCTTTTTGACGACATGCGCGGCGCGGGAGGAGGGAGTCGGTCTGTACTCGTGCTCCGGCGATGCCCTGACCAAGGAATCTGGCTGCGGCTCGCAGTCTCAGCATGTGCGGGGTGGCCGCACCGTAACCACCGATCGGGATGGAGATGGCCATGCTGATCTTTACGGCGATCGCCCCCTGAACCCCCGAGCCATCAGAAGACCCTACCGCCGTCGGGCCTGCTCGCGGTTTGACTGATGGGGGCCAGAGAGCCAGTCCGCATCCGGCCCCAGACGCGCGTCGACCGGTTCCGCGCCTCGCCGCAGCGCGCTGACGTAGGCATGATCGGCGGCGAGGCGGGACGCCACCTCGGGACCCTCGGCAACCGCGCCGTGGCCGGGGACCACAACATCGACGCGCCCGACGACCTCTCCCAGCCGGTCAAGTGCCGTCTCATAGGCGCCCACCTGATCGGGCTGGCCAGGGTCAAGGAGCGGGATCAGGACGTCGGAGAGCATGTCGCCGGCGAGCAGGACGCCACGGTCGGCGAGAAGGACCGCGGCGTGGCCGACGGCGTGCGCCTGATGCTCGATGATCTCCCCCGGCACGGGTCCGCCGTCCGCGGGCAGCGCGGTGACGAGCCCGAACAGCTCGAGAGGGATGCCCGACGCGCTCTGGGCCGCCATCGCCTGCCCCCGCTCTCGGCCTTCACTGGCAGCGTGGGCACCGGCAGCAGTGGCGTAGCGCGGCACGTCGCCGAACCGGCGATGCCAGAGCAGGTGGTCCCAGTGGGGATGGGTGGAGAACCCGGCGACCACCGGAATGCCGAGCCGGTCCAGGTCATCAGCGAGCTGGCTCAGATCAGAACCAGCGATGCCGGGGTCGACCAGGATCAACCCATGCTCGCCGCGCACCGCGATGGCATTGCTCCACACCCACTCGCTCTGCCGCACCCAGACACCGTCGGCCACCCGAGTCAGCACAGGTTCACTCTGTCAGGTATCCCCGCCCGGGCGCGAGCGGACAGCCGACCCGCACTCGTCGCGCGTCATCGTGGCCGCCAGCGCCTGCGGAACTCTTCGCGGGCCTCCGCGACACGGGTTGGTAGTTCGCTCCTTGACGCGGCGGCGTCAAACCCTTTCCGAGGGCCGACCGGGTCAGGCCCTCAAGCGCGCTGCGCGCGACATCAAGACCGTGATCGAGTAGCGGCACGTCTGCATTGGCTGCGCCAGCCAACCGCAACGCCACGGCGGCATGTCACGGCGGATCCCGGGTTTCAGTGGGCGGCTAGGTGGATGACGCCGACGGCGTGAAGTCCATCGAGCATGAGTTGGACCGCGAGGGCCGCCAGCAGGAAGCCGAAGATCTTCTCGGTGATGAGCATGCGGGACTCATCGAGGTGATCGCTGACGCGGTTCGCCCATCGGAAGACCGCGACGTCGACACCAAGGACGAGGGCGAGCAGCCCTAGCCCTACCGCGACGACCGCGATCGAGTCCGCTTCGGCTGACAGCGTCACCAGGGCCACGATGCCAGCCGGGTTGAGCAGGTACGGGACCGCGAGTGGAAAGACCGCGATCCGTTGTGGATCGCGGCCCTTGATCGCCTTGCTTTCCGTCGGATCAGCGGAACCGAGCACCATGGTCACCGCGATGATCACGAGGATGATGCCGCCTGCGATTGAGAGCGATCCGGTCGAGAAATGCAGCAGTCTCGTCAGCAGCTCGCCGAGGACGATGAGAAGGACCGCGACGATGCCGGCGGTGGTGAGCATCTTGCGGACCACCGACTGCTTGGTCGCCGGGTCGATGTCGGCAGTGACTTCCAGGAACGGCACGAGCGCGATCTTGGGGCCGACCCCGATCAGTAGGAGCAGGAAGGTGTCGATCACCAGGGTGAAGTCGACCGACGTGTGATCCATCGCTTGCTCCTCGCTTGGCTTCAGCCCATGCGAGCTGGCAGCATCGATAATCGAGCGGCGTGCCCACCATATCGGCGGTCAGCGCTGCGGGTTCGCGAACAACCCGCCCACGGACTCACCACGCCCAACGACTCGACGTCGCACTCGGCACCCATAGCAACCTGGGCTCCTGCTATGTCGCGTGCGGCGCGCCGTCGTGGATAACCGGCTGGATACCAGGCCGGCGCCGGGGTGCCAAAGCGCGCTGACGCGGTCAGGTGACTCCACCGACATACGACAACGATGAGACCCAACCAATGGACAACTAGACGCCGCGACCGCCGGTCGGGGCGAGTGGACCTGCGGACGACCCGACCTCCCGAGGGACCGGATCGTAGGCCTTTGGATTGCCAGACTCGGCAGACCGTGCCTGAGGCGGATGCGGTGAAAGTCGCACGTCCGATTCTGAGGAAGGCCCGGCGTCGCAAGCCGCCGCGGCCTATCCGACCGCAGCGGCCACGACGTCGACGCTTCTGGCAAAGCCGGTTGAAAAGTAGACCACGCACGCCCGTTGAAAGGTGGACCACCTGCCGGTTGAGAACTGGCCCCCCGGCCGGGGGGTTTCTAAAAGCCCTCTGTCGGACTCGAACCGACGACCCCTTCCTTACCATCACCCTGCAGCCGGTTTTGGCTGTTCGGCGTTTGCACGTTTATGCTGCAAACCCGCTATTTACTGTTGAGGAGTGCAGGGGGCGGAAGAGGCTTTCGTGACGGCTGAGGCTTCCAAATAGTTTCCATAGCCGCCCCCTGCTCAGCGCTCCCCGCAGGCCTCCCGACGACGCCTGCGTTCAGGGTACTTGAGCACGGTCCCGGACGCCTAGCCTGGGCTCCAAGGCCATGAAGACGTCGCGTCTCCTGTCTCGCCGGCACCGAGACCGTGCTTGGCCAGGACGCCGGGTCGTCGGCGTGTACTTGCCGGTCGAGCCCGACCGCGTGCGCACTAAACGCATGCTGGACAAGCTCGGCCCGGACAGGTGCGGTCACCCCCAGGAGAACGGGATAACCGCGGATGAGCTCGTGGCCCTCCTGGCCCGGAGCGAGAGATGCCCCGGCCGTCTGATCGCAGCCGTATCTGACGCTGACGATCCTCGCCTGCGAGCGCGTCGCAACCCGGGATCGCCGCGCCGCTGATCGCCGAGGCGGACGGCAGCTGAGGCCGCCGAGGCGGCCTCAGTCGCTCACTCGGCCGGCGACTTCAGCGCGACGTGCAGTGCGCCGGCGTACTCGGCCGCCATCCGTGATCGCCGCATGCGATCGCCGGCGGGCATCGGCGACCTCCCGGACGTAGACCGTCCGGGTCACGGTCCCGTCCCGGTGGCCGAGTAGGAAGGCGACCTCGTCGACGCTCTCGCCGCCAGCAACGCTCGGGACGCGACCGTATGCCGGAAGCGAGTGCATCGACGGCAGGGCACCGCGAGGAACCGGAACCGGCTCGCCCTGCGTCATCGATCTCGATGAAGAACCGGGAACGTCGGCTGTCCGTCAGCGTCGACGGCGCGCTTCTGAGCCTCACGCAGGGCCCGGGCGACGTTCCGCTGCTGGACCGGGCGGCCTGTCCCGGTCGCGAACACGAAAGCTCGTCGCGCTCGTGTATCCCGCGCGGCCAGCTTGTGCCGGCACAAGGACCACCGCCAGCTCCGCGGGATCGGCACGGTCCGCGCCGACCCGTCAGTCTTCGTCGGCTGCCGGTTGCCGTGACGATCGACCTGCCAGCCGAACTCGATCTCGGCCTCGTCGAAGTCGTCGACCCGGACGTCAGCCCACGTCAGCCCGCAGAGCTCGGAGATGCGAGCACCCGGTCAGCGCCGCGACCGTGAAAAGAGTTCGGAACGGCTCGTGCGCGGCGGCGATCGTCTGCTCCAGCTGCTCACCGATGAAGATCGGCCGACGCTTCGCCAGCGAGACCTTCGGTCGCTCCGACGGCAGCATCAGCGTCGTCGGGATCGTGCCCGCTCCACCCCAGACGCCGAGCCGCGAACTTGTAGATCTGACCGACGACGCCGAGACACGACGGCGATCGTCGCCTCGCTCATGCCCTTGGCTCGCATCTCGCGAACGAGCCGCGCAAGGTCGTCAGCGGTGACCGCGTCGAGCCGCCGTGCCTCGAACCGGGGGCGAAGATGCTCGTTCGACGATGCGTCCGATACTTGGCCTGCGTCGTCTCCCGAAGATCGAGCACAGGCCCCTCGAGCCAGCGGTCGGCCGCCTCGCCGAGACCGCAGCGTCGGCTTCGGAGCCGACGCTCTCGCCGCGAGCACGCCGGGCGGACAGGTCATCGCGTACCTTCCGCGCCGCCAGGATCCCGCCGTCGACGGTACGCCAGCGCTGCCGGCCGATCTCATCCTTGAACCCGACCTCCAGGACGCCGGTCGGCCGACGATAGATCCCGCGCTCGACCCGGACGCGACGAGGAGCAGGCGACGCCTCAGCCATTACGTCCACCACGATCGGCGCCAGTGGGCGCGAGCCCGGAGCAGCGCCAGGCGTCCAGGTCGGAGCGTCGAAAGTAGAGCTTGCAACCGGCGCCCGCCTGCTCGGTCGGGATCGCCCGCTCGGCCGCAAGCCGGCGGAGACTGTCCCGATGGATCCCGAGGTACTCGGCAGCGCGTCGCGTATCGAGCCACTCATCGCTGCCGTCTCGCCGAGGCGCCGACAAGCGCGCGGCGACACGATCCGCGACTAGGTCGGCGAGCTGTCCGAGCAGCTCATCGAGGACTGCCGGCTCTCGGCCGCCGCGGCAGCGGTCGGCGCAGATGCGAGTCGAGAGTGCGGAGCTGCGATCAGAGAGTGCCGCGTCCGCATGGGCGTAGGCTTGCATCGTCGTGACCTCCTATTAAGGTCTCGGCCAGGCCTCGGGGTGTTCCAGCACCGCCGGGGCCGCTTTTCATTTATCGCAAAGCGTACTGCTCGGGTCGGACGGAACTGCTTACACGCGTAAGCCACTATCCGCTCTACACCGTGTAGGCTTATTGCCATGCCGCGACGAGTCCTCGTCGACGATCTGATCGACGCCCACGACGTCGCTGAAATCCTCGGGCCTGGCTCACCGGAACACCGTCAGCAAGTACCAGACGCGCTATCCGGACATGCCGCGTCCGGTCGTGAACCTCGGTCGCGGCCGACCGATGCTCTGGCTGCGTCCGCGAGATCGAGCGATGGCATACCATCGACGGTTGCGGAGGGTCGTACGCGTCTCGGTCGTCGCCCATCGCGCTGATGCCCACGAGCTGGGCAGGGGTCTTGCTGGCTAGAGGAGGTGGTTGAGATGGTGAGCGAGCTCTGCCTTGGACCGGAGGGGCATCCACTTCCGGTTTGGCGACGGGCTTGGATGCCCGTCGTCAAACCGGGAGTACCGCGACAGCCACCGCCGGATCACCGCTGACCGTGGACGTATCCCAGCGGCTTCAAGGTGGCACCCATGCGAGCCGGACGAGAACCACTGCGCGCATCGAGGTCAGTCAGCAGCGCCGGGGCATCCTGTGGGTCAACGTGACCGCGGGGTGGGCGGCTTCCGCCGGTTGGTCGCCGGGGGAACGATCGTCAGCAGCGGGCGCGAGGACCGCACGTCGCGGTGCACGGGCGGCGGGAGCTCTGGTCCCCGCGGCAAGCAGAGCGCGGCCCAACGCGACAGGGCCCGCGATTGCCTATGCGCAGGGCCGTGTTGCGGCCGCCCGTCGAGCCGCTTCTACGTTGCCGCCCAAGGAATCGTCGGCGGTCTGCGAAGCCGGCGACCGCGTTCCTAGCGGAGGATTCGCGAGAGGTGGGGCACATGACGACCGCTTCCGGCGAAGGCAATCGCGTGCCCCCGCCCGCGGATGGGCGTCATATCCGCGCGGCCCTCCGCGATCAGCTGCAGCAAGCGACACTTGGTCGCAGCCGTGCCGTCCAGCCACGGCGGCTGTGTCGTTGACCGATAGCAGGCGAGGACGACTGGCAGCAGGATCCAGAGAGCACAAGCACGACCAGAACAGAGTACGAACGCCAGCTAAAATCCATCGCACAAGTCGCCATCGCTAAAGCGCGATCGGCGGCGATCCGATATAACAGCAGTACTCCTCGCCGCCCTTCCGTGCTTGGCACGGAACTGGCGGGGCTCTTTTTAAGCGAAGTTGTAGTCCGTCGCGTCGCGCAGGGTCTGGAATTCGGCCGCTTCGATGTAGTGCGTCCAGACATGCAGGCCCTTGACCTGCAGCTTCTTTTGGAAGTCATCGCTACGCCAGGTTGCAACTTCGATGGTTGGCCGCGGCTCCCCCGGCAGAGCGTGAAACGCCTCGAGCACAGGACGTTG
Source organism: uncultured Actinomycetota bacterium (assembly GCA_963787595.1). Classification (GTDB taxonomy): domain Bacteria; phylum Actinomycetota; class Thermoleophilia; order Solirubrobacterales; family Solirubrobacteraceae; genus Palsa-465. Next base: position 1,278,533 of record CAWBDE010000003.1, read on the forward strand.
ATCGGTGTCTGTGGTCGCAAGCACGGCGACGTCTAGCTCGTCCCTGATCGCCATCATGACCGCATCGATAGCGATCTGAACGTCGATGCCCTTCTCCTCTGCACGCTCCTGAGGCCAGGCGCGCGGATAACGAAGTGGGCGTGGCAGCACGGTTGCGCCAGCTGACTCCCAGACGGCGCACTGACGCATGTGGGCCGCGTGCGTCGCCGGCTCTTTCCTCGAGTCGGGCCGGCCGCGATAGAGTCGGACTTCTGTGAGGCTTCGCGGCGCCTTTGTGCCATGTGGCTGGCGTGAGGCGAGCGTTCGCCCAAGTTTCATCGGGTCAAACTGTCCGTCGGCGGGGCCGTACGGCCGCGCGCAAAACGCCTTCCGGGCGTCGTTGAACGCGTTCATGTAGTCGACAAAGACGACCAGCCGAGCGTGCCCCTCAGACATCGCGCTCTCGGGTTCCACGACCGTGCGCCGGCGCCGCGATGAACGTCACAGAGCCGACAATGATCTCGCATGGCCCACCGTGTCCGAGGGGCGTGGGGAGCTGTGCGCCACCGACAGACTGGTCTGTCAGGGCTGGAGCCATATGGTTGGTCTACTCGTCGTCCAGGGATAGCTTCAGGATTCTGAAGGCGACCAGTTCCCTCAGCAGTTCATTGACCTTGGCGTCAAGCTGGTCCTTGGGAAACGTGATGTACCCGATCCCGCTGTAGTTGCTTGCCAGTTCAACGCTCTCCTCTTTGAACAGGATGATCCGGTCGTCGTACATCACCGCCGCGGCACCGAGCTCGTTCGCGACGTTTTCGCTCGGGCGCCAGACGGAGTTGCCGTCCTTGTCGAAGTACTCAATGTCCGCGCTGAAGATCAAGATGGCCGCGCCGCACTGCTCCATCCCGTCGCGGACCTTCTGCGAGATCGGACGGCCGGCATTGGCCTCCTCCTGAACAACGAGGTGCGGAATGCCCATTGTGTCGAGCGTTTTTGTGAGCTGATCCAGTGGCTTGCGATTTCGCCGTGGCCGATGAAGATTCGATTCGGCCGCTTCTTCCTTGCAGCTGCCATGACAGCCGGTCCAGCTACGAGCGGACTTTCGAGGCTGTCCTCCAGCTCCTCGCTCGCTTCATCGGCCGAAGTGGGCACCTCGTCGTCCATCGGCATATCACGAGCTTGCGGCGTTGCCGACACCGCTGCGGCAGCGTCGCCAGCTAGCCAATCGCCGCCTGGCGTGTCCCGAATAAGGCCAACGAAGCGCATGTTCGCTTCGAAGATCTCGCAGAACCGCTTCGCCTGCTTGGGGTCGACGCCGAACTCTCGAACGACCGTGTTTCGGAAGAAAGCCACATCCGGAAAGCGCTTGCCCTTGTAGTACTCGAACACGGCTTTGAACGTTGGCGGCGTGAGGGCTGCAGTGACGAGGCCCTGCGTGCGCTCCTCCGGCGAGGTTGGCTGCGTGACAGCGTGGCCGAGGTCCCGCATCGTGAACCTCGTCGCCCGGCTGCCCCCCGTGAGCCCGTACGCCGACGACGATGCCGTCACGGTCCTGAGCAATGAACTCCCGGGGCTGACGTTAAGCGCCGTGCCGAGATCGATCGTGTCGAGCGGCTGGCCGCCGTTGCGTTGAAGCGCCGCAGGCACACGGACAGCGTCCTCAAGCGAGGTCTTGGGAAAGTCTGCTTTGACCTCAGTTGGCTGTCGGCCCGGTGCTTCATCGCCGGGTCCCTTAGTCGAAGACATGACAAGCAGCATAGCATACATAACGGATCTGGCCTGAACTAATTGTCGCAATCTAAAAGTTAATTCCTGCAAATCAGATGGTTTGAGTGCCATCCCTCAGTCCAGTGCGATCCAACTTGCTAAGGCAGGACCTCGCGCAGTGGCTGATAGACCGTCCGTGATCGAGTGTGGGGGCGGGTTGGCCCAGGCGAAGAGAGTCCGACTACGGGTCCCCGCCGCTCGGCCGCTCGCGGCCACGCTCGCGCTGACGTCCCGCCGATGCCGAACAAAGGGTTGACCGCGGAGGCGGTCTTCGCGGGAGCAGTCATCAGCTCAGGCCGAGCTCGCGACTCTTCGCGCGAAAGCGTCGTCGGCGCGCTGGGCCGGGCGACTTGGGCGGCAACGTAGAAGCTGCTCGACGGGCGGCCGCAACACGGCCGGTGCATAGGTGTAGTTCCTGAGTAGGTTGGTCCTCGGGCCTCCTTGGAGGCTGAGAGCTGCCAAGCACTCAGTTCCAAGGAGGACGCCGGATGAATCTTCACGCTAACGCGGCGCTCAGTCTGAAAGGCCGCCGGGAGCTCTGCCGGGCTGTGGTTGAGCGGGAGCGGACGCTGACGCAGGCGGCCGAGGCCGCCGGAGTCAGTGTCCGCTGCGCGCGCAAGTGGGTGGGGCGCTACCGCGCCGAGGGAGGCGGCCGGGCTGCGGGATCGCTCCTCGGCGCCGCATCAGATCCCGCACCGAACCGGTGAGCAGCGGGTGGAGGCGATCGCGGCGCTGCGGCGGGTGCGGTTCACCGGCCCGGAGATCGCCGAGGTCCTGGCCATGCCGCTGTCGACCGTGTCGGGGATCCTGACGCGGATCGGGATGGGCAAGCTCGGCCGGCTCGGGCTTGAGCCCGCGGTCCGCTATGAGCGCGAGCGGCCCGGTGAGCTGATCCACATCGACATCAAGCGGCTGGGACGGATCCAGCACGGCGCTGGCTGCCGCTTCACCGGACCGGCCGCCCGCAGCAAGCGTCCGACCCGCAAGGACCCTCTCGGCGTCTGGCGCCAGACCGCGGGCTGGGAGTGCGTGCACATCGCTGTCGATGACTGCACCCGGCTGGCCTACGCCGAGGTCCTGGCCGATCAGAGCCGGCGTACCGTGATCGGCTTCCTCAGACGCGCCGTCGCGTTCTACGCCCGCCACGGCATCACCGTTGAGCGGGTGCTGACCGACAACGGCGGCGCCTACCGCTCAACCGATTCACGCCGCGACCTGCCGCACCCTCGGGATCCGCCACCTGCGCACCCGCGCCTACCGACCCCAGACCAACGGCAAGGCCGAGCGGTTCATCCGCACCCTCTTGAACGGCTGAGCCTACGGCGCGATCTACCGCTCAAGCGCCGAGCGCACCGCTGCGCTTGACCGATGGCTCTGGCACTACAACCATCACCGCAAACACTCAGCCCTCAGCCACCAACCGCCCATCGCTCGCCTTCGACGAGCGGAACCAACCTTGATGGGACTTACACATAGGCAATTCGCGGGCCCTGTCGCGTTGGGCCGCGCCCTGCTCGCGGCGAGGGGCGCGCCTTCCGGGGTGAACCGCCATCTCGGCGTGGCGTGCGTTCAAGAGGAAGCGTATGGCTCTGCACTGCTCCGAATCGATCAGACACACCAGAGCTGAGTCGCGGCGCCACCGGGATACGAGATCGACCGCGCTCAAGTGAATGAGAGCGCCACGACGGCGGCCTCGGCGCTTCTCGGATCGACCGGGAGCGTGGCTCGCGGCTGGAACGGCTTGCCAGAAGAACGCGAAGGCTGGATGTACTGGAGGATTCGTAGTGGCAGCGATCGTGCCGAGCCGCGCGAGAATCCCGCACTCTGCATAGGTTGCCCAGAACTGTGACCTAGCGTCCGACCGAGCATCGTCACCACCCGGTTCTCCAGGCTATGTCGCGGGCGCGGCGATCCTTCTGGTCACGTTGCGATGCGGCCCCGCCAGTCGATGACAGCCGCCCGAACATGTCCGGCAGCGATGCGTTCAGCACGCATCTCTGCTGCGTACTCGGCGGCGGCCTGAAGTGCTGCGAGAGTGAAGCGTAAGCTGCGGCCCGTCTCATCGTAGAAGGTGATCAACTGCTCAAGGACATCATCGCCGATGACGGCGCGCGGGTCGCTGCCAGCGTCGTATTGCTCTAGGCGATTGACAATTATCGCGTCGAGGGCCTGGTGCGCGACGTTGTCGCCGAGGATGGGGATCTCGAGGATGCGCATGCCAGCGGCTACCTGGGGGAATTCGGAGCTTTCGGTGAACACGTTTTGAATCGCCACTATGCACGGCGTCTGGAGTTCGATGGCAAAGGCGCGGACTGGCCCGGCGAGAAAGGCGGCGGCTAACTCAGGGCGTTCAGCACCTCCAATCGCCGCTTCGGTGTCCTCAAGGACGAAGAGCGGCTGCACACCGCGAGCCACAAGGATCGAGATCAGGCGATCAAGGCCTGCTAGGCGCTCAGTGGCCAGGCGGTTAGTCGTCAACTGTTGTTGCAACGTGACCAGTTCGGCGTGCACGGCTACTGGAACCGGACCACCGCCCAGGGTCCCGCTGCGGAGGCCGCCAGGCTTAGGCTGCTGGGACTGCTGATCAGCGCGTGCGCTGCTAAGCGCCTCACGTTGCTCGCGCTCAAGTTCGAGATCAGAAAGTGCCTGACTCAGGGCAACAGCGGCGACGACCGACACGTTGTCCGGCTCGTCCGCGCCCGTGACGGGCACCCTGAGCGCGACGTACCCACTCGGTAGGTTGTCGCAGACGTGCGCGATGAGGCTGGACTTGCCAGCCCCTCGCGGCCCGACGATGCCCACTGGTTCGTCGTTTGCCACTGCCTGCAGCGCCAACGCCTCGAATTGCTGCTGGCCGAGCAGGCTGTCGAACGGGACGTGATCGGCGGCTAGCTCGATGAACCGCTGACGCGGGCGGAACACGCCCTGGGTGGCGATCAGTTCGATGAGCTCAACGGTCATTGCTGTAGCACCGGCCGATAGACGGTACGGGGGCGCCGGGCCCGTCAGCGCGCTCAGTGTCGGCCGCCACCAGCCCGCGCTCTAAGAGCTGGCGAAACAGCTGGTTCAGGCGCGCGCGTGTGACTCCGAGCGTCTGCTGCAGATCCTCATCCGAAGGGCTAGCCTGACCGCGTCCCAGCAGCTCAGCCATGAGCATCGCAGCCGGGCGGCCCTCTGCCGAAGCCAGGTTGACCAGCTTTGCCCGAGCGTCAAGAGTTGTTGCGGGGTCGTAGCCGAATACGACGGCGTCGCTGAGCGCGCGTACCGCCTCCCGAGGACTGCCATGTGCGCCGTTGGCGGCGCTGAGCAGGAGGTCCGACGGCCAGTCCTCGCCCTCTTCTGCACGTCGGGCCAGAAGTTTCACGAGTGCGTCCGTCGCCCACGGCTCGAGCGTGATGACCGAGTCGAAGAAAGCGTCGGCGGGAGGCTTTAGCGCCGTCGCACGGTCAACTTCATCGATAGTTAGCACCCATTCGTGATCTTGTTGCCAGAGCACGTCACGCATACGCCCAAAAAGCTCGTAACAAGCCGTCGCCGAGGACGACGCGTCCACGAGGATGGTCGTCGGGTCCGCCTGTCCGATTTCTCTCAGCAACGCTGCGAGCGCCCGCGACGCGCCTCCCACCTGGGTCTCTTGGCGTCGAAAGGCCTCGGCCGTCATGTTTGCCGCGGCGACGATGGGCGACGGCTGTCCGAGGAGGGCGTCACGTATGCGCGCGGCCAGCTCGAGCACGTCCTCCACCGCGGTGGCATCCACATATGCGACTGGCTTCTCTGAGTCGCGCATCGCAAGCTGCAGACGACGCAGCAGCGACGTCTTACCAACACCGCGCGGGCCGATCAGCACAACGTTGAGGCGGCGCTCCAAGGCTCGCAGCGTCGCTGGCCACGCCGGCGGGGGAACAAACCGCTCCGCGTCGGCCAAGTTGTCGTATAGAGGACGTGTCCCGATTAGCACCTAACGCATCTTACAGTAAGAATCGTTAGCGACGCAAAAACCATCAGCCTGGATCGGGGCACTAGCTCGCGCCGCCTGGCGCTCTGCGTATGCAGGTGGCCGGACGCGCACCTTCGTACCGGCCCTAATTGCGGCGGGGACCAGGGCTCCCGCCGCCCGTGCACCGCGACGGTGCGGTCCTCGCGCCGGCTGCTGACGATCGTTCCCCCGGCGACCAACCGGCGGAAGCCGCCACCCCGCGGTCACGTTGACCCACAGGATGCCCCCGGCGCTGCTGACTGACCTCGATGCGCGCAGTAGTTCTCGTCCGGCTCGCATGGGTGCCACCTTGAAGCCGCTGGGATACGTCCACGGGCAGCGGTGATCCGGCGGTGGCTGTCGCGGTACTCCCGGTTTGACGACGGGCATCCGAGCCCGTCGCCAAACCGGAAGTGGATGCCCCTCGGGTCCAAGGCAGACTCGCTCACGATCTCAACGACCTCCTCTACCAGCAAGACCCCGGCCGCTCGTGGGCATCAGCGAGACGGGACGACGACCGAGACGCGTACGACCTCTGGGTTTCGACGATGGGAATCTCATTGGCGGAGGCTTCCAAAAAGCTTCCATAGAGCCGCCTCAAGAGCCCGATCCGACGACCACTTCCCCAGAAACCCCGCAACTACGGGCGATTCAACAAAGCCCTCTGTCGGACTCGAACCGACGACCCCTTCCTTACCATGGAAGTGCTCTACCAGCTGAGCTAAGAGGGCGAAGAGGTCAGCGTATCGAGTCGGGAACGGACACGAAGGCTGTCAGTAGGCCGCGCGCAGCAGGGACATCATCGCCGGGGCGCTCGACGATCCGATCGGCGAACCGCTGGCATCGGCGAACCCGATCTCGAGGTGGGGACCGGTGGAGATCCCGACGATCCCGTAGCCGACCTCGGAGATGGTCTGGCCCTGCGCCAGGTGAGTCCCGATCGGCACCCAGTGGCCCGGCCCGGCATGCCCGTAGTAGACGTAGTCGTAGCCCGACAGGGGCTGGTCGCAGTGCAGGACGGGCGCGGATGGGCCGAAGCCCCCGATGCCGTGCAGGACGACCGTGCCCGAGCAAACGGCCAGCTCCGCGGTGCCCGCCGGAGCCGCGATGTCGACTCCGTTGTCCTGCGTCCAAGTGGCCGGCGGCGAGACGTCGGCCCGGGCCATCGGAAAGACGAAGCCGCGGCTGGCGCTGCTGGTCGCAGAGGAACTCGACTGCTGACCCGGCTGCTCAGCCTCCAGGTTCGCGAGCTGGGCGGCGAGCGCGTTCACCTCTGACGTGGCGCCGTTGAGCGCGTCGGCCGCGGACGCCCGCGCCCGGGCGGCCGCCAATCGCCGCGAGACCAAGCCGATCCTGGCCTCGGCCAGCTGGTTTCGCTGCGTCAACAGCTGCTGCGCCAAGAGCTGCCGGCGCGCCGACAGCGTGCCCAGGCGGCTCGCCTGGACCACCACCGCCGCACGCGCTGCCTTGACGTCACTGACGACGCGGCCGTTCTGGCGGCTGATGCGCGAGACGTAGTCCAGCCGCTCGAGGAGGTCATCGAACCCGGTCGCCTCGACGACGGTGGTGACGATGTCGGGTTGTTCCTGCTCGTAGCTTCCGACCAGCTGCGCGGCCAGCTCGCGATCCATCGCGTGCTCATTCGCCTGGAGTTGGGCGAGCCTCGCCTGGGCGGCTTGGAACCGGCCTCGGACGCTCAGCAGATCGGTGCGCTCGACGTCGAAGCGACGCTGAAGATCCGCCACCGCACCAGTCGCCGTCGCGATGCCGGCATTGAGCTGATCGACCTGCCGGCCGGCGGCGGCGACGGCGGCGTTCAGCCTCGTCACGCGCCCGCGACCACTTTGAAGTTGCCGCTGAAGCTGGTTTGCGCTCAGCGGGCGGGTGGCCGCACCGGCATGACTCGCCACCACCACAGCCGCCACCGCGAGGGCGGCCACCCCCACTCTCGCGCGCGACTTGCCGGGATGGGGCGTGGATCGCTGTCGATGCCGCATCGTGCACTTTCGGGCGGGGACCGCGCCGGCGCGGTCGCCGGCGGGCCGAACCTAACACGCCGGTGTGGAAATGCCTGCAGCTGAAAGGAAAGCTGCAGCCCCGGTCAGTGGCGTCCCACCACGAGCTGCAGTGATGGCGGGACCAGGATTCGAACCTGGGAAGGCTGAGCCAACGCGTTTACAGCGCGTCCCCTTTGACCGCTCGGGAATCCCGCCGGGAAGGCGCTGAGTCTAGCGTCGGGGGCCGTGGCCGCAGCGGTTCGCCGGGCTCGATCTCGTACTCCGCGTACTTTGGCCCGCCGAGCACTACAGCCGTCGTCGCGCCGACGGTGTGGGACGGGATGAACCAGCGCCGACCATCACCGACCAGCACGAAGAGGCGGTCGTAGCGACTGGAGTCCAAGTACTTCACCAGCCCGCTCCAGCTGCGGTTCCCGCCACGCGTGCACACCGCGACCCTCCAGCGGCGATCGATGAACTGCGTCGACGTCTTGACCTGGATGCGCACGGCTTGCGCCTCGACGAGAGAAATCAGGTCGATGTCCGGGCTGTGACCAACGGGTAGGAAGACCGGCAGCCCCTGGCCGAGCAGCCACATGATCGCCGACCGCTCGCCCTTGTCCCCCTGCCCCCGCGGATCCCGCTTGACCACCTCCATGACGGGAACATACATTCCCGTCCGGACGGAAACCCGCTGCTAAATGTGACTTTTCTCCTACGACGCGTCCCGCAGCCGCTGCGCCTCGGGCAGCGCCTCGAGCTTCTTCAGGGTGTGGTTCTCTATCTGCCGGATCCGCTCGCGAGTGACATTGAACGCCCGCCCCACCTCCTCGAGCGTGTACGGCCGCTCGCCGGTCAAGCCGAACCGCATCTCGATCACCTCCCGCTCACGCACCGGCAGCGCCGCCAGCGCACGCCGCAGGTTCTCCCGTCGCAACCGATCGGCGGCCAGCTCAAACGGTGACTCCGCGGTCTGATCCTCGACGAAGTCACCCAGCGCCGAGTCATCCTCCTCCCCCACCGGCCTCTCCAGCGAGATCGGCTGCTGGGCCATGCGCAGCACGTCGCGGACCTCGCGCACCGACGTCTGCAGCTCGGCGGCGATCTCGTCGGCGCGCGGCTCGCGTCCGAGCTGCTGGATCAGCTGGCGCTCCACGTGCACCACCTTGTTGAGCTTCTCCACCATGTGCACCGGGATCCGGATCGTGCGCCCCTTGTCGGCGATGGCGCGGGTGACCGCCTGGCGGATCCACCAGGTGGCGTAGGTGGAGAACTTGTAGCCGCGGCGGTAGTCGAACTTCTCGACCGCCCGGATCAGGCCCATCGACCCCTCCTGGATCAGGTCCAGGAAGGTGAGGCCCCGCCCCAGGTAGGACTTGGCGATGGACACCACCAGCCGCAGATTCGCCTCGATCATCTGCTGCTTGGCGAGCATGTCGCCGCGCTCGATCCGGCGGGCCAGCATCACCTCCTGCTCGGCCGTCAGCAGCGAAACGCGCCCGATCGCGCGCAGGTACAACCGCAGCGAGTCCAGCGAAGGCTCGACGGTGAGGTCGACCTCCACGCGCTTGCGCGGCTCCGCGCCCGCCTCGCTCCCGCTCAGACGGTGACCCGCCTCCACGCTTTCGGCCTCGGATCGCGCCGGCCGGCCGTCAGCGCCGACGACGACGATCCCCTGCTCGTCCAGGTAGCCGTGCAGCTCTTCCAGCTGCTCCTTGGTCACCTCCACCTCTTCGAGGCACGCCTCGATCTCGGCGAAGGTCAGATAGCCGCGCTCCTGGCCGCCCGCGATCAAGGGGGCAAGCTCGTCGAGCTCCACGATCGGAGTCTCGTCGCTCAACCGAACGATTTCGTCAACGCTCACGACCCCTGAGCTCCTCCTCGGGCTGGCCTCGAACCGCCCCCTCACGGAGGACGAGTCCCCTCTCGTAACTCCCGATACGACCGACCGAGTCATACCACAAAGCGCGGGTTCCCGAAGCCGGCCGCACCCGCCCGGCCGCGCGATCGCTCTACTCTGTGTCTGGCGATGACAACCCACCCCACATCCGAAACCGGCATGATCGACGTCCAGTCGCAATCGCCGAAGCTCGCGCTGAGCCTCTCCCGGGTCGGCGTGACCGCGGTCGAGAAGGTGATCCGACTGGGCAGCAACGGCACCGAGCAGCTGTTCTCCGCGCGCTTTGAGTGCGTGATCGAGCTCGGCTCGGCTCAGAAGGGCGCGCACATGTCGCGCTTCGAGGAGGTCGTCAACGATGCGATCGGCGAGGTCGTCCTCGGCGACGCAACGTTCCGCGCCGAGACGTTGGCCGAGCACATCGCCCAGCTGGTCCGATCCCGGCAGGGCGCCCGCCGCGCCGAGGTCACCGTCGAGGCCCGCTTCCCCGAGCACAAGCCCGCCCCGGTGTCCCAGATCCCGACCCAGGAGATGTACACGCTGCACGGCGGCGCGGTCGCCACCGAGCTCGGGACCCGCCGGCTCACCGGGGTCACCGCGCAGGGAATGACCGCGTGCCCGTGCGCGCAGGGGCTCGTCGCCGCCACCGCCCGCGCGCGCCTGGAAGTCCGACGGCTTCGACGCCGATGACATCGACCGGATCCTCGACGCCGTCCCGGTGGCCACCCACAACCAGCGCGGCCTGGGCACCCTGTACGTCGGCTGCACCGAGCTGTGCGAGGACGAGATCGACGCCACGACGCTGGTCCGAATCGTCGAGCAGTCGATGTCGTCGGAGATCTACGAGCTGATGAAGCGCTCCGACGAGGCCCACGTGGTGGAGAAGGCGCATCGGCGGCCGCGGTTCGTCGAGGACTGCGTCCGCGAGATGGTCGCCGGCGTCACCGAGCACTTCCCGGCGCTGGCCGACGACGCGTTCGTATCGGCTCGGCAGGTCAACCTGGAGACGATCCACCAGCACAACGTGGTCGCCGAACGATCCGGAACCATGGGCGAGATCCGCGGCGAGCTGCGCACCGGCGAGCAGCCGCCGGTGCACACCAGCCTCCAGGCCTGGCTGGCCGCCGCCCCCTGATCGGCACGCACGCGTGCGGGCAGTCCTCCTCGTCGAGCCGCGGCAGCCGCTGCGTCCGGCGACGATTCCCGACCCGGAGCCGGGTCCCGGCCAGCTCCGGCTCGGAGTCGCCGCCTGCGCGGTGTGCCGCACCGACCTGCATCTGCGCGACCACGAGATCGAGCCCGGCAAGCTCCCGCTCGTCCTCGGTCACCAGATCGTCGGTCGCACCGAGGACGGCGCGCGCTACGGCGTCCCGTGGCTCGGGTGGACCGACGGCGACTGCCGATACTGTCGCAGCGGACGCGAGAACCTGTGCGTCCACGCCCGCTTCACCGGGCGCGACCTCGACGGCGGCTACGCCGAGCTGACGGTCGCCGACGAGCGCTTCTGCCTGCCCATCCCTGAGGAGATCTCAGACGTTCAGGCCGCGCCGCTGCTGTGCGGCGGGCTGATCGGCTACCGGGCGCTGCGGCTGGCCGGCGACGGCCGGCGCCTCGGCCTGTACGGCTTCGGGTCGGCGGCCCACCAGATCTGCCAGGTGGCGGTCCACCAGGGCCGCGAGGTGTACGCGTTCACCCGCCCGGATGACGACCGGACGCAGGCGTTCGCGCGCTCCCTCGGCGCTGTCTGGGCCGGCGGCAGCGACGCGTCGGCGCCCGATGAGCTCGATGCCGCGATCATCTTCGCCTCCGCGGGAGAGCTGGTCCCGACCGCGCTCAAAGCGCTCGCCCCCGGCGGCACCGTCGTCTGCGCCGGCATCCACATGTCAGACATCCCCTCGTTTCCCTACGAGGACCTGTGGCACGAGCGCACGCTGCGGTCGGTCGCGAACCTGACCCGCCAGGACGGGCACGAGTTCCTGGCGCTGGCCCGCGAGGTCCCGGTCCACACGACGATCACCACGTATCCGCTGGACGAGGCCGAGCGGGCGCTCGCCGACCTGCGCGCCGGGCGGTTCGAGGGCACCGCCGTGCTGATCCCGTGATCCGGGCGTCCCCAGATCGGGCATGTTCTAGGCTGGATCCATGCCCCTAGTCCCCATGGTCATCGAGCGAACGGCGCGCGGCGAGCGTGAGTTCGACATCTACAGCCGACTGCTCAACGAGCGCATCATCTTCATCGGAACGCCGATCGACGACCAGATCGCCAACTTGGTGGTCGCCCAGCTGTTGCACCTGGAGTCCTCGGATCCGGACAAGGACATCTCCATCTACATCAACTCGCCGGGCGGCTCGATCTACTCGGGGCTGGCGATCTACGACACGATGCAGTTCATCAAGCCCGAAATCCAGACGATCTGCGTCGGGATCGCGATGTCGATGGGATCGCTGCTGCTCACCGGCGGCGCGGCCGGCAAGCGGTTCTCGCTGCCCAACAGCCGCATCCTCATCCACCAGCCGTCGGCGGGTTTCGAGGGCCAGTCGTCCGACATCGAGATCCATGCCCGGGAGATCCTCAACATCCGCAGGCGGATCGATGAGATCTACGCCCACCACACCGGACAGACGTTCGATCGTGTCCACGAGGACATGGAGCGCGACCGGTTCTTCAAGGCCGACGAGGCCGTCGAGTACGGGCTGATCGACCGGGTCATCGAGCACCACTGACAAGTTCTGGAGGCCGGGTCGCATGCGACCCGGCCCGGTTGGCCGCATGCGGCCAACCGCGGGGTGGCGCATGCGCCACCCCGAACGGCACTATGTGGCCGGGGCCCGCCGGATCCGCCCCGAGCCCTCGCCGCGAGTCTCCGGCGGCTCGGGCACGGTCGGGCGATACAGCGCCCAGAAGATCATCAGCGCCCCGAAGACCAGCATCGCGAGCCCGGTCCAGAGGTCGACGTTGATGCCGGCCGCCTTGTTCTTGATGTTGTGGGACCCGAAGATCCCGAGGGCGATCAGGATCAGGCTGTAGAGCACGAACACGCCGCCGATGATGCGGCGGATGTCGAACCGGTTGGCGGCCCGCGCCGCCGCGATCTCCTCCTCGTCGGTCGCTCCGGTCGACGCCATCGGCTCACCCTCGGGGGCCGCGCCGGGAACTCCAAATGGTCTGTCGGTGGATGACATGAGGCTCCTAGGCGAAGATGATGTTCAGGACGACGAGCATGGCGAGGGCCACGCCTCCGAGCAGCCATGGCGAGCGCCACCACAGTTTGTCACGTGGATCCTCGTTCTCCTCCGCCTCGTCGGCGCGCGTCAACCCCCAGACGAGGCCGCGGAGATCCTCGGTCGGCTTGGGCTCGGTGAACAGCGAGACGACGACCAGCACCACACCCCCCACGACGAAGGCGAGGATCGCCTGCCAGAAGCTGGCGGCCAATGGCGAGCCGAAGTGGAAGATGACGCCATAGGCGTTCAGCCGGTTGGTGGCGTAGGCGGCGGCGGTCCCGGCGACGATGCTGCAGAACCCACCCCAGGCGGTCGCCCGCTTCCAGAACATGGCGATGATGAACGTCGCGAACAGGGGCGCGTTGAAGATCGAGAACAACGTCTGGATGTAGTTCATGATGTTCGAGTAGCCCTTGGCGATCAGCGCGGTGATGATCGAGATCAGGATTCCGCCGATCGTCACCAGGCGACCGGATCGCAGGTAGAACGCGCTGTCGCGGTCCTTCATGAAGTAGGGCTGGATCAGGTCGTAGGTGACCACCGTGTTGAACGCGGTCACGTTGGCGGCCACGCCCGCCATGAACGCCGCCACCAGCCCGGTGATCGCGATCCCCAGCATCCCCTCCGGCAGGTAGTTGCCGATCAGGTGCGGGATCGCGGTGTTGTACTGCACGGCGAGGCTCTTGCCGATGCCGAGCCCGTGAACGGTGAGCACCGCGATCAGACCAGGGAGGATGATGATCGCCGGCAGGAAGATCTTCGGGTAGGCCCCGATCAGCGGCGTGCGGCGCGAGGCCGACATGTTGCGCGCCGACAGGGCACGCTGCACCTCGGCGAAGTTGGTCGTCCAGTACCCGAAGCTGAGCACGAAGCCCAGCCCGAACACCACCCCCACCCAGTCAGAGCCGAGCGGGTTGGTGACGTGGTGGATCCCGAGCCCTTGCCAGGCGTGCAGGCCCGGCATTGCCCAGCGGCTTGAACGCTTTGACCCGGCGCTCGATCCCCGAGATACCGCCGACGGCGTGCAGCGCCACCAGCGTCAGCGGCGTCAGCGCGGCGACGATCACGAAGAACTGGAGCACCTCGTTGTAGATCGCCGAGGTCAGGCCGCCGAGCGTGATGTAGACCAGCACCATGGCGGCCGCAACGAGGATCGCGACGATGATCGAGATGCCCAGCATCAGGTTGATGATCAGCGCCAGCGCGAACAGGTTCACACCGGAGATCAGCACCGTCGCGACCGCGAACGTCGCCGCGTTGAACGCGTGGGTCGCCTCGTTGAAGCGCAGCCGCAGGTACTCGGGGACCGATCGCACCTTCGCCCCGTAGTAGAAGGGCATCATGAACAGCCCGAGGAAGATCATCGCCGGGACTGCGCCGATCCAGTAGTAATGCACCGCCGGAACCCCGTACTGGGCGCCGTTGGCGGCCTGGCCGAGGATCTCGAGCGCCCCCAGGTTGGCGGCGATGAACGCCAGCCCCGTGATCCACGCCGGCAGCGAACGGCCGGAGAGGAAGAAGTCCAGGTCGGTCTTGATCGCCAGCCGCGCCACGAAACCGATCCCGAGCACGACCACGAAGTAGATCCCGAGGATCACGTAATCGATCACGCTCGGATGGAGCCTCAGCATCCCAGTCCTCCTCCTCCCACGTAGGTTCGCTACCTATTCGACAGCGTGCTCTATCTCTCCTAGCCCGTCGATGGCGATTTTTACCCGATCGCCTGACTGGAGAAACCGCGGTGGATCCAGCGCGTGGCCGACCCCGTTCGGGGTGCCGGTCAGGATCAGGTCCCCGGGCAGCAGGGTGCACGTCTCGGCGATGAAATCGACCAGTTCGCGACACCCGAAGATCAGGTTGGCGGTGCTCGAGTCCTGGCGAAGCTCACCGTTGACCCAGGTGCGCAACTGCAGGTTGCCCGGGTCGGGGACCTCGTCGGCGGTGGTGATCCAGGGGCCGAACGGACAGAAGCTGTCGGCCCCCTTGGCGCGGGTCCACTGTGGCTCGCGGCCCTGCAGGTCCCGGGCGGTGACGTCGTCGGCGATGCAGAAGCCGCCGATCTCGCCGGCGCGCCCGATCACGATCGTCAACTCGCCCTCGTAGTCGAGCCGCCGGACGACCTCGGGGCAGCGGATCGGCCCGCCGGGCGGCGCGACCGAGCCGCGGACCTTGACGAACACGATCGGCGTCTGTGGTTTCGTGGCGCCCGTCTCGGCGATGTGATCGGCGTAGTTGAGCCCGATCGCGTAGATCGTGCCCGGCGCCGGGATCGGCGCCAGCAGCCGGATATCGTGCAGCGGCCACGCGCCACCGGAGGGACCGGGGACGCGTCCCTCGGCCAGCGCCGCGCGAACGCCGTCGGCGCCGCCGAAGGCGACCACGTGCTCGTCCTGCACCGTTCCCGCGAGCGGCTCGGACTGACCTGGAGCTTCGAACGTCGCCAGCCTCATCGTCGGCCACCCTATACGCCGCCGCGCGGCCGTGATCTCACGCCGGAGTCTGCACCGTGCTGTCGGCCTCCACGTGGCTCACCGGCAGCCCGAGCGCGCGGGTCTTGGAGACCAGGTCGAGCCTCAGCCAGCGCGACACCCGCGGGGGCAGCGTCGAGATGATGATCTCGTCGTAGCTGCCGAGGTTGATCGCATCCTGGATCGCGCACAGGGGCTCGGCGTCTCCCAGGCTGCCGGTGACGGTGTCGCCCGCCGCCTCGGTCAGCTTCGGCAGTGCCTCCGCCAGGACCTCGCCGGCCTCGTCGTCGCCGGTGTCCTGCGGGTCGACCACCCGGTGCATGCCGTGGGGGTGGCGGGGCACCACCAGATGAAACGTCGCGGGGCCGCTTCGTGCGCGGGCGCGCACCGCGTCGAGCAGCCTCGGAGTCGCCGCCGTCTGATGCGCGACGACCAGGACGTGAGCGGAATCTGACACGTCATCACCTCCCACGGCGATGCAGCAAAAACGGTGTCACCCGAGTATCCCACCGGGGGTGAGCGAGTCAACCTGGCGTCGCCGAGACCGCCCTGCGCTCGCGAGACTTTGAGCATGCCGCCGCGACCGTGGAAAGTCGGATATCCGAGCCGCGACCTGGAAAAGTCGACAAATCCGAATTTGCCTGGACGGTTTGTCGCCGATTGCACCTCCAGCGTGGTTTACGCGGAAAATCCGCGCGCCGAATCACGATTTGGCGACTTGTTCATGCCCGATCGCGAGTTCGCGGCCCGGCTGCCGGCAAGGATCGGGATCTGCCGCGGGGCCTGACCTCCGCGGCCGCGGCAAGCCAGGTGACCTCAGTCCAGCCGGAGCTCGCCGCGCGCGACGATCACCGCGCTGCCGCCGACCAGGACCCGGTCCAGCTGATCCGGCGTGCCCTCGGCGCGGGCGTAGAGCACCGAGGGACGCCCGATCTCGGCTCCCTGACGGATCTCGATGCGCTCGCCGAACCCCGTCGTCCCGTGGCGGGCGAGGTGGACCGACAGAGGCCCTGCCGCCGACCCGGTGGCCGGGTCCTCGGCCACCCCCAGACCGGGGGCGAACATGCGGGTCTTGACGTGGCCGTCGGCGACGGCGAAGCAGCTGACCCCGACCTCGCCGAGCTTCGCCAGGGCGCCCAGATCGGGCGCCAGGGCGGCGACCGCGGCCGCATCGGGCAGCGCGACGAAGGTGTGCCGGGGTCCGTTGTCATAGACCTCGATCGGCAGCTCCGACCGTTCCACTCCAAGCGCGCCGAGCAGTTCTACGGGGCGCTCGAACGCCGACCAGGCGGGCAGCGGCTGCACCATCTCGCCGAACACGAGCGCGCCGGACCGGCGTGACATAGCCACCGACACGACGCCCATGCCGGTCAACAGACGCACGGTCTCGATCGATTGGCGCTTGGCGACCACGAACGCGGTCCCGAGCACCGGATGCCCGGCGAACGGGAGCTCCACCGCGGGGGTGAAGATCCGGGCCCGGTGGTGGTGTCCGTCGGCCCCCGGCTGCCCGGGGAGCAGAAACACGGTCTCGGACAGGTTCAACTCGCGGGCGATGCTCTGCATCGTCTCGGTGCTCAGCCCCTCCCCGTCCAGGAACACCGCCACCGGGTTGCCCTCCAGCGGGACCTCGGTGAAGACATCGGCGATGACGTAGGCGCGCATCAGCTCTGCGCCATCTCCAGCAGCGTCGTCACCGTGGTCCAGTTGCGCGCGGTGGCGGTGATCTTCAACCCCTTCCCGGCCAGCGCGTTCCACAGCTTGGAGCGGGCCACGCCGTTGGGATGCCAGGCGTACAGCTCGCGGCCGTGGGCGACCAGACGCTCGGACTCGGCTGCCTGCGCTTGCAGGGCCGCCACCAGGTCCGGGGGCGGCTTGCGCGCCAGGAAGCTGACCTGGTAGCGCTTGGGATCGTCGGCGACGTCGGCGAGCGGGTTGAGCTTCACGACCGCCCCCAGCTCCCGCTGCGTCCGTGCGATCACCGCCACCTCGAACCCGAAGCGCTCGCCGATCAACCGCGCGGCCTCCCGCTCCAGGTCCGCCGCCGCCGTCGAGCTGCCGAGCACCAGGTTGCCGCTCTGCACGTAGGTGCGCACGTCCTCGTAGCCGGCCGCAGCGAACAGGGTTCGCAGCTCCGCCATGGGCACCCGGCGCGTCGGACCGAGGTTGATGCCGCGCAGCAACAGGACGTGACGCATGCCGACCAGTCTAGGTGGCCCATTAGGTGGCCTGTGCTCGTGCGCGGCGGCGGATCGCTAACGTCCCGAAGATGCAGCAGGCGTGGCTGCAGAGCGACGGTACCGGGACCGTGGTGGCAGCCACCTCGGTGAGTCGCCGCTTCGGTGAGGGCGATACCGCCGTCACCGCCCTGCACGACGTCTCGGTCGAGATCGCACGCGGGCGGCTCACCGCGGTGATGGGGCCGTCGGGATCGGGCAAGTCGACCCTGATGCACATCCTCGCGGGGCTCGACAAGCCCACCGAGGGCTCGGTCGTCCTGGAGGGGACCGACATCACCCGGCTCGGTGATGACGCGCTGACGCGATTGCGCCGGGATCACGTCGGGTTCGTGTTCCAGTTCTTCAACCTGCTGCCGATGCTGACCGCCCGGGAGAACATCCTGCTGCCGTTGGCGATCGCCGGCCGCGATCCGGACCCGGCATGGCTGGACACCGTGATCGACGAGACCGGGCTGCGCGATCGCCTCACCCACCGGCCGTCAGAGCTCTCCGGTGGCCAGCAGCAGCGGGTGGCGATCGCCCGCGCCCTGCTGCACCGGCCGACGGTGGTGTTCGCCGACGAGCCGACCGGCAACCTCGATTCCAATGCGAGCGACGAGATCTTGGCGCTCCTGCGCCGATCGGTCGACTCCGTGGCCCAGACCGTGGTCATCGTGACCCATGATCCCCGGGCGGCGGCGATCGCCGATCGGCTGCTGTTCCTCTCCGACGGCCGGATCGTCAAGGACATTGCCGCCGCCGGCGAGGATCAGATCGTCGACGCGATGAAGGACCTCTGAGCGGTGCTGCGGGTCGCGCTTCGCGGCTTGGCGGCCCGCCGCCTGCGCGCGTTCCTCACCGCGCTGGCGATCGTGCTCGGCGTCGCCCTCGTCGCCGGCACGTTCATGCTCACCGACTCGATCACCGGCGCGTTTGACTCGATCTTCCAGACGATCTACCAGGGAACCGACGCCACCGTCACCGGACGCAACGCCATCGATTCCAGCGCCAACGGCGGCGCCGGCGGCGGTGGCGCCACGGTGCCTCCGTTCTCGCAGTCGCTACTGGCCCGAGTGCGGGCGCTCCCCGGTGTCAAGGCGGCGGTCGGCGACGTCTCCGGCAGCCTGCAGCTGGTCACCAACGGGAAGGCGATCACCTCCGGCGGCGCCCCCAACCTCGGCTTCAGCATCAACCCCGCCCAACCGCAGTTCAGTTCGCTGAAGCTCGTCTCCGGCAGCTGGCCCGGGGCGGCCGGAGTGGTGGTCGACACCAACACCGCCACCAAGAAGCATCTGCACACCGGCGACGTGATCGGCGTGCAGGGCGTCGGCCGCGTCGCTGCACTGCGGATCTCGGGCCTGGTCAAGTTCGGCTCCGCCTCATCGCTCGGCGGCGCCACCCTCGCCGGACTGCAGCTCGCCACCGCCCAGCGGCTGCTCGGCCGGGTGGGAAAGCTCGACGAGATCCGGGCGAGGGCGAAGCCCGGGATCAGCCCACAGCGGCTCGTCGACCAGATCCGCCCCATCCTCCCTGACGACACCCAGGTGCGCACCGGCGCTCAGCAGGCCCGCCAGGACTCGTCATCGACCAGCGGCTTCCTGTCCTTCTTGAGGACCTTCCTGCTGGTCTTCGCGGGGGTGGCGCTGTTCGTGGGCAGCTTCGTGATCGCCAACTCGCTGTCGATCACCATCGCTCAGCGGACGCGGGAGTTCGCCACCCTGCGGACGCTGGGGGCCTCCCGGCGTCAGGTGCGGAGATCGATCCTGACCGAGTCGTTGGTCATCGGCACCATCGCCTCGGTGATCGGCCTGCTCGTCGGCCTTGGCCTCGCCCAGGGGCTGTTCGCGCTGTTCAACGCGGCCGGCCTGACGCTCCCGAACACCGGGACGGTGGTCAAGCCGAGGACGATCATCGTGGCGATCCTCGTCGGCATCGTCGTCACCGTGCTCGCCAGCCTGCGTCCGGCGATCCGCGCCACCCGGGTTGAGCCGATCGCGGCGGTGCGCGAGGGCGCCACGCTGCCCGAGGGCCGGCTCGCCCGGTATCGCAGCGCCGGTTCGGCCGCCGCCGTCGCGCTCGGCGTCGTCGCGCTGGTGCTCGGCCTGTTCGTCGCCAGCGGCACCGGCGGCCAGCTTGGCCTGATGGGCGCCGGAGCGGTGCTCATCTTCATCGGCGTCGCGCTGCTCTCGGCGCGGATCGTGCCGGTGCTGGCCACCTGGCTCGGGTGGCCGGCCACCCGAATCGCCGGCGCCATCGGAGGCCTGGCCCGCGACAACGCGCGCCGCAACCCGCAACGGACGGCGTCGACCGCGTCCGCGCTGATGATCGGCCTGGCCCTGGTCACGCTCGTCGCGATGCTCTCGGCGGGGATCATCGCCAACTTCAAAGGCGCGGTGCAAGCGCAGTTCACCGGCGACTACGCGATCACGGCCCAGAACAACTTCTCGCCGATCCCGATTTCGGCCGGCGAAGCCGCGACCCGGACGCCGGGGGCGATCGCCGTCGGCGACGTGCGGGGTGGCGAGGGGCGCGTATTCGGCTCAGATCAGGGGCTGACCGCGGTCAACCCGGGGATCGCGGCGGTCCTGCGCCTGCACTGGACGCACGGCTCCCCGGCGGTGTTCGCCGCCCTGGGAGCGGACGGCGCCGTCGTCGACACCGGCTACGCCTCCAAGCACCACCTCTCGATCGGCTCGCCCGTGGTGGTGACCACCCCCACCGGAGGCCACGTGCCGCTCGTCGTCAAGGGGATATTCAAACCCCCCAGCGGCGGCTCGGCGTTCGGTCCGTTGACGATGTCGGCGGCCACCTGGGACCGCTACTACCCGGACCCCCAGAACCTCTACACGCTGGTCAAGATGTCCGGTGGCGAGACCGCCGCCAACCAGGCGGCGCTGCGCCGCACGCTGGCGGCGTTCCCCAACGCCAAGGTGCAAACCCGCCAGAAGTTCATCGACAACCAGATCTCGGGGCTGTCCAGCGTGCTCAACATCCTCTACGTGCTACTGGCGCTGTCGATCATCGTCAGCCTGTTCGGGATCGTCAACACGCTGGTGCTGTCGGTGTTCGAGCGCACGCGGGAGATCGGCATGCTCCGGGCCGTCGGGACCAGCCGCCGCCAGATCCGGCGGATGATCCGCCACGAGAGCGTGATCACCGCGTTGATCGGCTCGGTCATCGGGATCGCGCTCGGGATCGCCTTCGGAGCGTTGCTGGCCGCGCGGACGAGCACGATCGCCTTCCGGATCCCGGTCGGCTCGCTGATCATCTTCCTGATCGCGTCGTGGATCGTCGGGCTGGTGGCCGCGATCTTCCCCGCCCGCCGCGCGGCCAAGCTCGAGCCGCTGCAGGCGCTCGCCTACGAGTAGAACAGGGGATCCTGTCCCGGGAGCTCCACGCCGCCGCTGCCGCGCCGGCCCCGCGGCGAGTGAAGGCCCAGCGCCACCGCCATGTCCTGGGCGATCGCCCCCTCGGATCGCGACGCGACCAGCGGCTCGTCGATTCCCTCGACGTGCACCAGCGTCCGGCGGCCGTCGCCGCGGTCGGCGCCCTCCAGCGGCACCAGCGCGTAGATGCGATCCGCGCGCGCGAACTTGCCGTAGCCGAGTGCGACCAGCGGGGCGAGACGGGCCATGACCCGTGCCATCGTACGCCCCGCCCCTGCCGTAAACAGGTTAGCCGAGGATCAGCGCCAGCCGGCGCTCCAGCGCCGCGGCCAGCGTCTCGCGCACCGAGCCCTGGGGGAAGCGCTCCACCAGCGCCGACAGGAAGCCCTCGATCACCAGCCGCTTGGCCTCGGCCTCGCGAAGGCCGTGGGAGCGCAGGTAGAACAGCTGCTCGGGATCCACCTGGGCCACCGCCGCGGCGTGGGTGCAGCGGACGTCGTTGGCCTGGATCTCCAGGCCGGGGATCGCGTCGGCGTGGGCGCGCTTGGAGATCAGCAGGTTGCGGCTCTCCTGGAAGGCGTCGGTCTTCTGCGCGCCGGGGTCGACGATGATGTTGCCCTTCCAGACCGCGCTCGACCGGCCCTGGAGCACCCCGCGGAAGGCGAGGTCTGAGGTGGTGTTGGGGGCCGCGTGCTCCTGGGTGGTGTCGAAGTCGATGTGCTGGCGGCCGCGGCTGGCGTAGGCGCCGGTGACGCGGGCGTCGGCGCCCTGGCCGGCCAGCCGGGTCTCCATCCGGACGTGGCCGCGGGCCGATCCGAAGCCGAGCGCGACCCAGTGCAGCGCCGCGTCCCGGCCGACCTCGGCGCGCTGGGCGCCGAAGATCCAGCTCTGCTCTGACAGGGCCTGGCCGCAGACGTAGCGCAGGTGGGCGTTGTCGGCGAGGACGAGCTCGGTGACGACGTTGAAGACGCCGTCGAGATCCTCGGCGCCGGAGAGGAACTGCTCCCACACCTCGGCCTGCGCGCCCTCCTCGAGCACGATCAGCGTCCGCTGATTGACGAGCGTCCCGGTCCGGGCCTGGACCGCGGCGAGCGAGATCGGCGTTTCCAGCACGACGTCGCGGGGGACGTAGACGAGCGTCCCGCTCCGTATCCCGGCGTCGTTGAGGGCGACGAACACGTCGTCGGCGCCCGACACCAGCGAGCCGAGGTGGCGCTCGATCAGCTCCGGGTGCTCGGTCGCCGCCGCCTCCAGCGTCATCACGATGACGCCGTCGGGAAGACCGGCATCGTCGGTGGGCAGCTCGAACAGGGGCGGGACCGCCCCCATGGCATCGGCGGCCACCCGCTCGTACGCGGCCAGGTTGAGCTCCGAGATATCGGTGAACTCCCAGCCCGGGCGCCCCTTGAATTGAGGGAGGGCCCGCCCGCCCAGCTCCAGTGTTGGCCCGCTAGCCAATCGAGCCCTCCATCTGCAGCTCGATCAGCCGGTTCATCTCCACCGCGTACTCCATCGGGAGCTCCTTGGTGATCGGCTCGACGAAGCCGTTGACGATCAGCTTGGACGCCTCCTCCTCGGAGATGCCGTGCGACATCAGGTAGAAGAGCTGGTCCTCGCCGACCTTGGAGACGGTCGCCTCATGGCCGACGTTGACGTCGTCCTCGGAGATGCGGATCGTCGGATAGGTGTCCGAGCGCGACTGCTCGTCGAGCAGCAGCGCGTCGCAGACGACCTTGGAGCGCGCGCCGTGGGCTCCCTTGGCGATCTCCAGCAACCCGCGGTAGGAGCCGCGGCCGCCGTCCTTGGAGATCGACTTGGCGAAGATGTTCGAGGTCGTGTCGGGCGCAGCGTGGATGATCTTGCCGCCGGCGTCCTGGTGCTGGCCGGCGCCGGCGAACGCGATCGAGAGGATCTCGCCGTGAGCGCGCTCGCCCATGAGATAGACGCTCGGGTACTTCATCGTCAGCTTGGAGCCGAGGTTGCAGTCGACCCATTCGACGGTGGCGTCCGCCTCGGCGACGGCGCGCTTGGTCACCAGGTTGAACACGTTGGTCGACCAGTTCTGCACCGTCGTGTAGCGGATCCGGGCGCCCGGCTTGGCGATCAGCTCCACCACCGCCGAGTGCAGCGACGACGAGCTGTAGGTCGGCGCCGTGCAGCCCTCCACGTAGTGCACGTAAGACCCCTCGTCGGCGATGATCAGCGTGCGCTCGAACTGGCCCATCGACTCGGTGTTGATCCGGAAGTAGGCCTGCAGCGGCATCTCCACGTGAACGCCCGGTGGAACGTAGACGAACGAGCCGCCCGACCACACCGCGGAGTTCAGCGCGGCGAGCTTGTTGTCGTTGGGCGGGATGATCGTGGCGAAGTACTCACGGACGAGGTCCTCGTGCTCGCGGAGCGCGGTGTCCATGTCGGTGAAGATCACGCCCTGCTTCTCGAGCTCGGCGTTGACCTGGTGGTAGACGACTTCGCTCTCGTACTGCGCCCCAACTCCCGAGAGGAATTTCCGCTCGGCCTCGGGGATCCCCAGCCGGTCGAACGTCTTCTTGACGTCGGCGGGGACGTCGTCCCAGGAGCGCTCGGAGCGCTCGGAGGCGCGGACGAAGTAGTGGATGTCGTCGAAGTCGACCTCGGCCAGCATCGGCGAGCCCCAGGTCGGCATCGGACGGGCCAGGAAATGGTCGAGCGCCTTGAGCCGGAAATCGCGCATCCACTGCGGCTCGGACTTGAACTCGGAGATCTTGGCGACGAGCTCCGTGGTCAGGCCCTTCGGCGCCTTGTACAGGTAGTTCTCGGCGTCATGGAAGCCGTAACGCTCGGTGTAGTCGGCGTTGATGCCGCGCAGCTTCTCGTTCTCGGTCAGCACGGGCGCATCGGCGGTGACGGTGTCGGGAGTAGCCATGGGCTAATCCACCTCCAGCTTGATCGTGTCGTCCTCGATGATCACCGGGAAGGTGTCGACCGGAACGTATGCGGGCAATGTCTTGGGCCTACCAGTTGTGACGTCGAACAGCGAGCCGTGACGCGGACACTCGACCGTGCACGCCTGCGGGTCGAATTCACCTTCGACCAAGGGGCCGTCGTCGTGCGTGCAGCGGTCCTCGATCGCATACACGGTGCCGGCGCAGTTGAACACGCCGATCTCCAGATCCTCCCATTCGACCAGGCGCTTCTCGCCGGGGCGCAGCTCGGAAACGGAGCAGATATCGATGATCTGGGGCAAGTTGCTCGAAAACCTAGCGTGGGGATCGGATTTCAACATGAAGTCTAGCTTGGCGGCGGCCAGTGGATCACGCTCACGCCGCGGCGTCCTCGTCCTCGTCCTCGCCGCTCTCGGCGCTGCTGGCGGGCGTGTCCGGCTCCCAGCCGACGGCGTGGCCGAGCGAGGCGCCTTTGATCACCTTCAGCGACAGCAGCGCGCACTTCATCCGCTGCGCCGAGATGTCGATCCCCAGCAGCTCCAGCACGAACTCGCGGTCCAGCGCGAGCACGTCTGAGACCTTCATCCCCTTGATCTCGTCCGACGTCATCGACGCGGCGGCCTGTGAGATCGCGCAGCCATGGCCCTCGAAGCGCACTCCCTCGATCCGCTCGTCGGCGCCGACCGCCAGCTTGACGGTGAGCTCGTCGCCGCACAGCGGGTTGAGGTCGTGGAACTCGAAGTCGACGCGCGGCAGCTCGGGCTCGGGCGGGCTCCAGTTGTGCGGGCGCTTGTAGTGCTCGAGGATGTTCTCTCGGTACAGGTCGTCCATGCCTCTACACCTACAGCTGAAGTACCCGGCCGACCGTTCCCAGCGCCTCGAGCAGGGCATCGGTGTCCGCAACGGTGTTGTGGACAGCGTAGGAGGCGCGGTTGGTGGCCGCGGTCCCGAGCCGGCGCATCAGCGGCTGAGCGCAATGATGGCCGGTGCGCACCGACACGCCCTCGCGACCGAGGATCTCACCGACGTCGTGGGGATGGGCGCCCTCGATCACAAACGAGACGAGCGCGCCTCGGTCGGCGGCGTCCGGGGGCCCGTGGATCTCCAGGCCGGGCACTTCGGCCAGGCGCGCCAGAGCGTCGGCGACCAGCGCCTGCTCGTGGGCCCGGATCCGCTCGATGCCGATCGATTCGATCCAGTCCACGGCCGCGCCCAAGCCGATCGCCTCGGCGATCTGGGAGGTGCCGGCTTCGAACTTCCACGGCAGGTCGGCCCAGGTCGACTCGGCGTCGCCCACCGTGCGGATCATGTGGCCGCCGCCGATGAAGGGTGGCATCCGCTCGAGCAGTTCACGGCGTCCGTGGAGAACCCCGATCCCGGTCGGCCCGTAGGCCTTGTGCCCGGTCCAGGCATAGAAGTCGGCGTCGAGCGCACGCAGGTCGACCGGGATCTGCGGGACCGCTTGGGCGCCGTCGACGACCACCACCGCGCCGGCCGCGTGCGCGCGGGCGACGATCGGCTCGATCGGATTGATCGTGCCCACGACGTTGGAGACGTGGGTGAGCGCCAGCAGGCGCGGCCCGCGCGCCAGCAGCCGGTCCAACCCGTCCGAGTCCAGCTGACCGTCGTCGAGGACCGGGACGTAGGCGAGCTCGGCGCCGCGCTCTGAGCACAGCAGCTGCCAGGGGACGATGTTGGAGTGGTGCTCCATCTCGGTGAGCACCACGAGGTCGCCGGCGGCCACGTTCTGGCGTCCCCACGTGTAGGCGACGAGGTTGATCGACGCAGTGGCGTTGGCGGTGAAGATCGTCTCCTCGGGAGTCGACCCCAACCAGGCGGCGATCCTGCCACGCGCGCCTTCGAACAGCTCGGTGGCCTCCACCGCCAGGGGATACACGCCACGGTGCACCGATGCGCGCGACTCGGTGTAGTACCGCGTCATCGCGTCGATCACCGGCTGGGGAGTCTGCGAGGTGGCTGACGAATCCAAGTAGACGACCCGGTGACCGTCGAGCTGGCGGCGCAGAACCGGGAACTCGGCCTCGGCCTCCGGAATGGCGGCGAGCGTGGACATACCGGCTAGGCGACCGCTTCCTGGAGGGAGTCGGTGATCCAGCCGTAGCCCTTGGCCTCGAGCTCGGTGACCAGCGAGGGGCCGCCCTCCTTGACGATCCGGCCCTGGAACATGACGTGCACGTGACTGGGCTGGACGAGATGCAGGATCCGCTGATAGTGGGTGATGATCAGGACGCCGAGGCCGGGCCCCGCGACCGAGTTGACGCCGTTGGCGACGACCCGGAGCGCGTCGATGTCCAGGCCGGAGTCGGTCTCGTCGAGGATCGCCAGCTCGGGCCTCTGCAGCGCCAGTTGGAGGATCTCCATCCGCTTCTTCTCGCCGCCCGAGAAGCCCTCGTTGAGGTATCGGCGGGAGAACTCCTCGGGGACGTTGGTCAACTGCATCGCGGCCTTGACCGTCTTGCTGAAGTCGCGCAGCGAGACGGGTTCCTCGCTCTTGGCGTCACGGTGGGCGTTCATCACCGTCCGCAGGTACTTGGTGACCGTGACCCCCGGCACCGACACCGGGTACTGGAAGGCCATGAACAGCCCCATGCGGGCGCGCTCGTCGGTGGCGGCGTCGGTGATGTCCTCGCCACCCCAGATGACCTGACCCTCGGTCACTTCCAGGTTGGGATGGCCCATGACCGCGTTGGCCAGGGTCGACTTCCCGGAGCCGTTGGGGCCCATCAGGGCGTGGATCTCACCCTGGCTCACTGTCAGATCCACGCCGCGCAGGATGTCCTTGTCCCCGGCGCGCACGTGAAGGTTTCGAATCTCTAGGTCTGGCATCTCTCTTCTTTGGCTCTCATGTGTTTTCAGTTACCGGGAGTGGCACTGCCGGCGACGACCATCGCCTCCGCGCCATGACGGGACGAGAACTCGACCAGCTCGGCCAGGGTGGTCGTCTGCAGCGAGCGGATGATGCCTCCCTGCACGCGGGTCCACAGCAGCTTGGTGGCGCAACCCCGTCCGGCATCGGGCTGATGGGAGCACAGCACGCGCTCGGTGTGGTCGTGGACGAAGCACTCCATCGGGGCGATCGATCCCTCCAGCGCCTGTACGACCTCGTCCATCGCGATCTCCTCGGCCGGACGGGACAGCCAGTAGCCGCCGTGGGCGCCGCGGGCGCTCATCACCAAGCCGGCGCGGCGCAGCCGGGCCACCACCTGCTCCAGATAGGCCAGCGGCAGGCCCTCGGCATCGGCGATCGCCTTCAGGCTCGTTGGGTGCTCGGGCTGCTGGCGACCGAGCTCGATCATCAGCCGGACGCCGTACTCGGCTTTGGAGGAGAAGATCATCTTCGGCTAAATCCTACCAGGGGGGTCGGTTTAGTTTGACGATCTACGCGCCCGTGTAGGGTGCCGCACATGAATCGGACCCCGCCCGCCGCGCTCGCGAGCTCAGCGGACATCGCCGGCGCGGCCACGACGGCACGGGCCTCCGGGCGGCTGGGAATCGACACCGAGTTCATGTCAGAAGGGCGCTATCGCGCCCTGTTGTGCCTGGTCCAGGTGGCAGTCGACAATCCCGACGCCGGGGGCGATCCGCTGATCTTCCTGGTCGACTCGCTCGCCGACATCGACGTCGGGCCGCTGTCGCTGCTGCTCGCCGATCCCTCGGTGCAGATCGTCCTGCACGCCGGCCGCCAGGACGTGGCGATCCTCCGCCGCGCCTGGCGCACCGAGCTCACCAACCTGTTCGACACCCAGATCGCGGCCGGCTTTGCCGGTGCCAGCGCCCAGGCCGGGTACGGCAATCTGCTCGGATCGCTGCTCGGACAACGGGTCGGCAAGACCGCCAGCTACACCCGATGGGACGCACGGCCGTTGACCACCGAGCAGCTCGGCTACGCCGCCGAGGACGTCGCCCACCTGCTCGGGCTCGCGGATGAGATCCAGCGCCGTCTGGACGCGAGCGGGCGCCTCGGCTGGGCCCGGGAGGAATGCCGGCGTCTGGAGTCGGCCACCGACGAGCGCGATCCGCAGACCGCCTGGGAGCGGCTGCCACGCGTGGGCCAGCTCGATCCCCGCTCCCGCGCGGTGGCCCGGGAGCTGGCCGCGTGGCGCGAGCGGACCGCCGCCGACCTGAACCGGCCGGTGGGCTCGATCGTCGCCGATCCGGCGTTGGTGGAGCTCGCCAAGCGCCGCCCGTCGTCGATCTCCGGCCTGGAGCAGATCCGCGGCCTGCACCCGCCGACGATCAAGCGGCGCGGCACCGCGATGCTCGAGGCGATCGCTCGCGGCCGGGAGGTGGCGCCGATCCCACGGGACGAGGCGCGAGCGCGTTCGGAATCCGGTGACGCGCCCCTGATCGCGCTCGCCGAGGCGCTCCTGCGGGCGCGAGCGCTGGAGGCGGGTCTGGCCTACGAGCTGATCGCCTCGCGGGCCGAGCTCGAGCTGATCGTCGGCGCCGCCCGCCGGGGCGAGCCGGAGCCCGACGTGCGGACGCTGACCGGCTGGCGACGCGAGCTCGTCGGGGACGACCTGCGTGATCTGTTGGCCGGTCGCAGCGCCGTGTCCGTCGGCGCCCGCAGGCGGTTGGAGCTCACGAGGACCCCCGCTCCAGTATGAGCGAGATCGCCGGGGCGCGATCGAACACCGCGGCCGACAGCGCGCGGGTGACCGGCGGGCGGCGCTTGATCCACTTGGAGTCGACTCCCAGCAGGTCGTCGTAGGCGGTGGCGTAGGTGAGCCGGAGTCGGTGGCCGGGCGACTCGGCCGCCATCTCATCCCCATCGGTCCCTTGCGAGCTGGTCCAGCCAAGCTGGGAGAGGTGAAGCGTCTCGCGGTCCAACAGCGCCGTCGAGGTGTGGTCGTGGTCGCCGATCACCACCAGCTGTTGTGCGCAATAGGCATTCGCGCCCCGGTCGCAGGTCTCGACGTGCGTGGCGATCCGCGTCCCGCCCGGCAGCGGTACCCCCGCGAGGTCGACCCGCCGGGCGCCGCCGCCTCCGCAGCCGGCGAGCGCCAGGCATCCGGCGGCGAGGGTCGGCGTCAGCCAGGACCGTTTCGGGCTCATGGGCACCGCGAGTGTAGTGCCGCGGACCGACCTCGGGATCGCCTCGCACTACGGCGACTAAGCTCTCGGCCATGGCCACCACCGCGGACAATCTCGCCGATCCCCAACTGCTCGAGGCCGCCTGGGACCTGGCTCCGCTGGTCGACGGCGATGAGCACGACGGCGTCACCCACCAGCTCGACGACGCGCTGCTGCGGGCCACCGCGTTCGCGGACACCCACGCCGGCAGGGTGCACGAGCTCGACGCCGCTGGACTGGCCGCCGCGATGCACGAGCTGGCCGCGATCAACGAGCTCGTCGGCAAGGCCGGCTCCTACGCCTCGCTACGCTTCTCCACCGACACGGCCGACCCCGCCCGGGGCGCGCTCCTCCAGCTCGTGCAGGAGCGGGCCACCGAGATCGAGACCCGGCTGCTGTTCTTCGAGCTCGAGTGGGCGGCGCTCCCCGACGAGCGCGCCGACGCGCTGGTCGCCGGCGAGGACATGGCGTTCTGCGCGCACTACCTGCGCAGCGCCCGCCGCTACCGGCCGCACCTGCTCACTCAGCCCGAGGAGACGATCCTCGCCGAGAAGGCGATCGCCAGCCAGAGCGCGTGGGCCCGGCTGTTCGGCGAGCTCACCGCCGCGCTGCGGGTGAACGTCGACGCCGATGAGATCCCGCTTGAGGTGGCGCTCAGCCGCCTGCTGGATCCCGACCGCGACACCCGCCGCCGCGTCGCCGAGGCCGTCTCCGCGGCGCTCGAGCCGGGCCTGCGCACGCGCGCGTTCATCTATAACACCCTCGTTCACGACAAGTCGGTCGACGACCGCCTGCGCTCCTATCCGAACTGGCTGGCGTCACGCAACCTGGCCAACGAGGCCTCCGACGAGTCGGTGATGGCGCTGATCCAGGCGGTCCGCGGCCGCTACGACATTCCCCAGCGGTGGTACCGCGTCAAGGCGAAGCTGCTCGGGGTCGACCGTCTCGCCGACTATGACCGCTCAGCTCCGGTGCTGCCCGAGGACATCACCTTCTCCTATCCCGAGGCTCGCGAGCTGGTGCTCGACACCTACGACGCGTTCTCGGCCGAGGCCGGCAGCGTGGTTCGCCGGTTCTTCGACGAGCACTGGGTCGACGCCCCGGTCCGTCCCCACAAGCGGGGCGGCGCCTTCTGCGCCTACACGGTGCCCAGCGTGCATCCCTACGTGATGCTGAACTTCACCGCCCGCCGCCGCGACGTGCTCACGATGGCCCACGAGCTCGGGCACGGCCTGCACGCGGCGCTGGCCCAGCCCCGGGGCGTGTTTCATCAGTCCACCCCGTTGACGCTGGCCGAGACCGCGTCGGTGTTCGGCGAGGCGCTGGTGTTCGCGCGGATGCTGGAGGCGGCGACGGACGACGACATGCGGCTGAGCCTGCTCGCCGACCGGATCGACGGTGCGATCGCGACCGTGTTCCGCCAGATGGCGATGAACCGCTTCGAGCACCTGGTCCACAGCCGCCGGCGCAGCGAGGGTGAGCTGTCGATCGACCGGATCGGCGAGTCCTGGTACGAGACCCAGGCGGAGCTGTTCGGCGACTCGGTGCAGATCACCGACGGCTACCGCATGTGGTGGTCCTACGTGCCCCACTTCATCAACACCCCCGGCTACGTATACGCCTATGCCTACGGCCAGCTGCTGGCGCTGTCCGTCTACAGCCGCTACGTGCAGGTCGGTGAATCGTTCGCCTCCGAGTACCTGAAGCTGCTGGCCGCCGGCGGGTCACGCGGCCCCGAGGAGCTGGGGACGATGGTCGGCATCGACCTCGCCGACCCCGGCTTCTGGGATGCCGGCCTGGATCTCGTCGAGCAGCAGCTCCGCGACGCCGAGGCGCTCGCCGAGCGCCGCTGAGCCCCCGCGGACCTCGGCCGTACGCAAACAAACGTCCGTCCCAACCGCCCGCGACCGATCGGCCGGACGTTTTGCCGACGCTGCCTCCCCGGGCCTGGCTGGCTGGCCAGCCAGCTCAGTGCTGCTTGGCCCGCCGCGTCCGGCTGCGCTCTTCCTGGCGCTCCACCACGTTGGCGATCAGCTTGAGCACCTGATCGATGCCGGTCGCCTTCGCCTCGCCTTTGGCGAACGCCTCGCGCCAGTCGCGGATGTGACCCTTGGTCGCCAGCTCATTGAACTGGGCACGATTGATCTCCAGGCGCACCTTGGCGTCAGCGGCGATGTCCTTGCTCACGCGGGGTCCCGGCAGCTCGACCCGGTACATCTGCACGTCGCCCCGGCCGCGCAGCTCCACACCCGCCACGAGCTTGAGCGGCTGCAGGGCCGGCACCTCGTCCATGAAGCGCGTGACCGCGGTCTCGATCAGCGCCTTGGTGTCGGAGGGTGAAGACAGAGGCGAGAGTCTATTCGCCGGTCCCTGCCCGTGGCTGGGTCCTACCGCGTTTGCGGAGCGACGGCGACGCCGCCGTCGTAGCCGGAGACGACCGTGGTTCCGTTCCTGGCCATGAACGCGTGGACCAGGGCCTGCCGCGCCGACGTGGCCGCCGGCGCGATCGCCGCCGCGGCGAGCACGGCGGCGGCAGTGAGGGCGACACGGCGGCGCAGACTCGCGCCGGGCGTGATCCAGCTTGGTAGCGCCATGCGCAACAAAGCTACCCCACGTCAGAGCTTGTGGCGCGCCAGCAGCTTGCGGCCGATCACCATGCGCTGGATCTCGCTGGTGCCCTCGCCGATCAAGAGCAGCGGCGCGTCGCGGTACAGCCGCTCGATCTCGTACTCCTTGGAGTAGCCGTATCCACCGTGGATGCGGAAGCTCTCCTCGACGCAGAACCGGCCCGCCTCGGAGGCGAAGAGCTTCGCCATTCCCGCCTCGATGTCGGAGCGCTCGCCCGCGTCCTTGAGTCGCGCCGCCCGCTGGGTCAGCAGCCGCGCGGCGTCCACCTGAGTGGCCATGTCGGCGAGCTTGAACTGAATCGCCTGGTGCTGGGCGATCTCCTTGCCGAACGCCTTGCGCTGCTGGGAGTAGCGCAACGCCAGCTCCAGAGCCCGCTGGGCGATGCCGACGCCCCGGGCGGCAACGTTGACGCGACCAAGCTCGAGCGCATCCATCATCTGCGGGAAACCCCGGTTCAGACCGGCCGCCTCACCGCCGAGAATGTTCTGCGCCGGGCAGCGGTAGCCGTCGAACACCAGCTCCGTGGACTCGACGCCCTTATAGCCCAGCTTCTTGATCTTCGGGGGGATGTCGAAACCGGCATAGTCACCGGTGTTCTCGGAGACGCCCGGCTCCTTCTCGGCGATGAAGCAGGTCAGCCCGCGGTGCTTGGGCTCGGCGCTGGGATCGGTCCGCACGAGCACGAACACGAGACCCGACAGCAGGCCGTTGGTGACCCACATCTTCGTACCGTTGATTTCGTAGGTGTCGTCGTCGACCTTCCTGGCCGCCGTCTTGATCGCGGCGACGTCGGAGCCCAGTTCGGGCTCGCTCAGCGAGAACGCCGCTCGAATCTCCCCGGTCGCCATCCGCGGCAGATAGTTCTGCTTCTGCTCCTCGGTCCCGAACTTCAGCAACAGGTAGGAGCCGATGAAGTGGGTGTTGACGATCCCGGAGATGCTGATCCAGCCCCGGCTGAGCTCCTCGACGATCATCGCGTAGGTGCTCAGATCCAGTCCCATCCCGCCGTACTCCTCCGGGATCGTGACCCCGAACAGGCCGAGCTCCTTCATCTGCTCAACGATCGGCTCCGGGAAGCTGTCCTCGTGGTCGTAGTGGCCGGCGTTGGGGATGATCTGCTCGTCGGCGAACTGGTGCACCATCTCGCAGATCGCCCGCTGCTCATCGGTGAGGTCGTGAAGTCCGGTGTCAACGGCCATGGTCTATGAGCGCTCCTGAGGTTTGCTCGAGGGAGCCGAGAATACCTGCGCGCGGTTTAGTGGCTGCACTCAGCGACCGGCGGCTGCGGCGGCCCTGACCTTCGGGCTCCAGGGCGATTCGGGACGCTCCTGGAGCTCGCCATCGAGCTCGATGTCGACCTTCTCGTTGAAGAAGCAGAGCAGGCCCGCGATCCGACCGACCTCGGGCAGGGGGTGCGTGTAGTACCAGATGAGGTCCTTGCCCTCGGCGCCCGCCTGGCCGTTGCCGCCGCCGGGGTTGACCGAGAAGTAGCTCGCGGTGCCCTTGTAGGGGCAGCGAGTGACCGTGTCGGAGGGCTGGAGCTCGGCGACGATGTCCTCGCGCGGGATATACCAGCGGGGCGGAAGGTTGGATTCGAACAGCGCCAGCGCGTCGTCGGTCTCGGCAAGCAGCTCACCGCCGGCGCTGACGCGAATGTGGCGGTCGGTGCTCACCACATCGATCCGGTGATACGGATCGCGCGGATGCACCCCGATCTCCTCGCCTTCCTCCAGCCACCGGCCCATGCGGTCGAAGTAGAACGCGATCAGGTCCTTGAGGAAGGGGGCTTCGGCGAGCGGCTCCGGGTAGTACCAGGCCCCGTTCTCCACCGTTTCGCCGCCGGCGGTGATCGTGTAGTACGAGGCATCGCCCTTCTTCGGGCAGTGCGTGGTGCGATCGGTGGCCTCGAGCACGTCGGCGCGCACGTCCTCTGGCGGGAAGTAGTAGGTCGGCTGCAGGCCGGACTCGTGCAGCATGAAGGCGTTGCGGCTGTCGGCGATCACCTCGCCGCCGACCTCGACGCGGATTCGCTTCGGCGTCGGCTCCAGGTAGATCGTCCGCCCGGGCGGCGGAGGGTCGAAGTTGAACTTTCCCCCCGGCTTCTTCGAAAGCGGCCCATTGCCGGTCATCCATCCCATGCCTCGCAGCCTACCAACCCCGATCTGCCTGCCAGACTGCGCCGCCATGAACTTCGCCCGCGATGTCGTCGACGCCGCCCCGCCGGAGGATCGGGCGCTGGTGGCGATCGACCGGGAGGGCCGCCGCCGCGAGTGGACATTCGCCGAGGTCGCCGACCGCTCGGCCCGGCTGGCGGGCACGCTCATCGCCCACGGCGCGCGCCGGGGCGACGTCGTCATGACGGTGATCGGGAACCGTCCGGAGTGGGTGCTGACGATGATCGCGTGCTTTCGGATCGGCGCCGTGGCGCTTCCCTGCAATGAGCAGCTGCGGGCCAACGACCTTCGCCGGCGCCTGGTCGCCGCGGACCCGAAGCTGGTCGTCGTCGACGAGCGCAATGCCGGCGAGCTCGCGGCCGCCGGGACCGTCTCGTCGGCCACCCGCCACATGCTGATTCCCGACGAGTCCCTGTTCGACGCCCCGCCCGTCCCCGCCGTCGATCTGCACCCCACCGACCCGTGCCTGATCACCTTCACCAGCGGCACCACCGGCGAGGCGAAGGGGATCGTCCACGGTCAGCGCTACCTCCCCGGCCAGCGGCTGCAGGCCTCGCACTGGCTCGGCGCCGGCGCCGGCGATCTGGTCTGGTGCACGGCCGCCAGCGGCTGGTCCAAGTCGGCTCGCAACGCGTTCATCGCCCCGTGGCTGAATGGAGCCGCCGCCCTGCTTCACGACGCTCGCTTCGACCCCGAGCAGCGCCTCGAGCTGCTCGCCGCCGAGCAGGTCAACGTGCTCTGCATGGCGCCCACCGAATACCGCGTGATCGCCAAACGCGCGCAGCTGGCGCCGGTCCCGTCGCTGCGCGGACTGGTCGCCGCCGGCGAGGCGCTCAATCCCGAGGTGCTGCGCGCCTTCCGGGAGGGGACCGGCCTGGAGATCCGGGACGGCTATGGCCAGACCGAAACCGGTCAGCTCACCGGCATGCCGGCTGGAGCCGCCGTCCGGCCCGGCTCGATGGGTCGCCCGCTCCCCGGAGTCGCCCTGGCGGTCGATGAGGCGGAGCTGGTCTTGAGCGATCCGCGGACCGATCCCACGTTCTTCGTCGCCTACCTCGGCGGTGCTGCCGCCCCGGACGGTGAGCCGTGGCGGACCGGCGACCGGGTGACCGAAGACGACGACGGTTACCTGTACTTCGAGGGGCGCGCCGACGACTTGATCATCTCGGCCGGCTACCGGATTGGTCCGTTTGAAGTCGAGTCGGCGCTGATCTCGCACGACGCCGTCGCCGAAGCGGCCGTGGTGGCCGCACCCGACGACGAACGGGGCGCCGTGGTCCGCGCCGTGGTCGTGCTGCGCGACGGCTTCGCCCCCAGCGGCCAGCTCGTCACCGAGCTCCAGGACCACGTCAAGCACGTAACCGCGCCGTACAAGTACCCGCGGATCGTCGACTTCGCCCCGGAGCTGCCCAAGACCGCCAGTGGCAAAGTGCAGCGGGCGCTGCTCCGCGCTGGCTGAGTGGTCGCGGTGGCGAGTCCGGCGTCACCCCGCCGGTGACCACCGGGGGCGTCGCTAGCCTGAGCGGCGATGAGCGCTCCACGTCCGGCAATCGGGATCTGCACTCCGGTCGGTGACGCCAGCTTCGGTGTCTGGAACCAGCAGGCGGCGCTGCTGCCCAGTGGTTACGTGTCGGCAATCCGCCGGGCCGGTGGGCTGGCGCTGATGGTCGCTCCCGATCCCCAGCTGGTGGAGGATCCCGACGAGCTCCTGAGCCGCATCGACGGCCTGATCCTCTCCGGCGGCAACGACGTCGACCCAGCCTCCTATGGCGCGGACCGACAGCCCGAGACACTGGCCACCACCCCGGACCGCGACGCGTTCGAGATCGCTCTCACGCGGCGGGCGGTGGAGCTGGACATGCCGGTGCTCGGCATCTGCCGCGGCATGCAGGTGCTCAACGTCGCCTTCGGCGGCACGCTGCTCCAGCACCTGCCGGACGTGTTCGGTCACGAGGACCATCGCCGGGTTCCCGGGAGCTTCGAAGGCGCCGATCATGACGTCCGGCTGGTGCCCGGTTCGCTGGCCGCCAAGGCGGCCGGTGAGCTCCTGCATACCTCTAAATCGCACCATCATCAGGGTGTGGACGTGATCGGCGAGGGCCTGATCGTGACCGGCGTTGCGGTGATCGACGACCTCGTCGAGGCGATCGAGATCCCCGGCCGCCGGTTCGTCCTCGGCGTGCAGTGGCATCCGGAGGCAGACGAGCGCAGCCGCGTGATCGGCGCTCTGGTTCAGGCGGCGAAGCAAGGTTTGGCCCCGGCACCGGCGCCGGCGCCGGCCCCGGCAGCCGCCCCGGCCGCGGCCTAGCCGGCTGCGCCGAGCTGCTCGATGACCAGTCCGACCTGACGGACGATCCCGACCGCCCGAGATCCGTTATCGGATCACGCGCGGCTCGGCGTAGCCCGCCTCGCGAACGGCTCGCCGCACCTGGTCGGCGTGCTCGGAGCCACGCGTCGCCAGCACTAGCTGCACCGCCGACTCCCGCACGTGCAGATCAAAGCCCTCGCGGATGTGCTCGACGTCGAGCAGGTTGGCGCCAAGCTGGCCGACCAGCGACAACAGAACCGCGAGTGCGCCGGGCCGGTCGGGCAGGCGCGCCAGCAGCACATACCGGCGACCCGCCTGGCTCTCGTGCCGGCTCGCGATCTGAGCGAGCAGCCCGGGGTCGACGTTGCCGCCCGATAGGACCAGAGCGGTGGTTCCCCTCCGCGGCCCGCCGGTCCGTCCCGCCAGCAGTGCCGCGACCCCGACCGCGCCCGCGCCCTCGACCACGAGCTTGGCCCGTTCCAGCAAGAACACCATCGCCTCGGCGACCTCATCCTCGCTGACGACGACCAGCCGGTCGACCCAGCGCTCGATCAGCGCCAAGGTGAGCTCGCCGGGCCGCTTGACGGCGATCCCGTCCGCGATCGTCAGCGCCGAATCGACCGCGACTGGCTTGCCCGCCACCAGCGACGCGGGCACCGGCGCGCACGCTTCCACCTGGACGCCGATCACCTCCACGTCGGATCGCTGCGACTTGACAGCGATCGCGACCCCGCTGATCAACCCGCCGCCGCCGACCGGGACGATCACCCGGGTGAGATCGGGCACCTGGCGCGCAAGCTCCAGACCGAGCCCGCCCTGGCCGGCGACCACGACGGGGTCGTCGAACGGATGCACGAACGCCGGTCCCTCCGCGCCGGCCCACTCCCGAGCCGCCGCCAGCGCCGCGTCGACCGTCTCCCCCTCCAGGTGCACGCGCGCGCCGAGCGCACTGCTGGCCTCCAGCTTGGCGATCGACGCCGACACCGGCATGAACACGTCGCAGCTGATCCCGCGCTCGCGGGCCGCGTAAGCCACCGCCTGGGCGTGGTTGCCGGCGCTGGCGGTGACGACGCCCGACTCGCAGGCGTCGCGCAGCGACGCGATCTTGGCCGCGGCGCCGCGGATCTTGAACGAACCGGTGCGCTGCAGGTTCTCGGCCTTGAGCGCCGCGCT
Organism: uncultured Actinomycetota bacterium; assembly: GCA_963787595.1. GTDB lineage: Bacteria > Actinomycetota > Thermoleophilia > Solirubrobacterales > Solirubrobacteraceae > Palsa-465. The sequence goes on from CAWBDE010000003.1 coordinate 1,315,748, forward strand.
GACCCCGGTCTGCTCGGCCAGCGTGCGCGAGCTGACCACCGGCGTCTCCCGGATCAGCCCCGCCCCCGCCGCGTGCGCGAGCGCGATGTCCGCGGCGGAGGGAGCGCGGGCTCGGTCGACCGTGGCCCGGTCAGCCAAGCGCCACCACCGCGTCCATCTCCACCTGAGCTCCGCGCGGCAGCGCCGCCACCCCGACCGCGAGCCTCGCCGGCGGGCTGGACTCGAAGAACGAGGCGTAGACCTCGTTGACCGCCGAGAACGCCGACATGTCGGTCATGTAGATCGTCACCTTGACGGCGTCGCCCAGGCTCGCCCCGGCCGCCTGGCAAACCGCGGCCAGGTTCTCCAGACAGCGTCCGGCCTGGTCAGCGGCATTGGCGCCGACCAGGTCGCCGGTCCGCGGATCAAGCGGGATCTGCCCGGAGCAGAACAGAAGCCCCCCTGAAGCGACGGCATGGACATACGGGCCGATCGCGGCCGGAGCGTTCGTGGCGGTGATCGGTTCTCTGGTTTGCGGCAAATCGTCTCCCTTTTTCGCTTGCGGCAGTGCCACAACCATATTGCCCGGCTCTGACCGGGGTAGCCTCAGCACCGTGCCCAATCGCCTCGCCGACGAGACCTCGCCCTACCTGCGCCAGCACGCCGGCAACCCCGTCGACTGGTACCCATGGGGCGAGGACGCGCTGCGCCGAGCGCGCGACGAGGACCGCCCTCTGCTGGTCTCGATCGGCTACTCGGCCTGCCACTGGTGCCACGTGATGGCGCACGAGTCGTTCGAGGATCCGCAGATCGCCCGGCTGATGAACGAGCGGTTTGTCTGCATCAAGGTCGATCGCGAGGAGCGCCCCGACATCGACGCCATCTGCATGGAGGCGTGCCAGGCGATGACGGGGCAGGGCGGCTGGCCGCTGAACGCGTTCCTGACACCGGAGCAGGCGCCGTTCTTCGCCGGCACCTACTACCCGCCCGAACCCCGGCACGGGATGCCCAGCTGGCGCACGGTGCTGGAGGCGGTGGCGGAGGCGTGGGCGGATCGCCGTGGCCAGGTACGCGACCAGGGCGCCAGCGTGCTGCGCTCGCTCGGCGGCGGGTCGCGTCTGCCGGCATCTGACGAGCCGATCACCGCCGCCGTGCTCGACCAGGCGCTCGCCGGTATCGCTCGCATCTTCGACCGAGCCGACGCCGGCTTCGGCCGGGCGCCGAAGTTCCCCCAAGCGTCGCTGATCGAGTTTCTGCTCGCCCGGGGAGAACGGGATATGTCGCTGGCCACGCTGCGCGCGATGGCCACCGGCGGGATCGACGACCAGGTCGGCGGCGGCTTCTCGCGCTACGCGGTCGATGCCACCTGGACCGTGCCGCACTTCGAGAAGATGCTCTACGACAACGCCCTGCTGGCGCGGGCGTATCTCCACGGCTGGCAGGTGTTCGATGATCCGCTGCTGCGCCGGGTGTGCCAGGAGACGCTCGACTGGACGCTGCGGGAGATGCGCGACGACGACGGTGGGTTCTATGCGGCGCTCGACGCCGACTCCGAGGGCGTGGAGGGCAAGTTCTACGTATGGACGGTGGCCGAGCTGCGCGCCGCCCTAGGCGAGGAGGCGCTGGCCGACGAGGCGATTGCGTTCTTCGGCGCTACCGAGGCCGGAAACTTTGAGGGGGCGAACGTGCTGGAGGGCCGCGGGCCGGTGCCGGACCGTCTGCCCGAGATCCGCTGCAAGCTATACGGCGCGCGCTCCGAGCGGGTCCGCCCCGGCCTCGACGACAAGCGTCTGACAGCGTGGAACGCGCTGATGATCTCGGCGCTGGCGCAGGCGGGCGGCGCCCTGGAGCGCCGAGACTACATAGACGCCGCGGTGGCGTGCGCCGAGTTTCTCCTGCGAGCGCACCGCGACGACGAGGGACGGTTGCTGCGCACGGGCTCCATCCCAGCCTATCTCGACGATCACGCCTATCTGGTCGAGGCGCTGCTGACGCTGTACGAGGCGACGTTCGATCCGCGCTGGTTTCAAGAGGCGCGGACCCTCGCCGACACGATGATCGCCCGGTTCGCCGATCCTGAGCGTGGCGGGTTCTTCACCACCGCATCCGATTACCGTTCGGGGTTTCCGCCCCAGAAGGACCTCGACGACTCGCCGGTCCCGGCCGGCGGCTCGGCGGCGGCTTTCGGCCTGCTGCGGCTGGCCCGGCTCACCGGCGAGTTCGAGTACGAGCGCCGTGCCCTCGGGGTACTGCGAGTGCTGGCGCCGATTGTCGGCCAGCATCCGCACGGGTTCGGGCACGCCCTGCAGGCGATCGATTTCTACCTGGGGCCGACCCGCGAGGTCGCCATCGTCGACGACGCTGGGGACGGCGGAGAGCTTGCCCGGGTGGTGCGCGGTCAATACCGGCCGCACGTCATCCTCGCCGGCGGCGCCCCCGACGGGGTGCCGCTGCTTCAGGGGCGCGGCACCGTCGATGGCCGGGCCGCCGCGTACGTGTGCGAGCACTTCGCGTGCCGCGCGCCGGTGACCACACCGGCGCAGCTCGCCGCTTCCCTGTAGCGGACGGTAGCCGGGGGTCAGCCGGGCTGGGGGGCAGAACCGTCGAAAGCGCTGGCTACGACGATCGTCACATCACAGGGGGCGTGGTCGGTCACCTGCTGCGACACGCTCCCGAGCAGGAACCGCTTCGGCCCGACCAGCCGCCGGCTCCCCATCACGATGAGCTCGGCCTTGATCTCTACGGCCAGGTCCAGCAGACCGACCGCTGGACCGGTGTGGGCGGTCCGGGTCTCGACCTGCTCCGGCTTGACTCCGGCCTCCACGCACAGCTGCTTGGCGTCGGCCAGGATCTCGACGTCCTCTTCGTCTGGACTGAGCTTAGCCACCGGCTGATCCGGAGATCCATGCGGTCGGGCCAGCCGGTGCCGCGGGGTTCCGGGCTGGTAAGCGTGGAGCACCACCAGTCTCGACCCCAGGACGGCGGCGAGCGCTGCCGCTCGCTCGACGGCCATCACCGCCGTCTGCGATCCATCGGTGCCGACCACGATCGTGCTGTACACGAGTCCTCCGCCCGCTTCGTTAGAGCCTGGTGCAGCCAGCCGAGCCGACCTCGGCTGAGACTAGCGAAGGTCAGGCGCTGTCCTCGGCGTGCTCGGGCGGCGTCGCGCCAGACGACTCCGCGGCCGCGGATCCCGCCTGACCATGCCGGCGTCGCCGGCGCCGGGTGGCGGTCGGGAGCCGCTCGGCGCGGAAGACCATCGGCGAGTTGCTGAGCAGGATCACTCCGCTCATCATGATGGCCAGGCTGATCACCGCGAGGACGATCGCGATCGGGGCCGAGCGAAGATGCTCGCCAAACAGCCCGATGCCGATCAGGATGCTGGCCAGGGGATCTATCCCGCACAACGCAGCCTGAGCCGCCGCGACCGAGCCGCGCTCGAACGCCTTGCCGGCGAGGATCACCGCAATCGCACCGGTGACGGCGAGCGCGTAGGGCCGCCACGAGGTCAGCAGGACGGCGACGCCGTGGTAGGTCAAGGTGTCGACCACCACCTTCACCAGCGCGGCGGTGAGGGCAAAGGCGACGGCCGCGGCAATCCCGAAGTACATCGCCGGTCGCGAGCCGTAGCTCATCCGGCCAAGCTGCGCCGAGACCAGGATGATCGCGGCCGCGATCGCGCCGGTAATGACCCAGGCCAGGGCTCCGGCGGAGTCACGGCCCCCTGACGGCGCGCTGGCCAGCAGGAACCCGCTGACGCCGATCACCAGCCCGAGACCGCCCAGCCACTCCTGGCGGCCGAGACGTTGCCCAAACCAGATGACCAGGATTGCAAGCACGAAGAGGAGCTCGGCCGCCATCACCGGCTGCACGGTCGCCAGCTCACCGTGCGCCAGAGCCGCAGCTTGCAGGAGGAACGACCCGATCATGGTGAGGATCCCGAACAGCCACACCGGCTGGCGAACCAGGTCGACGACGAAACCGGGCCCGGATCCTGCCCGGGTGGGGACACTCTGGGCCCCTTCCTTCTGCAGGATCGAAGCCACGGCATTGCACAGGGCCGCAGCCAGCGCGAGGATGATGACCACGGCCACAGATCAACCAGCCCCGCGTGACGGCATCACGGGCGCAGCCACGACACCGCCTCGCTTGATGTACCAGCCAACGCCCACGCCGGATCGGGATCCCACGCCTGAGATTCGCTGATCTTACCGGCACGACGGCCGGCCCCCTACCAGGTGGCGGCGGTGCCCAGCGCGGGGCGGCGACAGCTCACGGTTGCCCGGTCCCGAGGCGCGCCGCCATGGTCTCGGGCGTGCTCGGTCTGTTACCGTCTGCTCGGTCTAGCCGCCGGTTTGACGATGAATGACGTCCTGACGCTGAGAAGGGTGTGTTGAGGTCAACATGGGACCCGAGCCTTCTGTGACCAGACTGGGTCGGCGGCTCGGGATCGTGATCTTGGTGCTGGTGGCGACGGTCGCCGCCACCACGACGGCAGCGGTGGGGGCGGCGGGCAATCCGTCCGTGACACTGTCGCCGCCGTCGTCGGGTCCGGTGCCCAAGACGGTCAAAGTGTCGGTGAAAGGGTGCGCGCCAGGCCCGATCAAGATCACCGACAGCTTGAACGGCGGTTCGCAGACGATCGCGCGCAACGGGGCTCCGGCCACGGTCGTCTCACACGGTACGCCCGGCACCTACACGGTCACCGCGACCTGCTCGAATGGGGCCGCCGCGCGTTCCCTGTTCGTCGTCACCAGCAAGAAGCTGGCGGTGAAGTTGAGCCCGTCGAAGAGCGGCCCGGAGACAAAGACCGTGAAGGTCTCGGTGACTGGTTGTCCTCCGGGATCGATCACGATCATGGACACGATCAACGGCGGTTCCCAGACCATCAAGCACGACGGTGCTCCGGCCACGATCGTCTCGCAGGGCACTCCTGGCACGTACGAGGTCACCGCCAAGTGCGCCGATGGGGTGTCCGCGCATGCCGTGTTCGTCGTCAGCCGCGGCAGCGGACCGAAGGTGAAGCTGCGCCCATCCTCGTCGGGCCCGGTGACCAAGACCATCAACATCTCGGTTACGGGCTGTCCCCCGGGATCGATCAAGATCACCGACACGATCAACGGCGGTTCCCAAACCATCAAGCACAATGACGCCCCGGCCACGGTCGTCTCACAGGGCCAGCCCGGCAACTACACAGTGACGGCGAGGTGCGCCGACGGCGCCAAGGGACACGCCGCGTTCGTGGTCACGCCTCAGGGACCGATACAGACAGGCGACGGCACCACGTCGCGGCCTGGCGGCCCCTGGGTCCCGCTCGGCATCGCTCTGGTGATCCTCGGCGCCGCCGGCGGCGCGGGCCTATTCCTCCGCCGGCGCAGGGACGGCCGCGGGCTGGCCGGATGAGTGCGGACGCGGAGCGTCTGGCGAAGATCGCCAAGCGGATCGCCGACAACGCACGCGAACGTCCCTACCGATCTGCCGCAACCTTGCTGTGCGTGCTTTCGATCTGTTCCGGTATCGGCCTTGTCGTCTTCGGCGCCGAACACGAGCCGACCCCGCCGCGGCCGTTGCCGGGTCCGCTCGGGACGGTCACGGCACCCGCCGCCGGCCTTGTCACCCACGTCCGGGACGCCCAGCCGTACGGTGTCGCAGCGGGTGACCACCGCAGCGCGCGCAGCCGCCACCGTGCCCCCCCGGGTTTGGAAGCGTCCGCTACATCGCCGGCCCCTCCGCCAACCACTCCGGTGAACCCCGTTCCCTCGCCCAGCACCGCGGTCGCACCTCACGCGAGCTCCCCGGCTGCCTCTGCCTCGCCGGGAAGCACAGCGCGCCCATCAGCCGGCTCGCCGCCGGCCCGGACATCGCGCACCACGACCGGCACCGCGAGCAACTCGCCTCCCTCGAGGAGCGCCATGTGGATCGACATCCCCGCGATCAATGTGCACGCTCCGGTGGTCACGGTTGGGGTCAACCCAGACGACACAGTCGCCGTCCCCCCGTTGGACAAGCCACACGAGACCGCGTGGTACAGCGGCAGTGCCGTGCCCGGCCATGACGGGGCGGCGGTGATCCTCGGGCACGTCGACTCGGCTGCGACCGGGCCGGCCGTCTTCTACAACCTGTCGGAGATGCGACCAGGAGAAGTGGTCAAGGTGACTCGCGACCAGCGGATCGTTGCCTACCGGGTAGACGGCGTCCGGGAATACCGCAAGACATCTGTGCCGCTCACGCAGATCTACGGACCGATCCCGTACCCCGGACTGCGCCTGATCACCTGCGGTGGGCAATTCGATTCCCAGTCCGGCCACTACGACGACAACATCGTCGTGTACGCCAGCTTGGTGTCCGGCGCTAGCTCGGCGTGACGACGAACCTCAGTCGGCCCGAGTGGCCTTGAGGCAACTTGGTGCCTGAAGGGCGCGATTTACGGGGCCGCCGGCTAGCGCACCTGTAGAGCCTCTACTCAGTTACCCCAGGATCAACGAGCTGACTGGTTTGCTGAAGGGATGCCTGGCTGTCGTTGGCGTGGTCGCGGGGGTCGTGATCGGCAAGGAAGGTTCCGACGACACCACCGCCTTCGGCACCGGACACCCGGAGCCGGCAGAGAGCACCTGCCGGTACTTCATCGCAAAGTCACAAATCCAGCGAGGCTGGATGCCGAGCGGGCCGCAAGCCCGAGCAGGCGCCGCCAGGGGCGCCTCGACTGCCGACGAACTTGCCTGATGGACACTAGGCCCGCGCTCGGGCAGCACCCGCCACGCCGCCCAGATTCGGATCGGGACGAGACAGGGTTATCCGCGTGCGGCCGGGGTAGAGGTTCTCGTATGGAAGATGAACCCCGTCACGGCGAAGGCAAGCCCGAGGACGCCCGGCGAGCACCGGAGGATCAACCCGATGAGCCCGGTGCTGAAGGCGGATCGAGCGATACCGACGCCAAAACTCCGTTCTCCCCCCACGAGGCCGACGACAGCCCGCTCGGGGACACCGATCAGCACTCGACCAGCTGAGTGATCTCGCTGCGCCCACGGTACCGGCAGTGGCTCACCGAGCCCGGCGCTCACAGCACCGCAGTGACTCACCGCCCGGCGCTCACAGCACCGGCAGATACCGTCCCAGCTCCCAGGGAGTCACCTGCACGCGGTAGTCATCCCACTCCTGGCGCTTGATCTCGATATAACGGTTGAACATGTGCTCGCCGAGCGTGCGCAGCACGAGCTCTGACTGGGAAGTCAGCTCGATCGCCTCGCCGAGCGTCTCCGGTAGTTGGTCGATCCCCAGCCGGCGGCGTTCGTCGGGTGACAGGTGATACAGGTTCTTCTCCATCGGGTCGGGGAGCTCGTAGCCGTGCTCGATTCCCTCGAGCCCCGCCTGGAGCAGCACCGCGAACGTCAGGTAGGGGTTGCACGCCGGGTCCGGGCAGCGCAGCTCCATTCGGGTCGTCCGCTCCTTGCCAGGGTGGTAGAGCGGGACGCGAACGAGTGCGGAGCGGTTGCGGCGTGACCACGCGACGTACACCGGGGCCTCGAAGCCAGGTACGAGCCGCTTGTACGAGTTCACCCACTGCGCGAAGATCGAGCAGATCTCGCGCGAATGACGCAGCTGGCCGGCGATGAACGCCTTGCCGACGTCGGACAGGAAGTACTGGTCATCGGCGTCGTAGAACGCGTTCTCCCCGTGGCGGAACAGCGACTGGTGGGTGTGCATCCCGGATCCGTTCTTGCCGAACAAGGGCTTGGGCATGAACGTCGCGTGCAGCCCGTACTTCATCGCGTATTCCTTGACCGTGATCCGGTAGGTCATGCAGTCGTCGGCCATCTTCAGCGCGTCGGAATAGCGCATGTCGATCTCGTGCTGGCTCGGGCCGACCTCATGGTGGGTGTACTCGGTGTGGATGCCGAGCTGCTCGAGCGCGAGAACCGTCTCGCGCCGCAGATCGGACCCGGCGTCGAGCGTCGTCAGGTCGAAGTAGCCGCCCTCGTCGAGCACCTCGGTGGACTTGGCGTCGCGGAAGTAGAAGTACTCGAGCTCGGGGCCGACGTAGAAGTGATCGAACCCCATGCGCTCGGCGCGCTCGATCGCCCGCCGCAGGACGTGGCGCGGGTCGCCCTCGTAGGGCTCGCGCTCGGGCGTCAGGATGTCGCAGAACATCCGCGCCACCCCGGCCTCATTGGGCCGCCACGGCAGGGCGATGAAGGTGCTCGGGTCGGGCATCGCGATCATGTCGGACTCCTCGATCGCGTTGAAACCGGTGATCGAGGAGCCGTCGAAGCCCATCCCGCCCTCGAATGCGTCGGCTAGCTCGGTGGCGTTGATCGAGAACGCCTTGAGCTGGCCGAGGATGTCGGTGAACCACAGGCGGATGAAGCGGATGTCACGCTCGGCGGCGAGCGCGAGAACGTCGGTAGCGGTCAGCGATGGCTCGGGCATCGCGCGGGAACGTTACTTGTCGGTGACTGGCCGGGGCTAACTGCGGTGGGTGCTGGGCGCCCGACCCCCCAGCCAGCGCCGAGCCCAGCTCTGGATCTCGATCAGCGCCGGCTCGAGCTCTGAGCCCATCCGGGACAGCTCGTATTGCACGCGCAGCGGAGGCCCTGGAATGACGGTGCGCTGCACCATTCCGCGCGCCTCGAGCTCCTTCATCCGCTCGGACAGCAGGCGATCCGAGAGCTCCGGGATCGCCTGTGCGATCTCCGAGAACCGCAGCGGGCCGTCCATGAGCACGCGGAGGATGGCGCCGGTCCACCGCCTTCCGACCAGCTCCACCGCTTCGTGGTAGAGGGGACAGCAGTTGCCGCGGGACGGATCCTCGTCGGAGGTCTGCTCGTGCGCGGCCATCATGACTGAAAGCTTAGGCGGCCTCGAGCGCTCGGGAGGCCTCGGTCGACCCATCTACGGGGACATCGCCCGCAACATTGACCATCGCCGTGAAGCCCTCGAGCGCCACGGCGGCAATAGCCTCCAGGATCTGCTCATCGTCCCACCCTGCCTCGCGAGCCTCCTCGTGTAGGTGCATGGCCGGACGCCCCTGCTCCAGCAGCGCGCGGAGATAACGAAGCAGCGTCGCCTCGCGCTCGTCGTGCGAGTCGAACTGCCGAGCCAGTGCCACCTCGTCAAGCGCCAGACCGGCGGCGCGAGCCGCTCGCGAGTGCATCGCGATCCCCGGTTCGGAGTGATAGTGCTCGGCGACGGCCAGCGCGATCCGCTCCAGCGTCGGCAGCGTCAGCTTGCCGTGGCGCAGCTCCGAGCGGAAGCGCGCGTAGCCGCGCAGAGCCGCCGGAGAACCGGCGAGCACGCCGAGGAAATTCGGAAGCTGCCCGCCGGAGGAAAGCGCCCCGCGCAGCACTGTCGCGGAGCCCTCAGGGGCCGTGAGGTCGTCGTGGATCTGGAACCTGCTCATTGAAATCTTCATGGCTGACCACCGAGCTCAAGATGCAGCAAGGTCTGGCGAACCTTGCCCTTCACTTTCAACATGCGCTTACGCAACATAAGTGTATCTGCGCAACTTCCCACGCACAAGAGCGCGAAACACTCGTTTTCCACTCGTTCACAGATGCCGCCAGGGGGCGCCGTCCACGAGTGATACGCGAGCGGCGGCAGGGGCGATCACCGCCGCGAGGGCGAGACAGCTCGGCGGCGCGCCGGCTGCGCAGCGCTGCGGCGGCGCCTCCCGGTGGGCGACGGGCGCGGCGGGTGCGGCGGGGCAGCGCGGGTGCGGCAGAGCGGCGGGCAGCGCGGGGACGGCACGGACGCGACCTCGCGGGCCGAGTCAGCGACGTCTCTGGTACGGCGATCTAGTGTAGGTGCGGGAGAACCGCGGCGTGCGCGCTCATCGCGGCGACGAGGATCAGCAACACACCCAGCAACACCGCCCACATGGCGGCGCGGTCGGGACGGAAGCCGGAGCGTTCATAGCGGCGCTCCGGCCGACGCCGCGAGCTCACAGACCGCCGCGGCACATAACGCTCGGCGCCCCGCCCGCGAATCGCGACGGTGCGCCGGCCGGGCACGCCGCCGGGTGCGAGGTAGCCGTCGCCCGACCGGGCGCGCCCGGGCTCGCTGGACGCGGGGAGCGGGCCATCGCTCACCTGTGCGCGGGAGCCTTCCGCGCGGGGACGCAGCTCCCGCCCAGCGCGGTCGCTCCGAGCGACTCCGCGCTCGTCATAAGAGCTGCGACTACCCCGGGCCACAGCAGTGCCTGGTTGCGGCATCTTCTGATCCTCTTTCTCGTGGCCTACGGGGTTAGCTGACGGGCTCGCACCGAAAGAGCGGCGCTACGCAGGACGCGATTAGCCCCAACAACTTGGTTCCCCCGTTTCCGTTCCGAACCACCGGCGGCGGGCGTGGATTGGAATTCAGCTATTTGGGTGAAAGGAACCTATCAGCGCTGGCGGCGGATCAGCACCACGAGTTCCTCGCAAAATCCGGGAAAAGCTCCGACGGAGGCGGAGCTCCTCGCGCCGTCACTTCTTGGTGATCACCTTGCCCGCCGACGAGATGACGTACCAGTTGCCGCCGTTGAGGTTGATCGCCTGTCCCAGGTGGGAACCGGGCTTGGTGTCCGCGACGTACAGATACAGCGGCCAGCCGGCGTAGGTGACCACCTTTCCGCCGCTGGGATCGGGCTTGCTGCCGAGCAGCGACGCCTTCACCCCGCCCGACGGTTTCGGCTTCGTCCCGGCGGCGAGCGTCACCGGCGGCCAGACCGCGGCGCAGCTGCCGACGCAGGTCACCTTCCTGGCCTTGTCGGGGGCAAAGGTGTAGAGCGTGCGGCCCTGGGCGTTGACGAGCACCGAGCCGAGGCCGGGAATCTTCGTGGCCGAGATCTTCACCGCCGATGACTTGGTGCTCGGCGGTGCCGCTGAAGACGACGATGATGCGCTGGTCGTGGTGGAGCTGGAGCTGGTGGATGTCGTCGCCGAGCTCGAGCTTGGCGTTGTGCTGGAGCTGGAGCTGCTCAACGTCGTCGAGGCGCCGGTGGCCTTGGCCACGAACCTGGCGACATCCTCGGCATCGCTGCCCTCGACCACGTCGGCGGGCATGACACCCTGCCCGAGGCAGGCCTCGGCCGATCCCTTGGGCGGATCCGGCAGGCAGCCGTTGTTGATGGTGTGCAGGACGATCGAAGCCGCCGGTCGGAGCATGTCCAGGTTCGGACCAACCTTGCCGGCGGTGCTGGCCGCCGCCAGCGTGTGGCAGACGCCGCAATGCTGGCCGAACAGCTCGCGGCCGTACTTCTCGGAGGCGGTCAGCTTGATCCCGGTGACCTGGGCGTTGGCGTTGCCATGGTTGCCGGTGAGCATGAGCAGCGGCAGCCCGACTCCGAATACGGCCGCGGTGACCACGAAGAGGGTGAGCACCATCCGGATCCCGGTCCGGGACGGGCCTCGCGCCGCCCGCCGCTCGCTGCGTGTGCCTCGGGTGGCAAACAGGAAGATCCCAAGGGCAATCAGGATCCAGAAGGCGACGAATGCAAAGACGGCAAGCACGCGGGCGAGACCTTACCGCGCGGATCGCCGGCATGGGCCGCTGGATCGGCGCCGTGAGCCGTCTCCGAGCGAGGGACTCCGGCACACTCGTCTCCGGCTCCGAGCGAGGGCTCCAGCACCTCATCTCCGTCGTCCCGAGGCGAAGCTCATCACCGGAGGCGCGACCGCTCGGAAGTCCTCGGCCTCTCCGTTGGCGCTTGCCTCCTGCGCTGCCAGGCCGCGCCTGACCTGCTCGTCAAGCATCGAGAAGTCCTTGATCTCGGCGACCATTCGATCGGGCGCGTCGATCGACCCGACGCGGTCGACGAGGATGTTGATCGCCCCGCCGGCCGCGGCGAGCTTCTCCAACTTGCCTTCTACCAGCATCAACGGCTCGGTCCTGACGACCAGGCGATGGCGCTCGTAGATCTGTGGCGGCACGACCAGATTGGTCGTCCCGTACTCGTCCTCGAGCAGGATGAAGACGATCCCGCTGGCCGTCCCCGGCCGCTGGCGGGCGACGACCAGGCCGCCGATCCGGACCCGCTGACCATGCTCCAGCTGCTCCAGATCGCGGCTGGTAACCACATCCGCCCCCATCCGCTGCCGCAACAGAGCAAGCGGGTGCGCACGCGTGGTCAATCCGATCGTGCCGTAGTCGGCGAGCATCCCCTCCCATTCGGACAGCTCGCGCAGGGCCGGCGGCGCCGGCAGATCGAGCGGGAGCGCCAGCTGGGTACCGCCGGGCACGCGCCGGCCCGGCGTCATCACGCCCAGCTGCCACAGCGCCACCCGGCGAGCCAGCCCGGGTCGCAGGCGCTGCTCATCGGGGCCGGACCGAGAACCTGGTCGAGAAACGGGAGCAGGAGTCCCGTTAGACGACACGGTCACGGATGAGGCGCCCGCGGGGGAGGAGCCGGCCAGCGAGTCGCGAGCTCCGACGGGCACGGCCAGTGAGTCGCACGCTCCCGACCAGGCGAGCAGCTCGAGCGCGGCCGCGCCGCAACCCGCGCGCGAGGCCAGATCCGAGAGATTCCGAAACCGTCCGCCGCGCTTGCGAGCGGCGACCAGCGCGGACACGTCCTGCTCACGCACACCCCGGACGTAGCCCAACCCGATTCGCACGCGGTGGCGGGATCGGTGAGCACCGACCAGCTGGTGCCCTCGGTCGTCGGATCCGGTGGGGTCCGATTCGCTCGAGCGATCCACTCTGTGCCCTCGGTCGTCGGATCCGGTGGGGTCCGATTCGCTCGAGCGATCCACTCTGTGCCCTCGGTCGTCGGATCCGGTGGGGTCCGATTCGATCTCGCAGTCCACTTCGCTCTCGTTCACGTCCGGCGGCTGCACCTCGATTCCCCGCCGCTGCGCCTCGTGGACCAGCGCATCGGGTGGATAGAAGCCCATCGGCTGCTCGTTGAGCAGTGCGCAGAGGAACTCCTGGGGGTGATGGACGCGCAACCAGGTCGACTGGTAGGCGAGCAGGCCGAACGCGGCGCCGTGAGCCTTGGGAAACCCGAACCCGGAGAAGCCCTTGACCATCTCCCACACCCGCTCGGCGGTCTCGGCGTCGACGTCGTGCCTGCGCACTGCTCCCTGCGCGAAGCGGCCGTGGTAGGCCTCAATCGCCGCCTCCGAGCGCTTGCGGCTCATCGCTCGCCGCAGTCCCTCCGCCTCTCCGACGCCGAAGCCGGCGAACGCGATCGCCACCTCCAGCACCTGGTCCTGAAAGATGATCGTCCCCAGCGTCTCCTCCAGCACCGGCTTCAGCGACGGATGCTCGTACGGGACCTCGTAGCCGGGGTCGGCGCGCATCAGCTGGCGACGCGCGATATAGGGATTGACGGCGCCGCCCTGGATCGGGCCGGGACGCACGATCGCCACCTGGATCGTGATGTCACGGAGGTTCTCCGGTTGGGTGCGGCGCAGGGAGGCCATCTGTGCCCGGCTCTCGATCTGGAACACCCCGGTCGTGTCGGCGTCCTGGATGCACTCATAGGTGGCGGGATCGTCATAGGGGATCCGCGAGAGATCGACCCGCTCACCTCGGGTCCTGGCGATCATCTCCACCGCCCGCTCCACCGCCGACAGCATCCCCAGCCCCAGCAGGTCGATCTTCAGGAAACCCGCATCCGAGCACGAGTCCTTGTCCCACTGGACGATCTGCCGGCCCTCCATCGCCGCGGGCACGATCGGGCAGCAGTCGATCAGGGGCTGGGTCGCGATGATCATCCCCCCCGAGTGCTGGGAGAGGTGGCGGGGCAGCCCGTGGGCCTCGGCCGCCAAGCGCGCGAGCCACTGCCAGCGCGTCCCCGCTCCCCGTCCGGACGCAGCCATCGCGCCTAGCCCTCCTCGGTCCCGCCGCGGATCCGGCGAGGGCGGGACGGGATCATGCGGATCGCTCACCAATGGCTCGGCCGCCATCATCGCGTGGGCGGCGACGACCTCATCCTCCAGGTCGACGCCGAACGCGCTCTCGATGTCCCGCGCCACCTCCCGTGCGTCCCAACCCTCGCTGCCCCGGGCCACCCGCTCGATCTCCCCGGGGGGCAGTCCCAGCGCCTTGCCGATTTCCCGTATCGCCCCTCGCGCGCGATAGGTGGGGAAAGCCGCTACCAGTGCCGAGCGGTCATGGCCATAGCGCTCGTGCACCCGCGGGATCAGCTTCTCCCGGATGTCCCGGGGGAAGTCGAGGTCGATGTCGGGCAGCGATGTCAGCTCCTCGTTGAGGAACCGCCCGATCTGCAGCTCGTTGGCGATTGGATCGACGTGCGAGAGCCCGGTCAGAAAGCACACGATCGAGGAGACGCTCGAGCCGCGCCCGCGGCCCGGCGGCAGCAGTGCCCGGGCGCAGTCGGCCCCACCCACCCCGCGTACCTCCACCGCCACCTCGCGCGCCAGCTCCAGCATGTCGTGGTGCAGCAGGAAGAACCCGGGCAGGCCCAGCGAGTCGATGATCCGCATCTCCTCCTCCAGACGCGCGTCGGCGCGCCGGCGGATCTCGCCCGGCTCATGCTCATAGCGCTGGCGCAGGCGGTGATCGCAGAGCTCGGTCAGCTGGCGCATCGCACCGCCGTCCTCGGCGCCCGGATACCGGTACCCGAGATCGCTGCCGAGGTCGAAGTCCAGCATGGCGGCGAGCCTCGCCGTCTCGGCGACCGCATCGGGGTGCTCGGCGAAACGGGCGGCCATCGCCTCCGGCGACGCCATCACATGGCTGAAGTTGCCTCGCCGCTGCGGTTCGGAGGCATCGAGCGTGGTGTGAAGGCGTACCGCCACCAGCGCGTCCTGGAGCGGAGCACGCGCGCGGGCGTGCGCGTGCACGTTGCCGGTGGCCACGCAGGGCACTCCCAGCCGGCGGGCCAGCTCCGACAGCCGGCGGTTACGCGCCCGGTCGCCGCGCAGGAACGGCCGCTGCAGCTCGACCCGCAGATGTTCGGACCCGAACGCCTCCAGCAGCCGTTGCAGGGTCGGCTCGTCGTGGACGCCCCGCAGCGCACACCCGCTCAGGCAGACCAGGCCGGAGGCGTGCTCGAGGATCGTCTGCAGCGCAGTCAAGGGATCGGACGGCGGCGCGCCGGGGCGGCCCTCCCGGGTGTGAGCGTGGGCCCGGGTCAGGATCCGACACAGGTTCGACCACCCGCGTTCATCTGCGACCAGCAGGGTCAGGTGGCGCCCGTCGTCGAGATCGATCTCGGCGCCATGGATCGGGCGGAGCCCCAAAGCCCGCGCCGAGACGGCGAACTCCATCGACCCCGACACCGAGTTGTGGTCGGTCAGCGCCAGCGTCTCATAGCCCAGCTCCAGCGCGGTCGGCACCAGCTCATCGGGAAGCGACGCACCGTCCAGGAACGAGAACGCAGAGTGGCAGTGCAGTTCGGTGTACATGGTCGAACACATGTTCGCACTCCCCGCCGACGGACTCGCCGGCCACCCTGCGGTCGCGGTGCGATGCAGAATCAATCCCTTGACATCTTATTAGCGACTGCTAATCTACTGCTTAGTTAGTGCTCGCTAATAAGTTCCACGGTCAAGAGGTCGATATGACTGCTGCTCGCCGGAGGGGTTGGACCCTCGCAATCGTTTCCATCGGACTGTTCATGGTGGTGCTCGACAACCTGGTCGTGAGCGTCGCCCTGCCGAGCATCCACCGCGATCTCGGCGCCTCCATCCAATCGCTGGAGTGGACCGTCAACGCCTTCACGCTGTCCTATGCCGTGCTGCTGCTGACCGGCGCGGCGCTCGGCGACCGATTCGGCCGCAAGCGCATGTTCATGGCGGGCATCGCCCTGTTCACGGTGTCCTCGGCAGCTGCGGCGCTGGCGCCGACGATCGGCCTGCTGATCCTGGCCCGCGCCACGCAGGGCGCCGGCGCGGCGATCGCCACTCCGCTGACCCTGACCCTGCTGGCCGACGCCTTCCCGCCCGACCGGCGCGGGATGGCGCTCGGAGTGTGGTCGGGAGTGAGCGGCGTCGCCGTCGCCCTCGGCCCGCTCGTCGGCGGCGCGATGGTGCAGGCCGCTTCCTGGCACTGGATCTTCTGGATCAACGTCCCGATCGGAGCTGCGCTGGTGCCGCTGGCGGCGCTGCGCCTGGTCGAGAGCCATGGCTCGGCCAAGCACCTGGACCTGGCCGGCCTCGGCCTCGGCTCCGCCGGCCTGTTCGGGATCGTGTTCGGCCTGATCCGCAGTCAGTCGCTGGGCTGGGGCAGCCCGCAGGTGATCGTCTCGCTGGCGGTCGGCGTCGCCCTGATGGTCGCCTTCGTCGCCCAGGAGCGCCGCGCCGAGGCGCCGATGCTGCCGCTTCAGTTCTTCGCCAGCCGCGGCTTTGCCGTGACCAACGTCGTCTCGCTGGCGATGTACTTCGGAATGTTCGGCTCGATCTTCTTCCTCAGCCAGTTCCTGCAGAACGTGCTCGGCAACTCGCCGCTGCAGGCCGGGGTCAAGCTGCTGGTCTGGACCGGCGCGATCATGGTCGTCTCGCCGCTGGCGGGCTTCTTCTCCGAGCGCTACGGAAGCCGTCTGTTCATGGCGGCGGGGCTGGCGCTGCAGGCGATCGCGCTCGGCTGGCTGGCCTCGCTGGCCAGCGTGCATCAGCCCTACGTGAGCATGCTGGCTCCGTTCGTGCTCGGCGGGGCGGGCATGGCGATGGTGTTCGCGCCGGCGGCGAACGCAGTGCTGGCGTCGGTGCGCACCGATCAGGCCGGACAGGCGTCGGGCGCCACCAACGCGATCCGCGAGCTCGGCGGCGTGCTCGGCGTGTCGGTGCTCGCCACGGTGTTCACCAGTCGTGGCGGATATGGCTCCCCCCAGGAGTTCGTCAACGGACTGGTGCCGGCGATGTGGGTCGGCGCCGCGGTGCTCGGCATCGGCGCGCTGCTCCCGCTGTTGGCGCCGTTCAACACCCGGGCGACCGCGGTCGAGCATGCGTCGCTGGAGGCGGCCGAGCGCGAGCAGACGGTGCAGTCACCGGCCCCGGTGACGGCCTGAGGGTGGCGTAGGATCGTCGCTTCAGAACGCCATGGCCACCTCCGCAGATCCGACCAAGATCACTCGTCAGCGCGTCCCCGCGGCCGAACGTCGGGACGCGCTGATCGAAGCGGCCATGCACGAGTTCGCCCGCGGCGGCCTGCACGGCACGCCAGTCGACCGTATCGCCCGTCGCGTCGGCGTCGCTCAGCCCTACGTGTTCAGTCTGTTCGGCTCCAAGCGCGATCTCTTCCTGGCCGCGGTCGAGCGCTGCTTTGCACAGGTGGAGGAGCTGTTCACGCGCGTCGTCGCCGAGTATGACCCGGCGCTCGCGGAACCCGACGCCTCGGTGCTGCTGGCCATGGGCGATGCCTACGTGAAGATGTTGGAGACCGACCGCGACCGGCTCATGCTCCAGCACCAGGCGTACGCCGCGTGCGACGACGAGGTCATCCGCACGCAGGTACGGCGCAACTACGCGCACCTAGTGGCGCATGTCGAGCGTTTGTCGGGCGCCGATCAGGATCGGATCGACAATTTCTTCCGTTACGGCGCGTGGCTCAACGTGGCGGCGGCGATGGGGGTGGAGGACCTCTCTGCCGGCTGCGAGTGGATTCGCGCCGAGATGGCTAACCCGGGCGCGGACCAGGTGGCCGCGGACCAGGAGGTCTAGCGCGAAGGCTGGGCCTCGGGAAAGCGCGGCAGGCCGTCCTGCGGAATCGGCTCCCAGGCGGCGGCGTAAGCGACGTACTGGCGCGCGGTGGGCCGGATGCCCGGGTCCCCGTCGATCGCCCCCAGGCGAACCCCGACGTGCGTGGCGTCGGTCCCACTGCGACTGAACAGCGCCGAGCCGCAGCCCCCGCAGAAGAACTTCTCCGCGCCGGTCTCCGGCCTCCACGACCGGATCCGATCCTCTCCCTGGAGGATGTGGAACGCGTCGCTCGCCGCTCGCGCGTTTGCCGACGCCCCCGTGCCGGTTCGCCGCTGGCAGCGCGTGCAGTGGCAATACACCGAGCCGATGAAAGGCTCGGTCACCTCGAAGCGGACGGCTCCGCAGACACAGCCCCCGCTGAGCGGTTCGGTCATCGTCATGGCGTCTGGCTCACGCCGCGACCTGTCGTGAGAGGTCGCGTGCAGGGTCGATCCGCCACCGCTGCGCGACCACCCCGAGCCGGTCGCTCATCGTCCAGCGGTCGGGCAGTTCATCTCCGGAGTGGTCGGGGGAGGCGCCCTTGAGCGCCATGCAGCCGGTGTTGTCGCCGAGCCGGCGAATCGTCTCGACGTCGGCCTCGCTCAGGCGCTGGCGCGCCGGGAGCGCGGCGAGTTCGGCGCGCTTGTCCTCGATCGTCCGGGCGCCGGCGCCCACCTCCTGGATCAGCGTCGGAGCGGCGCACGCCACCGGACGGTGAGCGAGATTCCACTGGCAGGCGAGTTGCATCATCGTCAGGCCAGTCCGGTCCGCGATCGGACGCATCGCGTCGAGCCGATCGCGGCCGGCCTCGATCCACCCCGGGGGGCGAAAGCCGCGGTGATCGCCGGCGGCCAGCGCTTGACCGGGACGCAGATCGTCAAAGAACAGACCGCCGTAGTCGACCACGCGAGTGATGAGCTTCACCTCGGCGGCGGCCGCGGCGTCGAGACACAGCTCGCCGGGCCATGGCTCCAGCGGATTGAGGATGATCATCGCCCAGTCGATGGTCGAGCCGAACCGCTCCAGGCAGTCGATCAGGTCCAGGGTGAAGCCATTGGCGGGCCCGGGAGCGACGCCGATCAGGCGGGTGAGGCCGGAGTCACGCAGCGCCGCCATCCCATCCCAGACGCGCTCGCTGGTGTAGCCGGTCCGGTCGGGGTTGTGCAGCAGCAGCAGGTCGAAGTTCTCCAGTCCGCAGCGCTCGAGGCTGCGCTCGGTCGCCATCCGCAGGTAGTCGCCGTAGCCGTCCGGTCCGCGTAGCGCCGGATCGGTAAACCGGGGAAACCCCTTGGGGCCGTTGCGCTGCCCCGTGTAGAAGTCGTGCCCGACCGCGCCGACGATGCACATCCGCTCGCGGTCGCGGCCGGCGATCGTCCGCCCGAGCATCCGGTCGGCATCGCCGGTCCCGTACACATCGGCCGTCAGCACCGTGTCTATCCGGTCGTCGGGAGCGATCAGCGCCAGGAAGCGTTCGTCGTCAATCGCTTCGCCGAAGTGCATGAACCGTCCACCGCTCCAGGTTCCGACCGCGACCCGCCCGGGGTCGACATGGGGTCTCTGCTCGAGCATGGCCAGCAGTCTAGGACGCCAGACGCGGCCGGGTGCGCGAACGCTCAACGCTCGCGCTCGCACCTGCACCGCGGGGTGCGCGGTCAACGCTGGCGCCACCACCTCCCACTGAGCAGGTCGTGGAACACGACCTCGTTTCGCCCGCAGGTGGTGACCACCTCCCAGTAGCGTCGCCGCAGCGGCGTCTGCGTCCACCAGCGGTCCTCGATCAGCCACGACTCCCGGACCGCGTCCACCGTCCGCTGGTCGACCACGGCGGGACGACCGTCAGGGCCTGCGGTGACGGCCACGCGGCGCGGCACCGCCAATCGGCGCGGTCCGGTCATCAGTCACTACACACGATCGATGTAATACATACACAATTCACGTGTAAAACCAGTTCCGCCTTTAGCCGATTTCTGTATAAACCTGGCACAAAAATAGTGTTCTGCATACCCGATCGTTCCGCCGGGGTTTGTCGGCAGCGATGACGGGCGCTGCCCGGGAAGCTGCCCTGCACCGTCGTGAGCGCGGGGGGTTCATCGGTGGAGGATCCCGGGAGTGGTTGAGCGAGCCGAGACCGCGGGCCGAGCCCCGCCGCCCGCGATCCCGGGGGGTGTTTTGCGCCAAATCCGGCTCGCGCCGGGAGATTTGTCGCGTTACCCACGCTGAGCGGCCAGCTTGGTGACAAATCCGCAGGCGGAGTCACGATTTGTCACGTTTCCCGGGTCATCCCGACGCTAGGCGCGGCCGCCGACCGCGACCGCCTGGACCGCAGGCCTGGGTTTCGGTCGACCGCGCCGGGTCCTCCGGCGGGTTGGCGACCGGCGATCTGCGCCCAACCGCAGAAACCGTCCCACGGAAACGATCGGGTATGCGCTAATGGTGTAAATGCATGAGTCATCCCTCAAACGGCGCCAGGACCGCCCTGCGCTCGGGAAACCGCGAATCCGGATCGACCTCGAGCACTCGCAGGGCGGCATCGGGACCGGCGGCCACCCGAGCTTGACGGATCGCTTCGCGCAGCCGCACGGCGCGCGCGGCCGCGGGATCCTCCAGCAGCGCCCGCTGGTCTGAGGCCAGCGGACCGAAGCGCTCCACCGCAAGTCTCAGCAGCTCCGCCGGCGCGGGCATCACCACCAGGCGCGGCGTGAGCGCCAGACGCATGCGCACCGGGTCGCTGAGCGCCTCGCGAAATACCACCGGCTCCCGCCAGGTTCCCCCCTGCTCGACTAGGACGGCAGAGATCACAACCGCCCGTAACGTTCGTCCGCGACGCTCACGACGAGCCAGCAAGCGGTCGATCAGCAGGCCCAGGCCGCGCTCCAACTGGATCCCGGAAGCAGCTTCGGGCAACTCCAACGCCTCACGCAGGAATTCGCTCGCCGGCCGTGGGCGCAGCGCACTGTCGCCGCCACAGGCGAGCTCATAGGCGAGCAGGCCATCGCTGCCGAAACGATCCGCCAATGCGGTCGGGGACAGGTCTGCAAGCTCACCCAGCGTCCTGATGCCCAGCCGTTCGAGCGCCTCGGGCAGATGGGCGAGGGCCGGGCGGGCGCGCAGCAGGGCGACCGGCAGCGGTGCCAGATAGCCACGGGCGAGATCCTTGCCCTGGGTCCTGATCTGAGCACCATGAAGCCGAGCTGCCTCACCGCGAGCACCGGACCCTCTCCCTCCTCCACCGACGATCTCGGGACGCCGGACCCTCGCTCTGGTCGCCGCGGCAACCGCGGCGAACCGCGAAGGCGCGACACCGAAGCGTGCGGGGAAGCGCAACGCCCGGCGGGCTGCTGCCAGTACCCCCTCGATCCCTCCATGCAATCTCAGTAGCCCATGGGCGTCGAAGCACGCCAGCCCCGGGCGCTCGGGCTCGACAGCGGCCCCAACCGATTCCAGGCGCACGAGCAGCCGCTCCCAGGAGTCGGCCACGCCGGCCGGATCGGGTGCCACCAGTTCCAAGCGAGGACAACGCGCCAGCGCCTCTCCCAGTCGCATGCCGGGATGGACACCGAATGCCTCCGCGGCAAGCGACACCTCGCCGACCTGCTGTGTCCCGCCCGGCTCCGGCGCGAGTGCGATCGGGCTCTGCAACAGTTCGGCGCGATCGCCGATGGCGGCGGTGAGGGCGAAGCGCGGGATCAGCACGCAGACGATCATCGAACGTATGTTCTCATGCGTGCCGGACAGAAGCAACGCGCTCCTGACGCTGGTGAGCGACCCAGGCTTGCAAAGGTGGTGCGGCTCCAGGACACCACAGTTGGCGCGACACAGCACGCCTCTGATGATTTTGCCGCCCCGGGCGGCGGCGCTATATGCTCGCGGCCGGTCTGAGAATGAAGAGCGGTCGTATCACAGCCATTGGCTCCGTCGGCCGCCGATGCGCAGCCACCCCAAGGTATCCGGGACGCCCGAATGCCGCAGCTGAGCGCATCGGAGACCGCCCACCCCCGGACCAGACCGCCCACCCCCCGGAGAACACCAGCTAGTGCCGGATCTGACCGACCTGGCCATTGACGGCGTCCGCACGCTGCGGTCGCTCAGCCACCGTATCCCGTTCGGCGGCGGGATTCTCGCTCCGTCGCTGAACGACGTGGTCAAGGGACGCACGATCTTGATCACCGGCGCGTCGTCGGGCATCGGCCAGTCCACCGCGATCGCGCTCGGCCGGGCCGGGGGGACGGTGCTGCTGGTGGCGCGAACCCAGGCCAAGCTGGAGGTGGTGGCCGACGAGGTGGAGGCCAACGGCGGGACCGCCTACGTGCACACCTGCGATCTGTCGGACCCGGACGACATCGACCGGATGGCCCAGCAGGTGCTGGCCAGCCACATTCACGTCGACATGCTGGTCAACAACGCCGGCAAGTCGATCCGCCGGTCGGTCGACCGTTCCTATGACCGCTTTCACGACTACCAGCGGACGATGGCGCTCAACTACTTCGCGCCGGTCAAGCTGATGCTCGATCTGCTGCCGGTGATGCGGCAGCGCCGGTCGGGTCACATCATCAACGTCTCGACGATCGGCCTCCAGATCAACACGCCCCGGTTCGCCGCGTACCTGGCATCCAAGGCGGCGCTCGATGCTTTCTCGCGGTCGATCGGCCCCGAGGTGATCGGCGACGGCGTGCACATCACGACGGTTTACATGCCGCTGGTGCGCACGCCGATGATCGCCCCGACCAAGGTCTACGATCGGCTGCCCACGCTCAGCCCCGAACAGGCCGCCGGGATGATCACCGAGGCAATCCGCAAGCAGCCCAAGAAAGTGGCGACCGCGCTGGGCAACCTCGGTCAACTGACCTACGCCATCGCTCCCGGGGCCCAGGACCTGGTCGTCAACCGGGCCTACCAGCTGTTTCCCGAGGCGGGCGAGCCCGTCGACCGCCGCACCGAGGCCGAGCAGCGAGCGTTCGCGCAGGCCACCCGCGGCGTCCACTGGTAGCGCTCGCTCCGACGCCAGCGCGGCAAGGCAAAGGCGCCAGCGCCCGCTCACGCCGCCATCAGCGCGGCAAAGGCAAAGGCGCCAGCGCCCGCTCACGCCGACATCAGCGCGGCAAAGTCGCCGGCGCCCACGTTGCCCCCGGAGACGACCACCCCGACCCGCAACCCCGCCACCGTCACCGCGCCGGCCAGAATCGCGGCCAAGGCACTAGCGCCGCTGGGCTCCACCACCAGCTTCAGGCGCTCGAAGCAGAATCGCATCGCCGCCACGAGCTGGGCGTCGGTCACGATCGCGACCTCATCGACGAGCGTCCGAATCACCGGCCACGTCAGCTCCCCCGGGGTCGGCGTCTGCTGGCCGTCGGCGATCGTCCGCCCCACCGTCACCCGCTCGCGCCGGCCGCTGGCCAGCGACCGGGCCACGTCGTCGGATGCCGCCGGCTCGACCCCGATCACGCGCGCCGCCGGCATCAGCGACGCGCACGCCGTCGCGCATCCGGAGATCAGGCCGCCGCCTCCGACCGGCACCACGACGGCATCCAGCGCCCCCACATCCTCGGCCAGCTCCAGCGCGACCGTCCCCTGCCCCGCCATCACCCGCGGGTCGTCGAAGGGGTGGATCAGCTCCAGCCCGCGGTCAGCGGCCAACTCCCGCACCAGCTGCTCGCGATCGTCGCGGTAGCGGTCAAACGAGATCACCTCCGCCCCGTACGCTTCGGTGGCGGCACGCTTGAGGGCCGGGGCATCCGACGGCATCAGGATCACCGCTCGGGCGCCGCACAGCCGCGCCGCCAACGTCACCGCCTGAGCGTGATTGCCCGACGACACCGCACACACGCCGCGCGCCAGCGCGGCCGCATCCAGGGACGACACCGCGTTGTAGGCGCCCCGGAACTTGAACGCCCCGCCCCGTTGGAACGTCTCGCACTTCAGAAACAGCGAACCCTGCACCTGCTCGTCCAGCGTGCGGGAGGTCAGCACCGGTGTCCGGTGAGCGACGCCCGCCAGGCGCGCGGCGGCCCCCCGGACATCGTCGATTCCGATCGTCAGGCCGGCCGGTCGGCGTCATGCAGCAGCCGCCCGACGGGCACGGCCGCGAGATGGTCCTGCCGCAGACCCGACAGCAGCTTGCCCAGCACGGCCCCGAAGTCGCTGGGGGTGGCCACGCTCATCTCCACCACCTCGCCGGGACGCAGCACGCCGAGCGAGTCATCGCGATCCTGAAGCTTGACCGCCCCCTGGACCAGGCTGCCGCCGGCGCCGTGGGCGACCAGCCACTGCCCGAGGCTGGGCCCGCTCGACGCGTAGAGGAAGTGGTGGTGCTCGCCCATCAAGTCGAGCATCCGATCGAGCTGTCCGCCGGCGCCGAGCCAGCGCACGAGGCCGCCGGTGGGCAGGCGCGGCAGCGGCTGATCGTGCTGGCTCGCGACCGTCGTCACCAGCGTCCCCGAGGGCCGTCCGACGGCGAAGGACGCGTGAATTCCGTAGCTGGACAGGGTCTGGGCGAGCGCGGGGATCTCGGGGGAGGGCGCATCCACCAGAATGCCCACCTCCGGACGGTCCGTCGCCACTGCCGTCACCGGCTTGATGTGGACGATGTGCTTGACCAATGAGTAGGACGCGCCGGTGGTCAGGACCCAGCCGGCGACGAGCACCGTGGCCGCCGTGGTCAGTCCGGCCCGCACCGTGCGCAGCCGCCACGCGGGCAGCGGGACGACGCGACGATGATTGCTCAGGATCAGCGATGCGGTCGAGGGCCGGCGAGCGAATGAGCCGTCGGGTTCGGGCAGATGCTCGAGGGCGTGGGCGATCTTGGGCGAGAGCTCGCTCTCGGAGTGAGCGACCTGCGCCAGCGAGAAACGCTCGAGCGCCTCGTTGGAGGCGCGCACGTGGCCATAGCCGAAGCCGTAGGAGACCACCGGGCAGCCGCGGATGATCGCCTCCAGCACGGTCAGACCGGCGCTGGAGTGCACGAGCACGTCGGCGGCGGCGAGCACGTCGCCCATCCGGTCGGTGAACCCCATCACCCGCAACCGGGGCTCGGCGCCGAACCGGCGCACGACCTTCTGGCGCAGCTTGTCGTTACGGCCACACAGGCACAGGACGGTCGCGTCCGGCACCCGCAGCGCGGCGGCGGTCGCGCCCGCCAGATCACCGACTCCCCAGCCGCCGCCCGAGATGGCGATCACCTGGCCGGAAGCCGGCAGGCCAAGCGCCCGCCGGGCGTCGCCGCGTGAGCGCGCCGCCAGGAACGCAGGCGCGGTCGGCGGCTTGGCCCAGCGGACGCTGCCAGGACCGGCGATCCGCTCCACCTCCGCGGCCGACTCGGGATGGGTGATGAAGTGCATGTCGATCCCCGGATGGGCCCAGAACTGGAGGCCCGCGAGGTCGGTGATCGACGAGTAACAGGGGACCTGGAGGCGGCGTTTTCGCCGCAGCTCACCGAGCATGGCGGTGACGCCGGGGTAGGTCGAGACGACCACGTCGGGGTCGTGAGCCTTGATCATCCGCATCAGCCCGCGGCGCCCGAGCGCCATCAACAGCTTG
This sequence comes from uncultured Actinomycetota bacterium, assembly GCA_963787595.1. Taxonomy (GTDB): domain Bacteria; phylum Actinomycetota; class Thermoleophilia; order Solirubrobacterales; family Solirubrobacteraceae; genus Palsa-465. The sequence goes on from CAWBDE010000003.1 coordinate 1,340,881, forward strand.
CGTGACAGCCACCGCGTCGGCGCGAAGTTCATGAACAGCCGATACTGGAGATCGAACAGCCACGGCACGAACGTGAACATGAAGGCCGAGTTCTCACGCAGGATCTTGGTCAGGATCGGACCCATCGCCGGCAGCCCGTTGACGATCGAGACCTGAGCGTCGGGATCCTCGTCGCGGAACTCCCGAGCGACGGCCCGAGCCGGCAGATCGTGGCCTTCGCCGATGTCCGCGGAGATGATCAGCACCTGGCGTGGCTTGGCCTCGGCGTCGGGCTCCCCCGCCGGGATCACCGCCTCCGCCTCCGCCTCCGCGGCCTGCGTGGCCTGCTCCAGGCGCCAGTCGATGTACCGGCCGACCCCGACCGAGAACGGCGTCGCCGCGGTCCACCCGAGCTCCCGCTCGGCCCGGGCCGAGCACACGATCTTGCCGCCGAAGTCGCCTGGTCGCGCCGGGGTGTGGACGATCTCGACGTCCCCGATCCGCTCCCGGATCTCCTCGGCGATCTGCTTGATCGTGACGGTCTCCTCTGACGCGAGGTTGTAGACGCGGTTGACCCCGACCTCGCTCAACCCCAGCGCCACCCCGTCGGCGAGATCCTCCACGTAGACGAACTTCCGCGACTGCGAACCATCCCCCGCCAGCGTCAACGCCTCGCCCGCCAGCGCCTTGTTGACGAACGCCGGAATCACCGCCGCCTCCCGCGCCCGCGGTCCGTAGGGAATCCCGAACCGCAGGATCGTGTAATCGATCCCGTACAGCTCCTGATACGCCTTGCAGTAGAGCTCGCCCGCCAGCTTGGTGCTCGTGTACAGGTGACTGGGGGCCGGCAGCAGCGTCTCCTCATCCACCGCCTCGCCCGCACAATCCGAGTACACCCAGATGGTCGACGCGTACACGATCCGCTTGACCCCGGCCCGGCGCGCCGCCTCCAGCACCGCCACCGTACCGCGAGCGTTGACTCGCTCGGCATCCTCGGGCGACGCATGCACGTCGTTGACATCCGCCACGGCCGCCAGGTGGGCTACCGCATCGCAGGAGTGCAGCGCGCGCTCCAAGCCCTCCCGGTCCGTGATCGACCCCAGCACCGTCTCCACCGGAGCCGCCGGATCGGTGTGCCACGGCGACGGGCGCAGGTCGTAGATGACCGGCTCGTGGCCCCGCGCCCGCAGCCGGTCCACGACGTGGGAGCCGATGAAACCCGAGCCGCCGGTTACGAGAACGCGCATCTCAGGGTCGGTAGTACAACGGGACGCAGGAGTGATTCTCGGCGACCCAGTCGGAGTTCGGCAGGACGACGTCGTGGCCCATGATCCGGTGACACGGCTCGTCGTAAACCCGGCCGGTCGACCGATCCAGCCAGTCGAACACGATGTACTTGTACAAGCCGGAGACCATGCCGTCGGGGAGCTGGAGCCGGCCCGGGTACTCGTCATCGAGCCAGGTGCGCGCCGTCTCGTTCTTCCAGGCCGCGATCTCGGGCAGCCGTTCGATCTGCACCAGTCCGAGGGCGGCGGTGAACTCGCTCATCCGGAAGTTCAGCCCGGCGATCCCGTAGCTCGGCTTGCCGTAGTTGCGGTAGTCCCGGGCGTGGGCCAGCACCTCGGGGCGCCGCGAGACGAGCACGCCCCCTTCACCGGTCGAGATCGTCTTGGTCGCATACAGCGAGTACACCCCGGCGTCGCCCCACGTACCGGCCCGCCGGCCGTTCCAGGAGGCTCCGTGGGCGTGGGCGCAGTCCTCGATCAGGAAGATCCCGTGCTCGGAGCAGTAATTCGCGATCGCCGCCACGTCGAAGGCGATGTGGCCGCCGATGTGGACCAGGAACGCCGCCCGCGGCTTGAACCGCTCCGCTGCCCTTTCGAAATCGGCAAACGACATGCACAGGTCCTCGCGGTTGCAGTCGACGAACTCGACCTCGGCGCCCGCGTGGATCGCCGCCAGCGGCGTCGCCATGAAGGTGTTCGACGGGCACAGCACGGTCTCCCCCTTGACCTGGGCGAAGTCCAGCGCGGCCAGCGCCCCGCCCGCCCAGCTGGACAGGGCTACCGCGGGCGCCTCGTTCCACGCCTCCCAGGCGGACTCGAAGCGGGCATTCATGTCGGCCTCCGACCAGCGCTCGGAGTCCAGGACCTGGTCGATCAGCGAGTGCAGCCGCTCCCGGTCGCGATGGTCAAAGCCGATCGCAAACCGCGCGAGGTCGGGCGCGGCTTGCACGGAGGCGGAAGCGGAAGCTGGATTCATGGATGTGTGTGCGTCAGGTGCGCCCATCTGACGCTGAAGGCCCCCGGCCGGTGGCGTCGCTTGGCGCGTGCGGAAAGTGATGCTAGCCAGCGGCCAGCGTGTCAGACACGGAGGACGGTACCGGGTTTGCGCGCGCAGGGATGCCTCGCCGGTGCCGACTCCGGCCTTCGGACGCAGGCGGGGCGGTTAACTTCAGGCGTGGCGCCGAACCTCGACAAGTGGCTGGACGAGCCCGCGCTGCGTGTGGCTCACAGCCGCCCGAGCCGGGTGTCGGTCGATGAGCTGTGGCGGGCGGCGGGCCAGGTGCGCCTGGGCGACACCAACGTGCTCGGCCGGCTGGTGCGCTGGCGAATTCCCGGACTCGGCCGCGACGTGAGCTTTGACCAGCTGTTCCGCCAGCCCCCGTTCATGGTCCTGGAGGAGAGCGAGCACGCGCTGGTGTCGGGCCTGGTGGGGCGGATCTGGACGCTGCGGCGCGACTACCCGCAGCTGGGCTCCGCCGCCGAGTTCCGGGACTGGTCGCAGACCGGCACCGCCCGGGTGGTGATCGCCAACTGGGCGCAGGGCAACGGCGACGGGCGCTCGCGCCTGTCCGCCGAGGCTCGGGTGGAGCCGATCGGCCCCCAGGGCAGGATCGGCGTGGCGGCCGTGCGCCCGGTGGTGCGCGGCTTCCAGCACCTGGTCGGCAGCGACGGGATCAACGCCGCGGTGCGCCGCGCCGAGCGGGTGGCTGATCGAAATTGATGGGACGGCCGGCTTGCGCCGGCCGATGTTTGCCGGCGTGGCGGAGACACAAGCGGCGCCGCCGCGGACCACGGTCTGTGCCAACTCCGTCACAGCGGGGCCGCTCGTCCCCGCGCGCGTCTAACGTCCACCGTTCAGTGATGACGTTCGACGACGAGGTCACCGTCCGCTACGTCAGGTACGCCAACGAGCAGACCGGCTGGGCGGTGCTCGAGGCCGCGGCGGCGGACGGGAGCCCGGTCGCGCTCGTCGGGCCGCTGGTGCATCTCGAGCGGGGCGAGCGGGCACGGATTCTCGGCGCCTGGGTCGACGACAGCCGCTACGGCCCGCAGGTCAAGGTTGCGCAGGCACGCCCGCTGCCGCCACAGGACCTGGAGACGCTGGTCGGTTATCTGCGGCGGATCAAGCACATCGGCGCCAAGCGTGCGGTGGAGCTCGTTGATCGGTTCGGGCCCGCGGAGGTGCTCGACGCGATCGATCGCGATCCGCCGGCCGCGTTTGCCGCGGTCGGCCTGTCCCGCCACCGGGCCGAGGAGGCCGCTGGGTCCTGGCAGGGGCTGCGCGTCACCCGCCGGCTGCATCTGCTGCTGGCGCCCCACGGTCTGGCCTACCTCGCCGGTCGGATCCACGAGCACTACGGGCGCGACGCGTACGCGCTGCTGAGCGGCGACCCGTATGCGCTGACCAGCGTGTTCGGGGTCGGCTTCGTCGTCGCCGACCGGATCGCCCACGCCACCGGCGCCGCCGCAGACCCGGCCCAGCGCGAGCGGGCGGCGATCGTCCACGTCCTCGGCGAGGCCGAGCGCAGCGGCTCGAGCTGCCTGCCGCTCTCGGAGCTGCTCGCCGAGGCGCAGGCGCTGCTCGGCTCAGCGGTCGACGGCGAGACGGTCGCCGCGCTGGTCGCCGACGGCCGGCTGGTCCGCGATCAGCAGTGGATCTACCGGGCGGCCACGGCAGAGCTCGAGGCCGAGCTGGCCCAGCGGGTGGCCGGGCTGATCCGGGCCTCGCCCAGCGATCGTCTCGCCGCGGCGCGTGCTCCGGCCGCGACGGGAACGCTCACCGGCGAGCAACGCGCGGCACTGACCGCCGCCTTTTCCCACCGCCTGTCGGTGATCACCGGCGGCCCCGGCACCGGCAAGACCGCCTCGATCAAGACGATCGCGGGGCGGGCCAGCGCGGCCGGGGCGCGAGTGCTGCTGGTGGCCCCCACCGGGCGCGCCGCGGTGCGCATGACGGAGGCGAGCGGTCTGCGCGCCCGGACGGTTCACTCGGCGCTGGGCTGGGTCCCCGGCGAGGGCCCGACCCACGACCAGCACGATCCGTTGCACTGCGACCTGCTGATCGTCGACGAGACGTCGATGGCCAATCTCGAGCTGCTCGTCACCCTGCTGCGCGCGGTCGGAGGCGAGACCCACGTCGTCCTGGTGGGTGATGCCGATCAGCTGGCGCCGGTGGGGGCGGGCAAGCCGTTTGCCGAGCTGGTGGCCTGCGAGCTGGTGGCGGTGACCCGGCTGACCCACATCTTCCGCCAGGCCGCCGGCAGCATGATCGTTCAAGGAGCGCACGCCATCCGCCGCGGCGAGACGCCGGTATTCGCCGCCGCCGAGGGGATGCGCCGGGATCTGTTCCTGGTCGAGCGTCCATCCCCGGAGGCGGCGCTGACCGAGATCGTGTCCCTGGTCGCCGAGCGGCTGCCGGCCCACTACGAGGTCGACCCGGTCCGCGACATCCAGGTGTTCGCGCCCGTCTACCGCGGCGAGCTCGGCATCGACGCGCTCAACCGCGCTCTGCGCGCCGCCCTGAACCCCGATGGGCGCCCGGTGGGCGGCGGGCGCCTGCGGATCGGCGACAAGCTGATGATGACCGGGCGCAACCTCCACGACCTGGGGCTGATGAACGGGACCGTCCTGCGGCTGCTCGACGAGATCGCCGGCGGCGACGACGACGACGACGAATCGGATCCCGCCCGCCCGGCGCTGATCCTCGGCGCCGACGACGCGGTCTTCCGGCTCCCCGCGCAGGACGCCGAGCGACTGGCGCCGGCGTATGCGTGCTCGGTCCATCGCGGCCAGGGGATCGAGCTCCCGGTGGCGGTGATCGTCGCCCACCCCGCGGCCGGCGCGTTCTTCCTGCGCCGAGAGATGCTCTATACCGCCGTCACCCGCGCCTCGATCGCCACCGTGATCGTCGGCAGCGGGACGGTCATCGCCCGGGCTGCCCGGACGCCCGATACCGCGCGCCGCCACGGCCGGCTCGGGGAGCGGTTGGCCGGGGCCGGCGCCGCGGCGCCCGACCCGGTATAGCTTCGGGCGTGACCGAGCTCGATCGCCTCCCCGCCGCCGAGCGCCGCCGCATCGCTGCCGCGCCGGCGCCGACCGAGGCCAGGCTGATGAAGGCGGTGCTGGACCGCGAGAGCTTCAGCGATCCCGAGTGGATCTACGAGCGCAAGCTCGACGGAGTCCGCTGCCTGGCGATCCGGACGGACGCCCGGACCAGGCTGCTGTCTCGCAACGACCTCGACCTCGGCGGTCGCTACCCCGAGGTGCGCGACGCCGTCGCCGCCCAGCCCAGCGACGGCTTCGCGATCGACGGTGAGGTGGTCGCCTTCGTGGGACCACAGACCAGCTTTGCCCGGCTCGCCCAGCGCGGTCGACGACCGGTGCCGATCTTCTTCTACGTGTTCGACCTCCTGTGGCTGGACGGCTACGACATCACCCAGCTCGGGCTGCGCACGCGCAAGCGGCTGCTGCGCTCGACGGTGAGGTTCACCGACCCGTTGCGGTGGACGGCGCATCGCAACCGCGACGGCGAGGCGATGTTCACCGCGGCGTGTCGCCGGGGCTGGGAGGGGGTGATCGCCAAGCGCGCCGACAGCCCCTACCAAGCGACCCGCTCGCGCGATTGGCTGAAGTTCAAGTGCGAGGCCGGCCAGGAGCTGGTGATCGGCGGCTACACGGCGCCGCACGGGTCGCGCACCGACTTCGGCGCGCTGCTGGTCGGCTACTACGCCGACGGCGAGCTGCGTTACGCCGGGAAGGTCGGGACCGGCTTTGATCAGGCGACGTTGCGCTCGCTGGGCACCAGGTTGCGCGGGTTGGCGCGCGAGCGCTCGCCGTTCGCCGACCCCGCCGCAATCCGCGAGCGGGGCGTCAGCTGGGTTGCGCCGCAGCTGGTCGCGCAGCTCGGGTTCACCGAATGGACGGCCGCCGGCCGCCTGCGCCACCCCCGGTTCCTCGGGCTGCGCGACGACAAGGCGGCCTCCGCGGTGGTGCGCGAGCGATGAGCCCCACGTTGACGATCGGCCGGCGCGCGGTGGCGTTCAGCCATCCCGACAAGGAGCTGTTCACCGACCCGCCGATCACCAAGCGCCAGCTGGCCGAGCACTATGAGAACGTCGCCGGCGCGATGCTGCCCCACCTTGACGGCCGCCCCCTGGCGCTTCAGTCCTTCCCCAACGGGATCGACGAGCCGGGCTTCTTCATGAAATCGGTGCCCGGCTACTTCCCGGAGTGGATCGCCACGGCGACGGTGCCCAAGAAGGGTGGGACGCTTACCCAGGTGCTGGCCCAGGAGGCGGCGACGCTCGTCTACCTCGCCGGGCAGAACGTGATCACCCCGCACCTGTGGCTCTCGCGTGCCGATGAGCCGCGCCGACCGGACCGGCTGATAATCGACCTCGATCCCGCCCCCGGCGTCCGCTTCGCGGAGATCCGCGCCGCCGCTCGCGATGCCGGCGACCGGCTGCGAGCGGCGGGGCTTCACCCGTTCGCGATGGTGACCGGCTCGCGGGGCATCCACGTCGCCTGTCCGGTGCGCCGCGGGCCGTCGTTCGGCGACGTACACGGGTTCGCGCGGACACTGGCCGAGGCGATGGTCGCCGATGACGCCAAGCACCTCACGCTGGAATGGCGGCGCGAGGATCGCGGCCGCCGCATCTACCTCGACGTCAACCGGATCAACTATGCCCAGCACGCGGTGGCCCCGTACGGCGTGAGGCCGAGACCGGGGGCGCCGGTGGCGATGCCGATCGCCTGGGAGGAGCTGTCAGACCCCAAGCTCAAGCCCGATCGTTGGACGATCCGCACCGCCGCGGCCCGGTTGCACGAGCACGGCGATGCGTGGCAGGGGATCGCTCGGCGGGCGCGCAAGCTGCCGGGGTGGCAAGCCTGAGCCCCGGCCGAGCGGGCGCCCGAGCGGTTCAGGGGCCGCCGGTGAGCCCGCGGAGCAGGGCCAGCGCCGCCGCCTCCAGCTGCTCGATCCCGGCGCCGAGCTCCCGGCGAGCCCGGTGGATCGCGACCGGCGCAATCGAGCTGAGGATCAGCTCGGCGATCACCGGCCCGTCCAGGGTCGGGTCGATCTCGGCCACCAGCACCGACACGTGGAGCAGGAAGGTGGCATAGATCGGGGGTGCCGTGACCTCCGAGCGCCGGGCCGCCAGGACGAGCTCGAGGTGGGCGTCTTGAAAGCGCAGCAGGGCGCAGATGAACGACTCCAGACGTACGGCGGCGGCCGCTCCCGGGCCCAGCGGCGGCGGGCCGGAGAGAAACGCGTTCTGCAGTGGAATCGAGTACTCGTCGAGCAGCGCCCGGGTGAGACCGTCGCGATCGCCGAACCGCCGGAAGATCGTGCCCTTGCCGACCCCCGCCGCGGCGGCCACGGCATTCATCGTCAGGCCCTCGGCACCCTGCGCGGCGAGCACTCGCTTGGCGGCGCACAAGATCCGCTGGCGATTCGCCGCCGCGTCCCTGCGCTCCGGCGGCTGATCGAAGATCGGCAGCTCGATCGCGGGCTCGCGCGCTGAGGTGGCCACCACCTGACGATACCCGCGCAATCAGCTGCGGCTCAGGCGCGGGAAGCTGGCGCCCTGAGGGCGCGGGCGGCGATCGCGTCGGTCAACTCGGTCAGCGACACGGCGAGCTCCTGGGCCAAGTCGGCGTCCGAGAGCTCTCCCGACTCCTGAAACTGCTCGTGCGCGGTGGGCACGGGAAGCTCGCGATCCAGCACTCGCGCGCCGATCGCGCTCAGCACCTTGCGAGTCTCGGCCTGCGCCCACACGGCCCCGAACATGCCGGTGGAGGCGCCGATGACCGCCACCGGCTTGTTGCGCAGCGGGCTCTCGAGCAGCGGCCGCGAGAGCCAGTCCAGGGCGTTTTTGAGCACGCCGGGAATCGAGCTGTTGTACTCCGGGGTGGAGATCAGGACTCCGTCGGCCTGTGCGACGGCGTCGCCCAGCGCCTGCGCCGCCGCCGGCCGCGGCTCCAGCTCGTCCTCGTTGAAGGGCGGGATCTCGCCCAGCCGGCCGTACAGGGTCAGCTCCACGCCGGGCGGCAGCAGATCGGCTGCCGCCCGCAGGAGCGCGGTGTTGTGAGAGTCCCGGCGCAGCGACCCGGAGATCGCCAGGATCCGCATCGTCTCAGCCGACTTTGCCGAACTCGAGCGCGACGCTCAGCGTCACCTCGTCGGACAGGGCCTTGCCGCCCTTGGGCAGGTCGGCGTTCCAGTTCAGGCCGAAGTCGGTGCGGTCGACCGTCGTCTCGACGGTGAAACCGAGGCGAGTCTTGCCCATGAAGTCCTCGGTCGGTCCCTCGACGGTGCCGACGGCATGGACCGGCCTGGTCACGCCCTTCAGCGTCAGCTCGCCGTCGAGGGTGAGCGTGTCGCCGTCGATCCCGAGGATCGTCGACTTGAACGTGATCTCCGGGAACTGCTCGACATCGAAGAACTCGGGGCTCATCAGATGGCCGACGAGGTTCTCGTCCTTGACGCTGATCGAGGCGACTTTCGCCTTGCCGGTGAGGACGCCATCCTCCAGGGATGCGTCGACCTCACCGAAGCTGCCGCGGAACTTGGCGACGAGGTACTTGACCGAGAATTCGGTCGAGGAGTGCGTGGCGGCAAACCGCCACGTGCCGGCGATACGTTCCGGCGCGGTGCCAACGGACACGGGTTGCTCCTTTCGTGGGAACTGTGGGAGTGACGGCGCTTGGGGACGACGCCATCTGTTGAGTACTCAACCTATCATAACCGGACCATCGGTCCTATTGCCCTGCAAGGTTCGCCAGACCGGGGACGTGCCGCCAAGCCCTTGACCCCCTTCGACAGCGCGCTTCGCGCTCGGGCGAGCGTGAAGCGCCTAGTAATCTCGAGGGCATGGCCTCGCTCCCCACGCGCCCACTCGGTCACTCCGGTCTGGAGACCTCCGTGGTGGGACTGGGCTGCAACAACTTCGGGCGCCGCCTCGACCTCGACGGCACCCGCGCCGTCGTCGACGCCGCGCTGGAGGCGGGCGTCACCTTCTTCGACACGGCCGACACCTATGGCGATAGCGAGGAGTATCTCGGCGAGGTCCTACAGGGCCGGCGCGACCAGGTGGTGCTGGCGACCAAGTTCGGCATGGACCGAGGCGACGGCGACGGCCCCCGCGGCGCCCCTGCCTACATCCGCGAGGCGGCCGATCGGTCGTTGCGGCGGCTGCGCACGGACGTGATCGATTTCTACTGGTACCACCGCCCCGACGGGGTGACGCCGATCACCGAGACGCTCGAAGCCCTCCACGACCTGATCCAGGCAGGCAAGGTGCGCTCGATCGGCGCCTCCAACTTCGATGCCGCTCAGATCGAGGAGGCCGATGCCGCGGCCCACGAGCACGGATTCACGCCGTTCACCGCGATTCAGAACGAATACAGCCTGCTGAAGCGCGGTGTGGAGCGCGACGTGCTGCCGACCTGCGAGCGGCTCGGGATTGGATTCGTCCCCTTTTTTCCGCTCGCCTCGGGCCTGCTGACCGGCAAGTACCGTCCCGGCGAGCCGGGACCATCCGGAGCGCGTCTCTCCGGTCGAGACCAGATCGCCTCGGATGACCAGTTCGAGCTCGTCGCCGAGCTCGAGGCGTATGCCGAGGAGCGCGGGGTCTCGTTGGCCGACGTCGCGATCGGCGCTCTCCTGGCCCAGCCGGCCGTAGCTTCGGTGATCGCCGGCGCCACGAAGGCCGAGCAGGTCCGGTCAAATGCCGATGCCGCCGGCTGGACGCCGAGCCAGGAGGACCTCGCCGTCCTCGGCCAGGTTCTGGCTGGTCACAGCGGCTGACTTCAGACGGCAGGGCTCCGGAGGACCGGCCGGCCGGAGCGGTCACAGCGGCTGACTTCAGACGGCAGGGCTCCGGAGGACCGGCCGGAGCGGTCACAGCGGCTGACTTCAGACGGCAGGGCTCCGGAGGACCGGCCGGCCGGAGCGGTCGGGTTCGGTAACGTCGATCTCGCCGCACTCCGTGTCCCACACCTCGCCACAGCCGTCGCCGCACCCCCGCGCGCGCTTCCCGATGTGGGCGCGATGGACGATGTCGCTCGGGGTCGGCGTCATCCTGCTGGTGGCGCTCGTGCTGTTCGTGAGCAACCACAACTCCGACAACCTGGCGACCCAGAGCCCCAAGGCGCTGGCGCGCGCCAACCGAGAGGCCGAGATCGTCGTCGCGCAGGACCAGGCGCCGCACGTGGTCAAGCTCGCCTCGGCCGCCGATCCCCGCGCAGCGATCGTGGGCGTCGTCCGCGCAGACATCAACCGCCGGATCAGCCAGGGGATCATCGACGGAACCCTTCAGCGCGTCACCTGCCGGCCGGCCGGAGGTCCGGCGGCGAAGCCCGGGTTCAGCTGCACCGCCACGGTGAGTGACGTCAACTACCAGTTCCTGGGGGTGGTAAATCGGCCCGCGGGCAAGCTCACGTACTGCAAGCGCGACGCGCCACCGGTGCCATCCCAGAACATCCCGGTCAGCCCTCGCTGCCGAGCCTGACCGGTATGTCGCTCGGCCGCGCCCCGCAATCCCGGCGCGTGACCGAGGGCTCCCGGTACCGCATCCCGGCTCCACCCCGACCGGTATTCGCAATCCTCACCTGCTGAGGACTCCCGGTACCGCATCCCGGCTGCACCCCAAGCGGCTCCGATGCAGCGGCGCCGCCGGCGCGTACCGGGTTCTACGGGGCGCACCCGGCTCTACAAGGGCGCACCGGGTTATCCGGGCTAGTCGCGGTCCACCTGACGCGGCCCTGCGGCGGCGTCCCTGAGATCCGGCTCGCGGCCTGCGGGGGTCTCCGCGGCGCCTCCATCGGTCACAGCGTCAGCGTGCTCACCACCGCCGGGGTCGATTCCGGACTCCGTCGCCGGTGTGTCAGAGCCCGTGGTGGTACCGAGCACGGAGCTGTCCAGCTCCGGGTCGTCATCGAGCATCTCCCGAGGCGCGTCGGAGCCTCCCAGCTCCGCCGGAACCACTCCCTCCTCGGCGGTCGCCGCCCAGTCACCCTTGTCCTGCGCCTCCTCCGCCCCCGGCGTCGAGCCACCTCGCTGCTGTGTCGGCTTCACGTCAGGCTCATCGCTCATCCCGGGCTCCCGGCTATCGAATGGTCCACGGTGATGGCTACCCCGAGGCCGATGCCGTGAATCGCCGGCCCTGCGTATCGCGTCGCACTGCGGGTAAGTCGTCTCGCAAAGGCGAATCCAAGTCGATTGGAGAGATATGGCGCAGGAACTGAATGGCAAGAAGGTCGCAGTCATTGCGACAGACGGCGTGGAGCAGGCGGAGCTAACCGAGCCGCGCAAGGCGGTGGAGAACGCGGGTGCGACCACCGAGTTGCTGTCCCTTGAGAGCGGCGAGATCCAGGCGATGAACTCGGACATCAATCCGGCGGACAAATTCCCTGTGGACAAGAAGATCAGCGACGCCTCCCCCGGCGACTACGTGGGCCTGCTCATTCCGGGCGGGACCGTCAGCGCCGACCGGCTGCGCGCTGACGACGATGTCGTGTCGTTCATCAGGGAGTTCTTCAAGTCCGGCAAGCCGGTCGGCGTCATCTGCCACGGGCCCTGGACGTTGGTCGAAGCCGACGTGGTCAGGGACCGTACGCTCACGTCGTATCCGAGCCTGCAGACCGACATCCGCAACGCCGGAGGCAACTGGGTGAACGAAGAGGTCGTAGTCGATGAGGGGCTGGTCACCTCGCGCAACCCCGACGACCTACCCGCGTTCTGCGCCAAGGTCGTGGAGGAATTCGCCGAGGGCAAGCACCCGGTCGCTTCCGCGGGCGCGACCAGCAACGCCTGACACTCCTGGACCGAGCCCGACGCCGTTCGGGCTTGGACCGCGGCCGCGCCGGCGATCGGCTGGCGCGGCCGCCTCCAGGTTGGACATCGCCTCCAGGTTCGAGATCGCCTCCAGCTTGGAGATCGCCTCCAGCTTGGAGATACTTCGGCGATGGCTTACGACGAGGATCTCGCCAACCGCATCCGAGAGCTGGTCGCCGCCGAGACCGGCGTCCAGGAGAAGAAGATGTTCGGCGGCCTCGCCTTCCTGATCGGCGGCAACATGTCGGTGAGCGTCAGTGGACACGGCGGCCTCCTGCTCCGTGTCGACCCTGCAGAAACCGAGTCGCTGGTGGCCAAACCCCATGCCGACCGCTTCGAGATGCGCGGGCGCGCCATGGACGGTTGGGTCCGGGTCGCTCCCGAAGGCGTCGCCACCAAGCGCCAGCTCGAGCGATGGGTCAAGCGCGGCGTCGACTACGCCAAGTCGCTCCCGGCGAAGGCAAGCTGATCAGAAGGCGGGATTAGTCCGCGTCGCGCCGACGGATCTCCTGGACCACGCGGTCGACGGGCAACCCGTCGCCGAACTCTCCCTCGCCGCGCTCCCGCAGGACCCGGACGGCCCACTCGACGGGAGTGCCCGGCTCGCCGACCGGCTTGGCGTGTTCGTCGATGAAGGCGGCGACGTCGCCGGGATCGAGCTCGGGGGCGTGCTCGGTGACGTAGTGCTCCAGGTCTGGTTCGCGCTGCGCATTCGTGTGGTTCGTCATCAGCTGATCTCCGTTCGGTCGCTCGCGGCCAGCTCTCGATGCTAGACGGGTCCGCCCCACTGTCGATCTGCCCCGATTCCGTTCGTATAAGAGGCGACAATCACCCGCCAACGGCATCGCGATGCCAGGAGGAGCAGACCATGAAGCAGTATCTGCTGACCGTCGTTCAGCCTGCCGGCCCCGTTCCGGACCCCGCGTCGCTGGACCAGATCATGCGCGACGTCGAGGCGGTCAACGATGACCTGCGCGCCGCCGGAGCGTGGGTGTTCGCCGACGGCCTGCACGATCCCAGCACCGCCACCGTGCTGCGCCCGAAAGGAGATGACGTGCTGATGACCGACGGGCCGTTCGCCGAAGGCAAGGAGTACATCGGCGGCCTGGCGATCATCAAGGCCGCCGACCTCGACTCAGCGCTGGGCTGGGGACGCCGGCTGGTCCGGGCGACGACGCTCGCGATCGAGGTGCGGCCGTTCCAGAGCGAGGTGGATTGAGGGCAGCGACCGAGATGGTGGGGACCAGCGACATCGAACGTGTCTTCCGCGAAGAGCACGGCCGCGCCGTGGCCGTCCTGGTCGGCCGCTTCGGCGACATCGATCTCGCCGAGGACGCGGTCCAGGACGCTTTCACAGCGGCCGTCGCCCGCTGGCCGAGCACCGGCCTTCCGCCGACCCCGGCCGGATGGATCATCACCACCGCCCGAAACCGGGCTATCGATCGCCTGCGGCGCGAGGCCTCGCGTCAGGACCGCCACGCCAAGGCACTGCTCCTCGCCGATCATGACGAGCCGCCGGAGACCGGACCGGTGCAAGACGAGCGCCTACGCCTGATCTTCACCTGCTGCCATCCATCGCTGGGCCCGGCCGCCCAAACCGCACTGACGCTGCGGCTGCTCGGAGGCCTTACCACGACCGAGATCGCCCGAGCCTTCCTGGTCCCGGAGACGACGATGGCGCAGCGCTTGGTCCGGGCCAAGGCCAAGATCCGCGATGCGCGGATCCCATTCCGGATTCCGCACGAGAGCGACCTCCCCGACCGCCTGGGAACGGTGCTGAGGGTCGTCTACCTGATCTTCAACGAGGGCTACACGGCCAGCTTCGGGCGAAACCTGGTCCGGGACGACCTCTGTGCCGAGGCGATCCGCCTGGGCCGTCTGCTGGCCGAGCTGATGCCCGACGAGTCCGAGGTGTCGGGACTGCTCGCCCTGATGTTGCTGATTCAGTCGCGCCGGGCGGCGCGGACGGCGCCCGGCGGCGATCTCGTGTTGCTGGCCGACCAGGATCGCGGCCGTTGGGACCGTGTCCTGATCGCGGAGGGTCAGGCGATCGTACGGCGATGTCTGGCGCGCAACCAACCCGGGCCCTACCAGATCCAGGCGGCGATCAACGCCGTCCACAGCGACGCGCAGACCGCGGCGGACACCGACTGGGGGCAGATCCTGACCCTGTACGACCAGCTGAGCGCGATCGCGCCGTCGCCGGTTGCCGCGGTCCATCGCGCCGTCGCCCTCGCCGAGGTGCACGGGTCCGAGCAGGCGCTGGCGGAGCTGGCCGAGCTCGACCTGGAGTCGTATCACCTGCTGCACGCCGTCCGCGGCGACCTGCTTTCGAGGGTGGGCCGCCCCGCTGAGGCGAGGCTCGCCTATGACGAAGCGATCACGCGGACCGGCAACGATGCCGAGCGCGATGCGCTTGTCCGCCGCCGGGACCGAGTCGAGCCCGATCGCAGCCGCGGCTAAGAGCTCGCGCCGGCGGCCGATCACCCCGATCGGATGAGGCAGACTCACCCACTGTGATTCAGACTTGCTACCCGCTGTGCGGACCGGCTGCTCCGGCCCCGGATGTGGATAATCACGGCTGATCGTCCACCGGGACCCAGCCCGGGGGCCGCGCGGTGCGGCGATGAATATCAACGACAGATGGAGCGGATATGAGTGACCTGGTTGCGATCGCTTACGACAGCGTGGCCACCGCGCGAGAAGTGGCGGACAACGTAGTTCAGCTGCAGAAGGCACACGAGATCGAGCTCGAGGACATGGTCGTCGTCGAGCGCCAGCAGGACGGGAAGGTAAAGCTCCATCAGCCATCCGCGGCCGGCGGCGGCGCCGTCGGCGGGGCGTTGTGGGGTGGGCTGATCGGCCTCATCTTCTTCGTTCCCCTGTTCGGGATGGCGATCGGCGCCGCGACCGGTGCGGCCGCCGGCGCTCTGTCGGACTACGGCGTGGACGACAACTTCATGAAGGACCTGGGGAGCAGGCTGCAGCCGGGCGCCGGCGCGCTCATCGTGCTCGTCCGCAGGGTGTCCGTGGACAAGGTGCTGCCCCAGATCAAGGTGCCCGGAACGATCATCCAGACCTCGCTGGACAACGAGACCGAGCAGCGGCTGTCCGACGCGCTCGCCGCAGCCGGCCAGAGCTGAGCAAACTCACCGAAACTGGGTCCCGGCGGCATGCATGAGGTCGCCGGGTCACGGTTCGCCGCCCTGGATGATGCGGGCAGCTGCTCGGCTCTACGCTCAGCCGGTCGTGCGTTTTCACCCAGCCCGCCGCGGACGGCGAGCCGAACGGGTGATCACACCAGGTTCAGGCGCCTGGCCCGGCGCACCGCCTCGGTCCGCGTGCCGACGCCGAGCTTGCGGTAGATGTTCTTGGTGTGGGTCTTGACCGTGTTGACCGACACGAACAGCTCCGCGGCGATCTCCGCCTTGGACATCACCGTGGGCAGGTAGCGCAGCACCGCCTCCTCACGATCGCTGAGCGGATCCAACAGCTGATGGTGCGCGTTGGCGGCGTGATCTGAGACGGCGGCCCGCTGCTGCTCCAGCGTCTCGATCAGGTCGGCAACCAGCGCGCGCTGCGAGGTCCCGGCACGGATCCGCCGCTTGAGCAGTTCCGGCAGCGGCGAGCCGACGATCAACAACGGTCGGCGATGACCCTCCTGCTGAGCCGATGAGAGCGCCTCCTCGAGCAGGTCGAGAGCTCCCGCATCATCGTGCAGCAGATGCTTACACGCGCTCGCCAGCGCCAGCGCCTCGATCGTGCTCGCCAGGTCCAGCGGTCTCGCGTCGCCGCCCAAACTCGGCCTCAGCCGGCGCAGCGCGTCGGCGGGAGCGTGATCGGCGAGCGACAGCCGGGCCTGGATGAGCGAGCACTCAACCGGCGCGGCATCGGTGAGCCAGCTCTCGGCGCTGATCGCCCGCGCGGCCTCGATCTCACCGAGCTCTGCGCGCAGGGAGGCGTCGAGCAAGCTGGCACGCAGGGCAAGCGCTCGGGGCAGACGCCGCTCGTCCGCCACGCGGCGCACCGCACGGGCGATCCGCACCGCCTCGGGCAGGTCCTCGGATGCCATCAGCGACGACCTCGCGAGCTCGATCAGGCAGCCGATGGTCCGCTCCGGGGAGCGACCGGCGGCGCGCACGGCGCGGCCCAGAGCGTCGCGGGCGACATCGGGACGCGCCCGCTGGAACTCGACGAGCGAAAGCGCAAGATATGCCGGAGCGATCGTCTCGCGCTCGTCCCAGCCGTTGCGCATTGCGACCGGAATGGCCCGCCGGGCGAAACCCTCAGCCTCGCGCAACGCGCCCGCCAGCGCGCGGAACATCGCCAGGTGGCTGAGACAGCTGACCGCGACGTACTCACCGTCGCCACGCCGCGCGAGCTCGAGCGCTTCCTCCAGCCGCGGTAGGCCGCTTTGATCAGTGAGCAGCCACTCCGCTGCGATCCCGAGGTGCAGAACCGCCAACGCGCGAAGATCGCCGGAAGCACCGGCCAGCGGCTGCCCCGCGAAGACCTTGTGGGCGGCATTGCGGACCTCCTGGAAGTCGCCCTCGATTCGCGCCTGCATCATCTTGACCACGGATCGGGAGAGGGCGAACCGCGCGCGCCGCTTGGCCGCCACCAGCCCGGCTCGGGCATCGGCGAGACCGAGCAAGCCGAGCGCGGACTCGTGGTCGCCCAAGTCCAGGGCGGCGCCAGCCGATGCGATGGCGAGCTCGGGGCTGTCTGAGACCATCCGCCGCGGGAGGCCGTCGACCCACTCGGCGAGATCGCCAGCGTTGCCGTTGACGAGCAGCGACAACCAGTGCTCGCGCAGCAGATCCGTCGCGATCGTCAAATCGCCCGCAGTCATCGCGTGCCTGACGGCGCGGGTCGCCGAGCCGTTGCCGGCGAACCAGCGGGCGGCCCGCCGATGCTCGAGCGCGAACAGATCGGGCATCTGGTACCGGAGCTGGCTGCGCAGCAGTTCCATGAACATCGGGTGATAGCGATAACGGTGGCGCCGCTCGTCCACCGGCAGCAGGAATCCGTTGCTGCGATGCAGCGCCGCGAGGACCCGAGCACCGTCGTTGCGTCCGGTCAACGCATCGGCCAGTCCCGGCTCGATGGCATCGACGATGCTGGTGCGGAGCATGAACTCCCGCAGGTCGGCCGGCTGCTGGTGCAGCACCTCCTCCACCAGGTAATCGGCGATCGTGCGCTCGTCACCGGCAAACGTACGTACGAACTCGTGCGGATCGGGGTGGGCGCGCAGCGACAGAGCCGCCAGGCTGAGCCCGGCGACCCAGCCTTCGGTTCGTTCGTGCAGTCGTCGAACCTCGTCTGCGCTCACGTTCACGCCGGCGACCGCGAACAGCTCCAATGCCTGTTCCGGCGTGAGGGCGAGGTCGGTGCAACGAATCTGGGTGAGCAGACCCTCGAGCCGCAGGCGCTGGAGCGAGAGGCCCGGATCCCGGCGGCTGGCGATCACGATGCGCAAGCCGCCGGGCTGGCTGCGCAGCAACTGGTCGAGGTCCTGGGCGATGCGCTGAGAGTGCAACTGCTCGAAGTCGTCGAGCACGATCACCACCGGCTCCGAGAGGGGATCCAGCGCACGCGCCAGAGTTCCGATGAAATCCGCACCGCCGATCTGCGCCGGGTCGGGCAGGCCGATGGCGCCCGCGTCAGCCACCTCGCCGATCAGGTTGAGTACCTCGCTCCAGAACCGCGTGTACCTGCCGTCCCGGGCCTCGAGCGAGATCCACGCAACCCGCGGTGCAGGCAATCTATCCGCAAGCCAGGTGGTGAGGAGCACCGTCTTGCCGGCGCCCGCAGGTCCGGTGATCAGCGTCAGCGGGACCCGGATCCCGGCGTCCAGCCGATCGAACAGCTCCGGCCGCTGGACGGCGGCGCGCGGCTGCGGCGGGGCGTGCCTGGAGATGATCATCCCCCGGTATGGGTCCGCCACATTGCCAGAGCGGTCCGCTGACCGCTCCGCGGATGCCAAGCCCACCCTATCCGCCCGGTGCGGTGGCGCTTTTAGTCAATCTTGGACCTCACCTGCCACGATACCTGCTCGCGGGGTCTCCGAGGCGGTCCGGGCGCAGCTTTGCACGCGGCTGACCGCGGACTCCTCGGAGGGCGAAAGCTGTTGCCAGCTCGAGCGCGCCCGCGGTCCCCGGCTGCATCCGCCCCTGGGCTCGTCGACCCGACCTCAGAGTCCGTAGGAAAATTAGGTGGTGTTGGTCTTGACGGTAGTCGTGCTGGTCGTCGTCGTGGTGGTGGTGACGGTGGTCGGTGTAGTCACCGTTCGAACGGAGCCTGTCACGGTGGTTGTCGGCTGCGTGACGGTCACGCTCGAGCCCTTCGATTGGGTCGTGGTGACGGTGCGTGTGTGGCCCTTCCCGTGCGAGGTCACCGTCTTGGTGTTGATGCCGGCGGCCACGGAGATGATGAAGGCGACCGCCAAACCGGCGATGAACGCGACAACGCCGATGATCCAGGGAGTCGCGCCCCCGTCGGTGAACCTGTGTCCGCAGTTCGGGCAGAAGCTGCTTCCGGGCGGCACCGGACTGCCGCAGTTGGGGCAGACCCGTTCCCGTGTGACCGGTTCCCTGTCGTAGCCTGGTTCCTGGCCGTAGCTCATCGCGTCCGCACCCAGCTCACCGGCGCCAATGACATCACACCGACCGGACAAATGTCGACAAGGCGTGACGGCTGGTGACCGTGGTCACCATAGCTCACATCGACTCGGGGTCCGGAGCCTCGTCGCGCCGCACCTGGCGGATCTCGATCAGCTCCAATCCGAGCAGCTGAATCCGCTCGAGCACGCCGTGCAGCTGCGCCTGGTCGGTGATCGTGCCCCGCAGTACGGTCTCCGCGGGACACACCGCCGAGTCCATGTTCTCGAACGACGCCAGCACGCTCCCTCCGACGCGTCCCCGGATGCGGATCTCGTAGCTCGCCATCGGTGAGGCAACCATGCCAGCACGTGGGGTGAGACTGCTTCACCCGCGGTGGGTGAGCAGCGGTGACCCGATCGACGTCCACGGCTGATCGGCGGACGCTCGCTGGCTGATCCCGGGCGAGTCCGCAGACCGGAGTCAGCGACGGCGCTCGCGACCCGCCCGGCGGCTCGGCACCCACAGCGCCACCAGCCGCGCCACCACCGTGACCAGAAAGAGCTGACCGGTGAGCGCCTCCAGCATCGACAGGGCGCGCGCCAGTCCGGTGGCGGGGACCAGATCCCCATAGCCGGTCGTCGTCAGCGTCGTGAAGCTGAAGAACAGGTAATCCGACAGCGAGTGGCTTCCGGCGGGCGTCAGTAACGGCGAGGACTGCACCCGCGCCAATCCGGCGTACAGGAACGTGTAGATCAGCCCGAACAGCACGTAGCAGCACATAGCGCCGAGCAGCGTCTGGCTGGAGACGTGGTCGTGGCTGGCTATCCGGCGGATGATCGCGACGAGCGTGCTGATCAGCAGGATCGCGCTCACCAGCTCGGCGACGCCACCGGTCGAGCCCCCGACGATCCCGGAGATCACCGCGATCGCCACCAGGACGGTAACGACGATCGCGGCACTCCGCTGACGCGCCGGCGGGGTCTCCGACGCCGCCAGGGCGACGATCACAGTCAACCCCTGGGCCGCCGCCAGGACCGCCCGCCCCCACGCCCCCTCGGGGAGCACTGAGAGGAGCACGTAGGTGATCACCAACAGGATCAGGACCAGCCCGTAGCGGTCGGTGGCCCTCCGCACCGAGCGCTCGAGCGTCTCCCCCGGGAAGCGGCCGGAGAGCCTTCCGGCGAGGTCATCGCCCGGGCGTCCAGCCGTGCGTGAGCTGCGTAACGGCGGCTGCCACCTCATCGGCGCTGAGCGCCCCGGCGGCGTGCAGTGCCGCGAGCCGCTCCAGCTGGACTGACGTTACGTCAGCGACTGGCGCGGCGATCAATCCGGCGTCGGTCCGCCCGGCGTCGGTCGGTCCGGCGTCGGTCGGTCCGGCGTCGGTCGGTCCGGCGTCGGTCGGCGCGGCGTCGGTCGGTCCGGCGTCGGTCGGTCCGGCCTCGGCCCGCCCGGCTGCGGTTGGATTAGCGGCGGCCGGCGCAGCCGCGATCTGCGGTGCGACGCCGCCGGCGATCCGCGCGCCGGCTGGAAACTCGGTCGCCATCTGGCGGCGCAGGATTTCCGTGCCGAGGAACGCGAGCACCGTGTACACCACCATCCCCACCCAGGTCCCCGTGGAGGGGATCGGCTGCCAGATGAAGATGAGCAGCAGTGCCCCGGCGACGATCGCGAACACGGCGACTGGATAGCTGCGCACGAATGGGGCGATCAGCCGGCGACCGCGGACCGCCAGCCGGGCGGGCCCGGCAATCCAGCCAGCGGCGATCACCACGACCCCGATCAGGATCACAGCGCCCGCGATCTCGGGCAGCATGGTGGTCGCGATCGAGACCACCGCGCGCGCCGCCGGGCGGACCGAGTCATCGTTGACGAGTCGATTGGCCACCACCGAAACCGCGATTCGCCGCGCCAAGAGGATGATCAGCCCGGCGACGACTCCGGACACGCCGACCCACAGCAACGTCCGCCGTCGCCTCCCCGTCGCGATCACGATGGCCAGCGCGTAGAGCAACGGCACGAGGATGTAGAGCACGATCGCCAAGCCACTCAGCGCTTGGCCCACGTCCTGGACCAACCCCAGCTGATCCGAGCGCATGATCGTGATCCTCGCCGCCGACGGCGGCAGCTTGGCCGCCAGATCGACGGACACGCCGAGCCGGGAGGCGATGTCGTTGAGGATCGGTCCCAGGTTCAGCGTCACCGCGCCGTGGTCGATCGTGACCTGACGATTGCCACCGTTGACGATCGTCTTGAGCGACTGGGCGGCCGCGCGATTGGCGACAGCCCACGCGTGCTGCACGAACGGCCGTCCCAGCGCCTCCCGGACCCCGTCCACCGCCACCCCTCGCAGCGCGCCGGCGGCGGGACCGGCCAGCCCCTTGAGCGGGGCCGGCAGCCCGGAGCCGATCAGCTGCTTCACGTCGACGTTCGCATAGAGCTGATCCACGAGGAAGCTGGCGGTCTGGTCACGGACCGGCCCGTTCTGGAGCAGCTTGGTGCTGGTGTGCGACCAGTTGTCCGGGTTGAGCAGCTGCCGGTTGGCCCAGATCGCCAGGATCGCCACCACAGCGAGCAGCGTCGTGAGCGCGAGCAGCGCGTCGACCACGATCCTCCGGGCAGTCCCGCCAGAGGACTCAGCCGTCACCGGTCGCTCCGTCGTGGTCACCACCCGCAATATTGATGGCCACGGGGTGACGGGAGGTCACCCGGTGCGGGTGAAATCCGCCGATCGGCGGTCGCGGCAACGCTCCAGCCTCGTCGTTGATCGGTGGGGCACGGCGGGCAATACTGCCATCCGTGCCAAACCCTGGATCAGCCGGCGGCCGACCGGATGACGTCACCCGACGCACCTATCTCGCGGGGGAGCGGACCTATCTGGCGTGGTGGCGGACCGGGCTCGCATCGCTGGTCGCGGCGATCGGGGCGGGCCGGATCGTGCCCGCGCTCACCACGGGCGCCCACTGGCCGTACCTGATCGTCGGGGCCGGTTTCGCCGTGCTCGGGATCGGCTGCATGGGCTATGCGTACGTCCGCCACCGTGAAATCGAGGAGGCTCTGGCCCGCGGAGAGTTCATCGCGCCTGATCGGCGGGTGGTCGCCGTCCTGGCCGCCGCCGGCGTCGTCCTCGGTCTGCTGGTGCTCGCGATCGTGGTCGCTACGTCCTGAAGGCCAGGCCGGCAGCGGCGCCGCGTCGCGGCATATCACCCGAGCGGGGTGAGGCGTGTTCACCTGAAAAGCGCGATGATTGCCGCCACCGGGTGGAACCGAACGACTTCCCCTACTTGCTGCTGGGAGCGGCGGCGGCAGCGCAACGGCGCTCTCGCGCCGTCGTCACCATCGGCGCCCGCGCCGCCGAGGGCGTAGCCTGGCCGGCCACCCGCGTCTGGCGGATGGGACTCGTCGCTCCCGTGCGTGATCGGGTAGGCAGGGCCGGAGCTGCATTGGTCGGCGACGGCCACGATGCGCTGGAGCGCTCCCGCGCCGACGCCCGGGCCGCCGGAGTGCGACTCCTGCGCCGGCTCGCCGATCAGCTGGTCGGTTCCGGGCTCGCCGACGAGATCGTTGACCGGCTGCTGAGCAGTGGCGTCTTCGATCACGCGGTGACGGTGGTGATCAATCATCCCGCCACCGAGACGCTGATCGCCGGTGTGCTCGACGACCCGGGATTGGATCGGCTGATCGCACGCGTGATGGACAGCCGGCTGATCGACGAGGTGACCGCTCGCCTTCTGGCCAGCGAGGAGATGCAGATGATCCTCAAGTACGTGATGACCTCGCCGGAGCTCCGGGCCGCGCTCACCCAGCAGACCGCCGGGCTCGCCGGCGACATGGCGGTGGGTGTGCGAGCCCGCACCGTGGGAGCCGACGACGCGGCGGAGCGGTTCGCTCGGTCGTTGCTACGCCGCGGGCGGCGAACCACGGACTGATGTCCTCCACGCCGATCACCGAAGTCACGACGCATCCCACCGGCTACGCGGGTCTGGTGACCCGAGCTGTGGCGCTGGTGGTCGACGCGGTTTTGATCGATCTGATCGCGGTGCTCGTCGGGGGTGCCACGAGCCTGGTCGCCTCGGCACTTGGAGGCGGAGCCTCGGTCAATCTGGTCGGGGCGATCCTCGGCGGCTCGGCCTGGTTTCTGTGGTCCGGCGCCTATTTCGTGGGGTTCTGGATGGTCACCGGGCAAACGCCGGGCAGCCGGCTGCTGGGGATCCGGGTGCTGCCCGCCGGCGGCGGTCAGATCGGCTTCTCGCGGGCGAGCCGCCGGTTCGTCGGCCTCGTGCTGGCCATGCTGCCATTGGGGGCGGGCTTCATCCGGGTGCTGTTCGATGACCGGCGCCGCGGATTCCACGATCGCCTCGCCGGAACCGTAGTGCGCTGGGACGACGGCACGTACCCCGACGTGCCGGTCCCCGAGACCGAGCCGCTTCGCGCCCACCCACTCGATCACGGGCTGCCGACCGCCTGAGCGGCGGCCGGGCGGTCACCACCGGCCCTACGCCGCGAGCCGAGCCATGATCTCCGCCCTGTTCAGCTGCCGATCGGTCGCGTGTCACTCAGCTGCACCTGTCCAATCTGCGTTGTCTGCTTGCTCCGCTGGTGGGTCAGCCGCCTAGCGGTCATCCCGCTGAGGTGGGACGGGAGCGTGATACTGCCGAGGACGATGCTCCACTCCCGATCCGCCGAGATCACCGACGATCGCCGAGGATGGCTGGCCGAGGTCGAGCGCCTGGATGCGGCAGTGTATGCCGCGGTTGCCAGCACCCCGACCCCCGACCTGGACCGCGGGATGCGGAAACTCGCCCAGGCGGCTGACTACTCACGACTATCGATCGCAATCTCGGTGGGCCTCGTTCTCGCCGGAGGCCGCGACGGTCGCCGGGCGGCGACCGCGGGACTCGCGTCGGTCGCGGTCACCTCGGCGGCGGTCAACCTGGTGGTCAAGCCACTGGGCCACCGCCGCCGTCCGAACCGGATCTCGGTGCCGGCGAACCGCCGGCTGCCGATGCCGAGCTCGCGCTCGTTCCCGTCCGGTCATGCCGCCTCGGCGTTCGCGTTCGCCACGGGGGTCAGCCGATACCTGCCGGCGGCGAGCGCGCCGCTGCATGCGCTGGCGGCTCTCGTCGGCTACTCACGCGTGCACACCGGGGTCCACTTCCCCGGCGATGTGATCGGCGGCGCATTGATCGGAAGCTCAGTCGCCGATCTCGCGGTCGGCGGGCTCATCCACCGCCGGCGCTGACGTCACAGTCCGGCCTCGCGCTTGGCCGAGCGCAGCGCCAGGGCCAGCCCGAGCTCCAGCACCGCTCGCAGCAGCAGGTAGATGCCCACGAACAGGGCCAGTGCGGTCAGACCCAGCTTCGGCGCGAACAAGAACACCAGCCCGGCAACCAGCTCCAGCCCCCCGAACACCAGCTGGTAGCGCTCGCGACGCACCTGCAGTCCGGTCCACAGATGCACCGCCCCGGCGATCACCAGGTAGATCCCGAACACGATCCGCACCCCGTGCACCGCCGACCCCGGCCGCGCGATGACGAAGATCCCGGCGACGACGGCGAGCACGCCGATTCCCACCACCACCCACCGGTCGGCGGTTCGTGACCATCCCGCGGCTGCGATCAACAGGCCCACGATCACGAGATAGATGCCCAGCACCACCGCGATCGCGAGCAGGCTGTTGTGAGGCTCGATCAGCACCACCAGCGCTGCGATCAAGTTCAACAGGCCCCAGACCAGCGGCACCCACCACGCGCTCAACAGAGCCTGCAGGTCGCTCGAGGGCCGCGGGGTCGTCCGCGCGGGACCACGACCGGAAGCCGGATCGGTCACCGGCGCAGTGTCGATCGCCGGCGGGTGAATCCGCCTCACCCGGACGGGGTGACCGTGAGCCAGGGCCGAGCACATCGACACCGCCGCGCTGCTCAAATACCTCGGCTCATTCGAAGCGCGCGCTCATGATCCACTCGCCGGCCCGCCGGCGATGACCTCTCCCAGCGTCCGGCCGCTGAGCACCGAGCAAGGGTCCTCGGCGGCGATGTCGGAGCCCGCACGCGCCGCGTCGTCGCGGCGCTTGATCAGCAGCCACTGCGGCTTGGTCCCGGATCGTGTCCGCTGCAGCGCGAAGCCGCCGTGAAGCTTGCACCCGTGCAGAACGAAGACGGCGTGTCCCCGTTCAAGCGCCTCGGGCCAGGGAACCCGGCCGCCCTGCTCATAGGTCCCGCGATCCCAGACGATGACCCCGCCGCGGGAAGTCGGGCCCTCGAACGAGTTGTGATCCAGCGAGTGATCCTCCACCTGGACCGCGAAGCGCTTGACCGCGGGATCGAGCGAGGGGCCCTTGGGCACTGCCCACGACCGCATCGCATCGCCGACCTGGAGGCGAAAGTCGAAGTGGTGGGCGGTCGCCTGATGCTCCTGAACTACGAACACCCCGGCGCTCACCCCCCGCAGGGCGAACTGCTCGTGACCCTCGGCTGCCGCCGCGGTTATCTCCAGCGCTTGCCCGGCACCGGCCTGGTCGCGCAAGAACGCCGCCAGCGCCGCCACCGGCCCTGCGGCGCCCTCGGCGTGGACTCGCACCGTGCCGTCCTCCCCCTCGCGGACCCATCCCGCGACGGGCAGATCTTGCCCGTGGCGAGCAATGGCGTCGCGCAATTCGCCCTCACGTCCGTCGCTCCGGAGCGTCGCCCGGATCGCCTCCATCGACGGATTGTCCGGGATGACACCGTCGCCGTCGACCGTGAAGGCGACGCCCGGCAAAGCGTGGCCCTGGCGGGGCGCGTCGTCGGCAGCGCCCCACCAGGGCTCGAGGAGGGAGGAGGAGGGACTCCCTGCTCGATCGGCTTGTCCATCACACCAGCCGGTCCGGAACCCGATCAAGGCCACGTGCGGCGGCTTCGCTCGGCCGGTGCGCAGGTGATACCCCGCACCCGGGCTGCCTGAACAGGTCTTGTAGAAAATACTCACCTTCAGTTGTAAATCAGCGTGAGAAGGGACACGGCGTTTCGGATGAGTGGCGGACAGGGGAGCTTTGTCGACATGACCGATGGTGAACCGGCGCTGAGCATCGGCGACGTCGCCGAGCGGGCTGGGATCGGCGAGGGCACGCTGCGCAGCTGGGAGGCGCGCTACGCGTTTCCGAAGCCGCGGCGGCTTCCCAGCGGACATCGCCGGTATTCCGAGCTCGACGTGGAGGGCGTCAACGCTGTTCTGCAAGCCAGGGCCGAAGGGCTGTCGCTGCCCGGCGCCATCCACCGGGCCCGTCGGGCCCAGACCGAATTGCGCCCCTCGGTGTACGCAGCGGTCCGCGAGCGCTTCCCCCACCTCCACCCGCAACTGCTGCCCAAGCCGGCTCTGCTGTGGCTGAGCCACGCGATCGAGGATGAGTGCGCGGCGCGCGCCTCGAAGCCGCTGCTGCTGGCGTGTTTTCAGCGCGAGCGGTTCTACCGCCACGCTGAACGGCGCTGGCGCGAGCTCGCTCGGAGCGCCGGGCGCGCGGTCGTGTTGGCTGACTTTGCGCGGGCTCGAAAGCCGCGCCACGGGCCGGTGGAGGTGCCGATTGCGCCCATCGACCCGGTTCTGCGCGAATGGGTCCTGGTGTGTGACGCTCCACAGTTCTCCGGCTGCCTGGTCGGCTGGGGAGCGCCCCGGCGGCGGTGGCACCCCCCGGCGGTTCGAGACGGTGTGGACGGTTGAGCCGGAGGTCGTCCGAGAAGCGGCCCATGCCTGCTGCGACATCGTGCGGCGCAGCCAGCCGGCGCTCGCCGATGACCTTCGCGATGACCTGTCTCATTCGCCGGTAGGCGGCGCCTCCGGCCAGCTCAGACTTGCCGTCGAGCTGGCGACGAGGGTTACCGTCTATGCCAGCGGCCAGTGCGGCTACTAGGCGAGGACTCGCCTGGGGCCGCCTCCGCGATGGACGTTCCGGCGGCGGCGTTCACCGCGTGGCACGGCCACGCGAAACGGGTAGTCGGCGAGGATGGAGCTGACCCCCCGGCTCGTGGACGTGGTGGTGCCCGAGCAGCCGACCGGCATCGTGTTGGTGCTGCACGGCGGCGCCCGACGGCGGGCCAACCTGATGGTCAGCCCGACCCAGCTCTCGGTGCTCCGCATGATCCCGATCGCGCGCCGCATCGCCGGCATCGGGGACGGGCGGCTCGCCGTGTTCCGCGTGTTGAACTCGACCCGGGGCTGGGACGCTCACCACACACCGGCGCAGGATGCTCGCTGGGCGCTCGATCGCGCCGCCGAGCAGGTCGGCGCCACGCTTCCGGCCTGTCTCGTCGGCCACTCGCTCGGCGGCCGGGCGGCGCTGCTGACGGCGGTCCGGCCGGAGGTGCGAAGCGTCGTCGCGCTGGCGCCCTGGGTCTATCCGACCGATGTTCCCCCGGGCTTGCAGGGGAGCGGATCCTGATCATCCACGGGTCAGCAGACCGGGTTGCCAGCCCGTCCCGGTCCGCCGAGCTCGCGGAGCGGATGAGCGCTCAGGCTCAGGTGGGATACATCAGCGTCGCCGGCGCCATGCACTCCATGCTGCGACGGCACAAGGTCTTCGACGGGCTGGCCGCGCAGTTCGCCGCGACGACGTTGCTGGGGATCCCCAGCAACGGACCGCTGGCCCGGATCGTGGCCGGAGAGCGCCGGATCGAGATCTAACCCGGCGCAGGACCCCTTCGCGCCTCGCTCCGGCCCAGGGGACGCCGCCGCGCCCTGATCCGCCGCGCTGACCGAGGATTACCGCCGGAAGTGCATACCCGATCGCTTCCGCGGAGCGTCAGGCGCGGTCGCCGACGATGTCCCGGCATTCGTGCCGGCGCGCCGGTGCTAGGGCCAGGCGAACCGATCGGGCATGCTTTGGACGACAAATTCGGATCCGGCTCACGGGTTTGTCGACGAAAGCACGCTGGACGTGGACCTGATGACAAATCGTCCCGGCGAATTCGCATTTGTCGCTATTTGCAGGTCAACGCCGGATCTGCAGCAGCTGATCCTTGGCCGAGGCGATGTGTCCGCTGCGCCTGTCGGCGCCGGCGCTGGTGGATCTGCCCAATGGACCGGCTCGATGCCGGCCTGCCTGGGGCCGGCGGGACTCCTGGTGGATGATCGAGACTGCGGCGGGCGATGCCCGAATGCCTGCATGACGACGCCGCGCTGAGCCGGTCGTCACCGCGACCCACACCTCTCGCTCGCTCGGCGATCTGCTCGACAGCGGCCGGCAGCTCACCCGCAGCCTGCTCGGCGTCGGCAACGACCCCGAGACCCTCCCCGCCGGTGGCGGACTCGGCTCGCTTGCGTCGCAGGGGGTGGCTGGTTCAGCTGCGCCCCATGAGCGGCCGGGCGCGCCGCTTCCGCTGGTAGCGCGAGCGTTGACCCGCGCGACTCTGGTGGCCGCGGCGGTGACTGACGGCGGTGTCGGATAGTCACCATCTTCCGCCGGGCCGCCGGTTCGCGCTTTGATCCAGTCAGCGGCTGGTCACGTATACGACATAAAGACCAGCGACAGGAGCGCGGCCGGGGCGGTTTGTCGTACGAAAGGAGCAGTATGAGTCACGAGCTCAAACTCGAAGACATCGACGTGGACGGCGCCGTCCGGGAGACCGCTGCGGAGGCGATGGATGCCCTCGACGGCGACACTCGTTCGCAGTTCCTGCGCCGGGCCGGCCTGGCCGGGGGCGCGGTCGTCGGTGGCGGCGCGATCCTGGGCGCCCTCGCCCCGAGCGCGTTTGCGTTCAGCAACGGGGACCGTCCCCCGGCCGCGTTCGGCAAAGGTGACATCGGCGTACTGAACTTCGCGCTGGTGCTCGAGTACCTGGAGTCGACGTTCTACAACCAGGCCACCACCAACCAGCGCAAGCACGCGTTCATCCCCAACTCTCAGCCATACTCGCACGTGTTTCTCCAGACGGTGACCAAGGACGAGAACATGCATGTCGCCGCCCTGAAGAAGGCGCTCGGCAAGAAGGCGATCAAGAAGCCCCGCTTCGACTTTCACGGCGACAATGCCCACTACGGCCGCTTCCTCACCGCGGCGTTCACGTTCGAGAACGAGGGCGTGCACGCGTATTCGGGGCAGGCATTCAACATCAAGAACCCGGCATACCTCGCCGCCGCGCTCTCCATCGTCACGATCGAGGCTCGCCATGCCGCGGTCGTCGGGCTGATCCGCAACTCGTCCGAATACGGCATCACTCCCAACGGCGCGTTCGACACCCCGTACGGCGCCACCAAGGTCCTCGCGGACGTCACCAGCTTGCACTACATCACCAAGCTGTAGCAGCGGTGCCCGCTCCGGTAGCCGGTAGCCGGTAGCGGGTAGCGCTAGAGCCACATCGGCTCCACGAGTGTTGGGCGGATCCTTCGTGATCCGCCCAGCGTAGTTAAACACCGTAGAGGCGGAACCAGATCGTGCCGCCCGCCGGGGTCAGCATGATTGCCCGGGTGGAGATTTGCCGACACCGTGATCCGATTGCCCGCTTCCCAGCGAATCGTTCGTGTGCGCATGAAATCACTCCTCCTCCCCGGGACGGCAGCGATCGTCGTCGCCGCGCTCGCCGTGGCGCTCGCCCATCCCGGGACCGGAGCGTCGCGCCAACCGCCAAGCGCAGCGCGGATCGCCAAAGCAGGTCATCTCACGATTGCGATCCGCAATTACGGCTACACCCCCGATGCGCTCACCGTCAAAGCCGGAACGCGGGTCACCTGGACCAACCACGACGCGACCGCCCACACGGCCACCGCCAACCAGGACGGGTTCGACACCGGGACGATCAATCCGGGGAAGAGCAAGACGATCGACTTACGCCGTGCCGGGAATTATCGCTACCACTGCTTGTTTCACGCCTTCATGACCGGAGAGGTCAAGGTGGTGGGCTAATGGGACTCCCGGAAGCGGGTCTCGCCGGCACCACGCCTCGGGAAGACCGAGCAGTCTCCGTGCTCGATTCAGGAGCTCGCGTTCGAGCGCTCGCGGCGGGACTGGTCGCGGTGATCGCCGGGATTCATTTTCAGCAGTACGTCGCCTTCATGAGCCTGGTCCCGACGGTCGGTGTGCTGTTCCTGCTGAACGCCGCGGGGGGCGCGGGGCTGGTGTTCGCGCTGATCAGCCGCGACCGGCGCCTGCGAGCGCTCGCATCGGTCGGGGCAGCCGGTGTTGCCGTGGGCTCGCTGATCTCGCTCGTGATCGCGCTGCTCGGCAGCTTTTTCGGATACTCAGAGCCAACCCTTCGACTCCCGATCGTGATCGCCATCCTCGCTGAAGTAGCCGTGATTCCAGTGTTGACCAACCTGCTGCGCCACGAGCTCAAGGCGGGTCCCGCGGAGGTGGATGCCCACGACGGCTAGTCCCGGGCGTCTATCCAGTCCGCAGGCGCTGGCGAACGAAAGCCTGGATCTGACGGGCCTCCGGGATGCGCATGGCCAGCACGAGCCACGCGTACACCGCGCCCGCGACCGCGATCGCGACGCCGACCGAGACGATCTGGGCCGGCACCGAACGACCGACCGCCTGATCGATCACGGCCCACAGCCCCCAGGCCACGGCGGCCGCGATCGCCGACGCGAGCGCGATCCGGACGGTGATCATCAGCGTCTGCGTCCCCTCTAGGCGACCGCCGAAACCGACTCGCAACCGGTGTAGCTGAAGGCCGGTCATCACCGCGTTGGCCGAAGCCGTGCCGATGACCAGCCCCGCGATTCCCAGCGGCTTGTACAGGGCGAGGCTCACGATCACGTCGACCGCCATGTTGATCACGGCCAGCCGGGTGGCGATCCACGGCCGCTTGAGCGCGAAGAAGGCGCGGCTGAGCAACAGGTTCACACCGGCGAATGGGAGGCTGAACGCGTACCAGAACAGCGCCGTCGAGACCAGCTGGGTCGAGTACGCGTTGAACGCGCCCCGCTGGTAGATGAGCCGGGTGATCGGGGTCGCCAGCACCAGCAGCAACGCGGCGCACGGAATCATCAGCAGATTGATCTGGCGCATGCCGTTCCCGAGCGCGCGGCGCAGCCGTTCGGGGTCGCGTCTGACCACGAGGCGGCTGAGCGTCGGAAACAGCACGGTCGCAACGGCGACGCTGAACACGCCCTGGGGCAGGATGTAGATGCGGAAGGCATTGTCAATGGCGCGGGGCACCTGCGGCCCGACCAGGGCGCCGAACACGGCGTTCAAGAAACCGTCGAGGTTGATGATTCCGATGCTGATCGTGACCGGGAGGAACAGGATCAGCACCCGCCGGACGAGCGGGTCACGCCAGTCGACCCGGAAGGTGAAGTGAAAGTCGACTCGACCGAGCGCGGAGGCGACCATCAGCAGCTGGACGACGGTCGCGACGAGCCAGGCGATCGCGTAGGCGTAGAGCGCGTCGTCACCGTGAAAACGCGAGTGCAGGACGACGAGCAGGACCAGGATCACCAGGTTCCAGACGGCGGGCGCCAGCGCGGCAATCGAAAACTCGTCGTAGGACTGCAGGATGCCGACGAACAGCCCGGTGAGGCTCAACAGCAGCACCACCGGGAACAGCACCCGGGAGAGACCGACTGTCAGGGCGACCGCCGATCCGTGAAGGTCGCCCGTGAACAGCGGGACGATCAGCTCAGCGGTCAACATCCACAGCACCGTCACCGCGCCGAGCGCGATGGTGATGATCCAAAACAGCGCAGAGGCGAGCCGGAACGCGTCGCGCTTGCGCCCGTGGTGCAGCAGCTCGGTGAACACGGGCACAAATGCGGCGGACAGAGCCGCCTGTGAGAACAGGTTGGCCACCAGGTTGGGGACCTGAGCGGCGATGGTGAACGCGGACGCGGCCGCCGTCGTCCCAAAGAAGCTGGCGGCGACGATCTCCCGGCCGAGTCCCGCGATCCGCGACAGGGCGGTGGCGACGGCGAAGATCGCCGTGCTCACCGCAACGCGTCGTCGCCCCGGCGGTGGCGGCGGGTTCTCCAGGGGCAGCTCGGGGGAAGCGTTGCTCGTCGACATCGTGGCGCGCCTAGGGTGCCGGCTGGCGCGACCCGCCGCAGCCGCGCGCTCTCATGCGCCCGCGAACCAGCCCATCGCACAATCGCCCCGCACCCGGACCCGAAGGTTGGTCGCGGGTTTCAGCGGGTCTCCGGAAGCGATCAGCCGGGATCCGCGAAGCCGCCCACGCCACTACCGTTGACCCGTGATCGCGCGTGGCGGGCGCCGCGCTCCGACTGCTCGAGAACCCCTTGCAGCACTCCCTCGTGAGCCCGCCGCTCGAGCTCGTCGTCGAGCGGCTCGAGCCGTAGGCCGGGATCACGCCGGCGCAGCGCCGACTCGATCAGGTGATCGGCCAGCGCCGGATTCTTGGGCAGCACCGAGCCGTGGAGGTAGGTCCCGATCGCGTTTCGATAGACGCAGCCCTCCCAGCCGTCCTCGGAGTTGTTGCCTTCTCCGGCGAGGACCCGTCCCAGCGGTTGTGCGCCGGGACGCAGATAGGTGCGACCTCCGTGGTTCTCGAATCCGATCAGAGTACGGTCCTCCCACTGCACGGCCAGGTTGCCCACCGAGCGCACTGCCCGCGCGTCGCTGATGCTGCGAAGCCGGCTGCCGATCTGGTGAGCTCGGTGAACCGTGTAGGAAGGGAACATCCCGAGACCGGGCAGCTCGGTGCCGTCGTACGCGCGGTAGAACTCTCCCCACAGCTGATAGCCGCCGCACACCATCAGGGCGGCCGCCCCGTCCTCGATCGCGGTCTTCACTGCCTCACCCTTGACGTTCACCATGTCCTCGGCGATCAAGCGCTGGTGCGAGTCGGCGCCGCCACCCATGAGAAACAGGTCGATGCGATCGGCATCGACCGCGTCGCCGCGCTCCAGCTGCTCGATCTCGACCTCGATGCCCCGCCATTCACAGCGCTTGGTCAGAGTGATCACGTTGCCACGATCTCCGTAGTGGCACATGACGCTGGGATAGAGATACCCGACGGTGAGTTTCGGCATGGCGTTCAGCTCTTCCAGAACGTCGCGACGTGGCCTTCGCGAGCAAGTCTCTCGCGAAGCTCCCACATCGCCGTGTAGGTGGGCAGGAAGCTGAGCGTCTCGCCATCGCCGAGCTTCGCCAATCCGAGATCGAACGCCCGGTTGACGTCGGGCTCGATGAGCACCTCCGGCGGGGGCGTGGCGCGAGACAGCTCGGCGTATTTGAGGCGCAGAGCGAGGTCCTGGGCGCGTCGTCCCGTGCAGATCACGAACCCCACGCGGTCACGACAACGCTCCAGATCGACGTCCCAGATCCACGATACGTCGCGCCCGTCCGGACCATCGTCGTTGAGCGCCAGCACCACTCCCCCGGATGGAGCATCGGGGAGGAGCAGTCGCAGCACCTCGTTGAAGCCGCTCGGGTTCTTGACCAGGGCCAGGTAGGCGCTCTTGCCGTCGATGGTGACGCGCTCGAGTCTGCCGAAGGCGGAGCGCGCCGAGGCGACCGCCTCGGTCACCGCCGAAGAGTCCAGGCCGAGTCCGCTCGCCACCGCGGTCGCCGCCAGCGCGTTGTACGCGTTGTAGAGCCCGCCCAGCGGCAGCTTCAGCTCGAGCGCCCCCGACGGGGTCACGGCCTCGATGCTGCTCCCTTCGATCCCCTCGAGCTCGATCTTCCAGGCGGAGACGCGTGGATCCGGCCGACTCCAGCCGCAGACGGTGCAGCTGTAATGACCCAGGTGCGCATAGAAGACGTGGGCGTACTGGAGGTCGGCCCCGCAGCGCAGACAGCGACGCGAATCGGAGATGTGCTCGAGCTCCGGCAGGGCGTGACGCGGGTCCTCGAAGCCGTAGTAGAGGACGGGGTTGGGCAGATCGGCACCGAGAAAGGCCACCTGCGGGTCGTCGGCGTTGAGCACCACGGTGCTCGATGGCGGCAGCGACGCCAGTGCCTCCCGCCACAGGTGAGCGGTCCAGTCGATCTCGAAGTAGCGGTCGAGCTGATCGCGCAGGAGGTTGGTGAACAAGACCAACCGAGGCTGCACCGCCTTGATCGCGGGCAGCAGGTGGCCCTCGTCGATTTCGAAGATCCCGATCGCGCGCTCGCCGACTCGGAGGGCACCGCGGGCATCGGAGTGGGCGACCAGCGTGGTGGCCACGCCGTTGGTCATGTTCGAGCCTTCTCGATTGGTCACCGGCTCCATACCGGAACGACGCACGGCATCGGCGAGGATCCTGGTCGTGGTCGTCTTGCCGTTCGTCCCGGTGACGAACACGCACCCGTTCGGCATCGCGGCGGCGAGAGCCGTCAGCGCTTGAGGATCCAGGCGCTGCGCGACCAACCCCGGGTAGTTCGTCCCCCCACCCTTGCCGAGCCGCCGCGAGAGCCACCGGGTCGCCTTGCCGGCCCCGACGGCGAGCGTTTGCCGCGGGCGGATCGCGGTCTGCTGAGTCGGGCTCATTGCAGCGGCTTGCGGGCAAACAGCGACAGCCAGTACGGCCGCACGATCATTTCGATGACGTGACACTGGTCGGCAAACGGCAGCTGCCGGACACGCTGCACGAACGCCTCACTGGTCGAGTGGCGCGCGATGTCGAGCGAGATCTCCTGATCGTAGTAGTCGGTCATCCGCAGCACCTCCATCCCCTCGCCCTCGAGCCAGGTGACGACATCGCGCAGTCCGAGGTGCTTCTCCCAGACGTGCAGAAACTCATCCACCACCCAGGTGTCATCGGAGAGGTCGACCGGTGGCGCTGTGTAGTAGTTCCTGAAGTTACGATCGCCACTGGCGAAATCGCGGACCGCGGCGATCTGCTCGGTCAAGTCGTTGCCGTTGCCGTTGCCGTTGCCGTTGCGGTTGCCGTTTCTGGGAGCGCCGATCGTGCGCACGACCTCCTGCTGTATCCGCCGCTCCCAGTTGCCGTAGAAGCCGTAGATGCCGGTGCGAAGCACGCCACCGGGCTTGAGCGCCCGGCAGAGGATGCGCACCCCTTCCTCGGGGTCGGGCAGGTGGTGGATCGTCCCCCACGACAGGATGTAGTGAAACTCGGACTCCAGGTCGAGCTCCATGATGTTCTGCAGGTGGGCCTGGGCGTTGGTGACGTTCTCCTGGCTCAGTGCCTCGTTGGCGCGGCCGACCGACACCTCGGTGATGTCAAAGCCGGTGAAGCGGGCTTCCGGAAACTCCTGTGCGTAGTCGAGGAGAATCAAGCCGGTGCCGCACGCGATGTCCCCGAAGCGCTTGCCCGCCGGATCGATGCCGAGCTGCCCCAGGAACTCGCGCACATGCGCCGCGTGGCGCCGGTATGAATGTCGCCGCTGCGGACTCGGGAACGGGTAACGGGTGTACATATGCGCAACGCGCTGCGCAATGTCCTGTCCGGTGCTGGTCATTGGACCTTCGCTCTCATCGATAGCTCTCGGGGCACTGGTTACATGACGAAACGCTGGGCCCGCTCGCGTCCGGAGAGCCGGGCACGGTAGCAGCCGACTCGGCGGAGCCGGCGATCCGGACCCTCAATGCGCGACGCGCGAACCTGGGCGAACCTACGCTAGCTGCGTCTCGATCCACTTCTCGAACGCTGGTCCGCTCTCGAGGCTGACGATCAGGGCATACCGGACGCCCGGACCATGGTGGTAGCCACCGTGATAGAGCAGCTCGGAATCGACCACCGCCTGCTGGTAGCGCGGCAGAGCGATCTTGACCTCTGAGCTCTTGTCGAACTGGTGGCGCCGGACGACGAGCGCACTCGACTCGTCGTCGGTCAGCTCGAGCCAGAGCCGGACCACCCAACCATTCTGATCGGGATCATTCTT
Organism: uncultured Actinomycetota bacterium; assembly: GCA_963787595.1. Classification (GTDB taxonomy): domain Bacteria; phylum Actinomycetota; class Thermoleophilia; order Solirubrobacterales; family Solirubrobacteraceae; genus Palsa-465. Next base: position 1,376,329 of record CAWBDE010000003.1, read on the forward strand.
GGCGTTGTTGTTGTCCAGATGCAGGCCCCAGCGGCACTCGCGCATGGTATTGGGCTGCATTCTCAGCAGCTGGACGCGCCCGAATCGCGCGCCGATCGACTCGACCCAGCCGACGATCGTGGGGCATTTCTTGGCGTTCTCGGTCCACACGCCGTCAAGGTCGGCCCGGCCGTAGGCCTCGAATCCCTTCAGCTCCAGCTCGCCGTTCGCGGACGTGATCGGCGCCAAGTTGGTCGTGGGGTCGCTGGCGTAGGTGGTGTAGATGAGATCCTCGTACTCGCTTTTCGGGATCTCCGGGCCGTTGTACTTGTTCAGCAGGAGGTAGCCGCCATTCGCCTGCACTTTGGGCATCCGGTAATGCGGCGTCTGACGCTGGGTCAGCGAAGGCCGTCGAATTCCCGTGGCGTGGAGGATTCGCTTGGTGTGCTCGTTCTTCAGAGCGGAGGTGAGAGTGGACACGGGCTCCAGGGGGTAGTTGGCGTCTCGAGGCCGCATTCTTGCATCAGCGGCGGCGTCGTTAGGCTAGCGATCCCGGCGAGGCGAGGTGGACTCCCGTCGGGCCCCCGAGTTCAATCGACCGGAGCGCCACGCCGCAACCCACCCCTGAGGCGCGATCGCGTGTTAGCGTGGCTCCTGGCTGCCCGCGCCGGATCGTTCGGCCGCAGGCAGCGCAAACCGGCGGCCGAGCGCCAAGCCCGGCCCGGATCGTGACGCGCCACCTATGTCGACGACCCAAAAACGCTTGAACGATGCCGGCAGGATCTCCGCCCCGCCTGCCGATCGCACCCGCGCCGGGGCGCCCGCCGCCGGATCGGGGACTCGCCGGCGGCTGCTCCGCGGCGCCGTGCCGCTGATCGTCGCGCTCGGTCTCGCCGGATGCGGCACGAAGAGTGTCGTCACCGGCACTTCGAGCAGCCCGCCGACCAGCGCGTCCGGGCCCAGCTCCACGGCAACGTCGGCGAGCACATCCGCCAGCGGATCCGCTGCGCTGCCCGGAGCGCGTCCCCACGCGATCGAGCCGAGTGCGGGCGCCCAGGCACCGACCCTCCCAAACGCCGTCCCGGTTGGGGACGTGCACGCCCACGCTCCACCGCTCAGTGAGGTCAGAGCCGAGCTCCGACTCGAGGTGATCGCCGCACGGGTATCGAGCGCCACATACATCGACCCGCTGCGCTACGTCACCATCTGGGAGCGCACCGATCAAGGCGTCGACGCCGTTCTGCCCGTCGGAGCGCCGATCCTCGCCCCCTGCAAGATCAAGGTTCTGGCGATCATCCCGGACTGGTATGCCGGCCAGCCGCTGGTGTACTTCGAGCTCCTGGACGGCCCCGACGCCGGCAAGGTGCAGTACGTCGCCGAGCAGATCACGGACATTGCGCCAGGCGGCAGCATTCTGAGCCAGGGACAGCCGGTCGCTCGCTATGCCGCCAGCGGCACCGGGATCGAATACGGCTGGTCGACCCTGGATGGAGTCACGCTGGCGAGAGCGACGACGGGCTACGGGGAGGGCGAGGCCACGCCGGCCGGTAAATCGATGCGGGCGTGGCTGAACAGCCTCGGCGCGAACGCGGGCAGCGGGTGAGCCTCATCAGAGCCTGACCCAGCCCGAGCGAGACCTGAACCCGCTCGGCGCGAACGCGGGCAGCGGCTGAGCCTCATCAGAGCCTGACCCAGCCCGGGCGAGACCTGACCGGCGCGCACGGCCGGTCAGGTCTGGCTGGGCCGTTGGCTAGTAGCCCGCCGGGTGGCGCACGACGTAGTCGCCGCCGTCGGCAAGATTCCCGGTGGGATTGCTGCGCCAACGCGGCCCGGTCCCGGCGGGAATGTTGGGCCCCCCGAAGTCGGCGGTGTCGAAGGCGCGTCCGGCGATCACGGCGAACACGTGCTGGGAATCGGCGTAGACGGTGATCCAGCGTCCCGGGCCGGGCTGGCCATAGCCCTCGAACTGCACCGCCAGCGGCGCCGACAGGAGACCGCCACCGTGCAACGCGTAGCTGACCGCACCCGAGCAGTCGTAGCCGGGAGCGTTCCAGCTGGCATGACCGCCGGCGTAGATGTAGGGCTTGTCGATGATCCGGTTTGCCGCTGCGATCACCGCCTTTACGACCGGCGGTGCGTCAGCGGGAGCGGTCGCGGTCCCGTTGGAGTTGATCGTCGCTCTGCCAGTGGCGTTTCCGGCCGCCGGAGACGCGGTGCCTGTGACGCCCGCGGCCGGGGCGGTCGCCACGACCTGGCGCAGAACGCGCGACTGGGCGTAGGTGACGACGCCGTTGGCGGTGAGCTTGTGCGCCTGTTCGAATGCGACCACGCTCGTCTTCGTGGCTGGGCCGAACGAGCCGTCGACGCCCGTCGGAAAGCCGGCGAGCGTCAGGTAGCCCTGGAGAACGCGCACGTCGTGGCCTTTCATCCCCTGCCTCAAGGTGCGCTCACCCAGGTGCTGCGAGCCGCCGTCCTGCTTGACCGGCGCAGTCACGGGGTTCCCCGCCGCCGAGCTCGGATCGTTGCTCGTCTTGCTCTGAGCCGCGCGGACCTTGACCCCGGTCTTGGCCTTCGGCTTTGCCTTTGCCTTTGCCTTCGGCTTTGCCTTTGCCTTCGCGTTTGTCGTGGCGGCGCCTATGCCACTGCCGCCGGTGGGGGCGGAGGCGGCGGATGCGGAAGCGGCGAAGACAATCGCGACCGCAAAGGGAGCGATGCCCGCGTAGCGGGCGACGCGTCGAACGATCGAGTGCGGCAAAAGCAACCCCTTCTCTTTCCTCGCGCCTACGGGGTTAGCTGTCGGGCTCGCGCTGAAAGAGCTGCGCTACGCCGGAATCCGGCGACTCGCCCCAGAGCCTGGATGGCTCACGTGGGTTCCCCCGCTCCCCGCGCGACGTGTCGCCCGGGGACTCGGCTGGGTCTTTTTGATCGTCGGCAGGATAACGGAACCTCACGACGAATGTCGACAGGCGTCTTGCGTGCGCAGGCGGTGCTTTCCGGGCTTTCGCGCCGCCCGGGACGCCGGCATCCGTGGTCCGACGCCCGGCGCCGAGCGGCCAACGCGGGGGCGGCGGCGCGCGGAGACGCGCCCCGCGACTGCCGCCGCCGGCTCCATCGCGCGGGACCATGCTTTCCCTGCTCCTGCAAGTTTTCTTGCACTCCCCACCAGGGAAGGTGAGCCCGGCGCAGCCGTGTTAGCGTGGCGCGCCTCCTGAGTCCGTGACCGCCCCGGCTCCGGGAGGTGCAGCTGAGTACGGCCGCTTTCGGTGCGACCGATCAAGATCATGTCGAGCCAGAACAAGCCATTCATCCCCGCCGCCGGCGCCACGGTCGCCGTGCTCCTCGCATCCGCCGCAGTCTTCCTGCTGAGCTGGTGGTCGCCGGTCGCGCGGGCGGCGACTCCGGGGGCGCTGCAGCAGAAGATCGGTGCCGGCGAGAGCCGCATCTCCGCCCTTTCCAACGCGGTCGGCATCGCTGACGACCGCCTGCGACAGCTGGATTCGAGCATCGCGCAACTGCAGACAGAGGTGGCGCGCATCCAGTCCAACCTTGACGTTCAGCGCGCTGCGCTGGCGCGTCTGCGCAGCCAGCTGAACGCCGCCACGATCAAGCTCGCTCAGCTGCAGGCCCAGGAGCGCACCGCCGAGCGCGTGCTCTCACAACAGCTGGTCGCCAGCTATGAGAGCGCGCCGCCGGACATCGTCAGCGTGGTGCTCGAGTCCAACGGCTTTTCCAATCTGCTCGAGCGCCTGTCGTTCGCTCGGCGGATCAGAGATCGCAACGCCCAGATCGTCGCCGCGGTGAAGCTGGCTCAGCGACGAGTCGCCGCCCAGGTCATCCGCCTGGGCCGGCTGGAGGTCCGCCAGCGGGCAGTCGCCATGCGCGTGCTCAGCGAACGAAACCGCGTGTACGCGGCCAAGGTGACCTTGGTCGACCAGCAGATCGCGGTGGCCCGCACGCGGCGCACCAAGGCGGGACAACTCGCCTCCAGTCGCCGCCACGTCGCCTCGCTGCGCCGGCGGTTGGCCAAGCTCGAGGCCGCTCAGGCCGCGGCGGCGGCGCAGGCCGCCGGCACGTCCTCGGGTGGCGTCGCGCTGGTCGGCCCCAGCACCCATGCTGGCTCGGATCCGATTCCCGGCTTCACGATCGGGCGCGATGACATGGGCGTCGATGCCACCGCAGCGCCGGGGACGGGAATCTATGCGCCGGCCGCGTCGACGCTGGTCCAGGTGCTGCCCAACTGGTACGCGGGCCAGCCGCTGCTGCTGTTCCAGTTCGCCACCCAGCCATCGGGCGCGCCATCGGACTACTGGTACGTCGGCGAGGAGATCGACCCGGTCACCACCACCATCGGCACCCGGTTCGGAGCCGGCGACAGGGTGGCGTCGTTCGCCGCCAGCGGCACCGGCATCGAGATCGGATGGGGATCACCCACCTCTGACTCGCGCACCCTGGCGGGAGCGACCGATCCGGCGGCGGCGAGTCCGCCGGCAGGGGCTCCGACCAGCTGGGGTGAGTCGTTCAAGGAGGCGTTCGGAATCGGATAGTCGGCGACTCAGGCGATCTTGCCCGGGTTCAGGTGCCGTCCTGGATCGGTGCCCTCGAACAGCGCGCGCACCATCGCCACTCCGGGACCGGAGATGTCGGCCTCGAGCCACTGGGCGTGCTCGGTTCCGACCGCGTGGTGATGAGACAGGGTCGCGTCGTTGTCGACGAACGCCTGCTGGATCGCTGACTTCACGACGTCGTACTCGGCGATCATGTCGCCGTCGCGCGTCTTGCGAAACGCGAAGGTGAAGTACAGACAGGCGCCCGAGTGGTAGCTGTGCGACAGGTGACACATGAGGTAACCCTGGACGCCGAGCTGCGCGAACGCCCCGCAGCCGGCGGCGGTGACGGCGTCGTAGACGGTGGTGAGCCGGCTCCACGGCATCGCCGTCTCCGACACGTCCCCGGCCGCCCCCCGGTCGAGTAGGAAGTCGCGGATGTACGGGGTGTCGAACTTCTTCTGGTCATATAGGGCGCCGGGACCCGATCCGATGCACAGCCCGCGGTGGCGCTTGACGATCTTGCCGACCGCTTTGCGTTGCCTGGCGACATGCCCTGAGGTGCCCTCATAGCCGATGAACGAGAGCGCCATCTGCTCGATGTCATAACCGAGCCGGCGCCGCAGGAACGTCCGCAGCGCGGCGGATTGCGCCTTGTCAGACCAGCTCGGGGTCTTGCGCGTGGCGAACGAGAACTGGGTCTCGTGCGCGTCCGAGACGCGCGTCACCGACACCGAGGCCTCGCTCGCGGCGATCTCGCGAACGGCGGACAGGCCCGCCGCGAAGGTCGGGAACAGGTAGCCGAGAATGATGCGCCGTTCGGGCAGTCGGCGCACCTGTACGGTCGCCTCGGTGATGATCCCGAGTCGCCCCTCGCTGCCCAGCACCATCTCGCGCACGCTCGGACCGGTCGACATGACCGGAATCGGATGTACCACCAGCGTTCCCGCAGGGGTCACCGCCCGCAGGCCCTTGGTCATGTCGGCGATGTCGCCGTAGCGATCGGACTGCATGCCGGAGGAGCGGGTGGCGATCCAACCCCCCAGGGTCGAATGCGTGAACGAGTCCGGATAGTGACCCAGCGTGTAGCCCCTGACCGAGAGCTGCTGCTCCAGATGTGGACCGAAGACCCCCGCCTGCACCCGCGCCAGGCGCGAGGCGGGGTCGATCTCCACCAGCTTGTCCATGCGCGTCATATCGACCGAGATGACCGCGCGGGTCTCGTCGGCAGGCGCCTCCAGCGAGCCGGAAATCGACGATCCTCCCCCGAAGGCAATGATCACCGCGTCGGCGGCGAGCGCCGCCCGCAGTAGCTCGGTGATCTCGCGCTCACCGCCGGGCCGGACCACGACATCGGGAACCCGCCCGAACTGGCCACGACGCTGCAGGACCAGATCCCGCAGCGACTTGCCTCGGGCGTGAACGACGCGGTCCAGCGGGTCGTCGCTGACGAACTGCGCGCCGACGGCGCGTTCGAGCGCCTGGCGCAGGTCACCGGGCAGCGCCGGCGCGGGAACGTTCAGATCCTTGAATCGGGGCGGCCGCTCGTTGACGCGCGCGACGTCGATCCCGAGCACCTTGGCGATGAAGGGTCCGAGCTCGGGCTTGTCGGCATGGGTGAACTCCACGCCGTCAAGGCCCCAGCCCCACCATTTCATCGCGGTCATCGCTTCCCCTCATGAGTTGCCGTCGCCGGCGTCTCCGGCGACGACGTCGCTGTGAAGCGTTGACCATAGGCGATGACCTCACCGGACGATCGCGCCGTTGCGGCGGGTCGTTGCCGGCCGGAGACGACACCGCCGAGCCGGCGCCGGCCTGGGATGCCCGGCGCTAGCGAGCCCCCGGCACCCGCACCGCGAGGACCGCCGCAGGAACTGCGCGGTCAGGCGTTGCTCGGACGGGCGTACTCCACCTGCATCAACGGACTGGAGAGGACGAAATCGGCGGTGGCGCGATTGCACGCCGTCGGCACGTTGTAGACGACGGCGATCCGCAGCAACGCTTTGACGTCGACGTCGTGCGGTTGGGGCTCGAGCGGATCCCAGAAGAAGACGAGGAAATCGATCCTCCCCTCGGCGATCGCCGCTCCCGTCTGTTGATCGCCGCCGACCGGACCGCTGAGAAACCGGTTCACCTGCAGGTTCAGCTCGCCGGCGACCAGTGCGCCGGTCGTGCCGGTGGCGTGCAGCTCGTGATGGCTGAGCGTCTCGCGGTTGAACCGAGCCCACTCCAGGAGCTCTCCTTTGCAGTTGTCGTGCGCGATCAGCACGATCCGCTTGCGGATCGGCATCACCGTCTTGGAGGCGGTCACCACGCAGGGATGTTAGGCCGCGGCGATGGCCGCGACCCGCCAATCGGCCGGTGGGGGTCGTACGCTTTCCCGCGATGACCCGCATTGACACGATGACCCCGGCGTGAAGGGCGGACGCATGCAGCGGATACAACCCGGCGGCGTTGTGTCGCGGATCTGGGAGATCTACCGGGAGCAGACCGCGGTTCTGGTCGGAGCCGCCTTCGTCCTGTTCGCGCTGCAGTTCGTCGTGCTCCTCCTGATCCCGGGGGCGTCGATCGCGGTGGCGATCCTGTTCTTCGCCCTCAGCGTGCTCTATCAGGGAATGGTCGTGGAGCTGGTGCAGGACGTGGAGACTGAGCGGCGCGGTCATTCCGTCTCGGACCTGCTGAGGAGCGTCGAGCCGGTGCTGTTGCCGTTGATGGCGGTCTCGGTCCTGTTCGCCGTCGGCGTGGCGATCGGATTCGTGTTCCTGATCGTCCCCGGCCTGATCCTGCTGACCTTCTGGTCGGTGGTCGCGCCGGTCACCGTGCTGGAGCGTCCGGGAGTCCTCGCCGCTTTCGGACGCAGCCGGGAGCTCGTGCGAGGCAACGGCTGGCCGGTGTTCACCGTCATCGTTCTCGTCGGCCTGGCCGTCGTCTTGGTCAGTCTCGCGGCCGGCCTGGCCTCCGCCCCGCTGGGATCCATCGGGCGCGCGCTGGTGCAGTGGGTGGTTAACTCCGCCGTCGCCCCGGTGAGCGCGCTCAGCGCCGCGGTGCTGTATTTCCGGCTACGCCGGTAGCGTCGGCCGGGTTGTCTGACGGCCAGTGGCCGGTCAGTGGACGAGACAGCTCGCGCTGGGAGGCCGGCCCTCGGGGAATGCGGCGACCAGGCCCCGAGCGATGTCGTGGGTGCGGGCGACGTAGCCCGGCGAGTAGTAGTGGATCCCGTCGGGGATGAACCACTTGCGTTTGGCTCGGTCGGCCCAGTCGTAGACCCGCATGTTCGGGTAGCGCCGACACGCCGACAGCAGGTCGTGATTCCAGGCCTGCATCCCCGTCTCGGAGTACTGCCCCGAGCTGAGCAGGGTGATGGCGGTGATCCACATCACCGGCTGGTCGCCGATGATGTGCATCATGTGGTCGATGCGCCACGTGATGCCAACCGGAGAGGTCACCGCGTTGGCGACGTCGTTGGTCCCGAGCGCGAGGATCCAACAGCCCTTGTACCCGCTGGAGATGTGGGACTGAGCCACGGTTGCGGCGTTCGGATAGCCCTCGAAGGTCTCGACGATCGACCGCGCGCCCGAGATCTCCGGATAGAGCGTCTTGACCCCGATATCGGAGAGCTGCGCCGGGAGGCGCTTGCGGGCATCGGGTATGTAATCGGTGGAGATCTCTCCCTCCGACGTCGAGTCACCGATGTAGACCACCGACCGGCACGAGCTCTTGGTCGGGGGCGGGAGCCGGTGCTTGACCGGCGTCCTGCTCGCCGGCGGCGAGGTCGTCGACGACCCAGACCCAGACCCAGACAGCTTGGGCGGCAGCGTGGAGATCTTCTGCGGCACCGTGTCGCCGTTGGACATGGCGGGGAGCGCGCCGGCCAGTCCGGCGACGACGATCGCGATCACTCCCGCCGCGCTGGTGGTCAGCGCCAGCACCCGCCGGCGAGCGCGCAGCACGGCGGCGTGGCTACGCGAGCGGGTGCGCAGCCGGCGCAGCGCCCCTTGGCGGATCGGCTCCTCGACATATCGCCACGACAGCGCGGCCACCACCATGGTTGCGGCTACCTGGAGCGCGGCCCGGCCCCAGTGAACCCCGACCTCCGCTCTGCCCCAGAGCACGATGATCGGCCAATGCCACAGGTATATCCCGTAGGAGCGGACGCCGATCCAGCGCAGCGGCGGGCAGCCCATCACCTCACCGAGCATGCTCGAGGGGTTCACCACGGCGGCGATCGCGGCCACCGTCGCGACCGACAACAGCACCAGACCGGTGGGATACAGGAACGAGCTCAGCGAGCTGGTACGCCACACCAGGAGCAGGATCACGACGATGCCGACGACGCCGACCGTGTCCAGCAGCCCAGGGCTGCGGATCGACCGGCGCAGGCTCAACCGTGAGATCCGGGTCGGCCACACCATCGCCAACGCGGCGCCGATCAGCAGCCCGAAGGCCCGGGTATCGGTGCCCTCGTAGACCCGCGTCGGGTCGTACCCGGGGTGGTACAGCCGCGCCATCACCACCGCCGACACCGCCGCTCCGCCCAGGATCACGAGCGTCAGCGCGCGACGGTTGCGGACCAGGTACAGCAGCGCGGCGAGCAGCCAGGGCCAGACGAGATAGAACTGCTCCTCGATCGACAGCGACCACAGATGGTCCAGTGGCAGCGGCGCGGCGAACCGCGAGAAATAGGAGCCGTGCGACGCGATCGTCGACCAGTTGGCGAAGTACAGCGCCGCCGACACCACCTGGCGGCGGACCTCGGACAGCTGGGACGCGTCGAACAGCGCGACCCAGATGCTCACCACGATGAGCATCAAGAACAGCGCCGGCAGCAGGCGCCGCGCCCGTCGCAGCCAGAAGCTGCCCAGCCCCAGGTTGCCGAAGCGGTCGGAGTGCCCGAGCAGCAGGTCGGTGATCAGATAGCCCGACAGGGTGAAGAACACCCCGACGCCGAGCAGCCCGCCCTTGGCCCAGGGGACGTTGAGGTGATACGCGATCACGCACAACACGGCCAGCGCTCGCATGCCGTCCAGGCCGGGGACGTAGCGGTGGCCGGATTCAGTTGGCTCGGGCATCCACGTCCATCGGTGGGTGAATCCTTTTCATCAACACGCTTTGCTGCGCGACCGGCGAATCCGCGCGGCCGATCCCGATCCCGAGCCCGCGAAGGACGGGTGGTCGGCGGCTACCGCGGGTTGCTCAGATCGACCTTTTCGACCGTGGCCTCCTTCAGTCCTGCCGGCGCCGGCCTGAGTGAGACCTCTCCCGCCCGCGGAACAGTACAACGAGATCTGCCGCAGCATAACGAGTGGCTCGGGCCCGGGCGGCTCCCACGACGTGAAGGGGAGAAGCCACGCCGACCCGTCGGGATTCGCATCCGCCGGGGAGCCGGTGGCGGCTGGCTACGCGAAGACCTGGCGGCTGAACGCGTCCATGAGCATCTGGCAGTCGCCGCTGAGCGGCCGGGGGTGGGTGACGGGGGGAAAGCTGGTGCGGATCTGTTGCAGCAGCGAGCGCAGGGCGGGCGGCGGCTCGCGCTCGGCGACGTGCAGCGCCTGAGAGGCGATGGCGGCAATAACGGCGAGAGCCCCGTCCAGACAGGCCCCGACTGCCGTCGCCTTGCGCCAGGCGAGGAAGTCGAGCGCGGGCACGTCGTTCTGGCCGAAGCCGCCGAGCGAGAGAAGCGTGGGAGTGGCACTGGCGCGGGCCTCCTCGGCCCAACCGTTCTGGGCCATGTGCAGCGCCTTCACCGTCCACTCGTCGTGAGCGATGAGCGGGGCGGTGGTCGGATTCGCAAACAGGTGATCGGTCAGACGCTGCGCGAGCTGGCACAGGTCGGCCTGGGCGAAGGCCAGCCCGTCGATCGCGGGCGCCGCCTGCGCGTTGTGGTATCCGCCGGTGGAGTAGACCTCGCCGAGCGGCGGCCGGCTGTCTGGCGGCAGGTAGACCGGATTGTCGGTGACGGCCCTCAGCGAGACGGTCGCGGCGCGTTCGGCCTCGGTCTGCGCCCGCCGTGCCGCCCCGAGCACTCGAGGCAGGATCCGGAGAGACACGGATGCCTGATGGCGCTGGCGGACGCGGCTGCTTTGCGCCAGCAGCTCGCGCAGCGAGCGCAGCGCCGCGGCTTCGTGCTCATCTCCCCACAGCTGCTCGAGCTCGCGCGCATAATGCTCATCGGGGACGCCCGCGACCTCGGCCACGAGCGCGAACACCGACTCGGCGAGCTCGAGTCGCCGCCGGCCGGCCAGGGCCACGTCCGCGACGAGCGCCGCCGCGCACGGGGAGCCGTTGATCAGGGCCATGCGCTCCTTCGCCGTCAGCGACAGCCGGGTGCTCAGCTCGTAGAACAGGCTTCCCAATGCCAGGATCTCGCCCGAGCCGCCGTTCGCCTGGACCGGCACTGCCGGCAATCGAGGGGCATCGAGCATGTCGACGACAGCCTGCGCAACCTGACCGCGAACCGCGCCATGGCCCTCGACGAAGTTCGCCAGGCGCGCCACCAGAATCGCTCGCACCACGCGGTCAGGCAGGAGATCCCCGAACGACATCGCCGTCCACAATCGAGACGGGCTTTCGATCTGATCGCCACCGACGGTGGCTCGGGTGCCCTCTTGACCAAGCGCGATGGCCGCGGCATCGCCCGGAGCCGAGGTCACGCCATAGATCAATGCTCGCGGGTCGGCCTTGATCCGCGCAGCCACCAACGCGGCGAACGACTCGTGGCAGCGGTCCATCCGCTCTACCGCCTCGGGCGCGATCTCGACACCGTGCCCGCGCCACGCGACCGCGTGGACGGCCTGAACCGTGATGTCCCGCCGATTGGCCACGCGCACTCGCATCGCCGCAGTTTGGCGGCTGAATCAGCGAGAGGTGATGCTCAGCCCGTCGATGCCGGGGAACCACTCGGTCCGCCGGTTGCCGCGCTGCCGCTATCGGCGCTGGTCGTAGGCCCCGTGCCAGTCGGCGCCGCCTGAGCGGGAGTCGTCGATGGCGACGGAGTGGCCGACGTCGTCGTCGTCGTCGTCGCGGTCGACGCGGCCGGAGCGGACTGCGCGGGAGTCGTCGATGGCGGCGGAGTGGCCGACGTCGTCGTCGCGGCCGGAGCGGCCGGGGCCGGGGCGGGGGCCGGGGCCGGAGCCGCAGCGGCAGGGGCCGGGGCCGGGGCCGGGGCCGGAGCCGCAGCGGCAGGGGCCGGAGCGGGAGCCGGGGTCGACGCGGCCGGAGCCGCAGCGGCGGGGGCCGGAGCGGGGGCCGGGGCCGATGCGGCCGGAGCCGCCGGAGCCGGTGCCGGAGTGGCCGGAGCCGCAGCCGCAGCCGCCGGGGCCGGAGCGGGGGCCGGGGTCGACGCGGCCGGAGCCGCCGGAGCCGGGGCCGGAGTCGGCCGCAGCCGCCGGGGCCGGAGCCGGGGTCGACACGGCCGGTGCGGCCGGAGCCGGTGCCGGAGTGGCCGGCGCCGGGGCCGGGGCCGCAGCGGGAGCCGGGGCCGGGGTCGACGCGGCCGGTGCGGCCGGAGCCGGTGCCGGAGTGGCCGGCGCTGGAGCCGGGGTCGAGGCGGCCGGTGCGGACGGCGCCGCCGGAGCCGGGGCCGCAGCAGCCGCAGCAGCCGCAGCGGGGGCCGGGGCCGCAGCAGCCGCGGCGGGCGCCGAGGCGGCAGCGGGGGCCGGAGGCGTCCCCTGACTGGCGGGAGCGCTGCGGGTGGCGGTCCGCGCCGAGACGCTCTGGTGCGAGACGGTCAGCGCCGCACCGCTGCTCACCTGCCGCTCCGGAAGCGACGTCTGTGTCGTGCTCGAGGCGGCGCGCCGGACCCCAGCGACGGTCCCCCTGCTGGGGGAACTGGGCTTGGAGGCGACCGCGACGGTCGCTCTGGCCAGCGTCGTGTGCACCGTTGCGGTGGGCGCAGCGGCGGACGTGGATCGTTCCGAGACGCGCGCGGCACTGGCGGTGGCGCCCCACGACCTACCCGTCGGGTGAGCGCGAAGCAGGCCGTCGATGATCGACAGCATCCGAGATCCGGCCCCCATCGGACCAGGCGGATAGACGCCGATCTCCAGGTGGGGCCCGGTGGAGATGCCGACGATCCCGTAACCCACCTCGGTGATCTGCTGGCCGGTGCGGACGTGCTCGCCCACGTGGACGAGGTCGGGGCCGGCGTGCCCGTAATAGACCTCGAGCCCCTTCAGCGGCCCGGACGTGATCCGAAGGATCGGAGCGTTCGGACCGAAGCCGCCGATTCCCTCGCCGATGATCACACCGTCGCCCATCGCGTACTCCGGCGTGCCACCCGGCGCCGAGTAGTCGACACCTTGATCGACGGAGCCGTTGACGATGTAATTGCGCGGAAGCGGCAGCGCGACACCGTTGACGAGGACGTACGTCGACGGCGTCGTACGCGGCTTGGGTGGGGCGACAACCCCGACATGCGTCGAGCCCGCCGGACGCGGCTTGGCTGGCGTCACGACCCCGACCTGCGTCGAGCCCGCCGGACGCGGCTTGGCTGGCGTCACGACCCCGACCTGCGTCGAGCCCGCCGGACGCGGCTTGGCTGGCGTCACGACCCCGACCTGCGTCGAGCCCGCGGGCACACCGGCGACCGCCGATGAACGAGGCTGAGTCGTACCACCGTTCTGGGTGGCGTGAGGGATGCTGCCCTGCCCCGAGGCCGACGGGCTGCCGTGCGTTGCCGGGACGCTGACCGACGAACTGACGGAGGCCGGCTGCCTCGGTGCCCCGACGGCACGGCCCGCCCCAGCGGCGACCGACACGACGGGCGCGCGCGAGCGCGCCTTCACCGAAATGCCCGATGACAGTCGCGGAACCGCTGAGGAGCTGGCATCGGCGTTCGGAACGCCGGCTGGCGGCGCACCGGATTGCGAGAGCAGCAGCACCGGGGCGTCGAACAACAGTGCCCACGTTCGCGCGTCGATCGAGCCGGTTGCGTTCAGGCCGTGTCGAAGCTGGAACTCGATCACGGCCGCGCGAGTGAGCGGGCCGAAGATCCCGTCGACTCGGAGAGTGCTCAACGCGAGCACCTCGCTCAACTGTCGCTGCGCAGCCGCCACCAGTCCGCCCTGGCTGCCGACATGGAGAACCACCGGGCCGCCGGTCGCCTCGAGTGGACCAAACGAATCGTTGTCGGCGCTTCCCGTCGCTCCCGATGCGGAGCCGGCAGCGAAGGCGGTGCTCAGTTCCGGAAGCACCGGAGCGGCGACCAGGGCCGCGCCGACCGCCAACGAGGCACCCTTGCGGCGGCGCCTGGTGCGGCGGCTGAGCTCGGCCAGCCGCCGGCGCTGCTGCGAGCGCGTCAGCGAGCGCTCCCAAAGCTCGTTGGACCCAAGATCACGGACGGAATACACGTCCAGGCGCATAGTCGACACTCGGTGCTCCTTTCGGTTTTGTCGCCTCCGAGGTGAGCTGTCGGGCTCGCGTGAACCGATCACGCTACGCCGCGCACTGACGGCGATTCGCCCCCGCGACTCGAGTCGCAATGGGTCCCCCGGTCCCTTCCCACAAGTAGGTAGAGATTCGGCGTTTCAGGCTGCGCGGCACAATAGCGGAGCAACCGGCGGCAGGCGGACCGCCCGGCCGGGAGAACTCAACCACGCCTCGTCCCGACCACGGAGGCGTGGTCGATTTGTCCCCGACGTCCGAGTGCCTTCGCCCACCCCGCCGCCGCAAGAGCGCAGGTGTGGGCGATCTGCTCCAACGAAGCCAACCGAGCCGGCCGCCTCCCGTTGACGGTGTCGAGCCTCGCCTCCGGCACCCGTTCGGCTCCCGCTGCCGTGTCTCGCCCGGCTCCGCGGGTAGGGAATGAAGAGCCGGGTCAACACCACCCGGCGAAATCGCCGTCGCGGCCTCTGACCGCGGCCGTTCACTAACACCGGAGGTTGCGATGAAGGTTGGCGTGATCGGAGCGGGCGCGGTGGGCTCGGCCTGCGTGCTCTCGATGCTTCAACGCGGTTCGTGCCGCGAGATCGTGCTCGTCAACCGCAACCGGGAGCGGGCCGCGGGAGCGGCGACCGACATGCGCTACGGCAGGCCGCTGTCCCCACCGGTCGACGTCAGGGACGGCGAGTACGAGGATCTGGCCGGGGCTCAGTTGGTGATGATCACGATCGGTGTCAATGAGCAGAGCGGGGGTGCCACGGATCGCGACGACCCGCGAGGCCGCCTCCGTCTACTGGGCGACAACGCGGATGTCTACCGCGACGCCATCCCGCAGATCGTGGCCGCCGCCCCGGACGCGGTGCTGTTGGTGGTCACCGATCCGCCCGACCCGCTGACCGATCTGACCCGCGAGCTGGCCGGCCACCAGCGCGTGTTCAGCACCGGCACGCTGATCGACAGCCTACGTCTGCGCGTCCACATCGGTGAGCACCTGAATATCGATCCCGCCGGCATCGACGCCTCGGTGGTCGGCGAGCACGGCACCTCGTCGGTGACCCTGTGGTCCTCGGCAACGGTCGAGGGCACGTCCGTGACCCGGCTGCTCGGGTTGGGCGATCGCTCCGCCGAAGATGTCCAGAATGAGATCGAGGAGGAGGTCGGTCACGCGAACATCACGATCATCGAGGGCATCGGCGCCAGCCAGTACGGCATCGGGATCGTCTCGGCGCGGCTGGCCGAGGCGGTGCTGCGCGACGAGGGCAGCGTGTTCCCGGTCGGCAGCTATCAGCCTGAGTACGACGTCAGCCTGTCGCTGCCAAGCGTGATCGGTCGCTGCGGGGTGGTCCGGGCACTCCCGCCGCAGATGTCCGATGAGGAGAGCCAGGCCCTGGAGCACAGCGCGGAGGTCCTGCGCGACGCCCTCCAGGAGGTTCACAACTGAGGATGATCCGTGCCCCGAGCGTCGTTCCCCGCCGTCGACAACTCCGCGGCCTTCGCCAGGGCCGGTTCGGCGTCGGCGAAGATGTGAACCTCCTCGGCCAGGCCGTCGCGCATCCGGATCGCGTTGAACGTCCGCCACTCGACGGCGCCCCCCGTGGCGCGATCGATTCCGCTCCAAGCGATTGCCGCCGCCATCGCGCCGGGGTGCACCTCGAGCACCTCGACCCCGGCGCCGGCCCGGTCCAGCAGCCTGCCGGTCTCGAGGTAGGACTCCCGAATCTCCGCTGAGTCGACGGCATCGTGCAGATGCAAGGGGCGGTGGTCGGCCAGCCGTGCCTCGGGATGGAAGACGGCCATCAATCGCTCGATGTCCGGCTCGTCAGACTGATAGTTGCGCATCAACTTCAGCGCGGTCAGCCATTCGCGCGCTCTTTGTTCGTCGCGCAGCACGATCGCCTGCGCGAGCCGGCCGCCGCGCAGCTCGGCGACGATCAGCAGCGGCGGGTCGTCGTCGCGGCGGATGAGCAGGTGCTCTCCGTCGACGGCCAGCACCGAGCTGGGCGCCGCCGACCGCAGCAGTGCGCGGTACGCCCCAGGACCGCGGGCCTCGGCAGCTTGAATCCCGCGTCGATCACGCACGAGCACGTCCGGGGCCATCAGCTCGTCGACCAGCGCATCGAGATCGCCGCGGCGCAGCAGCTCGTCGTGACGCTCGAGCCAAGTCGCATGGTCGGGTGTGGACTCGGTGTCGGGAGTTGGCGTGAGCCTGCCGCCGAGCTCGCGGTAGCGCGCCAGGAGCGCCTGACGGTCGTCGTGGTCATAGAAATCCGACGAGATGATGAGGCCGTCTTGGAACGCGGTCACGTAGCCCATCCGCAACTCGAACTCCCCTCCCCCGTCGGCTCCGGTCCCGCGGAACGTCACGGCGGCGGCGACCAGCCGATCGTCACTCGCCAGCACCTCGTCGACCTCCTGCCGGATATCCGGCGAGATCGAAAACGCGGAGCCGTAGAAGCGCTCGACCTCGGCAAGACCTCGCAGCGGCTCCCAGCCGAGCTCGCGGTGGTCGACGTAGCGCACGCCCGCGTGATGGCGCGCTATCAGGCCTTCCAGATCGTGCGCGTTGTAAAAGGGGATCCCCTGCTCGTGAACGACCTCCGCTCGCGGGCGCTCGGCCGGACCGCCGCCGGCCGACAGCTCGGCGTCTCCCGCCGGCATCGCGTCGCGATCGTCGGGCTCGGCGGCGTCCGCGCTGACCCCCGCTCCCGGCGCCTCGCCGGCCAGTCCCGCGGCCCGCTCGGCGCCCACCAGGTGACCCTTTGCCTCATACCACCGGCCGGCGGCCGCTGCGGCATCACGCGCCTCAGTTGCCCGACCTGCGGCCCGCAACACCTGGGCGAGCGCCATCGATGCGTCGGCCTTGTCAGTCAGCGCATCCGTCGGCTCCGCCAGTGACGCGGCACGGCGGGCCAGCTCCAGCGCCGCCTCGAAGCTCCCCGTGCGGGCCAGCGCCTGCGCGCGGGCACTGATCCAGGTGATCCTCGTCTTCAGATCTCCGCCGCCATGTCGCTCGGCGAAACGCGTCTGCTCCAGCGCCTCGGCATCGCGTCCCCCCAGCTCCAGGAGCGCCCGAGCCAGAAGCGCGGCAGCCTGGGCCGCGCCAAGCGAGACCCCGAGCGCGCGAAATCCCTTGCGCGCCGCGCGCAGGTGCTCGGCGGCGGCGGCGGGATCGCCGTCCAGCAGCTCGACGATTCCCTGGTGAACGGCCGTCTCGTGCAGCTCGAGCGACAACCCCAGCTCCTGAAGGGTCGCCCGGCCCGCGGCGAGGATCTCCCGAGCAGCGTCCGCGCGGCCGCGCATCGCCTCCAGCACGGCCTGGCAGCGCAACGCGGTCGCCTCCACATGACGGTTTCCCGGCGTCATGCGCAGGATCCGCACCACATCGAGACAGCGTCCGCTGGCCCGCACCACGGGAGATGGCCCCCACAGGGCCGCTCTCGGCGCCCCGGCCAGGACGGCCGTCGTCCGGCGGCTGTCGTCGGCGGCGCGCGCCGCGGCCAGCGCCCGATCCAACGCCTCCTCGACCCGGCCGACCCGGCCGAGTCGGGCATAGGCACCGGCGGCGACCTGCCAGGCCTTGGCCTCG
Organism: uncultured Actinomycetota bacterium; assembly: GCA_963787595.1. Taxonomy (GTDB): domain Bacteria; phylum Actinomycetota; class Thermoleophilia; order Solirubrobacterales; family Solirubrobacteraceae; genus Palsa-465. Next base: position 1,393,816 of record CAWBDE010000003.1, read on the forward strand.
CCCACCCGATCGCCGAGCCCATCGAGCTCAGCGGCCGCGGCGGCGACTCGCTCGGCGGTCGCCCCGATATCACCAGCGCCGGTCAGGTTGGCGAGCTGACCTTCGAGCACGGCGCAACGGGCGGGCCGGCGCGGGTCGGCGCCGGCGCCGTGGGCGAAGCGCTGCACCAGCGCCACCGCCCTCGACGTGTCCCCGGCCAAGAGCACCGATTCGCACAGGTCCCAAAGGATCTCCGGCTCGTCGCCGGCTTCGCGGGCGAGAGCCCGGCCGAGCAGGTTGGCGGCCGCCGCCAGGTCCTCGCGGGCCAGCGCGCGGCAGCCGGCCGAGTGCAGTCGCGCCGCCGCCCGAGCGCCCAGCGCGCGGCCGCCCTCATCCAACTCTCCCAGCTCACGGCGATAGGCGTGAGCCTGCTCGAGGTGAAAGGCGATCACCTCCTCGTGCTCACCCACCAGCTCGCCGGCCTTGACCTCCAGCCAGTCGGCGAAGCGCTCATGAAGCTGGGCGCGTGCCTCTTTGAGCAACGACCGGTATGCCGCGTCACGAATCAACACGTGATGGAACCGGTACACTGGCTCATCGATCCAATAGGTGCCGTCCGGCTCCACCAGGTCCTTGCGCCGCAGCGCCTCCAGATGGCCGTCGATCCCCAGCCGCACCGGCGGCGCCACCAGCTCCGCGACGGCGCCGCGATAGAACTGCTTGCCGATCACCGCCGCGCGCTCAACGACTGAGCGCTCATCGGCCCGCAACCGCTCGATCCGTGCCGCCAGCAGCGCCTGGATCGTCGGCGGGACCTCCATCGCCGCAGACTCGTCCGCTGCGACCCAGGCATCGCCCTCGCGGCGCAGCACCCCCTCGTCGACGAGCATCCGCACCGTCTCGCCCAGGAACAGCGGGTTGCCCTCGGTCGTCTGCAGGATGCGCGCGCTCAGCGTCGGGGGCACGCGTACGTCGCCGAGCAGGCCGCTGACCAGTTCCCGACTCTGACTCTCATCCAGGGGCTCCAGCTCGATCACATCACTGGCGCGGCGTCCCGCGAACGCGAGCGCTTCGCGCGCGTCACGAAGCTCCGGCCGCGCCAGCGCAAGGATCAGCAAGGGCGCGTCGCGCACCCACTCCACCAGGTGCTCGACCAGATCCAGCAGCATCGGCTGACCCCAGTGCAGATCGTCGAGGACGAGCACCAGCGGGCGCTCACGCGCCAGGAACTCGAGCCCCCGGCGCAGCGCCCAGAACGTCTCCTCCGCGGAGGCTGCCCTGGCCATCCCCAACACCCCGGCGAGCCGCTCAACCAGACGGTCCCGGTCCGGCTCGTCCTCGGGAGTCAACGCCAGCAGCTTGTGGCGCGCCAGCTCGGCCGGATCGGCCTCACCGATCTCCGCCACCGTTCGCAGCACCTCCGCCACCGGTAGGAACGTGATCCCCTCGCCGGCCGGCTCGCAGCGACCCACGACGATGTTCGCGCGATCGGAGACGACGGTTGCCAGCTCCGACGCCAGCCGCGTCTTACCCAACCCCGGAGAGCCCATCACCGTCACCAGCCGGCAGGTGCGCTCGGCCAGCACTCGCTCAACCTCGGCACGCAACCGCGCCAGCTCAGAGCCGCGGCCAACCAGCGGCGGCTCCACCCCCGACGGGCGGGCGGCGCCCGCCAGCGCCGTCACCGAGAGCAGCCGCCAGGCACGTACCAGCCCCGCCTTGCCCTTCAGCTCCAGCGGCGCGACGGCCTCGAGCTCCGCTCCGTGGTGCACCAGCCGCCACGTCGCCTCTCCGACCAGCACCTCGTCCGCGCCCGCGGCCTGCTCCAAGCGCGCCGCCGTGTTCATCATGTCGCCGACGAGCTCTCCATCGCCGCTGACCACCAGCTCCCCGGTGTTGACCCCAGTGCGCATCTGCAATCGCACGCCCCAGCTGCGTTCCAGCTCCTCGTTCAGGAGAGCGAGCGCGTCCCGCATGGCTGCGGCGGCACGCACCGCCCGCAACGCGTCGTCTTCGTGCAGCCCGCGAACGCCGAAGCTGGCCACCACGGCGTCACCGACGAACTTCTCCACCCGGCCGTCCTGGCCCTCCACCGCGCCGGCCATGACCTCGTAGAACCGCGCCATCACCCGCCGGACCGACTCCGCGTCCAGCGCCTCGTGCAAGGCCGTCGACCCGGCCAGATCGGCGAACACGACACTGACCACCTTGCGCGCCTCGGCGCCCCCCGGATCCGTCGGGGAAACCGGCGTCCCGCACGCGTCGCAGAACCGCGCCGCCACCGGCAGCTCGGCGCCGCAGGACCGACAGGCAACCGCCACAGGGCCTCCGCAGCCGGCGCAGAAAAGCGCCGCATCGCGGTTGGTCCGACCGCAGTGTGGGCAAATCGATGACATAGCCCCCAGTGCATCTTCGCACGGGAAACGCCACCGCCAAAACCTCCGTCCACGATCCGCGGGCGGGAGCCCCGGTGGCCCATCAACCGGGCAGGCCGCCGACTCGATTCACGCCGCTTTCGACCTCGACCGAGCCCGCCGGGTTGGGCGTATGGTGGGCGCGTGCGACGACGTCCGGTGGTGTTAGGCGGCACGATTGTCGTACCGGCCAAGGCGGGGAGGTCCAAGCGGCGCGGACTGGACCGGTTCGAAGTGGGCCTCCTGGCGCTGATGGGGTTGCTGTCGTTGTGGCCGGTCGGCCTCGATCTGTGGCAGACCGTCGCCCCCGGCTTGGTATGGACGCACACCGATGGCTTCTTCGTCGTCGACCAGATGCAGTACCTGTCGTGGATTCAGTCCTCCTCACAGCATTTCCTGATCTCCGACCTGTTCGTGCTGCGGCCCACGCCAGCCGACTACTTTCAGCCGGCGATCATCATCTCCGGGCTGCTCGTCCGACTCGGCGTTTCGGCGTGGCTCTCGCTGATGCTGTGGAAGCCGGTGGCGGTGGGCGGACTCTTCATGGCGGTGCGCGCCGCCGCGCGTCACAGCTTCGACCGCCCGATCGACCGGCGTGTGGCGCTGACGCTGGGACTGTTGTTCGGGTCGCTGAGCGCGGTGTACGGGTCGTTGGGAGTGATCGGCGACATGCTGCCGATGTGGCAGTCGTGGGGGTACCCGTTCGGGCTGATCGCGCTCGGGCTGGTCATCTTCGCGCTACTGGGTTACGCCCGGGCTCGCACCGAGGGCCGGCTTGTCTGGTGGCCGGGGCTGCTCGGCGCCCTGGCGGGGACGCTGCACCCCTGGCAAGGAGAGCTGATGATCCTCGTCGTGGCCGGCGCCGAGCTGGTCTGCTGGCGCGAGACGGCCAGTTGGTGGCACACGACGCGTGACGACCGCGTGAGACCCCGCACCCGGGCGCAGCTACTGGTCGATCCGCGAGGAGCGTTGCCCATGGCCACGCTCGTTGTGGTGGCGATACCCCTGCTCTACTACTTCGGCCTTGGCCACTTCGACATCACCTGGAAGTTGGCAAGTCAGGCTTCCAACCACGATTGGTCGGCCTCGGCGATCGTGATCGCAGCGGCGCCGCTGGCGGTGTTCGCCGCGCTCGGGTACCGGGGCCGCCCCGAAGACTTCTTTGACCTGCTCATCCGGATGTGGCTGCCCGCCGCACTGCTCAGCTATGTCCTGTCGGTAACCGCGCTGGGCGCCACGCCGCTGCACGCGGTCGAGGGGATCACGATCCCGCTGGCGCTGCTGGCCGTCAGGGGGGTACGCCGCAGCGGCCTGCGACGGATCCCCCACGGGCGCGTGGTGGCCTGGACCGCGGTCCTGGCCGGCACCGTCCCCGTGACCGCCTACACGCTCGCCCGAGCCCACGTCTACACCAGGCCGACGCCGGGCAACGCCAACTTCATCACCGAAGACGAGAGCCACGCCCTGAGCTACCTGGCGCGCAACCCGACCCCGGGCAACGTGCTGACCACGTTCTACATGGGCGAAGTGCTGCCCGGCCTGACCGGCCGCCAGGTCAACGTCGGCACCTGCCTGTGGTCTGAGCCGCGCTGCGCGCAGCGCACGGCCACCGCCTACGCCCTGTTTCGCGGTCGGCTGTCACCCGCCGCCGCCCAGACAGTCGTCCGTGACAGCGGCGTCCGGTTCCTGCTGGCCAGCTGCTCGCGCCACGTCGACCTGCGCCGCCTGCTGAAAAGTTTGGTCGTGTCCTTCAGACGCTTTGGGTGTGCCGATGTCTATGAGCTGGAGCGGCCGTCGCGCGGACCGCCAAAGCGAGCCGTTTGAAGCCCTTCGGATGGTTCACAAACGGATGGTAACTATCCGTTAGGGCTATTTTGGCCCCTGATGGGTCGCGGCCCTTCGTCGGCGACGACGAGCGCCGGCCGCGGACCCCCCTGGGTCAGAGGCCGAACAGGAGCGCTGGGAGCAGGTTGGTGAGGGAGTGCAGCAGCCAGCTGGGGCCGATGCTGTCCGAGCGGGACCGCAGCCACCCGAGGACCCATCCGGCGATCAATTGCAGCGGGAGGAGCGGCCACAACGACCGCGCAACCAACAGCAGCAGGCAGTGGGGAGCAACGAACAACAGCGCCTGGAGCGCGTTGCCGAGCGAGAAGCCGAAGCGCCTGAACAACAGCCCGGCAAGGAAGCCGCGGAACAGCATCTCCTCGGCGAGCGCCAGCAGGACGATCGCCACGTAGTCGCCGATCGTGCTCGGTGCGCCGACCAGGTTCCTGGAGTGCCCGTGTAATACCTCGCTGGGGATCACATTCAACAGCGCCGCCGCGACCGCGGTGACGGGAACGATCAAGACCAGCGCGAGAACGTAGTCGCGCCGGCTGCCGGCCCGCAGACCGATAATCCTCAGCGCCTGGACTCGGGAGCTCCCGGAGCGTCTGAGGCGGCGGGCGTAGATCGCCGACGGCAAACTGAAGATCACCAGCTCGAACAGCGCGGAGCCCATCCATCACCCCCGCGCCGACACCTCGCCGGGCCGCCTCGGAGCCGACCGCCCAGAAGGCTGCCTCGGGCGTGCCTGTGGGTTCGCGATCTCGCTCCCGGCGACATACTCAAGCAGCTCGCCAGGCTGACATTCGAGCTCGCGACAGATCGCCTCCAGCGTCGAGAAGCGGATCGCCCGCGCCTTGCCGGTCTTGAGGATCGACAAGTTCGCCAGCGTCAGGTCGACACGCTGAGATAGCTCGGTGAGGCTGAGCTCGCGCTCGTAGAGCAGTCGGTCAAGATGCACGAAGATCGGCACGACAGCTCGCTCAGACGGTCAGCGCGTGCTCCTCGGCAAGCTCGGTGCCGACCCCGAAGGCCCCCGCCAGGGTTAGCACCAGCAGCCCGAGAAGCAACACCGGGACATCGAGCCCGAAGTGCGAGCGCACCCGCAGGCCACGGACGATCAATGCATGCTTCAGATACACCGTTCCGGCCCAGACCGCCGCGGAGTGCATCAGCTCAAAGCCGATCACCCCGGCGCCGATTCGCGCCAGGCGCACGGGGTTCTCGCGAGCGAACGTGTCGCCTCGGTGGAGGCTGCTCACCAGCCGCCGCAGCTGATGCAGGATGAACAGCCACCACCCGGCGATGACCGCGAGGATCGCGGCCGCCACCAGCACGAACCCCAACCGCGGCCGAGGGAAGCTGACCTGGCCGCTGAGCACTCCCACTCCGCCGGCCGATGGGCTCAGCGCAACCGCGGAGACGTGGTACAGGCGCGCGGGCAGCTGAAAGTAGGAGTCGAGCTTCAACTCGCCGCCCCCGGACGCGTGGGCGGCGATTACCGCCAGCAGAACCGTCGCCAAGACCACCACGACGATCGATGTCCACCACACCACGTCGCTCACCAACACCAGCCATCCTGCTCTCGATTTCGGCATCTGCTCGATCCTCTGCCGCTCGACGCGTGAAGATCTCATCATATCGATAATCGATATCAAGGGAAGGGCATATCCGGGCGGGCGCGGTCCTCAATCGGTCGCTTGCGTCGCCCTCCTGCCGTAGCGCATGATGGTCAGCGGGTCCCCAGCGATCGGCTCCATTGACGGGGGCGCCCAGCGCGACATCAGCACGACGCCGACACACATGACCAGCAGCGCCAACACAGCACCGATGAGAGCGGAAACGGTGCTGTCGAGGTGCTCGCCGAAGATCAGCACCCCGAGGGTGATGCTCGCCAAGGGGTCGACGATCAGCAGCGCGGGCTGAGAGGCGGAGAGTGGACCGGCGTTGAAGGCGGCCTGGGTGAGCACGGCGCCGAGAATCCCGCTAACCACCAAGGCGTAGAGCGGCCAGTGGTCAAACGCTCCCAGAATGCCATGCACCTGCAGCACGTCGGTGAGCTTCTTGACGAAGCTGGCGTCGATCGACCACACGACCGCGGCGGCGGCGCCGATGCAACCCGCCCGCCGAGCCGGAGATCCGCGCTGCCCGACCCACAGCAGGACACCCGCGACTATGGCCCCCGCCGACAGGGCAATTGCCCACTCCACCGCCTTGGGCTCGCGGGTGCCGCCGTGGAAGTTGGCCGCGACCAGAAACGCGCCCAGTCCCAAGCAGACCAGGCCGGCCGCGTACCAAGACTTCACTGGGATGACGTCGTGCAGGCGAAACTCGCGCAGCGCCAGGGCAAAGATCAGCTCCACGACGAGCAGCGGCTGCACCACGGCCAGCTCCCCGAAGTACAGCGCCACCCCGCTCAACACGAACACGCCGACGGCGAACGCCTGTCCCACCAGCCAGACCGGCTGGTGGATCATGTACCACCCCACTCGCCATCGGGACTGGCCTTGGGGGGCCGCGACGCCGGCCAATCGTGCCATCACTGCCCACGACGCGTTGCAGAACGCGGCCCCCAAGGCGCAGATGACGGTGAGCACGACGACCCTCCTCAGTTCTGCCAGGGCCCGCCTCGAGCCCGAAGCTTACGAGGCAATACGACCCGAGCATCCGCTTGGTTTCAACCGAACTTACGCGCACAATCAAAACAGCTCGCCGGCGAGACCGGTCGCCGCCGGCGACCGCGCTCCGATCGGGCGGGCACTCCGCGACCACTCGTCAGTCCGGGGGAGGAGCGTGCTCCGGTGTCCCCGGGTGGCGGGTGCGCCCGACCACGCTCGCGGGAAACGGCGTCGCTCGGTCGTCAAGTGCCCATCGATCTCTCGAGCCGGCCCGCGGGCGCGAACGCGATCGCCTACCGGTGGCGCCTCTTGGGCACAGGCACTCAGCGCGCCGTCGGGGAGCGGGGAGCCGGGCGTTGTCTAGTGGTCGTCGGCTTCGTCTGCCGCGCCGCGCCGGGGGCGGCCGCGACTGATGTCCCCCAGATTTCCGGCTAGCAACAGGAGCGCCGCGGCGGCAAACAGCACCGAGAGCGCGATCCGCCAGTGGTACTGAAACAGCGAGACGAAGCCGATCAACGCCGCGACGATTGTCGCGAGCAGCAGCGTGCTGGCCGCAAAGGACAGGAACCGCCGGCGAGCGAACGCCTCGACGCCGAAAAACACGAGGGTGAGCGCGATGACCGTGGTGATCCAGGTGAGGGGCTGCGCCAGCAGGATCACGGGGACCATGCCGAGCAGCAGCGGGGTGCTGACGGCGGCCCAGAAGCGCAGGAATCGCGCTCGCCGCTGTTGCTCGGAGGCGCGTGGCCCGAACCGCGTCTTGATGTGGTCCTGGGGGTTTGGGGAGGGAAGCGGCCGTCTGATGGTGTCCCGGTGCGCGCGCAGCTCCTCATGCAGGCTGACCCGGTCCGCGATCGTGTCATTGAGCTTGCTCTCGAGCTCGTCACGTTTCGCCGCGGACTCGCGGGCGAGCCGGCGGGTGTGGTCGTGAGCTTCAAGCGAGCGGACCGCGGCGCTCATGCGGCGCAGCTCGGCGCGCTCGTCGGCGATCCTGTCGTCGCGCTGGCGCAGCCGGTGCTCGAGCGCCGCGATCCGCTCGGCTAACAGTCCGGCGTAGCGGTCCTCATCTGGCGAAACCTTCTGAAGCCCCGACCAGCCCAGCGGGTTTGCCCAGGCGCGACGGATCGTTCCGTCGCGCTCATAGCGCGGACCCGACGGGGCGCGCTCGCCGCCGAAACGATCCTCGGTGTCGAGGCCCCAGAGACCACGATAGTCGCGCACCCACGGCGTCTCATCGTCGATCACCGTGGCCGTCCATCGCGTTGGCTGTCCCGGCCCGATGAGCTTCCCGTCGCCCCGCGCATAGTCGACGAACGGGATGCCAAGCCCGACCGGCCGCGTGTCCTCGCGCCACGGGGCGAGCGCCCGCCCCACACGACGAACGCCTGCCATCACCTTGCGCAGCTGCGGCGGATCGACGGTGACGACATAGTCGCCCGGGACGAACGCCCCGGAATGCGAGCCAGCGCCGGCGAACAGCACCGGGTGATTGCCTTGGCGGCGCAACTCGGGGTCGTCCCAGCGTCGGCGCAGATCGTCACCATGGTGATCGTGGGAGGCGAACGCGACCCAGGCGGGACGGGGCGGGCCCGCATCTCGCTGGGCGAGGTACACGGTCGCCATTTCCCAGTCGGCCTCGTGGTCGTTGACCCCGCTGAACGTCGAGCGCCAGTCGTTCATCGCGTAAAAGAACCAGTACTGCAGGCAGACATAACCCCCCGTCCGGGCCACCCGTCCGTAGTACACGAAGCGGTCGGCCTCGAGCTTGTCGCGGTACGCGATCTCCGCCGCCGCGGCCAGGCCCGCGGCCACCTTCCCGCGCAGCAGCAGCGAGGCGCGAAAGCCGGCATCGAGCAGACGCCCGAATATGCCCGTCGTCGTGAACCTGATCGTCTTGACCAGTCGCGCGCGCGGCTCATGGCGCCACTGGCGATACTCGGCACGAGTCAGCGGCGCCTGCACGAAACGCAACGACAGCTGCTGATCACGACGCGCCACCGCCTCCTCCTGGAGGCGATCGAGCGACAGCTCGCCCGCCGGGACGACGCACACCGGCTTTCCCTCGATCCTTGACCACAAGCTGCACTGCGCCACATACGGGTCCACCGCCGTCGGGAAGAACAGCTCGCCTTCAGAGAAACAGAGAATCGGCTCGTGGGCGCGCAGCAGTTCGAGGTCAGGCGAAGCCAGGTGATCGTCGGGCGCCGGGGCGCCGGCAGACAGCTGGGACGAGACGTCGGACCTCTCGCTCACCGCACGGCCTCGGCCACCACCCAGCGAATCCATAGCTCCAGCCACGAGCCGATTTATAGCCGAGGGGCTGGCTGCGCTCGCCAGCTGGAACCGAAGCAGGCGGTTAGTCAGCTCCCTCCCGAGGTTCCTCCAGCGCCGCGCTCAATCGGGGGAAGAGCTCGCGCACGCTCGGATAGATCTCGCGGTACACGTCGAAGAGACGCCCATAGAGGTCCGCACGGCGCTCATCCGGCTCGTAGCTCGCGCCCTCGCCGGACATCGCTTCAGCCGCCTCCCGGATCGAGTCAAACCAGCCGATCGCTGCGGCGGCGTGCATGCCGGCGCCGAGGCTCGTCGTCTCGACCTCGCGGCAGGCGACCACCGTGCGGCGAGTCACGTCGGCGATGATCTGACACCAGAGCGCGCTGCGCGAGCCCCCGCCGAGCGCGAGGTAGACGTCGATCGCCTGATCCAGTGCCGAGGCCACCCCGTCGGTCATCAGTCGCTGCTCGAACGCGATGCCCTCGAGGATGGCGCGGAAGAGATGGCTCTTGCCGTGGTGCCCCCGCAACCCGAGGATCACCCCGCGCGCGTAGTCGTCCCAGTACGGAGTCTGCGACTGATTCCAGTACGGGACCGCGAGCAGGCCATCGGAGCCCGGCGGGACCCGCGAGGCCGCGGCCTCGAGCACCTCCTCGTCGGACAGATCGAGGCCCAGCCGCTCAGCGTCTGTGCCGGCGAGCTTGCTCACGAACCAGGACACGGTGTAGGTGCCGCTCTGAAGCAGGGTCTCCAGCGTGTAGGTCTTCGGTACCGGGCCGCCCAGGGTGCGAAACTCGCGTCCCCATGCGTACTCGTCGCTGTAGGTGCCGGAGACCACGGCCGTGCCGAGGTTCAGGTACGCCCGCCCCGGCTCGGTGACGTTGGCGCCGAGACCCGCCGACTGCCCATCCCCGGCACCGCCCACGACGGGAATCCCCGCCGGCAGCCCCAGCTCGGCGGCGACGTCTGAGCTCAGCTCCCCCATCACCGCCCCGGGTGCGGCCAGCTCGCAAAGCTGCCCGCGGTCCAGGCCCACCTGTCCCAGCACTTGCTCAGACCAGTCGAATGCCTCCATGTCGACCAGTCCGAGCGGATCGGCGCACGCCCAGGTCGTCCGCCACTCCCCGGTCAGGTGCTTGACCAGAAATGCGTGAACGTCAACCACCCGGTTCGTGCGCTCCAGCACCTCGGGCTCGTGGGCCCGGAGCCAAAGCAGCTTGTAGAACGCGGGAGTGGTGTCCGGGGGCTTACCGGTGATCCTGTGGACTTCCTCGCTGCCGTACTGCTCGACCTCTTCGACAGCACGCGCGTCGAGCCACAGCATCGCTGGACGCAATGGGTTGTCATCCTCGCCGAGGCAGGCGAACGTCTCGCGCTGATGGGTCAGTCCGATCGCTTCGATCTCGGAGGCCTTGACCCCCCCGGCGGCCTGCCGGAGCGCGGCGGCTGTCGAGCGCCACCATTCCCGGGCGTCCTGCTCGTGCCACCCGGGGTGTGGCATGACCAACTCGAACTCCTGCCTGCCCTCGCTCACCGCGTTACCGTCGCGGTCCCACACCACCGCCTTGGTGGCGGTCGTCGAGCTGTCGACTCCGATGACGTAGGTCACGGCCGTCTCCGAGCCGGCCTCGGGTCCGCGGGCACCATCGCTCGCTGCATCCGGCGATTTCGGTCAACAACGGTCATTTGGCGCGAAACCTGGCGTCCACCTCGTTCATCTTCTCCACCTTCTCGGTGGAGCCGCCGCCCTCGAACTCGGACGCCAGCCAATGGTCGAGCACCTTCTCGGCCGCCTGGGGTGCGATCACGCGCGCGCCCATGGTGATGACCTGTGCGTCGTTGGACTTGCGAGCGCGCTCGGCCGAATATGCATCGTGCGCGGTCGCGGCCCGCACCCCGGGGATCTTGTTGGCGGTGATGGCCATCCCGAGGCCGGTGCCGCAGACCAGCACCGCGCGGTCGTGCTCACCTTGGGAAACGGCTTCAGAAACCCGTGAGGCGACATCTGGGTAGTCCTGCTCGGTGCCGTTTCCGTAGTCCTTGATGTCGTAGCCGCTCTCTTTGAGGTACTCGGCGAGGTGCTCCTTGAGCGGCGCTCCGGCCTCGTCGGCGCCGATGGCGATCGGTTGCATCTGGTCCTCCTCTACTGGTGGTATCTCTAGGCCTCGACCGACTCGTCGTCGGCGATCTCCTCGGCCACACGGTGAATCAAAGGTCGCATCGCCGGATAGGCCTCCGTGTAGGCGTCGACAAAGAACTGATAGCGCTCGTGCACGTCCGGATCGGGCTCGATGGTCTCGGTTTCGTGAACCATGCTTTCCACCGCCTGTGGGATGTCGGCGAACAGCTCGGCGCCAACCGCAGCGAGGATCGCGCCGCCCAGCACGACCGCATCGCCGATCTCCGTCAACGCGATCGGCACGCCGCTGACATCGGCGTGCATCTGCATCAACTGGGGACTGTTCGTAAAACCGCCCGCCGCGACGAGTGTCTCCACCTCGAAGCCGGCCTTGCCCATGGCCCGCAGAATGTGTGCGGTGCCATAGCAGACCCCCTCCTGGATCGCGCGATACACGTGTGCGGGGGTGTGATGAAGGCTCAAGCCCCAGACGATCCCCCGGGCGAGCGGGTCCGTGTACGGAGTCCGGTTGCCTTGCCAGTACTCGTTGACGATCAGCCCATCGGAGCCGGGTGAGATCGAGGCGACGCTCTCGTTGAGGACCTCGTAGGCACTGGTTCCGCGGCGCTCGGCCTCCCGCACCGCATCGCCGCAGAAGTTGTCCACGAACCATTTCAGGACCGAGCCCGTCGATACCTGCCCGCCCTCGACCGTGTACTGACCGGGGACGACGGCGTCGGTGAACGCGCCGAAGAAACCCGCGCCGCTGATCGGTTGGTCGCTCTGGCCGGAAAGCACGTGCGAGGAGCCGGTGATCATCGCCATACGACCCGGCGTGACCACGCCCAAGCCGATCTGGCCGACCCAGGCGTCACCCCCGCCCTGCGCGACGGGCGTGCCCGCCTTCAAGCCCAGTTCATCGGCGGCCTGCTGTGAAAGTCCCTCGACCGGACAGCCGAGATCGACCACCTTGCTGGCGAGCTTCTCGAAGACGTCGCCGAGCCCGACCTCCTCGTAAAACGAGACGGGCCAGCCGCCGCTGTCGCGGTCGTGGTAGCCGCGAACCGCGGCGGTGTTGACGTTGGCGGTCATTGCGCCGGTGAGCCGAAACGTCGCCCAGTCCGGAGCATCGACGAAGTACTTGGCCTCGCGGTAGGTATCGGGCTCGCGCTCCTTGACCCACAGCAGCTTGGACGGCAGCCACTCGGCCGAGACCGGGCCCCCGCCGTTGTACTTGCGCGCGGGATGCTCCGATTCTCCGATGCGGCGCGCCTGATCGGCGGCGCGCACGTCCATCCACATGATCGCGGGACGCAGGTGCCGCCCCGAGCCATCGAGCGCGACGACGGTGCAGGTGGTCGCGTCCACGGAGAGGCCGGCGATCGAGTCGCCGTCCAGCCCAGCAGCGCGCATCGCCTTGCCAACCGATTGGACCAGGGCGGACCACCACTCGTCTGGATCCTGTTCGGCACGCCCAGGCCGTGGATGCTGCAGCTCATAGGTTGTGACCTCCACGGCGAGGCAGTGGCCGGAGGGGTCGAACACCCCGGCGCGACAGCTCTCGGTGCCGAGGTCGATCCCAAGCAGGTAGGGACCGCCGTTGGTGGATGAGCTCACGGCGCCTCCCGATCAGTTTGTCCGCACCCGCGGCCGGGCACTGTCTCCGGTATGAGCCGGCTGAACTGCACCTGTCGCATCGAGGTACATGTACCCGTTTGTCCCCGCCGGCACAAACCTCTGGCCCGCAGATGACGAAAATCGCCGTTCTCGGATCCGGGGTGATGGGCTCGGCCCTCACCGTGCCGCTCGCCGACAACGGCCATGACGTCTGCCTGGTCGGCACCCATCTGGACCGCGACATCATCGACAGCCTCAAGTCCAGCCACGTTCATCCGGGCCTAGATGTCGAATTGCCGGCTTCGGTCAAGCCGTTTCAGCTGGAGGATGCGGCGGATGCATTCGCCGGCGCCGAGATCGTGCTGAGTGGGGTCAACTCGTTCGGCGTCCGGTGGGCCGGCGAGCAACTCGCCGAATTGCTCCCCGAGGGAGCGCTGACGATAGCCATCGCCAAGGGGCTGCAGGCCGCTGCCGAGGGCGACCTGCGCATCCTGCCCGACGTGCTCACCGAGTCCTGGCCCGAGCCCCGGCGCGGATCCGTGTCGGCGATCACCGGCCCCTCGATCGCCGCCGAGGTCGCCGTCCGCCGCGACACGTGCGTCGTCTTCGCCGGCCCCGATCAGGCGGCGCTGCACCGCCTCGCCGATACGTTTCGCACCGAGAGCTATCGCGTCTGGACGTCGACTGATCTTGTCGGCTGTGAGGTATGCGCCGCGCTGAAGAACTGCTACGCGCTCGGCGTCGGGCTGGCGGAGGGAGTTCTCGAGGCCCGCGGGGAGTCTGAGAGCTCGAAGCGTATGCACAACTACGAGGCAGCCCTGTTCGCGCAGGGCGCCGCGGAGATGCGGCGGATCGTCGCCCTGCTCGGCGGCGACTTCGAAACTCCCAGCTGGCTTCCCGGCGTCGGCGACATGTACGTGACGAGCACCGGCGGCCGCAACGTTCGCGTCGGGAGGCTGCTGGGTGCGGGAGTCGGGTTCGAGGAGGCGTCGGCTCAGCTGGGTCACCCGACGCTCGAGGGCGCGGCGGCGATCCGCGAGATCGGTGGCGCCCTGGCGAAGCTGGGTGAGCGCGGGATCCTCGACCCGGAAGAGTTTCCACTGCTTCGCCACCTGTATGACGTGATCGAGCTCGAGCGACCGGTGGACATGCCGTGGAGCTCGTTCTTCGGGGGCGAGGCGAGGGTCGAGTCCAGTCATGGATGAGGATCGCGTCAACGCGGCGCTGCGCGAGGCGACCGACACCGAGCAAGTGGTGATCGGCGAAGGCACCCTCGACGCGGTCGCAGACGTGTTCGAACGCAGCTTTGGCGACCGCCCCGCGGTCGTCGTGGCCGACGAGAACACCTTCGAAATGGCTGGCGCCGCGGTCCAGCGGAGTCTCGAGGGGTCTGAGCGCGAACTGTTGGACCCGTTCGTCTTTGGCGGCCGGCCCACCCTCCACGCCGAATACGAGAACATCGAGGCCGCGGTGAAGTCGCTGCGCCGGCATGAGGCGATTCCCGTGGCGGTTGGCTCGGGGACCGTCAACGACATCGTCAAGCGCGCAGCACACGAGTGCGAGCGCCCGTACATGACCGTCGCCACGGCGGCTTCGATGGACGGCTACACGTCGTTCGGCGCATCGATCACCAAGGACGGCTTCAAGCAGACGATGGAGTGCGCCGCGCCTCGGGCGCTGGTCGCCGACCTCGCGGTGTTGACGAGCGCGCCGGCGCGCATGACCTCGGCCGGCTACGCGGACCTGCTGGCCAAGATCACCGCCGGCGCGGACTGGATCGTCGCCGATGCCCTCGAGGTCGAGCCGATCGAAGCCAAGCCGTGGTCCCTGGTCCAGGAGCAGCTGCGCGACGCCACCAGCCGCCCAGCTGACTTGCATGGAGGCGATCCAGCGGCGATGGAAGCCCTGATTGAGGGCCTTGTCATGTCGGGGTTGGCGATGCAGGCCGCCTCGTCGTCTCGGCCCGCGTCCGGCGCCGAGCATCAGTTCAGTCACCTGTGGGAGATGGAGGGGCTGGGCGAGGACGTGCGCAACGGCGAGCCGCCGCTGTCGCACGGCTTCAAGGTGGGGGTGGGCACGGTGTCGATCGCGGCCCTGTACGAACGGATCCTGGAGCGCGACTTCGACCGTCTTGATGTAGAGGCCGCCGTCCGCGGCCGGCCGCCGTGGGTGCAGGTCGAGCGGCGCGTTCGCGCTGCCCTCGCGGATACCGGTCTCGACGACGCCGCCCTCAAGGAGACGCGGGCGAAGTACATCGCGGCAGACGAGCTCACTCGGCGGCTCGAGCGGCTCGCGGAGTGCTGGTCAGAGCTTCGGGATCGCGTCCGGGAACAGCTCATGCCCGCCCATGAGGTGTGCGCACTACTGAAGCAGGCCGACTGCCCCACCAGTCCGGCGCAGATCGGTCTTGACACCGATCGTTTCAGGGCGACCTACCGCACCGCGCAGATGATCCGTCGTCGTTACACCGTCCTGGACCTCGCCAATGACTCCGGGGTGCTGGATGACTGTGTCGCGGAAATGTTCGCGGAGGACGGGTTCTGGGCCAGATCGCCGCGGAGGCCTTCCGGCGCGTGAGCGCCGCTGCCCGGCGTCGACCGCCTCGCGTCCTCGTCCTGAGCGAGCCCGGTGGGCTCGGCGAGGCCCTTGTCCGCACGCTCGAGCAGGCAGACGCGAGGGGAGAAAGCGTCTCGCCCGACTCAGACACCGAGCTCGCTGAGGTGGTCGCTGCGGAGTGGGCCGCGATCGCGGTGGTCACGCGTGACGACGTCCTGGCCCTGCGACTCACGCTTCTGTGCGGGCACGTGCGGCCCGATATTCCGCTATGGGTGACGCTCTTTGACAGGACTTTGATTCACCGGCTGCGTGAGTTGGTCCCGTCCGTGAATATCGTCTCGTCGGCGGAGCTCGTCGCTCGCGAGCTCGCCGATCACTGCTCCGCGGTGACGACTCGAGCCCCGCGATGGCGTCATGGAATTCGCGTGGTCGACGGCGCGCTGCGGCTCCTGATCGGCGCCGGCGCGGGACTTCTCGTCGCATTGATCGTGCAGACCGCCATCTCGATGAGCGCGCTGCACGAGGACGTGCTCAACGGTGTCTACTTCAGCACGCGAGCGATCGCGACCGTGGCCGACGCGCCGGCCAGCCGGTTCGCGCCGGCGTGGTTCAAGATCGTCTCCTCCGTCAACATAGTGGCCGCGCTGGCGCTCGTCGCGGTGTTCACCGCGGCACTCGTGCGCCGGCTGAGTCGCCCCCGGCTGACGACGCTCGTTGGAAGTCGCGCCGCGCCCGCGCGCGGTCACGTCGTCCTGATTGGGGTCGGGCAGGTCGGCGTTCGCCTTGCCCAGACACTCCGAGAACGTCGCATCCCTGTGACCGCGGTCGAGGTGAACCCCGACGCTCCTTACGTGCGGCTGGCGCACGATGCCGGCTTCCCCGTCGTCATCGGCCGTGGCGACGACCGCGCGACGCTCGAAGCTGTCGGCGTGCGCCACTGCGCCGCGGTGGCGGCCGTGACTTCGGATGACCTGGTAAACGTCGCGGTTGGACTCGCCGCCAGCGATCTGAAACCCGGTGTTCCGCTCGCCCTGCGGCTCGGCGATGGCGGGGTTGCGTCAGAGACGGAGTCTCTCCTGCACCTGGGGAGGATCTCCGACGCACATCACCTCGCCGCCACAACGCTCGCCGACGCCATCTGCGCGCGGGTCTTGCACCCGGAAAGGGGCGTGCCCGCCGCCGCTGCGCAACTTGACAGCCAGGGGAACCCGCAGGGACACCCCTGACGGTGAGCGGGCGACCCGCCGCCGAGAGGAGAGTGAGCGGCGGCGGGTCGCCCCGGCGGGAAGAGGGTGGATCGGTCACGGGCGGCGCAATCCGGCACCTGGCCGGGGCGAGGGCCAGCATGGTGGGAGACGATCGCGCCAGAAGATGAGTTGATGGTGGACGTCGGTCAGCGTCAGCAGCCGCCGGACCGGCCCGTCGGGACAGATGACCCCGAACCGTTTCCCGTCTTGACAGGCCCGCCGGTCAGCGGCCAGGACGGCTCGCAGGCCGGCGCAGTCTATGAACGTGAGGCCGTGCAGGTCGAGCACGAGATGCTCAAACCCGGCCTCCCCGAGCTCGCGCAGCCGGGCCTCCAGCCTGCCCGCGGTAGCGAGGTCAAGCTCGCCGACCACGACCACTCGCACACGTTCGCGCCCCGGATAGACCCGCAGCTCAAACGGCTCCGGCGTGAGCGGCGAGAGAACCGCGCCAGCCGTTTTGCCGCGCGACGGGGTCTCACGAGCGGGCTTGCCAGAAATCCGATCATCCGGCTCGCATCGATATCTCGCTCGCATTGACTGCTCCAGACCGTGGACACTGGGAGCGCCACCAGGGTCTGGAGCGACGCGGAACCGCGAACTACCGGCCGAGCGGAGCTTACCGGCAGCGCGAGAGCTGCAACAAGAGCACAGCCGTCCGCCCGAATTATGGTCAGCTTTCTGACATGCTGCGAGCCATCAGCTCCGTCGGCGCGAGGTCGCCCTCGATCAATTCGCGCGCGACCTGGCTCAGGCGACGATTGTTAGCCCGGGCGTAGCTGCGCAATCGGTAAAACGAGGTGTCCATCCCGATGTGCGCGCGCTCGGCGAGCACCCCCTTGGCCTGTTCGATCACCACCCGGCTGGACAGCGCGCTGTGCAGCTGCTCCACCACCCCGTGGGACTCGCGCACCGCACGCTCCTGCAGCAGAGCGACCGCGGCGACATCCGCCATCCCCTGCCCTACCGGCAGGTCACGCTCAGTGATCTTCCCGGGCGTGGAGCGGAACAGGTTCAGCGCTCCCACGGTGCCGCCGCGGACCCGCATCGGCAACGCGTGCACCGAACCAAACCCGCGCTTGACCGCCTCCGGCGCGAACGTCGGCCAGCGGCCCCGATCGGCCTCGAGATCCTCGCTGTGCACCGGCCGGCCGCGCTGATAGCACTCAAAGCACGGTCCCTCCTCGTTCTGGGACTGCAACAGGTCAAGCGCGTCCGACCGCTCACTCGAAGACGCCATCACGCGCAGCATCCCCGCCGCGTCAGCGAGCAGCACCCCTGCCTCAGTGCAGTCCAGAAGCTCCACGCACCGCTCCGCGACCCGATGCAAGAACTCGACCACGTCAAAGTCGTCGACCATCGTGTCGGCCAGCTCCACGAAGGTCTCCACAATCCGCTGCTCACGCGTCATGATCAAATCCCGAGGCCCTCACGCACCGCATCGCCCAGGCAGCCCTCCGCATCTTCTCACGTTTCCTGAGCCACATCATCGCTGAAGCGCTGCCGCCGGGCGACGATGTCGGCCGCCACCTCGCGCAGCGGACGCTCGGCCGCGAACGCATGCGCACGCAGTCGGACGAATGCCTCATCCATCGAAACGCTCAGCTGAGCCGAGACCATACCGGTCGCCTGATGAACCTCCGCCCAATGCGCGGGCTCACCCGCCAACAGCTCATGCACGCTGTCCGCCAGTGCCCCCGCCTGCACCGCCAGCACGACCTGACCGGCCATATCGGCCAGCACCAGCCCACGCGCGTACTCCTCGCCGCTCAGCGCCCCCGGCCGGTCGCGGTAGCACACCAGCACGCCGATCCCGATCGCCCCGACGCGCAACGGGAACCCGAACACCGCCCCCACCCCCGCCGCCGCACCGGCGAGCGCAAACGACGGCCAGCGGACGATCGCCGGATCAGCCAAGTCGGGCTCCAGCACCGGCTTATCAGCCACTTCTGCATCCAGACACGGCCCCTCCCCCAGCGAGAACTGCAGCTCCTGCACAGCAGCGACCCCTGGGTCAGACACGCCCGCGCTACCGCGCACCTGTCCGTCGACCATGAGCGAGATCCCCGCGCCGGTCAGCGACAACAACCCCACCGCCGCCACGCACACCCGGTCGATCATCGACGGCGCATCCCCATCCACACCAGCCATCGCCGCGAGCACCACGCCAAAGCGATCCGACGCCATCGGTCACACGCTACCCCGATCCCCGGGCCAGCCACCGGGCAACCACACCCGCCCCAATCGCGGTCGCGCGCGACTGACATTCGGGTCGCACGCGTCAGCCCGGTTGCGCGTGCGCGGCGAGGCGAGGCGAGCGAGGTTCAGTAGCTGACGTCGGGGCCATGATCAGATCGCCGATTGACAGCAGCGGTGCGATTACTCGTCCGCGTCGCGTGACGATCTTGAGCAGCCGCCGAGTAGCCAGGCCCTCGCGGACGAGCACATAGGACATAACCGCGCCCCTGATCTGTCCGGTGAAATGCTCGCCCGGGACCGCGGCGATGATGCGCCCGCAGCGGCGCCCTCCCAAGGCGGCGGTGAACGACTCGTCAACAACCGGATCGGGCAGCCCGGAGAGTCGCTGCGGCGATCGGCGCCCAAGATTGTCACGGATAACGACGCCGGGTCTCGGCCGGCGTCACCCCCCAAGCGATCGCCGATCACACGCGTCCACCAACTTCAACGACGACGTGGAGGGCGAGCTCGGCGCTCCGACGCCGCGCAGTGCAAACACAACACACCGTCAGGCATCGCTTTCAACCGACCGCGAGAGATGGGTCCGCCACACTCATCGCAAATACCGTAGGTCCCCTCGTCCAGCTTCGTCAACGCTCGCTTGGTGCGTTCCAACCCCCGTTCGAGCGACTCGCCGACACCGATGTCCGTCAAGCGGCTCACCGCCTCTGAGGTGCCATCACCGATCCGCTTCCCGAAGCTCACCGCGCTGCCAAGCTCGGGACGCTGCGCCAGCACCTCCAAACGCTGGCGGTCCCGCTCCCGGCGCGCTTCCAGCTCAGCGCGTACTGCGTCGAGATCGAGATCATTGAACGCCACCACCACCTACCGTACGGCGCCGGCTGAGGCGCTCAGGCTGCGAGGATCTCGCGGTGCAGATCGAGCAGCGTGGGCACGTCATCGGCGGCCACGCGTCCCATCCCACACTCGGTGCAGATCCCCCACTCTCGCCCTCCGGCCGAGGACCCCGCCAGTGCGGTGTCGATCTGGTGGGCCTGCTCGGCGGTCGTGCCTTCGGCCTGGTCGTCTGGGTGGTAGGGAACGAGCGCGAAGTACAGCTCGGTCTCCGGTCCCGCTGTCAGGTCGTGCAGCGGGGCAAAGTAGCCGGCGTCGTGCCTCGCCTGGGGCACCGTGAACGATGCCCAGTTGACCGGTCGCTCCGCGGCCGCTACGACGGCGTTGACGAGCCCCACCTGCATCTGGACTGACTCGGGCTGCTTGAAATGTTGGTGGCCGTAATCGCCGTAACAGAGGTGCAGGCCGACGGGGACGTCTCCCGGCACCCGGTCCACGCAGCGGACCAGGCCGGGGGTGACCTGGTCCATCGGCATCGCCGAGCCCGGCCCCATCGCCCCCTCCAGAAGGCCGAACTCGACAGCGACATCCCACTGCACCGCGCAGCGGTCGTGTGGCAGGCTCGCCAGGAGCTTGTCGAGGTCGGCGAACAGCGCCCTCTCGTAGGAGGCGGCGACAGTGGACAGGTCCTCGGGCGAAATCGTCCCCGCCATCGAGGCCAGCGGAGTGGGGTACTGCATCTGGAAGCGCACCCCGTCCGGGATCGTCCCGTCGTTCTGCAGCCGGTCGAAGATCTCAAAAGACGTGGCATATGCATCGGCGTAGCCGAGGTTGGGCCAGTCGATCGTGTCCGCTGAGGCACCCTCGGCGAGACGGAGCTGGGGCATCTGCGGCGCATCCGCTGAGGTCTCGTACGCCTGCCCAATCGCGACCGACTCAAACTCGGGCATCTGCAGGAACTTCTGAATCTGAAACAGAATCCAGTAGCCACGCTCCCCGGTCTCGCCGTCGGTCATGCGACGGACGCCCGTCGGGATGCGCGAGCTGATCTCACGCATCACACGCTCGGCGTCGGGCAGGTTGATCGAGCCATTGAAATGAACGCTGGTGGGCGGCATCGCAGTCCTCTTTAGTTCTCCGCTCCCGCTGAGCTCCCGACCCCCTCCGGCGCGACGCGCGGCGAGCCGGGGACCGCCCGCGAGCTATCGGATTCCGGCATCGTAATACCTACGCGGCCGTGGCCGCGCGCTGAACGGCGTGGCGCAGCCGGCCGAGACACCAACGATCGCCATCTGGGGGCTGACCCAAACGCTCGCGAGGAGCGTGCGGAATGATCGGGCCAGGGGGTCGTTTGCGCCGCGCACGCCCATGCGGTATCGCGATTGCCAGCCGTGCTGCGGGACGGTCTGCTTCACGGCCGGGGCACGGATTGATAGAAAACAACCAGCGACAGGGCTCACATTTGTGATCGTGCGGCGTCGAGCCTCGGGTGAAAGGTCAGGAGAGTCAATGGGTCATTCCGCGTATCGCTTGCGGCGGTCGCGTAAGCTCGCCGTGCTGCTTGCCGCGACCGTGGGGTTGTTCGCGCTGTGGGCGGCGGCGCCGGCGAGTTCGGCGACGGCATTGCCGTCGAACTGCTCGCGGTCGGGCTCGAGGGTCACGTGCACGTTCTCCTCCACCGGCAGCGACCAGACGTTCACGGTGCCTGCCGGCGTGAGCTCGGTTATGGCCACCGCGGTCGGTGGCGTTGGCGCTGCCGGGACCGCCAACGGCGGTGCAGGCGGCCTTGGCGCCATGGTCACCGGCGATCTGTCGGTTACCCCGGCGGAGGTCCTCTACGTCGAGGTCGCTGGCAATGGGGCCGGTACGACGGGCGGGTTTAACGGTGGCGGCGCCAGCGGTGGTAGCTCTGGATGCTCGCCCACCTCGGGCGGCGGCGGTGGCGGCGCGTCGGACATTCGCACCTCCCCCATGTCGACCAGCGGCTCGCTGAGCTCGCGGCTGCTCGTCGCCGCCGGCGGGGGTGGTGGTGGCGGCGGGACGAGCGCGTGTGGGTCTGGTGCTGCTGGTGGCGGTGGTGGTGCTGCGCGCCAGCCGGGCCAGGACGGCCAGCTGCTAAACGAACCGGGGCCCCGTGGCGGCGGTGGTGGTGCTGCGGGAACCCTGACAGCCGGCGGCGCCGGCGGCGCCGCTGATTTGACGTCGTGCGGTGTCTGCTCCGCAGGCGGGCAGGGCAGCTTCGGCGCTGGCGGGGCTGGCGGCAGTGGCCGCGCGATCGGCGGTGGTGGCGGCGGCGGCGGCTACTACGGCGGTGGTGGTGGTGGGGAGGGTGGCGGCAATGGCGCTGGCGGCGGCGGCGGCGGCGGGTCTGATCTCGTGCCGGTAGGCGGGTCGACGTCCATCGACAGCACCGGCACCCCGACGGTCACAATCAGCTACGCGCTCCTCCCGCCGTCGGCGACGATCTCCTCGCCGCCCACGGGTGGCACGTACGCGGTGGGTCAGTCGGTGCCCACGAGCTTTTCTTGCTCCGAGGGCGCCGGCGGGCCCGGGATCGCCTCCTGCAACGACAGCACCGGCACCAACACGCAAAGCGGCGGCTCCGGTCACCTTGACACCTCGACGCCCGGATCGCACACCTACACGATCACGGCAACCTCAAGCGACGGGCTGACCGGCAGCGACTCGATCACCTACGCCGTCGCGGCGGCGCCGAGCGCGACGATCCAATCACCCGCCAACGGCATGAGTTTCGCCCGCGGCCAGGACGTGAAGACAACGTTCAGCTGCACCGAGGGCGCCGGCGGGCCCGGGATCGCCTCCTGCAACGACAGCAATGGCGCCTCAGACCCCCACGGCACCCTGAACACCTCCAGCACCGGTGTACACACATACACGGTGACTGCGACCAGTAAGGACGGGTTGAGCGCTCGGGCGAGCATCACCTACACGGTGCTGGCGCCGGCGGTCCGACACCCGTCGACGGTGCGGATCACGCGACTGCGCGCTGCGCCGCTCTCCCGTGGGTGCGCGACCGAGACCGGGCGCAACGAGCAGGAGATCACCGCGGTGATCGCCGACGCTACCTGCCGCCGTTTCCGCCTGACGCTCGCTGGGACGATCAAGCGTGGCGCGGCGAGCACGCAGGTCGCCAGCGGGTCAGTCCGGCTGTCCGTCAAGGTCAACCTCCCGCGGGGGCCGGCCACCGCCAGCGCCCGCGGCACCGTCATCCGCGGCCGCTGGCGCATCTCGCTGGTGCTCCCCGGCGTGAACCTCGACCCGGTCCCACCGCAGTACCTGATCACCGTCCGCTATGGCGGCGACACCGCCACGCAGCCGGCAAGCACCCAACGCCGCGTCCGCCTCGAGAGCGAACGCGCAGGTCTATAACCAGCGACCCGCAGCCACACGGCCGACATCTTGGCGGCGGATCGCCTCGGCGAACGCGAGGTGGTGCCCCCCGGCGCTCTGTGCCCGCGGATTTGGAGGTACGAGCCAGAACATCGCCTCCGCACCGGGAAGCGCCCGGTCCAACACGGCGGGGTCACCGTGCGAACCTTCGACCACTTCGACATGCTCGCGGACGGCGGGGATCGAGCCGGGACGGTCGCGCACGATGACCCGGACCGCCGGCTGCCCGTCGAGTAGCCGTCGAGCTGGCTGCCGATCTGGCCTGTCGGGGTGGTGATGACGATCATGAGGCGTCCGGCGTCAGCCGGAATGGCTGTACCGGAAGTTTCGCCACGAAGCTCGGCCGCCCTGGCCAT
Organism: uncultured Actinomycetota bacterium; assembly: GCA_963787595.1. GTDB lineage: Bacteria > Actinomycetota > Thermoleophilia > Solirubrobacterales > Solirubrobacteraceae > Palsa-465. The sequence continues at coordinate 1,417,261 of CAWBDE010000003.1, forward strand.
GGGCAGAGCCCTCCCCTTCGCCGATTGGCAGCAGGGTGAATATGCCAAAAGCCATGCGGACTTCTTCGGGCAGGTCGGTTAGGCCGGCCGCCACGTGCAGGATCTCGTCGTCGACCCGGTAGACGACCTGTCCGCGGGATCGGTCGATCTCCGTCGTGCAGCGACGGAAGCCGCCGTCGGGGCGTAGCCCCCGACGCGAGAAGAAGAACGGATCCTCGATGATCCGGGTGAATGGCTCCTCGGCCGGTGCGAGAAGCTCCTGCTCGGCGAAGACCCGCTCGCCAGTCGAGAGGATGTTGAACACCGTGTGCGTCGCACCAGTTAAATCCACGACGTTGAAACAGGCAAAGCCCTGCCGGTAGTCGCCGGACACGTCTCGGACCTCTGAGCGCAGCTCCGCCGAGAACCGCGCGACACCACCTTCGGGAACGTGGAACCCCCGTGTCGTGAAGATCACGTGCTTGGTGTTGTCCAGGCCCTGATTGCTCTCGTGCGCAGCGGTGAATCGGGGTACATCAATGGTCACCACTCCGTCGTGCACCGTGGTCTCAGCTTCCGGTTCGACGCGGGGACCGAAGCCGAAGTCCAGCGGCTCCCACAGGCTTGCGTCAAGCCCGGGCCCCGCCAGCTCGTCATAGGTCGTCCACTCCGGTTGGGTGTCGGAAATGGTGCTCATGTCGGATCCTTTCCTCTTCGCTTATCTTTGCCGGCGCTGAGAATGGGAATGCCCGGCAGCGAACGTCATGCTCGGGCTCAGCAGCTGGTCTGACAATGGGCCGGACGATCCTGCCCCTCACAGTCCCACCCTCAAGCGTGCTGCCGCGTCATAATCGGACCATGCCCGGTGAGCTCGGAACCTGCCTGCGTGCGTGGCGCGACCGCCTGAGTCCCGCCGAGGCAAGCCTTCCGTCCGCCGGATCACGCCGGACCCCGGGGCTGCGTCGAGAGGAGGTCGCCGCGCAAGCCGGCATCTCGGTCAACTACCTGACCCGCCTCGAGCAGGGTCGCGCGCGTGCGCCATCCTCGTCCGTCACCTCGGCGCTGGCCCGCGCGCTGCGCCTCAACCCGACCGAGACCGCGCATCTTCACAGCCTGGCCGGTCACGCCGACAGCACCGCGCGCGCTATTGCGCGGCACATCACCCCCTCGGTTCAGCGCATCCTCGATCGCTTCGACGACGTGCCCGTGATCGTCATCGACCCCGCCTGGACGATCGTGGAGGCAAACGCGATGGCGCGGGCGCTGCTCGGCAGCGATCTCGTCGGCGAGAACGCCGCCCGCCGTCAATTCCTCGGGCCCCAGTGGGTCGAACGAGACCCCGCCGAAGCGGATCGATACGAGCGATCGATCGCCGGCGATCTTCACCTTCAGCTCGCCCGCCACCCCGACGACGCCGCTCTCAAAGCTCTGATCGGCGAGCTGCACGCCAACTCGGACCGCTTTGTGACGCTGTGGGCCAACCCGCCCACCACCGGATCATCCTCGTCGCGCAAGACCTTCGGCCACCCCTTGATGGGGATGATCACCGTCGACTGCGACACGCTCGAAGTCGTGGGCAGCGACCTCCGCGTAGTCATGTGGACCGCGCCTACCGGCTCCCCCGACGCCAGCGCACTCGAGCTCCTCGCCGTCGTTGCCTCCCAGGGGTTCAGCCCGTCCGCGGCGACCTAGCGCGCCCGCGCTGAGCTGCCCGTGGTTGCGACGGCGTGCGGAGGCTTGTTGAACGAGACCTCCGCGGGCGGGCGCTTGGCCGCGCTGATAGCAGTGCGAGATACAGTCGCGCGCGTGAATGCTGGCGGGCCGGTGCGGTGAGCTCAACGGAAGGCTTCCTCGAACGGCGGCGGGCGGCGGCCGCGGCGGCCTGGAACCTCGACACCGGCGTCGTGCTCGTTGCCGCCGGCGATGAGGTCCCGGTGCCGGGGCGCGGCGACCCGACGTACCCATTTCGCGCGCACTCCGAGTACCTCTACCTCGCAGACGGCGAACGTCCCGGGAGCGTGCTGGCCTACGCGCCGTCCGACGGTTGGGTGGAATTCCTTAAGCCGGTCACCGCCGAAGAGATGCTCTGGACAGGGCTTGAGGATGATCGCGAGGGAGTGCCCGAAGGCACGCGCTCGCTCGGCGAGCTGGCGGCGTGGATCGACGGCCGACCGGTGCGCTGGCTCGGTGCGGCCGCCGATGCCGACGTCGAGCTGCGCGACGCGCTCATTCACGTGCGCCGCCCCAAGGACGAGGTCGAGCTCGAACGGATGCGCATCGCCGCCGCGGCGACGCGCACGGGCTTCGAAGAGCTCGTGTCGCTGATCGCCCCAGGCTGCACCGAGCGCGAGCTGCAGATCGCGCTCGAAGCGGCGTTCCTGCGAAACGGCGGCGACTTCCTCGCGTTCGAGACGATCGTGGCGGCGGGTGACCACGCTGCGGTCCTGCACTTCTCGCCCACCCGGCGCGAGCTTTGCGACGGTGACCTCCTGCTCGTCGACGCGGGCGCCGAGTACCGGGGTTACGCGAGCGATGTCACCCGCACCTACGCGGTCGGCGGGACGTTCACTGCTGAGCAGGCGCTCGTCTACGACACCGTCCGGCGGGCCGGCGAGACCGCGATCGCCGCGTGCCGGCCGGGAACGGAGTGGCACGACGTCCACCGCGCCGCGGCGCTGGTGGTCGCGGAAGGCCTGGTTGAACTCGGCGTCCTGCGCGGCTCGCCCGAGACGCTCGTCGAGAACGGCGCGGCGAAGCTGTTCTTCCCACACGGCGTCGGTCACCTGGTCGGTCTCGGCGTCCGCGACACCGGCCCGACCTCGGACGAGGGCCAACCACCCGCTCGCGACCTGCCGCGCCTGCGTGTCGACATCCAGCTCGGACCGCGGCAGGCATGGACGGTCGAGCCGGGAATCTACTTCGTCCGAGCGCTGCTCGCCCGAGAACGCGACCGCGACCGCGAGGGCGTCGACTGGGCTCGCGTCGATGAGCTGCATGGCTTCGGCGGCGTGCGGCTCGAGCAGAACGTGCTGATCACCGACGACGGCTGCGAGATCCTCACCTCCTCAGTGCCCCTGTGAAAGCCCGTTGGGCGAAACAGCCGGCGTCATAGAGGTGGTCCGGTCCGAGGCGCCGGCCGCCTGGCACGCCATACCGGGCAGCGCAGGACTTGCCCGGTCGCCTGCCCGGAGCGGCTGGGCTGCGTATGCTCGCCCGGTGTGGGTCCTGGTGACGGGAATGTCCGGCGCAGGCAAGTCGACCGTCGTCTCCGAGCTACGCGATCGCGGCTACGAGGCTTACGACGCCGACGATCACGGCTTCAGTGAACCGCGCGGAGACGGTCGCTGGGGCTGGCGCATCGACATGGTCCGCGGCCTGCTGGCATCGCGCCGCGACGGCTTGATCTTCTTTGCCGGCTGTTCAGAGGAGCAGGCCGAGCTCTTCTTCGATGTTCGGGTGCTGCTGAGCGCGCCCAGGTTCGTACTGGTCGATCGGCTGATGATGCGAACGAACAACCCGTACGGCCGCGCCGCCGGTGAACGCACGCAGATCCTCGCTGACCTGGCTGAGGTCGAACCTCTGCTGCGCCACTCTGCCGATCTAGTCCTCAGCACCACCGTGCCACCCGATCAAGTCGTCGACCAGCTACTCGGGTACATCGCCCTGCAGTCGCCTCACCTCCCGACCTGGTAGGTGGCACCGGTAGCGAGATCTCGTCGACCAGGGCAAGTTGCGACCCCAGGTCGGCGCGGTCTACCCGCTCGCGGGGGCACGCGAGGCCTTCATGGCCAAGTCGACTCAGCACATTCCGGGCAAGGTCGTGCTGACGCCCTGACCCGCCATTGAACACGAGCCACGTACAGGATCCTCGATGACGAGGAGGGCAGGTGTAGCCTCGCCTCATGGCGCGGTCAGAGTTCCTTTCCGAGGCCTTATCGGGTAAGACCGTACTGATCACCGGCGCCACCTCGGGCCTGGGGCTCGCGACCGCGGAGGGACTGGCCCGGATGGGGGCGCGCGTCGTCCTTGGGGCGCGGAGCATGGCGCGAGGCGAGCAGGCTCTGGCACGGATCGTGGAGGCGACTGGCAACCGCGAGACCGAGCTCGTGGTCGCGGATCTGTCATCCACGGCAGGCGCGCACGGGATGGTGGCCGAAATCGAGACGAGATTGGATCGTCTCGACGTGCTGGTCAACAACGCCGGGGTCGACGTCGGCCAGCGTCAGGTCACTCCTGACGGGCTCGAGCTGACCTTCGCCGTCAACTACATGGCGCCGTTCCTTATCACCAACGGCCTGCTTGAGCTGCTGCGCGTCAGCGCGCCGGCCAGAGTTCTCAACGTGGTCTCCAGCGGCTACAAGGGCGGCAAGCTCGACTTCGAGGATCTCCAGAGCGAGCGTCGTTTCAGCGGCCAGCGTGCCTACAACAGCTCGAAGCTCGCGTTGATTCTGTTCACCTACGAGCTGGCGCGGCGGCTCGGTGAAGGCGAGGTTACGGTCAACGCGATCGATCCCGGCTTCGTGCGGGGCACTGGCATCGGGACGACGTTGCCGCGTGGTTACCAGCTGATGGGAAGGCTGATGTGGCCGCTTATGGCCAGCGTGCAGAAGGGTGCGGACACCACCGTGTGGGCCTCGAGCGACCCGTCGCTCGGCGCAGTTACCGGACGCTACTTCAAGCGCCGCAGGGAGATCTCGACCGACCCTCCGACGCACGATGAGGCGCTGGCTCAGCGTCTGTGGAAGACCACGGAAGCCCTGGTGGAGCAAGCCGCGAGTTGACGTCAGACACGGCAGAAACTACCCCGGGGGCCGGTGGGGTCGTGCCGAGACGTATCCTCCTTGGGAGGAAGGGTGACGGCAATGCGGCACCCTGCACCTCGGCAGCATGGCCTGACGCGGCTTAGGAGACATGATGAACCAGCAGGCTTTGGGTATCTACCTCAACGATCATCTGGCAGGGGCAACGTTTGGCTGCGCGCTGGTTAGCCGTGCCGCGGGCGAGAATCCTGATGGCGAGTTCGGGCTGTTTCTGGCGGGCTTGCGCGGCGAGATCGAGGAGGATCTCGAAACCTTGCAGCGCGTCATGGCCTGCGCAGGCACACCGGTAAACCCAGTGAAGCGGGTCGCCGCGCTTCTGGCCGAGCGTGCCGGGCGCCTGAAGCTAAACGGCTCGCTGCGTGATTACTCTGACTTGAGTCGACTGGTTGAGCTCGATGGTCTGGCTGCCGGAATCATGGGAAAGCAAGCGCTCTGGCTAGCGCTGGACCTTCTCAACGAGCAGCGACTCGCCGAGTTTGACTTCGCTGGGCTTGCCCGCCGCGCCGGCCAACAGCGCGACGAGGTGGAACGACACCGGCGCATCGTCGCGGCGCGCGCGTTGGGCTGACGCCGCGCTCCAGCCTGTTGGCCACCGCGTCCTCGCGCATCAACCCCGCTCGATCGTCGCGGGATCGAAATCCAGCAAAAGACGATCGTCCAGGAGACCCGCAACGCGTTTCAAAACGCGATGCAGGGCAAGTTCATCACCGCCATCGAGGAACTGTCGGGCCGCAGCGTGCTGGCGTTCATCTCAAACCACGACGTCGGCCCCGACGTCGGACATCGAAATCGAACTGTTCTTCCCACCCCCGACGGCCACCCCGACCCTGCCGGCCAACACGCCTAACCAAGCCAGCGCGGAGGGCCACCAGGGCCGTCGAGCGTGGCGTGAGGCCGACCTCCAAGCAGATCCGACCCCGGGCGAGGCGCCCTCCCCGCAGCAGTGCGGCGAGTCAACCAGCACGGTTCGCGACTCCGACCCGGAAATAATGGGTAGCCACCGCAGATGACGACTTCGCCGCTGAATGCGCTTGCCGCGCGGCTGGATTCAGCCGAAGCGCTCGACGGGCTGGGGCGGACGGCTGGCCGGACGGTTCGGGGGCTCATTCCGGAAGGCGCTGCCAAGCACGTGCTGAGCGGCGCGTGGCTCGGTCACCCGTTGCATCCGATCATGACCGACATCCCCATCGGCGCGTGGACGAGTTCGGTCGTTTTGGACTGGACGGGTGGCAAGGCTAGTCAGTTCGCCTCGGATCGGCTCATCCTGACCGGCGTGCTCGCCGCGGGCGCGACCGCTGCCACCGGCTGGTCAGACTGGGCGGACACCGAGCAGGCTGATGCCGCGGTGCGTCGTTCCGGCCTCGTCCACGCCGCCGCGAACGGGTCGGCAACCGCGCTCATGATCGGCTCCTATCTCGCGCGCAGGCGAGGCGCGCGCGGCCGCGGCAAGCTGCTCTCGCTCGCCGGGTCGGCGGCGCTCGGCGCGGGCGGCTGGCTGGGCGGACACCTGACCTACACGCTCGGCGCTGGGGTCTCGGCCGGCGAGCCAGCGGCTGGGACGGACGCGACGGCAGCCACCGAGTTCTCCTGAGGGCTCGGCGCGGCGCGCAAACCAATCCGCCGGGCGCGGGTCAGCGTGGCGGCGGTGGACGCTGCTGCCGTGCCGCTGGCGCGTAGCGCTCGGCGAGGTAGGCGACCATACGGTTGGCCAGCGCGAGGGTCGCGGCGCCATCGCCCGCCGGCATCCTCACCCGCTCGAGCGTCTCGCTGGCGCGAGCAGCGAGCGACGCGGCCGCCGGTTCGGCCAGCGACAGCGCGGCGCGCATGACCGCCGTGACGGCAGCGGGCTCGGTGCTCCACAGCGCCTCAAAGCTGCGTGGACAATCGTCGCCGGGCTGCTCCCAGCCGGCCAGGCAGACGGTGTAGCGCTGATCGACGCACACGATCGCCCACTCCCGGCCGAGCGGGGAGCGGCGGTCGATCGGGATCTCTGCGGGACCATGTCGCAGGACCCTCCGGCGCGGGAAGTCGGCGAGCACGAACGCCGCGGCGGCCGTACGGGAAAGCTCACGCCAGCGATGCTCGGCGCGCCGGTAGGCATGCTCGTGCTCAAAACTTCCGACCAGGATCGGCCGCGCTGCGCGCGCGAGACACTCATCCTCGATGGCGTGGCTGACCGCGAGCATCGCGGGGACCGACAGTCGATGCGGCTCGAGCTCGAGCTGAGCCTCGCGCAGCGTGGCGAACAGCGATGGCGGCGCGCTCGGCGACCAGCCACGGACGCGCTCGATCGCCGCCGGCAACGACAGCCCACGTTCGCGCTCCTGCAACACCCGGGCGACGCGCGCAGCGTCCTCAGGGTCATAGCGGCGGTGCCCACCACCCTGCCGGGTCGCCTCGGGGAAGCCGTGTCGCGCCTCCCACATCCGTAGCGTGCCGACGGCGACACCCGTCGCCGCCGACAGCTCACCGATCGACAGCACCGCCGGGGGGTCAGGCATGACGACATCGTGACACCCGGGCCTCAGCTGGACGGCGGCTCGTAGAGCTGCAGGTCGTTGCCATCGGGATCCTGGAAGCTCGCCACCCGGCCCCACGGGTGCTCGCTGATGTCGCCGGCGAACTCCACGCCCTGGCTCTTTAGCCCCGTGACGGTCTCGTCCAAGCGGCCATCGGGCTGAAACGCGATCACCGCACCCCCCGCGGCCCCGGGATGCGCGGACTCGCGCGCGTTGAGGCCGATCCGGAGCCCGTTGGCGTCGAGCTCGCCCCACTCGCCTTCGTCGCGCAACTGTTCGAGGCCGAGCTGGTCGCGGTAAAACGTCAACGACCGCGACAGGTCGCTGACAGGTAGCCAGACCACCGCCGCGCCCTGGACCATCATGCCGTCACCCCCAGCTGCTCGAGATCGTAAGCCGCGACCGGCTCGAGCAGACTCTCGAGCTTGGCTGCGGCGGCCTCCTCCTCGGCGAGGATGCGTGCGGCGACCTGCACGGTCTCGTGATCGCCGGCCTGCTCGGCGACGATCCGCAGCATCCGGTAGGACGCGATCTCCAGGTGCTCGAACGCATAGGCCTGGATCGCCAGCTTGCCGGTGGTGTCGGGGGCGGCCTTGGCCAGCGAACCCGTCGCCATGGCAGCGCCCTTCTGCGCCAGATCCTTCAGCGTCGACGCCGCGGCCCCGTGAGCCTCTAGTCGCTCGCTGACCAGCCGCTCGTGCTCCTCGGTCTCCGCCAGGTGATCGCGGAAGGCCTCGGCCAGCCGCGGCTCGCCTGCGCTCTGCGCTCCGGTCTTGAGCTGCGCCAGCGCGTTCTCCTCGCTGGAGTGGACGTCGGTCAGGTACTTGACGAGCTGGTCCCGCACATTGTCTGTTGCCATCGTCGTCTCCTTCATCGTGTCGTTGTTCGACTTGGTCGATGCACGAGTGGGCTTGCGATCGTCCGGCCGCGCTCGATCCATCTTCGGCGTTACCCGAAGGCGAGCGACCTAAACAAGACGTTTAGCTTTGTGTGCAGGTGTGCTACGATAAGAGATCTGAGCCGGACTCCTGTGGGAGCGCCGGCCGGGTGAAGGGCAGCCGTCGCGGGGTCTGATTCGAGGCATGAACGCTCGAACCGGGCAGCGCGGCCTGACTTTCGATCGCACCTGCTGTTCTGCGACCAGAGGCCGCGCATGTCTGTCAGCTCATCCTCTATGAATCGGACTCGCTGTTCTCAGGCGCGGTTCCTCTCAGCGCCCGTTGCGGGTGTCATCGACGGGAAAGGAGCTCAATGAGTCGTACATCCATCGCGCCTGTGGGTCGCGCCGCCGTTGGTCAGAGCCCGGAAGAGTTGGTGCTGCGTTGGCAGGAGCACGACGATCGCCGGGCGCGCGATGAGCTGTTCGCACGGTTTCTGCCGTTGGCGCGCAAGCTGGCCGGGCGCTATCCCAACGCCAACGAGCCGGCCGAGGATCTCGTTCAGGTCGCCTCGGTTGGTCTGCTCGGCGCGATCGACCGCTTTGACCCCCGCCGCGGCGTTCAATTCTCGTCGTTTGCGATTCCGACGATTCTCGGTGAGCTCAAGCGTTATTTCCGTAACACGGGATGGTCGGTGCACGTCCCGCGCGGCGCTCAGGAGATGGCGTTGCGCGTCGATCAAGCGGTGCGCGAGCTCACGCGGCACTCCGGCCGCGCTCCGCGTGTCGAAGCGGTCGCGGAATACCTGGAGATCCCCGTCGAGGACGTACTCGTCGGGCTGGACGCCGGCACGGCGCACTACTCCTGCTCGCTTGACGCCCCCGCGCCCGGCTCACCGGTCGATGACCGCTCTTCGCTGGGCGACAGCCTGGGCGGTGCCGATGATCGGTTCGACCTGATCGAGATCAAGCTGTCGGTGGCGGCGGCGATGGCGCGGCTCCCCTATTTGGAGCGCCAAGCGCTCAACCTTCGCATCGACCGCGACATGAAGCAGACCGAGATCGCGCGTCACCTCGGCTGCTCCCAGATGCAGGTCTCGCGGCTGCTGCGGCGCGCCGCCAGCACCCTGCGCAGCCTCACCGATCCCGAGCTGAGCTCAACCACCGTGCCGACTTGACCGAACTCCGCTCAGTGAGCCTGTCAGCCGCTGCACCATCGGCTGGCGGATGGGGAGGGTTCGCTCTTCCCCCTCCTGCTCGGCGGGGCGTCACGTCCCTCTCCTCCGAGGCGCCCCGCCGAGCCACGCTTGCCGCTCAAAGGCCAACCGCCCACGGAACATGAGCAACATCGCCGCAACGCGTCTGGAAGCTGAGAGGTGACCTCCGGCCCGCTCGAGCATCCGGTTGGTCTCCGTGCCGCTGTCCCGGGCGACGATGACGCGCGAGCGTACGCCCTGCTGGAAGAGGCCCGCTTGAGGTGCGAGGAGCTGGCCACCCGTGTCACTGCGCAAAGCAGCGGAGGCTGGCTGATGCTCGTGCACAGGGAGCTCGGGCTGGCGGGCTATCTCGCCAGCTCAGCGATCGGGCCGGAGCAACGATGCCGCCTCCTGGCGGCCGCGCACAGTCGCTCGCGCGGGCTCTCGCTGCCGCGACACCACGCAATCCGAGAGCTTGCCGGTACCGCCGCAGACGCAGAGGATGCCGTCAGCGACAGCCTCACCGCACCACAGCTCGCCGACCACATGCATCTCGCGCACGTACACCTCCTCCGCGCTCGAGAAATACTTCGAGAACACCTACCGGAAGGGCGCGACGTGAGGGGCACCGCACCAAGCTCGTAGACGCAGCAACCGGACTTCAGCCTCGCCCGCCATCGGATCTGCTGTTCGGTTCAGCGGTCAAACCCGCTGACATCTGGCGGCCGACGCAGCCGCTCATCGGCTGCGGTTCCAGATCCCGACGCCGGGGGCCCGTGGGCCGGGGGCCGAGCTTCGCCCGGATGCCCGAACCTAAGCAGCCGGGGCGACTGATGCAGTACAGCCAGGGCTCATGCGTCACGAGCAATGAGGAGGGCGAGGCCAATTAGGAGTATTCCGACTGCCCAGGCGGCCAGAACCCCGAGGCCGGCCCACGGCGAGATCGGCAGCGAGCGAATGTTCCGCGTGGTCTGAATCGCGAGCCCGGCGGTCATCGGCGCGATCTGCTGAATGTGCCGCCGCCACGGGCCTGACAGGAGCTGGGCGAGGAGTGGTGGCAGGTACAGCAGCGCGAGCACGACTCCGGTGGACACGGCGGTGTCGCGGAAGACGGTGCCGATGCCGAGGCTCAGCAGGGCGATCAACCCGAGATACAGGGCGCTGCCGACGGCCGCGCGGAGCGTCGGCCCGTGGGCGATCGAGACGAGCGCGTAGCCATGGGCGGGGTTCAGGCCGGCCTCGGGCAGCAACAAACGCCCGACGGCCAGGCTGCCGGCGACGGCCGGCACTGCCGCGACCAGCGCAAGACCGGCGATGTTGACGGCCTTGGCGCCGAGCATCACCGCCCGGCGCGGCGTCGCAGCGAGGGTCACTCGGATCATGCCGGCGCCGTACTCCTCGGTGACCGCCAGCACCCCCAGAACCGCGACGATCGCTTGGCCGAGATCGAGGCCGATCAGGGAGAGCTTGGTCGGACCCTGGCCGGCACCACTGGCGCCGCCCGGGCCACCGAGCGAGACGTGCGTGGAGGCGGCAATCCCGGCGCTGGCCGCGACAGTCACCGCGACGGTTCCCAGCATCAGCCACCATGGGCCGGCGATCGTCCGCAGCTTGGTCCACTCGGCGCGGAGCGCGTCGGTCACGCGTCTGTGCGCCGCAGCAGCACTACCCGCGCGGCGAACAGCGCGACCGCAGCATACGCGGCCAGAACCAGAAGTCCGGCCCAGGGCGGCAGCGGGTAGTAGCCGTTCGCCATCGTGTACGGATAGCTCACGAGGCGTGATCGGGGGAGGAGTCCTAGCACCGAGAACCCGGCCGCCGGGGTGACGCGGTACAGCCACGCGGCGGCGCTTGCAGAGGAGGTCGGACCGATGATCCCGGGGCCGGTGAAGGTTGGCAGGACGAATACCAGAACGCCGACGAGGATGGCGCCCGCGCTCCGGCGAAGGACCGTGCCGATGCCGAGCACAGCGACCGCGGTGAGCGCGATCAGCGCGCCGCTTCCGGCGATGACCCGCGCAACGGTCAGCGAATCCGCCGGGAAGATGTAGTTGCCGTTGGCGTTCATGACGTGCTCGCCGAGGGGGATCGCGAGGGCAGATGCGACTGTCCCGACCACGAACGCGACGCCGCCGATCACGATGGCTTTGGCGGAAAGCACGCGTCCCCGGGCGGGTGTGGCGGCGAACGTCGTCCGGATCAGACCGCGGTGGTATTCGCCGGTGATGAACATCGTCCCAATCACGATGAGCACGATCAGCGCGATGACCAGTCCGAACAGCAACGAATCTGACGCGGTGTCGCCCCCGGCCGAGGCCACGGCCGGAGCAATGTCACCGGAGCCTGTGACAATGATCGAATCTCCCGCCCGGCGATAGCCGCCATTCCCCAGCGTCGGGTAGTAGTCCCGCGGACCGGTGCCGATGTTCGCGCCGTGCCATAGCCCCGGGGCTGGGTGAGCGGCGCCATCGCCCAATGGACCGATGGCGATGTGGTCGAACGAGGCCGTGGCCTGGGTCGCCGAACCAGCGGACGTCGTCGGCGAGGTGGCGAACAGTCCGACGTACACGGTCGTTGGCAGACCGGCGAAACGAGCGATGCCGATCCTGTGCCAGGTGGTTCCGTCGCGGGAGTCGTAGCCGGTGATCGTCTCGCCGGTACGAGTCAGCCGCAGCCAGCGAGAGGCGGTGCTGAAGATCGATCCGGGCAGGCCAGCCCGGTCATTGGTGTAGTCGTACTGAAAACGGACGCCGCGGCCACCGGTCGCCATCACCGCCGCATACGAGGATCCCTGCCTCGTGCTGGGGGTCACCAGGAGGCCGGCCTTGGCCCAGCTGGTCAGCCCTGGACGCGTGTCCGCGGCTGATGGCGCCTGGTTCGCCGGCCCTGCCGAGATCCGACCGAGGAGCGACGTGATCCGGGCGGTGATCGTGCCATCTCCGGTCAGCCGTTTGGCGACGAACTCATAGGTGTCGGCGACCGCCTCGCCGGACGGTCCTGTCGGAACGTACGGATGGCCCGCCACGCAGCTCCTCGGGTTCGGGGTCGTGCAGTAGCCGGTGTGCTTGCCGTTGGCCTGCAGGAACGTGAACAGCACCACCATCAGGGCGGCGAACACCAACCCGATCATCCAGCCGCGCACCGTCCGGAACTTGGTCCACTCCGCTCCCAGCGCGGCACCGAAGCCGCCGCCGCGGCTGGGCTGCACGAGCGAGCTCATCGACGCAGCTCCCCTTCGGTCCCGGACCGATACTCGACCGCACCAGTCGTCAGCCGCAGGTAGACATCCTCAAGCGACGACGCGCCAGCGGTCAACTCCTTGATGGTCGCGTCGGCCAGCACCCGCCCGCGACCGATCACCACCACGTGATCCGCCACATCCGGCAACTCGCTCAGCAGGTGGCTTGAGACGAGCACCGCTCGGCCCTCGGTGGCGAGTCCGCGCAGGAAGCCACGCATCCACATGATGCCCTCGGGATCCATGCCGTTGAACGGCTCGTCCATGATCAGGATCGCCGGGTCGCCGAGCATCGCAGCGGCGATCCCAAGGCGCTGGCGCATCCCCAACGAGTAGCCACCCGCCCTGCGTCGTGCCGCCTTCCCGAGGCCGACCAAGTCTGTCACCTCATCGACCCTGCTCACGGGCAGCCGCTGGGAGTGTGCGATCCAGAGCAGGTGGTTGCGGCCGCTGCGGCTCGGTTGCAGCGCGCTCGCGTCCAGCAGCGAGCCGACCCGCCGCATCGGATGCGTGAGGGTCGAGTACGGACGGCCGCCGATTAGCGCGGTTCCCTCCTGCACCGAGTCGAGTCCCAGGATCACACGCATCGTCGTGGATTTGCCGGCACCATTGGGGCCAACGAATCCGGTCACAGTTCCTGGCGCGACCGTGAAGGAGAGTCCGTCCAGGGCCAGGGTCTGACCAAATCGCTTGCGCAGCCCGTTGACCTCGATGCTTGGTTTGCTCATGGCGGGTTTCTACCTCTCGGCCGGTGTCCTCCCGGTGTCGGCCGTTGACACGTGGCTGACACCCGAGACGTGGCATCGTCCTCAGGCGAAATGCGCGTGCTGGTCGTCGAAGACTTCGAGGTGATGGCACGGTCGATCGGGACCGGGCTCAGGCGCGAGGGGATGGCGGTCGACGTCGTGCTCGATGGAACCGACGCCCTGTCGCACCTGGCGGTCACGCGGTACGACGTGGTGGTCCTCGATCGCGACCTACCCGGGGTTCACGGCGACGACATCTGCCGGCGCCTCGTCACCGAGAACTCCATAAGCAGGATCCTGATGCTGACTGCGGCCAGCACCGTCAAGGAGCGCGTCGATGGCTTGGGGTTGGGCGCCGACGACTACCTACCTAAGCCGTTTGACTTCGCCGAGCTGGTCGCCCGTGTCCGCGCGCTCGCCCGCCGAACCACCGCCCCGCTGCCGCCCACCCTCGAGTGCGGCGACGTGACGCTCGACGTCGGGCGGCGGGTCGCCTTTCGAGCCGGGCGGCGCCTCCAACTCAGCCCCAAAGAGCTAGCGGTGCTTGAGTGTCTGCTCTCCTCCCAGGATCGTGCGGTCTCCGCTGAGGAGTTGCTGGAGCGGGCCTGGGACGAGTACACCGACCCGTTCACGACGGCAGTCAAGACGACGATTCGCCGGCTGCGCGCCAAGCTCGGCGACCCGCCGATCATTCACACCCTCCGCGAGGCCGGCTACCGGATCGGGACCGAATGACGCATCTGTCCGAATCACTGACCGGCCTGCTCCACCGAAAGCGCCCCGTGCTGCGCGTACAGCTCGCGCTGCTGTACTCGGGCGTGTTCATCGGCTTGGTGGTACTGCTGTTGCTCGCCTCAAGCGTCCTGTTCGGAACGGCCAACGTCTTCTTCGGTCACAGCGCAGGGGTCTACCACCCGGGCGCTGGCGCCGCTGCCGCTCGACAGAGCGCCGCGGAACCCACGTTCACTCCCTGGCCGTTCCTGCTCGCGCTGGCGGCGATCGCCGTCGCGGTGCTGGCGGCCTGGTTGCTAGCGGGCAGGTTCCTGCGGCCCCTGCGGGCGATGACGACCGCGGCCCGTGAGATCTCAGCCACGAATCTGGGCCGTCGGCTCAGCCGTGACGGACCTGACGACGAGCTCACCGAGCTCGGTCGCACGCTTGACGACCTGTTTGGACGGCTGCAGGCGTCGTTCGAGTCACAGCGTCAGTTCGTCGCCAACGCCTCCCATGAGCTGCGCACCCCGCTCGCTGGCCAGCGAACGTTGCTGCAGGTGGCGCTCGCCGACCCGGACGCCGACGCCCGAGCCCTGCGCTCGACGTGCGAGGAGGCACTGCAGCTATCCGGTCAACAGGAGCGGCTGATCGACGCGCTGCTCACGCTCGCCGCCAGCGAACGTGGCGTCGAGTCCTGGGAGCCATTCGGCCTCACTCACCTTACGCAGGACATCGTCGACAGCCGCCGGCATGACGCAGAGCGCCATGGCGTCCAGCTCGGCGCCACGTTCGACGAGGCTCAGGCGATCGGCGATGCGGCCCTGGTTGCGAGCCTGATCGCGAACCTACTTGACAACGCGATCCGCCACAACGTCGCGAACGGCGCCGTCGAGATATCGACCAGTGCCACCGCCGACGGCGCTCGCTTGTTGGTCAGCAACACAGGAGCCGTCATCCCCGTCGTCGAGGTGGAGCGTCTGTTCCAACCCTTCCAGCGGCTTGGCGAGCAACGCGTCGGCGCGGCTGACGGCCACGGGCTCGGACTCGCGATCGTGAAGGCTATCGCCACCGCCCACGGCGCCAACCTGATCGCTCGCCCGGGGCCGCATGGCGGTCTCGAGGTGCAGGTCACCTTCCGCCATAACATTTAGGTGCTTCGGACGTCGCGGAGCTGCCGGACCACCGGCGGTTGCTCTTCGGCGATGAGTACTCGTCCCGGTTCGGGCTAGGTGGGGGCTCCGCCGCGTACTGGTACCGCCTGGGTTGCCGGCGGCCGCGGTGGGCGTGGAGGATTGCGGTCGAGGATCCGGGTCGAAAGAATATGACGTGAGAGCTCTGCGCGCAGGACCCGCGGTCGTGTTCGGTCGCCGTCGGCGTACGCCAGCGCTGACGTGCCCGCGATCGGCGTTGTCACAAACCCGCTCCCGGACTCGCGTCGGCCGAAGCCGGGCCTGGAGTCCTCTCCCACCGCAGCAAACACAGCGTCGGAGGGCGCCGGCCACCGCCGGTTCCTCGGCGGGGTAACGGACCGAGCGCGAACCAACTGTGGTTATGATCTAAAGAGCCGATCACTAAAGCATCAAAGTCGCATCGTTTGATCAAATAAAACGGCTATCGTGGTGATGCAGAACGCAAACCGGAGGTCCATATGCATCCCGCACTTTCGAACATCACCATCAGCGCCCACGTCCGCGACCTACAGCGGATCATGCACCCCGAGCGCAGCAAGCGCCGGCGCCGTCCGCGCCTGGCTCGGGTCCGTAAGAGCCGCTAGCAGCAGCCGCGCGAGCCGCCGAACACTTCGCCCATCTCGTTCCGCCGCGTAAGCATTCGCCCGCCACGGTCGGGGCCGCCTCGCCGCGGCGGTCACCCGCGCGGTGATCAGCGCGGTGCTGCCGGGCTGGTCACGACCCGACCTCCACGAAGAGGACGTGGGCTTAGGACACTGCGGTTGGTGCTGCCCCGGTTCGGGCGGGACGGTGCGGCGGTGGTCATCCGAGTTGATTACTCGATGGCAGGTGGTGCGGGCGCCAGATGAGCCAACGGAGGGGCTCCGGGCAGTGCGAGCGCGCCCACGATCCCCAGCGCGCATGCGCACGCGGCGACGTAGCAGCCGGCGTGAAGCCCGGTCAGGAATGCGCCCTGGACGTCTGCGAGCAGGTGGTGGCGGATCGGCGCGGGCGCGCGGCGCGCGACAGCGTAGCCGGCTCCCACCGAGCCCTTGGCGATCACCAGGGCCGAGCGTGGCAGGTAGCGTGCGCCGGTGACCAGCCGGGAGGTGTACAGCGAGGTGTAGACGCTGCCGATGACCGCGACTCCGAGCGTGCCACCGGTCTCGCGGGTGGCGTCGTTGACAGCGGACCCGACCCCGGCCTTGGCGGGCGGCAGGACGCTGAGGATCGACTCGGTGGCGGGCGTGGAGATCGAGCCGATCCCCGCTCCCATCATCACCATCTGGATCACGATGATCGCGTAGGGGATCGTGGCCGAGACCTGCGCGATCCAGAGAAATGACCCAGCGAGGAGCGCCAGGCCGGCGCAGACGATCACCCGGGTGCCCAGGCGGCCGGCGAAGTTGGCGCCCAGGACGGAGAAGACGCCGAGACTGAGCGCGACCGGCAAGATCCGTACGCCGGTCGACAGGGTGCCATAGCCGCGGATGAACTGAAAGTACTGGGTGATCAGGAAGATGAACCCAAACAGGGAGAAGAACGCCACTGTCACCGACGCGCTGGCGGCCGAG
The DNA here is from genome assembly GCA_963787595.1 of uncultured Actinomycetota bacterium. GTDB lineage: Bacteria > Actinomycetota > Thermoleophilia > Solirubrobacterales > Solirubrobacteraceae > Palsa-465. The sequence continues at coordinate 1,434,093 of CAWBDE010000003.1, forward strand.
AATGCCCGCTCGGCAAACAGGGTCACGTCGAGCATCGGGTGGGGGCTGTCGCGCTCGATCAGCACGAACGCGAGGCCGCTGAGGATGGTGATCGCAAAGCCGACCAGTGTCGGGGTCGAGGCCCACCCTCGTATCGGGGCCTCGATGATCGTGTAGACCAGCGATCCGACCGCGACGCTGGCCGTCAGAAGCCCAGGCCGATCCACCGGTGGCGTGGCAGGGTCCCGTGACTCCGGCACCACGACGAAAACGGCTACCGCGGCAGCCAGGGCCACCGGCACCAACGCCACGAACACGCTCGGCCAGCTGAACTCCTTGAGCAGCAGTCCGCCCAGCACCGGCCCCACCGCCACGCCCAAGCCCGCGACAGCTCCCCACGCCCCCACCGCTCCGGCGCGCGCCCTACGGTCAGGGAAGGTGTTGGTGATCACCGACAGCGTGGTCGGGAAGATCAACGCGGCGAACGTGCCCATCACGAACCGCGCGGCGATCAGCTGGCCCGGACTGGCGCACAGCGACCCGACCGCGCTGGCGATCGCAAAGCCGACCAGTCCGATCAACAGCGCCGGCCGGCGGCCGTACCGGTCCCCGAGGCTGCCCGCGGCCAGCACCAGCGCCGCGAACGACAGGCTGTAGCCGTCCACGATCCACTGCAAATCGGTCGTCCCCGCACCCAGCTCGCGGGTCAGCGAGGGCAGCGCGACGTTGACGATCGTCGTGTCGATGTTGATCGCAAACGCCGACAGGCAGACGGCAGCAAGAATCGCCCGGCGCCGCGGTGCTGTAGTACTCACTCGTGAAACCACTCCGGTTGACAGCGGTAACGGCGCATCTTGTCAACTTCCTGCGACCACTGTCAACAGCGGCCGGGGCCGGAGTGTGAGCCGTGGTTCCGAGCCCGCCTGCCGGCCGTCGATCGCTACGCGAGCTGCTGATCGAAGCGGGCGTGACCCTGGCGCGCGAAGGGGGACCAGACGCGCTCGTGCTCAGAGAGGCGGCACGGAGAGTCGGAGTCTCCCACAACGCCGCCTATCGCCATTTCGCCAACCGCGAGGACCTGCTGCGGGCAGTCGCAGATCGAGCCCGCGCCGAGCTCGCCCGCACGATGCGACAGCGGCTCGCCAACGTCGAACCGACCGACCGCAGTCTCGAAGCAGCAAAGCGCCGGCTGCACCTCGCCGGCATGGCCTACGTGCAGTTCGCCACAGCCCAACCGGGATTGTTTCGCACAGCGTTCACCGCCCCCGGACTCACGGCAAAGGGCGCGCACCATCCGCCGACCGCGGGCGTGATTGCCAGCGAAGGCCAACTCGGCCCCTTCGAGCTGCTCCAGCGCCAGATCGAGCAGCTCGTACGGGCGGCACGGCTGCCTCCGCGCGCCCGCCGGTACGCCTCGCTCGTCGCCTGGGCTGCGATGCACGGGCTCAGCATGCTCGCCCTCGACGGGCAGCTGGACGGTCTCTCCGACCAAGAGCGCGACGAAGTCGTCGATCGGCTTGTGCGCATGGTAGATGCTGGACTGCTCGCCGGCTGACGACCGACCTCACCAACCTCAGCATGACCGAGGACGGCTCGGGATCCGTACCGGCACGAGCAGATCCCACCGTCTCATGCCGGGGCCGGGTCCAGGTTGCCAGGCGAGCAGGACAACTCGGCCCCGGTGCTCGAGGGACCGTGGGGTGCGGTCGCCGGTGCGGCGTTGCTGGCCTGTGCGGGTCTGTGATTTCGCAAGCGGCTAGGTCATAACGCTTGCGGGGGCGGGTAGTGGGTACCGGATCGGGCGCAGGTAGGCGTCGCTGTCTCGGCGATTCGGCCGGAGAACGAAGAAAGGAATTCCGTGAGCACCGTATCCCGCACCTTCAGCGTCGATCCTCCACCCGAGATCGTCATCCCATATCTCGCTGAGTTCTCTCACGCCGAGCAATGGGATCCAGGGACAGTTCGCTGCGTGCGCAGCGACGAGGGGCCGGTGGTTGTTGGATCCTCGTGGCAGAACACGTCGAAGATCGCCGGAATCAGCACCGAGTTGACCTACACACTGGAGCAGCTCACCGGCGAGCGGATCGTGCTCGTCGGTCGCAACGACACCGCGACCTCGACTGAGACCATTGACGTCGTTCGCAGCGCGACCGGGTCGAGTATCACCTACACCAACGAGGTGCAGTTCAACGGGGCCGCCAAGCTCGCCGCGCCACTGGTTAAACCCGTCTTTGAGAAGCTCGGTGACGCCACTGAGAAGCAGCTGGTAGAGACCCTCAATGCGCTTCAGGCCTGACCGTCTTGTCGCGCGCCCGAGCCGCCTGCGACGGGATCAGACCGACCAGCACGAGGTCGACATCGTCAATCTGCAGCGCGTCGTAGGCATTTCAGTGCTGTCGGTCACCGCGATACAAGCGGCGACGGCGAGTGTCGCGTTGCCTCGCGGCAGGCGTGATTACGCTGACGCGGTGTGGGGCCCCGGTCTGGCGGCTGTTGCCGTGGTAGGAGCTCTGGCGGGCCGTGGAGACGCAATCAGGCGCTGGGGCCTGGCCGCGGTCGCCAGTGCGTGGGCTGCGCGGCTGGAGATACAGATGCTGAGTCGAATCGGCGGATCCGACAAAGAGGATCCTCGTTACACCGAGTTTCTCGAGGACGATGGCACCGTCAAGGTCGCCGTCAAGGTGTTCGTCACCCAGGGCTTGGCTCAACTCGTCGTGTCCGCGCCGGTCCAGCTCGCCGCCGCCAGCCGACTCCCCCGCAGCGTACGACGCTGGCTGGCCCCCACGGGGCTGGCGGTCATGATCACGGGCGCGGTGATCGAGGCGCTGGCTGACCGGCAGAAGTCCAAGTACGCCGAGCTGGACGACGACGAGAAGCCCGAGGTTCTCGACACCGGCCTATGGGGCTGGTCGCGGCATCCCAATTACTTCGGCGACTCACTCGTTTGGGATGGCGCCTGGCTTGCAGCCGCGGCATCCCCTAAGGGCGCGCTGCTATTCCCCGCGCCGACTCTGATGAGCTATCTGCTCATATTCGCCACCGGCGCCAAGCGCACCGAGCGCCGCATGCAAGACAGGCCCGGCTACCGCGACTATCAACGACGCGTCGCCTTCTTCTTTCCGCGCCCCCAGCGCCGGTGACGAACCCCAACTCGAGCGGCCTGCGCTGATGACAATGCGGGACCGCAAGCGGCACCGGTCGGCCCCCGCAACCCCCCGCTGCCATCGGCCGATCCAGCCGGACCCAGTTGTACTCCAATAATCAGGACGGCGGAGCTGTGAAACACGGTGCCGTGCGAGAACGATCTGAAGTCCTCACAGACGCGTGCCTTTCACGGCAGATACCAGCGGCAAAACCTCTCCTCGGTCGTCACCTCCGACATCGCCCCAGCCTACCCGCGACGGTCGTCCACGGCCGCTGGCAGATCTCGCTGGTACTGCCCGCCATCAACGCCCCTGGACCAGCGCCCAGACCGCCCACACGCAACTAACGGCCGGCGTCGCGGCGGAGCGGCGGAAAACCCAGCCCCGTCGGCTCTCACACCCGCACGTAGTCGGCGATGCGCGCGTGCTCGAAGATCATCGTGTCCTGCATCGTGAGCTCGCGCCCCTTGCCGGCCTCCACCGCGCGCCGGCACATCGCCAGGGCGATCGCCACGTCTACGTAGGCGAGCCCCACCGCATTGAAATAGACCCGCTCGTCATCTGATTCACGGCCTGGCTTGGCCCCGGCGACGACGTCGGCCAAATCCGCGTAGACGTCCTCGTCGCTCAACTCATCATCCTTGTACATCCGGCTCAGTGTCTGCGTGCGGTGCTTGACTGTATTCCAGTCGTCACACACGATCTTGTCCGATTGCCTGGCCACGGCGTACTCGTCCTCGAACCCGCCGACGTGGCTATAGAGAGAGCCCGGCTTGACCCAGTCAGCCTTGAGCAGCGGCGCCTGCGCGCTGGTGGCAGTCACCAGGATGTCCGCACCTTCGATGGCCGTGGCCGGCTCGGCGCCGGACTCGACGAACTCCATGTCGCCCAGGATCGGCCTCAGCTGCTCCACGAACTGCCGCTCCTCCTCCGGGCTCTTCGCCGAGACCTGACAGCGCTCCAGCGCCGGGCAGGCGGTCTTCATCGCCAGCAGCTGCATCTTGGCCTGCTCGCCCGCGCCGATGAAGCCGATCGTGGCGGGCTCCGAGGACGCGAAGTACCTTGCCGCCAGCCCGCCCATCGCTCCCACGCGCACGTTCGAAGCCAGCGTGCCCTCAAGCACCGCGATTGGAAACCCCTTCTCGATCTCCGAAAGGATGAACAGCGCCGTGAGGTTCTGGACACCGAAGTCCGAGACGTTGGGAGGAAACACCGAGACCCACTTCATGCCGCACACGTTCTCCTTTCGGAGCGTGGCCGGCAGGCAGTTGATTCGCTTCTGCGTCTCCTCGTCGAAGATCTGCACAATCTTCTCGGGAAAGTCCACATCCCCATCGCGGTGCGCCAATAGCGCGGACTCGGCAGCGTCCATCGCCAACTCGAAGTCAAGACAGCCTGACTCGAGCAGATCTTCCTGCGAGAGATAGATGAAGCGGATCGCGTGCTGATCGTCGCTCATGACGGAAGCCATTCTAAGCTTCCCCGAGCGCTTCACCCACAACGCGAACCAGCCGGGACTTGGAATCTCCGCGGGCTCTCGAACCTGCTGCTCAACCCGCGGTTGCGGGACGACCGCGATCTCACTCCTGCGGCGGACGAAATCAGCAGCGCCTCCGCTTGGTCGCTGAGCATCGTGGGTCGCTACTCCTTCCGATGTAGAGAACTTCCATCTCCTATCTCCGTGCCGGTTTATCCCGGCGCTCCAAACGTCCCTCCTTAAGAGTTAGTGCCGCGATCGCCAGCGCCGTAGCGCTGACCCCGAGCGCGGGGATATCCCCGAGTCGCCGCCGACCAACACGGTCGCGATCCCGTACCCGAAGGCCGCGAGCAGGACAGCGGCGGCGGCGAGCAGCGAGCCGGTCAGATCGAAGCTGAGCCGCGATTACCCGCCGAAGCCGATCAGCAGCCCTGTCCAACCCCTGGTTGCGGGACGATGCCCCGCTGTCGAGCGGCCGACCGCGTCGCGCGCCGCCGGCGGCGTCTATTGCTTGTCAATACAGGGTGTCTTAGTCGGCGGGCTGAAGTCTCGCAGGATGAAGCACGGCTGGTAGAGGCCGAGCCCGCCCTGACTGGGGCCAGGAAGAACGGATCGATGAGCGACGCCGGGGCCGGCGACCAGCTCGGGCTGCTGGGAGGCTGGTAGGGGCTGCCGTGGCCTAGCGCCCAGACGGTCAGACCCGCGGGGCTGGGCACCGCGAGCTGGGCGTTCGCAGGCGTACTGGGAAACGGAACCACGTTTTGCTCTCCGGTGTAGGGGTTGGAGTGGTACTCGACGACACAGTTGGTGGTCGTTGGTGCCGGGTTCTTGGCGCTGGGGGTCAGCTGGAAGGCGCTGTAGGCGACCGGCATGAGCGCGCGTGTGAATGTGCGTCGAGCGCTGAGCTGCAGCTGCTGCTGGAGCTGTTCTCGCTCGTCTGTACTCGGGGTCCAGGATGCGGTGTTCGCCAGCGGACCGAGCGCCGATAGGCGTTCGTCGTCGGTGATGACGATGGCGGCCAGGTTGTCCATCCCGGCAGCGACGTTTGAGTACTGGGTCGCGACTTGCGCGTTGAGCATCTTGACCTGCGTGTTGATCGCCTCGGCTTGAGGCGACCCGGTCGTCGCGTCCGCGGCGAACGTCGAGCTCAAGTCATACGCGGACTGGACCGAGGCCAGCAGCGCTTGAACGATCTCGGTCTCCGGGAAGAAGCTCGCGAGGTTGAAGGCTTCACCGACCACGGCGAACAGGTTCCAGGCGAGTTGATCGTCGCTGTTCGGTCGCAGGCTGTTCTCGACCGCCGTACCGATCGTCTGCAGGTCCACCTCCTCCTGGCCTTGAGCGCGGTTATAGGTCTCCTTGTAAGCGGCGAACATGGCCGAGACGTTGTCATCCACTGCCACTCGTTCAGCAGCTCGACCGCGAGGTTGCAGAACTTGCCCCCGGTGAACCCAGGTCCCGTCTGGTTCCAGGAGGGCACAGCGAGGGCCAGGAGGTCGGTCCTCTGATCGGACCAGCTCGCCGGATACACCTGCAGGTACGCGGACCGCAGATTGTTGGCATAGCTGCCTTCGCCGACCTTCGTCGCGATAAAGCGCAGCGCCGCGGGTTGCGCAATGGGTTTCGCTCGCGCCGGTTGCAGACCGCCGAGGGGGGAGCTGGCGATCGAGATCCCCCAGGTCCGCCAGGCGGCGAGACGTTCGCGTCCAGGCTGTTCCCGCGGACCCCGAAGCTGTTGCGCACCGAGCCGCTCAAAGCGCTGGTGATTGGCGCCCTCGGGCGCGGCGTGTCGATGCTGATGTCGAGTCGTTGGGGGAGCAAGCCGGGCTGGGGAAGCTGTCAGAGACGACGGCGTCGCGGATGTGTGAGGAGCTCCGTGAGCGCTTTGCGGCGTTTCAGCGCCGCGATCTCCACGGCATCCACCTCATGGCACTGTTTCTCGACGCGACGTTTATCGCGGTACGTCCGGACAAACCCAAGGAGGGTGTCCAGGTGGCGTGGGGGTTCACCCGAGCCCGTCTGCTTGTCGTCGATGTCACCACGGCGGGCTTGCGAAGTTGCGCTTGGTCGCTGCCGGACTCGCGCGAACCTGTTTCGGTGAGAACATAGGTGGTGGTGTTCTGAGAGGTGTGACTGGTTGGTCGGGGCGCGACTACCGGTGTTCGACTCCTCACCGTTAGCTGAACCTGACTAAACCTATGCAAAGTGCGGTTGACAGGAAGGCGCGAAGCGGGTTATGGTTTTACTGCAACTTGATGTTTGGGGGAATGGACTGGGAGCCGTCCGGATATCGATGACACGCTTGCGATGTGAAAATCGCTCCGCGGCGTGACCGTAGGTGCAGGTGCAGGACGACTTGGGCTCACCCGCGTCGAGATGACGTCGGGTTGTCGTCGGGATAGGCGCTTCCCAGAGCGGACCCCCTGTCGGGACCAATCGATCGAGAGAGGGCAAGGGAGGGGACCATGGCCGAGGAACTGACCGACGCGACCGCGGCCGCGAGCGGGACAACGACGCCGGCGAGCACCAACGGAGCGGCTGCCAACGGGGGGGCCGACGCGGCGCGACCGGAAGCACTGCCAAACGAACTGCCGGCGCAGCTAACAACGGCGCTCGAACTGCCGAGCAACTTCGAGTTTGACGCGGTCGACGCAAAGGTGGCGAGCGCGCCGTCCGCACCGAGCCTCGGACCGCTGACCCATTTCAAGGGAACGTTCACCGGCAACGGGTTTAACACGATCTTCCGGCCCGACAGCACGGTGACGCCGACCCCGTTCCCGGTGGCGCCGGTCGGCCCCAACGACAACGTGCTCGAACTCAACCTCACGCACGAGACGCTGTCGTTCCACACGCCGCTGGGCTCGGTGCCTAACCGGGGTTTTGTCCAGGGCGACGCGTTTCTCAACGGCGTGCCGTATCTGCAGACGATCAACGATGTGACCACCGGCCGCCCGGTCGGGATCCACTTCGAGCCCGGCCTGTGGATCATCGTGCCGGTGACCAAGGATCCGGCGGAGGGCTCGACCCTGGCCCGGATGGCGTCGATCCCGCACGGCACCACGATCAACGCGCAGGGGACGTTCCGGGCAGCCCATCCCGGGCCGCCGACGATCCCCAAGGCCAACATCACGCCGTTCGGTGAGGGCACCACTGGTCCCCCGATTGGGTTCCCCAGCCAGACGGCGGCGACCGAGGATACCCCGCGGATCCCCCAGAACCTGAGCTCGTTCATCACCGACGGGACGATCACCCAAGCGATCCTCGACGATCCCAACACGGTGCTGCGCGAGGCGATCCAGGGCCTCGACGTCACGCAGACGATCCCGATCACGATCACCACTGACCCAAACCATCCGCTGTTTGGCGGCGGGACCGACAACATCGCGTTTCTCTGGGGCGACCCGGCGGCGGTGCACAGCGCCAACCCGTCGGGTCAGAACGCACAGGCCGCGTTGATGACCGCCACGTTCTGGATCGAGACCGTCCGGCGGACACTGACCGTGCACCCATTGGCGGCCGGCAAGCAGCAGGAGACGATCCGCCCAGCGCCGACGGCGGGCAGCAAGCGCCAGCCAGTGCCGAGCTTCCTGATTAGACCGCCGCATCCGCTGACCGGCCCCACCGATGTCAAGGTCACCTACACGCAGCTGCAATACAGCCAGCGGGTGATCCTAAACTTCAACGATCTGAGCTGGCCCCACGTGTCCGTTGCGACGCTCGTCCCGGCGGTCCCGATCAACGTCCCCTCAACCGCCTTTCATTGACTGCAGGGGGACAACATGTCGACCGTCGCGACCTCACCAGGACCAACGCCTCTGAGATCCAGCGCAGATGATGCTCAGACCGGCACGGCCAAACTGCCCGATACGATCAAGGGTCTGCTCGCGGCACTCGGCGGCCTGGCAGTTGCCCTCATCAGCCTGCTTACGGCGTTCGGAGCCGTCAGCTGGTCCCCGGCGCAGACCGGCCTCGCGACAGCCGAGGCGGCTGCGGTCATCGCGTTCCTGAGCGCCTGCGTGGCCCATTTGTGGCCCTCAACGCCGAAGGAGCCCGTCGCCGTGGGTGGAACGTTGACGGCGCTGGTAGCCGCGACCCTTGCGCTGGTAAGCGGGTTCAACGTGTGGACGCTGAGCCAGACCGAGGTCAGTGCTCTTGTCGGCGTGGTCACCGCACTTCTTGCCGTCGCTACCGCGCTGTTCGCACGTACCCAGGTAACGCCGACTACTGCGCTTGGTAAACGATTATCGCGCAGCAATAGAAGTCCGTAATCCGAGCGCTCCACGCTGACCGAGGCTCACTCGAAAGACGAGGGCCGTTGCAGGGCGAAGGCAACGGTGCACGACGACCGCGATGTTCTCGAGCCCGAACGGGTGCTGCGCACTGTAAAGCGGGAGTATTAGTGAAGTTAGGCGGGATTTGACCGGGCCGGCACCACGAGCGGCCTTGTCCCGCCATCGGCCGGCGACGAGACTCACTACACGCGTGAGGGACCGGGGGGTTGGGAGTAACCCGCGCATGCCGTACCGAACAGGTCGGAGGTAGCAATGGGAGCCGGGGCATTAGACAGCGCAGCGGATCGGCGTCTAGCTGATCTCGTGTTCAAGGGTGGCGGTGTGAAGGGAATCGGGTTGCCTGGGGCCTACCGCGAGCTGAGCGACAACCGCTATGAGCCGGTGCGCGTGGCCGGTACCTCGGCGGGTGCGATCATGTCGTCCCTGGTCGCTGCTGGCTACACGGGCGCCGAGCTCCAGGAGATCGTCCTGGAAAAGCAGAAGATGGACTTCACCAAGTTTGAAGACCGCAGCTCCCTAGACAAGTTCGGCCGGCGGTGATATCGCCGAATTCTTCAAGACTCGAGGTATGCACAGAGGCGACTACTTCCTCGGCTGGATCCGCGATCTGCTCAAGGCCAAGGGCAAAACCACGTTCGGTGATCTCCGCGATCGGGATGCCACTGACCCCAAGCGCTCCTACAAACTGCAGGTGATCGCCTCTGACTTTCGTCCCGGAGCATGCTGGTGCTCCCGTGAGACGCCGCGAAGCTCGGAACCGACCCCGACGAGCTCGAGATCGCCGAGGCGATGCAAGTGAGCATGTCGATTCCGGTGTTTTTCAAGCCGGTGACCATGGGCGGCGATGAGATCGTCGACGGCGGCCTGTTGTCCAACTTCCCCATCTGGCTATTCGACACCCCTGAGGCGTTACGCCGAGCTTTCCCACCTTCGGCCTGCTCCTGGTCGCACCCAACCAGGCGGCACCGCTCGTATTGGAAGGAGCGCCCGCTAAACCGGCCCAGCCGATTGGCTCAGACATCGACTTCATCAAGGCCATCGTCGAGACGATGATGGAGTCCCACGGCCGCTTCTACGTCGAGCAGGCCAACTAGGCGAGAACCATCCCGATCCCGACCCTCGGCGTCCGCACGACCGAGTTGACATGGGCCACGCCCAGGCCCAGGCCCTGTTCGACGCCGGCCGGGAGGGCTGCCTGGTCGTTCTGGGCTACCTGGGACTTCGAGGCGTACATCGCCAAGTTCCGCAGCGGACCCCCCGTCACCCGACGAGACAGCGTGCTGGCCAGCCCATAGAGCGCGACCGACCGACCCTCGCCCCACCGTGACCTCCGCCCCGCAAGGACCCGATCCCCCTGAGCCCAGCCCTAGTTCCGCAGCAGACCGGGCCACTCCCAAATCTCACGACGGCCGCCGGGAGAACGAACAACCGGGACGGCTGTACCCGCTCGTGGCAGCGCGCCACCGTCTCCAGGAGGACACCGAGCTCGCCGTGTTACTCACCGACCGGGTGCAGCAGACCTGACCTCGGGACCAGGTCAAGCGGACGTTTATCGAGTCCGAGGTCGAGGATCGCCTGCGCTCCTAACGGACCTGGGCTAGGTTTTGGCGCGTATTGCAGATCTCGGCGTGGCTGCTGATCGCGATTCTCGGTCTACTCATCATGATCTCAAGAGCGGACAAGCATTCACGATCGTCGCCGGCGCACTCGTCGCAATGCTCCACGACGCTCACCAACCCAATGCATCCATCCAAGCAGGCCGACGGCGCGTGTTGGCGGCGTAGGGTTCAGGCATGGATCGAGATGCCGATCTGAGTGCAGAGGACCTACCTGCCCCCGCCCCGTCGCGGGTTTCTCCCGACGTGGTTCGCAGCTACCGATACCAGCTGACGCCGGGGGAGGATGCGATCGACACCGCGACCTGGGCGGGCTCGATCCCGCAGGTCAACGGGATCGCCCCCCGGGTGCGCGTGGGTCGCACTAAGTGGTTCAACCTACTCTGGCTGCTGCCGATCGGCTTCCTGCTGTTGATCATCCTGGTCGCCGTCGCCAAGGGCTTGCGCGGTGACGCGTTCATGCAGCGCTTCATCGCGCGCTACCCGGGGACTGACGTGGCGTCGCCGCCGGCGGGGACGGTCGGGTTTCCGGCCTGGGTGGATCTGCAGCACTTCTTCAACCTGTTCTTCATGATCTTCATCATCCGCGCCGGCGTCCAGATCCTGTCGGATCACCCCCGGCTGTACTGGACCCGGCACTCCACGCCGGGTCGGGACTGGTTTCGGATCCAAAAGCCCGTTCCGGAGGATCCCCTGTGGACGGCCAAGCAGGATTCGATCGGCCTCCCGAGACAGGTCGGCCTGCCCGGCCTGCGCCACTCGATTGGCCTGGCCCGCTGGTGGCATCTCAGCTTCGACGCGCTGTGGCTGCTCAACGGCGTCGTGTTCTACATCCTGCTGTTCGCGTCCGGCCGGTGGCAGCGCCTGGTGCCCACCAGCTGGAACGTGTTCCCCAACGCGCTCTCGACGCTGATTCAGTACCTCTCGTTGAACTGGCCGACCGACCATGGCTGGGTGGCCTATAACGGCCTGCAGCTGATCGCCTACTTCATCACCGTGTTCATCGCCGCGCCGCTGGCGCTGATCACCGGCCTGGGAATGTCCCCCGCGCTCTCGACGCGATTCAAACGCGTCAGCAAGATTCTCAGCATCCAAACGGCGCGGTCGCTGCACTTCCTCGTGCTCGTCTGGTGTTTGATCTTCATCGTGCTTCACGTGACCTTCGTGTTCACCACCGGCCTGCTGGCCAACCTCAACCACGGGTACGCGGGTCAGACCGGCGACAGCTGGATCGGGTTTGGGGTGTTCGCCGCGTCGACGGCCGTCGCCATCGCCGCGTGGGTGGCCGCAACGCCGTTCACGATCCGCCACCCCCGCGTGGTGCAGCGCGTGGGCCAGGCGCTCGTCGGACCGGTTCAGCACCTGTTCGAGCACGTCGACCCCAAACCGGGTGAATACAGCGAGAAGGACATCTCACCGTACTTCTGGCACAACGGGCAGTACCCCGACTCCGACGAGTACAAGGCCCTGTTTGACGGCAACTTCGCCGACTACCGGCTGCGGATGAACGGCCTGATCGAGAATCCGGTCGAGCTCGACCTCACGCAACTCCGGGCGCTGCCCCACCACGAGCAGATCACCCAGCACTTCTGCATCCAGGGCTGGTCGGGCGTCGCCAAATGGGGAGGCGTCTCGATGCAGACGATCCTCGACCTCGTCAAGCCCCAGCCCGAGGCGAAGTGGGTTGTGTTCTACTCTCTCGGCGAGGGCGCCGACAAGGGCGTCTATTACGACGCGCACCCGATCGAGCACATGAGCCACCACCTCACGATGCTCGCCTACGACATGAACGACGCTCCCCTCTCGTTCGGTCACGGTGCTCCGCTACGGCTGCGCAACGAGATCGAACTCGGCTTCAAACAAGTCAAATGGATCAAAGGGATCGAGTTCGTCGCCCACTACTCTGAGCTCGGCAGCGGCTATGGCGGCTACAACGAAGACCACGAGTTCTTCGGCTATCGACAATCGATCTAACGTCGGCGTCGTGTGATCGAAGACCGTCCCGTCGGGAAGCCCGTGTTGATCGTCGGTCGGCACGCGCCCCCGTCGTGCGCGGTTTCGCCTACTGTGCGCAGCTAACTTCAGATCAGAGGGAGATCACATGAACAACTGGGCGATCACGAGCCTACCCCTGAGACCACACGCCCCAGAGATTCTCGCCTCCACCGACGATGCGCGCGCGATCGCGCTGATGATACCGGCCGGCGAGAGCTTTGACGATCACCAAGTGCACGAACGAGCGTGGGTCACCGTGCTCGACGGCGAGGTTGAGATCACCACCCCTGCCGGTGAGAGCATCAGTGGCAGCAGTGGCTTGCTCGTCGAATTCGCCCCCAACGAGCGCCATGCCGTACACGCCCGCACCGACGCCCGCCTCTTGCTGCTGCTCACGCCATGGCCCGGAGTCGACCACCCCGGAGCGATGACCCTGGAGCAGAAGGCGAGCGTCCGCGACGACGCCGCCGAACGCCAAACGAACGCCTGACGCAAAGACCAGGCACCGACCTCCCTTGCATCTCGCACTGTCGCTTCAGCGAGAATGGCGAATGTTCTGTCGCGCCTGGTGTGCGGAGCTGTTGCGCTTGCGGCCGGCGCGCGCATCACACCAAGTCCAGGCGACCGCTCGTAATACGCGAAATCCGAGCAGGCATCGGTCCAGCTGCTAGCAGGTCCGCCGCAAGCGATCGGGGTCAAAGGCGCCAGCGCCTGCTTGCCGTTGATCTCGAAAAATCCCGTAGCTGACGGCCTGCCGAGCAAAGCTCAAGTCGGCGTGGGCCGGCGGCGACCGGTGCCTCGCGCGCGTCGTCGCCAATCCGATCGTGAAATCCAAGGCGGTCGAGGGACGAAAGCACTCGCCTGGGGGATGCGAGCTTTCCGCGCAAGGCAAGCTCCTCGTCGTCAACGGCGTCGAGATGCTCCCCTCCGCGCGAACGCGAGAGCGAAGTAGGCAGCCCACTCGCAATGAGTCTCGCCGCCGCAACAGTTACTGGTCTGCGGGAGATTCTGACCCTGGCCTCTGCGATGTACGGATCTGAGGAATCGCACTGACTGATTTAGATTTACTACTCAACTACCAAATTCTCTCCGTCGAACCCAGGCAAGTCCAGAATGTCCTGTCCGTGGCAACCGATACATCTCGCGCGCGTCCCGTGTCGTTGACGCGTGGCGAGGTCGTCAGGATCTCTTGGGATGCCGCGGCGCGGTTTTCCGAGTCAGGGGCGTGGGGGGAGGTGTGGGTTGAGGCCGGCGCGTTCGACCTCGATCCGGACGCGGCGGTGGGCGGTGGCGGGCTCGCTGGTGTTGTCGCCGCGGTAGTGAACGGTGATCAGGTAGCTGGGTGGGATGGGGTCGAGGTTCACCCCGGGCAGCACCACAGACATCCGCCAGCGGCCATGATTGGCGGAGCCGCTGGCGGTCTTGCGGATTGCGGGTCGGCCAGGGAGGCTGACGCTGACCGAAGCATCGACGGTGGCGCTGGCGGTCTGGTCCACCGTGCCGGCAGAGGTGATCGTGCCCTGTAGCGTCAGCCGGAAGCGCCGACAGTTTGCATCGGCCGTCACCGCGGTGATTTCTCGCTCGTCTGATCCGGTCTCGGCCGCGCACCCAGGCGCAAGCGGAGTTGGCCGCAGCACGCGGATCCGCACCTCTGCCCGCCGGAGCACCGTCTGGGTGAGTGGTAGGGAGGTGGAGCTCGGGTTGGCCGTGTCACCGCTGTAGACGGCGGCGATGCGGTGAGTTCCGCTCGACAATGAGCTGATCGTGCAGGTCGCGATGCCGCTCGTGAGCGTCTGCGTGCCGCAGCCGCTGATCGTGGCGCCGCCGTCCCGGAAGCTCACAGTACCTGAGGGGTTCGTGCCAGTGACCGTCGCGGTGAACGTCACTGCCTCGCCCACCCTCGAGGGGTTGGCCGAGGAGCGCAGCGTCGTCGACGCGCCCGCGACCACCGTCTTGGGCATCCCCGCCCCGCACACCGCCACCGCCGGGTGATTGTTGGCATCCCCACCATAGCGGGCATACCACCAGTAGTCACCCGCGGCGTGCGGCGTAAACCCCGCCGACGGGTGATACCTCCCATCACCCGACACGGTGGCGCTGCCCACCACCGTCCCACCACTCGCGCACTCAGCAGGCGCGCTGGGCTGCGGCCCAAACACCCTAAACGTGATCGATCCCGACGCAGCGACGCCCCCCGACAGCACCCCCGACACCGACCCCCCCGCGATCACCTGACCCGCCGTCCCCGACGACGGCGCGCCCACCAACAACACCGGGCTCGCCGCACCCACCACCGTCTTGGGCATCCCCGCCCCGCACACCGCCACCGCCGGGTGATTGTTGGCATCCCCACCATAGCGGGCATACCACCAGTAGTCACCCGCGGCGTGCGGCGTAAACCCCGCCGACGGGTGATACCTCCCATCACCCGACACGGTGGCGCTGCCCACCACCGTCCCACCACTCGCGCACTCAGCAGGCGCGCTGGGCTGCGGCCCAAACACCCTAAACGTGATCGATCCCGACGCAGCGACGCCCCCCGACAGCACCCCCGACACCGACCCCCCCGCGATCACCTGACCCGCCGTCCCCGACGACGGCGCGCCCACCAACAACACCGGGCTCGCCGCACCCACCACCGTCTTGGGCATCCCCGCCCCGCACACCGCCACCGCCGGGTGATTGTTGGCATCCCCACCATAGCGGGCATACCACCAGTAGTCACCCGCGGCGTGCGGCGTAAACCCCGCCGACGGGTGATACCTCCCATCACCCGACACGGTGGCGCTGCCCACCACCGTCCCACCACTCGCGCACTCAGCAGGCGCGCTGGGCTGCGGCCCAAACACCCTAAACGTGATCGATCCCGACGCAGCGACGCCCCCCGACAGCACCCCCGACACCGACCCCCCCGCGATCACCTGACCCGCCGTCCCCGACGACGGCGCGCCCACCAACAACACCGGGCTCGCCGCACCCACCACCGTCTTGGGCATCCCCGCCCCGCACACCGCCACCGCCGGGTGATTGTTGGCATCCCCACCATAGCGGGCATACCACCAGTAGTCACCCGCGGCGTGCGGCGTAAACCCCGCCGACGGGTGATACCTCCCATCACCCGACACGGTGGCGCTGCCCACCACCGTCCCACCACTCGCGCACTCAGCAGGCGCGCTGGGCTGCGGCCCAAACACCCTAAACGTGATCGATCCCGACGCAGCGACGCCCCCCGACAGCACCCCCGACACCGACCCCCCCGCGATCACCTGACCCGCCGTCCCCGACGACGGCGCGCCCACCAACAACACCGGGCTCGCCGCACCCACCACCGTCTTGGGCATCCCCGCCCCGCACACCGCCACCGCCGGGTGATTGTTGGCATCCCCACCATAGCGGGCATACCACCAGTAGTCACCCGCGGCGTGCGGCGTAAACCCCGCCGACGGGTGATACCTCCCATCACCCGACACGGTGGCGCTGCCCACCACCGTCCCACCACTCGCGCACTCAGCAGGCGCGCTGGGCTGCGGCCCAAACACCCTAAACGTGATCGATCCCGACGCAGCGACGCCCCCCGACAGCACCCCCGACACCGACCCCCCCGCGATCACCTGACCCGCCGTCCCCGACGACGGCGCGCCCACCAACAACACCGGGCTCGCCGCACCCACCACCGTCTTGGGCATCCCCGCCCCGCACACCGCCACCGCCGGGTGATTGTTGGCATCCCCACCATAGCGGGCATACCACCAGTAGTCACCCGCGGCGTGCGGCGTAAACCCCGCCGACGGGTGATACCTCCCATCACCCGACACGGTGGCGCTGCCCACCACCGTCCCACCACTCGCGCACTCAGCAGGCGCGCTGGGCTGCGGCCCAAACACCCTAAACGTGATCGATCCCGACGCAGCGACGCCCCCCGACAGCACCCCCGACACCGACCCCCCCGCGATCACCTGACCCGCCGTCCCCGACGACGGCGCGCCCACCAACAACACCGGGCTCGCCGCACCCACCACCGGCGCGATAATCACCAGGCCGTCGACGTTGCCCCGCTGGCGAAAGCCTGTGATGTCAATCCGGTGGGCCTCGACTCGCGGACTATGGTAGGTGCCGCCCCCACCTCCGCCGCCTCCGCCGCCTCCACCGACCGTGCCGCCTCCGCCGCCTCCGCCGCCGTTGGTGTAGCCGCCGCCGCCACCACCACCACCACCAGCCAACGAGCCATCCGAGGAGATCCCGCCTCCGCCACCGGACGGACTCGGACTGCCGCTCAGCGCCCCTGGCCCGCCGGCGCCGAGCCCCTCGCCAGCCGTCCCCGCGGTTTGGCCACCGTTGCCACCGTTGCCGCCACCGGTGCGGAATCCGATGAATGGCTCACCGTAGCCGCCGGCGCCTCCACCGCCACCAGCCACGAGCAGCGTGACAAACAAGTCGGCGTCCCTCACCCCGCTCGATCCTCCACCGCCGCTCCCCCCGGCGCCGCCGCCCTCCCCGCGCGGGTCGAGGATCGATCGATATCCGGCTCCGCCGCCTCCGCCGGGGTTTAGCCCGAAGCCGCCCGCGCCGCCCGGGTTGCGGTCGGTGCCCGCACCGGCGTAGCGGCCGGGGTGCCCGGCGCACCCGACGCCGATATCGATGGCCATGCCGAGGTAGGTCGAGAATGACCCCCTCTGGCCATCACCCAGTCCCGGCTTCGTGGACTCCCCCGAACCGCTCGGATACTTGACCGAGCCGTTGGCGCCAACGGCGATCACCCGCACCCCGGTAACCCTGGGGCCGGCCGTGTATGTCTCGATACGTCCGGTGCACCTGAAGATCTCCGGCGATGCGTCAGGCCCGATATAGCGGAACTTGACCGAGCCCTCCAGTTCCTTCTCGCCGACGGTCTTGGTTATGTCCGTCATGAAGTTCCCGTCCGTGTAGGAGAGCCCACCGCCCCCACCTCCACCACCGAAGAAGGCGAACCGGCCAGCCCCCCCGCCGCCACCGCCAGTGGGAAACCCGCCGCCACCGCCGCCGCCCTCGCGGCCGTTGCCCTCCAAGCCGTTCCCGCCGGCCTGTCTCCGACTGCCCCCGAGCGCGCCGCCCGCGCCGCCCAACGAGCCACCGCCCGGCTCCCCGTTAGAGAAACCTCCCCCGCCGCCGGCGCCGCCGGCGGAGAAGTCGCTCGACCGCCCCTCTCCACCACCGCCGCCTGCCACTACCAGGACGACCGTGCCCAATGTGACTCCGGTGGCCCCGCCACCGCTGAAGCCGCCCGTCTGGAACGCGCCGGCACCACCATTACCGCCGTCAGCGAAACCGTAGCCGCCGCCGTGAGTCACTCCCCGCTTCGTCGACTCTCGACAACCGACCGTGACGGTGAGCACGTCGCCAGGCGTCACGTGCAACGTCCCAGAGATCCGCCCCCCGCCGCCGCCGTTGGTTCCGCCCCCCGAGCTGCCAGTAACCTCGGCGTGGATCATCTTCACCCCGCTGGGTACGACGAACTCCTGCGGGATCCCCAGACACCCAAACGTCGTCGTCACCTCGCCCTGACCCTTCGCCACCGACGGGGCCAGCCAGCCAGGGCCCACCCCGACCGCAATGGCGGCGAGCGTCGCGAGCAGCGCCCCGGCGATCCTCGCAATGCCGCTCCGGAAACCTAAATTGTCGCCCACCACCGCCCCTCTCGGAGTCCAAGCGCAGGGCGATTCTATATGCCGAGCACGCCGAGTCAAGCGGCGCTCGATCAGAACGTTAGGCGACCCTCCCGTGTCCGGCGGGCCCGCCTGCGGGGCTGGGGTGTCGCGCTCGGAGGCCGGGGTAATCGACCTGCGGTTCCCAGATGACCGGCGCGCATGCGAGCGCCGTCCGTCCCGCGCAACGCGGGCACGCTGATCGCTCTGAGCTAATTGCGCCGGCAGCCGCTGAGACCTCGGTGCTCGGACGGCTCGAGCGACTCGGTGGGGAGTCGCTCACCTGGCTCGTCGACAGCGAGGCTGAGTTCTCAATGCTTGCCCGCAGCATCAAGTGCCTCTGCCGGATCGAGAGAGAGGTCCGCCACCGCGTGTAGGCAGCGTCGATACGTCCGCGTGCGCAGCAGCGGCGAGGGAGGGAAGGGGGATGCCGGGGACCAGACCGGGCTCCCGGCCTCGCGGGCGATGGAAGACCGGATCGTCGGGCGGCTCGCGGCCCACAACGACTCGAAACGCGTCCCGAACCACGACTCTCCCCCGACTGAGGCCGCGATCCACCGGTCTGCCTCCACGAGATCCAGTCCTACTAGATTCTGTTCTTAGGGCAACCATCGCATCCTGCTCTCCTCTCCGCGGCCAGCTCAACGTCACTGCCGACTCCGCCTGCTCGGCCCCCAACCTCGTCCGCCTCGCCGTGCTCGGACTCCCCGCCGAGCACGGCACGTGGCTGGCCGATTCCCATGACAACGGGCCCCGGCGGGCCTCAGGGGCCCGCCGGGGCGACGGGAACACGCCCCAGCGCCCACCAACGCCGCGGCCGGGCTCGCCGACCGAAAGGTCTTCCTGATCGTGGCGGTGAGGAGGCTGGTCCGCCTGCGAGCTTGTGGCTGCGCGTCAGATCAAAGAGAATGAGCAAGGCCACTTTTGGTTCGCTAATCGATCGCTAAGCAGATGCAGTTTCGAATCCTCGGTCCCCTTGAGGTGGCAGATGGCGACTGTCTGGTCTCGCTCGCGGGGGCGCAGCGGTCGCTGTTGGCGGTGCTGCTGCTCAGCGTGAACGAGGTCGTGTCCGCTGATCGGTTGATCGAGGAGCTATGGGGCGAAGAGGTTCCTGAGTCGGGACGGGCCGCGTTGCAGGTGCGGGTCTCGCAGCTGCGAAAGGCACTCGGCGGTGCCCGCGGGCGGATTGCCACCCGCGCGCCGGGATATATGCTGCGCGCCGATCGCGACGAGCTTGACCTTTATTGCTTCGAGCGGCTGGTGAGCGAGGCGGACGGCGCCGAGCCGGCGGAGGCGGCCGCGAAGTTGCGCGAGGCGCTCGGCTTGTGGCGCGGGGCTCCGCTTGACGATCTGTCCTACGCGTCGTTCGCGCAGCCGGCGATCAGGCGGCTGGAGGAACTGCGGCTGACGGCGTTGGAGAAACGCATCGAGGCTGATCTTGAGCTCGGGCGCCAGGTTGACCTAGTCGGCGAGCTTGAGACGCTGGTTGAGGAGCATCCGTTGCGCGAGCACCTGCATGCACAGCTGATGCTGGCGCTGTACCGGTGCGGCCGGCAGGCCGATGCGCTCACCGCCTATCAGAATGCCAGGCGAGTGCTCGTGGAGCAGCTGGCAATCGAGCCGAGCGCGCCGCTGCGCCAGCTCGAGCAGGCGATCCTTCGCCAGGAAGCGTCGCTTGACCTGGCACCGACGATCGCTGCGGGCGCCCCGTCGGTCGCTGCGGTATCGAAGTCCTCGCGGCCAGGCCCGCGCGAGGACGGCAACGCGCGTCACAACCTGCCCGCCCGGGTCTCCAGCTTCGTCGGTCGAGAGCGCCAGCTGAGCGAGCTTCGGCAGCTGCTGTCGCGCGCTCGCGTGATCACGCTGACCGGGACGGGTGGCGTGGGCAAGACGCGGCTCGCGCTGCAGCTCGCAGCGAGCATGCTGGACGGGTCGGGCGACGAGGCCTGGTTTGTCGACCTCGGGCCACTGACGGACGCGACGCTCGTCGCCACGAAGCTGGCGGGCGTTCTTGGAGTCCCGGAGCAGCCGGGACGATCGCTGCCACAGTCGCTGATCGCCGCGTGCCGGAACCGACGGTTGCTCGTGATCCTGGACAACTGCGAGCACGTGATCGGCGAGGCGGCCAGTGTCGCCGACCAATTGGTGCGCGGTTGTCCGAGGATGACGATTCTCGCGACCAGCCGCGAGCCGCTCGGGATCGAAGGCGAGTATCTATATCGCGTTCCCTCGCTGTTCGTCCCGCCGGCCAGCGCCGATCCCGACCGGGTGCTCGCGTGCGACGCGGTTCGGCTGTTCGCCGACCGCGCGCAGCAGCAACGCTCGGACTTTGTCATCGACCCCCACAACGCGTCTGCGGCCGGAAGGCTATGCCGCCGCCTGGACGGGATCCCACTCGCGATCGAGCTTGCTGCTGCCCGGCTGCGCACACTCTCGCTCGACGAGATCGACGATCGGCTCGATCAACGCTTCCGACTGCTCACCGGCGGACACCGCATTACGTCGCCACGACAGCAAACCCTCCAAGCCCTAATCGACTGGTCATATGAGCTATTGAACCCGGAGGAACAGGAGATGCTCGAGCGCCTCTCGGTGTTTGCGGGCGGGTTTGACCTCGACAGCGCTGAGGCGGTGGCAGGGGCCGGCTTGGACTCCCAGGTCGGCGTCCTCGATCGGCTCGCCGCGTTGGTCGACAAGAGCCTGCTCCAAGCCGACCACGGCGGATCGGTCCGCTACCGGTTGCTGGAGACCGTGCGCGAGTACGCAACCGCAAAGCTGCTGGCGCGAAGCCAGAAGGCCGCCAGCGCGTTGCGCACCGCGCACCGCGATCACTACCTTGCCTTGGCCGAGACCGCAGCGCCGCACCTGATCGGCCACGGCCAGATCGAGTGGCTTGACCGCCTCCAGCTCGAGTTCGACAATCTCCGCGCCGCAATCTCTACCAGTCTTCAAGACTCCACCCCCGCCATTGGACTGCGGCTGGGCCGGGCGCTGTGCTATTTCTGGCTCTACCGGGAGCCCCGGGCTGAAGGCGCGGCGGCAATATCTGCTGCGCTTGACCGCCCCGATGCCCGGCAGCCCACCGTCCTCCGCGGCCGCGCTCTTGTCTCCGCAGGCATCCTGCTCACCATCATCAACGGTGAGTACGACGCAGCAGCCGACCGCGCTCAGGAGGCGCTCGCGATCGCTCGTGCGCTTGGCGATGAGCACCTCCGTGCCGAAGCGCTATACGTGCTCGCCTTCGTCAACGGGAGTCGAGGCGACGAGCAGGCCAACCTCGAACTCACCGGCGAGGGGCTCGTCCTGGCCAGGGCGCTCGGCGACCAGCATCTCACGGCGCTATTTCTGATGACGCGGGGATCCTCTCCGCACCTAAGTCACGCAGAGCGGGCGCGCACGGTCGAGAAGAGCCTGGAGCTTTTTCGTCAAGCCGGCAACAAAGTGCTGTACCTCCTCTGTCTCAACAACCTCAGTTACCTCGAGATGGAGGGCGGAGAAATCAGTGTGCCCCGTGCGCGTCTTGCCGAGGGAGTCCGTCTCGCCCGAGAGATCGGCGACCGACGCGGCCTGAGCTTGCATTCGTGCACGCTCGGCTTCGCGTCATACCTCGACCACGCCGACACCGATGCCCGGACGATGTTTGAGCAATCGCGGGCCATCGCGCAGCGCAATGGCGATCAACTGATGGTCGCCTACGCGTACCTTGGCCTGGCACTGATAGCCAGTCGGGCCGGAGACACGCAAACAGCCGGGATGCTGCATGGCGCCGCCGACGCGATCTGCGATAAGCTCGGTACACGCTTCGACAGCCTGGAATCCCGGCTTCGCGATGCTGACCTTGCCCGACTGCGAGCGGCGCTCGGCGACACCAGATTTCACACCGCGTACAACGCCGGCCGCGCACCTGACTTCCCCGCCGCAGTCGCATGAACGCGGCCGCGATCCAAAACCGTCGCCGCCGGGTATAAGGCCCTCACGCGGCTTGTTCTCCATCAGGGAGTAAGCGCGTGACGCAGGCGGTTCTACGTTTCCCGGCCCGTGGAGAGGACCCAATGATCAACCCAGCCCATCGTTTGATCAGGATCGTCGCGGTCGCGTGCGCCTTGGGAGCCGCGGCTCTCCTGGCGCCGATCGTTTCGGCCGCGCAGGCCAAGGGGACCGACCCGACGTCTCTGGTCAATCTCAACCCCTGCAACGGCTCGGCGGTCAGCCGGCCGTTCGCCCGTTGGTGGGATTTCGCCGAGTACGAGCTCGCGCCTGGCGGCGACTTCGAGAGCTTGACGTGGACGTTGAGCGGCCAGGCCACGCGTGTCGCCGGAAGCGAGCCGTACGCGGCCACGGGCACCCTCGGCTCCTGGTCGCTGTCTCTGCCAGCCGGGTCATCCGCCCAGTCGCCTCCAACATGCGTAGACGCGGCCTACCCTTCGATCCGATTCTTCATCGCAGGCCACGGAACGGTTGCGGTCAGCGTCGTGGACGGGAGTTCGGTGATCCCCGCTGGCGTGGCCGTCGCCGGCTTCATCTGGTGGCCAACGCAGATTATGCCGACCAGCGCACCGGTGCTGGGGGTATTGTCAGGCGGCAGCGCCCAGGTGTCGCTGAGATTCACCGGCCTCTCTGGCCAGCCGCGAATCGACGACGTGTTCATCGATCCGTGGGCTCGCGGATGATCGCTCTGCTGCGGGGGTTGGCGAGCGGCACACGCTGCCAGCTTCGTGGCGCCACCACGTCCGAATCGACCCGGTGGCCAGGACCAGCTCATACTCAGCCCCTACGCGGAGATGCTGTGGATCTCGGGCCGCCACACCACTCGGAACGCGGAGAGCGGCGCCTCATCACCGAGTGACACTCGCCGCGACGGTGTTCATCGTAAACGCCGGATACCTCGCGGCGTTTATGCCGTCGGCCCGCTCCCTGTCGTTGCCGAGCCTTATCTTGACCGTCGCTGCCTATCTCGTCCTGGTTCGTATCGGCCTGCGCGAACGGAAAGCGGGCCTGTCGGAGCCCCGCGGCCGGCGGGCATGGCAACCCCGCTGCCGCAGGCGGCTAGCGTCTTGAGCGACCGGCTATGCGGCTGCGGCCAGCGCCGCTTCGAGGGCCGCTGGCGCGACATGCACCTGCTCGGGCAGCGTGACGACCAGCTCACCATCGCGGTCGAGCAGCCACTTGGCATTGATGATCGTCAGACCGATGATCCGCCCGGTTGCATCGAACCGCAGCACGTGTCCTTCTGCGGTCTCCGCGCTGCCGGCGGCGGCTTGACGCTCGCCGACGTGCAGGTAGAGCGCGTCGCTTGCCTCGTCGTAGCTGGCGTCGTCGAAGGTCAGATGTCTGATCGTCACAGTCATGGCGTCCATCCCGGAGGATCCCTGCGATTGCCGTACGGGGTAACGATGCGCGCCGGATGCGAACTGGAGTCTACGGCCACCAGCAGCCACCGACCCGGACCCAGCCCGCGCCGCCAGTAGCGCTCCGGGATGGCCGCGGATCTAGTTGGTGATGATGCGGCCGGATCACAGGCGCGAGTACAGCGTCGCGGTGAGTGGCCATCTCCGCGTGCTCACCAAGGACGTGCTTCCAGCCGCCGTCGTCCAGCACCACGCGCCGGCCATCGGGATCGACTACGTCGCCAACCACAGTCACGACATGTGGATCTTCATGGCCAGCGAGTTTTGTGGAAGAGCCGACGCGGGGACTCGAACCCCGGACCCCTTCATTACGAGGCATGCGCAGGCGTTGATCGATGTGGATCGAAAGTCGGGATCTGCAGACGCCACGGGAGATTGCGACTCTTCGGGATGATCACGGAGGACCGAATCGAGCGAGCTGAGGCTTCCATCAGGCTTCCATACCTTGTGACCCGGGCCGTCCTGCTCGCAAGCGCGTGACGAACTCCGGGACACGCGCGTGGAGCCGATCGAGCACATCTTCCACCGTCATCGGCGGACGACTGAGATCGGCAACCTGCTGGTCCAGTACCGCGTGAATCCCTCTCGGTGCGCGTTCGTAGACGCTGCAGAGGAACGCATCGGGATGAGCGACCTCAACCCCGAACGGCTGGCACGCGGCGGCGGGGAAGTGGCGCAGATTGGACGTGACGATCGTCTTCGCATCGTTCGACGCCACGGCCGCCGCGAGCACGTGGCGGTCGGCGGACTCGTTCGTCATCCGCGGCTCGAGCGCGGCGATCGCCAGAGCCGGAATCTCGGCGTCCTCGAACGCGCGCTGCATGGCGTCAATCAGCTTTGCGGCCTGCCCGGGCGCCACGCGATCGTCGTCCACGAGGTTCCGAACGACCTCATCGAGGATCCGTCGGCTCCAACGGACCTCGTAGAGGTCCTGCTCGGCGCAGCGCAGCAACGTGTCCCGCAGTGGCAGCGGGTACAAAACGCACGCATCGAGAAGAACAGCAAACGGCACACGCCGACGATAGGCGGGGGCGCCGACGCGACCGCATTCAGCGATAGCCGCCGGGCAAGTCCTCCGACAACCGGGTGAGCTCGGCTAGCGCGGCCCTCCGCTCGGCATCGCGACGCTCTCGGTAGGCGAGCACATCCTCGATCTTGATCCGACGGTGGGTTCCGACCCGGTGAAACGGAAGCTCGCCGCGATCGAGGAGCTTGATCAGATGCGGCCGAGAAACGCTCAGGATCTCGGCTGCCTCCTGGCTGGTCAGCCGCTCGTCATGTGGGATCACGGTGACCGATTCTCCGCGGGACATCGCCTCGACGACCTTCCGCAGCGCCTCGAGAGCGGACGCAGGAAGCTCGATGTGATGCCCGTCGGCGCCGACGACGACGTACGGGGGTTGCTGCTGAAGCAGCGCGTCGATTTCCTCGCACACTGCGGTGAGACGGTCCGCGTCGGACGTCGGCGGATGGACAACGCTGTCTGTCATAGCCGTGTGCTCGATGGCTCCATTGGTCTGCTGCGATGAAACGGTAGCAGCTAATCGCAATAATCGCAACAGACTCCGCTTGGAGCGCTGGCTGCTGCTCCTAGCCGGCGTGTCGCTGGTCGTGGCCGCCCTCGACTCGCCGATTCGCGGCCTTGAGCGTGTCGGCGTTCGCGGCGAGCCGTTCTCCCTAGTCAGTCTTCCTGGGTCAGTGCCTAGTCTTGAACCGGGGGTCACCGGGACGATCGGGCCCGACGCGATAAGTAGTAGCCGGTCCGGATGAGAACTGCTGTGACCTTCCGGAGCAGACCCACGTCAGTCGTACCGCATTCATCGCAAGGTCGCCAAGCCCAGGCGAGGTCAATGGCGTTGGGGGCGAGCAAAGCGACCGTCGGCCGCGGACCGCCGGTCGCCTGTCGGCCGCGCCCGATTGTGCGAAGCGCACAATGACGCGAGTGGACGATCCGGCCTCGGTGTCGATGCCGGCCTCGCAATCCGCGCGTCGCGGAACCAGGCTCCGATCCGTGCGGGGCCTCGCGCTGAGCCGAAAGCAGGTCCGACATGTCTAGGGGCGCTACCACGATACGAGCGGATGGGAAGATGTTCTGGTGATCGCGCGTCGATGGACAGCTCTGGCTGAAGGCGCAGACCATGCCGACGCGTACGTGGCGCATTTCGAAGGCACGGTCAGCTCGCATCTCAAGAGCACCCAAGGGTTTCTCGGGGCGACGGTCGAGCGCGTCGAAGCCGCTGGCGGAATCGAGATCGTCGTCGTCACGCGCTGGGAATCGATGGATGCGATCGAGGCGTTCGCCGGCGAGGACATCGATCTCGCTGTCGTTGAGCCCGAGGCTCGCGCGGTCCTCGCCCGCTTCGATGACCGGGTCCGGCACGTCGAGCTGGCCGACGGTCAGGCCTTCGGGCACCTTGAGGTGATCGACATTCCTGCGGAGGCCGCGGCACGCACGCCGTGGTTCAACGAGACGCTCACCTCAGTCAACGAAGCAGTTGTACGGCTCGGCGTGATCGACGGCGACTTTCACTGGCACAAGCATGACGACCAGGACGAGTTCTTCCTCGTCCTCGACGGCGAGCTCCTGATCGACATCGAGGGCTCAGGAACGATTCCGCTGCGCCGGCACCAGGCGTGCAGCGTGCCGAAGGGTGTGGTTCATCGCACACGCGCGCCTCGGCGAACCACGATCCTGATGGTCGAGGCCTCGGGCGTCATGCCCGTTGGGGACTGATGGGCTGCTCGTCATCTCGGGTGCGACCGAGAGCGCGCCGACGCCACCACCGTTCCTGCTGTCCGCGGTGGCTGTCGCGTAAATGCAAGGGAGCTGGTTTTGTCGGTGGTAGCGTCAGCAGGGGTGGCTGACGAAGAAGTCCCGGAGGAGTTTGAGCCTGATGACCGGCGGCGTCGCCGGTTAGAGCGTGCGTTCAGACGAGGGCGTCGGCGTGGGCGGCGCGGTGGTGACGAGGGCAGCGGTGGACTCGGGGTTCGTGAGCCACGTCGGCCGATGCCGGGTGGCGAAGCAGACGGGGCGGAAGTGGAGCCTGAAGACAGGGGCCAATAGGCGGCCGGGCCGGTCATCTCAGCAATCCGCTGCGGCTGGTGCTGTCCGGGTGGTTCAAGACCATTCACGGATGGCTCAGAACTTCATTGATTGTGATCGTGAGCAGACGTTTTTGTTGCCGCCGTCGTTGCGGGATTGGTTGCCTGAGGATCATCTGGCGTGGTTCGTGATCGACGCGGTCGGCCGGCTCGACCTGCAGCCGTTCTACTTGGCCTATCGCGCCGACGGGCACGGCCGCGCTGCGTATGAGCCGTCGATGATGGCCTGAGCTCAACCGGTCCTCGCAACGCGGTGTGGTCGGTGACTCTAAAGGTTGGAAGCGACGACTGGGCTTGCCTGCGAGATGCGGCTGTCGTCTTGATGGCTCGCCGGTGTGAAGGCCGATTGAGAATTGACCCCTGCGGCGGTGAGGACAAAGCGGCCGTCGTCGCGAAGGCCGAGCCCGGAGGGCGAGGCCTAAGTGGCGATGGCCGCTTTATGGCGCTCCTGAGGGGTTCCTGGCATAGATCGGCGCGTTGTCAGCCGCCCTGCGGCTCTCGGCGTTGCAGCCGAGGGGTATCGGTCAGGCCGTTTCGCCCGTCCGGCAGGTCACACGCGGTGGATGCTGCAGGCGGCGGTTAGGCCGCGGCGCTGAGGTACTCGGTGAGCACCTCGGCGGGTGTCCTCCATGAGAGCGTCTTGCGCGGTCGACCGTTGAGCGCCGCCGCGACCGCCGCGAGCTCCTCGGCGCTGTGGCGCGCGAGGTCGGTGCCTCTGGGGAAATACTGGCGCAGCAGGCCGTTGGTGTTCTCGTTGGTGCCGCGCTGCCACGGGCTGCGTGGATCACAGAAGTAGATCTGCAGGCCACTGTCGAGCCGGAGTTGGACGTGCTGGGCCATCTCGATTCCCTGGTCCCAGGTCAAGGACCGCCTCAGTTGCTCCGGGAGGGTCGTGATCGTGTCGGCGATCGCATTGCGAACGGCGCCGGCGCCGGCACGCGTGATCGGCGGGCCGTCCTTGACTCTTGGGCTGTTGTGACCTTCGATCGGCGGGAGATGCAGCAGCATCGTGAACCGGCTTGAGCGCTCGACCAGAGTCCCGATCGCGGAGCGGTCCGTCCCGAGGATCAGATCGCCTTCCCAGTGACCCGGCACAGCACGGTCATCGACCTCAGCGGGCCGTTCGCTGATCAACAGGTGATCCGTCACAAAGCTCCGGTTGCCTTTCGAGGCCCGGTTTCTGGGGGCTCTGAGCGCGCGGCCTGTCCGCAGGCAAGCGGTCAGTTCGCGGCGCAGCGCTCCGCGGCCCTGGATATAGAGCGACTGATAGATCGCCTCGTGAGACACACGCATCGATTCATCATCGGGGAAGTCCAGGCGGAGGCGACCAGAGATCTGCTCCGGGCTCCAGCACTGTCCCCAACGGCGATCCTTTCGCGGTCCCTGACGTCGCCCACGCCATGCGATATCTGGACCCGCGACGCTCCCGTCGGGCCGCTGCACCGTCCCAGAAAGCCGGGCTTGCACATAGGCCCGCAGCTGCGCATTCACCGCGAGCTTCGCCGGCTTGGGACGTTGAGCGCGACGCTCAGCATGCCTCTGGGCGGTCGAGGCTCGATACTCAACGCGGCCACGTCCAATCGCAGCGTTGCGCTGCAACTCTCGAGAGATCGTCGACGGCGCACGACCGAGCCGACGCGCGATCTGACGAATCCCAGAACCACCCGCGCGGAGGACTGCGATCTCCTCTCGCTCGTCAAAGGACAAATAACGCCCGGACGTCGGCGCGAAGCTGAGAGGCGACATGCCGCCACCCTTGCGAAACCACCGGACACCAATGCTCGGCAACACCCCCGCCTCGACCGCAGCCTTCTCACTCGACGCACCTCGAGCGATCGCCTGCCAGAACCGGACACGGACCTCCCGTCGCCCCGCGGGCGGATGTCCCCCCCAACGCGTTCCCGCTGCAGCAGCACGATTCCAAGCTCGGTTATTCCTCGCCATGACAACTCCTCGACATCAGGCGTTGCGACAACCGATTGAATCCACCTGGTGAGCCTCGTCTTGTACGCGTATTCGACGGACGAGCGATCCTCGCGGCGAATCGAGCGGCGGTGTCGTCAGGACATCGCGTACCGGGTGATCACGGGTAACCAGGTGCCCGATCATGCGACGATCGCGCGGTTCATCCGTCGTCACCAGCAGTCGCTCAACGAGTTGTTCGGGGCGGTGCTGCGACTGTGCGCGCGGGCCGGGTTGGTGAACTCCGGTGTGGTCGCGGTCGATGGCACAAAGTTGACGGCGAGCGCGAGCAGTGACTCGAACGTTGACTACGACCGGATCGCGCGGGAGATCGTCGCTGAGGCGATCGCGACCGACGAGGCCGAGGACGAGCAGCATGGCGACGCGCGCGGTGACGAGCTACCGCCAGAGCTCCAGACCGAGGCCGGCAGGCGCGAGTGGCTTGAGCGTGAGCTCGCTCGCGAGCAAGCCGAGAGGGGTGAGAACGATCCGGTGGACGAGGAGGCGGTTGGGGAGTTCGACCCTGAGCGAATCGGCCGAACCGGCAGACGCGGCTGGTTGCGGGAAGCGCACCGCCACCTCGAGGCCAAGCGCTGGCGGGCAGCGCAGCCGATCCCCCGTTCTCGGGCTGAGCGGCTGCGGCTGGGCGCCCGGTTCCTGGAGGACGAGTTGGACGCGGAATGCCGCGGCAACAAGGCCTATGAGGACCTTCGTGAGCATCGCCGGGCGCACGACAAGCGCAAGCTCGGCGGTCCGACCAAGCCCTACACGCCGCCCGACACTCCAGCCGGCGAGGCGAACCTGACCGACCCGGACTCGCGGCGGATGAAGGGCAACCGCCGCTACATCCAGGGCTACAACGCGCAGGCAGTCGTCAACGAAGAGCAGATCGTGCTCGCGGCCGAGATCACCACCAACCCGACCGACTGGTCACAGCTACGACCGATGCTCGAGACCGCGGTCGGCGAACTCCAGCAGGTCGGTGTCACCTACAAGCCCGAGGTCGTTGTCGCCGACGCGCAGTACTGGAACGAGCAGCACATCGACCATGTCGTCGCCGAGCACGGGTGCCAGGTGCTGATCCCACCGGACGGTGGCAAGCGGCAGGGAGAACGACCCGGCTGGACCGGCGGCCGCTACTCATTCATGCGCGCGGTGCTCCAGACCGAACTCGGCAAGGAGCTCTACCGCAAACGGCAGAAGTCGATCGAGCCCGTGTTCGGTCACACCAAGCACAACCGCAAGATCTACAGGCTCAACTACCGCGGCAGAGCGTTAGTCAGAACCGAGTGGCGGCTGGAGATGCTCACCCACAACCTCACCAAGCTTCACCGCCATCAACTCAGCATCGCCCCGGGCTAGCGGGAGCCCCGGACCGGCCGCGGGCCGATCGACCGACCCACCGCCCACCGACCGCGGCGAGCATCGGCCGCCACGAACGTTCGAACGCGTGCGCTGCTCGGGGCTTTGAGCGACAGCCACCGCGCAGAGCAGGTCGCTCCGTCGATCCGCGTTGAACATAGAGCCATAACAGGTGCTCGGCGCGACGTCGGGGACAGATCAATGCGGCAGAACCCGACGGTGGTCAGTCCGCAAGCAGGGCGGCGACGAGGGTTTGTGTCATCCAGTCTCGGAACTCGGCGAGTGAGTACCCAAGGCGGTGCACAAGAAGGTCGTGACTTTCGGGACTGGCTACGGTCCACGCCGTGTCGACAGCGCTGCTTGGTGTGAGGCCGTCGGCGAGCGCGCTGGCGGGAATGTCGGCAAGGATCCGGGAGACGGTTCGGTGACGCAGCATCTGGAGTTCGTTCCAGTCGGCGGCGATCTCAGGGTCGACAGCTGAGGCATCCCGATACAGCGTCCAGCCGATGGCGGCGCATTGGGCTATCTCAGTGACGAGGGTCGCCAGTTCGATGAGCCGATCCTGGGGTGATAGACCCGTGAATCGCTGGCTGGCGTCCTCCGGCGATTGCAGGTTTCCAGCGAGCGTGTGTTCCATGTAGCCGCGCAGCAGCGCGCGTTTGCTTCCCCAGGCCAGATACAGGGTCTGGACTGAGACCCCGGCCGCCGCGGCCAGTCGCGTGACGGTGGTGCCGGCGTAGCCGTGCGCTGGGAATTCCTCCGCGGCGGCCTCAAGCAGTCGTTTGCGGGTGTCCTGACGCAGGGCGTCCCCTACCCGTTGTTGCCGGCTGCGGCTGGTGGAGCTTTCAGGCGGAGAAGAGCTCATTGACAACAGCCTACCACATGATTTAGAGTGCCGCTCTAGCGCACTTGAGCGAGACTCAAAATCTTAGGAGCTACCACCGTGCAGCACACTACTCTCGACCGGCCCTGGCACCGTCCCGGAGCCTTCGCCTACGCCCGGAAGCGGCGCCGCGCGGCGCTGCACCCGCCGGTCACCGTTTACCCGATGCCGGGCGACATCACCAAAGAGCAGGACGTGGCGGTGCGGATGCGCGACGACGTCGTCCTGCGTCTGAACCTGTTCCGGCCCGCGGGCGAGGGGCCGTTCCCGGTGATCTTGTCGGCGCACCCTTACGGCAAAGACCGGGTGCCGGAAAAGAAGCGTGGCGGGTGGTCACTGAACAAGCAGTTCCGGATCATGAACCAGCCTGAGCCGCTGCGGATCTCCGACCAGACCAGCTGGGAGGCACCCGATCCGGTGTGGTGGGCGCAGCAGGGCTATGCGGTGATCAACCTGGATACCCGCGGCGGCGGGCACTCCGAGGGACGCGGCGATCTGCTGTCTGACCAGGAAGCCGACGACATTGCTCAGGTGATCGCTTGGGCCGCCGAGCAGCCCTGGTGCACCGGCCGCGTCGGGATGCTCGGCGTGTCCTACCTCGCGCTCTCCCAATACAAGGTCGCTGCCGTCAACCCGCCCGCGTTGAAGGCGATCTGCCCGTGGGAAGGGTTCACCGACGCCTACCGCGACTTCTTCACCCCCGGCGGAATTGTCGAGAACGGCTTTGCTCGCGTCTGGCTGTTCATGACCAACCGGGTGGCCCGCCTCAAAACCAACTTCGCCAGCGAGCGGCGCAAGCACCCCCTGCGCGACGCCTGGTGGGAGGCCATCACCCCCGACCTGTCGAAGATCACCGTCCCCATGCTGGTCTGCACCAGCTTCTCCGACGACAACCTCCACAGCGTCGGATCGATGCGCGCCTTCCAGCAGGCCGGCTCGACCGAGCGCCACGCCTACACCCACCGCGGCCCCAAATGGGCCACCTTCTACGGCGAGCAGGCCCGCCAAGTCCAGCTCGCGTTCTTTGACCGCCATCTCCGCGAACGCGACGTCGCCCCGCTGCCCCCGATGCGACTGGAGATTCGCGACCGCGCCGAGCGCGTCGTCGAAATGCGCGACGAGCAGGAATGGCCGCTGGCGCGCACCGACTGGCGCCAGCTGCACCTGGCCGCCGGCGGCACGCTGAGTGAGCGCCCGGACGGCGACGGCAGCGTCACCTTCGACCTGCAACGTAACGCCGCCGCGTTCGAGTACCGGTTCGACCAGGACACCGAGCTCAGCGGCCCCATGACCCTGCGACTCCAAGTGGCGGTCACCGGCACCGACGACCCCCGGCTGTTCGTCGGCGTCGAGAAATGGTCCCACGGCGCCCCGGTCCCATTCAACGGTTCCTACGGATACGGGCGCGATCGCGTCGCCCAAGGTCAGCTCCGCCTGGCGCTTCGCGAGCTCGACACCCTACGCAGCACCCCCCACCAGCCCGAACACACCTTCCGCACCCTGCAGCCGCTTCACGACAACGAGCAGATCGAGGTCCTCATCCCCCTAAGCTCCTCCGCGACCCTGTTTCACGCCGGTGACAGTCTGCGCCTGATGATCGCCGGCCGATACCCGCAACCCCGCAACCCCTTTTTCGGCCACTTCCCCACCCACTACGACCTCAGCACCAAGGGCACGGCGACCATCCACTGGACCGCCGATCGCCCGTCCAGCCTTGAAATCCCAATCATCCCACGCAGCGACCACTCCTGAACGGCCGCCCAACTTCGACCAGCGCCCATCCACCGCAGCCCAGACGACCAAGCACACGTCCACCGTCGCCATCAAGCACGCCGCCCGGAGGCCTAAGCCGCGGTTATCGCCGCCACCGAAAAGCAGGGACCCACCCCGCGAGCGGGTGCGTCCTCCTATTCGCCACTTGCGAGGCCGGCATCGACACCGAGGCCGGATCGTCCACTCGCGTCATTGTGCGCTTCGCACAATCGGGCGCGGCCGACAGGCGACCGGCGGTCCGCGGCCGACGGTCGCTTTGCTCGCCCCCAACGCCATTGACCTCGCCTGGGCTTGGCGACCTTGCGATGAATGCGGTACGACTGACGTGGGTCTGCTCCGGAAGGTCACAGCAGTTCTCATCCGGACCGGCTACTACTTATCGCGTCGGGCCCGATCGTCCCGGTGACCCCCATCGTCAGCTGGGCCGACGCGAGCGCCTGCGTTTTCACGACGGCATCCTGCCGTCGCAAAAACGCAGCCAGATGACCCCCGGTTCAAGACTAGGCACTGACCCAGGAAGACTGACTAGGAGGAAACGGCTCGCCGTGAACGCCGACACGCTCAAGGCCGCGAATCGGCGAGTCGAGGGCGGCCGCGACCAGCGACGCGCTGCCGATGCTGAGCTGCCCACCGCTCGACCTCGGGGCGTAGCCACAGCTTCAGTCGTCCAGCGCGGCGATCAACGACTGGACGGGGCATCTCGGGATAGCGGGCTTGGTACTCGCTCACCGTGTTGCGATGCGCCAGACCGAGGATCACGGCGACGTCCTGAGCATCGATCAGCGCTTCGACGTCAACCCGGCGTCCCATAACAGGAGCGTACCGTTTTCGCCGGCAGAACCTTACGAACGGAACCTTTCCGTCCGCGGCAGTCAGTACCTTCCTTTCGTAAGGAAATAAGCAGCCCCGGCGGTGGTGGAACACCCCGGGGCCTGGCCGAGACCTAATAAGGAGGTCCCGACGATGCAATCGTACGTCACCGCAGAGGGGCTCACCATGGGTGGGCAGTTGCAATCCCTTCAGCCGCTTGGGTCGGCCTCCGCGCCTCAAGCAGCGACCAGCGCCTCGCCTGATAGCCCGCTGATCGACCAGCTGCTGGGCCGGCTGGCCGACCTCGTCGTAGATCGGCTCATGGCCGCAGCAGGCCCGAGACTGAACAGCCGCCCGACGAATGGATGGACGCTCGCGCGGCTGCGGTCTATCTGTGGGAGTGATGCTCTGAAGTGGCCCCACTGTGATGGTTTGAACTGGCCCCACCTGGTGTCCGACGGGCGGCTGACTGTTCGAGGCTCATCGAGCTCGAGCGGAAGGCGCCAGAGGGAATGGGATCCAGGGTGGAGCAGTTCGAGCAGATCAGGCGAGACCGTGATCGGGAAGCGCTTTCGATCCGGGGGTTGGCGGTCCGGCATGGGGTTCATCGCCGGACGGTGAAGCAGGCGCTGGCGTCGCCGATGCCGCCGGCGAAGCGGGCGCCGGTGGGTCGGCCGGCGCCGAAGCTCGGCGCGTATCGGTCGGTGATCGATGGGTGGCTTGAGGCGGATCGGGCCGCGCCACGCAAGCAGCGGCACACCGCGAGGCGGATCCACCGGCGCCTGGTCGATGAGCACGGCGCTGATGTCGCGGAGTCGACGGTCCGTCAGTACGTCCGCGCGCGCAAGCGGGCGATGGGCTTCGCCGTCGGGGAGGTGTTCGTCCCGCAGGTCCACGCGCCCGGGATCGAGGCCGAGGTCGACTGGGGCGAGGCGCTGGTCGTCCTCGGCGCCGTGTCGGTGAAGGTGCATCTGTTCGTGATGCGCGCGTCGTTTTCCGGCGCCGTGTTCTGTCAGGCGTCGCTGGTGGAGACCCAGCAGGCGTTTTTGGAGCTGCACGTGCAGGCGTTTGAGTGGTTCGGCGGCGTCTTCCCGGAGATCCGGTTCGACAACCTGAAGTCGGCGGTGAAGAAGGTTCTGAAGGGCCGCCGGCGGATCGAGTCTGACCGGTTCATCGCGTTGCGCTCGCATTACCTGTTCGCGTCGCAGTTCATGACCCCGGGCCTGGAAGGCGCCCATCAGAAAGGTGGCGTGGAGGGCGAAGTCGGCCGCTACCGACGCAACCACTTGGTGCCGATCCCGCAGCTGCGCGATCTCGCCGAGCTCAACGCGATGCTGCTCGCCGGCTGCGAACGGGACCTTGGCCGGCGGATCGACGGCCGGCCGGTGACGGTCGGTCAGGCGTGGGGGGTGGAGCGACCGTTGCTGCTGGCGCTGCCGGCCGATCCGTTCGACGTGTGCGAGACGGCCGTGCCGCGGGTGGACGCGAAGTCGTTGGTCACGATCCGGCAGAACCGCTACTCGGTGCCGGTTCGGCTGGCGGGGCTGACGGTCAGCGCCAGGATCGGCGCCGGGGAGATCACGATCAACCACGGCGGCCGAGACGTCGCCCGGCATGAGCGGTTGCACGGCAAGTTCGGGACCAGCGCCCAGCTCGATCACTACCTCGAGCTGCTCCAGCGCAAGCCTGGTGGCCTGGAGCACTCCGTCGCGCTCAGCCAAGAGCGCGACCGCGGCTCCTGGCCTGAGTGCTTTGACAGGCTCTGGGCCGGGCTGATCGAGCGTTACGGACGCTCGGACGCCGCCCGGCAGATGGTCGACGTCGTGCTGCTCTGCCGCGAGCACGGCCCCGCCCGGGTGGAGCTCGCTGTCCGCGGCGCATTGGCCGCGGGCGCGATCGACGGACGCGCCGTCCACGTTCTCGCCCGCCGCACGGCGAGCACCACGCCCGCCGCGCCGGCGCCGCTGACCGGCCTCGACGCGCGCCTTCAGGCGCACGAGCGTCCCGCGCCGGACCTGACCGATTACGACCAACTGCTCGGAGGATCCCGATGACCACCACTCCCGCCCGCAACGCGCAGACCGCCGCGCTGGAGGCGCTGATCGAGGCGCACGCGATCGAGCTGAAACTCCCGACCGTCCGCCGCCGATTCAAAGCGCTCGCCGCCGAAGCGTTACGCGAGCAGCAGACCCCGGTCGCGTACTTGGGGGCGCTGCTGGAGGCCGAAATGGCCGAACGCGCCGAGCGGCGCGAGAAGCGCCGCCTGATCGACGCGCGGTTCCCGCAAATCAAACGGCTCGAGGACTTCCGGTTCGCCGACAACCCGAACGTCCCGCAGGCCACGATCGCGGCGCTGGCGGAGGGATCGTGGATCGATGACCGCGAGTCAGTGATCTTCATCGGCGACAGCGGGACGGGCAAGACGATGCTGGCCACAGCCCTCGCGGTCTGCGCCTGCCACCAGGGACGCCGCGTCCGGTTCACCACCCTCGCCGCGCTCGCCAACGAACTCCAGGAAGCCCAGGGCAACCGCGAACTCGAACGAGTCATCGGCCGCTACGCCCGCACCGAGCTTCTCGTCTGCGATGAGCTGGGATATCTGGCCTTACCCGACGGTGCCGCCGAGCTCGTCTTCCAGGTCCTCTCCGAGCGACACGAACGCGGCAGCCTGATCCTCACCACCAACCTGCCGTTCGGCGAATGGACCAAGGTGTTCCCCGACCCGCGGCTCGCCAAGGCCGTCGTCGACCGGCTCACCCACCGAGCGCACATCATCGACACCGGCAACGAGAGCTGGCGCTTCCGGCACGGCCTCGAACGCCAGACCAAGAAAGGAGCCTGACCCCAACGACGATCGGACACGCGCCGCTCGCCGCGGCCCGTCGCGCTACGCGCACCGGCCCCCAACGACCGGCGCGTCTGGCGTTCTACCTACCAATCAGGCAACATCAACACCAACAACAACCCGACGCCAGGTGGGGCCACTTCAAGCCATCGCGCCGGGGCCAGTGCAGGCCATCACTTCCATATCTGGGCGTCCATCGGGATACCCTTCGCAAGCTCGCCGCCGAGCGAGCGGTGCCGGTCCACCAGGACGGACCGGGGTGCAAGCTCTACTTCCGCCGCGACGAGCTTGACGACTGGCGGCGATCAGGTCAGGGGCCGCGCAGCCAGTTGAGGGCCGTCGCATGAGCAGGTCGAGCGACAAGCCTCGCCGCGTCCGCGTCGAGCGCAACATCTATCGTCGGCCGACCGGCGTGCTCGAGGTCGGCTTCAAGGACGCCGCCGGCATCCAGCGCTGGCGCACCGTCGACGGCGGGATCATGGCGGCCCGGAAGATTCGGGACGAACTGCTTGCACGTCGAGGACGTGGCGAGGCGGTCGCGCCCAACGCCAGGCTCCGATTCGGCGAGGCAGCTGACCTGTGGCTTGCCGGCCCGGTGCTCGACCTGCGCCCCGCGACCCAAGCCGGCTACCGCAGCGCTGTGGAGCAGCACCTCCGCGTGCGCTTCGGCAACCGCAGACTGGACGGCATCACCGCAGACGAGCTGGCAGCGATGGTCCGCGACCTGCGCCAAGAACGGAAGAGCGAGGCGACGATCCATGCCGTGCTCGGGGCCGGCGGTCGCATCTTCAAGTTCGCCGCGCGGCGCCTGGGCTTCAGCGGCGTGATCCCCACGAGCCTGATGCTCCCGTCCGAGCGGCCGAAGGTGTCGCTCGCCAAGCGGCTTCCGATATTCACGCCCGAGCAGATCGAGCAGACGCTGGCGGCCTCCTCCGAGCCATACCGGACGCTGTTCACGGTCGCCGCCCTGACCGGCGCCCGGATCTCGGAGCTGTGCGGCCTCACCTGGGCGGATGTCACCATCGACAACCTGGGCGAGGCCGACATCACGTTCGGCTTCCAGGTCGACCGGCACGGCAACCGTCGCCCGACCAAGACCGACGGCTCCGCCCGCACGGTGCCGATCCCGCGCGAGCTCGCGCTGGTCCTCGCCAGGCACATGCGCTCAGTACACGATCCGCGATCCGAGGCATTCGTGTTCGCCACCCGCACCGGCCGGCCGCTCGGACAACGGAACGTCGCGCGTGAGCTGCGCAAAGCACAGCGGCGCGCCACCGACGAGCACGGACAGCCGACGTTTCCGGTCCTGCACCAAGCGGACGCATCCGGCAGTCCGATCCCGGCGCCGGCTGGCTCGGTGCCATCGATGCACTCGTTCCGGCACACCGTCGCCTCTCGGGCGCTGCTGGCGGGCGAGAGCGTGGGGGAGGTGGCGTTCTTCCTCGGCCATCGGGATGCCACGGTCACGCGTGTCGTCTACATCCGCGAGATCGCTGACGCCCGGCGCCGGCACATGCGCCGCTCGCGGATGACAGCCGAGTTCGGCGGCGCTCTTCGCATCGCGCTCGGCGACGAGGCATAGGCATCGCCAAGCCGTCAGACAAAGCGCCCTCGCTCGGGTCCGGAGCGGGGGCGCTTCCCATTTCGGGAGGCTTCCAAATGGCTTCCACAGTCCCAACCCGACCTCAGCACTGGCGGTATGCGACCGACGAAACCAGCCCAATTCCAGCTAACTCACAAAAGCCGACGCCC
Source organism: uncultured Actinomycetota bacterium (assembly GCA_963787595.1). Lineage (GTDB taxonomy): Bacteria > Actinomycetota > Thermoleophilia > Solirubrobacterales > Solirubrobacteraceae > Palsa-465. The sequence continues at coordinate 1,472,173 of CAWBDE010000003.1, forward strand.
GGACTCGAACCGGGGACCCCTTCATTACGAGTGCCTCGTTTGCAGGGCTTTTCCCACAATTACGGGCATCTGATTCTAGTTAGCGCAGCTTCGATGAGGTCAGAATTGCCGAGTTCGGGACATGGTTCGGGACACGCTTTGCTCAAGCGGCCGCTTCGACGACGTCGAAGACTTCGGGCAGCCGCGCGGCCCTCGCACCGGCGCTCGAGCCAGCGGTGAAACCTCCGGGCTCTCGCCTGTGGCGAATAGGAGAGAGCGGGACAATGTCCCCGTCGCTCGTCGCCGGTCAAACCGGCATTGCAGGGCAGTAGGGGAAACCGCACGTTCTGTGTGGGCGCACGTAGGAGACCGCTTCGCTCTCGCTCCGATCTCGCTAACGCTCGATGGGGTTGACGCGGAGGAGTTGCCGCGCCTCGCCGATCCCGAAGCCGCTGACTGACGAGACAAGCGGTCGTCAGGGCACTGCCGCATGCGGCCGGGACGAGAAGCTTGGTGCGTTCGATTGGGAGGCGTCGAGGGTTCTGCCTATGCGTGTCAGCAGAAGCGTGGCGGCCTGGCCTGAGACTTCTGCATGGACCCGACCGTTAGCAGCGGGCCTGCAAGCACCGGTGCTCGGATTTGGCGACAGGGAGAGCGCTCTACCACTAACTCCGCCGACGCGGGATTGGCGCCGCTCAGTTACCCAGCCAGAACGTCGAGAACGCGGTCAACGTCCGTGTCGTCGTTGTAGAGATGCCAGGAGGTGCGCAGCAGTCCGCCGCGCACCGCCGCGATGATCCCGGCGGATTGCAATCGGTTCGCCGCGCCCGGGAGGTCAGCGCAGACGATCGCGCTGTCGCTCGGTTCAGCGCCAATCCCAGCCCGAAAGCGATTGGCCAGCCCGACGTTATGAGCGTGAATGGCCTCGAGCCCGATCGTTTCGAGGAGCTCGAGCGCCGGTTGGGTCCCCACCCATGAAAACCAGGCCGGCGAGACGTCTAGCCGCCGCGCAGTGCTCGCCAATCGCAGCGGCGGACCAAAGTAGGTCCCATGGACGTCCTCACCCGCATACCACCCCGCGCTGTGAGGCACGACGCCGGCCAGGAGCCGGTCTGACACCGCCGCGAACGCGCTCCCGCGAGGCGACATCAGCCACTTGTAGGCGGCGCACAACACCGCATCGAACTCACCAGCTTCCAGCGGCAACCACCCGATCGCTTGCGTCGCATCACAGATCGTGACCGCGCCCGCGCCGGCCGCCGCCTGGAGAATCTCCCGCCAGTCGGCCACCTCACCCGTGCTCATCTGCACCACGCTGAACGCCACCGCATCAGCGCCCTCAGCGACCGCCTCCGCAAGGAACGACACGGGGACGGTTGCGACGTCCAAGCGATCCTGGACCAAGAGCGGAAACAACGTCGAGGTGAATTCGATATCGGGAACGACCACACGGGCCCCGTCGGGCAGCGCCGTCACAAGCGTGCCCATCAGCTCAGAGACCGTCGAACCCACCGCCACACGCTCCGGCTCGACGCCAACCAGGCGCGCGAACGACGCGCGCGCCGCTTCTGTGCTCTGTCCCCAGTTCTCCCAGCTGGTACGGCCACCGTGCCAGTCGGCCAGCGCCGCCTGGAGTGCCTCCCAGCTCGGCCGAGGTGGAAGGCCGTAACTCGCCGTGTTGCAGTACACGCCAGCGGCCTGCCATAACGACTTCGCCTCTGCGATCTGCATCCTCACATTGGACCAGAAGCTCGGACGAACCGGCGCAGCCGCCGTCGGGCAAATCGCGCTCTCGCCAGTCGATCACCGCGAGGACTTCAACGGTACCGCTACCGCACCACCGTTACCTCGAGCGGCTACTAACGTTCAAACCGATCGTCAGGCCGGTCGAGGCGAGTGACAAGCTTTTGGATGGTCCGATGAGGACTGTCGATTACCCGGGCCTTTAGTTTTGCGCGGATACGGAGAGGGCGGCTGCACGGCTAAACGCGGACCTTGTGGCGCAGGTGGACTATCCGGGGAGCATCGTCGCGAGGCCATTGAGCACTCGCTGAAGCCCCGCGTCGAAGCCGTGCTCGAGGCGATGGAGGTCGTGCGGAGCGCGAGCGTCGAGGACGACGCGAGTGAGGAGTGGGTAGCGGCCGCTCTCGACCAGACTCTCGATGTAGGGGATCTGGGTCTGCATCCATTGCTCCTGGTCAAGACCGGAGCGTCGGACGGCCTCCTGCTCGGAGAGTTCCTCGAGTACGCGGCCGCGGACGAAGGCGTCGAGCGTCTCGACCATCACGAGCATCTCGTCGATCTCGAGGCCGAGCCCATCGATCGCGCTGAGCACCCGCTCGTAGAGTCCAGCCCTATTGGGTCCAAAAGTACGTCGGCCGGCGCTCGGGACGGCCATCCACGGGTGGCGCAGGGTCATCGCGCGCCGGCCGTGAGCGAACGAGCGCAGGTCCTCGCGCCAGTCCCCACGAATCTCGAACTCGAGGTCGCTGCCAATCACTGCGTCGACCATCAGCTCGACTAGCTCGTCCTTGCTGGCCACGTAGCGGTAGAGCGATGCCGCTCCAACTCCGAGCTGGGCCGCCGCGGCCCGCATTGATAGTGCCTCGAGTCCCTGCGCGTCGGCGAGCGTCACGGCGGCTGCCGCGATCTGGTCGCGTGATAGCGAGGGCGCAGGACCCCGAGCGGCCCGCTCGGGCCGGCCCCAGATAACTACGCGGCTCGTGTCCATTGCGAACAGTGTACCCAGTCTGCTACCGTCGTCGACTACTACTGCGAACGGCGTACTCAGTAAGGAGTCTTCCTTGAGATCAGCGCGCCTTATCCACGCGAGGCGGCTCGGGCGTGGACCTGTCGCTACACGGCGCCCGACAGCACCCAGGTTGATCTCACCGACACCCGCGACGACCGTGGTGATGGATTGCTGGAGAGCATGGAGTCGGTCCTGAGCCTTATTGGACACGCCTCCGGGGGTGACATAGCGTCAAGCGCAGCGTTTCGGGTCACGTCCTCTCTCAAGCAGGCGTCACGGCCGGCGCTACGCGGTCAGCTCTGTCGCGGACGTGGTACAGCCGCGCCCGTTGGGCCTGCCTAGCTGCGTGGTCCCCGCTCGATGCGGTGCGCTCGCCAACACTAAGCATCTGTCCCGTCGAAATCACAATGAACCACGACATAAGGAATTTGCACATGTCAGACAACGAAGCTTCGCTCGGTCGCTTGCTCGAGAGGCGGCTATCCGCGACGCAACGGCTCGCTTTGCCGACGCCGCGATGTACGCCGACTACGACGCTTTTCGCTCGCTGTGGGCCGACGAGTCCGACTGGGTGATCGGAGGCGCTGAGGGCCAGCCCTTTGAGCGAAGCGCCCACGGGGTCGACGACATCGTGGCGTTGCTCCGCACTCTTCGCGAGGAACGAGACTATTTCGTCCACTTCGCGGTGCAAGGTCGTATCGAGATCGACGGCGACGTCGCCACTACCCGCTGTGTCTGCAACGAGGCGGCGCGGGGGCCAGGAGAGAGCTACTACCGGACCAGCGGCGTGTGGTTCGATCATCTGCAGCGGGCCGACGACGGTTGGGTGTTCAAGAGCCGAACCTACCAGTACCTGTGGCTCGACCTCTCGCCATTCACCGGGGACGTGTTCCCCGCCCGGGACCTGTTCCCGGCCGGAGTCCGCTAGTGCGTGAGCGACGCCCGGCGGCTGGACCACGGTCAGTTCGCCGGTGGACCGACCGCACGAGGCTCGCGACCGCGGACCGGCAGAACGCGAGAGGCGAACGTGGGGTCGGCGACGCTTAGATGAGCGCGTTCTTTCTCATCGCGAGACTTCTGTTCTCCGCCGTGTTCGTGATCGCCCCGATCCAGGTGGTCCGCTCATCGGCGCTCGTCGCTGCGACTCCGACGCTGCGCCGGATACCCCTCGCAAGGGCGTCGGTCGTGGCGGGATCGCTCACCGTGATAGGTGCCGCGGTGCTGGTGAGCCTCGGAATCTGGCTGGATCTCGGAGCACTCCTGATCGCGGCTTACCTGGTGGCCGTCACGATCATCTTGCACCAGTTCTGGACGTCTGAGGACGCTGGTCAGGCTAAGGAGAACCGAGACGCCTTCATTCTCAACACCAGTTTGCTTGGGGGGAGCCTCATTCTCTTCTGGGCCGTCAACCAGAGCCAGCATGTTCCGGCCGCACTGATCTCAACGCCCCTGTTCGGGCGCTGGTAGGAGCCAAGTCAGCGTCGAGGATGTTCTTGCACAGATCTGTCGTTTACCGAAGGAGACCGCGCACATGTCTATCCGCTCCCCTACTACCAGCAGGACGCCTGAAGCCGAAGACGGCACATGGGGGTTCGCCGAGGCCACAAGCCCTCAGCTTGCTCATCCAGTGCCCGTTGTCGCTGCGAAAAACATCCCTTACTTTGCTAACGCCAATCGCTTCCAGAACCTCAACATCTATCTCCCGAGAACATCGGATACGTCGAAGCTGATCGGTATCCCTGCGAACTCCCTCGCGGGTCTCGGCGCGGATTCTGGTTCTCCTCGCTACCACGTACATATTCACGGCGGTGCTTGGCGTGACCCTGAACTCACCTCGAGCTCAATTGAGGCCGCGGTCGCGCACGCATTCTCCGCCACCGACGTGCCGGCCCCAATCACGGCCATTGCTTCACTGAACTACACCCTCTCACAGTTCCCCGATCGTCCCACACAGCCCTACGACGCCGTCAAGGACAACCATTCCGACCCGTCGCGCGAGGCCGTACACCCCCAACACGTGAGCGACGTTCTCAACGGCTTGGCGCTGCTCCGCTCATTCGGCCTCACCGACCAGTCCTACATTCTCTCGGGCCACAGCGCTGGCGCCTCCCTGGCGTTTCAGGCCGTCCTCCAACCCCCGCGGCATTATGGGCTTGGGGACATCCCCGATGCACCGTGTCCGGCCGCGCTGCTCGGTCTCAATGGCCTATATGACTTCCCCGCGCTGGTGAACGGCCTTGGTGGATCCCAGGAGCACCTCCGCGACGACTACGAGATGCTTCTGTCCAACGCGTTTGGAGCAGACCACCGCACGTGGCCGGCAGCGAGCCCGGCGCGCTTTGACCCGGCTGAGATAGTCGAACGGGTGCGAGCAGGCAAGGCGCCGGGACTTGTCGTGCTGGATCAGAGCACCCAGGACCAACTGGTGCCGATGAATCAGAGGCAGAGGCTCCGCGCGAACCTGAGCAAGGTCCCCGGGTTGCGGGTTCTCGAAGGGCATCGCTGCACGGGAAGCCATGCCGCACCATGGGAGCAAGGCTCAATGATCTGGGAGAGCCTCCAGGACGTTCTCGACCAGTTACAGGCGCCGCATCGGCATGCTGCCGCTTAGCTCGGCCGATGCTACGAAGAACATGCGGCGAACCCGTCCGCGCCACTGGCAGCGGTTAATCCCGGCCAGGTCGCTCCGCGGTTGCGGTTCGAGATCACCGAGCTCTCGTAGCTGCTGTTCAACAGCCCGCGGAAAGAGCTCGCCTTGCCTGCTGGGGTTCTTTGCCACGCCGGCGCGCCAGCGATCCCCGAGTAGCTCCCAACTTTGGGGCAAGATTCGTGTGGTCGACCACAGAGGTTTTGGGCGAGATTCGTTGGTCGACCACAGAGGTGCTACTTTGGAAAATACGTTGCCGACCACGAATCGAGAAAGAGCCATGATCGAAGCCCTCTTTACCTCCGCTCGAGTCGGGCGATTGGAACTTGAACACCGCCTCGCGATGGCCCCGATGACGCGAAACCGTTCAAGGCCCGACGGAGTCCCCACCGAGCTAAACGCCGAGTACTACGCACAACGATCCTCGCTTGGTCTCGTGATCAGCGAGGGGACCCAGCCGTCTCCGGATGGCCAGGGGTATCTCCTAACGCCCGGCATCCACACCCAGGCCCAGGCCGCTCGTTGGGAGCTGGTCGCTGACGCGGTCCACGCCGCTGGCGCGCGCCTGTTCATCCAGCTGATGCATGTTGACCGGGTCGCTCACCCGGACAACACGCCGCACGGCCGCCAACCCATGGCTCCGTCCGCGGAACACGGCTACACCGACTACCCGACACGCGCGCAGGCACGGTCATGAGGTCCTCAGAGCGGATCGTTGTCATCACCGGCGCCGCGGGAGGCATCGGCTCCGGTCTCGTCGAGCGCTTCCTCGCCAACGGCGACGCCGTGGTCGCCAGCGATACGTCCGCGGAGACCCTGAAAGCGTGGCGAACCGGCTACCCGGAAGATGCACGGCTCGTCAGCTTCGCGGCAGACATCTCCTCTGAGGAGGACACCACGAAACTGGCAGCTCTCGTGCTGGAGCAGTTCGGCCACGTTGACGTGCTGATCAACTGCGCCGGCTACTTCCCGTTCGTTCCGTTCGAGGAGCTCACCTCGGCGGTCTGGCGCAAGATTATCGACGTCAACCTCACCGGGCACTTCCTGATGACCCAAGCCCTCCTGCCGCTGATGAAAGAGCGAGGGTCGGGCAGGATCATCAACTTCGGTTCGGGCTCGGTGTTCGCCGCACCGCGGGGGCAGGCGCACTACGTCACAGCCAAAGCCGGCCTAGTGGGCTTCACCCGCACCTTGGCGCGAGAGGTCGGCCAGTACGGCATCACCGTAAACCTCATCACGCCCGGGCTGACCCTCACTAAAGCCGTCCGCGACAGCTTCCCTCAGGAGATCCTCGCCGCCCAGCGCTCCGGCCGCGCGCTGGCCCGAGATGAGGAGCCCGAGGACCTTGTCGGCCCCGTCTTCTTCCTCGCTTCGCCAGACGCTGACTTCGTCACCGGCCAGACGCTCAATGTCGATGGCGGCCAGTTCTTCACATGAATCCGTTTGCCCACAACCACAGGAGTCTTCCTATGACCGTCACACACCCCTCAGCAAACGACAGTGTCTTGCTGCTCATCGACTTCCAAGTCGGCGTCATCGGCTGGGTCGGATCGATCGACCAGACGACGCTCAAGACACACGCGATCGCGGTCGCCAAGGCCGCCAAGGCACTCGGGATGCCCGTCATCCTGACCTCATCGCAGGAAGACCAGGCGCAGGGGCCGCTCCTGCCGGAGCTGGCCGAGCTCTTCCCGGAGGAGTTCGCTGCACGGATCCAGCGCGTCGGGGTCGTCAACGCAATGGAGGACCCCCGGTTCGCCGCGGCCGTCGAGGCGACCGGGAGACGCGATGTCCTGATCGCGGGCGTCACCAACGACGTCTGCACCGTGTTTCCGACGCTCACGCTGATTGATCAGGGCTACCACGTCTCAGTGATCGCCGACGCCGGCGGCTCACTCACAGAGCGCGGAGACCAGACGTCCATCCGGCGCATGGAAGCGGCAGGAGCCGACATCACCTCAACCAACCAACTGCTCGCCGAGCTCGCCGTCGACTGGACGACCGAGGCCGGTCAGGCCGTCCTTCCGTCGATCTTCGACCTGATTCCCGCGTAGACCGCATGCCAGGAGATCTCATGAAAACCATTAACTACTACGCCTACGGCGACCCTGACGTTCTGCGCTACGAGGACGTCGAGGTGCCACGTCCCGCGGAAGGGGAGGTGTTGGTGAAGGTCGTCGCCACCTCGTTCAACCCGCTCGACGCCAGCATTCGCGCTGGGTACCTCCAACAGGTATTTCCCGTCGAGTTCCCGCATACCCCCGGCATCGACGTATCAGGAACCGTCGCCGAACTCGGCGACGGCGTCGACGGCCTGGCCATAGGTGACGCCGTTGTGGGCATGCTGCCCATCACTGCCACCGGGGCGGCGGCCGAGTCCGTCCTCGCCCCCGCCAATGTGCTCACCAGGGCGCCGAGGAACGTCCCGCTCGCAGATGCCGCCGCGCTGCCCACAGTCGGGCTCAGCGCGTGGCAGGCATTGTTCGAACTGGCCGAGCTTCAGGCGGGACAACGGATCCTGATCAACGGTGCCGGCGGCGGCGTCGGAGGCTTCGCCGTCCAGTTAGCAAAGCAGGCCGGAGCCTACGTGATCGCAACCGCCGGTCCACGAAGCCGCAGCGCCGTTGAGGCTGCGGGCGCTGATGAGATCCTCGACTACACGGAACGCTCGGTGACCGACGAGATCACCGAACCGGTCGACGTGGTGCTCAGCCTCGTCAACGCCAGCGCCGGGGAGATGGCGAAGGTGGTCGACCTGATCCGCTCCGGCGGCGCGATCGTAACCACCGCCAGCCCGTCAGACGGCGACCCCCGCCGTGACGTTCGGACGCACAGCCTGTTCGTGCGAAGCGACGCCAGCCAACTCGCCCACCTCGTCGAGATGATCGATGACGGCCGCCTCCGGCTCGACGTGAGCGAGCGCTACCCGCTCTCCGAGCTCAGCCTCGTCCAAGCCAAAGGCGCCGCCGGAGAGCTCCGCGGCAAGGTCGTAATCACCACAACCAACGGGAGTACTCGATGACCTACCAACTCGATCCGGAGCTGGCCGCCGCGATGGCGCCGATGGCCGAAGCGATGGCTGGCACGACCCCGCCGCCCGCTGGCGATGTGGCGAGCAGACGCGGGATGTGGGAGCCGATCATCGCCCACGCCAACGCCGCGCCGGGAACTCCCACAGATGTCACCGTCAGCGAGCACAGGACGACCAGCGATGACGGCGCTGACGTGCGGCTGCTCTGGTACGAGAAGGCCGGCTCCTCACCCGGATCGGCGGCGCTGTTCCTGCACGGCGGCGGGATGATCCTTGGCAACGCTGACATGTTCGGGCCAACCCTCGCGAGATACGTCGCGTCCAGCGGCGTCCCGATTCTTGCCGTCGACTACCGCCTCGCCCCCGAGCACCCCTACCCCGCCGCGGTCGAGGACGCATACGCCGGACTGCAGTGGCTCGCGCAGCACGCTGAGGACTTCGGGATCGAGCCGTCCCGGATCGCGGTCATGGGCGACAGCGCCGGCGGTGGTCTGGCCGCCGCCGTCGCGATCATGGCGCGCGACCGGGGCGGCCCATCCGTCGCCCGGCAGATCTTGATCTTCCCGATGCTTGATGACCGCACCACCAGCCCGGACACGGAGATCGCACCGTTCGCCCTGTGGAGCTACGACGACAACATCACAGGCTGGGACGCGCTGCTCGGCGCGGCCGCCGGGACATCAGAAGTGAGCGTCTACGCTGCCCCCGGTCGGCTCGCCGACGCCGCGGGTCTGCCGTCCGCGTACATCGAGGTGGGGCAACTCGACATCTTCCGCGACGAGGATCTCGCCTACGCCCAACTCCTCAGCCGCGCGGGGATCGATGTCGAGTTCCATCTCCACCAAGGCGTCCCCCACGAGTTCGAGACGATCGCGCCCGAGGCCGCCGTCGCCCGCCGAGCGATCTCCGACCGGATCAGGGTGCTGGCCGAGCTATAGCCACAAAACTCGCACAAACCGTATGTTTGGCTCGTGCCCCAATCCCAAAGCCGTGCGGCGAAGAAGCGGCCCAATGACATCGCCGCCCTGAAGTCGGCACCGGTCAGCGCGACCATCTTTCAGCTCGCCCGAAATCACAAGGCCTACGCGGCCCGGCTGCTCCGCCAACTCGACCTCTACCCCGGGCAGGAGATCCTCCTGATGGAGCTCGCAGGAGTGGAACAACGCAGCCAAGCCGAGCTCGTCCGCACGCTCATGCTCGATCACTCCACGGTCGCCAAGTCGCTCAAGCGTCTTCAGGACGCCGGACTCGTGACCCGCCGCCAATCTGTACTCGACGCCCGTAGCACGATCGTGTCCTTGACCGCTGCCGGAAGATCGCTCGTCGAGCGGATCGACACCGCCTGGAACGAACTCGAACGCACCGCGACCAGCAAGCTCTCCCCCGACCAGCAGCGCCTGTTCGTCCAGCTGGCTGGGCAAATTGCGCGGTCGGTAGAAGAGGCCTCCACGCCGCGCTGAGCCGCTGGGCTCGCTCGTCGAGGGGCGGGGCGCGATGCCCCAGACGCGAGGGCCCAGGCGATCCTCACCAGCGACCGCTCACCGCCTATCGGCAGCGCCCCGCGGGGGTACCGATCGGCAGGGGCGGAACCGGTGGACGAAGCGCTAGCACAGTCGCGCTGAGGTGAACAACCAGCCTGACCGAGACACGTTCGGGCCCGATCCTCGCAGCCGCTCGGCGGCTGTTCGCGCGGATCACCTCACGATACGGACGGGTGTACTGACCCGCCCGCCGCCGCAGCTCCCGCTCCTCGGTCTGCGTCAACCGCACCGACTCGCTAGCCATGCCCCGAAATTCGCCGCCGTTATGACAACTTCAAATCCCAGCGAACGTATTTGCGTGAGCCGGTACGAGCTACGGCTCGGGGTGGTTACGGGGATGTCGATTGCGACCCGCGGCGTGGTGAGTACGTCGTCGCCCCGTTCGTACGCCTTGCCATTGACCCAAGCCTCCTGGCTCAGTGGCGACCATTGATCGGGGATCGCGTAATGCGGTAGACCGCCGCGCCAGGCGGTGGAAAAGCGTTCGCTCCGTCTCACGTTCGCCACGGGCGAGGAGCTCCTTCGCCAGGCCAACAAGCCGCTCGCCACCGCCAAGAACGGGTGCGCGTAATCGTCCAGCCGGCGGCGGACCGGCGAATCATCGCTGGAAATGCTCACGGGCTCGGCGAAGATCGGGGCGAAGTCCTCGATTCGGGCGGCCAGCTGCCGCTGGCGGCGCGCGTATGCACGGCGAGAATCATTGTGCGGGGGATCCGTATTGGCGTGGGCGAGTGACGGCGCTTACGGTGGTGGCATGCATCGGTCACTTTGGTTGCAACCGGCGGAGCTTGCCCAGCGAATCCCGGTCGTCGCGTGCCTTGCAGCCTTCCACGGGGCGCACATCGGCGACAGTCCCGACCAGATCAGTGAGCCGGGGGGCAGCTGATGCGCCGCGGACCACTCGCGGGCGTTTATCCCGCTGCCGCGGCGATGGTGGCGTGCGCCCTCGTCCCGTTCCTCGCGTTGTCAGCCGCGCTGGGTCCGATCTCACCGATCATCGCGAGGCAGGTGCACCTCACCTCGCAGGGGATCAGCCTGACCTTCGGGATGGCCAATGCGGGCTACGCCGTGGGTACGGTGCTTGCGGTGCTGTTTGCTCAGCACCTGCCGCAGCGACGCATGATGGTCCTCTACACCGTTCTGCTGGTGGCAGGTTCGATACTCGCTGCCGCGGCAACGGCGCCAGCTCCGTTCATCGTCGGGCACGTACTGCAAGGGTTGTGCACCAGCCTGCTGCTGATCGCGGCGCTACCGCCGCTGATCCTCGGACAGCCCGTCACGAGGCTGCGCTGGACAGCGATGATCATCGACATGGTCGTCTTCGGTGCGGTCGCGCTCGGTCCGCTACTCGGTGGCCTGGAGGGCTCCGTTCAGGCCTGGCGGCCGCTGTTTTGGATCAGCGCGGGCGTCGCCGGCGTAGCACTACTGCTCGCGCTCGCCACCTTCGAGGACGCGCCGCCGGGCGATCGCACTGCACCGCGTGACGTCAAACTCGTCGCCTTGGCCACCGGCGGGTGCGCAGCCGCCTTCTTTGGCGCCTCAAAGCTGACCACCCACCCGTTCCTCGACTGGGACACGCTCGCTCCGCTTATCGGAGGGATGGCGCTGATCGCGACCTTGATCGTCTACCAGTACCGAGCCAAGAACCCGATCCTGAACATCCAAAAGCCTCACCACCACCATTCCGATCGCGGGCGTCGTCGCCGCAGTGTGCTCGGCCGCTGCCGCCGTCTCGGCGGTCACGCTCGTGTCGCTCGAGCTCTCACACCGATTCTCGCCGATTCACGCAGGTCTGTACCTCTTGCCGGAGTTCGCCGGAGCAGTGGTTACCGCCGTGCTGCTCGGCCTGCTGATCCGCCGGCGCGCGATCCACTACCTCGTGCTCGGAGGGATGATCTCACTCAGCGTCGGCATCATCGCGATCAGCCGTCTGATCCCCGCCAGCGAGGCGCTTACGCTGATCGGATCTGCGCTGATCGGCCTGGGCGTGGGAGCGTCGGTCGCGCCCGCCTTGTTTGTGACGGCCCTTTCCCTGGCGGCGTCGAACCTTCAGCGTGTGTTCGCCCTCATCGAGCTGTTGCGCGGCGTCGCCGCGTTCATGGTGGCCCCGATTCTCGTGCACCTTGCGCTCAGCGCCGGTGGCGGCCCGGTCTCAGGGACCAGCACCGCGCTGTGGATCTGCTTTGGGCTGTCGACCGCGGGGCTGCTGATCATCACCGCTCTGTACTTACTCGGCGGCGTGCGACCGGTGGCGCCTCGATTGGACGAGTGGTTCAACAGCCAGCGGCCAGACGTTGCGGGTGAGCCGGTGCCGGCGTTCTACTCACCACCGCTACTGGCTGCCATCCGCTCCGGCCCGGCCGGACTGGCCCAGGAGCAGCCGTCGCTTGACGGTAGAACCGGGGCGCCGCCGAGCATCGGCGGTCAGTCGCGGGGGCGAACCAACAACGAGACCCACTCAGTCACCCCGAACGACCTACGCCCCGTGCTCCTCGCCTACGACGGTTCCGACATCGCGGGCATGGCGATCGCGGAGGCAGGTCGCCAACTGACCTCGGCGCGAGACGCGCTCGTCCTCACGACGTGGGAACCATTCAACGTCGAGTTTCAGCCTATCGACGGAACGCGGCTTGACGCCAGCGACAGCGACGCCGTGAGCGACGCGGCCGGGAAGGTCGCCGAGCAAGGAGCCGCCCTAGCCAGACAGGCCGGATTCCACGCGCAGAGCATCACGAGCCGGTCAACACCGTCGTGGAAGAGCATCCTGAACGTGGCCGACGATCGCGGCGCAACCCTCGTGGTCCTCGGCTCACACGGTCGCACCTCACTGCCCACCGCCTTCCTAGGAAGCGTCGCCGATGGCGTCGCGCGGCATTCCACGCGATCGGTGTTGATTGTGCATCGGCGCCGCGAGCACGTCGATGAGTTCAGCAAGGTGGGGTCATGATCGAGGCTGCTTGTGACCAGCTCGGCTTGACTGCTTCAACGGCTACCAATGCCAGACGAAGGCCACGGATCTCCAGGCGGGAGACGCGAGCACCCCGGCTCCCGCACCGGCGGCGACTACCCCAGGCCGCCGGCCTAGGCGCTCTTGCTGTCGCAGGCACGGGCGTCGCGCACGGAGAGGAACAGACGTTGTCCGCACCGCAACCGCCGCCACGCGTCCTCGCGCCGGCAGAGGACGTCGAACCCACCGCAGGGTGTGAGCTCGTCATACCCGGGCCGCAACAACAGCGCTTCCGGCAGCCCGGGATGCGGGGTGGGTCGCTTTGTCGATCGTCGACTCCGCCAGGACCGAAATCAGCGGTCACCGCTGCGCATCGCCGCCCCGCCACGTGCGATGACGAGGCTGTCGCTGACCGCTACTGCCCCGCGACGGTTGCCTACCGAGTGGCAGCCGCGCTCATCTTGAATCCTGCACCCGGAGGAGCCTCGTGACCCATCGAAAGCCCCAACCAGAAGTACCAGCCGCGAGCGTTGCTGACCAGACGCTGGCCGATCTCGATCAGTCGGCTGCCGACAGTGATCAGACGACGGCCGATGGTGACCAGACCGCTGCCGACAGTGATCAGACGGCTGCCGACAGTGACCAGCGTGCTGCTGACCAAGACCAGTTTGTGAGCGATCGGATCCTTGCCGACGGCGGGGACACCGACGCACACCGTGCAACCTCGGATGTGCGCAGCCGCACTGCCGAGCAGCGCGAGGAGACAGCGCGGATCCGGTTGCAGTCCGGCAGCGTGCGCGACGCCGTTGCGCGTCAGCGCGATCTGGCCGCGGCGGCGCGCGACGAGAAAGCCGACCAACGCGACGAGCTGCTGGCGGCACGCGATGCCAGCTGGACGGAGGACGACCGGCCCATGACCGGTGCTTCGCTGCTCGCGCGGGCCGCCCGCGATCGCCGCCGAGCCGCCGCAGACCGCGCCGCGGCCGCGGAAGGCCGCGCCAGCGCCGCACTGGATCGCGCTCGAGCCGCGGTTGACCGAACCAACGCGGCTGACGACCGACGGCAATCGGAGACCGACCGCGACCTGCTGCTACGAAGAACCGACGCTGGCATTGGTAGGCAGACGAGCACCGAGAGCAGCCTTAACGACCGCGTGCAGGCGACGCTTCGGGAGGACGAGGTGCGACACGATCCGCCGATCAACCGTCAGGACCCGCCATGATCTGCCGCAGACAATCACCACCTGACTCGACGATCCGGGACGCTCGACCTGATCGACGTCCGTCGACAACACCCATTCGGCCATTAACGTGGAGGACGCCGCGGCCTAGTGGCAAATCGGAATCCTGTGGACCGTGCTCATCGCTGCAGAGCCAAGGCAGTTCACGCTGATGTTCCAGCTGATGCCTGAGGGGGCGGTCCGCCACCCGATATGCACGAGCGGATGGCCGAGGTTTCCACATCTAGGAAGGCGAGGTCAAATACAAGTCGGCGACGACGGCGATGTGATTCACGCAACGGCCGGGGGCCGCCGTCGGGATCCCGCCGGTGACAAGGCACTCCTTCAAGGTCACCTCGCGGACGAGCCCTGAAGTTCTATCCCCCAGGCGGCTTCAGCGGACCATCTCCCATTCCTAGCGACGCCGGCCACCGCCTACACGCCTTCGCCGTCGTCCGTATCTCCCGACTCGACCCCGAGCGCCGGGCGGCGTACCGGGAGCGCCCTCGAGACCTGCATCAGGAGAAGTGCGCCGGTACGAAGGGCAGCTCATCATTGGAACAGTGCTGAAGCGGCGAGAGCCTGAACCGGGGGCACAACCCCATCCCACTCCGGAAGCATCCACGATGCCTAAACAAGACGGAGAAGTGATGACCCGGGGTCTTCACTCACCGGCGCGCCGACCCTGAGCTGCAAAGAGGAAGCTTGTGCCGTTCCCGCAAGCTGGTCATCAGCTGCGCCCGGCCGCACTCTCAACGGTGATTACCCATCCGCGTTAGGTGATTTCGGCTGACGCCTCGACGCGCATGCGTTCGATGAAGCCGTCGATGATCGCTGATCGCCCGGCGTGCCATGACAGGTGCGTTGGCAGTGCCAACGATGGGGCGAAAGGCAGCAGGCGCAGCTGTCCGCCCCGCGCGGCCGCGCTCGCCGGGGTGCTGAAGCCGACGGCTTCTCCGGCGCGAACCGCTTCGAGGATGCCCGGGTGAGGGCCGGTTCCTGCGTAGCGAAATTCTCGCACCGAGAGTCGCTCGCGCCCTCCGCCCTCGGAGAACACGTCGACGAAGTAGTCGAACTTGTGCGGCGCGTCCGCTCGCGCGAGGATCGCGATGGGAAAGTCACTGAACTCGCGCAGGGTCACCGCCGGTTGCCTCGCGAGCGGATGACTCGGGGCGATCAGCGCGACGATCGGCACATCCAAAGCGCGCACCCGAGAGATCTGTGATCCCTCCTCGGGCGCCAGGAACCCGACCACAGCATCGAGGAGCCCGGCGGCAAGCATCTCGTGTGCGTGATGCTCATACAAGCGAGATATCCAGAGCTGCAACTCGGCGTGATCCGACGCATAGGCAACCACGGTCGGGACCGCATCTTCAAGGCAGAAGGGAATCCCCACGCGCAGCGGATGCTCGGATGTCCGCGCGGCCTCGCGCGAAGCTCGCTCCGCCTGCTCGGCGGCTCTGACCGCGGCCCTCGCCGGCTCGAGCATCGCACGCCCGGCATCGGTCAGCTCGACCGCGCGGCTACTCCGCGTGAACAGCGGCGCGCCGACCTGCCGCTCCAGTCTGTTGATCTGCTGCGACAGCCCCGGTTGGGCGATATTGAGCCGCTCAGCCGCCCGGCCGAAGTGAAGCTCCTCAGCGAGGACCACAAAGGATTGCAGCAGTCGGGGGTCCAGCACGTCAGGACCCCCCAACAAACGAGACCGTGTCTGAAGCGACCTCGACCTGCAGCGAAACCTCGCCACTGATGACGCCCACAGCCAAGTTGGCGAGGGCCAGGATGCGCGGCAAACCCGGATCCGTGGCTTGCATGTGCTCGGATGATCTCAGCGGCGGATCGAACATGATTGCTCTCGGCGGAAAGAAGACCTTGCGACCCTCTATGTGATCAGCTTCTCCTTCCCGGCGATCCTAGTGGACCAATTCATCCGCGTGGCTGTCGCCGACCTCCCAGTGGCTACGGTCGAGCACAGCTCGCCGCTGCGGCTCACCGCCAGAATCCGCACCGATCGCCGAGCCCTAGGCTAAGGACCTGCCTTTATGTCGCGGCGCAACTTCACCGTGGCCGACCGATAGACGCGCATGGCGCGGAACCGAGGTCCAGGTGCTAGCAGAGCCTGAGCTAATGATCGGGTCGAAGCGGACCCTGCGGCGCTCGCCTGCGGCTTCCGCTCCG
Source organism: uncultured Actinomycetota bacterium (assembly GCA_963787595.1). GTDB lineage: Bacteria > Actinomycetota > Thermoleophilia > Solirubrobacterales > Solirubrobacteraceae > Palsa-465. The sequence goes on from CAWBDE010000003.1 coordinate 1,488,467, forward strand.
TCGCCAACGCGGCCACGCGGCCACGCGGCCACGTGGCCGCGTCTGCCGCTTCGCTCGATCGCGGAACCGGTGCAGCAGTCCGGGCTGAGCCTCAGACTCTGCACGTACCGACGTCGACGGCCGGTGCTCAGGTTCCAACTACAGATCGATCGAGAAATCGCAGCGGATCTCGATCGAATCCGTTGACGGGATCACGTCCACACTGCTGAGCCGCTTGGCCAGTCGGTAACTCCCGGAGCCAAGGTGTTGCGTCAGCTCATAGGTTTCTACGTCGCTGCGCTGCCCCGGCTCGATGCGCTTGCCCACCGCTGAGACCCAGCCGCCCAGCGGGAGTGGTATCCACCGTCGGCGCTGACGCCACTCGATGGCGCCGTCAAACCCGTACCTCAGCGGCACGTCGCCCGTGTTGACGATCGAGTAGCTCAGGCGGTCGCCGACGGCGATGACCGCTTCAGCCGGCTCCATCCGCGCCGCCAGGAGTCGTCGCTTCGGAGCCACACCGCGACTGTAGACCTGGCTGGGCCGTTCTCCCCACGTATCAACGTATGCGGCGAGCGGGGACGGCTTCCGCTTATCTGAACGTCGTTGGCGTGTCAAGGCCTCCGTTCGGGTTGTGGCTCCATGGGTTGTCCGGACTTATCTGGGTCCTCGAGCAGCCGGTCGTGGCTGTCGGGACGTGATGGTTGATCGGTCATCCCGTGGGTGTCCGGCCGCTCGGTCTTTGTCAGGACCGCCATGGTGGGTGCCACGGAAGCTGTGGGAGCTGGCCGGAAGGGTCCGCATCTGTGAAGGTGGGGTCGCGAGGCTGGAGCCGATGGTGAAGCTGGTTAGGTGACGGGCGCCAGAGCGGCGGGTCCGAGGTTGTTGAGTAGGTGGTAGCTGCGTCGGGCGATCTTGCGCGCGATCGTCAGCGACGCGCGGGTGTGGGACATGCCGCTGGCGCGGAGTGCGTGGTAGTGGGCGTAGTCGGGGCTCTGGCGGCGGGTCGCGGATTGCGCGGCCTCATAGAGCGCCCAGCGCAGCGGCGATGAGCCTTGACGGGTCAGCCGTCCGACACGGCTGGTCTGATCAGAACGGTGCACGCCGATGTCCAGCCCGGCGAAGCGCACCGCCTTGCGCGAGCTGTTCAGGCGAGCGGCGTCGCCGAGCTCGGCCAGGAACGTCAGGGCGATCAGCTCCCCGACCCCGAATTGGCTCATCAGCGCCTGGCAGCCGGCCTGGTGGCGCGCGACCCGCCGCAGCCCGCGTTCGATTTCGTGAATCTGGCGCTCGAGGGTGTCGATCATGAACAGGGCGACGGTGACCCGCTCACGCGCGTCCTCGGGCAGAGCCAGGCGCTCAAGGAACCGGCGACCGTCGGCTGCGGCGATCCGCGCGGGCGCGCCGGCGCTAATGCCGTGGTGATAGAGGACCGAGCGGATCCGCAGCAGCCATTGGGTGCGCTCGTCGATCAACGCTTTGCGCAGATGCAGCCGCGAGCGCCACTGACGCACATGCTCTGGAGCGATCCAGGACTCCGGCAGGCGCCCCTCCGCGAGCAGCTCTCTGAGCCACAGAGCGTCCTGGCGGTCGGTCTTGGCGCGACGCTTGCGACCCCGCAACGCGCGCGTCTCCACGGTCTCGGCCAGGTGCGCAGTCCCGCCGCACGCCTCAACGGTCCGGGCGACGAACAGCCAGCCGGTGCACGCCTCGATCGCGACATGCACCTCCCGGCCCGCGAACTGTGCCATCCACTCCCGCACCGCCGCCGGCTCTGAAGCGATCCGCCCGCGCAAGACCTCTCCGCTGGCCGAGTCCAGACAGTCAAAGGTGATCTGGCGCAAATGCACGTCAAAGCCCGCGATGATCGCCCCGGACAGCCGGGTTGGCATCACGCCAGCCGCGTTCCGAGCGACCGACCCTTTACCGTCGCTCACGGTCGGTACCTCCTGTTCGATTGGCCGGCCGCGCGGGCGCAATCCGCGCGCGCCTACGACGCCGTTCGACACGGAGGACCGACCACCTTCACGGCGACCAGCGCCGGCCGAATCAGAAGCCGTTCATGCCATCTTCGTCGCCAACGCAGCCAAGATGCGCCGGCTGCTGCTTCGGTACTCCGGGAACCCGGAGCGGAAGCCGTGGCCGGCGTTGCCGGCAACGCCGAGACGGCCGGAGCTGCGTGGTTGCAGCAGCGTGGCGGACTTCGCCTGAAACTGCTGCATCCTCCCGGGCGCTAGCAACGACCGCGCAAGCACTGGGGCGCGGTATTGGCGAGGAGTGGGGCGGAGCTCGTCAATGGTGCCGAGACGTGCGTTGGTGGCGGCGCGTGTACGCGGAGAGAGCTGGCGGGGTCGTCGTGCGTCCCTTGTCCGATTCGGGCAGCCGGAGCCCCCGGGGCTTCGATGTCGGAGCGGGGGCCGCCTGGTGCCGCGGAAAGCAGCACACCCTGCGGCCTCTCGACGCAGCCGCGACGCTTCCGGCTGCCGCCGCCGCGACCTAATGCCTGCCGCGTTTCGGGCACGGCGGTCTCGTGGTGTGCTCGTCGCGGACGGAGCCCCTAGTGCGCGGGTTGTCTGTTGCGCCTATCAGCCGCACCGGGTGATGGGCTCTCACTCCCACAGCCCGAAGATGTACGGTGGCCGCAAGGGCTGTTGCGTCGACAGGAGGTTCTTGGATGTCTGGTGGTATCGATTCTCATCGCGAGATCCTGCCGGTCCCTGATCGCCGGCACGTGGGCGATGTGTTGTACGACGCTAAGGATCCGGAGGCGAAGTTCCCGCCGATCCGGCCGTTGCGACCGCCCGAGGGGGCGCCGAACGTGCTGATCGTGCTGCTCGACGACATCGGCTTCGGCGCCTCGAGCGCCTTTGGCGGGCCGTGCCAGACGCCGACGGCGGAGCGGCTGGCCGGTGAGGGGTTGAGGTACACGCGGTTTCACACGACGGCCATCTGTTCGCCAACCAGGGCCGCGCTGATGACGGGACGCAATCATCACACGGTTGGGATGGGCGGGATCACTGAGATGGCGACGTCGGCACCGGGCTACAACTCGATCAGGCCGAACACGTGCGCGCCGTTACCCGAGACTCTCAAGCTCAACGGGTCGCGACCGCGCATGTCGGCAAGTGTCATGAGGTCCCGTTGTGGGAGACCAGTCCGGTGGGGCCGTTTGACCGGTGGCCGACGCCCGGAAACGGATTTGAGTACTTCTACGGGTTCCTCGGGGGGGAGACCGATCAGTATTACCCGACGCTGCGGGAGGGCATCACGCGTGTCGACCCGTGGGGCACGCCGGAGGAGGGCTATCACCTGACCGACGACCTGACCGACAGGGCGATCGCGTGGGTCCGCCAGCAGAAGGCGCTGGTCCCGGATAAGCCGTTCTTCATGTACTTCGCGCCGGGGCTACGCACGCGCCCCACCACGTCCCGAAGGAGTGGGCGGACAAGTACAAAGGCGAGTTCGACGATGGCTGGGACGCTCTGCGCGAGCGGACGTTGGCGCGCCAGCAGGAACTCGGGGTCGTCCCGCCTGACGCCGAGTTGACGGAGCGCCACGGCGAGATTCCGTCGTGGGAGGAGATGGACGAGGAGCTAAAGCCCGTGTTGCGCCGGCAGATGGAGAACTACGCCGGTTTCCTGGAGCACACCGATCACCATGTCGGGCGGCTGATCGACGCGCTGAAGGAGATCGGTGCGTTGGACGACACGCTCGTCTACTACATCGTCGGTGACAACGGCGCGTCGGCCGAAGGCACGCTGCAGGGCACGTTCAACGAGATGATCAGCCTCAACGGCATGGCCGAGCTGGAGACGCCTGAGTTCCTGCGCGAGCAGCTCGACAAGCTCGGCGGCCCGGACTCGGCGCCGCACTACGCGGTCGGCTGGGCGCACGCGATGTGCACCCCGTATCAGTGGACCAAACAGGTCGCCTCGCATTGGGGCGGCACCCGCACGGGCACGATCGTGCGCTGGCCAAAGGGCATCAAGGCCCAGGGAGAGCTCCGCCACCAGTTCACGCACGTCATCGATGTTGCCCCGACGGTCCTCGAGGCGGCGGGAATCGTGGAGCCGACCGAGGTGAACGGCGTCACGCAGGAGCCGATGCAGGGCACCAGCATGCTCTACTCCTTCGAGGAGGCGCACGGTTCTGAACGCCATCAAACCCAGTACTTCGAGATCTTCGGCAACCGCGGCATCTACCACCGTGCCTGGTCGGCCGTAACCAAGCACCGCACGCCGTGGCAAACGGTCGGCGACGTCGGCATCGCGTTCGACGACGACGTCTGGGAGCTATACGACGGCTCAGTCGACTGGAGCCAAGCGCACGACCTCTCCGAGACCCATCTGGACAAGCTGCACGAGCTCCAGCGGTTGTTCCTAATCGAGGCGACCCGCTACAACGTCTTCCCGCTCGATGACCGGTCGTTCGAGCGCGTGTTGCCCGAGATCAGTGGCAAGCCATCACTGGTCGAAGGCCCCAAGCAGATTCTGCTGCCGGGCATGGGTTCACTCACCGAGGCGCACGTCATCAACCTGCGCAACCGTTCCTGGTCGCTCACCACCCGGGTCGAGATCCCCGCCACTGGCGCGCACGGCGTGATCCTCAAGCTCGGCGGGCACGCCGGCGGATGGTCGTTCTACCTCAAGGATGGCGAGCCGACCTACTGCTACAACCTGTTCGGCATCCAGCGATCCTACATCCGCGCCTCTAAGCCGGTACCGGCCGGCGAGCACCAGCTTCGCCTCGAGTTCGCCTACGACGGGGGTGGCATCGGGAAGGGAGGTGAGCTCACCCTCTACCTCGATGGAGACCAGGTCGGCGCGGGGCGTGTCGAGCACACCGAGCCGATCGGATTCGGCAGCGTCTACACCGACGTGGGCCGAGACGCTCTCTCACCGGTCACGGACGAGTACCCCCCCAAAGACAACGGCTTCACCGGCACGATCAAGTGGATCGAGCTCGAAAGCGGCGACGACAGCCACGACCACCTCATCGACGCCGAGCACTTCATCCATTTCGCGATGGCCAAGCAATAAACCGCACGCGCCGCAACGCGGGACTGTGGCCGCGCGCTATGCCCCGCATCGCCATCAAGGCGGACGGCAAAGGCATCTACGCCTCACGAATGAACCGCACAGGTCCCTCTAGCGCGCGACCCGCCAGCCGCCACAACCGCGCATCTCGGCGCTCGGCCCAGAGTCCGGATCAGCCCCGGATAGAGCCAGCCCGAGACTCGCTGCTACTCGGGCTTCGCGCGACCTGCGAGCGGCTGAACAACGGCTCGCTTCCCGCCATGCGCTCCCCGAACTATGGCGAAGCGGTCATCCAGCCGCTACGAAACCCCTGAAGCGTGTAGCAGCACGCCGTGATGATCGGCGGGCCGCCGGCCAGTCCTGCCTCCATGACCGCACCGGCATCTCGACGCAGGCGACGATGGTCTCGTAACGCGCGGATCTCAGGGCGTCCGGCCCGCTCGCGCGCGGCGCGCTGCTTATAGAGCTGCCGATGGCGATTTGCGAGACTCGCCGCCCGGCAGCGCCGCTGGACCTGCGTATGTGCAGGGGAGGGGTATCCATCGCCGCCGGCACTTGCATGGGTGCCTGTGTCCGGGAGCGCCAGCGCGTCGCGGTGACGTGGACGTCTCAATAGTGGCCGCTTCCGTCGAAACCGGTAGCAGCCGCTCGAATCAGGTGGTCACTCAAGCGCGCGGGCCGCCGCAGTCTGGACTGAGACGTGCCGCTTCGCGGTGGACGATTCCGGTCGTGAAGCCGCAATTCGGGCGTGGCGTGTGCGGTTTCGCCTGAGCGAGGGGACGCGTCGCGAATGCCTGGATGCCGTCCAGTCGTGGATGAACAGTCTCGGGAATAACGGCGATTGGAGCGCGTCTGCTTTGATCGGGGCGAGTCTGATCGCGGCTAGCGCGAATCCGCCTGTTCTCGACCGATGCAAGCTGAAAATGTTCGGTGAGCGGTCGGACCGGGCAGGCTCGCGCGTTTCGAAGGCGCGCGAGCGGCGTGTCCTGGCGCTGACGTGTGTCGACAATCGAGGATTGGCTGATGGGCGACGTTGCATTCCTAGCGTTCCTCTCGGTGTTCAATCCGACGTTGATTGCGGTCACGACGGTGATGCTCCTGCTGCCTCATCCCGGGAGGCTGATGCTCGGCTACTGGTTGGGCGCGATGATCACGAGCGTCACCCTGGGGCTGCTGATCGTGTTCTCGCTTCAGGGATCGAGCACTGTGAGCACGACCAAGAAAACGCTCAGCCCGCTCGCTGACATGGCGCTCGGAGCGGTCCTCCTGGTGCTGGCGCGGATGCTGGCAGAGGGCTGGGACAAACGCTTGGCCAAGCGCCACGCAAAGCACGGTCAGGGCAAAGAAACCGCCGAGGTGGCAGCGGGCGCTTCGCCGGGGCACAGCCAAGACCACCTTCGTGATCGGCGCGCTGCTCACCCTCCCGGGTGCGTCATACCTCGCGGGTCTGGACAGGCTGAGCAAGCTGGGGTACTCGACCGCGGTGACGGTGCTGGTGGTGATCGCCTTCAACCTGGTGATGCTGATCTTGCTCGAGGGTCCGATGATCGCCTTCGCCGTGGCGCCGGATTGGACCCCGGCCGCAATCGACCGGGGCAAGGGGTGGGCCGGCAGCCACGGCCGCCAGTTCGCGATCCGCGGTCTTGCCGGTATCGGCGTGGCGCTCGCAGCCAAGGGGATCGTCGGGTTGCTCGTGTGACAAGCATCTACGCTTTTGCGCACTCGCAGGTTGGCCAGTTGACGACGGGCGCCCCAGTCTCCTCGGACCCGCTGATGACTAGAGTGAGCTGACTGTGGGCGGCAGCGACGTGGTCGAGATCCCTGCGGGCCGGTTCCGGATGGGGTCGGATGCGTTCTATCCGGAGGAGGGGCCGGTGCGAGAGCTCGAGATCGCGGCTTTTCGGATGCAGCGCGGACCGGTCACGGTCGAGGAGTTCAGCCGGTTTATCGAGGCGACGGGCTATGTGACGGTTGCCGAGCGTCCGCCGGACCCGGCCGATTACCCGGATGCCGATCCAGCGCTCCTGGTGGCGGGATCGGCTGTGTTTCGGCCTACGGCTGGTCCGGTGTCGCTGCACGACCCGGGTCAGTGGTGGGTGTACGTCCCGGACGCGAGCTGGCGCCATCCGTGGGGGCCGGCTAGCGATAACTCCCAGCGCGCCGATCATCCGGTCACACACATCGCGTATGAGGATGCCGAGGCGTACGCGGAGTGGGTGGGCGGCCGGCTGCCGAGCGAGGCCGAGTGGGAGTACGCGGCGCGGGGCGGACTCGACGGGGCGGTGTTCGCCTGGGGTGACGAGCAGCATCCGGGCGGTGAGCTGATGGCTAACTCCTGGCAGGGGGAGTTCCCGTGGCGCAACATCGGCGCGAAGGGCTGGCGCGGCACCACGCCGGTTGGCCTGTTTCCAGCCAATGGCTACGGCCTGTATGACGTGACCGGCAACGTCTGGGAGTGGACATCCGACTACTACGCACCCCGCGGCGCCGGGTCCGCGGCGTATCGAGCCGGTGCTGTCCGCCCCCGGCGAACCCGCGGGTAGAGACCCCCGAGGGCAGCTATGACCTCGGTAGCCCTGGGGAGCACATTCCGCGACGGGTGCTCAAAGGTGGCTCGCACCTCTGCGCGCAGAGCTATTGCCTGCGCTACCGGCCGGCGGCTCGCCAGCCGGAGGCGATCGACACCTCGACCAGCCACATCGGCTTGCGGTGCGTCCTCGGCTAAACGGCCGCGCGCACCGATCTACTGGCCCTTGGCGGCGGGTACGAAACCGAGCGGGGCGCCGGCCGGGATTGGCGGTTCCCGCTGGGCACTCACGCGGAACTCGGTGAGGAGCCGGTTGAAGTGAAACGCCGTCCAGGAGTGCAAATAGGGGATCGCGACGCCTTCGCGTTCCTGAGGGTCGGTCACGAGGTTGATGATCCGGGGCGCCGAGAGTTTGCCGGCCGGGTCACTTGAGTACTTCTGCTCGATGAGCACCAGCTTGAAGTTGCGCCACTTGACGCCATACATCTCAGGGCCCATCCAGAAGATGTAGCCCTCGCGCGCCGAGCCTTCCTGCTCTCCGGTCAGCCAATCGAGCTGGTTGACCCCGTCGATCACCCGATCGGCGGGCTCGCTCACACCGGCCGCGTGGAGAATCGTGGTGAACCAGTCGGTCACGTGCATGATCTCGTCACTGACCCGATTCTCGGCCACGTGCCCGGGCCAGCGCACAATGCACGGAGTCCGTAGGTTGCCCTCGCCGCCGGCGAAGTAGGAGCCCTCCCAGTAGCCCGGCGTGCCGCGCCAGAGCACGATGTCCTCAGGGCCATTGTCGCCGGCGAACACGACCAGCGTGTTGTCCGCGATCCCCAGCTCGTCGAGGAGATCGAGCAGCACACCGAAATCGCCGTCGAGCTCGAGCAGGCTGTCGGCCCAGTCGCCCTGACCGGTCTTGCCCTTGAACTCCTCGCGCGGGATCACCGGCATGTGCATCAGGGAATGGTTGAAGTACACGAAGAACGGCGAGCCGTGCGCGACGCTTCGCCGCATGAGCTCGCTCGCGCGCCTCAGGTACTCGGTGTCGCAGTCGCGCCGGACCTCGAGCGTCAGCTGCTCGCCCTCGGTCACGTCGGGCTCGCCCTTCTTGATCTGCACCATCCGCGACTGCGGGTCGCGTTGCGGGTCATACCACGGGTCCGTCGGCCACAGCGCTTCGTCGTAGGTCCGCGGCGGTCCATACCACTCTTCGAAGCCGTGATCGGTCGGCCACCTTCCCGGCCCCTCGCCGACATGCCACTTCCCGTACACCGCACAGGCGTACCCCGCCTCGCTCAGCAGGTCGCCGAGCGTCTTCTCCCACTGCACGAGGCCCCAGCCGCCTTGCGCTCCGACCGGCACGCTGTGGGTGCCTGAGCGGATCGCGTGACGGCCGGTCAGCAGCGCCGAGCGGGTTGGCGTGCACTGCGCCTCCGGGGCATAGTTCGTCAACCGGAAACCCTCCCTGGCGAACGCGTCGATCCTCTCCGTCCAGGCACCGCGAAACGGACCGCCGCTGTAGCAGCTCAGCTCACCAAAGCCGAGGTTGTCGACATGGAAAAAGAGAACGTTCGGCCGCTCGGACGCGTGGCTGGTCGCGTCGGAGTGATCGATGCCCTGGTTCGCCACAGCGGCAGTCTAATCCCGCCGATAGGCCCTAACCAGCCAGGGCGCTGATCGCGTCCCCGATCAGCTTCGCGCCGATGATCAAGCAAAGCACGCTCATGATCGTCGCGTTCTCGCGAGCCATCCAGTCGTGCAACTCACCGAGGATCTTGCTCGCGCGGTCGCCCATCAGCAAGTCGATCGCGACCGGTGCGCCGACACCCAGCGTCGCGATGACGGTGAACACCGCCAACGCGACTGCTTGGCCCGCGGCGCCGGCTCCGGTCTGAGCGATCGCCGTGGCCGCCCCCACGACCAGCAGCAAGTTCTTCGGCTGAACGGCGGACAGCGCCGCCCCGATCGCGGCCGACCTGACAGGCGTAAACCTATCGACCGCCTTCATCCACCCAGGCAGCTGAGGCTGAGCGCCCCCGCGCGGCAGGCCCCGCCACAGCCTGACGGCCAGCAGCAGCAGAAGCACGCCGAGGACGATCTTGACGATGCTGACCCAGGTCGCTGGCGTCCCGTGGTTGCTGGCGCTCGCGCCGCTCGACACCAGCAGCACGATCGTTCCCACAACGCCGATCCCGGCCACCCAACCGGCCAGGAACGCCAGCCCGTTGATACGACCCTTCGGGGTCGCGAGCATCAGCACCACCGCGATGATCGGCAGCGGGCTCAGCGCAACGCCGACCCCGAACGACAGCACCTGTCCGATCGCCTGACCCATCAGCAGGGCTCCGCTACATCAGACTGCAATTCGCCTCCCTGACGAGTTTGAGTGCGTCCGTTCAAAGCATTGGCGCGCGATCCGTTCAAAGCACTGGCGCGCGAGTGTATTCGTCGCGGCGGCCGGCTAGGCAGAGCGGTCCAGCCCCGCGTGTCGGGGACTCGGGTTACCGTTCTGGCGGCATGCGCTGGCTGTTTCCCTCGCTTCGCGGCTACCAGCGCTCATGGCTGCGCCGCGATCTGCTCTCGGGGCTCACCGTCTGGGCGGTGCTTGTGCCCGAGGCACTGGCGTACGCATCGATCGCGGGGGTCTCGCCAGTAGTCGGCCTGTACGCGGCACCCGGTGCGCTGATCCTGTACGCGGCGCTGGGCAGCTCCCGCCAGCTGGTCGTCGGGCCGATGGCCGCGACCGCGGCGCTATCAGCGGCGACGGTTGCGACGCTTGTTCCGGTGGGCAGCAGTCGGTTCGCGGCGCTGACCGCGGGGCTCGCGATCACGACCGGTCTGGCAGCCCTGATCGCCGGCTTGCTGCGGCTAGGGTTCTTGGCGAATTTCATCTCCGAGCCGGTATTGAAGGGGTTTATCGTCGGTCTGGCGCTGACGATCCTTGTCGGCCAGGTGCCCAAGTTGCTCGGGCTCAGCAAGGGCAGCGGCGACTTCCTCCAGCAGCTCTGGCACGTGATCACGCACCTCGGCGATATCCAGGGGCTGACGCTGCTCGTCGGAGCGCTCTCGCTTGCACTCCTCATCGTGCTCCGTCGGCTAGCGCCCGCGATTCCTGCCTCGCTCGTCGTGGTGCTGCTCGGGATCGCCGCCGTCAAAGTGCCCGGACTCAACCATCACGGCGTGGAGATCGTCGGCCCGATCAAGAGCGGCCTGCCGTCGTTCGGCATCCCGAACATTCACGCCAGCGACGTCGGAGCCCTCGCTGCCGGTGGGATCGGGGTGATGCTCGTCGGCTTCGCCGAGGGCCTCGGCGCCGCGAAGACCTACGCTGCCCGCGAGCACAAGCAGATCGACGCCAACCGCGAGCTGCTCGGCCTCGGCGGCGCCAACCTCGCCTCCGCGCTCTCAAGTGGCATGATCGTCAACGGCAGCCTTTCCAAGACCGCGGTAAACGCTTCAGCGGGCGCGCGCAGCCAAGTCTCGGGCCTGATTGTCGCCGCGCTCGCGGTCATCACCCTGCTGCTGCTCACCGGGGTATTCAAGGACCTTCCCGAGGCGACGCTGTCGGCAATCGTGATCGCTGCCGTGATCGAGCTGGTCGACGTCCCGGCGCTCGTCTCGCTCTACCGCGTCTACAGCCGTCGGCTCGGACGCGAGTTCGGGTTCGTCGCCCGACCCGACTTCATCGCCGCGATCGCCGCACTGCTCGGGGTGACCGTATTCGACACCCTCCCCGGACTGTTCATCGGGATCACGGTCTCGCTGCTGCTGTTGATCTACCGGGCCTCGCGGCCCTACATCGCGACGCTCGGCAAGACCCCCGGACTCGACGGGCACTATCGCGACATCGACCGCCACCCCGACGCGCACGTCCCGGATCACGTCGCTGTGCTAAGGGTCGAGAGCGGCCTCTACTTCGCCAACGCCGATTCCGTCCGCGCCCGGATCCTCAAAGCCGCCGACGCCGAGGGAATCCGCGCGGTCGTGCTCGACGCCGAAACGATCCCATTCATCGACGTGACCGCCGCCAGGATGCTCGGCGAACTCGTCGACGAGCTGCACCACCGCGACGTTCAGCTACTCATCGCCCGCGACACCGGTCAAGTCCGAGACGTCATGCGCCACGTCATCGACAACCCCGCGCTCGAGCACGCCTACCCGACAACCCAAGCGGCGGTCGACGCCGCCACACGACAGAACTGAACGGCGCTACTGCCACCCTACCTCAGTGCCTGATCGGATGGGTCGGGCCAGCACTGGCTTGATCAATCTCGCCTGCACAATCGTTGCAGCCGAGCGCGAGGAAGCCACCCGGCGGGCCTCCTTTCATGCCGCGTCAAGCATCTCCACGCCAGCCGTGAGCGTCCCCGTATGCGCCGAACCGAGGTCCAGGTGCTAGCAGAGCCTGAGCTAATGATCGGGTCGAAGCGGACCCTGCGGCGCTCAGGAGCCGCGTCGTCCTGACTCCCGCTTCGGATTCCGGATCGGCCAAAGGAGAAGAGCGCCCACCGCCCGCCAGATGCTGCCGCCGGGCCTGGTCGTTTGTGGATCCGGCAGTATGCGGGGGATCGGCTTGCAGCGCCGGGCGGGTCTCGGCTTGGCAACCGTAGCGCGAGGCCGATCGTCATGCTAAGCGCATGGCTGCGACGAGCCGCGCGTCCCGCGTCGGGCGTGGGAACAGGTGGATTCGCTTCGGCTATGGAGGCCTGCTCGGGTTCTTCGTGCTGGAGGGTCTGTTTCGCCGCCCGGGCGGCGCGTCGCGTCTCGGGGCGTCCGCGGAGGACCGCGGGACCACGCGCATGATCATCGCCGCTTACGCGATCGCCACCGACCTGCCGCTGGTCACCCGGTGGCTGTCGGTCGGTCGGCTCCCGTCCGCAGTCGCTCCGGCTGGTCTTGTGGTGCAGGCCGTGGGCCTAGCCGTGCGCGCGGAGGCGATGCGCACACTCGGCGGCTCCTACACCCGAACTTTGAGAATCGAAGACGACGAGGCCGGGCTGGTGCAGACCGGCCCTTATCGATTGGTCCGCCACCCCGGCTACCTCGGCTCGCTGCTGACGTGGACTGGCTTTGCCCTCACGTCGCGGAGCTGGCCGACGGTCGCTTTGCTCAGCGGGCTGCTCGGCGCGGCCTACGCCCGGCGTATGAGTGCTGAGGAAGAGCTGCTGCGGCGCGATCTGGCCGGATACGCGCAATACGCTCAGCAGACCAAGCGGTTGATTCCGCTCGTCTGGTGACTCACGGCGGCAGCCCTTGGTCACGTGGCCACAAGAGTGCCGCAATGTCGCCCCTGCAGCCACCAGGTCGGCGCTTCCGCTTCGCTCTTCCGCGGACCGGGAGCAGCAGTCCGCTCGCGGCCTTCCCCCACTGGCCCAGGTGGCTGCTGGTGCGTGGTTGCGACAGTCTTGCCTTGGTCACGGTCCGGCGCATCGGTGCGGGCTAGCCAGGTCACGCGTTTCGGTGATGACGAGGTTCAGTGTGATGAGCGGCGGGCCGTCCGCCTTCGGTCGGTTGCACCTGACCGCCCAGGTAGTTCGAGAGAGGATCTGATCTGCACCTTGCCGGCGGAGACGCGATTTTCCGTCTCGGCGCCTTCATCGGACCGCGTGTCCGCGGCGGACCTGGTCGAGAGCCCGATCGAGTGCGTCGTTGATTGGACCGTGCCAGGCCGGTCCGTGGCCGGGGATGAACGTGTCCGTATCCAGGTTTCGGAATGCGCCCAGTGAGTCGATCGCCTCGGTTTGGTCATGGGACCAGTCGGCCGGCAGCAATTGGGGGCCTACGCCGTTGAACAGGGGATGCGCGGTGACCAGCGCGTCGCCGCTGATCAACACCCCGACGTGTGGCAGTAGGAAGCTGCAGTGCCCGGAGGTGTGGCCGGGGCTGGCGATCGGGACGGGTCGTCCGGGTACATCCAACGGGCCCTCTTGGGGGAATGGCTGGGCGGAGGGGAAGGTGTAGTGCTTTAGCCCGCCGGCCTTGATCATCCTGGCAGCCCAGCGAACCACCTGGGGCCGGTACAGGCGCCTGGCGACGTTGATCGGACCGCCGGATTCGTAGGTGTCGCCGAGCGCGTTGGACACTTCCAGCGGGTCCATGTACAACTGAACCCCATAGTTGTCGTGCAGATAGTTGAGCGCCCCGGTGTGGTCGGCATGGGCGTGGGTCAGCAGGACGACTCGGACATCCTCGGGCCTGCGGCCCAACAGCCGGATGGAGGCTTCGACCTCCTTGGTGTCGCCGTGCCACCCGGCGTCGATGAGCGTGAGATCGGTGCCGTCCTGAACGATTATCCAGTTGGTTTCGGTTCCGGTGAAGGCGAACACGTTCTCCGCAACCTGGTGTTGGTCGATCTCCCTCGACATGAGGAGTCCTTTCTCGACTGGATTGAATGTGGCTTAGGGCCTAGAGGATTCGGTGCTCGACTTGACCGATGCCATCCAGGACGAGCTTGAGGGTGTTGCCGCGGCGGAGCCAGTTGCCCGTTTCCATGCCGGAGCCGCCCGTCAGCGTCCCCGTCGAGATGACCTCCCCGGGCAGCAGCTGCTCATCGCACGACGCGTGCGCGAGCAGCTCGCCGAAGCCCCATTGCAGACCACGGGTGTTGACGGTGCTAACCGGGCGGTCGTTGATGATCACCGAGCCCGACAGGCTCTCGATCCGTGGCAGTGCCTCATCGGCGGTGACCGCGGTCGCTGACATGGAGCTGATGAAGTGCTTGGACTTCTGTGGGCCAAGCCCGCTGCCCATTTCGTCGCGTTGGACGTCGCGCGCGCTGAAGTCGTTGAGCAATACGAACCCGCCGATGGCGTCAAGGGCCTTGCCGGCAGAAGCGTCGTAGAGCGGAGCCTTGAGGACAAACGCCAATTCGAGCTCGAAGTCCAGGCCCGTGGAGTAGCTCGGGCAGGCGATCGGGGTGCCGGTGGGTACGATCGTCATCGCATTGCCGAAGTAATAGATCGGCTGGTCGTAGAACAGCCGCTTGGGCTTGAAGCCCGGGAACGTCCGGCGCGTGATCCGTTCGAACGCTTCGGTCAGCCGGTACGTACCCGGGTAGAACCGCTTCACCATGCCGCGGGAGGCGTTGATGTTGTGTCGCTCTGAGAGCAGAAAATCCCGAAACGACAGCGGCGCGAACGGCAGCAGCGCGTCCGTGCGCTGCAGGTGCCGCTCGGCGATGGCGAGCTGCCATTCCTCACTGAACGGCGAGGGCCCGAATGGCATCTCGCCCCGCAACGGGATCCACTGCTCATCGACGTATTGCTGGTTCTCTAGCCCCGTCAGGGTTCGGACTCTGCGTAGCATCATGATCGTTCTCTCAGCAGGTTCTGGGCATTCACCGTCGATCGTCGACGAGCTTGGGTCGACGCCGTTCGGGTTCGATGCCGCTGGTCGCGGCCTGCGCGGTCAGCAAGGGTTCTCCCGGGGAGGGACGCGGTCCGCCCGGCGGCCGGACCGTCGTGAGTGTCGGCGCGACCTGACGGTCGGGTTAGGATCGGCCGGCGGTCCCGGCCCGCATCGCCGCGGACCGCGGCTTACGTCCGCGGGCGGGAAGCACCTGGATCCGGTCGAGGTCGTTGCCGACGATCACCGGGCCCCTGAAGCCCAGCTTGGCCAGCCGCCAATACCGCGAGTCGCTGACCTGTGCGGGGTTGGATGGGGAGAGGTGGGTCAGCACGAGTTTGCGCACGTCGCACCTCGTGGCGATAAACCCGACCTCCGTAACGAGGGTGTGCGCTTTGCGGAGGTGCTTGAGCAGCGGGGAAGACGCGCGCTTCCGCGGCGCGGTTCGGAGGACATAGAACTCGTAGTCGATCGCCTCGTGGACGAGGACATCGGCGCCTTGGGCGAGGGTGATGAGGTTCTGGCTGGGCCGGTTGTCCTGGCTGAACACGACCGAGACGTCGTCGGTGTCGAAGCGAAACGCGAAGGACGGATAGCACAGGCCGAGCGGAACCAGGGTCGCGGTGACCTTGACCCGGGAGTCCTCATAGATCTGAAACGGGTTCATGTTCGGCGCGGTGTTGCCCGTCGAGCTGGCGCCCACGTTAGGCACCTGGATGTCCTTGACCCCTTTGGTGAAATCCGTGATCGGGCGTGACGTTCTGCTCACGGATGAAGATGTTGTTGCTGTAGGCGTAGCTCGCGTTGAGCTTCTTGGTCATGGCGGTGATGCCGGGCGTCGGATCCTGGGGGGCGATAGTCGTGGGCGTGCCGGGGGCGGAACCACCGGTGGCGGCAGCGGTCCTCCCGACCCGGGGCCGTAGACCGTCAGCGGTCCGCTCGGCAGCTCGTCGCCCTCGCTGCTCTCCATGCTGGCCAGCATGAAGTAGTTGTAGTAGTCGGCGATGTGATCAGCGTGCAAGGCGCCGATGAAGATCGCCTCCAGGTCGCTGAACAACAGCCCGGCGTTGAGGTACTGGGTGACGCTGCTGCGGCCGGCATCCACGACATAGTTGCGTCCCCCGACCGTCAAGACAGAGGAGATGCCGGTGCGCACGTAGTCAGGCGGCGGTCCGCCCGAGGTGCCCAGCAGGCTCAGCACCGTGCCCCGGTGCGGGGAGGCGTAGACGGGGAGCAACGGACGCCGCGGCGTCCCCGTGCCGAGCCGGATGCTCGCCGCTTGCGCTGTGCCCGCCGCGGCCGGCGCGGCGGTCGCGACCACCGCCCCGGCGGACCCGGCGGCCATCTTTCCCAAGAACGATCTCCGACTGACGCCGGACTCGTTGCCTGCCGGCGCGGGCGTGTGTTTCGACATGGCGTCTCCTTTAGCCCGCGCGGTCGTCCCGACGGGCAAGCTTGTGGGTTAGCGCAGCTTCCGGTGGCGTTTAGAGGAGCTACTGGCGGGGTCTGACTCCCCGCTCAGTCCTCCTTATTTCCCCGAGTGATGCAATTCATTCATCGTACAGAGAAATACCGTGCTGTCAAGACTCCGTTCAGGAGATCACCGCCAAGCGCTCGCCGGCACCCGGTGACCCGGCGACGACGCCCACTCTCGTCGCTTATCCGCGACGTGTCGAGGGCCCGCACTGAGCGCCGGTCCGCTTCGGGCAGTGGTGGTGTCCCCGCGTGGTTATTGGCGTCCGAGCTTGCCCGTGAGATGGCGCTGGACCAAGGGAGCCTCCAACGCCACCACATCCTCATCGGACAGCGAGGCGAGCGGCTCGATCTTCCAGATGTAGCGCATCATGATCACGCCCATCATCTGCGCGGCGATCAGCGATGCCCGCAGCCGGCGCTCGTCGCCCGGCAGATCGCCCTCGACGGCGGGTACAAGTGTGGTCGACACGAGGCTTACGAGCTTCTCTCGTGTGCGTGGCTCGTGCGCGGCGGTAAGTAGAAGCGAGCGCCAAACCTCGGCGAGCTCCGGCTCGCTGTACACCCGCAGCACGTTGCGCACGATCGCCTCCCCCCGGCGGCGCACCGGGATAGCGATCGCGGCCCTCACCGACTCGATCCATTCCGGCGGCAGCGTCGTGCTCGCGTCCAGGAGAGCTTCCTTGGACCCGAAGTAGTAGTGCACCAGCGCCGGGTCGACTTCGGCGTCGCGCGCGATCCCGCGCATCGTCGTGCCGGCCCAGCCGTGCTCAGCGAACGACGCCCGCGCCGCTCTGACGATCCGCGCCGACAGCACCCCGCGGTCCTCGCGCGGCCCGCGGCCGATCGTCCCGTGTTTCGTCGTGGTCATAGTTTCAGCATACGATGAGCCAGCGATGACCGGCCGCGCCGAGTTCGCCTCGTGCGAATCTATAGCCGCGGCGGCAGTCCCTCGGCTCGCGACAAGTCCGCTTGTCGTTCAGGCGCCCCGCTGCTGCTCGATAGGGGGAGGTCCGAACGGCGAGCCGCAGCCGGGACGGTGCGGGGCTGGTATTGAGGCTGCACTGTGCGATCGGCGTGTGAGTGAACCCGAGGAGCGTAGGCCCGTCCTTGCCTTGATCGACGCCGCGGTCGTTGTCTCAGCAGGTGCCCCCAAATTTCGCCGCTGACTCTTGACAGAGGAGGCGGTTTCATCGTATGGTGAAGCCATTCCACCACTTGATGAAACAATCGTGGAGGCGGCGATGAACAAGTCTCAGCTACTGGAGGGCGAGCATGCCACCGGGCAACAGCAACCCCCAAAGAGCCCGGAGGAAACGGTGGGGACGAGCGGGAGAAACGTGGCCAGCCAGACGAGCACGCGCCAGCCTGCGCGCGACCAGAACATTTCGAGAGCGCCGCGGTTGAAATGGGCGGTGCTGATCGCGCTCTGCTCCGGACAGTTCGTGATGGTGCTCGACTCGACGGTGATGAACGTCTCGATCCAGAAGGTGATCGACGATCTGCACACCAAGGTCACGACGATGCAGCTGGCGATCGCAACCTACACGTTGACGACCGCGGCGCTGATCATGTTCGGCGGCAAGCTCGGAGACATCATCGGCCGCCGTCTCGCCTTCCGCATCGGGCTGGTCACCTTTGGCGCCGGGGCGCTGATCACCGCGCTGGCCCAGAGCATGGCCATCTTGATCCTGGGCTGGTCGATCCTCGAAGCGGTCGGAGCGGCCTTGATGATCCCCGCGATCATCGCGCTGCTGGCCTCCAACTATGAAGGGCGTGACCGGGTGATCGCCTACGGCGCGATCGGAGGCATCGCCGGCGCGGCCGGCGCCTGCGGGCCGATCATCGGCGGCTGGGTGGCCACCGTCGGGTCCTGGCGAGACGTGTTCGCGGCCGAGGCGGTGATCATGGTCTGCCTGCTCGGACTCTCAAGGATCGTTCGCGACGCGCCCCTCGGACATGCCCGCCCGCGGATGGACTGGGTGGGTGCGCTGCTGTCCGCCAGTGGGCTGGCGCTGGCCGTGCTGGGAATCGTGCAGGCCTCGACCTGGGGGTGGGTGAACCCGAAGCAACCGCCGACGATCGGGGGCACCTCGATCCAACCGCTCGGCCGCTCGCCGGTGATCTACCTGATCGTGATCGGGGTGATCCTGGTCGCCGGGTTTGTCCTGTGGGAGCGCCGCATCGCCGCCCAGGGACACGACACGCTGGTCGACCTGGCGATGCTGCGGCTAGCTCAGCTGCGCGCGGGCCTAGGAACGATGGCGGTCATGTTCCTGTGCCTGGGAGGCATCTTCTTCCTGATGCCGCTGTATTTGCAGATCGTGCTCGGCAAGGATCCGCTGCAGACCGGTGTCGACCTGCTGCCGATGTCGCTGGCCGTGTTCTTCGTGGCGATGGGCGCCTCGCGGCTCTCGACGCGGGTCGCGCCGCGCAGCGTGATTCAACTCGGGCTCCTGTTCGTCGCCGCTGGCGCCGGGCTGCTGATCATCACCATCGATCGCACCTATGACCCGCTACCCTTCGCCGGCGCGGTGCTGATCATCGGGATCGGGCTGGGGCTGATCGCCTCGCAGGTGACCAACGTCAACCTGGCATCGGCCGGTCCTGACAAGACGAGCGAGACCGGGGCGCTTCAGGGCACCGCGCAGAACCTCGGCTCAGCGCTCGGCACCGCGGTGATCGGATCGATCGTGCTCACCTTCCTGACCACCACCTTCGATCACCGCGTCTACAACGACACGTCGCTCCCGGTCGCGCCGCGCCACACGGTCTCGGCGCAGACCCGCCACGGGCTGTCGTTCATCCCCGCGCCGATCGCCGCCAAAGCGCTCGAGCAGCGACACGTCCCGGGACCGATCGTCGAACAGCTGCAGACCAACTACGCGCTCTCCCAGATCGACGCGCTGAAGCTCGGAATCGGCGGGATCGCGCTGATCGCACTGCTGGGCCTTGGCGTCACCCGCCGGCTGCCCACCACCCCGCTCCGCGCCCCACCAGAGCAGATCGTCGCCGATTAGTAAGCCCCCGTCGCTATCGAACAGACTGGCAGCGGCCGGCGCGGCAATCCTGTCACAGACGGGACAAGCCACTTCACGAACAGGAGCTTCTCACTGCCAATCGTCGGAGGCATCGGTCAGCATCCACGCCAGTGACCCGCTGAGAGTGGTCTACTGTCCCGCCAACGCGCAGCGCTTGTCGCGCCGGAGCCGGGCGTCGCCCCGCTCACGGACCCCGGACTGGTGCACGCAGGCGTTCGCCGACGGCTCGGCTCCGGCCGAGACCGTGCTGACGCATCGCGCTGACAGCGGCCCGCCGACAGCGGGACGCCGCGGTGCAGGCGCGCTCACCACAGTTCTGCTTGGTCGCCCCGGGACGGTCGTGGTGCGGCCGCTGGTTGGGTCCGACGGACGGGCGAAGCAGTAGTGTCGCGCCTCGCCCATCTGCCGGTCGTTGATAACGCCCGCAGCGTCGATCGAGGCGGGGTTACAGGGTGAGTCCGCGGTGGCTGGGATCGTGGGCGGTCGGCGGGTGCGGACGGCGTCGATGATTTCGCTGGGGTCGATGCCCTGCAGGTAGGTCGAGGTCGTACCAAGATCGGTGTGGCCGAGTTGGCGTTGGATGATGTTGACCGCGACCCCTTCACGGGCGAGCTCGACGGCGTGAGCGTGGCGAAGCTGGTGGGCGCGAATCGCCGTCGGACCCCGGCGTCAGCAGCCAGCTGGCGCAGTTCGGCTCGCGCTGAGGTGTCTGACCAGCGCCGGCCGCGGGTGCTGCCGTCGATGACACAGAAAAGCGGTCCGGGCGGGAGCAGGACGCGGTGAGCCAACCAGGCGTTGAGCTGCTCGAACCCGAACTGGTCCATCCCGGCCTCGCGCCGCCTATCGTCGTTGCCGTGGCGAACCAGTAACGACCCGCGGCGCTCGTCGACGTCGGTCTCGTTGAGCGCCAGCGCTTCGGAGATCCGCAGCCCCGCACGCCACAAGACAGCGATTAGCGCCCGGATCCGCAACCCGTGGCGATCATGACCGGCTTGGCGCATCACCAAAATGATCTCCTCCGGTTTGGGCGGATCGGCGGGATACTCCATCCCCCTATTGCGCGGCGCGCGACCCGCGAGATACCCCGGAAAGGTGGCTGGGGACCGCCGCCGACCCGCGGCATCAAACAGC